>CAVTXH010000020.1:0-938334 GCA_963738625.1 uncultured Alphaproteobacteria bacterium | reverse complement strand
ATTCGAACCAGTGTAGCCGTACGGCGCGAGATTTACAGTCTCGTGGATTTAACCACTCTCCCACCCTTCCAGGGGCCCCGATGCTTTGGCTTGACGCCAGTGCGGATGAGACCGAAACGGAACCCGGTCTCTGTTGGGAGCGCGTCTTATAGTGACGAAGGATCGACCACGCAACCGGCCCGGAGACAAGCCGAAATCAGGCGGTTTTCGCTCTGGTGGAGACGGCAAGCCCGATGGCGGCAAGCCGTGGCGCGGCGGAGCAGACCGCCCACGCGCCGGACGCGAAGATACTGCCAGCAGCAGCGACAAGCCCTGGGAGCGTGACCGGCGGCCGGCGAAGGCGAGTGGCGGCCCGAAGCCCCATGGCGACAAGCCCCATAGCGACGGCGGAGAGCGGTTCGGGGGCAAACCGAGCCGAACGGTTTACCGGCCGCCGCAGGATGCCGAGCGCCGCTTGCCCGAGCGGGGCGGTGACGCGGCGCCCGGCGCTGGCGCGGACCGGCCGCGTGGCGATTTCCGCTCCAAGCCCAACCGGTTTCGTGACAAACCGCACGGCGGGCCCCGCCAAGGAAGCCAGCAACCCTCTGGGCAGTGGGACCGGCGTGAGGCTGCGTTCGAGGACAATGGCGAGGTGTGGATCTGGGGTACGCATGCGGCCGCCGCAGCGTTAGCCAATCCGAAGCGCAGGATTTCGAAGGCGTTTGTCACGCGCAATGCAGCCGTGCGGGCGGGGCTCGATCCCGACGCGCTGCCGAAGTTCGCAGAAATGCTGGAGGCGAAGGAGATCGACCAGCGGCTGGCGCCGGGAGCAGCGCATCAGGGCATCGCCGTCCGTTGTGCACAGATCGATGGGCCAGATATTTCGGATGTGGCCGAGCGCCCGGACAAGCCGCTGGTTATTCTTGACCAGGTGACGGATCCGCAGAATGTCGGAGCGGTGTTCCGGTCGGCGGCAGCGTTTGGAATTGCGGGCGTCGTCATGCAGACGCGCAACGCTCCTCTTCTGGGAGGGGCGCTGGCAAAGGCGGCGGCGGGAGCGATCGAACAAATCGATGACATACGCGCCGTCAATCTCTCGCGTGCGATCGATGCGCTGACGGATGCGGGCTGGAAGGTGATCGGGCTGGACGGCTCGGCGACCCAGACGATTGAGCAGGCATTCGCGGGGCCGGAGCCGCTGGCGATCGTGCTTGGCGCCGAGGGTGCGGGTATCCGGCAAGGCGTAGCCAGGGCCTGCACCGGGTTGGCGCGGATCGCCATCGGCGAAAGCATGGAAAGCCTGAACGTGTCGAACGCTGCAGCCATTGCTTTCTACGAGGCGATGCGGAGGCACGGGGCGGCGGCGCCGCCTGCAAAACCCGCCCAAATGCCTGCTGCGGATGAGAATGCCGGCACGGGTGCGTTCGACGACGAAACCGAATAGACTGGGTTGTCACCTGACTTTTCCCGGGACGGGGAGGAGAGATTTCATGCGTATGGTACTGGTTGTCGTTCTGGCTCTGATCGCAATTGGCGCCGGCGGCGTGTGGGCGCTGGGCCAGTTCGGCGACAACCTCATTGCGAGCCCCGCAGGCGAAGCGCGCGAACCGATCGTTCGAGAACCGGAACTTGTTGCGGCGAACGATGCGCCTGTCGCCGCGCCAACGCCGAATGCAACCCCTTCCCTGCAGACCCAGCCGGCCGCTGCGCCCGCCGTCCCGGCTCCAGCGGCTGAACCTTCACCTGCACTCGATGCTGCTACAGCCACGCCGGACGCGGAATCGGCGGCCAAGCCGCTGAAGCCAAACGCCCTCGACACTTCGAGGGCGCGCAGCGCAGCGCCAGCGCCGGATAATGTTGCCACTGCCCCGCCTCCGCCGCCTCCTGCACCAGCAGGCGCGCCATCGCAGACCGTGTCGCCAGTGGCGCCGCCAGCGAGCGAGCCCGTTGTGACGACGCAATCCGTTCCTGCCGCCCCTGCGGCCAGCGCGGCGGCGGCTGGGGTGACAGCGAACCTGGCATCACAGTTCAAGTCGCGGAAGGTGACGTACAACAGGCCGCCGGCCAAGCTGTCGCTCAACAAGGCGATCGACGTTTCGCTCGTGATCAATGCGACGGCGGATGCCGATGCGGCCAAGGATGCGCTGCAGGGATTTCCAGGCACGGTGGTCGAGCGCGATGTCGATCTTTCGGATACGGTTGCTGCGCAGCTTACGGGCGTGGGCTTTGACATCACGTCGCAGACGATCGACCGGCAGAAGCTTTCGGGCAAGACGATCAACCGCTGGCAATGGCGGGTGACGCCGACCGAGACCGGCACGCGGACGCTGATCCTGGAAATCTTCGGTTACGAATCTGGATCGCTCGACGCCGAGCCGCTGGACGCCTATCGCGACGAGATCGTCGTCGAGGTGCAGCAGTTGGACCAGGTGATCAACTGGGCCAAGGCGGTGCAGCCGGTGTTCGCGATGATTGCGGCGCTCGCCGCCGCCATTTCGGCGGCGGTCGCGTTCATGCGGTTCCGCAGCGACCGCAAGGCCAAGAAATCGGTCTAGATCAGCGCAGAATATCCAGTGCGGCGGCGGTCATCGCCTTGACCCCAGTTGCGATCGTGAGATCGGGCTCAGGCGCGAAGCCCGATGAATGCAATGCGGGCAACGCTGGACCGCCCGTGCGTTGCGCGGCGTCGATCTTGTTCTGGCTGACGGCGCCGAGCCAGAACAGCATGCCGGGAATCTTGTCGTTGGTGCGGCCGAAGCGAGAGAAGTCCTCTCCGCCCATCGTCGGCTGCGCCTCGACAACTCTGGACGCGCCCAGCGCATTCCTGATGACGCTGGAAAGACGCCCGGTCAGCGCAGGATCGTTGTAGAGCGAGGGCGTGTAGTCGTCCTTGACGTCCATCACGGGCGCCTTGTCGCCGGTCAAGCCCGCAGCCTGGGCCTCGGCTTTCGCAATGCGCTCGATGCCAGAAAGCAGTTTCTCGCGCGTGGCGTCGGCGAAGGAGCGCACGGTGATCTGCAATTTCACATCGTCGGGAATGATGTTGTGCTTGAAGCCGCCATTGAAGGCGCCGACGGTGACGACGCCGGAATCCTGCGGGTCGAGTTCGCGTGACACCAGCGTCTGTAGCGTGGTGACGATGCGGGCGGCGACGACGATGGGGTCCTTGGCGTCCTGCGGATAGGCGCCATGGCCGCCGACGCCCTTCACGGTGAGGTCGACAGAGTCGACATTGGCCATGACGTAGCCAGGCGCTATTCCCACCAAGCCGGTCGCGAGCGTGGCGTTGTCGTGGAGAGCGAGGGTGAAATTCGGCTTGGGGAAGCGGGTGAAGAGGCCGTCCTCCAGCATCGCCTTGGCGCCAAGGCCGATCTCCTCGGCCGGCTGGGCGATCATCACCAGCGTGCCTTTCCATTCCGATTTGCGGGCGACGAGCTCCCGGGCCGTGCCGATCCACGACGCCATGTGTATGTCATGTCCGCAAGCGTGCATGACGCCGTTTTCCTCCCCGCTCCAGGCGATGTCGCGGACGATGGAGGCGTAGGGCAGCCCTGTCTTCTCCGTGACGGGCAGTGCATCCATGTCGGCGCGGATCATGAGCGTCGGGCCCTGCCCGTTCTGCATCACAGCCACGAGGCCATAGCCTGCGACGCCGTCCTCAAGCTTGCCGTACTCCCGCATGGCGCGGGCCTTGGTCCACTTGTCGCCAACGCCGGTGGTGACGGTGAAGCCGAGGCGCTTCATTTCAGCGGCAAGGATCGCCGAAGTGTTTTTCTCCTGGAAGGAGAGTTCCGGATTTTTGTGCAGGTGTTCGTAGATCTGGCGAAGCGTCTTGCCGTTGGCGTTGAAGGTTTGGGCGAGGGCCGGTTGCGCGGCGGCCAAAACGAAGACGATGGCGCCGAGCGCCAAACCGGAAAACTTCATGGAATGCCCCTGTGTCGTCCAGCCTTGTTAGCGGGCGGATGCTGGCTCGTCACCCTGCCCCCGGGGCATGCTTGCCAGCAAACGGGAGAACGCCCTACGCCTTAGCATGTGCCGGTGATCGAGGATTGATCCATGAAACTCTACAACGCTCCGATGCCGGCGCCGAACCCGCGGCGCGTGCGCATTTTCCTTGGCGAGAAGGGCGCGTCGGTTCCTCTGGCGGATGTCGCGATCATGAAGCGCGAGCACAAGGCGCCGGAGCACATCGCGCGCAACTCGCTGGGACAGGTGCCGACGCTGGAGCTGGACGACGGGACGACGATCTCCGAAACGGTGGCGATCTGCCGGTATCTCGAAAGCGTGTTTCCAGAACCGAAACTGTTCGGGAAAACGGCGCTGGAGCAGGCGCTGGTCGACATGTGGGTCCGACGCGTGGAGTTCGCGGTGATGACGCCGGTCGGCATGTTCTGGCGGCACGCCCACCCCTTTACCGCCCAGGTCGTCGTACCGCAGTACAAGGAGTTCGGTGAGTCCAACAGGGCGCACTATGAACGGGCGCTGGGTTGGCTCGACAGCGAGCTGGCGGGGAAGACGTTCCTGGCCGGCGAGGATTACACCGTTGCGGACATCTGCCTGCTGACGACGGTGGATTTTGCGACATGGATAGGGCTGCCGGTTCCGGATGCGTTGGCGAATGTGAAAGCGTGGCATGAACGGGTGGGCGCGAGGCCGAGCGCGACGGCGTGATGCAGGTATGAGAATTGAGCCCGGTTCTGGCGCTTGCGGCAGGGCCCGTACTTTTGACTTCTTGCGCGCGAGCGGCGACCCTCCTGCTTCAGACGGGGAGACGCCCATGCGTACCAAACAATCACTTGCCGGCGGTCTTGCGGCGCTGGCCCTCGCCGCGGCGGCGCTGGGAGCATGTTCGCCAGCAGGAGCGCCAGCGCAGACGGCGGTGGACAAGAACACCGACTGGGTGCGCGAGCAGTTCCGCAAGGCCGAGAACGACAAGAGCGCCATGGGCGAGTTGTTCAAGACAATGCGCGAGTCCGAGCCGGCGCTCTATGAGACATTCGTCGCCACGGCGTCCAAGGAGATCAGCGCAGGGAAATCACTCTTCGAGGCGGGGGCGGCGGCGCGGCCAGTCTATCTGGCGCGGTTCATCTCGCTGATGAAGACCGCCACTGACAAGGACACCAACGAGCTGCTCGCCTTCTCGCTGCAGCAGATGCAGCAGGCGCTGAGCATCGATCCGGGCCTGTGCGCGGCGCTGGCGCGGGGCGAAGCCGACAAGCGCGCGGCGAGCTTTCCGCCGGCAATGATCGACCGCGAGATGCGGCTGATGACGCAGGTGATCCGCTCCGGTCAGCAGAACGGTCCCGCGGCGACCGCCGAAGACGTAAGCGCGTGGACCGGCGCGTTCGTGCGGGACCACCCCGAGTCCGTGGAAGGCCTGCAGATGATGTCCCTGCCCGCGCCGACCAGTGATCAGGCCGAGAAGATCTGCAAAGCGAACATCCTGATGATCGAGACGCTGTCTGCGGAGGAGCCGGTGACACGGGCGCGCCTGTTTCGCGGGCTCCTGAACATGGCATAGCGCGGCTCTCATGCGCCGCGCTTTCACTTTACGGACCGCGGATCACCCACCGCCGAACTTCGCCGTCCAATCCGCGACCTGCGCGTCCTCGATCTTGGTGAAGAGCTGGGCGGGAACGCTGATGGACATACCGCGCGGCAGAGCGTCGAGCAGGCCGGGATAGCCTGCGGAGCCGATTTTCTTCAAATCGAGGCTGCGATTGACCTCCGGCACGCCGATGGCGTCGAGGATGTTCTTGGCCGTCTCCGGGATGACCGGCTGGGCGATTATGCCGAAGAGCGCGGCAAGGTTGATGCCGGTGCGGATGCCGACGCCGGCCTGTTCGACGCTGGTCTTGTAGGCCGTCCAGGGGGCCGCCTTGGTGATGTAGTCGTTGCCGGCGGACCAGATGGCGCGTGTTTCGGCGGCGGCCTTGCGGAACTCCATCGCCTCGTAGTGGGCCATGAGCTGCGGCAGACGGGTTTCGAGTTCCTTGGCGATGGCCGCTTCGTGGTCGCCCGGCTGGCCGCCGTCGGGCACCTTGCCGTCGAATTTGGCGGCGGCGTATTTGGTGACGCGGTTGACGAAATTGCCGAGCACGTCGTTAAGATCGGAGTTTATGCTGGCCTTGAAGCCTTCCCAGGTGAACGCGGTGTCTGAGCTCTCAGGGCTATTGGCAATGAGATACCAGCGCCAGTAGTCGGAGGGCAGCAGCTCCAGCGCCTGATCCATGAAGACGCCGCGCTTCTGGCTGGTGGAGAACTTGCCGCCATACCAGTTGAGCCAGTTGAACGCTTTGAGCTTGTCGACGAGCTTCCACGGCTCCTTCGAGCCAAGGATCGTCACCGGAAACGAGACAGTGTGGAAGGCGACATTGTCCTTGCCCATGAACTCGACATAGGTGACGTCGTCCGCGCCCTTGTCGGTGCGCCACCAGCGCTCCCACTCATTGGGTTTGCCGGTCGCTTCGGCCCATTCGACGGTCGAGCCGATATATTCGACGGGGGCATCGAACCAGACGTAGAAGACTTTGGATTCGAAGCCCGGGCGCGGCTTGCCGTGGCGCATCACCGGAATGCCCCAGGAGAGGTCGCGGGTAATGGAACGATCCTGCAGTCCCTCGTCGAGCCATTTGTAGGCGATCGACGACGTGAGCTGTGGCCAGTTGGCGGCGCGACTGTCGACGAAGGCGCGGACCTGGTCCTGCATCTTGGTCTGCAGCAGAAAGAGGTGGCGCGTGTCGCGGATCTCGACATTGCGCGAACCGGAAACGGATGAGTACGGGTTCTTGAGATCGACGGGATCGAGCAGTGTTCCGCAATTGTCGCACTGATCGCCGCGGGCTTTCTCGTATCCACAATTGGGGCATGTGCCTTCGACATAACGGTCTGGCAGGAAGCGCTTGTCGTCGACAGAGTAGACTTGCCGCGAGGTGCGCTCCTCGATCAGGCCGTTGTCCTCGAGGACTTCGGCAAAGTGTTGCGTGAGCTTGCGGTTGGGTTCGTTGGAGGAACGGCCGAACCAGTCGAAGGACAGCGAAAAGCCGGCGCCGACGCGCTTCTGTATCTCGTGCTGCTCGTCGCAATACTGGCGCACGGTCTGCCCGGCTTCGGCGGCGGCCAGTTCGGCGGGCGTGCCGTGCTCGTCGGTGGCGCAGATGAGCAGGACTTCGTGGCCCGCGAGGCGGTTGTAGCGCGCATAGACATCCGCCGGCAGCATCGACCCGGCGAGATTGCCGAGGTGCTTCACGCCGTTGATGTACGGCAGGGCCGAGGTGATGAGGATGCGCGCCATCAGGAAATCGCTTGCTGAATCAGCCGGCTATCAGGTTGAACCCGCCGGCGGAGGTGGGGCCTTTGGCGGCTTATAACAGGCAGCCCCCCAAGCGCCAGCGCGTCCTAGCCTGCCCCTTGCGGGTTGAATTCGGACTCCCACCCCCGCATGCGGAGAGATAACATGCCTGAATATGCACGCGCTGGATTGGGCCGGCCGCGCGGGCGCAATCAATGAGGGGCCTATTGGGGAGAGAGACATGCCAAGAATTGCAGGATTCAGTGTTGTGGGCGTGCTGGCCGCGGCGATCGCCTTTTATGCGGTAGGGATGGTGTTCTACGGCTTCGTGTTCATGGAGACGTGGGGCCAGGAGCAACTGGTCAACCACGGCGCCGATCCGGCCGCTGCTCACGCTCTCACCGGCGCGGCGCTGTTCGATGAGCTCAACAAGATTCCGGGCGCGATGAGCATGGGCATGGCCTATGGTCTGGGTTTTGTGGTGTCGCTGGTGACAACGATCGGGATCGCCTTCGTGCTCAGGATGGCGAAGCCGGCCAGCATCGCCGCCGCGCTGGGGACGGCGTTCATCCTGTGGATGTGCTTCGCGGCGACGGGGCTGGCCTACAACGTGCTCTATTCCACGGAGTCGAAGACGATCTTCGTCATCGACCTCGCCCATCTGCTGACAGCTTTCCTGCTGTCATCGGGTGTGTTGTTCCTGATCGACGGCAAGGCGCTGAGCGGCCTGGGACAGGCGGCGGGATCCGGTAGGCAGGCCGCCTGAGCGGGACTCAGCCGATCTTGTTGTTGAGCGTGAGGCGAACGCTTGTGGCGCGAGCGGCCATGGCTTCGCTCGGCGCGGCCGAGGTGCGCGGCGAAGCGGCCATGACGACCTTGAGGCCACGCGATTCGAAGGCGTCCGAGATGGCGTGGGCGCGGGCTGGATCGGCCTGGGCTTCGGCCAGAATCTGGCGCGCGCCGCAAGACTTCGCTTCGGTGACCACCTTGTCGACCAGCACCTTGGAGAAGCTGTTCAGCTCCGCCTTGTCGCGCTCGAAATAGAGCGAGACTTCGCGCGCCGGACAGTCCGGCGCCTGGTTGCGCGACTGAGCGGCGGCGGAGCCGATCGAGGCAAACGCCGCCCCAAGAGCCGCCAGAACGACAAGAGAGAGCTTTTGCATGGTTTCCAGCCTTCCTATCCGGATCAAACGCGCGAGCGGCGGCTTCGGTCAGGCGGGAACCGGAACAATTGTGGCAAACGGGGGGCATTTCGGGGCCGATTCGGCCTGCCTGTTGCGTCATGCCCGGTGCTGTGTCGGCTTCGAATGGTCCTGCCCTTGCCTGACAGGCCCGGCGAGGCCTATTTGCCCGTCCGGATAAAGTGACATCCGGCGCCGGATTAGCTCAGCGGTAGAGCAGCGGTTTTGTAATCAGAAGTGATGGCGGCTCAAGCCACCTCATACCTGACCATGCTGACCGCTACGTCGCTGTAATCATTGGAAATCGGCCTCTCATGCCGCACATCGGCATTCACCGGTGCGCATCAGAGGTTTGAGACAATGGCGAGACACGGCGAGCGTCTGACCGACGCAATGCTCACGAAACTTTCCGTCCCTGCAAAGGGTGCAGTGATCCACACAGACCAAACTCTGACCGGTTTCGGCGTGCGCGTGACGAAGGGCGGAGTGCGAACTTTCGTACTGACCTATGGCCGTGAGCGCAGACGGCTTTCGATAGGCCGTGTGGGGGTCATAAGCCTCGCCGACGCGCGCAAGGAGGCGAAGCGGTACCTCGCATCGGAAACTCTAGGAAAGCGCTCCACGCGGTCGATTGGGTGGGAGGCCGGGGTGAAGGAATACCTGGCTGAGGTGGAGCGGAAACGGAAGAGCATCACCTACAAGGGATACAAGGACTTTCTAGGAAGGTTCAGCTTCCCGGGTCTGCTCACGGAAATTCACCCGCAGGACATCACACGGAAACTGGAGCGCCTCTCAAAATATCCCACCACAGAGCACCACGCGTTCGCCACCCTGCGGCAATTCTTCAATTGGGCGTACCGCAAGAATTATATCGACGTGTCGCCTATGGCTCGGATGCAGCAGTCGAAAGCGCCGAAATCCCGTGACCGAGTGCTGACCAACGAAGAGCTCGGGAAGATTTGGAAGGCATGTGGAGAGGACAACTTCGGCCGGCTGGTAAAGGTGCTGATACTGACCGGGCAACGGCGTGGGGAAATCTGCAAGCTGACCCCGGCCGACATCAGCGAAGGTCGAGCCCGACTTCAGGAAACGAAGAACGGAAAGCCGCATGTCTTCCCGGCATCACCCGTGGTCTTGCGTCTGGTGCAGGGAGGTGTCGTGTGGGGCGGGTTCTCCAAGTCCAAAGCCGAGCTGGATGAGCGCAGTGGTGTTTCGGGATGGGTGCTTCACGACTTGCGGAGGTCGTTCGCTTCCGGCCTCGCTGCGCAAGGCACATCGGTGGTGGTTACAGAAAAGCTATTGAATTACACGAGCGGAAGTTTGCGGGGTGTGGCCGGTATCTACAACCGCTTTGAATATTGGAATGAGATGAAAGCCGCGATGGAGGCGTGGGAGAAAAAGGTGCTGACGTTCACGCAGGAAGCGCCTCTAGCTCAAGCCACGGCGTAACCCGGTCGACGCCCTTGGTGATGTGAAGCTCAACGATTTGCCCGTCGTCGGTCGAAAGGATGCCGATCATGGAATCAAAGAGAGCTTTTCAGTTATTGATGTCGTAGTTGCGCTTCGTAGGCCAGTAGAGTGCGACCGCAACCTTGAGCGGTCTGGTCTGGGCTCGTCTCGGTATTGCGAACGAGCTTCCCATCCTATCCCATCCCATCGCTTCTTTGTTCACGCGAACTTCCGGTTTCAGAGAGGTCGGAACGCGCCGCGCGCCGCTTGAATTCAAATTCCTCTTCCTCGGAAGGAAGAGGAAGGAAGCCCAGAGCCCAGCCCGAATTCATTTCTGATAGACCCTGCCTATGCCCCCCTACCCCCCGCATGGCGAGACGTAGGAAAGCACTGGCGCGTCATTTCCGATGAGCCCTGGCCTGATGATAGACAGACGACGACAGCCCCCCGGATTTGTTTTGTGTCGCTCCGAGAGTTTGACCCCCTGCGACGTGCGCTGAAGCGCCGGGAAGAGACAATCTGGCCGTGCACCCAACATGGGCGCAGGGGAGCTCGTCGTGGAGATGCGCCTTCGAGCCGCGTCATTCCTCCGCAACGTTTCCTGTCTCTTCCGAACGATTCCGCGTACAAAGCAAAAGCCCCGCAACCGATAGCGCGGCGGCGGGACTTTTGCCCACGATCCCGCGCTATCGGGATCACGAAACTTATGCTCTGCCCGACATCATATCAGACCGAGGACCTCGCAATTCGCTGAGGTGGGGATAACGCCCGAACGTTCTCGCTCGGCGACCTGCCCTCATCCGCTGCGCCGTGACCCAAAAACTGATAGACTGAGGCCTTTGAACCGCCCCGGTAACCCCGGAGGCTGTTTGGTTTGAGTCAGGCTGCGACGGCTTGTTCTCCATCATAGCATAGTAGGCGGCTTCGGCTTCGGCGGGCGGGATGTTGCCGATGGGTTCGAGCAGCCGCGGTTGTTGAACCAGTCGACCCATTCGAGCGTGGCGTACTCGACGCTTCCAGCGAGCGCCATGGCCCGCTCCGCCAGATCACCTCTGCCTTGTAGAGACCGTTGATCGTCTCGGCGAGAGCGTTGTCGTAGCTGTCGCCGACGCTGCCGACGGACGGCTCGAGGCCGGCTTCTGCGAGGCGCTCGGTGTATTTGATCGACACGTATTGAGATGCCGCGGTCGCGAGTGATGTACGAGCCCGCCGCCGGAGACCGGCCTGCGATCATGCAGCGCCTGCTCCAGCGCATCGAGCACGAAGCCGGCATGCGCCGAGCGGCGACACACGCCAGCCGACGATCCGGCGAGCGAAGGCGTCGATGACGAAGGCGACGTAGACGAAGCCCGCCCAGGTCGCGACATAGGTGAAGTCGGAGACCCAGAGCACGTTCGGCGCCGGCGCCTGGAACTGCCGGTTCACCCGATCGAGCGGGCAGGGCGCCGCCCTGTCGCTGAACGTCGTGCGATGCGGCTTGCCGCGGATGACGCCCTGAAGCCCATGGCGCTTCATCAGCCGTGCGACCGTGCAGCGCGCGACCTCGAAGCCCTCTCGCAGCAACTGCCGCCAGACCTTGCGCACGCCATAGACCTGGAAGTTCTCGCTGAAGACCCGCAGAATCTGGGCTTCAGCGCCTCATCCCGCTGGACGCGCGGCGGCGCAGTGTCAGGGTCGTCGCCGCCGCGCAGCATGGGCATGGATAGGTCGACGGGGCGATCGGCAGAACCCTGCAGATCGGCTCGACCCCGTACGCATCGCGATGATCGTCGATGAAGGCGATCATCGCTTGAGCCGGCGGTCGAGCTCCGCCTGGGCAAAATACGCGGTCGCCTTGCGCAGGATCTCGTTGGCCTGGCGCAGCTCGCGGTTCTCGCGCTCCAGCGCCTTCATCCGCTCGCGCTCGTCGGTGGTCAGACCCGCCCGTGCGCCGATCGCGCTCGGCCTGCTGCACCCAGTTGTGCAACGTCTGCGCCGTGCATCCGATCTTGGCCGCGATCGAGACGATCGCCGCCCACTGCGAGGCGTGCTCGCCCCGTGCTCCAGCACCATCCGGACCGCGCGCTCCCGGACCTCGGCGAATACTTCGGTCGTTGCTTGCTTGTCATGGCTCCACTCTTCTCAAGAATTGGAGCCTCCGAGCAAACCCGGGGCGGTTCGTAGAGCCGGTACCACCCACGTTGGTAATCACGGACTACGACCTTACTAAGGGCGTGAAGGGATTCTTCGGTCTTAGCATTGTCGCCTGGTGCCAGAACCGCTCGATACCGGTCGGCGAGTTTTCCCGCGGCGATATGGTCGAACTGCCGAAAGACCCCAATCTATTCGAGCTTCGCGTGCCAAGTTCTGAGGCAGATGCGGCAACGTTCATCGCCAATGCATTCATGGGCTTCCGCAAGATTCGGACAACTCTAGAGTCCACGCCGACCCTCCTTGATGAAGGGAAGAGTCTTGCCACGGTACTAGCCGCCATTCTTGGACGGAAGAACCTAAGCAGCCAGCTCGCGCTCTATATGTCCCGTCTCGGCGCAGCAAACTCTGGCCTGCTGCGCAAGCTCCGGGCCTTCGCAGGTGAAGAAGTTCCGGATCAGGAAGACAAGATCAGGCTGCTGACTTACGTGCTGGGTCACGTGCTGCTCAACGCCATCTTGAAGTATCCCGGCCCGATTTTGTCCGAGAGAGCATTGTGCGCCTACGTTGCTACCTCGCACTGCGAATTTGCCGCCATCGCGGACGTGTTCGATGAAGCGCAGTACAAAGGTCCGTTTTCCGATACCGCCAGATACTACTGGCGGAAGGAGGTCGATGCCCGCATTGAAGCTCTCGGCGAAAAAATCGAGTTGGACAATTCTGCTTCGTTCGCAGACTTAAATCGAGCTGTCTTGGAAGCGAAACTGGAGCGCAAGCTTGCTGCTCATGAGTGCACCCGCTGCGCTGGCGTGAAGGGCGGGTTCTGGTGCCCATTCACCATTCGACCGGTGTGTGAGCGATCTGATTGCTCGGTCCCTTCAAGTAGCTGGATACCTCAGGGAGCCCAGCTCTGCCGGGTGGAGCGAGACTTCTACGATGAGTGGGCTCCCCTCTTGGGACTTTAGCGGGTCACCATCATGAGTAAGCAAGCACTAGCGGTCCTTCGGCGCGTGGAGTTGGCTTGGGAAGAAGCCATCGTCAGCATGCGACAAATGTACGGATCAAGTAGTGTGAAACCGACCTTTCACGAGGCGTTTTCCATTGACTACACTGCGCCCCCCGGCGAGGTTTGGTTGAACATCGCTCCGATTGTCTTCAACGTTCCGGAACGTGCGAACAGCGGTTCGCCTGATCTGTATATCGTCGTTACTGGCCGACTTTCGTTTGAGGGCCCGGACTTCACGCTGCCACAGCTGAAGACGAAAGGATTTGCCACCGAGATCGGTTACTTCAGGTCCAAGCAGGATGCGCTCCACCACATATATGGGGCCCACTACGACATGGCTGAAGGACACCGTGGTCATCCCGTTTTTCACGCGCAGATGAAACCGTTCGATGAGTTCGGTGATGACGTACTTGCCAAGTTCGAACTCGAACAGGCTGTCGATAACAAAATCGCCGGGGTTCTGCGGACAGTTCGGACGCCGTCAGCTCAGATGGATGTATTCGCTGTGCTAACACAGATTTGTGCCGACCATCTCATCTGGGAGGACTCGGCCGACGAGGTGTTAAATGCATTCAACTCATTGCGCGCGGCATGCGGCTTTGTTCAAGGCGCTGCCTACCGCATGGCCTATTTGACTTCGGTTGAGGCCAGCTCCTGTTATCGAGGACCACACTGGTACGGCGTCTAACGCCCGCGCCGGACCACAGTGTAGCCTCAGCTCGTGATTTACCTCGCGACCTGCGAGCCGAGCGTGTCTGTCTCGCTCGGACGACTGAAATTACTGCGTCCGGCCGTTGGCGTACAGATGCTCACCCCAGTCCCATGCTAGCCAAATGGGTTAGGGGCCTCTGTGAGCCAAAGCGGAGAAGCGGTCGAATGAAGCATGTTCAAGATTTTTTGGTTTGAGCAGGTTGTTCATCCCTCCTCCCGCGACTTTCTGGAGGTTTCCCACGTCCTTGTCGTCGTCACCGATCTGAGGACTGACCTCAACATAACCGACACCGACGCCTTGGATTACCTCGAAGCGGAATTGTGGAGAGTGCATAAGGAGGCGAACGATATTCGCTTCCTCCCGCTGGGGCGATGGTCAGCCAAGGCCGCGACGTGAAACGCCTCCGACGGTTCCGCGCGCTCTGCGTCGTCGACAACTTCGCGCGCGAGGCGCTGGCGGTCGTGGTCGACATCTCGCTCTCCGGCGTGCGGGTTGCCCGCGAGTTCGACCGCCTCATCGAACAACGAGGAGGTGACCTGCCCCAGAACTTTCGAGCCCCCCAAGCTTGAATGACGACCGTCAGGAGATGGCCCCGTCTCGCCCAGATCAGCCAAAGGTTACGATCGTCACTGTAACCCAATAAATGCCATGAGACTGGAAAGGCGGGCGCCGGCGGTTCATCGCCCCCTTGTGACCTGGCTTCTTAGGACGCAGAGTGCTCCGTGATGCAGAGTACGCAATCACCCTTGCGCCCAGAGGAGGCTGCCGAAGCGCTAAAGACCGCTGCGACGGCTGCGCAACGCTCGGTCGCGGCTGCCGCCTACCAGCGCGTAGGCCGCAGGCTGATCGTGTGGGGAATTGTCTGGATCATCGTGAACATTGCCGGCGTCGTGCGGCTCCCCGTTGACGGCACCTATGCTTGGCCTGCCGTCAATTTTGCCGGGCTTGTCGCCTGCATCATTCTCGACGTCCGCTCCGCTCCGGGTCCTCGCGGCTGGCGCCATGCGGGAGAATCTGCTCGTTCTCTTTATCGCCTTCGCCGCTTTCGTCTTCAGCACCCAGTTTGTAATTGTGCAGCCTACGCTGGTACAGGTTCAATCACTGGTCACTCTGGCGCTGGGGCTGATCTACATTGTGATCGGCCTGTCAGTCGGCTGGCGGCTCCTGGCAGTCGGCGCCGCGCTCATGCTGATTGTGATCGCGGGCTCAGCTTGGGCGCCCGACCAGCACTTCCTTTGGATGGCGGCGGCAGGCGGCGGCGGACTGATCCTGGGCGGCATGTGGCTGCGCAAGCCCTGACATGGTCGATCAGAACGACATAATTCATCAGGCCACGCGCCTCAAAATCATGTCCGTGCTGAACGCGATGCCAGCCGGAGATGGGCTCGAATTCCTGCGCCTTAAGGCGATTGCCCATGCGACCGATGGAAACCTTGGCGCGCACCTAGCGACGCTCGAAAAGGCGGGCTACATCACCATCAAGAAGGATATCGTCGGCAAGCGCACTCGCACTCGCGCCATGATCACTCGCGCCGGACGCCGCGCATACGACGCCCACCTTCTATTTCTTCGTGACATTATCGCAGGCCAAGTGCCGGACGAAACTTAGTCGCCGCCGGAGCCTTCTCGGTGCGCGAATTGACTTTTGCAATATACTCTGCAACACAGAGCGCTCTGCATTACAGGAGGCTTGGTATGAGAGTGTCGAGGCGACGGTTTGTGACCGGAGCGGCTCTTGGCGCAGCGTTCGTTACCTCCGGATGCGCCCAAATGATGCCAGTCGAAGCGAATTCGATGTCCGACACACAGCCGTTCTGGGTGGTTCGTAGAGGAGCTTCGAAAGTCTACATTTTTGTCGACTTCGGTTCAGTGACGCCAAAATGGAGTGCGCCGCGCGTAGAAGCGGCTTTCTCGGAAGCCCAAGTCTTCTGGAAGGAGACAGCCGACCTCGCCGCCGATGCACGAGATAAGTTCATCGCCGCCGGGAGAGCCGGCGACCGCCCCCTCTCGACTTGGCTGACGGCTGAGCAGAAGGAGGATGTCGCTGCCGCGGCGGTCGAAGCCGGAACGACTTATGCGGCGCTGGAGCCGCTGAAGCCATGGCTAGCTGCGATCTCGCTGAACGCTGCTTATAACCAAAGCCGGAAGCAGGTACCCGTGGACGAAGCACTTCCTATTCTGAACGCTCGCGCACTGGCGCAGGGCAAGACTATTCGGGCAGAGTTTCCAGACGCGGAGAGCCAGCTCGAACTCACAAACAGCCTGTCGCCAGCCGCGCAGGTCGAATATCTGTTCTTCACAATTGAGAACAACCGCACGTCGCCGGACGCTGTAGATCGTCGCCGTCGCGTGTGGATTGCTGGCGATCTCAGCTTGGAAACGCGGCAGGTAGAGCACTTCAAGGCGAACTTCCCCAACCTGTACGAGCCTTTTGAAGTCCGGCGAAATCGCGGTTGGCCCGCGCGAATACGACAGATGCACGATGAAGGTCAGACTGCCTTCATCGTGGTCGGCGCGTGGCACATGGTCGGCCCAGACAGCGTACCTGTTCAGCTAAAGCTCGCAGGCCTTACGGCAGAGCGGATTTGAGCCTTAACGGGTGTCAACACTATGTCCGTTTAGGGCCCCACTCCGCCTAGCCTGCAATGACATTACCGACGGCAGGGCCGCTCGTGAGTTGCCGCTCGCCCCTTCCCCGAAGGTCCGTTCGCGGTAGGGACGGCCATTGCTGGCCGCCCCCCGCACAGATCCGGACGTGCGGAATTCCCGCATCCGGCTCCTCGCGAGAGTGGATGACGTCAAAGCGAAGTGATGCTTTGCCGTACGCGGTCGAGCGCCTGTGACACGCGCGCCCGGCGCTGAGTCCGGAGCGTGCTTTGCTCGTTCGCGTTCCTCTCGCGCGCTGTCCTTGGCTCCACCAACTCCGCCGCCGGTTGCCCGGCTTTGTTCGTCGGCTTCGCAGCTACTACGACAGCGTCAGACTTCTCACGGCCGTGCATCATCGGCTTCGGCTCCTCGCCTTCCCGATGCGGGCCAGAGACGATGCGTTCTGACATCGCCCATGGTCAGCCATGAGATCTCCCAGTTCCTGCACAAAGAGCGTCTTCGCATGCCAGGTTCGACGACCACGCCGGGCTGGACGGGCGCTCGCAGATGACGCGCCCTCCCATATTGCCTTCCGCTTCCCGCAAAGCGTCGGCGCCCGGGATGAGACGAATTTCGCGGCTCAATGCCTGGCCTACGATCTCCCCTGCCGACGCTTCGCCGGCGCGCTCGCGCGCGCCCACGCACGGCTCGGGGCCGATGTGGTTTGCTACTCCTTCATCGTAGTGGACTTGCACCACCTACTCCTTGCCAGTCTCCTGGCGCTCGCGGGACCTCGCCCAAAACCAGCCGCTCGCGCTTCATGGCCCGCAAATATTGGTCACTTCTTGGCAGTGGAAGAATGACGTCCTTTTTTCCGCCGGATTCCCTATCATTGTCGACACTTGCTCGAACGACAAAGGCGGGGTGTCGGATGCGATCTAAATTGATGGCAGCTATTGTTTCGTTGCTGTGTGCGGGAGTGACGGCATGCGCGCAATCGCCCACGCCGCCTGCAGTCAGTGCCGCTCGAAAAACTAGCGCTGTCTCCGCCTTCCCAGATGACGCCACGCTTCTGGGATTGATCAAATCGCGTGTCGATGAAGGCCGGGCCGTCGGCATTGTGCTCGGCGTGATGGATGCAGACGGCTCGACGCGAATTGTAAGCTATGGCGACGCCGGGCCCGGCGCGCAGCCGCTCGGACCGAACAGCGTCTTCAAGATCGGCTCGGTTACGAAGGTTTTCACCTCGACACTCCTCGCCTACATGGTGGTCAAGGGCGAAGCAAAGCTCGATGATCCTGCACAGATGTCCGCGCCTGCTGGCCTCGTCCTGCCTCAGAGAAATGGCAAGAAGATCACTCTTGCCCATCTCGCGGAACAGATGTCCGGCCTGCCGCGCGATCCGCCCAATCGCCCGGTCAACTCCGCTGGACCGAGCTATGCGGCGCTCACCAAAGACATGCTCTACGATTTTCTGGAGTCCTATCAGCTTCCGCGTGATCCAGGCGAAGGCTTCGAATACTCCAATCTGGGTGCCGGACTGTTGGGCTACATCCTCTCTTCCTATGAAGGCGTGGACTACGACGCGCTTGTCCATCGGCGCGTGCTGGATCCATTGCACATGACCCGAAGCGGTGTTGGCCTGACTCCTGAGATGCAAAAAGCCATAGCTGTCGGCCATGGACCGGACGGATTGGTGGCCGACAAGCAGGTTGAAGAAAACTGGAGGATGCCGAGGCTGGAAGGCGCCGGAGATCTTCACTCTACTGTCAGCGATCTGCTCAAGTTCCTCGCCGCCAACGTGGGCGGGGCAGACACCCCGCTGAAACAAGCGATGCGGGAGGCGCAAAGGCCTCGCGTACCCAGACCTCAGGGTGGCATGCTCGGGCTGGATTGGAGCAGGTATAGTATGGGCGAAGGACCAGAGATCGTCTTCCATTCCGGCGCTATGCCTGGCTACGGCTCCTGGCTCGGCTTCGATCCAAAACGCCGGATAGGTGTGGTGCTGCTGCAGAACACGGCGTTCGCGGCGAACGACATTGCCTATCACCTGCTCGATCCGGCCGCTCCGCTTGCCCAGGCCGCAGAACCGCGCACTGAAATCAGCCTGCCTGCCGAACGGCTGGCGAAGTATGTGGGCCTTTATGCGTGGGACGGGCTTCCGAACGCAGACAAGTTTCGCGTGACCGTCGAGAACGGCCATCTGACAACGCAGTCCGGCATCAGGCCGAAGGAAGCCGCCTTTCCAGAAACCGAAGTGATGTTCTTTTTCAAGTCATCGGATGCGCGAATTGTATTCACGACCGACACAGCGGGCGTCCCTACCGGCCTGGTCCTGCGCCGAGGAGGCAAGGACGAAACAGCTAAGAAGGTTGAGTAACACTCCGAGCTTCATCCGCGCTGCAATGTCGGCTTTGGGCCCCAGGCACTAACCCGCTAGCGCGGGAGTTGAGCGTGGCGCCAGGGGAGTAGACTTCGTCGTTCTGTGCCTCCGGGTAGCACCCGGATTGGCTGGGAAGCGCCCCATCGGGAGGCTCCCATGGCCGACGACAGCAAGCAACCGATCCATCCTCTTCGCCAGCGCATGATCGAAGACATGACCCTGCGAGGGCTCAGCCTCGCAAGTCAGAACAACTACCTGCGCGCCGTTCGCAGCTGTTGCGCCACCATGAAGAAGCGGCCCGAGGATCTGTCGGCGGAGGATGTCCGCAGCTTCCTGCTGCACCTGCAGTCGCGCGCCCTCAGCATCGCCGTGATCAACGGGTATGCGACTGGCCTGCGCTTCTTCCTGCGTGTCACGCTGGGGCGCGGGGCCGGCTTCGATCGCGTGCCGGTCCTGAGGGAGCGTCGCAGACTTCCCATGGTGCTGACGCCAGAGGAGGTGGCGAGGATCATCGCTGCCGCTCCTGGCCTCAAGTACCGCACCGCGCTCAGTGTCACCTATGGCGCCGGCCTCAGGGCCTCCGAGACCGCCTCCCTCAAGGTCTCCAGCATCGACAGCCGCGCCATGACCCTCTCCATCGAGCAGGGCAAGGGCCGCAAGGATCGCAAGGCCAAGCTCTCGCCGCCACTGCTGGATGTGTTGCGCAAGTGGTGGCAGATCGCTCGTCCCCAGGTCTGGCTCTTCCCCAGCCGAAGCGGTGTGCTCAACCCGATCAGCGCACGTCAGCTGTCGCGCCAGTTCGCTCACGCGGTCGAGGCCGCAGAGATCAGGAAGCCCGGCCGCGTCACCCTGCATACTCTGCGGCATTCCTTCGCCACCCATCTTCTCGAAGGCGGCGTCGACATCCGGGTGATCCAGGTCATGCTCAGAACAACGACATACTGCCGACGAACACCCGGTCGAGGCGCGGATCTGGTATCCGTTTCACCCGCGGTGCGGTGAGCTGGTACCGATCATTGCCCGATTGTCGCTCAGAAATCTTGAATTTCTGGTGATCTTGCAACCGGACGGATCGACCGCGCAGCTTCCGGCATGGATGACGCAAGAATCGGCGTCGCGTCATGCGCTTTGCGACGAGCCGCGATTTCCTTTGGAGATCCTGCGTTCGCTGCGCTCTGAGATCGATGTGCTCTTAGGCTTGCTCGTATCCGACTCAGCGCGGGAGAAGAGCGAGCATGTCAAATCGATCGAGGCGTCTGCCCCCAAGCCTGTTCGACGACGAGACGCCCGCCGTCGATCTGTCACCGCCGAAGAAGAAGGAACTGCGCGCGCTAGTGGAGGCGATGCTGGCGGAAATCGCGATCGCTCTGGCGAACCGGGAGGCGAGCGATGACCAAGATCACGGCTGAACATCTTCTCCGCATCGCCTGCGTTTATGTCCGGCAATCGACAGCCGATCAGCTGCTCCACAATCATGAGAGCCGCCTCCGGCAGTATGGTCTTGCCGACCGCGCCCGCCAGCTGGGCTGGTCACAGGTCGAAACGATCGATGAGGACCTCGGTCGTTCGGGCGGAGGGACCCAGCGGCCGGGCTTCGAGCGCCTGCTTTCCGCGATCTGTGAAGGTCGCGTCGGCGCGGTTCTCGCGATCGAAGCCTCCAGGCTGGCGCGCAATGGCCGCGACTGGCACACGCTGATCGAGTTCTGTGGATTGGTTGGAACCCTTATCGTCGACGAGGATGGAATCTACGATCCTCGCCATCCCAATGACCGGTTGCTTCTTGGCATGAAGGGAACCATGAGCGAGCTTGAGTTGTCGATGTTCCGCCAGCGATCACACGAGGCGCTGAGGCAGAAGGCGCGGCGCGGCGAGCTGTTCCTGCGGGTCGCCGCCGGCTATGTGAAAGCCGGCCGTGACAGGATTACGAAAGATCCGGACCAGCGCGTCCAGGACGCCTTGTTGCTTGTCTTCTCAAAGTTCAGAGAGTTCCGGAGCGCACGCCAGGTGCATGTCTGGCTCCGCGAGGAAAGCATCGCCTTGCCCGTCAGAGGGCGCAAACCGGACGAGCGCAACGTAAACTGGAGGCAACCTGCCTACAACACCGTGCACAATATCCTGACCAACCCGGTCTATGCGGGCGCCATGCATTCGGTCGCACGACGAGCCGGGTCAGTATTGAGTTCGGGTCGCAAGCGCGTAAGGCGCGGCGTGCGCCGAACGCAGGAGGAATGGGATGTGCTCCTGAAAGATCGGCACGAGGGCTACATTGCCTGGGACGAGTTCGAGAGAAATCAGCGCGTGATCGCCGAAAATGCCAATGCGATGGGCAGCGCGGCGGTCAAGGGGGCCGTCAGGCGCGGGGATTTGCTGCTGGCGGGACTGCTGCGCTGCGCGCATTGCGGGCGCAAGCTTCATGTCTTTTACAGCGGCGTTTATGGACGCTACCGGTGCTCCGGCGCCTGCATGAACCACGGCACGGAGCGCTGCATCTCGCTGGCGGGGGACGGGGCGGATCGCGCCGTCACCGCTGAGGTGCTCCGGGTCCTGAAGCCGCTCGGCGTCGATGCGGCGATGCGAACGATCGAGACGCTTGCAAGCGAGATGTCAGCCGCGCAGCGGCAGCTGGAACTGGCGCTGGAACAGGCGCGGTATGAGGTCGGCCATGCCCGCCGCCAATACGACGCCGTCGATCCTGCAAATCGTCTCGTGGCCAGCGAACTGGAGCGCCGCTGGAACGAAGCACTGCTGGCCGCACAGAGGATCGAAAAGGAGATCGTAGACCTGATCGCCCGTCGCCCTGCGGTGCTCGGAGATGAGGAGCGCCAACAACTGATGCATCTTGGCGCTGACCTCGAACGCGCCTGGCGGCATCCGGCGGCCACCGCGGTTACGCGAAAGCGGATCCTGCGCGCCGCACTCAACGAGATCGTCGTTCGCAAGGATGGCGGTTCGATCGAAATGATCCTGCACTGGCAAGGCGGAGATCACACGGCGCTAAGTCTCAAGATCCGGATCACCGCCGCGGGCCAGTATCGCTGGCAGGATGGCGAAGACCTGCCGTCGCGCATAAGGGAGCTCGCGCGGCTGATGCCCGACCGGCAGATTGCGCGGCTGCTCAATCGCTGCGGCGTCAAGACTGGACACGGCAATGGCTGGAGCGAACCGCGCGTCCGGGGGTTCCGCAATCACCACCAGATCGACGTCTACAGACAGGGCGAACAGGCCGAACGCGGCGAGCTCACGCTCGGAGAGGCGGCCAAGATTATCGGCGTCGCAAGAATGACGGTGTTCCGCATGATCCGGCTGGGAGAACTCAAGGCGCTGCAGGTCTGCCAAGGCGCGCCCTGGGTCATCAAGGCAGAAGATGTGGAGGCGCACCGCGCGTCACTGCAGATAAAGCGCCCGCGAACATCCAACCCCACACAACAATCCTTCGCCTTTCAATGACGTAGACATAGGCGCATTATGACTCATGGCTGCTCGGCCACGCCAAGCTGGAGACCACCACGATCTACACAAGGGTCTCGCCCAAGTTGATCCAGGCGACGATGAGCCCGTTCGACAGTCTGCCGGCGATCGAGCGCCCGCCGCGCTGACGGCGCCTTGCCACGCCCACAGTTCGAGGTTGCGGACATAGTCCGCAGCCTCGGGGCGTCGTTGCGAGCGGGGCTCAGCCGCGACCAGCACCGTGCAGTCTCGGCGATCGAGGCCTGTCGCACCGCAGTTCTCGGCGGCCATGTCAGCGCCTGCGAGGACTGCGCCCACATCGACGTCGCCTACAACTCCTGTCGCAACCGGAGTTGCCCGAAGTGCCAGGCTGCGGCGGCCTATGACTGGCTGGAGGCCCGACGTCGGGACCTCCTGCCCGTGGCCTATTACCACGTCGTGTTCACGCTGCCGGCGGCGATCGCCGACATCGCATTCACCAACAAGGCTGCTGTCTACGACGCCCTGTTCAAGGCGACGGCGGAGACGCTGCTCACCATTGGCGCCGACCCGAAGCATCTGGGCGCAAAGCTCGGCGCAACCCTGGTGCTGCACACCTGGGGTTCAGCCATGACCCATCACCCTCATATCCACGGCATCGTCCCCGGCGGCGGATTATCGCCGGACGGCTCGCGCTGGATCGACTGCGCCGAACGGTTCTTCCTGCCCGTACGCGTCTCTCGCGCCTGTTCCGCCGGCTGATGTGCGAGCGCCTCGAAGCGCTCCATGCCGAAGGCGAGCTCCGGTTCTTTGGACGCAACGAGAGCTTGGCGGACGGGGCGGCATTCGCCGCGATGATCAGTCAGGAGCGCCGGCGCGACTGGGTCGTCTATGCCAAGCAACCGTTTGCCGGGCCCGAGCAGGTGCTCTCCTATCTCGCCCGCTACACCCACCGCATCGCCATCTCGAACAGCCGCATCACCGCATTCGACGGCCAGCGGGTCACGTTCAAGGTCAAGGACTACCGCAAGGCCGGCGCGAACCGCTACGGATCGATGACCCTCGGCGCCTCCGAGTTCATGCGCCGGTTCCTCTCCCATGTCCTCCCCGACCGGTTCCATCGCATCCGCCATGTCGGGTTCCTCGCCAACACCCAGCGCGCGAAGCGCGTCGCCCGCGCGCGTGAGCTACTGGCCGATCGGATGGCGCCATCGCAGCCGGCGCCCGAGACTGCAGAGCCGATCGCCGAGGCTGCGCCTGTTCCGACGCCATGCCCGTGCTGCGGCGGCAAGATGATCCTCAGTCAGATCATCGAGAGGGCGTCCTGGCTGCGGCCACGGCGGACATCGACGCCAACCCTGACGATCGACAGCTCATGAGCGCCATGGCGACTACCCCTGCCACCATCGCTTCTCATCACCCCTCCCACTGCGAGGGACGCGCCGCCCTGCGCTCAACCGGCGCGTTCACCGCGCGAACGCCTGCTCCAACGCCAGACGCCACCGTCCAACGGCCTCATCCTCGACCGGTTCAGAGCTCAGATCGCCGCATCCGGCATCGCACCAAGCGTGCGCGCTCCGTCGACACCTTCAAATATCCATAGACCACCCCCGTCGTCCGCGGGTCAGACATGGGGCTTTCTACGACGCCCGCCCAGCGCACGCCGCTATCACCTCAGGGCGGGCGTCGTAGAAACCTAAACCAAGGCTGCCATTGGACTTGCTGCAATTCGATCCCGCTTGCGCGCTCAGTCAGCGGTGAATCGCTGCAGCGTTCGCCCGAGCGGCGTCGATGGCCCTTTCAATTGCCTCGATAACAACCTGCGGCTTCTGGATGGGAATCCCATGAGCAGAGTCCGGCACCGACTCCACAACGCCACGGGTGGACAGGCGGGCAATCGCCTCATGCTCGGTCCTAATAAAAGCCTTCAACGCCGGAGCTTCTTTTTGCGCGTCCGCAGGCGCTGCTGGAAAGTTGTAGACGCCAGCATTCAGGACGATCAGCGGCATCGCGCCATAGTTCCGCTTTTCATTGATCGCCAGTTTCGAATTGCGCTCTCGCTGGTCGAAAAACGACATGTAAGTCTCCCAATACATAGGCTCATTCGACGCCATGAGGAGATTTGTGCGTAGCGGCTCGGGATAGCTGGAAAGGAGGGAGCCGCATTCAGGCGGTGGAATTTCGCCGACACTTCTCTTCGTGCTTATGCAAGAGCGGATCTTGCTGAAAGACAGCTCATCCGACTTCGCGGACCAAGCCATGAGCGCAGGCGCGGCACGTGCATACTGTTCGACCTGATCCGGCGTCGATGGATCGACCAGCACCATGGCCGCCACGCGGTCCGGGTGGCGGTCGGCGAACAGAAATGTCTCGAATGAGCCGATGGAGTGGGCAACCATCACCAGAGGGCCGTCCAGTCCAGCGGCGGCAAGAGCCCGCTCAAGATCGTCTTCTGTATGCGCAATGTCCTGCTGGTCAGAGCTGCCGCTGCTGAAGCCATTGCCGGCGCGATCCCAAGCGCACACTTTTGTGGTCGAGGCGATCGTGGGTTGAACCAGGCGCCAAGCCGCTGACCATCCGCCGGCGCCTGCACTAAGGACTACGGTCGGGCTTCCGTTTCCCATGCACACCATGTGAATGTTCCGCGTGTCCCCGATCGCAACACGCTGCTGTGGAGTTGCGTAGAGGTCATAGTTGAGAGAGGGAATCAGGATCGAGCACGAGGAGAGCGTCGCGCTCAGCAGAGCGAACGCGGTTACGAATGCAAAACGCATTACATCTCCCCCAACCCGACAAACGCGTGCTAAAATGCATAACTAATACGCCATCATGCAACGCGATCGGCAAGGCGTGCTGAATAATCTGCATTGCGCCAGCCCGCAAATTTTGGCGTTGCTGAGAATCCATCTGTTGCCCTGAGCGTCTCGGATGACCGGAATGGGGCCGCCTACGCCCTTCGGGGCTATCCCTTGGCGAGGTCTGGATCTCGCCTCCAAGCAGCCGTTCGCATCCGTTCAAGTATCGTCCCGGTCGCGAGTTCGTTCAGTGATGAAGGGCTGCGACGTTCGCCCTGGCTGCGGTGATGGCGCGTTCGATTGCGTTGATGACAGCCTTTGGCTTCTGAACCTGGATCACGTGAGCAGAGTCCGGCACCGTCTCCACGACGCCGCGACTGGACAAGCGCGTTAGCGCCTCCGCACTTGCTTTGCTGGAGGCTCGCAAGGCCGGAATCTCTTTTTCGGCGTCCGGCGGCATCGCCGGATACTGGACGGCCATGCCAGCTCTTAACACGATCAGCGGCATCGCCCCGTAGTCCCGCTTTTCATTGATAGCCAGTTTGTGACTGCGCTCTAACGACTCCCAGAGCGACAGATACGCATCCCAATACAGAGGGTCATTTTTCGCAGCCCCGCGGAGATTTGTGCGCATCGGCTCCGGGTAGCGAAGGAGAATGCCGGCGCATTCGGGCGGATCATCGCCATCGGTGTTCTTCCGCGCCCGAACGCAGGCGCGAGTCCGATCCAAAGACTGCGCGTTGAATTTTTCGCCAAAAGCCGCAAGCGCCGGCGCGGCACGCGCAGTTAGCTCGTCCTGATCCGGTTTCGATGGGTCGACCAGCACCATGGCCGCCACGCGATCAGGATGGCGATCGGCAAAGAGCAATGTCTCGAGGGCGCCATGGGAGTGCCCCACCATCACCAGAGGGCCAGTCAAGCCGGCGCCGTCAAGCGCCCGCTCAAGATCGTCTTCGGTGTGGACGATGTCCTGGGGGTCGGGACTGCCGCTGCTGAAGCCGTTCCCGGCACGGTCCCAGCTGCATACCTTCGTCGTCCTGGCGATGTCGGGTTGAACCAGGCGCCAACCTGCAGACCAGTCGTTACCGCCCGCACTCAGGATGACAGTCGGGCTGCCCTCTCCCATGCACACCATGTGGATGTGGCGGCCAGCGCCGATGTCAACGCGCTGGTGGGGCGTCGCGTAGAGGTCAAAATTGCGCATGGTCGGCAATAACGCGCAGGACGGAAGAGCAGCGATCAACAGCGCCAAGGCTGTCACAGGTGCGAAGCGCATTAGATGACCCCAACCCGACAAACGACCTCTGAAGAGTATTCCCAGGACGCCGTCTTGCAAGGCGGCCCGAAGCGGCTCCTCAACGGTCCGCAATGGCCCCAGTACGTGAATTCGTAATGTTTGGTCCGACTGTCCGGAGACGGGGGGTATTCCGGCCGTAGGTAACAATTGGCCGCCTAGGCTTTCACAAGGACGGCTGACGGGCGATGTGGGCTCCGCATCGCGATCCCGACAAGGCGTTTCCGTGCGGAAACACGGCCCAACAAAGGCCTGCTTCAGCGCCAGGGCAGGCCGCCTGTGGAGGGACCTCGGCCTTTTAGGGGCCGTTGATCATCTCGGCGAACGGGTCTGCGCCTGTTAACGCCGCTGCCGGGGGGAGGGGGCAAGGCTACCGAACAAAGCGTAGTTCGCTGAAAATAAGGCCGCCCTCGCGGACGGCCTAAGCCTCAATACTCTGATGCAAGCAGCACGGTCAGCACCCGGGTTGTCTTCTCCGGGTCGCTGGGGTCTTCGCTCCCGTGTTGCATGTCCGGGGCGTAGTAGTCGATTTTGGCGAATACTCTTTGCCCGCGAAAACCGAACGAGATGAAGTCGTGCTCACCGTGTGGGTCGTTGTCTTCCGTGAAGTCCTTGAATGCCCTGACGCACTCAAGCACCTCCATCGTGCCGTGCAATTCTTGAACGCCTGGCGTGATGAGGACTTCGCCGCCCACGAGCGTGGTTCTGAATTCGTCGTTTAGTTCCCGGATGCGCTCCGTGTGCCGGGCGCGGTCGACCATGTCCATACCACTCTCCTCTCGCTACCTGTCCCCGAGAGATTCAGAGACAGGTGCGCGAGAGTGAGTTTTCACAATGTCAAACATCTACCCCGATCACACCGCGTCGTTGCCGTTCGGGTTGGGCTCTACGATGCGGAGTGTTGACTTCGTCGGACAGGTGCGGGCCGTGTGGCCTTCGCCGTTGCAGACGGAACATGCGACGGGCTTGCGCGGGCTTGGCGACGTGGTGTTCCCTCCGACTAAGGTCAAGAGTTCTCGGTCGAGTTCGTCGCGTTGGTCGAGCAGTGCGCGGATGCGGTTACTGTCCATGGTGCAACTCCTTCAGCAAGGCATTGATGGCAGTGACGGCGCGTTCCAGGCGTTCGATGGCGGCGCGAATGTCCACGGGACGCTCGCGGTTCTTGAAGTGCTCAATCATGCGTTTGGTGTCCATGATGGTCTCCTTTCGAGGAGCATCATGTGCCGACCCGGACTGGTGTCACCGTGCGCCATGAGGCGGTATCCCCACTCCTGGCGCAAAATGTTCTGGGGTGAGCCGTCAGTAGTTTTTAAAAAACGGAAGCGCCGTGTGAGGGCGCTTCAAGGTCGCGTTCGTCAGGCTGACTTTGCCTTGAACGCTACGACGTTGGTTTGGAAGTCAGGCGGGAGCCAGGGCGGGTCTTCAAGCCCGATGTAGCCGAGAAGGTTGCCCTGCTCGTCTCGAATCGGAACCGCGACCCTGCCCCGGCAAAGCCCTTTCGGTGCGTAGCCGATGCCTAGGCGAGCGGCCACGATGGGGTCGAAGCCCAGCGCGATGACCGCTTCGTGCGATGGCTCCAAGTAGGCAAGCGGGGCGAGTGCCTTTCTCACTTCATCCCCGCTCCCTTCCTTGGGAACGGTAGGAGGAACGGTCTCGGATGATGCGGTGCCCTCCGAGAGAAACTGCGCAGCTTCCTTCACCGAGCAGTTGCGGACATGCGCGACGAGCGCGATCTGGTCGCCGCCCTTGTGCGCCGAGAAGCAGAAAAACGCTTTGCTGTCAGTGACGACAAGAGCGCGGTCTCCACCTTTCTTGCAGGCCGGACATGCGCCGCGCCATTGTGCGCCGGACTTCTTCATCTGAATTCCGAGCAGGTCGATAGTTTGGCCGAAGGAAACTCGCTCCTTCAGCTCATTGAAGTCTACGAAGTTTCCCATGCGGGTCTCCAATAAAAGAACCCCTACCCGCCCGTCATTCTACCACCTGGGAACAATCGGGCTTGCCGTTCTACATGGGTGTAGAATGGGGACAGAGGTTGGATTGCGGGCAGGGGCTTCATGCAAGCCGACACACTTGCAAGGTGGCTAAACAAAAATGTCGGCAAGCCCTGCCCGCAATTCAGCGCATTCGCTGAACCGGGCTTAGGAGTGCGATAGATGGCTACGAAGAAAGGCAACAAGCCTGACTACAATGCCCGCGCGAAGATCGGCGAGTATTGGCAAACCGTCGGTGCGGCGTGGCACGTGAAGGATGGCGGCATCTCGCTGCGCCTCAACGTCGTGCCAGTCGGCAACGAATGGGACGGGAGCCTGTTGCTCCTCAAACCGCTCGAAGAAGAAGCCGAGAAAGACGGCAAGGACAAGTAGGACGCATCGGCGTCAGCTCTTTGAAGGCCACTGCTTACGCGGTGGTCTTCTTTCTGATGTTGACCTGCGCTCCGCCAGCGTTGCTCCAATCCGCAAATACATCAAGTAATTCCGGCGGCGTGCGCCACGGCTTGCTGAAGATGGGATAGCTCTTCACCAGGAAGCGGGACTGGTTGTGGGGCTCCACGATTTCGCGGATGGTTTCGAGTATGCGGCCGGCGTGTCCTGAGGTCGCCCAGAGGAAGGTGATGTTGGGAAGACCGAAGCGCTTATAGCCAGCGGTGCGGAGCACTTCCTGCTGCGCTTTGACTTTGGCCGCAATGCTGTTGGTTGCCTTTCCGGTCTTGCTCTCGGTCGCCCGGTCAACCTCAAGGGCGAAGAAGCGGGATTTGCCTTCCTCGTATTCGTTCCCGAACAGGTCGTCGGGATAGAGTTGGTCCGCGCCGGAGGTGAAATAGAACGGCGCTCGTTCGCGCTTCGTAGTTTCGGGGCAACGGGCGTCGCCGATGAGTTCTTCGCGGAAGCGGAAGCGCCGTGCTTGAAGTTCAAAGGCAGCGGTGAAGCAGCCGAGGAAATAATCGTGGACGAATGAGTTGCTGCGGCGGAGCTCGTACTTGGTGGCGAGGCCGCGGGCGCGGAGCGCATGCCGCGCGTGGTCGGTGAGGCCGTAAACGAGCGCGTTGCGGTGCGGCTCGTAGGTCTCGAACTGGTCGGGGTTCCGGGTGAGGTAGGTGATGGGCTTGCACTCATGCGTGGGCGGGCTCTTCTTCCGATGCTCGGGACTCTCGCAATAGCCGTTGTAGAGTTTGGTGAGCCGTTCCTGGTGGTAAGAGTAATCGCCGCGCACCTTCTTCCGGAACTGGAAGAGCGTGTTGGTGTCGAGAAGGCCATGGCGGTCGATGGCCGCAAAGCACTCGTCGTCCCCTGCTCCGAGCACGATGAACCTATCAACCGGCTGGGGTTCGGCCGTTCGTCTCCGGCGCTTGATAGCATCCGTTTTCATAAAGTGGGGATAGGGACGTTTTGATCGCGAGTACCCGTGCGCTATGAGCGCGAGTGCTCCGTGGCGCGTCGGCGTGGTGCGCGATGGTCTACTCTCACATTCTAGTACTCGTCGGACATTGTGTCAGGCGTGGCTGGGGATACCGGCGACCGAGGCGGTGGTCGCTGACGAAGCGCTTCCTGCTCTTCTTCCGACAGGCGGGCAAACTCTGCGAGTGGGTCTTTAGGCGGGCGGACAGAAATCGCTTTTTGGCCGCGGACGTGGAGGGCGAACCGGAAGTCCGTCTGTGCAAGAATAAATTCGCGGCTAGTACGCATGTCGGCCGCGAGTGCTTGCGCGTCCTCGGCCCGTACGCCGCCGGCAAACTTGATTGCGCAACCCTGAAGTGCGGCTTTGATGATGGGTGTGGGTATTTGCGCAAGGTTGTGATGAGCGAAAATACATCCAACGTTGAATTTGCGGCCGTCGGTGAGGAGTGCCTCGACTTGGTCGTCGAGAAAGTGATGCGCTTCATCAACGTAAACAAAGGTAGGTCGACCTTTCCCCGGTTCGCGTTCTCGCGCCGTCTGCATGATGAGGGCGAGAAAGATTTTTCCGAAGACGGGAGCCATGTCTCCGAGGAAGCCCAGGTCGGCGTTGATGATGACGAGCGAGCCATCGTCCATCTCCCTCCGAAGATCTAGCTCTGTTTTCGGGGCCGTGAATATCGGGGCGAGTGCGTCGTCGGAGAGGATTGGCTCCAGCCGGTAGCTGAGTTCACCGGCGGTGTTCCGGTACTCCGGTGTCTTAGCAATAAACTTCTTGAAAAAGGAGCGGGCAATATCGGGCTGACTCGCGATGTCGGGCTGGAATGGCGCGGGGTCATCGAGGAAGTTGAGGAGGTCCCTCAGGGTTTGCGGGCCATGGCGTTCCGTCCGTGAAATCATCAGGCGGCAAAGATGCTTGTAGACGTTCGTTTGTTTGCCCGTGGTAGAGGTACCGCCTTCGTCGAAAAGGAAGGAGAGCATCTTAACGGCATCGGCGAACACCTGCCTTGCTTCGGCGGGGTCGCTGGTGTTCTTTACGTCAAAGATGTTTATGCCGGGAGCGTTTCTGGGGTCCACGATGACCATGCGACGGTCGAGCTTCAATTCCGCCAGCGCCGAAACGAGCTGCTTGTGAGGGTCAACGACGATGACGGACGCTGACGTTTTTAGGTCTTCGGAGATGAGGTGTTTAAGCAACGTACTTTTGCCACTTCCCGTCTCTCCGATGATGTGGGTGTGACTGTAGCGAGCATCGGTTGGGATTGAGTACGACACGGGCTCCTCCAGACACGTGTGGAAGCAAGTCTTATTGAGGTAGGTATCGAAAAGCTGCTGTCCGGACAGGCCGCTGTCTGCCGGCTTCAAATATTCGCACTTCGGTGCAAACGTATCAGCATTTTTTTTGATTTGTGCCCACAGGTTCGGGAAGCAGCGTTCATGGCCCAATAGGGCGAGAGAATAGATACTTTGAACGGTGTGCACCGGGTCCGGCAAGGCCTCGCCGAGAGAGGTCACGATGTTCGAGCGAGTCGAGCGGACATGGAGCACGAGGGCAAGACTCCGAAGAGCCTGGTCGTATTCCTTGAGGACTTCCTCCTGGTTCTTAAGAAGCTTAAGTTTGAGGTCCAGGACGTTCAGCGACCTCAGCACGGACTCCTGACTGTCCCAGTCGATATTAGGAAGTGGGAGGAATAGCGGCTCGAAAGAGATCGTGACGAAGAGGGCTGCGAAGATCGCAGGGGCACACTCCTCTTCCGGGTCGATAAAGCTTAGCTTAGCCATTGCTTCGGCGACGACTCGGCGAGCCGTAGGAGGCTGCGGCAAGCGCGATATTTCGGACAACATCTGGCGGGCATGTTGTTCGGGAACGGAAAGGAAAATGCCAGCCTCCTATAGGTCGATCACTTCCTTAATGTCCCCGTCAGGACCTTGCTCGCGCAGAAATTGAGCAATGCCCTTACAACGCTTTACAATCGCGTCGTAAGCATAGTCCATTTCGGCGCGGTTCACCGGTCGGATTAGTTCGTCGTTGATCACGTCGAAAATCGTTATCTTGGAGGACAATTTGCAAATAGACAGGTCCATGGGGGGAGTGAATTTGTTGGGTTCCCACCTTTGCGTTGGAACGTCGGTGGAGGGGTCATAGAGAAGCTCCTTGAATAGGTACTTGTTTTCTTCAAGAAGTGCCTTCTCCTGCGCCGTCAGAATGACCTGGATGGCGATGCTTGGACCGTCGAATTGACGTTCAATTTTGAGCTGCATGTGCTTCTCCCTACCCGTTGAGCAACGAGAGAACGCTAGGCATGGCAAGTCAAGCGACGCTCGCCTGGATGAAGTCGTTGTACTCGTTCGTACCCGGCAATTTTCCGGTGAAACCTGCCAGTGTCTCTGCGTCTTCTGCAGTGCAGTGCCTGGCTCTTTTGTCTTCCATGAGAAGCAGGGAGTTCTTGAGCGGGCTTTCGTCGAGGAAGTTTACCCCGGCAATGAGCCTGCCTTGCCGGATGAGGGAGGTGTGGAATGCGCAGCCGTAGAAGCCGAAGTCGGGGACGACAACCTGGCCGGGGTAATTCGAGATGAGGACGTTGGCGATCACGAAGCAATCGAAGTCCGTCAGCACGGCGCGGTCGAGGCGTGCAAGCAGAATGCCGTCGAGGGCAAAGTTCGTAGGGTAGGCGAGGAAGCGTTTTAGGACTGGGGATAGCAAGAGCGTCTCAATCTTTTGGTGTGCATCAAGCGAACCGGTGTCGTTCTTGTGCGGGGTGATGAGGCGGTGGAGTTTCGTCGGCCGTGGGGTGACGAGAAATGCCTTGAGCAGCGCGAAGTTGGACGCCTTCTTCGTGAGGGTTTCGGCCCCTTCCGGGAACACGGCATCAAGTACAGAGATGAAGTCCCGCGCGCGCTCATAGGTCATATCCTTGAGTGGATTGAACGAGTGTGTGGAAAGGTCGAGCCGGGCAATCTTCCGGCGAGGCGGAAGGGGTACGGTATCGAGAAGCGGCCCATCGTCGATGAGAAGGAAAGTTTCCGGCAGGTGCTCGATGATGGCGGACTTGTCGGAGCCGACGACGAGTTTGTTCATTGGGCTGGGAACAGTAGAGCCTCGCTTCGTGCAGGATGCTGTCGCCAGCCCCGAAACAAGGAACTGTCCTTCGGTATTGTAACGCGCGCAGGTTTTGTTCCCAATTCTCCGCGGCGGAGCAAATTGTCCGCGCGTCGTCGCGAAGAAAATCGTCGCGCGGAAGTTTTGGAAAAGTTTCCGGGAAAGAGTTTCGAGCGACGGAAAACGTTTTTGGCCGGCGGAAAAAGCCTCCGGAAAAGTTCGAGTGGTGGGACGGTGTGGTAATTGTCCCGTCGTCACTTTTGTCGTTGGTCGCGAAGCGCCACGACCTCAGCGTCTTTGTCCGATAGACCATGTCCGTTAGGACTGGGCAGAGGGCTGGGCGTGTCCCTTGAGGGGATCGACCACAGAAGGCGGTGAGGTCGTGGCGTGTAGCCCGACAAAAGTGATGCGGAATCAGGTCCGTTATCGGAGCGGTACGGCCATACTAGATACGGAGGCGTATAGCCGACGAAAAAGGGGCCGGGTGCTACCCGGCCCCCGCTCCTATGCGGAGCCTCGTTCGTCTCGCTCGCGTATTCGCTGCGTGAGCCAGTCGAGCACTTCGCTTTCCAGCCATCCTACTCGGCCCTGTCGAGACGGATGCACTTGGGAAAGCGTCCCGCGTCTTCGAGGCGTTGTATGTGCTGGGGCGAGTACAAGACCATTTCCCGCAAACGCTTCTTATCGAGTAAGCGCATCGGACACTCCAAATTTGGAGCATCGCGATGCCCGCTGGGTTAGCCAGTGGCGCGGGAATTGTACTCGTACTGGTACGGTCCACAAGTATCGTACTGGTTGACAGTACCGTTCCTTTGGGGGAGCAGGAGGCTACGCCGCTTTAGCTCAGTGGTAGAGCGCCAGTTTTGTAAACTGGATGTCGTCTGTTCAATCCAGACAAGCGGCACCACCTCCTTCCGCCGAGACACTCTTGAGACACACAGGGGCCGCCGATTATCTAATCCCTTGAGAAGTCGGCTTCCTTCGGTGGGGCCAGCGGTTTTGTAAACCGAAGGTCGGGGGTTCAATCCCCTCATCCGGCACCATCTCCTTCAGCTCCTCGAGTAGCTCACGGCAAACAAACTCACTCTTTTTCAGCAGCTTGCCTGCTGCGACGGCTTTCGCGCGCCTGCCGCTTGGTTAAGGTGACCGCATACAGGAATTGGGCGGGGATCAGGAGGGACGTCGTGGGGACGAACAGGTTCTGGCGCGCCATGTCACTTGCGGTGACGGGCGCCATCGCTGCGGCAACTCTTGCGGCCTGCGGCGGCCCTCGCGGCGGCGATGCAGATGTTGTCCGCGGCAAGGACCAGGGCCCTCGCCTTGAGACCCGCCAGGCCGGATCGAAACGCGCCGGGCCGGCATCGGCCAGCGAGTTCGAATTCCTGCGCTACGCCATCGACGTTTCACGCGACCAGCCGCGCGCCTGCCTCACCTTCTCCACCACGCTCGACCAGGGACGAGATTATCGCCCCTATGTCGATGTCGCGCCCGCGACGCAGATCGCGCTCGAAGTCGACGGATCGAATCTGTGCGTCGGCGGCCTGACGTTCGGCGAGGAACGCGACATCACCATCCGCTCCGGCATGCCGTCGCAGGACGGCCGCACGCTGGCGTACGACGAAACCGTCGGCATCGAGTTCGGCGACCGCCCGGCCTTCGTCGGCTTCAAGGGCGATGGCGTGATCCTGCCGCGCGTCGAGGCCGACGGCCTCGCGCTCGAGACGGTGAACGTCGACAAGGTGAAGGTGCAGGTCTCGCGCATCACGGATCGCGCCCTCGCCTTCAAGACCATCACCGCAGGCTTCTCCGCTAGCCGCGGAAACTACGGCTATATGGACTACAACTCGGAGGCCTATGACCTCGCCGAGCCGGTGTGGAGCGGCGAGATCGACACGCCGCATTCGCCCAACGCGCCGACCACCACTGTCTTCCCGATCGCAAAAGCGATCCCGCGCCTGCAGCCTGGCGCCTACTTCATCGAGCTCGACGAGCTGGATGCCTCCGGCGACATCCCGAACGACGCCGCCCGCGCAAAGCGCTGGCTGGTGATCACCGACCTCGCCCTCACCACCTTCACCGGCAATAACGGCATGTCGGCGACAGTACGCTCGATCCAGTCCGCCAAGCCGATGCGCGCCGTGAAGATGGAGCTGGTCGCGCGAAACAACGAGATCCTGGCGCGCGGCGAAAGCGACGGCACGGGACATGTGAAATTCGCGGGCCCGATCATGCGCGGCGAAGGCAACCTCGCCCCTCGCATGCTGATGGCCTATGCCGCAAACGGCGACTTCGCGATCCTCGACCTCGACCGCTCGCCGGTCGATCTCACCGAGCGCGACATCAACGGGCGCGAGCCGGCGCAGGAAGCGGACGCCTTCATCTATACCGAGCGCGGCGTCTATCGCCCGGGCGAGACGGTGATGATGAATGCCCTGATCCGCGACGCTGCCGCCAATGCCGCAGCCAATCGCGCCGGCGCGCTCATTGTTTACGGCCCCAACGGCCTCGAAGCCGGACGGCAGCGGTTTGACCGCGCGCAGAATGGCGGCGGCGTAGCCTGGAGCTTCCCGGTGCCCAAAGCCGCCGCACGCGGCGAATGGCGCATCTCGGCGGAGGTCGATGGCGTCGGCGCGGTCGGATCGGAAACCTTCTCGGTCGAAGACTTTGTGCCCCAGCGGATCGCGCTGACAGTGCAGGCCGCGACCGAAGCGCCGATGCGGGCCAATGAGACCCGGCCGATCACGGCCAATGTCCGCTTCCTCTATGGCGCCCCCGGCGCGGACCTGCCCGTCGAGGGCAATACCCGCGTCGAGACCGACGCCAACCCCTTCCCGCAACTCGCAGGCTTCGAGTTCGGCCGCCACAATGAAGAGTTCCGCGAGTCGACCTTCGATCTAGCCGGCGCCAAGACCGACTCCGCCGGCAAGGCAGTGCTGACGCTGAACCCGGCGGCAGCGGACAACGCCACGTCCTCGCGCCCCCTGCGCCTGCGCACCGTCATTTCGGCCATCGAGCCAGGCGGCCGCGCCGTGCGCGACGACATCCGCATCTCCTACCGCCCGTCCGAACGCTATGTCGGCATCAAGCCTGCCTTCGACGATCACTCCTCGCCGGAAGGCAAGGAAGCCGAGTTCGAGATCCTGTCGGCTGACCGCACCGGCGGGCTGAAGGCTGCCGAGATCGGCTGGCGCCTCGTGCGCAACGACTGGAAGTATGACTGGTACCGCGCCGACGGCGGCGCCTGGCAATGGCGCCAGTCGCGCGAAGTCGTCGAGGTCGAGACCGGAACGGCGCGCATCGCCGAAGGCGGCCGCGGGCGCATCAAGACGTCGCGCCGGCTTGACTGGGGCGATTACGAACTCTTTCTGACCGAAGCCGGCGGCGCCGAAGGATCGATCGCCTTCTGGGCGGGCTGGGGCGGCCAGCCCACGGCAGGCGTTGAGGCGCCGGACCGCGTGCGCGTGCAGGTTCCCGACAAGCTTCCCGCCGTCGGCGGAGAAGTCGAAGTCACCATCCTGCCGCCCTACGCCGGCGAAGCGGAGATCGTGGTTGCGTCGGAGAACGTCATCACCACCCGCACGCTGAGCGTGAAGGGTGAGACGGCGACGAAAGTGAAGCTGCAGGTCACCAAGGACTGGGGCGCCGGCGTCTATGTGATGGCCAGCGTCTACACGCCGCGCGATGCGGTCACCCGGCCCAAGCCGCGCCGCGCTGTCGGCGTCGCGCATGTTGCGGTCGATGTAAACCCGCGCACGTTCGACGTCGCCCTTACCGCGCCGGAGGTCCAGCGCCCGCGCGGCAAGATGACGGTCGAAGTCGCCGCCACAGGCGGCCCGCGTGAGGACACGTGGGTCACCGTCGCTGCGGTCGATGAAGGCATTCTGCTGCTCACCGGCTTCCAGTCGCCGGACCCGGTGAAATACTTTTTCGGCAAGCGGCGCCTCGGCGTGCAGCTGCGCGACGACTATGGCCGCTTGCTCGATCCCAACATGGGCGCGGCGGGAGCCATCCGCTCCGGCGGCGACCAGATCGGCGGCGCGGGCTTAACCGTTGTGCCAACCAAGTCGGTCGCCCTGTTCTCCGGCCCGGTGAAACTTTCCAACGGCAAGGCGTCGGTCACGTTCGACGTTCCCGAGTTCAACGGCGAGCTGCGGCTGATGGCGGTCGCATGGTCCGGCACGGGCCTCGGCGGCGCCTCCAGGCCCGTTACGGTTCGCGACCAGGTGCCGGCTGAAATGATCCTGCCGCGCTTCCTCGCGCCGGGAGATACCGCCACCGCCACTCTGACCCTAGATAATGTCGAAGGCGCCGCCGGCGCCTATCGCGCCGCGATCCAGGCCAGCGCACCCGTGCGTGCGACCTCAGGCGATCTTTCCGCTCAGCTCAACCAGGGCCAGCGTCGCGATCTCGACGCCGGCTTCACCAGCGTCGCGGAGGGCATTTCCGACATCTCGCTCAACGTGACGGGTCCGAACAACTACTCGGTCAGCCGCGCCTATCCGATCCAGACGCGCTCGGCATGGATGCCCGCATCCTATGTCCAGCGCACCACGATCCAGCCGGGACAGAGCTTCTCGCCCGCCGGCAACGCGCTGTCGTCCTTCGTGCCAGGCTCCGGTTCGGTGCAGGTGTCGTTCTCGCCGATACCGATGGATGCGGCCGCGCTCTATGACTCCCTCGAGAAGTATCCGTACGGGTGCACAGAGCAGATCGTCAGCCGCGCCATGCCGCTGCTCTACGCGCCGCAGATGGCCGCGCTCGCCAACCGCAAGACACCCGGCGACCTGAAAAACAACGTGCAGGAGGCCATCTCCACCTTGCTCAATCGTCAGGGCGCGGATGGCGCAATCGGCCTCTGGCGCGTGGGCGACCGCGAAGCCACGCCATGGCTCGGCGCCTACGCCACCGACTTCCTGTTCCGCGCCAAGGCGGCGGGCTATGTCGTGCCCGACGCAGCGCTCGACAAGGCGTATGACGCGCTGGAAGAATTCGCGATCCGCGAGTCCACCTACTCCACCGGCTACAATTTCGAGGTCTACGAAAGCCGCTGGAACCCCGACACCAAGGAAAAGCTGATGGACCGATCCGTCGCCTACGCGGCCTATGTGCTGGCGAAGGCGGGGCGGATGGACAAGTCGCGTCTGCGCTATCTGCACGACGACCGCATCAACCGCATCTCCAACCCGCTCGCCCGCGCGCAGATCGCCGCCGGCCTCTATATGATCGGCGACAACGCCCGCTCGAAATCGGCCTTCGACAAGGCCGAGCAGGCCATCGGTGATGAAAACGTCGGCGACTACTACCAGACGCCGCGCCGCGACCTGGCCGGCATGCTCGCCCTGGCGTCCGAAGCGAAACAGGCCGACCGCGTCACGCGGCTCAGCCAGCGCGTCGCCCAGAACCTGCCCGAGCCCGACCGCCTGACGACGCAGGAGAAAGCCTTCCTGCTGCTCGCGGCCAACGCCCTCTCCGGCGGCCAGGCGGCGGTGAATGTCGGCGTCTCCGGCCAGGCTGACGCCGTCACCGCAGGCCGGGTTTTCAAGCTGAGCGAAGCACAGATGCGCTCACCGCCGGCCTTCGCCAACAACGGCCAGGGGCAGCTCTGGGTCACCAGCGTCGCGCGCGGCTCGCCCGCCTCGGCGCCGGCGCCCGCCGCCGACGGCCTCGTCGCCGACAAGCAGCTCTGGACGCCCGGCGGCGATGCCATTAACGGAGCCTCGTTCCGCCAGGGCGACCGCATTATCGTGGCGATCACCGTAAGATCGTCCGAAGAGCGCACTACGCCGCTGGTGATCGCCGACCTGCTTCCCGCAGGCTTCGAGATCGAAGCGGTGCTCCGTCCGGAAGATGCGGGCAAGACAGGCCCCTACAGTTTCCTCGACGACGTGGCGGCGCCGAAGATTGCGGAGGCGCGTGACGACCGGTTCGTCGCCGCGCTCGATCTCTACGATCGCAAGAGCTACACGGTCGCCTACATGGCGCGCGCTGTGACGCCCGGCAGCTTCACCATGCCCGGCGTCGTCGCCGAGGACATGTACCGCCCGGATACATTCGCTCGCACCAGCTCGCGCACGATCACGATCGCCAGAAGGAACTGATGCTGCTTCCGGGCTTTCCTCGGATCGCTCTACGACGCGGGATGCCGAAACTCTGGTGGCCGCCCGAATGGTGGCGGCGTGCGGCGCTGGTAGCGCTGTACGTTCTTGTGCCGGTCATGGCGCTGGACTTCTTCTTCCCGCCGCCGCTCGCGCGCGCCAACACCTATTCCGGCGTGGTGATGGACCGGCGCGGCGCGGTGCTTCGCGTGTTCCCGGTCGAGGACGGCAAATGGCGGCTGCGCGCGCATGTCGACAAGCTGGACCCTGACTTCATCGATGCGCTGCTGGCCTATGAAGACAAGCGCTTCCGCAGCCACACCGGCGTCGACTTTCTCGCTATGGGCCGCGCAGTCTCCTCCTTCGCCTCCGCCGGCCGCATCGTCTCCGGCGGCTCGACCATCACCATGCAGACGGCGCGACTTCTGGAGCCGCGCCCCCGCAACGTCGGCTCGAAGATCATCGAGTCCGTGCGCGCCTGGCAGCTTGAGCATCGCTATTCGAAGGACCAGATCCTCGAACTCTACCTCACGCTCGCCCCCTATGGCGGCAATCTCGAAGGCGTGCGGGCGGCGTCGTGGGCCTATTTCGGGCGCGAGCCGGACAATCTCTCCCCCGACCAGATTGCGATGCTGATCGCCCTGCCGCAATCGCCCGAAGCGCGCCGGCCGGATCTGCACGCCGACGCCGCCATCGTCGCCCGCGAGCGCGTGCTGACGCGGCTGGCTGAAGAGAAGATCTTCGCTGCCGATCTGGCGGCTGAATCCGCCGACTATCCCGCGCCGAAGCGCGGCGATTTCCCATCCATCGCCTGGCACGCCTCCGAAGAAGCGCTGCGCCGTGCGAAGAGCCCCGACAACATTGTGACGACGCTGGACCTTGCCCTGCAGAAGGAAATCGAAACTCTGGCTTTCCGCGCCGCCGGGCCGACGCACGAAGGCGTTCAGGTCGCGATCATGGTGGTCGACATCGCCTCGCGCGAAGTCCGCGCGGCGGCCGGCTCCGCCAACCGCTCCGCCGCGGGGGGCTGGATCGATCTCACCGACAGGCCGCGCTCTCCCGGCTCGACACTGAAGCCCTTCATCTACGGCATGGCGTTCGACGATGGCGTCGCCTCGCCTGATACCCGCATCGCGGATGCGCCCCGCCGCTTCGCCACCTACCGGCCGGACAATTTCGACCGCACTTTCCGCGGCGACGTCACGGTCGCGCAGGCCCTGCAGCATTCGCTCAACGTCCCAGCCGTGTCGGCTCTGGACGCCATAGGCGCGCGCCGCTTCGCCGCCGCGCTGTCGTTCGCCGGCGCGGACCTTTCCATGCCCCTGGATGCCGACGATGAGGCCGGTCTCGCCATTGCTCTCGGCGGCGCGGGCCTCACCGTACGCGAAATCGCCCTACTCTACGCGGCGCTGGGCGACGACGGCCGCGCCCTGCCGATCCACTGGCTGAAGTCCGAAAGCGATGCGGCTGCGTCCAAAGCCACCCCCTATGCCCAGATCATGTCGGCGGAGTCTGCCCGCAAGATCGTCGGCATTCTCAGCGCCGCGCCGACCCCCGCCGGGCGCATGCCGGCCGTGCTGACCCAGGAAGCGCCTGTCATCGCCTTCAAGACCGGCACGTCCTATGGCTATCGCGACGCCTGGGCAGCCGGCGTCGGGAACGGCCACGCCGTGGTCGTCTGGATGGGCCGCGCCGACGGCGCCCCCCGGCCGGGCGTCACGGGCCGGGAGGGGGCCCTGCCTATCCTTTTCGACGCTTTCGACGCCATTGCCCGTATTACGCCCGCCCGCCCATCCGGTCCGCCCCTGCGCGAGGGCGACAGCCCCGATCACACCCCGCCCGCCCCGCTGGCGCGGTTCGAGCGCCAGGGCGCCCCGCCGCATATCCTGTTTCCGCCCAATGGCGCGGAGGTCTGGAAGGACGAGGAGCATGCGTCATTCGTTCTGGCGGCCGAGGGCCATGGAAAACTCGCCTGGTATGTCGACGGCCGGCCTGTTCCGCGTAGCATGACGGGAGATACGGTCTGGCGTCCGACCGAGCCTGGGTTCTATGATCTAAGAGTTGTCGATCCCAATGGCCGTACGGCGCGTTCCCGCGTGCGTATTTTGGCGCCAGACCGGTAGATGACGAAAGCCCACGGCAAAAGCCGGGGCCGGGGGGATGGACAAGAGCGTGACCAGGGTCGGACCGGACAGACACAGAGGGATCAGCAGCCTAGCCGCCGCCATCGCGACGCTTGGCATCGCGCTCGTCGCCGTCGCCGTCGCCTCCGCCGTGATCCTTTTCCGCCAGGCGGAAGAGCCCGCCAGGAAAATCGCCGCGACGAACGCCGAGGTGTTCGACCGCGTCTGGTCCGTCATCGCGAGGAACTATTACGACGTCACGTTTGGCGGCGTCGACTGGAAAGCCTCGCGCGAGCAATATCGTCCGATCGCCCTCGCGGCCCGCCATCCGACGGAACTCTACAACGATGCGATCTGGCCAATGATCGACCAGATCAACACGTCCCACGTCGAGGCCGTCGGCCCCGGCATGAACGCCAGCATCGGCGACCCCGCCATTCACTTCACCGGCCGGCGCGGCGAAGCGCTCGCCGACTATGCCGGCGGCGTCGGCGATCTCGGCGGCCTCACCGTGGTGCACGACGGCAAGCACTGGGTGGTCTATGACGTGCGGCGCGACAGCGAGGCCGAGAAGCTGGGAATTGCACCCGGCCGCGTCGTGGTGTCGTCGCGCGTCGACACGCTGAACGCCGCCCATTCGCCGCGCTTCCGCGCCACGCTTGTGCTCGCAACCAAGGATGGCGAGGGCGAGAAACTAGTCTACGAATATGCGCCCCGCCCGCGCCTGTTCCTGCGCACGCGCCGGATACGACCATCGGGCGCCTACGTCATCCGCTTCGATGTGTTCGACAAGCTATCGGTCGACTGGGCGCTGCTCCAGCTCAGCGACATCGATCCGGCGCCTGTCATTCTCGACCTGCGCGCCAATCGCGGCGGCAATATCGGGCAGATGCTGCGCCTCGCCGCCGCCTTGCTTCCCGACGATGCGCCGCTGGGCAAGAGCATCGGCCGCGTGCTCACCGTTCCGCTGCGCCCGGTCAACGACGGCGAGGCTTATCCCGGCCCCGTAGCCGTGCTGATCGGGCCGCAGACGGCGAGCGCGGGCGAGCTTCTGTCCTACGGCCTGAAGAAATACCGCAAGGCGCCGCTGGCGGGCGACCGCACGGCGGGCGCGGTGCTGACGGCGCGCTACTGGAAACTGCCCGATGGCGGCCAGCTGTCGGTGGCGACGGGCAACTTCACGACGATAGACGGCAAGCGCCTCGAAGGCGTCGGCCTTGCGCCCACGTTCCGGGCCGCCCCGACGCTGGAAGCGATCCGCGAGGGCCGCGATCTGGTGGTCGAAGCGGCGGAAGAGGCGCTGCTCGGCGCGCCGGTGCAGGACGATATCCTGATGTCTATCGCGCCGTTTTCAGGTCGCTGACCATCGCATTGCCGTCGATCGCCTCGCGCCCGCCCGCAATCAGCGCATCGACCATCTCTTTCGGCAGACTTACCTGCGTCGGCGCGGCGCCGAGCTTTTCGTACTCTGCTCGCGGCAGGTCGGCGAATGAGATCATGTCCATCCGGAACGTCACGTCCTTGCAGTCCCAGCCCGGGCGGGCGCCCAGCCGCGACGCTTCCTCAGCCGAAAGCCCGCAACGATAGCCGACGAGATCGTCGCGCCAGCGCGCCAGAGTTAAGGCGAACGCATCCGCCGCAGCGCGCTTGGGCGCGTTCACCGCCGCCCCGAGCGCCGCCTCGATCATCGTCGGCCCATCCGGCCCCTTCGCGGTCAACGCCCAGTCGCCGGCCGCGGACATCTCGGCGTTGATCACCAGGAAGGTCAGCCGCCTTATCTTCACCGCATCGCGCGGCGAGAATGGACCATAGGGCGTCTCCGATGCGCTGCGGATCGTGGTCAGGCTCGACAGGCCGAAATTGTCGACCACGCCGCCGTCGGCGAGATGCACGAACTTCAGCTGGCCGGGATCGCGATAGATCTGGAACGCCTTCGCCGTCTCGCGCAGCAGGACCGGCGCGGAACGGTTCTTCGCCGCCTTCTCCACCCATGCCGGCAGAGGCGCCGGGCAGTTCTCGGCATAAGCCTCGACGATCACGGGACGAAACGCGATCGGAACCGCCATCGAGGCCGCCACCGCATCTGCAACGCGCACCTGGCCGAGATCGCTGCACACCGCCTCGAACCAGGGCGCCGCGAAGGCGAACGGCGTCGAGGAATAGACGTCAGTCGCATTGATGACGATGCGCGGCCGGTTCGGCATGTCGCGCATCTTCGCGCCGTGGAAGATTTCGGCGTCCAACCAGTCGGCGAGCTTGTCCGGCCCGTTGAGTCCGCCCTGCGCCAGCCGCGCCCAGTTGTTCGGCGAAGCAAAGCTGGTGTGCAGCTTGCCCTGCCAGTCCTTGTCCAGCGCCGCTGCGCGAAACCCGTCGAGCCCCGCTGAGCCGTGCTGCCCGAAATACGCCGCCGTGATCGCCCCGCCCGACACCGCCGTCACCAGCGCCACACGATCGATCAGCGGCTTGCCGTCCGCGCCCTTGATGTCGCGAAGCTGCATCAGCGCGCCGATGGAGAAAGACGCCGCCCGTGCCCCGCCGCCAGACAGCGCCAGCGCAATCGCCTCGCCATCGACGCCGAGTTCGACGACTGGCGCCGCCGGCGCCGCCGTCAGCCTTGCGTTCACCGGATTGATGTTCGGCGTCCCGGCGCAGGCGGACGCCAAGGCCAGCAACGCGACTGCTGCGATACGCATCGTCTTCCCCACGATTTCCCCATGACCGTTCACGCCACTGTCGTCAGGCCAGGCTTGAAGTCCAGCGTTTCTGCGCTAGGTCCTGAACCTGGCCCTGGCCTTCTCGACCAGCCGCAGCGTCGAGGGATCGCGCTTGCCAGCGTCGCCGCCGGCGATGGCCTTGTCGAGCTCCTCGGCCAGCACTTTGCCGCGCTCCACGCCCCACTGATCGAACGGGTTCACGCCCCACAGCACGCCCGCCGCAAACGTGCGATGCTCGTACATCGCGATCAGTGCGCCGACGCTCTCCGGCGAAAGATCGTCGAGCAGCACTGTGGTCGAGCCGCGCCCGCCCTCCATGTTCATGTGGCGCGCCTGCTCCTTCGCCTTGTCGCCTGTCTTGCCCTGCGCGGCGAGCTGGGCCTCGGCTTCTTTCTCGGAGCGGCCGGCGAGCAGCCCCTCGGCCTGCGCAAACGCATTCGCCAGCAGCTCGCGCCCGCGCGCCTTGTCTCCGGCGCCTGCGTCCAGCGCCGCGACGAACTCGATGGCGCTCTGGCGCATGCCCTGATGCAACAGCTGGTGGAAGGAGTGCTGGCCCAGCGTGCCGACCGATCCCCAAACGACAGGCGCTGTCGCGCCGACGAGACCGCCCGCGGAATCCGCCGCCGACTTGCCGTTGGATTCCATCTCCAGCTGCTGCAGGAAGTCCGGCAGCTTGCGCAGGCGATGGGCGTAGGCGAGCACGGTGCGGCTGGGGATGCCCAGCGCCGTGTGCATGAACACGTCCATCATGGCGAGCCGCGCGGGCGTGTTCTGCGCCAGCGGCGCGTCGCGGAAGTGCGCGTCCATCTCGGCCCCGCCCTTCATGAACCGGCCCCAGCGATCCGCGCCGAGCGCGATCTGCAGCGACAGCCCAACCGACGACCACACGGAGTAGCGCCCGCCCACCGCCTCATCCATTGGGAAGATGCGATCTTCTGCGGCGCCCCACGCCTTCGCCTTGTCCGGTGCGGAGGAAACGGCCGCGAGATGGTTGTTGGCTTCTTTCTCGCCGAGATGCTTCACCAGCCATTCGCGCGCGAGCTTTGCATTGGACGCTGTCTCTGGCGTCTTGAACGATTTGGAGACGACCAGCACTAGCGTCGTCTTCGCATCAACGCCCGACGTGGCCTCGAGAAAATCCTCCGGATCGACGTTGGCGCAGAAGCGGATCTCCGGTCCCTTCGAGTCATACCCGCGAAGCGCATCCCAGATCAGTCGCGGACCGAGGTCCGATCCGCCGATGCCGACATGCAGGATGGTCTTCAGCTCGAACCCCAGCCCGCCGGACGCCGCCTTGCGTGCAAACGCCGCCGCCTTCTCGCACTCGCGCGCCATCGCCTCGGCGGCCGGGATGCCCATGGCCTGGCTGCGCAGCGCCCAGTGCAGGGCGGGCCGGTTCTCAGAGGCATTCACGATCTCGCCGGCGAACAGCGACCTGATCTTGGCCGCGAGCCCGCGCTCGTCCGCCACGGCCTGCATCGCGGCCATTGCGCCGGCGTCAATAGGCTGCTTGCCGACATCGGCTTCGAGGCGCGGGGCGCTCCATACGAACTCGGCGGCACTTGTCCGGGCGGCGACTTCCTGCAGGCGGCGTGCGCCGATCCGGCTTGCTTCGGCCTCGACGCGCTTCCAGCTGGCAACTGCCATGTGCGATTTCCCTTGAAGTCGTGGTCGATCTGAAGAATTTGGCGCTGGTCGGCGAACCCGGCGCGTCTGGTTGGGGTGATAAGACCAAAGGCGTTTCGGGGCGAGAGAGAACAATGCAGTCCAGCAATCTGATTCCTGCGATTTTTGCGGGCCTTCTGGGCCTCGCAGCCTGCGGCGAGAGCAAGGAGACGCCGGCCGCCGCGCCTGCCTCCGCTTCCGCTTCCGCGTCTGCCCCCGCGCCTCCCGCGCCGGCGCTGGCCGAGCTGCCAGCGCCGTACAACACGGCCAGCCTCGAAAACGGCAAGGCGGTCTTCGCCAAGTGCCGCAACTGCCATGGGTTGATCGCGACTGAGGGCCACAAGGTGGGCCCCAACCTGCACGGCGTGTTCGAGCGGGGCACGGCCGCTGCGCCGAAGTTCAAGTATTCCCCGGCCCTCACCGCCTACCCAGAGGAAAACTGGACGCCTGACCTGGTCGACCACTGGCTCGCCAACCCGAAGACGTTCGTCCCGGGCAACGGCATGTTCTTCAACGGCATCGGCAAGCCCGATGACCGCCGCGACGTGATCGCCTACCTCTTGATCGAGACACGAAAATAGTCAGAACGCTCGCCAGGCCTGCAGGACGAGGCCCTTTTCCTCGAACGCGCCGCACACTTCCTGCCGCCACCCGACCCCGACGGAAAAACTATCGAAGGCATACAGAAGGCTGGACTCGACCTTTTCGGAATGTGCAAACGCGCCATCCTCGCTCCATCCCTTGACGGTGAAGTTGAGTTTGGGCGCTATTTCGATGCCGGCGGTCAGTTCGATGGTCTGACGGTTGCAGTCCTCGCGCGATTTGGCGGCGCCTTCGAGATTCACGAAGCCCTCTCGGTCGCCTAGGGCGAATGAGGTTCCGATGGCGGCGCGCGTCTCGTAGCCCGAACCCTGACAGTCCGGCCCGTCGATCGACTCGCCGTCGAGCAGCGAAGCGCCTACCGAAAACGACGCCCGGTCGCCGAGCGCAAAAGCCTTCTTGCCGCCCAGCGCGAAGCCCCAGCGACTGTCCGCCGCATCACCGAGCCGCACCTCCGTTTCACCCTTGAAATTCACCGCCCAGCCGCCGCCCAAGCCTGCCTCGAAATGATCGCTGGCGCGCCAGCTCTCATCGAAGTCGCCCGTCTCGCGCGACAGCGTAATGATCATCTGCCGGTCGCCTTTGTCCTGCGACCACGCGTCCGCGAACGCTGGTTCGGCCAGCGGCGCAACGCCGACAAAAGTTGCAAGCCAGCGTAAGCCGGCAGTCCCCCCACTCATTCCCCAACCCCGTTTTAGCGTCCCCAGTCTCTAAGTGTCGTACCCCGGCGATTCCCGGTCAAGCTTCCGCAGGCATCCCGGCCATGCCAGCATCGCGCCGATGCCGCGCGTGGCGGCCTGCTGTTCCTTCACGGTCTGGATCGCCTCGTCCGGCGCCATGCGCAGGTGTTCGCGGCCCTGTGTCGAGGCGAGCACCTGGATCTGGCAGGCGCGCTCGAGGAAGAAGATGTTGAGCCAGCACTGTGAGGCCGTCTCGCCCACCGCCAGCGTGCCGTGGTTCCACAGCAGCATCGACGTCTTGTCGCCAAGGTCCCGCACCAGCCGCTCGCGCTCATCGAGGTCGAGGGCGATGCCTTCATAGTCGTGATAGGCAAGGTTCGGCAGCACGGCGAGCGCATGCTGGCTGATCGGCAGAAGACCTTCCTTCGTCGCCGCCACGGCGATGCCGGCGTCGGTGTGAACGTGCAGCACGAACTTCGCATCTTCGCGCGCCGCGTGGATGGCCGAATGGATCGTGAAGCCCGCCGGGTTGATCATGTACTCGGTCGGCTCGACGATGTTGCCGTCGAGATCGACCTTTACCAGCGACGAGGCGGTGATCTCGTTGAAGAAGAAGCCATAGGGGTTGATCAGGAAGTGGTGTTCCGGCCCCGGCGCCCGCGCCGAGATGTGGGTGAAGATCATGTCGTCCCAGCCGTAGAGCGCGACCAACCGGTAGAGGGCGGCGAGCTCAACCCGCGCCTTCCACTCCTCGGCGCTCACCCGGGATTTGAGGCTGATGGACCTGGCGTCGTCGGCCATGGGAGTCTCCTCTGACCGGGTCGGTATAACCGATCGGCCGGAGAGAGGCGAGATGCCGGAATCCGGGACCGCCGGGCGCCTGCCCGGCCCTTTGTCGAAGCAGCTTGCCGACGTAGCCGTTGAGCCGCCTTGCCGGGGCAGCCGCCTGGCGGTCCCGGATTTCATTCTGTCGTCTTTTACTGATTTGGGCGCTAAAGAGGGGTCATGAGCGCCTCCCCCCGCTTCCACTTCACCGCCTCGCAGCGCCCTGCCGCAAAGGAAGCGCTGGCGAGTATCGTCCGGCGCTATCCGCAGACGCCCGTCGGCAAGGCCGAGGTGATCGTCGCCCTGGGCGGGGACGGCTGGATGCTCGAGACGTTGCGGGCGCGCTACGCCGACAAGCTGCCGGTCTACGGCATGCACCGGGGCACGATCGGCTTCCTGATGAACGAGTATTCCGAGGACGACCTGCCCGGCCGCATCAACGCCGCCGTCCGGGCCGTCATCCACCCGCTGGAGATGAAGGCCACACGCGTCAACGGCAAGGTAACGACGCTGCAGGCCATCAACGAAGTCTCGCTGCTGCGCCAGACCTCGCAGACAGCCAAGCTGCGCATCATTGTCGACGACAAGGAGCGGCTGGCAGAGCTTTCCGCCGACGGCGTGCTGGTGGCGACGCCCGCCGGCTCGACCGCCTACAACCTCTCCGCCCACGGCCCCATCCTGCCGATCGGCGCGAACCTCTTGGCGCTTACCCCCATCTCGCCCTTTCGTCCCCGGCGCTGGCGCGGCGCCCTGCTGCGCCATGACGCCCGTGTGACGATCGAGATCGACGAACCCGACCGCCGCCCCGTCGCCGCCTCGGCCGACACTCAGGAAGTCCGGGATGTCGCCCGGGTCGATGTCCGCGAGAACCGCTCCCACGCTCTCACCATGCTGTTCGACGAGGGCCATGCGCTCGACGAACGCATTTTGCGCGAGCAGTTTTCCCTTTAACTTGAAGCGGGCAGCTTGCGCTGTTTTCGCCGGTTTTCTTCTTCCAAGCGTTTGTTAATAATCCCCGGCGAAGACTGTGCGGAATCGCAAAATCTGCGTGTCCGCGCGCGGCCCCGAGGGATGGGACATGGCCAGAGAAAAACCCATCGAGATGATCACGCCGCCGAATGCGCTGAAGACCAAGATCGGCGGCCCAATGCCTGCGCTCGACCAGAAGGCGATCGCGCGGGCTGAAGCTGCGCTGGAAAAGCTGTCCGACCAGTTCTCCGACTGGGTCAATGAAGAGCTGACCAAGATGCTCGCGGCGTGGGCCGCGTTCGAGGCCAATCCCCACTCGCCCAAGACCAAGGACGATCTCCACCGCGCCGCGCACGACCTTAAGGGCCTGGCGCCGACCTACGGCTATCCGCTGGTCGGCCGCATGTGCGCTACCCTGTGCAAGCTGACGGGCGATGAGCATGGCGACATCACGGCCCCGGTCTCGCTGCTGAAGGCCCATGTCGATGCCGTTAAGGCGGCGATCAACGGCAAGATCATGGGCGCCAACCACCCGGTCGGCCTGGCCCTCGCGGCGGAACTCGAAGACCACACCAAGCGCCTGATCGCCGAACAGGAAGTCCCGCCTCCGCCGAAGGCGTAACGCGCTTCGCGCAAGGGAATAGGGAATAGGGAATAGGGAATAGGGAATAGGGAATAGCATCTCGATTCGCGGCGCTTCTACTCCCTATTCCCTATTTCCTACTCTCTCATCCTGACACCTCGCCCAGCTTCTCTTCCGTCAGCCCGTATCCGGCCTCGGCAGGAATCACGAGCACCTTGCCGTGCTCGCGCTGCTCGACGCGCGGCTCCACCGTCACCACGCGCTTCGCCAGCGCCGCCGCCTCCGCCGCCGCAGCCGTCGCGGACTGCGCCAGCACCTGCAGGTTGAGGCGCGTCGGGAACATCAGCTTGGCCTCGCCCGCCTTGCGCTTCTCGATCAGGTCGAGCGGCGCAACCCAGGAATGGTCCACCGCCTCGCGGCCATCGTGCTTCACAATCTGGCCTTCCGGCGCACGCACCAGGAAAAAGTGCGTGTCGAACCGGCGCGGCTCGAAGCTTGGCGTGATCCAGTGTGCGAACGGAACCAGCCGGTCGAGCGTCAGGCGCATGCCCGCCTCGCGCACGATGCGGATGAACTGGGCGGGCTCCTTCTCCACTACATCGCGCATCCCGTCGAGGCCGGCGCTCTCGTCTGCGCTAACGCCTGCGCCGTTGCGCGTGGCCAGCAGCAGGCCGGATTCCTCGAAGACTTCCCGCGCCGCCGCGATGCGTATCGCGCGCTCCTCGTGAGAATAGTTACCGCCGGATAAAGCATCCCATTCGGGATCTGCGTCGACCGGGGAAACTTTACCTCCCGGAAACACCCAGGCGCTGGCCCCGAACGCCATGCCCGCCGAGCGCCGCACCATAAGGACTTCCAGCCCTTTTGCGTCCCTGACGATAAGCACCGTGGCGGCCGGCTTTGGCATGTCGTTAACCGGGGTCATGACGCAGCGCCCTTCTGCAAAGTCTGCATGAATACTGGCCGATTTGATGAAAATTCACCCATCCGGTTTCGGCGGGCCTTCAGCCTGACCTGCTATCCCATCGGTACACCACAACTGCAACCGGATGGACCACGCCAATGGCAGAAGCGCGCGCCTCCCACCTCAGGCTTGTCGTCAGCGAGCCCGCCCCCCTCCTGGCGCGGCAGCCCAAGCTGCGCTTCCGCCCCGTGGTTCGCCTCGGCGACGGCGCTGCCTTCGGCATGCATTGTGAAACCGACATCAATTTCGAGGACACGTTCCACCCGCGCCACCTCGCCGGCGCCCCGCTCCCCACAGCGGCCGGCTGGCTCGGCGACCTGATCGAGCGCACCGCCCGCCTTGCCCACGACACCGGCACGATGCGCCCTGTTTCGGTCACGGCCCCGATGGCCGCGCTGTCGGACCGCGACGCGCCGATGGCTGCCGAAGCAGGCGTCAAGCGCTCCAGCCTTCTGCCGCAGGAAGTCCGCATCGATTTCTGCGACGCTTCGGTCGTCGCCCTGGAAGACATGGCGCTCGACCGGATCGACGCCTTCCGCAAGCGCGGTTTCCGCATCGGTCTCGACGCCCGCAAGACGTGGCGCATGCCGATGAACCAGCGTGCGCGCATGACGTTCGAAGCCGTCCGCCTCGACCCCAGCCGCTGCGAAGCGATGGACATCCCGATGTCGCGCCTCGAAGTCGCCGCGGCCGACGGCGTCGCCCTGATCGCTGAAAATGCGCGCTGGCGCGATGCCGACAAGCTCGCCGAACTGGGCATCCACTTCGCCATGGCCCCCAAGGCCGACAGCTAGACCAGCTCGCGATAGTAGGCGCCTGAGGGGATGGACCGGTTCACCCGGCCCGGATTCCAAGGCCCCCACATGAGGGTCAGGTTGCGGTGAACCGCGTGATGCCGCGGGTTCCGCCACGCCGCCGGGAAGCCTTCCCGGAAGTGCCGGAAGACCATCTGCAACAGCCGTTTGAGCGTTTCGATGTCCCGTTCGACGGTCACCGCCGCGAAGAACAGCGAACGCCTGACGCCGAACTCCTGGCAGTCGGGCCCGCCCTTCGAATTGCGCGTCAGCATCATGTAGACCGGCGACATCCACACCGGCGCTTCGTCCTGCGGCACCCGCTCGCCCGCCAGCGACCAGCATTCCGGCGGCAGCACGCCCAGATGCACCTTGCAGAACACCGCCCCGCGCTTACCGAGTTCAAACTCGACTGTCGGCCATTCGATGCTCTCGCGGTTCTGGAAGACGATCCTGTTTTCCCCCGTCCAGTCGACGAAACCGGTTGGAACCTCGTCGAGACGCGAGAACCCCGCCGCGAGCAGGACCGGAAACACCTTGGCCGTGAGCTCGTCGTAAAGCTGCGCGAGGCGGCGCGAGCGTTGTCCGAACTCGGCGTTCGCCACCCATTTCCGGTTCTGCGCAACCTGGCTGACCGTCCCCATGGCGCCCAGCATAGCCTGCTTCGGGGAACGGGTTAACCTCTCGCTAACCATAACTCGCCGAGTCTAGGACCTTGAAGGATCCCCGCCCGTGACCGATTCTATCGGCTCTTCCGCCATCGCCGCCCAGCGTGCGCAGGTCATGTCGGCGCTGCGCTCGGCGTCCGCTGCGACAGGCGCGGATTTCGACTACCTGGTGAAGACCGCGCAGCGCGAAAGCAACTTCGATCCTGGCGCGAAAGCGCCGACCTCCTCCGCGACCGGCCTCTTCCAGTTCACCAGCGAGACCTGGCTCAACGTGCTCGAACGCTACGGCGCGCAGCACGGCGTCAACACCGCCGGCCTCACGCGCGACGCCCAACTCTCGCTGCGCACCGACGCCGACCTCTCCGCCCGCATGGCCGGCGAACTGGCGCGCGAGAACGCGAAAATCCTCGGCAAAAAGCTCGGCCGCCCCGCCACCTCCGCCGAGATCTACACCGCCCACTTCATGGGACCGCAGGACGCCGCGCGCCTCGTGAAAGCCGCGCGCCGCAACGACGACGGTTCGGCCGCCACGCTGTTCCCCCGCGCCGCGCTCGCCAACCACAACGTCTTCCGCGGCAAGGATGGCGACAGCCTCACCCCGGCCGAGCTCTACCAGAAGCTGACCGGCGTCGACATCGCCATGGCCGACGCAGGCAAGACCCCCGCCGGCGAATTCGCGGCGCCATCGAAGGACTTCGACCCCTCGATCCAGCTCGCCGCCCGCCTCGGCGCAGCGCAACTCGCCTCAAGCCTGATGACCGCGCTGTTCGACCTGCAGGGCGACACGAAGAAAGCCTGATGCGCGTCGGGCGAGGGAGTGGGGAATAGCGAATGGGGAGTAGTGTTCCCGTCGTCTCCCCTGGCTTCGCCAACTACTCCCTGCTCCCTCCGCCAACACGCGCTACGCCACCACTTTTGATGCAAGCGCCGCGTCGATCTCGGCTTCCGAATACCCCACCGACTTCAGCACCGCCCGCGTATGCTCTCCCAGCCCCGGCGCCGGGCCCTTCGGACCATCGTCCACGCCCACAAACCGCGCCGGACCGCCGGGCGAGCGGAAGGTCTCGCCTTCCATCTTCGATGGCATGTCGACAATGCCGCCCGCCGCCATCACCTGCGGATCGACCGCGACTTCGGCCAGCGTCTGCGCCGGCGCCCAGGCGATCTCCTCCGCCGTCAGCCGCGCCGCCATCTCCGCCTTGGTAAGCTTCGCGAAAGCCTCGTCGAACATCGTCGTGATCGCCGCCGCGTTGTCGCGCCGCGCCTTGCCGCCGAGAAAGCGCGGATCGGCGTCGATGCCCGGCAGGTCGAACGCCCGCGCCATGCGCGCGAGGTCTGCGTTGCCGGCGCGCGCCACGATGCAGATCCACGCATCGTCCTTGGTGCGGAAGAAATTGGTCAGCGGATTGTACGCCTCGGCCCGCGGCCGCGTCGATGCGTTGCGCCCGAAGAACAGCTGGATCGCGAGGTCCGTATGGATCGTATAGAGCCCGGTGCGTAAGAGGCTCACATCCACCAGCTGCCCCTTGCCCGTCTTCAGCGCCTGGATCAGCGCCGCATTGATCGCCGCCACCGCCGCGATGCTGGTGGTGTGATCCCCCGCCGCCGTCCGCACCGGAAACAGCTCCGACCCCTTCGGCGCCGTCAGCCGCGCCAAGCCCGACCGCGACCAGAAGCTCGCCACATCGAATCCTGGCGCATTCGCATCCGGCCCCTCGAGCCCGTAGCCCGTCAGCGCACAGTAAACGAGCTTCGGATTTCGCCTGGAAAGGATCTCGTAACCAAGCCCCGACCGCTCGATCCCGCCCGGCCGCACATTGGTGAGGAACACGTCCGCTGTGTCCGCCAGCTTGCGGATCACCTCGCGCCCCTCCTCGGTCCGGGCGTCAACCACGATGGACTTCTTGCCCCGGTTATCCCCGTCGAACGCCGGATTGTCCGTCAGGTGCTCCCGGCCGGTCCCCTTGGTGGGAAAGTTGTTCCGGACCGGATCACCCCCCGGCGGCTCGATCTTGATGACCTCGGCGCCCCAGTCAGAGAGGATGCCGCCCGCCCCCGGCGCCGCAAAATACGTAGCGTGTTCAATGACTTTCACGCCCTGAAGCAGCATCCGGTGTCTCCAAACCCTATGCCGGTGGCCCGAAATTCGCACCACCCCGTAAATTGCTGTTAACCCGATCCAGCAATTGTCATTTTTCGTTCGGTTTCAAGCGCCCGCCTACCTGAAGAGCTGGCAGTTATGACGGTCACGACGATGCGCGCCTCGCTGACGCAGGAGGACATACGCCGTCTCGTCCGGGGCGATAGCCCCGAAGAGCGCGCCGATGCGACCTCGAAACTCTGCCGCCGCATAGACCGCGCGGAGCTCTCGCCGGAGGACCACGAGTCCGCCCAGCAGATCCTCGCCATGCTGGCCAGCGACACCACCATCCTCGTCCGCCAGGCGCTCGCCGTCACGCTGCGCAATTCGCCCAAGCTGCCGCGCGACCTCGCGATCAAGCTTGCCAAGGACATCGACGCCATCGCCGTGCCCGTTCTCAAGAACTCGCCGGTCCTTACCGAGGAAGACCTCGTCGAACTCGTCCTCGCCGGCTCCGAGAGCAAGCAGGTCGCCATCGCCCAACGCGCCACGCTCTCCGAAGGCCTCACGGAAGTCATCGCGCTCTACGGCGCCAAGTCCGCCGTCCAGGCCGTCGCCGCCAACGACGGCGCCGCCTTCTCGAACGACGCCTATGAAGGCGTGTTGAAACGCTTCAGCCAGGACGATGATGTAAAAGGCGCGCTGATCTCGCGCTCCGTCATGCCGATGCATATCACGGAGAAGCTGATCACACTGGTCACCGGCGAGCTCTTCGACCGCCTCGTCAACAAGCACGAACTGCCGCCGCAACTCGCCATCGAGATCGCCTCCGGCGCCCGCGAGCGCGCAACGCTCGATCTCGTCGAACAGGCCGGCCTCTCGTCCGACCCGCCGCGCTTCGTTCAGCAGCTCCATCTCAACGGCCGCCTCACGCCGTCGCTGATCATGCGCGCGCTGTGCCTCGGCCATATGGGTTTCGTCGAGCACGCTCTCGCCGAACTCGCCGGCGTTCCGCGCACCAAGGCCTGGCTGATGATCCACGACGCCGGCACGCTCGGCCTGAAGACCATCTTCGAGCGCGCCGGCCTGCCCTCCGGCATGTTCACCGCCTTCCGCCTCGCGGTGGACATCTTCCACAAGACCGAGATGGACGGCGCGCCCGGCGACAAGGCGCGCTTCCGCCAGCGCATGGTCGAACGCGTCCTCACCCAGTTCCAGGCCATCCCCCGCGCTGACCTCGACTACCTCCTCGAGAAACTCAACGCGCTGGACCACGCCCGCGAACGAGGCATCGCCGTTCCGGCCGCTTAGTCGAACGTCGCGCTCAGGCTACTTGGACATCGGCAGCCAGAACCACTCGCCGGATTTGGTCTCCTTGCCGTCCGCTACGCGCATCGCGATGTTGTGGATGCCGCCATCCGGCGTCGCCTCGATGCTGAAGCTTCCCGTGGCGTCCGCGAACACGATCTTCCCCGGCTCGATGGACTTGATCGGCCGGAACGTCCAGTTCGTCAGGCCCTTCGCCGTGTTGGCCGTCTTCAGTCCGTAGACGCCCTGCTCGCTGGGGCCGACCATGAAGAACTCAGCCAATCCCCCATTAACCGCCGAGGCGACCGACCCGGAGATGAGACCGCCGGATACGCCCGTCCATGTCTCATACGACTTGACCCCGTCCCGCTCGATATATCGCGTCCCGGCCAGCCACCCGAGCGTATCGAACCCTTTGGGCGGCTGAACCTTGGCAGCCTGCGCCGCCGGCGCCTGTGCAACAGCCGGCGCGGCGATCGCTCCCATCAGGAGGGATGACAGAACAGCGCCAATGAGCTTCTTCATGTGGCTCCTCCCGAATGCCGGCGTGTCCGGCGTCATTTGGCCCCAACGTAGTCCCTGCACTTGAGAGCAGGCAACACCACCGCCGTCATTCTCGGGTAAGCCGAAGGCGCATCCTGAAGATCTTTCTGGAAGCGGACCTTCAGGTCCGCGTTCCCCGCGCAGGCGGGGGTAAGCCATGGCGCCACAGGCGCGGTTTGATCCAGTGGATCAAACCGAATGGTGAACGCCCGGAGCGACAGCGAAGGGCCCCAGTCCTCTTCGGAAAAATACGCGCGCATCGCTCAAAACCTGCAGCCCGAATTCAGGACAAGCCTTGCGGTCGGCGCTGGACCCCCGCCTTCGCGGGGGCTGCGGCCGAGAGAGCGTGACCAACACAGTCGGATGACTCTGCAGTTTGAAAGAATCTTCAGCCCCGAAATCCCGGCAAAACCGCGCCAGAGTTCATCCCGGCGCTGTAGGATAACTTTTTACTTGTCCCCGCGCCTGCCCCGTCAGGCGATACTGCCCGCATGGCGCTGGTCAACATCCTGTTGGCGATCTTCTATCCGCTGGCCCCCGTGGTGCAGCTGATCGAAGGCGTGCGCCACGTGCTTGCCTGCTTCCGCAGAGGCCTCGAGGATCCGGACTATCTCGACGAGCTGAGAGGCGATTACGCCCAGCTCGCAGAGCTCGACCGCGTCATCGCCGACATGGAGGCGATCCTCCACATCGCCGTCTGGCACATGGCCCGCTTCAAGCTGGGTCTCCCTTACAAGGAGCACCGCCGCAACGGCCGGGCCCGGCCGGGCAACCGGCTTAGCGTCGAGTCGGTCCGCGGCCGCCTCGAGCGCGCCTGCGGCATGCTGGGCGAGCTCGAGCGCATGGCTGTGCGCCGCACCTGGCGCCTCAAGCGCCTTATCGACGCCAACCCGCTCGGGCTGGCCGGGCATCGCCCTGCAACTCCGCCGCTGTCATCGACGACGACGATTTTTCAGAGGGTGCGACAAAAATCGTCGGCGGCCAGCCCCAGGGCGGGCCAGCGCATCCGCGCGCCGCCCTGGCTCGGGCGCAATCCCGAAATCACAGCCGACCCCAGCCCGCAGGCCTTGCCTGCGAGAACGCCAACGCATGACCGAATCACTGCAAGTTGCACACATGACCCTCGCGCGCCCTCAATTCCTGGAATTCTTCGCCGGCGGCGGCATGGCCCGGCAGGGCCTGTCCGGCCTGTTCGACTGCGCCTTCGCCAATGATTTCGACCCGATGAAGTGCTCTACCTACCGCCGCAACTTCCCGGACGATGCGATCAACGAAGGCGACATCTGGAACCTCGACTCCTCCGCCCTGCCCGCAACCAGCCTCGCTTGGGCCAGCTTCCCCTGCCAGGACTTATCGCTTGCGGGCGAACGCCGCGGCCTAAACGCCCCGCGCTCGGGCGCCTTCTGGGGTTTCTGGAACGTCATCGAGAAGCTGGGCGACCGCGCCCCGCGCACGATCACCATCGAGAACGTCGCCGGCCTGCTGTCCTCGCACAACGGCCGCGACTTCTCCGCCCTGATCACGCAGCTCGCCGACGCCGGCTACCGCGTCGGCGCGATGCTGATCGACGCCGCGATGTTCTCGCCGCAATCCCGCCAGCGCCTCTTCATCGTCGCGCACAAGGGCAAGCTCGCGCCCAGCCTCGTCGCCGACCAGCCCGACGCCATCTATCACCCCGCCGCCCTCTGCTCCGCCGTCGATGCGCTGCCGGACCAGACCCGCCTGGCATGGGTGTGGTGGCGCCTGCCCTATCCGCCCAAGCGCAACGCCGACCTCGCCGCGCTGCTCGATCGCAATCCGCCGGAGTCCGTCTGGCGCTCGGATGCGGATGCGACGAAGCTGCTCGCCCAGATGGCGCCGCTGCATCGCCAGCGCGTCGAGGCCGCGCTCGCCGAAGGCAAGTGGCGCGCCGGCGCCGTCTTCCGCCGCATCCGCGAGGAAAAGGGCGGCCGCATCCAGCGCGCCGAAATCCGCTATGACGGCATGGCCGGCTGCCTGCGCACGCCCGCCGGCGGCTCGTCGAAGCAGCTTCTGCTGGTCACCGAGAACGGCCGCGCCCGCCTGCGTCCGCTGCTCGCCCGCGAAGCCGCGCGTCTGATGGGCTGCGACGAGACCTACAAGTTGCCCGATGGGGAAACCGCCGCGCTAAAGGTGCTGGGCGATGGCGTTTCCGTCCCCGTCGTCCGCTGGCTGGGCCAGCATCTCCTCGCCCCGCTGGCCTCCGGCCACGACGCCAGAAAAGCGGCGGCCTGACCCCTCTGGCATCCGGACCGGGACGATCCTAACTTGATAGGGCCGAAGGGGACTAGGCCATGGACGAGAAGCTCTTCGAGAGGTGGAAACAATCCCGCCGGCGCAACAAGCGCTCGGGCGCAATGCCGGTCACGGCGACCGTGCTCGCCCTGTTCTCGTTCGCTGTCATCGCGGCCTGCACCTTCGGCATCGGCATCGCGATGTCCCCCGCCCGCGTCATCGAAACAGTTGAGGGCCTCGCCATCGAGGAGCACGTCCCGTTCGAAAATGAAGGGGATTTCGAGGACGTCTCCATGCACATCGTGGAAGTCCGCCTGCCCGACGGCGAAACGACAGGCATCATGCTGCCGAAGGGCGAAACCTTCCGCCCCGGCGCGCCCATGAAGATCGAGCACTTCCGCCGGGCGTTCGGGCCAATAAAAATCGACTGGCACAAATTCGCCGGCTATGCCGACGAAATGAAGTAGCGGCTACTTCTTCTTGGCCTTCTTGGCGGCTTTCTTCTTCGCGACCGGCTTCTTCGCGGCAGCTTTCTTGGCCGGCTTCTTCTTTGCGACCTTCTTGTCCATCGCCATCTCGGCCTTGCTGTCGCGCTTGATGTCCTGGGCGTGGGCGCGTTCGAAGGTCTGGATGTCCTTGAACTGCCCTTCGGCGTCGCGGACGGCGTAGAGTTTCTTGCCGCCGGTGCTGCGGTGGGTGGTGCGTGCCATGACGTTTCCTCTGACTACAGAATCTCTGCGCAAACTCTTACGCGTGACGACATGAGATACAACCTCTGATGCCTGACGTCTTTTCACCCGGCCAGCGCTCCGCCGTCATGCGCGCGGTGAAGTCGAGCAACACGGCGCCGGAGCTAGCCGTGCGCCGCGCCGCTCACGCGCTGGGATTTCGCTTCCGCCTCAACCGCGCCGACCTTCCCGGCAAGCCGGATCTCGTCTTCCCTGCAAAGCGCGCGGCCCTGTTCGTCCACGGCTGTTTCTGGCACGGCCACGCATGCCCGCGCGGAAACCGCATGCCGGCGACCAACCGGGACTACTGGCGCGCAAAAATCGGACGCAACATGACCCGCGACAAGACAAGCCTCGCGGCGCTCAGGAAGCTGGGCTGGAAGCCGGTTGTCATATGGGAGTGCGAAACGCGCGATAAGGACGTTCTTGCAAGGCTTCTGACCCGCAAGCTGGGCCGAAAGGGAGAAACTTGACCCGGCTGGCCGGGGCGCCCATTCTCAGCTTCTGCCCATCAGGAACATGCTTTCATGCTGCACGTCTCGACGCAGAAACTGATCCAGAAACTGTGCGCCCTTACCCAGGCCGGCGACGTCGCCTGGCAGGAAGGCGCCGGCAGTTCGGTGGTATTCGAGACGGAAGGCTATCGCATCGAAGCCGAGAGCGATCCGCCGTCGATCCGCGTGCTGCGCAGCGACGGCAAGGAACTCGAAGGCGCCAGCGCCGCCGACCTCGAAGCCGCCCGCTGGCCCGATGAGGACGCCACCTACGCCACCCACGTCGCCGACATGGTCCGCCGCGGCCGGCGCATAGCGCGGGGCGCGGAGCAGGCGATCTCGAAAATCCTTTCCTCGCTCTCCGCCCCGCCGCAGAAGACGCCGCAACCTGTGCACCAGTTCGTCGCACTGACGGAGCCCGAGCCCCCGCCCTCGCCCCACACGTTGCCCGATCCCGCCGTGCGGCCGCCGCACGCCGACACCGCGATCGAGACCGTACTGAGCGCAAAGCCGCCGGAGGTTGAAAGCGCCGGCGCGCCGGAAATGATCGAGGCGCCGCCCGAACCACACCCCGCCCCCGCCCCCGTGGTCAATGAAGTCGTCGAACAGCGCCCGCCGCTGCCCGAGCCGCAGTTCAGGATCCCCCCGGCCTACCTTGCGCCGCTTGCTCCCCAGGCCGCGCGCGTAAGCGGAGGCTTCGGCGCGACGCAGTCCTTTTCGCTCGTGAAGCCTGAAAAACCCAAGCCGCCCGCGCCTGTTCCCGTCGCGCCGCCTGTGCGGGCCGTTGCGCCAGAACCTGCCCGCAGCGATCCGCGGCTCGGTCCCAAATTGACCTCGAGCGGGCTGTTCATCACGGGCTTCAGCGCAGTCAGCCGCCAGGTGGTTCGCGAAGATGCCCCGCCGACTCACCCAGCCCCGCCGCCCGCCCCTAGCGTTCAGGCGCCCAAGCCTGCGCCGATACCGGCGCCCGAGCCGAAACGTGAGGCAAAACGCGAGCCCGCCCCTGCAGCCGGCGCGGATATCTACAAGCCGTGGAGCTAGGCTAGAGCCTGCACTTCGGCGTCAGCAGGCGGCCGATCACTGCATCGCCGGATTTGACCTCCACCGCGTCGGCGCATTTGACCGCGTCGGAAACGCCAGCCCGAAGGAAGCGCATCTTCGACATCCACGCCTTGGCGTCGCGCGGCTCGATCGGATCCAGGTAGGCGATCTCCTTGCCGTCCGGCTCGACCGCGCATTCGTAGAGAATCTGGTCCTTCGACCGCAGACCAACCGCCGTCCGTCCACCCTCGCGCGGATAGATCGCGGTGACGAGCGCCGGTTCGGCAAGTTTGGCGAGGCAAGCGTCGATCAGCGCCACGGACTCCACAACCGTCCCCACTTCCGCCGATGCCGCCGCCGACTGACCGCCGAACGCGCAGCCGTCATAGTCCGAATCGTCGAACGACACCTTTGCGGTTGCATCGCCCTGATTGCCTTCGGCATCACAGGCCTGACGCTTGATGACGATCTTCAGGGGCGGCGAGTTCGAACACGTCCGCGCCGTTCGCCTTGGTCGGCTGCACCATCGGCGCTTCGATCTCAGGCAGGCCGGAACGCTTGAAGCTGAACCATCCATCGATGATGTCGAGCCGCCAGAACGGCTCCTCGCCGCCGGCGTAGAAAGGCGGCGCAAGCTGCCAGCCTGAAGTATCCAGGGCGTCCGCCGCCGCAGGCTGTGCGGTGGCATCCGGCGCGCCGTTCGACAGGGCGGCCGATGCTGGCCCCACCGTCATCGCGTCCGCCGCGGCCGCGGCGCCATCCGTTTTGGGCTCGCCCCCACAACTGCAAAGCGCAAAAGCCATTACAGCCGAGGCAGCAACCGCAGCCAGCTTTGCCCCCGCAGCGCCTCGCACGGCGGATTTCAGCATTGTGTCGGATCCCCGATCAGCAGCGTGTTGTCGTGAAATCGATCAACGCAACAGACTCGCACCCTAGCACTTCCCGCGCGAGATAGGAGCCCTTGCGAAGCACGGGTTCACTCCGCTGGCAAAGGCCTATGCAGTTGATTTTCGTCATCTTTCGCTTGTTCAGCCCGCCAGCGCCGGTGATCAGGCGATCACAAGCCGGTAGTCACGGCGCTCGAGCCGGACCGGAAGCTGCAGCATCGCCAGCCCCTTCCCGCCAATCGCCTCCAGCAACGCATCCGCCCTTTCGCGGTCGACGCGGCTGAGCGAGCGGTAATAGTCCTGCACGCGCTGAAGCCGCCAGAGCGAGAACGACATGATGTTCCGCTCGCCCCGGCGGCCGCCTATCGTGAATTCATGCCTGCCGAGCGAACGCGCGATCCGCGCGCCTTTTGGCTGCGCCAGAGACCATTCGCGCAGCGCCTCCACGCTGTCGATCAGGACGGGAAGCTGCTCCGTCATCTGCCGCTTGAGGATAGGGTGGATGGTCAGCGGAACCTCATCGTCGGGCAGAAGCTCGCCCCCATCGCTCTTCGCAGCCAGCATCCGCTCGACCCATTCGACGACGACCGGCGCAAGGCTCCGCATCCGCTCACCCGAAGCCGGATCGCGATAGAGCGGGCCGTAAAGCGGGCCGAACAGGGCGAAATCGCCAAGGCTCGGCCGGCCGCCCAAGACGAATGGCGTCTTTCGCAGATGCGCGGAGTAGTCGGCCAGAAAGCCCTCGTAATGAGCTTCAATCCCCGAACTCGTCTCCTCGCTGACGCCCATTCTCGGAATGGATTCCTTCAGCGGCGCCGCGATCACCGTTCCGATTCGTATCTGCTCGTCGCGCGAAGCGCCGGGTGAAGCGGTCTTGCCGAAATCCTCGATGATCCAGGCTTCGTTGTAGGCCCAGCGATAATGTATCGCCGGAATGACAAGCCATTCGTCGGCGTAGAGTTCGAGCAGCAGCGAAACAAGCTTCTGAACCGGTCCCGCGGGATAGGCTGACGGGCCCGGCTCGTTCCGCTCAACATAGTCGATGATATCGGCTGTATCCTGGACGATGTGGCTGTCTGGGGTCAGCAGAACCGGCACGACCGCGAAACCCACGTTGGGTTCGATGATGTCGCGATAGACCTCAGGCGTGGCGGACTTCTCTTCGAAGGCCACGCCCTTCCAGCGAAGGTAAGCGCGCGCCTTGCCAGCGAACTGACTCGCTTCGGTACCGATGAGAACGTATCTCATCCACAAGCCCGCAAATGGGGCGGCCGTTCCCCAAGGACCTGAGCCGCAGTTCACTCAAGTGTGCCCGAAAAGCCGCACTGTGAATATGAGCGCATCTGTGAAATTTCCATTGCTCCACAGCAACAGCTGGAATACCCGGCTTGCCTCAAGCGTTTGATTTACTACGGTTTGCAACCGATATCGGCGTGACGCGTTTTAGCCTTTATCGTCGCCGATGCAGGCGCCGCGAATGGCGAACTGCGCCGATTCGATTTTGAGGGAGATCCTGATGACCCGTGCACTGGCTTTCATTGCATCGGCGCTCGCGCTTTCTGCATGCGCAACCGATCCGAATACTGGGCAAACCATTTACGGCAACACGGCGCGCGGCGCAGGCATCGGCGCTCTTGCCGGCGCAGCGGCTGGCGTACTTGCGGGCGGCAATGACGGTCGCAACGCTGCGGTCGGCGCAGCTGTCGGCGCACTCGCTGGCGGCGCCATCGGCGTCTATATGGACAAGCAGGAAGCCGCGCTCCGGGCCCGCACGGCCGGCACAGGCATCGGCGTCGTCCGGAACGGCGACCAGATCGAGCTGCGAATGCCGTCGGATGTGACGTTCGCGACCAACCAGGCGTCGATCCAGTCGCAATTCTACGGCGCCCTGAACGATGTCGCCTCGACACTGGTCGAATATCCGCAGACTACGATCGACATCGTCGGCCACGCGGACTCGGACGGCACTGACGCCTACAACCAGGACCTGTCAGAGCGTCGCGCCGGTTCGGTGAAGAACTATCTCGCCGGCCGCGGCGTGCAGTCCGTGCGCATGCTGTCGAGTGGCCGTGGCGAAAGTCAGCCGATCGCGTCGAACTCGACGCCTGAAGGCAAGCAGCAGAACCGCCGCGTGCAGATCACTCTGACGCCGGTCCGCCAGAGCTAAGACCGGACACGCGCCTAGAATATGAGGACGCCTCCCCAGTCAGGGAGGCGTTTTTCTTTGCGATGATGGAAGCTGCTCAGGGCCGGGTGGTAAACCGCTTGAGCTGTTCGCTGAGCACCGTGTCGACCAGCGGCGCGATCTTGTCGAGGCCGGACAGCGAAGAGCCCGCGACCTTCATGTCGAATGTAATGGCTGTCCTACCCGGCGCCGATCCGTTGGCAAGCGACATGGTGAGCGCGCCGGCGACCCCAAGTTCCTGCAGCGGCCCAAGGGCCGAGGAGAAACGTATCGCCTCGTTCGGATTGACGTACATGACGCGGCCGTGCTCGACCTCGCCGCCTTCCCAGATTTCGCACCAGCACCCGCCGGCGACAGCATCAATCGTCATCGACGACGCCATGCCGGAATAGGTGTGATCGTCCGACCACCACGACCCGATGCCGACAAGGCGCGACCACGCCGCCTCGCGGCTCAGCGCAACTTCGCCCTTGAGCTGGATCACCATGCCGTCAGGGGCAGACGCCTTAACCTCCGCTCCCGCAGGCATCGCCAGCGCCATTGCCGCAGCGACAGCAAGCGCCTGCATCTTCATAAGTATTCCCCGCGACAATATCAAAGTCACGTTCGCGCGGATGATACCGATCAGTCAATGATATGCGGCGCCGCGCAGGTAGGCGACGATAACGAAATGCTACAAAGACAGCAGGCGCTGCTTGAAGGCGAGCTGAAGCAAAAAGTCGCCCTGCGGATGTTTGCGCCAGGACGCCTTGCGCTTTACACTTCCAAGCGCTTGTGGAGGGGGAATCGGATGTCGTTCAGCTTGCGTGCGCTCGCGGTTGCGGGCCTAGCCATTCTGCTTGCAAAGCCCGCGTTGGCCAAGCCGCCGTTGGAGGCGTTTGGCGATATTCCCGCGGTGCGCTCGCCGGATCTTTCACCGGATGGAACGCGGATGGCTTATCTCGCCCGGCTGGGCGATAGCGACTACCTGACCATTTACGATTTCGCCACCGGCCAAAGCGAACCCGTCGTCTCCACGACGGCGATCCGCGCACGCAGCGCTTACTTTGTGGGAAGCGATCACGTCGTGATGATCGCATCCGACCGGATCCTGATCCAAAACTTCATTGGGACAACAGAGAAGTCAGTCGCATTTTCCTACAACCTCAAGACCAAAAAGCTCGTGACGCTGCTGGGCAAGACTGATGGCCTCTATGCGGGACAGTCGGCGCTGGGCAACATCGTAGCGGTCGATCCGGATGGCCAGCACGTCTACATGGCGGCGTTCATGGGACCAACCGGCAGCGAGCCGAGCTACGATGTCCTCAAGGTCAATCTCGATACCGGCAAGTCTGTGCGCGGCAGCAGTATTCTTGGCGAGAAGACGACGAGCCGCTGGGTCATCAACTCCAAGGGACGCCCGATCGCCCGAGAGGACTACGACGAACGCCGGCAAATCCATACGATCAACATCTACGACAACGGAAGGGCTCGCGAAATCTTCCGCGAGGAGGCTGAACTGGTCACGGAAGGAATCGTTGGAGCGACCAAGGATGGCGATCTCCTGATCTCGAGCGAAGGCGATACGGATTTCCGCGGAACCTACTCGATGTCGCGCGTTGACGGGGCCCGAAAGCCGCTGGCCGGCCGTCCGAATGCCGACGTAGAAGCCACCCTGCTTGACCCCGACGACAAGACGCTGGTTGGCCTGATCTACGGTGGAATGTTTGCCTCCTATGACATGGTCGATCCGGCGCTGGATGCCGATTTGGACGCCGCCATCAGCGCGATTCCCGGCGCCGCGGTTCAACTCGTCTCGTGGACCAAGGACTGGTCCAAGCTGCTGCTGCAAGTCTCGGGCGGTATGCGGGCTGAGCGCTATATGCTGTTCGACCGTGCAACGAAGAAGCTGTCGCTCATCACCGACGTCCGCCCCGACATCAAGCCCGAGGACGTCGGCGAGGTTGTGACAATCGAATACAAGGCGCGGGATGGAATGAAGATTCCTGCGCTCGTGACGTGGCCGGCCGGCGTGCCCAAGCAGCAGCGCAAGAACCTGCCGATGGTGGTGTTGCCGCACGGCGGCCCCGAGTCCTACGTCGCGGTGGGCTTCGATTGGCTGGCGCAGTTCCTGGCCAACGAAGGCTATGTCGTACTGCAACCGAACTTCCGGGGCTCGGACGGTTTTGGCTCGGCATTCCGCGAGGCGGGCCACAAGGAATGGGGCCGCAAGTCCCAGGATGACATCTCTGATGGCGCAAAAGCTTTGGCCTCGATGGGTTGGGCTGACCCAGCGCGCACATGCATTGTTGGCTGGAGCTATGGAGGCTACGCGGCGCTTGCCGGCGGCGCGTTCACGCCTGAACTGTACAAGTGCGTCGTATCCATCGCGGGCGTTTCAGACCTGCGCGGAATGCTGGCTACGGAGCGCCAGCACTATGGAAAGAACAGCCGCGCCTATTCCTACTGGAAGGACGTCATCGGCGATCCCGACGCAGACGCCGAGGCCATCGACACTGTATCGCCGTCTCTGCACGCCGCCAACTTCAAGGCCCCCGTGCTGCTGGTCCACGGCTCGGAAGACACCAACGTCGACGTGCGCCAGAGCGACAAGATGGAGTCGGCGCTGAAGAATGCCGGCAAGGACGTGTACTACGTCCGCATCAAGGGCGACGACCACGGTCTCGTCGACAATGACAGCCGGCGCAGAATGCTGAGCACGCTCGGCGACTTCCTGAAGAAGCATATCGGCGGGCCGAACTAGCCCGCTGTATTGCTTCAGGCCGCCGCTTTCTCGCCCTTGGCGGGGAAGCGGGAGTAGAAGGTCTGGCCCTTGGCGGCCATGTCGCGCAGCAGGGCGTTGGGTCGGTAGCGTTCGCCGTAGGTTTCAGCCAGGCGATCGCATTCCTCGACAAACTTTTTCACGCCGACCTTGAGGTCCATGTACGAGCAGACCCCGCCAGAATAGGGCGCAAAGCCCCAGGCGAGGATCGAGCCGATGTCGGCGTCGCGCGCGTCGGTGATGACGCCTTCCTCGAAGCAGCGGGCGACCTCTACGCACTGGCGATAGAGGAGCCGCTTGGTAAGCTCGATCTTCAGCTCCGGCGGACACTCCTTCACCTTCGCCTCGATCTTCTTGCCGAGATCGGGATAGAGGCGCGAGGGCTTGCCCTGCTCGTTGTAGTCGTAAAAGCCTTTGCCGGCCTTGCGGCCGACGCGGTTCTGGCTTTCGACGATCCACGCCACGACATCGCCCACCGGGTTCTGCTCGTAGGAGCGGCCGGCAACCTTCGCCGACTCGCGGCCGATCTTGAGCATGGTGTCGATGCCGACGCTGTCGGAGACTTCGAGCGGGCCCATCGGCATGCCGGCCATGCGGCCGACATTTTCGATGATCGCCGGCGCTATGCCTTCGGCCAGCATGGTCATGCCCTCTTCCGGATACGTTCCGAAAACGCGCGAGGTATAGAAGCCGCGGAAGTCGTTCACGGCGATCGGCGTCTTCCTGATCTTGAGGACGTAGTCCATCGTCTTGGCGAGGGTTTCCTGCGAGGTCTCCTTGCCGGTGATAATCTCGACCAGGCCCATGCGCTCGACCGGCGAGAAGAAATGGATGCCGATGAAGTTGGCCGGGCGTTTCGACGCTTTGGCAAGGCCGGTAATCGGCAGAGTCGACGTGTTGGTGCCCATCACGGCGGTCTCGCCGAGATGTTCCTCAATCTGCGCCGTCACCTTTGCCTTGAGTTCGGAATTCTCGAACACCGCCTCCACGACTATGTCAGCGCCTTTCACCAGCGAATAGTCGGTCGATGGCGTGATGAGCGCGAGCAGCGCCTCGCCCTTCTCCTTGCTCAGCTTGCCGCGCGAAACGTCCTTTTCGACGATACGCTGCGAATAGGCCTTGCCCTTCTCCGCCGCTTCCTGGCTGACATCGAGCAGAACGGTCGGGATGCCGGCCTTGGCCTGTACATAGGCGATGCCCGCGCCCATCAGACCCGCGCCAACCACCACGGCCTTCTTAATCTCGTAGGCCGGATAACCGGGGGGGCGCGAGGCGCCCTTGCCGAGCTCCTGCATGGAGAGGAACAGCGAGCGGATCATGCCCTTGGCTTCGGGCGTCATCATCGTCTTGACGAAATAGCGGCTCTCGATGCGCAGCGCCGCGTCCATCGGAACGATCAGACCTTCGTAGACGGCCGACAGAATATGCTTCTGCGCAGGGTAGTTGCCCCAGGTCTGCTTGGCCAGCATGGCCGAACCGAAGGTGAAGACGGTGCCGCCACCCGGCGAGTTCGCGTTGCCGCCTGGAATCTTGAACTTGGCCTCATCCCACGGCGCCTTCGCGTTCGGGTTCGCCTTGGCCCATTCGCGCGCGCGGTTCACGAGTTCCGCGGTCGGCGCAAGGTCGTGGATGACACCGAGGCTCTTCGCCTGCTCGCCGGTCATGCTTTCGCCCTGCAGCAGGAAGGGCGCCGCCTGCTGCGCGCCGATGAGGCGCGGCAAACGCTGCGTGCCGCCGCCGCCGGGCATCAGGCCGACTTTAGCTTCGGGCAGGCCGAGCTGCAGCTTCGGGTTGTCATTGGCCGCGATGCGGTAGTGGCAGGCCAGCGCGATCTCGAGGCCGCCGCCGAGCGCAAGACCGTTGATGGCGCAGGCGACGGGCTTCTTGCAGGTCTCAAGGACGCGCAGGATCTTGTTCATGCGGAACGAGCGATCGAAGGCCGCCTTGAGCTGGGCCTCAGGATCGCCTCCGCCGGCCCCGGCGCCGCTGCCGCCGCCGAGCTCGCCAAGATCAGCGCCGGCGCAGAAGCCCGACGTCTTGCCGCTAGTGATGACGAGGCCCTTGATGGCGGCGTTGGAGGTCATCTCCTCCGCGATGGCGGCGAGATCCTGCATCGCCTTGGCCGTGATCGTGTTCATCGAGCGGCCCGGTACATCGAATGTAGCGACGGCGATGCCATCTGCGCCGATTTCGAATTTGAAGGTCTCGAGGTTCATGTCACTTGCCTTTGGTTGGTTCTTTTTGGAGCGGCTTGTCGCCGCCCTTCCTGATGTCGTCAGTAGCGAACAGGGCCATCACCAGCCCGAGCACGAGTGCGATGGGAACAGCGACCGCCAGCGCTGCGCCAACATCACGGAAGGCCGTTCCGAGCGTAAGCGTCAGGCCGACGCCAACCAGCGCAGCGACGAGGAGAGCGCTCAGCTTCGCCTCGGAGATCATTTCAGTCCCTCTTGAGTGGCTTCGCCATGACGCGGGTCTTCTTCTTTTCGTTAGCCTCAAGAACTGCGCCGAACGCGACGCCTAATCCGGCGCCGAGCGCGATCCCGATCGCCAGACCGGCCGGCAGGTTGTCGATGGAGACGCCCAAGGAGGCGCCCAAACCGACACCCAGCGCCGCGCCCATCGCCAACCCCATGCCGGCGGGCGTCGACTTCTTCTCAAACACGCTCGATCACCGTCGCCGTGCCCATGCCTGCCCCAACGCAGAGCGTAACTAATCCGGTTTCCTTGTCGGAGCGCTCAAGTTCGTCGAGCATCGTGCCGAGGATCATGCCGCCGGTTGCGCCCAGCGGATGGCCCATGGCGATGGCGCCGCCGTTCACGTTCATCTTCTCATGCGGGATGTCGAGCGCCTGCATCATGCGCAGGACGACTGAAGCGAAAGCCTCGTTGAGCTCGTAGAGGTCGATGTCGTCGACTTCCATGCCCAGCTTTTTGAGCAGCTTCTGGGTCACCAGCGACGGGCCGGTCAACATGATCGAGGGTTCAGAGCCGATCGAGGCGAAGCCCCTGATCTTGGCGCGCGGCTTGAGGCCCAGCGCATCGCCCATTTCCTTGCTGCCGATCAGCACGGCCGACGCGCCGTCGACGATGCCGGAAGAGTTGCCTGCGTGGTGGACGTGGTTGATCTTTTCGACTTCCGGATAGCGCTGTTTCACAACGTCATCGAACGCCATCTGGCCCATCTGTTCGAAAGACGGATTGAGCGCCGCCAGCGTCTGCATGGTGGTGTCGCCGCGGACGGTTTCATCGTGCGCGAGAATGGTGACGCCGAGTTGGTCCTTCACCGGGATGACCGAGCGCGCGAAGCGGCCTTCTTTCCAGGAACGCGCGGCGCGCTTCTGGCTTTCAACGGCGAACGCGTCGACGTCGTCGCGCGAGAAGCCGTACTTGGTGGCGATAAGGTCGGCGCCGATGCCCTGCGGCGCGAAGTAGGATTTCATCGCGATTTCGGGGTTGGTCGCCCAGGCGCCGCCGCTCGATCCCATCGGCACGCGCGACATGCTCTCGACGCCGCCGCCGATAGCCATGTCGGCCTCGCCGGTCATCACCTTCGCTGCCGCGATGTTGCAGGCTTCGAGGCCCGATGCGCAGAAGCGGTCTACCTGAACGCCCGCGGTGGTTTCGGCGTAGTCTGCGTTAAGCACGGCGATGCGGGCGATGTCCGATCCCTGCTCACCAACCGGCGAGACGCATCCGAGGACGACATCGTCTACTTTTGACGTGTCGAGGTTGTTGCGCTCCTTGATCGCCCTCAGCGCTTGCGTAGCAAGCTGCAGCGCGGTGATCTCGTGTAGCGTGCCGGTGTTCTTGCCCTTGCCGCGCGGCGTGCGCACCGCGTCGTAGATGTAGGCATCGGCCATGGCTGCTTCTCCAAATGTCGGCCGCCCGTCTGGGCAGGTCGGAGCTCTAGAATGCGTCCGCGCTCAGGGCCATCACGGGCCCAGCGCCGGTCTTTACCTTAGCGAGATGTGACGCTGCGTCAGGCAAGACCCGGTCGAAGAAATAGCGCGCCGTCATCAGCTTGTCCGCATAGAAACGATCGCCGGCGCCCTGCTTTTCCAGCGCGGCCTTGGCCATCTTCGCCCACATCAGGGAAAGCGCCGTCAAACCAAAGAGCTGCAGGTAGTCGTGGCTCGATGCGCCAGCGTTGTCGAAGTTCGACATGCCGTTCTGCATCAGCCACATCGTGGCTTCCTTAAGCTGCGCGTTGGCCGTCTGCACGCCTGCGACAAAGGGCTTCAGCTTCTCGTTATTCTCGTTGTTCGCGACGAATTCTTCGAGTTCCGAGAAGAAGCCGAACACGGCGCGGCCGCCGTTCGCCGCCAGCTTGCGGCCGACCAGATCGAGCGCCTGGATGCCATTGGTGCCTTCGTAGATCATCGCGATGCGCGCATCGCGCACGAACTGTTCGACGCCTTGCTCGCGGGTGTAGCCGGCGCCGCCGTGAAGTTGGAGGGCGTCTGAGGCGGCTTTGAAGCCGCGGTCTGTCAGGAATCCCTTGATAACGGGGGTCAGGAGGGTCATCCGGTCTTCCGCTTTTTCGCGGACGAGCTGGTCGGGGGAAACGTGCAGCAGGTCGCCCTGCAGCGCCGTCCAGTAGGCGAATGCGCGGCCGCCCTCGATGAACGCCTTGCAATCCATCAGCATGCGGCGGACGTCCGGATGGACGATGATCGGATCGGCCGGCTTGTCCGGCGCCTTCGCCCCGGTGATCGAACGGCCCTGCACGCGCTCGCGTGCGAACTCGGCCGCGTTCTGGTAGGCGACTTCGGCCTGCGCGAGGCCCTGCATGCCGACGCCGAGCCGCGCCTCATTCATCATCACAAACATGGTGCGCATGCCTTTGTGCGGCTCGCCGACCAGATAGCCGGTCGCTCCGTCATAGTTCATGACGCAGGTTGCGTTGCCATGGATGCCCATCTTCTCTTCGAGGCCGCCGCACTGGAATCTGTTGCGCGCGCCCAGAGAGCCATCCTTGTTCACGAGGAATTTCGGCACGATGAACAGCGAGATGCCCTTGATGCCCTCCGGCCCGCCCTCAATGCGTGCGAGCACGAGCTGGATAATGTTCTCGGCAAGATCCTGCTCGCCGCCCGAGATCCAGATCTTCTGCCCGGTGATCTTGTAGGTTCCGTCCGGCTGCGGTGTCGCCCTGGTGCGGATGAGGCCGAGATCGGTGCCGCACTGCGGTTCGGTGAGGTTCATGGTGCCGGCCCATTTGCCGCTCACCATGTTCGGCAGGTAGATTTTCTTCTGCTCGTCCGATCCGCCGGTCTGGATTGCTTCCGCCGCGCCGCGCGTGAGGCCGGGATACATCGAGAACGCCATGTTCGCTGACGAGCACATCTCGAGGAACGGCATGGCGACGACGCGCGGAAGTCCTTGTCCGCCAAACTCCGGATCGGCGGAAATCGCCATCCAGCCATTGTCGGACATCTGCTTGTAGGCTTCCTTGAAACCCGTCGGCGTTGTCACCGATCCGTCTGGGTTGCGCTTGCAGCCCTGCTTGTCGCCGATGACGTTGATGGGCTGAAGAACCTCCGAAGCGAAGCGCGATCCGCTCTCGAGGACGGCGTCGATCACATCCTGCGGCGCTTCCGAAAACCGCGGCAAATTTGAATAGGCGCCGATCTCAAGCACGTCATAGAGCAGGAATTTCATGTCCCGCAGAGGCGCCTGATATTTAGGCATATGACTCAACCCTTCTAGTCCGGCCAGAAGACGGACATAGGCCAACGTATTCGCTAGCGAAAGCTCTGCAGCTCAACTCAGCCGCACAAATCGAGGGCCGCTGGCGGACGTCGCGTCAGTGGTCGAGGTGGGCGTCGTCCATACCTGCCCTTGCGACACGCTCGTATGCGCGGGCTGATTGTTCGACCTCGGCGCCGGGGCCAAGCTCCTGGAGCTTCTCCTCCGTCCACTTGACGCCCTTGTGCAGCGTTTCAAGCGCCGCCTCTATGTCTTCGCGCTGCTTCTCTAGATTCTTGATCTGGTCGCGAGACTTCTTCAGCGACAGCTTCAGCTGCGCACGATGACCTTCGAAGGTGTAGAGGTCGAGAATCTCGCGGATATCCGAAAGCGAGAATCCAACGCTCTTGCCCTGCAGGATGAGTTTGAGTCTTGCGCGATCCCGGGCCGAATAGACACGATTCAGGCCGTCACGCGTCGGGGACAGCAATCCCTTGTCCTCGTAGAAGCGCAGCGCTCGCGGCGTGACCTGAAATTCGCGCGCAAGTTCGCTGATTGTGTACGTCTTCAATCTCAGCCTCCCGTTCGTTTTTGTTGCTCCGCGATCAAGCACGGGCCGCGTCTTTTTATTAACGCTGAGTAATACGTAACGTTAGCTGCCCCTAAGGTCAATCAGGACCCAAGCCAGGTTTCCGAACCGCCTGCGGCAACCGGAAAAATCATGCTTAACCGGGTGTTAATCGGCCCACCGCCAACTGCGCGTTGGTGCGGGTCGCGGGGGCTTCCCGCGGCTCGATTCGGAGCTGCACATGACGCAGAGCCCTTGGAGCGTAAAGGGGATCGATCCGAAAGCTCGGTCGATCGCCCGTGAACGCGCGCAAAGCCGCGGCGTTACGCTCGGGCAATACCTGAACGCTCTGCTCCTCGACGCTGACGCGCCCGATAGCTTTGGCCAGGTTCGGGACGTTGAAATCGACGACCTGCCGCCGCGCGTGGGTGGCGATGGCGATCTACGCCGCATGTCGGGCGAGATCGACATGTTGTCGGAGCGGCTCGAAGCCTCGCAGGCGCGTTCGGCGCGCGCGGTTTCCGGCCTCGACAAGTCGATCCTCAGCCTGATGGGCAAGGTGGAGGCCTCGGGCAAGGCGCAGCTGGGCGCTCTCGAGCGCGTCACCCGCGCCATGAGCGAGATCGAAACGACGCAGGGCGCGCTGCGCACCCGCATCGACAGCCTTGAAGCCAATCATGGCAGCGGCCCGACGCTCACCGCTCTCAAGGCGCTGGAATCCTCCCTCGGCCGTCTCGCCGAAAGCGTGCAAGAGCGCCTGAGCGCAATCGAGATCGGTCACAACGAACTTCGCACCGACGTCGACGAAAAGGTCGCGCGCGTTGCCGACAAGGTCGACGAGTTCGGCCGCAGCATCGATCAGGCGATCGGCAGCGCTATCCGCAACGCCGGCGCGGGCATGACCGGCCGCGTCGACCAGATCGAGCAACAGGTGACGGGCATTGAGCGCCGCATGGAAGGCGCGCTCGGGCGCATCACCGACGCCGCCTCCCGTTTCGAGTTGTTCGAGACCAAGGCGGAACGCACCGCGCATGAGTCGAACTGGCGTCTGGAGAAATCACTCGAGACCAATCTCAGCCGCTCGCGCCAGATGTCGAAGGAGCTTCTCGACCGCGTCGACGGGATCGAGGAGAAGACCCGCGAAGGCATCACCTCGCTGAGCGACGCCGTCGCGCGCATCACCGAGCGGATCAGCCGCGCTGAACGCAAGAGCGACACAGCCGCTCACGTCCTGGAGCGGTCGGTCACGGATATCGACGAGCGTCTGGCGCGTATCTCCAACCGCACCCCCGACCAGGATTTCGCGCAGATTCAGGTGCTGTTCCAGAAACGTCTCGACAGCCTCGCCGAGGATCTGTCGCGCCCGATCCACGCCGTGCGCGCGGACGTCGAGCGCCGGCTGGAAGAGGCGCTGCGCACGAACAGTCCCGAAAAGCTGGACAGGCTCGACCAGACCATCCGGCAGATGCAGGACCAGATCCGCATCTCCGAAGCGCGCCAGGCCGACGCTGTCGAAGCGATGAGTTCGCAGGTCGAGCGCCTGTCGCGCGCGGTCGACGAACGCCTTCGCGCAGTCGAGGCGCGCGGCGATAGCCGATCCATCGAAGACGTCCGCCGCGAGATGCTGAAGCTCGCCGACGTGATCGACACGCGCCTCGGCCACACCGAAGCGGCCAGCCGTTCCGCCAGCAGCGCAGTCGACTCGCTGCGCTCGGACATCGGCCGTCTCAATTCATCGGTCGACGACCGCCTTCAGGCGTTCGAACAGCGCAGCGCCGCGACGCTCGATACCATGGGCAACCAGGTCGCCATCGTCGCCGAACGCATGCAGCGCCGCCACGACGAGGGCATGAAGCAACTTGCCGACCGGATCGCCGAGCAAAAGCTCGAATCGCGCTCGCTCGACCCGGCCGAGATGGAGCGCCTCGCCGATCGTCTGGACGAACGCGTCAAGGAAAGCGAGCGCCGCAGCGCCGAGGCTCTCGGCCAGATCGGCGAACAGGTCGCCCGCGTCGCCGACCGGCTCCAGAACCAGCACGTCGAGTCGCTGCGCAGCTTCGAGGCGCGCCTGGCTGACAGCGGCCGCAACCATGAAAGTCGTCTCTCGGAAGTTCTCGCCGACATGTCGCGTAGGATGGACGAGATCGGCGAGCATACTGCATCCACGCTGACGCCGGTTCACAAGACGGTCTCCTCGATCGCACGCCGTCTCGAGAACCTCGAAGACTTTTCTCGTTCTCGCGCGGCCGGATCGCCCGGTCCTGCCGTCTCACGCGACATTCCGGCCGTGACCGACGATTTCGTCCTTCTCGAGGACGACGACGCTCCGCAGACCGCCAAGCTGCCCCCCATCGCCATTCCGACGGCCGATCCTGCCGACGACGCCGGCATCGCGGGCGTCGAACCGCCGCCCTTCGACCGAGGCCAGGACGCGCACCTGTTCGCCGACGAGCCGGCCAAGACGGACGAGCCTGCCGCCCCGCTCGCCGAGCCTGCGCGGCAGATCGAAGATCTCCTCGAGACCGACGACGTCGTGCTCGCCGCGACCTCCCCGATCGGCAACGGCTTCGTGGCCGACCTTCCGGCCGACGACGCCCGCGATCGCCCCCCGCCTGGCTATATCGAACTGGCCCGCCGCGCCGCGCGCGAGGGCCGCCCCGTCACCGTCGCCGGGGCGCACCGCAAAGGGATCGGCAAAGGTCCGCTGATCGCTTCGGCTGCGCTCGCTGTTGCTGTCGCCGGCGGCGGCGTGCTCACGGTCATGCGCGGCAAGCAGGAGGCCCGGGCCGACGATTTCGCCAAGCTGGATCCGTCCGCTCCTATCGCTGCTAAGCCCAATCCCGACGCGGCGGCGAGCGTGCTGTTCGGCGATGATCTTCCCGCCAACCCGGCGACCGCAAAGACCCCGTCACGCGATCCTGCGGCGGCCGACCTGTTCGATGATCCGGTGAAGCCGGGCGCGACGCTGCCGGCTGCAGCGGCAGCGCCGACGGCCGCCTCCGCCATGGCTGCTCCAACCGCGCCCGTGATCTCGCTGGCCGACGCGGTCCGCAAGGGCGATCCCATCGCCCTGCACGACCAGGCGCTGGAGCTGCTGCAGTCCGGAGAGAAAGCCAAGGGCGTCAACATGCTGAAGGACGCTGCTAGCCGCGGCCTCGTCATGGCCGAGTATCGCCTGGCGAAGCTGTATGAGCGAGGCGAAGGCGTTCCGCGCGATATCGCCGCCTCACGCTCCTGGACCGAGAAGGCCGCCATCGGCGGCAACGTTAAGGCGATGCATGACCTCGCGGTGTTCTATGCCGAGGGCGACGCTGGCCCGCAGAGCTATGCCGCAGCGGTGGAATGGTTCCGGCAGGCGTCCGACATGGGCCTCGTCGACAGCCAGTACAATCTGGCGGTGCTCTACGAACAGGGGCTTGGCCTCACCCAGGATAAGGCGGAGGCCGCCTACTGGTTCGAAATCGCCGGCCGCGCCGGCGACCAGGACGCCGCCCGCCGCGCCCGGGCCATGTTCTCCGACATGCAGGCCGCCCAGGCCGAGCAGATCAAGCGCCGCGCCCGCGCCTTCAACCCAAAGGCGCCTATTGCGCGCGCCAACGGAGAGTTTGGCCGCCGCCCGTGGGATGTGGCGACACCCGCGCAGCTTACCGAAACCCAACGCCTGCTGGAGCGGCTCGGCTATTCGCCCGGCACGCCGGACGGCAAGCTGAATCCGAAGGCCCAGGCGGCGATCAGGGCGTTCGAGGGCGACAATGAACTTCCCGTCACAGGCGAGGCCAGCGTCACCCTGCTCCGCCAGCTTCGCGCGGCGACACTGAACTCGGACAACTAACCCAAGCCGATTTACATCATTTGGGGCGACGACCCGCTTCCTGCGCACGTTCCACGCGCCTAGAACAACTCAATGCTGATTCACCTGCCCATAGCGCAGATCGCGGTTGATCCCCTGGTGATCGTCGCGATCGGCGCGATGGTTGGCTTTCTCTCCGGATTGTTCGGCGTGGGCGGCGGCTTTCTGCTGACGCCGCTGCTGATCTTCTATGGCGTGCCGGCCGCTGTTGCCGTCTCGACACAGGCCAACCAGGTGCTGGCAACCTCGATCGCCGGCGTCTCGGCGCACTGGCGCGAGCGGGCGGTGGATGTCCGCCTCGGCACGCTGATGCTGATGGGGGGGTTGACGGGATCAACCGTCGGGGTCGGCGTCTTCAGCCTGCTGAAGTATTTCGGCGTAGTCGATGAAACAATCGCGGTTCTTTACATCGTCTTCCTCGGCGTGATCGGCGGACTGATGGCCTGGGAGAGCGTTGGCGCGCTCGGAAAAACAGGCGGCGATCCGGGACGGCGCACGCGCCTGCGCGTGTGGATGCGCGGCCTGCCGATAAAGCGGCGTTTCCCGCGTTCCGGCCTCTACATCAGCATTATACCGCCGCTGGGCATCGGCTTCTTCGTCGGCATCCTTGCAGCTGTGCTGGGCGTTGGCGGCGGATTCATCCTTGCGCCGGCGATGGTCTACCTGCTCGGTGTGCCGACACGCGTGATGGTGGGAACGTCGCTGTTCCAGATCATCTTCCTGACGGCCTACGTCACCTTCCTGCAGGCCACCTTCAACGGCACGGTCGACCTGGTGCTGGCCTTTGTGCTGATGCTCGGCGGCGTCATCGGCGCGCAGGCGGGCGCGGCGGCGGGCAGGAAGCTCAAGGCGGCGCAGCTGCGGCTCCTGTTGGCGCTTGTCGTCCTCGCAATGGCGGGCCGATTGGTCTACGATCTCTACATGGCTCCGAAGCCGGATTACCGGTTGGAGGAGCCAGGATGAGCATTCGCGCAACCAGCCTCGCCCTCTTCCTCTTCCTTGCTTCAGTTCCCGCCCTCGCCCAGCGGAGCGAGAAGCCGTCGCAGCCGGTGATCTCGGCGGGCCTGGCCGAGGAAACCGTGGAGGTGAAGGTCAACTATTCCGGGGCCCGCATCGTTTTGTTCGCCACGGCGCCTACGGGCGATGCCACAACCACGGGCATGGCCGTCGCGCTGATCGGGCCAAGTGAGCCGGCCGAAATGGTCCGCCGCACCCCTGCAGGCGAACGGCGCTTCCGGTTCGTTGCGGCGCCCACCGTGTTCGCCATCGGCGCCGAGCCGCAGGTCGCCCAGACCGTCCTGCCGGCCGTCATGATCGAGGCAGGCCTCAACGCCGCCGCATCGGCCATGCCGCGCGCCGATCAGCTGCAATCTCCCGATCTCGACGCCTGGCGCGCCGCCTTCGTCGAACTCAAGATGGACCAGGGGCTATACTCGTTCAACGAAACCACGATTGAGCGGTTGGATGGCGGGCTGCGTCGCGCCCGCATGGTGTTGCCGCCGAATGCGCCGCCGGGCGACTATCGCATCCGCGCGGTTGCCTTTCGCAACGGCCAGAAGATCGGCGAGACCGAGGAGAAGCTGACGCTGGTGCGTGGCGGCATGGACGCGACGCTGTTCGACCTCTCGCGTCGCCACGGCTTCATCTATGGATTTCTGGCCGTGCTGCTCGGGGTGGTTGTTGGCGCGATCGCGGCCTGGGTCGGCCGACGCTAGATCGAAGCGCTGATCGTATCCGCCAGCAGCCGCCTGCTCGCGGTTGCATAGATTCCGTCCCTGCCGAGCACGCCCGCCATGAGACCGTTCGGGAACAGCGCCGCAAACGCTGCATCAAGAACGTTGAGGCCTCCAGTCAGCGCGCCGTAGGCAGGCATCACCAAGCGCTCTCCATCGCTGGCGAAGCATCGCGACCGCACGCTGCGCCCGCGCCCAGCTACGCGCGCGCAGGGATGCAGGTGGCCGGCGATCTCGCCTCGCGCCGGCCCAGCAGTCGGCTCATGCCGGAAGACAAGCGAGCCCATCCTAAATTCAGAGGCCGCCCGCCCGCCAAGATCCTCCGGCGGTCTCGGATCGTGATTGCCCTCGATCCAGACCCAATCACAGCCGGTGGTCATGGCCCGGACCAGAGCGGCGTCGTCCGCCGCCATGCGCGAGCGCGCATTCCGGTCGTGGAAACTGTCACCCAGCGAGATGACCGTGACGGGCGAAAGCGAATCGACCAGGGCGGCGATCCTTTGGAGAGTCGCGCGCGTGTCGTAGGGCGGCAGCATCTGTCCCCGGGCGGCATAGGACGAGCCCTTCTCCAGGTGCAGATCCGAAACGACGAGCACATGCGCATCCGCCCACCACAAGGCGCCACATGGTTGCGGCGACAACCATTCGCCTGCCACCTCGAAAGCAAGGCCCGGTCTGGTGGAGCTGGCTGAAGGGCTGTCCGGCATTAGGTGAACCGTGGCGGGCGCCGACGCTCGCGTCAACGCTTGCGTATCGTTGCGCGGAATGAGACGCTTGGTTGCCGAATAGAGTTAGGATTGTTGGCAAAAGCGGTCTCGTTCGCCCCCTGAGGTTGGACACCGCCGAAACGGCGAAGGGAGATGAAGATGACCCGGACTGCCCTCATTTTGACGGTCGCAACCATCGTCAGTGGCTGTTCCATGACCCCGACGGTCAAGAAAGAATCGACGATGATGTCGCCGAAGCAAATCGCCGAAGCGGGCCTGCAATGCCGACAGTTGACGTCAATCGATTCGAACATCCCGAGGACGATCTGTGCAAGCGCTCCGGCCTGGGCCGCCTACGAAGCTAAAGCCAGATCTGCGACCGATGACCTTCTTGCGGAAGGCAGAAGGCAGCCTAACGCGGGCGGGTTCAACCGCAACTGATCGCGTCCTCGTTGTCACGATGATTTGCAGCACGCTCGCCTTTGCGACCGCATGTGCCCCGAATGTTGCCCGCCGGAAAATGCCAACGGAGAGCTGGAGCGTGCGAATTGTCTTTGGGGTCATGATCGCGGTGATTGTGGGGGCCTGCGCCACCCCCAATCTTGCCTCCAGCTCAGCGCCAGCCAACGAGACGGCGAAGGTTGGCGTTCAACTCGCCTCCACGGAAGCCGGCGAGAAGAAGATCTGCAGGAGCATGCCAGTTATGGGGTCGAACTTCCCGAAGCGCGTCTGCTCGACGCAGGCCGAATGGGAAGCGTTCGACGAGAGGAGCCGGGAAAGCGTGGATGCCTATGACAAGGACCGCAAGGCGGGCAACACGCAAGGCGGTTTCGAGAGCCAGTAGAGCTAGCTCATCGCGTCGCGGACGAGATCGTCCTCCGCCTCGCGCAGGATCGCTTCGGCCGCATCGCCCGAATAGACCGGCTCCTTGCCGATCTCGAGCATTACGGGCACCGCGAACGGCGAGATCTGCTCCAGCTTCGAATGCACGATGTGGCCCTTGATGCGCTTCAGCGCGTCGGCGAGACGGCGGATATCGAGCAAACCGTCGCCTGCATCCTGCCGAGCCGCCGTCAACAGGATGTGGTCCGGCTCATGTGAGCGCAGCACGTCGTAGATCAAGTCCGTCGAGAACGTGATCTGTCGTCCGGTCTTTTCGTGCTTCGGATAGCGTCGCTCGATCAACCCGGCGATCAGCGCATTGTTGCGGAAAGTGCGCTTCATCAGGGCGCTTTCCTCCAGCCACGCATCGAGGTCATCACCCAGCATGTCCTCGTGGAACAGCTGGTCCATGTCCTCGCCGCGCAGGTCCTCCAGCGCCCACACCGACAGCGCATATTCCGATGCGACGAACCCCAGCGGCTTTAGCCCCGACCGCTCCATCCGCTTGGTCAGCAGCATGCCGAGCGTCTGGTGCGCCAGCCTTCCCTCGAACGGATAGCAGACAAGATAGTGCCGGTCGCCGCGCGGGAATGTTTCCACCAGAAGCTGGTCCGGCTCCGGGATGACCGACTTGCGCTCCTGCACCTCGATCCATTCGCGGACCTGAGCCGGCAGCTCTTTCCAGTTGTCTCGATCATGCAGGATGCGCCGCACGCGGTCGGCCAGAAATGTCGTCAGCGGGAACTTGCCGCCATTGTAGCTCGGGATCGCCGGATCGGGGTCGTAGGTGCGCGTTACCAGCGCGTCGGTGTCGGAAATTCCCTCGAACTTCACGACCTCGCCGGCAAACAGGAATGTGTCGCCGGGCGTCAGCATCTCGAAGAAGTATTCCTCCATCTCGCCCAGCTTGCGCCCCGGCCGCATCAGGCGCTTGCCCTCGCCGCCTTTCATGAAGCTGACCAGCCGCACCGAGATCATCGGGTCCTCGATGATCGTGCCGACATTCATGCGGTGTTGCCGCCGCACGTCATCATTGCGCGCCCGCCAGACGCCATCCGGAAAACGCACGATGCGGCGGAAGCGATCATAGGTCTTGAGCGCGTAGCCGCCGGTTGCGACCAGATCGACCGTGCGCTCCCACGTCTCCCAGTCGAGGTCCCTGTACGGCGCGGCGACCCTGATCTCGTCGTAGAGTTTCACCGCGTCAAAGCCGTCGCCGCAGGCCCGCGCCATGATGTGCTGCGCCAGCACGTCGATCGCCCCGCGCCGGGGTCCCGGTCCGTCCAGCTCTCCCGCCGCTACAGCCTCCACTGCCGCGCGGCACTCCAGCACTTCGAACCGGTTTGAGGGCGCCAGCAGAGCGCGGCTCGGTTCGTCCATTCGGTGGTTCGATCGACCGATGCGCTGTATCAGCCGCGATGAGCCCTTCGGCGCGCCCATCTGCACGACGAGATCGACAGCCCCCCAGTCGATACCGAGATCAAGCGTCGAGGTGCACACCACCGCCTTCAGCTTGCCTGCCGCCATCGCCGTCTCAACCCTGCGGCGCTGCTCGACATCGAGCGAGCCGTGGTGCAGCGCGATCGGCAGGTTGTCCTCGTTGACGCGCCACAGTTCCTGAAACGTCATCTCCGCCTGGCTGCGCGTGTTGACGAACACTAACGACATGTTGGCGTTGCGGATCGCCTGATAGACCTCGCGGATCGCGTGCCGCCCGGTATGCCCGGACCACGGGATACGGTTCTGGCTGTCGAGGACCGAGATGTTGGCCTTGGCGCCGCCCTGATGGCGGATGATCGGCGTGTCCGGCCCCAGCCATCGCGCCAACGCGTCAGGATCGCGCACCGTCGCGGACAAGCCCACATGCCGCGCCTCCGGCGCCCAGCGACGCAGGGTCGCAAGGCACAACGACAGCAGATCTCCGCGCTTGCTCTGCGCGATGGCGTGCACTTCGTCGACGATCACCGCCCGCAGGTCGCAGAAAAAGCGGCGTGCGTGCTCCGACGCCACCAGCAGGGCAAGCTGCTCCGGCGTGGTCAGCAGGATGTCCGGCGGCCGTGCTCTCTGCCGCTGGCGTCTCGACGGGCTGGTATCGCCCGTGCGCGTTTCTAACGAGATAGGAAGCTGCATCTCCTCGACCGGCGTCGCGAGGTTTCTCGCCACGTCGGTTGCCAGCGCCTTCAGGGGCGAGATGTAGAGCGTGTGCAGGGTCGGATGAATGCGCGGCGGCGCAGCCGCCAGCTCGATCAGGCTGGGCAGGAAGCCGGCCAGCGTCTTGCCGCCGCCGGTGGGCGCGATCACCAGCCCGCCCTGTCCAAGCCCCGCCGTCTCGATCAGTCCAGCCTGATGCGGGCGCAGCGACCAGCCGCGTGAGGCGAACCACTGCGCGAAAGGCGCAGGCAGGGTCGTCGCCGCTTTCTGGTCATCGGCCATAATGAGAACATAGTGCTTCGCTGGTTTCCTGTCGCGAACCTCGCGAACCGGAGTTTAGAAAGCGTATGCAACGAGTTCTGCTTGCCACAGGCTTGGCCTTCGCCATAACCCCGGCATTCGCCCAGAAGACGCCGGTCCCGGACCTGTTGCAGCGGGCGTTTACCGCGCCAGCCTCGAAGCAGCTTTACGCTTACGATTTTGAAGACGTCAGCGACGGCGGCGCGAAGGACAAGCCGAGAAAGTCCATTGTCCGTGGGCGGGTAGATCCCTCGCGCAAGAAGGGCGACCGCGTCACCATCACTTTCGCTGAAAGCATCGGCAGCGGCGAGCCCGCCGATCCGAAGAAGATAGACCAGCGTTACGAGCGCGGTGCAGACGGCGACATCTTCTGCGACAGCCTGTCGGAAAAGACGGTGACGAATGTGGTCGACAAGGGCGCCAGTCCGGCCGGCCGCGTTTTCACGTTTACGCCAAGGGCGAAGTCCGACGCGGACGGCCAGATGAAGGACATCATGAAGAAGATGACCGCCGAAGCTGTCATCGACGAGGCGACGTCCACCCTGCGCAGCTTCGCCGCTACGTTGACGAAGAAACACAGCGTCATGCTGGTCGCCGAGATCGGCGCGGCCGACATGAAGGTTACCTGCGCAACCGCGCTAGACGGTCGCGCCTATACGGCAAAGGTGGAGTTCAACCTCAGCGGATCTGGCATGGGCCAGAGTTTCTCGACCAAGGCTGTCCAGACGATCTCCAACATCACTCCGGTCGGCCAATTCTGAACCTGACGCGCCACGGCTTTAACCTTTTGCTAGCCATACTGTCCGAACATCCGGTCTAATGACCGTTTCTATCCGCGCCTCGCTTCTTTTCAGCGCTTTCGCGATGGCTGCGTTGACTGCGGCCTTCGCCAATCCGCCTGAGGAAGACGCATCCGAGGGCAAGCCCAGGCACTGGTCCTATGGCGGCGAAGGCGGCCCCGAACACTGGGCCGAACTGTCGTCAGACAACGCACTCTGCACCGGCGGCGTTCAGCAATCCCCAATCGACCTTTCCGGCGCGATGGTGGCCACCGTCGACACGCCGCGTCCGCAATGGGTTCCCGTGCGCAGCGGCGTGGTGGCGAACAACGGCCACACCATCCAGGTGGATGTCGGCAACGCCGGCGGCATCAAGCTCAATGGCGCCGAGTATTCGCTGAAGCAGTTCCATTTCCATCACCCGTCCGAACATACGATCGAAGGCAAGTCCTTCCCGCTGGAGTTGCACCTGGTGCATGCGTCCAAGGAAGGCGGGCTGGCGGTGATCGGCGTGATGTTCGATCAGGGGCGGCCTAGCGCCGCGCTGGATTCAGTATGGGCGACAGCTCCGGGCCGTGAGGGCAAGGCGGCCGTGGCGTTCGAGATCGACGCGGCGAAGTTCATGCCGAAAACCAGTACGGCCTATCGCTATGAAGGCTCTCTCACCACGCCGCCCTGTTCCGAGACGGTGAGCTGGACCGTGATGGCCGAACCGCAGACCGCTTCAGCGGCGCAGATCGCCGCGTTCTCGGAAATCTTCCCGTGGAACGCCCGGCCGATCCAGCCGCTCAACCGGCGCTACGTCTTGCGGACGCCGTAAGCTTCCACTTCGACGCGCGCCACAGCCATGCCATCGTCGCCAGCACGATGACGCCAAAGGTCGTCAGACCGATCAGCACATAGTTGAACCCGAACTCGAAAGTCGGGAACTGCGTCCAGTTCACGATCAGCGTCGTGACCATCGTCAGCAGCGACAGGGCAAGCCCTGCGCGCGGCCGCGTCAGCAGCAGCCAGAACACGACGAGGTCGACCAGACAGATGCCGTACCAGAACCACGGCGCCCAACTCGGCCCCGGTCCGTGATACCAGACATCGCCGTGATAGATCACCCAGCCGATATGGCTGGCTGCGCCGAACACGAAACCCCAGGCGAGCACGACGCGCGTCCGGTCCGCCGCGTTCATCTCGGCGCCCCAGGCCCGGCCAAGCTCTCGCCACCACGTCATGCGAGCATCTTCTTCAGCCGCGCATAGTCAGCCTTGGAATTGTGCCGCTTGTCCATCGGCACGGCTTTCAGCTCGACTACATCAATGTCGCCGAGCTTGCTCGCGCGCGCCCGCAGCGCCGCGGCGTCGATCTCATCGCCCGCCACTGCGAGCTTTGCCCTGCCCTCGCCAGCCAGCAGCGCCGCCTGCTTCACGCCCGGCCAACTCAGCGCAGCCGTTTCGACGGCGAAGGGAAACAGCCCCCCCGATGCCGCCTCTCGCCTCCCCAGCAGCCACAGCCGGCCCCGCTCGTCCAGGCGCGCCGCATCACCTGTGCGATGCCACAGCTTCCCATCCCGCCGGGACTTGGTGGATACGTCATCCGCCGGGTTCAGATAGCCCTCATTCACGTGTGCGCCGGCGACGAACACTTCATGGTCCCGCAGCTCGACCTCGATCTCCGGAATCGGCTTGCCCGCAAGCAGGCCCGATCCGCCCGCCATCGCATCCCAGTCCGCCGCAGCGATCTCTTTCAGCTCGATATGAGCGATAGGCTCGGCCTCGGTCGAACCATAGACGGCATGGATCGCGGCCTTGGGCGCCGCGCGCTCGGCCGCATGCAGCAGGTTCGGAAACACCGGGCCGCCGCCCGTGAACACCGCCTTCAGCACGGGCATCGGCGCTGCGCCTTCCGCGATCCGCGAGACCACAGCGGGCGGAGCGATGATGCGATTGACGCTCCAGTCCGCCACTTGCTTGCGCAGCCTTGCCCCGTTGAGCTGCGCCGGCCGCGTCAGCTTGCCCTCCGGAATGACGCTCGCAGCGCCCGTCGCCAGGTTCGACAGGATGAACACCGGCAACGAAATGAGATCGACATCCTCGGGCGTGGTCTTTCTCAGCTTCTCCAGCAGCGTGTGCTGCAGCATCAGGAAATCAGAAGACCGCACAATGCCCTTCGGCCGCCCCGTCGAACCGGAGGTGAAGGTGATCAGCGCCGGCGCGTCGCCAGGCAGGCTGGCAAGGATCTCCCGGTGCGGTTCGCCGCCAGTTGGATCGGGCAGCACTTTCATCGTCCACAGGTCCGGCGTGACGCGGCGGATCATCTGGCCGAGCGCCCCCGCCGCCATAGCCTTCGGCCGCACGGCCTGCACCGCCAGCTTCAGCCCCTTCAGGCCGGCCGCCGGCTCCGGAAACATCGCCACCGCGCCAAGCCTGAACACCGCCAACAGCGTCTCGTAGAGTTCGACCGAAACGCCGCGCGCGATCAGGATCACATCACCCGCCTTGACGCCTACGCACTCATACGCATGCGCACGAGCCGCCGACGCCTTGGACAGCTGTGCGTACGTCACTACGCGCCCCTTTGGCGTCACGAGCGCTACTGCATCCGGCCGCGCCGCGACCTGGGCGAGGAATGCCTCGATAAGGTTCAAAGCGTGCCGCCCCACATGGCGTAGCGCCGGAACACCCTGCCGCCGGCATTGCCGCTATGCTGCGCCGACAGGTTCGTCTCGTGCATCAGCGCGTGAATGACATCAGTAAAGCCGCGCTTCCTTGCCCGCTCGTGAAACGCATTCGCCAGCATCGACCCGCCGCCCTTCACCTGCGAGGCGTAGGTTTTGAGAACAACTGTCTTCGTGTTGGGCCCTTCAGACAGGTTGGGCAGTGCGAACAGGAAGGCCTTCAGATCTCCCGCTTCATTCTCCGCGAGCAGCACCAGCTCGGGATCGATCGCCTTCAGCACAGGACGGTAGCTGGCGAGAAAGTCTTCCAGCGAAATCGGAACGTAGAAATGGTTGGAGGCGAACTGCCGCAGCGACAGAGCGTGGATATCCGTCAGCTCGTCTTCCGCGCGCGCAGGATCGAAATCACGCAGCCGGATGCCTGTCGGCGGCGCCGAGCCGCTGGGCGGAATGTCCGACGGCCTCACCGCAGAAACCCAGCGCGACACGATCCCCAGCCCGGACTGTCCGAACGCATCCACGTAGTGTGATGGATTCTGCGGCTCCATCAGGAAGGGCGGGCGGCCATCGCTTTCCACGACCAGCCGGTGCTTGCCCCAGGTGTTTCCATCCATCGGCCCCAGAACGGCGCCGAAACCCTCGGACTTCAGGCGCGCCATGGCATCCCTGATCAGCCGCGCCCCTGCATCCGCCATATCGCAGGCAAACGCGCCGAGAGCCGCCGTTCGCGCGCCATCGAGCGACGGCGCGTCGCGGAAGATGGAAAGGCTGGCGCCTTCCGCCGCCATCTGCTCGGCCACGGTCATGTCGGCGACGCCGGCAGGGCGGCCAACCCGATCGCCAGGCTGAGCCCACCCAGCATCATCCATGGCCGTTCGATCCTGCGTTCCCGCATGCTCCATCCCGCGACTGTCAGCAGGATGATGCCGCCAAAGCCGATCAGCGAGAACACCCACGTCTCCTCCCTCGGCCCCTCGATCCAGATCGTCCGCACCGACATCGCCAGCCAGGCCAGCCCGATGGCGCCTAGCACCACAAGCACGCTCTTCGAGAAGCGTGCGACGATGCCCGCGGTGAGCGCCGCGAACGACAGATTAAAGGAAAAGATGGTGTCGCTCTTCGTGATGTGACTCACCAGGAAATAGGCCAGCGCCAGCGCGAATATCACCAGCAGCAGATTGAGGTTGTCGTGTGGCGGCCGCTCCACCTTCAGCCATTGCACGCAGGCGAAATATGCCGCCGCGGCGGTCGCCGGCGCAATCACGCTTTCTACGCCCGAGAAAATGGTGATGCAGAAGAAAAGCGTGAAGCCGATGGCGACAGCGTGCCTGTCCGCCTTCGCCCGCGGCGTCATCCAGATGATCGCCAGCAGCGCGAGAAAGAACAGGCCCGCGCGAAAGGCCAATCCCATGACGCCGAGGTGCAGCAGGTTCGCCAGGAGGAAATAGATGCCCAGCGGAATGAACAGGTTGTCCAGCCCCCGCCAGCTCGCCGCCTCCAGCAGCGCCCCGAACGCCGCCGTGATGAAGGCGAGCAGGATCACCTCGCCGCGCCCGAGATCGGTCAGCAACAGGAAACCGATCAGCGACACCAGCCAAGCGGTCGTCGCGAAGACAACGACGCCCTCGATGCTCTTTGACCCCTCCTCGACTCTGAAGATGCGCCTTCCATAGCGCGATCCCACCAGAGCGCTTGCCGCATCGCACAGCGTCAGCATCAGGATTGGCAGGATGTAGAGGACCGGCCCGATCGGCGGCTTGTCCTGCGCCGACATGATGTAGTGCCCGTCCTTGAGCCAGAACAGCAGCCCGACCGACACGGCGAACAGCAGTTCGCCGTAGGACGTGCGCTCCACCGCATGCAGCCCGCCGCCCAGGCTGTCGCGCATCTTCCCGCGCGCCAGCAGGAAGACGCCCACCGCGAGCGCGCAGGTGGCGCCCACCTCCCACGCATTGCTGAACACGAACGGGAACATCAGGCAGTAGAGGCCGAGGCTGATATGCACCAGCTTGCGCCCGACTTCTGCATCGAGCTTCGCGATCTTCGATAGCCGCGACACGCCCCATAGCACCAGCGCCAGCAGGATCACCGAACCGGCGACCTTTGCCGCGCTGATCAGCAGCGCCTCGTTCACTTCACTTCCTCGATTACAAAGTCGGAGTAGAAGAACGCCTTGTCCAGCGGTTTCAGTTTCGCTTCGAGTTGGGTGTTGGTCGTAACCTTGGCGGCATGCGCTCCCGGCGCACGCCTAGGCGCCATCATGTTCCAGTAGGCGATGCGCGCCCCCGGTCGCGACGCCGCCAGGATCGTCCCGTAGGCTTTTTCGTGCGCCTCAGGCGACATGTATTCGAAGATGTCGGACAGGTTGAACGCGTCCGCCTTCACGCCTTCATCGGCGAGGGTCTCCACCGTGCATAACCGCAGTTCCAGCCGGTCGAGCCGGTCACGTATGGTCTCGAAACGCTCGACCGCCCAGGCGCGCGGCAACGCCTCGCCATGCGCGCCGCGCAGGATCCAGTGCAGGTATGGATTGTCTGCAGGATCCTGGTCGACCAAGGCTTTGCGCGTCAGCGCTGCGACATGGTCCGAAACGCTGCCTTTCACATGGTCGAAGAAGGCCGGATCACGGCCAAGCTTTCCCATCACGGTCTTCGAGAAGAAGACCTTGAGCACCGTCCGCCAGCCCCAGATGTTCCAGTACTTGTCAAAGAACGGCCCGCGATCTCTCGGCTCGCGCTCGCGCAGCAGTTCGTCGATCGTCTCGCGGTTGTGGATGAAGGGCAGAACCCATTCACGGAAAATCTTGAAGTAGTTCTCGAACTTGCCGACGCCGCCGGCGCCGAGCTTCACCACCTGGTCCTTCTGCTTCGCCCAGAATTTCTGGTCCTCCGACGAAAGCTTCTGCGCCACCTGGTCGAACAGGAAGGCGCGTCTTCCCGATGCGCGCGATCCCATCAGTTCGAGAAATTCCGTATGGGTCAGCGTGGCATAAGCGGCCACGCGCAGGCGCACGCACGCCAGCTGAGCGGGGTTGAGATCGACCGCGATAACGCGCTCGGGACCCTCGGCCAGCAGGGCCAGCGCGTTGTCGCCTGCGGATGCGATGGAGACGACGGTGTCGCCCGCCTTCGGGCGCAGCGCCGCGACGAGGATGTCGGCATCCTCCCAGACCTGCGCATACCTTATCTTGTCGAAGGTCGCGCGCGCGGCGATATCGGTTTCGGCCATATGCTGTCGGGCTACCCGTGGGTTATCCGTCCCGGCCTGTTCTTTCGACTGTTCCGGCGCCGCCGTCCAGACGCACGATATCCCCAGTCTTGAGCCACTGAGTGGCGCCCTTTAGCGAGACCACGCAGGGCACGCCCATTTCTCGCGCCACGATTGCCGAATGTGACAGCAGGGAGCCGCGCTCGGCGATCACGCCTGCGGCATTGGCGAACACCGCAATCCAGCCCGGATCAGTGTGCCGGGCCACCAGGATTTCGCCCGGCAGGAGAGCCTCCACACGCGGGTCTTCGATCACGCGCACTTTCGCGGTCACCACACCCTTGCAGCAGGCAAGTCCCTTGCGGGATTCCCCGCCGTCGCCTGCAGAGACCGCCTGCGCCGCCAGCCGCACAACGCCGACGATATGAGCCCCCTTCACGGTGAACCTTTCCGGCGGATCGGGGCGGCCAAGCTGGGCTTTGTGTTCCGCATCGCGGAGCGCCGCCAGCGCCTTGAGATCGCTGGTGATGCCAGCGCCTTCGACGGCGCCCAGCAATTCCTCTACAGTGAGATTGAAAACGTCGCGCGGCTGGTTGAGCACGCCCGCCTCGGTCAACCTCGCGCCCAACGCCAGGAAGATGCGCCGCACGCGCCCGAACAGCCGCGTCCGCTCGAAGCGCAAATTCTCCCGGTCACGCACCCGCGCCTTCGCCCATTTCAGCAGCCACCTCGCGAGCACACGCTTCGCCGGCGCCTCGATCAGGCCGTCCAGGCTGTGTTGCTGCTCCACCGGCTCATTGCTGGCCGCCCTGACCGGGGCGGCTGCCGCTATCGCCATCAGCACTTGGGCTGGGTCTTCGTGCAGCGTGCGGCTTTCGAGCTTCAGCTCCTGCGTGCAGCGATCGCCGAACTTGGCGATGTAGGCATCGAACGCCGCGCGCAGCTCCGGCATCGCATCCACCACGGTGCGATCTCCCGCCGCCAGCCGCTTCACCACGTCGGGCCGCCTGCGCACCATGGCGCCCATATTGCGGATCAAGCGCGCGGGCACGGCTGAGACAATATCGCCCTGTCCGATCAGCATGTTCGACAGGAAAGCGACGCCGTCCTCTCCCGCCCAGCTCGTCATCGCCTTCTGCGCCGCGCCGAATGCGATCATGCAGAGAAAGTCGTTGACCAGTGGCGCGTCCCATTTGGCGAGCAGCTGTTGCTCAAGCTTGCGATACTGTGCCGCCAGCTCTGTAGCTCCCATCGCATCGATCGCATCGTCCGGCGGCGCCAGCGCCGTGTTCAGCCGCTTGTAGAAAGCATCGATCGTCGGCCGTATCCGGATCTCGTGCCAGATCAGCCCGCCGCCCACGCGCGCCAGGTCCAGATTGTCGAGAAACCGCTCGAACCCGTTGTCCGTCGGCGGCGCGATGGCGTCGGCGGTTTCCTGAGGCAAAGCCTCGGAGACGCCCATCATCCCTTCCATGAATTTCCGGTTCGCCTTGAACCCGGGAAACAGCGCCAGTGCGCGGTACCAATTGAGCAGGTTGTAGTACACCCGCCCATCCACCCGCCCCAGCATGTTCTCGAACACCGAACGATGCTCGTCCACCCTGCGCGCCGGCACGCCCATCAGCCGCGAGAACGCCTGGTAGACATGGGCGTAGACATAGCGCGCGAACGAAAACGTCAGGGGCGAGGTAACGCCGGGATAGCTCTCCACGATGTTGGAGTTGTCCCAGATGACAACGTCGCCGCCCGATTCGGTCGTCGCCCGGCCGAGCGTCGTGATCGGCCGCGACTGCAGCATATGCAGACCGCTTTCGTCGAACGCCCACTCGACATCCTGCGGCGCGCCGAAATGCGCCTCGGATCGCCGCGCCATCGCAGCCACTTCCGCTCGCTCGGCCTCGCTCAGCACCGGCGTGGCGTTGACGATCTCCGTCTCGATCGTCTTGCCGTCTGCGCCTACCCGGTAGCTGTCGCCATCCGCTTCGCCGCCGACCAACTTGTCCGCCAGCCCGAGGATCGCGCTGATCACCGCAACCGTCCGGTCGCCCGTCACCGGGTCCGCCGAAAACGCCACGCCGGCCGCCCACGCCTTCACCATCACCTGAACGACCACGGCCGGCGGCTGGGGCGCGCCCGTCAACCCCTTCGCCTGCCGGTATTGCGCCAAAGTCTCGCTGAAGCCCGACTTCCAAACCGCGTGCGCCGCCTTCGCCACATCGACGGGCGCCACGTTCAGCTGCGTCTCGAACTGCCCTGCATGGGCGGCATCCGCCCCGTCTTCTTCCCGACCCGAGGAGCGCACCGCGAACGGCCCGGCGCCCAGCCCCTTCAGCGCCGCGCTCAAACCAGCCTTCGCGTCTTCCTTCAATCCCGCCTCGTCAAACGCCTCGGCGGGAACAACGAAAAAGCTCGGCACTGGAAACTTCGCAGCCAGCTTGGCCAGCGCCGCGCCCTTGCCGCCGGCAACAGCGGGCGACATGGCGGCCTCACCCGTCAGGATGAAACGATCTGTCACGCGAGCAACGACTGGATCGTGGGCAGAACGCCCAGCAACAGATAATTCGCCAGCACGAATACGCCCGCCGACATTTCCATGCGTTTCGCAGTCTTCTGCGAGGGCGTCCCGGCATAGTCGATCGCCGACCACGCCGCCCAGGTCGACACCAGCAACAGCCCGAACAGGCACCATGCCGGGGCGCCTGATCGCACGTTCACGAATGCCGACGTCGCGAGCCCCAGCAGCACCACAGCCATCACGGCCGCGCCCGCCGCGCCCGCGCCCCACAGCTTGGAGTACGTCTCGACGCCCTCGCGCTCCTGCTCCGGCCCCCACGACTTGCGCGCGATCTCCAGCGCCGCGCCGTTGACCAGCGACAACAGCAGGAACCCCGCCAGCGTCAGCGTGAACCCTTCATGCCCCTCCAGCCCGCCCGCGGGAATCCAGTCGCACGCCGTCGCATAGAGATCGATCAGCGGCATCACCAGCATGTGGCTGACCATGTAGAGGATCGGCCGCTTGCGAAGCTCCGTCGGCGCGAAGAACTCCTTGGTCATCAGCGCCATCCATGCCCACACCAGCGCCAACAGGCCGAGCAGCGCCCACCCCAGCCACGCCGTCAGCAGCACCTGCACGACGCCAATGCCGATCGCAACGCCGCGCAGTTCGGCTAGCGTCACCAGCCCGCGCGGCACCGGACGTTCCGGCCGATACTTCGTGTCCTCGGCATTGTCCTTGTGCTCGTCCGCCACGCGCAGCTGGAAGAAGAAGCCGAACAGCACCAGCACCGCGACGACGATCGCCACAATGCTCGGCGCGGCGTCCCGCAGCAGGGCCGACAGGCAAACCGCCGACGACCCGAAAGCCGCAATCAGCGCGCCATGCTGGATGACTGGAAAACGCTCCGCCTGATATTCCCACAGCCGCGCGCCTAGCCCAGCGCGCGGCTTCTTCGGCGCCGCAGGAGCAGCCACGTCGCTCACGACCTACCCCGCGCCAGGTTCTTGTGGGCGCTGGCGAACTCGTGCGCGCACAGCGCTCCGATGATCGACAGTTCGCCCGCCAGGCACACCGCCGCGCAAACCTCTGCGAACACCCGCGCTTTGCCGGAGCCCTTCAGCCCCATGATGTTGAGCCCCGCCGCTTGCGTCGGCAGGTTGGTGCCGCCGCCCACCGTGCCCGCGATGATGTTGGGCAGCGTCACCGACACGAACAGCCTGTCATTCTCGCGCAGCTCGATCCGCGTCACGCCGACCGCGCTCTCCGCCACGCACGCCGCATCCTGCCCCGTCGCCAGATAGAGCGCCGCGAGCCCGTTCGCGTAGTGCCCCTGCACGCCTATGGAGCCCGACATCACGCCGCCCAGCGCCGACATGCGCCAGTAGTCCTCCATCCGCTTCGACGTCGTATGCAGCTGCTTGACGATTTCCTCTCCCGGCAGCTCCACCGACGCCGTCACCTTGCGCCCGCGCACGCCGACGAAGGACATCGCCGACGCCTTCTTGTCGCCGGAGAAGTTGGCCTCGACGAACCAGTAGAGCGGCTTGAAAGGAGACTTCTCAAGAATCGCCCCGCACAACGCCTCGGTTGCGATGGTCACTATGTTCTGCCCGGCCGCATCGCCCGTCGTATAGCTGCACACCAGATAGACATGATCGCCCTCGACGTGCGGCGACAGCTCCACCAGCTTGCCGTGGCGCGTCGTTGTCTCCGCCGCCGCCTTCAGCATGTCGAAGTTCGAGCACACCCAGGCGACGAACAGCCCTGCCTCGGTCGTCGTCTTGAACGCAAAGCCCGGCGAGCGATGCACGCCCTCAGCCAACGTGCCCGTCGTGCACCCGCCCACAGACGAGATCAGCCGCGCGCCGCGCCCATAGCTCGCCACCAGCGCCGCCTCGCTCGTCGCCAGCGGCACATAGAAATCGCCCTTGGCGAAAATGCCGTTCACCCGCAGCGGCCCGATCACGCCCACCGGCACGCGCACCGTGCCGATATAATTCTCGATATTGCGCTCGTAGGCCGGCAGCTGCTCCTGCGCCTTGGCGTCATAGAGCTCGGCCTTGTCCGCCTCCGTTGCTCCCGAATTGCCCAGAAGCGTCTTCCAGTTCGACGCCGTGAATGTCGGCTCCAGCCGCTTGGCCGGCCGGATCCAGGGTTTCAGCGGCGTCGTGGTGTCGGGCCGGCTCTGGCGGGCGATCTCATCGGCCGACCGGCCCTGCAGCATCGCCGCGATCATGCGTTGCGCGGCGTCAAATGCGCTTGCCATCGATGTCCCTTCACCCGCCGCCCCATCCTGTTCTTTCAGAGGGCACGGTGAATGAATCCGCTGATTTGAGGAAAACTCAAGGCGTAGAAAAGACTGTAGCGGGCTTGAAACCGAGCCCGCTGGTATCATTCGCGCGGGACAAGAAGGCGCTTCGAGAACTAGAAGTCGCTCTTCCCCACGCCGGCCGCCGCGCGCATATGGCTAACGATGATCCGCCCCGAACAGCTTCTCTGCCCGACGCCGCAGGGCCTCTATTGCCCGCCAGGCGACTTCTACATCGACCCGGTCCGCGGCGGCGTTGATCGGGCGGTCGTCACGCACGGCCATTCGGATCACGCGCGCGCCGGCCACGGCGCGGTGCTGGCGACGTCAGAGACGCTCGAGGCGATGTCAGTGCGCTATGGACAAGCTTTCACGCAATCACGCCAGTCCGCGCCCTATGGCGAGACCATGCGCGTCGGCGATGTCGACGTCACGCTGCATCCAGCCGGCCATGTCATCGGCTCGGCGCAGGTCGAGGTGACATGGAAGGGCTTCACCATGGTCTGCACCGGCGACTACAAGCGCCGCCCCGATCCCACCTGCAGACTCTTCGAAGTCGTCCCCTGCAACATCTTCATCTCGGAGGCGACATTCGCCCTGCCTGTCTTCCGCCATCCGGACTCCTCGGGCGAGGTAAGGAAGCTGCTGGACTCCATCCGCGCGTTCCCGGATCGCGCGCATCTCGTCGGCGCCTATGCTTTTGGAAAAGCGCAACGTGTGATCTGCGAGCTGCGGAAGTTCGGCTACAACGAGCCCATCTACATCCACGGCGCGATGAAAGAGCTTTGCGACATGTACGAGCGGCTGGGCGTGAAGCTTGGGCCCCTCGAACCCGCAACGCTGGACAAGAAGACACGCGTCGCCAGCGAAAAGTTCGCCGGCAAGATCGTGCTGTGCCCGCCCTCCGCCACGAGCACGCCCTGGGCGCAGCGCTTCCCCGATCCCGTCATCGCCTTCGCGTCAGGCTGGATGAACATCCGCCAGCGCGCCAAGGCCGGCGGCATCGAACTGCCGCTGATCCTCTCCGACCACGCCGACTGGGACGAGCTCACCGAAACGGTGCGCGAGGTGAACCCGGACGAGCTATGGGTCACGCACGGCCGCGACGACGCCCTCGCGCGCTGGGCCGAGCTTGAAGGCCGCAAGGCGCGGCCGCTGCATTTGGTGGGCTATGAGGACGAGGCCGGCGAATAGCCGCGCTGCCGGTTTATCCACGCGTCGATGAATGTCGCGATCGCCAATAGCCCGCCTACGCTCGAAAGGCGTGCGCCGAAATCCATCCACGTGACGGACAGGTCCACCGCCAGGCTGATCCCATTACCGCCATTGGCGCGGGCGATGGCGATCAGCGCCTGCGGCACAATGAGCATCATCATCCCGCCGATCACCATCAGCATGAAGGTTGACCAGGCGAGCCCCTTGCGGATGCGCCAGCTCGTCATCTTGGGAATGAACATGAACGCAGCGCCGAGCACGGCGGCGGCGGCCGAAAACGGCGCGAGTCCACGCGTATAGGCGTCGATCTGCCCGTCAGTCGGAAAGAAGAAACCGAAACCGGACGCCGCCAGTCCGCCCTCGAGCGGCACGGCAAGGCCGGATGCGATGATCACCGAGGTGACCGCACACCACGCCACGGGCATCACCCACCTGACTGGTTCGGCCCCGTCCAAGCCGTGCTCCCCGCGTCGTCTCGCGAAATACCTGGCGCGAACTTCCATCCTCCCCCTTCCCGCGTCCAGCGACGCGGGGCATTACTCACAACTGTTATGCCCTATCGCTCCCTCGACGCCGACAAGATCGAAACCACCATCGAGAAGCTGCAGAAGCGGATCGAGGAGCGATTCCCGTCGCGCGGCCTGTCGAAGCTGTGCGCCGAACTGCTCACCATCGCGCGCGAAGACCGGCAAAGACTGTCGTGGGTCGCGCGTCCGAACCTGTGGGTCCAGGCCGGCGTAGGCCTCACGATCCTGCTGGGCGTCGCGGGCATTCTTTGGATCGGCTTCTCCCTGCAGAGCCTTCAGGTCAGCAATGAAGCCTTCGACGTGATCCAGGGCATCGAGGCTGTGCTCAACATCGTCGCGCTTGCGGGCGCTGCGATCTGGTTCCTCCTCAACCTCGAATCCAACATGCGGCGGGACGCCGTGCTGAAGGACCTGCACGAGCTGCGGTCGATCGCGCACGTGGTGGACATGCACCAGTTGACCAAGGACCCGACCACGCTGGCGTCGGCCCATACAGAGACGCCATCGTCTGAACGCCACGCGATGAGCGAGTTCGAACTGGCGCGCTATCTCGACTATTGCAGCGAGATGCTGGCCCTGACCGGCAAGCTCGCCGCGCTCTACATGCAGGACGTGCGCGATCCTGTCATCATCGACGCTGTAAGCGAGATCGAAGATCTCACCGGCAACCTTTCGCGCAAGATCTGGCAGAAGATCATGATCCTGCGCCAGCCGATTCCGGCCGCGATCAAAGCACCCTGAAACGCGCGTCGGCGCGCGCGATCACCTCGCCGTCCGCCGTCACGAAGGCCTGCGCGAAACAGAGCGTGCGCCCGGTTTTCACATACTGCGTGTCGAACGCCAGCCACTGGCCGAGCTTTGCCGAGCCGATGAAGTCGGTCGACATGGACACTGTCACGAGCCCGCCCTCCGGCTTGCGCCCTTCGCCGGTCAGCGCGGCCACGCACGACAGCCCCATCGCATTGTCGGCCAGCGCCGCGATCAATCCACCGTGAATGAGGCCGCGCGAATTGGTGTGCGGGGGGCGCATGTAAAGACCGATCACCACCCGGTCCGGCGTTCGCTTCGAATAGATCGGCTCCCACGGCTCGGTCATCGGAGACCTTCGGAAATGGGACTCGAAGCCTTCGGGCGGAATCATATCGGTCGTCGCCGTCGCGGTCATTTCGGTCTCCTTTGTCCCCGGGCGCGAACGACATTTGCCGCCCGCCATCTCTCCGGAGTTTCCTTTGCTGTTGCTGGACGGAAGTATGCGCGTCGGCATACGTTCCGCAACGACATCCGCGCCAAAAAAAGCGGGTGCGAGGGAGAGAGACATGGGAATGATCAACTTCGGCAGCCGCAGGGCTGTCCTGAAAGCATCTGTCGCGATGATGGCGTTCGCCGGCGCCGGCGGCGTTCTCGCCGCCTGCAGCGAAAAGCCCGCAGACACCGCCGCAACGACGCCGGCCGCCGACGCCAACCCTGTCGTCGCCACCAAGTACGGCCAGGTAAAAGGCTTCACTGAAGACGGCGTCAGTGTCTTCAAGGGCGTACGCTATGGCGCCGACACATCGACCAACCGCTTCGGTCCGCCAGCAGAGCCTGCAGCCTGGACCGAAACCGCCGACGCCCTCGCCTACGGCAACACCACGCCGCAGAACCAGGCCGGCGATGGCGGCGGCCTCTTCAAGTCGTGGCGCCCCAACCCCGCTCCGGCCCAAAGCGAGGACTGCCTCTTCCTCAACGTCTGGACGCCCAAGGCCGACGCGGGCAAGCGCCCCGTGCTCGTGTGGTTCCACGGCGGCGGCTTCACCACCGGCTCTGGCTCGTCGAACGCCTATGACGGCGTGCGCCTCGCCAAGCGCGGCGATGTGGTGGTCGTCACGGTCAACCACCGCCTCAACGTGTTCGGCCACCTCTACCTCGCCAACTATGGCGACGAGTTCGCCGATAGCGGCGCCGCGGGTTCGCTCGACATGGTCCACGCCCTCAAATGGGTGCGCGACAACATCCCCGCCTTCGGCGGCGATCCCAACAATGTCCTGATCTTCGGCCAGTCGGGCGGTGGAGCGAAAATCTGCACGCTGATGGCGATGGACTCGGCCAAGGGCCTCTTCCATCGCGCTGTCGTCCAGTCCGGCCCGCGCATCCGCCACGCCGAACCGGCAACGGCTGCAAAAGCCGCCGACGAACTGGTGAAGAAGGTCGGCCTGACGAAAGAGACCATCGCCCAGATCAAGACCATGCCGGTCGCCGATCTGCTCAAGGCGTTTGCTGAAACGCCCGGCGCCGGCTCGGGCCCCGTGCTCGACGGCCGCAGTATGACGCGCCACCCCTTCGACCCGGATGCTCCGCAGCAATCGATTGACATCCCGCTACTGATCGGCGTCACCCGCACCGAGGGAACGTCCCTTATGGGCGGCAATGAAGCGCCGCTTGCCCTCACCTGGGAAACGCTGCCAGCCGCGATCAAGGAATCCTTCCCCAAGAAGGACGCCAAGAAGATCATCGACCAGTACAAGAAGGCCTACCCGAACGTCGAAGCGCCCGAGCTCTACTTCATGGCGGCATCCGACGCGCGCTTCTTCCAGGGCAGCGTCACCATCGCCGACCGCCGCTCCGCGGCAGGCGCAGCGCCGGTCTACTTCTACATGCTCGACTGGGTCACGCCGGTCCTGGACGGCAAACGCTACGTCCCACACGCGCTCGACATCGGCATGATCTTCGACAACGTCGCCAAGTCGGAATCCATGTCCGGAACCGGCCCCGAAGCGCAGGCCATCGCCGACCAGATGTCCGAAAGCTGGCTCGCCTTCGCCAAGACCGGCAACCCGGCCAACAAGAACCTGCCGGAATGGCCTGCCTATACCGCGGCGGACCGCAACATGATGGTCTTCCGCACCCAACCCGGCGTGGAGAAAGACATCCGCGCAGCCGAGCGGGCCATCCTGGCCTGATAATGAACTGACGGCAGAGGGTGGATCGGACAACCGATCCACCCTACGCTCGTCCCCGCATTGGGGACGCACATGGCTTCATCCACGCTCGACATCTTCATCCGCGAGGCCCTGAACCGCGGCCAGCCGCGGGAACGCGTCGCGGCCGCGCTCGTCGCCGCCGGCTGGACGCAGAAGGAAGTCGATGCAGCGCTCGACGCCTACGCCGTCAGCGACTTCGGCATGGCCGTGCCGAAACCTCGCCCCTACGTCTCCGCGCGCGAGGCGTTTCTCTATCTCGTCCTGTTCATTCTGCTGGGCGTGGTCGCCTGGAATCTCGGTTCGCTTCTGTTCGCGCTGATCGACATCGCGATCTATGACGAGCTCGACGGCGCCAACCAGTACGTCTTCATTTCACGCGAGAGCCAGATCCGCTCCGCCATTGCCGGCCTTGTCGTCGGCGCCCCGATCTTCGCCTGGCTCGCCTTCCATATCCGCAAGCAGCGCCGCACCAACCCAGCGATGCAGCGCAGCCGCGTCCGCAAATGGCTTACCTACGTCACCTTGATCATCGCCTCCTGCACGCTCATCGGAGACGCCATCGCGCTGGTCTACAGCTTCCTCTCCGGCGAACTCTCCGCGCGTCTGATCCTGAAGCTGCTGGTGATCGCCATCCTCGCTGGCGGCGTCTTCCTCTACTTCATCCGCGACGCCGAGAAGGGAGACGAGAATGACCAGCAGTCGTGACCTCGGCCCGCCTCTCGCCATCGCGGGCGGCGCCATCGTTCTCGCCGCAATGATCGCGGGCTTCATCGTCGTAGGCGGCCCTGGCGACGCTCGCGACCGACGCTTGGACGACATGACCGCCGACCGGATTGCATCCTCCGCGCAGCTCGCCCAATGCGCGTACGTCACCACCGGCAAGCCGCCCGCGACCCTTGCGGAGGCTTCCGCGACCGCCGCCCGCGATCCAGCCACTCCCGGCGCTCGCTGCGGCGACTTTCACAGCGACCGGACCCTGACGGCCATCTCTGCTGGAGATCCGCAGGCGCCCGGCGACGTTACCTACACGGTCGTCGACCCGACGCACGTCCGGCTGTGCGGAATTTTCCGCAGCGCCGTCGACGGAAAAACCCCGAGAATTTCCCCGTCCGCCTGGGTATCCTGGCCGGAGCTTGGACAGGCCCGACCGGCCGGTCGTCACTGTTATGAGCTGCAGCTGAAAGAGCCACCCCCGCCCGCCTCCAACTAGCGTCTTGCCGGAACGCGTCGCGCATAGCAGCGTTCGGCTCTCATGATAGCAACGCTCTTTTCCACGTGGGAAGACCAGATCGGCGCAGCCCTGATGCGCCGGTTCATGGAAGGCGCAGGCGCCCCCGTCGATTTCCGCGCGCCGATGGGCGAGCCCGCTCTCGCGGCGCCTGACAGCCTCACCTGGCGCATCTTCAAGAACCCCGTCGCCCTGTTCGCCGGCGGCATCGCCGCCGTGATCCTCGAACTGGCCGAACCCCGCGTGCGTTCCGGCGTGTGGGACCACACCACTTTCCGCACCGATCCCGTCGCGCGCATGAAGCGCACAGGCATGGCCGCCATGGTCACCGCTTATGCGGCGCGCAGCGTCTCGACACGCATGATCGCCCGCGTGCGCGCCATGCATGCGCGGGTCAGCGGCGATGTCTCGGGCGTCGCCTATACCGCCAGCGACCCGGACCTGCTCGACTGGGTGCAGGTCACCGCCGGCTTCGGGTTCGTCGAGGCCTACTCCGCCTATGTCCAGCCGCTCTCCCGGGGCGATCGCAACCGCTACTATGCGGAAGCCCAGCCCGGCGCCGCGCTCTATGGCGTCGTCGATCCCGCGAAGTCGGAAGCAGACGTCGAAGCCCGCTTCGCCGCCATGCTGCCGAAGCTTGAACAATCACAGGTCATCTTCGACTTCCTCACCATCGTCTCGCGGGCGCCGATCCTGCCGCCCATGCTCAAACCCGTTCAGAACATGATGATCCGCGCCGGCGCCGAACTCACCCCGCCGCACATCCGCTCGCTCCTCGGCATCGGCGACCGCTGGCGGCTGCGGTCGTGGGAGCGCCGTCTCGTGAAGCTCGCCGGCGCCGCTTCCGACCGCATCGCCATTCCGGGCAGCCCGCCTGTCGAAGCCTGCCGCCGCCTCGGCCTGCCGGCCAACTGGCTCTACGGCGCCCGGCCCCGCCTGAAGCGCCCTATATAGCCCCGCATGCAAGCCTTCGCCGCGCTTCTGGAACGGCTGGTCCTCACCCCGTCGCGCAACGCCAAGCTGACGCTGATCTGCGACTACCTGCGCCATGCAGGCGATCCCTCGCGCGGCTGGGCGCTGGCGGCGATCACCGGCGATCTCTCGATCCCGTCCGTGAAGCCCGCCGCCATCCGCGAGCTCGCCGCCAGCCGCGTCGATCCCGTGTTGTTCAACCTCTCCTACGACTATGTCGGCGACCTCGCCGAAACCATCTCGCTGATCTGGCCCGCGCGGCCCGGCGCCAATCGCTCGCCAGATCTTTCCGAAGTCGTCGAGACGCTGATGGAGTCGACCAGGGCGCAGGGCCTCAAGCTGGTCGAAAGCTGGCTCGATGCGCTCGACGCGACCGGCCGTTGGGCCCTGCTCAAACTGGTCACCGGCGGTCTCCGTGTGGGCGTCTCCGCGCGCCTCGCCCGGCAGGCCGCCGCCGACTTCGGCAAGGTCGACGTCGCCGAGATCGAAGAACTCTGGCATGGCCTCGCCCCGCCCTATGTCGATCTCTTCGCCTGGCTCGAAGGGCGCGGCCCCAAGCCCGTCTCCCGCGCGCTGGCGCCCTTCCGCCCGCCCATGCTGGCGCATCCGCTGCTCTCGAAATCCGAACGCTCCGATCCCGAGGCGCTCGATCCCTCATTGGTGACGCCAGACCAGTACGCCGCCGAATGGAAATGGGACGGCGTGCGCGTGCAACTTGCCGCCAACGGCGGCGTCCGCCGCCTCTACACCCGCAATGGCGACGACATCTCGAAAGCCTTCCCCGACCTTCTCGAAGCAGCAGACTTCACCGCAGCGCTCGACGGCGAACTCCTGATCCGCGACGCAGAGGGCGGCGTCGCCTCCTTCAACGAACTTCAGCAGCGCCTCAACCGCAAGACCGTCTCGCCCAAGCAGATGGCCCAACGCCCCGCCATGCTGCGCGCCTACGACCTGCTCATCGACAACGGCGAAGACCTCCGCCCGCTCGCCTTCCGCGAGCGCCGCAAACGCCTCGAACGTTTTGTCGTCACGCTCGACAACGGCCGCATCGATCTCTCCCCGCTCGTCCCCTTCACGGATGCGGCGGCCCTCGAAGACCTGCGCACCCACCCGCCCACGCGCGAGATCGAGGGCCTGATGCTGAAGCGCTGGGACGCGCCCTACCTCGCCGGCCGCCCCGCTGGCCTGTGGTACAAGTGGAAGCGCGACCCGCATCTGATCGACGCCGTGCTGATGTACGCCCAGCGCGGCCACGGCAAGCGCTCCAGCTTCTATTCCGACTTCACCTTCGGCGTCTGGCGTACGACCGAAAACGGCGACGAGCTCGCGCCGGTCGGCAAGGCCTATTTCGGTTTCACCGACGAGGAGCTCGTCCAGCTCGACAAATACGTCCGCGACCACACTATCGAACGTTTCGGTCCCGTACGATCGGTGACGGCCAATCTGCACGAAGGCCTCGTGCTCGAAGTCGCTTTCGAGGGCCTGCAGCGCTCGCCCCGCCACAAGTCCGGCGTCGCCATGCGCTTCCCCCGCATCCACCGCATCCGCTGGGACAAGCCTTCCAGCGAGGCGGACCGCATGGAAACGCTGGAGGCGATGCTTGCCGGCTGAAAGCACAGGCTGAGGCGAACCCGGTTGGGTTTTTGCCCTGCCCGCGCTAGCTGTCGTTCATCATCAGCCAGGCACGTGATTCATGGACCTCTACGAATTCCGCAACTGGGCTTTCCACTTCGAAGGTCCCGCCCAGAAATGGATGTGGTCGGGCATAGCCATCGTCGCGGCCTACCTGCTCGGTGTGATCATTACCCGCATCCTGCGCTTTGCCGCGCAGAAGCTCTCGGGCCTGGCGAGCCGCCAGAAGGAAGGCGAAGCCAAGACCGCCGATCACCTGATGATCGACATTCTCGGCCTGCTCGTGCGCGTGGCGTTCATTCTCATTGCGCTGGCGATCTCCGCCAATCTGCTCTTCGGCTACAGCCTTGGCGAAGCGCAGGCCGTCGCCATAGCGGCGCTGAAAGGCCTCGCCATCCTCGTGGCCGTCTGGTTCCTCGGCTCATGGCTGGGCGCGCGCGTGCGCAAGTTCGGAGAAAAGGTCGGCCGCCGCGCGTCTTCCGGTCAGACGCTGTTCCACTTCCTCGCCGCGCTCGTCCGCTTCGGCGCCTTCGCCATCGGCCTCATCGCGGCGCTGCAGCAGTTCGGCTTCCCCATCGCCTCGCTGGTCGCCGTCATCGGCGCCGCCGGCCTCGCCATCGCCCTGGCCCTGCAGGATACGCTGAAGGCTGTCGCCGCGGGCGTCATTATCGCCGTCTTCCGCCCCTACCGCATCGGCGACGCCGTCCGCATCGCGGGGCAAGACGGCACGGTCTCCGACATCACGCCCTTCACCACCGTCCTCAACACCATCGACAACAAGGAAGTCACCGTCACCAACGACAAGGCTTGGGGCGACGTCATCATCAACAACTCCGTTCGCAGCCTGCGCCGGCTCGACCTGCCTTTCTCCATCTCCTACGAGGACGACATCGACCACGCGATCAAGGTCATCGGCGACGTGTTCAAGGCCGACCCCCGCGTCCGCGACGAGCCGCCAGTCTGGATCAAGGTCCAGGAACTCGCCCCCTCCAGCGTCGACCTGCGCGCCCGCGCCTGGTGCGCTACCGGCGACTATATCGACCTGCGCGGCGACATGCTGAAACAGGTCAAGCAGGCCTTCGACAAGGCGGGGATCACCATCCCCTACCCGCACCAGGTGGCCATCACGCAGGGCAGGAGCCGAAGGGATAGCGGAACGCCGCAAACTCCAGCATCCTCCGGCGACGGGAGCAGCAGAGGCGTCAAATGAGCAAGCCGCGGAGCGCCGACACGGACGCCGAGCTGTTCGAGGCCGCCTCCGTGCCCGCGACCACGGCGCCTCCGCCCACCACGCGCGAACGGCTCGACGTCATCGAGCAGGAGCTGATCGCCGAGGAGCTTCCCTACGAAGACCCCCCGCCCCGCACTCTGAACAGCAAGCTCTTCGGCATCGGCTTTTCCGGATATTTCCAGCTCGTCGTGATCTGCATCATCGCCGGGGCGATCCTGCAGGCAGGCGGCATCGATTTCTTCTCGCCCAGATTCTCGTTGAGCGGCCTTGCCGGCTCGCTGTTCAACGGCGTGATGAAAGTGCTGGGCTGGGCGCTGGAGCGAGGCTGGCAGCCCCTGCTCGCCGGCGCCATCATCATCGTTCCGCTCTGGCTGTTCTGGCGCCTGCTGACGGTGCCGTTCAGGCACTAGGCCGGTCGCCCGGGCTAGTCGACAGCCTAATCGAGAGCCTTCTCGTCGCGCTCCCCGGTACGGATGCGGACCACTTCGGTAAGCCCGGTCACGAATATCTTGCCGTCGCCGATCTTGCCCGAGCCCGCGGCTTTCTGCACCGCCTCGATGACGGCCTCCGCCATGCCGGACGCCACTGCGACCTCAACCTTGATCTTCGGCACCTCGGCTACCGAATACTCCGCGCCGCGATACATCTCGGTCTGCCCGCGCTGCCGGCCGAAGCCCTGCACCTGCGTCGCCGTGATGCCCGACACGCCCAGCTTGGTCAGCGCATCACGCACCGCCTCATACCTGTGCGGCCGGATGATCGCGGTGATCATGCGCATCGGGTGTTCCTCTTCGTGCTGCAGCCCCAGATAGACCAGCCGCCTTATCGCTTCGGACCGCGACGGCAGGTCCTGCTGTGTCCTGCGCCAGTCGTCCACGTCCTTCCCGAAGCTGGCCGAGGCCACCAGCTGGATACGCTGGTCGAGCTTTTCGTCTTCGCTCAAGGCAGTCTCCTGGCCGGTCCCGGCGGACCTTTTCCGGTTCCGCGACGCTAGCACACCTTACACACAACGGGCCAGCCGAGCTTCCAGTCGTACCCAAAAGGTTAACGGCACGCCTTAACCCTGTTCATCCCGTCTCAACCGTAAAATTACCAGCTTCCGGTACGGTCGCCCCGAACTCAGAATCGAGTGGGGCGGCCGAATGCAGGATCCTAGGAAACCACGGCCACTGAAGCCGCGGACATTGTCTGTCCTTGTCGCTGACGCGAACAACTTCTCGCGCACGCTGATCGGCGAAATCCTACGCAGCCTCAACGTCTCCAACATCTCCAGCGCGCGCAACGAGGAGATGGCTCGGACCTTCCTGATCGACCGTCCGATCGACGTGATCTTGCTGTCCTGGGAAGAAAGCGACGCCTTCGACGGGCTCAAATTCGTGCGCGACCTGCGCAAGGTCGAAGACGAACGCATCCGCCGCCTTCCCGTCGTGCTTATCACTGCCGGCCTCACGCGCCAGATGGTCATCAACGGCCGCGACGCCGGCGTCGATGAATTCCTCGCCAAGCCGATTTCGCCGCTCGCTATGCGCCAGCGCCTCGAAATGGTGGTCGAGACCCCGCGCCCCTTCGTCGACTGCTCGGTCTATCTCGGCCCCTGCCGCCGCCGGAAGAACCCGGCCGACTATTACGGCGCCAAGCGCCGCGCCGGCGAACGTTCCGCCCCGTCGGCCCCGATGATCGACCAGGACGAAGTCGCGGCTAAGACCCCGATCCGCATCGCGCTCACCGCTCTGCGCCAGACCTGCACCCAGCTCCGCGCCAGCCGCCCCGAAGCGCTCGCGACCGCGATGCAGCAGATCAAGACCGCCAAGGACCTCGCCATCGCGCAGAACGATCACGCCCTGCACTCCGGCTGCGCCGCCTTCGAAGCCTATATCAGCGTCGCAACGCCGATGGGCCAGCTCGAAGGCAACGTCGTCAACACCGCCCTCGGCGCGCTTGAACAGCTCGCCGCACTTCCGCTCGGCTATGCCGATGCCCGCGACAGCGTGGCCATCGCGCTCGGCAAGGCGATCCAGAAGAAACTGGCTGCTTAGAGTAGAGTGATATGACAGACGATCGCACGCTGACACCGGCCGAGCTGAAGCGCCTGAAGGCGCTCGTGGTCGATCCCAACGCTTACATGCGCGGCGTGGTGGCGGATTCCCTGCGTCGCCTGCAAGTCACCAACATCATGGCCGCCGCTTCCTCGATGGAAGCGTTCACTGTCGGCCGCACGTTCAAGCCCGACGTGATCTTCGTCGACTGGGACGCGGGCCGCATGTCCGGCCTCGAATTCACCCGCGAAGTCCGCCGCAACACCACCGGCATTGCGCGCGAAGTGCCGATCATCCTGCTCGCCGGCGTGATCGACCACGACCAGCTCATGTCGGCCCGCCAGGCCGGCATCAACGAATTCCTGCTGAAGCCGGTCTCGGCCCAGAACGTCCTCTCGCGCATCGAGGAAGTCGTCCTCCGCCCGCGCAAGTTCATCGACAGCCGCAACTATGTCGGCCCATGCCGCCGCCGGAAGGACGATCCCAACTACGCCGGCCCGTGGCGCCGCCTCACCGACGAGCCGCCCGCGAAAGCCGCGACCGAGCAGTCGAAGGAGAACGCGTTCAAGCTGCGCGCCATCATCGACAATCTCAATGCCTACGCCGACCGCACCAACGTCGACCGCACCGCCGGAATCCGCGGCATGTATCGCATGCTGGGCGAATACGCCCCGGAAGTTTCGACGCTGGGCGACGACGTCATCATGCGCATCTGGAACACGGCGCTGCGCTATATTGAGGGCGTCGGCATGACCGACACTTACGATCTGGCCGTGGTGAGATACCATTTCCAGACCATCGGCTCGATCCTCGACATGCCCGAGGAAGCCTTCCTCCACCGCACCGCCGTCGCAAACGAGCTGGAGCGCCTGGTCACCCGCAAGATCCACTCGGCCAACGAGAAGGTCCAGACGGCCGGCGAAAAGAAGACCGACGTCGCGTAGCTGGGACCGCCGGGCGCCTGCCCGGCAACGCGCCGAAGGCGCGTACGCCTCGCCTGCGTGGCACAGAGTCCAAGCGGCGACGATTCATATCGCCTATTCGAACAGCCGCTTCTCGATCGCAGCGCGCTTCGCGGCATCCACGCCCAGCGCCTCGCGCAGGTAGCGCTCGACGCCGCCATGGCGCCCGGCGATGACTTCTAGGGATTTCTCAAGATAGATCGGCTCGACGCCCATGACTGCACGCATAGTCTCCAGCGTCGGCGCCTTGCCGCGTTCTGCCCGGATGTTCTCCGCCCACGCGGCTCCGAACGCGTTGAACCGCTCGGGATCGTTGGTCAGCATGTAGTCCGCGATGATGTCGTCGCGATGCACGCCTGCCAGCGCATGCGTCAGCGCCACCACCAGCCCTGTCCGGTCCTTGCCCGCCGCGCAGTGAACCACCAGCGCGCCGTCGCTCTGCGCCAGCGTCGCGAAATACCGTGTGTAAAGGTCGATCAGGCGCGGCAGGTAGGGCGCGCGCTCGTAATAGCGCAGCAAATAGGCGCGATAGCTTTCGTAGGTCAGGTCCCACTCGGCCATGAACACGTCCCATGTCTCCCCGCCCTCGTCGGGATCATGGTTTTCGATGACGACGCCCCTGAAGTCCGCCCACCGCCGCGACGGCTGGCGCTCGCGCTCCACCGGCCTGCGCAGGTCGACCACCACGCCGATATTCATCGCCGCCAACCGGCCAAGGTCCGCATCGCTCACCAGCGAATGATTGGCCGACCGGTAGAATCGCCCCATCGCCATGCGCCGGTCGCCAGCCTGATACCCGCCGAAATCACGGAAATTGTGCAGGGCCTCGAAGGCGTGCTTGCGGGCGGGGCTGGCTGTCATGCGCGCGAACATAGGCAAATCCCCGGCCGGGTCCACGCCCGCTCGCCCGGCCGGCAGCCGCCTTGCAACGAGTTCACAATACAGCAGTGTTCTGAAGCGCCTCGCGAAAATCTCCCGAGTGAATCCAGTGCTCTAGAAAAAAGATCGAAACATCTTCAGGAGAGTTTTCCTACGCCCTCCGGGGCGGGCGAATAATGCCGGCCATGACCACGGCACACCCGCGCGCAAACTGGAGTAGGACCCCTTCGCTCACCGAGCTTTGGCTCGAGGCGCTGCTGCGTGCGTTTGCGATGCTCTGGTCGAACCTCGCGGACATCGTCCGGATGCGACCCAGCCGCCCGCTCAGTGATTGGCACACCGAAGCAGCGCCTGCGTCTCTGCCCCAACAGGACCGCGACAAAATCGAGGAGCACGCCCCCGGCCCGCCCTCGTCGCCGACGACGACGACGACGACGACGACGACGACGACGAGCGGATGCCGAACCGCCGCTGCAAACGCAAGCAGCCGCGAGACGACCGAAGACCTCCTGCCGAGGAGTGAGGCGCACCCGCCGAACGAAGGGCGCGTCTTGCAGCCCGAGGACTGGCTTGCCGCCGCCGGCAACTACACGCCGGACCGGCAAAGGGATTGTCATCCCCGGAAGCGCGAAGCCCATTCCCAAACAAGGATGGCCGGGATCCATTTCCCGGCATCGGGACTCGCAGATCCATGGATCCCGGCTCTCCAGCGCTCACGCGCTTGCCGTGGGGATGACAGGCTTGGTTGTTGCGAGATTTCGCTGCCAAGACTAGCGCGCGCCTAGCTAAACGCTCGCGCTCGAACCCAACTTACACTGCTCCGAAGCGCCAGCTTCCGGAGCCGCAGTCATATCCATCCACAGCCCAATTCACGCCCCCTTGCCGAATCCCGCCATTCTTCAACCGATCCGAATCAAGAGGTCCACATGTCCGCGCCCCCAACGCCTGCGCCAATGGGCTCCAAGGCCAATCCGTCCAAATACGACGCCTACCCGAACCTCGCCGACGACGAGCCCTACTTCGTCATCCGGGCGCACGACCTGCTCTCCAGCGCCCTGGTCGAGCTCCACGCCTATATCGGCGCCGGCCAGGCCGGCGCGGCCCACAACAAGCTCGCCGAGATCATGTCCCTCACCTCGCAGAAGCCGCCGCGCCCCTCGGACTCGCCCAAATACCGCGAAACCTTCGCGATCTCAGCCGCCATGGAGAAGTGGCGTAACTCGCAGTAGGCGCGCCCGGATCGATCCGCCTAGATCGACCCGATGGTCAGCCCGCCGTCGATCACCAACTCCTCGCCCGTCATGTAGCGGCTCTCGTCGCTTGCGAGAAACACCACGCCGTTGGCGATATCCATCGGCTGTCCTTTCACGCCCATCGGCACGCGGACTGCCGCGAGCGCATCGAGGTCCGGCGGGGCATTTGCCCCGTGCGGGGTCGGCAGCTGCACCCAGATCGGCGTCTCGATGATCCCCGGATGCACCGAATTCACGCGCACCCCATCCCGGATCATCGCGCATTCCAGCGCCACCGACTTGGTGAACAGCCGCACCGCTCCTTTCGATGCGCAATACGCCGACAGTCGCGGCGCTCCGCGCAGTCCCGCCACCGACGAGATGTTGATGATCGACCCGCTCCCGCTCTTCCGCATCAGCGGCAGCGCAGCGCGCGTCCCGAGGAACACGCTCTCCACATTCACCGCCTGCTGTCTGCGCCAGTCGGCCAGCGACAGGTCCGTCACCAGGCCGCCAACCGCGATCCCGGCATTGTTCACCAGGATGTCGAGCCTTTTGAAATCGCGCTCGATTACGCCGATCAGCGAAGCCCACTCCTCCTCGCTGCACACATCATGACGGTAGAACACCGCCTTGCCGCCCGCCTTCGTGATCTCGGCAACCGCCTCCTCGCCCTTGCCCGTCTGCACATCGGTCAGCACGACACTCGCGCCTTCCTTCGCCAGCGCGGCAGCGCACGCCCGCCCGATCCCGCTCGCCGCGCCTGTCACCAGCGCGACCTTGCCTGAAACACGTCCCATGAACTCTCCCTAGCCCCGGCCGACAAAAGGCATCTTCGTCGCCATCACCGTCATGAACTGCACGTTGGCCGACAGCGGCAGCTCCGCCATCATCAGCACAGCTTTCGCTACGTCAGTCACGGCCATTGTCGCTTCGGCCACAATGCGTCCGTCGGCCTGCGGCACGCCCTTGGCGATCTGCGCCGCCATTTCGGTCAACGCGTTGCCGATGTCGATTTGCCCGCAGGCGATGTTGAACGGCCGCCCGTCCAGCGACAGGCACTTCGTCAGCCCCGTGATTGCATGCTTGGTCACGGTATAGGGCACGGAGCCTGGCCGCGGCGCGTGCGCCGAGATCGAGCCATTGTTGATGATGCGCCCACCCTGAGGATCCTGTCTGCGCATCTGCGCAAACGCCGCACGCGCGCAGAGAACGGAGCCAGTAAGATTCACATCGAGAACCGCGTGCCAGTCCTCCAGCGCCATTTCGTCGATCGGCTTTGGCCTCGATCCGCGGCCGGCATTGTTGAACAGCACATCCAGCCGCCCCATCGCGGCCACCGCATCGGCTAACACCCGTTCGACCTGATCCGCCCTGGTCACGTCGGCAGGCAGGACGATCCCGCCGCCCGCCAGTTTCGCGGTTTCCTCCAGCGCATCGCGCCTGCGCCCCACCAACCCAACGTCCCATCCGGCTTTCGCAAAAGCGATGGCTGTCGCCCGGCCAATGCCGCTGCCCGCGCCGGTGATGAGGATGGACTTCATGGTGACCTGTGCCGGCTGATGAATTGGGCGACGCTAGAGACATGACGCCGCGAGGTAAACCGGACGCGATTTGCGCGGCAGCGCAGTGTTGCACGCACGCGGAGCGTGGTAGCCTGAGCTTGCTCTATCCTTTCGGTCTTAACCTCCGGGGAAGGCGATGAACCGCTCAAAACTCGCTGTCATGCTTTTGGCATCCCACATCCTGTGGGCGTGCAGCCCCGACGTTTCATCGCGCGAAGGCGCCGCTGCGGAGCGCCCGCCGCCTACCCTGACTGGCGTGTGGCACGCCACGCGGGTCCATGTTGAGTCCGGCCCGGATGCCGGCTCGCACACGGTCGATGTCCAACCGGCGATCTATATCTTCGCGAACAAACACTACGCGATCACGGCCGTGAACGGCTTCCAGGCGCGCGGCTATCTCGGCAACGAGCCGACTGACGAGGAACAAGGCGTCGCCTTCACACCCTTCACCGGAAGCACAGGGCTTTACGCCAGCGACGCCGACAAGCTCACGCTAACGCCTCAGGTCACCAAGGATCCGGGCGACATGATTACGCCCAAGCCCGCCGACTACGAACTGGTGTGGATTGACGACAAGGTGTTGCTCACCACGACGGCAGCGCCAGAAAGCGGCAGAGTTGGGGTGGAGCTCACACGGCTGACGGATGAAGCGCTGCAAGTATCGCCGCAGGCGCAGCGCCTCAAAGGCGTGTGGCGCCGAACCGAGATGATCGTTGGCGCAGGCGCCAACGCCGGCGCCCACCTCGATGACATGCAGCCCGGCTACTATATTTTCGACCCGCCATTCTTCGCCGGCAATTTCGTCACCGGCTTCGCCCCACGCGCCGCGCTGGGCGACAAGGCGACAGATGCCGACAGAGGCAAGGCCTTCGCGCCCTTCGCCAGCTTCGCCGGCAGCTACACGGTGAAGGACGATGTCCTGGTCTTTCGCCCGCTGGTGACGATGAACCCCAACAATATGCGCGGCCGGCCATTCCAGCCGATCCAGATCGAGTGGGCCGACCAGGATGTATGGTTCATCTACACGGGCGCCGACGGCACGCAGAATCGCGTGCGCTTGACGCGTGTGGAGGACTGAAGCCTGAGGCCGCGCCTCTTGCCCGACGCGGCTGCTGCCTCAATAGCTCTTCGGCAGCCCCAACACGCGTTCGGCGATGAAGTTGAGGATCATCTCGCGGCTGACCGGTGCGATGCGCGCGATCATGGCCTCGCGCATATAGCGTTCGACGTCATACTCTTTGGCGTAGCCCATGCCGCCATGCGCCAGCACGGCGCTCTCGCACGCGGTGAAGCCTGCTTCCGCGCCGAGATACTTCGCGGCGTTGGCTTCGGCCCCGCATTCCTGATCGTTGTCGTAGAGCGTCGCGGCCTTGTAGGCGAGCAGTTCGGCGGCCGAGAGTTCAGCCCAAGATTTCGCCAGCGGATGCGCCACGCCCTGGTTCTGGCCGATCGGACGGCCGAACACGACACGCTCCTTCGCGTACTGGCTAGCGCGCTCCAGCGCGCAGAAGCCGAGACCGATCGCTTCAACCGCGAACAGCACGCGCTCCGGGTTGAGGCCCTGCAGCAGGTATTTGAAGCCCTGGCCCTCTTCGCCGATCAGCGCTTCCTTCGGAATCTGCACGTTGTCGAAATACAGCATGTTGCATTCGACAGCCTTGCGTCCCATTTTCGGGATCGGCTTCGCATCGATCCCCTTCATATCGGCATAGAACAGCGACAGGCCCATATAGGGCTTGGCCACCTTGTCCTTCGGCGTCGTACGCGCGATCAGCAGGATCTTGTCGGCGCGCTGCGCGCCCGTCGTCCAGATCTTCCGCCCGTTTATGGTGTAGCCGGAATTTGTCCGCTCGGCGCGCGTCTCGAGGCTCGACGTATCGAGGCCCGAGTTCGGCTCGGTGACGCCAAAGCACATCTTCTGCTGGCCCGAGATGATCTTGGGCAGGAATTCTTGGCGCTGCTCTTTGGTGCCGAACTTCTCGATCGGCTTCGCGCCGAAGATGTTGAGGTGGATCGACGAGCACCCGGTGAACCCAGCCCCCGAGCGCGCCACGGTTTGCATCATGATCGCAGCTTCCGTCAGGCCGAGGCCCGAACCGCCGACCTCCTCCGGCATGGCGATGCCAAGCCAGCCGCCTTCCGCCATCGCCTTGGTGAACTCTTCCGGCCATTTGCCGGTCTCGTCCGTCTTGCGCCAGTACTCGGCGTCGAACTCCTGGCAGACTTTCGCCACCGCGTCGCGGATCGACATCTGGTCTTCTGTCATCGGCGCGATCTGGTGCATCTCGTCTCTCCCGTGGCCCGTCGAAAGTTTGATAGCTAACCCGTCGCGTCAGGGCGAGTGCGGCGCCTTGGCAGGGTTGTCAAACCGGGCTGGAGCAAAAGGCGCGGCCGCAACGCTCACTTTGCCGTCAATCAGCGCGCCAGCCATCAGCTCCGCGACGGCAGGCGCAAACAGGACGCCGTTGCGGTACATGCCCAGCGCGGCATAGACGCCGGGAATCCTGGTCTCGCCGATCATCGGCGCATCGTCCGGCGTGCCCGGCCTCACGCCCGCCCAGGACGATATCTCGGGCGCCGTCTTCAGCGCCTGTGACAACTCCGCCGCCTTCGCGCGCAGCGACTCGACCGCAGCCGGATCGACCGACGTATCCGTGGCCCCTCGCTCCGTCGTCGCGCCGACCAGCGTCCACCTCGCCTTGGGCGCGATATAGACGTCGCGGGCATGGATCACATGACGAGGCCCGTTGTTCACCGGCGCCAGCGCCAGCATCTGGCCTTTTACCGGAACGATGGGGGCGAGGCCCGTATCCAGCGCCCCGCCCTTGCGTCCCACAAAGCGCACCTCCGCAGTCCCGACCCCGGTCGCCAGCAACACCCGGTCGAACACCTCGCCGTCCGGCATCAGGAAATCCGCCCCGACCATCACGCGGTCGACGCTGCGCCCCATTCGCAGGGCGACGCCCGAGCGCGACAAAGCCGCCGCCAGCCTCAATAAGACCTGTTGCGGGTCCACCTGCCGGTCGCCCTGTAACAGGAGCCCGCCATGCACCGCGGCCGATATCGAGGGCTCCCGCCGCTTCAGCTCGGCGGTGGACAGGCGCTGCACCGGCAGGCCGCGGGCCTGGCAGGCCGCCGCCAGATTGTCGATCCAGCTGGCCTCCGACGCATTGCGCGCTAATACGAGGGCGCCTTCCTTCGAGAATTCGATCGACCCGCCGCCCAGCCGCTCCACGCGCTCGGCAAATTCCGGCCACACATCACCTGCCCGCCGCGCCAGCGCCGCCAGCCCAGGCTGGTCTTCCTCCAGCCCCCACTCGAACGCCGCGCCCAGCATCCCCGCCGACCGCGCAGTTGCCCCAGCGCCCAGCTCGGTCCCACGCTCGTATAACGTCACCACCGCGCCGCGCGTCTTCAGCTCCAGTGCGCAGGAAAGCCCCACCACGCCGCCGCCCACCACGGCGATGCGCAACTGAGCGTTTCTGCTGGACAAGCGGGAAGACATTCGCCGCCTCTATAACCCGGCTGGCGACGGCAGCCAGCGCATCGCGCGAGCTACGTGCGCCTTCCGCGGACTCCCCCAACAGCGTTATTTGTTTGTGGAATACCCCTCATGAAATACGGCAATTCCCCTGCGGCAGATAAGGGCAGTGCGGCGCAGCAAACCCCCTTGTTTTTACAAAGTACGGAAAAAGCGCAGGGATACAGGGCGTTGTAATGCTCTGGATCAGTCTACGGGCTTGTTCTGTAGATCATGCAGCGAAAGGCGACTCACTTCGGGCGGGCGACGCCATCGATTCGGTCACCCGCACGTACTGCGCTTCACTGCGCCAAAAGATCAGAAAGCGTGCTGCGTGGTCGCGGTCCTGGAAAACCAGCTTCCGACGCATCTGACCCTGGGAGTATTCAGTCATCATCATGATATCAGGCGCATCGCCTGATTCTGTGCTTAGTCCAGCCTCCGCGCTCCACTTGGCGAACGCATCAAGAGCTTTCGTGAGGAGAGCGGAATCTCTGCTCTCGTCAGCACTGATCTGTACGATGACTTCCGACATTGCGACCCCGACGCACCCAGATACGCCACTACGACTCACCCGGTGGACCGGCATGTTATGCTCGACCCTGCCGCACCAGCCCGCGGCGCCGGAAGCCCCATCAGCAAGCACTGCGCCAGTTGGTTACCCGGTGCGTCCTCGCTGCAACGCACCATTCACCTTCATTGCAGGATGGTCATCTGGATTCAACTATCCGGCGAAGTGCGATTTCGTCCGCCACGCGATTTGTCGCGCGTTTCTCGGTTTTCGCCTGGTCCAGCACCTCTCCCAGCGTCTTCACCAGGCGCTGAACCTTGCCCTCGACCCAGGCCGGATCGTAGGCGCCGGAGATTTCGGCGGCCACGTTGATGATGCCCCCGCCATTGATGACATAGTCTGGAGCGTAGAGAATCCCACGCTCGGACAGTTTCTCGCCCATGTCGGGCGTCGAGAGCTGGTTGTTGGCCCCGCCGGCGATCACCTTCGCCCTGATGCGCCCGATCGTGTTGGGGTTCACCACCGCACCGAGGGCGTTGGGGCTGAAAATGTCGGCGTCGACGTCGTATATCTCCTCCGTCATCACCACCTGGGCGCCCGTCGATCCGGCGATGCCCGCCAACGTTTCCGGGTTCACGTCCGTGACGGTCAGCTTCGCGCCGGCCTCCGCCAGCAGCTCGCACACCCGCCCGCCAACGTGACCTACGCCCTGAACCGCGACGTGGCGGCCATGGAGATCATCCGTGCCGAACGCCCGCTGCGCGCACGCCTTGATGCCAAGGAAAACGCCCCTCGCCGTGATGGGCGAAGGATCGCCGCTCGCCGCCTTGCCCTTGGAGAGGCCTGCCACGTACTGCGTCTCTTCGGCGGCATAGGCCATGTCGGCCGGCGACACGCCGACATCCTCCGCGGACCAGTATTTGCCCTGCAGCGTCTCGATCGCGCGGCCCAGCGCGCGGAACAGCTCCGGCGTCTTCTGCGTCTTGGAGTTGCCCCAGATCACCGCCTTGCCGCCGCCCAGCGGCAGGTCGGCCATGGCGTTCTTGTAGCTCATCCCTTCCGACAGCCGCAGCGCGTCGATGAGCGCCTCGTCGCTGGTGGCGTAGTTCCACATCCGGCAGCCGCCGGCGCCCGGACCACGCGCCGTCGAATGGATCGCAATGATCGCCCGAAGCCCTGTCTTCGCATCAAAGAAATGATGAATGCTCTCGTGGCTCGCGAACGCGGCTTTGTCGAACATAGAGGGAGGCTCCGACGGACATTCTGCAACGGGCCCTGACACGCGACCCGGCGCGCGTATAGCCCCAACCGCCTCACGGGTGAACCCGCCACCTGCGCATGAATTTGCCAATGCTTCCGGGTTTACCCGGTAAGGCGGCAAGGATCGTGTCGATGTGTGCGGCCCTGGCCGGAAATCGACCGCCGCGGCGGTCTTGCGCGGCGCCCAGAGCAAATCCAGTAAGGCGAACGACTGGCGCTGTTGTGGCTCACGCAATGAATCGTGAGAGATCAATCGACGAGTTCTTGTCGATGCACGGCTGTTTCGGTTGAGACCTTATTCGCGTCCGAACAACGTGTCCGTTGCGCCGGCATCGTCGGGCGCGACCGAAAGATCGAGCACTTCTTCGGAGACGGGCTCTAGCGTCGGCTCGGAAACAGCTTCAATGGCAGCCGGCTGCGTCAGCTTCAGCGCCTCGCTCTTGTCGGCGATCCAGAGATTCACTTCCAGCGCGCCGCCTTCAAGAGCGCGGAGCCGCGCCCGCCAACTCTGCGCTTCCCACGCCAGTTCCTGCAGGAAGAGAGCGCCCTCGCTGCCGGCAAGGCCGTTGCTCGCTGCGGCCTCAAGCGTGCCGGACAGGCGTGTATATCCTTCGCGGGCGGCGGTAAGGACGACCTCCGTCATCGCGACCTTCCGCACCGAGCGGAAGCCGGCCAGCTTCAGCAGGCTTTCGATCTCGTCAACAGTGGACAATTGCGGATTGGCCCAGGCCGAAGCGAATGCCTCCGGCGGCGCCTTCGCGGTGTTGCGCGTCGTGTCGAGGAAAACCCAGCGCCCGCTCTCGCTCAACGCGCGGTGCACGCGGCCGACGAGCCCGGCCTTGTGGTCGGAATAGGCGAACGCCTCGATGCTGACCATTCCTTCGAGCGCCTTGTCGCCAAAGCATGTCGGGCGGTCGACGTCGCAGGCGGAGACCATCGCTTTAGGTGCAAGCGCCTGCGTGCGGGCGACGCATCCGCCCCGCCATTCCGCGGCTATCGCGAGACGATCCGAGCGTGAAGCAAACGCCGTAAGCAGCGCGGCATCGGCCCCGATGAAGCCGATCCCGCCTGGATTGTCCGCCAGCTCCAGCACGGCATCGAGAAGCCGCGTGTCGAGGTGCGACGAGCCAGGCGCCAGGCGCCCCTCGCCCCACAGCGTCTCCAGCGCTTGAACACGCACGGCGTGCGCATCGGCTGTTAAAGCTTCGGGCGGCTGCTCGACGCGCGGCGCTTCGGGTTCCGGTTGCGGTTCAGGCTTCGTTTCGGTTTTAGGCTTGGCCTCGGCTTTCGCTTCAGGCTTTGCTTCCGGCCTCTCCTCGGCCTTGGCTTTCTTCGCCGGCTTGTCTTCAGCCTTGTCGGTTTTCTTACTGTCGGCCTGGACGTCGTTCGCGCCCTCTTCGCCGGGAACTGGCGGGACATAATCCTTGCCGTCCCACCACGCGCCAAAGCGGCCGGCAAAGTCGCCGCCCGCCGCCCCCCCGACCAACTTCTTCACCTGCGCTAGCATTCGATGCGCCGACAGTCCTTGTAGGTTTTCCTATCTGGACCGAACGGTAGCTTATCTTGGTTAAATTTTCGGGATCGCCGGATTGATCAGATTTCAGCTTTTTGTCGAGGTTTTCGCGGCCCAGGGCAGCGGCGGGGAGCCTGAAGGCAGGGGCGCCGCAGGCTGTTCGATAAATGCCAGAACGTCGCGCCACACCGTCTCGGCCTGCAGATCGTTCATCAGCATGTGATAGCCCTTGGCGTAGTACGCCGTGCGCACGGAGTCCGGCAGCTTCTTCGCCGCGCGCTGCAGCCCGTTGGCCGGGATCACCTGGTCGTTCGCCCCGTACAGCAGCAGCGTCGGCACGCCGTTCGGCAGCTTCGCGATCTTGGCGTCCGCCTCCTCCATGATCGAGACGACGCCATAGACGCTGTCGATGCGGTTGCTCTTCTGCACGTTTGGGTCGAACCACATCTCTCGCAGTTTCTCATTGTTGTCGGTCGCCCGGATGTTGAGATTCTTCGGCGGCACGACAACCCAGCCCGGCCGCACATGCGCCGACGTCCACAGGCTGGCGCTGTAGAGCCACGGCAGAGTTCCCCATCCCCTCAGGCCCGGCCCAGACAGGATCAGCACATCTGCCTTGGGCGGATCATCCTCAGCGAACGCCGTGATGGCGACGGACGCGCCCATGCTTTCACCCACCACGGCGATGCGCGCGTCGGGATGGCGCTGCCGCGCAATGTCGACGGCGGTCGCCAGATCCTTCCGCATCAGCTCGTGCCGCGGCCAAATGCCCGAACCCGGCGAGCGCCCGAAGCCGCGCTGATCGTAGCCGTAGACCACGGCGCCGTGCGCCGCCCACCAGGCGCCGGCCGCGTTGAACGCGCCGGAATAGTCATTCATGCCGTGCACGGCGATGATGACGGTTTCCCGTTCCTCCGCGCTCGGTCCGAAACCCTGCTCGGGCGACGCAACCGGCTTCCAAACACTGAGCCCCAGTTTCGCGCCATCGAACGACGTGAACCAGTTCTGCGAAAACCCGGCGGCAGGCGCGCCGTCGATCCTCAGCGCGCCCTGCTGCAGCGGGGCGCAGGCGGCAATCAGAAAAGCCGCTGCAACCGCCAGCCAATTTCTCTTGCGCCGCCCGTCCCGGCGAAAGCCGGGATCCAGGACAGGCTTGCAGACTTGCGCGGCCTTCGGGCAGTAGCCGTCAAGTCTCGTTGTCGGCCCTGGGTCCCGGCTTTCGCCGGGACGGGCGGTGATGGAGTTGAACCTCATCCTCGCAGTTTCCCATTCCGTCCGCGCTCGTCCATACTCTCGGACAGTCGCAAGTGTGTGAGAGCTCCATGTCCGAAGCCGTCGAACTGATCATCGATCCGCGCAAGCGCGATCTCGGCGGATTTTCGGTGCGCCGCGTCTTGCCCTTCCATGCGCGGCGCAATGTCGGGCCGTTCGTGTTCTTCGACCATCTTGGTCCTGCCGTCATGGCGCCCGGCACGGGCATCGATGTGCGCCCGCATCCTCATATAGGGCTCGCCACTGTGACGTGGCTGTTCGACGGCGCACTCGATCATCGCGACAGCATCGGTTCTGTCCAGACCATTCGTCCCGGCGCTGTGAACTGGATGACATCCGGCCGCGGCATCGTGCATTCCGAACGCACCCCGTACGCGGAACGCGAAGCCGGCCACCGGATCGAAGCGATCCAGACTTGGGTCGCACTGCCCAAATCCCACGAAGAACAGCAGCCCGCCTTCGCCCACCACCCGGCCAGCACCCTGCCGCGCATCAAGGCCGGCCTCGCAACCGGTGTACTGATCGCAGGCGCGGCCTATGGCGGGCGCTCGCCGGTCGAGTTCCCATCCGGCATCTGCCAGCTGGTGCTGGAGACGGACTGGGACACGACCGTCGACGCGCCCGAGGCGCCGGAACTCTGCGTCTATGTCGTACGCGGCTCGGCGGAGATCGGCGGCAAGGCCATCGGCGAGGCGCAGATGGCGGTCCTCTCGCCCCAGCGCCCCTGCCCTGTGCAACTCTCGGCGGGAACCCGTATCATGATGGCCGGCGGCGATCCGCTGGACGGCCCGCGCCATCTCGACTGGAACTTCGTCGCATCGTCAAAGAAAAGGCTGGCGAAAGCCGCCGCCGATTGGCGCGCCTCCATCGCGGGCGGCTTCTCGGGAACCTGGTTCACCCAGCCGCCGGACGAGACGAGCTGGATCCCCCTCCCCGGCGATCCGCAGCCCGATCCGCCGGATCACCAGCCTGACGATCAGGACTGAAGCCGAAAAGACTCCGCTTCGCGCAGGAACCGCAAGCCCGGCCACGCAATTCCCGCCCCTTGCCCTGTCCTTATCCGAGGATAGTGTGCCCACGTTCTCAAGGAGATGTGGATGAGATTGCTCTCGCTGTCCGCCGTTGGCCTGCTGTCTGTCGCACTGGCCGGCTGCAGCCCGAACGAAGAACCAGCGGCCGCCGCTTCGGCCGCGCCGGCCGGCCCCGTCGGCGCCAGGCTGACGACCTCTCCTGAAATCACCTCGGCCGACCTCGGCGCACGCATCAAGGAACTCGCCGACGATAAATACGAAGGCCGCGGCCCCGGCACGGTCGCGGGCGAGGCCTCCGCCCAGTGGATCGCCGACGAAATGAAGCGCGCCGGCCTCGAGCCCGGCAATCCGGACGGCACGTACTTCCAGACCGTTAAGATGGTCGCGCAGACTGCGGACCCCGCAACTTCCTCACTCAAGATCGCCAGCAAGGACAAGACGTGGGACCTGAAGCTCGGCCCCGACGCCGTCTTCATCACCAAGGACCAGAAGAACACCACCGTCTCGTTCACCGACAGCGATCTGGTCTTCGTCGGCTACGGCGTCGTCGCGCCGGAAGCCAACTGGAACGACTACGCAGGCGTCGACATGAAGGGCAAGACCGCCGTCATGTTCGTCAACGACCCGGGCTTCATCACCAACGACAACTCGCTCTTCAACGGTAAGGCGATGACCTATTACGGCCGCTGGACCTACAAGTTCGAGGAAGTCGCCCGCCAGGGCGCCACCGCCGCCCTTATCATCCATGAAGAGAAGCCCGCCGCCTACGGCTGGGGCGTCGTTGAAAGCTCGTGGACCGGCGAACAGGCCGACCTCGTGCGCAATGATGGCGGCGCCGGCCGCGCCAAGCTCGAAGGCTGGATCCAGCTCAACCATGCCACCGAACTCTTCAAGGCCGCAGGCCTCGACATCGACAAGATGCGCGCCGCCGCCAACAAGCGCGGCTTCAAGCCGGTGCCGATGACTGGCCTCAAGGCCTCCGCCACCATCAACCAGACGATCGACTTCAGGGACTCGCGCAACGTGATCGGCACGGTGAAGGGCTCGGAGGCGCCCGACGAACACCTGCTGCTGATGGCCCACTGGGATCACCTCGGCAAAGGAACGAGCGCTGATCCGAATGAAGACGTCATCAGCAACGGCGCCGTCGACAACGCCACCGGCGCGGCCGCGATCCTCGAGATCGCAGAGAAGATCGCCGCCGGCCCGAAACCGAAGCGCTCCGTCACCTTCCTCGCCGTCACACTGGAGGAATCCGGCCTGCTCGGCTCGGCCTATTTCGGCGAGAATCCGCTGATCCCGCTCAAGAACATCGTCGGCGGCATCAATATCGATGCGCTCCAGCCCACCGGCCCGGCGAAGGACGTCATCGTCATCGGCGCCGGCGCCTCGCAGCTCGAAGACACGCTCAAGACGGTGCTCGCGGAATCGAACCGCGTGATCCGCCCCGACCAGCACCCCGAAAACGGCTACTTCTACCGCTCGGATCACATCAGCCTCGCGAAGAAAGGCGTGCCGATGCTCTACATCGACAGCGGCATCGACCTCGTGACCGGCGGCGAAGCGGCAGGCGAAGCCGCTGGCAAGACTTACACCGACGAGAACTACCACAAGCCCAGCGACGAATACGCCGACTCGTGGGACCTCTCCGGCATCGAAGCCGACGTGAAGGTCGACCACGAAGTCGTCAACCGCCTCGCCAACAGCGCCGACTGGCCCAACTGGTACGACGGCAACGAGTTCAAGGGCCTGCGCGACGCATCGAGGAAGGGGCAGTAAGCATGCCCATCGACCGCTCGAGGCTTCACAAGGGCTACCAGTCCTATCTGGGCAGCGCCGAGAAATCGTCGGGCAAGACGTATGACGACATGGCGCTTGTGCTCTCGACATCGAGCCTCAAGACGCATGGCGATCTCCGCGATCACCTGATGGAAAAAATGGGCCTCGGCCACGGCCACGCCAACGCCGTCGTCCACATCTGGCGCGAACACGACGGCGGCGACGCAATGATGGCGATCGAGAAATCCCCCGCCAAAGGCCCGGTGAAGAAAGCTGCAAAGGCGCCGGCGAAGAAGAAGGCTGTGGCGAAGAAGGCGGCCCCGAGGAAGCCGGCGGCGAAGAAACCCGCGGCCAAGAAATAAGACAGTCAACCCAACAAGGTGTCATCCTCGGGCTTGTCCCGAGGATCTTGGTTCAAGAAGCCATGGAACTGGTCGAGATTCCCAACGCACCGACAACCGGGAACCTCGGGGCAGCCCGAGAATGACACCGTTAGAAACTCATGATTCCTGACTCGGATCGCGCACATCGCCGCGCCGCAACTCCTCGATGCTGCTTCGCTCCCCCGGCAGTGGCTTCGGCAAGATCGCCTCCCACAAATCCAACCAGTCCGGATTTTCCGCCTCGATCAGGTTGATCTTCCACTGCCGCGGATACCGCTTGATCGACGTCTCGCGCTGGATCGCCGCGCGCATATCATCGTGCACTTCGTACCAGACTAGTCGCTTGCAGTTGTACTTGCGCGTAAACTCACTGCCTTCGCCAATGCGATGCTGCGACACGCGAAAGACCAGATCTGCCGTGACGCCCGTATAGAGCACGCGATAGCGCCGATCGGTCATCATGTAGACAGCGATCGTATCGAACCGCGCCATTCCCAACTCCCCCAGCAGCAAAGGAATATCGCCAAACCATCCCGATGTCATTCTCGGGTAAGCGAAGCGCATCCCGAGAATCCCGGTTGGAAAGACGATGGGAAAAGCAAGAATACCCCGCGCTGCAACAACCGAGATTCTCGGCACAAGGCCGAGAATGACTCTGCAGGATTCCGGTAGAAGCCCGCCCTCAAATCCCGCGCGTCATGAACACGCTGAACGGGTCCTCGGCATACCCGTCGAACGGCCCGCAACGCGTGAACCCCGCCGTCTCGTAAAGCTTCAGCGCAGGCGCAAACGCCGCCGCACTGCCGGTCTCCAGCCACAGGCTGGTCATGCCCGCATGCCGCGCCTCCGCGACGATGTGGTCGAGCATCAAGCGCCCAACACCGCGGCCGAGAAAGTCGTCCGCCACCCGCATTGACTTGATCTCGCCGCGCGCCGCATCAAGCCGCTTGAGCGCCCCCATCGCCGCAAGGTGTTCAGCCACCCAGGCCGACCAGAAAGTCACGTCCGGCTGCTTCAGCTTTTCGATCCCCAACGCGTGCACGCTGCAGGCCGGCGAACTCGCATGCATACCCGCGAGGTGTCGCGCAATCAGGGCTTGGATTTCCGCCCCGGACAGATCGTCAACGTGAAATTCCACCCAGCTCTTCATAATCAAATGCCCAGGCTGCAGTTCCGAGACGTCGACAGCCTCGGCCCCCATATGCTTCACGAAAAGATCTCGGATCGGGTTCAGCCACTTCAGATGTTGCGCCGCCTCCGGCGTTTGGATGCTATCGATCAGGTCCTGCACAGCGCCATACGCCACTTTCCGATCGCCATCCCCTTGCTCCGCCTCCAGAGCCCATCTCGCAAACTGCTCGGCGGCGACTTTCCCCTCGACCGGAAAGAAGTCATCCACGTGGAGTGGCTCACCATTCTTTATGCTACCGCAGAAACCAAGGCGCGCGCACAACTCGTAAGACAGTAAGTCGTAGCGCCGGTCAGGACTGACGTATTTCTCTGCCACCGGCCCCGCCCCCTACATCCGCTCCGGCGTCTCGATCCCGATCAGCCCGAGCACCAGCTCAAGTTGCCTCAGCGTAGCCATCGCCAGCGCAAAGCGCGACGCCTTCTTTGCGGCGTCCGACTCCGCCAGCACCGGCGCAGCCGCGTAGAACCCCGAGAAAGCCTGCGCCAGCGTATAGGCATGATCGCACAGGATATGCGGCATCCGCTTCTCGTAGGCGCCGCGCAGCGCATCCGGAAACCCGTCCAGCGCCAGCACCAGCGCGCGCTCGGCGTCCAGCTCCACCACGATCGGTCCGGTCTTCACGCCCGCCTCTTCCGCGCGCCGCCTCAGCGATTTGATCCGCACCGCGGCGTACAACAGGTAAGGCCCGGTCTTGCCCTCGAACGAGATGAACCGGTCGAGGTCGAAGATGTAATTCGTCGTGCGCGTGTTCGAGAGGTCTGCGAACCTGATCGCCGCGTTAGCAACCATTCTCACAATATCCGTAACGTCGCCGCCGTCGTCAGGCAGAAGAACCTCATCCTGCATCATTCGATCAAAAGCTGCCTGCTGCGCCTGCGCGATAAACTCATGCAATTTGAGTATCCCGCCGTCGCGCGTCTTGTAAGGCTTGCCGTCCGGCCCGTTCACTGTGCCGAAGCCCAGATGCTCCAGCGTCGATTCCGGCATGTAGCCCGCGATGTCGCTTGCCCGGAACACCTGCTCGAAGTGCAGCGCCTGCCGCTGGTCGACGATGTAGAGCGACAGCTGCGGATCGATGTTGCGCTTGCGGTCGATGATCGTGCCAAGGTCGGACGTGTGATAGCCGATCGCGCCATCCCGGTTGACCAGGATGATGGGCGGCATCTCCTTCCTGTCGCTCTCGCGCGCCACGCGCACGATCCATGCGCCCGCGTCGAACTCCGCGATCTTCCGCGCCTTCAGGTCCTCGACCAGCTCCGGCACGAACGGCTCTGCGTCGCTCTCGCCCTTCCACAGGTCGAACTTAACGCCGAGCGAGGCGCACTCGCGCTCCAGCCCCACGCGCGTCACATTGCAGAAGTGCCGCCACAGCGCGCGGTATCCCGGCCGCCCCGCCTGCAGCTCCTGCGTCGCCTTGCGATCCTCGTCCCGCCGCGCCTCGTCCGACTTCGACTTCGTCGACGCCTGCGGATAGAGCCGCCCGAGATCATCCATCGTCACCGGGCTTGTCTCCGGATACGGCCCGGCAAACCCGGCATCGAAATACGGCAGCCCCGGCTGCTCCAGCTTCACCTCGTTGATCAGCTGGCCCATCTGCAGCCCCCAGTCGCCGAGATGGACGTCGCTGGTCACGGCATCGCCGAGGAACCGGAAGGTCCGCTGCAGCGAGTCCCCGATCACCGTCGAACGCAGATGGCCGATATGCATTTCCTTGGCGACGTTCCAGCCGCCGAAATCCATCATCACTCTTCTCGAAGCCGAGACACGTCCCGCGCCCGACCGCTCGTCCTTCGCGATCGCCTCCGCCCGCGCCGAAAGCCCCGCCGCGCTCAAGCGGATATTGATGAAGCCCGGCCCCGCAATCTCGCACGCCGCGATCAGCGGATGGCCCTTCAACGCCTCGACCACAACGCCGGCAATTTCGCGTGGATTCTTCTTCGCGGCCTTCGCCGCCGCCATCGCGCCATTGCACTGGAAGTCGGCAAGGTCCGGCCGGTCCGACCGCCGCACGGCGCCCAGCGCCGCATCGAGCCCCAGTTTCGCGAAGGCCGCGCCTGCCGCCGCCGACAGCTGCCCCGCCAGATCCTGGCTTCCTGAATCCTGAATCGCGCTCATCGGCAGCGTCTTACCGGAGTTGGGCGATCACGCCTACGTCCCGGCGCTACTTCTGGACGTTGATGGTAAAGCGCTTGCCCGAACGGTTGTACGCCACCTGTTCCGGGGTCAGATCGAAGCCCACGATGACCTCGAAATTGGTGCCCGAAACGGTCTCGGTCGCCCGCGGGATCACGATGCCCTTCACCGTCTCCCTGTGGCGCACGATGTCCGCGCCCTTCGGGAACTTGATCTTGAAGGACGAGACGTCCTTGGCCAGCACCAGCCTGTCGCGCCGCGTGACCGAGACGAAATACTTGTATTCCCGCTCGTCGCCCGCCGCCTTGGGTCCTTTGCCGAGCGCGAAGTCGATCTCGACTTCCATGGTGATCGGGTTCTTGCCGACATACCGACAGAAGCCCTTCACGCTCTCGATCTCGCCCGTAAAGCCGACATTCTCGTGCCGCTCCACCTCGCCCACCTCGACCAGGCGCTGGGTGTCGTAAAGCACCCCGGCCACCGGGCACGGGCCCACATTGGGGCGGTCGTCGAGGCCTGAAATCGAGTTGCAGCCCGCCGCGCCGGCGAGCATGGAAACGGCAAGACCGGCCAGAACAGGCTTCAAACGCTTCACTAGGTCACCCTTATGGCCTCGCCCCGCCCATTGAACCCATGGGCCGGAACGGCGACATCTGTTGCCGACGCGTGATAGCCTCTAAAGACCGGCCCACGCAACGGCGCAGGCCACACCCGCAACAAGGCGAAATTTTGCCGGAACCCAATACCTCGCACGAATCGCCCCGCCGGCCCCTCGCTGTCCTTCTGGCGGCGCCGCGGGGCTTTTGCGCAGGCGTCGACCGCGCGATCCAGATCGTCGAACAGGCCCTCTCCAAATGGGGGGCGCCGGTCTATGTGCGCCACGAGATCGTCCACAACGCCCATGTGGTCCGCCGCCTCGAACAGATGGGCGCCGTCTTCGTCGAGGAACTGGCCGACTGCCCGGACGACCGTCCCGTCGTGTTCTCCGCCCACGGCGTCCCGAAAATCGTCCCCGCCGAAGCCGCCTCACGCCAGATGACCTATGTTGACGCCACCTGCCCGCTGGTCTCCAAAGTCCACGCCGAGGCCCAACGTCACGCCCGCAACGGCCTCCACATCCTGCTGATCGGCCATGAAGGCCATCCCGAAGTCGTCGGCACGATGGGCCAGATCGATCCCGGCGTGATGACGCTGATCGAGACGGTCGAGGACGTCGAATCGTTCACGCCCACGGATCCGTCCCGCCTGGCCTACGTCACCCAGACCACGCTTTCCGTCGACGATACCGCCGACATCGTCGGCGCACTCCGCCGCCGCTTCCCGCAGATGTCCGAGCCGCGCAAGGACGACATCTGCTATGCCACCACCAACCGCCAGGAAGCCGTGAAGGCGATCGCGCGCGAGGCCCAGCTCGTCCTCGTCATCGGCGCCGCCAACTCGTCGAACTCGGTGCGCCTCAAGGAAGTCGCCGAACGCTCCGGCGCCGACGCCGCCCACCTGATCGCCTCCGCCGAGAACATCGACTGGCGCTGGTTCGACAACGTCACGACGCTCGGCCTCACAGCCGGCGCCTCCGCTCCCGAAACGCTCGTGCAGGGCGTCATCGCTGCCTGCCGCGCCCACTTCTCCGTCTCCGTCCGCGAAGTCGCCACCGCCCAGGAAGACGTCGTCTTCCGCGTGCCGAGGATTCTCGAGGGGGCGTAAGCCCGCCCGTGGTTCGACGGACGGCCCTAACGGGCCTGCTCACCATGAGGCCTTCGATGGGTCACCAACGTCGAGAGAGCCCTCATGGTGAGCAGCGCGGCAACGCCGCGCGCCCGTCGAACCACGAGGGCGGCGCTCACCGACGCAACGGCAACCTCACTTCCTGCTAGACGCAGAGCCCGTCATCCGAAACCATGGCGCCATGAACCTCCACCGCCGCCACTTTCTCCTCGCGACCACCGCCCTCGCCGCCTGCGCCTCACCGCAGATCGCGGAAACGCCCGCACGCAAACCCAACATCGTCCTCGTGCTGTGCGACGACCTTGGCTATGGCGACCTCGGCGCCTTCGGCAATCGCGCGATCCGCACGCCGAACCTCGACCGCATGGCGGCCGAAGGCGCGCGCCTAGACAGTTTCTATGCCTCCGCAAACATCTGCACACCCTCGCGCGCCGGCCTGCTCACCGGCCGCTACCCCATCCGCACCGGCCTCGGCTGGCAGGTGATCCAGCCCAACGATACGCGCGGCCTGCCGCTTTCGGAGATCACAATCGCCGAAGCGCTCAAGCCCGCCTACGCCACCGCCCTCGTCGGCAAATGGCATCTCGGCCACGTCGCGCCGGCCTGGCCGCCCACCGGTCACGGCTTCGATCTGTTCTTCGGCCTGCCCTACAGCCACGACATGACGCCGCTGAAACTCTACGACGCGGAACCGGGCGTCGAACTGACTCAGGAAGATGTCGACCTCACGCGCCTCACCGAGCGCTTCTTCCGGCGCGGCCTAAAATTCATCGAGGACAATCGCGACAGGCCGTTCTTCCTGATGCTGGCGCTGACCGCGCCGCACGTGCCGCTCGATCCGCATCCCGACCATGCCGGCCATTCGAAAGCGGCCGAGTACGGCGATGTGGTCGAGGAAGTCGACGCCAATGTCGGCCGGCTGATGGCTACGCTGAAACGCCTTGATCTCGATAGCGACACGCTCGTCATCGTCACGTCCGACAACGGCCCGTGGTTCGAAGGCTCGACCGGCGGCCTGCGCGAGCGCAAGGGCGGCGCCGGCTGGGATGGCGGCTATCGTGTTCCTTTCATCGCCCGCCAGCCTGGACGCATTCCCGCCGGCCTCGTCAGCGACGCCATGGCGATGAACATCGACCTCCTGCCGACCATTCTGTCGTGGACCGGCTCGCCGCTTCCCGCGAGCGAGCTCGACGGCCTCGATATCTCCCGGCTTCTCACCGTGCGCGGCGCGCCATCGCCTCACGACGAACTGATCCTGTTCAACAACGAGCAGGTCGCCGCCGTGCGCACTGATCGCTGGAAGCTTGTCGTGCGCAGCTACTATCGCACCACCGAAGTCCCGCTCGATCGTCCCGACCGCGCCGACTGGCAGGTCCTCGTCGACCTCCAGAACGACCCGTCCGAATCCTACGACGTCTCTTCGCTTCACCCCGATGCACTGAAGGAAATGACCGCCCGCCTCCACCGCGCGCGTGACATCTTCGGCCCGCTCGCGCGAGTGTCCGCCTCTCCTTGAAAAAGGGATACGACTTGCCGGTGCGCCGGGAATGAAGCGATCCCCAGGCGCACGCCCTCTGTGATTACTGCTCCATGGACTCGATCTCGCGCGCGGAGACGAATCGGAACGGCCAGGCGCCTTCCCGCTCTAGCACCAGCCACTCCCCTTCCTTCGGCGATGCGATGCGATCCATAAAATTAACCGCCTGCCCCGCGACGCCTTCGGCGGCACCCTTGTCGCGGAATGTCGGCAGCTCGCGATAGACCAGCGGGCCAGGCAGGAGGACTGCGGTGGACTCTGGCTTCGTGCTCAGCGTCTTGATCCGCCGCTTGGCGGCGGAAAGCGCCTGATCATGCCGGCTGCCCTTCGGCCATTTCAGCATATAGGTCCGGAAGGCAGCCATCGTGCCGACGTGGCGAGCGGCCAGCCAATCGGCTTCCTCAGGCGACGGATCTGCGGCCGCCGCAGGTTCAGCTGCAACTGCTTTAGGCGTGGCCGGGGCGGTCGCTGCCTGTATCGGCGGAGCAGGCTCGGGCGAGACTTCCGGAGGCGTCGGCGCCGGTTCGCTGGATTCCGCCAGGGCGACAGCCGGCGCTTCAGATCCTGCCGGGTTCGCAGGCTGAAGCGGCAAGGCTTCAGCGTCCCGCGCCGTCAGGTATTGCGGAACGACTTGCCATACGACGACGCCACTGCCCGCGAACATCAGCAGCACGACCAGCGCCGGAACACCCAGACCCTTCCACGTCCCGCGATCGAGCTTGCGCCTGGAAGCGTCCTCGCCTGGAGAAGCATCGTCCGGCGAGGCATCGTTCGAAGAGGGGTCCTCTCTGCCGGCGGACGGCGACGGCCGCAGCGACATGGGCGCGTGCACGGGCGCCAGCGGCACATTGGCGAGCTGCGTGGGCGTTAAAGTCCGTCCGAAGGCCAGCGGCCCTTCATCGCGCCTTGCCCGGGTGGCTTCGCTCGCACGCGCGGCTTCCTGCGCCGCTCTCCGCCTTTCATCGAGATGCAGAACCGTGCTCTCGAACGCGCCTGTGGGTTCGACACAGCGCGCCTCGGCCTGCTCGGAGGCGGCGAGGAAGTCCGCGACGACCGGAACCAGCGTCTGTCCGCGCGGGATGCTTGCGCGCCAGCTCAGGGCCGTGGTGAGCGCTTCGCCGCGCAGCAGCAGCTCGTCGGCGCGATCTTGATCCTTCCATTTTTCGGCCAGCAGCAAGAGCCTGGTGTACTGGCGACGCCATGCAAGATCAGCGTTCAGCGCTTTCTCGAGCGCCGGGCCAGCGTAGATGCCTGACTCGGCGCGCGCGGGATCCGGGTAGAAATGGAATGACGGGCTGAGGGAGAGCGGCGGGGAAAGGACGATGCCGTCCTCGAGCGGGGTTGGCACGACAACAACGATCCGCTTGCCGCTGCCGGCGGCAAGGTCGGCCTCCCAGCGAACGGAATCGAGGGCTGCAGACTTCGCGGTAAGTATGACGATCACCAGGTCCGAGGACAGGATCAGCGGGCGGACGCGCGCCTTCCAGATTTCCTCGGCCTCCACATCCTCGCGATCAATGGCCGCCTCAAATCCCTTGTCGTTCAGGATGAGCGCGAGCCGGCCGGCAAACGCGCCGTCCTCACGCGAATAGGAGACAAAGACCCTGGGCCGGTAAACGTCTGACACCATGTCGGTTTCGACCATCGCCGACTCCATCTCCCCCATCCGGTAATAGAGCGCCGAATGAATCAGGTGAAAAGGGGGCGGACCTTCATCCGAAAATCAATATGTGGGAAGATGGAAGGTTAGCGGCTGGGCCAGATTGCGCCGTTGGCTACCCACGCACCTCGCTCCCTCCAAACCCATCCCTTTCATTCCGGAAACGCCGCAGGCGTTATCCGGAATGAAAGGGGCTCCAGGCGAGATCTCGAAACGCAGCTCCTGGGTTCCGGGTCTACGGCGCTGCGCGCCTTCGCCCGGAATGACACCGTTGGAAGCCGCATGAGGTGCGCGCGATACCACCACTTTTCGGGCCCCTCCGAAGCAATCTTCCGAATGATTCCAAAGCCCGGAGAAAAATCTCCGGGAAAGTTATCCTACACTTGGCGAGCTGAGAGATAATGCGCGCGTCACCTCCGCATGGAGGGCAGTCGCGATGTTCAACGGCGCGGGGGTGATGCGATCGAGCGGGTAAGTCCCGGGGAACGCGGCGTGAAGCGCCGCCAAGGCCGGGAGTGTGCAGGGGACCGGAGGCGAACACATCCGGCCCTCGCCGCCGCCGGCGACCATGCCCGGGGGAGTGAACACGGCTCCCTGTGCACGGGATGGCGACCAAACGATCGCGGGGGACGCGGGATCCGCGTTTCTTTTCGGACTGCCGGCAGATGCTCGCAAGAGCAGAAGCCCAATCACGCGGGGCATCCCGCGTCCCCACGCCCTCCACCTAACGGAGGCGCACCGCATCCCGGACGGCTCAGCCGGTCCGAATGAGAGCGCATCTCCGAAAACGCCGTTTCGACGCCCACCCCCGCCTTGCCTGTAGCGCCCTCTCCCCCTAACCACCCATCATGGCCGTCTACACCGACATCGACGATGCAACCCTCGAGGCGCTTCTGGCCGAATACGATCTCGGCCCGCCGCTCGTCTTCAAGGGCATCGCCGAGGGCGTGGAAAATTCCAACTTCCTGCTCGAGACGCCCAAGGGCCGCTACATCCTCACCGTCTTCGAAAAACGCGCCCGGCCGGAGGACCTGCCCTTCTTCATGGGCATGATGGGTCACCTCGCTGACAAGGGCTTCCCCGCCCCGCTTCCCGTGCTGGCGAAAGACGGCAAGGCGCTGCGCACCGTCCAGGGCAAACCCGCCGTCATCGTCACCTTCCTGCAGGGCATCAGCCCGCGCCGGCCGGACGTCGATCAGTGCCGCAATCTCGGCGCCGGCCTCGCCCACTTCCACCGCTCGCTCGACGATTTCCGGATGCGGCGGCCCAACGATCTATCCATCACCGCCTGGCCGAAACTCTGGGCCGGCCGCGCCGCCGAAGCCGACGCCCTCACGCCCGGCCTGTCAAAGCAGATCGACGGCGACCTCGATTTCCTCAAAGCCAGCTGGCCGAAGACGCTGCCCGGCGGCGCCATCCATGCCGACCTCTTCCCCGACAACACCTTCTTCCTCGATGGCAAGCTCTCTGGCGTCATCGACTTTTATTTCGCCTGCACCGATTTCCTCGCCTACGACATCGCTGTCTGCCTCAACGCCTGGGCGTTCGAACGGCGCGGCGAATACAACCTCACTAAGGGCAGGGCGCTGATGGCGGGCTACGAAACCGTCCGGCGTCTTGAACCGAGGGAACGTTCAGCCATCCCCGTCCTCGCGCGCGGCGCCGCGATGCGCTTCTTCCTCACGCGCCTCGTCGATCTCGCCTCGACGCCGAAAGACGCGCTGGTGAAGCCCCACAACCCGCTCGACTATGCCGAACGCCTCGGCTTCCACCGCCAGGCCCGCGGTCCGGAGGACTACGGGGCATGACCGAAGCCGCTCAACCCGACAATTGGCTCAAAACCAAACGACCCGGACGCTTGCTGATCTCAGTCATGATGGCCGCACCGGTCGCGGGCGCGATCATCGCGCTGGTTCTCGCCCTCACCGTTTTCCGCGGCGATCCCTCGGCAGAAGGCGCCGGGGCCGCCGGCATAGTCGGCATCGTCACCGGAGCAATGACCGTCATGGCGACCGGCTTCATGCTTGGCGCCGTCATCGGCTGGCCGGTGACGCTGGCCTTCGGCCTGCCCGCCCACGCCATGCTGCTGCGCAAGACGTCCGCGAAGATCGGCTGGTACGCCCTCGCCGGCGCCGTCATCGGGACGATCGCCGGCGCCGTGCGGTTGATCCAGACATCCGCCTTCTCTTCCAACGCGATCCTCCTCCATCTCGCCATGGGCGCCGCCACAGGCACGGCGACCGCGCTGGTCTTCTGGTGGCTAAGGCGACCCGACGCCGACGCGGCGCAGTTCAAGTCCCAGCCTTGACGACCCGACCGAAGCAACCGACTTGAACCGCCATGACAGACAAGATCGAGATCTGGACTGACGGCGCCTGCTCCGGGAACCCCGGCCCCGGCGGCTGGGGCGTGCTGATGCGCATCGACGGCGCCGAAACAGAAAAATACGGCGGCGAGCCCGCCACCACCAACAACCGCATGGAGCTGATGGCCGCCATCGTTGCGCTGGAGTTCCAGAAGGCCGGCGCGAAAGTCATCCTCCACACGGACTCGCAGTACGTGAAGGACGGCCTCACCAAGTGGATCATCGGCTGGAAGCGCAATGGCTGGAAGACCGCCGACAGGAAGCCGGTCAAGAACCAGGACCTCTGGATGCGCCTCGACGCCGCCGCCGCCTCCCACAAGGTCGACTGGCGCTGGGTGCGTGGCCACAACGGCGATGTAGGTAACGAACGCGCAGACGCGCTCGCCCGCAAGGGCTGCGACGAGGCGCGCCCGAAACGATAAGTCCCGGATGGCGCCGGCAAAGGCTGCGACAGCCGGCGCTTTTGCCACTCCGACCGGCTGGTGTATCCTTGGGTCAGGGAAACCGGGATTGCCAATGAACGTCGAACTCGCCGAAGAGCGGATACTGCTGCTCGCCGACCGCTTCACGCTCGACAACGCCGAGGGCCGCGCCTGGGCGAAGCGGACGGACGCGTTCGGCGCTTTCGCCAAGATCGGCGGCCTCCTGTCGAAACCGAAGGACGAGGACTACGAAGTCGTCTATCGCGAGCGGCGCCTGCAGCCTTTCTGGCGCCTCTCCGCCCACACCGACTACACCTACGAGCGCAAACGCGAGCACCGCGTCAAGGTGTCCGGCGAAGTGCAGTCGGTCTCGCTGTTCGGGCAGACAGTGCCGGCAACCAACAAGGAAGTCGCCCTCACCGTCACCGAAATGTGCCGCGAGGAAAATCGTCGCGAATGGTTCTTCGACGGCCTCACCAAGAGCGTGCAGTCGAGTCTTAAATCCTACCTCGCTTTCGACGCGAAACAGGTCACTGCCGACGAGCTGAACGACCAGGCGAAGGCGGCCGATGCGAGCTTTCCCACCGTGATCGTGCCGCCGCAGGCCAAGTCATCCATGCTGACCCGCGAAGTGCTGACGCAGGTCATGCCCAAGATCGAAGCCGACAGGATTCTCGAGGAGAAAGTCCAGATCGACGCGATCGACCTGTACTATCGCCCCGTCTACGCCTTCCGCTACAGGTGGCAGGGCAAGGAAGCGGTGGTGGAGTTCGACGCCGCAACCGGCGACACCAAGGTCGGCGGCGCCACGTTCGAAAGCTATGTCGGCAAGTTCATCGACCCCGCCTTCCTGCTCGATGCAGGCGTCGAAGCCGCGAACATGTTCATCCCCGGCGTCAACCTGGCCAAGATCATCGTCGTCAAAGGCCTGAAGCTGGGCGTCGCCAAGGGCTAGCCGGCCTGGACCGGCTTCACCTTCAGCGTCGTGCCGTCCGCGCCTGCGACCACAACCTTGTCGCCCGCCGCGATCGATGCGCCGCCGACCTGCTCGGCCAGCCAGACTGAATCGCCGACTTTCACCTTGCCTCGGCCATCGTCGAAACGCGTCGCCGCCTCGCCGTGCGCGCCGACCATCTTGGCGAGCCGGTCGTTGAGGTTGGGATGGCTCGACGACCGCGTGCGCAGCCCCTTGAACAACGTGCGCCCGGAGAAGACGAACGCCAGCGCCACGATGCCGAAGAAGGTCATCTGGCCTTGCCAGCCGCCGATCGGATCGGGTGCGATCAGCGCGAACAGAGCCGTCGCGAACGCGCCGATGGCGATCCAGAGCAGGTCGAACGTTCCCACCGCCACTTCCAGCGTTAGCAGGATGATGCCGAGACCCAGCCAGTGCCAGACGGTGAAACCTTCAAGAAAGCCCATCACGGCGTCCATGGCCTAGCTCCGTGTAGCGAAGGGGCTGCCGCCGGCCGGTGGATTGCCCGGCCCGCCGCCTTGATGCCTCACATTCTCCGTCAGGGCCTTCACGCCCTCGATCGCGCCGACAAGACCGGCAAAATCGGCGGGGACGATGACAGTGCGTTGCTGCGGCGAGCTGGCGAGCTTGGCGAACGCCTCGACGTATTTCAGCCCGAGGAAGTAGTTGATCGCATTCACGTCGCCCTTGGCGATCGCCTCGGACACGACCTCGGTCGCCTTCGCTTCGGCTTCCGCCGAACGTTCGCGCGCCTCGGCGTCGCGGAAAGCAGCCTCGCGGCGGCCCTCGGCTTCCAGGATCAGCGACTGCTTCTGGCCCTCGGCCTTGAGGATGGCAGAAGCGCGATCGCCTTCGGCTTCAAGGATCTGCGCACGCTTCAGACGCTCTGCCTTCATCTGCCGGGCCATCGCCTCGGTGATGTCGGCCGGCGGCGTCAGGTCCTTGATCTCGATACGCGTGACCTTGACGCCCCATGGGTGCGTCGCGGCGTCGATCACAGCCAGCAGACGCGCGTTGATGTCATCGCGGTTGGACAGCACCTGGTCGAGATCCATAGAACCGACCACGGTACGGATGTTGGTCATCGACAGGTTGGTGATGGCGCGCTCCAGATCGCGCACCTCATACGCCGCCGGCACCGCATCGACGATCTGCGTGAACACCACCGCATCGCAGGAGACAGTGGCGTTGTCGCGCGTGATCACTTCCTGCTGCGGAATGTCGAGCACGTTCTCCATCATGTTCAGCTTGTGACCGATGCGGTCGACAAAAGGCATGATGAAGCTGAGGCCGGGGTTCAGCACCCGCGTGAAGCGGCCGAACTGTTCCACCGTGTACTGGTAGCCCTGCGGCACCACCTTTACGGCGCTGAATACCAGGAAGATGCCGAAGAGACCGATCAGGACGGGGATCAGAAGCCCCACGCCGTCGCCGATGTTGCTGAAATCCATCCCGCCCATCTCCTGAGTTCGTGACAAGGTACCTTGTCACGATATCAAATGGGGGTCAATGGGCCGTTGCGCCAGCCCATTGTTTCACCGGCAATTTCAGCAGCGCCGTTTGCAAACTCTAAAGCTGGTCGAGCATGTAGTCGGCCGCGGACACCTTGAATTCGCCCGGCGCTTCGACGTTCAACGTGGTTACCACGCCATCGTTGACGATCATCGAATAGCGCTTCGAACGCTGGCCCATGCCGAAGCCCGAGCCATCCATTTCGAGGCCAACGGCTTTGGCGAACACGCCGTTGCCGTCGGCTAGCATCACCACGTCGTCGCCGACCTGCTGGTCCTTGCCCCAGGCGTTCATCACGAACACATCGTTGACCGACACGCAGGCCACGGTATCGACGCCCTTCTTGCGGAAGTCGGCTGCCTTTTCCTTGTAGCCCGGCAGGTGCCGCACCGAGCATGTGGGCGTGAACGCGCCTGGCACAGCGAACAGCGCGACCTTCTTGCCTACGGTGAGTTCGGCCATGGTCAGGTCGGCAGGCTTGCCGTCCTTCATCACGCGGAAGGTTGCATCCGGCAGCTTGTCGCCAACCTTGATCGTCATAGGCCTCTCCTCGAACAGGAATAAATGAACCGCTTAGGATTTAGAGCCTTTCCCGCCCCAAAGCGAATCCCTTCAGACGACACATGTTTTTGGAACGCAACCGAGACAATCGCGGCTTGCCTAGGCCGCTCCAAAGGACCAGCATGACGCGGCCGTCGATGCTCCGGCCATCGACTCTCGAGAGAGGGAGGCAGATCGCATGAACCATTCGCTGGCAGGCAAGCTGCTCATCGCCTCCCCGGCGATCGAGGACCCGCGTTTCCGTCAGGCCGTCATTCTCGTGTGCACCCACAACGAGGATCACGCGATGGGCATCGTGCTCAACAAAGTCACTGAAGGCGTCGATCTGCCTGAACTGCTCGACCAGCTCGGCGTCGATGGCGATGACGCGCCGGACGATGCGCACATCCTGATGGGCGGCCCCGTCGGCCGCGATCGCGGGTTCGTGCTGCACTCCGAAGACTATGACAGCGCAGGCGCGACGCTGCCGATCTGCGAAGGCGTGTGCCTCACCGCAACGCGCGACGTGCTGCACGCGATGACGTCGGACTCGCCGCCGGAGCGCTACGTGCTCGCGCTCGGCTATTCCGGCTGGGCGGCCGGACAGCTCGAGCAGGAGCTCGCCGAGAACGTCTGGCTCGTCGGTGTGCCGGATGTGGCGCTGGTCTACGACCCCTCGCTCGACACCAAGTGGAGCCGCGCCCTCACCCGGATCGGCGTCTCTCCGGATCGCCTGCAGGTCAGCGGCGGCAGAGCCTAGCGATCACGTTCGCTCCAGCCGCTGCGTCATTCTAACATCGCGTGATTGCCGCCATCAGCGTGTGCCCCTAACCTCTCGCTCAACACGCCAGAGGAAACACCATGCGCATCGCTCTGTTTACCGCCGCTCTCATGTTCGCTGCTCCGGCGTTTGCGGACGAGCCAGTCAAGTTTCCGGAGAAACTGACCCGCACGGACTTTCAGGCCGTGATTGCGGATGTCGGACCTGCCTATGTCGCCGGCCAGCCCAGCGAAGCTGCGTTGAGAGAGATGGTGGCAGGCGGCGTCACCACGATCATCAACCTGCGCACACAGCAGGAAATGGATAATCGCAAGCAGGTTCCGTATGACGAGGCTGCCGTGCTGAAAGAACTCGGCGCAACCTACGTCCACGTGCCGCTAGGCGGACCGGATACGCCCTACACGCCGGCCGCCGTCGATACCGTCGCCAAGGCGATCGAGAATGCGAAGGGCAAGAAAGTCCTGCTCCATTGCACGGTCGCCTGGCGCGCCAGTCACATGTGGGCGGCCTACCTGGTGAAGTACAAAGGCTACACGATCGAGGAAGCCAGGCGCCAGGCAGAGGCAATCAACTTCAATGGCTACCGAGCGGGCGGCGTGCCGTTCGACAGCCTGCTCGGCGCGACCCCTAACCCTACGGCAAACTGATCCCCGTTCGAAAGTCCCTACAGAGCTGAGATTTCCCCCCGCGAGTCATGCTAGCAAACGTCACCGCGACCGGGACGTCGCGTGAGGGGAGGCACGAATGAAAGTTGCAATGTGGATGGGCGCGGCCATGGCTGCGCTGGTTTCGGCCTGTTCGGCGGGAGAGACCACTGCGCCTGTGGAAACCGCCGCTGCAACGCCTGCTGCGCCGACCAGGGAAGAAGTTCTGGCGCACGGCAAGTATCTCGTCGAAGGCGCAGTAATGTGTGGAGACTGCCACACACCACGCCTTGCGGACGGCATGCTCGATCAGACGAAAATGCTGCACGGCGCCCCTATCCTCGAGACGCCGCCGCCGGGAATGCCCTACGCTAAGGTCAGCATTCCGATAGCGGGCGTACCTGACAACTACACCGAGGAATCTCTCAAGGTCTTCCTGATGACCGGCACGCCGGCCGATGGCTCGCCGCCGCTTCCGCCCATGCCGGGCTATCGCCTCAACGAAGCCGATGCGACTGCTGTGGCCGCCTACATCGCCAGCTTGCCGAAAGCGGCCGCTCCGCCGACCTAGGGTCGAACTTGTCGAGATCGATATCGCCGCCTGCTTCTGCCGGCGGCGATATTGACCTTCAATCCCTGAAGGCCGCCACCTGCTCGCTCGTCGCCAGCAGCACGCCGGAGCGGCTCCACAGCTTCAATTCGTGATCGAAGTATCCGCCTTCGCAGCGCCGGCAGTGCACTTCGCTGAGAACAAAGCCGTTGCCGACTGCCGCGAAATCCTCTGGCGTCGCATGGAAGTGCGTCGTCATCGACACCGTGCTCGATCCCGAGATCGAGGAACGCTTCCAGATGACGCGCGGCGGCGCATGGTCGGCCATCGCCGCCAGCATCAGCACATCCAGCGGTCGCCCGCGCCTGTCCTTCATCCACGCCAGCGAACTCGCCGGCAGGCTCGGGTCATGCAGCGGATCGCGCGGCAACGGCGTCGCCCAGCGCGTCAGCAGCTGCCGTCCGAACGGGATGTCCGGCCCCCATTCTTTCAGCTTGTCCGAAGTCGGTGGGTCTACATGCGGCATCACCGCATCGGTGAACCGCGTCGTCTCCCGCCGCACGCCGAACGTGGCCTGCGCATGCGCCGCCACCTTGCCGTTCTGGATCAGCTCCGACCGCCAGAACTGCAGCCGCGCCCCCGAGCGCAGCAGCCGCGTCGAAATCTCGAACCCGCCCTCGTTGACTGCCTCGATGAACAACACAGATAGCGATAGCGGCTCGCCCTTCACGCCGCCTTCGATCATCGCGCCCTTGAGCAACGCCGCCGCGGTCCATCCGCCAAACTGGCTGCCGAAGCCGCGGTAATCCGGATCGACCTTCCCGGCCCAGAGATTTTCGGCGGCAGGGTTCAGGTCGATCGAGTCGGCAAAACTGATCATAGCGCCAAAAAGCCCGCTATCCGATGCAAGTCAACGCGAGCGAGCCATTAGCGGGGGCTGAAAGCCGGCAGGCGCTCAATCGCCATACGCCGCATGACCTGTCCGCGCGTTAACGTTCACAAGCCAAAGAGAGTCACCCGCGCTTGCCGCGACCGTCTCTGCCGGCAGCCTTGTCGCCGCGTCCCGCGGCGAACACCCAGAACGATATGCTGGCGGCAAGGCCGACAGCGAGAACCAGGATCGGAAGCCATGGCCAGTATTGCTGTCGCGTGACGCTGTCTGGCGACAGGGTCAGCAGACCGGCCGAGATGGCGATAGCCGGCATGGCGCCGGTCAGCGCCATCAGATAGCGCCTGCGCCTCGTCAGCATCGCAGCATCCCTTTCGTGGAAACTACCACCACTTCTCCGGCCGCGCCTTGAACGCGGCGGCGTCTTCGATGGCGGCGGCGACCTTGAAGCAGGCTTCCTCGTCCAGCGCCTTGCCGATCACCTGCAGGCCGAGCGGGAGGCCCTGGCTGTCGATCCCCGCCGGCACGGCAATGGCCGGCAGGCCCGCAAGGTTCGCCGTCACGGTGAAGATGTCGTTGAGGTACATCGCGACCGGATCATCGCCCTTCTCGCCATACCCGAACGCGGCGCTTGGCGTCGCAGGCGTCAGCAGCGCATCGACCTTCTCGAACGCCGCCTCGAAATCCTGCAGGATCTTCGTCCGCACCTTCTGCGCCCGCAGATAATATGCATCGTAATACCCGGCCGAGAGCACATAGGTGCCGATCAGCAGCCGGCGCTGCACCTCGGCGCCGAACCCCTTGGCGCGCGTCGTCTCGTAGGTCGAGGTCAGCGAGCCGTCGCCCGTCTGCCGCGCGCCATAGCGGATGCCATCATAGCGTGCGAGGTTGGACGATGCCTCCGCCGGCGCGACGATATAGTAGGCCGGCAGCGCGTACTTGGTGTGCGGCAGTGACACCTCGACCATGGTCGCGCCCGCCGCTTTCAGCCAGGCGACGCCCTGTTGCCAGAGCTTCTCGATCTCTTCCGGCATGCCGTCGACGCGGTATTCCTTCGGCACGCCGATCTTCATGCCCTTGACCGACTTGCCTACGGACGCCGTCCAGTTCGGAATCGGCAGGTGCAGGCTGGTCGAGTCTTTTGGATCAGCGGAGCACATCACTTCGAGCATCAGCGCCGCGTCCTTCACGGACTTGGCCAAAGGTCCCGCCTGATCCAGGGAAGACGCAAACGCGACCATGCCGTACCGGCTGGCGCGGCCGTATGTCGGCTTGATGCCAACAATGCCTGCAAACGCCGCCGGCTGCCGGATCGACCCGCCGGTGTCCGACGCGGTCGCAGCAAGGCACAGGTCCGCCGCCGTGGCCGTGGCCGATCCACCCGATGATCCGCCTGCCGTCAGCCGCGCATTCGAGCCCTTGCGCCGCCACGGATTGGTCGGCGGTCCGAAGCGCGACGTCTCGTTCGACGAGCCCATGGCGAACTCGTCCATGTTGAGCTTGCCCAACATGACCGCGCCTTCGTCCCACAAATTCTGCGTGACGGTGCTTTCATAGGGCGGTGTGAACTCGCCAAGGATGTTGGAGCACGCCGTGGTCCGCACGCCTTCGGTGCAGAACAGGTCCTTGATGCCGAGCGGCGCACCTTCCAGCCGTCCGCCTTTGCCGGCTTTCAGGTTCCTGTCCGCCGCATCCGCCATCTTGAGCGCCTTGTCGGCCGTGACGACGACATAGGCGTTGAGATGCTTGTTCGACTTGTCGATCTCGGTCAGGAAAGCCTGCGTGATCTCCTTTGACGAGAACTTCTTCGCCTTCAGTCCGTCGACCGCGTCGGAGAGTGTGAGTTGCGTCAGGTTGCTCATCAGAGGCGTTTCTCGAAATAGATGCAGAGCGGGTGTTCGGAATTCTTGCCGTAGGCGCTCCGCACGGAGTATCCGCACCGCTCGTAGAGCCGCAGCGCCCCAGGCTGTCGTGGCCCGCACATCAGAACAAGCTTGGTCGCGCCGCGTGTCCGGGCGAGGATTTCCAGCCAGCGCAGGATCTGCTCGGCGACGCGCCGCCCGCGCGCTTCCTCGCGCACATACATGCGCTTCACTTCCATCACGCGGACGCCGTCGACGTCCGGATGGTTCATCAGCGCGCCGGTTCCGACCGCCTTTCCGCCCAGCCGGGCGAGCACGAACAGGCCATCCCGCGCAATCTCATCCGCCGTCGTCGGCACAATGCCCAGCTCCGCGTCCTCGGGATAGGTCTGCTCGATGAAGTCCGACATCTCGTCGATCAGCAAAACGCTGTCTCCGAGACGCGGATCCTCGGTGGTGATGGTCAGCTCGTCGTTCGCGGCAGTTGCGGCAATCATACGCCTGCCTCCGCCCGCATGTCGTGGCCATAGCTTGCGAACAGTTCGAGCACGCGATCCACGCCGATGCCGTTGCGCTGGTCGGCGATGAGCGGATGATCGCCAACATTGTCGGGTTGCGGCCCGTGGATAAGCAGGATCGGAGGCCCGTCGTCTTCCTGCTGGAACGCCGACCCCATCAGGTTGTGCGTGTCGGGATATACATTCAGCCGGTTGACCAACCGCGCCGGCGCACGCGCAGTGGGATTGAAGCGCTTGTTCTTCCAGGCATCGATATAGCCTTCGAAGTCAGCCTTGTTGAGGCTCGCCCACACGGTGAACATGAACGCCCACGGCGCCGCGCCGCGGATGGCGAGCGGCAGGCGCATGCGCATCGCGAAATACTTGCCATCCCAGACGCAGAAGTTCGCCGACAGAAAGTTGCCATCCATTCGAAGTGCGTCATCCGGCGCGTAGTCATTCGCTCCGGGCCAGCCGATCGGATGATGAATGTTGATCGGGAACAGGCCGGCATGCCGCTCGCCGCACGAGCAGGCAAAGCCACGCTCGTTGAACACCTTCCAACGCGGATCGTTGAGCGCGTCGAGCGTCATTTACTCCACCACTTTCGGCACGACGAAGAATCCGTCCTCGGTCTTCGGCGCGTTGGCGAGCACCTTGTCGCGTATATTGCCATCGGTGATGACGTCCTCGCGCATCGGCAGTGTCATCTTCACCGGCGTGGTCATGGGCTCGACGCCCTGGACGTCGACTTCGTTGAGCTGCTCGATCCAGGCGAGGATCCCGTTCAGCTCGGCCGCCAGCGGCTCGAGCCTTTCCTCGGGAACGGCGATGCGGGCCAGCCGCGCCACCTTGCGAACCGTGTTCTTGTCGACGCTCACCTGAGACCTCGAATTTCACGCCATGCTTGAATTGGACTGCCCTAGACGGCCTCAGCTTCCGCATCAAGCGCCAAGGGGCTAAACCCCGGTCATGCCGATTGTTTCGCTGACCGACCTGCCGCCAAAAGGCGCGCTTCTGGGCCTCGACCCCGGAACGAAGACCATTGGCGTCGCGGGGTGCGATCCGACCCGGCTGATAGCCAGCCCGCTGGAAACCATCGCCCGAGGCAAGAAACTGGCGCCCGCCCTCGACCGGCTATTCCAGCTTTACGACGCCCGGAAGTGCACGGGCATCGTTGTCGGCCTGCCGATCAACATGGACGGAACCGAAGGCCCCCGCGCCCAGTCCGCCCGCGCCCTAGCTCACAACATCATCGGCCGTCGCGACATCCCGGTCGCCCTATGGGACGAGCGCCTGTCGACCGCCGGCGCCGAGAGAGCGCTGCTGGAAGCCGACGCCAGCCGCGCGCGGCGGGACGAACTGATCGACAAGCTTGCCGCCGCCTGGATCCTTCAGGGCGCCATCGACAGGCTGAAGGAAGCCGGCTGAAGCCTATTGCTTCTTCAGCTTGGCGAGGGCCGCAAACGGGCTGTCCTCGGGCCTGGTCTCGGCGCGGCCTGCTTGCATCGGCTGGTTGCCGCGCGTCGGTTGCTTGCCCTTGTCGCCGCCCGGCCTGGCCGAGGCGCCGTGCGCGCCTTGCGTGCCGCTCACTTCGCGCTTCATCGACAGGGCGATCCGCTTGCGATCGGCATCGACTTCCTTCACGCGCACGCTGACGACATCGCCCGCCTTGACGATCTCATGCGCGTCTTTCACGAACTTGTCCGACAGCTCGGAAATGTGAACGAGCCCGTCCTGGTGCACACCGATATCCACAAAAGCGCCAAAGGCCGTGACGTTGGTCACGACGCCTTCGAGCTGCATGCCGATCTTGAGATCGGAAATCTTCTCCACGCCGTCCTGGAAGGTTGCGGTCTTGAACTGCGGGCGCGGGTCGCGGCCGGGCTTTTCAAGCTCGGCGAGAATGTCGGTCACCGTCGGGATGCCGAATTTGTCGTCGGCGAAATCTTGCGGCTTCAGCGATGACAGGAAAGCCTTGTCGCCGATGATGCCCTTAAGGTCGCGGCCCGTCTTCTCCGCGATGCGCTCGACCACCGGATAGGCTTCCGGGTGCACCGCCGAACCATCCAGCGGGTTCTTGCCGTCCATGATGCGCAAGAAGCCCGCGGCCTGTTCGAACGCCTTCGGCCCCATGCGAGGGACTTTCTTCAACGCGGTACGCGCCTTGAACGGCCCGTTCTCGTCCCGGAACGTCACGATGTTGGCTGCCAGCGCCGTGTTGAGGCCGGATACACGCGACAGCAGCGCGGCGGACGCCGTGTTCACGTCGACGCCGACGGCGTTGACGCAATCTTCGACGACCGCATCCAGCGAGCGCGACAGCGCGCTCTGGTCGACATCGTGCTGGTATTGGCCGACGCCGATGGCTTTCGGTTCGATCTTCACCAGCTCCGCCAGCGGGTCCTGCAGACGCCGCGCGATCGACACCGCGCCGCGAATGGAAACGTCTAGATCAGGGAATTCCTTCGCCGCCAGTTCGGATGCCGAATAGACAGAAGCGCCAGCTTCCGACACCATCACGCGCGTCAGCTTCAGCTCAGGCATTTTCGAGGAAAGCTCGGCCACCAGCTTGTCCGTTTCGCGGCTGGCCGTGCCGTTGCCGACGCTGACCAGCTCCACGCCGTGGCGCTTGGCCATCTGCGCCAGCGTCACCAGCGCGCCCTGCCAGTCCTTGCGAGGTTCGTGCGGATAGATCGTCGCCGTCTCCAGCAGCTTGCCCGTGGCATCCACCACCGCGACCTTGCAGCCCGTGCGGATGCCCGGATCGACGCCCATGACGATTTTCGGTCCGGCCGGCGCGGCCAGCAGCAGGTCCTTCATGTTGCGCGAAAACACGCGGATCGCTTCGTGGTCCGAGCGTTCTTTCAACCGCGAGACCAGGTCGGTGAAGCTCGTCGGCGCCAGGCGTGTCTTCCACGCCTGCCGCGCCGTTTCGGCCAGCCACGCATCCGCGGCGCGCCCGCGATCCGCGATCCCGAACTCGCTCATGATCGTCGTCACGACCGGATGGCGCTTGTCGGACTCGTGCGGCAGGTCGAGGTTGATCTTAAGCACGCCTTCCTTCTCGCCGCGCAACAGCGCCAGCGCACGGTGTGAGGGCATGTTGCTGATCGGCTCGTCGAACTCGAAATAGTCGGAGAACTTGGCGCCCTCGGCTTCCTTGCCCTTCACCAGCTCGGAGGCAAGCTTGCCTCCGGTCCATACCTTCTCGCGCACGGCGCGCACTAACGCCGGCGCCTCGACCATGCGTTCGATCAGGATGCTGCGCGCGCCTTCCAGGGCCGCTTCGGAATCCGCAACACCCTTGTCGGCCGAAACGTACTTCATCGCCTCGGCGATCGGATCGAGTCCGGGATTGGCGAGCAGCCGATCCGCCAGCGGCTCCAGACCCGCCTCGCGCGCGATGCTCGCCTTGGTGCGGCGCTTCGGCCGGTAGGGAAGATAGAGGTCTTCGAGCTCCACCTTGTTCATGCAGGCGAGGATCTGCTTCTCCAGCTCGGGCGTCAGCTTGCCCTGCTCGCGGATGGATTTGAGCACCACCTCGCGGCGGTCAGCCAGCGCGGTGAGATAGTCCAGCCGCTCGGCGAGTGTACGCAGCTGCGTGTCATCAAGGCCGCCGGTTCGCTCCTTGCGGTAGCGCGCGATGAACGGAACCGACGCGCCTTCCTCGATCAGCTGGATCGCCGCCGCCACCTGTCCCTCGCTGACGCCAAGCTCCCTCGCGATGATGCGGGCGATCTCAGCGATGACGAGGGGATCTTTGCCGGACATGAAACGGACCTTCCTGCGGGCGGTTGCCCCGACTCGAACGGGATTTTGGTATAGGCCTCGGGCCTTCCGCAGTCACGTTTGGCGGCTCAGTCGTTTACAGGTCGTTTCCCATACCAGGTTTCCACAGAACAGATTGTGGACAGCCGTATTGCCCGCCCGTTCCGCGTGCGATATGCCCCCCGAAATCACGGGTGATCCATCCATGGCGGACTACGCCTTCCCCCACCGGCATCTCCTGGGGATCGAGGGCCTGAACCGGCTCGACATCGAGACATTTCTGGAGTTGGGCGACAAGTATGTCGAGCTCAACCGCCAGCGCGTGAAGCACGCCGGAACCCTCAGCGGCCAGACGCTGGTCAACCTGTTCTTCGAGAACTCCACCCGCACGCAAGGCTCGTTCGAGATCGCCGGCCGCAGGCTGGGCGCCGACGTCGTCACCATGCCTATTGCAACCTCGTCAGTGAAGAAGGGCGAGACGCTGATCGACACCGCCATGACGCTCAACGCCATGCGGCCCGACCTGCTCGTCATCCGCCACCCCTCCTCCGGCGCGGTGAAGCTGCTGTCCCGGAAAGTGGACTGCGCCGTCATCAACGCCGGCGACGGCACGCACGAGCATCCGACCCAGGCCCTGCTCGACGCCCTCACCATCCGCCGCCGTGTCGGCGACATAGGCGGCCTCAAGATCGCGATCTGCGGCGACATTCTGCACAGCCGCGTCGCGCGCTCTAACGTCGCCTGTCTCAACGTTCTGGGCGCCGAAGTCCGGCTCATTGCCCCCCGCACGCTGACGCCCCCCGGCGCCGCGGACTGGGGCGCGAAGATCTTCACCGACATGCGCGCAGGCCTCAAGGACTGCGATGTCGTGATGATGCTCCGCCTCCAGCAGGAACGCATGGATGGCGCCTACCTGCCCTCCGCCCGCGAGTACTTCCATTTCTGGGGCCTCGACGAAGAAAAACTCTCCCATGCCAAGCCCACCGCCTTCGTGATGCATCCCGGCCCGATGAACCGCGGCGTCGAGATCGAATCCGGCATAGCCGACCACAAGACGCGCTCGCTGATCACCGAGCAGGTCGAAATGGGCGTCGCCATCCGCATGGCCGTACTGGAAACGCTGGCAAAGAATGCACCGGAAATTGGACTGGGAACTGGACCGGGGATCGGAGTGAAGACCCGATGACCGGTCGCACAACAATCTACAACGCCCGCCTGATCGATCCCGCCACCGGGCGCGACGAAAAGGGCGGCATCCTCATCGAGAACGGAGTCATTGCCGACATCGGCCCCGGCATCGGCAAGGCGACCATCGCCGACGTGAAGATCGACGCCCACGGCAAGGCGCTCGCCCCCGGCCTGATCGACCTCCGCGTGAAAACCGGCGAGCCCGGCGCGGAGAATAAAGAGACGCTGGAAACCGCCAGCGAAGCCGCGGCCGCAGGCGGCGTCACCACCTTCGTCGTCATGCCCGACACCGACCCCGTAATCGACAGCGTCGCGCTTGTCGACTTCATCAAGCGCCGCGGCGATGGGGTCGCGAAGGTGAAGGTCCATCCGACCGGCGGCCTCACCGTAAATCTCGACGGCCAGAAGATGTCTGAACTCGGCCTCATACAGGAAGCAGGCGCCGTCTTCTTCACCAATGGCGACAAGCCAGTCGAGGATGCAGGCGTCCTCCGCCGCGCTATGCAATACGCTGCAAGCTTCAATGCGCTGGTGGCCTCGCGCCCCGACACGCCCGCCCTGTCGAAGAACACCGTCATGAACGCGGGCGCATTCGCCGCGCGGCTCGGCCTGCGCGGAACGCCGCCCGAGGCTGAATGGATCGCGCTGGAGCGCGACTTGATGCTTGCCGAAACCACCGGCGCGCGCCTGCTGGTCGACTGCCTCTCCACCGGCCGCTCGCTGAAAGCTGTGGAGCGCGCCCGCAAGGCCGGCGTGAAAGTCAGCTGCTCCGTCGCCGCCTACTCGCTGTTCTTTAACGAGCTCGACGTCGGCGATTACCTTACCTACTGTAAGGTCCAGCCTCCCTTCCGCTCCGAGGAAGACCGCTCCGCTCTGGTCGACGGACTTAAACGGGGTGCGATCGACGCTGTGGTCTCCGCCCACGACCCGCAGCCCCCGGAAGACAAGCGCCTGCCTATCGCCGAGGCGGCCTTCGGCGCCGTCGGCCTCGAAACGCTTCTGCCTGCCCTGCTCAGCCTGGTTGCGCGCGACGAAGTTCCGCTGCTTGCCGCACTCAAGGCCGTCACCTGCGGGCCCGCCGACCTTCTCGGCCTGCCGCAGGGCCGCCTCAAGAAGGGCGCGCCGGCCGATCTGGTGCTGTTCGATCCGGCCGCGCCATGGGCGTGCGACCGTGATGATCTCAACTCACGCTCGAAGAACTCTCCCTTCGACGGCCGCAGACTCGAAGGCAAGGTCTTGCGCACCTGGGTCAATGGCGCGACCGTGTTCGAGCGCGGCTAAGGGGACGCTGTCGCCATGAACGAAGTTCTGCTTTCGTCTTTGCTTTTCCCTGCAGCGGCCATCGTCGGCTACCTGCTCGGCTCGATCCCGTTCGGCCTCGTCATTACGAAACTGGCGGGGCTTGGTGACATCCGCACCATCGGCTCCGGCAATATCGGCGCGACCAACGTCCTGCGCACTGGCCGCAAGGATCTCGCGCTCGCAACGCTGGTGCTCGACATCGGCAAGGCCGGCATCGCCTTCCTGATTTGCTGGCAGGCCGCCCTCGCCCTGCTCACGGGCGGCGACCCGAGCGCCGACCCCTACACCGCCGTATCTAGAGCAAACGCGTATTCCATCGGCCTTTGCGGCGGTGCATTCGCCTTCATCGGCCACTGCTTCCCCATTTGGCTGCGGTTCAAGGGCGGTAAGGGCGTCGCCACGTTCGTCGGCCTGCTCTTTGCTGCCGACTGGCGCGTCGGCCTCGGCTTCGGCCTGATCTGGCTTACTGCCGCTGCGGTCGCACGCATGTCGTCCTTCGCAGCCCTGGTTGCAACGCTGGCCGTTCCGTTCATGGCGTATTTTCTCAACCCGAACGGCGATCTCCAGTACGTCACCGCAGCGCTCGGCATCCTGATCTACTGGCGCCATCGCGCCAACATCAGCCGCATCTTCGCCGGAACCGAACCCAAGATCGGCAATAGGAAAGGCGCTCAGGCGCCGCCCGGGAGTCCCGGATGAAACGACGCGCGCTCACGGGGGTAGAGCGGGCGGACTGGCTGAGGCTCTCGCGGACCCGCGGCATCGGCCCCATCACCTTCTTCCACCTGCTTGAACGATACGGCTCGGCGGCAGCGGCGCTCGAGGAGCTGCCCGCTCTCGCCCGCGAGGCTGGCGGCAAGGCAGATATCAGGGCGCCCCCCGCAATCGGAGATCGCTCGTGAAATGGACGCAGCGGTCAAGATCGGCGCCCAACATCTGGCCGCCTGTGAGCCAGAATACTCCGCCTGCCTTGCCGCCATCGACGCGCCGCCGCCCGTGCTGGCCGTGCGCGGCGACGGGAAGCTGCTTGACCGCCCGTCCATTGCGCTTGTCGGTGCGCGCGACGCCTCCGCCGTCGGCAGGCGCATGGCGCGCGACCTGGCGCGACATCTCGGCGCGGCAGGCTATGTCATCGTGTCCGGCATGGCGCGGGGGCGTCGATGGCGAGGCGCACGCGGCGTCGCTCGACACCGGCACCATCGCCGCGCTCGCCGGCGGCATCGACCAGATCTACCCGCCCGAGCACGACAGGCTCTATGCGCGGCTTGCCGAGCGCGGCTGCATCGTTTCGGAAGCGCCGGTGGGCTATGTCGCCACGGCCCGCGACTTCCCGAAACGCAACCGTGTGATCTCCGGCCTCTCGCTTGCGGCCGTCATCGTCGAAGCGGCCGAACGTTCCGGAAGTCTCATCACCGCGCGCTTCGCGCTTGAGCAGGGACGCGAGGTGATGGCCGTGCCCGGCTCGCCGCTGGATCCGCGCGCACGCGGAACCAACAGACTCATCAAACAGGGCGCCGCGCTGATCGAATCCGCGGACGACGTGCTTCGCGCGATGGAAGGCATCGCACCGCCCGCCTTCGATGAACCGTTCCCGGATCGCTACGACGCGGGCGGCGCTGACGTCCCGCCGGCGCTCCTTCGCGCTATCCGAGAAGCCCTCAGCCCGACCCCGACGCGGGTCGACGAAATCGTCCGGGCGGTCGACGCTCCGCACCGTCTCGTGCTGGCCGCACTGGCAGAGCTGGAGCTCGCCGGCGAGGCCGTCACCCATGTCGGCGGAACCGCCAGCCGGGCCGGTTGAGGACCCCGCTGAAAAAATCTCCCCCTACGGGGGAGGCGTCGGCGTCACGCTCCCGCGAATTGACATTCCGGGACTTGGCCCCCAACTTCCGGCCGCAACCCCTCCCCCCAAAGCCTGAATCTTTGAGGAAAAATGCAAGTCGTCGTCGTCGAGTCCCCCGGTAAGGTCAAATCCATCAACAAGTACCTGGGCCCCGGGTACAAGGTGATGGCGTCCTATGGGCACATCCGGGACCTGCCTTCCAAGGACGGTTCGGTGAAGCCCGACGAGGACTTCGCGATGACCTGGGACATCGACGGGAAGTCGGTGAAGCACGTCAAGGAAATCGCCGACGCGATGAAGGAAGCCGACGGCCTGATCCTCGCCACCGACCCCGATCGCGAGGGCGAGGCGATCTCCTGGCACGTGCTCGAAGCCCTCAACGCCCGCAAGGTGCTCAAGGGCAAGACGATCCAGCGCGTCACCTTCAACGCCATCACCAAGAAAGCCGTCACCGAAGCGATCAACGCCCCGCGTCAGATCGACCAGCAGCTTGTCGATGCGTACCTCGCCCGCCGCGCGCTCGACTATCTCGTCGGCTTTTCGCTCTCGCCCGTGCTGTGGCGCAAGCTGCCCGGCTCCCGTTCTGCAGGCCGCGTGCAATCGGTGGCGCTGCGCATCATTGTCGACCGCGAGATCGAGGTCGAACGCTTTATCTCGCAGGAATACTGGCAGGTCGCGACCAAGCTCGCCGTCAATGGCGGCGAATTCGAAGCTCGCCTGACGGAGCTCGATGGCAAGAAACTGACGAAGTTCTCGCTGCCCGACGCAGCCTCCGCAGCCGCGGCGCTCGCCGCGGTGAAAGCCGGGGCCTATAGGGTGGCCTCGGTCGAGGCCAAGCCCCTCAAGCGCAACCCGCCGCCGCCCTTCACGACTTCAACACTGCAGCAGGAAGCCGCCCGCAAGCTCGGCTTCTCCGCCAGCCGCACCATGCAGATCGCCCAGCGCCTCTACGAAGGCGTGCAGATCGGCGGCGAGCAGGTCGGCCTCATCACCTACATGCGTACCGACGGCGTGCAGATGGCCGAAGAAGCCTACGCTGCCGCGCGTTCGGCCATCGGCCGCAACTACGGCAAGGACTACCTGCCGGACGGCCCGCGCCGCTATACGTCGAAAGCCAAGAACGCGCAGGAAGCCCACGAGGCCGTTCGCCCGACGGACTTCGACCGCCGCCCCGGCGACATCCACCTCGAACCCGACATGGCGCGCCTCTACGAACTTGTCTGGAAGCGCGCTGTCGCAAGCCAGATGGAAGCGGCTTCGCTGGAACGTACGACCGTCGAAATCCCCTCAAATGACGGCCGTGTCGCGCTGCGCGCCACCGGCCAGGTGGTGAAATTCGACGGCTTCCTGACGCTCTATCAGGAAGGTCAGGACGAGAAAGATGACGAGGACGGCGGCCGTCTGCCCGTGATCAACGAAGGCGACAAGCCCAGGCTCGTTTCCGCCGAACACACCCAGCATTTCACCGAACCGCCACCGCGTTATTCGGAAGCCTCGCTGGTCAAGAAGCTGGAAGAACTCGGCATCGGCCGCCCCTCCACCTACGCCTCGACGCTCTCGACCCTGATCGACCGAGACTACGTCCGTCTCGATCAGAAACGGTTCTACCCGGAAGACAAGGGCCGCCTGGTCACCATCTTCCTCGAGAAGTTCTTTGCGCGCTACGTGGAGTACGATTTTACCGCCGGCCTTGAGGAAAAGCTCGATCTCGTTTCGGACGGCAAGCTGGCCTGGAAAGATTTCCTCCGCGACTTTTGGAAAGACTTCAACGGCGCGATTGAAGACGTAGCGGAGCTGCGCGTCACAAATGTCATCGATGCGCTCAATGAAGTTCTCGAACCGCACATCTTTCCGCCCAAGACCGACGAGAACGGCGCCAAGCTCGATCCACGCAAATGCCCGACTTGCGGAACCGGTCAGCTCTCGCTGAAGCTCGGCAAGTTCGGCGCCTTCATCGGCTGCTCGAACTATCCCGAATGCCGCTTCACGCGGCCCTTCGGCGCTGAAAAACCTGGCCAAAATGACATACCGCCGGAAGGCAAGGCGCTCGGCGCCAACCCGGAAGGCGTGCCCGTCATTCTCAAGAGCGGCCGCTTCGGCGCCTATGTTCAGCTCGGCCCGGATCCCGTCGAGAAGGGCGACAAGCCTCGCCGCTCGTCCATCCCGAACGGCTGGTCAGTTCCCGATCTCGATCTCGAACAGGGTCTGAAGCTGCTCTCGCTGCCCCGCGAAGTCGGCAAACATCCGGAAGATGGTGAGCCGATCGAGGCCAATCTCGGCCGCTACGGCCCCTACGTGAAACACCTCAAGACCTACGCCAACGTGCCGGATGTGAATGAGCTGTTCGACATCGGCATCAACCGCGCTGTCACCCTGATTGCCGAGAAACGCGCCGGAAAAAGCGCTGGCGGGGGCCGAGGCCAAGCCGCGCCGCCGCTTCGTGAAATGGGCAATCACACCGATGGCGAACCCATCCGCCTTTATAATGGCCGATTTGGCCCCTATCTTAAACACGGCACGATAAACGCCAACATTCCGCGCGGAGCGGACCCGGCGACGATTACGCTTGAACAAGCCATCGAACTGGTCGACGCCCGCGCCCTCGCCGCCCCCTCGACAAAAATGAAGGGCAAGCGGAAAGCGCCAGCCAAAAAGGCTGCCGCACCTGAATCCGGAGAAAAGAAATCAACAACCAAGAAGACGTCCGCGAAAGCGGACAAGCCGGCGGCCAAGAAGGCCCCGGCGAAACCCAAGCGAGCGAAGGCCACCGCAGACGAGGCATGAGCCGCCGCCCCCAACATAGCGGTCCACCCACGCGCGAGATGGTGCTGAACTATCTCGAGAAGAATCCGAGCCACGGCGCCAAGCGCGACATCGCGCGCGGCCTGGACGTGGCGACCGAACACCGGCCCGAACTGCGCCGCATCCTCAACGAGCTTGAAGCCGAGGGCGCCCTCGTCCGCACCGCCAAGCGCGCCTTCCAGCCGGCGGAAATGCCGCCGCCAACCGGCATTGTGAAGTTCGAGCGTATCGACAAAGATGGCGAACTGATCGGCCGCGCTGTCGGCCGCGAAGGCCAGTTCGGCCCGGACATCTTCTACCAGGGCTCTTCCAGCAAAGACCGCGAGATCGCGCTTGGCGTGGGCGAGCGAGCGCTGAGCCGCATAACCAAGGGCGCAGACGGCGTTTGGCGGGCCCGCGCAATCAAAAAGATCGATGCGACGCCCGAGACATCGCTGATCGGCGTCTATCGCGCCAATCGCCATGGCGGCATCGTCGAGCCGACCTCCCGCAAGGAAAAGAGCCACTTCATTGTCGAGAAGGCCGACGCCCGCAATGCGGCCGACGGGGACCTGGTCCGCATAAACGCCCGCCCCATCCGCGGCTATGGCCCGCGCCGGGCCAGCGTTGTCGAGGTGATCGGCCGGGCTGACGATCCGCGCGCCGCTTCCATCATCGCCATGCACACGCACGGCGTTCCGGATGAATTCCCGGAAACCGTGATCGAGGACGCAAAGAAGGCAAAGCCTGCGTCTGCGCCGCGCGAGGACCTCACCCGCTTCCCGCTGATCACGATCGACCCGGAAGACGCGCGCGACCATGACGACGCCGTCTATGCCGAATCCGACGGCAAGGGCGGCTGGCGCGTTATCGTCGCAATTGCCGACGTCTCGGCTTACGTCCGCACAGGCACGGCCCTGGACAGGGAAGCCTATCGGCGCGGCAACTCGACCTACTTCCCCGACCGTGTCTCGCCCATGCTGCCCGAACATCTTTCAGCGGATCTCTGCTCCCTGAAGGAAGACGAGCTGCGCGAGACTTTCGCCGTCGAGATGTTCTTCGACGCAGGCGGTCACAAGAAAAGCCACCGCTTCATCCGCGGCAAGATGCGCTCGGCGGCCAAACTGTCGTACCGGCAGGCGCAGGATGCGATCGACGGACGGCCTGACGCAAAGACGCAGCCCCTGATCGAAAGCGTGCTGAAGCCTCTGTGGGCTTCGTACTTCACGGTCAGCAAGGCGAGGGATCACCGCGCGCCGCTTGATCTGGACTTGCCGGAGCGTCGCGTGCGCATCGGCGAGGACGGAAAGATCGCATCGATCAGCCTGCGAGAGCGTTTCGACGCCCACCGCCTGATCGAAGAGTTCATGATCCAGGCCAACGTCTGCGCCGCCGAGACGCTGGAAGAAAAACGCACCAAGCTGGTTTATCGCGTGCACGACGAGCCGTCTGAGGAGAAGATCGCCGCGCTTGGCAACTTCCTGCCGACCATCGGACTCAAGTGGACCAAGGGCGAGAAGGTTACTGGCTCGCGCTTCAATCGACTGCTTGCCGAGGCAAAGGGCTCGGAGAACGAGCACCTTGTCAACGAGATGGTGCTGCGCACGCAGGCGCAGGCGCGATACTCGAACGAAAATCTCGGCCACTTCGGGCTCAACCTGCTCAAGTATGCGCACTTCACCTCGCCGATCCGGCGCTATTCCGACCTGATCGTGCACCGCTGCCTGATCCGCGCGCTCGGCCTCGGGCCGGATGGCGCGACTGACCAGGATATGGTGCGCCTCGAGGAAATGGCCGAGCAAGTCACCATGACGGAGCGGCGCTCAATGGCCGCCGAGCGCGAGGCGACCGACCGTTACCTCGCGATCTTCATGGCCGACCGCATCGGCGCTGTGTTTGATGCCCGCATTGCAGGCGTGACGCGTGCGGGCCTGTTCGTCCGGCTTGCCGAGAATGGCGCGGATGGCTTCATACCGGCCGCGCGACTGTCGGACGAATACTGGATCCACGACGAGGCGCACGCCGCGCTGGTGGCCCAACGTTCCGGCATGCGCTACGAAATGGGGATGAACGTTCAGGTCAAGCTGATGGAAGCGACGCCGCTGACGGGCGGGCTGCTGTTCTCGATGCAGTCGCCGCCCCGGCCGCGTCGCAAGGATCTCAAGGCGCCGGAGCGTCCGCAGCATAATCGCGGCAACCCTGCGCGCAAACGGCCTTCGGATGGCGGTGGACGCCCGCCGAACGTTCGTCATACCAACAACAAGGGCAAGGCGAGCTACGGCAAGAACAAGAAGAAAAAGGGACGATGAGCGACGCTTTCGATCCTGATGACGACCCCGATCAGACCGCCGCCGCGAAAGCCGCGCGGAAGGATCCGCTAGGCGAGCCCGACCTCATTCGCGCCGAAGCTGCCGAGATAAAAGGCGAGCCGCCCGTGCCGCGCGATGCTGCGACGCTGATCCTCTATCGCCGCACGCCTGACGGGCCCCGCATTCTCATGGGATGCCGCTCTGAAGGCCATGACTTCATGCCGAACAAGTACGTCTTCCCTGGCGGCCGGGTGGACGATGAGGACGCCGATGTCCCCGCCGTCAGTGAGCTCAACGAGAGCGTCGACCAGCTCCTCCGCTTCAAGTCGACCCGCAGCCCGCGCGCCTTCCCGCTTACCGCCGTCCGCGAGATGTTCGAGGAAACCGGCCTTATCGTCGGCAAGGCATCCGGCCCGCACGCGACGACGTCGTCATCCTGGGCGGAGTACTATGCGCAGGGCGCCGCGCCCTGCCTTGAAGGCTTCGATTTCATCGGCCGCGCCATCACGCCGCCCATGCGGCACAAGCGCTTCGATGCCCGCTTCTTTATGGCGGATGCCGATGCTGCGCTGATCGACGACCGTCCGCCTATCGATGGCCGCGAGCTTGCCGACCTGCGCTGGTTCACGCTGCTGGAAGTCGGCCAGCTCGACCTGCCCAACGTCACTCGCTTTGTGATCTCCGAAGTCGAGGCCCGCCTCGTACGCCAGGAAACCCTGCGGCCATTCTATCTCTACTGGACGCCAGAAGGTCATGTCCGCGAGCGGATCTAGCCCGACGCGCGATGCGGCAGTTTGCCAAAAACCGCAGTGTTTCCAGTATTTTGAGCCGCCTCCCTGCGCTTCGGCTTGACTTCACACCCGCCCATCGTGTCTAAGCACGCTTCCAAATTTTCCTGACCGACCGGAACCGCCCAGATGGCCAAGCCGACCAGCATCAAGATCCGCCTCAACTCGTCGGCCGACACCGGCTTCTTCTACGTCACCAAGAAGAACCCGCGCACCCAGACCGAGAAGCTCGTCCTGAAGAAGTACGATCCGGTCGTGCGCAAGCACGTGGATTTCAAGGAAGGCAAGATCAAGTAGATCTTCCTTCTTCGCGAGAAACAAAAGGCCCGGAGCGATGCTCCGGGCCTTTCTCGTTTCAGGCCCTACTTCTCGCCCTCCGCATCCGGCAGGGCGTAGGCGATCAGGTAGCCGCCCTGGTCGTCGCTCGGCCCATCCGCAGCTCCCTGTGCGGGCCGCGGATAGCGCCAGCTCGGGTTCGGGACAGTGATGATGACGTACTGCTTGCCCTTGGACGTCATGTAGCTCATCGGCGAGGCGTGGGCGCTGCCGGGGAGCGGCGCCTCCCACTTCACCTTGCCGTCGCGCAGGCCGTAGGCGCGGAATGTCTTGTCCATGGCGCCGCCATGGAAGATCAGCCCGCCGCGCGTCGTCACCGAGGCGCCCTGCACCGGCGTGCCGACCACTGCCGGCCAGCCAGACGAGATGCCGAATGGCCCGCTGTCCTTCATCGAGCCGATGGCGTGCTTCCACAGCAGCTTGTTGGTGTTGAGGTCGATCACCCCGATCTGGCCGTAGGGCGGCTCGTAGCAGGGAACGTCGGTGCCGACATTGAGGAACGGAAGCGGCAGCTTCCAGTTCGACATGAACGGCGCGGTGTCCCCTCTATAAGTCACGCGATCAGGCGAGAATTTGGGGTCCGCGGGGACGCCCATGCCGGCGGGGCCGCCTCCACCGCCGCCGGGACCACCGGGTCCAGCGGCTGCTGGCGCGCCGGAGCGAGCTGCTGCGGCTTCGGCGCGGGCGCGACGTTCGGCGGCGAGCTCGGCGCGGTCTTCAAGGCTGCGCATGACGATGCGATTGCCCATCAGCATGGGGGCTGCGACCAGGAGGCCGTTGTCGGCGTCGACCGAGACGGAGCCCCAGTTGAAGCCGCCGGCGTTGCCCGGGTACTGGAACGAACCGCCCCAGGTGCCCACAGTCTCGCCGACGCCGCCGCCGCCGCGCATGGGCGGCGTGAAGTGGCCGTCATAGCGCATCTTCTTGAACTCGACGCGGCACCAGAGCTGGTCGAGCGGGGTAAGGCCCCACATGTCCTTCTCGACGCGGTCCTCGCGGAAGTGCGGCAGCGGAGAGAAGGGCTGCGTCGGCGCGGTCACTTCGCCCACTTCCGGGTTCTGCGGAACCGGCAGTTCGGGAATGTCGTAGATCGGGACGCCCGTCCTGCGGTCGAGCAGGAAGATCTCGCCGCGCTTGGTGGGCTGGGCGACAGCCGGGATCAGCTCGCCCTCGCCATTCTTCTTGATATCGACCAGCACGGGCTGGGAGGGAACGTCCCAGTCCCAGATGTCGCGGTGGACGGTCTGGTAGACCCAGCGCGCCTGGCCCGTGGCCGCATCAATCGCGACAGTGGAGCTGGCGTATTTCTCCGCCCACTGTTCGCGCAGGTCGCCGTCGAAATAGTCGGGCGACGAGTTGCCGGTCGGCGCGTAGATCAGGTTGAGCACGGGGTCGTAGCTCATGTTCGACCAGACGTTCGGCGTGCCGCGGGTGAACTCGCCGCCCTCTTCCGGCAGGCCGTTATAGCCCGGATTGCCCATGTCCCACGCCCAGGAGAACTGGCCTGTCATGGCGTTGTAGGCGCGCACCACGCCCGAAGGCATGCCGAGCGCCTGGGTGTCCGCCACCCATCCGCCGACCACGACATTGTCGCGCGCCACCGTGGGCGTCGACGTCACGAAGTAGAGCGGCGGGGCGTGCGGACCGAGGCCGGAGCGCAGGTTGACTTCGCCATCGAAGCCGAACGAACGGCAGGGCTGGCCAGTCATCGCATCGAGCGCGATCAGGCGGGCGTCTGTCGTGCCGGTGAGGATGCGTTTGGGGCATTCGCCCGTGTAGTCGGCGGGAGCTTCGTGATAGCCGAGGCCGCGGCAGGTGCGCGCGAAGGTGGAGGCGCTGTCGAGCGAGTTGCCGCCGCCGGGCTTGGTCTTGGTGTCGTAGCGCCAGCGCTCCTCGCCGGTATCGGCGTCGACCGCGATCAGCGTGTTGGCCGCCGTGCAGGTGTAGACGAGGTCGTTCACCATCAGCGGCGTGTTCTTGTAGTCGTACGGAACCTTCGTCCGGTAGACCCAGGCCTGTTTCAGATCCTTGACGTTGTCGACGTTGATCTGGTCGAGCTGGGCGAAGCGCTGACCGCCGGGCACGCCGCCATAGTTGCGCCAGTCGGTGAGGCCGGGGCCGGCGACCTTGTTGTCGGTGCCCGGGATGACCGAATAGCCCTGGATGCCGGCGAGCGCGAGCAGGAGCGCGGCGGCGAGAGCGGCGCCGCCGACCCAGCGGCCGCCGCTTTGTGGCGCGGTATCCGGCGAGAGGCGCATCGCGGCCTTGTGCCATGGCATCAGGAACCAGAGGCCGACGACGATCCAGGCTGCCAGACGCGGCAGGAGGGCGAGGAAATCAATGCCTGCCTCGAAGATCGACCACACGACCGTGACGGCGAGCATGATGGCGAAGAGGCGCGGACCCCACGGATTGCGCAGCACGAGCAGCGCGCCGACGGCGATGAGGCCGAGACCCATGAGAAGGTAGTAGATGCTGCCGCCAAGGCCGACGAGTTCGCCGCCCTTCCAGACGAGGTAGAGGCCGATGCTGGCGAGCGCCGCAGCGAAGGCCACGTTGAGACCGCCGACGAGAGCCCTGGGCGTCGTTCTTGAGGGTTCGCATGACCGACCATGCGGTCGCGGCGGCGAAGATCAGCGCGGTGAGGAAGTAGAACACCGCCGTCATCGTCATCTGAGGATTGAGCGGCGGCGCCAGTCCGTTCGGCGTGGCCGCTTTTGGATTGAGGGCGTCTATGCCGCCCCAGACCGCAATCAACGCAACGATGGCGTAAACGGCCGCAAACGCCCATTGGGCGACACGCGTTACCATACTCTCCTCCCACTGGCCGATGCTGTTTTTCCAGCCCCGTACCGGCCGACCTTTGCGTCAAGATTAGCCCGGCAAGGCGCTCGCCGGAAGCACCGGAAGGCTTGGCCGGACGATGAATTTCGAGGCGGCGGGTCGACAAAACAGGGAATCCGCTGGGTTAACGGCCCCGCTGCCAAAACAAGTGCGTGAGCGGGGTGGAACTGGAAGCGCCGAAAGCTCCGTGTGTGGCGCGATGGGAGCTCGGCGGAGCGCTGGACCGGGTTCGCAGAACCGCCGGGGTGAGACGCGAAGCGTCGAATGCCCGGCCGGGCGGATCAGCGTGCGCGTGCTCGCGGTTGGGCTTGGCCGGCCGGGCGGCCGGCGCTCCTCCAATCGGCGCAGGAACTCTTTCGGACCGGCGTGCGCCGTCCGGGATGCTGTCGCTCTCTCCCTCTTTGGACATGAGGGAGCGGGGCGCGTGGGTCAGCGCCGTGGGTAGTGCCTGTGCTGGCGTTGCCGCCAGCTGATGCGCGTTCTCACGCGCCCCGGATCGGCCGTTTTTCCCGGCGAGGGGGAGAAGAGGAGTTCAACGGACACACCGGTGAGGGACCGCCCTCCCGAGGCCTTAGCTCCAGACCCTCCGCCGGTTCCGCGTGCAGGATGGGCCGAAACCATCCTGGGCCCTCCGGTTTCATGTTCCCCGGAGGCAATGCGCATCGAGGTTCGTTTCGCCTCGCAGCGAGCCCCTGCCTGAAGTCCAGCCTCAGGACAGGTTCACGGGCTGCAACTGGCTTGCTCACCAGGCCTTAAGCCTGATGCCTCGAGCGCCACGCCGACCAACGCCCTGACGTCTTGAGTTTCGGACGTCTCCAAGACCTCCCTCCGTCAGGGCGAGTGGATTATCGCTCAGGGCTGGAAGTGTAGGATAACTTTCCCAGAGATTTTTCTCCGGGCTTTGGAATCATTGGGAAGATTGTCGGATTGTGTCCCGGATGGTGTCGGACGGCGATGCAATTCCAACGCTGTCATCCCGGCCGGAGCGCAGCGGAGAGCCGGGACCCATGTCCCAACATCGGGACTCGCAGACCGATGGGTCCCGGGTCTACGGCGCTTCGCGCCTTCGCCCGAGATGACAGCGGGGTCGGCGCGCAGCGCCGACGCTTCGCTTACCCGAGAAGGATACGTCGAGAAAGGAGTGAGCGTGGCCCGGCCCTGCGCTGTCGCTTCGGGCCGGGATGACAGCGGTGGGCGTTGCTTGAATGAAAGCCGGTGAGCGCCCCTACGCGAACGGGCGCATCGGTTCGGCCTTGTGTTCGGCGTAGACTGTCTCGTCGTCGCTTTCGACAAGCCTCACCTCGTAGCCCCATAGATCGGCGAGGTGCTGGAGCACGCGGTCGGCGTCCTTTTCTTCCAGTGTGACGCCGTCGATGACGTGGTGGCGGAGTTCGAGGCGGCGGTCGCCGGTGAGATCGACGTCGACGATCTGGATGTCGGCGTCGCGGCGGGCGACGTCGTACTGGCGCGCGAGGGCGCGGCGGACATTGCGGTAGCCGCGCTCGTCATGGATGGCGGCGACTTCCATCTCGTCCTCGTCGCTGTCGTCGACGAGCTGGAACAGGCCCATCTTGCGGATGACATGGGGGGATAGGTACTGGGAAATGACGCTCTCGTCCCGGAAGTTGGCCCAGACTTCCTTCAGCGTGTTGTAGGGATCGCCATTGCCGGCGATGTCGGAGAACCACAGCCGGTCCTCGTCGGTCGGCGTCAGCGCGATGCGCTCGATGTCCTGCATCATCGCGAAGCCGAGCGCGTAGGGGTTGATGCCGGAGAAACGCTTGTCGTCGAAATCCGGCTGCATCACGACGCTGGTGTGCGAGTGGAGGAATTCGAGGAAGGCGCCGTCGTCGATCAGGCCCTTCTCGTGAAGCCGCGTCATCGTGCGGTGATGGACGAAGCAGGCGCAGCCTTCGTTCATCATCTTGGTCTGACGCTGGGGGTAAAAATACTGAGCGATAAGCCGGATGATGCGCAGGATTTCGCGCTGCCAACCCTGCAGGCGCGGCGCGGTCTTCTCGAGGAAGTAGAGGATGTTCTCTTCCGGCAGCTTCAGGATGGCCTTGCGGCGCTCCTCGTCCGACTTCTTCTTCGTCATGGGCTTCTTGCCCTTGCCCTGAGGCACGGTGCGCCACAGGTCGTTGAAGAGAGCTTCACCGTGCGCGCGGCGTTCGCGCTCGCGCAGCTCTTCCGTGCGCAGATCCATCGAGCGCTTGCCGGGATAGCGGTGGATGCCGTGGCTCTGCAGCGCGTGCGCCGCGTCGACCAGACGCTCGACCGCCTCGACGCCGTAACGCTCCTCGCACTTGGAGATGTAGCTCTTGGCGAAGGAGAGATAGTCGGCGATGCCCGAGGCGTCGGTCCACTGCTTGAAGACGTAGTTGTTCTTGAAGAAATGGTTGTGGCCCATGGCGGCGTGGCTGAGCACCAGCGCCTGCATGGTCGCGGAGTTCTCCTCCATGATGTAGCAGATGCATGGATCGGCGTTGATGACGATCTCGTAGGCGAGGCCCTGCCAGCCCTTGCGATAGAGCGCTTCGTTGCGGGCGAAGTCCTTGCCGAAGCTCCAGTGCTTGTAGAACAGCGGCATGCCGACGGAGGAATAGGCGTCCAGCATCTGTTCGGACGTGATGACCTCGATCTGCGTTCTGTAAGTGTCGAGGCCCATCTCGCCTTCGCCGATCTCGCGCACGGCGTCGAAGATGCGGCCCAGCGTTTCGAAGTTCCAGTCGGGGCCCTGATAGAGCAGCGTGGATGCGGCGGCGGGCGCGGCGACGATGTGGGACTTGGTCTTGCGTGGAGCGTCAGGTGCATCGCTCATCGGTAAGCTGCTCCCGCCTTGGCGTCGGACTTCTCGAAGAGGTCGCGGAACACCGGATAGATGTCGCGGCGGTGGCTGACTTTGCGCATCGCCAGCCGCTCCTCGCCGCCGGCCACCAGCTCGTAGGCGCGCCACAGGGAGCTGGCCTCGCCGCCATTGTCGTCCTTGGCGTGGCCGACTTCGAGATAGGCGTAGTACTGGCACAGCGGCAGGATGCCGGTCTTAAGCAGGTTGATGGTGTTGGAGTTGTCCATCGGCAGGTTGTCGCCGTCCGAAGCCTGCGCGGCGTAGATGTTCCACTGGTTGGCCGGATAGCGATCGTGGACGATGCGCAGCATCTCCTCCAGCGCGGTGGAGACGACGGTGCCGCCGGACTCGCGGCTGTGGAAGAAGGTGTCCTCGTCGACTTCCTTGGCCTCGTGCGTGTGGCGGATGAAGACGACGTCGACGCGTTTGTAGCGCCGCTTCAGGAACAGGTAGAGCAGCGAGTAGAACCGCTTGGCGAGGTCCTTCATGTGCTCGTCCATCGAACCGGAGACGTCCATCAGGCAGAACATCACGGCGCGCGCGACGGGCTTCGGGACCTGGTCGTAGCGGCGATAGCGCACGTCGAATGGATCGATGAAGGGGACGAGGCGCATCTTGCGCTGCTTGCGGGCGAGCTCCTCGCGGAGCGCGGCCACTTTCCCGTCATGGCCGCCTTCGTCGTCGAGCTTCGCGATCTCGGCCTCGATGGCTTCGATTTCCTCGACCTTGGGGCGACCCATGGCGACGCGGCGCGACAGCGAATTGCGCATGGTGCGGGTGACGGAGAGCGAGGCCGGCGGGCCTGAGGAGCGATAGCCCGCCCTTACCGGCTGGGTCTCCTCGACGCCCATCACCTGGCGCTTGGCGAGATCGGGCAGTTCGAGGTCTTCGAGAAAGAGGTCGAGGAATTCCTCGTCGGACAGGGCGAAACGGAAATCGTCTTCGCCCTCCCCGCCGTCGGAGGCGCCGGAGCCGCCGCCCTCTTCGTCGGGACGGGCGATGGCGTCGCCTTCAACGTACTTCTTGTTTCCGGGGAGCACGTATTCGCGCCTGCCGCCGACGCCGCCGCGGCGAAGAGTGGGTTCGCGCACGCCATCCGCAGGGACGACGATGTCGCCGCCCTTCTCGACATCCTTGATCGAGCGCTTGGCCGAAGCCTCGCGCACCGCGCGCCGGACCAGGGCGCGGGCGCGCCGGATGAATCGCTGGCGGTTCGCCAGCGATTTTCCTCCGGGGTCTCGACGGCGGTCGATGATGTTCATTTTTGTGTGTGCCTAGCTGGCCTGCTTGACCCGCATGTACCACTCCACCAGGCGGCGGACCTGCCGTTCGGTGTATCCCCGCTCCACCATGCGCTGCACGAACTCGTCGTGCTTCTTCTCGCTCTCGCTATCCTTCTTCGAGCCGAAGGAGATCACCGGCAGCAGGTCTTCGACCTGGCTGAACATGCGCCGCTCGATGACTTCGCGGATCTTCTCGTAGCTGGTCCAGGACGGATTGCGGCCCTTGTTGTTGGCCCGCGCACGAAGGGTGAATTTGACGACCTCGTTGCGGAAGTCCTTCGGGTTGGCGATGCCGGCGGGCTTTTCGATCTTCGAGAGCTCCTGGTTGAGGAGTTCGCGGTCGAGCAGCTGGCCGGTGTCGGGATCCTTGAAGTCCTGGTCCTCGATCCACGCGTCGGCATAGTCGACATAGCGGTCGAACAGGTTCTGGCCGTAGTCGTGGTAGCTTTCGAGGTATGCTTTCTGGATCTCGTGGCCGATGAACTCCGCATAGCGCGGCGCGAGTTCGGCCTTGATGAATTCCAGATAGGCGCCTTCGGTGTCTTCCGGGAACTGCTCGCGCTTGATCGCCTGCTCCAGCACGTACATCAGGTGCACAGGATCGGCCGCGACTTCTTCCGTGTCGTGGTTGAAGGTCGCCGACAGCGCCTTGAAGGCGAATCGGGTGGAGACGCCATCCATGCCCTCGTCGACGCCGGCGGCGTCCTTGTACTCCTGCAGCGTGCGGGCCTTGGGATCGACCTCCTTCAGGCTCTCGCCGTCATAGACGCGCATCTTGGCGAAAAGGTTCGAATTCTCGTGCGGCTTGAGGCGCGAGAGAACCGAGAAGCGGGCCATCATTTCCAGCGTGCCCGGCGCCAGCGGAGCGGCGGCAAGCTCCGAGGAATGGACCAGCTTTTCGTAGATCTTGGTCTCTTCGGTGACCCGCAGCACATAAGGCACCTTGATGACGTAGATCCGGTCGATGAAGGCCTCGTTCGACTTGTTGTTCTTGAACGTGCGCCATTCAGCCTCGTTCGAGTGGGCCATGACGATGCCGGTGAACGGGATCGAGCCGATGTTTTCCGAGCCGGCGTAGTTGCCTTCCTGCGTCGCGGTCAGCAGGGGGTGCAGCATCTTGATCGGCGCCTTGAACATCTCGACGAATTCGAGAACGCCCTGGTTGGCGCGGTTGAGGCCGCCCGAATAGGAGTAGCTGTCAGGGTCCGACTGGGAGTGCAGCTCCAGCTTGCGGATGTCGACCTTGCCGACCAGCGAGGAGACGTCCTGGTTGTTTTCATCGCCCGGCTCGGTCTTGGCGATGCCGACCTGGCGAAGGCGCGAGGGCTTCACCTTGGCCACGCGGAACTTGGTGATGTCGCCGCCGAACTCGTCGAGGCGTTTCAGCGCCCACGGGCTCATCAGGCCGGTGAGGCGCCGGCGCGGGATGTTGTAGTCCTTCAGCAGCTGGGCCGCCTGCGTCTCCGGATCGAACAGGGCAAGCGGGCTTTCGAAGACGGGCGAGAGATCGGCGCCGGCTTTGAGGACGTAGATGTACTGGTCTTCCATCAGCGCCTTGATGCGCTCGGCCAGCGACGACTTGCCGCCGCCGACGGGGCCCAGCAGGTAGAGGATCTGCTTTCTCTCTTCGAGGCCCTGCGCGCCCTGGCGGAAGAAGGCGACGATGCGTTCGATCGTCTCTTCCATGCCGTAGAATTCGGAGAACTGCGGATAGACCCGGATGGTGCGGTTGGAGTGGATCCGGCCGAGCCGCGAGTCCTTGGAGGTGTCGACCATCTCCGGCTCGCCGATCGCGGCCAGCAGGCGCTCGTGCGGCCCCGCGTACATCAGCGGGTCCTTCCGGCAGCCTTCGAGGTATTCGGCGATCGTCATCACCGTCTCGCGACGGGATTCGAAGGCCTTAGTGTAGCTGTCGAAAAGATCGCGCGACATCGTAGCTCCCTGCAGCAAGAGGCACGTGAGAGGCCCGCCCGCGTCGGCTTCGCTGTCAAGCCTCCGCGGCTCCTCGCAGGCTGCACCCGTTCGGGGAAGCGCGTCCGCCACGTAGAGGGTGCGGCGACGCTACCCCGGTGGTGCGATGAGGAACCCTCTCCTCAAATGTCGGCGCCAGCGCGACGAATTGAAGAGGGCGACTGCTCTCAAACTACCCCGACGCATGAATCAGAATAATAGAAGAATCCGGCCTTTGGCTCCACCCTTCATCACCAATTGAACGAACCGGGGGCTGTACATCGCCCGACGTGATGTATGTGACACACAGCTTGCGCCTTGACCGTGCAGGGACATCAGTTTTGCGCCTCGCGTTTGAGCAAGCGCAGCAGCGCGGTTTCGCCGCGGGCTAATCCTGCCCTTTTAGGGCCGTGACCGGCGGCCCGGGATCGAACGCCTCGCCTGTAAATGCCTCATGAACCAAAGAGCGCACATAGGCCGGATGGGCCACGGCTGGCGCATTCGCACCGAGGCTGGCGCTCCCTGATCGACTGCTTGAGAGCGGCGCCGCGCTTCACCTCCTGGCCTTTCACAACTTCCTGCAGCGCGCCTGCCACAATTGGACTGGCGTCCCGAGCCCCGGCGGAGCGCTGACGCAGCGCGGCATTCACATTGTCAGCGGAGAGGCGGCGCCACGCCACCCTTCACATACACATGTTTGCGGGCGCCCTTGCGCACGAGCTGGCAGTCTTCGCACGGCATCGCGATCGCCTCCATGAACGGCGCCTCCGGACCAAAAAGAAAAACGGGCCAGAAGCGAAAACCGGGAACGTCCCGGATGGGAACGTTCCCGTCCAGCGCCGGGGTCTGGCGCCGTTCCACGGGTCCTGATCAGCTTTTCGGCTTGGACGTGTCGGCGGCTGGCGCGCCGACTGCGGAGTGTCTGCTGCGCCAGGCGTTGAAGTCTTCGTTGAACCTCGCATGCCGCTCGTTGCGCCAGGCGATGTAGTCCTCGTCCAACTTCCGGATCTGTTCGGCGCGCCACAGCAGGTAATCATCGTCGAAGTGCAGGCTTGCCTGGAACTTGCCCTCGGGATGGTCGTGCCCGTAGTCCGGCGTCTGCGGACCCCAGCCGGTGAAGGAGTGCGGAAAGCTGTCGGTCCAGTTCGGCTTGTGGGAATTGAACTCGCCGTGGATGGCGGGGTCGTAGCTGGCGGGCGTATAGCCTTGCCCGTAATTGGCTTTGCCGCTTTCGGCGGCGTTGTCGTTTTGGACGCTGAACGGGTTGTAGTCGGCGCGCATTCTGTCGCCAGGCGGCTGGCCCGGCTGCGGGTGATCGGATTTCAGCGATGGGTATTGTCTGTCCGCCATGGGTGTCTCCTTGCGCCTGATGGCCTGAACAAAGAGGCGGCGAAGCGCCCTCGAACTTGACCTTCGCGGAACACGCAGGGCCGTCATCTGGTAAACGCGCGAGACGGCATTTGGTTACACAACGGACAGACGCTGGCGACAGAAGCCGGCGGCTTGCGCCGCCGGCTCCGACACGAGTCAGCAACCCTGCGAATTGCTGCTTCGTCGTGTTTTGTTTTGCGGCCGGTTTTCGTGAATGCACATGATAGGCGCACGTTCCCGGAGTCGGGGCAACAGGGTGCACGGCGGGTGGATAGCGTTCCGGATCACCAAGTCGCTCGCGCCGGGGACGGCGCATGGCGGCACGTTCGCGGGCAAAGGGGCGACAGACGGCTAAGACCGAAATTGGATTGACCCGGCCATTCACTCGCGAGGCCAAATATGGCCGGAGAGGGGCCGAAGCGGACGGTGAGCCCGGACTGAAAATGGCCTCGCGACCCTGTGCCTCGGCCTGGTCGGAGGCCATTCTGCTCGTTCTTGGTGGCTTAGCGTCGATTGAAAGCCGAATGACCCAAAGTCACCGCGCAAATTACGAGTTGCTTAACCGGCATACAGAACACTTGGAGCGATCGATAACTCTTCTTTTCTAGAAGCTTGCAGGCAAGCCAATGCCAAGAAACATCGCCGCAGCGATAATCATTCTTGTGGTCTTCCTGACGGGCAGCGGGAATCCAGCATTCGCGCAGGAGAATCCGTGGCGTCTTACGGCGCGCCAAGGCCTTGTACAACTGAGCCTTGCCGGACAAGCGCCGCGCGCAGCGCAGATCAATGAAGTCATCGGCGCGGGAGCGATCGTGACAACGGGTGCTGACAGCACCGCCACGATCGACAATGGTCTTCAGCTTCTGGTGATGTCAGCCAACAGCCGCCTGATCATTCCAGAGAAGACGCCCAAGGCGACCAGCGGCGTGTTGCAGGATCTTGGCTCCATCTTCTTCAAGGTGGATCATAGGAAGGCTCCACATTTCCGCGTCGATACACCGCTCCTCGCGGCGATCGTGAAAGGTACGAGCTTCACGGTCTCCGTTGGAGTGGACGGCACGACCGTCGCCGTCGAAGAGGGTACGGTCGACGTGCGGGCAAAACGGAGCGACGAGGCGAAGGATGTCCAGACCGGACAGGCCGTGCGCATCGAGGAGGTCGCTCCGAAGAAGGTGATCGGCCCCTTCCCGCAACGAGACGCGGCAAAAGTCCCCGCGATATCCTCGCCGGGCGGGACAACTGGCGCGGCGCCGCTGACCTCGACGGGATACCCGGATGCGCAAGGCGGCTCTGCGGCATCGCCATTCCGAGAGAGCGCCGCGTCCAACCGGTCCGGATCCGGGGCGAAGAACGAATTCGACTACCTTGGTTATGTCCTGGCAGCGTTCCTTGGCGGGGTTGCATTCTTCGTGGCCGCTCGCTTGGGCAAAGCGGTGTTCCGCGACGCGACGAAAAAGCGGAATCATCCCAGCCGCGACAAGTGAAACGCGAGCATGCCGCATCGGCGCAGGATCTCCTGGCTTCCCCGGTTTGTCGGAAAACAGCCCAAGGCCGGGGCAGCCATGTCGCTCGTCCGGGCGCATGGCCTGTTGATTGGCGCCTGTGCGCTGCTGGCCTGCGTTCAGCTTCTTGGAGCCCTCGCGCCGCTCGACAATGGGCTCCTGGCGCTGCGTGCGCAGCTTATTCAGCGAGATCCGACAGCCAGGATCGTGGTTGTGGAAATCGACGCGCCAAGCCTGAGGGCGGCGGGCGAGTGGCCGTGGCCGCGTGAGCGCTTCGCGACCGCGATCAGCCATCTGCTCGGAGCCGGCGCCAGTCTCGTGGGTTTCGACGTCGACTTCAGTGCGCGTTCAAGCGGTGATGACGACACGGCGCTGCAGGCGTCCGTCAGCGCCTATCCTGGATCGATCGTGCTGCCGACGTTCCTCCAGCTTGGGTCGGGGGAGGAAACCGTCCCGCTCGCCGCGATTTCGCGCGATGCCGTTCTAGCGGGAGTCAATGTCGAACTCGATCCCGATGGCAGCGTGCGGCGCTACTGGCGAGGATTTCAGCATCCTTCATATTACCGCGCTTCGATGGCTTCGGTGCTTGCCGGCGCGCCATACGGAAAAACCGAGCCGTTCTTCATCGACTTCGGCATACGCGCCAGCCGGATCGACCGCATAAGCTTTGAGGACATCTATACTGGTGACTTTGATCCCGCACGCGTGCGCGGAAAGACAATCCTGATCGGCGCAACGGCGCTCGAACTTGGCGACAGGTTCACAACGCCTGTGCAGCCTTCAACCCCTGGCGTCTATGTGCATGCACTGGCCTATGAAAGCCTGCTGCAGGCGCGCGCGCTTCTTACTCCCAGTAATCTCATTGTAATCAGTCTTGCAGTTCTGGCGCTCCTTGTCTCATGGCCAAAGCGCGGACCGCTGGATCTGCGCCGCATGTTCGTCTGGCAGGGCGCGATTCTGTCTGCGGTTCTGCTTGTCCCCTCTGCCTTGCAGGCGGTGGCGCCTGTCAGCGCCAGCCTGGGGCTTGTCCTGCTGGCTCAGACGCTTTCCCTCATCATGAGTGTTTGGCGTGAACTGACCCGCCGGGCCGACGAGCTGATCCGCCAGCGGGAAGCACACCTGTCCTTCGTCGCGTTGCACGACCCCGAGACGCAGCTTCCCAATCGCAGATCCCTGATCGAACACATTGCGCGCCAGATCGCCGCGCAACGCTCTTCGGGCAAAGCTGTCATTGCGATGGTAATCGGCATCGAGCGCTTTCCGGTTCTGCGAGGGGCGATCGGCTATTCGGACGCAAACAAGGTGGTGCAGAGCCTGGCGCGGCGCATCGGAATTTGGTCCGGCCAGGCGCAGGTGTTTCACATCTCCACTTCTACCCTGGGAGTTGTTCTCCTTGCGGCGGATCTGGACCGGGGGCGTGCGTCGTGCGCCGCCTTGCTTGAATCCCTGGACACGACAGCCGAATTCGATGGCAAGGAAATCGAAACCCAGGTGCGCGTCGGCATCGCCCTCGACGAGGCGGGTGCAATCACTCCGGAAAAAATGCTTGAACAGGCCACGATCGCCATCGACCAGGCTCGCATCCAGAACCGCCGATTCGTAACATACGACGCGAAGGAAACGATAGATCCGGGTTTGCAGCTGGCGCTTGCTTCGGACGTCCACAAGGGGCTCGCGGCCGGACAGTTTTCGATTGTTTATCAAGCCAAGGTCGAGATCCGCGAAGGCCGGGTCGTCGGCGCCGAGGCCTTGTTACGCTGGCATCATCCCGTTCATGGAGACATTTCGCCGGACCTGTTCATTCGGACTGCGGAAGAGACCGGCGCAATCGACGCGCTGACGCGCTGGACTCTCCGCCAGGCGATTGCCGATCAAGCCCAACTGCAGGCGGCAGGCATCGATATCCCCATTTCGATCAACGCCTCGGGTCGATCGATTTCTGATCCGGAATTTTTCCCCTACGTAATCGAGGTCGTGCGCCAGAGCGCGGCAAGGATTTGTGTCGAAGTCACCGAGACCTCAATCATTGCCGATCCAGTCGCGGCGATCGCCTCGATCGCCGCTCTGAAAGCGGCCGGCATTGGCGTTTCCGTAGATGACTACGGCTCCGGGCTTTCTTCGTTGTCTTATCTCAAGCAGCTTGAGGCTGACGAACTCAAGATCGACAAATCGCTCGTTTGCGACAGCCCGACAAGCCCGCGCCACCAACTCATTCTCAAGTCCACCATCGATCTCGCACACGCGCTTGGAATGACTGTGGTCGCGGAGGGCGTGGAGAACGAGCCAGTCCGCATCCTGCTGGCGGCCATGGGTTGCGATTATGTCCAAGGATATCTGTTCTCGCGCCCGTCATCAGTGGAGGCATTTTCGCGGGCGTGGGGCGCGGCTCCACCGATAGTCGGCCATGTGCAGCCTTTGAACGGTTCCACCTATGCCAAGCATCGTCGGGGGTGAGCTTTATGAGGATTGCCCGGGAGGGGCCACGAGTGCCAGGTGGTTTGGCGCTGCGCAGACAGCCTCGGGGGTGCTGACAGGCTAACGCTAACCAGTATCTGCCAGGCTCGCCAGAGCAGGCGAAGGTGGGGAGTATGCGGCCGATTTCCTTCAAGCGGCACAGGTTTCCGACTGAGGTCATCCGTCTGGCGGTGTGGCTCTACTTCAGGTTCACGCTCAGCATTCGCGATGTCGAAGAGATGCTCGCTCAACGCGGCTTGAGGTCAGCCGCGAGACAGTCCGGTGCTGGGTCAACAAGTTCGGTTCGCAGATGGCCGCGAGTCCGCGACGCAGGGCGATGCCGCCGACCTGCCGCTGGCATCACCGACCCACAGGGTCGCGATCAAAGCGGACATCTGATCGCATCGCTCACGAGAGATGACGGCACAGAATTCGGCGACGAAATGGCCGTGGAAGGCTACCTTGCCCGCGCAACGTCTTGGGATTGGTGCGGACCAGCATCCGATCTTCGATCAAATGGCGGGCCGAACCTTTGGTATCCCCCGGACGATAAGCTCGACCTGCGGGCGCCGGACTGAGGTCAATGTCCGCAATGAGGCGATGTACGGTCCTTCGCGTTGAGCAGGGCGAACGGCAGGTATCGGCCCACCAAACCCCAGAATGCTTTGGGCCGTTGGCGATCCCGGCAGGACTTGAACCTGCAACCGCCCGCTTAGAAGGCGGGTGCTCTATCCAGTTGAGCTACGGGATCAAACGCAGCGAACGCGTATTAAAGGGGTTCAGGAGGGGAAGCCAGAGAGCAGGCTATCCCCTTGGGACTCGCCCCCTTCGGCCCTTCGGGCCACTTCCCCCGCTTCGCAGGGGCAGAAAAGCGCCTGTGCTGACGGCCTAATGCGTCCAGGGGCGTTTGCGGCCGGCGGCGAAGTTGTCGGCGTAGGCCTTGATGACGCGTCTGGGTTCGCGTCTGTCGATGACCTGGAAGGGGATGTTCTGGCGCTTGGCGAACTCGATCGCTTCTTCGCGGGTCTCGAAATACATCCGCAGCTGCGAATTGGTGTCGGCATTGCTGATCCAGCCCATCAGCGGATCGACGGTGCGCGGGGTCTCGCTCTCGAACTCGAGCAGCCATTGTTCGCTCTTGGCCTTGCCGGACTGCATGGCGTTCGGGGCGGGGCGGTAGATCCTGGCCGTCATAGGCGCGACTCCTTCAGGCGGGGGCTATGTGCCCTCAAATCCGTGAAGATTCAACTGCCCGTGCGCCCTGGTTTCACTTGGCCTTCCGCAGGCTCATCATGTAGGCGACGAGGTCGCCGACCTCGGCGTCGTTGAACATGTAGTGCGGCATCGACGGGTGCGAGGACTTCAGCCATTGGGCCAGTCCTTCGCTTGTCGTGTCAGCCTTTTCGATCACGGAAATGAAGGTTGGCGCGCCTGCGTAGATCGCCGGGCCGGAGCCAGCCCCGATATCGTGGCACTGGGCGCATACCTGTTTCGCCACCGCCGAGCCGCGATAGACGGCGGCATCGTCCTGCGCTGCGACCGCGGCCACGGCAGGCTGGCTGGATGCTTCCGGTGCGCTCGCAGCGTCGCCCGGAGCGGCGGCGGGCGTGCAGGCGCCGAATGCGATCGGGAGCGCTAGAAGCAGTCCGCGCAATGAATGTGGCGAACGGCTGATGTGCGAGATCATAGTCATTGGCCTCTCCCCTGGCTGCGCGGCACATGAATCTGACGCCAACAGTAACACCGAGACAGCAGAAACGAGCCTTGATTTGCGTCAACATGCCGGCGCTGCGCCGTCCGGCGACGATTTGCGCCAATTAGGCCGTCCATGCATTTCATGCTACCGCCCGGGCGTCGGATCGTTGAGGGCGCGCATTCCAGCTCTCGCACAGGCCCGATCCCAGGCAAAACAACTGATGTATCGGCAGCAACCGGTCCCGCTACCGCCCGACGGGCGGAGCGGGAAGCGCTATCACCCGCCCGAACTCCTGGTCGATCTGGAGGCGGACAACGCGCTGCTGCGGACGGCCCTCGCCCGGTCGGAAGGCGATAGCGTACGGCGCGACCTGGTCACGCAGGAGCTGCGGCATCGCATAGGCAATCTGCTGACGGTGGTGCAGGCGGTGGCGCGGCACACGTTCAAGGACGCCGATCCGCTCAGCATAGAGGATTTCAGCGCCCGGCTGCACGCTCTCGCCGCCGCCCAGAAACTTCTCATCGATTCCGAAACCCGTCCTGCAATAATGGCGGATGTCGTGCGCGAAGCGCTGTCGCCGCATTGCTCGGATGGAGATAGGGCCGCGATATCGGGTCCGCCAATCGCGCTCGATGGCCGCCGCGCACACGCGCTGACGCTGGCGCTTCATGAGCTTGCAACAAACGCCGCCAAGTATGGCGCGCTGTCGCTCGATGGCGGCTGGATCGAACTGACCTGGACCGGCGCCAACGGGCAGCTGGAGCTCGTCTGGCGCGAGCACGAGGGACCTGCGGTTGCGGCGCCGGCGCGGCAGGGGTTCGGATCAATGCTCATCACCCGCAGCCTGGGCGCAGCGTTTGGCGGCAAGGTCGATCTGGACTTCCGGAAAGACGGCGTCGTGTGCCGTCTTATCTCGCCGATGCCGCCGGGCGTGCTGACGTCCAGCTCATTCAAGGCCGAAAAAACATCTCAGACAGGGGAGTGAATGTGAGCAACCGCCTGAGCACGAGAACGGCGATATTCTCGAGGCCCTTCCTGCTCAACGAGGTTGACCGCCCGTCCTATGCCTTCATCGCCAGGCGCCGCTGAACGCTGGCGGCGTCAGCCATGATCTCGTCGAACACGCCGGTCGCGGAGACGTTCGTCCGTTCGCGGCGGCCGGTGGATCTTTCCTCGAGGATCGCCGCGAGGGTTGCGCGGGCGCGACTGACCCGGCTCTTGACCGTTCCGATGGCGCAGCCGCAGATCCTTGCCGTCTCTTCGTAGGTAAGCCCTGCCGGGCCCGCGAGGATCAGCGCTTCCTTCTGGTCGTGCGGCAGGAGCTGCATCGCGTTCCTGACGTCGAGCAGATCCTCGCCGGCCGATGGATCGTCGTTGGCGACCAGCGTGTTTTCTGCAACCGCTGAATCGAGCGGTTGGGTGCGCCATGCGCGGCGTCTACCCGAGATGAACTGGTTGCGCAGGATGGTGAAGGCCCATGCCTTCATGTTGGTGCCCGGCTCGTAACTGGCGCGCGACCGCCAGGCCCGCATCAAGGCTTCCTGGGCGAGATCGTCGGCATCCGCCCGCGGCGCAAGGCTGCGCGAGAAGGCGCGAAGGTGCGGTATCAGAAGGACAAGCTTGGCCTTGAAGCCCGGATCGTCGGCTTCCGAACGCTCCCCTAGTCCGGTTTCGGGCGCGGCAGCCGCCCTTTGTCCGCCTCCGCGAGCAGCAGCAAGAGATTTTCGGGGATCCGCTCGACGGACACTTTCGAGTACAGGCGCGTCAGGGCCTTTCCGAGGGCTTTCTGCCTGTTTCGGTCGGCGCGTTCCTGGGCCGACTGAAGCGCGTTGTAGGTCATGCAATGGCTTGCCTCGCGCGCGGCCCAGGTGACGGGCCACGAGATTGAGTAAGGATGCGTGGGTCGGGGGTCGGCGCACAGGGCGCCAACAACCAAGTACGCGCCTAGCGGACAAAGGTTCCGGGCTTACGCAAGTTGATTCAGCCGGGTCCCTGAGTCGCTCACCACCGCACTTGGGCCTGCTCCCGGCGTTGACCCAGATCAAACTCAAATCCAGATCGCGGCTGCAGCCTTCAATGCTCGCTGAGGCGGAGATACATGAAGGCCGCCGACAAGAATTACACCCTGGACTGCCGGAATTGCGGCCAGAAAGGCGTATTGTCGATCTCCACCCACGGGCAGCTCGACTGGAGCTTCGCGACTGTCGGCTTCATTGGCCTTGCCGTGAACCGGTACAATCCGTCGAACTCGGTCTTGCGCTGTAACAACTGCGGCTCTCCCGTCGTGAGCGTGGAGCCCAACGGGATCAGCCCGACCCGCACAATGCTCTAGTCGGGCTCTAGCCGGGCTCTAGCCGGGCTCTAGCCGGGCTCTAGCCGGGCGCGCGGTGGTTGAAACGGCTCCGAACCGGCGGTCCGCGCATGTTGGTATGCATAAACGCTCGCGGCCACGCTTGCGGCAGAGATGGGCGCGAGCTTGAGTGAACGCATGAACAGGCAAGACAAGACAATGAAGGCTGCCGAGCATTTCGACGTCGTGGTGGTCGGCGCGGGAATATCCGGCGTCGGCGCGGCCTATCACCTGACGAAACAGCGCCCGGGAACCAGCTTCGTGGTGCTGGAGGCTCTGGAGACGTTCGGCGGGACGTGGGTGACGCACCGCTATCCCGGCATCCGGTCAGACAGCGACCTCTACACGTTCGGCTATCGCTTCAAGCCATGGGTCGGCCCGCCGATCGCGAGCGCGGCGGAAATCCTGTCCTACATGGGCGAGGTGATCGAGGAGAACGATCTGGCGAGGCATATCCGCTATCGCCACAAGATCGTCAGCGCCAACTGGTCGAATGAAGACAATTTCTGGACGCTGGAGACCGTGCATGCCGGCGCCGGCGAAGCCAGCCGGTTCACGACCAACTTCCTCTGGATGTGCCAGGGCTATTACCGGCATTCGGAGGGCTACACGCCTGAATGGCCCGGCATGGCCGAGTTCAAGGGACAGATCGTCCACCCGCAGACCTGGCCGGATGATCTCGACTATGCTGGCAAGCGCGTGATCGTCATCGGATCCGGCGCGACGGCGGCGACGCTGGTCCCGGCGATAGCTGGGGACTGCGCGCACGTGACGTTGCTGCAGCGCTCGCCTACCTATTTCATTCCGGCGCGCAATCAGAACGATCTCGCAGACACGCTGCGGCGGTTGCAGATCGACGAGACGTGGATCCACGAGATCGTGCGGCGGAAGATCCTCTACGACCAGGCGGAGTTCACGCGCCGGTCGGTCGAGGAGCCGGAGGCGGTGAAGAACGAGTTGCTGGCGGGCGTCCGCGCCTATCTCGGCCCGGACTATGACATCGATACGCATTTCACGCCGCGCTATCGCCCGTGGCGTCAGCGCATCGCCTTCGTGCCGGACGGCGACCTGTTCAAGGGAATCGCGTCGGGCAAGGCCTCGGTGGTGACAGACGAGATCGAGCGCTTTACCGCCAAGGGCATCCAGCTGAAGTCGGGCATGGTGCTGGAAGCCGACATCGTCGTGACGGCGACAGGCTTCAGCCTCAACGTGCTGGGCGATATCGCCTTCAGCATCGACGGCGAGCCGCTGGCGTTCTCCGAGACCGTAACCTATCGCGGCATGATGTTCACTGGCGTGCCCAACCTGGTGTGGGTGTTCGGCTATTTCCGAGCGAGCTGGACGCTGCGTGCGGATCTTGTCGCCGATTTCGTGTGCGCTCTGCTGAAGCACATGGAGGACATCGGCGCGACGAAGGTGACCGTCGCCGTGCCGCCCGAGGACCAGAACATGCGGCTGTCCTCGTGGATCGATCCGGAGAACTTCAATCCCGGCTATCTGATGCGCGGCATGCGCCTGCTGCCCAAGCGCGGCGACAAGCCGGAATGGCAGCATTCGCAGGACTACTGGGCCGAGAAGGACGCCTTTCCGGCGATCAAGCTGACTGACAGCGTGTTCCGCTACGAACGGAGCTGATCCGCCAGCCGCTCGCGCGCCTCGTCGGCGATGAGGCCGGAAAGGCCTGGCAATTCGCCCGCCGTGAACGCGGCTACAGGAGGCGTCTTCGCGCTGGAGACCAAGACGTCGAAATCCTCGCCGCCGTGCAGGCCCTCGCCGAGGAAGAGACCGATGCAGGAGTAAGGCGGCTCGGAGCGCGCGATCACATCCGTTGCGAAAGGCGCCTCTTCGAGGAAGCCGACTTCGATGCGGCCATAGCGCGCCTGCATGGCGGCGGCGACCTTGCGGGCGCATTCGGCGGAGCGGCCCGGCTTCTTCGATCCGTGGGCGACCAGCACGACGCGCGGATCGACGCTCTGGGAGATGAGACGCAGGGCGAGATTGTCAGCAAGGAAAGGCGCAAAGCTGCGCCACAGCGCGAGGGGCGCAGCAAGCCTATGCGACCTGCCGCCGAAAAACGGGCGCAGGCGCTGCTCGTAGAAATAGCCGTCGGAGAAGAGCAGCGGCAGGCACAGCACCGGCCGCTCGCCGCAGGCCGCGAGCGTGCGCTGCACCACGCCTTCGACATTGACGAGCACCGAGCCGACGTCCGCCTCGGGGATCGATTTTCCAATCGCGTCGGTGATCTGGGCGAGCCGTTCGTTCTTCGAGGCGCCGCCGCGCTCGCCATGCGCCGCCAGAAGGATCACGGGGCGATCGGCCATCTACGCTACCCGGACATCAATCAGAAAAAGGTCGGCAGCAAATGGTCGGAGTGGCTGGATTCGAACCAACGACCCTCTGCTCCCAAAGCAGATGCGCTACCAGACTGCGCCACACTCCGATCCGCGGGGCTTATACCCCAAAAGGCCTGCATAGGAAGTAATCAGGCCGCGGCCGTCTTTCGATGCGGAATCCCCTGTTGACGAGGACCTGCTCCAGGCTTATTTAGCGATCTTGTTAATTAACAAGACTGCTAAATATGCAAACCGCACCCGACCCGCTCAGCCTGACGCTTTCGGCGCTCGCCGACCCGACGCGGCGCGCCATACTGGCGCGCCTCAGCCAGGGGGGTGCGACGGTCAACGAGATCGCCGCGCCGTTCGACATCTCCCTGCCCGCCATTTCGCGACACCTGAAGGTCCTGGAGGGCGCCGGGCTGATCTCGCGCGGACGCGAGGCGCAGTGGCGACCGTGCAGGCTGGAGGCCGGGCCGCTCAAGGCGGTGGACGCCTGGATCGGGAAGTACCGCACATTCTGGGAAGGGAGCTTCGACCGGATGGACGCGTATCTCCACCAGATCACCAAGCCCCGCCGACCTTAAGCACATGTTCAGGCGCCCAATGCTATCTTTTGGAGATAGTCGACGACGGGACAGGGCATCGCTTGGACCAGTTTTATTCCAAGTTCGCGGCGGCGGCCTGCGTGTTCACGGCCGTGTTCGTGGGGGCTTATTTCCTGGTCTATGTCGACCTGCCCTACGACCCGCTCGGCTATTTGGTCGGCCGGGACTTCGTGAATACCTGGATGGGCGGACACAAGGCGCTGCAGGGCGATCCCGCGGCGTGGTTCGACCTGCTGGTCTACAACGACGCGCTGCGCGAGCGGTTCGGGCATCCAGGCTACCCGATACACAACTGGTCCTATCCGCCTCACCTGCTGCTGTTCACGTGGGTCTTCGGTCTGACGCCTTACTTCGTCGGCCTCGCGCTTTGGACGGGCGCCGGACTGCTGGCGCTGTATCTGAGCGTGCGGAAGCTGGTCGTGAAGCTGGAGCAGATCGCGTTCATCTGCCTTGCGCCCGCCGTGGCGCTCAACGTCTTTGCTGGTCAGAATGGACTGTTCACGGCGGCGCTGATCATCGGCGGTCTTTCGTTGATGGACCGGCGGCCGATCTTCGCTGGCATCCTGTTCGGGCTGCTGACGATCAAACCGCAACTTGGCCTGCTGCTTCCGCTGATGCTGGTGATGACAGGACGGTGGCGCGTTGTCGCAGCGGCGGCGGCAACAGCCGTGGCGCTCGTCGCAGCGACGGCCGCGATCTACGGCGCGGATATCTGGACCGACTATTTCAAAGTCGCCATGCCGGTGCAGAAATCGATCCTGGAAACGGGCGGCGGGCTGATGGCGCCGATGATGCCGACCCCATTCCAGAACATGCGCGTGGTCGGACTGCCGCTCGAGATCTGCTGGGCGGTGCAGATGCTGGTCTCCGTCGCGGCCGCGGCTGCGGTGATCTGGACATACAGGAAGCGCAGGGACCAGGCGCTGTCGAACGCCCTGCTGGTCACCGCAACATTCCTGGTGACGCCCTACGCGTTCAACTACGACATGGTGGTGTTCGGCTGGGTGATCGCGCTGCTCTGGTCGCGCGCCGACCAAACCTTGCTCGACCATCGCTTGAACATTGCGGTGTGGCTGCTGCCGATTGCGACGATGCCGCTTGGCCTGTTGCACATCCCGCTGTCGTCCGCAGTGCTTATCGCGTTCGCGGCGCGCCTGATCTGGCGGCTTCGCGCGGGCGAGACCTCCAGCGTTCGCGAGCCGACACCGACGTCGCAAGCGGCCGCCAGCTAAGCCCGGCGGACTTCAACTCATCCAAACGCTACCGTTCGCTTGAGCATGACTCTCGGGCTGTGAAGCAGCGCCGCAGCGCATCGCCGAAAGGAGCATCCCATGCCCGCTGACATGAATCCGGATCGCGTGATCCGTGACGACGAGCTGCTGATCCAGCGCACGTTCGATGCACCGGTGGAGCTGGTGTTCCGGATCTGGGAGAGCCGCGACCACATGATCCGATGGTGGGGGCCGGAGGAATTCAGGGCGACGGAGCTGGAGATGGATTTCCGGCCAAGCGGCAAATGGCGCGCCGCGATGGCGAGCAAGCAGTTTGGCGTGAGCCGGATGCACGGCGAGTACCGTGAGATCGAAAAGAACAAGCGCATCGTCTTCACCTTCGCCTGGGACGAGGATTCCGGCGACACGGTGGAGACCCTGGTGACGGTGTCGTTCGCCGAGAAGAACAACAAGACGATACAGACTTTCCACCAGACGCCGTTCACGTCGGTTGCATCGCGCGACAGCCATATCGGCGGATGGAATTCATTGTTCAACAAAGAGCAGGCCTACGCAGAACGCGTGACCGGAGAGGAGCGCATATGATCACGCTGACCACCTACGAATGGGTCCCCGACTTCGCCGCGCCGCTGATGCGCGCCCTGCGCGTGCGGTGGGCGCTGGAGGAAGCGGGCCTGCCGTATCAGGTGCGCAAGATCTCGCTGGGGCCGGAGCAGCAATCCCCCGAACACCTTGCGCGCCAGCCTTTCGGCCAGTGTCCGGCGATCGAGGAAGACGGGCTCGTGCTCCACGAAAGCGGCGCCATAGCGCTTTACATTGCCGAGAAGAGCGAAGTGCTGATGCCGAAGGACCGCATCGGTCGTGAGCGGGCGATTGCGTGGACATTCTCGGCGCTGAACTCCGTCGAAACGTGGGTGCAGCAGCTCGCCAGCATGGACTTCTTCCATGCCAAGGAAGCCTGGACCAAGGAACACCGGCCGCAGATCGAAGCCCTCACCAGGACCCGCCTGGCGCAGCTCGCCGGCGCCCTGGGGGACAAGGACTATCTCGAAGGCCGCTTTACCGTCGGCGACCTGATGATGGCGGATGTCCTGCGCATCCTCGACCACACCGACATCCTGGACGCCTACCTGACGCTGAAGGCCTACAAGACACGCTGCATGACGCGGCCCGCTTTCCAGAAAGCGATGCGTGACCAGATGACGGCGTTCAAGAAGGCGTCCTAGATTTTTCGCAGCAGCCTGAACACCGCGGTGCCGCGTGCGCGGAGGCTTTCGCCGATGCGCACTTCGCACTCGGTGTGGGCGACCTCCTGATCGCTGCTGACAAGCCTGGCGTGCGCTTCCATCCAGTCACCCTGCTGGATCGGATCGAAGTATTCGAGCGCCATGCGGAGCGTGACGGTGCGGCGCTGGAGCTTGGAGTAAAGCGAGCGCGCCATGGCGCTGTCGCAGACGGTGGCGATCATGCCGCCGTGCATGAAGCCCATCGTGTTGCAGTGGACCTTCTCGACCCGGAGGCCTAGCAGCATCGCGCCGACGGGGTTGTCGACGGCCTGGAGAAGCGGCCCGACGTGGTTGACGAAAGGCGCACGCAGGACGTGGACGAATCCAGCCGGGATTCTTGACGGCGCTACGGACGGCGTTTCTGGCGGCGGGTCAGCCGCCATTGAGGTTCTTGAACAGCTTGTGCTGGACCTTGTCGCCGGTCTTGATGCCCAGCTCCTGCACGACCCCGGCGTTGAGCTCGAGCACGCTGGAAACAGGGAAGCCGGGGCCGACGAGGCGCAGGCTGCCCGGACGTGCGTTTTCAGCGATCGCCAGCACTGTGCCCTTGTCGTCGATGAACAGCATGTCGAGCGGTATGAGCGTGTTCTTCATCCACATCGACACATCCCGCGCCGGGCGGAATTCGAAGATCATGCCGTGATCTTTCGCCATCGTGGCGCGGTTCATAAGGCCGAGCTCGGTCTCCTGCGGCGTATCCGCGAGTTCGACCTTGAAGGCGTGAGTCTTGCCGGCGCTGACGATGTTCAGCGGATCGGTGGCCCCCACAGGGTTCGGCGGAAGCTGGGCATGGGCGCAAGCCGAGAAAGCGAGGACGCCGACGAAAGCCGCGATGGAAAGCAGGTGTTTCATGAGGTTCGGTCTAGAACGCCGGAGGGATCAAGCCAAGGGCCTGACGCGGTCGGCTTTCAGCGGGCCTCAGCTGGCGTCGGGCAGCCGGGCGGACACGATATGGCGGCCTTTCGTACCCTTGCCGACGGACGCCATCAGCACCTGGCCGGGCTGGAGATCCTCGATCCCGGCCTTACGGACGACAACCATGTGAATGAAGATGTCCTCCGGATTGTCGCGGAGCTGGACAAAGCCATAGCCCTTGGTGCGGTTGAACCATTTCACCAGAACGACCTCCATCGGCCCGCCCTCCTCCGGGGCGGCGTCGTTCTCGTTGGCCGAAAGCTCCAGCACTTCGTGGACCTGATAGCCGCGGTCCCGCTGCGCGACCGAGCAGACGATGCGAGCGCCTTCCGGCGCGCTGTCGCGGCCGAATTTCCGCATGACCGAAATGTGGAGCAGAACGTCGCGCTTCACGCCGCCGCCGCCGGCGCCGCCGTCCGGAACGACGAAGCCATATCCCTTGGCGGGGTCAAACCACTTCACCCGCCCTTCACAGTGGACGACGGGTTCGGTTTCCCCAGTCTCAGTCTCAGGCTCGGTCTGGTTCTGTTGCGCTTGCATCCACCCACGGGCTCCCCAGCACCGTGACTGTAGCATGACAAATTTACCGGCGAACATAGCCCGCCGGGCGATTATCCACTTGTGATTAACTCTCGCGCGCGCACTAAAACAGCCTGGTGGGAACGCGTCGCGCGCGTCGCGCCAACCTGCAATTTTCCGAACGCTGACAAACCGCTGGCAGTCCCTAGGGGAGTCGAACCCCTCTTTTCAGGTTGAAAACCTGACGTCCTAACCGATAGACGAAGGGACCATCTGCGGAGCCGGCGATATAGCCCCATGCGCCGCACCCCGCAAGCTTTGAGATGCCGCGTTTTGGGGGCTGAGTCGGGGCCTTGGGGAAAGGCGTTTTGACCGGCTTGGGCCGCCCGGCCTGGCCCTACTCCGCGACCGCAATGTCGGCGACTTCGATCTGGACTGCACCCTTGCCGCGCCAGGTATCGGCTCGGAGACGGCCAGCGATGTGCAGGGGAACGCCCCGGGCGACCGCCTCCCCTTCGGGGCCATCAGCCACCCGGAAAGCGATGGCGCGGAGACGTGAGCCATCCTCCCCCAGCATGTCGAAAGCCAGATGGTTTTCCCCGACCCGGCGCGCGCCCTGGGGCCGGATCTTGGGGACGACGAAAAGCGGTTCAGGCGCGCCCGAACCAAACGGCCCGACGCGCTCGATCAGGTCCAGCAGCGCGGCGTTGGCGGCGCCTGCGCCCAGGGCGCCGTCAATCTCCAGCACGCGGGCTTCCGCGAGCTCGAACGTTGCGCCCTTGGTTTCAGATTCAAGATGCTCGCGCAGTTCGTCGATGCGTTTGGGGTCGATGCTGAGGCCCGCCGCCATGGCGTGGCCGCCGCCGGAAAGCAGCAGGCCCTGCTTGGCCGCGCGCGAGATCAACTCGCCGAGATTGACGCCGGGCACCGAGCGGCCCGAGCCCCGTGCGACTGGGCCCAGCCCCTCGCCCCAGCCGATGACGACGGCAGGGCGGTGAAATTTCTCCTTCAGCCTGCCCGCGACGATGCCGATCACACCGGGATGCCAGCCTTCGCCGCCCGCGACGATGATGCCCGCGTCGGGTTTCCGCTTGAGATGCTTTTCCGCCTGCTTGATCGCGGCGGCGAGAATGTCGGCTTCGACTTCCTTACGCGCGGCGTTCTGGGCGTTGAGTTTCTCGGCGAGCAGGATCGCCTCGGCGCGGTCATCGGTGGCGAGCAGCTTCGCAGCCGTCCACGGATCACCGATGCGGCCGCCGGCGTTGAGGCGTGGGCCGAGGATGAACGTGGCGTGGTAGACGGACTTAGGCGCTTCGATGTTGGAGATTTCGGCCAGCGCCTTGAGACCGGGGTTTTCGAGGCGCTCGAGCACGGCAAGGCCGCGCGTGACGAAGGCGCGGTTGACGCCCTTGAGCGGAGCCATGTCGCACAGCGTGCCCAGCGCCGCCAGGTCGAGCCATTTCATCGGATCGGGCAGACCGTCCGCCGGCGCGACGCCGCGCTTGCGGGCGAGACGGTTGAGCGCAGCGACCATCACGAACACCACGCCCGCCGCAGCGAGGAAGCCGTGGCCTGACTTGCAGTCCGGCCTGTTGGGGTTCACTAGCGCCAGCGTCTTCGGCGTATGATCGTCGTGCATAAGATGGTGGTCGAGCACGACGACATCGAGGCCGATCTCGTTCGCGGTCGTCAGCGCCTCGATTGCCGCCGCGCCGCAGTCTACGGTGACCACAAGCTCCGCGCCCATCTTCTTCAGCGCCTTGAACGCGCCCGGCGTCGGGCCGAAGCCTTCCATCAGCCGATCGGGCACGTAGAGGATCAACTCGCGGCCCCAGGCGCGGAAATAGCGCGACAGGATCGCCGACGACGTGCCGCCATCGACATCGTAGTCCGCGAAAACCGCCGTCGGCCTGCCCGACACGATGGCGTCGAGAATGGCTTCGGCCGCGACATCCATGTCGGCGAAAGTGGACGGATCGGGGAACAGGTCCTTCAGCGTCGGATTGAGGAAGAGATTGGCGTCATCGAGCGCGATGCCTCGCGCCGCCAGCATCCGTCCGATCAGATCCGGCGCCTGAAGCCGGCGCGCATGTTCAGCGGCCAGCTTCTCGTCCATCGGACGCTGACGCCACGCCTTGCCCGAGAGCGATTGCGATACGCCGAGGAAATGGGTTTTTTCGTTTACCGGGGACACAAGCCAAAATGTGTCGCTTCGGCAGGCTATTCAAGCCCGCGAAATCAGCGCTTCACAGGCGTCTTCGACCTGATTGTCCGCACAACGCCATCGACTGACGACAGCACCATGGTGTGCGTGTTGATGTGACCATTTATGCGCTTGGCCCCGTCAAGCAGCTCGCCCTTGGTGACGCCGGTCGCCGCGAAGATCGTATCGCCCGAAACCAGATCATCCAGCTCGTAGCGGCGGCCAGGCTCCTTCAGGCCCAGGCGCTGGGCCTGGTATTTTTCCGCCTCGTTGCGGAATGCGAAGCGCGCCTGCATCTGGCCGCCGACGCAGCGCAGCGCCGCCGCCGCCAGAACGCCCTCGGGGGCCTTGCCCTGGCCGACATACATGTCGATGCCTGTCTCCGGCATGGCGACATTGAGGACGCCGGCAACGTCTCCATCCGGGATCAGGTTGATGCGCGCGCCCGCTTTCCGAAGATCGGCGATTATCTTTTCGTGGCGCGGCCGGTCGAGCACGCAGGCGGTGATCTGTTTGACGTCGACGCCCTTGGCCTTCGCAAGCCGGATTGCGTTTTCGCCGGCATTTGCGTCGAGATCGACGACGCCGCGTTCGTATCCGGGGCCGACAGCCAGCTTCTCCATGTAGAGATCCGGAACCTGCAACAGGCCGCCGCGCGGGCACGCAGCGATCACGGCGATCGCGTTCGACATCGCCTTGGCCGTGAGCGTCGTGCCTTCCAGCGCTTCGAGCGCAATGTCGAGTTCGGGTCCGGACCCCGTGCCGACCTTTTCGCCGACGTTGAGAATCTGGCCGTCCACCTCGCCGACCACGACGTTTCCGGCGATGTCGATCGCGTTGAGCGCATCACGCATGGCGGCGGCCGCGGCCTCCTCGGCTTCGCGTTCATCGCCGCGACCGACCATCGCTTCGGCGGCCATCGCGGCGCTGATCGTGGCGCTCGCCATGGCGTAGCCCAAAGCCGCGTTGAGCATGGTCTGCCTCGGCATCTCGGTTTTCCTTCCCGATCGCCCCCTGGGTCGAGCCCCCGGCGAATCGTTGCCTGAGGCATACGCCCCAAGGACAGGGCGCAAAAGCAAATTCCGCCGGTGCGCCCTGCTAACGTTATGCTGCGCCGCACATCGCGCCGAGGGCGCTCCAATGTGCCTGCCGCGCGATCTGAGGTGGAAAAAGCGCGGCCGGTTCGCGGCCGCGCCCGGACCGGCGCGCGTCCTAGCGACCGCCGGCTTTCATCACGATCTGGCCGCGGATCTCGCCGCCCCGGTTCGCCGCCGTGTGGACGTTGACATAGTACTTGCCCGCCAGCAGGTCGGCCGCCTGCGCGTCTGTAAGCGTCGCCGTGCCGGTGATCGGGCTGGTTGCGGCGGGGAATGGAACCACCGGCGGAGCGTTCGCGCCGGGATCGGCCGGGCCGTGAATGTGCGCGGCGGCGGCAGGGCCGGTCAGGCCTTCAAAGGTTACGTTGTAGTCGAGGACATGCGTCGCGGCGTCGTAGCTGAACGTACCGGCGCCCTTGCCGGTCGACGTGATGCCGGCGCCTGGCGCGAGCGTCGCAGTGAGGCTCATCTTGGTGGACGGCGCCTTTGTGGACGCCGCCATGCCTGGAATGCCCATGCCCGCGCACCCGGCGAGGGCCGCGCTGGCAAACGCGGCCGAGATAATCCAGGATTTTCTCATTGTGTGTCTCCCCTTCAGAGTCCGCCGCAGATGTTTGCGGCGCCGATCTCTGGGAAACGATCTACACCCGCACAGCGACAACAGCCATCCCATGGTCTTCGCGCCGTCGCCAAGGCGCAGAGAATGTCAGGGGCGCGTTTCGATCCTGAGAAGACGCGGCGTGTCGGTGGTGATCTTGAGATCAGCCACCATCGCCAGCGCTTTTTCGACTGAGGCCCGCGGACAGGGGTGCGTCATGATCGCGACGGGGGCCGCGCCGGTGTCGCCCGCCGAATCCTGAATCAGCTTGTCGATCGAGACGCCGGCTTCAGCGAGCTGCTCGGTCAGCGCGGCAAAGACGCCGGGCTTGTCGGCCAGCTTCGCGCCGATGAAGAACGAGCCCTGGTCGGCCGAACCTTTGGCCATAGTGATAAGCGCGGCGAGCTCCTTCGCTGGCTTGCCGAGCGGCGGCGTCGCCGGGCCTTCGAACAGGCGCGCCAGGTCTCCCATAACGGCGGCGGCAGTGGGGCCGGCGCCCGCGCCCGGGCCAGTGAAGGTAAGACGGCCGACAGGCTCGCCCTCAACCACGACAGCGTTGAGCGGGCCGTTCACCTGCGCCAACGGGTGATCCTTCTGCACCAGCACCGGCGCGACGCGGCAGCGGACGCCGCCATTTGCGCGGAACGCCTCGGCGACAAGCTTGATGCGATAGTCGAACTTGTTGGCGAGCGTTATGTCCATCGCCTCGATGGCGTCGACGCCTTCGACCTGCACCTGACTGAAATCCGGCCGCGCGCCGAAAGCGATCGAGGCGAGGATCAACACTTTGTGCGCAGCGTCCATGCCCGACACGTCGAGATAGGGATCGCTTTCGGCATAGCCGAGGCGCTGGGCTTCGCTCAGCACGGTCTCGTAGGCGGCGCCGGTACGCAGCATTTCCGAGAGAATGTAGTTGCAGGTGCCGTTGAGAATGCCGGAGACACGGCTGACAATGACGCCCGACAGCGAGTTCTTGACGGCGCGAACGATCGGGATGGCGCCGGCGACGGCAGCTTCGAACAAGAGGTGGGCGTTGTTGGCTTCAGCGAGTTCGGCGATCTCGATGCCGTGCTCGGCGATCAGCGCCTTGTTGGCGCTGACGACCGGCTTGCCCGCCTTCAGCGCGGCTTCGACCGTGCGCTTGGCCGGCCCGTCCGAGCCGCCGATGAGCTCGACGACGACGTCGACATCGTCGGCCGTCGCCAGCTCGACCGGGTCATCGACCCAGCGCAGCTTGGAAATATCCGCGCCGCGATTGCGCGACCTTGAACGGGCCGACACGGCGGTGACGACGAGCCGGCCCGGAAGGCGCAACTCGTCCTGACGCTCGACCAGCTTCAGCAGGCCGACCCCGACCGTTCCGAGGCCGGCGATGCCGAGCCTCAGCGTCTTGCTCCCCTTAGGCGCTGTCATCCGGCGGCCTTGCGTATCGGGGCGACGTCCGCTTTCGCCTTGGGTTCCTTTTCCGGCTTGGCTTTGACGCCATTGGCCTCAAGGAACTTGCGGATGTTGCGCGCGGCCTGGCGGATGCGCTGTTCGTTCTCCACGAGGGCGAGCCGCACGTGGCCATCGCCATGCTCGCCGAAGCCCGCGCCCGGCGCGACGGCGACATGCGCTTCCTTGATGAGGCGCAGCGAGAATTCGAGCGAGCCCGCCTCGCGGAATGGCTCCGGGATCGGCGCCCAGGCGAACATGGAGGCCCTGGGCGCCGGGATTTCCCAGCCGGCCCGGCTGAAGCTTTCAATCATCGCATTGCGGCGCGTGCGATAGATCTCGCGCATCTCGTCGACGCAATCCTGCGGACCATTGAGGGCTGCGGCGGCGGCGACCTGCACAGGCGTGAAGGCGCCGTAATCGAGATAGGATTTCACGCGCGCGAGCGCAGCGATGAGGCGTTCATTCCCCGCCGCGAAGCCGACGCGCCATCCGGCCATCGCGTAGGTCTTGGACATGGACGTCACTTCGACCGCGATGTCCTTCGCGCCATCGACCTGCAGAATCGAGGGCGGCGGATCGCCGTAGTAGATTTCGGTGTAGGCGAGGTCGGACAGCACGAAGATGTCGTGCTTTTTCGCGAACTTGATGACCTCCTTGTAGAAGTCGAGTTCGACGACCTGTGCGGTAGGGTTGGCCGGATAGCATACGACCATGGCAGTCGGCGGCGGTACGGTGTGCTTGATCGCACGGCCGAGGTTGGAGAGGTATTCCTCCGGCGAATGCGCCTGGACGCTGCGGATGGCGGCGCCGGCCATGATAAAACCGAACGAGTGCAGCGGATAGCTGGGGTTCGGGACGAGGATGGTGTCGCCGGGAGCCGCAATCGCCTGCGCGAGGTTGGCGAAGCCTTCCTTGGAGCCAAGCGTAACGACGACTTCCTTGTTGGGGTCGAGCTTCACGCCGAAGCGGCGGTCGTAGTAGGCCGAGAGGGCGCGACGCAGACCCATGATGCCGCGCGAGGCGGAATAGCCGTGCACATCGGGACGGCGCGCGGTCTCGCACAGCTTGTCGATGATATGGGCCGGCGTCGGCAGGTCGGGATTGCCCATGCCGAGATCGATCACGTCCGCGCCGCCGGCGCGCAGGCCGGCCTTCGTGACATTCACCTGCTCGAAGACATAAGGCGGCAGCCGCCTGATCTTGTGGAACTCCAACCGCATGTCGGTCACCTGTGTCGGACCCGGCCGGGTTTCGCCCGCGCTGGGTAAAGGATTCTGCAAAGCCGTATCGGAACGGCGGGTCTGGGGCAATTTTTACCGGAAAATCTGGGCGCAGTCAGGGCTGGACGTTGTCCGGAGCCGCCTTGTCGCCGTTCAGCAAGGCTTCCAACTGCGCCTGCCTAGCTCGGATCTCCTCGTCGGTCGGAATTTCCCCCGCCGCCGCGACATCCCGGTCGAATTTCAGGGCAGCCAGGCGCAGTTCGGCCCGCTCCTTGTCCCACTCCGGCTGATCGGCGGTGGAGCCCCGCACTTCCGGCACCTCCGCAAGGTCGGGATAGCCCTCCCCTTTCACCTCCACCGCCTTTGCCTGAAACCATTCCGGCGCGATTGTGGAGCGCTGCATGAGATCGGCGCACCCTCCCAAAAGGGGGGCGCAGGCGAACGCTCCTGAGATGGCAAGGCAGGTGGCCGTGCGGCGGAACATGCTATGCTTCCGGTCGAGGGACATTGGGTCCCGAGATTGCGCAGTCTGGCGTTACTACCTAGTGAGTGTCGCCCGGTTTGGCGAGCGGCAAGTTCACGTTCGTCGCCGGGGAAAGGTGGCGAGCTTTATGAGCGAGACCGGGGACAAACCTCCCGAAAAAGACCCGAAGGAAGGCAAGACTTCCGGGTCGGCGACCCCGGTTGCGGGCAGTCTCGACGATGTCAGTTTCCAGCGCCTGGGACAGCGCATCGCAGATCTTTCACGTGAACTTTCTGACATCACCCGGCTGGCCGGACAGGCCGCCCCGCGCAAGCTGGAGCTTGAGACCGCCTCAGCCGCCTTCAAGTCGCTGATCGAGGCCTACAACAAGAAGCCCGAAGCTTTCTCCGACGCGCAGCTGGATCTTTTCGGCCGCCAGTCGGACGCACTGCAGGAGATGTCTCAGGGTGCGCCCTCGCAGGCGGGCGATGCAGACCCTCGTTTCTCCGATCCGGCATGGCGCGAGAATCCGTTCTTCGATTTTGTGCGCCGCATCTTCCTCGCGCAGTCTAGCTGGGCGGAGAACCTCGCTTGGAATGCGCCGGGGCTTTCCGAAACGGAAAAGCGTCGCGCGGCCTTCTTCATCCGGCAGGCGATGGCGGCGTTTGCGCCGTCCAACATGCTGATGGGCAACCCCAGGGCGCTGAAGGCGCTGTTCGACACCGACGGCCAGTCGATCCAGCGCGGCTTCCAGCAGCTGCAGCAGGATTTCGACGCCGGCCATGGGCGGATCGCGCTGACGCAATCCGATCCTGATGCTTTCGAGCTTGGCAAGACGCTGGCAGTGACGCCGGGCGAGGTGGTGTTCAAGAATCCCCTGATCGAGCTGATCCGCTACTTCCCGACGACCGAAAAGGTGCGGCAAAGCCCCGTGCTGATTTTCCCGCCCTGGATCAACAAGTACTACGTGCTCGACCTGACGCCGAAGAACTCGCTGGTTGCCTGGCTGCGCGACCAGGGCTTCACCGTCTACATGGTCTCGTGGCGGTCTGCGGACGACGAGACGAAAGAGTTCGGCTGGGACGATTATTACACGCTGGGCGGCCGCGCCGCGCTCGACTTCGTCGCCAAGAAGCACAAGGCGCCGGTGAACGCGGCGGGCTATTGCGTCGGCGGCGCCCTGCTCTCGATCATGGCTGCGCGCCTGGCCGAGGAGAGCGACACACGGCTGGCCTCCATCTCGCTGCTGGCGGCGCAATCGGATTTCTCTGAACCGGGCGATCTCGGCCTGTTCATCGACGAGAACTCCATCGCGGGCATCGAGCAGATGATCAGCGAGGCCGGCGGCGTCATGCCCGGCGAAGCGATGCGCGACGCCTTCAACCTGCTGCGCCCGGAAGACCTGATATGGCGCTATGTGGAAGAGCGCTATCTGCTGGGTGAGGCGCCCAAGCCGTTCGACCTGCTCTACTGGAACAGCGACCAGACCAACCTGCCCGGCCCGCTGCACATTGCGAGCCTGAAGCGGCTCTATCTCGAAAACGCGCTGGCCAATGGCAGCTTCACGATCGCCGGCAAGCCGATCGACCTCAAGAAGATCAAGGCGCCTGTCTTTATCCACGCCGCGCGCAAGGACCACATCTCGCCCTTCGCCTCGGTCTACAAAGGCGTGAAACTGTTCGGCGGGAACGTAACGTTCGTGCTGGCGGACTCAGGGCACATTGCAGGCGTCGTGAACCCGCCGGCGTCCAACAAGTATCGCTACTGGACCGGGACCGACCACCCGCCTTCGCCGGACAACTGGCTGGCTTATGCGACGGAGCATCCGGGCTCCTGGTGGCCGTTATGGGCGTCATGGCTGGGCGAGAATGCCGGCGCGGAGGTCGCGCCGCCGGCGAAGCTGAAAAGCGCGGCGCCTGCGCCAGGCGATTATGTGCGCGAGACGCTGGAGACGATCCGGGCGAAGCGGAGCCAATCCACCTCCGGTTGACGACGATCAACCCGCCAGCGCGTTTGCCTGTCAGTGTTTCTGATTGCCGCAGGGACAAGGAGGAGTTGCATATGCCCGGCAAGGTACTTGTCACACCCGCCGAACTGGCTGACCTCATTGCCAATGAGGCGGCCGTTCTAATCGATACGCGTGACCCGGCGCAGTATGTCGAAGGACATATCCCCGGCGCCGTGAACATCCGCGAAGTGTTCACGCACCTCGCCACCACATCGACCGGAGGACTGGCCGGCCTGCGTAGCACGTTTGCGGAGGCGTTCGGCAAGGCCGGCCTTTCCGGCAAGCAGACAGCAGTCGTCTATGAGCAGTCGATGGAAACCGGATTCGGCCAATCGTGCCGCGGTTATATTCTTCTGCGATATCTCGGCTATCCGAAAATACGCGTGCTGCACGGCGGCTTCGCTGCCTGGCGCGCCGCAGGCATGCCGATGTCCGCAGACATGCCGACGACCCGCCCGGCCAAGTTCCCATCATCAGACAGCGCCAACGACGTTTTGGTTGACCTTCCCGCAATGAAGGCTGCCGTCGGTAACAAAAAGATCGTCAAGCTGGATGTGCGCGACGTCGACGAATGGATCAGCGAAAGCTCCTCGCCTTACGGAAAGGACTATTGCCCGCGCAAGGGGCGCATCCCCGGAGCCGTCTGGATCGAATGGTATCGGATGATGAAGCCCACGCCGGCAGGCCAGCGATTCAAGTCGCCCGAGGAAATCCTAGCGGAATGCGCAACGGTGGGGATCACGCCGGATACGCCGGTTATCGTCTATTGCTTCAAAGGCGCTCGCGCGTCGAATACCTTCGTTGCGCTGGAAGAAGCCGGAATCAAGAACGTGAAGATCTACTTCGGCTCCTGGAACGAGTGGTCCCGGGATCCGTCGTTGCCGATCGATAGCGGCAAGCCTTATGCAATGAGCAAGGGCACTCTGCCTGTAGTGCGCAAGCGCTCGGGGGCCCTCACGGTCACAGCCCCGCGCTCTCGTCCAGGCCGAGCACGAGGTTGAGGTTTTGCACCGCGGCGCCAGACGCGCCCTTGCCTAGATTGTCCAGCAGCGCGACCAGCCGCGCCTGTCCGGCCGGTTCGTTGCCGAAGACGAACAGCTTCATCCGGTTGGTGTTGTTCAGCCCCTCAGGATCGAGCGCCTCGACATAGCCGCCAGCGCCGGCGCGTGACTTCTGAAGCGAAGTTGTCTCCGCCTCATCCGCCACCGACACGAATTTTTCGCCTTGGTAGAAATCGGCGAGCGCATCGCGAAGCTGTTTCGGCGAGGGATGGCCCGGCAGCGCCCAGAGCTGCAGGGGGACTTCGACGATCATCCCTTGCGCGTAACGCCCGACCGACGGCGCGAACAGCGGCGCATGCGCGAGGCCCGCGTACTTCGTCATCTCCGGCACATGCTTGTGCGCCAGCGTTAGACCGTAGGGGCGGAAAGCGTCGTGCGTCGTCTCGGGCGGCTGGCCCTGGAATTCCTCGATCAGTCCCTTGCCGCCGCCGGAATAGCCGGAGACCGCATTCACCGTGACGGGGAAATCCTTCGGGATCAGGCCTTCGCCGACCAGCGGCGCGACGAGTGCGATGAAGCCGGTGGGATAGCAGCCCGGATTCGAGATGCGGTTCGAACGTTCGATCATCACGCGATGCCCGTCGGCCATTTCCGGAAAGCCGTAGACCCACTGCGGATCGACGCGGTGCGCGGTCGAGGCGTCGATCACCTTCGTGGTGGTGTTCCTGATGAGGCTGACAGCCTCTTTCGCCGCATCGTCCGGCAGGCAGAGGATGACGGCATCGGCCGAGTTGAGCATATCGGCGCGTGCGGCGGGGTCTTTCCGCCTGTCTGGATCGATCGAGACGACCTGCAGGTCGCGCCTGCCCTGCAGCCGCTGGCGGATCTGCAGCCCGGTGGTGCCGGCTTCGCCGTCGATGAAGACTTTCGGACCCATGGACTAGTCCCTGCTTAGATTGGCCCTGAATTGGTTGGGACCAAAGAGAAAGGGCGCTTCGGTTGCCCGAAGCGCCCCTCGAAAATGCGTATCCGAGGCGATCTAGCGCTTCGAGAACTGGAACGAGCGTCGGGCTTTCGCTTTGCCGTATTTCTTGCGCTCGACGGCGCGCGGGTCGCGCGTAAGGAACTTGTTCGGGCGCATCGCGGTGCGCAGTTCCGGCTCGAAGTTGACCAGAGCGCGGGCGATGCCGTGGCGGACTGCGCCCGCCTGGCCCGAGAGGCCCGAACCAGCGACGGTGCACTCGACGTCGATCTCGGTCTCGCGCTTGGCGGCTTCCAGCGGCTGCTTGATCATCATGCGCAGCACGGGACGGGCGAAATACTGCTCCTGGTCCTTGCCGTTGATTGTGATCTTGCCGGTGCCGCGCTTGATCCAGACGCGGGCAGTCGCCGTCTTGCGGCGGCCGGTGCCGTAGGCGCGACCCTGCTTGTCGATTTTCGCGGTGGCGGGGGCCTGGGCGGGCGCGGCCTGGACGTTGAGGTCTTTCAGGCTGCCAAGAGAGTCGACGGCTTCGGCCATGATCAGGCGACTTTCACGTTCTTGGAGTTCATTTTCTTGAAGTCCACGATTTCAGGGTTCTGCGCGGCGTGCGGGTGGTCCGGGCCGCCATAGACGCGGAGTTTGGCGAACTGGTCGCGCGCCAGCGGGCTTTCGCCCGGCATCATGCGCTTGACCGCGAGTTCGAGCACGCGCTCAGGGAATTTGCTGGCCAGGATCTTTTCCGGCGTCGTGGTCTTGATGCCGCCGGGGTGGCCGGTGTGGCGGTGATACTGCTTGCGCACCATCTTGCGGCCGGTCATCGCGACCTTGGCGGCGTTGATGATCACGATGTGATCGCCCAGATCGACGTGGGGGGTGTAGTCGGCGCGGTGTTTGCCGCGCAGGCGCTTCGCCACGTAGGACGCCAGACGGCCGACAACGACGCCTTCGGCGTCGATGATCACCCACTTGTTCACGGCATCGGCCGGTTTTACGGAAACGGTTTGCATTGCTCCCTTGCGGAGCCTTTCTCGGACAGGTGTTTAGTTCTGAAAATCGAACGCGTGCACGTATAGCTGGGCCGGGGGGTTGTCAACCAGATTGGACCTGCCGCCGCCGGAGCCCCGAACAGCCCGAAAACCCGGTATTTCAGGGGCTAGCTGCCCCCTCCTCCGCCATCGCAACTGCCGCCGCCGTCGGCCGGACCGCAATCCCCGCCGCCGCCAAAGCCGCCGGTCACCGCCACGAAGGTTGCGGCATCGGCGGACGAGCCCTGCCGGGAAGGCCTGAATCCCGACGTCTTTCGTCCGTTCCGGCGGCTGGAGATGCTCACGGCAACCAGCAGGAAAATGAGTGCGAGACCGAGTATGAACGCCAGGCCGATGATTGGGCTTTGCGACATGGCCAGTGTTTACCACGCGCGGGTCCGGGGACCTATCAGCCGGCCTTTCCGCTGGCATTGGACGCGCTAAAGCACGTCATCCGATTGTCATCAGACGAACGCGAAAGACCGCCTAGCTTGCGCTACCGTCGCCGCCGGGAGCATCGCCTTCATCGCGGGCGTTGAGGTCCATCCAGCCGTCGCCGACGGGATAGGCCCCGTACATCGCGGTGCTGTCCTGACGCGCGCGGCGCCCTGCGAGTTTGAAGGCTGCCATGGCGACCCCGCCCAGCAGAGCGAAGCCAAGAAGCAGCATGAGTGTGTCGAATGTCGACATTCGTTAACTCTAGCACGTTCCGGCGCCGAAACCTATCGGCCGGGCGAGTTTTCCAGTCTGATTTTCGTGCGTCGCGAGCTGTTGATCGCCTCGCCGGGCGAGCGGAATCGACGCGACGAGGCCCGCGCCTATAGTCGGACCAGAAAACAAGGGGGAGACCATGAACCGTAGGTCCTTCATGACTGCCGCAGCCGCCGGGGCAATCGTCCCGGGCCTTATCGGCGGCTCGGCCTTTGCCCAGTCCACGTTCAACTATGACGCCCTCGCGGCTCTTCGCACGGAAGGCATGGACGACAAAACCTCGCAGGTCATGAAGACCGCCAGTTACATGATGGATGTGCTGGGCCCCCGCCTCTCGGGCTCTCCCGGCATCCGCAAATCGGGCGAATGGGTCGTGTCAAAAATGAAGGAATGGGGGCTCACGGGACCCAATCTGGAGCCCTGGCCGACCGATCCGACCGGAACCAACAATGGCTTCCCGCGCGGCTGGTCGAATTCGAAATTCTACCTGCACGCAATCTCGCCGAACGCATTCCCGATCTCCGGCATGTCGATCGGCTGGACGCCCGGGACCAATGGCCTCGTGCGCGGCGAGTGCGTGTTGGTCACAGAGACGGAGCAGAAAGACCTCAAGGAGAAGTGGTCGGGCAAGCTCAAGGGCAAGTGGGTGCTGGGCCAGGCGCCCATAGAGATGCGTGCGCAGTGGGACCCGGTGGCGCGCCGCCATACACGCGAGCAGCTCGAGGCGCTGGAGACCCCTGCCCGCCCGCCCGAACAGGGTTCGCCGCAGACCAATACGCCGCGGCCCAATCCGCCGCCGCAGCCGCGCCCGGGCGATCCGCCGCCGTTCAACCGCAACACCTTCTTCCGCGACGAGGGCGCGCTCGGCGTCTTCTCGACCAACAAGGGGCATGGCGTCGTCAACATTCTCGGCGGCGGGCGCACCGATGCGCCGGAAACGCAGATCCCGCGCATCGCCGTAGAGGCGGAACACTATGGCCGCATCGCGCGATCAGTCAGCCAAGGCCAGGCGGTGATTGTGGAAGCCGACATCCGAAATGACTGGCAGCTCAATCCGGAGATGTTCAACGTCGTCGGCGAAATCCGCGGCAGCGAATGGCCGGACGAAGTCGTCATCATCGGGGGCCATTTCGACTCCTTCCATTCGGCGACCGGCGCCACCGACAATGGCGGGGCGTGCTCGGTCGCTCTCGAGGCTATGCGTCTCCTCAAACAGACCAAGACGCCGCTGAAGCGAACCGTGCGCGTCTGTCTGTGGAATGGCGAGGAACAGGGGCTGATCGGCTCGCGCCTCTATGTGGCCAAGCATTTCGGCGGCGTGCGCGGCGTGCCGACGAAAGCGAATGCACGCGGGGAAGTCGTTCCCGTCAAGCGCGACCACAGCCGCTTCCAGGCCTATTTCAATCTCGACAATGGCGTGGGCTCGATCCGCGGCATCTATGCGCAGGGCAACCAGGCGATCATCCCGATCTTCCGCCAGTGGGCGGAGCCGTTCCGTGATCTTGGCATGGCGCACGTTTCGTCGCGCTCGACGGGGTCGACAGACCACGCCTCGTTCGACCAAGCGGGTCTGCCCGGCTTCCAGTTCATCCAGGACCCTCTGGAATACGAGCCCACGACGCACCACACCAACATGGACTTCTTCGAGAGCCTGCAGCCGGAAGACATGAAGCGAAACTCGGTGATCCTCGCGGGCTTCGCGATGCTGGCCTCGAACCATCAAGGCCGCCTGCCCCGCAAGGCGCGGCCGCCGGAACCGCGTCCGCCTGGCGCGCCGCCTGCTGCGACGGCTGGTCCGCCGGCGCCGCCGTCGGCGCCCTAAGTCAGGACTCAAGGGTGGTTGGGAGCCGCGTCAGGCCGCGGACTTTGATGTCCATGCCAGGCGCACGCTGGCGAGCAGCGCAGCCGTTCCCAGTGCCTGGTGGAGTAACGAGAGATCAAGGGGCGCTGCGTTGACCAGCGTGACGATGCCGAGCAGCGCCTGCACCGTGACCAGGCCGGCTAAGAGCGGGAAATGCGTCACGCTCGCCTTGCGGAATTTCCAGGCGGCGAACAAAGCAAGCGCCACAAGCAGGTAGGCCGTCATGCGGTGCAGAAATTGCGTGGTCGCCTCGTTCTCGAAGAAGTTCCGCCAGAACGGATCGAGCGCGAAGATCGCCTTGGGCACGAAATCGCCCGACATCATCGGCCAGTCGGTGTAGCCCCTGCCCGCGTCGAGACCGGCGACCAGGGCGCCGAGCGCCATCTGAATGCCGACGATCCAGATCAGCGCGTTCGCCCAGCCGCTCGCTTGCACTGGCAATGGCTTTCGTGTCGCGCCGAGTTCGAGCCACAGCCAGAAGCAGTAGGCGATGATCAGCAGCGCCAGGCAGAAGTGCGTCATCAATCGATAGGGTGAGACGGAGGTGAGATCCGTGTTGACGCCCGAGGACACCATCCACCAGCCGATCAATCCCTGCAGCCCGCCGAGCACGAACAATATCAGGAGGTGCGGCAGTAGTTTCTTCGTCGTCCGGCCCGTCGCCCAGAAGAAGATCAGCGGCAGGGCGAAGACTACGCCGATGACCCGACCCAGTTCGCGGTGGCTCCACTCCCACCAATAGATGCCCTTGAACCCGGCCAGGTCCATGTTGGGATTCAGCTGGTGGTACTGCGCCGTCATCGACTGGTACTTGGAGAAGGCTTCCGCCCAGGCCGCATCGTTCATCGGCGGAAAGGCGCCCAACAGCGGCTTCCATTCGGTGATCGACAGGCCGCTGTCGGTCAGCCGCGTCGCGCCGCCCACGAGGATCATGGCGTAGACCATGAGCGCGATCAGCAGCAGCCAAGCCCGCATCAGCGCCACGCCCTTCGCGGGGATGAGCGGGCTGGCAGGAACTGCGGCTGCGACGGCGGCGGTCATTGCGCGCTTATCCTATCTGTGAGAGCGGAAAGCCAGCGGCCTGCGGGATGGCAAATTGCCATCCCGCCTATGCATACGAAAGCCGCAGCTGGAGCCGCGCTCATGCGCAAATTTCTCGGCGCTTTCACGATCCTCGCCTGGCTGGCGGCCTATGTCGCGGTCATGGCCGTGGTAGGCGACCGCGTGCTGCACGAGCACCTGGTGGTGCAGCTTATCTTCTTTCCCATCGCAGGCCTCGCCTGGGTCCTGCCGATCAAGCCGCTGCTGCGCTGGATGCACGCCAAGGACGCGCCGAAGGAAAGCCCGGACGTGTAGAGGGGTTTAGAAGAACCGGCGGAACACGACGGCGATGAAGCACCAGATCGCGGTCGCCAGCATGAAGGTGACGCCCGCGACGTAGAGACCTGGGCGAAAGTGCGGGTACATTAGCCCGGCGATGAATGCGGCAAGCGCCGCGACGCCGAGGCCCCAGCCGGGCAGATGCCAGCCGCCGGGAATCTTGCGCCGCTCGTCCTCCGGCATCGTCGTCTGCTGCCAGGCCTGGTAGATCATCGACGGCACGCCGCCCGCGATGGCGAACGCGGTAACCGCGAACCACATCCGCTCCGCCGGCATCAGCAGGACGAGAACCGGCGGGGCCAAAGACATGACGATGACGCCGATCGTGCCCAGAACCATCGCCTGCACGAAGTGGGCGTCGGTCACCTCGAAGCGGCCGTCCTTGGTGAATGCGATGAACACGGCGATGAAGCCGGAATAGGTCGCGGCGATGGTCGCCAGCAGGCCAAGTTGCGTCAGCGGATCCATGTCGCCTCCCCGGCGGGAGGCAACGCTGAAACGCGGGCGGGATCAAGCTTTCTGAAACGAGAACGGGGCGGCCCCGAAGAACCGCCCCGTGGAAGTTCTGCCTTCCGCCGGAAACCCGGCGACTAGCCTTGGACTAGAACAGCGTCAGCGCGCCGCCGAAGCCGCCGAGCGGGCCGAACGTGTTGCCCGAACGGTCGCGCTCCTTCAGCGACGAGTTGCCGAAGTTCCAGCGGGCCGTGACGCCGATCACGTTGCCATCGATGCCGAAGTCATCGATGTCGACGTAGGTGTACGAAGCGCCGAGGCTGAACGGCGAGTTGGCGAAGCGGTATTCAACGCCAGCGCCAAAGCTCAGCACGTCGGCATCAGCGCCGCCGGCTTCCGCGCGCGCCAGACCAGCGCCGAGATCGAAGCGCAGGTTGTCGTTCGCGAAAATGCGGTATTCGCCGTTGAGGCCATAGAGATCGACATCGACATCATCGACGCTGCCATAGCCGAGACCGAGGGCGAGCGTGGAGTTGCCCATGAAGCGGGCATATTCGCCGCCCAGCACGTAGGCGTTGGTGTCGTCCGTGTCGGTGAGACCGACATAGCCGCCCCAGGCGCTGGCATCGTTGCGCGTGACCAGGTGCACCGTTCCCGCGAGAGACTGCGTGTCGGTGTCGTTCGAGTCGCTGAACGAGCCGTCGAGCAGCACGTTCCACGAATTGCCGGTCTGGATGGTGACGGCGCCGTCGACGCCGTAGCCGTCCGCATCGGCGCCGCCGAAATCGGCGCGCGAGTAGTTGACGCCGACATGGCCGGATTGGGCGTAAGCGGCGCCCGAGAGCATGGAGAGACCCGCCATGAGAGAGGCGGTCACGACATATTTTTTCACGTTATGACCCTGTCGATTAGGAGCGGGCGGAATGTGCCCGCAGGTCGGAGGGTTATCAGCGGGCTACGTGATTCGCTGTCACACGCCGGACACACGGGCGCCTCGTCGTTAGGCGGCGCCTCTCAGCGGCGCAGGCGTGCAAATGCATGAATTCCGGCGTCAATTTCGGTCTTGGACCCAGTTCGCACAAAGTCTGACTCCAACCGGCGGGTTGCGAGATCGAATCGTGCGCGCAGGCCGTCGCATCGCTGTCGTTCGCACGACGAAACGAGTAATAATGATCCCGATCGGTATCTAAAGCGCGGCTTCGATCGCACGCGTTAGCGCCGGACTTTCTGGCTCCACGCTCGACTTGAAGGCAGACAGCGCTTGGCCCTGCTTTCCGATCAGCAGTTTGTGGAAATTCCACGCCGGATGCGCCGCATGGCCAAGCTGCTCGCGCATCCATTTGTAAAACGGATGCGCCTTGCCGCCCTTCACATGCGTCTTCTCGGTCATCGGAAAACTGACGGAGTAGTTCACGCGGCAGAAGGCGGCGATCTCCAGTTCCTTCGCCGGCTCCTGCCAGAGGAACTGGTTCGAGGGCACGCCGAGAACGGTGAAGCCGCGATCGCGATACTGCGTGTAGATCTTTTGCAGGCCTTCATACTGCGGCGTGAACCCGCACTTCGATGCAACGTTGACGACAAGCATCGCCTGCCCTTCGAACAGCTTCAACGGCATCGGCGAGCCATCGATCGCGGTGAAGTCGAAATCATATGCCGTGGTCATAACGCCCCTTCGACTGCCTGCCTGATTTCGGAACTGAGCGGATCGGTCTGCGGACCGAACGCCCTCACTGCCTTGCCATCCTTGCCTATCAGCAGCTTGTGAAAGTTCCACTGCGGATCGGCGGGCGCGCCCGAGTTCACCCAGCATCCATTTGTAGAAAGGGTGCGCCGTGTCGCCCTTTACGTCCGTCTTCGCCGTCATAGGAAAATCGACGCCAAAGGTCGTCGAGCAGAAGGTGGCGATCTCCTCGTTCGTGCCCGGCTCCTGCCCCATGAACTGGTTCGAGGGCACGCCGAGCACGACAAGCCCGCGGTCCTTGAGATCGTGGTAAAGCTTAACCATCCCCTCATACTGCGGCGTCAGTCCGCATTTCGAAGCGACGTTCACCACGAGAACCGGATGGCCGCTGAACTGCTTCAGCGGCAACGGCTTGCCGTCGATCGCATTGAAGGAGAAATCGTATGCGGTGGTCATGGCTCTGCTTTCCACTTCATCTGAAACTCGATCTCTTCGCCGTCGCTGGAGCGCTCGTGCTCGATACTGAATACGGCTCGTGCGGGAACGTGGATGCGTTCGCCGGCGATCTGGATCGCGAACGGCTCGCCCCGCTCCACACTGTCGGCGAAGCGGCGAAGCTTCGCGACGAACTGGGAGCGGCCGTAGGTCTTCTCCATATCGCGCTGCGGCTTGCGGGCCATGCGTCCTCCGAAAATATCGGCCGTTCCGTACGTGTCTAGATTGAGCATGCCTGCATGAGAATGCGCAATTGCGGTTACTCCGCAGGCTGCGGTTCAAGCGGCGCCTGCGGCCGCCGCTCGAGATTGTTCGCCCGGTCCCACTCCCGGCCTTCCTCGATCAAACGATCGGTGTTGGTCGTGATCGCAGCGCCGAGCTTTTCGAGGAATTCGTCCTTGCCGAGGCCAGGCATGATGGGATCGAGGAACTCGATAACTGCTGGTCCCGGATATTTCTGGTAGTCTTCCTGCTGCCAGCGCAGGCCTAGGCTGGTCGCGACCGGCACAACCGGCCATTTCGACGCCTCCTGCATGTGCCACACGCCGGCGCGGAAGCGCTTGTGCTCGCCAACTTTTGCGAGATGCCCTTCCGGATAGATCAGCACGATGCGTTTGTCCTCGGCCGCCTTCGCAAAGCTGGCCGCGAGATCCTTGCGCGCTTCCGGTCCGCCGCAATTGTCGATGACGATCGCGCCGAGTTTCTCGAGGACTTTCGGCACCAACGGAAAGCGCTCGAGATGGTCGCCGGTGACGAACGCAACGTCGTCGAACTGTACGTACATCATGAAGCCATCGCCATAGCTCGAATGCTTGGGCGCGACGATGAAGGGCGCCGGCGGCAGGCGCTCCTTGCCGCGCGCCTCGGGCTGGATGCCGCATAACTTCATCAGCTGGACCATCCGTTTCGAATAGCGACGCACCGCCCAGCGCACGCCCCTATGGCCCGGCGTCAGCGCCAGGAGCGCCGCAAGGAGCACGTAGAGGATCGAAATCCACCAGAAGCCGATGTTGAAGACGAAAGAGCGCATGCGGACCCCGACAGCGACCCCTGCGAGTCGCATTTAAGAGGTGGTCAGGTCAACGAAATTGCGGCGGACTGGCGATCGCTGGCCGGAACCATTAGACAAGACCGTTCCGGGGAGATCTCGATGAAGCTGGCTCATATCGCCTCTGCGGCTCTGGGGATTGCGGCATCTGCTTGCGCTACGGCGCCGCCGGGAGCATCCGCACCGGCGTGGCTCGACAACGCGACGTTCAGCTCCATGGGCGCAGGCACAGGCGCCTTCTCCGCCATGCTGGATGGCAGCACGAATGCGGCCGCGCCTTACACGATCCGCGTTCACATTCTTCAGGGCGGCAAGATCATGCCGCACACCCATCCCGATCCCCGCGTGATCACCGTGGTCGACGGCGAACTCTGTTATGGCTTTGGTACGGAGTTCGACGCGAACGGCTGCAAGCTGTATCCGGAGGGGAGCTATTTCGTTGTCCCGGCCAACACGCCGCACTACGGCTTCGGGAAGAAGGGCGAAGCCGTTTATCAGGAATCCGGCTTTGGCCCGTCGAGCTTCACTCCCGTGCCCGCCCCGGCGCGGTAGCTTCGCGCCCGCCGGTTCCGACACACGGTGAAGAAACCTCAGGCCACCTGCGCCGCCTCGGCCGCCAGGTCATGTGCACGTGACTGCCGGCTCCACAGGTCCGCATAGAGCCCGCCTGCATCCAGCAGCTCATGGTGCGTTCCGCGTTCGACGATCCTGCCCTCGTCGAGCACCAGAATCTCGTCGGCGCCGGCAACTGTGGAGAGACGGTGCGCGACCATCAGCGTGGTGCGCCCCTTGGAGGCTTCCTCAAGCGCGCCCTGCACGTCCGCTTCGGTAGCCGAGTCGAGTGCGGAGGTCGCCTCATCCAGAACGAGGATGGCCGGATTCTTGAGAATGGCGCGCGCAATGCCGACGCGCTGGCGCTCGCCGCCGGAGAGTTTGACGCCGCGTTCACCCACACGCGTCTCCCAGCCCTTGGGCAGCTTGTCGATGAACTCCAGAAGCTGGGCGCGGCGAGCAGCATCGCGCAGCTCCTCGTCCGTGGCGCCGGGGCGGCCATAGAGCAGGTTGTCCTTCATGGAGGTGTTGAACAGCACCACTTCCTGGGGCACGAGGCCGATCGCTTCGCGCAGGGATTCCTGCTTCAGGTCGCGCACGTCCTGGCCGTCGACGAGCACGCGGCCCCCCTTTGTATCGTAGAAACGGAACAGCAGCTTCAGCAGCGTCGACTTGCCGGAGCCGGAAGGGCCAACGATTGCAAGCTTGGTTCCGGGCTTCACGTCGAACGATACGTGTTCAAGGCCGGCCGAACGCGCATCGTGCGTAAAGGTGACATTGTCGAAGCGCACCGCGCCGCCCTTTACGACAAGCGGCCGGGCGTCGGGCGCATCGGACACTTCCGGCTTCATGTTGAGCAGGCCGTATAGCTTTTCGAGGTCGACCGCGCCCTGCTTGATCTCGCGGAACGCCCAGCCGAGAATCGACAGCGGGCGATAGAGATTGCCCATGATCATCACCACCGCGGCGATGTCGCCCGCCTGTGCGCGGCCATCGAACACCGAGAACGCAGTGAGCGCGGCAACCCCCGTGAGGCCGATCGCCATGAGGATGTCCTGCCCGGTGTTAAGCAGGGCGAGCGAGCGCGACACGTCCACCATGTGCTTGTTGTAGACGCGCATCGCCGCGTCGTAGCGCGTCGTCTCGCGGGTTTCGGCAGCGAAGGCCTTCACCGTCTCGAAATTGGTCAGGCTGTCGACCGCCATAGCGCGTAGCTCGGTATCCGCCGCATTCAGCTTGCGCCGCTGCTCGACGCGCCAGTTGGTGAGCACGGCGGTGAAGACCGCGTAGAGCGCAACGACCAGAACCGCGACCAGCGCAGAAAGCGGGTTGTAGCGCGTGGTCAACACGAAGGCGGCGAGCGCCAGTTCGATCAGCGTCGGCCCGATGTTGAAGCCGAGAAAGCGGATCAGATAGTCGAGCGCCGCGACGCCGCGGTCGATCACGCGGTTGAGCGCGCCCGTGCGCCGTGTCTGGTGGAACTGCAGCGAGAGACCCTGCGCGTGGCCATAAGCCTCGACGGCGACGAGTCGCTGCGCGTCCTGGCTTACCGGCGCAAACAGCGCATCGCGGAGGTAGGGAAGATTCGACGACAGGATGCGCGCGCCGGTCCACCAGCCAAGCAGCGCGATGACAGCCGCCATCGTCGCGTCTGGGCCCGACAGCGCGTTGATGGCGTCGCCCAGGAAGACCGGCGCGTAGACCGAGAAGACTTTGGAGGCGAGCGTCAGGACGAGCGCCAGCACCATCACCAGGCGCCATTTCGCCAGCTCCGGCCGGGCCATGATCTTGCCGATGCGGACCAGCGATATCCCGATGCCTGCGTCCCCGCTCTCGATCGCATCGACGTCGGCGGAGGCGGCTTTGGGATGTGTGGCCATGTGGCGCTATTTAGGTTGCCGGAGACGGAAACGCTAGAGTTCCCGGTCAATCAGAGGCGCGATGCGTTTTCTGTCGTCGAACCTTTGCAGGCGCGGCGCTTTGCGACCGGCCCAAAGCATCGCATCTATTGGGCCTAAGAAGAGGAAAGAAATGCCCGGAATTACGTCCGTGACTGTCTACTGCGGCTCCGCGAACGGCGCCGATCTCCGATACCCCGATCTCGCCACCCGTCTGGGCAAGGCCATTGCCAGGCGCGGATGGCGCACCGTCTATGGCGGCGGCAATGTCGGCCTGATGGGCAAGGTGGCCTCCGCCGCGCGTGACAGCGGCGGCAAGGTGCTCGGCGTGATGCCGCACTTCCTGCGCGAGCTTGAAGGCGTGCTCGACGGCATCGAGAACCGCTACACCGACAACATGCACCAGCGGAAACAGGCCCTGCTCGACGAAGCCGACGGCCTTATCGTCCTGCCTGGCGGCATCGGCACGCTTGAGGAGGCTGTCGAGACGCTGTCGTGGGCGAAGCTGTCGCTGCACCGCAAGCCGATGGCGTTCCTCAGCGAGAACAACTACTGGGCGCCGTTCTTCGTCCTCGTCGACCACATGATCGAAGGCGGCTTCCTGCCGGGGAGCTTCCGCGCGCTGATGGCGGACACCAGCTCGCCCGAAGCCGCACTCGACGCGCTGCACCAGCGCGCGATCATTCTGGACTAGACAAGCCACTTCACCGCGTCGCCCACTGAGATCTCGCCGCCGGCTAGGACATCCGCGGTGAGGCCCCCGCGCCAATTCGGCGCCAGCGCTGCGCGCAAGCCGGGAAGCTGCTGCTCTATCCGGCTGCATGGCGTTGTCTCGCCGGTGATGAAGAGCCGCGCTCGCCGATCGCAAGCACGCCGCCGGGCGCCCGCGGATTGGCAAGACCGGACACCAGCAGGTTGGCCCGGCGCACAGTCCACCACGCGTTTGGATCGAGGCCGGCGACGGCCCTCGCCCAATCCTCGGCAAACAAAATCGTGATCTGGCGGCCGATCGAGTTGCCTCGCCAGTCGCCGGCAACGCCCGCCTCCACTGAGATCGAAGCGTCGTGAATGTCCTCCGCCGCGTAGCGCGGACCTGCTTTGATGGCGATAGCGTCGAGTTTGCCAGCGGGAGGATTCGGCATCCAGCCGCACTAGCTGCGACGCCGCAGCGCGGCAACCAGGAGCAATCCGGAAACCGCTGCGTATTGCAGCCCGACGCGGCCCCTCCTAGGTTGGCGCCGCCGGGTGGTCGGGGAATGCGTTCAACGCCCACAAGAAATACAAGGCCGGAATCGGCCGCCCAGGAGGGTTTTCCATGCGCGCCTATCTGTTGTCGCTGGCTGTCGCCGTGCCGGCTCTGCTGGCTGCCTGCAGCAACGCCAGTCCGACCAAGACTGCGGATGCGCCGGCCATGGTCTATCCTGTGGGATCGGCTGCGGTGAACCAGGAGCGCCTGCTGAACGCCAGCCGCGAGCCTGGCTCATGGCTCGCCACGGGCGGCGATTATGACGAGCAGCGCTTTAGCCTGCTCGATCAGATCAACGAAACAAACGTCTCGAAGCTTGGCCTCGCCTGGTACGCGGACATCGATACGGAGCGCGGCCAGGAATCCACGCCCGTCGTGGTCGACGGCGTGATGTACCTCACCACCGCGTGGAGCCTGGTGAAGGCGTACAACATCAAGTCAGGTGAACTGCTGTGGGCGTATGATCCGAAGGTGGATCGCGCCAAGGGCGCCGATGCGTGCTGCGATGTCGTGAACCGCGGGGTCGCCGCGTGGAACGGCAAGATCTACCTCGGCGCGCTCGACGGTCGTCTGATCGCGCTCGACGGCAAGACCGGCAAGGAAGTCTGGTCGGCGCCGACGACGCCTCCCGGCACGCACCACACCATCACCGGCGCACCGCGCATCGCCAACGGCAAGGTCTTCATCGGCAACGGCGGCGCCGAATACGATATCCGCGGCTACATCTCCGCCTTCGACGCGGAGACGGGCAAGCAGCTCTGGCGTTGGTATTCTGTACCGGGCGATCCGGCCAAACCATACGAGCAGCCTGAACTCGCCGAGGCTGCAAAGACATGGAAAGGCGATCAATACTGGAAGCTCGGCGGCGGCGCGACGATCTGGGATTCCATCGTCTACGATCCGGACACAAACCTGATCTATTTCGGCACCGGCAATGGCCTGTCGTGGGCGCAAGAGGCCCGCAGCCCAGGCGGGGGCGACAACCTCTTTGTTTCATCCATCGTCGCGCTCAACGCGGACACAGGCAAATATGCCTGGCACTACCAGGAAACGCCGGGTGACGAGTGGGACTATGACAACTGCAATCCGCTCATGGTCGCCGACCTCAAGCTCGAGCGCGGCAAGACCCACGTCGTGATGCAGGCCTCCAAGAACGGGTTCTACTACGTGCTCGAAGCCAAATCCGGGAAGCTCCTGTCGGCTGAGAAGTACGTCCCCGAAACCAACTGGGCGACGCACATCGACATGAAGACCGGCAGGCCGGTCGAGAACCCCGACGCGCGTTACAGCAAGAGCGGCAAACCGGTCATCATCTGGCCGGCCGCGCTCGGGATGCACAACTGGCATCCGATGGCCTACAGCCCCGAGACCGGCTATGTGTACATCCCGGTTACGGTCTCCAACGCGCCTTACGCCGCGCAGGACGACTTCGTCTTCAACCCCAAAGGCTGGAATACGGGGACCGACTTTTCTGGCGGCGCCTCGCTCTACACCAAGCCGGGCGCGCCGCCGCGCGGCAACGTCACCAGCTACATCCTGGCCTGGGATCCCGCCAAGGCGAAGGAAGTGTGGCGCATTCCAAACAAAGAATACGGCGCCAGCGGCATTCTCGCGACGTCCGGCAACTTGATCTTCTCCGGCAACCACAACGGCCAGTTCGTTGCGTATGACGCTCGCACAGGCAAGGAGCTGTGGGCTGCGCCCACTCAGGCGCGCGTCGTCGCAGCGCCTTCCACCTACCTGGTCGATGGCCAGCAGCAGGTAGCGGTCCTCGTAGGCGCCCGCGGTTTGCCGCCAGGCCAGAAGCGCACCGTCGGCGTCAGCGCCAACAACTCGCGCATCATGGTCTTCAGGCCGGGCGGCTCTGCCTCCCTGCCTGCCGCAATGGCGGCGCCCGGCGCCGGCGCCGCGCCCAAGCAGGTAACGATCAACCCGCCGCTTCTGACAGCGAATAACGAGACCGTCGCTGCGGGCGAACAAGCCTTTGCCGCCAACTGCGCGGTCTGCCATGGCGGAACCGCCGTCCCCGCGGCAGGCGCGACCGCGCCGGACCTGCGCTACTCGTCGCTCCTGCCGTTCCGCAATCAATGGAACGGGCCGGTTCGCAACGGCGAACGCGCGACACGCGGCATGCCGGGATTTGCGACCATGCTGGATGAGGAAACCACCGACTCGATCCTCGCCTACGTCATCAAGCGCGCCAACGACGAGAAAGCCGCCCAGGAAGCGGCAGCCAAACCGCAATAGCGAGGCAGCCATGAAGAAGGCGACGCCCCGTCGAGCCGCTGCTCAGCGGGGCGTTTCTGCTTCCAAGCCCGACGAGGCGCAGGCGCAGCTCGACGGCTTTCTCGACAAATACGATCCCAAGGTCGCCGCGCTGGGGCGCAAAGCGTTCGCCATGATGCGCAAGCGCCTGCCCGGCGCGATCGAGCTGATCTACGACAACTACAACGCGCTGGCGGTCGGTTTCAGCCATGTTGACAAGGTAAGATCAACGCCGTTTTCGGTCGCGCTTTATCCGCGCTGGATCACTCTGTTCTTCCTTCATGGGGCTGCGCTGCCGGATCCGAGGAGCCTGCTTCAGGGCAAGGGTTCGACCGTGCGCTCGATCCGCATCGAGAATGCCAAGGCGCTCGCCGAGACGTTCGCCAACAAGGATGTGGACGCCTTGATCACAGCCGCTCTCCTGCACGCTGGCTGGAAGCCGGATCCTAAGGCGAAGGGACGGCTGATCGTCAAATCGGTCTCGCCCAAGCAGAAGCCACGCAGGCCCTGAAACAGCGCGCTTGATTCTCCCCCTGCAGGAGACCGCAGGCTCGGTGCGGGAGGAGCGGCATGCTTCGGATCGGCGATTTCGCCAGATTGGGACGCGTCACCGTCAAGGCGCTGCGCCATTATGACGAGGAAGGCCTGCTGCGGCCCGCCGAAGTGGACCGCGCCAGCGGCTATCGCTTCTACACGCCCGACCAGCTCATCATTCTTTCGCGAATCCTTCAGCTCAAGGACCTGGGCTTTGCGCTCACCGACATACGCGCACTGAACGATGACCCCAGCCAATTGGAAGAGGCGCTGTCGGCGCGGCGCGGCCAGCTTGCCGCATCGATCGAAGCAGACCGCGAGCGGCTGACGCGCCTCGATGCCATCCGCAATACGCTGGAAAGCGCAGCGACGCCCGCCATAGTGGTGAAGCCGGTCGAACCGGTGTTGGCGCTCACCGTCCGGACAATGGTCGAGCCCGGCGGCGCTGATATTCAGGAACTTTTCGAGAAGCTGGAACGCGAGGCGGCGCGGGCGAAGGCGCGCGCGGACGCGAGCCCCTTCCTGTTATTCCACGATGGCGCCGCGCAGGCTGACCGGATGGATGTCGAGATCTGCGTGCCGTTGACCGAACGCGGCGGCAACCTCAAGGCGGCTCGCGAAGTTGAGGGCGCGGCGACGGCCGGCGCGCTCGTCTATGCCGGCGCCTACCGGCAGACGCCTGACCTGTTCACGCGGCTGGCGCGCTGGATCGACGCTAATGGCGGCGCGATTGGAGGGCCGCTGCGCGAGGTCTATTTGCGTTTCGGCGCGTCGCAGTCCGGCTATCGCTTGCCCGAGCGTGTGCTGGCCCGCAACGACGCCGATTACGTCACCGAACTGATCGCGCCCATTGCATAGGACCTGAGGAGATATCCGTGCGCCTGACTGCCCTGATCGCCGCTATTGCGGCGAATGTGATTACTATTGTTCGCGCCGAGGCGCAGGAGCCGCCCCGCCGGGCTGGAGCGGTCGACGAAACCTATCCCGGCGTCGAAGTGACCTACACATCGGTTCCCGATCCTAGGGGCAACGACATGCGGGTTATCGTGACCAGACCGGTCGGCGCGGGCCGGTTCCCGACCGTATTCGTCGTTGGCTGGCTTAGCTGCGACTCCATCGAGGCGCCGCCGACCACCCGCGACCCGTCGGGCCTCGTTTTCCGCGCCATTGCCCAGACGCCCAGCTTTGTGCTGGTGCGCATGGACAAGGCAGGCGTCGGCGACAGTGAGGGTGATTGCGCCGCGACGGACTTCAACACCGAACTGGCCGCCTATCGCGCAGCATTCCGGAAAATGCAGTCAATGGATTTCGTAGACCCGAACCGCATCTTCATCCTCGGTATCAGCAATGGCGGCGGCTATGCACCGCTGGTGGCGGAAGGATCGCCGGTCTCTGGCTACGTCACCGTCGGCGGATGGTCGCGCACATGGTACGAGCACATGCTCGACATCGAGCGCAATCGCTATGTGCTGGACGGCAAGGCGCCGGCGGAAATTCCCTCGCTCGTCTCGCGTTCGGCAACACTCTACCACGATGTTCTGATCAAGGGCCGCGCACCTGAAGCTGTCATCGAGGCTGAACCAGCCCTGCGCTCCGCGTGGGACAGCGAGGATACGAAGACGCTCTATGGCCGTCCTGTCGCCTACTACCAGCAACTGCAGGCGCTCAACCTGACAGAGGCATGGTCGAATGCGCGCGCGCCAGCATTGGTGCTGTGGGGCGAGCATGACTGGATCATGAGCCGGCGCGACAGCGAAGGCATCGTGGCGCACGTCAACGCCAGCGCGCCGGGCGCGGCGCAGCTCGTCGTCCTGCCCAATGCGGGACATACGATGCAGAACTATCCGGACCTGAAAACGGCGTACAACGGCCGGCAGGGGCCATTTGACCAATCCAACGCCACGCGGATTGTCGACTGGCTAAAGGCGCGGGCCGGGTAGCAGCAGGCGCATGCAGCTCCACCTCTTTCTGGCCTGCCTCTTTCGGGCTATGAGCCCGGCCATGGCCTGGCGTGCGATGTGCCGCCCCCATGAGGACGACGCAGATGCTGCGCATCCATGAACTCAAGCTGCCGCTCGACCATGACCAGCCGGAGCTGCGTCAGGCTATCCTGAAGCGCCTCGCCGTTTCCGACCAGAACCTCGTCTCTTTCACGGTGTTCAAGCGCGCCTTTGATGCGCGCAAGACGTCGGCCATCCACCTCATCTACACGATCGACGCTGCCGTTCAGGACGAAGCTGGCGTCCTCAAGCGTCTCGCGAAAGACAAGCAGATCGGCCGCACGCCGGACATGGCCTATCGTTATGTCGCCAAGGCGCCGGAGGGGGCGACGCGTCCGGTCGTGGTCGGCCTTGGCCCCTGCGGGCTGTTCGCGGGACTGATCCTCGCTGAGATGGGCTTCAACCCGATCATCCTCGAGCGCGGAAAGGTCGTGCGGGAGCGGACGGTCGACACGTTCAGGTTCTGGCGCAAGGGTATCCTGAATCCGGCATCGAACGCCCAGTTCGGCGAAGGCGGGGCTGGCACGTTCTCCGACGGCAAGCTCTACAGCCAGATCAAGGATCCCAACCACCTGGGCAGGAAGGTGCTGACCGCGTTCGTGGCCGCGGGCGCGCCCGAAGAAATCCTCTACGTCTCCAAGCCCCATATCGGCACGTTCCGCCTCGTCTCGATGATTGAGCACATGCGCGCCAAGATCGTCGCCCTCGGGGGCGAGATCCGGTTCGAGACGCAGGTGACGGACCTGATCACCGAGGAGCATCGCGGCGAGAAAAGCGTCGTTGCGCTGGGCCTGTCGAACGGCGAGACGCTGGCGGCGGACCGCGTGGTGATGGCGCTTGGCCACAGCGCCCGCGACACGTTCGAGATGCTGCACGCGAAGGGCGTTTATTTCGAGCCCAAGCCTTTCTCCATCGGCGTGCGCATCGAGCATCCGCAGTCGATCATCGACAAGGCGCGCTTCGGCCAGTGCGCGGGGCACCCGATCCTCGGCGCGGCCGACTACAAGCTCGCCTACCACGCGTCGAACGGCCGCTCGGTCTATTCGTTCTGCATGTGCCCGGGCGGAACGGTTGTGGCGGCGGCGTCCGAGGACGGCCGGCTCGTCACCAACGGCATGAGCCAGTATTCGCGCAAGGAGCGCAACGCCAACTCCGGCATCGTTGTCGGCGTCTCGCCCGAGGATTTCCCCGGAGACTTCCGCACCAACCCCCTCGCCGGCATCGCCTTCCAGCGGCACTGGGAAGAGAAAGCCTTCGTGGCCGGCGGGTCATCCTGGTTCGCGCCCGGCCAGCTCGTCGGCGACTTCCTTGCAGCGCGCCCCAGCGCCGAAATGAAAAGCGTGATCCCCTCTTACAAGCCCGGCGTCACACCGACTGACCTCTCGCTCTGCCTGCCCGACTACGCCGTCGCCGCCATGCGCGAGGCTTTGCCGGTCTTCGGCCGCCAGATCCCGAACTATGCGATGGAGGACGCGGTGATGACCGGCGTGGAGACGCGTACATCTTCACCCGTGCGAATGACGCGCGGCCAGGACTTCCAGTCGCTCCATGTTAAAGGCCTCTACCCGGCGGGAGAAGGCGCAGGCTATGCGGGCGGCATTCTCTCGGCGTCGGTGGACGGCATCAAGGTTGCGGAAGCCCTTGCGCTCGGCATGGTCGAGCGCAGCGCCGCCTAGCCCGAGATACTAGTCACGCTTGCGCATCAGGATCGCGGCGACCAGCACCCCAACCGCGGCGCCGACGGCCAGTGTCGTTACCGGATGTTCGCGTACTTCGCGAACGGCATAACGCGCCGCTTTCCGGCTGCGGTCAGCGGCTTCATCGGCGAATTCGGAAACGAATTCAGACGCCTTGTGGGCGCTCTGGCCTAGCGCCTTGCGCGCCTTGCCCGACACGTGGGCCACGTCTTCGCTGAGACGATCGATTACTTCACGCACGCCTTCTGCTGCTTTCCTGGTCGCATCACTCATTTGGACACCCCTTTCTCAAACCCATGAAATCTCAGCCCGCATCATAGTTCCGCACAAACCAAACAGCTATCGATAGAAAACTTCTCTTCCAACCGCTTGACGTCCAGAACTGGCCGGCTATATATCACCACTCGGTTATGGAACTGAGGAGTTATAGATGACAGCTTCGGATCGCCTCGACGCCACTTTCGCCGCCCTGGCAGACCCGACCCGAAGGGCAATCCTCGCCCGGCTATCGCAGGGCGACGCCTCGGTGATGGAGCTTGCCTCCCCTTTTAACATGAGCCAGCCCGCCATTTCCAAGCACCTGAAGGTCCTCGAGAACGCCGGCCTCATCTCGCGCGGCAAGGACGCCCAGCGCCGCCCGCGCCGCATCGAAGCCGCGCCGCTGCAGGAAGCGAACGCCTGGATCGAGGAATACCGGAAGTTCTGGGAACGCCGTTACGAGGCCCTCGACGAACTGCTCGGCCAGCTACAGGCCAAGCCCCCAAAATCAAACCGCAAACGCCATTAGGAGAAACCAGATGGCATCCGTGCAGAAGATATCGCCTTTCCTGATGTTCGACGGACCTGTCGAAGAGGCAGCGAAGTTCTACGTCTCGGTGTTCCCGAACTCGGAGATCAAGTCGGCCAACCCGATGTCGGCCACCATCGTGGCGAACGGGGTCGAGATCCTGATGTTCAACGGCGGTCCGCACTTCAAATTCACGCAGGGCATCTCTCTGTTCGTGAAGTGCAAGGACCAGGCGGAGGTGGACCTCTACTGGAACAAGTTCCTGGCCGGCGGTGGGCGCGAGGACAATTGCGGCTGGCTTCAGGACAAGTGGGGCGTCTCCTGGCAGATCATCCCCGATGCGCTGGGCCGCTATCTCGGCGATGCGGATCGCGAAAAGGCGAACCGCGCCCTGCAGGCGATGCTGAAGATGAAGAAGATCATCGTCGCCGACCTGGAAAAAGCTTTCAACGGCTAAGCCTCCCCGAACCCCAGACAGAAAAGACAGAAAGGAACCGCCGAGATGGCGAAAGAGAAATTCAAAGCCGAAGTCTCGCTGCCGAGCGACACGGAGGTTCGCGTGACCCGCAGCTTCCACGCCCCGCGCACGCTGGTGTGGCAGGCGCACACGGATCCGAAGCTGTTCAGGCGCTGGATCGGCGGCTATCCGGGCTGGGAGATGCCGGTGTGCGAGATGGATGTGCGACCGGGCGGCAAGTATCGTTGGCGCTGGCGGCATGACGAGAACAACCAGGAGTTCGGCTTCTTTGGCGAGTTCCGCGAAGTTGAGGCGCCGGCCCGGATGGTCCAGGCCGAGCACTTCGATCCTGGGACGATGGGCGGAGCGATGGATGCGAGCAATCCGACGGTCAACCGCACCACCTTCACCGAGAAGAACGGCGTCACCACGCTGGTCACGTTGATAGGGTACGCCTCGAAGGAAGCGCGCGATGCGGCCCTCTCCACCGGCATGACCGACGGAATGGAGGTCAGCTACGGGCGTCTCGACGCGCTGGTCGCAGACGAGCACGGGGGCTGAGCGATGACCAACAAGCTTGAGATCACCCTGCCGTCCGACCGCGAGATCCGCATCACGCGTGCGTTCGACGCCCCGCGCAATCTCGTCTGGGACGCGCACACCAAGCCGGAACTCGTCCGCCGCTGGCTGCTCGGCCCGCCGGGCTGGGAGATGCCGGTGTGCAAGATCGACCTGCGCGTCGGCGGTAAGTACCGCTACGAATGGGAAGACAAGGGCCGCAACAAGAAGATGGGCATGGGCGGCGTCTTCACGGCAGTGACGAAGCCCGAACACATCGGCGCCCGCGAGAGGTTCGACGATGACTGGACTGGCGGCGAAACAGAAGTCAGCCAGGTTTTCATCGAAAAATCTGGAAAGACTACGCTGACCCTCACCGTGCTCTATGCGTCGAAGGATGCGCGCGACGGCGCCTCAGCAACAGGCATGACCGACGGTATGGAGGCCGGCTACCAACGCCTCGACGAAGTGCTGGCGGAACAAGGCTGACATGGCGACCAAGCCGAAACAGGTTCTAAAGGCAAAGTCAGTAAAGGCGAAGCCCGCAAAGACGAGCAATGACGCGGTCGGCGCTTTCATGCGCGACCTCGATCATCCACTGAAGGCGGATATCGAATCGGTTCGGAAGCTCGTGCTCGGCGCAAACCCGGCGATCACCGAAGGCGTAAAGTGGAATTCGGTGAGCTTCCGCAAGGCCGACTGGTTCGCCACTATCAACCTGCGCTCGCGCGACACGTTGCAGCTTGTCTTCCACACCGGGGCCAAGGCAAAGGACAATCCGGAGATGAAAATTCCCGATCCAAATGGCCTGATCAAATGGCTCGCGAAGGACCGTTGCCTGGTTACGCTCGGCAGCGGCAAGGCGCTCAAGGGCACCACTGGCGGCTTCAAAGCAATCGTGCAGGCCTGGCTGAAATACGTCTGAGCCTTACGGCCCCGCCTGCACCAAACGCTCGCGCGCCTTCTTGGCGCCGATCAGCATCAGCATGCGGTCCATCTCTGGACCGTGCTCCTGGTCGGTCAGCACGCGGCGGAGCGGCTGGTAGAGCTGTCTGCCCTTGCGGCCGGTTTTCGCCTTCACGGCCTCGGTCCACTCCTTCCAGGCGCCGGGGCCGATGTCGCCCGCTGGGAACAGCTTCGCCGCCTCTCCGACGAAAGCCTGATCTTCCGGCGTCAGATCGGGCCCAGTCAGGCCGCCGCCGTAGACGACCGGAAGCCAGATCGCGACGTCGCGCACCGACTTGATGTTGCCGCGCACGGCTTCCCAGAATTCCGGAGTCGCCTTGTCGCCGTAGGCGAGCTTGGCTAGCCGGGGCCTTACCGCCTCGAAGCTCATTGCATGCACCAGTGCGGCGTTGAGATTCTCCAGCTCCGTCTCGTCGAACCGCGCCGGCGCCCGGCCGATCTTTGAGAAAGAAAACTCCTTCACCAGCTCCGCCAGGCTTGCGCGAATCTCGACAGGGTCCGACGTGCCGAGCTTGGCCAGCAGCGACAGCACAGCCATCGGCTCGCAGCCTTCCTCGCGCAGCTGTTCGGCCGACAGAGAGCCGAGGCGCTTAGACAGACCCTGCCCGTCAGCGCCGATCAGCAACGGCATGTGCCCCATCGTTGGCGGCTCGGCTCCGAGCGCGCGGAAGATCTCGATCTGCGCGCCGGAGTTGGTGACGTGGTCCTCGCCACGCACGATGTGCGTGATCCTGGCGTCCACATCGTCGACCACCGACGGCAGGGTGTAAAGGAACGAGCCATCCTCGCGGATCAGCACAGGATCAGACACGGAAGACGTGTCGATCGACTGTTCGCCACGCACCAGGTCCACCCAGTGCACGCGCCCGCCCGACAGCTTGAAGCGCCAGTGCGGCTTGCGCCCTTCGGCCTCCAGCGCCCTTTTCTCCGCGTCGGTGAGCTGGAGCGCCGCACGGTCATAGACCGGCGGTTTGCCGAGTGACTGGGCGATCTTCTTGCGCCGCTCCAGTTCCTCTGGCGTCTCATAGCAGGCATAGAGCAGGCCCTTGGCCTTGAGCTCTTCGGCCGCCTCGGCATAGCGCTTGAATTTCTCGGATTGTTTGAACGTCTCGTCCCAGGTCATCCCTAGCCAGGTCAAGTCCTCGCGGATGGCGTCCTCATAGGCCTTGGTCGAGCGCTCGGTGTCGGTGTCGTCGATCCGCAGCACGAAAACGCCGTCCTGGCCGCGCGCAAACAGCCAGTTGATCAGCGCCGTTCGGATGTTCCCGACATGCAGCTTGCCCGTAGGCGACGGCGCAAAGCGGACTGTTGTGGCCATGATCTCGATCCAGGCAAAACGAGCGGATGGATGTACCGATCCGCACCCGCTTGGCAAGGCAATGAGGATGCGCCCCGATCGGGCCTATCCAGTCATGGCCCGGTTCGTCGCCATAAGATCCGCCACCCGGGCGTCGAAATACTGGGCGCCGTAGTCGATCGAGAAACCCGAGAGCCGGGACAGCAGTTCGACCCCGATGATCATCGCCGGCTCATCCTCCAGGCCCCATACGCGGAAAACCGGCGCGTCGGCTCCGATTGCTGTTGCATCGCGAACCTTGACGATGCCCATGTCGATTTCCGGCAGGGCGAGGAGGCTGCCGATCAGCTCGTGGCCGGTCACCCCGATGATGCGGGCGTGCTCCAGCCGCAGCATGCGAGGATAGGCCTGCTTCAGCATCGCCTCCAACTTCGGGTTTACGATGCACTTCTGCGCACCGGTGTCGAGCATCAGTCTGGCCCTTATCGCGCCGATCTGACCGCTGATTTCCGCCAGCATCCCGTTGCGCAGCTTGAGGTTGGATCGCCGGTTGTCGCGAATGGTTCGAAGCGATTTCTCGACCCTCACGCTCTTGCCGGCGATGTCGAAGGTCAGCCGTCTTCCGACGAAAACATCGGCGCCGAGGATTCCGTCTTCTCTCGCCAGGCCTTGGTCTGACAGCACGGCGACGATGAGGTCATTCTTCCTCACCGCGCCGGTCTCGACACGCTGCAAGCGAGCGATAGGCATCTCAGCCTGGCCTGTCGTGCCGTGGACGATTGTCATGCCGACAACCGGCGCGCCGATCCGCTCGAGGTGACGGTTCGCTATGACGGTGGTGGTCGAGCCGGTATCCACCATGAAGTTGAATGGGCCCTGGCCGTTGATCATCACTTTTGCGGTCGGCCGTCCCCAGGCGTCGACCCAGGCATCCAATTCGTACGTGACCAGCGTGTGATCCGCCTCCAACCCGTCGAACGTCTGGTGTTCCAGCTGTTGCGCGTGAGCCTTGGCCGCGTTCAACACGCAAAGCCCCGGCAGGGCCAGCATCAACCCCCGGCGCGTATGCGCGCACGACGTCATGGCGTTTCCTTACCCTGTGATAGTCTTTTTATGGGCGTAGAATGATCCTGCGGAGCCTCTCCCGCAAGGTCTGCTATACCCAGAAGCGGGAGGACGTCATCGCATTGGGCCCGACATCGAACACTGCAGAACCGTAGTCGATCGAGAACCTCGGCAACCGCAACAGCACATCGGCGCCGAGAATCATCGCCGGCTGGTCCTGCAATTTCCACACATGGAAGATCGGCGCATCCACGGCCACTGCCACCAGATCTTTCACCTTGAACTCTCGCATACCGACAGCGGGCATATAGATGCCCTCGCCCTCAAGCTGCTGGCCTGTCAGCCCGGTGACGATGACACGCGGCAGCGTCTTGAGGTTGGGGTGCTCCGCTCGCAGAGCCTCGCGCAGCACCGGGTTGATCAGCGAGCAATCCGCGCCGGTGTCGATGATGATGCTGGCCTTCACCTTGCCGGCGCGACCGCTTACCTCGGCCAGGCGGCCATCACGCAGCCGGAAACTCGTATCGTCCTTCACAGATCGCGTGATCGAGTTCGAGATCCTGACGGTCTTGCGGTTGAGGTCGAACACCACGCGGCGTCCAGCAAACACGTCGGCGCCGATGATGCCGTCGGCGCGCGCGCCCATCGGCGATGTCAACGCGACCATGCGCAGGTTCTGCCTGCGCACTGCCCCCACCTCGATTTCAGCCGCCCTGGCGACCGGCATAGTTGACTGACCGGTGGTGCCGTAGATCGTTGTCGTCCCCTGGAAAGTCATGCCGATCGCAATCGCGAGGTCCATCGTCACGACGCTGGTCGAGGCGGCGGTGTCGACGAGGAAACGGAACGGGCCCTTGCCGTTGATCATCCCTGTTGCGACGGGGCGGCCAAAGACGTCCAGCGATGTGTCCAGGAGATAGGTCGTATCCGGCGCTTCCTGCGCGAACGCGGCGCCTGCTAGTGCGAACGGTGCTGCGGCCAGCAATGCACGACGGGTAGTCCTTCCCTCGACCATGGCATGTCTCCGCAAACCTTGGACGGAAAGCATGGTCCCCTGCGGACATGTCCGCAAGCCGGAAGGTTCAGTCAGTTGGACGTGGGCGTCTAGGTTCCTGGCAGGCAAGCGGCCAGAACAAGGACGATGCCAGCAAGTGCAACCGTCCAGATCAGCGTCCGCACGACGGGAAGCCCGAGAGCGTAAACCGGCAGGAACGCTACACGGCCCCAGAAATAGAGCTGGGCCCCGAGCGCAGCCAGTCCGGAGCCATGCCCAATCGAAGCCTCCATCAGCACGGCGGCGGCAAAGAGTGGAAACGTCTCAAGGAAGTTCTTGTATGCGCGCTCAAGGCGGCTGCCGACCTTGCCCATATCCGCCGCAGGCTCGTCGCGAGGGCCGAGCGCCCAGGGCATGCCTCTGGCGCCTACACTGGCTAGAACGGCTACAAGGAGGTGAACTACACCTAGTATGACGCTGGCCCAGAGAAGCGTGATTTGAGTTGAGCCTAGGTCCGGCATGTGGTCCTCCCCTGTTGTCTGTTACGGGGCAGCGTACGCCACCCGCGGCCCAAGACAACGCGGAGAGCCGGGCGGCGGCCTACCTGTCGACGCGCGTGAAGGACTTGATCGCCAGCGGCGGGATGCCGGACTTCTCGGAAATCAGCCGGTCCTGCTCCGACAGCGCCTCGAGCACCGCCTTTTTGGCGTCCAGCCCGTCCAGCAGCTCGGCCGGGACCTTGCGGTTGGACCGCTGGCTGCCGTCTTCATAGATAACGTTGTACATCGCGTACTCGACGCGCGCTGTCGGCTTCCTGGCCATGTTCGAACTCCATGTCGCCGAGATATCTGGCCGAACCCGTCCAGCCCCATTCCATGGGGCAAAGGCGAAAGGATGGTCGGGAGGCCGGGCCCCTTTAGTGCAGTTCGCCGGCTGTGGAAACCCTAGGCCGCAGCCGCAGCAGAAGCCGCCGCAACGGCCGGCGCACGCTTGAGGGCGCTTTTCTCAACCAATTCAGCCATGGCTGCGGCGCGAGCGCCGACGCCGCCAGTGATTGGCGAAATGTCACGCCCCTGAATCGCGGCGAGGAAAGCCTCGTCCGCCGCACGCAGCGGGTCCGGCAGAATCTCCGAGACGTCAGCGCGGATATTGAACGGCGTAGTGTTCTTCACCTTGCGGGTGAGGAAGTCGATCTCCACCGTACCCGAGGGATAGTCGATGCGCATCGAACGCGAGCGCTTGTCGCGCGCACGCGAGGCAGTGAGCTTGGCTTCGCCGCCATTTCCGAATTTCACGAGAGCGAGCGCCTCGTCGATCTTGTCGGTGTGAACCTTGCGGCCGCGGCCGTAGACCGACGTCACTTCGGCGCCGAAAAGTTCGGCGGCGAGGTCGAGGTCGTGGATCATCAGGTCGAAGATGGCGCTGACGTCTTCGCAGCGGCCTTCGGGGGACGCCGGGCCGACGCGGGCGCCTTCGATGTTGATCGGGCGTTCGCCGGTCGCGAACAGGCCCATGGCCTGGAACACGAGGCGTTCCTGGTGGCCGACCTGCAGGACGAGATTGCGCTCGAGCGCGAGGCCGGCGAGCGCGCGGGCTTCGTGCCCCGTCAACGCGAGAGGCTTTTCCACAAGGGCGTGCTTGTTGGCGTCGAGCGCGCGGCGCGTCAGCCCGGCGTGCGTATGAGCTGGCGTTGCGATCACGAGCGCATCGCAGGCGCCGGCGAGCGCCTCGAACGTGCTGAACGCAGCGCCCTTGCCGACCTTGGCGATCAACGCAGCTGCGGATTCACCATTGAGGTCGAACACGCCGACAAACTCGGCGTGGGGCGTGGAAGAGAATTTCTGAACGTGATAGCCGCCGAAAACACCAGCGCCGACGACGCCGATGCGCACCTTGCCCTGATGACTGCCGACTACGGTGACCGTTCTGGCCGAACCTTCGGTACGCTTCACTGGACTACCCTCCGACCACCTTTCGGTGCGCCACGAGCAGATAGCCGATTAACGCGGTTGCACAATTACCGGGCTCATCAAGCTTGGTTACCATATTTTTCAATCGTCATTGGGCCGGAAACTGCTGGAAAAACCGCCATTTGCGGGCGATAGCAGAGAACACCACAAGGGAGACGGCTGATGCCAACTGTAACATCGCGTGAGTGGCGTCTTCGGACCCGGCCAGCGGGCGAACCCAAGCCCTCGGATTTCGAGCTGGCGACGGTGGAATCGCCTGCCCCGGCCGCCGGCGAGGTCCAGGTCCGCAACCTCTGGATGACGGTCGACCCCTATATGCGCGGCCGCATGAACGAGGCCCGGAGCTACGCCGACCCCTATGAGCTGGGCAAGGCGATGACCGGGGGGGCGCTGGGCCAGGTGCTGGCGTCCAGCGACCCCGCCTACAAGCCGGGCGACCTGGTGACCTCCATGGCAGGCTGGCGCGAGGCGTTCACGGCCGCCCCGGCGAGCGTCAGCATGACCAAACTGCCGGCGACCCAGCTTCCGCCGCAGGCCTTCCTCGGCGTTGCAGGCATGCCGGGGCATACCGCCTGGTACGGCCTCACCAGGATCGGCGAGCCCAAGCCGGGCGAGACCGTGTTCGTCTCCGGCGCCGCGGGCGCCGTCGGCTCCATCGTCGGACAGATCGCCAAGCTGAAGGGCTGCCGGGTCGTCGGCTCTGCCGGCGGCAAGGACAAGTGCGACTATCTCCGCTCGATCGGCTTCGACGAGGCGATCGACTATCGCGCCACCGGTGACGCCACGGGTCTGATCAAGGCCGTGCGCCAGGCCGCGCCAAACGGCGTCGATATCTATTTTGACAATGTCGGCGGCGATCACCTGACGGCGGCGCTGGCAAACGCCAACCCACACGCACGCATGCCGATCTGCGGAATGATCTCGATCTACAACGCCACCAAGCCGCCGCCAGGCCCGTTCAACATGGGCATGATCATCGGCCGCCGGATCAAGATCCAGGGCTTCATCATCTTCGATCATGCCCACACCTATCCGGAATTCCTAAAGGACATTTCCGGTTGGGTCGCCGCGGGCAAGGTCAAGTACGAGGAGACTATCATGAACGGGATCGAGAAGGCGCCGGAAGCCTTCCTTGCCCTGTTCTCGGGCGGAAATACCGGCAAGATGCTGGTGAAGCTCACCTAACTTCGCGCGTCGCGCGCGAGACATTTTCAGCGCGCAACGCATATTCCCTGTAAAGTTCTTTAGGCCGCACCATATGTGGCCGCTCGTTTCGGAAGGATGCCGGCCAGATGGCGCGCCTGTTCAACAGCTACGTGATGGTCGACTGGAGCGCCGCCTCCAAGCCCGCCACGGGCGCGGATTCCATCTGGATTGGCGCGATGACGCCCGATGCGCGTCTGAAGCTTGCCTTCAAGGCGACGAACCCGCCGACGCGCGCTAAAGCCATGGAAGAGCTGGAAGAGCTGCTCGCCCGCTGCCTGAAACGCGGCGACAAGGTATTGCTGTGCGTCGACTTCCCGATCGGATTCCCTGCCGGCGCCGCCGAAGCGCTGAAGCTCAAGGGCGAGCCGTGGCGCGCCGTGCGCGATTTCCTGCTGAAGGAAATGAAAGATAAGCCTGACAACTCCAACAACCGCTTCGCTCTTGCGGCGCGCATGAACCGGCTGATGTCCGGCGGCCCCTTCCCGTTCTGGGGCTGCTCGAAGAAGGACGAGCTGACGACGCTGTCGGTCAAGAAGACGCGCGAGCACAAGGCGGGCGAGATCGCAGAGTACCGCATCGCCGAACAGGTCGCGCTCGACGCCAAGAAGGGCCGGCCGCAGCCGGTGTGGAAGATCGCCTACGCCGGCGCCGTCGGCGGACAGACGCTCACCGGCATTCCGGCGATCGAGCGCCTGCGCGAAAAATTCCCGGCGCTGAAGATCTGGCCGTTCGAGATTCCATTCGCGAAGCTGGAAGCGGATGCGATCGAGGACGTGCGCATTGTCGTCGCCGAGGTTCTGCCCTCGCTTATTTCCTCGCGCCCCGAAGCAACCGAGATCCGCGACGAGGCTCAGGTCCGCACACTGTGCGAGGCGCTCGCGGAGCGTGACGCCAGCGGAAAGCTCGCCGCGCTGTTCGCAGGTGAACACAAGCTTTCGGACTCCCAGAAGGCGAAAATTGCCGGCGAAGAGGGGTGGATTCTGGGGATATAGCCCACGAATCCGGGGTTTCGCGGCATAATCCGGGTTGTCGAATCGAATGAAGGACCGCCTCATTCGGCGTGTCGCTGCGAAGTAGCGTTCGATTCGCCGATCTCGCCGCCTGCCGGCGGCCCCTCAGGAGGGAGCCATGAACAAGACCGACCTCATCAAGTCCATATCGGACTCGACGGGTCTGAAGCAGACCGAGGCGACACGCCTGGTCGACGCGGTGTTCGATACGATCGCCGCCAACCTCCGCAAGGGCGAGCAGGTGGCGATCTCGGGCTTCGGCACGTTCGTGGCTAAAACGCGCGCCGCACGCGAAGGCCGCAACCCTTCGACCGGCATGACCATCCATATTCCGGCCCGCACATCGGCGGCGTTCAAGCCCGCGACGGTGATGAAGGACCTGAAATAGAACGAAAGCCCTCGACCTGTCCGGCTGCTCGCTACACTCGGACGAAAAGCGGGGCTTTCAGGCGGCGCGCGGCAGTCCAACGCGGACGCTGCGCGCCGCTTTCCATTCCAGCGCCAGCACCTGCGCAAGGCCCGCGAGGACCGAAGCGACCGATATCCCGACCACCACGCCCCAGACGCCCTGCCCCTGGTGAAGGCCCAGCCACCAGCAGAGCGGCAGCATGACGAAGACGTAGCTGCCGACGTGGATCAAAGTCGGCGTCCACACAATGCCCTGCGCCCGCATCGCCATCGAGCCGACGCCCTGCAGGCCATCGAAAACCGTGACGAACGAGATCGCCGCCAGCATCATCATCAGCATCGGGACAAGCTTGGCCCCTTCGGACGCGGCTTCCGAGCCGTTGAGCATCAGCACGGCTATGGGCGCACGCAGCACGATGATCAGGATCGCGAGCAGCACGCCCATCGCGACAGCGGCAACGACGCCCAGCCGCGCAGCCTCGCGCACGCCAGCGGCTTCGCCGCGCCCATAGCGCTCGGCCACCCGCACGCTCGTCGCCGTGCCGAGGCCGACATAGAGCATGAACACAACCGCCATCACCTGCACGGCAAGGCCGTAGACCGTGTCGCCGTTAGGCGCGTTGAGCTGGATCGTCGCCAGCGTCGCAATGACGAAGGTGAGGTTGAACGAACCCCATTCCGCGATGTTGGCTATGCCGGTGCCGAGACCCACCGTGTTCTGCCGCCGCGCCTCTCCAGCCGGGCCTTTCGGCGCCGACCGGAAGCCGGGCGTCAGCCGCCAGACCGCGATCAGGAACACGATCATCATGTAGACGCGCGACAGCGTCGTACCCCACACCACGCCGACCGCGCCGTATTCAGGCACCAGGATCAGCGCCGAGATGAGGTTCACCACCACCGCCGACATCGAGATGGCAGTCACGATGTTCGGCTTGCGCAGCGCTTCGAGATAGAAGGAGCACGCCGTGCCCACCATGTGGCCCAGCGTGCCGAGCGCGAGGATCCGGGTCGTTTCGGCCGTCGCCTTCGACAGCTCAGGGCCGAAGCCCACGAACGGGAACAGCGCTTCGGCCGTCATGAAAACGATCGCCGTTGCAATCAGGCTGTAAAGCGCCGCCATGGAAAGTCCGCGCCTGAAGATGCGGCCGGTCTCGGCGCCCTTGCCCGATCCGTTGAGCTCGGCCGTCAGCACCGAAACGCCGATCATCAGGCCCAGCCCGAACCCCATGAACACCCCGTTGGGCAGCCAGGCGTTGAGCACCAGGGGGAGTTCTCCCGGAGCGCTGCGCGACAGGACGACGGCGTCTGTGAGGCTCATCAGCATGAACGAGGCGCGCGAGACCGCGACCGGCACGGCCAGCCGGACGAGATCGATCATCTCCTTCGGGCGCGCCCATGCGGGGAGGCGTGCTGCGGCGGTCATGAGGAACTCCGTCACGCGTCTTGCGCGCGTGTTTGGGCAGGACAAATGCGGGATAGCCGTCCTGCCCCCGAGATGGGGGAAGCCGCCAAAAGACGCAATGCGCCTTTCCATGAATTAAGATCGATGTTGCCGGTTTAGCGCGAGCAGGTGCTCGCCGAGCCGTCCGATGAAGCGAGGGTCAGCGACGTAGGCGTGATCGTGGGCGTCGACGTGGCCTTCTGGTTTACGATCATCTGATCGACCATGCCCTGCAGCATCGGAACGGGCACGTCCTGCCCGCCGACCTGGCCCTTGGCCACAGCCAGTTTGGTGATGACCTGTTCCAGCTTCCCGTCCGGCAGGAAAGCCCACGTCCCCTCGGCCGCGCCCGACATGTCGAGCTTCATGCCCGGGCCGACTTCGCCGGCGACGTTTGGCTCGAAAGTGCTCTTGCCCCCCGCCAGATAGGTGAACGGTCCTTTGATGGTTATGTCGTTGGACTTCGTCTCGCACCGCCACGTGCCGAGCAGCATTTCCGCCGGCGTCTTCGGCGCTGACGCGCATGAAGCGACAAGAACCGCAGCCGCGACAGCCAGATGCTTCATGTGATCTCTCCTACTTGCGCGTGCCCGCCAGCTTTTCCGCGATCAGGAACGCCAGCTCCAGGGCCTGCTCGTTGTTGAGCCGTGGATCGCAGTGCGTGTGATAGCGGTCCTGCAGGTCCATCGCTGTGATCTGATGCGCGCCGCCGGTGCATTCGGTGACGTCCTGCCCGGTCATCTCCAGGTGAACGCCGCCGGCATGCGCGCCTTCGCTCTCGACGATGTCGATGAACGAAGCGACTTCGCCAAGGATGCGCTCGAACGGCCGCGTCTTGTAGCCCGTATTCGTCTTCTCGACGTTGCCGTGCATCGGATCCGACGACCATACAACCGTGCGGCCCTCGTGTCGGATCCTGCGCACCAGCTTCGGAAGGCCGGCCGCGATCTTGTCGGAGCCGAAACGCGCGATCAGCGTCAGGCGGCCCGGCGTGTTGTCCGGGTTCAGCCTGTCGATCAGGCGGATCATGTCGTCCGGATCCAGCGATGGCCCGCACTTCATGCCCAGCGGGTTACGCACGCCGCGGCAGAACTCCACATGCGCATGGTCGAGCTGCCGCGTGCGGTCGCCGATCCAGATCATGTGGGCGGACGTGTCGTAGAACTCGCCCGGCCGCGTGGAATCTTCCCGCGTCATCGCCTGCTCGTAGCCGAGCAGCAGCGCCTCGTGGGAGGTGTAGAAATCCGTCTGCTGCAGCGCCGGCGTCGTTTCGGGGGTGATGCCGCAGGCGGCCATGAACTCCATCGCGTCGGTAATGCGCGCCGACATCGCCCTGTAGCGCTCGGCCGTCGGCGAGCGGTCCACGAAGTCCAGCATCCAACGGTGGATGTTGGCGAGGCTGGCATAGCCGCCCTGCGCGAACGCGCGCAGCAGGTTCAGCGTCGAGGCGGATTGCAGGTAGGCCTGCATCAGCCTCTGCGGATCGGGCGCGCGCGCTTCGGGCGTGAACTCCATCCCGTTGATGTTGTCGCCGCGATAGGACGGCAGCGTCACGCCATCGATCGTCTCGGTCGCCGCCGAGCGCGGCTTGGCGAACTGCCCGGCGATGCGGCCGACCTTCACCACCGACTTCTTGCCCGCGAAGGTCAGCACCACAGCCATCTGCAGGATAAGGCGGAAGGTGTCGCGGATATTGTTCGGATGGAATTCCTTGAAGCTCTCGGCGCAGTCCCCGCCCTGCAGCAGGAAAGCCTTGCCCGCCGCCACGTCGGCCAGCCGCGACGTCAGCGTCCGCGCCTCGCCAGCGAAGACGAGCGGCGGATAGCTCGACAGCTGTTTCTCGACCGCTTCCAGCTTCGCCGGATCGGGATAGTCGGCCGGGATGTGCATCGCCGGCTTCTGCCGCCAGGAAGAAGGCGACCAGTCTCCGCGTCCAGCCCCGCTTCCATCGTGTGGGGTCATTTTGGCGCCTGCACCAAGGGAGCCTGCGCGATCCAGGAGATCGCCGAAGCCCGCATCAATCCGCTCATTCGCATTCATGACACACCCTACAGGTCCTACGGAAGCCGCTCGGCGATCTGCACTGCATTGAGGGCGGCGCCCTTCAGCAGCTGGTCGCCCGAAATGAACAGCGCCAGCGAGTGACCGGTCGGATCGGACACGTCCTCCCGGATACGGCCCACCAGCACATCGTTCTGGCCGGAGCTTTCGACCGGCATCGGGAAGTGGTTCCTAGCCCGGTCGTCCACCACCTTCACGCCCGGCGCGCGCGACAGCAGGATGCGCGCGGCGTCGACCGATATCTTCGAGTCGAACTCCGCCGTGATCGCCATCGAGTGAGCGCGCAGAACCGGAACGCGCACGCAGGTCACGCCGACGCGCAGCTCCGGCAGCCCCATGATCTTGCGCAGTTCCTTGACGACCTTCTGTTCCTCGCCGTTGTAGCCGTCGTCGCCGATCGGCGTGTTGTGGCTGAACAGGTTGAACGCATAAGGATGCGGCAGCACCTTGTGCTGGTACGTCTCGCCCTTCAGATAGGCGCGCGTCGCCTCCTCCAGCTCGTCCATTGCCGGCCGTCCGGCGCCCGACGCCGACTGGTAGGTCGATGCGATCACGCGCTTCAGCTTCCCCGCCTGATGCAGCGGCCACAGCGCCATCACCATGATCGCCGCGACGCAGTTCGGATTGGCGTAGACTTTCTGCGACGGCTTGATGAGCTCGCCATTCACCTCCGGCACCACCAGCGGCACGCTTGCGTCCATGCGGAACGCCGAAGAGTTGTCGATCGCATAGGCGCCCGCCGCCGCCGCAATCGGCACATACTGCTTCGAGATGTCCGTCTCCGACGCGAACAGCGCCACATCGACGTCTTTGAAGGCGTCGTCAGTCAGCACTTGCATCTCGACTTCTTTGCCGAGGAATCTGAAGCGCTTGCCGGCGGAGCGTTCGGACGCGAACGCCCTGAGCGTCCCGGTGTTCATGCTCGACTGCTCGAGGCAGCGCAGCATCTCGGCGCCCACGGCGCCTGTTGCACCCACAACAGCGACCGTCTTCGCGCCAGCGCCAATACTGGCGTCGGAACGCTGGGCGGCTTCAGTTGCCTGGGTCACGTCAGTGTCTCCTTTGGAGCCGGGAGACAGGGCAAACCTTGGCCCCGTCCGTTTCCGGCGGGGCTGGTCGGCGGGCTTCTAGCTTGCGAGCAAGCCCAAGCGCGCCATCCGCCCCACCGGGCTAATGGTCTTCCAGAAATAGCGCTTGGAAAACGAGCGTTGCATGGGGCGCAGCTTCTAACCGGGAGGCCGCCCGGCGTCAACTTGGGCATGATTGACGCATTCCTGCACTTTCCCGCGCAAGGCCCTTACCTAGCGATGATAGGTAATGGCCTAAACCGAGGATCGCGGAAAAGATCTTGAAGATGATGCTGTCGGCGAAGCAGCCGCGGCCTACTGCACCGCTAGCGGCCTGGTCAGTTCGAATTCCTTGGCGCAGGCAGCCGCATCCGGCGCCTTGCCGGATGCCCGTGCGGCAGCCAGTTCGGCCTTGGCCTCGGCGATCGCCGACCGATAGTCGGCCGAACCCTGCAGCGCCGCATAAACGCCTGCCGCGTTGGTGCGTCCGCCTTCGACCGCGGTCCAGTTGTGAACGCCGCACACCACGCGGCTTTCGCCATAGGCGCGGGCCCGCGCCAACAGCATCTGGCCGCGGTCCGGCGCAAGCTCGGCAAGAATTAGTCCCTCGATCCAGCTCGCCGAAGCATGACCCGATGGATAGTCGTAGCTCTTCATCAGCCCATCGCTGCGCGCGATGCAGATGTTGCCTTCGTTGTGCATGAAAGGACGCGTGCGCTTATAGACCTCCTTGGTCTGCGCGGCGGCATTGGCCGCATCCTGCGAGGCGCGGGAGAGAGCCCGCGAGAGTTTGGGTGAGTTCTGCAATGTGAGGTCTGTCCCCATCGCGCAGGAAAAATCCTTGAGGATATCGGCGGGGCGATAGCTGTCGTCATTGACCGCCAGCTTCCACCGCTCCGACCCTTCGAGCGCTCGCGTCGAACGAAATATTGCCCAGTCGGCGTCGTTGCGCGCTTCGCCCTGTTTCGGCGCCGGTGGAATGATCGCGGTGGCGTCCGGCGTCGTGGCGACAGTCAGGAATCCTGTGATCGGCGCCGATGTAGCCGCCGGGTCGCGTGGGGCGCCCACGCCCATCGTCGCATCGACCGGCCCCGCTATCGGCGTCGCCGGTATGCCAGCACATGCCACCAGTACGGTCAGGGCGAAGGCCATGCCCGCGTAAATTGCCGCTTCCGCTTTCATGATCGTCTCCACGTCGCCGCTTCTCCCCTACCGCCCTCATGGAAGAGGGCAAGCCGGATTTGCCGGAAGCAGGCGCAGCATGCCAGAAATACTGAAATCCGGCGGCCACGACCGTCCAGGGGAGAAACCATGATCGAACGCCAGCTCGACATCGCGACCAGGGACGGCAAATCCACCACCTTCATCGTCCAACCGGACCGCGGCGGTCCCCACCCCGTGATCCTGTTCCTGATGGACGCCCCCGCCATCCGCGAGGAGCTGCGCGACATGGCCCGGCGCTTCGCTACGTCGGGCTACTACGTGATGCTGCCCAACCTCTACTACCGGGCGGGGGTGATGGAGCTCGGCCCTCGCGCCCTGCTCGCCGACACGCCCGAACGCAAACAGATGGCCGACCTGATGACGAGCCTCGGCATCCGCGAGGTGATGGACGACTGCGCCGGCATGCTGGCCTTCGCCGACCAGGACAAGGCCGCCAACGCGAAGTCGGTCGGTACGGTCGGGTATTGCATGAGCGGACGTTTCGCCATCTGCGCCGCCGGCCAGTTCCCCGACCGGGTGAAGGCCACCGCGTCGATCTACGGCACGCGCCTCGTCACCGAAAAGGACAACAGCCCGCACCTCATCGCGAAGAACTCGCCCGCCGAATTCTATTTCGCCTGCGCCGAGACCGACCACTGGATTCCGCCCGAAATGGTCGCCCGGCTGATGAAGGAACTGAAAGGCGCGAACGGCGAAGTCGAGATGTATCCCGGCGTCGAACACGGCTTCGCTTTCCCAGAGCGCAAAGCCTACAACAAGGCGGCGGCGGAACAGCACTGGGAGCGTGTGCTAGCGCTGTTCGGCAGGCGACTGCGCTGCCAAACAGGCGCTCGAAAGCCTTCGTGACCTTCGTGTCTCCTTTGCGCCTTTGGAGTGCTTGGAGTGCACCCCTCAGGTGAGACACGAAGGTCACAAAGAAATTGGGCTCTCAGACCTCGAAACGGCCCATGTGGATTTCCTCGTCGGCGAGGTCCGCCGTGGCCTCCTCCACGCGCGCGTATTCGGCGCGGTGGAGGGTGAGGAAGTTGTCGAGGGCGCTGGCCGAGGTCCAGCGATCAATCGTGAGGTAGGCGCCGTCCGCGCCGCGCAGCAGCTCGGTGTCGGCATAGTCGGGGCTTTCGGAAAACAGCTCGGTCCACGGGCCGTCCGGCCCATACGCGGCTTCAAAAGCCTTCCGCTTGCCCGCCGCAACCCGATAGCGCCAGACAACCACCAGCATGGCTAGTACTCGAACAGCTTGGCGTCGCGCTCGGACCGCTTGCGCGCCGCCTGCAGAACGTGCGCCGCGAGCGCCTTCTTCGCGGCCTTGCCCTTGAGCGACTGGGCGGGGTCGAGATGGTGCTTCTCGATAATGGCGCGCAGTTCCTTCACGTCGAACTTCGCCAGCCGCGCCTCGAATTCGTCGGGCGCCTTCTTGAACTCGATGAACGGGTGGAAATCGCCGATGCGGCGCTCGGCCGCCTGCTTCTCGGCATAGTCCTTCGCGAATTTGGCGAGCACGTCTTCCATGCGCTTGCCGAATGCAGGATTTGCCGAAGCCTCGTCGGTCACCACCTTGAAGACGCCGGCTAAGGCGCGATCGATCACAGCGCGTCTCCGATCATATGAGCCCGACCTTCTCGCGGAACTCGCCCGCAAACCGGCGGATCACGTTGGCCGCCTCGCCATACTTCTGGTCGAATGTCCGCTTATTGTCCGACCATTCCGCCGCCCGCGCAATCTGTTCGGTCTGCGGTATCCGCGTCTCGAACACGTTGAACTGATCCTTCAGCATCGCCGCCTCGCTGTTGTGCAGCGTGTTGGAAGTCTCGTACTTGGTGATCAGCGTCCAGATGCGATCCTCGGTGAAGCGCCTCTGCTCCATCGAGCGCAGCGCGCGCTTGCGGAACGAGAAGATGCCCAGCCGCGAGATATAGTCCGGTATGGTCGGGATGATGATGAATTCCGAAAGCTCGATCGCGGCCTCCGCAAAGATCGAGATGCCGGGCGGGCAGTCGAACAGCACGAGATCGTAGCTGTCCTGCACGCTGTCGATCGCCGACTGCGTCAGCCTGGCGAAGCGGTTGCCGATCTGGCGCACGTCGAAGGCCTGCTTCACCCATTTCTCGAGCGCGTGCCGCTCGATGTAGCGGAATTCCGGCGTCGAGATCAGAAGGTCGAGCCGCAGCCCGCCTGCAAGGTCGCTTACTTCGTAGGCCAGGCAGTCGCGCAGGAATTTCGGCTGGTTGTCGGGCTGAACGAACTGGTTGAAATAGTCGTCGATGGTCTGGCCTTTCTGGCGCAGGTCGATCCAGCGGTCCTGGCCCGCGAGCATCATCGACACGTTGGACTGCGGATCGAGATCGATCACCAGCACGCGGATGCCGTCGCTGGCCAGCGCTTCGGCAAGGGTTGCAACCGTGGTCGACTTGCCCACCCCGCCCTTCATGTTGACCACGGAAACCGTGCGCGGCGCCACCGGCTAACTCCACTGCAGAAAGGCTGGAATCTCGTTCCTTAAATGGGTCGGCCGGTTTGCGGCGAAGGTCAAGGCGGGCTGTGGATTACGCCAGGGCGCCGCGCCTATTTGTCCTTCTTCGGCGGCGCTTTCTGCTCGGCCGGAGGGGGTGGAAGGAAGACGAGCCCAAGCTCTTCCTGCTCCTTCTTTATCTCGGCCTGCTGGGCCTGGTAGGCGGCGATACGCGCCTTACGCTCGTTGGCGGAGTCGACCAGCGCCTTGACTTTGGGCGACGACATCATGTCGGGAATGAACCACACCGCGCAGCCCACGATCACGGCCGCGATGACGATCGCGAGGTCGAAATATTTCCAGGTGCCGCTCATGCCTGTCTCCTACGCCACCGGTTTCAGCTCCGGCGGAACGAATTTCTCGCGCAGCGTCACCAGCTCCTCGGCGATCGAGGGGTGAAGCGCGCAGGTGCGGTCGAAATCCGCCTTTGTTGCGCCCATCTTCACCGCGATCGCCACGGCCTGGATGATTTCCGGCGCATCGGGGCCGACGATATGGACGCCCACAACCCGGTCGTCCTCGGCCCGCACCACGATCTTCATTAGCACACGTTCCTCGTCCCCCGTGAGCATGTCTTTCATGGGGCGGAACCTGGTCTTGTAGATATCGATTTTTCCGAAGGCCTTGCGGGCCTCGGCTTCCGACAGGCCTATCACGCCGACCGGGGGCTGAGCGAAAACGGCGTGCGGCACGTTGGCATGGTCGAAAGCGGTCGGCAGGTTCATGAACTCGGTCTGGGCGAAGGCCTGCCCCTCCCGGATCGCCACGGGCGTGAGGTTCATCCGGTCGGTGACGTCGCCCACGGCGAAGATGTGCGGGATGTTGGTCCGTGAATGGTCGTCGACGATCACGGCGCCCTTGCCGTTCAGCTTCACGCCGGCTTTCTCGAGACCCAGACCTTTGGTGTTCGGCTCGCGGCCAACGGCGAACAGCACCTGGTCGGCCGTGACGCTCTCTTTGTTGGAGAAGTGCGTGGTGAACTTGTCGCCGGCCTTGTCGATGCGCACCGGGCTGGCGTTGGTGATCACCTTCACGCCCTTGCGCTTCAGCTCGTCATGCACATGCGTGCGCACATCGTCGTCGAACCCGCGCAGCACCGTGTTGCCGCGATAGGCAAGACAGACCGTGGAGCCGAGCCCGCTCATGATCCCGGCGAACTCCACGGCGATGTATCCGCCGCCGACGATCAGGATGTGCTTGGGCAACTGCTCGAGATGGAACATCTCGGCGGAGGTGATCGCATGCTCGATGCCTTCGATCTCCTTCGGCATCGCCGGCCAGCCGCCCGTTGCGATCAGGATCTTGGCCGCCGTCGCCGTCCTGCCGGACTTCTTCAGCTTCAGCGTGTGGGCATCGATGAACTCGGCGCGGTCGTCGATCAGCTCGGCGCCGGCATTCTTCACGTTGCGCGCGTAAATGCCGGACAGACGGTCGATCTCGCGATGCATCTTGTCCATGAACAGATTGTGGTCGTAGGACGCGTTCTCGACCTTCCAGCCATAGCCTTCCATGTGCTTCAGCGAGCGGCCTAACTCGCTGGCGTAGACCATGTACTTTTTCGGGATGCAGCCGCGAATAACACACGTTCCACCCGAGCGGTCCTCCTCGGCGACGGCGACCTTGGCGCCGCTCATCGCCGCGAGCCTGGAGGCGCGCACGCCGCCTGAACCAGCGCCGATCACGAACAGATCATAGTCGTACGCCATCGCCGGAATCCTGCCGCCAGTCGTCTCACCTGCCGTCGCGTTCCATATGGCCCTTCAGGGTCCCAAAAAGAAAGGGCGGCCTCGGAGCCTTGTCCGGAGCCGCCCTCTTCAATTCGTTCAGTTTTACTTCGTGGCGAGCGGCCAGTTGACCGAAACGCCCGTGGCCGCTGCGCCCGCCGTATCCTTGGCGAACGTGTAGAGCGGCTTGCCCTTGTAGGCCCACATCTTGGCGCCGTCGTCGCGCGTGACGATGGTCCAGTCGGCGTCGGCTTTCGCGTCAGCGGCAGCCGCGAGCGGCGGCCAGGCCGTGGCGCACGGACCGTTGCAGGCCGATTTGCCCGGCGTCGTGTCGCGAGCGAAGGTGTAGAGCGGCTTGCCATCCGGCGCTATGAACGCGCCCTCCTTTTCGGTCACGCCAGGAGGCGCGGCCCACGCAGCGCCCATCATGGCGAGCGCGCCGGCCGTCATCATTCCCACGACAATACGCATACTTTTTCTCCCTGAGCATCTTCTGCCGGACTCTGACATCCGGTGTGGGCGGGAAGCTAACACCGGGCCTTCACCCGGCAACCCGTTCCACACAGCGAACACGGCAGCTTGCGCGCGAACTATTGCGGCTTTGTTGGCTTGGCAGTCTCGGCTGCCGGCGCAGGTGCGGCGCCATCGGCCGGAGCAGCAGGCGCCGCCGCACCGGCAGGCGCGCCCATAACTTCGGCCACAGCCTTGTCGACGGCCTTCGTCGTCATCTTGTCGGCCGCCTCAAGGCTCTTCTGCATTACCGGCGGGATGCGGTTCTTGATCGTGTCGCCTTCGGTCGAGCCGACGAAGTCATAATAGGTCTGCAGTTCCTTGGCGTCGAAGGTCTCGGCTAGGAAACCCGCCATGTCCTTCTTCAAAGCCGGCAGCTCGGCTTCGATGTTCGCGCGGATCGCGGCCTGCAGCTTCTGGCCCTGCTCCTGAGTGAGGTTCGGGTTCTGCATCGCGACGCTCTGGATCTGCGCGTTGACCACCTCCATCAGCGTCTGTTCGCCGAGGTCGAGCACGCCCTGTGCATCGACGATCTTCGCCGCCAGCTCTTCCTCGCTGCCCTTGGGGCCTGCCGGGCTGCACGCCGCAAGCATGGCGAACGCCGCCCCCGTCAACATCACTGACCGCATCATCATTTTCCTTTGCATGAAACTTGTGGAGCTCATTCGCCGCGCTCGATAATGCGCACGCCAGTCTCTTCGCCGATGATCACCGTGTCGGCATAGCCAATGAACAGGCCGTGCTCCACGACGCCGGGGATCTCGTCCAGCGCGGCCGAAAGCTCGTCGGCATCGGGAATCACCACGCAGCGCAGGTCGAGGATCAGGTGGCCGCCATCGGTGTGCAGCAGGCTCTCTCCCGTCGCCATACGCCACACGCTGGTGGCCTCGTTGAGGCCCAGCAGCTGCGCCGTCATATGGATGCGCCGGCGCGTCAGCTCCGCGGCGAACGGATTGATCTCGATCGGCAGCGGGAACCGGCCCAGCTGCGTAACCTCCTTCGACTTGTCGGTGATCACCGCCATGCGGATCGACGCATCGGCGATGATCTTCTCGCGCAGCAGCGCGGCGCCGCCGCCCTTGATCAGTCGCAGCTGCGGATCGAACTCGTCGGCCCCGTCGACGGTGAGGTCGATGTGCTCGAGATCGTCCGGATCGGCCAGCTTGATGCCCAGCTCGCGCGCCAGCCGGTGCGTTGCTTCCGACGTCGGCGTGCCGACGATATCGAGTCCCTGCTTCACCCGCTCGGCCAGCAGTTTCACGAAGATCGCCGCGGTCGATCCCGTGCCCAGCCCAAGCACCATGCCGGGCTCGACCAGCTTCAGCGCGGCTTCGGCGGCGTTGCGTTTCGCGATGTCCGACATCGGGGCGAGCTCCAATCCAGCCCGCTACCTACATTCCCGCGGCGGCCAGCGCCAGCAGCCCCCCGGTCACGATCGTATTGGCTAGGAAAGCATCGATCTGGGCAGGCCTGTCCTGTAGCTGGAATGCCGGGAAGCAGCGGGCCGTTGTCGAGGTCCATGTCCGTCGCCTCCGGAATCGAGGCGGCATCGACGGCGGCAACCCGAACTCAATAGTATTCCGCGCCGATCAGATTTCGGGTCGAACCGTCGCCCATCACGACGGTCACTTTCTGCCCCGTCGCAACGTCGCGGCCGCTATCGATCTTGGCGCCGGCCTCATCGCGAAATTCCTTCACGATTTCGCCGCTCTTGAAACCGGCCTTCTCCGCGGGACTTCCCGGCGCCACGAGCACAAGCACGCCGCTGCCGTCCTCCAGCCTGTCGCCCAGGGTGTGCAGCCCTACCCGGTCGCGTCGGAACGGCATTCCGTAACTTGCATTCGGCGTCATCCACATGCGCGAGCGCGCGAAATCGAGGATCAAGTTGAACTGCCCCAGCAGCTGCATGCCGATCACCGCATCGATCCTGTCGCCGAGCGGCTGGGCAGATAGCGTCAGCGGCGCATCGGCGAACGTCCGGCCGGCGAACTCCACCCGCTCCAGCGATGTGATCGGCCGCTGGTGAACCCCCGCGACGCTGCTCACCAGCGTCTGCGATCCCGGCCGGCGGCCGAGATTGACGGCGCTTTCGAAATCGACCGACAGATGCACCGCGCTCGTCGCGCCCGTATCGACCACGGCCAGCGCATCGACGCCATCGAGCTTCGTGCGCAACAGGCGCAGGCCCGACATCCGCTCCAGCGCAATCGCGCCTTTGGCCGGAAAGTCAGTGTAGGCGTCGCTCCGCGTGAAGCCGGCGACAGAGCGGTCGAAATCGAGCTCGATCACGTAGTTTCGAAGGATGTCGAGGCCGATGATGGCGCGGGGCATCGCCTCGCCCTCCGGCAATTCGCCGAAGATCGCGTCGACATCGATCAGGCCGAGCGTCCTTTCCTCGGATACGACGGAACCGATCGTCACCCCGGCGGGCACCGTACGGTCGTTGCGCACATAGGGGCCGGAGGCGCCTTCGGCTTCAGCGAGTTTCCACAGCGCACCGATGCCGAGCTCCGCCGCCAGGTCGTCATCGATCCAGGACGCCGCCGCGCCGGTATCGAGCAGCGCCACCGTCGGGCGGCCGTTGATCGAGACTTCGATGAAGGGATGATTCCGGATAACGTTGATCGGCAGCTCGTCCGCCGAAGCCGAACCGCAAACGCACACGGCCGCCAGCACCACACTCAGCCGGTTCGCGAGCCCGCCCGAACGCTGCGTCGGCATATGCCCTCCTTCAGGCGCTATCCCTTCTTGGCCGGCGCGTCTCCGGTCGCGGCGCGCGCGCCTGCGGTCATCATCTGCATGAACGAGTCAGTCGCCTGCCCGCCCATTGAATACCACTGCTTCAGGTAGAACTCGGGACTCACCATCTCGATGTTCTGCTCGATGCGCTGCTTCACCGCGCTCACGAGCGTTTCGTTGACCGGCGTCAGGTCCGGCAGGCCGAGGAAGGCGCGCGCTTCCTCCGGCGTGCATTCCACCGTCATGTTGAGTTTCATGCCTTGTTCTCCAGCGGACCTCGGGCTGGCGCACGACCTCCGCGCCGTGGCCGCAACTCCTGTCAGTCGCAGTCAATCTCTGCGGGGCTTCATCCCCGGTCAAGCTTCGTGGCGAAAACCCGGCGCTGCTGCCGACCTAGATGCAGCGCGGATCGATATCGGGGATCGCGACGCCATCGCCGGTGTGCTGGACCGGACAGCGGTATTCGTCGTGCGCGCCGACTGCCGCGATCGGGGCCGCAGCGGCCGTGCGGTTCGACTTCACGACGACAAACGCGCCAGACATCAGCACGGCGACGCAGGCGACGGTCTTGCCGAGCACGGTCAGTCCGTCGCGTTTGGCTTTATCGGTCGTCATGGATCCCTCCCGGATTGGAAGAGTTGTACACCGCTCATGCCTTCCATCGGCTTCAGGCGATCGATGAAATTTCACCGATCCCGCCTCTGCGGGCAGAAAATGGGCTATGGTCGATGGAAGTCCCGGTGCTAAAGCCGGTCCACAAGACATTCTTAGGGAGTTGAACATGGCTGCATCGGTTCCGGCGGAAGGTCTCCAGCTTCGCTCCCTGGTGAAGAAAAGCGGTGAACTCGAGCTTTCGCTCGCCAGCGTGCCGGTCGCCGAACCCGCTGCCGATGAAGTGGTCGTCCGCGTCGAGGCGTCCCCCATCAACCCATCCGACCTCGGCCTCCTGCTCGGCCCGGCCGACGTCTCCACCCTCAAGGCCACAGGCACGGCCGACCGGCCTGTCGTTACGGCAAAGGTGCCGGAGGCGTTCATGCGCGCCGTCGCTGCGCGCATCGACGAGGCGATGCCCGTCGGCAATGAAGGCGCAGGCGTGGTCGTCAAGGCCGGATCCTCGCCCGAGGCGCAGAAACTGCTCGGCAAGACCGTCGCCATCCTCGGCGGCGCCATGTACGCGCAATACCGCACCATCAAGGTGGCGATGTGCCTGCCGCTCCCCTCGGACGCTGCCGCCGCCGACGGCGCCTCCTGCTTCGTCAACCCGTTGACCGCCCTCGCCATGGTCCAGACCATGCGCATGGAGGGCCACACCGCCCTCGTCCACACCGCCGCAGCCTCCAACCTGGGCCAGATGCTGAACAAGATCTGCCTCAAGGACGGCGTCGAGCTGGTCAACGTCGTGCGCAGCGACGAGCAGACGAAAATCCTCCGCGACATCGGCGCGAAGCACATCGTCGACTCCTCCAAGACCACCTTCATGGAAGACCTGATCTCGGCGCTGAAGGACACCGGCGCGACGCTCGCCTTCGACGCCATCGGCGGCGGCAAGCTCGCCGGCCAGATCCTGGCGGCGATGGAAATCGCGCTGAACTCCAAGCCCGGCGCCTATAGCCGCTATGGCTCGTCCACCCACAAGCAGGTCTACATCTACGGCCGCCTCTCTACCGAACCGACCATCCTCACCGCCGCCTATGGCATGGCCTGGGGCGTGGGCGGCTTCCTGCTGACGCCCTTCCTGCAGAAGATCGGCGCCGCCGAGGCGCAAAAGCTGCGCGAACGTGTGGTGGCCGAGCTGAAGACCACCTTCGCCAGCCACTACACCAAGGTGATCTCACTGCGCGATGCGTTGAACCCGGCGATCATCGCCGAGTACAACAAGCGGGCGACGGGCGAGAAATATCTCATCAACCCGAGCCTGTAGCAGCCAGCGCCCGAGACGAAATACCTCATCGATCCAGCAGCCTGACGGCTTCGCAGCTAACGCCACGTCATGCTAGAGCGGGGCCGTCGGGACGACGCCGTCAGATGCGTCGCCCGCGACCTGAAACTAGGGCGGGAAGGAAGACGCGTTGGTTACGAGAAATGAGGCTCTGGCCGCGCTGACAGCTCCGGGCCAGCCGTTCGAGATCGTGAAGACCGAGGCTATCGGCCGCCATATCCGCGCGTTCAAGAACGCTCCAGCCAACCTCCGGGAGATTTTCGCCGCCACGCGCAGCGACAAGCTCTTCCTCACCTACGAGGACGAACGCCTTACCTTCGAGGACACCTGGCAGCGCGCCTGCACCCTCGCCCACGCTCTCGTCAACGACTACGGCGTCGCGCAAGGCGACCGTGTCGCCGTCTCGATGCGCAACTATCCCGAATGGATCATCTCCTACGTGGCGGTGTCATCCATCGGCGCGATGTTCGTCGCCATGAACGCGCTGTGGTCGCCGGACGAGATGGCCTTCGGCCTCGAGAACTGCGAGCCGCAAGTCCTGATCGCCGACCAGGAGCGCCTTGACCGCTTCGCCGCCATCGCCAACCCGCCGAAGAATCTCGCTATCATCGGCGTACGCCTCACTCGGCCGTTGCCCGCCGGCGCCCGGGCGTTGTCGGACATCGTGAAAGCGCCGTTCCGGACCGAAATGCCCGACATTCAGGTCCTCCCCGACGACGACCTGCAGATGCTGTTCACCTCCGGCTCCACCGGCCATCCGAAAGGCGCCGTCTCGACGCACCGCAACGTCATATCCGCGCTGCTGTCGTGGGAGCTCGACCTCCATGCCGCATGGATGACAGGCCTGATCGAGAAGCCGCCAGCCGATCCGCCGCCGCCGCAATCCGTCATGTTGCTGGCCATTCCGCTCTTCCACGTCACCGGCCTGCTCTCCTGCTACATGTCCTCCTACCGTTTCCAGCGCCGCATCGTGATGATGTACAAATGGGACGTCGAACGCGGCGCCGACATCATCGAGACCGAGGGCGTCACACACATGGTCGCGACGCCCGCCATCACCGGCGACCTCGTGGCCTATGCCCGCAAGACCGGCCGGAAATTCCCTACCCTCGTCTCGCTCGGCGGCGGCGGCGCTTCGCGCGCGCCGGAGCAGGTCCGCTCCATCGACGCCGTGTTCGACAAGGCCAAGCCCGGCACCGGCTGGGGCATGACCGAAACCAACGCCATCGGCGTCGGCATCGCGGCGGGCGACTATCTTCGCAAGCCGGAAAGCTCCGGCCGCGTCTCCGCCGTGCTCGACATCCGCATCGTCGACGAACAGGGCCGCGAAGTCCCGACCGGCCAGCGCGGCGAGCTGCAGATCCGCGGCGCCTCGATCATGCGCGGCTACTGGCGCCGCCCCGACGCCAACGCCAAGGAATTCGACGGCGAATGGTTCCGAACCGGCGACGTCGCGATCGTCGACGACGAGGGCTTCCTCTTCATCGTCGACCGCATCAAGGACCTCGTCATCCGCGGCGGCGAGAACATCGGCTGCGGCGCGGTCGAATACGCCCTGCAGGAACACCCCGACGTCGCCGAAGCCTGCGTCTACGGCGTGCCGGACGAACGCTTGGGCGAGGAAGTCGCCGCCACGCTCTATGTCAGCAAACCGGTCAGCGAAGCCGATTTGCGGAAGTTCCTGGAGCCGCGCCTCGCGAAATTCCAGATCCCGCGCTACTTCCACATCGTCGGCGATCCGCTGCCGCGCGGCGCCACCGGCAAGATCAACAAGCGCGAGCTCCGCAACGAAGCCGCCAAACGCCTCGCCACGGTCTGAGGTCCGGCGCTGGCCCGGAAACAAAAGACCCGGCTGCTTCCAGCCGGGTCACTGTTCTCGGCTTCAGGACCGTGAGGTCCGCGCCAATCAGCTGCGCGACAGCGCCGTCCACGACCGGGCCAGCCAGCCAGCGCCATTGTCGGCCTTGATGGTCGACCAGGTCTTGCGGGCGTCGTCCTTCTTGCCGGCCTTGAACTGGGCCATGCCGAGGTGAAGCTGCGCGAAAGCGAGCGCGCCAGGCTCCATCTGGCCCTTGTCGATGCCCTTCTGGATCAACTCGATCGCCTTGGGATAATTGCCGTTGGTGTAATAGGCCTCGCCGACCTTGGCGTAGCCGTCGCCCGTCGCCTTGGCGGCGGCATCGGCCTCGGCCTTTTCGAGCCCGCCGGCCTTGGCGGCCTTGGCGTTGGTTTCAGCCGTCGCAAAAAGCTTCTTGTTGCGGTCAGCTTTGCTGTCCTTCGGTCCGCCGAGGAAGCCGGACTTCACCAGCGGCGAAAGGATCTTCTCGGACTCGATCGGCATCTCGCGCGTCAGAGCCTGTTCGCCCATCTCCAACTTGTTGGCGTCTGTCAGTTTGACGCCAGCGGCTTCAAGCGTGCGATAGACGTCGAGCAGGCCGTCGGCCGACTTGAACTTCGGCTCGGACTTCGCCTTCTCGATCAGCGGCTTCCAGTAGTTCTCGCTGTTGAACATCGGCGCGACGCGCTCGAGCGTCGAATAGTACTGATCCATCTTCGCGGTGTCGCGATAGGAGGTCAGCAGGATGTTGTAGTGCGCCGACTGGGGCTTCTTGCCCTCGGCCTTCGCCTTCTCGATCGCCTTGTTGGCGTAGCTGGTCGCCTCGTCATATTTCTTCGCCGAAAGCGCCGCCTGCGCGACATAGGCAAGCTGGGTCGAGTCGCCGCCGCCGGCCGCGATCAGTTCCTTGGTGATCTCCATCGCCTTGGCCTGCTGACCCGTCGCGGCGTAAGCGCCAGCGAGCATCTCTTTGTAATTCTTCTGTTGGCCGGCCCCGAGACCACCGATCGCCTGATGCTCCTGGATCGCTTTGATCAGCTCGGCATTCTTCCTGAGGTTGGCGTAAGCCATAACCTTCATACCGGCGATGGCGCCTCTCTCCTGCGAGGTCTTGGCGTAACCTGCGGCCGCGTCGATCTTGGGCAGAGCCTCGGACCATTTGCGGCCCTCGATCAGCGTCTTCGCCGCCGTATATGCCTCGGCGAACTCTTTCGTGGATTTTGCTTGAGCCACGGCGGCAGGCGCCGCGAGGGCCGTGACGCCAATCACGCCGCTGATCGCCAGCGCGCTCAGTGCAAGTGCAGACAGACCATTTCGCATGGCTTGATCAAACTTCCTCATCTCAAGACCCCTCCAGCGAGCCCATCCACCATCGAAGGCTGCCGCGGCCCGAAATACGCCAGCCAATTCCGGCGAGATCAAGCCCTGCTGGACCGTATAACGCCCGGTTTCGTCAGTTTGATCCCGGCGATAGCGTCGCATCTGGGCCTATGGCCGCCGATTGGACGCCGCACTGTCGTCTGTGTAATGCGGCTTACGAGCGCAGATACCTGTCCAATTAGGCGACCTGCCCCGCGCGACAAGGTCCGGATAGTTCCCCAGCCCTGCGCCAGCCGCCGATTCCAGGCCGATGACCTTGCCGGGAGCTGGATCTTCCCAAGCCGATCACATTAACCACAGCGCCTGCTGAAAGTCCGCGCTCGGCGTCAGGCGGGCGCCCGCAGGATCGAAACGCCCGCCAGCACAAAGCCCGCGCCCAACAGCAGCCCGGCCGCCAGGAACGCGGCCGGCAAGACCGCCGCCGCGAGGCTGCACGCCAAAGTCGCGACCCAGGCCAGGGCGCTGTAGGTCATCACCCGCCTCCGCAGCAGCTGCATCGAGAACCCGGCCAGCCCCGCCACGAACACCAGCGCGCCTACGCGATAGAAATCGACGCCGAACGCCGGCGCGTCCGGCCCGACTATGCTCGCCAGCCCCGCCAGCGCCGCCAGAAACAGCGCCAGCCCGGCCACGCCGGCCGCCTCCGCGCAGGCAAGATAGACCGCCAGCAGCCCGACCAGCAGGCAGATGTCGATCACGCCGTAGAGCGCTTCGAGCCAGGCCAACTCTGCCTGATACGGCACGAAGGTCGAAACGATCCGCAGGGTCCCGCCGATGATCGCCGCGACGGCGCCCACGCGCACAAGCGCCCGCGCCGCTGTAACGCCCGTGTTCGCCATCGCCGTCATGAATAGCTCACGACTTCGAACTCGATGCCCTCGTCGTCGGTGAAATAGAATCTCCGCCCCGGCTCATAGTCCGCATGGGAATGCGGCGTGTAGCCCGCCGCGACCACCCGTCTCTCCGCGGCGTCGAGATCGTCGACCACGACGCCGATGTGGTTGAGCCTGCCCCTCGCCGCGCGCCCCGGCGTCCGCTGGCCTTCCGGCGGCGAATAGATCGCCACATACGCATCGTCCGTTCCGACATGGATCGACTCCCCGCCGATCGCCGATGGCCCCTGCCAGCGCACGCGCCAGCCGAACATCGAACACAGCGCATCCGCCGTGCGCTCCGCATTCATCGACGTGATGTTCACGTGCTCTAGTCCTGCCGCGCTCATCTGAAAACCCTCTCGCTTATGACAGGTTCCTGTCCCTGAGGGCGCTACTGGTAATTCCTCAAGCATGGTTGAGGTCAAGCTCCTTATTTCTGCTTACATCGACGCCAGCGTGCTGATCCATGGCGCAGACCCGCGCGTCGGACAGCCGAGATATCCTTAAGTCCCTTCTGAGAGACTCAGGCGATTTCGCGCCCGACGCGGAAGCCGATGAAGTTGCAGCGCTCGTTCGCGTCGGCGCGCCCGCGCCCCGCGCTGCGCAGCATTGTGGGCCCGTCGATCCACGCGCCGCCCCGCACTACCCGCATACCGCTGTGCCCGCTGGTCCAGGCGATCGCATCCGTAGGCGCACCCGAATAGGTGTCGTGCCATAGATCCTCGACCCACTCCCGGACATTGCCATGCAGGTCGTACAGACCGAACCCGTTCGCCGGATACGCGCCCACCTCCACCGCGGCTTTCGCGCCGAAGTTCGCCATCGCGGGCGTGAACTCGCCCGCAAAAGCATAGGGGCCATCCGAACCCGCGCGGCAGACATACTCCCACTCCGCCTCGCTCAGAAGGCGGTAACGCTCGCCCGACGTCGCCGACGCCCAGCGAATGTACCCCTGCGCATCCGCAAAGCTCACATTGACGACCGGAACGGCGCCGCGTCCGAACCCGTCATCCTTCGGCGCGCCCTTGACGCCGCCAGCGGCCTTGGCCGCATCCCACTCCTCGAATGTCACTGGAAAGACACCGACCGCCAGCGGGCCCGCCACGTTGACGGCGCGCTGAGGCTTCTCGCTGGTCATCGCGCCCGCTTCCCAATCGGCGGAGCCCATCTTGAACTGCCCGGCGGCGATCACGCGCATCAGCGGCAGCTCCTTGTGATCGCGGAACAGCAATCCGTTCTGCGACGCGCGCGTAATTGCCCGTCCGTCCAGCACGGGCTCGCCTCTGAACTCGCCATAGGCGATCCGCCAGTCCGCGGATTTTTCCGGCACGGCCTCGTCCAACGATGACCGGCCGGCGACAAGATCGCGCAACCACGCGATCATCTTGCGCCAGTTTCGGTCGGTCCGGTCCGCGCCGTCCCATCGCGTCAGGTCCACGCCCTGCACCAGAAGAAACGCCAGCGGCGGCTGGCACGGCGTGCGCACGACAGGCACCAACTTGTTGGCGCGCTTGGCAAATTCCGCCTCCGTGCGCACCCACTCCGACGCCACCGACAGCGGCGTCCACATCACCAGCACAGCTGCGGCGTTGGCAATGTTGTCCTCGATCGCCGTGTCCCAGTGCTCGGCTGGCGTCAGCCGGTCATCCCACCACGTCGTGAAACCTTCATTCTTCAGCGCCTCAGCCATCGCCATGGCGAGCGGCTTGTCTTCGCGCTTGTAGCTGAGGAAAACATCCGCCATGTTTGTCTCGCAGACCACTACGGGCCGGAGCCGCTGTCGCTCTGGGGGGACACTAAACCAGACGCGGACGATTTCTCAATGGGGGCATGATGGCGAGCGCCATGACGTCCAGCGAGTTCGGCGCCTGCGTGCATCCGCGCGAGATGCCGCGCTTTCTTCTTGCGCTTCTCTTCGTCGTTCCCGTCAGCCTCGTGCTGCTGCTCGTCACGCTGGCGACCAACGGCGCGCTTGTCGGCGCCGTGCTGCTGCTCGCCTTCCTCGTCTGGCTCGGCTTCGAGATTTCCTACGCCCTGCTGATCGGCAACTGGATCCTGGTGTCCGAGCACAACTATCCCCGGGTGAATGAGCTGCTGAAGGAAGTGAAGGAAACGATCGGCGTCCCCAATCGCATCGACATTATCGTGTTCCAGCGCGGCGAGTTCAACGCGCTATTCCGCATGCTGTTCGCGCGCCGCGCCATCTTCATGAATTCAGAGATGCTCTCCGACGGCGTGAGCGACGACGAAATCCGTTGGCTGATCGGCCGCTTCGTCGGCCGCATCCGCGCCAAGCGGCGCATGGGACCGCTTCGCTATCTGGTGTCGATCGTGGAACAGCTGCTGATCTTCAACCTGTTCATCTTTCCGTACGAGCGCGCGACGGCCTACACCGGCGACCGCGTCGGCCTCGCCGCCATCAAGGGCGACATCTCCGCCGCCACCTCCGCCATGAACAAGCTGATGGTTGGCCGCGAGCTTGGCTATTCGGTCAACCCGGCCGGCGTCATGCGCCAGTACCGGCGGGTGAAGGGCTCGCTCTTCGGCTTCCTTGCGCGCCTGGGCGATCCGCTGCCGCATATGCTGGCGCGCTATGTCGATCTCGTCGCCTTCTCGGAGAAGAAGTACCCTAACGAATATCAGCAGTTCGCGGCGATGAACCCCAGCCTGCAGGTCGCTGGCGGCGCCTGGAAGCTGGTCCGTTCGACGAAGAAGGAAGGCGATAACTACCCCAACCTCGTCGGCGTCGGCCTGCTCGGCGGCGGCCTCGGCCTTGCGGCGGCGGGCCTGGTCACCATCACGATGATCGGCCCTGGCTTTGGCCTCATGGGCGCGGCCTCACCTTTTCTGGCAAGCCTGTTCAACTCGCCTGCGCCCGCGCCCTACGCTTATGGCGATCCTGCCTACCTCGACCCTGCAGCCCCCCTCCCCGCTGACCCTGGTGCGGCAATCGCCGATCCGGCGGCCTTGGACGATGCGGATTTCCAGCAGGCGCAGATCACGCACACGGAACAGGCGTATCAGGATTATCTGTTCTATTACCCGGCCGGCCGTCACCGCGCCGAAGCCGAGACCGCCATCGCCGCCCTGCGCGAGGCCGACATATCGGGCGCCTGGAGTTTCGCGACTGCCGATTTCACCTGCGGCGCCGACAAGTGCTACATTCAAGGCAGCATGCAGATCTTCCGCGACCCGAGCACGGGCGGCTACACCTGCTCGTTCCTCGCCACGCAAATCTACCCCGCCTCGCAATCGAACGCGCAAGAAACGTGTACGATCGCGGAATCCGCCGATGGCTCACTCACGTTGAACAGCACGGTCGTATCCAGCAGCAGCACGGGCTACTCCCCCGACAACTTCGTCCTGCGCCGCGAAAGCGGGAAGCTGGTGGGCGATATCGCCCTGGCTGGCGGAACCTCAACGGCCTACGCCGAATTCACACGCGCGCAGTGACGCCGGTCCCGACGAGTTGAGCGCTGAGTTACACCGCCCCCGGCGGTTTCTTGCCCAACTTCTTCATCGCAGCCTTCTCTTCGCGGAACGTCTTCGCCCGGCCTTCCTTGGCGACCTGACGGCCGCGCCCGATGGCCAGCGCATCCGCCGCCACGTCCTCGACGATGACCGAGCCCGAGCCGACATAGCCGCCCGCCCCGACCGTCACCGGCGCCACCAGCGCCGAGTTCGAGCCGATGAAGGCGTTGGCTCCGATGGTCGTCTTGTATTTGAAGAAGCCGTCATAATTGCAGAAGATCGTGCCTGCGCCGATGTTCGCGCCCGCGCCGATTTCGCCATCTCCCAGATAGCTGAGGTGGTTGGCCTTCGCGCCCTCGCCGACGCTGACATTCTTCACCTCGACGAAGTTGCCGATGTGCGCGTCCCGGCCGATCACCGCGCCCGGCCGCAGCCGCGCGAACGGCCCGACGATCGCGCCCGGCCCGACCTTCGCGCCTTCGAGATGCGAGAAAGCGCGGATCACCGCCCCGCTCTCCACGCTGACGCCCGGCGCGAACACCACGTTCGGCTCCACCGTCACGCCGGGCGCGATCCTGGTGTCGTGGCTGAACCAGACCGTCTCCGGCGCCGGCAGCGTCACGCCCGCGCGCATCATGCCCGCGCGCGTCGCCTGCTGGAAATCCGCTTCCACCTGCGCCAGTTCGCCCTGCGAGTTCACGCCCTGCACGTCGCGTTCCTCGCACAGCGCCACCGCCGCCTTCAGCTTGCGCCCGCGCGCGAGCCCGACGAGGTCGGTGAGATAAAACTCCTTCTTGGCGTTGTCGTTCTTGACGTCCTTCAGCAGCTCGAACATCAGCTGCGCCGGCGCCGCCATCACGCCTGAATTCGCCAGGGCGATCTGGAGCTGCGCCTCGTTCGCGTCGTTCGCCTCGACGATCGCCTCCAGCGAGCCATCCCCCGCCGTGATCAGCCGTCCGTACCGGTTCGGCAGCTCCGCCTTGAAGCCGAGCACGCAAAGGCTCGCCCCGCCCGCCAGCGCATCGAACGCCCGCTCGCCCGCCTCGACCGGGACCAGCGGCGTATCGGCATAGAGAACGATCACATGCCCGTCCGCATTGCCCAGCTGCGCGCGCGCGGCATCGACCGCATTCGCCGTCCCCAGCTGCTCCTTCTGGACCGCGACATTCTCCGCGCCGACCAGCTTCGCCGCCGCCTCGGACAGCTCGGCCACGTCCGGCCCCACCACCACAACGCTCCGCCTGCAGCCCAGCTGCTTCGCCAGCGCCACCGACCAGCCGAGCATCGAACGCCCGCCGATCTCGTGCAGCACTTTCGGCCGCGGAGACTTCATCCGCGTGCCCTTGCCGGCGGCGAGAATGATTGCGAAACGGTCCGCCATGTCGAAATCCCAGGGTGAATCGAACAATTGTCTGACAGATGGCCGATAGCGGCAACATACGCCACTGTCATCCCGCAAGCCCGAAGGGCTATCCGGGACCCGTCCAACTCCTTGTACAAGCCGCCGGACGGGTCCCGGCTCTTCGCTTCGCTACGGCCGGGGTGACATCTGAGGTTTCGGAAGACACATGCAAACGCTCGCCGGCTGCACCATCGCCTTCGACCTCGACGGAACGCTCGTCGATACGGCCCCGGATCTGCACCGGGCGCTCAATCACGTCCTCGCCGCCGAGAACCTGCCGCCCGCCACGATGGAGGATGTCCGCGCCTTCGTCGGCCATGGCCACCGTGCGCTGATCGTCCGCGCCAGCGCCGTCCACGGCGTCCACCACCTCACGCCGAAGCTCGACGAGCTCACCGAGGAATATGTCCGCATCTACGCCTCTGACATCGCCGCCCGCTCGCAGCTTTTCCCCGGCGTCGCAACCACGCTGAAGACCTTCATTGCCGCTGGCGCCACGCTCTGCGTCTGCACCAACAAGCGCACCGACCTGTCGAACCAGCTTCTCGCCGCGATGAACCTTGCCCCATACTTCGCCGCCGTCATCGGCGCGGACTCGGTGAAGAACCGCAAACCACACCCCGACCATTTCATCGCCGCCGTCCGCGCCGCAAAGGGCGATCCTGCGCGCGCCATGATGATCGGGGATTCCGCCGCAGACGTCGGCTCGGCCCGCGCCGCCAACGCCCCGGTCGTCGTTTACGCGCACGGCTATACCGACACCGCGCCGGAGCTGTTGAGCGCCGACGCGGTGTTTGGTCACTTCAAGGAATTGCCGGATCTCGCTTTCCGGCTGCTGAACCCTCAGCCAACGCCGCGGGCATAGCTGGCCGGCTTTCCGATCTCTGACTGCCGGTTTCCCTTTTTGCGGGGCGGCATGCCGTTGACCATGTTGCTGCGAACGTCCGTACGCGCAGAGCGCATGGCGGGCACGAAGCCAGCTTCGACCAGGTTGATCGAGACGTCGAACCCACGCGAGGTCCAATACTCTTCAATCTTGGCTTTCAGCTTCCTGGCGCCGTCATTGTCGCAGAAATCGCCGTTCATACACTTAGCTCCAGACACCTGAGGCCGGCTCGAACACAACGCCCGGATGGCCTCGATAGGTCCCTCAATTGCGCCGCCCGGATTCCGGTGTCGGCCACATAGTCAAGTTAGGAAAGCAGATGAGGCGGCGCATGAAGCAGAAAAGGTATTTTGAAGATCAATTGTGGCGGACGGGCCTGTGGACGGCCGGGAGTATGAACAGCCGTTGCCGAAGGATGCGGATTTCCTAGGAAAACGCGCAAGTCCGTTCCTCGGCCGCCTTATCCCTCGCAAAGCCATGGCCCCAATGTAGAAACGAGTTCGCCGGGCGGAAGAGGGAAATCGAAGGGGTGAGTCGGCCCCCGCCCGGCCTGGTCACGGACCTTTGTTCGATCCGCGTGTTTCGGTTTCAGGCCTGCTTGCCGGCCGGAAGGCCTGCTTGTCGTCCGGAAGGCCTGCTTGTCGTCCGGAAGGCCTGCTTGTCGTCCGGAAGGCCTGCTTGTCGTCCGGAAGGGGGATGGTGGGCGATGCAGGGATTGAACCTGCGACCCCGCCCGTGTGAAGGGCGTGCTCTCCCGCTGAGCTAATCGCCCGGGAACCCCTGTATCAAGAGGAAGGGGTTCATACGCGCGCGGCCATCCGGGCGTCAAGTTTGCCGCCGGCCGTCTCCGTTTGCGAGCCGCCGTTCCGGCTCGGCCGGCGAGGCATGCCGCAAGGCAGCTTATTTCCCGTGTTTCCCCTCGGGGCTTTTCGCTCCACTTGTCCGGCTTGTGATCACGCGTAGGGCCCTGCAAAGGGCGTTTGTCGTGGACAGGCGTCTTTCCTTTTGGGAAGCCTGCACCAAGCGGGGAAATCCATAAAAGACCTGCGACCTCGGGAGGAGCGCTCGAATGGCGTTTTTATCGCCGTCCAAGATCACGACCATGGAACACGCCCGCCGCCACCGTAAGTGGGCGCTGGCGATCATGATCATCGTCTACATTTTCAATTTCATCGATCGCCAGATCGTCAACATCCTCCAGGAAGACATCAAGGCCGACCTCAACCTGCTCGACTGGCAGCTTGGCACGATGACGGGCCTCGCCTTCGCAGTGGTCTACTGCACATTCGGCATCCCCGTCGCGCGCATCGCCGACTCCACCAGCCGCAAGGGCGTGATGGCGGTGGCGCTCGCCGTTTGGAGCGCCTTCACCGCGGTCTGCGGTCTCGCCACCGGCTATGTCACGCTTCTGCTGGCCCGCATGGGCGTCGGCCTCGGCGAAGCGGGCGGCAGCCCGCCGGCGCACGCGATGATCTCCGACCTCTATGAGAAGGAAAAACGCGGCCGCGCGCTCGCGCTCTACTCCGCTGGCCTCTATGCCGGTACCCTGCTCGGCTATTATCTGGGCGGCTGGCTGTCAGAGGCGCTGAGCTGGCGCCAGGCCTTCTTCGTCGTCGGCATTCCCGGCATTCTCTTCGCCGTCATCACCTGGACGACGGTGCGCGAGCCCGAGCGCGGCCTTTCGGGGACCAAGCCCAGCGGCGTGAAGGTCACCTTCCTGGAATCCTTCAGGAAGCTGTGGTCGCTGAAGTCCTTCCGCTACTACTCGATCGCAACCGGCGCCGGCACGTTCGTCACCTATGGCCTCGGCAACTGGATGCCTTCCTTCCTGCCGCGCACCTATGGCGAGTGGGGCTGGCCTGAACTCCAGAACATGGTCGGTCTCTGCGGCGCCGACGTCGTCAACGGCGTGAAAACGCTCGCAGCCGATTGCGTGGCGATGAGCAAGACCGAGATCGGCTTCTACTACGGCACCATCTCCGGCGTCGGCGGCGCAATCGGCACCATCTTCGGCGGCTATCTTGCAGACCGGCTCGGCGCCAAGGACCGCCGCTGGTTCCTCTGGGTGCCCATGTGGGGCAAGCTGATCGGCGCGCCGCTGTTCATCCTCGCCCTGCTCGCGCCCACCGCCGAATGGTCGCTCATCCTCTATTTCCCGGCGATCACGCTGGCGGCCATGTATCTCGGGCCATCGCTCGCGATCACCCACCACCTTGTGCCGGCGTCGATGCGCGCCATGTCCTCGGCCGTGCTGTTCTTCATCCTGAACATCCTCGGCCTGGGCACCGGCCCGACCATCGTCGGTATCCTGAGCGACTGGATCAACGCGTCCGCGCCGGCGCTGTCCGAGGCCCACCTATGGCTCGGCGACAGCGTCGAGCAGGTGAAGACCCTCTCGCTGAAATGGGCGATGATCGTCGCGGTGCTCCTGATGTTCCCGCTGACCATCCTGTGGCACTGGGGGGCCCAGCGCCTGCCGACCGGCGAACTCGACGATGACGGCGGCGCGGTCAAGGAAGCCCTTACGGAAGGCGACCCCAACGGCGCCACCCAGGCCGCGGGTCCCCGCGCCTGACCGGCGCCGGATCGCACCGCTGCTGAACCTGCGGCCCGCTCGAAAGAGCGGGCCGTTCGCTTTTTGGGCTATGCGTGCGAGGGGGACGGCGCGAAAACTGGCTCAAAAAAACGTCCGCATCCGGAACAAGAACCCGGCCCCCACGTTACGCTTTGACCCAAACTGTCTTGCGCCTTGGCGCAAGCGCATGGTTTGGTCGCGCTTATTCTGTTGATTTCAACGACGACCCCGGAGGTCGCCTCAAAAGAGGATTCCGAAAATGTCTTGGCTGAAAAACCATGCTGCAAGCGCCCGTGTTGTCGCCGTCATCGCCTTGGCCGGCCTGAGCGCCACCGCCTGCGCGACGAACGGCTATGTCGATGAAAAGATCGCCGCGGTGAACAGCCGTATCGATCAGCTCGATGCCCGGGTGCAGAGCGCTACTCAACGCGCCGACGCAGCCAACCAGGCGGCTGCGTCCGCTAACTCGGCGGCGCAGGCTGCGGCGACCGACGCCCGCACCGCCAACCAGCGGCTCGATCAGCTCGGCGGCCGCGTCGACCAGCTTGAAAAGCCGCCCGCCGCGCCGGCCCGTGGCCGCACGCCGCGGGGTTGACCCTCAACTATCTGGATGGTCAGACAACGTTCTGACTGGGGCCAGGCGCCTCTGAATGGCGCCTGGCCCACCCAGCCGTGGAGCAGCGGTCATTCGCGTAGAATTGAAAAAAATCGTTTGGGCGGCGGCTCTCTCGATCGGGATTGCCTGGGGCGGAGCGTCGGCTCCTAGCGCCGCGGCCCAATCTTCACCTGCCCAATCTTCGCTTGCCAAGTCTGCGCCTGCCGAGTCTGCGGCCGCCAAATCTGTCCCGTCCAAATCAAGCGCGGCCAAGCCCAAGACCTCCAAATCCGCAGCTTCCAAATCCGCAGCTTCCAAATCCGCAGCTTCCAAATCCACAGCCTCCAAGTCAGCGCCCGCCACGTCCGCCGCCGTTGAGCCGCTCGACGAGGTAGATCCCGGCGAGCAGGTGTCGGACGCGGTGATCGACATTGCCGGCTGGGTGATCGCCTCAGGCGACAATCGCGGGCTTCCCTTTGCCGTCGTCGATAAGGATGCAGCGCAGGTTCTGGTGTTTGACGCCAGCGGCAAGCTGCAGGGCCTCGCGCCTGTGCTGATCGGGTCGGCTGTCGGCGATGACTCCGCGCCGGGTGTGGGCGATCGCGAGCTGAAAGACATTCCCCTCAAGGAGCGCACCACGCCTGCCGGCCGCTATCTCGCGGGCTATGGCCCGGCCAAGGGCGGCGAGCGCGTGCTGTGGGTGGATTATGCGACTTCCGTCTCGATCCATGCGTTGCCCAAGACCAGCAAGAAGAAGGAGAAGCGCAAGGAGCGCCTGGCCTCGCCGACGCCGGACGACAACCGCATCACCCACGGCTGCATCAACGTCTCGCCGGCATTCTACAGCAAGGTGGTCCGCTCGACTTTCAAGAAAGGCGGCGTGTTCTACGTCCTGCCCGACTCGACGCCGCTGCAGGCCGCCTTCCCCGCCTTCGAGCCGCGCGATCGCATCGCCTCCTCGAGGTAGCGAGCGAACGCCGGAGTGCAAACGACGGCCGGCGAGCCACACCCACCGCCGTCATTCCGGGCGCAGGCGCGCAGCGCCGCAGACCCGAGAATCTTTCTGGAAGCGGACCTTCAGGTCCGCGTTCCCCGCGCAGGCGGGGGTAAGCCATGGCGCCACAGGCGCGGTTTGATCCAGTGGATCAAACCGAATGGTGAACGCCCGGAGCGACAGCGAAGGGCCCCAGTCCTCTTCGGAAAAATGCGCGCGCAGCGCTCCAAACCTGAAGCCCGAATTCAGGACAAGCCTTGCGGTCGGCGCTGGACCCCCGCCTTCGCGGGGGCTGCGGCCGAGAGAGCGTGACCAACACAGTCGGATGACTCTGCAGTTTCAAACAATCTTCAGCGCCCAAATCCCAGCAAAACCGCGCCAGAGTTCACTTTCCCGCTGTAGGATAACTTTTTACTTGTCCCCACGCCTTACCCGTCAGGCGATACTGCCCGCATGGCGCTGGTCAACATCCTGTTGGCGATCTTCTATCCGCTGGCCCCCGTGGCGCAGCTGATCGAAGGCGTGCGCCACGTGCTTGCCTGCTTCCGCAGAGGCCTCGAGGATCCGGACTATCTCGACGAGCTGAGAGGCGATTACGCCCAGCTCGCAGAGCTCGACCGCGTCATCGCCGACATGGAGGCGATCCTCCACATCGCCGTCTGGCACATGGCCCGCTTCAAGCTGGGTCTGCCTTACCAGGAGCACCGCCGCAATGGCCGGGCCCGGCCGGGCAACCGGCTTAGCGTCGAATCGGTCCGCGGCCGCCTCGAGCGCGCCTGCGGCATGCTGGGCGAGCTCGAGCGCATGGCTGTGCGCCGCGCCTGGCGCCTCAAGCGCCTTATCGACGCCAATCCGCTCGGGCTCGCCGAGCATCGGCCCCCGTCGACAACGTCGTCGACGACGACGATTTTTCAGAGGGTGCGACAAAAATCGTCGGCGGCCAGCCCCAGGGCGGGCCAGCGCATCCGCGCGCCGCCCTGGCGCGGGCGCAATCCCGAAATCACAGCAGACCCCAGCCCGCAGGCCTTGCCTGCGAGAACGAGACGCCATGTCCGACCGCCTATTCCTCGATTGCCGCGTAGACGAGCTGCTGAAGCTGCGGCCGGATCGGATACGAGCCGGACGGCATCAGCTGCGTCATCTGGATCGTAATCAGGTCCTCGACCGGATCGATCCAGAAGAAGGTCGACGCCATCCCGCCCCACGAGAACGTGCCGACCGAACCCGGCTGCGTCGTCGCGATCACGTCGCTCGTCACCGCCCAGCCGAGCCCGAAGCCCGAACCGTCCATCCGTGTTTCCGAGAACGTCTTGTCGCCCATCTGCGCGATCGTCTTGCCGTCCGGAAGGTGGTTCATGGTCATGAATTCGAGCGTCTTCGGCGACAGCAGCCGCGCGCCGTTGAGCTCGCCGCCATTGCCCAGCATGAGGCAGAATTTGAGATAGTCGCCGATGGTCGAGGCCAGCCCGCCCCCGCCCGACAACACGTTCGGCTTCCTGGCGTACGCGCTCGCCGCGCCGGCCGGATCGCTCTGGATGATCTGCCCGTTGGCGGGGTTGCGCCAGTAACACGCCATCAGCCGGTCGATCTTGTCGGCAGGCACAGAGAAGAAAGTGTCGTTCATGCCCAGCGGCGCGAAAATCCGCTTCCGGAAGAACTCATCGAGGCTCACCCCCGAAGCCACTTCCACCACGCGGCCGAGAACGTCCGTCGAGTTCGAATAGTTCCATCTGTCGCCCGGAGAGAAGACCAGCGGCGCGCTCGCAACCAGCTCGCAGAACGACTTCAGGTCGCCCTGGTGCCGCGCATAGTCGATCGCCCTAGCACGATAGATCTCATCCACCGGCCCCTGCTGCAGGAAGGCGTAGGTGATGCCCGACGTATGTAGGAAAAGATCGCGCACCATCATCGGCCGCTTCGGCTTCTCCAGCTTCGGCGCCTCCGCCGTCCCGCCGGCGAAGACCTGCACGTCGCCGAACTCGGGGATGTAGCGCGAGACCTCGTGGTCGAGGCGGAGCAGCCCCTCCTCGAACAGCATCATGGCCGCAACCGAAGTCACCGGCTTGGTCATCGAATAGATGCGATAGATCGTCTGCTCGTCGATCGACCGTTTCCCGCCCATCTCCGTCGCGCCCTGGAACGACAGATGCGCCACCTGCCCGCCCCGCGCCACGAGAACCGCGCAGCAAGGCATCCGCTGCTTTTGGATGTAGCCTTCGAAGTAGGCTGGAATCAGCTTCAGCCGCTCGGCGCTCAACCCCGCTTCGCCCGGATCGACAACCTCAATCGCGCCCATGAAAACTCCTTGTCTGCGGAGTCCTCCTTAGCGCATGCAGGGGCCGGAAAGAAACAGCCCTTAGTCAACCGTGGCCGGCGACGGGCGGCGGCGTACTCTCGGGACGTCCGCTGGCTCGAGCGCGTATATCTGGCGGTAGAGATCCAGGTATTGCGCCGGGCGCCTCAGCGGATGGCCGTACAGCCAGATCGCATGGTCGATCGCCTGCGTCAGGTTTTCGCCGCCGCCGCACCATCGGCAGAGGCGGCCGAACATGAGCGCGCTGGGCGTCAGATGGCCGCGAAGAAACTCAAGCAGGTCGCTTGCGAAACACTCCAGCCCGGCAACGTATTCCGCCAGCGTCGCCGGCTGTTTCAGGAGCTCGAACCTGCAGCCCGCAGGGTCGTACTCGAATACGTGGTCGCCGCCGTCCGCCATCGCAGCGATTGCAAACCTCAGCCTTGTCTGGCCCGGCCCCGCTGCGGGTGTGAGCGAGTAAAGGGCTCTGAACAGCGGCCCGCCATAGAGGAACTCGGCGAACCCAGCGAGACGATCCTCGAGTTCTTCGAGTTCGCCGGCCCGCAATTCGCTCCGCCCCGATGCGGGAACCACCTGCCCAGGCGAGGCCTTGTTTGGCTGGTAGGTGCGATCGGGCCACTGTTCCCTCGGCAGGGCGCGCAGATACTCCGCGCCGTCGCTGACGCTTCGAACGCTATTCCTGTCGCTGACGATCTGCGTTCCGGGCGCTGGAACGATGAAGCGCTCTTTGGGAGTGACCGCTTGGAGCCCCTCAAACAGCTGGTCGGAGTCAAGCGGGAAGAATACCTGATTCATCCACGCCCGCGGCCCCACGAACGAGAACCCGCCGCCGCACATCAACGACGCAATCGGCGGGCTGGCGCGGCGCCTGTGCTCCGCTACGAACCTCGCCACGATCGGCTGCATCGACGGTGCGGCTCGGGGTGGTTGTTGCTGGAACGACATGTTCATCACGTTGTTCGCATAGCCCCAAAGTCCCGGGGCTGCTTTGCGCTGCCGCAACTGCGCCTCTATGCCCGCCGACACGGAAACATCGACCGGCGAGAAGAAGCTTCCCCCATCCTTCACGTCCTCGACGAGGAACGGCATGGTGTCCCATTCGTCCTGCTCGTCATGCCTTACATGGTCGGACGAAAAGAACGTGACGTGGAGGTCCCGCCATTCGATCGTCTGCCCGGCGGAGACGAGAAAAACGGAGAACCCCGCCTCCCGGAGGAACTGACGCATCGCAATCGAGGAACGCTCCGGCACGTAAAACGGAACGTCGCGCGAAATCCGGTTCACCGAAGGAATGTTGAAGTGGTCCTCGTGCTCGTGCGTCAGAATAACGGCGTCCACCGGAGGCATGGCGGCGACGTTGAGCAGACGAGGCGGGTATACGACTCCCACCCCTCCGCGGTGCCCGAACGGCTCGACCAGAAGCGGATCGACCAGAACTCGCGCGCTCGCCGATGCGAACTGCCAGCCCTGATGGCCGAGGAATGTCGTTTCGAGCATCACAACCTCAAGGCTAATCCAGCGCGGAACCCTCGGCTTGTCCACACGCAAGCGATGCGAAACCCGTTGCTCGCGGCCCGGAGGAGTTTGGAGCAAAAGAAACAGCCCCCGGACCGTGAGGGTCCGGGGGCAGTGAATCGGGAGTTATCGCTACAAACAGTCTTAGAACTTCTTCGTGACGCCCACCTCGAAGATCCGGCCGCGCGGGTTGCCTGTGGCGTTGTAATAGCCCGAACGGCCCTGCGCAGGAGACGGATCCTTGTCGAAGATGTTGAGGATCGTCGCACGGACTTCAAGCTCTTCCCAGAAAGGCGCCGTCCAGATGTAGTTGAGGTCGAAGTCGAGATACTCCTTGGGGAAGATGCCGTAGGTCGAAAAGAGCGTCTCGTCCGCTGGGGTGGTCGTGATGTTCGCCCGGATCGGGGTCAACCCGCCGACCTCCCAGGCTTCATTGAAGACGCCGGAGGAGTAGTTCGCTCTCAGGCTGATGTTGTGCATGTCGTTGGCCCAGCGGACGACGGCGTTGCCGCGCCACCGGCGCGACTCGTTGCCGGTTCTGGTGTAGTTCGCGGTCCCGAGCCGGTTGCCGCCGCCATCGAACAGGATGCCGTTCACCGAATAGCCGCGAGCCTTGTAGACAAGGTTCTGCGTCGCCGTGAGCTGCGCACTGAACGTGCCGTTGAACATCGGGTAGGTGAAGTCGACCGAGTAGTCGACGCCGTTGGTGACAAAGCCCGGCCCGTTGACCTGGAAGCGGAACACGTCGGTCAGGTTTGCGGCTGTCGTCACGCCCTGGACACAGGGCCCGCTAAACGCCACGAAGCTAATCAGAGCCGCATTGCAGTCGGCGAACTGACCCGGGGAGTTGGTCACAGCCGTGTTGGGAATTCCGGCAATGCCGCGATTGGTCTGGCTGGCGGTCGTATTGAGCCCGAACACGTTGTTGAGACTCGTCGTATCGCTCGTTGTCGCAACCTGACCGTCAACCAGGACCTCGAAGAAATCCACGCTGGCGCGGATGCGGCCTTCGGCAAGGTCGGATTCCCAGCCAACGCCGAAGTTGAACGTCTTGTCGTCCTCCGGTCCGATTCCCTCCTGCACCTCGGTGGTTCGGGCGGCCTGGAACCCAGTGCCGAAGCGTCCGTACCCGGCTGTGATGACCTCCTGCGAACCCGGGTCGAGGTCGAGCGCGTTATCTGCCCGGTAGTTGGTGCCGAAGGATGAGCGAACATACAGGTTTTCCGTAACGTCCCACTTGCCCGCTACGGTATAGATGTCCCCGATGAGTTTGCCGTTATTGTATTCTTCGTGGCGTCCTGAGAGCTGGAAATTGAGATTTTCCAGTACGGGAAGCTGCGCTTCACCAAAAAGCGAGATCACCTGTGTATCGTGGGCGAAGGGCGGAGTGCCGGAAACGATGTTGACACGGCCGCTACCGAAATACGCGCCTTGGGCAGTTGGGCATCCCCGCGCGCCGACGCCGGGCTCGACCTGAGCCGGAATGTTGACAACGGCGCGGTCGGGCCACATGCAGTTCTGCGTACCCATGGTCTCTTCGACTTCGTTCCCATCTATGATGGTCGCCCGTCCTTCGGTTTGCCGCCACTGAGTGCCGAGAGCCCATCCGATATTGCCGCCCGGTAGGGCAAACACGCTCTCAGGTACCTCGCCGCTCAAGATGCCGTTCACCGTGATCGCCTCGAGACGATACTCGGCGACTTTGTCGCCCGTCATCCAGTCGATCAGATCCAGCGGGTTGGCATAGCCCGAGGGGCGGCCAGCGATCGTTCCAGAGTTGAACTGCGGGTTGGCAGCACCGTTGGCGACGCTTGTCGCGAACGCGCTGGCGAACGGGTTGAACCACTGGCAGCCATTCGTGCCGGGCGCCGTGTTGGATTGAATGCCGACAGTGCGGTTGTAGGCCGCGGAAGAAGTATAGTCTGTCGGGACGCGATCAATTGCATTGCAGCTCGGGCCGCCATAACCGAGCAAAGCATTCTGCAGGCGGGAACCGAAAACGTCAGGCTGGTGATAGGTGTTGAGGTATTGATTGTACTGAGCGGACAGATCGTACTTGACCCCGCTTAACAGCGTCGTCACGGGATTGGTGCCGGTGAATTCGCCCTTTATGCCTGCGTTGGCGATGAAGCTTTCGCGCTCGAATGTGTCGACCTTCAGACCGCCATTTTCATTCGGGTTGCCGCCGAACATCCAGGGGCGCCAGTTGAGGCCCATGTACAGAGCAGCGTTGGCAGGGAGTGCGGTAAGTGAGGCCCCGGCCCTGGTCCTAAAGTCTGCGATGAACGGGTTCTGGACGAATGTCCCGAGCGGCGCCCCTGCAACCGAATAGTTCTGCACCTGAACGGGAAGGACGTAGTTGCAGCTATTTGCGCAGAGCGCGTTGAACGTCCGGTCGATCGCCGAGCCGTTGGCCGGACCGCTCGGAATTTGCTGCTGCAGTGTCTTCGACTTGCTGTAGTTGGCGTCGAAGTGGAACTCCATGGTGTCGGTGATATCGCCATTGAACTCGATATAGCCCCGGTACTGATCGTGCTCGTTGACGAGATTCTGGAACGGCCATTGCGGAAAGGCGCAGGCGGTGTTGGGGAACCCTGCGAATGTTGAGGTCGCTCCCAGCGCGGAGTTCGGCTGCAGCACGTTGCCGATCTGACCGCCGACCGCTTCGCATGCCGTTTGCGCCGCTGCACCTGTGCTGCCGGGCAGATCATTGATGCCGGGGAACGACGTCGCCGCATTCATCGTAATGGTCGCGGCGTTGTAGAAGTCCGACGTCGTCGGCTGGAACGTCCCCGGATTGGCGCCGGTCAGCGTGTAGGCCGCTGGGTTGATCGCGAAAGGCTGGCTCGAGAAGTCCCTGGCTGTCTGCAGCATCGCGTCTTCGTGCTGATAGGAGAGCGACAGCATCAGGTTGGAGGCGTCGCCGACCCAGCCGGTCAGGAAGTCGACTTTGTAGTAGCCGTCCGACCCATCGTAGAATTGTTTCTGGACGCTGAGCTGCGGCGCATCGATATCACGACGGGTGCGGAAGTTGATGACGCCGCCGACGGCGCCCGCGCCATAGGTCGCGGAGGCGCCGTCTTTCAGGACCTCGACTGCCTGCAGCGCTTCCATCGGCACCGTGTTGACGTCGGCCCCGAATGCGCCGTTCCACGGCGCAAGGTTCATGCCGTTCAGCAGCGTCAGTGTACCGCTTGAGCCAAGACCGCGCAGGTTGGCGTTGCCGAAGCCAGTGCCTTGAGGAACGTCAGGCGATGCCTGGCCGAAACCGAGGTCGTCGCCGTACGAAATCGACAGCGAGCGAATGAATTCCGTGACGGTGGGCGAGCCCTGCTGCTCCAGATCCGCAGTAGTATAAACCTCGACTGGCTTCGGCGCATCTTCAGGCGTCGTCGCGATCAGCGAGCCGGTGATGACGACGCGGTCGCTCGCCTGCGGCGCTGGCGCAGCGGTCTGGTCGACCTGATCCGCTTGCGGCGACGCTTGTTGCGGGCCAGAGGCGGTTGTGACGGTCTGATTGTCTTGTGGCGCCGGCGCTGGCGCCGGCGATTGTGCGAATGCCGCCGAAACCCCTGAGGTCCCGACCAACAACGCGAGCGCAGAGGCGCCGCGAAGCGCTTTCATTGTCATTTGTTGCTCTCTCCCCTTGCCGCCTTCTCTTACGGATGGCGGTGCGACCGACGGCTTTTGCCGTCATGCGCAGATAATGACGGATCGGCAACCAATGGCAATACCGGCTCACCGGCTTGTGCTTTTGTGTCGACGACGCGCCAGCTTGATCGTGTTGCGCTTGCTCACAAGCGCCTGTTCGAGCGCTAGCCGTTGGGCAAACTGAACCCGTCAGGTCCGTGAATCGAAATGGTCGACGCCGCGCAGAAGACGTCACGCAAGACAGCCCGGCGCCCCGCAGCGGCGCAGCAATGTCGACCGGTCGGCCACAACGCGCGCCCAGATCCTTGACGCCACCATCAGTGCACTGAACGAATTCGGCTATGGCGCGGTCACCAACAATGTGGTCGCCCAACTCGCCGGCGTAGGCCGCGGAGCGATGATCCATCACTTCCCGACCCGCCAGGAAGGTGGGTGACGACTACAAGCTATGCCTATGAAAAGCTGACGGCTTATCGTGTCGCGCAGCTCGAGAAATTCGCGCCCGCCCTGCCCCGCTTTCAGGCGATCATCGGTCTCGCGTTCGAGACGGCGAACCGTCCCGAGGGCCTCGCCGTGCAGGAAATCCGCGCCGGCGTGCGAAGCGATCCCGACATCGCGAAAGCCGTGACGCCGGTCATGACTCACATATCGGAAGACTATGGACGTTTCATTGGACGTCATGTCAGGGCTGCGGGCCTCGTGCCGGACCGCGAGCTCCAAGGCCTGTCTGCTGCGGTTGCGACGACGGCCCGCTCGATGGCGATCGACCGCGTAACCTATCCCAGCAAGCAGATGATCGCGAGGCAGTTTGGGCCGGACAAGGCGCTCAAGGCGGATCCACTCGAAACTGAACCGCCGGTCTTTCTGCTGAAGAAAAAGCGCGGCTCGAAATGAGCGCTGCTTGACCTTTGCGATGGCCGGCGTTCAAGCTGGCGGCAAGCAGATCTGACTGTTTCATTGAGCGAGCCAACTCGCCTCGGCCCTCCCCACAATTGATTTCAACCGGCGCCGGCCAATGAGACCGGCGCATGCGGGGAGTGAAGCGATGACCGGAAGCACGAAACCTGTCGCCGGGACCAAGGCTGCCGAAAGCAATCCCGCCTTCAGCCGTCGCGACATGCTGCGGGTTGGATCGCTGGCGGTAGCGGCCGCAGGCGCTGCCGCAACTGCGCTTGCGCCGCAGGAAGCCGAAGCGCAGCAGGCGCCGGCCACAACCAGCCCGCTCGGCGGCGGCAACTCAGGCGCGAACATCTTCTCCGTCGTGGAAACCGAGCACGGCAAGGTGCAGGGCATCGCCAACGCCGGCATCAAGTGCTTCCGCGGCATTCCCTATGGCGCACCGACCGGCGGCAGGAACCGCTTCATGCCGCCGAAGAAGCCGGCGAAATGGGCAGGCGTCCGCAACTGCATCGGCTATGCCCAGATCTCTCCGCAGACGCCCTCGCCGATTACCGGGGACTACGGCCAGATGATCATGTGGGACCGCCACATCGGCGCGGGCGGCATGGGCGAGGACGTGCTCAACCTCAACGTCTGGACGCCCGCGGCCGACAACGCCAAGCGCGCGGTGATGGTTAGCTATCACGGCGGCGGCTGGGCGACCGGCTCCGGCAACGGGCCGATGTATGACGGCGCCCAGCTGGCCAAGCTTGCGGATGTCGTCGTGGTGACGGTCAACCACCGGCTCGCCTCGCTCGGCTATGCGCACCTTGCCGCCGCGGGCGCACCCGGCGATTTCAAATATGCCGGCGTCGCCGGCGTGATGGACATGGTGCAATCGCTGGAATGGGTGCGCGACAACATCGCCAACTTCGGCGGCGATCCCTCGCGCGTAATGATCTTCGGCCAGTCAGGCGGCGGCGCGAAGACGTCCTGCCTGCTGGCGACACCGAAAGCCAAAGGCCTGTTCCGCCGTGCGGGCGTTCAGTCCGGCTCCTCGCTGCGCTTCACTACGGAAGAAGCGGCGCAACGCTCGGCCGAAATGCTGCTGAAACAACTCGGCATCTCGAAGAAGAACATGGGCGACCTGCAGAAGATCGGGTGGGAGCGTATCCTCGAGGCGCAGACAAGCCTGGAAGGCGCGGGTTTCTCGCCGGTGACGCAGCCGAGCGGATATCTGCCCCACCATCCATTCGATCCGGGCGCCCCGCCGGAATCGAACGATGTGCCGGTGATAATCTCCACGACGCTGGAAGACTCCGCGCTCGGTCTCACCAACTGGAGCATCGACGAGGCCGGCCTCACGGCCGCGGTGAACCAGCGCTATCCCGGCAAGGCGGACGAGATCCTGAAGATGTATCGCTATCAAGGGCCTGAAAAGTCGCCTTATCTTGTGCAGGCGCAGGTGTTCACCGACGCCGGCGGCCGCAGGAGCGCCATCACGCAGGCCGAACGCAAAGCAGCGGCGGGCGGCGCGCCGGCCTACATGTATATCTGGGAATGGGTGTCTCCGACCTTCGGCGGCAAGTTTGGCGCGATCCACGGGCTCGATGTCGACGCCTCGTTCAACAACTTCCGCAACAACCCGTGCGGCGGCGGCGATCCGGACGGACGTCGGATGGCGAAGATGTTCGCGACGACGTGGGCGCAGTTCGCCAAGACAGGCAACCCGAACAACGACCTGATCCCGAACTGGCCGACCTACAATGCGCAGACGCGTGCGACGATGATGTTTGACAACCATACGCGCGTCGAAAACGACCCGCGCTCCGAGATTCGGAAATACTGGGCGGCCTACACGCCGCCTGCCGCGCGCGCATAACTAACGCTAGGCGCGACGGGTCTGCTGCCCGGCAACCTGCAGGGGCGGCAGTCCGCGCGCCAGCAGCTCCTGGAATTCGGCGACCGGCATCGGCCGCGCCATCAGGAAGCCCTGGGCTTCGTCGACGCCGAGGTCGGCGAGGAAGTTCCACATGTCCTGCGTCTCGACGCCCTCGGCGACGATCTTGAGGCCGAGCTCCTTCGCTAGCCGCACGCTGGTCTCGACACAGGCACGCGCGAACGCTTCGGTCAGCGCATTGCGCGTAAACGACTGGTCGATCTTCAGCTCGGTGAACGGGTACATCTGCAGCCGGTCGATGTTCGAATAGCCGGTGCCGAAATCGTCGACTGACAATCCGAAGCCCTTGATGCGGATACGCGTAAGCACTTCGAGCGCATTCGGCCCATAGTCTACCAGACGCGTCTCCGTCACCTCCAGCGTCACCTGCGAGGCGGGAAGCCCCGCCGCCTCCACTGCTGACGCCATCTTGTCCGGAAAATCGAGCTTGCTCAGCGACTTGGGCGAGATGTTGATCGATACCGGCAACGGCTTGCCGTCGGCGAAAAGCGACTTCGCGTGCCGAGCCACGATACGCGTCATCACGATGGTGAGGTCATCGATGCGATTGTTGCGCTCGGCGAGCTCGATATAGGGATCCGGCTTGGCGAAATCTGACGGCGATGTCGCAATGCGCGCCAGCGCTTCGGCGCCGCATATGCGGCCGTCAGCCATTGAAACCTTAGCCTGGAAGAAGGGGTGCAATCCGCCGCGCTCGATGGCGTTGTCGAGCAGGCTGGGCTGGGCTGGCTGATAGTCGACTTTCGCCCTCGTCGGCGGAACGCCTTGCAGCAGGGCGGCGGCAAGCCTCTCCTGAGTCAGCGGCTTGCGGATCGAACCCACGACATCCAGGCCCTGCATGCGCGCAAGCTTGACGACGCTGTCGATGACCGGATTGGGCTCACCGGAGATGACCAGCACTTTGCCCCGGTAGCGCCGCTCGGCGACCATGCGGATGAGACTCACCCCATCATGCGCCGGCATGTTGAGGTCGCAGACGAGCAGATCCGGATTGAGGCCCGCATCCAGCGCTTCGACCGCCTTGCCGCCGTCTTCCGCGATCGCGACTTCGGCGACGCCGGCATCCAGCAACAGGTCCTCCGCCAACGCCCGGAACACCGGATCGTCGTCAACCAGCAATGCTTTCCGGTAGCTCATGATTTTGTCCGGAACGAACGCGGCGCCCAACCGTGAACATTATGGTTCAAGACACTAACGATATCGCTAACGTCGGGGCTCGGGATGGGCCTATCGGGCCAGCCATGCAACAGGCCGGGACATGTTCCCTACCCCTTCCGGCACGGGATCGGGGAGTTTTCATGGTCGGTGTTAAGGACCAGTTCGGGATCGTACTTATCTCGGCCTTTCACGCGATGACGACAATGCAGCCCGACTGGCCGGCGATCGGCTTCCTGGAGTCGATTGTCAGCATGCCGTTCAAACGACAGATCGCCTGACAAGGTCGCGTGTGTTGTCGCCGGCAAGGCGGGGGAAGGCCGAGTAGTCTCTGCGGTCCTCGAGTGACGGCATGCCCCGCGATGACGCCGATCTTCATCAGCGCCCTGCTACCTTTCCAGCTTGCCCCGAAGCCGCGCGCGTTTCACCCCGCCAATCACGGCGAGGGCTTCTTGCTCTACGCCCCGCGTCCGATTTCGCGTCGAGTCCGCCAAAACAGGTCTAATGAACGGTTCACCGGATGTAACGAAGTCAGGCATTCCAGCAGACTTCCCAGATCGGATTAACCGGACTGAGACCTTGCTATGCGATCTTTCCGGGCTCCGGGAAGAAGCTCCATCAACCATGTCGCCTTTCGCAGTTCCCTTGCGCCGGTCGATCCGCTTGCGGCTTTCGCTGGTCATCGCGAGCGTCATTTTCGTGGCGGTTATGGCGGCCTCGGCCGCCGGCGCCTTCCGTGAGCTACGCCGTTCAGCGGACGCGCGCGCCGAAATGCTGGAGGCTGCCGCGTCCGCCTACTCCGCCGCTCTCGCCGCCCCTCTCGCCAACCGAGACCGCAGCGCCGCCTTCGAACATATGCGCGGCATGCGCGACCTTCCTTCAGTGATCTTCATGGCGCTGAAGGACGCGGATGGGAACATCCTCGCCCAGCTCGGCGCCGGCGCGACGGTGCGCGGCAAGACGGCCGACCTGCGCAAGCTGACAGGCGTCGACCTCCTGCGTAACGACCGCGGAGCGGTGTCGATGGATGTGGTGAAAGGGGGCGAAACGATAGGCTCGCTCACCCTTCTCGCCGACATCACCGACCTTCGGGCCGACCTCGCAGCCACCCTGACGTGGACCGCGCTGGTCGCGCTGCTTGCCATTGCCGGGGGCGTGTCCGTTGCGCAGTTCCTGATCGGACAGGTGACGCGCCCGATCCGCGAACTCGCCTCGGTGATGGCGGAGGTCGGCGCCAAGCAGGATTTTTCGAAACGCGTCCAGCCAAGCAGGCGCAGGGACGAGACCGGTGTTCTCGGCGAAGCGTTCAACGGCATGATCGACAACATCCGCGATCGCGACATGGCGCTGGCGAAACATATGGAAACGCTGGAGCAGACGGTCGAGGACCGGACGCACGACCTGCGCCTCGCCAAGGAGGACGCAGAGGCAGCCAACGCCGCGAAGTCGGACTTCCTCGCCACCATGAGCCACGAGATCCGCACGCCGATGAACGGCATGATGGTGATGGCCGAAATGCTGGCGGCGGCGGACCTGTCCTCCCGCCATCGCCGCTACGCCGAAATCATCACGCGCTCGGGCGCGAGCCTCCTGACCATCATCAACGACATCCTCGACCTGTCGAAGATCGAAGCCGGCAAGCTCGATCTCGAGGCGGTCCCGTTCTCGCCGGAGGCGCTGGCCGAGGACGTAGCGAGCTTGTTCTGGGAAAAAGCCAGATCCAAGGGGCTCGAACTCGCAGTCCACATCGCGCCGGACGTGCCGGCGCTGGTGATTGGCGATCCGACGCGCGTCAACCAGGTGGTGACCAACCTCGTCAACAACGGACTGAAGTTCACCGAGACTGGCGGGGTCACGATCGACCTTTCGATGGAGGTGAAGGGCGGACGCTCGCGCCTGCGCATTGCTGTGACAGATACCGGCGTCGGCATCGAGGAATCGCGCGTCGACGCCATCTTCGAGGCCTTCAGCCAGGCGGACCAGTCGACCACGCGCAAATTCGGCGGCACGGGCCTTGGCCTTACCGTCTGCAAACGTCTGGTCGATGCGATGTGCGGCGAGATCGTCGTGACGTCCGTGGTCAACATGGGATCGACTTTCGCAGTGTTCACCGAACTGCCGGTCGAGCAGGCCGCTCCGCCGAAACCGGTCATGGCTGGCGTCTTAGTCGCGCTTGCCCTGCCCTTGCCCCTGCTGTCGCGCAGCATGATCCAGGCGTTCAGGGATCTCGGATGCGAGCCGCGTATGATCGCTTCGCCAAGAGATGCGAAGGCCGGCGAGATCGTGCTGACGCAATCCGATCTGCTGGCTGCCGATGGCGGCGCCCTGGGCGCGCTGAACATCTGCCTTACGGACGTGGGCGACAACCGCGTCGATGCCATGATCCGCGAGGGGGTCGCTGTCGATCTCTTGCCCCTGCCGCTCGGACGCCAGGCGCTGTGGGATTTTGCCCACCGCGCGTTGCGGTCAGAATTTCGCGGACTGGCGGCGCTTGCAGCTTCAGTCGCGACAGGTCCGCAGGAAACGTTCGGGCATCTCAGCGTACTTGCAGTCGACGACAACGCGGTGAACCGGGAAGTGCTGCGTGAGGCGTTGCTTAGCCTCGGCGTCGAAGCTGATTTTGTCTCCAACGGCCTCGAAGCGCTGAAGGCGGCGACTGCGAAAGTCTACGACGTCATCTTCATGGATGGCTCGATGCCGGAAATGGACGGTTTCACCGCGACGCGGCTGATCCGCAGTCACGAGACCAGCAGAAATGCGCCGCGCTCCTATGTGATCGCGCTCACCGCCCAGGTGCGCGGCGCGGATGCCGACGAGTGGGCCGCGGTCGGCGCCGATCGCCACATGACCAAACCGTTCACCTCCGCCCGCCTGATGGAAGCGCTCAAGACAGCAGGCGGGGGAGCGCAGGCGTCCGTCGTGGCGCCCGGCGACGCCAGACCTGAATCCTTCCGGGAAGCCGCGCTGATCGACGACGAGGCTGTTGGCGCGATGGAGGCGGTCTTCAGGCGATCCGGCAGGGACGTCGTCAGCAAGGTCTGGAAGCTGTTCCTCGGCCAGGCGCCCGATGCAGTGGCCAAGCTCGAAACCCTCGCCGGACAAGCGAATGCCGCCGAGATCGCCAGACAGGCGCACTTCCTCAAGTCGATGAGCCTGTCCGCCGGCGCCGGGCGCCTCGCGGCCCTGTGCGAGACGATCGAGCGCGAGGCAAAGGCCGGCGAGGACCGGGCCATCGACCTAGTCGCCGCCGCAAGCGCCCTTGCTGCTGAAACCTGCGCTGCCATGTCCGCCCGGCTGGCCGATCGGCTTGCTGTCGCCGCCGCGAGTTGAGCCCCCCGACTTTCAGGCAAAAAAACGCGTCCGCCTCTCGCCTGGACGCATATACTCATGCTGAGGCACGGGTTGCGGACCGTTGACGCGCCGGCGCCGCGCATGGGATTGGTCCGACCGCAAACGGTCGAAGAGTCCTCGCCACTCCGTGAAGCTGCGTATCGAGACTCGAAGGCGCCCGCTGGACTAGTGTAACCTCAAGCAGCACTGCACGTTACATGACCGTTACGCCCTTGGACCCCAGCAACGCTCTTTGCCCCGCGACCCGCGCGGAGATCGAGCGGGTGCGCGCCTCCGGCGCGTTGGGCGCCAACGGCCGGCTGATCGAGCTGTTCGACTTTCTGGTAGCGCGGTCGGAAGAAGACCGGCCGCCGAAAGAGGCAGAAATCGCCCTCGCCGTGTTCGGCAAGGCGGGCGCGGATTCGCTGCGCGATGATCCCGTCGCCCGGGTCTATATTCACCGCCTGCGCAAACGTCTCGACGATTTCTACCTGCGCAACGGCATGCCCGACGGCGCGCGGATCGACATCCCAAAGGGCGACTACCGGATCGTCTGCGTGAGCCCGGAAAAAGTCGAAGCGCTTCCGCCCGCGATCGCGGAGCCCGTTGAGGCGGCCGGCATCACGCCGGCGGCCAGACCCCGCAAGATCCCCTGGGGCGTCATCGCGACCGCCTTCGCCGCCGTCGCTGTGACCGCCAACGTCGCCGCCTGGGCGATGTTCGTGAACCGGCCAGCGCCAGCGGTCCAGCCGCTTGCCAGCACCGGCCTCTGGTCGGAGATCGCCAACAGCGAGCGGCCTCTGCTCATCGTCGTCGGCGACTACTACATCTTCGGCGAGTACGAAGACCGCCTGGCGCTGAAGCGGCTGATCCGCGACTTCTCGATCAACTCCAAGGAAGACTTGATCCGCCACTATCGCGAGGACCCTCAGGGCTTCGACCGGTATTCCGACGTGGCGCTGCAATACCTGCCCGCCTCCGCCGCCTTCGCCCTTGCGGATCTTGCGCCGCTGCTGCGCGATGGGCGCGATGTGCAGGTGACGCTCGCCTCGGAGCTTACGCCCGACAGGTTGAAGTCCGACGACATCATCTATGTCGGCCTACTGAGCGGAATGGGACCTCTGCGCGACCCGGTCTTCGCCCAGTCACGTTTCAAGTTCGGCGAGAGCTACGACCAGATCATCGACCGCAATTCGGGCAAGACCTACACCAGCGAGGCTTTCCTCGCTGCGCCCAGCGACACGATGTACCGCGACTACGGTTTCTTCTCAACGTTCAAAGGCCCGGCTGGAAACCGCATCGCGATCCTCTCCGGCTCCCGCGATACGGCCGTCATGGGCGTTGCCGAAAAACTGACCCGCGTCGCCTCCCTCACCGAACTCGAGAAGAAGACGCAAGGCGTCGCGGATTTCGAGATGTTGTTCGAGGTAAAAGGCCAGAAGCACGTCAATCTCGAGACGCGTCCGATCGCCTCCTACGAAATCGACAGTTCATCGATCTGGACAGGCGCGAACGCAAACACCGGGGCCTTCCCCCCCGAATAAGCAGAGCGCCGGAAATCAGGCGCCGCTGAAGCCCAGTTCGCAGTTTACGCCCTCCGGCTCGAACTTCAGAACCGCCGACCCACCGGGCACGCCGTTCAGGGCGGCGCCGATCAACCGCGTTCCGAACCCTGACGAGCGCGGCTTGTCCACTTTGGGCCCGCCCTCCTCGCGCCAGCGCAACACGAAGACGCCGGGCGAACGCTCGTTCCAGTCGCAGTGCACCTGTCCGCCCCCGATCGACAGCGCGCCATACTTTACAGCGTTGGTCGCGAGTTCGTGCAGGCAAAGCGATATGGGGATCGCTGCCGACGGCGCCAGCTTCACTTCCGGGCCGCCCGGCACGTTCAGTTGGTTGGGGTAGTTGGCGCTGAACGGCGCCAGGGCGACTTCGATCAGCTTGTCCAGCAACACCGGCTCGTCCGTGTTGGATGCCGACAGCAGGCTGTAGGCCGAGGACAGCGCCTTTATCCGCTCGATCAGCCGGTCGCGGAAATCCTCCACGTTTGTGGCGCCTTGCGCCGACTGAGCCGCCAGCGCGTTGAGGATTGCGAACGTGTTCTTGGCCCGGTGGGCCTGCTCGCGCACGACGAGCTCCAGCTTCTGCCGGGTCTTCTCCAGCTGGTCCCGCTCCGCCCGCAACGAGGCCGCGAGCTCCTGCGCGACGCCGCATCCCACAGCCACGACTGTCGCCAGCACCAACCAGACGATGGTGATCGCGATCGGGTACTGTCCTTGGAACGCCCACACCGCAAGCGGCGTCGAGATGAGAATGGTCAGGAATCCGGCTCGAAACCCTGCGATCAGCGAAGCGGCGATGACCGCCGGATAAAAAGTGACGAACGGGACCTGATCATGGATCAACTGGTCGATCAGCAAGCGCGTCAGATATCCCGCGAGCACGCAGGGGGCTGCAACCGCCAGGGCATGTATCCAGCCTACGTGCAGGCCTGAACGGCGTCTGAAGGGTCGCACGCGACCTCCCACTCGCCCCACCCCTGTTGCGCGCTATCTCAGTAGATCAGAGAGCCATCGGCGGAAACAGCTCGCCGCGCTTTTCTGCGTCCAAGAGCAGGGAAAGACCATCAGGGCTGCCGCGCCAATTTCCCAAGTTAACTGCAGGCTTCTCGTTCGCTCCCGGAATGTTTCGCGATGGACCACCGGATGATCGCCACATTCGCACTAGATACGTGAAATCAAGGGTTCGCTGGGCGGCGAGATATCGACCGGGATCAGTCGCGCATGCGTGGTTGGCTTTTCTTCAACGACCTGCTCACGGACAACGTGCCGGAAGCGCACGAGATCCGCCGTTTCATCGAGGCCGGCAAGAAGCGCGGCATGACGCTCGACGCCCTGCGCCCGCGCGATTTCGAGCTGATCGTCTCTACCGAGCGGGAATGGCGCGCAGAATACAGCGGCGGACGCCTGCCCCGCCCCGACTTCATCATTCCGCGCACCGGCAGCGAAACGAGCTATTTCACCCTCGCCGTGCTGCGCCAGTTCGAGCGCATGGGCGTGCCCTTGATCAATGGCGCCGAGGCTGTCGAGTCATGCGCCGACAAGCTCCAGACACTGCAGCTCCTGTCCGCCGGCGGTCTTCCTATCCCGCGCACCATCCTCGCCAAATTCCCAGTCGACGTGGACCTGATCGAGAAGGAGCTCGGCTTTCCGGTTGTCGTGAAAACGCTGCGCTCGACACGTGGGGCTGGCGTCGTGCTGTGCCAGGACCGCGAACAGTTCGACAGCCTCGCCAGCCTGCTCGGCGACGCCAACCCAGGCTCCGATTTTATCTTCCAGCAGTACATCCGGCACAGCCATGGCCGCGACGTGCGCCTGCTGGTGATCGGCGATACGGTCGCCGCCGCCATGGAGCGCCGCGCGAAGAATGGCGGCTTCAAGTCGAACATCTCGCAGGGCGGCACGGGCTTCGCGATCCAGCCGCCGCCCGAAATGGCCGAACTTGCGATCAACGCCGCGCGCGCCCTGCATCTCGATGTCGCTGGGATAGATGTGCTTTATGACGAAGCGGGCTTTCGGATCTGCGAGGCCAACTCCTCGCCCGGCTTCGAGGGGTTGGAGAAGGCATGCCGCATCAGCGTGCCGGACAAGGTGTTCGACTTCGTGACGACCCGGCTTGCGCCGCCGCCTCCGGCCAAGGCGTCGATCTGGACGAAACTGCTGCGCCGCGCCGTAAAGCGCGACTCGACCAAGCCGGAACGTGAAAAAGAGCGGGTCTAGGCCGCGCGCTCGAACACGGCGGCGATGCCTTGGCCGCCGCCGATGCACATCGTCTCCAGCCCATACCTGGCTTCGCGGCGGTGCATCTCGTTCATCAGGTTCGCGAGAATGCGTCCGCCCGTAGCGCCGATCGGATGGCCGAGCGAAATCCCCGAACCGTTGACGTTGAGCTTGTCGGCGTCGTTCCAGTTCCAGCCCTTCAGCACGGCGAGAACCTGTGGCGCGAACGCCTCGTTCAGTTCGACGAGGTCGATGTCCTTCCATTTGAGACCTGTGCGCTGGAATAGCCGCTCCACCGCCGGCACCGGCCCGATGCCCATGCGCGACGGCTCGACGCCGGCCGCCGCCCAGCCCACGAACCATCCCATCGGCTCCAGACCCAGCTTCTCCAGCTGATCCTCAGCCACGACGAGGCAGGCAGCCGCGGCGTCGTTCTGCTGGCTGGCATTGCCGGCGGTCACCACGCCGCCCTTTTCGATGGGTTTCAGCTGGCCCAGCGATTGCGGCGTTGCATCGGCGCGGACGCCCTCATCCGCCTTGAAGATGATCGGATCACCCTTCTTCTGCGCAACGCTGACCGGCACGAGTTCATTGTCGAACTTGCCTGCCGTCCACGCCGCCGCCGCTCGCTGATGGCTGCGCGCTGCATACTCGTCACAGGCTTCGCGCGGAATCTGGTAGTCCTTGGCCAGGTTCTCCGCCGTCTCGATCATGCCCGTGATCACGCCAAACCTCGAGATCGGCTGCGACATCACCCGGCCGCGCTGCAGGCGGTCGTGCATCGTCACCGATCCCATGCGCGCGCCGTTGCGCATGTCGTTGGTGTAGTATTCGACATTGCTCATGCTCTCGACGCCGCCAGCTACCACGACATCCGCGGCGCCGGTCTGCACGAACATGGCCGCATCGACGATCGCCTGCAGACCCGAGCCGCAACGCCGGTCGAGCTGGTAACCCGGCACCGAGATCGGCAGGTCCGCCGCCAGAGCCGACCAGCGCGCCACACACGGCGCCTCGCCGCTGGCATAACCCTGGGCGAAGATCACGTCGTCGATCCGCTCCGGATCGATTTTGGTCCGCTTCACCAGTTCCTTAAGGACAACCGCCCCCAGATCGCCGGCCTGCATGGAAGAAAGCCCGCCCTGGAACTTGCCCACCGCCGTACGGAGCGGGCTGACGATGGCGGCGCGGCGAAGGGTCCTGGACATGGAGGCTTTCCTCTGAATCGCCGGCACCATAGCGGGCGCCGCAAAGGAAACAATGCGCCGGATTTGTTCGGGCGACCGATGACGCGCGCCTTCGGCCGTTGCAGAGTGAGCCCAGACGGGAGCAGGCAATGGCCGAGCAGGAAACCCACGCGGACATCCGCCACGCCGTTCGCCGGCTGTGCGCGGAGTTCCCCGGCGGATACTGGCGTAAACTCGATCGCGAGCGGGCCTACCCCGCCGAGTTCGTCAAAGCCCTGACGGAAAAGGGCTGGCTGTCGGTCCTGATCCCGGAGGCGTATGGCGGCGCCGGCCTCGGCGTTTCGGCCGCCTGCGCCATCCTGGAGGAGATCCACCGCTCCGGCTGCAACGGCGCGGCCTGCCATGCGCAGATGTACACCATGGGCACGCTGCTGCGGCACGGCTCGGACGCACAGAAGGAAAAGTGGCTGCCGAGGATCGCCTCGGGCGAGATCCGCCTGCAAGCCTTCGGCGTCACCGAGTCCGGCAGCGGCACCGACACCACACGCATCCAGACCTTCGCGAGGCGCCAGGGCGACAAATACGTCGTCAACGGCAGCAAGATCTGGATCAGCCGCGCCGAGCATTCCGACCTAATGGTCCTGCTCTGCCGCACCGCGCCGCGCGAAGAGACCGCCAAGCCGTCCGACGGGATGAGTGTCCTCTTGGTCGACATGCGCGAGGCGAACGGCAAAGGCCTCACCATCAAGCCTGTGCGCACCATGCTGAACCACGCCACTACCGAGCTGTTCTTCGACAATGTCGAAGTCCCCGCCGAGAACCTCATCGGCAAGGAGGGTCACGGCTTCCGCTACATCATCGACGGCATGAACGCCGAGCGCATCCTGATCGCCGCCGAGTGCATCGGCGATGGCAAGTTCTTCGTCGACCGCGCATCAGCCTACGCCAAGGATCGCGAAGTCTTCGGCCGGCCCATCGGTCAAAACCAGGGCGTGCAATTCCCCATTGCCCGCGCGCACGTGCAGGTCACTGCGGCAAACCTGATGGTCGACCACGCCGCCCGGCTTTTCGAGGCGGACAAGCCTTGCGGCTCGGAAGCCAACATGGCGAAGCTGGTCGCCTCCGAGGCCTCGTGGTTCGCGGCCGACGTCTGCATCCAGACGCATGGCGGCTTTGGCTTCGCCGAGGAATACGATGTCGAACGCAAGTTCAGGGAAGCCCGCCTCTACCAGGTCGCGCCCATCTCCACCAACCTGATCCTGAGCCATGTGGCGACCCATGTGCTTGGCATGCCCAAATCCTTCTGATCAGGACGCCACTCGATGGAACAGGTAAACGTACAGGACTGGATCGGCCGCGAGGAGACCCACGAAGACTATGTCGCGCGCGGCCCTGTGAAACGTCTCAGCGCGATGCTCGACCGCGCGGACGAGTCCAAGGCGACGCACATCCCGCCGCTCGGCCACTGGCTCAACTTCCTCCCCGGCGCGCAACAGTCGGATCTGGGCCCCGACGGCCACCCTAACCGCGGCGGCCTCATCCCGCCGCTTCCCCTGCCGATGCGCATGGCTGCAGGCAGCCGACTGACATTTCACGAACCCATCCCTTTCGGCGCCGACGTGAAGCGCGTCTCGAAGATCATGAACATCGTCGAAAAGCAGGGCCGCACCGGCCCGCTCGCCTTCCTCACCTACCGCTACCAGGTCTTCAACGGCGTGACGCTCTGCGTCACCGAGGAGTTCGACGTCGTCTTCCGCGAAAAATCCGGGAATGCCGGACCGACGCCGCCGGGCGAGCGTCGTGAAGGAAAGATCTCGCGCACGATCAAACCTGAAACGCCGCTGCTGTTCCGCTACTCGGCGCTTACCTTTAACGCCCACAAGATCCACTATGATCGCGACTATGCGAAGAACGAGGAAGGCTATCCAGGCCTCCTCGTCCACGGCCCCCTGCTGGCGACGCTGCTGGTCGACCTGTTCCGGCGGCACAGGCCGAGTGACACGGTGAAGACGTTCGAATTCCGGGCGCAGCGGCCGGTCTTCGATCTTTCCTTCTTCAGCGTTAACCTGGAAGACACCCAAGGCGGGGCTGATGTGTGGGCGAACGATGGCGATGGCTATGTCGCCATGTCGGGCCGCATCGGAATCTGAGCTCGGACGTATTATCGGAATGAGACCGAACTGGCGCTCCCTGTTGTTTGTTCCGGCCGCCGCGCCGCGACGCTGGGCCAAGGCGCACACGCGCGGCGCCGACGCGATCATCGTCGATCTGGAAGACTCCACGCAGCCCGAGGCCAAGGCCTCCGCGCGCACGCTGGCGAGCGAGGCGGTGAAGACGCTCGCCGCCAACGGCGCGAACGTCACTGTGCGCGTGAACAACGACCCTGCGCACCTTGAAGCCGATCTCGAAGCGGTTGTCGTCGAAGGCCTCAAGGCCATCGTGATGCCGAAAGTCGAACAGCCGGCCGATCTCGACAATCTGTCTTCCCTGCTAGACGCCATCGAGTTCGACCGCGGCATGGAGCGCCAGACCATCAAGATCATCGCCGTGATCGAATCGCCCCGCGCGCTGGAACGCCTTAACGGGATCGCCGACAGCCTGCGCCTGATCGGCCTCTCGCTCGGAAGCGAGGACTTCGCGCTTTCGGTCGGCCGCGCGCCATCGCCCATGTCGCTTGGCCTCGCCGCTCAGACCATCGCCTACGCCGCAGCGGCGCGCGATCTGATGGGCCTCGGCATGTCGTGCGGCATCGGCAACTTCACCGACATCTCCGCCTGGACCGCCGAGGCGCGCCGCTCATTCTCGATGGGCCTCACCGGCGCCATGTGCATCCATCCCAACCAGGTGCCGGCGCTGAACGCGGAATTCGGCGCCACCGAGACGGAGATCGCCCAGGCTCGCGCCATTGTCGCGGCGTGGGAGGCGCGCGCTGACGGCGGCGTTGTCTCTTACAACGGCCTGATGATCGACCAGCCCGTGGTCGAACGCGCCCGCCGCCTCCTCTCAAACTCAGGCCGATGAAAGCCGGACAGCCGGAAGACGTGCTCGCCTGGCTCAAGCCCGGCGAACGCGTCTACCTGCAGGGCGGCCCCGGCGAATGCCTGGCCTTCGTCGATCTCCTGAAAGCCAATCCCGGCTGCGCCCAGGGCGTGGAGCTGTGGTCATGCCTCGTGCCGGGCATCAACACGTTCGACTATGGCTCGCTGCCGCAAGGCCCGACCGTCGTCACCTTCATGGCCTCGCCTGCGCTTGAGCCGTCGATCGCGTCCGGCCGCACCCGCATCGACGCCATGCCATACTCTGAGATCGGCGCGCTTCTGGCGCGCATGGAATTCGATCTCGCCATCCTGCATGTCGCCCCGCCGGATGAAAGCGGCCTCTGCTCATTCGGCATCGCCTGCGAGGCGCCCGGCCTTGTGTGGCGCAACGCCAAAAGGCGGATCGCCTTTGTCAACCGCAACATGCCGCGCATTTCGCGATCCGAAAAAATCCCACGGGACCAGATCGACCTGGTCGTCGACACCGACGCGCCGCTTCTGTCGCCTGCGCCTCCGGCGCCACGCTCGGAAACCCTCGAGGCAATCGCCCGCAACGCCGCCGCTCTCGTTCCAGACGACGCCGTGATCCAGTCAGGCATCGGCGAAGCCCCGGGGGCGGTTATCGCCGGCCTCAGGGACCACAGGCGCCTGCGCGTCTATTCGGGTCTGATCACGGCCGACTACCGCCAGCTTGCAGACGCCGGCGCGCTCGACATGGACGCGGACCACCTGGCCGGCATCGCCTGGGGCGACCCGGACTTCTACCGCTGGCTGGAAACACCCGGCCTCTTCTCTTTCCGCTCGGCCCTCGAAACGCACGGCCATGCCCGGCTCGCCGCCCTGCCACGCTTTACCTCGATCGGTTCGGCGCTGGAGGTCGACCTCGCCGGCGCCATCAACCTCGAATGGCGCGGCGCGCGCCGGGTAAGCAGCGTCGGCGGGGCGCCCGATTTCATCCGTGGCGCCGCCGCCTCCCACGACGGGCTTGCGATCATCGCCCTGCCATCCACGGCGGGAAACGGCGCCTCCCGAATCGTTCCGCGCGCGACAGGCAACTGGACCAAGACCGGCGCAGGAATAGCTGTCGTCACGGAGTACGGTGTTGCGCGCCTGAAAGGACTTACGCCTTCTGCTCAGGGCGAAGCGCTCATAGCGATTGCGGCCCCACAACACAGGGCTGCGCTTGCCGCCGCTCTTGCCTAATCATCGGGCGCCATTCCCCATCTCTATAACTACGTATACTCCCCCCTGCTTGGCTGGATCGCACGATCGTGGTTGCCTGTAGCTATCGCCTCAGCGTGGAGGAGTCGTCCTTTGACGCACGGGATCATTTTCGAGCCGGACCCACAATGCCGGCCGCTCCTCGAAAGCGCCCTCGCCAGCCTCTACTGGACGGTCGCGACCGCCGATTCCTTGGCGGAAGTCGCGGAAATGTTGCCCGGACCCTGGGCCACCGTCCTCGCAGTCGAATCCGGCGACCTGGCTGCCGTTGAGACAATCAAGGAGCTGCGCCGGACCGCGCCATCGACCGCCATATGCGTCCTTGTGGACGAACTCTCTCCGGATTTTGACCGCCGGCTTTACGTTGCCGGGGTCGACTCTGTCTTCGCCAAGCCTGTACAAGAGGCGGAGATAGTCGAAGCTCTGGTTGCGGGGTTCATGGCGCGCCGTGGGTAGGGGTACCAAACAACAGGAAGCGGTCGACGTGCGTGAAGACGCCCGGAAAGACATGGTCGATACGTCTACTATTTCTGCGGTCCACCTCGCCGATCCTTTGGTCGCCGATACGGTTTTCCGTTTTGCGGACGCCTCCCAGACCGCGGCCGATCTTTCGAAACTGGACGATGAGCTGGCGAAAGTCCTGACCCGCTTCGGCATCGACCACTTCGTGCTCTATCAGGCGACGGATCGCGGGCGGCGCCCTACCGGCGCGCGCATCTCCGGCCCGATGCACAGTGGCTGGCGCAAGCACTATGTCGACAACGGCATGGCGAACTATGACGAGCTCCTGAGCTCCGGCCTCAACAGCGTCGCGCCAACCACCTGGACCAAGTTCCGCACAGACACCTCTATCTCCGACGGGCAGAAGCTGCTGTTCGACGAAGCACGGTCGTTCGGGCTGCGCGACGGCTTCTATCTGCCGATCCACCAGCCCGACGGCTCTATGCACGGCGTCTCGATGATGGTGCCGCACAAGCTCGAGGCGGACTCGCGCATGCTCGCGGCTCTGCACCTGCTCGCGCTCTACTACGCGATCGCCGCCAAGCGCCTTGGCCTCAGCCCGCCGGAACCTCCCTCGCCGCCCGAAGCCGCGAAGCACATCCTTACGCCGCGCCAGCGGCAATGCCTGCAGTGGGTGCGCGCCGGCAAGTCGAGCTGGGAGATTGGCGAGATCCTCGGCCTCTCCGAGCATACGGTGAACGAGCACCTCGAGGAGGCCCGCCGCCGCCTCAAAGTGCATACAACCACTCAAGCGGTGATAGAGGCTGCTCTGCGTGGCCTGATCCACATCTGACCGATACCCCCCAGACCTTGGGGGTGTCACTTCCGACCCAACAGTCCGAACATCTCTCCAATTCGCGGGCCCAATTGCGGGCCGCATCGCGGGAGAACGTTCATGCACGTGCACGTCGTAAACTCTGGCAATCGTCACCAGTATCTCGACGAGATCGAGCAGATGCACCGGCATCGCCATCGCGTGTTCGCCGAGACGATGGGGTGGAAAGCGCTTGAGTCTCCCGACGGGCTCGACATCGACCAGTTCGACACGCCCCACGCCACCTACCTCATCGCCATCGACGAAGGCGTGGTGCGCGGATCGTTGCGGCTGATCCCGTCCTGGCGGCCGCACATGCTGAAGAACCTTTTCCCGCAGTATGTCGAAGGCGCCGCGCCTTCGGGCCCGGGCATCTGGGAATGGACCAGGCACGCGCCTGGCGATCCGAAGTTCGCACGCGAGATCAACCACCAGGCCCGCTTCCTGCTCAATATCGCAGTCTACGAGTTCGCGGCCTCGCGGGGCATCGAGGCCTTCATCGGCATCGCCGACTGCCATATCGTGCCGCGCATGATCGACCTCGGCTGGAAGGTCGATCCGCTCGGCCTGCCCGTGAATTACGGCGAAGGCGTCGCCTACGCTTTCAAGATGGATGTCGACCCGATCAACTGCGAGAAGCTCCGCGCCCGCATCGAGCGCAACAACATGGTGCTGTGTGAAATGCCGCGCGGCCTTGTCGCCGAGAGTGGTCGCATGGCCCGTCGCGCAATCGAGATCGCGATGGATCTGCCTCCCACGAAGGTTAATCGGGCGGAAGAGGTCCTCAGGGAATTGGCCACGGTGGACGAATGACCACCGCCGCTGGCTCTGTGTTTTGGGGGGACGGGCTGCCTCGCATCGGCGAGGCAGCCACGGTCTTCGGGACCAGGCCAGTCACGAAACAAGACGGCCGGAGCGCACATCGCGCAACTTCGACCGGCCGCAAGAAAGCCGAGCCGCTGACCTCCGCCTTACGGCCTCCCCGACGACCGCGGCAGGAGGGATCACGTGGACCCAGTCCCGGGGACTCGTAGTCCGATGAAGCGCCCTTCTCGCAGCGCGCTTATCGTCAGCGACTCGGCGCCTCTGCGCCGGTACATGGCTACGACGCTTGAAGCCGTCCGCTTCTGCTGCACGGAAGCGGCCGACGGTTTCCACGCCATGGACCGGTTGTCGGAGCGCTTGTTCGACATTTATGCGGTCGACCTCGATCTGCCGGCCTCGGAGGGCATGTCGATCTTCGCGGTCACGCTCACCGGCGGCTTCCGCGATCCTTCGCCCGTGGTAATCGGAATTTCCGCGCGGCCTGAACAGGAAGCCCGCACGGGTCCCTGGGCGAATGCCGCCAGCCTCGCCGCCATGATCAGCAAGCCGTTCCACCCCGATGAGCTGATCGCCGCCGCCAACGCGGGCCCGCTGCCCAGCCCGCAGAATTCGCGCCGCACATACTGACTGCATTCTGGCCGGTGAATCAGCGCGGCGCTGGCGGGCCCGACCCGTCCTATTTGTAATGCCCTATCCGCCCGGGCGAGAACCGCGACCTGGTCAAAAGCCCCGTTTTTCCGGCGATTCGAACTCAATCCGAGATCGTCGAAATCAGCTCCGGAACTCGACTTCGAGGTCCAGTGTAGGTACCGTGTCCTACAAGCCACAAAGGCATCGGGCGCATGGACGGAAGTAACTCCCCGCCACTATGGAGTGCGCTGGTCATAGGGCTGGCGCTGGGCGTTGCTGCGCCCGCCTCGGCTCAGGTGATCGAGATCGGGCCTGCGGGCGTCTCGACCATCAATGGCCCGGCGATCATGACCCCCGAAGGCCTCACCCCGATCAAGCCCGCACCGGCCCCGACGCAGAAATCTGCGCGTCATGCCGCCGCAGCTCCGCTCTTCATCACCGCCGGCGGCGAAGTCGAACTCTCGCCCCGCCTGCTCGAGGCGGTGGCCTATGTGGAATCCCGTTTCAATCAGCAGGCGATCTCGAAAGCCGGCGCGGTCGGCGTGATGCAGCTGATGCCCGCCACTGCCGCCGAACTTGGCGTCGATCCGCACAATCCGGAGGCGAATATCCGGGGCGGCGCGGGCTACCTTCGCAGAATGGTCACAATGTTCGGTAATAACCTCGAACTCGCGCTCGCTGCATACAACGCAGGACCAGCCGCTGTGAGGCGGTATGGTGGTGTGCCTCCGTATGCCGAGACCCGCGCCTATGTCGACGCGGTGATGGACTACCTCGCGAAGACAGAATTTCCGGAGACCAACTGATGACGTTCGCCCGACTTGCCACATGCTTGGCCGCGGCCTCGTTTACGGCGCAGGAAGCGCTCGCGCAGGCGGCAACGGACCCGCGTGGATCGGGACCGATCGTCGCGGCAGTCGCCTGGGTGCAGGGAACCCTGCTGGGAAACATTGCGACCGCGGTTGCGGTCATAGCAGTAGCAGTTGTCGGTTTCATGATGCTGACCGGCAGGATGAACTGGAAGCACGGGATTACCGTAATACTAGGTTCGTTCATTCTATTCGGGGCGACGGTGATCGTCGCGGGCATACAGGGCGCGGCAAGAATAGCGGGTTAGTCCGATGGCCGGGCTCGAACGCGATATCGTCTTCTCTGCGCTGACGCGGCCGCAGATGTTCGCCGGCGTGAGCTATTCCTTCTTCGTGCTCAACCTCGTGGTGACGACGGAGGTCTTTCTCGTCACCAAGTCTTTCTGGGCCATTGTCATCGCGCTGGTGCTGCACGCCGCCGGCTATTTCATGTGCCTGCGCGAGCCGCGCTTTCTGGATCTCTGGATCCAGAAGGTCAGCCGCTGCCCACGCGTGCCGAACTTCAACTACTGGCGTTGCAACTCTTATTCTCCATGAAGAAGAAGACGCTCTCGCGCGCCGCCGCCCAGCGGCTGAGCAGACGCCTCGCACGCCGCGAAAAGCGGGCTGGCGACATGCTGCCCTATGCCCGGCATCTCGATGCGACGACGCTGGCGACGCGGGACGGGCAGCAGGTCCAGGTCATCCACCTCGCAGGCTTCGCCTTCGAGACGGCCGACACGCAGGAGCTGAACTACCGCAAGAATGTGCGGGATACGCTGTTGCGCGGCATCGCATCGTCGAAAATCTCGATCGGCGCGCACGTCATCCGGCACCTCGTTCGCCCGGGCCTTGAGGGCCGCTTCGCCAATTCCTTCTCCCGCAGTGTCGACGCGATGTGGCAGAGCCGGCTGGCCGGCCGCCGCCTGTTCGTCAACGACCTCTTCATCACCCTCACCCGCAAGCCGTCTCTCGGCCGCGCCAGCGGTCTCGGCTTCAGCAAGAGCAAGCAGTTCGATGCGGTAAGCCGCGTGCGCGACCGCCGCGAGCTCGACGCCGCCGCCGACAGCCTGCTCGCCGCGCTCAACCCCTATGGCGCGCGCTTGCTCGGCGTCTACGAGACCGCCGAAGGCGTCGAGTATTCCGAGCCGCTTGAATTCCTCGCTTTCCTGTTCGACGGCGAGTTACGCCCGGTGCCGTACGAAAAGAACGACGTCACTTTCATCGACCGCCGCGTCAGCTTCGGCCACGAGGCGCTGGAATTCTCCGGCAACTCCCGCAGCCCCCGCATGCTGGCCGCGATGATGTCGATCAAGGAATATCCCCCGCACACCTCGGCGGGCCAGCTCGACACGCTGCTGCGGACCCCGCACGAGATGGTCATCTCGCAGAGCTTCGCCTTCGTCGATCGCCAGCCCGCCCTCAGCCGCATGAACCTCGCCCTGCGCCGGATGCGCGCGGCGGATGACGAGGCCTTGTCCCTGCGCCGCGATCTTGTGCAGGCGAAGGACGATGTCGCTGCCGGCCGCGCCGTCTTCGGCGAACATCATCTGACCATCATGGTCCGCGCTCCCGAGTTCGAGGCGCTCGACAACGCCGTCGCGGATGTACAGGCGTCGCTGACCGAGATCGGCGTCATCGGCGTGCGCGAGGAAGCGGCGCTGGAGCCAAGTTTCTGGGCGCAGTTCCCCGGCAACTCGCAGTACATCCCGCGCAAGGCGCTTATCTCGTCGGCCAACTTCGCCAGCCTCGCCAGCTTCCACAGCCATCCGGTCGGCCGCGCCAGCGGCAACCATTGGGGCCCGGCGGTCACGCTGCTCGAGACCACGGCCGCATCCCCCTATTATTTCAATTTCCACAAGGGCGACCTCGGCAACTTCCTGGTCATCGGCCCGTCCGGCGCCGGCAAGACCGTGGTGCTCAATTTCCTCATCGCGCAATCCGAGCGGTTCGAGCCGCGCGTGGTGTTCTTCGACAAGGATCGCGGCGCGGAGATCTTCCTGCGCGCGATCGGCGGCCGCTACGACCTGATCCGACCCGGCGTGCGCACGGGCTTCAACCCGTTGCAGCTTCCCGACACGCCGTCCAACCGCCGCTTCCTGCAGCAATGGGCGGCGAAGCTGGTGACGTCCAACGGCGAGACCCTGTCGGCGGAAGACTCCGCCACGATCTCGGCCGCCGTCAGCGCCAACTACGACCAGACGCCGAACTTCCGCCGCCTGCGCTATTTCCGCGAGCTCTTCCTCGGCGGCCGCCGCCCCACGCCTGGCGATCTCGCCTCGCGCCTCAACCCGTGGATCGGCGAGGGCGACCGCGCCTGGCTGTTCGACAACGAGCACGACCATCTCGACATGGAAAGCCGCATCGTCGGCTTTGACATGACGCACCTGCTCGAAGACCCGGTCGTCCGCACGCCGACCATGATGTACCTCTTCCACCGCGTGGAAGAGCGCCTGAATGGCCAGCCCTCGATCATCGTGGTCGACGAGGGCTGGAAAGCGCTGGACGACGAAGTCTTCGTCGCACGCATCCGCGACTGGGAAAAGACCATCCGGAAGCGCAACGGCATCGTCGGCTTCGCGACGCAGTCGACCGCTGACGCTCTCGAAAGCCGCATCGCCTCCGCCGTCATCGAACAGTCCGCCACGCAGATCTTCCTGCCCAATCCCAAGGCGCAGGAGGCCGAGTACTGCAAGGGCTTCGGCCTGTCGGGCCACGAGTTCGACCTGATCCGCACCCTGCCAGACACCTCGCGCTGCTTTCTGGTGAAGCATGGCGCGGAAAGCGTCGTTGCGCGCCTCAACCTCAACGGCCAGCGCGATCTGCTGACGGTCCTCTCCGGCCGCGAGCGCACCGTGCGCATGCTCGACGACCTGCGCGCCGAAGTGGGCGATGATCCGGCGGCCTGGATGCCGCGCCTCGTGGCGGGGGCGCACTGATGGCTTTTTGTCCGGCGCCTTCCGACAAGAGCATGGTCTCGGGCGTCATCGAGACGGTGGACTGCCACATCCGCGTCCTGGTGCAGGACAGCTATCGCCAACTCGTCGGCCCCGACACCTGGTTCGCAACGGCCTTCACCGGCATGCTCACCATCTACATCGCCCTGCTCGGCTACCAGCTGCTGTTCGGCCGCGGCGGGCTTCGCGTCACCGAGCTTCCGATCGTCGGCCTCAAGATCGGCCTCATCCTCGCCTTCCTCACCTCCTGGGCCGCCTACCAGACGCTGATCTTCGACCTTCTTTTCGACGGCCCCGCCCAGATCATGAAGGCCATGATGGGTCCGCTCGCCGCGCAAGGCTCGGGCTTCGACGGCGACGTCATGGCCGGCGTGCAGCGCGCCTTCGAGGACCTCAGCGGCTCCGCCGGCGTCTATGGCTCGATGTCCAGCCCAAACGCCAACCTGCTGCAGGGCGGCCCGATGCTCGCCTCCGGCATCCTCTGGCTGATCTCGATCTCGCTGCTGCTGGTGACGCTGGGCCTCATCATCGCCGCCAAGATCGTGCTGGCCTTCCTGCTGGCGATCGGCCCCATCTTCATCGGCATGCTGCTGTTCGACGCAACGCGCGGCATTTTCGAGGGCTGGGTGCGCGCCACCATCTCCTTCGCCATCATGCCGCTGGCCGTGAACATCTTCGGCGCGGTGATGCTGCTGATCCTCGCCCCCTTCCTCGAAATCCTCGTCGGCAATGCCGGCAAGCGGCTCTTCGACATGGGCCCCGTCATCACCATCGCGCTCATCGTCGCCGTCTTCGCCATCGTCATGATGTTCGGCCTCGGCGCCGTCACCGCCATCGGCAAGGGCTTCGGCGGATCGCGCAGGGGCGAGGATCGCGATGCGCCCCGCCGCCTCGCTGCGCCCGACCGCCCGCTCAGCGCCGGCCCCGGCGAGCGCGCCGAGGAGATCGCCTCGCGCATCGCCATGATCGACCGCTCCACCGCGGCAAGCGGCGCCTACTCCACCCGCGAAGCCTTCTCCCGCCGTTCCGGCGAGATCGCCGATGCGGTTTCATCCCAGCCCCTGGTCGCCGGCGACCGCCTCGGCCAAGCCTATAACCGTGCGCCCCGTCCCACGATGCGGCGCGGAGAGGAGCGCTGATGGCCGACATCGAACCGCTCTTCCCGAACATGCCCGTCCCGCGCGTATCGCGGGAGCCTTTGCTGCTGACCCGCCGCAACGAAGTCAGCCGCTGGGTCGAGGAGACCGTCGAGGCCGAGCGCAGCGGCCGCCGCTGGGCGTGGACGATCGCCTGCATCCTCATCCTGATCTGCGCCGCGCAGGCCGCCGCCATCGCCCTGATGCTGCCGCTGAAGGAGATCGTCCCCTACACCATCCTGGTCGACAAGCAGACCGGCTACATCGAGACCGCGCGCGGCCTCGATGTCGGCGCGCTCGCCGAAGACCAGGCCGTCGTCGAGTCGATGATCGCCCAGTATGTTCTCGCTCGCGAAACGTTCGATCCCGCCGACTTCGCCGAGCGCTACGACCGCATCACGCTCTGGTCGCTCGGCGCGGCGCGCGACGAGTATGTGGCGCAATACCAGAAAGGCGCGCCCGACAGCGTGCTCGCCATCGTCCGCCCCGGCACCACCATCCGGGTCAAGGTGAAAAAGATCGAACTCCTCACCCGGGAGACCGCCCAGGTCCGCTTCGAGACCGAGCATCGCGACACCGGCGTCGATCCGGTCCGGTCGGACTGGCAGGCCATCGTCTCCTACCGTTTCACAGGCGCACCGATGCGCATGGAGGACCGGTTGCTGAATCCGCTGGGCTTCCAGGTGACCGGCTACCGGCGCGATTCGGAAACGGCTGCAGATCAGGTGCTGACCCCCGTTCCGGCGGCTGAAGCTCCGGCGGCTTCGGCGCCTGCTCCAGCCCCAGCAACAAAAAGCCCTTCCGACTCTTCACTTGCACCGCCTTCCAATGCTGCCGATAAGAAGACGCGGGCGGGTGCGCGATGAGCTTCGGGACCGTGATACAGAAAGTGCTCAACATGCGTTCGGCCACCCTCGGCCTGATGATGCTCGCCATTAGTCAGGCAGCTCATCCGCAGGCCGCCTCCGCGCCCCAGCCGGGCCCCGGCGACCCGCGCATCCGGCAATTCGTCTACAACGCGGACGAGATCGTCTCGCTCAAGGCCCAGGTCGGTTACGAGATGACGATCGAGTTCGACCCCACCGAGCGGATCGAGAACGTCTCGATCGGCGACAGCCTGTCCTGGCAGGTGACGCCGAACCGCAAGGCGACGCTGCTCTTTCTCAAGCCGATGGCAAAGGACGTGACCACCAGCATGACTGTGGTGACGACCAGCCGCATCTATTCCTTCCTGCTCAACTCGGTCGCGAACAGCGGCAAGCGCAACGATCCCGACCAGATGCTCCGCCTGCGCTTCATCTATCCGAGGCCCGCGCCGCCGCCGGCCGCCGCGAGCGCGGCGCCGCCTCCGCCGCCCAAGCCGGAGGATTTCAACTTCGACTACACGGCCAGGGGCGCCAAACAGCTCCACCCCGTCCGCGTGTTCGACGACGGCAGGGCGACGTTCTTCCAGTTCGACACGACGCGTGACGCCCCGGCAGTGTTCTTCATCGCGCCGGACGGCAAGGAGGAGATCGCCAACACCCACGTCTCCGGCCCTTACACCGTGGCCGACGTGACGGCCGAGAATTTCGTGCTGCGCTACGGCAAGACCAAGGCCGACCTGCGCAACAACGCCTGGAAGAAACGCCCGCAAAACGCGCCGGCGCCGCTTCCCCAGCGCGGAGGTAATTGAGATGTCAGAGATACCCCGCACCGGACTGGACCCGACCTTCGATGTCGACGCCGCTCCGCGCGTCGGCGGCACGCCTTCGCTCTGGCCTGTCGCGTTCGGCGTCGTCGGCGCGCTTGGTCTCGGCACGGTCATTTTCCTGCAACTTTCGGCCCAGCGCACGCAGATCGAGAAGGCGCGCCTGACCGACGCGACCGCCACCGCCGTTCCGCTGTCGAACGCCGGCGTGCCGCCCGCGCCGGACATGAGCGCCTACATCGCGCCGCAACCCGAACTCGCCATGGTGCAGGAACCGCCGCCGATGGAAGTGCAGCCAGCGCCTCCGGCAGAGCCGCCCGGCCTGACGCAGGCGGAGATCGACCGTCTCCGCTCGCCCGCTCTCGTCGTCGATCTCAGCGAATTCAAGAGCGCCCCGCCCGGCGGCGCCCTCGGCCCTGACGGCCAGCCGCTCGATCCCAAGGCGCTTGCCGGCGCGATGACCGGCGCGGCCGAAACCGGCGCGAACATCAATTCCAACGAACGTTTCGCCCAGCGCCTCAGCGGCAGCAACGGCAAGGCCTCACGCGCGACGCACATGGGCAACCTCTCGACCACCATTGTGCAGGGCGACGTGATCCCGGCGATCCTCGAGACTGCGCTCAATTCCGACCTGCCGGGCTTTGCCCGCGCCATTGTCACGCGCGACGTGCGCGGCTTCGACGGCGCGAAAGTCCTTGTTCCGCGCGGCAGCCGCCTGATCGGCGAATACAATTCCGGCACAGCGCTCGGCCAGAGCCGCGCTTTCGTGATCTGGACGCGCCTGATCCGCCCGGACGGCGCGACGATCGAGCTGTCCTCGCCCGCAACGGACAGCCTCGGCCGCGGCGGCCTCAGCGGCCAAGTCGATCGCCACTTCCTCGAACGCTTCGGCGGCGCGATCCTGCTGTCGCTGCTCAATATCGGGGCTGGCGCGGTTGCGGACTCCTCCGACACCACCGTGGTCATCGCTGGCGCGCGCGCCGGAAGCGAAGCTGCCGCCGGCTCGCTCGCCACCAACAATATCGGGCCGACCGTCACCGTTCCGCAGGGCACGCCGCTGCGCGTGTTCGTCAGCCAGGATCTCGACTTCTCGGGCGTCGGCGCCGTGAAGCCCTCGGACGCCGCGAATTGATCGGCGAAGGCGTATATCTACGCACATACCTTGCCCCGTTTGCGCCGTGGCTCGACAGGCAGGATGTCACCGACATCCTGGTCAACAAGCCGGGTGAAATCTGGATCGACGGCCAAAAAGGCTTCGAGCGCATCGACGCGCCGGAAGTCACCGACACGATGCTGCAGCGCCTGTCGCAGCAGATCGCCGCGCATTCGGCCCAGGGCGTCAGCCGCGAATATCCGCTGCTTGCCGCCACCCTGCCCGACGGGGCGCGCGTCCAGATCGTGACGCCGCCCGCGACGCGCCAGCACGTGTCGCTCGCAATCCGCAAGCACGTCGTGCAGGACCTGACGCTGGCCGACTACGAAACCGGCGGCGCATTCGCCAATGTGCGCCGCGCCATCACCGGCGAGCGCACGGCGGCGGACGTCGATCTCGGCCAGGTGCTCGACCGCGGCGACCTCAGGACGTTCTTCTCCCGCGCGGTTCGCGAGGGCCGCAACATCGTGATTTCAGGCGGCACTGGAACGGGCAAGACGACTTTTCTCAACGCGCTCCTCAAGGAAGTTCCGCACACCGACCGGCTCATCGTCATCGAGGACACACCCGAGGTGAAGCTGCAGCACGCCAACGCCGTCGGCCTCGTCGCCGTCGGCAGCGAGCTGGGCGAAACCCGCGTCGGCATCGACGAGCTGCTGCGCGCATCGCTCCGCATGCGGCCCGACCGGCTGATGGTCGGCGAGATCCGCGGGCCGGAGGCCTTCACCTTTCTGCGCGCCGTCAACACCGGCCACCCCGGCTCGCTCACCACCGTGCACGCCGACAGCCCGCAGGGCGCCATGGAACAGATCGCCTTCATGACGCTGCAGGCCGGCCTCACCCTCACCCGCGCCGACATCATCGACTACGCCAAGTCCGTGATCGACATCGTCGTCCAGCTCTCCCGCGTACAAGGCCGCCGCGCCGTGTCGTCCGTGGTGTTCCACAAGCGGTAGAGTCCGACATCTTCCAACACCCACCGATGTCATCCCCGCTGTAGGATAACTTTTTACTTGTCCCCACGCCTGCCCCGCCAGGCGATACTGCGTGCATGACCCACGCGGACGACATCGCGGAGAGCGACATCCAGCTGGAGCCCTCCCAGCTCTGGATGCTCCCCATCCTGTTGTTCCAGATCATGGCGGCGCTGTTCACCGACTATGCGCACAAGCTCAAGCGCCTGCGCCGCCGCAAGCCGCCGCGCTCCAGGAAATGGCAGTCCTGCTATGCGGACCTGTGCCGCTGCGAATACTCGATCGACGTCATCCTGGCCGAGGGCGCAAGGCGTCTCCTCGCCGGCCAACCGCTCGATCTCGAGAGCATCGTCATTCCCCCGCCGCCATCAGACTGGCGGCCCGAATCCATGCCGCGCAGCGCCCACGACATGTCGCTGCGCTTCGAGGCGACGGCTCTCTTCCATGCCGACCCCGAAGCCTTCATCCGCCGCCACGCCGCGCGCATCCTGGCCAAAGCCAAACGCGACGCCGCGCCGGAAGACGCCGGCAACGACCCCGCCCCTCGTGGCGAGCAGCTTGGCGCAAGCCGCGCGTCCGTCGAACCATGGGAGGCGAACTCACCGGCGTCAGAGCGCATCCGCGCCCCGCCTTAGCCCGCGCGCGATCAGGAAAAGCCCAACCCGCCCCGCCGCCTCTTCGCTGAGGTCGCGGGCGTATGGGCTTCAACAAGATCATTGCCCTCAAACGCAAAGCGCCCGCGCCTGGACTGACATGTTGTGTCAGCGAGGCGCGGGCGCTGCGCTTGGCTGGGCCATAAGCCCTGCCAGTGCGCTGAGACGAAGCCGGCTAGGCGCTTGGCGCGTTCATGAAGCCGACATTGCGACTGAAGTTCCTGAGATTCGGGAAGATCGTGTCGAGCTGTCCGTCGGTGATCCCGAACCACCTGCCGATCGTGCCGGCATACTGGTCGACCGACATTTGCGGGATCAGGACGTTGCCGGACATGTTCGGGTTCTGGAAGGCGGGAGTCGTGGTGTCGATGCCGATCGTCGGGAACTGGCCGTAGACACTGCCGCCGATGACATCCCCGCCCATGACGAACTGGTGCGAACCCCAGGCATGGTCGGTGCCATCGCCATTGGTCGTGAAGGTGCGCGAGAAGTCCGAGGCCGTGAACGTCGTCACCTGCGGGCGCATGTCGACGTTGTTGATATTAGTCAGCGCCCCGTCGAAATACGCCATGGCGTGAGCAAGGCGCGCCAGCAGCGGAGACTGGGTGGTGTTCTGGATGTCGTGGTTGTCGAAGCCGCCCATCGAAACGAAGAACACCTGACGCTTGACGCCGAGGACGGCGTTTGCCGCGATAATCTTGGCGACGCTCTGCAGCTGCACGGCAAGCTGGTTGGTCTCGTTGACGCGGGTGATCGGGTTGAGCAGCTGCGTGGGCGCGGCGATGGCGGCGCCCGGCGAGCCGGCCGCGAACTGCGCGTTGAGAAGATCGGCCGCATCCTGCGAACGAACCACCTTGGCGCCGTGGTCCTGCATGAAGTAGCTGGCGCCCGTCGTGTCGCGGATGATCTCGCGAACGCGCGCGCCGGCGCCGGCGGCGCTGAACACGGTGGTTGTCGCCGCAGCCGCCGAGTTTATGCGCTGCGCCGGCGCCGTCTGGCTGGTGGACATCTGGTACTGCACGACGTTCTGGCCCGCGAGCAGCACGGCGTTGCCTGCCGTGGACATGGCGGTGAAGACCGCGTTCGTGCCGTTGCTGGCAAGGAACTGGTCGGCCATCAGGCCGCCCCAGCCGCGACGGGCGCCCTCGGTTGCGCCTGCCTGCCAGGTCGATTGCTGGTCGTTGTGCGACATCAGGTTGGCGGGCAGCGGCACCTGGCGGTTGCGGTACTGCGTCTTGGTGGTTGGCACGATCAGCGGACCGACATTGGCCGCAACCGCGAGCCGGTTGCCCGTCCACAGCGGCAGCAGCGCCCCCATGTGCGGATTGAGCGCGAAGGTGCGCGAGGCTGCGTTGGTGCCCGGGGGAACCGGGTTGGGGATCGCCGAAGCGATCGGCAGCACGCCGCCCCAGCCTTCCGGAACCTGGAAGGATGCAACGCGGTTGGTGACCGGGTTGATCGAGCCTACCGGCGTGACCGGCGTGCCGACCGGCATCAGCGCGATCGGATTGGCGCCGGTGTTGCGGGCCGAGAAGTAGCGGCCCCAGCTGTCGGTGTCGGTGGCGAGCACCATATTGTTCGAGTCGTTTCCGCCGAACATGAAGATGCAGACCAGCGCCTTGTAGGTGGCCGGCGCTGTCTGTGCGGCGGCGGCGCCCATGGTGGCGAGCTGGAAGCCGAAGGTGGAGGCAGCGGCGCCGACACAGGAAAGCGCTGTGGCGCGGCGGAGGATTTCACGGCGGGTGGCAGGCGACATTGACTTGCTCATGTCCGTACTCCTCAACGCTGGGTCAGATATTCGGGGGAAACCATCGAGAAGAAGACCGCAGTCTTCACCCGATTGAGGCGCGCCGTGTCGATTGCGGCCTGGTTCGAGCCGTTCGAGGCGGGAACCGCGATCGCATTGACGCCGGCGAGCACGCGACCCTGAAGGGTGGCGGACATCTGGCCGTAGAACAGCAGCGAGTTCATCCGGTCGACCAGCGCCTGGCCGTTGTCGGCGATCGCGATCTCGGCGGCGTAGGCCGAGCGCACGTCGCGACCAGCGCCGCCAGGCGGGGTCTGGCCGAGGCCCTGGTTGATCCAGTCCTGCATCACGTTGATGTAGGAGGCGGCGGTGACCTCGTCGACGATCTGGAATTCCGGCGCGACCAGCGAGCGCTGGCCAAGTTGCGTGGTCGACGGCGGGGTAAAGCCAGGACGCCAGAAGTTGAAGACCGAAGGCGAGCTCATCGGCGACTGGCTGATCGAGGTGTTGGCGGACGTCGAGGTGATCAGGAAGTTGCCGGTCTGGGAGGCCGCGCCGAAGGAGCGGGCCCAGTTGGTGACGCGGATCACAGGCTCGCGCAGCTTGCCGAACGAGGCGGACCCGACCGCATTCATGTCGCGCGCCTCGGGATCCATCAGGACGGCGCGGACCACGGCGGCCATGTCGCCGCGCACGCCCGAGCCGTTGTTGTTGAACACGGTGGCGACGCGGCCGACATAAGCCGGGCTGGGGTTCGACGTGACCATCTGCTGGATCAGCCGGTGGGCGATGAACGGCCCGACGTTCGGGTGGTTGAACAGCCTGTCGAGCGCGATGCGCAGGTCGCCCGCGACATCGACGGTGGGGCTGGCCGGGATCGTCGTGCCGAGAAAGACCTTCTCCGAGGTGGAGTGGAAGTTCGGATAGAAGATCATCGGCAGAACGTTGCGGTCGGCGTGGGCGCCGCCGCCGAAGAATGTGTTGTTGGTCGGCGTCGGGTTGTACCAGCTGATGCCGGTGAACACTTTCGCCAGCCCGGCGATGTCGGCGGGAGTGTAGGTCGGGATCTGTGCGCCCGACCCATCCAGCCTCGGCGTGCCGTCATTGTTGAGCTCGACCAGACCGATGGTCATCAGCTGCATCACTTCGCGCGCGTAGTTTTCGTCGGGCGTGCGGGTGCCGGCGGCGTCTTCCTTCTGGTTGGCGAGGAAGGTGAGATAGCGCCCCATCATCGGATGGAGCGTCACATCCTCAAGCAGCGTGCGGAAGTTGCCGAACGAATTGCGCTCCAGCATGTCGTAGTAGGAAGCAACGCCGCGCGCATCGAGCGTCGGATCGTTGAGCGAGATGACGAAGATCTGCGAGAGGGCGAAGGCAGTGCGCTGGCGCAGCTGGCCCGGCTCGGTGATCGCCTGGCGCCACCACGACTGATAGAATGTGTTGCTGTCGAAATTGCCCATGTTGGCCGCGGCCACGGCGTCGACATAGGCCTGGTGGCTGAGCGTCGGCAACGGTATGGCGATCTGGGTGGTGATCCAGCCATTGATGCGCTGGTCCTGCGCCTGCGCAATGCCCGCCTCGGTTACGCCGAACGTCGCCTGGGAGAGAAGGCGTGCGGCTTCCGCCGCCGTTGGCGGCGCGGATGGGCCTTGCCCCGAGCCGCCTCCGCCGCTACCGCCGCTACTTCCGCCACCGCCTCCGCATGCTGCGAGAAGGCCAAACAAAAGGACAGCGATGAGGTTACGCATGACTACTTCCTCTCCACGAATCGCGGAACGCGAAACAGACGAGCAGCCCCCCGGGGCTGGAAAAAACAAACGATGTGAATTCAGAAAGTCTGGGGTAGTCGCAGCAACGGGCCGAAGTTGGTCCAGTTCACGTCCGGCCAGATCGATACGTAGCCGATCCGGCGAGCCCCACAGGCACCCACTCTAACCAACGATGCCGAACGCGACAACCGTCATTAACCAAAAAGGCGATCGAAACTGCCGCCCTTACGACAGTTTCACGTTCGCGCATTCGCGAACGAGTCGAGTTAACGAGGCGTTAAAGCGATCACCGTTTCGGCGACGCGATCAACTGCTGCGCGAGAGAAAGCGAGCGGCACGTACGCGCCTTCCGCCCACATCGGAAAAAGATCGCGATAGTGCGCGTTGAACGGATCGCCCGACTGTCCGGGCGTGTTGATCACAACCGAATTATCCCACGCGCCGACATCCATCACCATGCGAACGGAGGCGCCCGCGATGACGTTGAAATCGGACGCGCGATAAGTCTGCGCACGCGGCGTCGATGCCGAGCCCGGCACTTGCAGCGGACCGACGCTCATCTGCGCGGCGAGTTGCGGATCGGCGAGCACGGCGACGGCAGGCTTCCAGCTTGCGACATGGAGACGACCCCAGGCCCACTTGCTCATGTCAGGACCGAGACGTGTTTTCAGTTCTGCGACCGCGTCCGAGAGAGATTCGAGCAGAATATCATCGCGCATGGCGGCGGTGAGTTTCCTGTCGGAGCTTTCGAGGTAGGTGATCACCGCCTCGAGATGGCCCTGCCCGACCGATGCGCGGGCGGCTTCGGGCGTGATGCGGGCGACGGCGGCTTCGCCGAGATGCTTGTTGGCCCAAACCTCGTAGATAGAGGCCGCAACGCTGTCGACGCGCTCGTCTCCGTCCCAGGCCTTGAGGAGATCGATGGCTTTGGCGACATCCGGATCGCGGGTCTGGAGACCGGCGAGCAGGGCGCGGGCGCGGCGGGATTGCGGGCTGACGCTGTCGGTTTGCAGCGCCATGGAGTTGGCGAGGCTGACCTTGGAGTTGGCGGCCAGCACTTCCTTGATGCGGTCGGCGCGCGAGGGGTCGGTCCATTCGAAGGCGATCTTGCGCTTTTCCGCCGGATAGCCTTCCGGAAGGTTCATTTCGTTGGCGGTGGCGAAGAAGCCCTGCGGGGGATTGTAAGACGAAGGCAGCAGGTCCTTGGCGAGGAAACCGTTCCATTCGTAGCGGCCATCGCCCGGCGCCGGCATCAGGCCATCCCAGTTGGCGCGCATCGGAACGCGGCCCGAGGCGGCCCAGCCGATGTTGCCCTTGGTGTCGGCATAAACGAGGTTGAGCGGAGGGGCGCCCCATGCATTGCTGGCGGCCTTGAAGTCGTCCCAGGTTTTCGCGTGGGTGAGGCGCGAGGATCCGAAATAGCCGGAGAGGCCGGGCTCGGCCCAGATCGAGCGCATAGCGAAGGCGCGCTTCTTGTCCTCGCCCACCATCAGCACGGGGCCGTGACGAGTGTAGGCAAGATCGGCGTTGCGGGGCGCCTCGCCCTTCACCTCGATGGTTTCACGAACGACCGTCATCGGCTCCCAACCGCTCTTGTACCTGTAGCGCGTAGGATCGCCCGGCTTGAGGTCGTAGACGTAGAGGTCTTCCTGATCGATCGCGAAAATGGTGATGCCGAAAGCGACGTCATTATTGTGGCCGATCGAGACGCCCGGTAGCGCTGGCTCGCCCGCGCCGATGATGTTGAGGCCGGGCGCGTTGACGCCGACGACATAGCGCAGCGAAGGCGCGCCGAGCTGGCGGTGCGGATCGTTGGCGAGGATGGGCCGGCCCGTCGCCGTGCGCGAGGGCGCAACGACCCAGTTGTTGGAGCCTTCGTTGAGCTGGCGCTCCATCAGATCGGCGAGCTGAACCGCCGGCTCGCTGGCGGCGCGCTGGCGGACACCGTCGACGGGATCGAAATCCACCTGCTTGGTCGCGAGCGTGTAATCCTTCAGGACATCGGCGGGGATGTCGCAGGGATTGAGCCCTTTCGGAACCGCCAGCTTGTGCCCGGCTGGCTCAAGCTTGCGGCGGAGCATATCCGCTTCCACTCCGCCGGCGCAGATGGTGCGGGCGCGGGCAACTTCGGATGTGACGTTGGAGACCAGAGCGTGGCTGCGGATGCGCAGCACATCTTCCGGCTTCCAATCGTCCGGCGTTGAACTGGTGAGCTTGAATTCGACCGGCAGGGGTTTGGTTCCGGCGCGCACTTCCGCGACGTAGGCGTTGATGCCGGTAGTGAAAGCCTCGACCGTATCGCGCGCTTCGGGCGCGTAGGCGTTCCATTCCTTCTCCATGTCGCCGCGATAGAGGAAGAGGCGCGAGGCGCGATCCTGCTCGACATAGGCGGGGCCGAAGGATTTCGAGAGCAGGCCGAGACCGCGCTTGCGCCAGAGGTCGATCTGCCAGAGCCGGTCGCGGGCGGCGTTGTAGCCCTGCAGGAAGAAAGCGTCGCGCGTGTTGGCGGCGAATATGTGCGGGATGCCCCAGTGATCGACCACGATCTCAGCCGGGGCCGTCAGCCCCTTCACGCTCCACGCTTGCTGGCGGACCGCGGTCGATGTGGAAGCCGGCGCTGGCTGCGCAATCGCAGCCACGTGCGTGGCGAGCGGCATGACGAACGCGGCGAATAGTGCTGCGGCAAGTTTCATGTGTGTCTCCCACGCCTCATCCGAACCGTCATAGAACTGTCGCGCGGCGCGCAGCCTCCTGTCAAAGCAAGGCTGTGGCCTGTGGAGAAATTTCCGAGCCGTCAGCGGAATCAGAACTGTCACGAAACTGTCGGGCGGCTGTCACGCCGCCCTCCTAAGCAGGACCCCGGGATGGCGGGGTTCGCGTAAAAACAAGGCAACGCGCTCCCCTTCGGCATGTGTGGCGATCGAGGGAGATAACATGATGATGCGGAAGACGGTGAAAGCCGGCCTCGCGGCCTTGGCTCTTGGCCTGGCTGCTTGCGGCGGCGGGTCCGAAATCGCTTCGCCAGGAGCCACGAACCCCGGAACGCCGCCAGGCGGCGGGAGCGGCGGAGGCGGTGGCGGCGGTGGCGGCGGTGGCGCAACCTGCCCGACCGGCACGACCAATGCGGGCGCCCTTGGATCATCCACCGTCTGCAACGTCAGCGGCGAAATCCTCACCAACCTTACCCTCCCCCGGCTGACGGGCATCGTCTACCGGCTGAACGGACGGGTCGACATCGGCCGCGACCTCGGCGCAAACGGCGCCGCGACCACGGGCGCCGCCGCTACGCTCACCATCGAGCCTGGCGTAACGATTTTCGGCGATGTTGCCGCCGACATGCTTATCGTTAATCGCGGCAGCCGCATCAGCGCCATTGGCACGCCAGCGCAGCCGATCATCTTTACCGCTGCGGAGGATATCACCGGCACGGCGAACCCCGAAACCAGCGACCGCCTGTGGGGCGGCGTGATCCTGCTCGGGCGCGCCCCGATCCGCGGGTGCAACCTCGGCGTGGCGCAGGGCAGCGTCGACTGCCAGAACGCTGTTGAGGGCGTCACAGCGGCCACGGGCCGCGACGCGCTCTACGGCGGGGCAACCGCCGCCGACACCAGCGGCACGCTGCGCTATGTTCAGATCCGCTATCCCGGCGCCTTCCTCACGTCCGCGGCGGCGGGCGACGACCTCAACGGCCTGACAATGGGCGGCGTCGGCTCCGCTACCGACATCAGCTTCACCCAGGTTCACAATTCCGGCGACGACGGCATCGAGATCTTTGGCGGCGCTGTGAACATGAAGAACATCATCATAAGCGGCGCGCTGGATGACAGCCTCGACACGGATGAGGGCTGGCAAGGCAACGTGCAGTTTCTTCTGGTGCGCCAGACTGTCGGCGGCCGCACTGGCGGTCCGGACCGCATGTTCGAATGGAGCAACCGCGCCGTTTCCAGCTTGGCCGGCACGCTCCACACCAATCCCACGATCTCGAACTTCACATTGGTCGGCGTCAATCAGAACGCCAGCAACGTGAACCTGCAGGCCATCTCGTTCAACAACACCGGGGGAACCCCGGGCGGATCGGGCCGTCTGGCCAACGGCGTCGTGACGGGCTCAAACGTCTGCGCCTCGCTTAGCACGGCCAACACCAGCCCTGCGCCGAGGTTCGATTCGATCCTCTTCAACTGCCCCGGTGCGCTCAACTCCGCTTCGTCCACGCTCATTAACGGCGGGACCAACAACACAACGACAACCCCGAGCACGCTTTCCGGTTTCCTCCCCGGCGCCAACGAAACCGCTCGCGCGGTGCTTAACCCCACCACGTTGGGCGCCTTCTTCACCGCGGCGAACTATATCGGCGCTTTCGCCTCCACAGAGACGGCAACGTCCAACTGGGCGACGAGCTGGTCTTTCAACGTCTTCCCGAACCCCGGCTGCCCCGCCGGCACCACCGAGGCCGGAACGATCGCCGGACAGCGTCGCTGCCTGCTGGCTGGCATGCTCGGCGGCACGACCGCTGGCGCACCGCCGGCGGCCGTCAGGCTTACTGCGGGCAATATCTACCAGATCGCCGGCCGGGTTGATGTCGGCGACGATCGCGGGGCTGCCGGAACGGCAGGCACGGCGGCGACGCTGACCATCGACCCCGGCGTGACGCTCTATGGCGGCGTTGCGGCTGACATGATCATCGTGAACCGCGGTTCGCAGATCATCGTCAACGGCACCGCCAACCAGCCCGTGATCATGACTTCACAGGGAGACGTCACCAACACGCAGGCGGCGCCCGCGACTGCATCTCGTGAATGGGGCGGCCTCATCCTGCTCGGTCGCGCGCCGATCCGCGGCTGCAACACTGCGGTCACGGCCGGCACGGTCGACTGCCAGAACGCCGTCGAGGGCGTCACGGCCGCAACCGGCCGCGCCGCGCTCTATGGCGGGGCGACCCCCGCCGACTCCAGCGGCCGCCTTGCCTACCTGCAGGTCAAATATCCCGGCGCCTTCCTCACGTCGGCCGCTGCAGGCGACGACCTCAACGGCATCACGATGGGCGGCGTCGGCTCCGGCACGCAGATCGACAACGTCCAAGTCGAGAACTCGGGCGATGACGGCATCGAAATCTTCGGCGGAACCGTCAACATGAAGCACGTCATCCTGACGGGCGCGCTCGACGACTCGCTGGATTGCGACGAGGGCTGGACCGGCAAGGTGCAGTTCGCGATCATCGTCCAGAAAGTCACCCAGACGGGCGGGCCGGACCGGCTAATCGAGTGCAGCAACCGTCTCGTGTCCAGCGCAAACGTTCCTCCGAACCCGCTGAACACCAACCCGACGATCGCCAACTTCACTTTTGTCGGCATCCCTCAGAATTTCGCAGGCACGACCTTTGAAGGCGGCATCAACCTCAACGCGACGGGCGGCACGCCGGGCGCCTCGGCGCGGTTCATCAACGGTGTTGTCCGCGGCTCGACCAACTGCGCCGTCCTGACGCTGGCCAATGCCGGCCTGCCGCCGCGGTTCGACAGCAACCTGTTCGACTGCCCGACGCAGCCCGATGCGACTTCGCTCGGCTACATCAACGGCGGATCGAGCACGAACAACACCACGGTCACGGCGAACTCCCTGACGTCAGTGTTCGTCAACGGACCGACGGAGACTGGCCGGACGGCGTTCAACGCCTCGACGGTGGACGCCTTCTTCTCGGCGACCACCTACATCGGCGCCGTCCAGAATGCGTCGGATACGTGGTGGCAGAACTGGACCTGCGGCCTCTCCGCCGGATCGGTGTGCTGATCAAACCGGTTAGCGCGGGCGGCCTCGCCGCCCGCGCCCATTTGGCGCCTGCAAGGTAAAATACAAATGAGCCTCAAAGTCCCGTTCAATCGCGCACTCCTGCTGTCGGCGATGATGATCACGCCGCCTCTCGCCCACGCGCAGGTCAACGACACCGCGGACACGGCGCCGCAGGAAGCCGCACAGGAAGCCGAAGGGCAGGAGACAGGCGACCGGGAAGACGTCATCGTCATCCGCGGCGAGTTCATTCCCGAGCCGATGCAAGTGACATCCGAAGTCGCATCGTTCCTTACCTCCGAGGACCTGGCGCGCACCGGCGACGACAACGCCGCCCTGGCGCTGACGCGCCTGACCGGCCTGTCGGTCGTGTCCGGACGTTTCGTCTATGTGCGCGGCCTGGGCGATCGCTATTCGTCGGCGTTGCTGAACGGATCGCCGCTGCCTAGCCCCGAGCCCCTGCGCCGTCAGGTGCCGCTCGACCTGTTCCCGTCCAACATCCTCGACGGGGCAGCGGTGCAGAAGACATTCTCGCCCAACTATCCGGGCGAATTCGGCGGCGGCATCATCGACCTGACGACGCTGCGCATGCCGAAAGTCCCCTTCATGAGCATGAAGGTGGGGACGGGCTATTCCGTCGAATCTACCAACCGGCGCGGCTATACCTATTACGGCAGCGACATCGACTTCCTGGGCCTCGATAGCGGCATTCGCGACATGCCGTGGGTGCTGCGCAATGCGACCTACAAGAACAAGCGCATCGACGACAGCAACTTCTCGGCGGTGGAGCTGGAGCAGTTCGGCGAAAGCCTCGCCAACTCGCCGCTCAACGTCGTGCAGAGCGAAAAGCTCTATCCGGATTTCGAAGGCGAGTTCAGCGCGGGCACGTCGCTGGACGTCGGTGATGACGGCATGCTTGGCCTCGTCGGCGTCATCGGGTTCGACAACTCCTGGCGCACCAAGCGAGCGAACCGTCAGGAAGTGGTGGGCAACTCACTCGAAAGCAATTTCGACGCCGTAACCACGACCGACGATGTCGTCCTCAACGGTTTCGGCAGCTCGAGCCTGAGCTTCGGCAGCAACGACCTCACCCTGTCCGGCTTCTTCGTTCGCAGCACGACGAAGTACGGCAAGGTGGAAGAAGGTTTCGACCTCAACCTCCCCGGCGCCAACCCATCCAATCCCGCCAACAACGAACGCACCGAGGCGACCGCCTGGTACGAGCGCCAGCTCGGCTCGATCCAGCTTGCCGGCGAACACGAGATGGGAGCTTTCGGCCTGAAATGGCGCGGCGCGTTCGCAAAATCGACGCGCGATGCGCCGTACGAGCGCGAGATCCGCTACGACATCGTCAATGGCGGCTATGTGTTCGGCGGCGGCGGCGGCCTCGGCAACCGGTTGCGTTTCAGCGAGCTGACGGACGAGGTGGCGAGCGCAGGCGTGGATGCGACGTACAAATTCCCGATCGGGGAAAACCGGGACGCCGAACTGTCGGCTGGCGCCTATTACGCCAACACGGTGCGCGATTCGCAACTGTACCAGTTCGCCTGGACCGGACCGCGCGGCCCTACGCCACTCAACGTGCTGACCGCGCGCGTCGACTACCTGTTGTCGCCGGACAATATCGATCCGCAGCGCTTCGTGCTGAACGAGTTCACCGGACAGGACGACGCCTACAAGGGCCGACTAACCAACATGGCCTACTATGTCGGTTCGGACATCGAGCTGATCCCGTATGTGCGGATGGCGCTGGGCGCCCGCTATGAAGACGCGGCCGAATCCGTCCGCACCTACAACCGCTTCGGCCTGCCTTCGAGCGCGCCGATTGCGATCGACAACAACTACTGGCTGCCGGCCGGCACGGTGACCTGGAACTTCGCGGACGATCTGCAGCTGCGCCTCGGCGCCTCGCAGACCATCGCCCGGCCGCAGTTCCGCGAACTCGCGCGCACGCCGTTCATAGATCCGGATACGGACCGCGTCTATGAAGGCAACCCGTTCCTCAAGGACACCGAGTTCACCAACTACGACGCGCGCGTCGAATACTATTTCGGCCGCGAGCAATTCGTGACCGTCGGCGCGTTCTACAAGGAAATCACCAACCCCATCGAGGAGGTTGTGATTCGCGTCGATCGCTACCAGACACGCTTCATCAATGCCCCGGAAGCAACGCTGCAGGGCGTGGAACTCGAATACCGCACCAAGTTTGCGATGCCCTTCGACATTCCGTTCCTCACGGACGCTGACTGGCTGTTTTCCGCCAACTACACCTACACGAAGTCGGAAGTGAACGCGGGGCCGGGATCGACGGTGATCAGCCCCATCGATTTCCGCGAAGTGCCGGCCTCGTTCTTCGAGCTCGACGGCACGCAGCTGCAGGGCACGCCGGAGCACATCGCCAACCTGCAGTTCGGCTATGAGACGATGGACTCGCAGCTGACGCTGATCGCGGGCTGGCTGGACGAGCGGATCCTCCGGCGCGGCCAGGGCAGCGTCGAGCCGGTGATCGAGCATCCCGGGCTCAACGTCGATCTCGTCTACAAACGCATGTTCGAGTTCGGCGGGGCCGACATGACGCTGGCCTTCACCGGCCGCAACCTGACCGGCGAGGTTCATGACGAGTTCCAGATCTACCAGCGCGGCCAGAACAATGTGGATCGCTACCCGCGTGGACAGGTGTTCTCGGTGAGCCTGACGGCGGATTACTAGTCGGGATTTCCCACAGAAAAGTCGCCGCTGACGGCGCTTCTGGCGTCGTCAGCGTGATTCGAGGCGCAGGGCTCTGCACCGGCGGATTGCTGGCGCAGCGCCCCGGAGCCAAGGTCCGCTGATGAGCGGGTGGCATTTCTGGATCGATCGCGGAGGCACGTTCACCGACGTCGTCGCGCGCTCGCCTGCCGGCGCGGAAGTGGTGCGCAAGCTGCTGTCCGAGGCGCCGGGCCGCTATGACGATGCGGCGCTGGAAGCGATCAGGTCCATCCTGCGCGAGCATGGCGGCGGCGACATCGCGACCATCAAGATGGGGACGACGGTTGCGACCAACGCACTGCTAGAGCGCAAGGGTGCGCCTGTTGTGCTGGTCGTGACCAAGGGATTTGGCGACGTGCTGGAGATCGGCGTGCAGGCGCGGCCGGACATCTTCGCGCGGCACATCGTGAAGCCGAGCCTTCTTCATGCGCATGTGATCGAGGCGCGCGAGCGCCTGACGGCCGAAGGCGAGGTTCTGACGCCGTTGAACGAACGGCAGATACGGCTGGAGCTGGCGCGGGCGCATGCGAAAGGCATACGCAGCTGCGCGGTGGCGTGCCTTCACGGCTGGGCGTATCCCGCGCACGAACGACGCATCGCGGAGATCGCGAAACAGGTCGGCTTCACACAAGTGTCGGTGAGTTCGGCGATATCGAGCCTGATCAAGTATATCGGCCGCACCGATACGACGGTGGCGGATGCGTATCTCTCGCCCGTGCTGAACGCCTATGTGCAGCGCATCGCGGCGGCGTTCGACGAGACCACGCGCCTCCTGTTCATGCAGTCGAATGGCGGGCTGGCGGCGGCTGACGCTTTTCGCGGGCGCGACGCGGTGCTGTCCGGGCCCGCAGGCGGCGTAGTGGCGACGGCTGCGGCGGCGCGACGGGCGGGGTTCGACAAGGTGCTCGGCTTCGACATGGGCGGCACATCGACCGATGTTTCACACTATGCCGGCGAGTTCGAGCGGACAAATGACACGATAGTCGCCGGCGTGCGGTTGACGACGCCGATGCTGCAGATCCACACGGTTGCGGCAGGCGGCGGATCGATCTGCTCGTTCGACGGCGCGCGGTTGCGCGTGGGGCCAAGATCAGCGGGCGCCGATCCGGGACCTGCCTGCTATCGCCGCGGCGGGCCGCTGACCATCACCGACTGCAACGTGCTGCTGGGGCGTGTGCGACCGGAATTCTTTCCCGCGATCTTCGGACCGGAAGCGAATGAGCGCCTGGACGCCGACGGCGTGACGCGGAAGTTCGAGGCGCTGTGCAAGGAGGTTGAGGCGGCGACCGGGATGAAGCTAACGCCCGAAGATGCAGCCGATGGCTTCATTGCTATCGCCAACCAGCACATGGCCGAGGCAATTCGGAAGATATCGATTCAGCGTGGCTACGATCCGCGCGCCTATGTGCTGTGCGCGTTTGGCGGCGCGGGCGGCCAGCACGCGTGCGCGGTGGCGGATGCCGTGGGCGTCGAGAAGATCCTGCTGCATCCGCTGGCGGGCGTGCTATCGGCCTGGGGCATGGGCCTCGCCGACGTGCGTGCGATCCGCGAGGCATCTATCGAGGAGAAGCTGGGGACGGATCTCGGCGACCGCCTGGCGCGACTTTCCAAAGAGGCGCGCGGGGCGCTTGCAGCGCAGGGCATGCCGGATGGGGCGATCGAGACCGTGGTGGTCGCGCACCTGCGCTATGATGGCGGCGAAGTGGCGCTGCCTTTGCCTTGGTCTGATGCTGAAACGCTGGCGAAGGCTTTCGAGAGCGAGCATCGCCGCCGCTTCGGCTTCACCGACCCGGGGCGTGCGATGCTGGTGGCGAAGCTATCCGTTGAGGCTGTAGGGCGCGACGAGAGTTTGCCCGCATTGAGCGCTGCGCTTCCAAACACAGCCGCGGCGCCAGTCGCAAAAGTTTCGCTGCGCGCGGGCGGAGCGATGCGGGATGCGCCTGTGTTTCAACGGAACGACCTGCCGGCCGGCTTCACGCTCGATGGGCCGGCGCTGGTCATCGAGAGTGGCGCGACAACGTTCGTGGATGCGGGATGGCGCGCAACGCTGAATGTGCATGGCGACCTTGTCCTGGAGCGCGCCGCGCCGCTGGCCCAGCGCGAGGCCGTGGGCGCGAAGGCCGATCCGGTGCTGCTCGAGATTTTCAACAACCGCTTCATGGGAGTCGCCGAGCAGATGGGGCTGGCGCTGCAGACGACGGCGGCGTCGGTGAACATCAAGGAGCGGCTGGATTTCTCGTGCGCCGTGTTCGACGCGGGCGGCGGGCTGGTAGCCAACGCGCCGCATATTCCGGTGCATCTCGGCTCGATGGGCGAATCCGTCGCCACGGTGCTGCGCGAGCGTTCGACGGACGGGCGCGGCATGCAGGTGGGCGACGTCTACATGCTGAATGCGCCGCATGCAGGCGGCACGCACCTGCCCGATGTCACGGTGATCGCGCCTGTCATTCTCGATGGCGAGGCGTCTCCTGCCTTCTTCACGGCGGCGCGCGGCCACCATGCGGATATCGGCGGGATCACGCCAGGCTCGATGCCGCCGGACAGCACGCGCATCGAGGAAGAAGGCGTGCTGATCGAGAATTTCCTGCTGGTGGAGGCCGGGCGGCTGCGTGAGGCGGAAACACGCTCGCTGTTCGCATCGGGCCTCTGGCCGGCGCGCGACACCGACCGCAACATCGCCGACCTTATGGCGCAGATCGCGGCATGCCTGCGTGGGGCAGAGGAGCTGAAACAGCTGGTGGCGCACTATGGCCGCGAGGGTGTCGCCGCCTATATGCGCCATGTGCAGGACAACGCAGAGGAACACATCCGGCGCGTGATCGACACGCTTGAGCCTGGGATATTCGAGGCGCCGATGGACAATGGCGCCGTGATCCGCGTGAGCATCCGCCCAGACAAGGCGGCGCGGCGGCTGGCGATTGATTTCACCGGCACCAGCGCGCAGGACGCGGGCAATTTCAATGCGCCGCTAGCGATCACGCGCGCCGCAGTGCTCTATGTCTTCCGCACGCTGGTGGACGATGCGATCCCGCTCAATGAGGGCTGCCTGAAGCCGATCGACATCCTCGTGCCGGAAGGATCGCTGCTGAACCCGAGGCGCGGCGCGGCCGTGGTGGCAGGCAATGTCGAGACCAGCCAGGTAGTGGTCGATGCGCTGTACGGCGCGCTGGGCAGGCTGGCGGCGTCACAGGGCACGATGAACAACTTTACGTTCGGCGACGAGCAGCACCAGTATTATGAGACGATCTGCGGCGGCTCGGGCGCCGGGCCCGATTTCGATGGCGCGTCCGCGGTACAGACGCACATGACGAATTCGCGTCTTACTGATCCCGAGATTCTGGAGACGCGCTTCCCCGTTCTGGTCGAGCACTTTGGCATCCGGCGCGGTAGCGGCGGCGCGGGCGTACATCGCGGCGGCGATGGCGCGATAAGGGTAATCAGATTCCGCAAGCCGATGACGGCCGCGATGCTGGCGAACCGGCGCAAAACCGCACCGTTCGGGCTGGACGGCGGCGAGGCCGGCCAGAGGGGAGAAACGTTCGTGGAGCGCGCGGACGGATCAGTTGTGAACTTGGGCGCGACAGGTAAGGTTGAGATGGAGGCCGGCGATGCGGTGGTGATCAAGACGCCGGGTGGCGGCGGCTTCGGCGCACCGGACAAACGCTGAGGATCAAAACGAGCGAGCTGGCTCGCGCCGCTCGGTCGCTTCTAACATTTCCAGGAGCTGCGCGGCGACGCCAACCGCGATGGCTGCAGGCGCCTTGCTACGGATCGCGCCGGCGCCAATCGGGCATACGAGATCGCGGGCGTCGACATTGTCGTTGACGAGGCGCGAGACGAAGCGGGCGCGCTTGGTGGCGGAGCCGATCAAGCCGCAGAAGCGGGCATCGCCGCGCGACAAGATTGCGCGAACCAGCGAATAATCGAGTTCGTGGGCATGCGTGAGCACCAAGAAGAATGCGCCGGTCGGCGCTTCGTTCACTGCCGAGACGAGATCCTTGCGGATGATGATGCGCGCGTCCTCAGCGGCGGACTCTGGACGCGAGTCCAACCAGTGAAAGCGGAAAGGCAGGGTAGCTGCGATATGCGCGATGGCGCGGCCGACATGGCCGGCGCCGAAAACATACAGCGGCGTGGCGACCGGCTCGATCCGCTCCACGATGCGGGACCATTGACCCTTCTGGTCGACATGCACACCGGCGGCATCGAACAGATCGACCCCGGATTCGCCGCTCTTCCAGCCGCGTGTCACGATACGAAAGATGAAGCCATCGACGATGCGGCCTTCCAGCGTGTACCGCTCGGCTGCCAGCTCGGCGCCAACGGCGGCCGACAGCCATGTACGGCTCTCGGCAGAGAGTCGTTCTATCAGGGCGCGCACGCGGCCGCCGCAGCACTGCGCGAGCAGAGGCCCAAGCGGATAGTCCTGCTGCATCATGTCGACGGCGCTCTGCGCCATCAGGCGGCGGGCCTGGTCGGTGAGCTGAAGCTCGAGATTGCCGCCGCCGACCGTGCCGAAGATTGCATCCGCGCCGACGATCATGCGCGTGCCGGCGTCGCGCGGCGCGGAGCCAGCGACATGAGCGAGCGTGACCATTGCGGCGGGCTCGCCCCGGGAAATCAGGCCCAGCGCATGGGCGGCCCAGGACAAGGATGCGATCATCGCGCCGCCTCCTGTACGCGCCGAACGGCGGTCAGCACGCGTTCGGGCGTCGCGGGCGCATCGAGACGTGGGGGGATTTTGTGATCACCTACGGAAGCGATGGCATCGCCTATGGCGCAAAAAGCGGAGATGGCCAGCATCAACGGCGGTTCGCCCACGGCTTTGGAGCGGTAGATTGCTTCTTCCGGATTCTCGCTATTCCACAGCGCGATGTGCATCTCGGGGCGGTCACCGGCGACGGGTATTTTGTAAGTTGATGGCGCGTGCGTGCGCAGCGCGCCCTTGTCGTCGAACCAAAGCTCTTCAGTGGTGAGCCAGCCCATGCCCTGGATGAAGCCGCCCTCGATCTGGCCGAGATCGATCGCCGGGTTCAGCGAGCGGCCGCAATCGTGCAGGATATCGACGCGAAGGATGCGGTTCTCGCCCGTCAGTGTGTCAATGGCGGCTTCGGACACCGCAGCGCCATAGGCGTAGTAGAAGAACGGCCGGCCGCGGCCTGTTGCGCGATCCCACTGGATCTTGGGCGTCCTGTAATAGCCCGTCGCCGAGAGCGATACGCGGGACATGTAGGCTTCGTGCGTCAACTCGGCGAACGGCATGGCGTGCTTGCCAGCGCGCACCTGGCCGGACGCGAAGGAGACTTCGGCTTCATCGCAGCGATATCTCTGTGCGGCGAAGGCGATCAACCGATCCTTGATCGTCTTAGCCGCCTCGCGCGCGGCCATGCCGTTGAGGTCGGTCCCGGCGGAAGCGGCGGTGGCGGATGTGTTCGGCACCTTGGCCGTCGAGGTCGGCATTATGCGAATTGCGGAGAGCGGAAGAGCGAATTCGGCGGCGACGATCTGCGCCACCTTGATCATTAGGCCCTGACCCATCTCCGTGCCGCCATGGTTGAGCTGCACCGAGCCATCCGAATAGACGTGCACCAGCGCGCCAGCCTGGTTGAGATGCGTCGCGGTGAACGAGATGCCGAACTTCACCGGCGTCAGCGCCAGGCCGCGCTTGATGTATCTGTTGTCCTTGTTCCAGCGCTTGATCGCCTCGCGGCGCGCGCGATAGCCGGAGCCTTGCTCCAGCGCGTCGATCATCGGGCCGATGATGTGCTCTTCAATGCGCTGGCCGTAAGGCGTCTCGTCACGGCCCGGCGCGTAGAGATTGGCGCGGCGGACGTCGAGCGGATCCTTGCCCAGTGCGAGGGCGATCTCATCCATCGTGCGCTCGATCGCCAGCATGCCCTGCGGACCGCCGAAGCCGCGGAAGGCGGTGTTGGAAGACGGTGTGCGTGCGGAAGCGATGCGAGACGATGTGCGCGGAACTCAGGAAATAGGCATTGTCCGAGTGGAACATGGCGCGGTCGTTGATCGCCACAGAGAGATCGGCCGAGTAGCCGCAGCGAGAAGCGAGATCGAGATCGATGCCGGCGAGCCGGCCCTCGTCATCGAAGCCGACATCGAACTTAGCTTCGAAGTCGTGGCGCTTGCCGGTTAGGATCATGTCGTCGTCGCGGTCGAGACGTAGTTTTGCAGGGCGCCCAGTCTTTGCAGTCACGAGAGCAGCAGCGGCGGCGATCTGAGCGGACTGTGTTTCCTTGCCCCCAAAGCCCCCGCCCATACGCCGGACCTCGCAAATTACTTGGTGTGCGGCCATGCCCAGCACGCGTGCAACGACGTGCTGCATCTCGCTGGGGTTCTGGGTCGAGGAGTAGATGGTGAGGTCGCCATCCTCGCCGCGCACGGCCATTGCAACCTGGCCTTCGAGATAGAAATGGTCCTGCCCGCCGATGGCGATGCGGCTTTGGAGACGGTGCTTCGCCTGGCGCAGCGCGGCCGAGGCGTCGCCCAGTTTGAATGTCTTAGCGTCTTCGATCGTGCTGCCGGCTTTGCGCGCGGCGGCGATGTCGAGCAGCGCAAGCCGATCTTCGTAGTCGACATGCGCCAGTCTTGCCGCGGCCCTGGCGGCTTCACGTGTTTCGGCGGCGACGAGGAACAGGGCCTGGCCGTGATAGAGCACCTCGCCGTCGGCGAAGAGCGGGTCGTCACCCGCGATGGGGCTGACATCGTTCCTGCCGGGGACGTCGGCAGAGTTTAGCACCGCGACGACGCCAGGGGCGGCGCGGACAGCGTCGAGATCGAGTTTCAGGATCTTCGCATGGGCATTCGTGCTAAGGCCTAGGGCGAGATGCAGCAGCCCCTGCGGCTCCGGCATGTCGTCGATATAGAGGGCGCGACCGGAGACGTGTTTCTCGGCGCTGTCATGCGCGATCGCGGCGCCGATCATCTCGTTCTTGGCGGACGATGCATCAGCCATGGGCGAGGCTCGTCAGGCCAAGAACACGCGTTGCTTCTCCTGATCCGGAATTCTCGAGGAAGAAGCGCTTCAGCAGATTTTCTGCGGTGGCGAGGCGATATTCGGCGCTGCCACGCCAGTCGGAAAGCGGCTGGAAGTCCCGCACGAGCGCGGCCATCGCGGCATTGATGCTGGCTTCGCTCCATGGCCGGCCGGCCAACGCCGCTTCGGCCGTCTTGCCGCGTTTGGGGACGCCGGCCATGCCGCCGAAGGCCAGGCGCGCTTCGGCGACGACGTCCTTCTCGACACGCACCATGAAGCCGGCGCTGACGGCGGAGATGTCCTGCTCGAAGCGTTTGGAAATCTTTTCGGCGGCGAAGAGGGCGCCTTTCGGAAGGTGCGGAATGTCGACATGGGTGATGATCTCGCCGGGAGCGCGATCCTGCTTGCCATAGGCGATGAAGAAGTCCTCCAGCGGCAGGGTACGTTCGCTGGCGCCCTTGCGCAGGCGGATGCTGGCGCCAAGCGCGATCAACACGGGCGGCATATCGCCGATGGGCGATCCGTTGGCGATATTGCCTACAATCGTTCCACTGTCGCGCACCTGAGCGGCGCCGAGGCGGCGGACATATTCCCTCAGCGAAGGGTGCAGGCTTACGAGCGTTTCCTGGGCGTCGACGTAGCTGACAGCAGCACCAATCTCGACACCGGCATTTGTCAACTTGATCGACTGCAGTTCGGCGACGCGCATTGCCGAAATGACCGTCTCGATCCTGTGGCCCCGCTTGGTGACCCAGAGGCCAACGTCGGTGGCGCCGCCGAGGATTACGGCATCCGGATATGACTCGCAGAGCTTTGCCATTTGATCGAGTGTCGTGGGCGCGAAAAAGCGACGGGAGCCGTCAGCGCCTGCGTGCTCGTAACCCAATGGCTCGCTGTTCTGCTTCGGCGTCACGGCTTTTGGACGAGGGCTTGCGCAGGCCTTTTCGCCCGCGCGCACTATGGGGCCATAGCCGGTGCAACGACAGAGATTGCCTGCGATTGCGCCGCTGATGGATGCGGCGTCCGTCGCGCCGCCGCGCGCGTGGTGTACGTGCAGCGCCATGACAAAGCCCGGCGTGCAGAAGCCGCACTGCGAACCGTGTTGCGCGACCAGCTCTTTCTGCACCGGATCGGCGCCGCCGAGCCCCTCAACTGTCGTCAGAGCACAGCCGTCGATCATCGGCAGGAACTGGATGCAGGAATTGATTGCGCGGACCTGGCCCTGCGGATCAACCACCATCACAGTGCAGGCGCCGCAATCACCCTCGGCGCAGCCCTCCTTGGTTCCGGTCAGCCGCCGCTCCTGACGCAGCCACTCGAGCAGCGTGCGCGTGGGGTTAGGCGCGCGAATTTCGACCGGGGCCCCGTTCAGCGTGAAGCGGATAATATCGCGCATGCGCCATGATGGCCGCCACGGGCCAAATCGCCAACTGCAGCAACTGCGAAGATCTCGCGACCAGCCAATCTGACCGAATCCGAGCACTTGTGGAAGCTTCAGAAAGGTCTGGCGGAGAGGGTGAGTGAAGAAGCCCGCTTTCCCGCAGTGCTCAAGTACTGAATACATTGCACCCATGAGCACAAAAAGCCAATCGACCGCGCAGCGCCTCAACGCTCGACGCTCTCGGGACGGCCGGCGCCGCCTCCGAGGCCCGCTGCAGCGCGGAGATCGGCAGGCCCGTCCACGCGACCAAATTCGCCTTCTTGTTCCGCCAAGGGCTCAGGCAGACCGCTCGGAACATATTGCGGGCGCGACAAGTCGACAGTCGATTTCAATCCTTCATCGAGAGCCACTTCATCAGCACAACAACGTGCACGACCGTTGGCTGCAATCGGAGGTGGGGGCTGCCGGCGGTCCGAGCCACAACTGGCTAACAACCGAGCACAGTCAGGCTCAAGGGTGATCTTCGCCTCAACCGCTCCATCTGATCGCCTTCGTGCGAGCTACGGGTGCTTGGCGGGCGTCCGCGATCATTTTCTCGGTTTGTAGAGGCCGTTGAAATTCTCGACCCAGGCGCTCTTGCCGCTGTCGTAGGTCTCAAATCGCTGCCGCACCGTGCCGTCTGCATTGTCGCGTCCACGTGCCGCGCGAGCGTCCGCCATAGCCGCCGGCTTGCTGAAGGTCGCCTGCGAGGACCATCTCGCCCCCGGGGTTGAGGCCGCCCGCATAGTCGGTCAGTTCGGTCGGTGAGACCCAGAGCTGGCGCCATTGATTGCGGGAGGGGTCGAAGAAATTGTAGCTCTGTCCGCCATTCCCGCGCGCGCTCGTCCAGCGTTCGACAATCAGGCATCCGGCTTCCTCGCGTGTGACGGAGCTTTTGCCGATCTTCTGGCCGCTGGCGTCGAAGACATCCCATTCGCCGACCCAGAAATCAAATTGCCGATAGACGCTCTCCACGCAGCGTGGCGGCGGCGCCGGCGCAGATGCAGCCCCGATGAGCAGCGCGCCACGACCGCCCGAGCAAACAACGATCTCATCACGCGTCCTTCGGTGCAGGCTCATAGCCTCCATTATCAGGCTTCTTCCTCGAAGGCGCACAAATGGCCTGAAGGAACCGGATCTCAGCTTGGAAATCTCATCCGCTGCAGGGAATGCCAGGCGAGCGTGACGTTGCCGAGGCTGCCGTGGCAAGGGCGATAGCTGTAGCGGCTGGCGCAGATTATTCACCTCGCCAGACGAGGCTTCCCGCACTGTGTCGCCAGCAAGCCGGCGCTTGCCGTCGAACGTAGGCGTTCAACTCAGGAACTCCTTGGGCCAGCAATAGTAGAGGCCATCGGCAGTCCCCCTCCCACCCACCTATTCGACCTAGTCTTTGTGAATGATAATGGCGGGCATGACGCCGTATTTCCCGCAATACCCCGGCGCAAGCAATTGGAGCGCATAGATCGCGTTCAGAAAAGCCCGCCCGCGCCAGTCATCACTGACATAGTTGCGTAGGAAGGCGTTGTTGATGACGCGGAAACTCTCAATCCGGTATCGGAAAGGCCAATTCTGGGACTCAAACCAGGATAGAGAATGAGGATGATGATAAAGTTCGGGCAGCGTTGCGGAAGCCGCAAGAGTCTCGGATTTTTTTTCAGAGCGATTGCCAACGAAAAGCCGCGCCAGCCGTTCGATACGCCATGCCAGAGGAGTATCCCGCCACCAGTACACGATGACGCCGATTCCGCCCGGCTTAAGTACCCGCCAGAGTTCGAGAAATGCGGCTGCCTGGCTCTCAGCTGGGATCTGATAGATGACATGGTTGCAGGTGACCGCATCCATCGACCCGTCTTTGAGAGGCAGGTTGGTCAAGTCTCCTTGCAAATAAACCCCTCGGTCGCCAATCTTTGATCGTGCGGTGCGTAGAGCCGACACCGAAAAATCGACGCAGACCCGCTGCTCGAACCGCTCTCCATACGACAGCAATTCATCTTGCGGGATCGGCCCGCTGCCTGCATCGAGCAGGTATCGACCGCCCCTGCTGAAATACTTGTTGAGGCGGGAAATGCATTTGCCGCCGAAATCGACCGAGACGGCGCGAGTGTCGACAAAGGCCTTGGTGTCGGCAAACAGGCCATCCTTGTCCTGTTCCCAACCCACCGTCTGGTAAAAATCGCGGATGCTATGAGCCGGATCGCCCTCGGCGCTATCAGCCCTCGCCTTTTTCGGCAAAAGGCATGCGACACCGTCAAGATACTGGTATGTGGGACCATCGTCGGCCGCGACCAACTCCCGGTCAGACGCCCCGCGCAACGGACGACCCGTATCTGGGCATTGAAGGATTTCGATCATCGTCCGCCATCGAGCGCCGCCCCTGGACCGCCGATAGACCGGCCCAATTTAACCCCATCCGCCAGGTGGACTATCAATTCAAGGCGTCACATCGCTTCGCGCGAACTGCTGCTTCCGGAAAGCGAAACGCGGTGACCGAAACTCCCGTCGTTGGCGTCGTGTCGCTATCGGCTCGCCCTCTTGCTGCGCTTCATCACCATCGCTCAACGCCCTCATCTCTAGGTACGTGTTGCGCGGATCGGCTGAACTCGCCGCGAATTCCAGCCTTTGCGTTTCGACGGTGGCCGCATCGAAGTCAGATCTGGTTCCACAGCGCGGCAGGAAGTGAGGATCAGGGAAGTCCTCGTCGTCCGCGCCCGCTGGCTCCGCAGCGCCGTACGCGTCGTACGGTCGTTGAGAGCCGCCTCTCGGCCAAATCGGCCGGCGCAACGCGGGTCTTCTCCTACGCAACGTTCTTGAGCAGTCCGTCAAGTTCTGTGAGCAAGCGGTCTGGGTGGCGGCGTCAAATGTCATCGGCGGGCGAATCTTGAGGACGTTGTTGTCGGGGCCCTCGACCCCCAGAAGAATGTGTCGTTCGCGAAGACCATTCTTGACGCGCGCTGCGGCGACCGCGGCAGGTTGGCGCCTGGCGCGGTCGCTCACGAGCTCAACCCCAAGGAAGAACCCAAAGCCGCGTACATCGCCGATGATCTCGTGCTTCTTTGCGAGGTCATGAAGGCCAGAAAGCATTATGCCCCCGACTAGGCGTGCGTTCTCGGGCAGCCGCTCGTCATCAAGCACATCAAGAACGGCCGAGCCTGCCGCACAGGCTGCGCTCGATCCGCCGAACGTCGAAAAGAACTCGGGGCCCTCGGCGAAGGCCGCTGCAACTCTCTCCGTCATAGCGACGGCGGCGAGCGGAAAGCCATTGCCGAGCGGCTTTCCAAAGACGGCGATGTCGGGCGCGACGCGCTGCTGATCGAAGCCCCAGAAATGCGCGCCGAGCCGCCCCAGCGCTGTTTGCACATCGTCAGCAATCGCGACACCGCCTGCTTCGCGCACCAGGCTGTAAACCCTGCTCAGGTAGTTATCCGGGAGCACAATCTGGCCGCCAACGCTCGGCAAGCACTCCGAAATAAAGCCCGCGATCTGACGGCCGGACATCCGTAGGGCGCCAAGAATTTTCTCCGTATCCCGAACATAGGCCCCCGCGTCGTCTCCGTGAGGACCACGATACAAATCGGGTTGCGTGGTCACGTGCACCCAGTTGGGCTTAACGTTGAGGCTTCGCGGGTGCTTGAACTTGTAGGGGCTGATGTCCATCGCGCCGGTGGTCGCCCCGTGATAACAATGATCCATGACGATCATGTCGCGCGCGCCTGTCGCTGCACGTGCGAGTCGCAATGCAAGCTCGTTCGCTTCGCTGGCCGAGTTTACCAGAGCAATTCTTGTCAAAGCCGGGGGGAGCCGCGCAAGAAGGCGCTCGGCGTATTCGACATGAACGTCCTGGAGATAGCGCGAGTTGGTGTTGACGAGCGTCATCTGCCGCGCAACAGCCTCAGCGACGTGCGGATGTGCGTGGCCGACATGGGGAACATTGTTGTAGACGTCGAGATACTCAATGCCGTCGGCATCGTAGAGAAAATGCCGGCGCCCGCGCACGATCCACAACGGCTCGTCGTAAAAGAGTTTCTGATTGTCGGGGATGATGCGCTGGCGCCGCGTGAGGAGGCTTTTTTCCGTCACGCGCGTCAAAGCGGGATCCGGCGATGCGCAGGCGACGCGAATCTCCTCGACGAGCAGATCACCGCCGACCCCCTCGAGATGCGAAAGCAAGCGCCAAGCCGGCGCAGCGCTGATCTGGAGATAGGCGTCCTGCGGGCGCTCGCGGGCCTCAATCGCTGCGTTGGTGACGCTCACCGCAAGCCGCATCGACGTTAGTGGCGCAAGAAGCGCCATCTCTTCGTCCGAGAACGGCGACTGTTTGTGAAAGGCCGCGGCGAGCGCGGCGCCGCGCGCAATCGGATCGCCCGGGCCCATCATTGCGTAAGCCATGGCAATCGCCGCCTCGCAGACCTTGGATCCGCGAGTCATGTCGCCGAAGTCAAATATTCCTAACGCGCGCCTTGCATGACCCTCGCCGACGAATATGAGATTCATGTCGTTGGCGTCGTTGTGAAGCGCGGTTCGCGGCAATCTGTTCAAGCGGTCAAGGACATCATGCTCGAAGCGCTGGACGATCGCAGAAACCCAATGGCGGCGATGGGAATCGCTTATCACCGCCATGCGGCCCTTGATCCAGAGTCCCTGACGCAGGTCCCATTTCTGCGGCCGATCGAGCAGCGGATGGTCAAAATCTTCGAGCGCGCGACTAAGCCTGCCAAGCAGTGCGCCGATCGAGGCCGCATCTTTCACGGTGCGCAGCGCGATCTGCGCCATGAGCACGCCCGGAAGAAATGAAATGAGCCACGCGTGGCGTCTTTCACCCGCCAGACCCTCGATTTCCACCAGCCTTCGGCCATCATGTGTCGCGATCACCGACGGCGTGGCCCCCTGCAGTCCGCGCGATTGAACATGGTCAAGTGCGGCGATCTGCATGCGCACAAATTCAGGGTCGCAATCGGCGCGCATGATCTTGAAAATGCTGCGACTGCCGTCCGCTGCGACGACATCAAAGTTCAGGTCATACTCGCCCGGCAGCGGAGTGACCTCGGCTTCAACGCGGTAATGGCTCTGGAGTGCGCGAACGGCGATTTGGCGGTATGATTTAGCGGTGGACATAGCGCACTCGTTGCTGCGGGCATCCAAGAACTAGTGCAACCAACACGCACCGCCTAGGGCGCAACACGATCGGCATGTATCTTGCCGTCAGTTGCGAGATTCCGAATCGTGGATTGCTCGGCGAGGCCTGCATTGGCGCCTCTTGACTTCTTGCCCCTGGATTGGATTTGCGGCTGCCGAGAGCACGGGGTTGTGGGAGCGGTGGAAGAGGGGCAAGGGCTGTATTCGACGGTCGGGTGCAGGGCAAAGGGCACGCCAATATCTTTGCCCATCTGAGGCCGGGCGGCGGTATCAGGCCGCCAGTCCGGCGATGCTTGGCGCGGGCGTTGATCCGTAGAGTCCCCGACAGAGCCTTTTCGTGCGAACTTTGCCGCCTATCAGTTCGACGACGTGACGTGATTGGACGCCGGAGCCGGTGCAAGGGCTGCTGAAGTCTGCCCCCTTCCTCCGCCGCGCCTGGCCGCGACCTCGTCCATGACGAGCGCTCCGTCCCTGTTGGCGTCCAATGTCGCGAAATTGGTCTTCAGCCAGTCGCCCTGCTTGCCGCGGAGTTCGGTCGGCTGAAGCTTGCCGTCCATGTCGTCGTCCAGCACGCCCATCAGCTGGGTCTGTCCCAAGAGGCGGTCGTACTGGTCAAGCGGCTCGGCAACCGTCTCGCCCACCCAACGGTAGTGGATGAAGAAGGTCAGCATCTCATCCCACGACTGTTCGCCGAACGTGACCTCCTTGGTGGGGTCCGGATTCCCGAAGTTGCGGGTCGAGTTGTCGTAAGTCCAGCGATTGATGATGCGCGAGCCTGCGGGAACGAGGATAGGCTCAGCGAGGTAGAATTCGCACTGCCAGCTGAAGTCGTATCTTGGCACAGCAAGCACCAGTTGCTCGCGCCCGTCCGGGAACACAATCGAGACCTGGTTTGATCCGCCACGGACGTGGGCGTGTGCTGTGAGCCCATAGACGAGCATATCCTTGGGAATGTCCTGATAGGCGATCTCCGGATGGAACTCGGCATTGGGCGGAATCGTGATGCCCATGTCGTACATGCCGTAGACGCGCATCGGATATTTTGGCTCCTGACCCTTGGGATAAAAGTAGAGACCCATCTCGGTCTTTTCGATCGTCTCCTTTCCGTAGGGCGTATAGTGCGTTTCAAACGCGATCGATGAGTTTGCGGGAATCCAGATGCCCATGTCCGGAGGCGTCAGATTGACTGTGCGGCCCGGCCCTTGGCCGCCGATGCCTCCTCTGGCCTCGGACAGGGCGACACTGACGCCAGATTCGTTGGGCACGCGCAGGCCTGTCGTGACGTGGTGCAGGACCCGGCGGTCGCTAACGAGGAAAGCGGAGGCCCGCATCCAGCGGCCTTCGGTCAGGCCAGTCGCCACAACGGGCTTCTGGTAGTCCAGCACTCCGGTGGCGGGAACGTTCACTTCCGGGAGCTTGACGATCAGGTCGGGCTCTCCGAGCTGCCACTTCGGCGCCTCGAAGCTGATCTTCGCAAGCGGATCCTCGCCTGAGCCGCGCAAGGCGCCTGCTTCAATCCAATGGACCAGCGTCCGAAGCTGTTCGGAAGACAGGCCTTCGTTCGGCGCCCAATGACCGACCGTTACGTCCGGCTGGAATGGCGGCATGCGATGCGTGCGCAGCACCTCGCGGATCATGGGAGCGAAGGCCTTGATCTCCTCGTATCTGGTAAGCCGCATCGGACCGAGGCCGCCTCGCTGGTGGCAGACGGCGCACTTTGCTTGGATGATCGGAGCGACGTCCTTGGCGTACGAGATCCCGGCTTTCTTTGCAGGCGCCGCGTTTGGGAAGCGGACGACGCCGCCATGAGCCATCTCCGCAGGCAAAGCGATCGATTTGCCATCGACGAGAGCGTCGAGCGCCCGCCTGGTGGAGGCCGAGCCTGCGGGACCGCGGAAGGCGACCGTCCATGTCTTGGGATCGACGACGATCACTTCGGCTGCGCGGCTCAGATTGAGACTTTCGCCGACAAGCTGTTCATAGTCGAACAGGATCGGCATATCGATACCAGCAGACATTGCGGCCGGCAGCACCTCGTCTCGCGTCTCCCCCAGAACGGAATCGACCATCAGGAATTCGACGCCCTTGGGCGCATAGCCTGACTTGAGCGCCATGAATTTCGCAGCATCGGCGCGCACCGCGCCGTCGCCGGCAGCGTAACTGATCAGCACGATCGCTTTGGCGTCGCGCATCTTGTAAAGGCGGCGGCCTACATAATTCTGGTCGGAAAGCTGGAAATCTTCAACCTTCTGCACCGTCGCCTTCTGCGGATCAGCCGCCGTCTGGCTCATAGAGCTGCCGAGAACAAGCGCCGCAGCCGCAAGTGCAAGCGCAGTTATTTTCGCGGAACCTGGCACCGCATCCTCCCTTGAATCTTCAATCCTGCCTCGACCACGCTAGGCGCGATCCTCACCTTTTGTTCGGTTGTGTCTTTGCGTTCATCGCAGCCCGCTCGCGCTCCAGCTTGCGCGCGCCGAAAAGAATTCCTGGCATGGCGTAGTTTCCTTCGTGGCAGGCATATTCGTACACGCGCGACTGCGGCCGGAAGCTGTTCTCCACAGTCCATGGCTGCACGTAGTTTTCCGGATCATCAACTGTGAACGAATAGAAAATCTCGTCGTCCGCCCATCGCTGGAAGCGCTCGGTTATCCTGCCTTTGGTCGAAAGTGGAATCTGGCCCTGTTCGGCTTGCAGCGGATGCAGGTTGGTGGTCTCGGCAACCAGCACATCGCCTTCCCACCAGGCGACGCTGTCGCCAAGCCACGGCTTGACCGCGTCAGGCCTGCGGTGAGCGCGCGCTTCATTCGGGCCCGCATAGATGGGGATGATGCGCGCATCGTGCACCATCTCGGGATGGATCATGAGGTAATCGCGGGTCAGAACGAACTGGTAGTTGTTGTTGTAGATCGGCGTGAACATGCCCGGACCGGAAGCGCCGCTGAAGCCAAGCAGGCAGCGTTCGGCGATACCGAGAGCCTCCGGCCCTTCATAGGGATCTGCGCCGGTGATAAATCGCGCGCCGCCGGCGCGAGCCTTGCGCGCCACCGCCGCCGGATCCTTGTGGGGAATCTGGCCGTTCGGCGGATCGACGATATTCGACGTGCGGTACGTTCCCTTGACCCGCGCGAGGCTGTCGCCGGTCGCCAGCCAGAATGAATTGTATCCCTTCACTCCAAAATCCTGGGAGCCTTTCTTGGGCGCCGGCGCGCCGGGGTCGACGCGATCGACGTAATCCGCTGGGTCCCGCTCGAAGCCGAGGATCGTGCTCGCGGCTGCTATCCGGCGCGCCTCATCCGGCGACACCTCCAGCTTGTCGACCCCGCGAGGACGGCTGACCGGCGTGAGATTGGCGTTGGTCCAGATGCCTGTGAACTCGCGGGCGTATGACGTGCGCGGCGCGTCCTGCGCCATGGCCGCGTTCGGCAACACGCCGGTCACGAGAAGCCCGACCGCTAGGCCAATGCCGGCTGCTCCACCGGTATTGAGGACGATGTTGTTTCCGATGCCCCGCATCGACGCCCCTTCTCGTTCTGGCTATCCGGTTCCCGTCGCGCGTTTGCGCTTCGGTCTCGCGGCCAACGCCGCCATGGCCTGCGCCGAAACGGGCTGACGCAGCATGCCTTCGACCGTGTCGAGCAGCGTCTCTCCGGCGCCAGGCGTATTCCAGAAGCGCGACCAGACCTCGAGCCCCTGCCGTCGCCCGTCTTGCAGCGCCGCCATCGAGCTCAGGTAGACGATGACGAGATGGAGCCGCTGAAAGAGGATCGGTTTGGGCATCTCCGGCAACACGCGCCGCACATGGGCGGCGAGGCGATGGAAACCTGCATCGAGATCCTTCGCGCCTTCGAGGAACAGCCCATAGTCGTCCTGCATCAGCCGGCTGAGGAACCTCGTATAGTCATCGTCGACGAAGTAGGGATAGGCGAGAAGCTCGATTACTTCCCGCATGCTCTTTGGCCCGCCTCGAGCTTCCATGCTGTCGAGCCGGCGACTGCGGTCTTCGTCGATCCGCCGGACCCCGTCGGCGACCAGTTCGCGTGCGGGGGCTTCCTTGGTGCGGAAATAGTAATGCACGGAGCCCGTATTTCGCTGCTCCGCCGCCTCCAGAATGTCCCTGATGGACACGGCATTGAACCCGCGTTCGGCGAACAACGCCTCAGCCGTCCGCTTGATCCTTTCCCGAGTCTGATCACCCGCGTGCATGGCCAAGCCTGATAAAGTCACCACTTTAAGTCAATGCTTTAGGTTCTGCCGTTGGGCCAGAATTCCTCCGTTGGCGAAAGCCCTCAACCAGTCTGACAGTTGCTGACGCCGGACACTCTTGGCATTGCCGTCTTGTGCGCCCTTCTCAGGTTAGCCGCATCCATCTGGCTTGCACACGCCGTCTCGAACCGCGCTCGCGTGGGCTGGAACGCTGGCGCCCGCCATCGCCATCATAATGGCGGCGCCCAGGCGCATGTCGTCGACATGGCCAAACTCGTGCATGCGCAACTCCCCCGTCCGGTCATAGAGTAGCGTCGTTGGCGTTCCACGCATGCCGTAAGCGCGCATGGTGACCGGACCGTCAGCATCCTGCGCGTCGATGCCGACGGGGAAATGCACACGGTATTCGTGAAGAAACGCCTCCAGCGTGGCAACAGATCCCTGCGCCTCGTGATGCTCGAACACGGTGTGCAGGCCAATCACGGCCAAGTCACTTTCCCGGAAGGTCGCGCGCGCCTGCTGAGCCTGTGGCAGCCCGCGCGAAACACAACCGGGGCATAGCATTTGAAACGCCACTGCGAGCACCGCTCGGCCGCGCAGACTTTCGAGCGTGACAGCAGCCGGCGTATTCAACCAGTGCGCCATTGTCCATTCGGGGGCGTTCATCAGCGGAAGATAGCGAGTTCGTACCCGCACATCCAGCCGCGGGATACTGTCGAAACGGCACTGGCGTGCCGCTGCTGCCGACGTTGGCGCTCACTTTATGGACCGCCAGCTTTGCTTCGAATGGTGACCGGTTAAGCCAAATTCGGCCACAGCCGCGCGTCCCCGCAAAGCTACTTTCGTGAGGTTTCAACGGCGGCATGGTTGCGCAGAAGCCGGATCCCCGGCGTTTTCGGCTTCGCTTGTCCGCATCGGCTCAGGCTCGAGCCCAAACGCACGCGATCACGTGCGGACGATTTGTTGAACCCAGGCGCTGATGCTTGCACGCCTGGCGGGGTTAGTGGCGGGGTTGGAGTCAATCGCGAGGAAAAAGCTGAAGCTCAACGTCGGCGAGCTGGCGGAGAGGATGAGATTCGAACTCACGATAGGGTTTCCCCTATACGCCCTTAGCAGGGGCGCGCCTTCGACCACTCGGCCACCTCTCCGCTTGGCGCTCGACGTCAAGCGAAGGGGCCTTCCTACCGGTATTTGGGGCCGGTGCAAGCCTGAAGCCGACGGTGTCGCAAAACCGTTGAAAACATGCACAAAGCCGCAGTCGGAGACGCTATCGCACCCTGGTCTCGCCGGCTTTTTTCTTCAGCGCCGCACCGTCCTCCCTGGTGATGAAACGAGCCCTCACGAGATCATCGATGCTTTTCCGGAACGCAGCCTCATACGCTTTCTGGCTGGGATAGAGCGAAGCGAGTTGCGGGGGCGTGAGGGGGATTTCGTGACCGGCGATACGGCAGAAGGACAGTCCGGTGGAGTTGCCGTTCCACACGGAGGTAGGCGCATCGAGGAAGGGCGAGCGAACGCCGCCTTTGACATTGCCATGCGCATCGAGCATCGGCTTGCCGTCCACGACTTCGATGTTCTGCGAGGGCGGCGGCGCAACGCCTTTTTCGACCCAGGCCTTCAGATTGCGGTAGATTGCGTTGAACGGCACGGGGCTGGGGAAGCGACTGCGCGGACCCTGGTCGCAATTGAGCGCGGGCGGCGTGCGGCCGCCTCTCACAATGTCTTCCGGACGGGCGGCGAACCAGAGTTCGTCGGGCGTCGCATGGCCTGCGCCGGCAAGATCGTAGTGGCGGTACTGGTCGCCCTTTGCGTCGCTGTCTTCGCGGCGGCTGGGGACCCAGCCGAGATAGTCCGACTGGCTCATGACATGGATCACGGGCGTGACGGCGTTGCGGATCGGACGGCGCGGATCGCCGGCGAGAATGCGTTCGGCGCATTGGTTGATCGGCGAAGGGCCGCCAAGCATGGCGACGATATAGCCGTCGAACACCGGCTCGCCGTGTTTTGCGATGACCAGCGGCTGGATGGCGTTGATGTAGGTGAAGAGAAAGCCGCCGGTCTGGGAATAACCCCAGCCATAAAGATGCTTGGCGCGCGTCGTCTTGCCCCCATAGCGGAACGGGTTGCGGGGATCGCCGCTGCGCAGCCACTGGGCGACCTGCGTATGGATGTCCCAGACCAGGCCGTTCTCGGCTTCCTTCGTGGCGTCGCCGCTGACGGCGCAGTTCTTGGGATCGTCTGAGGCAAGCGGATTGGCCCAAGACAGCGAGGCGTATCGGTGCGGATCGAACGCCTTGAGCGTGACGACGGCGACGGGCTTGGCCGTGATGCCGACCCAGGCGTCGCCCGAGCGCACGATCTCATCGTGGTGGATCGCCCAACCGATGTTGAGATCGAACAGGTTGGACGGGTTCAGCATCTCGACCACGACGCGGCCGGAAAATTTGCTCTTCGTCCTCGGCCGCCGAACGAGCACGCGCGTGGTGTAAGGCGCGTCCGCCGTGCGGATGACGGCGCCGGTGGCTGGCCAGTCATAAACGTTGGCCTTGCCGGAGACGATGAACTCTTCTTCCAGATAGCCCTGCTGACCGAGATCCTCCGGCGTCAGCGTGAACGCAGCGCCACCAAAAGCGTGGCTGGCCTCCGTCTGCGCAATAGGGCCCTGCACGCCGAGTTGCGCATCCGCTATCGGCGCGACCGCCAGCATCATAGCCACAAACGCGACAGCAAGCGCACCCTTTTGCAATCCCAACGAAGCCTCCCTGGCCGTCATTCTTTTCGCGATCAATCCCTACCGGCGATTGGCGGTTGCTTCGGCGCCGGCGACAAGCACTCCGCCCCGCAGCTTCCGTTATTTCGGCAACAGAGAAACAAGCCGGCTGGCCGGTATTGATTTCGAGCGCCCTTCCGGCCAAGCTGAGAATTCAGGCGACTGAAGGTTTCTTCTAGAGTTGAACTTCCCGAGAGCCTTGGCCTCGCAGCACGCTGCGAGGCCAGTTTCGTTTGCGGTTATTGCTGCCAGCTCTTGATCAACGTGTCGTAGTCCACCGTCTCGGGCTTCGGCTCCTCGTTCGCCAGCTTCGCCTTGGGAGCGCCCGGCCGGTCGAACCAGACTTTCGGGTCTTCCTCCGGATTGAGCTTGGGCCCGATGTCGCCCTGGACGCCGGCGCGTTCGAGACGGGCGAGCACGTCTTCCTGCGCCTTGCACAGGGCGTCCATCGCCTGTTGCGGCGTCTTCGCGCCGGCGGCGGCGTCGCCGATGTTCTGCCACCAGAGCTGGGCGAGCTTCGGGTAGTCCGGAACGTTGGTGCCGGTGGGCGACCACTGCACACGGGCAGGCGAGCGGTAGAATTCGACCAGTCCCCCGAGCCTCGGCGCGCGCTCGGTGAAGGATTTGTCCTGGATCGTGCTCTGCCGGATGAAGGTAAGGCCGGTGTGCGCCTTCTTCAGGTCCACTGCCTTCGAGGTGACGAACTGGGCGTAGAGCCAGGCAGCCTTGGCGCGGTCGACGGGCGTCGACTTCATCAGCGTCCAGGAGCCCGCATCCTGATAGCCGAGCTTCTGCCCTGGCTCCCAGTAGGCGCCGTGCGGCGACGGGGCCATTCGCCATTTCGGCGAGCCGTCGGCGTTGAGCACGGGAAGGCCGGGCTTCACCATGTCGGCGGTGAAAGTGGTGTACCAGAACATCTGCTGGGCGATCTCGCCTTGCGACGGCACGGGGCCGGATTCCGAGAACGTCATGCCCTGCGCCTGCGGCGGCGCGTACTTCTTCAGCCATTCGAGATACTTGGTGATGGCGTAGACAGCGGCGGGGCCGTTGGTGTCGCCGCCGCGCGCGACGCATGATCCGACAGGCCGCGAATTCTCGTCGACGCGGATGCCCCATTCATCGACCGGCAGGCCGTTGGGCTCGCCCTTGTCTCCATTGCCGGCCATCGACAGCCAGGCGTCGGTAAAGCGCCAGCCGAGCGAGGGATCCTTCTTGCCGTAGTCCATGTGGCCGAAGACTTTCTTCCCATCGACCGTGCGGCCGGTGAAGAATTCGGCAATGTCCTCGTAGGCGGACCAGTTCACGGGAACGCCGAGGTCGTAGCGATACTTGGCCTTGAAGTCGGCCTTGTTCTTGGGATCTGTGAACCAGTCATACCGGAACCAGTAGAGGTTCGCGAACTGCTGGTCGGGCAGCTGGTAGAGTTTCTTGTCAGGACCGGTCGTGAAGCTCGCGCCGATGAAATCGGGAAGGTCGAGCGTCGGACTCGTTACGTCCTTGCCTTCGCCAGCCATCCAGTCAGTCAGGTTGCGCACCTGCTGGTAGCGCCAGTGCGTGCCGATCAGGTCCGAGTCGTTGACGTAGGCGTCGTAGATGTTCTCGCCCGACTGCATCTGCGTCTGCAGCTTTTCGACGACATCGCCTTCGCCGATGAGGTCGTGCGTGACCTTGATGCCGGTGATCGCGGTGAAGGCCGGGGCAAGCACTTTCGATTCATACTCGTGCGTGGCGATGGTCTCGGAGACGACCTTGATCTCCATGCCCTGATACGGAGCTGCGGCGGCGGCGTACCAGTTAAGTTCAGCCTCCTGCGCCGGGCGATCGAGGGTGGAGAGACCTGCGATCTCGGTATCGAGGAAGGCCTTGATGGCCGCGGCGGCGTTGGGATTGGCGGCGCGGTTGGCGTCGACCTGGCTGGTCGCCTGCTGGTCCTTCGATGGACCGCACGCTGCCGCGCCCAGCGCCAGCACCGACGCACAGGCCAGCATCAGCGCGCGCGAGCGCATCCTTGAACGACGCATGGAAATCCTCCCTTGCCGGGTACTCAGCGGCCCCGGAATCTCTGAATCAAGCAAATCGGAAAACGAGCGCCGCGTAAACTAGCGATGCCAGGGTGGCTATCCACAGCGGCCAGGCGGCTGGGACAAGACCGATCCACGCAAGATGGATGAAGGCGGAGCCGAGGAGGGAGAGGAACAGCCGGTCTCCCCGCTGGGTGGCGATGCCCAGCACGCCGACGCGGGGTTCGTTGCGTACAGCGTACTTCGTAACGAAACCCATGCCGACGAGGAGCGCGGCGATGCCGACGAAGAACAGCGCGGTTGGCAGCGTCCAGGCCATCCACGAGAAGTTCATTTCCGGGCCTCGATCCAGCCGAGCGACGCCAAAGCGGCGCCGGCGACAATCGCGATCGCTCCAGCCCCGCCAAGCAGCCCGGCGATGGACCCTTTGATCGCATCCGCCAGGTCAGCGCTCGAGCCGCTGACGCAGGCATCGGCGGGAAGCTTCGACATCGCGGCTGCCGCAATGAGCAGCGCGCCAACCAGAACGGACTGCCCGCCCGGAATCATTTCCCGCTCTCCTGGGTTGCGGCCTTCAGCTTGCGGAAGCCGCCTACCTGCACGCCGACGCCGACCAGGATGCCGATGCCGGCGACTACCGCGACTGCGCCGGCGCCCGTGCGCTGATCAATCGCCATCAGCACCACAGCCAACAGGCCGCCGAACACGCAGGAGCCCATGACAAGCATGACGCCGGTCATCATCTGGCGCCTGGCCTTGTCGTGTTCAACGTTCGACGCCGGTGTCGTCACACGCCGTTTCCGCGCGCTGACTTGATCTGGAGGAAGCCGTAGACGAACAGGCCGCCGCCGACGAGCACGGCCAGCCACGCCAACCCGCCGATCGCGCCGCCGAGGAAGCTCAGGATCCAGGTGATCTTGAGCACGGTTGCAAGGACGATTCCGAGAATGCCGCCGCCCGCAAGGACGGCGCCGATGAGGGTCAGCCTCTGACCCATCCGCCGTTTCTCGACATTGGCGGCTTCAGGGGAGGTGTATGCGTTGGCCATCTTGATCTCCTGGCTCTTTTGCTGCGTTTCACTCGTATCTGCGTCCCACCCCTTATGCCGTCAGGGCGGTAACCGAGGCAGAATAGCAGATTTGGACGCGCATCATAACCCGTAGCGCTACACGGCCGCGCTGCCTCGCAAAATCAGCCGTCCTTGCCCAGATGAACGCGTGCGACCTTCTTCGGTACGATGGTTGTCCATGCATCCGTCACGAGGCTGGCAACCTCCGCACGCGTCAACTCCTCGATCGCCACATAACTCCAGACCATCGCCCCGGCGCGGAACGGCTTGAAGACGTCGGGACGCGCCTCGAAGAGAAGCTCCTGCCGCGGCTTGGGCAGCTTGAAGATCCAGCGCTCGTCCTGCGCCCAGTAGAGCACGAACGTCTTCTTCCCGACGTTGAACCAGGCGCCGCCATGCGAATCGAGCTCCACGGCGCCCGGCAAGGCCAGCGCAGCGCGACGAATGTCGGCCAGCGTGGCCATGACGCTTCACACCCTCCCGAGCGCAAAGCCCTTGGCGATGTAGTTGCGCACAAACCAGATCACGATCGCCCCTGGAATGAGGGTCAGGACCCCAGCCGCCGCCAGCACGCCCCAGTCCATGCCCGAAGCAGAGACCGTACGCGTCATGATAGCGGCGATCGGCTTTGCGGTCGTGGTGGTCAGCGTCCGCGCGATCAGCAGCTCGACCCACGAGAACATGAAGCAGAAGAACGCGGCGACGCCGATGCCCGAGGCGATCAACGGCATGAAGATGCGCGCGAAGAAGCTGGGGAATGAATGGCCGTCGACGTAAGCTGTCTCGTCGATCTCGCGCGGCACGCCGCTCATGAAGCCTTCGAGAATCCAGACCGCCAGCGGCACGTTGAACAGGCTGTGCGCCAGCGCCACGGCGATGTGCGTGTCGATCAGGCCGAACGCCGAATAGAGCTGGAAGAAAGGAAGCGCGAACACGGCAGCTGGCGCCATCCGGTTTGTCAGCAGCCAGAAGAACAGATGCTTGTCGCCAAAGAACCGGTAGCGCGAAAATGCATAGGCGGCGGGCAAGGCGGCCGCGACCGAGATCACCGTGTTGAGCACGACGTAGATGATCGAGTTGATATAGCCGGAATACCAGCTCGGATCCGTGAAGATCACGGTGTAGTTGCGCAGGGTCGGCTGTTGCGGCCAGAGCGAGAAGCCGGAAGTGATCTCGGTGTTGGTCTTGAAGCTCATGTTGATGAGCCAATAGATCGGCAGCATCAGGAACACTATGTAGATCGTGGGCACGATCCAGGAGAGGCGTACACGCTTCATGGCGCGCCCTCCGGCTTCGTCGCCACATCCTCGCGCGTCATCACCGCATAGAACACCCACGAGAAAGCAAGGATGATCAAGAAGTAGATGATCGACATCGCCGCTGCAGGGCCAAGGTCGAAGCTTCCTGTCGCCTGCTGCACGAGGTCGATCGAGACGAATGTGGTCGAGTTGCCCGGCCCTCCGCCTGTGACCACGAACGGCTCGGTGTAAATCGTAAACGAGTCCATGAATCGCAGCAGCACCGCGATGGTGAGCACGCGCGTCAACTTGGGCAGCTGGATGTGCCGGAACACCGCCCAGCCCGATGCTCCGTCAATGCGAGCGGCCTGATAGTAAGCGTCCGGAATCGAAACAAGGCCGGCATAGGCGAGCAGGGCCACGAGGCTGGTCCAGTGCCAGACGTCCATCACGATCAGCGTCGCCCACGCGTCGGTGGGATCCTGCACGTAGTTGTAGTCGACTCGCATGCCCTTCAACGCGGCGCCGAGGAGCCCGATATCCACCCTGCCGAACACCTGCCAGATGGTGCCGACGACATTCCATGGGATCAGCAGCGGCAGCGCCATCAGCACCAGACACACCGGCACGCCCCAGCCCTTGCGCGGCATGTGCAGCGCCACGAAAACGCCGAGCGGAATCTCGATTGCTAGAATGATGCCGGAGAAAATCAGGTTGCGCAGCAGCGCATTCCAAAACCGCTCCGAATGCAGCACCTGCTCATACCAGGCCGTGCCTGCCCAGAAGAACTGGTTGTTCCCGAACGTGTCCTGCACCGAATAGTTGACCACGGTCATCAGCGGGATAATCGCCGAGATCGCAACCAGCACGAGCACCGGAAGGACGAGCAGCCACGCTTTCTGGTTCGTGGGCTTCACGATGCGGCCTCCACGACAGCACCGCCAAGCTCGACGCGCCAGCTATCGGCGTAGAGGTTCAGCCCCTTTGGATCGATAGTGATGTGCGGATCGGCGGGAATGACCTCGCCCTCGCGCAGCACCGCAACGATCGCATGGCCCTCCGCTATGGTATGCACGATCTGCAGCCGGCCGGCGTCTTCAACGCGTTCGATCCTGGCAGGAATGCCTTCTGCGCCGATGCGAATGAATTCCGGCCGCACGCCAAGCTCGAGCTTGGGCGTTCCCCTGAATTTCGGGATCAGGGGAAGGGGCGCGATATATTCGCCGACGCGGACATTGCCGCCCTCAAGCTTTGTGGGGATCAGGTTCATGCCCGGCGAGCCGATGAAGTATCCGACGAAGGTGTGGCTCGGCTTCTCGAACAGCTCGGCGGGCGTTCCGACCTGCACGATCTGCCCCTCGTACATCACCACGACAGTGTCGGCGAAGGTCAGCGCTTCGGTCTGGTCATGCGTGACGTAAATCATGGTGTAGCCAAAGCGCTTGTGCAGGTCCTTGCAGCTGCGCGCGCAACTCCCACTTCATCTGCGGGTCGATCACGGTGAGCGGCTCGTCGAACAGGATGGCGCTGACGTCCGAGCGCACCAGCCCGCGCCCCAGCGAGATCTTCTGCTTCTCGTCAGCAGACAGGCCGCGCGCGCGGCGCCCGGCCTGGGTCTTGAGGCCGATCATCTCCAGCACTTCGTCGACGCGCTTGTTGGCAGCGTCCTTCTTCACGCCGCGATTGCGCAGCGGGAAAGCGAGATTCTCGCGCACGGTCATCGAGTCGTAGATCACGGGAAACTGGAACACCTGCGCTATGTTGCGTTTTTCGGTCGGCAGCCCGGTCACGTCCTCGCCGTCGATCCGCACGCGGCCCTGCGTCGGTGCGACCAGGCCTGAGATGATGTTGAGCAGCGAAGTCTTGCCGCAGCCCGAAGGCCCCAGCAGCGCATAGGCGCCGCCGTTGTCGAACGCCTGATTCACATGTCGCAGCGCGTAGTCCTTGTCGCTGGCAGGCAACGGCCCATAAGCATGGCGGATATTGGCGAGGTCGATGCGCGCCATACTACGTCGCCTCGCTCAGCACGGGACCGAGCGAGCGGCCAGAGGCGTCGAACGCCATCAGATGCTCAGGCTCGACATGCGCCTCGAGCTGCTCGCCCGGCGGATAGACGTGCACGCCGTGCGCCAGCATCACCCAGCGCTCCGTTCCGAATGATACGTGGACGAAGCTTTCCGAACCGGTGATCTCGGTCGAGATCACGGCGACGGTGAACCTTTGCGCCCGCGGGCCGCCCACGCCCGGCTTCAGGTGATGTGACCGGAATCCCAGTGTCGCCGCGCTGGCGGGCGCATGCTTCGCGCCGACGCTTTCCACCCCCACGGTGTTGAGCGGCGGATCCGAAAACGTCCTGGCCGTGATGAGATCGCGCGGCCGGCGATAAACCTCCAGCGTCGGGCCGATCTGAGTGATCCGCCCCTCACTCATCGTCGCCGTTGCGCCGCCCAGCAGCAGAGCTTCCGTCGGATCTGTCGTTGCATAGACGACAACCGAATTCGAGTCCGCGAACAGCTTGGGCAGTTCTGTGCGCAGCTCCTCTCGCAGCTTGTAGTCGAGGTTGGCGAGCGGTTCGTCGAGCAGGACGAGGTCAGCCTTTTTCACCAACGCCCGCGCCAGCGCCACACGCTGCTGCTGTCCGCCTGAAAGCTCCAGCGGCTTGCGATCGAGATAGCGCTCGAGGCGGAGCAGGCTCGCGACGCGCGCCACCTCTTCCTTGATCTTGGCCTTGGGCGTGCGTTTGACCTTCAGCGGCGAAGCGATGTTGTCGCGCACGCTCCAGCCGGGGTAGTTGATGAATTGCTGGTAGACCATCGCGACATTGCGCTTAGCTACAGGCGTCGGCGTAACGTCCTTGCCGTCGAACCAAACCGAGCCGTCGCTGGGTCTGTCGAGGCCGGCCATGATCCTCATCAAGCTGGTCTTGCCGGCCAGCGTCGGCCCCAGCAGCACGTTGAGACTGCCGCGCGAAAGGCTCAGCGACACATCGAGGAGATGTGCAGCGCCATCGACGCGCCGGGAAACACCCCTCAACTCCAGCATCGGTTCCGGCCCGCGATTCCTTTCCTCGGCGAGTTAGGCCGCGAAAGCCCGGCGGCGTCAAACCAAGGCACGCGACCCGGGTTTTCATTCGCACAGCTTCGCTCGGCGCTCGGACGACGCAACGCCAGACGAGCTCAGCGAGCAGGCTCGCACATCGCGAGCAGGCTCGCACTTCGAAAGACTCCCGCTGTTCGACCTGAGCTACATCTATTCGGCGACATTCCGGCAAGACTTTGAACTGCGGGCTTGGGTAATCAACCTGCTGGAAAAGAATAAGAAGTCCTATCAGCAAAGCCTTGGTCGCCATCCGAGCGTCGGCGATCCTCGTGACCGCATCTTCGAACGTGCGGCAACCAAGAAGCTCTAGGAAGACCGCCAGAGCGAACGCATTGGGCGCCCGGCTTTCTCGCGAGCCGCTCGTTTGCTTTCTTATGAAGCCTGCACGGATTTGCGACTGTTTGGCCGCTGAGGCATTCGCGCCACTGGCTTCGCCTGAGAGGCAAATTTTTGCCTTGCCCCCCGCTTTCACGGGATGGAAACTACCCGCTTTAGAGAAATTGGGCTCTGAACTTTCCGGGGTCGGAAGGCAGGTAATTGCCGCCAACCGGCCTCGGATGGCGATTCCACCACCATCATGTCTTCCGTGTCATTGACGTGACGTCGCATTCTGTTCAAGACTGAAAACACAAAGAGAGTCGATACAGACTCGTACGGGGAGGCTACACTATGAAGTTCACGCTCCGCGGCGCTTCGAGCGCTGCGATTCTGGTTGGCTTGGGCGGGGCGCTACCTGTCTTTGCGCAAGAAGCGGCGCCCGCGCCACAGGTCGATCAAGCAGCGCCGCAGGCCGCGGCGGAACAGACCCCACAAGATCGGGTCGTCATCACCGGCTCGTTTATCGCGGGCTCTTCGGAAGCCGCAGCTCTCCCGGTCGAAGTTTTCTCAGCCGCAGAGCTGGAAGAACAGGGTGCGCCCACTGCTCTTGAATTCGCCAAGACCCTGACGATCGCCGGCCCGACAACGGGCGAGGCCTACTACTTCTCCGGCGCAGCCCTCACCGGCTCCGTGAACTTCAACCTTCGCGGCCTGGGCGCAGACAAGACGCTGACGCTGCTGAACGGCCGCCGCGGAAGCGAGAACACGTCGAACATCCCCGCGGCCGCCTTGGCGCGCACCGAAGTCCTGAAAGACGGCGCCGCGGTCATCTACGGCGCAGACGCCACCGGCGGCGTCGTCAACTTCATAACGCGCGACAATTTCACCGGCCTCGAGGCCCGGGCCAGCTATAAATACATCGACGGATCTGATGGCGATTACAGCGTCAGCCTGCTCGGCGGCGTCGGCGAGGGCGACACCAACTTCATGTGGTCGGCCGAATGGGAGCACCGCTCCCGTCTCGAAACCGAGGATCGCGACTTCGCGACCGCCTCTTTCAACTTCCTGGTGAACCCGGCCCCGTGGTCGACGTTGACCAACCTCGCCGGCTGGACGCCGCGCGGTGCATTGCCGCCCACCCCGACGCTCGCCAACGAATTCGGGACAGCGCTTGCAGCCCCGATCTCCGACTTCAGCCCCGCTAGCTGTGCGGCGGTGGGCGGCTTCTACGTCAACACGTTCACGTGCAACTATAACTATATCTCATACTACAACCTCGTCGAAGAGAACGACATCTTCCGTGGCTATGCGCAGCTGAACACTGCGGTCAGCGACAATATGGATTTCCATTTCGAGGCGTCGTACGGTCAGGTGCTGTCGCCGCAGGTGTTCGGATCGCCGGCCCAGCCTGTCATCCGCGGTCCAGCCATGGCGACCGGAGCGGTCAACCAGTTCTATGTCCCGATCACCAACCCGTTTGCGGCAGCTTTCGCGGCCCGCACCGGCGCACCGGCCGGAGCACAAGGCTTCACGCCGACGACCTACCGGGCGTTCGCGCATGGCGGGAACCCGGTGTTCGGCCAAGGCAACGGCTATGGCGTGCCTTCGAAGATCGACAACCAGGTGTGGCGCGTGTCCGCCGGCCTCAAGGGCGTGTTGGGCGACTGGGCCGGTATATTCAAGGAGGTCGGCTACGACGCCGCGCTGACTTACAACCAGTCGATCAGCTATGCTGACGCCGCGGACATTCTCGGCTTCCGCCTGCAGGAGGCCCTCAACGGCTTCGGCGGACCGGCCTGCAGCGCCCCCGACCTCGATCCTGCGCGCTTCGGCACGCAGAACCCAGCGGCGGCAGGCAAAGGCGCGTGCCAGTGGTGGAACCCCTTCGCCACCAACTTCCCGAACCAGCCCGAACGCGGCCTTACCAACCCGCAATACGTTGCCGGCCAGGAGAACTCGCTCGAGCTGGCGCGCTGGCTGTTCGACGATCGCGCGTCCGAGGACATCAACAGCAGCCTGACGGCCGACCTGGTGTTCAACGGCATGTCGGGCATCAATCTGCCCGGCGGCGAAGTCGGTTGGGCGCTTGGCGGACAAGTGCGGCAGCTTGAGCTGCGCGAGGTTGTGAACAGCCCGCTGTACAACGGCAATCTCCAGTGCGACTGGCCCACCAGCACCACGGGCGGCAGCCCGGCTGTGCCACAAACGCCCCGGCCGACCACCGATCCGCTGTTCCGCGGCTGCACGCCCGACAACCCGGGGCCGTTCGTGTTCTTCGGCATCAACCCGCCCGACTACAACGACCAGCAGCAATACTCGCTCTTCGGCGAGTTGCAGATTCCGCTGCTCGACACCCTGAACTTCCAGGCAGCCGTTCGCCGCGAGGAGTTCTCCGGCGGCCTCGGCGCCACGGTGTACAAGGTGTCCGGCAAATGGGACGTGTTCGGACCGCTGTCGCTGCGCGGGTCGTACGGCACCAACTACCAGGCTCCGCCGGTCGGCGTCATCCCGGGAGAAATCAACAACGCCGTCCGCAGCTACACGCTGGCCGGCGGCAACTGGCTCGGCGCCCAGTTCATCACCGACTCCAGCCTCGTTCCGGAAACGGCAACGGCCTGGAATGTGGGCGCCATCTGGCAGTCGCAGGGCTTTGCCCCCGAGCACGACTTCCGCTTCATCATCGACTACTTCAACATCGAGACGGAAGACGAGATCGGGCAGCTCGCCGATCCCAACCAGATCCTCGCGCTCGTTTACAACGGTCCCGTTCTTGTTACGAACGGCGGCCCGACGATCACGACCTGCGATCCCAATGTCCAGCCGCTGATTAGGCGGGTGACGTTCAACGCAGGCTGCTCAATCGGCCTCGGCGCCAACCAGAACTCGTTCTCCTCGATATCGACGGTGTTCGGCAACGGCCCGGGCCAGACGACGAACGGCATCGACTATCAGGTCACTTACGAGATGCCGGTCGGCCCAGGCGATCTTACCCTCAATCTCACGGCAACACAGGTCACCGAACTGCTCACGGGTCCGACGTCGCTCGACGGCGTGGTCGTGAGCACCGGCGATGACCGCCTCGGCACGCTGAACTTTGCAACCGTCGCGTCGGCCGCCCCGGAATGGCGCGCCAACTTCTCGGCAAACTACAAGATGGACTCGCACAACTTCCGCCTCGGCGCGAACTTTGTCAGCGCCGTGACGGATGAACGCGCCGGCATCCAGTATGGCGAGACCGGCGAAGAGTGGCTCACCTACGACCTGACCTACCTCTTCGACATCACCGAAACGATGCGTCTTACCGCAAGCGTCAACAACATCACCGACAAGGATCCGCCCCCGGCTCAAGAAGAGCTCGGCTACGATCCGCGTCTCGGCAACCCGCTGGGCCGCACGTTCGAGATCGGCATCAAGAAGACCTTCTAGGCCTTCACAAGCGGTCAAAGTACGGGAACAGGCGGCCTTCGGGCCGCCTGTTTTCGTTTGATCCAGCTCAAATCCGCTCAGTTCAAGCGGGAACACAATCCGGTGCGCGGCTGGCCCACGCGTTTGACGCTGTCAGGGCTTTCCGGGATAACTCCGCCTATTCCCGCTTGGACTGTTCCCTGCGGGGCATAAAACAAACGACCAAGGACATCTCTCCCATGTTCTCCAGGCCCCACACCACCCGGATCGCCGCCACGGCTATGGCGGCCCTGACCTTTGCCGCCGTCACCGGCTGCTCCAAGGAAACCACGGCTGAAGCGGCCCCTCAGGCCAAGCAGGCCCAGCAGGCCAAGGCTGAGTCCTCAACGCCCGCGACGCTGGCCAACTTCACGCTGAGCGACCAGAACGGCGCGCCCCACGAACTCTACAAGATGACCGGCGCCAAGGCGATCGTGATGGTCATGCAGGGCGTCGGATGCCCCATCGTCCAGCAGCTCACGCCGGACCTGAAGGATCTCCAGGCCGCGTATGAAGCCAAGGGCGTCAAATTCCTGATGCTCAACGCCAACAACCAGGATACCCGCGAGATGATCGCGTCCGAGGCTGCGAACTTCGAGATCAAGATGCCGATCCTGAAGGATGAAGGACAGAAAGTGTCCGAGCCGCTCGGCGTCACGCGCACGGCGGAGGCCTTCGTGATCCAGCCCAAGACGTGGAAGATCCTCTATCATGGACCGATCAGCGACCGGCTGACCTATGGCCGCGCCAAGGCTAAGGCGGACAATGCTTACGTCGCCGATGCGATCGACGCCATCCTCGCCGGCAAGGCCGTTCCGGCCAGCCACGCCATGACCGATGGTTGCCTGATCGACTATCCGAACCGCGTAAAAGCCGGCTGATCGCGCCGGATCGCTCGAACCAAACTACAAACGCCCCGGCCTAGGCCGGGGCGTTTTTCGTTTTCATCGAAAACCCGATCAACAACCCTAGATTGCGCCCGACATGCCGCGCTTGCGCCGTGCACGAGCGCTCCCCTCCCGACGCAGCCATGTGAGGAGAGCGGCAGGGGAGCGGCAGGGGGCGCCGAATCCGGTCCGGCCGCCGGACAAAGCGAGATGCCGAAACTCGCCTTACGCTTCGATCGTCCATCGCCGCGATCATTGCAGATGCTGCCCTCGGCGGCGCAATCCTCTGGCTGATCGAGGGCGCCTGCGCTGTCGCTGGAGCTCATGGCGGTCGAAGCCGAGGCGGAGCGCGAAAGGCTGCACGCTGGCCCGTCGAAAACCACAGGCGACAATCGCTTGGCGCGCCGGCGCAGCACAATTCCAGCTCGAAACGGCGGGAGCTCACTGCGCGCGAACCGGCGCACTCACGGCATCGGGACTCCTGACCAAGCCACTGATGGGCCGCCCATCCACGCGGCTTCGAAGCCATGCGTCAGTTCGAAGTCCGCACGAACAACATCACTCAGACCGAGGCGGACGAAGCAGCCATCTTTATGTGCAATATCGAAGCGCTCTTGCTCCGAGCCAACACCAGCGCCATGAGGCATCGTGCGTCAATCCACGCGCGCCTTCGCGACGCCGATCGCAGCCTTCCTCATGCAAACCGGCGGAGCTGCTGCAGGAAGGCGCGGCCTTCCACCTGAATGCCATGAGTGGGGCAAGTCCGTTGGCGACTGAAGCGCTTGGACTGCTCACTCAAAGCTTCGCTGGAGCTGTCGGCGCGACTCCTGCGGCGGCTCTGCGAGCCGGACGGCAACTCGCAACCTCCATGTGGCTAAGCGCCCAGACGCTCGCTGTTCGCGACTGCTTCCTCCTGATTGCAAGGACGTCTGGCGCACGCGCGCCGGCCACGCCTTTCATTCCGCGGAGCCGGACAGGCAGGAAATCGCTGGAAAACGGCCGCCAGGCGGCGCCGATCGATTGAATTTCACCGATCTCCTGAAGCTGAATTTGACCTAGCACGCCTAGCTTCGTCGGACCTGCCCAAATGCGGATCCGACATGCGCGCTGAACGCCTTGCCTGGGCTGACACTTCCGATGCTCCAGCGCGCAACGCGCCGGCGGCAATCGCTCCAACGTCACCGCCAGCCAACGCCAAGCGCCGCCGCCTTCTTCACCGCGGTGCAGTCCGCGGCCTCGCGCGCGCCGTCGACGCGATCGTCGTCCTGCTGATCACCAGCGGGCTGTGCCTCTCGGCCGGCATCGACATCTGGCTTACGCCGCTCGGCGCCGCGCTGCCATTCCTTCTCATGCCGCCTGCCATTGTCGCCGGCGTCTCGATCGCCGGCGGCTATCGCTTGCGTTACGATGAGTCGCTGACCGGCCATCTGCTGCGCACCGCACTCGGCGCATCCGCCATTATGGGAAGCCTCGCACTGATCGCCTTTGTGGCTGGATCCGCGAACCTCGCACTGTTCGAGCGCCTCGCAGCGGCGAACGCCCTCGCTGTCGTCGCTCTGCACGCCAACTTGCTCAACTTCCTCCGCGCGGCGATGCGCAACGGGCTTCTCTCCGACAACGTTGTCATCGTCGGCGCGACGCAGGCGGCCGCCCGCATCGTCTCGCGCAATGTGCGCGAGTGCGACCTCAACATCATCGGCTATTTCGACGATCGCGCCGACAAGGCATCCGTGACGCTGATGGGCGACACGCCATTCCTGGGCGGCATCGACGATCTGCTCGCCTGGGAGCGCCTGCCGGAGGTCGACCGCATCGTCATCACCGTCACGTCCACCGCGCAGCAGCGCGTGCGCGACCTGGTCAACCGCCTGCGCAACCTGCCGCACGAGATCATCCTCGTTCTCGACCTCGACGGCTTCAATCCCGAGCAGACTTCGCTGGCCAGCGTCGTCGACGCTCCGGCCGCCTACATCTCGGGCGCGCCGAAAGATGTTCACCGCGCGATCCTGAAGCGCGCCTTCGATGTCGTGGTCGGAACGATTTCGCTGATCGTGCTGGCGCCCGTTCTCGCGACCGTCGCCCTGCTGGTCAAACTCGACAGCCGCGGGCCGACGCTCGTCCGCCACAAGCGCTACGGCTTCAACAACGAGATCATCGACGCCTGGCATTTCCGCACCGCGCAGGACGGCAGCGTCACCCGCGCCGGCCGCTGGCTGCGCGCCGCCGGCCTCGACGAGCTGCCGCAACTCATCAACGTGCTCAAGGGGGACCTGTCGATCGTCGGCCCGCGGCCGCACGCCGTCGACATGACCGCTCGCGACTTCGAGGTCCACCGCGCCCTACGCGACTACGCTCACCGCCACCGCATGAAGCCCGGCATGACCGGTTGGGCGCAGGTCAACAGCGCCCCCGGCGCCGCGCATGCGGCCGAGGAAGTGCGCCGGCGGGTCGCCCTCGACATGCATTACGTCAGCCGCGCCTCCATGTGGTTCGACGCCTGGATCGTCCTGCTCACCGTGCCGCGCGTCCTGCTGGCCGGACAGAGCCGCCATAGGTGATCGCCATGCACGCCGCCAAACTCATCCTCCGCAAGGACGCGAAGCTCGAGAACTTCGAGACGCTGCACGACAACGTCTATTGGGCCGGCGCCGCTCCGCGCCTCTCGATTGCGATCCCGACCTATCGCTATGACTGCTCGGACCTGATCGACGCCCTGTCACGCTGCAAGTCCTCCGCGCTCGCCGAGATCATCGTCTATGACGACGGCGCGGAGGACCACGCTCTCCTGGCGAAGATGGAACAGAGCGCCGGCGCCGTCCGCGCCGCCGTCCGCATCGTCTCCGCCTGGCAGAACCGCGGCCGCGCCGCCGCGCGCAACGCCGCCGTGGCCCACGCCCGCTCGACCTGGGTGCTTCTCCTCGACGCCGACATGTCGCCCGAGAGCCCTGATTTCATCGAGACCTATCTCGATGCAGCGGACCGCCTGGAGCTTCCCGCCGTCGTCCCCGCGGCGGTCGTGGGCGGCGTCTCGTTGCGCTTTGCGCCGGCGAGCCGGAAGTTCGCCCTGCATCGCTGGCAGTCGCGCACGTCGGAATGCTTCAACGCCGAACGCCGCAACCAGACGCCGGGCCGTTACGTCTTCCCGTCCAACCTCCTGGTCCACAAGTCGGTGCTCGAGGCTTGTCCGTTCGACGAAAGCTTCGCCGGATGGGGCTGGGAAGATACGGACTGGGGCCTGACTGTTCAGAAGCAGTTCCCTGTCTTCCACATCGACAACACCGCAACTCACCTCGGCCTCGACGACGACAAGTCGCTGATCGCCAAGTACGCGCACTCCGGCGCCAACTTCGCGCGGATGGCGGAGCGCCACCCAGACGCCGCCGCAGACATGCCGCTCTATCGGGCGGCCAAGGCCTGCCGCGGCGTGCCTTTCCGCCCTGTTTTCAGGGTGCTCACGCGGCTTCTTGCGAGATCGCCTCTCCTTCCGGTCGCCCTGCGCGGCCGCTGCCTGAAGGCATGGCGCGCGCTCCTGTACGCGGAGGCGCTCTGATGGCGCAGCAGCAGTGGACCTACACGCCCTCGCATTCGCCTCCTGCAAAGCTGCATCGCCACATCGTGCAGCTCCGCCGCGCTGCCCGTGCGCTGGTGGCGCCTGACCGGCCGGTGGTCAGCTTCACCTTTGACGACTTTCCGAAGTCGGCGCTGACGGGCGCCGATATCGTGGAAAAACAGGGCGGTCGCGCGGGCTTTTATGCCTGCACTTCACTGATGGGATTGCGCAGCCCGGTGATGGGCGAGATGTTCGACGCGGCGACGCTTACCGATCTACACGCGCGCGGGCACGAGATCGGGGCCCACTCGCACACCCACCTCGACTGCGCCAAGCACAACCTGTCGATGGTCGAGCGCGACATCGGCGAAAATCTCGTGGCGCTCTCGGAAGCCGGCCACAGCGCCACCGTCTCCGCCTTCGCCTATCCGCATGGCGAGACCACCTACGCGGCCAAACGCTGGATCGGCGACGTATTCGCCACCGGCCGCGGCGTCCTGCCCGGCGTCAACACCGGCGAGGCCGATCGCAGCCAGCTTCGCGCCGTCGAGCTGACGCCGACGGCCACAAGCCGCCGCCGCGCGCTTGCGATGCTCAAAACCTGCATCGAGACAAAGGGCTGGCTTTTCTTCTTCACGCACGACGTAAGCTCTTCGCCCTCGCCCTATGGCGCGCCGGACTTCATGATCGAGGAGCTGGCGAAGCGCGCGGTCGATGCCGGCGCGGTTCTCGCGGCGCCGACGCTCGGCGCGGTCCTTTCGGGAGTGATGGATTAAGCGGCTGGCGCAACGACTGCATGAACTTGCCGCGGCATCTCGCGTCAAGATGCAGCTTACGCATTCGCCCTGAACGGCGCCTGTCACACTTCTTGCTCAAACGATAACGTTGTTCAGGCCGGGTAAGGTTGCGTTCACGACGCCAGGCGGTCGATCATCCGCGCGCCGCGCTTCATGCGGTTGAGCACGACGCCCCCGACGCGGCCGCCATGCGCCTCGATCTCGCGGCGAAGCGCCTCGACATCGCCGGACGAGGTTCCGTCGGCGCGAACGACGATGACAACGCGGTCCATCTGCGAGGCAACCGCGAGTCCGGCGCCTGCCAGCTCTTGAGCGGGTGCATCGACCACCGCCCAGTCCGTCGCGGACCGTAGCGCTTTCCAATAGATCGGCCGCGTCCGGATGCGGATGCTTTGACCCGGCGTGAGGCGGGACGCATCGAACTGCGAGACCATCAGGCGCGTTTGGCCCACGCGATGCGCGGTGAACAGGCCGCGACCGGCCCATTCTCTCTCATCGCCCGGCTCGATCGAGAAGAAAGGCTGTGTTTTCAGCATGGCGGAGTATGGCGGCCCCACGCCGCCGAAGGCCTCTGCGAACGGTCCGACCGCGAAAGAGCTGAACAGGTAGTTGCGCTTGAGGTCGAGATCGACCAGCCACACCGGCTTGCTGGCCTGCTCCGCCGCGATCAGGGCAAAAGACGAAGCAACAGACGACACGCCCTCGCCCGACCGCGCCGACATGAACATGACGCAGCGCCCGCCGTTCGCTGCAGGCAGCCTGGCAAGCGAGCGATAGAGGTCCTGCAGATCGGCGCGTAGATCTTTCATGGCCTCAGCGGTCCCCCGCCGACGCAAGAACCCGCATGCCCAGCGTACGCTCCAGCGCTCCCGCCGTCGGGAAAGTCCGGATCGACCACACGCGCAGCAAGCCAACGGTGAGCGCCAGCAACGCTCCGAACAGCGCGAAGCCGCCTGCGATCACGCGCCGGCGCGGATCTTCCCGCACTGGCGGCCGCGCAGTCTCGTAGAGCGAGATGTCGCTGGCCACGCGCGAAGCCATCTCGCTGCGCGTCCGCTCGCCCTGCTCGCGCGCTGCGAAGGCGTTTGCGGAGGCCTCCAGCGCATCGCGCTGACGCTTGAGGCGCTGATAGTCGGGCGCCAGCCTCGCCAACGCTGCGAGGCGGCGTTCGGCCTCCGCCTTCTGTTGCGTCAGCTCCAGCGACTTGCCTGCCAACGCCGCGATGCTGGCGGTCTGCGCTGCTTCATCCGCTTCAAGCGCCTGGAAGGTGGGATTGGGCCCTGTCCGCCGCACGTCCTGCCCCGATCCAGTCTCGACAAAGAGATCGATCGTCTTCGGCGTCGTCTGCATCTGCCGCTTCAGGCCTTGCGTCTTCGCATTTGCTTCGCCGAGCGAAGCATCGGCCCTCGATAGCTCGCCGGATACTTCGCTGAACAGGCGTATGGCGGCGGAGTTCTCGGCGTCGAAATCGGAGATACTGTTGCGCGCCAGATGGTCCTGCAAAGCCTCGTCCGCCGCCTTAAGTCTCTCCTCGATCACGCCGCGCTGTTCGCTGAGGCCGGAAGCGCCCCTGCCCGTGAGAATTTCACCGCGGTAAATCAAATACTCCGCCACGAACGCGTTGAGCGTATCGGCTGCCAGCTGCGGCTGACGATGGGCGTAGGTGAAGCGTATGAACAGCGACTTCGGCGCAGACGACACGCCAATATCCTTCGCGAACAGGTCGATCGCATTCTGGTCAACGGAATAGATCCTGCCGTCCTCGATGTGCAGGCTTCGGCCTGCGAGATCCGGATAGAGCCGGTTGAGTCCGATCCGGTTGATCACCCGCTCCGCGATCACCGGCGAATGCGCCAACTCCATCGCTGCCTGAAGCATCTCCTCCTGCTGCGGAGGCGCGCCCCTCGCCGCATCGCCCGCTGTCGGATCGAGCGCGTAGTCCTGGCCCAAACGCACCAGCAACCGCGTCGACGCCGAATACTTTGTCGGCGTCACCAGCGTCACCGCGATGCCGATGAGCGCGATCGGTGCGAACACAAGGAACATCAGCAGCTTGGCGCGCCACAGCTGCAGCAGCGTACCGGCGAAGCCCAGGCTCGGGCGCAACCTCGTAATCCGCGAGGAAGTACGCGACGCCGGGGCGCCTTTCGGCCCCCGTCTACTGAAGGTTTCGACGTTCAAAAGCCAGTTCCCAGCCGATAGCGGCCAAGCCTTCCCCCACGCCGCTTAAGAACTCGTTAGCCATATTTCGAAGTCGAAAAGCGCTTGCCTATGCGGGGTTTTGCGAGGTTTGCAGCGGCATTGAAGCTTTAGCTGAACTCGCTTCCACCCGATCCGCGCGCGTCCTAGGTTGGCGCCATGAAACTCGAAACCCTTTCCCGTCGCCGCTACACGCCGTACGCCACGCCGATCCAGAAGCTGGAGCGCCTGTCGAAGCATCTCGGCGGACCGGAAATCTGGATCAAGCGCGACGACCTCACCGGCCTTGCCGGCGGCGGCAACAAGACTCGCAAGCTGGAATTTCTGGTCGCCGAAGCCCTCGCGCAGGGCGCCGATACGCTCATCACCGTGGGCGCCGTGCAGTCGAACCACTGCCGCCTCACGCTGGCCGCCGCGGCCCACGAAGGCCTCAAGTGCCGGCTGGTGCTGGAGCAGCGCGTGCCCGGCAGCTATCGGAACGAAGCGTCAGGCAACAACTTCTTGTTCGATCTTCTCGGCGCGGAAACGCTCACCGTTGTCGAAGGCGGCGCCGATCTCAACGCCGCGATGCAGGCCGAAGCAGAGAAGCTGAAAGCGCTCGGCCGCAAGGGATACATCATCCCCGGCGGCGGATCGAATGCACTGGGCGCAATGGGCTATGTCGTCTGCGCGCGCGAGATCCTGCAGCAGTCGCTCGATCTCGGCATCGCCTTCGACGAATTCGTCGTCGCCTCGGGCAGCGCGGGCACGCACAGCGGCCTGCTCTTAGGCTTCACCGCCGCCAACGCTGGCGTGCCGATCACCGGCATCAACGTGCGTCGTCCGCGCGCTGAGCAGGAAGGCAATGTCCACAAGCTGGCGGTCGAGGCCGCAAAATTCGCCGGCCTCCCTGCCCCTCCGCGCGAAAGCGTCGTCGCGCTCGATGAATGGGTCGGTCCAGGCTACTCGCTGCCGACTGACGAAATGGTCGAGGCCGTGCAGATGTTCGCACGCCTCGAAGGCGTGCTGCTTGATCCAGTCTACACTGGAAAAGCCGCAGCCGGATTGATCGGCCTCATTCGCCGCAAACACTTCAAGCAGAACTCGAAGATCCTCTTCGTCCACACCGGCGGTGCGCCATCGCTGTTCGCCTATCAAAGCGTGCTGCAGACAAGATGAGCGCGACAACGAAATCCGTCGGCGTCATCGGCGGCCTCGGGCCTGCGGCCACACTCGACTTCTTCGACAGAATTATCAAGAGAACCAAGGCGCAGCGCGATCAAGATCATCTACGTGTCATCATCGACAACAACACCAAAGTCCCCGATCGCAACGTTTTCGCTGGAGGCGGAGGCCCTTCTCCCGCCTCTGCTATCGCCGCATCGGCGCGCGGATTGCAGGGCGCCGGAGCCGATTTCATCGTGATGGCCTGCAACACGGCGCACGCCTACGAAGCCGAGATCCGCGAAGCGATCACCGTCCCCTTCATCAGCATGATCGACGAAACGGTCGCTGCGGTCGCCGACCTAAGGCCGGCGCGCGCGGGGGTGCTGGCGGGAGACGCCTGCCTGGCCGCAAGTCTTTATCAGAAAAAGCTGAAGCTCGCCGGGGTCGAGCACGTGCTGCTCAACCCGGACTCGCAGCGCACTTTCATGGAAGTGCTTTACCGCATCAAGGCGGGAGACACAGGCGAAACGGTCCGCCGGTCAATGGCGACCCTGGCGCGCAAGCTCGAGGCGCAGGGTGCAGACGTGCTGATTGCGGGCTGCACCGAAGTGCCGCTTGTTCTTACGCAGGATGATGTGGAAGCAGAGCTGATCAGCTCGACCGACGTCCTGGTGGAAAAGACAATCGTCTTCGCAGGCGCAGAGCTGCGGTAGAAGAAAAGTCTAGTTGGCCTTCTTCAGCCACTCGCGGGCGGCCTTCTGGGCCTTCACCACGTCTTCAGCAGACATCATGTCGGCCATTTCCTGGCGGCACAGCTTGCCTTCGCGGTGACCGCGCGTCGCCGCGAGGTTGAACCATTTGTGCGCAGCCACGAGATCGACCGCGACATCCATTCCTTCGGAATAGATGAGACCGATGCGATAGAGCTCGTCGGCCGAAGCGTCTTTCGTAAGCAGCGCTTCGGGCGCCTCAAGTTGGATATCCGCGTACGCCATTCTGGCATCCCTTTGACTTCGAGAAGTGTCGCCTGGCCTCTTCGGGCTTCAGCGTCTTCCACCCACCTGCCGCATCAGCGGCGTCAGGGATCATTCAACAGGACAAGGTTTGCAGCGTAGTTAATACTGCAGGTCTTTTGTACTAAAGCGAGATTTATTTGCGTTTACATGGATTCAGAGGTCTGAATCAAATCTCTCCAAGTAATCGCACTCAACCCGGCTCGCGTCCGACGATGCGCATGCCGAGATCGTGGTAGAGCCTCTGGGCGTCCAGGTTCTCTTCGCGCACTTTCAACTCCACATGCAATGCGCCGCGCACGGCGAAGGCCTGAAACGCCGTGAGCATCAGCGCGCGGCCGATCCCGTGACGCCGCGCGCGCGGATGCACGGCGAGATCTTTCACAAAGGCGCTGGTCCAGCATTGCGCAAGGCCGGCAACGCCTTCGCGATCGATCGCAAGAAAGAACAGCGCTGGATCGAACTCTGGATCTTTGCGCAGCCGCGACCACCATTGCTTGAACATCGGCGCGCCGCCCCCGCCCTCCCAGAAACCGGCGGACAGCACGGCGTGCGCCGCCTTTGCGTCGTCCTTGCCGAGCGCGCGGCAGTGCATGCCTTCAGGCCAAGCAGGCTGCTCGATCATCCTGCCCAACTCGCGCCGCATCCGCAGCACGAAGGGCTTGGGCGCCATCAGGTGCGCGCCTTCTGTCCGAACAGGATTTTCCGCGCCTCTTCGGCTTCCTTGCTGTCGGCGTTGAGCGGCGTTGCGCGCAACTCTTCGCCCACCTTGCGCCCCTTCTCGAAGCCGGGGCGAACGCGGCACTGGCCGAACCAGCGATTGAGCGCGGGGAAGTCTTCGAGGTTCTGACCCTGGCTCTTGTAGACCGCGATCCACGGCCAGCTCGCAAAATCCGCTATCGACACTGGCCCGGCGATGAACTCGCGGTCGCGCAGCCGGACTTCCAGCACGCCAAAAAGCCGGTTTGTTTCGTTGAAGAAGCGATCCTGCGCATACTTAAGCTTTTCAGGGTCAAGCTCCACCTTGGGCGCATAGTTCCGGAAATGGTTGTGATGGCCCATCACCGGGCCGAGATTGGCCACCTGCCATGCCAGCCAGCTTTCCACCTCCACCTGCTCGCGGGCGTTCGCGCCGCCGAACTTGCCGGTCTTGCGGGCCAGATACTGAAGGATTGCGCTGCTTTCGAAGACGGAGATCGGCTCGCCGTCGGGACCTTGCGGATCGACGATCGCCGGCATCCGGTTGTTGGGGCTGATGGCCAGGAATTCCGGCGTGAACTGCTCGCCCTTGCCAATGTTCACCGGCTTGATGGCGTAGGGCAGGCCCATTTCCTCAAGCGCTATGGTGATTTTCCGCCCGTTGGGCGTCGGCCAGTAGTGCACCTCGATCGGCGGCGGCGTGTCGGCCATGGGCTTCTCTTTCCTACACTATATACTAGGGGTGTAGCGGGGCGGCCTGACCGGCGCCAGACTGCCCTGCGATAACACTTTTCGGAATAGCTGGGACTAGGATGACCGCCACAACAGCCAGCCTCTTCGAGCCGATCCCGTACACGCTGTGGAAGCAGGATCCGAAAGCGTTCGCCGCCAGACTGGGCGCGAGCTTCCGCGAAACGGGCTTCGCCGTCATAAACCAGCACCCCATCGACCAGGGTGTGATCGATCGCGGCGTCGAGGCCGGCAAGAAGTTCTTCGCCCTGCCCGACGAGACCAAGCGGAAGTATTTCATCCCCGGCGGCGGCGGACAGCGCGCCTACACGCCCTTCGCGACCGAAGTCGCCAAAGGCGCCAAGGCGAAGGACCTCAAGGAGTTCTGGCACGTCGCGCGCGAACTGCCGAAGGGCCACAGATTCTCCAGCATCATGGGCGAGAACCTCTACGTCGCCGAAGTGCCTGGCTGGAAGGAAGCGACCAACGCCATGTTCAAGGCGCTGGACGAGTTCGGCCTCGAAATCCTCTCCGCCATCGCCATGCACTTGAAACTTGAACCCCGCTTCTTCGACGGCACGGTGCAGGACGGCAACTCGATCCTCCGTCTGCTGCACTATCCGCCGCAGATTGAACCTCCGCCGGAAGGCTCTGTCCGCGCCGGCGCGCACGAAGACATCAACGTCATCACGCTCCTTCTGGGGGCCGAAGAAGGCGGCCTGGAAGTCCTCCACCGCAACGGCACATGGCTTGGCGTCAACCCGCCGCCTGGATCGCTGGTGATCAATGTCGGCGACATGCTGCAGCGCCTGACCAACGATGTCCTGCCGTCCACCACCCACCGGGTCGTCAATCCGAAGCCGGAGCGTTCGCGTTTCCCGCGGTATTCGACCCCTTTCTTCCTGCATTTCAATCCAGACTACGAGATCAAGACCTTGCCCGGCTGCATCACGCCTGAGCGCCCCAACCGCTACCCGGAACCGTTAAACGCACAGGACTTCCTCGAAATCCGCCTCAAGGAAATCGGCCTGCGAATGTAGGCGCGCGCAGACGCTGATGTGCAGGGCGCCGTCGTCCACAACAGCGTGCTTGATCCGGGGAACAACTTCCTGCCGAAGCTGCTCGCGCCCGACGATCTCGCACGCCAGCTGCGCGCGGTGCTGACCCAGACGTCCGCCGGCGGAAACTAGCCGGCTTTTTCCATTGCTTTTTCGGTGGTTTCGTCGTTCCGCGGCGCGGGCTTCTGCGCTTCGATCATGAGCTTGTGCCCGCGCACCGGTGCAGCGTATTTGCCTTCAAGCGCAACGCCATAAAGATCGCCCTGCCCGGTCTCGCAGCCGAGGTCGATCAGCGCAGCCGCATGCTCCGCCGTCTCAACGCCCTCGGCGACCACGCCGATATTGAGGTTCTTCGCCAGCGCCGCGATGGTCCGAACCATCACACCCGCTTCCCGGCTCTGAATCATCGCTTCGATGAATATCCGATCGATCTTCAGCTTGTCGAACGGCAGCGCCCAGAGCTGGCCAAGGCTAGAATGCCCCGTGCCGAAATTGTCCAGCACGATCTTGATGCCCTGGTTCTTCAGCGACGCCACGATTGTCCGCGCCGCCTCGAAGTCCGAACCCAGCGCCGTCTCGGTCAGCTCGATCTCCAGCCGTCCCGCAACAAAGCCCGTCTCGTCCAGGATCTTGAGAATCTTGATCGGCAGGAATTCGTCCTGCAGCATCAGCGGCGAGATGTTGATCGACAGGTGCGGCGCCCCCCACCAGTCGGCCGCTTCGCGGCAGGCCCGGCGCAGCACGTTCAACGTCAACTCTTCCACCAGGTCCGCGCCTTCGGCCACAGGCACGAACTGGCCGGGCTCGATCAGGCCACGCTCGGCATGCCGCCAGCGCGCCACAATCTCGTAGCCGCACACCTTGTTGTCGTTCAGCCGCGCTACCGGCAGGAACCAGGGCTCGATCTCATCATTGCTGACGGCCAGCCACAGGTCGTGCTCGAACTGCGCGCGCGCGTGCACGCGCTCGTCCATGCCCGCCTTGAAGAAGGCGAAGTAACCCCGCGTCTTTTCCTTGGCCCTGCGCAACGCCAGGTCGGCGCGATGCAGCAGCGTTTCGGCGTCATCGCCGTCAGCCGGCGCCATGGCGACGCCAATACTGGCGCCGACGGCGATTTCCTGTGACGTCAGCACGAACGGCGCCTCGATCGCTGTCAGCAGCGACGAAAGCCAGTCCATCAATTCCCCTTCGGTCCGGTTCTGCAGCACAACGATGAACGCGTCGCTCTCGACCCGCGCAACGAACCCGTCGACGCCTGCGCGCATGTTGAGGAGCTGCCCGACGCTGGCCAGCAGTTCGTCCGCAACGCCACGGCCGTACAGGTCGTTCACCGGCCGGAAGCCGTCGAGATTGACCGCAATCACGGCCAGCTCGCCCGCATCACGGCTCTGGCCAAGATGCCAGTTCAGCACGCCTTTCAGGTGGCGGCGGTTGGGCAGGCCGGTAAGCTGGTCGTGCATGGCAAGGCGGGCGGCGCGGTCTTCCGCTTCCAGCCGGCGGCCGAGCTCCTTCACAGTCTGGCCCGAACGCGTGAAGCCATAGAGCGTCAGCCCGAGCCCGGCGAGGAACAACGCTCCGAACGCCTCGCTCAGCGGCAGATCGGCGTATTGCTCAGTCAGGCCTTGCAGCCGCGCGAACACATGGAGCTGCACCGCCAATATGTATCCGGCGGCAAGGAATCCCGCGAGCACCAGCAGGTCGCGGCGGACCTGGCCGCTCAATCCATGAGCGACGGCCGAACCTGTTCGCCCGAAAAGACGGCGCATGGCGCACCCAATACTGGCTATACTCCACGCGCCAGACTAGGAGAGCCGACTTAAGATATACGCTCCCCGGCACAGTGAATTTCCCGTTCAGCGTCACACTCTAGAAAGCTTGCTGAACGCCGCGTTTACCCTCACCTGCATGAATCCGAACTGGTCGAGATACCGGTCCGCCGCCGCTCGCCATGGCCAGCGAGCGGCCGTCAGTCGCTATCGATGCGCCTGCGGTTCTTCTTAGTTTCGGACCGCTTGGACTTGCCCTCCAGACGCCTTTCCTTCTGCGCCCGGCTCGGCCTGGTCTTCACGCGCTTTTTTGGCTTCACCAGCGCCTTTTCAAGCAGCTCGACCAGCCGCTCGCGCGCCTCTTCGCGATTGCGCGCCTGGCTGCGGTGCGTCTGCACGAACAGCACCAGCTCGCCCTCGTCATTGATCCGCGTCGCCAGCGCTCGGCGGATCATCCATTTCTGCTCGTCGTTGAAGGCATGCGATGTCTTGACGTTGAAGCGCAGCTGCACCGCGCTCGCCACCTTGTTAACGTTCTGACCGCCCGGCCCCCCGGCGGTCACGAACTTCTCCTCGAGCTCGTGCTCGAACTGGTGGAGATAGACGGCCATCGGCTCAGCGCTTCCGGTTGAGCCGCGAGATCAGGCTGGACGTGTCCCACCGCCCATGCCCCTCGGCCTGCACGTCGGCGTAGAACTGGTCGACCAGCGCCGTCAGGGGCGTCGAGGCGCCGGCCTGGCGCGCCGCATCGAGCGCGATGCGCAGGTCCTTGCGCATCCAGTCGACGGCGAAGCCGTAGTCGAACTTGCCCTCCACCATCGTCTTCCAGCGATTCTCCATCTGCCAGCTTTGCGCAGCGCCCTTGGAGATCGCCTCGATCACCTTCGCCTCGTCGAGCCCGTTGGCGCGCGCGAAATGCAGGCCCTCCGCCAGCCCCTGCACGATCCCCGCGATGCAGATCTGGTTCACGGATTTGGCGAGCTGCCCCGCTCCGCTCTCGCCGATCAGCGTGATCTGCTTGGAGTAGGCGCGCATCACCGGCTCGGCCTTGGCGAACGCCGCAGCATCGCCGCCGGCCATCACGGTCAACTGCCCATTCTCCGCGCCTACCTGCCCGCCCGACACTGGCGCATCGAGGAAGGCCGCGCCTTTCGCGCCGGCGCGCTTGGCGAGATCGCGCGCCAACCCTGCCGAGGCCGTGGTGTGATCCACGACGATCTGCCCGGGCTTCAGCGCCCCCTCGATTTTGCCGAACACATCGGCGACATCCGGGTCATCACCGAGGCACATGAAAACGAAGTCCGCGCCTTCCGCGACGCCGGGCAGGAATTTCGCCGTTCCCTTGCCGCCCTTGTCCGTCCACGCAGCGATCTTTTCCGGCGAGCGGTTCCACACCGAAACGTCATGGCCCTTGGCGGAAAGATGCCGGGCCATCGGCCCGCCCATCACGCCCAGTCCGAGAAACGCACACTTCGCCATGACCTCAACCCAAGCAAGATTCGCCTGCGGCTCATTTAGCGTCTGCGGCGCTCCGCGGATAGATCAGGCAGGCGAGGCCGGACCGGAAGCAAGCTTCACGAACCGCCTGGTTCGCCCGATTTCAGCGTCACATACTGGCCGCGAAAGAAACCCAGCGCATCGACGCCATGTTCGGCGCGGTAGGCGACGACATCGCCGTAGATCACCTCGTGGTCGCCCATAGGCTGGCGCAGCCGCATGCGGCAGTCGAGGCTGGCCAATGCCGCGCCCAGCACCGGCGCGCCCGTCTCCATCCGGCAGATTTGGTCGGGCGGCAGTATCCTGTCGCCCTTGCGCGAGAACTGCTGGGCCACCGCCTCGTCCTCCGAGCGCAGGATGTTCACGGAAAACGCCGTGCAGTCGGTGAACACCGCAAAGGCGTTGCTGGTGTTGGCGAGGCACCACAGCACGATCGGCGGATGCAGCGACACCGACGTCAACGAATTGATGATCATACCGTGCGACCGGCCCTGGGCGTCGTCGGCTGCGATGAGCGCCACGCCCGTGCCAAAGCCTCCCAGCGCCCGTCGGTAAGCCTTCGCATCGAACGCGTCGTTGTCGGCGTTTCCACTCATTAACGCTGCCGCCAATTCATCAAATCATGCACTCCGCCTTAACCGTATCCTGCCTAGAAGTTGAAGTTAAAGCACAGATCGACAGCCGGCATGAGCGCCAACAGTAACCGCCCCATCGTCATCAAGAAAGTAAAGAAGGTCATAGGCGGCGGCCACCATGGCGGCGCCTGGAAAGTGGCCTATGCGGACTTCGTGACCGCGATGATGGCGTTCTTCCTGCTGATGTGGCTGATCAACACCACCTCCCCGGAACAAAAACGCGGCATCGCCGACTATTTCGCACCCGCCAGCGTCTCCCGCTCGACGCAGGGTTCCGACGGCCTTCTCGGCGGCACCGCCTTCCAGGAAGACGGCGCCCGCGCGTCGGGATCCAACCGTCCCAACATCCAGAACCAGCAGGCCGAGGCGCGCCAGCGCAACTCGCGCGGCGGCGGCGATGGTTCGGGCCAGAGCGGCGCGGGCGAAGCATCGGCGCAGGCTGTCGCGATCGCGATAGCCAATCGCGAGGGCGCCGAGTTCGCCAGCGCCGAGGCCTCGCTCCGCCAGGCGCTGCAGGACATGCCAGACTTCGCCGAGCTGTCGAAGAACCTCATCATGGATCAAACGCCGGAAGGCCTGCGCATCCAGCTGGTCGACCAGGAAGGCCGCGCCATGTTCAACGGATCGTCCGCCGATCCGCTGCCGCGCACCCAGCGCCTCCTTGAAACTGTCGCCAAGGTGATCGAGCAGCTGCCGAACCGCATCAGCATTTCCGGCCATACCGATACCTCCCCGCCGCCGCGCTCGGGGTACACCAACTGGGACCTTTCCTCCGACCGCGCCCTTGCCGCCCGCCGCATCCTCGCTGCGCAGGGCGTCGACAACGACCGCATCTCCCAGGTGACCGGCAAGGCGGCGTCCGAGCCGCTCTATCCGGACGATCCCGACCAGCCCGCCAACCGGCGGATCAGCATCGTGCTGATACGGGAAGCGCCGGTTTTGCCTGTGGATCATGCGCTCTAGGCGTCCACAAACTCCGGGGGACACACCCCGACCCCCATCGCAGTTGAAGCGTTTTATCGCTGGCGCACTCGCCCGAACGCCGCTTACATTCAACTCACGATGAAAGAAGCCGACACCAAGGAAATCATCCCGCCGGACTTTGTCCGCAAGATGAAGTTCTATCTGACGTCGCCCCAGCCCTGCCCTTACCTGCCCGGCAAGATGGAGCGCAAGGTGTTCGCCAACCTCGCCGTCGATGGCGCGGTCAACCTCAATGACAGCCTCACACGTTCCGGCTTCCGCCGTTCGCAGACCATCGCCTACCGCCCCGCCTGCAAGGCGTGCGGCGCCTGCCGGTCGGTCCGCATCGACGTCGCCGCGTTCCAGATGACCAAGCGCTGGAAGCGCGTGCTCGCCAAGAACGCGATGCTCGAGCGCGACCCATGCCATGCGCGTGCAACCCGCGAACAGTTCCGGCTGCTCAAGCGCTATCTCAACGAGCGCCACCCGGGCGGCGGCATGACCGAGATGGAAATCCGGGACTATGCCGGCATGGTGGACGCGAGCCCGGTGCGCACCGTCGTCTTCGAATACCGCAACCGCCCCACGCCTGCGCCAGACGATGACGGCTCGCTGCAGGCTGCGGCGCTGACCGACGTGCTGCGCGATGGACTGTCGATGGTCTACTCCTTCTTCAAGCCCGAGCTCGCCAAGCGCAGCGTCGGCGCCTTCATGGTGCTCGACCACATCCGTTTGGCTTCGGAGCTCGGCCTGCCCTACGTCTATCTCGGCTACTGGGTGAAGAACTCGGACAAGATGGGCTACAAGGCCGATTTCTCGCCGCTGGAAGTCTTTGACGGCGACACGTGGCGCCCGCTCTACGAAGACGAGCTGTAGTTTTTTCTTTTCAGGCATGGCGTCTCGTTCTCGCAGGTAAGGCCTGCGGGCTGGGTCGGGTTTGTTTTCTGGATGAGCCCGCAGCTAAGGCGGCGCGCGGATGCGCTGGCCGGCCCTGGGGCTGGCCGCCGACGATTTTTGTCGCACCCTCTGAAAAATCGTCGTCGTCGTCGACGACGGCCCGGCCGGATGCGGCGGGCGCTGAAGCTGCGATACGGAGTTCGTCAGGAGGCGGGCCAGCTTCACGACCAGGTTGGCGGAATGTCTCTCGACCGCGTCGAGACGCTGGAGAGCGCGCTCAAAGCGCCGCTCGATCTCTTCGAGGGAGGGGGCATGGCCGGTAAGGGCGTAGCTCGGGCGGCGGCCTTTCCTGCGCCTGCGCTTGGGCGTGTGGCCCAGCATCTGACGGGCCCGGATATGGGTGAGGGCCGCGATCATGTCCTCGATCATGATGAGCGAGCCCAGGAGATCGAGGCGGACAGAGCGGTCCTTGGGGTTCGCCTTGATCCAGGCCCGTGTCTCTTCGTCCGCCAGCGTCCGGGCGAGGCAGCCGATGAACCAGGAGATCAGCTCTCTTAGGAACAGAGCCGGGTTCAAGGGCAGGAGCACGGAGAGGATCAGCGGCGCAAACATGACCCCAGTATCGCCACAGCGCCGAGATGAACTCTGAGCCGCAAATGCTGGGATTTGGGGGCTGAAGATTCTTCCAAACTGCAGAGTCATCCGACTGTGTTGGACTGCTCTATCGGCCGTGTCCCCCGCGAAGGCGGGGGTCCAGCCGCAAAACAGGAGAGCGTCCGAAGGACTCTGAATCAGAACCGACAGGCCGGCCGAGAAGCGCGCTAACGCGCGCTGGACTGGATCCCCGCCTTCGCGGGGAACGCGGACCTAAGGTCCGCTTCCAGAAAGATCCTCGGATGGAGTCCCAGGATGACGCATTGAGAGAGATGTCGATCACATTGCCTTTGTCATTCCAGAAGCGCGGACCGCGCCTCACGGTTCCGGGTCTGCGCAGCTTCGCTGCTCCGCCCGGAATGACAGTGGTGGATGCGGCTCGCCAGTTCGGCGCCGGCCAATGTTCCACCCCCAGCATCCATCCACAGGCGCGCGGCACGCTTCGGAATCGTGAGCGGAACAGAGAGGAATCGGAGCGGGAACGGCGGCGGTCAGCTCTCCGTTTCCTGCTGCAGCCATGCGGCGTAGGCAGGCTCGACGTCGGCAAGCTCCATCGCGACGATGCAAGGGACTTCGTAGCTGTGCAGCGCTTTCACGCGCTCGGCCAGGCGGGCGAACAGGCCGGCGCGGGTCTTGAGCATCAGGGGGATTTCATCCGCCTGCTCGATGGCGCCTTTCCAGCGGTAGATGCTGGCGGCCCCGGCGCCTATGTTGGCGCATGCGGCCAGGCGCTCTTCGACAAGCGCACGCGCGATCGCCTCCGCGCTGGCGCGGTCCGGACAGGTGACAAGGACGTCGATGAGTTTCATGGCCGAACAAAAGTGCCTCGAAGAGCCATCAGGGCGGCGCGCAGCCTAGTCCAGAAAAAGCTCCAGCTGCACGTCGGCGCGCGCGTAGGGCGACGGCACGGGATTCGCCAGCGGGCGGAAGCCGGCGTCGTGGTAGAGTTTGAGCGCCGGGCCGAGAATGGAATTGGTCTCGATGTAGACGCGCTTCATGCCCATCGCGCGCGCGCCTTCGATGGCCGCCGCGACCAGCTTGCGGCCTGCGCCCTTGCCTTGCGCAGCCGGACGCACGCCCATCTTGGCGAGCTCCACCGATCCCTCGCCCATCACGATGAGGGCGACGGCCCCGACCGGATCGCCGCCATCGACCGCGAGAAAGATCGCGCCGCCCGGGTCGAGGATGTACTTGCGGGGATTGTTGAGAACCTCGCGGTCCTTCGTCTCGACGACGAAGAACCGCTCGATCCATTCAAGGTTGATGTCGCGGAACGCCGCCTCGTCGCCTGGCTCAAAAGCCCGGATGACGAGACCGGCGGCCAATCAGAACTTCACCGACGGCGCGACGTTGTTCTGCGCGCGTTCGGCCTCGCCCACGTCGAAGAACTCGCGCGCGGTGAAGCCGGACGAACCGGCGATGATCGAAGCGGGGAATTGCTGGATCGCCGTGTTGTAGTCGCCCACCGACGAGTTGTAGAAGCGCCGCGAGGCCGCGACCTTGTCCTCGATCGAGGAAAGCTCGGTCTGCAGCTGGATGAAGTTCTGGCTCGCCTTGAGGTCCGGATAGGCCTCGGCCAGGGCGAAGATCTTGCCCAGCGCGCCGCTGAGGATGCCTTCGGCGGCGCCCTGCGCGGCAGGACCCTGCGCGGCCGCAGCGGCGTTGCGCGCCGAGATCACCGCATCCAGCGTCGTCTTCTCGTGGGCGGCGTAGCCCTTGACGGTCTCGACGAGGTTGGGGATCAGTTCGCGCCGCAGCTTCAGCTGCACGTCGATGCCCGAGAAGGCCTCGTTGACCTGCTGCCGCTTTGACACCAGGCCGTTGTAAATCGCGATGACGACGATAACGACAAGGGCAATGACGCCCAGACCAATATAGACCGGCAGCATTCCTCGCCCCTTCTGTTCCCGCCCGGCGATTCCCGGCCTGGGGGCAATCTACAGCAAGGGCGGAACGAATCCATAGGCCGGGCCCGGCCTTTCGCGTGGCCCTGCAAGGCTCTAGTGTGGCGCTCCACACAGGATTGAGCAGGGTTGGACCATGGGCAAGCCGCTCGGAAGCGAAGCAATCGTCGTCGGCGCCGGCATAGCGGGGCTTGCCGCGGCGGCCGCGCTGGCCGGGCGGTTCGCGACGGTGACTGTGCTCGACCGCGACTCTCTGCCCGACGAAGCGGCGGTGCGGATGGGCGTTGGCCAGGGCGCGCATGCCCACCAGCTGCTGAAAGCGGGCGAGGAAAGCCTGGAGCGATTGCTGCCGGGAATCACGGACGATTTCTACAAGGCAGGCGCGGTCGGGATGCGCGTGGGGCGCGATGTGCTGGTCTATGATTTCGGCGGGTGGATGGACGAATGCGACGCCGGCTTTTCGGTCACCAGCCTGTCGCGGCCGGTCTATGAGCGCATCCTGCGCGAACGCGTCGCCGCCCTGCCTGGCGTCAGCATCCGCGCAGAGACAGATGTGCGGCGCTATCTCGTCGAGGACGGAAGGTGCGCCGGCGTCGAGCTGGAGGACGGATCGAAGCTGACCGCCGACATGCTGGTCGACGCTACCGGCATGACTGGGCCGCTGGCGCGGCAGCTCGTGGAAGACGGCCATGCGGAGTATGAGAGCGAGCATATCAGGATCAACGTCACCTATTCGACGGCGCGCTTTCGCCAGGCGGGCCCGCACAAGGGCGATGGCGTCGGCATCTACGTGCTGCCGGCGCCGCCGCATACGCATTTCGGGTTCATCCTGCCGATCGAGAACGGCGAGTGGATTCTCTCGCTGGGCCAGCGCGGCGGCGAGGCGCCGGCGCGCGACGAGGCGAGCTTCCGCGAATACGCCAGGAACCTGGTCGACCAGGCGGTGCATGCGCGCATCAAGCACGCCGAGCTGGCGAGCGAGATCAAGACGTTCCGGAAAGGGACGGCGTCGCGGCGGAAGATCTGGGAGGCCAAAAAGTGGCCCGGCCGTCTGCTGCCCGCGGGCGATGCCATGAGCAGCGTCAACCCGACCTATGGCCAGGGCATGACGGTGGCGGCGCGCGAGGCCGATGCGCTGGCGGGCTTGCTGGACAGGCGGATCGAGAGCGGCGCGGGGCTGGACGGGCTGGAGCAGGAATACCTGCCGGCCGCGGCGGCCATCGCGGCGCGGGCGTGGAGCCTGTCGATCAACTCCGACTATGTCTATCCGGAGACGGAGGGCGAGCGGCCGCCCAACTTCGCGATGAGCCGGGCGGTGGCCGCGACGCTGCGCCGGCTGGCGGACGAGGACGTGGAGTTCCGCGTGCTGCGCTATCGCCTGCTGCACATGATCGAGGCGGACAGTGCGCTGCGCGAGGGGCCGCTGGCCATGCGGTTCTTCACGGCGCTGCAGGGGTCGATGGCGCCGTGACGGTTGCAGTCCGCCCGGCGACGGCCGCCGACATCCCGCGCATGCACGAGATCGAGGACAGCGCTGGCGAGCTGTTCGAGGGTTGGGACCTGATCGCGCTCGACACCATGGCGCTGGTGGCGGTGACGGATCATCTGGCGGCGATCGAGGCGGGGCTTTCGTTCATCGCCGAAGTGGATGGCCGGGCAGCCGGCTTCATCATGGGCGAGATGCATGGCGCGGACGCCTACCTGCACGAACTCGATGTCGATACGCCCTACCAGCAGAAAGGCGCGGGCGCCGCGCTGGTGAAGGCGTTCGTCGAGGCGGCCAAGCGGCAATCGGCCGGCGCGGTCTATCTTTCGACTTTCCGCGCGCCGCCGTGGAACGCGCCATTCTACGCCAGGCTCGGTTTCAGCGAAGTCGCGCGCGGCGACTACCTGCCATGGATGACCGCGATCGAAGCCGAGCAGGCGAAGCTCCTCGACATCAACACGCGGGTGTTCATGCGAATCGACGTCAGCCGCCCTTGACATAAGTACGGCGTCGCCGTACATACGATCCGGGGGGATACGGGATGCACGCAGTCATCGAGACGCATACCTACCTACGGGCGGCCGATGACGCTGCAATGACGGAGGCGGAAAGGCAGAATGCCGTGGATACGGCGTCGCGCGACCCGATGGGGGGTGATTTGATCGTCGGCAGCGGCGGCTGCAGGAAGGTGCGTATTCGCGGAAAGGGTCGTGGCAAGTGGGGTGGATATCGTGTCGTCACTTACTTCGCGAACGAAGACATCCCGGTATTTCTGCTGTCTGTGCTCTCGAAGGGGTCACGCGCGAACTACAATCGAGCGGAACTGAACGGAATGGCTGCCGCAGTGAAAACTCTTGCGGACGGTCTGAATTGGAAAGCCAAATAGGACCGGACAATGATCCGCAAGGACGCACAGCGAATTATCGACGGCCTCAATGAGGCGATTGCGATCACGCAAGGCAAGGCGGACCCGAAAACGTATCGCGTCCATGTGCCTATCGACGTCGATGTCCAGAAGATCCGCAGGAAGCTGAAGCTAACGCAGGCGGAGTTCGCACACCGCTACGGATTTTCGCTCGGCTCGATCCGCGACTGGGAGCAGAAGCGCAAGCAGCCCGAGGCCAGCGCGCGGATGTTTCTCAAGGTGATCGAGAAACGCCCGGACGTGGTCGCCGAAGTGTTGCGCAAATAATCAACCGCCGGTGAACTTGCCGTTCTTGTTGAAGCCGCGAGGCGCCAACCTGCCGGACTGGGCGCGTTTGCCGATCCAGTCTTTCCAGTCATCCGAGCTCTGCTGGCGGCCGCCGCTGTCGGTCCACGACAGGCCTTCGGACTTGTTGAAGGTCTTGAGGTCGATCAGGCCGCCGTCCTTGAAGGACTGGATCTTCACGCCCTTGCCGCGCGTCATCTCGGGCAGTTCGGAGGTCTTGAAGATCACCATCTTGCGGTTCTTGCCGATAGAGGCGACGTGATCGCCGTCAGCCTTGGCGACGATGGCAAGCTGCGCGCCCTTCGACGGCACGATGATGATCTTGCCCTTGCGGGTGGATGAAACGAGTTCTGCTTCCGGCACGATGAAGCCGTAGCCGGCGGAGGACGCCAGCACGCGTTTCGATTTGTCGCTGGGTACGAACATCGAGACGATGTCTTCTTCCTCGGGCAGTTCGAGGTTGAGGCGGATCGGTTCGCCATGCCCCCTGCCCCCCGGCAGCTTGTCGGCGCCGAGCGTGAAGGCGCGGCCGCCGGACGCCATCAGCACGACCTTGTCGGTGGTCTGGCATTCCAGCGTCAGGGCGAGTTCATCGCCTTCCTTGAACTTCAGGTCGTCGAGCTTCTGGCTGTGGCCACGAAGCGCGCGGATCCAGCCCATGGTGGAGAGCACCACCGTGACCGGCTCCTTGACGATGAGAGCTTCGAGGGCGGCTTCGGTGTCGATCTCCTTGGCGAGTTCGAAATTGGAACGACGGCGCCCAAGTTTCTTCGACGGATCAAAGACCTCGCGAGCGGCCTTCAACTGGCGCTTCACCTCGGTCCACTGGCGGCCGGTGGAGCCGAGCAGCTGTTCGATCTCGCGCTTCTCTTCCGACAATTCCTTGTGCTCGCGCTTGATCTCGATCTCTTCGAGCTTGCGCAACGCACGCAGGCGCATGTTGAGGATGGCCTCGACCTGTATCTCGGACAGGCGGAAGCGCTTCATCATCACAGACTTCGGATCGTCCTCGTAGCGGATGATCCGGATGACTTCGTCGATGTTGAGATAAGCCTTGAGCAGGCCGTCCAGCACTTCGAGGCGGTGCTCGATCTTGGCCAAACGGTGCTTGTTGCGGCGGACGATCACCTCGCGGCGGTGATCGAGATAGCAGGTCAGGATCTCCTTGAGGCCCATCACCTTGGGCACGCCGTGGTCGAGGACGTTCATGTTGACCGGGAAGCGCGTCTCCAGCTCGCACTGCTTGAACAGGCTGGCCATCAGCACTTCGGCTTCGACCGTGCGCGACTTGGGCGTGAGGACCATGCGGACGTCTTCGGTCGACTCGTCCATCGCGTCTTCGAGCAGCGGGGCCTTCTTGGTCTCGATCAGCTCGGCCAGACGCTCCATCAGCTTGGACTTCTGCACCTGGTAGGGGATCTCGGTGACGATGATCCGCCACATGCCGCGGCCGAGGTCTTCCTTGCGCCAGCGGGCCTGCATGCGCACGCCGCCGCGCCCGGTGGCGTAGGCCTCGCGCAGGCCTTCCTTGGTCTCGACGATAACGCCGCCGGTCGGGAAGTCCGGGCCGGGCATGATCTTCATCAGGTCGTCGACGGACGCCTTGGGATGATCAAGCAGGTGAATCGCGGCGTCGATGCATTCGGCCGGGTTGTGCGGCGGGATCGACGTCGCCATGCCGACGGCGATGCCTGACGAGCCGTTAGCGAGCAGGTTCGGGAAGCCGGAGGCGAGCACGACCGGCTCGCGGTTCTGGGTGTCGTAGGTCTCGCGGAAATCGACCGCGTCGTCATCCAGCCCTTCGAGCATGAGCATGGCGGCGGGCGTCAGGCGCGCTTCGGTGTAACGGAAAGCAGCGGCGGCATCGCCGTCGATGTTGCCGAAATTGCCCTGGCCATCGACCATTGGCGCGCGGGCCGCAAAGTCCTGCGCCAGGCGCACCATGGCGTCGTAGATCGATTGGTCGCCGTGCGGGTGATATTTGCCGATGACTTCACCGACCACGGTGGCGGACTTGCGGAACGGCCCGTTGGCCGACAGGCCCAGCTGGGCCATCGAATAGAGAATGCGGCGGTGAACAGGCTTCAGGCCGTCGCGCACGTCGGGCAGCGCACGCGCGGTGATCGTCGACATGGCATAGGTGAGGTAGCGGCTCGAAAGCGCTTCCGACATCTGCTCTTCGATGATCTCGCCGCCATTGTCGGGCGGGTCGAGCGTCGTGTTCTTGGCCATGTGGTCCTCAGGCGTCGTCGAATCAGCTGGGCGAGAGTCGCCCTGCGCGCTCCAGACGGTCAATCATCAGGAAGCGCGCTTCGGGCACGGGCTTGTTGAGATCGGCGAATAGCCGCTCGCCGAGGAAATGTCCGGTCAGGCGGAAACCATTGTGGATATCCACAGGCGTGGCCGGTTGCCGCGGATCGGTGAGGAAAGCGGGCAGCGGCAAGAGGCGACCGAGATAGTCGCCAGCTTCCGAGCCGCGCACGGCGCGCCCGGATTTGGGGCTCACATGGGTCAGACCGTCATTGGCGCCCGAGACAGCGCAGCGCGACAGGTCGATGCCGTATCCGAGCATGGTGAGGAGGCCGAGCTCCCACCGCACGAACAGGGCCGGCCAGACGTCGTTGTTGTCCAGCGTGTCCAGCAGGATTTCGGCGGCGTCGTAGAGCGCGGGCTTGGCTTCGCCCTCCGGAAGCGCGGCGGCGAGAAGCTCAGCGAGCGCGGAAAGCCCGGCCAGCGCCTCGCCATCGGCCATGTGGACGGCGGCGCGCTCGCGCTCGGTTTCGGCGATGGCGAAGAAGCCGAGATTGTCGTCGGTGCGCGCCTTCCAGGTGACGCAGAGCGTGTTGCCGGGCTGCATGGGCGCGCGCTTTGTCCGCGAGGCGCCGCCATAGACAAGCCCCCGCCGCCTGCCCTGCTCGCGTGCGAAGACTTCGAGGATCGCCCCGGTCTCACCGAAGCGCCTGAGCCCCAGCGAGATTGCCCGGTCACTCCATTCTGCCATGGGGATGGCATAGGCCGGCGCCGCTGGAAGGCAAGCGGGAACGGCTCAGCCGTCGGTATCGCCAGCAGGCGGCTCCGCAGGTCCATTCGACACTGGAAGCAGGCCGGATGCGCCGCCGAGCACGATGGTCGGCGCAGACTTGCCGGGGCCGCCGGAAAGGGTCTGCAGCAGGCGGAGGTTCATCAGCTCCGGATTCCCCTTCAGCATGCGCGCCGCGTTCGCCAGCAGACGGAGCGACGCCTGCTCGCCCCGCGCGCGTTCGAGCGCCGCATGACCTTCCTTTTGCGCTTTCCAGATATCGGCAAAGGCCTGTCTGGCGGGGCCCGTAAGCGTCACGTCGCGAAGCTCTACAGCGCTCAGCTCGAGGCCGAGGGCGGTCATTCCGGGTGCGATGGATTCGGCAAGACCAGCCGTAACCTTCTCTCGATCCGCCATCACTTCGTCGAGTGTCGCGGCGGCAACGCGCTTGCGCAGTTCGAGCTGGATGTCTTCGTAGAGCTTGGTGGTGGGTTGAGCGTGAACTGACCGATGCAATTTCGCATCGGCGACCTTGTAGCGCGCAAGTAGCGAGATCTTCACCGGCAGCAGGTCGCGGGTCAGCACTTCCTGGCCGTTGATATTGAGGGACTGTTCGCGCGTGTCGAAGAGCAAAATGCGATCGGTGGTGAGCCAGGTCGAGTACTCGCCAGGCTTCAAGATTTCGGAGACGACGCCCTTGCGAATGCGCAGGCCAACCTGCGTCTCATCGACCGTGACGCGGGCCGCACGCATGCTGTGTGCGATGCGCCCGCCCATGACGAGAACGCCGACAATCGCGAGCGCCGCTAGGGCGAACAACGCGAGACCGTCATAAATCTCCAGGACCAGCCTCCTCAGGCGCTATAGCGAAGGCAGACGGGAAAGATCCCCGCCTTCCGCAAGATGCGCGCGGGAGCCCGAAGCCCGCATGGCGCACACCCGGCTGCCCGAAGGCTGGAAAGCGAGGATCCCATACATCAAACCCGATGGAGTGGGAGTTGAACCCACGAGCCGCGCAAACAGAGCCTGACAGGTCGCTACGCTTCCCCGGCCCCCTCACCTCGGCGTGCGCATTCTAGAGCCGGGATCGTGCCGATGGAAAGAGCGGCGAGGGCGGTTCCGGTCGTACCGCCAGTCTCTCCGTCATCCGCCGGCTCCCGACAGGCCGGCCGCTTCGTCGACCCGTTCAGGTTCGATCTGGAATTCCTGCTCGATGGTGAGGCCGCAATAGCGGCGCGGCTGGCCGTTGACTATGCCTGGCCTGTGGCGGTCGGTAGCCGCCCAGGCCAGCATGGCGTTGTCGAGGCGCGCAAAGCCGCTTGAGATCACGACCTGCACATTCTCGACCGCGCCATCTACCGTGACGCAGTAGGTGATCGCAACCTTGCCCTCCTCGCGGCAACCGCGCGACGCCGAGGGATAGGCCGGCGTGTTGGCGCGCAGGCGGGCGGGAAGGACGAGCACAGCGCCAGCAGGCGGCGCCGGCAGAAAATGCGGCGCGGGCAGCACGGTGTGCATGTCCGTGCCGGCGCGGGACGGACACGACGCTGGCGCGGCCTCGGCGATCGTGGCGGGCGCAGATGGCGTGGCGGCCTGCGGCGTTGAACAGGCAAGGAGGCTGCAGCAGGCAAGAAGCAGGATTGCGGGCTTCATGCGGGTCACCCTAGCGGCTGCAGGCAGCTTAGCGCGCCGTGACGCGGCCGGGCAATCCTGCGGGGTTGGGCCGCCGGGTAAGGCGCTGTTGACGAAGAAGGGGGGCTGTCCCAGATCAGCGCTGCGAGGACGACCTCGCCCGGCAGGGCATCATTCGGGACCGCCCGATCTTGAAGGAGGGCCGCATGGCCTGGGTGTATCTCGGTATCGCTGGCGTGCTTGAAATCGTCTGGGCGTTCGCCCTGAAGCAGTCGGAAGGCTTTTCCAAGCCGGTCGAAGCGAGCATCGCCGTGGTTGCGATGATCGCGAGTTTCGTCGTTCTGTCGCTGGCGATGAAGTCGCTGCCGCTGGGCACGGCCTACACGATATGGACCGGCATCGGCGCGGTCGGCGCGTTCGTACTGGGCGTCGTTGCGTTGGGCGAGGCGGCGACGCTGCTGCGTGTCGTCTCGGCGGGCCTGATTCTCGCGGGGATCATCGGGCTGAAACTGGCGGCGGATCAGGCGTGAGCTAGATTGCAGGCCATGAAGCTTTCCGATTTCCCGATCACCAAACGCTGGCCGGCAAAGCATCCGGACAGGCTGCAACTGTATTCGCTGACGACGCCGAACGGGGTGAAGGTCTCCATCATGCTGGAGGAGACCGGCCTGCCCTACGAGGCGCACCATGTCGACTTCGCAAGACAAGACCAGCGGACGCCGGAATACCTGTCGCTGAATCCCAACGGCAAGATACCCGCGATCATCGATCCGGATGGCCCGCGCGGCGAGCCGCTGGCGCTCTACGAATCAGGCGCCATCCTGCAGTATCTCGCGGAGAAGACGGGCAAGCTGTTGCCTGCCGACGGTTTGCGCCGGTGGGAGACGATTCAGTGGGTCTACTGGCAGACGGCGTTCGTCGGGCCGATGTTCGGACAGGTCGGCTATTTCAAGGTATTCGACGGCAAGGACATCGAGGACAAGCGGCCGCTGAAGCACTACGCCGAGACGTCGAAGAGGCTGCTGCAGCTTCTCGATGCGCGGCTGGGCGGTCGGATGTGGGTGATGGGGGATGAGTTCACCATCGCCGATATCTCCCTGCTCGGCATGGTGCGCAATTTCATCGGCCGTTATGGCGCAGGCGAGCTGGTGGAGTTCGACAAGCTGGCTAACGTGCCGGCGTGGTTGGAGCGCGGGCTGGCGCGGCCGGCCGTGCAGCGCGGGCTAGTCATTCCCGCAAGAGGCTAGCCTCAGGAATGCGGCGGGCGATCTCTCCTCCGCCACACGCTCAATCCAGAACCTGAAGCGAATGGGAGCAGTTTGTTCCCGTGTTTGTTGGACGAGCGAGTCGAGCTCGGGAGTTCCCGCAGCACATAATCGACTTTCGAGCCCTGCGCGCTGAAGGCGCATTTCACCCAGCGGCCCTGAGCGTCATACCAGAAAGTGGCGTCGAGTTCGGATTTCACGAGATAGCGCCGCGCCTCGACTTCGCTCGAACCGACCTTCACGCGCTCAAGCCCCTGGTCGATCACCTGCATCGGCAGCATGGCGCCGGTCTCGGTGGAGAACATCGCAGGCTGCTTCAGCTGGGCGACGTTCCAGTGCGTCGAGGGAATGACGACGCCGGTGCGCAATCCCTTGAACGCAGCTCCAACCACGTTGAACCCGCCCTCGACCGCGTCCGCGGCGAGCTGCTTCCACTTGCCGTCCTTCTTGGTCTTCGTGACCACCGACATGAGCCGGCCGGCGGAGTATTTTTCGGTCACGTCGTGGACGTAGTGGAAGACCGTCAGCGGCCCGAACGCCACTTTCAGCTCGATGTCGCTGTCGACAGTGAGCTGGTCGCCCGCCTTGCTGAAGACGACGACATGCTTTCCGAACTTCGACCCGTCGCGGAAGACATCGAACTCCAGCCTGTCGCCATCAGAGGGCTGCCAGGTTTGAGCGTAAGCAGGCGCCTGGATCACCGCCACCGTCGCAAAGCAGACGGCGAGGAGAGCGATCATGTGGCGCAGCGGCATCACGATGCGAGCCTCGGCGTTGCGTTGCCCAGACCGAACAGGCCGAGGAAGCCCTGCAGCGGCTTGCCCTGCTCGGTCGCCAACAGGCAGACGCAGATCTCATCGCCTACCGCGCGAGGTTCGTGCTTCATGCCGGGCTCCGCGAAGGCGAGATCGCCGCGCTCGTAGACGCCGAACTCATCGGCGTAGGTGCCGCGAAGCACGACCGTGACGTCCCGACGGCCATGGCCGTGGGCAGGCGCGCGCTCGCCCGGATCGAGCCGGAGCAGGTTCGCCATCGGCGTGCCGGTCGGCAGCGTCTTCACGCCGAAAATGCTCTTGCGCCATTTGAGGGCGACCAGATCACGGTTGAGGAAAGGCTCGAGCCGAGACGGGCCAGCCTCGCCCTTCGCTCCCTCGCCCAGCCGAATTGCATCGAAATAGCCGGCCGGCTCGGGCGATACTCGCTCGAGAAGGGCGCCGCCGAGAGCGTCCACTAACAGCCCATTGCGTCCGCCTTCCCGGGACAGGGCTCGGTGGAGGTCCGCCGCCAGTCTTTCGGCCGGGGTCAGCGCCCCTGCCGCGTAATCCAGCATGAAGGACGCGTAGGCGTTGTCGTGGAGGGTCATGGAGGCCCTTTTGGCGCTCGAGCTACCCGGCAGTACGCAGAATTACACCCGCCGGATCACGCCCGTGGCATTGGCGTGGCGGTTGATCGGGCGAGACAATCTCCTTAGGTCATAAGTCTTCCCGGCGAAGGGCCCACTCCACATGCGGACATATGCCAACGTGATCGACGCGATCGGCCGCACGCCCTTGATCCGCTTGAGGAAAGCTTCCGAGCTGACCGGAGCGAACATCTACGGCAAGGCCGAGTTCCTAAACCCCGGCCAGTCAGTCAAGGACCGCGCGGCGCTAGGCATGATCCGCGACGCGGAAAAGAGCGGACGATTGCAGCCGGGCGGCCTGATTGTCGAAGGCACCGCTGGCAATACGGGAATTGGCCTGGCCGTCGTCGGCAACGCCCTCGGCTATCGCACGATCATCGTGATGCCGCGCACCCAGAGCCAGGAAAAGAAGGATGCCGTGCGCAGCCTCGGCGCCAAGCTGGTCGAGGTCGACGCCGTTCCCTACGCCAACCCAAACCACTATGTGAAATATTCCGCCAAGCTGGCCGAGGACCTCGCCAAGACCGAGCCTCGCGGCGCCATCTGGGCCAACCAGTTCGACAACGTCGCCAACCGCCGCGCGCACTACGACACGACGGGTCCGGAAATCTGGGAGCAAACGGACGGCAAGATCGACGGCTTCATCTGCTCGGTCGGCTCGGGCGGCACGCTCGGCGGCGTGTCAATGGCGCTCAAGGAACGGTCGTCGAAGGTACGGATCGGCATCGCTGATCCGGGGGGCGCGTCGCTCTACTCATACTACAAGACCGGCGAGCTGAAGTCGGAAGGCACGTCGATCACAGAGGGCATCGGCCAGTCGCGCATCACGGCCAACCTCGAAGGCGTTGTGGTGGACGACGCCTGGCGGATCGACGACGCAGAAGCGGTGAAGATCCTGTTCGACCTGACCAAGGAGGAAGGCATGTGCCTGGGCGGTTCTTCAGGCATCAACATCGCCGGCGCAATCGCGATGGCCAGGCAGCTGGGGCCGGGATCCACAGTGGTCACCGTGCTGTGCGACTACGGCAACCGCTACCTGTCGAAACTCTACAACGGCAATTTCCTGAAGGAAAAAGGTCTGCCGACGCCTGACTGGTACGAGGGCTGAGCGCGACCCGGCGGCCTAGCTGAACAGGCGCATCACCAGATAGCCGATGCCGGTCCAGAACGCTCCGCAGAACACAATGACGGCGAGCGTGACTTTCCACGCCGGCCATTTGTTTTCGCCCGTGAATGGCTCCGGCGGCGGCGACTCGGCCTCGCGTCCGGCCGTGGCGTCCTTGCCAAGCGGGCCGGTGAGATCGTCGATGCTTGCAGCCGTCGCATGCATTGCGCTGCGGATGTCGGCCAAAATACCTCCAGGCGGAATTGCGTAGGCGTGGCTCATAGTCTTTCGCGGCTTTCAACCTACCAAGCGAGGTTTGCCCCCGCGCCTTAAAATTCGGTCAACCGCAGCCCGTCGCTCTGGAGTCTGACAGGAGTTTCATGTCCACGTCGCTCGCCGGACGGGAATCCGGATGCCCCGAGCGCATGAACGCGCGCCGGCGGAAACAGGTTCCACAGGCTTAGCGTATGATTGTTTGTGGATTTTTAGGCTGGCCCCCGGCCTGCTCGCCTAATAGGCGCCACGCCCGAACAGTACGACGGGTATCGCGCGAAGAAGAATCATGACGTCCGACCAGATGGTCCAGGTCTTCACATACTTCACGTCGAGCGCGACCCGCGCGTCATAGGTGAGCTTGTTGCGGCCGGAAACCTGCCACAGGCCAACCACGCCGGGGCGGACAGCCGTGTAGAACTGGTATTCGCTCGCATAGCGGTGAATCTCACTCGACGTGACCGGACGCGGCCCCACGACCGACATTTCGCCACGCAGGATGTTGAGGAGCTGGGGTAGCTCGTCGAGGCTGGTCTTGCGCAGGAAGCGGCCAAGGACGGTCACGCGCGGGTCGTTCCGGAGCTTCTGGAAATGGGCCCATTCGATGGCGGCGGCCGGATCGGTGGCCAGCAGCGTGTTAAGGCGCGCCGCGGCGTCGATGCGCATGGTGCGGAACTTATAGACGAGGAAAGTCTGGCCATCACGGCCGACGCGAAGCTGGGTGAACAGGGCCGGGCCCGGATCGACGATCTTGAGCAGGCAGTAGATCACGATCAGCAGCGGCGAGGTGAACGCCAGCACCGGGATGGCGATCGCCAGATCCATGGCGCGCTTGTAGCCGCTCGCATGGACCTTGAAGATATCGCCAGCTGGCTGCTGACCGCCCCACGCGCCAATCCGGTCGGCTTCAACGCCGCTTCCGTTTTTCATAACACTCACACCCCGGTCCGGCCTTCGGCCGGACCCCACTTACGCAATCCGCGGACCATAGTTTTCGGTCCGCTGCCCTGACTCCCGGACCCTTTGGGAGGAATCCGCTATAGCCGTCTTACCCGGCTGAACTGTCCGTAATGACGCCTTGGAAGCGAGTTCGAAAACCCGCGACTCACCCTGCACTTGAATGACAGCCCGTTAACTGACGAAACGCCCATACAGCCCTAGAAACAACAGCTTTCGCCCCACACGCGAAACTGCGTTAACCTACTCATTCCCCTGGCTTTATGTGCCACATGAGTGTCGCGTTTCTGCACACCGGGGCGATGGCTTACAATCGTATACATCCCTGACGCGAGCGAGTTCTCACTCACCCCTCCCGTTGCGGTAGGCGCCGTTTCGGAAGGCGCATTTGCAGTCTGCTGAAGACCCAAGCGAGGTTCGCCTTGCGCGCGTAGTCGCCACTGGTTAGGTCAACTCCGTCTGCACGCTGTTTTTCGAGGATGCCGCACCCCGATGGTCGCGCGTTTCACGCCGGAAAAGCCGATCGTCTCCGCCGACTGGCTGAAATCGCATCTGACGGCGCCCGACGTTCGCGTGCTGGACTGCACCTACTTCATGCCGGGGGCGCCACGCACCGGCCGCCAGGCCTATGACGCGCACCATATTCCCGGCGCGCGCTTCTTTGACATCGACGACATCGCGGATACCGATCTTCCCCTGCCCCACATGCTGCCGCCGCCAGAGAAGTTTTCCTCCCGGGTGCGCCGGCTCGGGCTCGGCGATGGGCATCGCATCATCTGCTACGACCAGAACGGCTATCTCGCTTCGGCGCGCGTGTGGTGGATGTTCCGCGCGATGGGGCATGGCGACGTATCCGTGCTCGACGGCGGATTCGAAGCGTGGCGCGCGGCGGGCGGCGCGGTTGAAGACCTGCCGCCGCACTTCCAGGCCGATCGCCACTTCACCGTGCGGCCGCGCCGCGACCTGGTGCGCGACATGGAGCAGGTGAAGCAGGCGCTCGCGTCACACTCCGCGCAGGTCGTTGACGCACGATCCGCAGCGCGTTTCCGCGGCGAGGTCGACGAGCCGCGTCCAGGTCTTCGCCGCGGCCACATGCCAGGGGCGATCAACGTGCCGTACAATGAGGTGATCGGCGCAAGCGGATTGATGAAGTCCGAAGCCGAGATCAAGGCGGTGTTCGCCAAGGCGGGCGTCGATCTCGCGAAGCCGATCGTCAACTCTTGCGGATCGGGCGTTACAGCAGCAACGCTGGCGCTGGCGCAGTCGCTGGCCGGACATGACGATGCGGCGCTCTATGACGGCTCGTGGGCGGAATGGGGCGCCGAGGGCGCCACGACGCCTGTCGAGACAGGCTGAGGCAATGAGCTCCGGCGATCGTCAACCTGGCAAAGGCAGGCCCGGCTCTCCGGATCCGAAGAAGCGAAAGCTCGACACCCGGATCACCCATGCGGGACGCGATCGCAAGCTGACGCAGGGCGGCGTCAATCCCGTGGTCCAGCGCGCTTCCACCGTCATCGTCGAAAGCGCCGACAAGTTGTTCGCTCCGGGGGGCTGGACTTACGGACGTCACGGCACCGCCACGCACGAAGCGCTGAAGCAGGCGCTTGCAGAAGTTGAAGACGCGCAATACTGCGCGCTCGCACCCTCCGGCCTGATGGCCTGCGCCGTGCCTTTTCTGGCGTTCGGCGAGGCCAACTCGCACGTGCTGGTCAGCGACAATGTCTATGGCCCAACGCGACGTCTGGGCGATCGCACACTGAAGCGGTGGAACTGCGAGATCGAGTATTTCGATCCGACCATCGGCGCCGGCATCGCAAAGCTGATCCGGCCCAACACGAAGCTGATCTTTCTCGAAAGCCCCGGCTCGATGACGTTCGAGATATGCGATGCGCCCGCCATTGCCTCCGCCGCAAAGGCGGCGAACGTCGTCACCGTGCTCGACAACACTTGGAGCGGCGGCGTGTTTCACAAGCCGCTGGCGCTGGGGGTCGATGTGTCGATCTCGGCGAACACCAAATATGCAAGCGGCGGCGCCGATGTGATCAACGGCTCGCTGCTCACCAACCGCGAGGATCTGATCGCGCGGATGAAGGAGACGATCACCGACCTCGGCGTCAATGTCGCGCCGGACGATGCTTACATGGTGCTGCGCGGCCTGCGCTCGCTGGGCACGCGGATGGAACGGCATCAGGCATCGGCGCTGGAAGTGGCGCGCTGGCTCAAGTCGCGTCCGGAAGTCTTGCAGGTTCTTCATCCGGCGCTTGAAGACGATGCGCACCACACTCTGTGGAAACGCGACTTCTCGGGATCCTCAGGCCTGTTCGGCCTCGTGCTCAAGCCTTCGACAACCAAGCAGGCGCACGCCTTCCTCGATGCGCTTGATCTTTTCGGCCTCGGCTTTTCCTATGGCGGCTTCGAGAGCCTCGCGATCCATTGCGATCCGCAGTTGAAGCGGACGGCGACGAAGCCCAACTACAGCGGCCCGCTGATTCGCCTAAGCATCGGCCTCGAAAGTCCCGACGACCTGATCGCCGATCTCGAGCAGGCGCTGGCGGCGCTGGACTAGGCCCGGACCGGAAAACGCCCCGCACCCGAAGGTGCGAGGCGCCTGCCCACCAGACTTGTGCGAAGACCTCAGCCCTCGTGGTAGTATTTCGCGTACGCCTTGTAGTCGGCGGTCGTGTAGGCGTGGTGCGCGCGCTTGCGCAGGTCGACGAAGGTCAGCACGACGCCAGCGACGTTGGCGTGGAAGTCGCGCAGGATCTTCATCGTCTCGCGCACCGTGTGGCGGTTGGTCTTGCGCCAGCGCGTGGCCACCACGACCTGATCGACCTTGGACGTCACGACACGCGTCTCGGCCATCAGCAGGATCGGGCCGGTGTCGATAATGATCAGATCATAGGTCTGCTGCAGCATGTTGAGCAGCGCGTCGAAAGCGCGGCTGCCGAACACGTCACGCGGCGTATGCTTGCGGTCGGTGAGCGGCAGGATGTGCAGGCCGGTCTTGTCGTCGGTATGAACGGCGTCCGCCAGGCGCGCTTCGCCGAAGAGGTATTCCAGCAGGCCGGCTTCGGCCTTGACGCCCGAGATCTCGGTGAGCTGGCGCAGACGGATGTCGCCGTCGATGACGATGGTCTTGGTGCCCGACATCGCGGCCATGCGGCCGAGGCAGAAGGTCATGCTGGTCTTGCCCTCGCTGGGCAGCGAGGAGACGACAGCCACCGTCTTCGCGGCTTTGTCGATGTCGGCGAACATGATCGAGGCGCGCAGGTGACGGAAGGCTTCGGCAAAGCCCGAGTGCGGCTTGTCGATCAGGTATTCCGCCGGCTTGATGCGCGACTTGGTGAAGTTGCCGGCTGCAGGCAGCAGCGGGATCTGGCCGATATAGGGCACGCCCGTCACCTGCTCCACTTCCTCGGGAGAGGAGATGTAGCTGTCGAGCAACTCGGTCACGAGGCCGACGAAACCGGCTAGCGCGACGCCGAGCATGATGCCCAGCATCAGATTGAGCGAGGTGTTCGGGAAGCTCGGCCCGCCCGGAATAGGCGCGCGGGAGTCGATGATCGCGTCGGCGTCGGTGATCTGGTCGAGCTCGTCGGTTTCCTTCAGGCGGCCGGAGAACTGCTCCAGCAGCGTGCGGCTGGCCTGAGCCTCGCGCTCGAGCGCGGCCTGCTCCACGCCGGCGCTGTTGGCCTTGGCGAGATCAGACTTGGCGCTGCCGAGGCTGCCGTTGATGGTATTCACCTTCTCGCGCGCGATCAGCACTTCCTGCTCGAGCGAGGAGACAAGGCGGCTAAGTTCCGCGGTGATCTGCCGCTCGATGTCGGCCGACTCGACCTGGACGCGCTGATATTCGGGGTGCTGCGGCTGGTATTTGCGCTCGGCTTCCGCCTTGCGCACGGCAAGGTCAGCCTGCTTCTGGCGCAGGCTGGAGATGTTCTGCGAGTTCAGCGCCTCGGTGATGGTGTCGACGCCGCCGCCAGCCTGGATCTGCGAGTTGAGGTTGCGAAGACGCGCGCTTTTTTCGGTGTATTCCGACTGGGCGACGGAGAGTTGGGTGTTAAGGTCGCGGATCGTCTGCTCGATCAGCGTAAAGCCTTCGGTGGCGAACAGGCCGGCGCGGGCGCGGTGCTGTTCGACGGCGCCCTCCGCCGAGCGGACCTCCTGGCGTAGCTCTTCGACGCGCAGGTCAAGCCAGTCGGACGCGCGCCGGGTGGCGTCATATTTCGTGTCGAGCTGATTGGAGAGATAGACCTCCGCCAGCGTGTTCGCGAGGTTCGCCGCCATCTTGGGATCCGCGCTCGTGGCGTTGATCTCGATGATATAGGTGGAGCCGACGCGGTTGACCCAGATGGCGCCGCGGACGGCGCCGATGACGCCATCGAGTTCTCGCCTTGCGGCTTCGGCGGCATCGGCCGGGGCCAGCGCGACTTCCTCGGGCTGCTTCTTCTTGCCGAACGGCATCAAGCTCTTGATGAAGCTCTTCACCGCGCCGATGCGCTTGTCCATGTCGCTCGGCTCGGCCTTGGCCCAGTTGAACTCCGGATTGTTCACCAGATCGAGTCGGCGCACCACCTTCTCGATCAGCGAACGGCTGCGCAGGATTTCCGCTTCCGTGTCGACGATGGTGGTGTTCGCCGGCATGCCGGAAAGGACTGCGCCGATATCGACGATGTTCTGGTCGCGTGTGTTGATGATGACGCGCGCGGTTGCGGTATAAGCTGGCTTGAGTTGATAGCTCCACACCGCAACGCCCGCGAAGGTAAGCAGGAACACGGCGATCATCAGGCTGAGCCGGCGACGGACGGCGCGAATGACGCGCTGGACCGTGATCGCCTCGCCATCCGGCACGCTGGCCTGGGGCAGCGGCGGAACCCGGGGATAACCCGTCGAAACGTCGAGAGGATAAACCTTGTTCAACGGGCTCACTCCAAACTCACTCTAGTCCGCGGTCCATGCAGTTCCCTGCGAACGCGTTAGGGGTAGATCCTGAGGCCAATGCTCACGACGTGCTGTTCAAGATCGCGGTCACGGTCGATGCCGGTCGAGCTCTGGCTGCGGAAGCGATAGCCGGCTTCCAGGCGAGCACGTTTGTTCAGCTTGTAGGCTATGCCAGCTTCGACATCGCTGAACTCGTCCTCGCGATCGAAGGGTCGCAGTAAAGGCAACAGCACAGAACCTTCGAATTTGTAGTTGCCTCTGCCGACCTCGGCGAAGATGATGATGTTGCGGCGCAGCTCATGATCCACGCGGACCGCCAACTTTGTGCTGGTCGTGGTGGCGGACTGCTGGATGCCGGAGTCGACCGCGTCCCGGTTGGCGCGGAACGTCACCGTGGTCAGCTGGGTGGGGAACCACTGCAGGTTCGCGTCGACGCTGAGACCTTCGGAGTCCTCGAACAAGGGCGAGTCTTTTTCGTCGCGGAAGTTGCCGACGGCGATCTCGCCGCGGAACGGGGCCTGCAACTCGAAGCTTGCGCCGACCTGCAGGGTGGAGCGCGTGCCGTCACGGTCTGAATTGGCATAGTCGAGATCGCCGGTGCGGCCCTGCAGGAAGGCGGCGACATCTGGCGAAATCGCATAGGAAACGCGGCCCGATATGAAGTTCTCCGTCACATCGCGGAAGTCGACCGTGCTGTCATAGTCGAAGTCGATCGTGCCGCCCGTGCCTTCAAGCTGGAAGCGGTCGCGCTGATAGACCGCGCCGGCGCTGACGCCGGTCCGGTCAAATTCGAGCGGGGTGGCCACGCCGGACGAGCCGGGCTCGAAGCGCGGTTCGCTGCCATGGCCGGCGAAGGCCTGGCCGCGCAGCGCGAAAGCCCGCAGCACGTCGATGCGGCCGCCGACGAAGGCGTCGTAGTCGGTGACGGTCTCGGTTTCGAATTTGAGATAGTCGCGCCGCTCGAGGGATAGGCCGGCGTTGAGTTCGTGCGAAGACCAGTTCGACTGGGCCGCGATCTGGGGAGATATGCTGATGATCGTGTCGTTGGTGTCGTTGTCCGCATCCTTAGCGGCCGCGAAGATGTTGCTGTTGTAGGCAGCCGCAAGCCCGAGGCTCGACCAGATCTCGAAGGCGCCGGCGCGCAGCGGCTCGGGATCGAAATCGCCCTGGCTTCGGTCTGTGACGGCGGTGTACCGGCCGCGCAGGAAGGGATTGTCGACGGACTGCGCCATCGCGACCGGGGCCGTGAGCCCGAACAGCGCGGTCGAGAAGACAATGTGCTTAAAACCAAACTTCATGAGCTTTTACCTTTTGCGGGCCTGCTTCACTCTCGGCGGGTAGCAAGAATGAGGCCGTGAAAATTCGCCCCGCCGTTGTGCGGCAAGCCGGGCAGAACCGTCCGCCCGCCGACCGCTTCTTGATGGTGAACCCCGCGCTAGAGGCCCGCGCTTCTTCCTCTCGTCAGTCTCGGGGGCGGCGGCCCCACTTCAAATTTCATGTTGCTGGCCCGGCGCTCCGCTTCAGCCAGTGTGTCAGCGACGACCAAATTTGATGCCGCGGTAATGCTGTCGCCCGGCGCCACGACCGGGGCCGGCGCCAACGCGATGGCAAGCTCGGTCGCCGCCGCGCGGACTGGCGCGCAGGCTGCCGCGTCAGCTGCGATAGCGTTAAGGGCGGCGAGAAGGTCGGCCTGGGCAGCCCCGGCCTTGGCGATGTTGTCCTGGAGGCGCGTGCGGGCGTCTGGCGACGTGCAGGCCGCATCCTTGGCGATTTGCGCGGTCAGGCCGTCCGCCGTCTGGGCGCTCGCCACTGGCGAGGCCAAAGTCAGAATACCGACGGTGATTGCAAAAAGAGCGCGCAACAGTCGCTCCTTTATGCTCTGCAGCGTCACCAGTTCTCCTCCAGAGAGGCGCGGTACGGTCAACGCAATTCCCCTATTAGGAGGTAGAAGACGGACGCCTGCTCGCCGTGCGCGATCCGCGCCAACCGAAGCCGTCTGGATGTGAGCCTAGAAGAAGCGCTCGCGGATGCGGATGCGATCGCCGGGCTTCACCGGAGTGGTGGGCGTCAGCTTGACCTGACGCTCAACGCCGTCGCCGCCTGTGATGACGATGTTTTTGCGGTCGGCGCGGTAGGTGAAATCCCCCGCCGCGGCGATGGCGTTCATCACGGTAAGGCCAGACGTGTAGGGGTATTCGCCGGCGCGGGTAACTTCGCCGAGGATGTAGTAGGGGCGGCCCTTGGTCATTTCCACGGTGACGCGCGGTTCGCGCAGCCAGCCGTCCTTCAGCTTGGCCTCGACCTTCTGCGTCACTTCCGCCAGCGTGAGGTTTTTCACCTCGATCGGGCCGACCAGCGACAGCGTGATCGCCCCCTGCCCGTCGACCGTCAGCGGACCGGACAGGTCCGGCTCGCCGAAAACGGTAACCTTGATCTCGTCGCCCGAGCCGAGCCGGTAGCCATCAGGCGCGCCAGCCGCCGCCGGCGGGGCCTGCGTGACCTGCGGATCGGCCGAGGCCGGGCCGGTCGAGCATGCGGCGATCGCCGAAACGCTCAGGCCTATGATCGCGTAGATCGCCGCCTTCAAGGATTTCATCGAAGTCTCCGTCAGTCCCTGACCCCTGGAGCCACGTCCTGACGCGGTCCAGTGGCGATGAATTCCACCCCCTCATGCTCAAATCGGGCCGCGGTAAGCTTCCCGCTGAGATAGGCCCCCGTATCGAGCCCGATGCGTCGGGAATCCCGGTAGGGGCGCGTGATCGGTGTGTGCCCGTGGACGATAACGGCCCCGAGACTGCGGCGGTCGTTCAAGAAGTCTTCGCGTATCCAGAGGAGGTCGTGCTCGCTCTGCTGGTCGAGCGGCACGCCCGGCCGGACGCCAGCGTGAACGAAGACGTAATCCCCGACACGGACGGAAAGTTCAAGGCTCTTCAGGAAGTGGAGATGCTCAGACGGCAGGGCCGCTTGCAGGTCCGCCGAGGCCTGCATCCACTCGTCGAGGCTGGTGCGCGTGCGGGGCGGCTGCACGCCGTAGGACACCAGTGTTTCAGCCCCGCCATATTCGGCCCAGCGCGGCCCGATGCCGGGGTCGCCGAGGAACTGCAGCATCGCCTGCTCGTGATTGCCCTTCAGGAAGTATGTTTCGAACGGGGACACCGCGTTGCTGAGCAGGATGTTGATCACGTCCTTCGACTGGAAGCCGCGGTCGATGTAGTCGCCCAGAAAGATCAGGATCGGCCTGCCCTCGTACTGGCCCGCCTGGGCGTCGGAACGCAGGTCTTCGAGCAGCTTCAGCAACAGGTCGGCGCGACCGTGGACATCACCGACGGCATAGACCCTGCGGCCCAGCGGAACGCGCGCCGGGGGGCCTGCAATAAGCATGGGCTTAGTTACCGCCTCGCCATCGGGCCTGCCGAAAACGCCCATGACTCCGCGGCCCGCGGTGGCCAGCGCCCCGCCGGTTGCACGCGCGAAGCCTGAAACAGCTTCGAGGATCCGCAGATCGGCGAACCTCAACCCGAACTCCTATCTCCGCTATCCGCCCGGAAGGGACGGCGCGCCGGTAATTCAACCGGCAGGCTAGCTAACGTAACCCCCAAGCAATGCCGACGCCAACTCGCGTAACGGCAGTCATACATAACGTCGCAGTCTGCTCCTCCGCGAGGATTCAGCAAAAGAGCTTCAACCGTCGCGTGCAGGGTTAATGCAGTTGCCTGACGGCGGGACCAGGCCCAATGACATCTGCCATGCCATCGGCCCATCGCTTGCACACTTTTGCGCCATGACGCGGATCGCTTTCTTCGGCCACGACGCCGCCGACGCCGCCGTGCGGCGCCGCGTGCAGGGCTTTCGCGACGACGGGCTGATGGTTACCGGCTTCATGATGCGCCGGCAGGACAGCGTTTCGGCCGATTGGGACAATATCGACCTCGGCCGCACCTTCGACGGGGCCTATGTCCAGCGAATAAGGTCGATTTTTGCAGGCGCGGAGAAGGCTGCCGCTGAGCGGGCAAAGCTGGCTGCGGCCGACGTCATCTACGCCCGCAACCTGGACATGCTGGCGACCGCCTTTCTCGCCCGGCGCAAGGCGAAACTGCGCACGCCCGTGATCTACGAAGCGCTCGACGTTCACCGTTTGCTAACCAGGAAAGACCTTATCGGACTGGCGTTTCGGCGGGTGGAAGGCGCTTTGTTGACGCGCACGAAACGCCTGGTCGTCTCTTCTCCGGCATTCCTAGAAAACCACTTTCAGCTGCGCCACAGGGGCCGCTACCGCGCTAGCCTGGTCGAGAACCGGCTGGCTGCCGGCGCCGACCATGGCCCGAGGCCAGCCGCGATCCGGCCCGCGCCCGCGGGCCCCCTGCGCATCGGCTGGATCGGGGTGCTGCGCTGTTCGCGCAGCCTGGACCTTCTGACGGGCGCCGCCCGCGCCCTCGGCCAGGACGTCCGGATCGTCCTGCGCGGCATGCCGGCCCTAACTGAAATTCCCGATTTTCATGATAAAATTCAGGGTATTCCGAATCTCGAATACACAGGGCCGTACAAGGCGCCTGAGGACCTTTCCGGCGTCTATTCCGGCTTGGATCTCGTATGGGCAGGCGATTTCATGGAAGCGGGCTACAATTCCGTCTGGCTTTTGCCCAACCGGCTCTACGAGGGCGGTTACTACGGCGTTCCGGCCATCGCGCCATCGGGCACGGAAACCGCCAAGTGGGTGCTTGGGCGAGGAACGGGCTTCACTGTGGACGAGGATCTGGCGGTTAACCTTCCTGCACTCATCCGTGAACTTTCCAAGGACCGTTCGGCCATCGCATCACGCCGCGACCGCCTGCTCGCCTTGCCCGAGAGTGTTTTCGTCCAGCCGCGCGGAGAGCTCGCCGCCCTGATTGAGGACACCCTGCGAAACGGCACTGAGGTCGCGAGTGTTAACGCGGACCAATTCAGCACAACCGGGGCGCGAAATCCCGAAGCGCCCGCAAGACCGCAGGCCGCGCCAGGCGAATAGGGTTCCCTGCCGCCGCAGGCCGCGGAATGGACTCGTCCTTGCGTAGGAACGGTTCCTCTTCAGGCCTCAAGGTCGGCGGAATGAACGAGACAACTGCGGAACCGGCAACTGGCTGGGGCTCGTCGCGCCCCGTATCGCGCACGCGTATCCGCCGCCGCGATGTCATTCCGGCGCTGATCGCGATCCTGCTCCTTACCCTCTCCCACCTGCTGTTCGGCGCGACCCAGCCGATGTCGGCCCTCGCCTTCTCGATCTGCTTTATCGCCACCGCCCTTGCCGCCGTCCTCGCAGCGGGGCCCCGCCACATTACCGTCGGCATGATGGCCGGCGCAGGCGCCGTGTGGACGTTCGGGACAAGCGGCGCCGCCGGCAATCTCGATCGCGCGGCCCCGGAACTCGCTGTCCTGTTCGCGGCGGGCGCCGTGTGGACGCTCGGCTATATCGCCGCCCGCAAGCGCGGCGTGCTGGATATCCTGTGGGCGGGCCTTGTCTGGTCGTCCTTCACCTACTGCGCGCTTATGTTCTTCAACCAGATGGGCGGCGTCCTGTCGGGCAATGCAGTCGGAGCGATAACCGACTCGTTCGAACTCGCCGGCCTCGGCTGCCGTGCTCTTCGGCCTCCTCACGCTGATCGGCTCGGCCCGTGTGCTTCATGTCGTCAAGCAGATGGATGCGGAGGCGCTCGCGCGCTCCGAAATGATCGAGCGCCTGATGCGCGACGCGCTTGGCGGCATGCTGCTGCTGGTCTTCGCTGTGACCTGCCTTGGCCTTACTGGCTCGCGGGTCGGCGTTCTCCTCACCACAGCTGTCCTGCTCGCTCACATCTGGTGGGATACACGCGCCATCACCAACCGCCCGCACCGCAGCGCCATCATCCGCATCGCCAGCCGCGTCGCGCCGCTCGTCGCTATCGTCTTCGCTGCGCTCGGCGTTGCGCTTTCGTGGCTCCGCGACGAAAGTGTAGCGCCGGGCGTAGGCCTGTCGGACACCCTGCCCCATATCCAGCGCATCGAGGCCTATATCGCCGCCTGGCTCCAGAGCCCGATCTTCGGTCATGGCCTGGGCTCGATCGACATCGTCGGCGATGGCGCCATGACGCTTGCCAACGCCAAGGCCATGCTATCGCCGGGCGACGTACAGAACGTGTTCGTCCACTGGCTCGTCGAGGGCGGAATCGTAGGACTTGCCGCCGTTCTGCTATTCATTGGCGCGATGCACATCCGCATCATCTCTGCACTTGGACAGCGAAAAGCGCCGCGTACATTCGCCCGGTTGGCGATTGCCGCCGGTTTGTTGTTGATGCTTCACGGCGTTTCGGACTCGTCCCTTGATCTGCCCGACGTCGCATGGCTCTACGCCCTACTCCTAGGCGCCGCATGCGGCGTCGCGACCGCCCGATCCTCCAGCCAGAACGCCGCATCGTAGCTAGCGGCGACAGGAGTCGCCCTTAGTGCCGGCAACCACGGCAGCCATCGCGAACCTTAAGGGCGGGGTCGGTAAGTCGACCACGACGGTGATGCTGGCGGACGGGCTTGCGCACTTCTACGGGATGAATGTGCTGGTGATCGATCTCGATCCCCAGGCCAATTCCAGCCAGATGCTGTTGACGGAACGGGGCGTACAGGCCGCGTCGGACCAGGGAAAAGGCACGCATCACCTGTTAGGCGATTTCGCCGCCGACAGGCCCGCCGCAGCTGCGCCCTTCGTGATGCCCAACGCCGTCTCGCTCGAGGAGCTCCGCATTGCGGAGGAGGGCGACGAACGCAGGGGGTGGATCTCCAGCCTGCCGGCCCATCCGCAACTTCGGCTTCGCGAGCTCGGGCTGGAGGAAGAATGGTATTCCGGCCGAGGCACGCCGACGACTCTCTCCGCGGCGCTAACCAAATACTTCCGCGAGGCCATTGCTCCTCTGCTGCCGCTCTACGACGTGATCCTGCTCGATTGCCCGCCGCACCTGTCGCCGCTGGCCCGCGCTGGTCTTGCTCTCGCCGACGTGTTCGTGACGCCGACCATTGCAGACGCTGTATCGACCTGGGGGACGAAGCAGTTCTCCGACTGGGTCGGCAAGTTCGTCACCAGCGACCTTCCCCGCCGCAATTTCGTGCTGATCACGCGCTTCCGCGACACCAAGTACGCGCGCGCCGTAGCTTCTGACCTGCGCGAGATTTACCTCAAGGACCGCTGGTTCGGCCCGACCATCCCGGAATCCGTGCACGTCCTTAACGCGATGGATCGCGCGGCGCCCGACAGCTACAACACCTTCCGCGGAAAGTACGCGGGCGTGAGCAGCGACGTCCGCCGGCTGGCGGAGCGCTTCACCGACTTCATGAGCCAGCGAACAGGCGAGACATGGCAGAAAGTCCGCGACTGACGCCGGTCGAGTATCTCGACCGCTTTTTTGATGAACTCCGCGAGGAAGTCCGATCAAATCCGCGCCTTGCCGCGCGCCTTGTGAAGGCCCTCGGCGGCGACGTCGTGTTCGAGGATACGGCCAAGGCCGAACTCGCCAACCCCTACCAGCTCGCTGCATCGGGATCGAAAACGAAGTTCGTGAACGTGTTCTCGTCCTTTAAGCTGCCGCAGCTGAAGCAGGTCTTGAAGGAGAACAACCTCGCCACAAAGGTCGATATGAACGGCAAGAACGCCAATCAGCTCGTGGAAATGCTGTACGAGCGGGCAGCCTCCAAGGTGAATGAGCGCAAGAGCTCGATGTTCTGAGCATCAGGCCTTGCGACGGATCAGCTGCCGGAAGAGCCCGGCCGCCCACGACATGTGCATGATCGCCGAAGCCGGGCCGGCCAAGAGACCGCACAGCGATCTGTGCTTAGCCGCCACGCCTAAGGAGGCCAGCGCCAGCGCGGCGAGATAGCCGCCCGGAAGCAGCAGGCTCCACACGGTAAACGGCGCCGCTGCAAAGCCGAAAACGCACGCGGCCAGCGTTGCCGGCGGGATCATCTGGCGCAGCTTCGGTCGCTCGCCATGCTTGAGGATCGTCCGCGCCCGGCCCTTGCCGTAGTTGAAGTACTGCTTCGCCAGCGCGCCAGCCTCCGCCCGCGGCAGGTAGGCCAGCCGGATGTCCGCATCGAGGAAGATGCGTCCGCCGGCTTCGCGCAGCCGCTTGTCGAACTCCGCATCCTCGTTGTGCGAGAAGGTTTCGTCGTAGCCGCCGACATGCAGGAAGGTCTTGAGGTCGAACCCGGCATGGTGGCCGTGGTCTACGAACATGGATTTCCGCCCGCCCCTGTGGGCCGAGCCCCCCGAACCCAGCGGCGTATCGACGATCCAGGCATTGGCGCGCTGAAAGCAGGTCTCGCCGATCGCATCCATCGGAACGACCACGGAAGCGACGCCGCGCTGGTTAAGAGACTGAGCGACCGACATCACGAAGCCTTCGGGATAGATCGCGTGGGCGTCGCACCGCACCAGCATCCTGCGGCCCCCGCCGAAGCTGCGGGCGGCGAGGTTGACCGCCGCTGACTGAACACGTTGTAGGTTGTAGGCAAGGCGAAGGTTCGGGAATTCCTCGAACAGGCCGGCGACGATGCGGCATGTCGCGTCCGTGCTGCCGCCATCGACCACCACGATCGCAGCGCCCGACAGGCGCCCATCGCGGCCCATCAGCGAGCGGACGCAATCCTCGATATGCGCTTCCTCGTTAAGGGCCGGGATCACAACCAGTATGTCCGCGGCCTCGACGACGCGAGGCGCGACGGCGTTAACCGGCGCGGCGACCGCATCTGGCGTTTCGAGGAGTACCGTCGTGTCCATGCGGGTTGCCCAGCAATTCTCCTGCCGGTTGCGTCAGGTCTTCGGCCGGAGCTGCCCGGAGATCGCAGCGTCGGCCGCAGGGGCGATGTCCCAGGTGCGCACCGGCGTCTCGACAGCGGAGCGGTAGGCGTCGAACGGGATGCCGGCGCCCATGGCTTTCATCCGCATCTCGGCGAGGAATTCGCGGTTCTGGCCGATCCAGCGCAGGATATCGGCCTGCTCGAACGCTCTGCGGCGGGTCACGTCGGGAATGGCGTTCCAGTTCGCCAGCACGAAGTTGAACCGCCAGCGGATCAGGTCCTGGTCGCATAGCGGACAGGCGCTCATCGACCGCGTCAAAGCCTCGAGCGAGGCGGGAGTAACCTTCCCGGCGCGCAGCGTCTCCAGATAGGCCAGCAGTCCCCAGGCATGCGCTCGCGAAGGGTCGGCCTTAACGGCGTCCCGCGCCGCCATGTAAGCGGCTTCGATGTCCTGGGTGGCGGGCTGAACGCCCAGCTCGGCCAGCGCTTCGAGGTAGTCCGGCGGCGAGGACACCTTGCCGACGCGGATGAGCTGGCGCTGGATCGAGGCGTTGTCCGCCTGCAGCAGCGTCCACGTCTCGAGGTTCACAGCGGCAAAGCGGGCAATGGGAATCAAAGTTATCGCGCTGACGATCAGCAGAGCGGTCCAAAGCCCGGCGCGGCCCGCAAGAAGGGCATTTGATTTTTCCTGGCGCACTACAGCCCTCGGGGCGGCATTCTTGCTGCCCCGGGTAACCACGTCTGGGACGGTCGCCGTATCCGACATGCGCGCTTCCTGAAAAAACCCTAGTCCCCAATCGCGACCGGGTTCATCACCACTCGCCTGGTGCGTGCGGTCACTCGCCTTGCGGAATAGGCGCCCGGCCAAAGGGCCGCGCGGCTGGGGACTTGCACATATCGCGCCGTGAGCGTCCCACACGGGGCCGCCGATTTCAGTCTGGGATTCGATGCCCGAAGGACCGGAAAAGCCCGCTCTCCTGAACATGCTGGTCGCGCGCCAGTTGGATTCAATGACCACGGGCAATAGCGCTTATCTGATGGTGTTCCTGCGCGCCGTGCGCCAGGCGGACCTTGGCGTGCGCTTGGTGTTCGCGCCGCGCCGTTCGTTCGGCAACCGCCCCTGGTTCAGCATCCACCCCGATTTCACGACCATCGCCGCCGAAATCGTGGCGCCGCAAAGCGTGCGCATTGGCGGGCGCTATTGGTCGCTTTCTCCCGCCGTGTGGGGCCGCTTCGTCATCCGCCTCGGCCAGGAAGCCCTGCGCCGCATAGGCATGAAGGTGAAGGTGAAGAGCCTGCTCGGTGTTCCGCTGTCCGACCGAGAGACCGCCGAACTCGCCGCCGCATCCGACGCCCGTCCCGCTTCGGTTGTGACGGCGGAGTATTCGCCCCTCGGCCCCGCCCTCTCGCTACTCAAGCAGCCATCCAGCAAAGCCGTCCTGCTGCACGACTTGTTTTCGTTGCGCGCCGCCGCTTTCCGTGCACGAGGCGAAGCGCCGGATCACAACGACATCACCGACATCGAAGAAGCGGCAATGGTCAGCGCCGCCGACACGCTGGTCTTCGCCTCAGCCAACGAGCTCGAGCGTTTCCGGCTGCTGACGCCGGGGGCGGCGCATGTGTGGCTGCGCCCCGAAGTGCCGGACTATCCCCTCGCCCACGACAACGCGCCTGCACGCGCCGTCTTCCTCGGCACGCGCCATGCCGGCAACACGGACGCGCTGCGGCACCTGATCGACGACGTCTGGCCGCTGGTTCGCCAGCGCTCTCCGGCAGCGAACCTCTGGGTAGCGGGCTCCGCGTGCGAAGGGCTGTCGCCTGAACAGACGTCTGCGCCTGGCGTCCGTATCATGGGCCGGGTCAACGACCTGCCCTCGATCGGCGGTCCCTCCTCGATCGGCCTTGCACCGACACGCGTCGCCAGCGGCGTCAGCATCAAGGTTGCCGAATACCTTCGCCTCGGCATGCCGTGCATCGTCTATCCCGTTGCGCTGGAAGGCTTCGGCCATGAGCTCGACGATCTCGTCGACATCGCCGACGGTCCGCAGGCGATGGCCGACCGCATCGTTGCATTGCTGCCGGACGATGCCGCGCGCCGCCAGCGCAGCGAACTCGGCCGCTGTGGCGCGGCGACACGCCTCGACAATCAGGAAGTGGTGGATGTCCTGCGCGCAGCTTCCGACGCCTGATCGGCCAGCGTCTCGCCGTCCCGCTTGCCCAGCCGCGCCACGGCCCATCGTTCGAACATCCAGCACGCAGCCGCCCACGCGGCGCCGATACTCCATCCGGCCAGTACGTCGCTCGCCCAGTGCACGCCGAGATAGACTCGCGTTACGCCGACCAGCACCGCGATGAGAATCGCGCCGGTCATCACATAGGCGCGGATCGCCCTGCTCTTCGTCGAACGCGCCAGCATGGCGCCGAGCGTGAGATAGACCACGGCCGACAGCAAAGCGTGGCCGCTCGGGAAGCTGGGGTTCAGCGCCTCGACGGCGCGATAGATATCCGGCGGCCGCGCGCGACCGAAGAATCCCTTCAGCCCCTCGCTTATCGAGAGCCCGCTGCCAAGCGCGGCTGCGAGAATCGCCGCTTCCAGCGATCGCCTGCGCAGCACAAGAAGTCCGCCCGCCGCTAACGTGACCGTGACGAGAACCGATATGCTGCCGAGCGAGGTGAAATCTTCTGCCGCATGCTGGAGCCATGCGGGCCCGACCGGATTGCCCGGCTCGGGATGCAGCGTCTGCAGCACCGCCAGGTCGAATGCGTGTGAATCGCCTTCGGTCATTTCGTCGGCGATGCCGACGAACACGAGCAGCGCACCCGCGATCACCGACATGGCGACGAGCGCCGCCGCTTCCGTGCGCGCAAAAGCGAACACGGCGGCGAGCGCCTTACGAGGCCGGATTGTCCACGTCACGCTTCCCGAACGCTCCCGCCAAGTGATGGCTTCTTCGATTGCCTCGCCAGCAGCTGAAATCGCGAGCGGGTGTTGCGTTTGTAGCCTGTCATTCCAGACCGAAGGAAGGAGATACCGCGCCCCTGGCGGTCATGGCCCCGGGGACCGGACGGAGGCGCGACCCGTCCGGTCTAAACAAAGGCCCGGGAAGCTTGGCTTCCCGGGCCTCATTTTCATGGTCTTCGAAGCAGCGGGCTCAGCTCGCCTGCGCAGTCTTTTCCTTGCCCGCGTCCTTGTTCCACTCGTAAATGCGGCGGATCGAGCAAGCGCCTTCGTTGAAACGAGAGTCGGTTACCAGCCGGTCGCCGGTCGACAGGCAGCTTCCGCCGCCGACGCGCGACACCAGGCCGATCGATGTGAAGGCCTGGTCGGGCTGGCACGTGCCGACGAGGTCGAGCTTGTATTCTTCCTTCAGGCCTTTCTCGACGATCACCGAGTGCCTGTCGTTTTCACGCCAGTTGCGGATCTGCTGGCTGAAGCAGATCTGGCTGACTTCCTTTCCTTGGCGCGGGTCGGGTTTGGCGTCGGCCTTCTCGGTGTTAGCGGCCGTGGAGCAGGCGCCGAGGAGAAGAGCGGTACTGCAGGCGGCGACAATGTATCTGACCTTGTGAACAGTCATGGGGCTCTCCCTGAGCGGACCGCCACGTTCCAGAATTCGACCTGAACGGTCAGTGAATAGATATGGCGCCGCGCCGCCTGCGCGAACAGGTCTCGCAGCGGAATTCGTGATCGTCCTGCAGATTTACGGCGTAGCAGGAATCTACCTGGTCCGCGGAGAAACCTAGTTCTGCGGCGGGCCTTTGAGGAACGCGCAGTTCCTGGCGGTCGCCAGGTCCATCACCCTCTGACCGCGCATCATGAAGGGCATCATGCCGCTCATATCATTCATCATCTTCGTGCGATCGCGATTGGCTTCATTCATCTGCGAAGACATGGCGGCCTGCTGGGCCATCATTGCGCCTTGGGTGAAAAAGCCCGCGCCAGGGATGAACGACCCTGCTACTCCCAATGCCGCTCCGGCGATGCCTGTCGCGACCGCACCGGCCTGTGCGGCTTTCGCCTTGTCCATCTGCGCCTGAGCGCTTGCTCCCATGGACTCAGTCGCCGCCTGCATTCTCGGATCGGTCGTGATCGCCTGCATCTCGATCTGCAGCTGGTCGCATGAGAGGGCCTCGTCGCCGGGCTTTATGGCTGCGGCCTGGGCGGCCGCCTGAGCCGCCATGAAGTCATCTGCGGACTGCTCCATGCCTGCCTGCGAGCCGTTCATTCCAGATCCGAAGCCGGGCGTGGCGCAACCCGCCAGCGCAAGCAACAGCAACCCTTTCATGCCGAGCTTCATCGTCCCCTCCATCGCTGATAGATCGCCAGCGAGCTTCTCTCTAGCTTACATTGTACGCAAGAGCCGCCGGGCGCCTCGGACTGCTGATTTGCCCGATCGAACCGCCCGCATCCGGAAGGCGTCGGTCTGCTGGCTCAGACCGGCGAACCCATTCGAAAAATGACAAGGCGTCCAAGGCGCAGAGGGTTGGCGGGGCCCGCCCCGCACGAGGCGCTCGTCCTTGTCCAGCGCGTCCTGCAGATTGCGCCGGCGGCGAGCCTCGCCGTGCTGATGGTGATTGCCGCGCGCGTCACGCTCCCTGTCGGCCGCGCTTTCCCGGCGCCGATCGCGCCTGCTTGACGGAAAGCTTGCCTGTTGTGATCCAACCTCGATGCGTATCCGCGTCGATTATCGCTCCAAGCCTATTCTCTCGCCTCTGACGCCCTGGGTCCACAAGGGGGTCGACGCCGCATACTGGAAGGCGACCATCTTCGACCCGCCCATGCCCAAGCCGGTCCACGGCAAGGGCTGGCCTGTCTGGGTTATCGAGCATCGCGGCCGCGAGCTGATCTTTGCGTCGCCCGAAGAGATCGCCCACGCCATCGACATCCTCGGCCGAAAGATTCTCCCCGTGACGCGCGACCTCGGCCAGCCGCATCGCGCCGTGAATTCCCACTGGCTCTCCCGCCTGCACTCCAGCTTCAAGCCGTGGAAGGTGCGTCAGGAGCTGGTGAAGCGGCTGAGCCAAGCGCCGCCAGCCTGAAAGTTGGGAGCGCCCGGCGCCTGCCCGGCAGGACGTATCAACGCCCACAATACTTGCGGCAAGGCGTGGCCGGGCGGACGCCCGGCGCTCCCCTGAATTCCTAGAACAGCATCTGCGTCACGAACAGCGTCAGCGGAATGGTGATCAGGCTCAGCAGCGTCGTCAGCGTGACGATGTTCGCCATTAGCGTCGCATCGCCCCCGAGCTGCCGCGCGAGAATGTAGGCCGAGGTCGCGACCGGCGCCGTAACGCAGATCATCGCGATGTCAAACGACATGCCGCGTACGCCCAGCGTGATGCACATTGCGATGGCCACCAGCGGCATCACGAGCAACCGCAGCAGCGTCCCGGCGGCCAGCGGCCACTTCGCAGATTTCATCGACGAGAAATCGAGCGCCGCGCCGACGCAGATCAGCCCCAGCGACACGGTCGCGTCACCGAGAAGATTGAGCGTGTCGCCTACCGGCTCGCTGACCCGCACGCCCAGCCGCACCAGAAGGATCGCCAGCAGCGTCGAGATGATCAGCGGATTGGTCGCGATCGAGCGCAGCACGCGCCAGAACGATGCCGGCGTCGAATTGGCGTAGCGGCTCAGCACCAGCACGCTCATCACATTGTTGATCGGCACCAGCACGGCAAAGCCGACGGCCGCCAGCGCCACTCCGCCCTCGCCATGCAGCCCCGACACGACGCCCAGCGCGACATAGCCATTCCAGCGGATCCCGGCCTGGAAGACGCTGGAAAACTGCGCGCCATCCTTCCCGAGCCCCGGCCGGCCCAGCAGCATCATGCCCGCCATCAGCACGACCGTCAGCGCCAGCGCAGCCCCGAGGCGCAACGCCTCCTCGCCCGCGAACGAGCCTTCGACGATGCTCATGAACATCAGCGGCGGAAACAGGACGAAATAGGTGAGCCGCTCCAGCGCCGCCCACCCGTCCGCCGACAAAAGGCTGAACCGGCGAAGCCCCGCCCCCAGCGCGATCAGCGAAAACACCGGAATCAGGGACAACGCCACATCGAACATCCCCTCTCATCGCAGAGTCGGCGGGGCGATGCGAGATGGCTCCCTAACGGCAAGACTCCCGCGTTGGCGCCGCACGTGGCTGGTTAAGACCCGTTAACCGGATGGCGCCAGAGTCCGCGCCATGCAGACCTACGATCTCATTGTCATCGGCTCCGGCCCGGCCGGACGGCGAGCAGCGGTGCAGGCCGCGAAGCTCAAGAAATCCGTGCTCGTTGTCGAAAAAGGCCAGCGCGTCGGCGGCGTCTGCGTGCACACCGGCACGATCCCATCCAAGACGCTGCGGGAGACGGTGCTGAACCTCTCCGGCTGGCGCGAACGCGGCTTTTATGGCCGCGCCCACCGCGCCAAGCACGAGATCACCGCTGCCGACCTGCGCCAGCGCCTGTCCATAACCCTCGACCACGAGGTCGAGGTGCTGGAACACCAGTTCGCGCGCAACAATGTCGCCTCGGCGACAGGCACGGCGCGCTTCATCGATCCGAACACGATTGAAGTGACGCATGAGGGCCGGATACAGCGCTTCGCCGGCGACAAGTTCATCCTCGCCGTCGGCACCGCGCCTTATCGGCCGCCATACATCCCCTTCGATGGCGAGACCATCCTCGACGCCGACGAGATCCTCGACCTCAAGCGGCTGCCCCGCTCGCTCGCCGTCATCGGCGGCAGCGTGATCGGCATCGAATACGCCACCATCTTCTCGGCGCTCGACGTGAAGGTCACAGTGATCGACCCTGCCGACCGCGTGCTCTCCTTCATCGATCGCGAGCTGGTCGACGAGTTTGTCCACGATATGCGCGACCGCGGCATGACGCTGCGCTTCGAGAGCAAGGTGAAGTCAGCCAAGCGCATGGGCGCCGACGCCTGCCTGATCGAACTGGAAGACGGCCGCCAGATCTGGAGCGAGATGATCCTCTTCGCCGCCGGCCGCAAGGGCGCCATCGACAGCCTGAACCTCGAAGCCTGCGGCCTCGCCGGCGACGAGCGCGGCCGCATCGACGTCGACCGCACGACCTTCCAGACCAAAGTCCCGCACATCTACGCCGTCGGCGACATCATCGGCTTCCCCAGTCTTGCCTCCACCTCGATGGAACAGGGCCGCATCGCCGCCTGCCTCGCCTTCGGCGTCGAGGCCCATGCGCCGCCGGAGTTCTTCCCCTATGGAATCTATTCCGTGCCTGAACTCTCCACTATTGGCATGACCGAGGAGCAGGTGCGGGCGAAGAGCATCCCCTACGAATGCGGCATAGCCCGCTTCCGCGAAACCTCGCGCGGCCACATCATGGGGCTCTCGACCGGCTTCATGAAGATGGTCTTCGCTCTGGAGACGCGCCGCCTGCTGGGCGTCCACATTGTCGGCGAAGGCGCAACCGAACTGATCCATATCGGCCAGGCGGTGCTCAATCTTGGCGGCACGCTCGATTATTTCGTCGAGAACACGTTCAACTATCCGACGCTCGCCGAGGCCTACAAGATCGCTGCGCTCGACGCGTGGAACCGCATGCCGCGCAGGCAGCCCAGCGCGGACGTCTTCGCCGAGGCGACCCAGGCGCTGGAGCGCTTCGCCAAGGCCGTGCGCTCAGCCTGACATCGCCAAGCTCGGTCTAGATCGACATCCCGATGTGAACCGGCGTCATGCAGATCGCGAGCGCGATCAGGCGCCCCCCGAGATCCGCCGCAAATCCCTGCGCGGCGGACGCACGACGGCATCCGTCACTTCGCCGCCGCGTGCTTGGCTTCCAGAGCTTCCACCTCCTCCTTCGAGCCCAGCATCACCGGCACGCGCTGATGCAGGCTGGCGGGCATGATGTCGAGGATGGCCTGCGTTCCGTCAAACGCCTTGCCGCCCGCCTGCTCGCACAGCAGCGACATCGGGTTGGCTTCATACATCAGCCTGAGCTTGCCCGGCTTGCCAGGCTCGCGCTTGTCCCATGGATACATGAACACGCCGCCGCGCGAGAGGGTGCGGTGCACGTCCGCCACCATAGAGGCGATCCAGCGCATGTTGTAGTTCTTGCCCCTTGGACCCGCATCGCCCGCCAGGCACTCGTCGATATAGGCGCGCACCGGATCGGCCCAGTGGCGCATGTTCGACATGTTGATCGAGAATTCCTTGGTCTTCTCCGGGACGCGGATGTTCGCCGCCGTCTGCACCCACTGCCCCGTCGGCGGATCCATCGTGAAAGCGGCGACGCCCTCGCCGAGCGTCAGCACCAGCGTCGTCTGCGGGCCATAGACGGCGTAGCCCGCCGCCACCTGATTGCGCCCCGCCTGCAGGAAAGGCGCGACGCCCTCGCCTTCCCGATTAGGCAGGATCGAGAAGATCGTGCCGATCGAAACGTTGACGTCGACGTTGGATGAGCCATCGAGCGGATCGAACAGCAACAGATAGGGCGCATCAGGCTTGATCCAGCGTGCGTCGTCTTCCTCTTCCGAAGCGGCGCCGGCAACGACGCCGCAGGCGTTCGCCATCGCCATCATTTCGTCGTTCGCCAGCACGTCGAGCTGCTTCTGCTCCTCGCCCTGCACATTGCCGGTGCCGGCCGAGCCCAGCACGTCGGCGAGATGGCCGCGCGACACGAGATAGGCGATCGTGCGGCAGCTATCCGAAATCGCCTCGATCAGGATGGCGAGCTCACGCGGCGCGGGAAGCCCGTCCCCTTCCGGGTTTGCCAGATACTCGCGAAGCGTCCGCGCCGTCATGGTTTCGCCCCCTGCTCAAGCCAATACGCCGCTACGCCATAGCGGGATCGGCGGCGGATGCACAGGGTGGGCCGAAATCTCACCAGATCAGCGGCGCAAGCCGCCAGCGCACCTTCGCCCGGTAGGCTTCATACCCGGGAAGATTGCGCACCAGATAGGCTTCCTCACTGGTGAGTCGCCAGGCCAGCATGGGCAGCACGAACGCGGCCGGGACCAGCCCCCACCATGAACCGAGCGCCAGCGGCACGCCAAAGAACATCAGGGCGGCGCCGGAATACATCGGGTGCCGCACGACGGCATAGGCGCCGGTCGAGATCACCGTCTGCCCGCCGCCGATCTCGATGATCGAGGAAGCGTAACTATTGGCGCGCATCGCCAGGAACATCAGGTAGAAACCGACGATCACCATCGCATTGCCCGCGAGAACCACTGCTGCGCGAACTCGCGACCATCCGAACAGGTGATCGAAAGCCGGAACCATGAACAGCGCGATCATCAGCACGCTGGCGACCGACTGGATCACTTTCTGCTGCGTCTCGCGCTCGGCCGTCGGGCCGACATGCATCCGGCGCGCAACCAGCGCCGGATCATGCTTCAGGAAATAGAGCGAGAGCACGAGGCACGACGCCCCGAACACGAACCAGAACAGCCAGCCTTGCCACCAGGTCAGCGACCATGCCGGCACGAACAGCACCAGCGCCAGGAACACCATGAACTGCACAAGCCCGATGGCGGCGCGTTTCACGAGGCCGGGCGGCGGGGATGTGCTGTCAGGTTCGGCCATGGTGATCGTCGTGGGTCACTGGCGCCGGCCGGCGCTATTGCACTTTCTTGCAGTTCCCGGCTATCGGCTCGCCCGCGAAGGCCTTCTTCACGAACGGCGTCGAGTCGGCGAGCGAACCGTTGACCGTGCCGGAATGGTCGAGCCCGGGATAGACGCGATGCTCGATCACCGAGCCTGCGGCGCAGGCGTCGTTGAACAGGCGCTCCTGTCCCGGCGGCGGCACGTCCTGGTCCTTTCCGCCCGTGCCCATGAAGACCGGACCTTTCAGCTTCAGCGAAGAATAGGCCATCAGCGGAAAGTATTTCGTCATCACAGGGGTGGGGTCCTGCACGAAGCTGTTGGCCTGGTTGAGACCTTCCTTCTCGATCTGGTCCCACGCCGCCATCAGGCACTGCGTGCTCGTCGTCTCCATCACGGGCTTGGCCTTGTCGCTTACGTAGTCGGCGATGCGGAAGTCTTTGTCCGCCTGTTCGACGAGATACATGACGTAGAGCGTATAGGCGAAGACGCCGCTGACGGCTGTCGGATCACGTTCAGCTGGCGCGGTCGTCGTCGTGAAGTAGGGCGTGCCCGTCGCGACCGTGCCGCGGATATCGAGCTCGGGCGCGTAGGCCGCCGCCTCGCCTGCCGTCGCGAAGGCGGCGCCGCCGCCTTGGCTCTGGCCGACCAGCACAACGCTCTTCGAGAGTTTGTAATCGGGCACGGCCTGCACGGCGCGGATGGAGTCGAGCACGGAGTACGCCGCCGGGCGCGTTGCGAGATACGGGTGTCCACCCGGAACGCCGAGGCCCTGATAGTCGGACGCCACCACCGCATAGCCCTGCGCCAGCCAGTGGTTGAGGTATTTCGAGTCACGCTCCGAGCGCGGGTTCCACGACGGCGCGCAGACATCGGCCACGCCCACTGTGCCGTGCGCCCACGCCACCAGCGGCCAGCCGCCCGCAGGCGCCTCGCCCTTCGGGATGAACAGCGAGCCGGAAACGGCCACGGGCGTCTTGCCGTCCAGTCCGTCGGTGGAGGAATAGAGAATCCGCACGGCATTGCCGGCATTGGCCAGCGTCGACTCGGCCGGCTGAGGTTCGGTGCGGATCATCTGGCCGGGCTTGGCCGGAGCGGGTCCCGCAGGATCATAGAACGCGCTGACGCCGCCATCGCCCTGCACCGGGTTGGGCGCAATCGTCGATGCCCGCGCGGTTTCGGGCGAGACCTCCGGCGCGGCTGCGGGCTCGGGCGCCTTTTCACCGCACGCCACAAGCACGACAGCGGCGCTGGCGAGCATCACGGCCATCAACTTTTTCATCGGCTTCAACTTCCTCGACTTGTCTCGATCCGGCGCAACCTAGCGCCGGATTCTATCGGCGCCACGCCGGATTTAGCCTCTCGCGCGATAGCAATAATGGTCCTGAGCCCAAAAGGTGAAAGCGCTCGCACCCTGCCTCACCTTACGGCACCATGCGACCGGTAGGCGAATATGATCCTTTGTCCCTTTTGTTCGGCACGCCTCTCGCGCGGGGCTATCGCGTGCACAAGCTGCAACGCCCGGCGGGGCTATCCCATGTTTGGCAGTACTCCGGACCGGCCGGCCATCGCCCTGCTCAAGGGCGTAATTCTTCCAATAGCGATTCTGCCGGCCTCGGCCCTGGGGTTTGTCATGCGCCCAACGCCAATCTGGCTGGGCGTGGCGGTACTCGGCCTTGTCGTCGCGGCGCTGGGAATACGCCGGCTGATGTCCCGTTCGCACTGGTTTCAGGTCTAGCCGGACGCGTGCGGCGATCGGCGCCGCAGAGACGACCTCGCCTGTCCGGCCAGGTATGGTATTCTACGCCTATGCCGTCGGTAGCCCGCATCGATCCCAAGACGATCTTCACCCCCGAAGAGTGGGCGGGCGTTTCCGCCCATTCATGGTGGAAAGGCCCTGCCCTGATCGCCTATGCGTGGGGCGTCATCATCGGCGCCGGCGCGCTGTTCATCTACGCGCCCAACCCCATCACCTACATTCTCGCCGTCACGCTGATCGGCGCGCGCCAGCTCGGCCTGGCGATCCTTGAACATGATGCGGCGCACGGCGCCCTGCATCCCAATGCGAAGCTCAACGACTGGATGGCGGAGTGGCTGTGCGGTGCGCCCGTCGGCGGCAGCCTGAAGCGCTATCGCCCCTATCACCTCACCCACCACAAATACACCGAACAGCCGGAAGACCCCGACCTCGTCCTCTCGCGCCCCTTCCCCGTGACAAGGGCATCCCTGCGCCGCAAGTTCATCCGCGACCTCACCGGCCAGACTTTCTACAAGCAGCGCATACAGCCCGCCGTGCAGCGCATGCTCGGCAAGAAGAGCAAGCCGCCGCGCGTGCCCGATCGCCCCGGCCTGCGCTTCTGGGTCGTCAACGGCGTTATGATCGCCGCCACTGCCGCGCTCGGCTACTGGTGGGCGTGGCCCGCTCTCTGGATCGTGCCGATGGCGACCTGGTTCCCGCTGGTGACGCGTCTGCGCTCCATGGCCGAACACGCCATGGTCAACACCGAGGACGATCCCTTCACCCACGCGCGCACGACGCTGGCCAACCCGCTGGAACGCCTCTTCATCGCGCCGTTCTGGGTGCACTATCACTGCGAACATCACGTCTTCATGTACGTGCCCTGCTACAATCTCGAGCAGACGCACGAGCTGCTGCTGCAGAAGGGCTATCGCGAGCGCATGCGCATCACGAAGGGCTATGTCGAGGTGCTGAAACGCTGCGCCTCGAAGCCCGATGAGCGGGCGATGGCTGCCGCCGCGTGACGGCGCGCTCACGGACCGGCAAAGCGGCGCCGGCCCGGACCTATGGCGATGAGACGCGCGAACTTGTCCTCAAGGCGGCGCAGAAGCTGTTCGCCACGCGAGGCCTGCACAAGACGTCCATGCAGGACATCGCCGAGGAAGCGCAGGTTTCCCGAGCCACGATATTCAACCAGTTTGGCTCCAAGCATCTCGTGCTTGACGCGATCACGGCGCATTCGCTGATCGCCTATCGCGACCTGCTGGCCGGCGCCGTTGCGGACGAAGCCACGCCGGCGGCTGACCTGATACGCCGCCTGTTCAAGCAAATGAGCGCCGGGCTGGAAGCAAACCGCGCACTCTACCGGGAGGTCTTCACGGAGATCCGCAAAGTCTCGATGGGCCTGGACGGCGATGGAACATCCCCCGCCATCCGTCGCGAGGCTTTCGACCTTTTGGTTCAGCTGTTCCGGCGCGGGCAAAAGCGCGGAGAAATCATGCGCGATCATCCCGCCGACGTCCTTGCGACCGCCTTCGACAGCATGCTGTCCGGCGCCGTGGCCCAGTGGCTGCACGCGCCCAGGAAAGGCGCCCTTGCGCCCCTGCTGTCTTCGCTGGTGGACGTGATGCTGAAAGGCGCCGCTGCAGGCCGCTAGGCGCTGTCACGCGATCTTGAGCAACCGTGTCGCCGCCCCGACGGCTGCATGTTGCGTCGTAGTGAAACTAGACTTAGGTCTAATTTGAGCCGGCGCTCGACAGGCCGGTCATTGCTGGGGAAGAAGCGCTTATGCACGGACGACGGGTCCAGAGCCGTGGACGGGCCGCCGTGCGCGCCTGCTTTCTGTTTCCCGCCGCCATGGCTCTCGCTTCCGCCGCAGCCGTGGCCCAACAGTCGCCGTCGACTGCCGCCGCCAATTCGTTTGACGCCGGCTACTTCACCGCATTCAATCCGGTGACCGCTGAGGACATGGTGCGCCGCATTCCCGGCTTCGCCATCGACGACGGCGAGGTTCGCCGCGGCTTTGCCGGAACCGCCGGCAACGTTCTGATCAACGGCGAACGCCCCAGCTCCAAGACACCGATATCGGAGCAGCTGTCACGGATTTCGGCGCGCGACGTGCTGCGCATCGATCTCTTTTCCGGCGGCGCCGAAGGCGCTTCGGCTTCCGGCCAGACCCTGTTCGTCGATGTGCGCCTGCGCCCGCGCGACACCAGCGCGACCAACACCTTCGTCGTGCAGGCGAGCCAGCTCAATCCGTCCGGCAGCGTCAACCCTCTCGTCGTCCTAACCAGCGCCTTCAAGGCCGGCGCCGCGACCATCAACCTGGCCCTGCAGGCGCAGCCGGCGCGCCGCGGCCGCATCGAATACGACAAGCTGCTCGAACTGCCCCCGGGTACGCTCGCCGAACAGGGGCCGGAATTCCTGCAGGGCAGCTACTGGGAGTACAAGTTCAGCGGCCGGGCGGGGTGGAAACCGACAGAGGCGGACTCGATCAACCTCAACGCCCAGCTCACGCCATCGAAAGACGGACGCCACACCTTCTCGGAAGTGCTCGGCCCGACGGGCGCGCTTCTGCGCACCGAGGACAGCAAAGTCACTGGCGATGACGCGCTGGCCGCCGAGCTTGGCGGCGATTGGGAGCATCGCTTTTCGCCGCAGAGCTCGCTCAAGCTGATCGGTCTGGCGAGCGACAAACACACCGGTTCAGACGAGCGGTACTCCAGGCGCCCCGTGACGGGGCCCTCGCGCGACACGCTGATCGAACGCAGCTCCGATAGCGGCGAGTATGTCGGACGCGGCGTGTTCACCTGGAAGGGCCCAGCCCGGCACACCGTCGATTTCGGCGGCGAGCTGGCCTTCAACTTTCTCGACAGCGGGCTCGACATCACGATTGTCACGCCGGGCGGCGCAGTGGACGGCACCCCCCCGGTCGCCAACACACGCGTCGAGGAGAAGCGTGGGGAAATCTATGTCTCTGACGCCTGGCAAGTGTCGGAACAGTTCAAGCTGGAATCGAGCCTCACCGTCGAGACGTCGACCATCACGCAGTCCGGCGATGCCGAGCAGGAACGCGAGTTCACCTTCGTGAAACCGCGCATCAACGCGACCTGGGATGCCGGCGACAGCGGCCAGTTCCGGCTGCTGTTCGAGCGCGACGTCGCCCAGCTCGATTTCACCGAGTTCGCCACGGCCGTTTCCGTGTTCGACAATCTCGTGACCCTTGGCAATCCCGATCTTGAACCGGAACGCACCTGGCGCGCACAGGCCGAGTGGGAGCGCCGCTTCGGCGCCAAGGGCGCGCTGGTCCTTTCCGTGTTCCACGAGGAAGTCGAGGAGGTGCAGGACCAGATACCGATCACCGTCGTGGGCCCGCCGCTGCAGCGTTTCGACAGCCCGGGCAATATCGGCGGCGGCAGCCGCACGGGCCTGCGCCTCGACGCCACAGCCCCGCTGGACGCGCTCGGCCTGCCGCGCGCTGAACTGCGCATCAAGGGCATGGTCCAGACGACCAGCGTCACCGACCCCACTACCCAGCTCGAACGCAGATTCTCGGATGAGCCCGAGTGGGAGTATTCGGTCGACTTCCGCCAGCCCCTGCCCGGGCTCAAACTTCTCTGGGGCGCTCTCTACGAGGACGCCGACGAAACGCGGACCTTCCGCCTCGCCGAGCTGCGCTCGCTGGGATGGGACGATCCGCACATCGACTTCTTTGTCGAGACGACGGCCATCCAGGGCTTCGTGATCCGTTTCACGGTCGCAGACGTGCTGCTGCCCAACGAGGTCCGGGAGATTCAGTCCTTCGCCCCCGACCGGGCAGCGGCAAGCGATCCCTTCAGGATCGAAACGCGCCACGCCCGCGGCGGTTATGGCACCAGATCCTATGCCATCCGCGTATCGGGACGATTCTAGCGCGCCCCTTCGATCCATAGTCTCCAGGTAGCCATCAAAGGTTCACCGCGTTAGCCTGCGTCGTTCCAGGCGAGAGCAGGCGATGGCGAGCGCCTATGCGATCAGGATCGGCGGAGAGAGTGCATGACCGGCGCAATTGGCGAAGTCCGGCTCGACCGGCCGGCGGAGCACATCGCCCGCTTCACCATCGACAACCCGCCGCGCAACGCGCTCGGCACAGCCATCCGCGAGCGTTTCGTCGCCCAGCTCGACGAGCTTGCCGCCGACCATTCCATCCGCTGTGTCATCATCACGGGAACCGGCGCCGCCTTCTGCTCGGGCGACGACCTGCGCGAGGCCGCCACGCGCGGCGCCGGCGCCCAGGACAGCCTGCACCAATTCGGCGTCCTGCTGGCGCGGATCGAGCGTTTCCGCTGCCCTGTCATCGCCCAGATCAACGGCCACGCCGTTGGCGGCGGTCTCGAACTCGCCCTCTGCTGCGATGTCCGCGTCGCAGCGCCTACCGCCACCTTCGTGGCGGCCGGCGTCAATGTGGGGCTGATGGCGTCCGTCTTCCGCCTGCCCCGCACAGTCGGCATTGCGCGCGCCAAGCGCATGCTGCTCACCGGCCTGCCGACCGATGCCGTGACGGCGCACGAATGGGGTCTCGTCACCGATCTAGTCGAAGCCGCGACGCTGGCCGAAGATACGCTGAAGCTCGCACAGCGCATCGCGTCACGCGCGCCGCTGTCGGTGGAAGCGGCCAAGCGCCAGTCGGGCAAGGCGTTCGACTATGCGGCGGACGAAGCTCTGACCCAGGCTCGCGCCGAACTTGAAGTCCTGTCGCGGACCGCCGACCACAGGGAAGGCCTCGCGGCCTTCGCCGAGCGCCGCGAGCCGAAATTCGAGCGCGAATAGCTGAGGCGCGACAACTAAGGCTTCGGCGCCCGCCCGCGCGCCTTCGCGACCACCTCGTTCACCGCATCGACTACAGCCTGGGGCTGGTCGCGCTGGATGTTGTGGCCGGCCTTGGGAACGGTGCGAAGCACGCCTGCCGTCGACAGCGCCGTCATCTCCTCGTGCATGGCGATCCAGACCTTCTTGAACCCGCTGCGGTCGCTGGCCGACATTTCCGGGGGCATCCCCGCCGAATAGTCGCCACGCGTAAGGACGATCAGCGGCAGGTCGCCGTAGGAGCGGCGGGACTCAGTCAGCTGCTCCGTGCTGGCCCCCGCCATCGAGTCGATTTCGGACTCGGTCTGCTCGAACAGAACACCGTCATTGGTGCGCTTGCACGTCAGGAACAACGGATCGTCGCGTAGCACCAGCTTCTCTTTCAGGCGGGTCGAGCAGTTGGCGGCCTTCGCAGCCTCGTCGAGCTTGCCCATGATGGCCAAGGTCCTGGGCATCACCTCGCCGAACCGCGCCGCCTGCCCGTCGCCCGAAGGATCGACCAGCACCATGCCCGCCACTTTGTCGAACCGCGTATTGGCGAACTGCCGCACGTGATAGCTGCCCAGCGAATGACCCACGAGCACATACGGACCCGCAATGCCCGCGGCTGTCAGTATCGCATCCATGTCGTTCGCCACCGCAGCCGTATCGAGCGGCAGCGGGCCGGGATCGCTCAAGCCATGACCGGCGCGGTCGTAAGCGCAGGCCCGCGTGGTCTTGGCGATTTCGTCGTGAACGGAACTCCAGCTGTTCGTCGTGCCGCCTGCTCCCGCATCGAGCACCGCCGCCGGCGCGCCTTCTCCCCGGCAGTCGAGGAACATCTGCCGCCCGTCCGCCAGCACGACGAACGCCTTGCCTTCGAGATCCGGCGGGTTGGACGGGCCCATCACCGCAGGCGTCTCGCCGTCCTTCGTCGTCCAGGCGCCTCGCCACTTCCGCGCCACGTCCTTCGTCGCCGACCACGACATGTCGAGCGCCGGCACGATGAAACTCATCCGATCGCCCGAAATCGTCACGTTGCGGATCGGATACATCTTCCCGCTGCGCCAGAACCGTCCAGCGAGGCCGTGCTTGGTCTCGTGGATGTTGATCCCGATCTGGCTCGGCCCGCCCGGCCGGTCAGAGAACATGTACCATTCGTCGGCAATGGCGGTCTCGGCAGGCTCGGCCGGGGCGACCTCCACCTTCGGCCCGCACCCCGCTACCGCCAGCGCTGAAACGGCCAACAGGAAAGCGGGCAGCCGAACCATCGCATCCATCCCCTGATATTGCCTCCTGCTGACAATGCACGGGGCACAGCCTACGGCAATCGCCTCGCCATGGTTTGAACCTGCGCCCTGCCTCGCCTACCTTTGCGGGGATGGAGTTGCCTGAAAGCCCTGAAACGGAAGAGCCGGAAATCGAGGAAATCTCCTCGCCGGAAGAACCCGACGCTCCGATAGCGCCGGGCACTCGACTTTCGGGGCCGGACGTCATCCGCGACAACCTGAAGCGGCTGCCCGGCAAGCCCGGCGTCTATCGCATGTTCGGCGAGGGCGCGGAGCTGCTCTATGTCGGCAAGGCGCGCAATCTGAAGGCGCGCGTCGGCAGCTACGCCAAACTCGGCGGCCACACCCAGCGCATCGCGCGCATGATCTCGCTCACCCGCACCATGGAGTTCGTGGTCACGGCCAGCGAGACCGAGGCGCTTCTCCTCGAAGCCAACCTCATCAAGCGCCTGAAGCCGCGCTTCAACATCATCCTGCGTGACGACAAGTCGTTCCCCCACATCCTGATCCGCGAAGACCACGAAGCGCCCCAGGCTCTCAAGCATCGCGGCGCCAAGAAGATCAAGGGACAGTATTTCGGCCCGTTCGCCTCCGCCGGCGCGGTCGATGCGACGCTTGACACGTTGCAGAAGGCTTTCCTCCTACGCACCTGCACCGACAACATCTACGCCACGCGCTCGCGCCCCTGCATGCTGCACCAGATGGGCCGCTGCTCGGCGCCGTGCGTCGGCCTGATCCCGCTGGACGAATACCGCGATCTCGTGCGCGAGGCGGAGCGCTTCCTCAACGGCGATGCCGAAACGCTGCAGGAACAGCTCGCTCAGCAGATGGAGCGCGCGGCGCAAGCTACCGACTACGAACGCGCCGCCCGCCTGCGCGACCGCATCCGCGCCCTCTCCTCCATCCGCCAGTCGCAGAGCGTCAACCCGGACGGGCTGGTCGAAGCCGACGTCTTCGCCATCCATTGCGAGGCGGGGCAATCCGCCGTGCAGGCCTTCTTCTTCCGCGCGGGCCAGAACTGGGGCGCCACGGCCTGGTATCCCAAGCACGACAAGGAAGAGACGCCCGAACAGATCCTCGCCGCTTTCATCGCGCAGTTCTACGACGAGCGCCCCGTGCCGAAGATGATCCTGCTCAGCCACGACCTGGAAGAGGTCGACCTCATCACCGAGGCGCTGGAGCTGAAGGCCGACCACAAGGTCGACATCCGCACGCCCCAGCGCGGCGAGAAGCGCGGCATCGTCGGCCAAGCCCTGCTCAACGCCCGCGAAGCCCTCGGCCGCAGACTGGCGGAGACGCAGAGCCAGGCAAAGATCCTCGCCGCCGTGCAGAGCGTGTTCGAACTCCCTGAGCCGCCGAAGCGCATCGAGGTGTACGACAACTCGCACATCATGGGCTCGAACATGGTCGGCGGCATGATCGTCGCCGGCCCGGAAGGGTGGGAGAAGAACTCATATCGCAAGTTCAACATCAAGGACGTAGAACTCGAGCCCGGCGACGACTACGGCATGATGCGCGAAGTCATGCGCCGGCGGTTCGGGCGGTTGAAGAAGGAGCAGGACGAGATCGACGCGCTCTACGCGAAAGACGCCGGGGCCTTGCCTCCACCGCCGAAGGCGGGGGAGGTGGCAGCCGATCCGAAGGATCGGATGATGGAGGGGGTGAGCGACGGCGCCGAAGGCGTGAATTGGTCCGGGGGACCAATTCAAGAAGCGAACGCCCCGGCAGGGGCCTCTGCGAGTCCGGCCGACGCTTCCCCCTCCGTGTCGCCGCTTCGCGCCGATCCACCTCCCCCAGTCCTTCGGACTGAGAGAGGCAAGAGACGCCCCGACTCCTGGCCCGACCTCGTCCTCATCGACGGCGGCCTCGGCCAGCTGTCCGCCGTGCGCGAGGCCATCGCGTCCGTCGGATTCGCCGAAGGCGAGCTCAACCTCGTCGCCATCGCCAAGGGGCCGGACCGCAATGCCGGGCGCGAGCAGTTCTTCCGCCCCAACCGCCAGCCCTTCCAGCTTCCGCCCAACGATCCCGCGCTCTACTATCTCCAGCGCCTGCGCGACGAGGCGCACCGCTGGGCCATCGGCGCTCACCGGGCAAAGCGCTCCGCCGCCATCGCCGGCCAGAACCCGCTGGACGAAATCCCCGGCGTCGGCGTCCGCCGCAAGAAGGCGCTGCTCCACCGTTTCGGCTCCGCCAAAGGCGTCAGCCGCGCCACGCCTGAAGACCTGCAGACCGTCGAAGGCGTCAACGAAGCGCTGGCGAAGCGGATCTACGACTTTTTCCACGGTGACTGAGGGTTAGGCTGCAGCAAGGCAGCCCCTTGCGGCCTGCCATATTCAGGGCCCATTCATGGGCGAAGCGGCATCTGACCAGTCCATGCGCCACGTGTTCAACGCAGCCCCGGGGTTCCCGATGCTCCGCCAGATGACCGCCGCGATCACAGCCGCCGCGCTTGTCTCGTCTCTCGCCGCCTCAGCCCAGACCTCTCCGGGCCAGGCGGGACACAAGCGCGCCCTGCTGGCGAACTTCGCCGGCGGTTTCGTCAACGCCCAGATGCAGTACGGCTCGAACATCATCGCCGGCACGCTCGAATCCGCCTTGCGCAAGTCGCGCGACTATGCCCGCGCCAGCTCCAATCCCATTCCCGATGAAGTCATGCAGGCGCTGATCCCGTTCTATCCGGAAGAGATGCTGAAGAGCGTGCGCTATGCGATCGGCGACACCTCGCCAGACGGCCTTGCCGGATTCGCCATTCGCAACGGCAATGCGGCGGCGGTGACGCTGATCGACACGGTGGTGTTCAAGGACGAGGGCTATGTGCGCAACATTGCACTGTGGTCTCACGAACTGCACCATGTCGAGCAGTACAAGGAATGGGGCGTGCTCGGCTTTGCCTCGCGCTACGCATTCAGCTGGCAGGACGTGGAGGCCGAAGCCACTGCCAAGGCCGCCGAGTTCGTCAACTGGTACAGGCAACGCACTGGCCGGTAGACTGGCCAGTAGCAAGCCATCCCGCCCGCGCGCCGGTCGCGCCCCTATCCATCTCTGAAAAATTGAACGATGCTCCCGCCCGATCCGGGAGAGATTCATGCGTCTTGCCGCCTTTGGCCTCGCTGCGCTTGTGCTCGCAGGCAGCTGCGCCACGCCGGCGCCCGCCGCACGGACCACAGCGCCGCCTATGCCTTCCGCAGCCGCGGCGCCCGCCCCGCAGCAGTTCATGGTGACGCTCGCCCCCGGCGTCGATCCGATGTCGGGACGGCTGATCGCGGTCGCGACGCCGGCCGCCTCCGTGCGCACGACGCCCACCCTGCCAAGCCCGCCTGTCGTCAGTCCCGGCGCCGACAGCTATGTGGCCGCGCAGGAAGCGCCCTTTGTGACGCCGGCACAGGCGACGCGTTTCGACGCCGACATGCTCGCCGACCCGCAGCCCTTCTCGCGCATCAAGCCCGGCGAATACTGGGTGCAGGTGCGTCTCGATGTGAACCGCAACGCCGCCTATCGCCTGCTCGACCCGGCGACGGACTTCGTCTCGATGCCTGTCAAGATGACCCTGCCCGCTGCTGCGCCGGTCAGCGTCACGCTGAAGCCCGAGTCGGAAGTCGTGCGCCCCGGATCGCCGTCCGCGGCCGCGCCGCCGGCCGCCGTCCCGCTCAATGTCGAGGCTGACGCCCACATCAAGCCGATCGACTTCATCAGCCCGGCGCTCAGCCAATTCTGGGGCAAGCCGGTACACATACGCGGCATCGTCCTGCTGCCGCCCGGCTACGAGACATCGAACGAGCGCTATCCCGCCGTCTACCGCACCGAGGGTTTCGGCGGCTCGCTGTCCAGCCTGCCCTTCGCCGCACGCCGCCACTATGAGCTGATGAAATCCGACGAGACGCCGCCGATGATCCGCGTCTTCCTCGACCACTCCTCGCCCTGGGGCACGCACGAGTTCGCCGACAGCCTCAACAACGGCCCCTGGGGTCTCGCCCTCACCGAAGAACTGATCCCCGCGCTGGAAAAACAGTACCGGATGGACGCCCGGCCCTCCGGCCGTTTCGTCACCGGGCACTCCTCCGGCGGCTGGTTCGCGATGTGGCAAATCGTGCGCTATCCGCAGGTCTATGGCGGATCGTGGGCGCGCTCGCCCGATCCGGTCGACTTCCGCTCCTTCACCGGCATCGACATCTACCGCGAAGGCGCCAACGCTTATGTACGCCCCGACGGCTCTGCGCAGTATCTGGTGCGCGACGCACGCGGCTGCGAGACCACGTCATTCAGGCAATACGCCCAGCAGGAAAACGTGCTGGGCGATTATGGCGGCCAGATCGACTCGTTCGACTGGGTGTTCTCGCCGCGCGGCGACGATGGCCGGCCCCAGCCCCTGTTCGACCGCACCACCGGCAAGGTCGACCCAGCCGTCGCGAAATACTGGCGCGACAATTACGACATCAGCAACATCGTCCGCCGCGACTGGAAGTCGCTCAAGCCCGTGCTCGACGGCAAGATCCATCTCATCATGGGCACGATGGACACCTTCCATCTCGACGAGGCGGCGAAGCTGCTCGATCAGGAGATGAAGACGCTGGGCGCGAAAGCCGATTTCTTCTGGATGGAAGGCCGCACCCACGGCAACATCGACCGCATCGGCGATGATCCCAACGGCCTCGAGAAGAAGATCGCGTGGGAGATGTGGGCCATCGCCCGTCCCGGCTCGCCCCTAAAGCAGAAGCCGTCCGGCGCCCCGCCGGAGCAGTCGATCAACACCTCTCCCCCGCCGGCCGGTTGCCCGAAACAGTGATGCTGGAAAGCAGGTTCATGCCAGGCCCCACCGAAGACATCATCGACCCCGGCCAGCGGATCATCGATCCGCACCATCACCTGTGGGATCGGCGCAACCAGCTCGCGGCGCTTCCGAACCCGCCCACGCATCCCTTCCAGAACGTGATGCGCCTCTCGCCCCGCTACCTGCTCGACGAGTTGCTCGCCGACATGACGTCCGGCCACAACGTCGTCGCCACGGTTTTCCTCGAATGCGGCGCGATGTATCGCGCCGACGGTCCCGCCGCGATGAAGCCGATCGGCGAGACCGAGTTCGTCAACGGCGTCGCCGCCATGTCGGCGAGCGGCATCTACGGCCCCTCGCGCGCCTGCGCGGGCATTGTCGGCCATGTCGACTTGATGCTCGGCGCCAAGGCCGGCGAAGTCCTCGACGCCCACATCGCCGCCGGCAATGGCCGCTTCCGCGGCATCCGTCACTCTGCCTCCAACGATGCCGACCCGAACGTGCTCGGCCCCCTCGCCCGCCGCCCGCCCGGCGTCTTCATGGACAAGGCCTTCCGCGAAGGCTTCGCCCAGCTCGGCTCCCGCAATCTCTCCTTCGACGCCTGGCTGCTCGAGCCCCAGCTTCCGGACCTCATCGATCTCGCCCGCGCCTTCCCCGGCACGCAGATCGTCCTCGACCATGTCGGCACGCCGCTTGGCATCGGCGTCTACAAGGGCCGGCGCGAGGAACGCTTCGCGGTGTGGGGCGACAACATCCGCACGCTGGCGAAATGCGAGAATGTCTTCGTCAAGCTCGGCGGCCTCGCTATGCCGTTCTGCGGCTTCCCCTCCTGCCTCTCCGAAAAGCCCGCGCCGTCGACCCAGCTGGCGAAGGAATGGCGCCCCTACATCGAAACCTGCATCGAGGCCTTCGGCCCGATCCGCGCCATGATGGAAAGCAATTTCCCGGTCGATCTGCTGAGTTGCACCTACGACCGCCTCTGGAACGCCCTCAAGCTGATCGTCAAAGGCGCCTCCGCCGCGGAGAAGGACGAGCTGTTCTTCGGCTCTGCGAACCGGTTTTACAGGCTGGGGCTCTAAGCCCGCCCCCCGTGGTTCGACGGACGCCGCCGTTGGCGGCTGCTCACCATGAGGGCTTCGGTAAATCGGGATATGGAGAGAGCCCTCATGGTGAGCAGCGATGCTGGCCGATGGCCAGCATCGCGCCCGTCGAACCACGAGGGCGGCGCGCGCAATCGCGCGGTTTTCCAACGAGCAGCCGCCTTCCCTTCCAACATCTCCCGGTCCAATGTCTGCCCACCAGCGCCAGACTGGACGAGGACCCACATGAATTTCGAGCTCGAGGAAGATCATCGGCTGCTGCAGGATCTCGTCACGCGCTTCGTGCGCGAGATGCTGATCCCTCTCGAACAGAAAGTGCTGGAACGCGACGCCGCCGGCCAGGGCGCCTATCTCAGCCACGAAGAGCGCGACCGCATCGACGCCCGCTCGCGCGACATGGGCCTCTGGGGTCTCGATGCGCCGGAAGATGTCGGCGGCGCCGACCTGCCCGCCGTCGCAATGATCGGCGTCAACATCGAGATGGGGAAGACCTGCGTCCCCTATTACCTGCCGCCGGACTCGCCAAACCTGCGCATGCTGATGGCGACGGTCAACGAAGACCAGCGCGAGCGCTATCTCACGCCCTACGTGCAAAAGGGCACCGTTTCCGCCATCGGCATTTCCGAGCCCGGCGCCGGCGCCGATCCCGCCGCGATGACGACGCGCGCGGTCAAGGAAGGCAATGAGTGGGTCATCAACGGCCGCAAGATCTGGATCAGCCGCGCCGCCGAAGCCGACTTCACCATCCTCATGGCCGTCACCGACAAGCAGAAAGGCGCCCGCGGCGGCATCTCCGCCTTCCTCATCGATCGCGGCACGCCCGGCTTCAACGTCCTGCGCAAGATCCCGATGATCGGCGGCCAGTTCACCTACGAGGTCGCGCTGGAGAACTGCCGCATCCCCGTCGGCAATCTGCTCGGCACGGAAGGCCAGGGCTTCGCGCCGATGCAGATCCGCCTCTCCACCCGCCGCCTGCAGATGGCGTCATGGTCCATCGGCATGGCCCAGCGCGCACTCGACATGATGCTGGAATACGCCCCACAACGCGTCGTCTTCGGCGAACCGCTGTCCAACCGCCAAGCAATCCAGTGGTGGATCGCCGACGCCTATACCCGCATCAAGGCGGCGAAACTCATGACCTACGAGACGGCGTGGAAGCTCGACAGACAAGCCGACGTCCGCACCGAAGTCTCCGCCGTAAAAGCCTACGCCACCGAGATGGCCTACGAAGTCCTCGACCACGCCATGCAGATGTACGGCGCCATGGGCATGACCAAGGAACTCCCCTTGGCGTTGATGCAGGCGCAGATGCGCACCATGCGCATCTACGACGGCCCGACGGAGGTGCACAAATGGGTGGTGGCGAGGAATCTGCTGGGACTGAAGCGATGACCAAGGACAACTACGGCGACATCCATATCGCGCGCGACGGCCACGTCGCCACCGTCACCATCCGCAAGCCGCCGCACAACCAGATGAGCGTCGACCTCGCGCGCGACCTGGCCGATGCGCTGTTCGCGCTCGATGCCGAGCCGGAGATGCGCGCCGTTGTGCTCGCATCCGAAGGCAAGAGCTTCTGCGCCGGCGCCGATCTCTCCAACCGCACCAGCGAAGGCCCACTCCCCGAGCGCACGATCAATCCGCTCTACGAACAGGCAGAGCGATTGTTCTCCAACCAGCTCCCCATCGTGGCCGCCATCCATGGCCCTGCCGTCGGCGCCGGCCTGGGCCTCGCGCTGATCGCGGATTTCCGTGTCGCCTCGCCCGAGGCGCGCTTCACGGCCAACTTCGTCAAGCTCGGCTTCCATCCCGGCTTCGGCCTCACCCACACCCTGGCGCGCCTCATCGGCAAGCAACAGGCCGCGCTGATGTTCCTCACCGGCCGCCGTCTCAAGGCCGAGGAAGCGCTCGCCATCGGCCTGGTCGACCAGGTCGTAGCGCAAGACGCCCTTCTCCCCGCCGCTCACGCCCTCGCCAACGAGATCGCGGAGAACGCCCCGCTCGCCATCCGCTCCACTAGGCTAGACGCTGCGCGGCGACATCGCCGCCGCTGTCCGCTCTGCCACGGACCACGAGTTCTCCGAGCAGCAATGGCTGATGAAAACCGACGACTTCAAGGAAGGCGTGAGGTCGGTTGCCGAGCGGCGGCCGGGGAGTTTCAAAGGGAAGTGAGCACGCCCTCGTGGTTCGACGGACGCTCCCTTCGGTCGCTGCTCACCATGAGGGCTACCCAACTTCAGCGGACCTATCTTGGCCCTCATGGTGAGCAGCTTCCGCTGGCGAAGCCTGCGGAAGCGCCCGTCTAACCACGAGGGCGTACTCGCCGACCTTCGATCACCCCGCCGCCACCGGCGTCTTCACTTTCTCGATCCACCGCTTCACCCGCGCCTCCAGCACCGGCAAAGGCAGCGCGCCGCCGCCCAGCACCGTGTCGTGGAAGGCGCGATAGTCGAACTTGTCGCCAAGCTCCTTTTGCGCCAGCGCACGCAGCTCCTGGATCTTCAGCATGCCGATCTTGTAGCAGGTCGCCTGCCCCGGCCACACGAAGTAGCGGCGGACTTCCGATCGCACCGCGCCCTCCGCCACAGCCGAGTTGTCGAGGAAATACTGCACCGCCTGCTCTTCGCTCCAGCCCTTCGAGTGGATGCCTGTATCGACCACCAGCCGCACCGCGCGCCAGATCTCCGCCGAGAGGCGGCCGAAGTCGGAATAAGGATCGGTGTAGAACCCCATGTCCTTCGCCAGCGCCTCGGAATAGAGGCCCCAGCCTTCCTGATAGGCCGTATAGCCGTACTGCGTGCGGAACATCGGAATGCCCTTCAGCTCCTGCGCGATCGCGATCTGCAGGTGATGGCCCGGCACGCCTTCATGATAGGCGATCGCTTCCAGCGGGAAGGTCGGCATCGCCTTCATGTCCTTGAGGTGGGCGTAGAAGATGCCCGGCCGCGAGCCATCCGGCGTCGACGGGAAATAGTGCTGCGCGCCGCCGGCTTCCTCGCGGAACGCCTCGACGCGCTTCACCACCAGCTTCGCCTTCGGCAGGATGCCGAAATATTCCGGCAGCTTCGCCTCCATCGCGCCGAGATAGTCCTCGGACATCTTGATGTACTGCGCGCGGCCCGCATCGGTGTTGGGCAACAGGAATTTCGGCGAGGTGCGCATGAAGGCAAAGAATTCCTTCAGCGTGCCCTTGAAGCCGACCTGCTCCTTGATCTTCTCCATCTCCGCCTGGATGCGCGCGACTTCCGACAGACCCAGCTCGTGGATCTGGTCCGCCGTCATGTCCGTCGTCGTCTGCACCGCCAGCTGCATGTTGTAGTAGTCGGCGCCTGAAGACAGGGTCGACGCCCCGCGCGCCTCCGGCGTCGTGTTCGCCCGGTCCTCGCCGAGCCACGCGATGATGCGGTCATAGGCCGGCTTCAGCTGCTCGTTCAGCGCCTTGGCCGCAGCGTCCCGCAGCGCCTTGGCCTCGTCGGCCGTGATCTTGCCGCCATCCTGCAGCGCCTTGATCTTCGCCTTGGCGTCCGCGAACAGCGGGCTGTCCTTGCCGCTGCCGAACGGCGCGCCGGCAATCACGTTCTTCGATTCCTGGATCGCCTGGTCATAGGCGAAACGCGGCGCCCGGTCGCCGCCGGCCGCGGAAAGCTTGGCCTTCTCCAGGTCCTGGTCCAGCGCCGCCGCGATGGCGCCGAGCCGCGCGACATAGGCTTCCATATCCGCCTTCTCGTCGACGCGATGGAAGTTGATCATGAAGTTCGGCAGGAAGACGTGGTCGCCATCCTTCACGAAGACATAGGGCTGACGCAGGAATTTGGCCGACTTCTCGTCCATGTCGAGCTGCAGCGCCCATGTGTCGAACGACGTCTTCGATTCCTCGTCCAGCTTGGCCGGATCGAACTTTGTCTTCATCTCCGCCACGCTCTCGCGCCGCCAGACGAGGGTCTTCTCGACCGCCGCATCCGACACGTCATCGATCTTGTCGTATTGCTCCTTGCGGCCGAGGAAAGTCAGCTGGATCGGGCTCATCGCCAGCTCTTCCTCGTACTCGGCATCGAGATAGGCGGTCAGCTCCGCGCTGGTCTTGGCGACGATCTCCGGCGTGATCGCCGCGACGGGCGGCTTTGCGGGACTACACGCGACAGCAAGCGCCGCCATGGCCGCTGCAAAAAACAGTCTCATCGAATTCTCCTACTCTGGAGCGCCGGGGTGAGACGCACCCGTCGAACGCCCGGCAAAGCCTATCCACAACACCGAAGCGCGGGCCAACGCCCGCATGCCAGGCAGGCGCCTGGCGCTCCCGAACTCCCCTAAGCCGCCTTCTGCGTCTTGACCCACGCCCGCACGCGCGTCTCCAGAACCGGCAGCGGCATGCCGCCGCCGCCGATGACCGTATCGTGAAACCCACGCCATTCGAACTTGTCGCCTAGCTCAGCCTTCGCCTCGTCGCGCAGGCGCTGGATCCGGATCATCCCGATCTTGTAGCTCGTCGCCTGTCCCGGCATCAGCAGGAAGCGCCGCACTTCGGACCGCACCGAACTTTCAGGCCGCGGAGAATTCGCCAGCGCCCAGGCGACAGTCTCTTCCTCCGTCCATCCTTTCGCGTGCAGGCCTGTATCCGCCACCAGCCGCACCGACCGCCACAGCTCCGACGAAAGCCGTCCGAAATCGTTGTAGGGATCGGTGAAGAATCCCATCTCCTTGCCAAGGTCCTCGGTATAGAGACCCCAGCCTTCGCTGAACGCCGTGTAGCCATAAGTCGTGCGGAACAGTGGCACGTCCGTCAGCTCCTGCGCGATCGCGATCTGCATGTGATGACCCGGCACGCCCTCATGATAGGCAAGGCTCTCCAGCGCCCACAGCGACACCGCGCTCATGTCCGACAGGTGCGCGTAGAATATCCCCGGCGCCTTTCCATCCGGCGTCGGCGCGTAGTAGTGCGCCGCCCCGCCCGGCTGCTCGCGGAACGCAGGCACGCGCCGCACCTCCAGGTCGGCCTTCGGCAGCCGCCCGAAATACTCCGGCAGCTTCGCCTTCATCGCTGCAAGATACCCTTCCGCCTTCGCGAGATATTCAGCGCGGCCCGCATCCGTGTTCGGCAGGTAGAACTGCTTGTCGCTGCGCATGAACTCGAAGAACGCCTTGAGGTCGCCCTTGAAGCCTGCCTGCTCGCGGATCTTCTCCATCTCGGCATGGATGCGCTTCACCTCGCTGAGGCCCAGCTCGTGAATCTCCTCAGCCGTCATGTCGGTGGTGGTGTTGAGCTTCAGCGCCGCGTTGTACCAGGCGACGCCCTCCGGCAGCGTCAGCGCGCCTACCTTGCCCGACGGCGCATTCGGCGCATCCGCCTTCAGCCACGCGATCAGCCGCTCATAGGGCGGCTTCACATCGTTGATCAGCGCGGTCTTTGCAGCCTCTTCCTGCGCCTTCGCCTGTTCCGGCGTCGCCTTGCCGGCATCAACCAGCGCCTTGATCTTCGTCTTCGCGTCCGCCCACAGCGCGGTATCCGCCCCCGGGCCGAACGGCGCGCCTGCAATCATTCCCTCGGATTCCGAAAGCGTGCGGTCATATCCGAACCTCGGCGCGCGGATGCCATCCGCCGCCGCCAGTTTCGCCCGCTCCGTCGCCTGGTCCAGCGCTGCGCCAACCGCACGGATGCGTTTGACGTAGGCCTCCATGTCGGAAAGCTCATCCACCTTGTGATACGAAATCAGGAAGCCCGGCAGCTCCGTGTGCGGCCCGCCATACCCGAAAACGTACGCGTGCCGCCGGAAATTCGCGCGCAGCTCCGCCTGCTCAAGCGCCATCGACCAGATGTCGAACGAGGTCTGCGCATCCGGGCTCAGCCTGGCGCGGTCGAACGTCTTCTTCATCTCGGCCACGCTCTCGCGCCGCCACTCCAGATCCGCCTGCTTGGCCGTCTCGCTGTAATCGTCCAGCTTGTCGTAATTGTCCTTGCGCGACAGCGACGTCGCCAGCTCCGGACTGCGCGCAATCTCCTCCTCGAACTCGGCGTTGAGATAGGCGGTGAGCCTGTCGCTCTCGACAACCGCATCTCCCGCGGTCTTGGCGGCAGGTGTGCATGCGGCAACGAGCGCAAAGGCGGCGGCTACGACTCGCAAGCGCATAAACTTCTCCGCACCCTATCCCCGCTCATCCCGGCGAAAGCCGGGACCCAGGGCTGACATCAAGGCTTGTTCCGAGTTCGGGCTGCAGCCCGAAAGTAGAACAAGGTTCAGGAACCGCCCTGGGCCCCGGCTTTCGCCGGGGTGAGCGGTGGACATGGCCGACATCCGATCAACCCGCCGCCGGCGCAGCCTTCTGCGTCTCGATCCACCGCCGCACCTTCGCCTGCAGCACCGGCATCGGCAGCGCGCCGCCGCCCAGCACGGCGTCGTGGAAGGTGCGATAGTCGAACTTGGTCTGCAACGCCGCCTTCGCCTCGTCGCGCAGCTTCTGGATCGTGATCATCCCGATCTTGTAGCTGGTCGCCTGGCCCGGCCCGAGAATGTAGCGCTCAACCTCCGACTTGATCGCCTGCGCCGGTTGCGCCGAGTTGGCGATGAAATAGTCTTCCGCCTGCTTCTGCGTCCAGCCCTTGGCGTGAATGCCGGTGTCGACCACCAGGCGGATCGCACGCCAGATCTCTCCTGAGAGTCTGCCGAAATCGTTGTAGGGATCGACATCGAACCCCATCTCCTTGGCCAGCGCCTCCGAATACAGCCCCCACCCTTCCGAAAACGCGCCATAGCCGTACTGCGTGCGGAATTTCGGCAGGCCGGTCAGCTCCTGCTGGATCGAGATCTGCATGTGATGGCCCGGCAGGCCTTCATGGTAGGCGATGTTCTCCAGCTGATAGGTCGGCATCGCATTCATGTCGCTGAGGTGCGCATAGAACACGCCCGGCCGCGACCCATCCGGCGTGCCCGCCATGTAGTGCTGGGCTGCGCCCGGCTGTTCGCGGAACGGCTCCACGCGCTTCACCACCAGATCGGCTTTCGGCAGGATGCCGAAATACTCCGGCAGCTTCGCCTTCATGCCGGCGAGATAGCCGTCGGCCAGCCGGATATATTCCGCCGCGCCCGCATCGTTGTTCGGCAGCAGGAACTTCTTGTTGGTGCGCATGAAGACGAAGAACTCTTCCAGCGTCCCCTTGAAGCCGGTCTGCTCCTTCACCTTCTCCATCTCGCCGCGCAGCCGCGCGACTTCGGCAAGGCCCAGCTCGTGGATCTCGTCCGCCGTCATGTCGGTCGTGGTCGATAGATAGAGCGCCGCGTTGTAGAACTCCGTCCCGTTGGGCAGCGCCTGCGCGCCCTGCTTGTCCGGCTTCTGCCCGTTCGGCTTGTCCTCGGCGAGGAAGGCCGCGACGCGGTCATAGGCCGGCTTCATCTGCTGCGTCATCGTGTCCGAGACCTGCGTCTCGAACTCTTTGGCCTCAACCGGCGTGATCTTGCCGCTGTCGCGGAGCGCCGTGATCTTCGCCTTGGCGTCGGCAAACAGCGCCGAGTCCTTGCCCTTGGTGAACGGCGCGCCGGTGGTCACGCGCTTGATCTCCGAAAGCGACTGGTCGTAGGTGAAAGTCGGCATGTGGATGCCGTCCGCCTGCGCCGCCTTCGCCCGCACCAGCAGCTGGTCGAGCGCCTCGTCGAACAGTCCGACGCGCGAGACATAGGCCCCCATGTCCGACTTCTCGTCGACGCGGTGGAAATTGATCACGAAGTTGGGCAGCCCCGTCGGCGCCGATCCGCGCGAGAAGACATAGCGGTTGCGGCGCCACTTCGCCGACTCCTCCGCCCGCTTCAGCTCCAGCTCCCAGATCTCGAAGGACAGCTTGGCGTCTTCACTGAGATTGGCCGGATCGAACTTCGCCTTCATGTCGGCGACCGACTGTCTGCGCCATTCCAGCCGCTTGTCCGCCGCCGTTTCGGAGCGATCATCCAGCTCGCCATAGCGGTCCTTGCGGCCCTGGCTGGTCATCTCCTCGGGACTGTCGAGCAGCTCTTCCTCGTATTCCGCATCGAGATAGGCCGTCAGGTCCGCGCTGGTCTTCGCGATCGCTTCGGCCGAGGGGCCTTTCGGGGCGCCGGCCTCCGGCGAGCACGCCGCCAGCACCGCAATCATCGCGCCTACGCCAAAGATCGTCCTCATGCGTCCCTCATGACTGGAATTGCCTGCCCCCGTCCGCGCCGGATATAGCGCAGCCATGCCCTGAAACGCCAGCACTCTTCCCCCTGCCTGCCGCTGCGCCTAGAGATGATCCGAACAATTCGTGTTGAGGAAACGTCACCCCATGCGCTTCAAGGGCAAATCCGTCATCGTCACTGGCGCCGCCTCGGGCATCGGCCGGGCTTCCGCCATGCTCTTTGCCGCCGAAGGCGCCAGCGTCATCGCCGCCGACAAATCTCCCGCGATCAACGAAACCGTAGCCGCAATTACAAAATCCGGCGGCAAGGCCATCGCCCTCGAAATGGACGCCGGCAATTCCGCCGACGTGCAGAAACTCATCGACCTCGCGCTCAAAACCAACGGCCGCATCGACGTCATCTACGCCAACGCCGGCATCTCCGGCGGCACGCCCAATATCTTCGAGCAGACCGAAGACCAGTGGAAACAGATCCTCCAGGTCAACCTCATCGGCCCGATGCTCGCCATCCAGATCGGCGCGCCGCACATGATCAAGCAGGGCAAAGGCGCCATCGTCTGCACCGCCAGCGTCGCCGGCCTCCGCAGCGGCGCAGGCAGCCCCGCTTACTCCGCTTCGAAGGCCGGCGTTATCTCCCTGGTCTCGCTCGCCGCCAACAACCTCGCCGGCACGGGCATCCGCGTGAACGGCATCTGTCCCGGCCTTATCGAGACCGGCATGACCAAGCAGATCTTCGACCGCGCCCGCGAGAAAGGCACCGACGACCGCATCGGCCAGCTCAATGCCTTGCGGCGCGCCGGCCAGCCGGACGAGATCGCGAAAGTCGCCCTCTTCCTCGCCAGCGATGACGCGAGCTACGTCAACGGCCAGGTTCTCCCCGTCGACGGCGGCCTGTCATCGTCCCTGCCCATCGTGCCGCCCAAGCCGAGATAGCCATGCCGACGCTCGATCGTGTGAAAGCCTTCATCGCCCGCGTCGAGGCGCTCGACCATCTTGGCGCCATCAGCGACTTCTACCATCCGGACGCCGCCATGCAGGAAAACTTCGGCCCGAAGCGCGAAGGCATGGACGCCCTGCTCGCCGGCGAAGCCGCAGCCCTCAAGCGCATGGGCGGCCCGCCCGCCAGCAAATGCCGCCGCTTCTCGATCGACGGCGACACCGTCTTCATCAACTGGATCTTCCAGATGGGGCCGGGCGAACCCAAACGCACTTTCGACGAAGTCTCCGTCCAAACTTGGCGCGGCGACCGTATCGCTGAAGAGCGCTTCTACTACGACCCGACGCAGATGCGCTGAGGGAATCGGGAGTAGGGAATCGGGAGTAGCGTTCCGGCTTTGCCGGGCTTACTCCCCACTCCCTACTCCCTACTCCCTTTCCCCTCTCACTTCATCGCCACCAGCGCCGCCCCGCCCGCCAGCAGCGCAAGGCCAGCTGCGCGCTTCAGGTCGATCGCGTACACCGGCGCGCCGAACAGGCCGAACTGATCGATCAGCGACGACATCACAAGCTGCGCCACCACCACGCACATCACGACATTCCCCACCCCGAATTTCGGCGTCAGGAACGTCACCGTCAGCGCATAGAACGCCATCGCCAGGCCCGCGAACCACGCGACTTTCGGCACAGCCGCGAATAGATCGCTGGACGGCATGGCTGGCCGGAACACGGCAAAGGTGATCCCCACCGTCACGAACGCTATGCCGACGCCGATCAGCGCCGCATGAAACGGGCTCTGCAGCGATCGCCCCATCGTCCCCTGCAGCGCCGCCATCACCGGGATCAACGCCCCCGCCAACGCCGCCCACCCCGCATACAACACCAGCGTTTCGGCCTTCATGTCTCGCCCTCTCCTATCGCTCGCCTCAAGGTGCGCGCCTTCGTTCACGCAACACCCCCCGCTGTCATTCCGGGCGTAGCGAAGCGCACCCCCGCTGTCATTCCGGAAACGCGAAGCGTTATCCGGAACCTAGGGGCTCGACGCGAGATCTCGAAACGCAGCCCCTAGGTTCCGGGTCTACGGCGCTCTCGCGCCTTCGCCCGGAGCGACAGCGAAGGGCCGGAGAGCAACACCCACTGCTGTCATCCCGGCCGGAGCGAAGCGGAGAGCCGGGACCCATCCCTCGACAACGGGACTCGCAGACCCATGGGTCCCGGCTCTTCAGCGCTCACGCGCTTCCGGCCGGGATGACAGCGTCGGAAACAGCATCGCCGTCCGACACCATCCGGGACACAATCCGACAATCTTCCCAGCAAATTCAGAGCTCGAAGAAAACTCTTCGGGAAAGTTATCCTACACTTGCCGAGCTGAGCGATAATTCCTCCATCGCCTCCGCATGGAGGGCAGTCGTGCACCTGTTCAGCGACGCAGGGGCGATGCGATCGAGCGTGAGAAGTTCCGGACGAACGCGGCGTGAAGCGCCGCCAAGCCTGGGAGATGAACCTTCTGGTTCTTGGGCCTTCTGGCCCGAAGCCAGAGCTGAGTGTCGCCGGGACCATGGGACGATGAACAGCCCAATGGCCTGCACGCCGCCGGCGACCATGCCAGGGGAGTGAACACAGCTCCCTGTGCACGGGCTGGCGCACAACGGTCGCTGGGGGTCGACGCATTCGTCGACGGATGACGCGTTTCTCTTTGACTACCGGTAGCGCTGGGCAACCAGCGTCGCCCAACTCACGCGGGGCATCCCGCGTCCCCACGCCCTCCACCTGACTGGAGGCGCATGCATCCCGGACGGCTCAGCCGGTCCGAAGGAGAGCGTGCGTCTAGAACTCCGCCCGCAGCGCGATACGGAAATTCCGTCCCGTCATCGGCGCGATGTCCTTCAGGGGCGATGCATGATGGCGCACCTCCTCGTCGGACAGATTCCTGCCCTCAAGCATCAGGTGAACCGTATCCGTCAGATCGATCCCCACGCGCGCATCGAAAATGAGATAATCGTCTGTCGCCGTCTCGAACGAGGCAACGTCGTCCTGCTCGGCGCCATACTGCGCGGAAATCCGTCCCAGCACGGCGCCGCGCTTGCCCTCGATCCCGGCATTCACGGTCATTGGCGGGATCAGCGGCAGGTTGCCGCCTGCATCCAGCTTGGCGCGAACGAAGTCGACCGACCCGTCCGCCTTCCAATCGATGCCGAACGCCGAGCCCAGCTCCGCATCTCCAGAAAGTTCCGCGCCCGTGAAAACGGCGCCCGCCTGCACGAACTGGAAGATCGGCAGGTCGCCTTCGGGATCGACATTCACCAGCCCGGTGTCTTCCAGGTAGATGAAGCTGTCGAAATCGAACCGATAGACGCTGGCCGAAACATTCAGAGCATCGCTCTCCCAGCGCGCGCTCAGCTCCAGGTTGACGCCCTCCTCGGTCGTCAGCGTGTCGTCGCCGATCTCGAACTGCCCCGTCGCCGGGTGCGGCCCGTTGGCGAACAGCTCAAGGTCCGTCGGCGCCCGCTCCGTCTTCGCCGCCGAAAAGCCGAGAAATACGTTGTCGCTCAGATGCACATGCGCGCCGAAACTGGCGTTCCAGGCATCGAACCCGCGCTTCCCGGCGTCGATATTGTCGAGGCTCACATCGTCATAACGCAGCCCGCCTTCGAGGCCCCATTGCCCACGGTCATACGTTTCGTAGGCGAACACGCCCGTCTGCTTGGTGCTCGTCGGCCCGATCAGCGCCTCATCGCCGATCGCCGCGAAGTCGCGGTCGGACGCCTGCACGCCGATGCTGCCCTCGAGATCGCCGATCGGCGCATGCCCCAGTTCGACGCGGCCTTCCCAGCCGTCATTGGTGAAGCGCGTGCCCGGCTCACCTGGCCCCTCGAACTCGGTATGCTCATAGTCGACCTTCGAACCCGACGCGCGCAACGACTTGATCGGCCCGTCGAAATCAATGCCGCCGCGCAGGTCGTAGCGCGTCTGCTCCATGTCGATGAAGGCTGCTTCCTCCGCCACGATGCCATAGCGGTTCTCCGCCCGCCGCACCGCGCCGCCGAGGAAGGCTCCATCGCCAACCCACGACAGGCCGCCGCTCAACGACTTGTTCTCGACCGCGGAGTTGGGCAGCGTCCCCTCCGCGAAGTTCGCCGGGTCGGCGCCGCCGGCGATCGCCTCGTCCCGCGCCGCTTGCGACAGCGCGAAGCCGGGAATGTCGGCGTCCGACGTATCGATCCATCCGGCATTCACCACGCCGACGAACTGTCCCATCTTGCCGACAATACGGCCCGCCGCCTGCCTGCCCTCGTCCGCGCTGGTCAGCGCGCCATAGACCGCGCCGGAAACATTCTTCTCGGGCAGTTTCTCCACGATCAGCCCGTCGATCACGTTCACCACGCCGCCCGTCGCCCCGCCGCCGTAAGCAAGGGACGCGGGCCCGCGCAGGATTTCGATCCGCTCGGCGCCCAAGGGATCGCTCGTCACCGCATGGTCGGGGCTCGCGGCGGACGCATCGATAACGCCAATGCCGTTGGCCAGCACCTGCACGCGCTCGGCGCCCAGCCCGCGAATGATCGGCCGGCTCGCGCCCGGTCCGAATGCGGTCGAGGCGACTCCCGGCAGTCCCGCCAGCGTATCGCCCAGCCCGCCCGAAAGCCGCGCCGTCACATCGCCCGTGTCGAGCACCGTGGTCGATCCAATCAGCTCGTCGCTCGTCCGCGCCGGCCCGATGCCGGTGATCACCACCACGTCGCCGCGGTCAGCCGGCGGCGCTTCCGCCGGCTTGCCGGTGGCCTGGGACCACGCCGCTCCAGGCGCGCAAAACGCCAGCGCTGCAACGCCAACCAGCAGTTTCGCAGACAGCCGCATCAAGTTCTCCGCACGCGTTACAATATAACGGTACGATATAACATCATGTGCTTCAAGCTCGTCGTTTGTTCTCAGAAGGCATCACCAGGAAGCTTCGCACCGCCCTTCGCCGCCCGGCGCTTTGCCGCTAGCCTCGTGAACCGGCGTGGAGTGATCGGATGCTGAAACACCTGCCCAATGCGCTTACTGCGATGCGCCTCGTGCTGGCGCCCGTGGTCGCCTGGCTGGTGTGGCTGGCTTACGCCTTGCCCGCGCAGACCGACGGCGCGCCGGTCGCCGGCGCTCAGACCTGGGCGTTGTGGGCCGTCGGCCTGTTCATTCTCGCGGCCTTCACCGATCTCATCGACGGCTATCTCGCCCGCGCCCTGAAAGCGGATTCGAAACTCGGCCGCATCCTCGATCCGATCGCCGACAAGGCGCTGGTCGGCCTGCCGCTGATCGCGCTGTCGGTTATCGCCTTCCAGATCGGCCAGCCGCTCTGGGTGCTGGTCGTGGCGCCGACCGCGGTGATCGTGCTGCGCGATGTCGTGATGACGCTGGTGCGGCTGTTCTCGCGCGATGGCGAAGGCGTGCGCGTCTCCAAGCTCGCCAAGTGGAAGACCGCCGTCGAACTCGTCGCCGTCGGCCTGCCGATCCTGATGATCGCCGCGCCCTCGCTCCTGCGCATCTCCGGCCTCGGGCAAGGCTTCTCCACCGGCCCCGCCATGATGTTCGTCTGGATCGCGCTGCTCATCATCGCCGCGACGATGTCGGTAATCACCGCGCTGCAATACGCATTCGCGTTAGCGCCCGACGACGCGGAAGGCGCAGAAGAAGATGCTGCCTGGGCGGCGGCGCCTTCAGAGCCTGAACCGGAACCGCCGGCGCCCGAGCCAGAACCGGCGCCGCAACGCATCGAACCCGCCAGCGCCTGATCCTGAAAAGCGATCGGCCGCGCCTGCGGGGAACAGGCGCGGCCTTTTGCGCAGCGGGCGCGCGGGAGAGAGGGTCGCGCACGGGCGCCAAACATGGGCGCTGCTAACAGGCAGCAGATTCCCATAGCTGCTGTGCTAGTAAGACACGACCTGATAAACGGAAGGTTAACTCGCCCGCGCGGCAATCGCCCGCTTCAGCCCTTCAGCCGAGCAAGATCGCCACGCATCAGCTGCTGCATCGCGGAGAAATCCTTAGCCCCGAATCCCAGCCGGTCGAACAGCGCATAGAGCGCCTGCGCCTGCGCCCCGAGCGGCGTCGTCGCGCCCGCCTTCGCCGCCGCCTCCTGCGCCAGCTTCAGATCCTTCAGCATCATCGCCGCGGCGAACCCGCCTTCGTAATTGCGATCCGACGGCGTCTGCGGCCCGACGCCCGGCCAGGGCGAATAGGTCGACAGCGACCAGCAATTGCCCGACGATTTCGATGCGATCTCGAAGAAGCGATCCGCCGCCAGTCCCAGCTTTTCGGCGAGCGCAAACGCCTCGCACGTCCCGATCATCGAAATGCCGAGCAGCATGTTGTTGCAGATCTTCGCCGCCTGCCCCGCCCCATGATCGCCGGCGCGGATGGTCACACGCGACATCGGCTTCAGCATCTCCTCGACAGCCACGAAATCCTTGTCATCGCACCCGACCATGAAGGCGAGCGTTCCCGCATCCGCCGCCGCCGTACCGCCGGAAACCGGCGCATCCGCAAACCGGAAGCCTTTGTCCTTCGCCTGCTTGGCGACGGCGCGGGCGCTTTCCACATCGATCGTCGAGCAGTCGATCAGCAGCGCCGACTTCGGTGCATGGGGGACGATATGCTCGTCATAGACTTTGCGAACATGCGGCCCTGCCGGAAGCATGGTGATCACCGCATCCGCGCCCTCGACCGCCTTCGCGATGCTGCCCGCAGCCTGCGCCCCGGCCCCGACGGCTTTTTTCATCGCAGCCTCCGACAGGTCGAACGCATGAACCTCGCGCCCGCCCACAACCTGCCGAGCGGCCATGCCGCTGCCCATATTGCCAAGGCCGATGAATGCGATGCGGGTCATCACGCTACCTCATCGTCGGAATGACAAAGCTCGAGTCGGCGACGTCGCCCTCGGGCCAGCGGGCGGTGACGGTCTTGACCTTGGTCCAGAACTTCACGCCTTCCATGCCGTGCTGGTTGGTGTCGCCGAAGGCCGAGCGCTTCCAGCCGCCGAAGGTGTGGTAGGCGACCGGCACCGGGATTGGCACGTTGATGCCGACCATGCCGACATTGACCTTCGCAGCAAATTCGCGCGCCGCGCGCCCATTGCGGGTGAAGATTGCAACACCATTTCCGTACTGATGCTTGCTGGGCAGAGCGATAGCTTCCTCGAACGTGTTGGCGCGAACGATCTGCAGCACGGGCCCGAAGATTTCCTCGTTATAGGTTTTCATGCCGGGCTTCACATTGTCGAACAGGGATGGCCCGATGAAGAAGCCGTTCTCATAGCCCTGAAGCTTGAACCCGCGGCCATCGACGACAAGCTCGGCGCCTTCGTCCTTTCCGGTCTGGATGTAGTCCGCGATCTTCTTCTTGTGCGCGGCGTTGACCACGGGCCCGTATTGCGCGGCCGGATCCGTGGAGATGCCGACCTTCAGCGTCTCGATTTCGGCGACCATCCGATCGCGCAGCTCGTCCGCCGTCTTCTTGCCGACGGGCACGACTACCGGCAACGCCATGCAGCGCTCGCCCGCCGAACCGAAGGCGGCGCCGGCGAGATCCTTGACCACCTGATCCATGTCGGCGTCGGGCAGAACCACGCCGTGGTTCTTCGCCCCGCCCATCGCCTGCACGCGTTTCCCGTTCGCCGCGCCGGTCTGGTAGATGTAGTGCGCGATATCGGAGGAACCGACGAAGCTGATCGCACGGACTTCCGGATGCGCCAGGATCGCGTCGACCGCCGCCTTGTCGCCATGCACGACGTTAAGCACGCCGGTGACATCAAGGCCCGCTGCGGCGCCCGCTTCCATGAACAGTTCGCCAAGGCGAACCGGCACGCTGGGATCCCGTTCCGACGGCTTCAAGACGAAGGTGTTGCCCACCGCGATCGCGACGCCGAACATCCACATGGGGATCATGGCGGGGAAGTTGAACGGCGTGATGCCGGCGACCACGCCGAGCGGCTGGCGCATGGAATAGACGTCGATGCCCGGCCCGGCGCCTTCGGTGTATTCGCCCTTCAGCGCGTGCGGGATGCCGCAGGCGAATTCGATCACTTCGAGGCCGCGCTGGATGTCGCCCTTGGAGTCGGCGATCACCTTGCCATGCTCGCTGGAGAGCAGCTCCGCCAGCTGGTTCATGTTGGCTTCGACCAGCCGCTTGAACTCGAACATCACCCGCGCCCGGCGCTGAGGATTCACCGCACTCCAGGTCACATGGGCCTTCGCCGCCGCCTGCACCGCCGCATCGACATCCGCTGCGCTGGCGAGGCCGACCTTGGCCTGGACGTCGCCGGTGTTGGGATTGAAGACATCGCCTTCACGGCCGCTGGTCGCCTTGGCGCTTTTTCCCGCGATGAAGCCTTCGATGCGTCGCATTGTTCGAACTCCCTGTTGCGCAGTGTGATAGCGGCGACGGCTTGACCGGGCCAGCCAAAAAGGTGACGCACACGTCAAATGCTCATTGGTCCCACGATATCTCTTACGTCGCGCCCCGTCTTCCGGCTCCCACGGCGCCCCAGCGCGGTGGTTTTCGATCTCGACGGCACGCTGATCGACTCCGAAGCGCTGGTGCTGGACGCCTACATGGCCGCCGCCAAGCATCACGGCATCCCCTTCACACACGAGCAATTCCTCAGCCTCGTCGGCCGGCATCGCCAGCACAGCGAGATGAAGATGCGGGAGTATTTCGGCGAAACCTTCCCGCTGGAAAACTTCTACGCCAGCGTCACCGAGCATGTCGGCGACCGCGCGGCGCCATTGAAGCCCGGCGTCGCCGCCCTGCTCGATCATCTCGACGTCCTTCGCACGCCCTACGCTCTCGCGACGTCCTCTGGTCCAGGTTGGGTCTCCAAGCATTTCAGCGCGCACCGGCTCGGCGACCGATTTCGTGGCGTTGTCACGCGCGAAGATGTCACGCACGGCAAGCCGCACCCGGAACCCTATCTCAAGGCCTCGATCGTTCTCGGCCATCCGCCTGCGAGCATCCTGGCGATAGAGGACTCGCCGACGGGCGTTGCGTCGGCGCATGCCGCCGGCCTGATGACGATCATGATACCAGACCTCATCCAGCCGGACGAAGAAACGCGCGCCCGCACCCTGCACGTCGGCGCATCGCTGGATGAAATACTGAGCCTGCTGCAGGCTTGACCCGCACCGCCCGCCGCGTTCTGACTTCTTCCAAGCTGGAGACCGTCTTATGAAAACCCGCGCCGCCGTCGCGTTCGAAGCGAAGAAGCCGCTCGAAATCGTCGAGCTCGATCTCGATGGCCCGAGGGCCGGCGAAGTGCTGGTCGAGATCAAGGCGACCGGCATCTGCCATACCGACGCCTACACGCTTGATGGACTCGATTCAGAGGGCATTTTCCCCTCGATCCTGGGCCATGAGGGCGCAGGCATCGTGCGCGAGGTCGGCCCAGGCGTGACGTCGGTGAAGGTCGGCGACCACGTGATCCCGCTCTACACGCCCGAATGCCGCCAGTGCAAAAGCTGTCTGTCGCAGAAAACCAATCTCTGCACATCCATCCGCGCGACGCAGGGCAAGGGTCTGATGCCGGACGGCACCTCGCGCTTCAGCTACAAGGGCAAGCCGATCTACCACTATATGGGCTGCTCGACTTTCTCGAACTACACGGTGCTGCCCGAGATCGCGGTCGCGAAAATCCGCGAGGACGCGCCGTTCGACAAGGCTTGCTATATCGGCTGCGGCGTCACTACCGGGGTTGGCGCGGTGGTCAATACGGCGGGCGTCGAGCCTGGCGCCAACTGCATCGTCTTTGGCCTGGGCGGCATCGGCCTCAATGTCATCCAGGGCCTCAAGATGGTCGGCGCTGACAAGATCATCGGCGTCGACATCAACCCACAGCGCAAGGAGTGGGGGGAGCGGTTCGGCATGACGCACTTCGTCAACCCGAACAGCGTCGCCACCGATCTCGTCCAGTTCCTCGTGGCGCTGACCGACGGCGGCGCCGACTACACGTTCGACTGCACCGGCAACACGACGGTCATGCGCCAGGCGCTCGAGAGCTGCCATCGCGGCTGGGGAACCAGCATCATCATTGGTGTAGCCGAGGCGGGCAAGGAGATCGCCACGCGCCCCTTCCAGCTCGTCACTGGCCGTGTCTGGAAAGGCTCGGCCTTCGGCGGCGCGCGCGGCCGCACGGACGTGCCTAAGATCGTCGACTGGTACATGACGGGGAAGATCCAGATCGACCCCATGATCACGCACACGCTTGGACTAGACGACATAAACAAGGGTTTCGACCTCATGCACGAGGGCAAGAGCATCCGCAGCGTAGTGATATATTAAGATAGAAGGCGCATATCTTAAGGCCTGAAGCGCGAGGTGTCAGGGGGCGCCCATGAGCTACGATGTCATGGTATTCGAGCCGAGCGCCGCCCCCACGGACCGCGCCGGCTTCCTTGCCTGGTATTCGTCGGTCGCGCGCATGGGCGACGGCAAGCTGACCAACGATCCCGCGACGACGACGCCCGCGCTGCAGGCCTGGTATCGCGACATGATCCGGCATTTCCCCTCGACCGTCGGTCCTGATGGCTCAGCACTGATGGACATCGAGGACAACAAGCACGGCGAATATCGCTTCGCGGAGCTGGCTGTGTTCGCAGGGTTTCGCTGGGAATCGTCGCGGCACGTCTACCGGCAGGCGAGCAAGCTCGCACGCACCCACAATGTCGGCTTCTTCGAAGTCAGCGGCGACACCGCCGCCGTGTGGGGCCCCACGCCCAAGGGCCACTACGTGGTCATGCATCGCAACGAATAGGCGGCGCTCGCACTCGTCATATGTCCTGTGTAGAACGGGGCATGATGATCGAAACCGTGAAATCCCATCGCGTCTGCGGCGGCGAGTTGCGCTATTGCCGGCACGACAGCAAGGCCACTTCCACACCGATGACGTTCAGCGTGTTCACGCCGGAAGGGCCCGGTCCCTTCCCGGTGCTTCTATGGCTGTCCGGCCTCACCTGCACCGAGGACAATTTCACCACCAAGGCCGGGGGCTATCCCGCCGCGGCGGAAAACGGACTGATCATCGTCGCGCCGGACACCAGCCCGCGCGGAGATAAGATCGCAAACGATCCAGCGTATGACCTCGGCCAGGGCGCCGGTTTCTATGTTGACGCCACGCAACCGCCATGGGCGGAACACTTCCGGATGGAAAGCTACATTGTCGATGATCTCATTCCCGCGATCCGCGCGAACTATCCTGCTGATCCTGTGAAGCTGGCCATCTCGGGACACTCCATGGGCGGCCATGGCGCACTCACGCTGGCGCTGCGCCATCCCGATATTTTCCGGTCCGTTTCGGCTTTTGCGCCGATCTGCTCCCCGATGAACTGTCCGTGGGGCGAAAAGGCGTTCAGCGCCTATCTGGGACCAGATCGCGAGACATGGCGCAGGCACGATGCCTGCGAGCTTGTTCGCGCCGGCGTCTCGCGCGGTTATTTCACTGACATCCTGGTCGACCAGGGCCTCGCCGATCAGTTCCTGAGCGAACAGCTCAAACCCGAACTCTTGGAGCAGGCCTGCCGCGAAGCCGGCCAGACTCTTACGTTGCGGATGCAGCACGGTTACGATCACTCGTATTTTTTCATGGCAAGTTTTATGGCGGAGCACATTGGCTGGCATGCTCGGCGGCTTGCCTGAAGCGATGCGACATCAAACGATAGAGTGTTCGCTATAGAATAATTAGACATCAAATTGAAGTTGTTATATCGCGATTGCCAGGTTGGGACCGCTATCCGTGTTCATTTCAGTGATGAAGGTCAGCAATGGCATCCAGAATTCCCAACATCGACCACCTTTCCCTGGCCGATCTCAATGAACTCATTTCGCGCGCCCAAAAGGCGATCGCAGAGAAGAAAGACGAAGCCAAGAACGAGTTCATCGCCAAGATGCGCGCAGACGCCGCCGCTCACGGTCTCAGCTTCGACGAGATCATGGGCAAGGGCTCGGGCGGACGCCGCAAGCGTTCAGACGCTGGCGTAAAACTCAAGCCGAAATACAAAGGTCCGAACGGCGAGATCTATACCGGCCGCGGCCCGACGCCGAAATGGCTGAAAGCACTCGAACGCAAGGGCGAAAAGCGGGAGAAATTTCTGGTTTAGGTCTCGTAACGCTGAAGAACACAAAGCACGACCCGGACCTTTGCGTCCGGGTCGTTTGCTTGTCGAGGAAGGATGGTAGTGGGACCCGGAATCGAACCGGGGACCTCAGGATTATGAGTCCTGCGCTCTAACCGGCTGAGCTATCCCACCAAGGTTGAGGCGCAGGGATATACGCGCGGGGCGCCCCTAGCGCAAGGCGCACAAACGGCGCGTCAAACGCCTGTCATTCCAGCCACTTTTTCGCCGATTGCCAGCGAGGACGTCAGTCCCGGGCTCTCGATTCCGATGAGGTTCACCAGCCCGGGAGCGCCGTGACTTTCCGGGCCGTCGATGATGAAATCTCCCGACGGCTGGCCCGGCCCCACGATCTTCGGCCGCACGCCTGAATAGTCCGGCGACAGCGCCCCGTCCTTCAGTCCCGGCCAGTAGCGCCGCACGGATTGATAGAACATCGCCGCCCGCGCCGGATCGACCACATAGTCGAAGGGAGGCTCGGTCCCCTGCGGCAGCCATTCCGCATCTGGGCCCAGCCGCGTCCGCCCGCCGAGATCGATCGCAAGATGTAGTCCCTGGCTCGCTTGGGAATGCATCGGGTAGATCAGCCGCGCAAACGCAGCCCTGCCCGATGCGACAAAGTACGACCCTTTCACCCACCACATTTTCATGCCGGCGTACTGCGGCCCGCCTTCGATACGTCGCGCGATTGGCAAGGCGTGGTGGCCGGCCGAGTTCACGACGGTCCGCGCCTTAATGCGTGTAGGGTTCGCTCCGCCCGTCTCGATCTCGATACCGTCTTTCATTGCCGCGCCGCGCTTTACGGGCGCGTCGAACGCAATCGCCCCGCCGCGATCCTCGAACTCGCCCTGCAGCGCCAGGAAGTAACCGTGGCTGTCGAACAGCCCGCTTACCTCCGAATGGATCGCGGCGCGTATCTCCGGGTTCAGCGCCGGCTCCAGCCGCCGCGCCTCGGCCCCGTCAACCATGCGCGTGTCCTCGACGCCATTGTCGAGGGCGCGCTTCAGGAGAGCAGGCGTCGCCGCCGCTTCCTCGTCGTCCACCGCCACCACCAGCTTGCCGCAGCGATGCGCCTCGACGCCGTGCGTGGCGCAATACTGGTAGAGCTGCCGCCGCCCCGAGACGCAGAGCTGCGCTTTCAGCGATCCCGTCGGATAGTACAGCCCGGCATGGATCACTTCGGAATTGCGCGAGGACGTTTCGGTCGCTATGGCGCCCGCTGCCTCCAGCACTAGAACCTCGCGGCCCTTCAGCGCCAGCGCCCGCGCGCAGCTGAGGCCCACCGCTCCAGCGCCGATCACGACCGCATCTGCTTCGAACGTTTCCATGCCCCTGTGTAGAACGCATCGGGACGGAAACGAAAGACTTCGCGTTATTGTGGATAGCGATCGAACGCCGGCAGCGCGTGCGCATCCGCCATCCAGCCGATTCGGTCGGCCATCTGCACCTGCGCGCTCGGCGCGCCGACGCGGTCTGGCTCATCCAGCGTGGCGGTCTGCAGATCGATCAGGCCCGGGAGGTATTTCTCGCTGGTGTAAAACAATCCGGTGCCGCACTCGGGGCAGAAGTAGCGTCGGCCATGGTCCGACGATGCGCGCTTTTTCGGCTGGCCCTTCGTTACCTTCACATCGCCTTCGTCGAAGACAGCCCAGGCGACCATCGGCGCGCCGGCCGAGCGGCGACAATCCGTGCAATGGCAGATGGAGTGCCGCTTTGGCGTCTCCGCGGCCTCATAACGCGTTGCCCCACAATGACATCCGCCTGCCAGCATGTTGGTCCTCCCTGCGAAGGGAGAGACATGTCAGCGGCCCGTCGGGATTCCAAGTTCACACGCGTCCCGCTGCTGACATGACATCGGCAACACCTGTATTCGCGGCGGAACTACTGAAATGGCATCCACGCCAGATAGACCAGCGCGCCGAAGGTGGGATAGGCGGTGAGCACCATGCCGAACGCCCTGGCCCACGGCGCATAGTGATAGCCCATCCAGAACGCCAGCCGCCCGACGCCGAACATCACAGCCATACGCGCAATGACGCCAATCTCTTCCACCGGCAACGCCAGCGCCAACCCCATCCACGCCACGGCAGCCAGCGCCAGCTGTTCCAGCGTGTTCTGGTTGTAGCGAAGGTTGATCTCGAAGGCCTCGTCCTCGACCTTGCGCTCGCCATCGATTGCGGAGGGATTGAAAAACCGCTGGCTGGCCGTCACGCCGACGCCGGCAAACAGCGCCAGCCCCGGAACGAGCAGCCAGCGCGCGGCGAAGGCCAGCTTCTCGCCGGCATCCGCTGGCGGCGGATCGGGCGCACCCCAGGCGACGAAGAAGACAGCGACGACGCCGGCGATCACGGCCGCCATCATCCCACCGAGGATGAGCAATTGCTTCTGCTGGAACATCGAACGGCTCCCGCAGGAAGGCTTCGCATGCTTCAGCGATGCGCGAAAGCTGCCAAGCCGCCGCTATTCAGCGGCCATCGCTGGCGTGCGCGGCGCCGGCGCGTTCGCGTTCCACCGCGCCATCAGCGAGGCCAGGCGCCGCTCGGCCGCTTCCACAGACTTGTGCTTCACGTGACCGTAGCCGCGGATCTCGTCCGGAATATTCGCGATCTCGACCGCCAGCGCATGATTGTCCGCACTCAACTCGCGGGCGAGTTTTTCCAGGCGATCCAGATACTCGTCGCGCAGCTTGCGCTCCATCTTGCGTTCAACCGTCCAGCCGAACGGGTCGAGGCCCTTGCCGCGTAGCCATTTGAATTGCTTCAGCAGCTTGAATGCCGTCATCATCCACGGCCCGAAATTCTGCTTGATCAGCTCGCCGCGGTTGTTCTTCTTCGAGAGCAGCGGCGGCGCCATCAGGAAGGTGAGCTTCGCGCCCTTGCCGAACGTGTCCTCGACCGCCTGTTTGTATTCAGGCCGGGCATAGAGGCGGGCGACTTCGTATTCGTCCTTGTAGGCCATGAGCTTGGACAGGTAGGTCGCGGCCGCGCGCGTAAGCTGTTCGCCGAGTTTCAGATTGCTTTCCGCCGCCCGCACGCGCGCGACCCGCGCCTCATAGAGGTCAGCATAGGCCGCATTCTGGTAGGCCTTCAGCATTTCCGAGCGGCGGGCGATCAGCTCGTCCAGCGACAGCGGCTCGATCTCGGGCCGCTTGGGCGCAAGCGCCTGGATGGTGTCCGGCTTGACCGCCGCGATACGGCCGAGGTCGAAAGCGGCGGCGTTCTCCTTGACCTTCACCTTGTTGAGCCGGTTGGCCTCGTAGATAGCCGCGTCCGACACAGGGATCAGGCCGTTCTGCCACGCCATGCCCAGCATGATCATGTTGGTATAGATGGCGTCGCCGAAATGGTGCTCGGCCAGCGCTTCGGCATTCGTCGACGCAAAGCTCTTCGCCCGCGAGCGGACACGCGCCGTCAGCAGGTCCGGATCGAAGCGGGCGTTGCGGTCCTCGATGAACTCCTTGGTCGGCGTCACGTCGTGGTTCGCGACCACAGCCGTGCGACCCTTGTCGAACATCACCAGCGCTTCGCCGGACGAGGCCACCACCAAATCGCACGCAATCACAACGTCGGCCGATGCCGGCGGGGTCTTGCCCGCCTTGATGTCATCGGGGTTCTGCGCGAATCGCACATGGCTCAGCACCGGTCCGCCCTTCTGGGCGAGGCCGGTCATATCCAGCGTCTGCGAGGCCTTGCCGTCGACGTGCGCCGCCATGGCGAGCACGGCGGCCACCGTCGTCACGCCCGTGCCGCCAACCCCGGTGAACACCACATTCCAGGCTTCATGCCCCAGCGCCGGGATATTCGGCTTCGGCAAGCCGGAGACATCGAATGACGGCGTCGCGCGCCCGGCGTCGGACTTCCTGTCGCCGCCTGTGACGGTCACGAAACTCGGGCAGAAGCCTTCAAGGCAGGAATAGTCCGTGTTGCAGGTCGACTGGTTGATCTGGCGCTTGCGGCCGTACTCGGTTTCCACCGGCTCGACCGACAGGCAGTTTGATTTTACCGAACAGTCGCCGCAGCCTTCGCATACCGCCGTGTTGATGAAGGCGCGCTTGGTCGGCGCTTCCATCTTGCCGCGCTTGATGCGGCGGCGCTTTTCCGTGGCGCAGACCTGGTCGTAGATCAGCACGGAAACGCCAGGGGTTTCCCGCAGTTCGCGCTGCACGTCGTCGAGCTTGCGCCGATCGAATATGCGCGTGTTTTCGGGAAGGTCGCTGACCGACGCGTAGCGCGTGGTGTCATCCGCCACGATCACGATGGTCTTGACGCCTTCGGCTTCGACCTGCCGCGCGATCTGCGGCACCGTCTGGCCGGATTCGACCTGCTGGCCGCCCGTCATGGCGACAGCGTCGTTGTAGAGGATTTTGTAGGTGGCGTTGACCTTGCCCGAGATCGCCGCTCGGATCGCCAGCGAGCCCGAATGGCTATAGGTGCCGTCGCCGAGATTCACGAACACATGCTTCTCGTCGGTAAAGGGCGACTGGCCGATCCACGGCGCGCCCTCGCCGCCCATCTGCGTGTGCATGTCCGTCCGCCGCTCAGGCGTGAACGTCGCCATGTAGTGACAGCCGATGCCGGCAAGGGCGCGGGAACCTTCCGGCAATGTCGTCGACGTGTTGTGCGGGCAGCCGGAGCAGAAGTGCGGCTTGCGCGTGTTGATCTGGTTCATGCCGGCGACGGCCTGCGCCGCGCCGCGCACCTTGGTGAAATAGGCGTCCGCCTTCGCGCGGTGCGGGCCGTCTGGCAACCGGCCGACCAGGGCGAGCGCGATGTCTGCTGTCGACAGCGAGGCGATATCCGACAGCAGCGGCGCGCCATCGCGGTCGCGCTTGCCTTCGACGATCGGGCGCTCGCTGTCGGCGAGGTGATAAAGGATGGCCTTGAGTTGCGGTTCGACAACCGCGCGCTTGTGCTCGATGACGAGCACGCGCTCCATGCCGCGGCAGAACTTGGTGATCGCCTGCGGCTCCAGCGGCCACGGCATCGCCACCTTGAAGATTGAGACGCCGAGGTCAGCCGCCATCTCCGGCGTAAGACCCATTGCGGCCAGCGCCTCGAACACATCGCGCGCCGCCTGGCCGGAGACGACAACGCCCAGCCGCTTCGTCTTGCCGGTCAGCAGCGGACGATCGAGGCCGTTGGCGCGCACGAACGCCTGCGCCGCGGGAATCTTGATCTGGCGTAGCCGCTGCTCTTTGGCCAGCGGCGTGTCGCCGATGCGTATGCCCACGCCGCCATCCGGCAGTGCGAAATCGGTTGGCCGCACTGTCGCATAGCGATGCAGGCCGACTTCGACGACCGCGCCCGAGTCCATCGTGTCGGCAAGGCAGATCATCGAGATCCACAGGCCGGAATAGCGGCTGAGCTCCCAGCCGATCATGCCATAGTCGAGCACGTCCTGGATCGAGGCCGGCGCAAGCACCGGCATCTCGGCGTCGATCATCGCAAATTCGGATTGCGAGGCGAGAGTCGACGACTTGGAGTTGGGGTCGTCGCCGCACAGCGCCAGCACGCCGCCCTTGGGATCCGTGCCCGCCATGTTCGCGTGCTTGAACACATCGCCCGTGCGATCGACGCCCGGCGCCTTGCCGTACCAGATGCCGAACACGCCATCGAATTTCGCGCCGGGGAACAGGTGGGTCTGCTGGCTCCCCCACACGGCAGTCGCGCCGAGGTCCTCGTTGAGGCCTTCCCACACCTTGACGTCGTGAGCGTCGAGCAGCTTTTTCGCCGCGGCGAGCTGCTGGTCGTATCCGCCGAGTGGAGAGCCGCGATAGCCCGAAATGAACCCTGCCGTATTAAGGCCTGATTTGCGGTCGAGCCTCTTTCTGTCCAGCGGCAGGCGCACCAGCGCGTGAATGCCGGTCATGAATGCACGGCCGCTCTCGCTCAGATACTTGTCGTCAAGCGAGACAGCGCCAGTTACAGGGCTACCGTGCTTCAAGTCGTGCGCCTCCTAAGGGGAATATGGCCACGGCGGATTTATTGCTCAACACACTAGGAAGTAATTGCCATTTCGTGCGCGATCTGGCATGATCCCAGCAATAATCAACTAAGAACGCGACAAAAGGCAGAAAAAAGTGACAGTTGAGCTGGACGCGATCGACGCCAAGATTCTCGACCTGATCCAGCGTGACGCCGCCCTCTCCGTAGCCGAGATCGCGGAAAAAGTCGGCCTCTCTTCCAGCCCGTGCTGGCGGCGCATCAAGCGCATGGAAGAGCAAGGCATCATCGCGCGTCGCGTCACATTGCTCAACTACGACAAGCTGGGTTTGAACTTCGAAGTGGTGGCCAACGTCAAGCTGTCGCTCCCCAGCCGTGAAAACCTCGAGAAGTTCGAGCAGGCCGTGCGCAAATGGCCCGAGTGCATCGAGTGCATGACTGTCACCGGCGCAGTCGACTACGTCATGCGCATCGTGACGACCGACATGCACGCCTACGACAACTTCCTCCGCGACAAGATACTCGCTCTCGGTCTCGTTTCCGATATCCAGTCGCGGATCATCGTCAACGTCTCGAAGCGCACCACCGCCGCACCGCTGGGCCTCATCAGCCCGTACGTGCCGACGCAGGACCGCTGAATCAGCCAGGCGCCCAGACAAGCGAGCGGCCGTGCGGATCGGCTTCCGCAAGCGTTGCTTCGCTGCGCACGCCCTTGTCCCAACTTACCACGTTGAGAACGTAGCGGGGCGAGCCGCGCGGGCCGATGACCGATTCCGGTTCGAAACGCACCCAGGCGAGCCGCCGGTCGCCGCTGGCGCGCGTTCCGGCCTCCTCGATCGCCTCCGCGATGGCGATGCGGACGTCGCGCGGCGGGTACTGGTAGAACACGGAATGATAGATCACCGTTGTTCCAACCGGCAGCTCGCCCGCCAGCTTTCGTTTCACCCATTCCGCCGCATCCGCCTTTTCGACCTTCAGCCCGGATTGATGTGAGAGCTCCAGCGCGGCGTTCAAGCGCTCCATCCGCGCTGTCTGGTCGGCCCAGATATAGGATTGCAGGCGCAGGCGGTCATCCGGGCTCGAAGGATCGACAGGGTACTGGTCGCAGGCCGCGCGGCTGTCGATCGCGATGGGGCGCCAGCCGGGAACCGGGCCTTCGATCGCGGTCGGGATCACGGGGCCGCTGACCTTGTCGCGGCCCCAGCGCGGATAGGTGTAGCAGAAGCGGTCCCAGTTCAGGTTGAGCCCTGCGCTCGCGCCGAGTTCCAGCATGTGGAAGGGCTGTGGGCTGCGCTCGGCCAGCCAGAGGAAGCTGCAGGCGAGGCCGGCGGCGCGCGCGGTCTCGTTGGTCTGCGGCGGCGACTTCATGAAGTCGCGCACCCAGCCCTGCTCCCGCATGAGGAAAGCTTGCGCGATGGGCCAGACCCGGTCCATCGACCATTCGGGATTGCCGCCCGGATACTCGGCGGCGAGCTGGCTGTCGCGCCCGGTCAGCGCCGCGGCGTGCAGCGCGCCCGCGAGACGCAGCGACACGGCGTCGCCACGCGGGCTGCCGGCCCAGCTGTCGGTGAGCTTCGCGACGATGCCGCCTGCCTCGATGTCGTCCGCCGCCGCCGCCAGCAGCTCCCGGGTGAAGCGCGAACCAAAATCACCGCAGAACCTGGACTGAAGCCTGAACTCTTCGAGGACGCTGGTCATCACGTTTCAGGCCTGCGGCGTGATAACCACCCGGCCAACCACGCGCCCGTCGCGCAGGTCATTCAGCGCCGCATTCACCTGGTCGAGCGGCCGCGTGGCGATAGGCACATCCGGCGCGCCGGTGCGCTTCACCAGGTCGAGCAGTTCGGCGATCTCGGTCAGGCTGCCGACATAGGAGCCCTGGATGGTCAGCGCCTTGATCGGGAAGAATGGCGTCGGGACGACGACGTCGCCGCCGAACAGGCCGACAACGATCACCTTGCCGCCCTTGATGGCGGCGTCGACGCCCAGCTTCACGGTCGTTCCCGCGCCTACGAAGTCGATCACGGCCCAGGCGCCGCCGCCGGTGAGCGCGCGGATCTGGTCGAGAGCGTCCTTAGCGGCCCCGTCGATGACGTGGGACGCGCCGGCGGCTTTGGCGGCTTCGCGCTTTGCGGGGTCGATATCAACGACGATGGCGGACTTGCCGCCCATCTTCTTGTGAAGCGCCAGCGCCATCAGGCCGACGCCGCCCGCGCCGATCATGACGACCGGCTCCTGGCCGAGCGTATCCTTGACCTTGTTGAGCGCGCTGTAGGCCGTGACGCCCGAACAGGCCAGCGGGGCCGCGCGTTCGGGGGGAATGCCGGCGATGTCGAACAGGTAGCGGGTATGGGGAACCAGCACGTGTGTTGCGAAGCCGCCGCTGCGGTGGATGCCGACGCTGCAGGGCTTCACGCAGAGGTTTTCCTCGCCGCGCTTGCACACGATGCACTCGCCGCAGCCCATCCATGGATGGATCAGGCGCCGGTCGCCGGCCTTGACGCCTTGGGCGTCGGGACCTACCGCGACGACCTCGCCGACATTCTCGTGGCCCATGGTCAGCGGCAGCTTGATGCCGCGATCGAGCAGCTTCAGCTTCTGTCCGCCGCCGATGTCGTAATAGCCATCCCAAATGTGCAGGTCGCTGTGGCACACGCCGGCGGCGATGACCTTCAGCAAGACTTCGCCGCCCTTCGGCGCCGGCGTTTCCCGCTCCATGCGCTGCAGCGGCGCCCCGCACTCGCAGACGTCGAAGCTGAGCATGCGGATCCCCGTTTCTTCTTTATGTTCGCTCAACTGTATCTGTCCGCGCGGGTAAGGCCAAGCGATGCTCAGTCGGCGCAGGCCTCGCCACACTTGGCCTTCAACGCCGACAGATCGCGCTTGAGGTCGGCGTTTTCCTTTTCCAGGGCCTTGATCTGGTCGCCCTGGCTCAGCACCTGCGCCTTCTGCTGCTGGGTCTCTGTCTTTTGGTCGCGCCATTCCTTCAGCTTGTGTTCCGGGATGAACGCAAAACAGCCGCCGCTCAGCATCGCAGCGGCCAACAGGACGGAGATGAGTCTCATGTCAGGTCTCCCAATGACGGTCGTCCCGGATCAGCGCGTCACCACCGCGTCGGCCTCGACCTCGACCAGCCAGCCGGGATCTATCAGGGCGGATGTGCCGAGGAAGGACGTCGCCGGCTCGATGTCCTTGAACACCTCGCCATGCGCCTCGGCGGCTTCCTTCCAGCGCGACATGTCGGTGAGGAAGATGCGGGTGCGCACGACATGCCGGATGTCGGCGCCGGCCTGGGTGAGTGCGCCCTCGATGATCTCGAAGCAGCGCTTGGTCTGCGCCTTCAGGTCGCCGGGGAACGCCACGCCGCCCTCGCGGGCGATGGGCGCGCAGCCGGACACGAAGACGAAATCGCCGACGCGGACGGCGCGAGAGAACCCGATCCCCAGCTTCGATCCGCTGGGAACCTTCGTGACTTCACCAGACATGGATCAGGCCCGCTCGATCGCCATGGCGATGCCCTCGCCGCCGCCGATGCAGAGCGCCGCGACGCCCTTCTTGGCGTCTTTCTGTTCCATGGCGTTGATCAGCGTCACCACGACTCTTGCTCCGGACGCTCCAATCGGGTGGCCGAGCGCGCAGGCGCCGCCATTGACGTTGATCTTGTCGTGGGTGATGCCGAGTTCCTTCATCGCAATCATCGGCACGACCGCGAAGGCTTCGTTGATCTCCCAGAGGTCGACGTCCGAGGCTTTCCAGCCGGCTTTCTCCAGCGCCTTCTTCATCGCCGGCACGGGGGCCGTGGTGAAATAAGCGGGCTCGTGACTGTGCGCGGCGGTGGCGACGATCCTGGCGAGCGGCTTGAGGCCGCGCTTCTTGGCTTCGGATTCACGCATCAGCACGAGGGCCGCGGCGCCGTCGGAGATGCCGGAGGCGTTGGCGGCCGTCACCGTGCCGTCCTTGGAGAAGGCGGGGCGCAGGGTCGGGATCTTGTCCGGCATGGCGGTGCGCGGCAGTTCGTCGGTGTCGATGGTGACGTCGCCCTTCTTGCCCTTGACCGTCACGGGCGAGATCTCGCGCTTGAAGCGGCCTTCCCTGGTGGCGGCCTGCGCGCGGCTCAGCGTCTCGAGCGCGTAGGCGTCCTGCTGTTCGCGGGTGAACTGGTATTCCTTGGCGATCATGTCGGCGAAATTGCCCATCGCGCCGCCGGCATAGGCGTCTTCCAGCCCGTCCGTCGCCATGTGATCCCTGAGCGCGGCGGCGCCATACTTGTGTCCCTTGCGCAGGTCGACGAGGTGCGGGGCGTTGGTCATGCTCTCCATGCCGCCCGCGACAACCACCTTGGCCTCGCCCGCGAGGATGGCGTTGCGGCCCATGACGGCGGCTTGCATCCCCGATCCGCACATCTTGTTGATGGTGGTGGCTTCCGCGCCCTTGGGAAGACCGGACTTTATGCCCGCCTGACGCGCCGGCGCCTGGCCCTGTCCTGCAGGAAGGCAGTTGCCCATATAGACCAGCTCGACATCGTCGCCCTTGATGCCGGCTTCGGCCATCGCGCCCTTGATGGCGTGCGCGCCAAGCTCGTTGGCCGAGAAGCTGGCCAGTTCGCCCAGCATGGCGCCCATCGGGGTCCGCGCCATGCCGACGATCACAACGGGGTCCGAAGCGCTCATGGAGAAATCCTTCCTCTCGAAATCCCGGGCACATTCACGGCCGGGTCTGTCCCAAGTCAAGCGCCGGGGAACGGCGGCGCAGTAAGAGAGTTGTTTCCTTGATCCTAATCTGGAGCGTATCGCATGTCAGGCCTGACAATCGAACACAATGCGTGGGTAATGGTCGGGGACGGCGAAAAGGCCCTGTTCTTCAGGAATGAAGGCGATACGGCCGTCCCGCACCTCGAAATGGTGAATGTCCTCGAACACGACAACCCCTCGACCAGCGAACAGGGGACGGACAGGCCCGGCCGCACTTTCAGCTCCATGGGAACCCGCCGCAGCGCCTTTTCGGAGACCGACTGGCACAAGCTGGAGAAGCACCGCTTCGCCAAGGAAATCGCCGACCTGCTCTACACAGCCGCCCATGGCGGACGATATTCCAAGCTGATCCTTGTCGCGCCGCCCATGACCCTGGGCGACCTGCGCAAGGCGCTTCACAAGGAGGTCTCCGACAAGGTGGTCGGCGAGATCGCGAAGGACCTGACCAAGATGCCGGCGCACGAGATCGAGCGGGCGCTGACCCAACACGGCTAGGCCAACCGAAAGGAGTCCTGCCATGGCCGACAACCGACATACCGAGCAGGTCCGCGCCGTCGATATGGAGGTTGGCGGCGATGACGACATGCCGGGCATCGCGCAGGAGCTTACCACCGACGACATAGACGACGTCGTGTTCGACCCCAACCTGTCGCTGGGCGAACGGCGCGAGCGCCTGCTGGAGCTGCGGGACGAGATCACCATGCGCCGCTTCGGCGACAGGTTCGGCCATGGCGACATGGGCGATATTTCCGCCCATCTGAGCGATCGCCTCGCCTCGCTCGGCAACCCGCAGGAAAGCGAGAGCGTTCTTGAATCCACGGGCATGTATCCCGAGGACCGGAGCGATGATGACGATCCCGCCGATCACATCGACGACGAGGCGACGGAGGAAGACGCGGGGCTTTAGGTTGGCCTTAGGAGTCGTGTCCGGGCGGCCGCCACGGCGCGGAGGCTGCTTCGTCGTCCCTGCGTGACTCCAGGAAGCCGGAAAGATCGAAGGTGGGCGCCGCGGGCGTGTCCGCACTGCTGTCCGCAAGGGCCGGGCCGTCCGGCGCATTTGCAGCAAGCGGCGTGCGGGCTCGCCCGGGCGCCTTAGCGCTTCTTTTTCTTTTTGCCCTTTTCCTTGCCGTTGATGTCTTCGACCTCGAACGTGATCTGCAGGTTCACGCGATAGGAAACGATCTTGCCGTTCTCTATCTTGGTGGACAGGTTGTTGACATTGGCCGAGCGCAGGCCGCGCACCGTCTTCGAAAACCGCGACACCGCCGTCTGAATTGCATCCTCGAAGGAGCGCGATGACTCCGCGAGGATCTGTTCGGACTTCATCACCGACATGGGCTTGCCTCTTCAAAACTGATCCGATGACGGAACAGATCGCAGAGGCGAGTCCGGCGCAACGGATCTCTCTCAGCAAGCGAGTGCGCCGCTGTCGCGAATGTGTCATAGAACGGCGGTTCAGCGGGGCTTGGACATGAGCGGCAAATTCATCGGCATCGAGACGCAGGGCCGCATCGCCATCGTGCGGTTCGATCGCGGCGACAGGGCCAATGCGCTGTCGGCCGAAGCGCTGCGGCAGCTGACCGAGGCGGCTCGCAGCTTCCATGCGCGGCCGGATATTTCCGCCGTGGTCCTGACCGGCCAGGCGAAGACGTTCACGCTGGGCGCCGATCTCAAGGATCCGGAGCGGGCGGCGATGCGCGGACAGGGTCTGGCCGGGCGGCGCGTGTCGCTGCGGCTGGGGCCGGAGATGTGCGAGGCTTGGGAGAAGGTGGACGCCATCACCATCATGGCGATCGAGGGATGGTGCGTCGGCGGCGGCGCGGCGCTGGCGGTGTCGTGCGACCTGCGCGTGATGGCGAAGTCGGCGAAGCTGTATGTGCCGGAAGTCGAGCGCGGCATGAACATGAGCTGGGGCTCGATCCCGCGCATCACGGCGCTGGTGGGCCCTGCCCGCGCCAAGCGGATCGCGGCGCTGTGCGAGCAGCTGGATGCGGAGACGGCGTTCGCCTGGGGGCTGGCGGACAGGATTGCGGACGACGGCAAGGCGCTGGATGTCGCGATGGAATTTGCGCGGCGCGCGGCGGAGCTTCCGCCGAGCGCCCTCAAGATGGTGAAGCACGACGTGAATGTCGCGGCGCTCGCCCTGTCGCGCGCGACGGCGCATCGCGACCTCGAGGCGTTCGCGCTGATGGAGCAGTCGGACGACTTCAAGGAAGGCGTGCAATCCTTCCTCGAAGGGCGCGATCCGAAGTTCACGGGAGACTAGCGTCAAGCTCGCACTCCAGTTTCGCGATGAGGAGCGCCGGGCGCCTGCCCGGCTTGGTGTCTCCACATGCGTCGTACTCGCGGTGAGGCTTGGCCGGGCGTTCGACGCTGCGCGTCTCACCCCGGACACTCCCACTCTCAGGCGCACGCTCGCTGTCGGACCGGCTGAGCCGTCCAGGATGCGGTGCGCCTCCGTGAGATGGAGGGCGTGGGGACGCGGGATGCCCCGCGTTGATTTGGGCGACGCTGGTTGCCCAGCGCTACCGGTAGTCAAAGGAAAACGCGTCATCCGTCGACGAATGCGTCGACCCCCAGCGACCGTTGTGCGCCAGCCCGTGCACAGGGAGCTGTGTTCACTCCCCTGGCATGGTCGCCGGCGGCGTGCAGGCCATTGGGCTGTTCATCGTCCCATGGTCCCGGCGACACTCAGCTCTGGCTTCGGGCCAGAAGGCCCAAGAACCAGAAGGTTCATCTCCCAGGCTTGGCGGCGCTTCACGCCGCGTTCGTCCGGAACTCCTCACGCTCGATCGCATCGCCTTCGCGTCGCTGAACAGCGTACGACTGCCCTCCGTGCGGAGGCGATGGAGGGATTATCGCTCAGCTCGGCAAGTGTAGGATAACTTTCCTGGATTTTTCTGACTCTTTTTCGCAAGCCGCTGAAATGGCTCGGGAGATTTTTGGCGGAGGGGCGCGCAGGTGGTGGTATCGCGCGCACGTCATGCGGCCACCAACGGTGTCATTCCGGGCGGAGCGAAGCGGAGACCCGGAACCTAGGGGCTACGTTTCGAGATCTTGGCCGGAGCCCCTAGGTTCCGGATAGCGCTGCGCGCTTCCGGACTGACAGCCGGAGTGCGCTTCGCTGCTCCGCCCGGAATGACACTTGTGGTGAGCGTTGCGATGGTTCGAGCTAATCGTCCTCGCCCAGCCCGGCGCTCACGCGGAACATGTGGCCGTCGGGGTGGCGGAGGTGGAATTCGCGGACGCCCCAGGGTTCGTCGGTGGGCGGACAGGTGACGATGAGGCCCTGCTTCAGGGCGCTGGCGTGAATGGCGTCGACTTCGGCGGGATTGTCGACCCACCAGCTCATCCACACGCCGTCGGTATGATCATCGCCCGGGGCGCTCGGCATGATCGTGCCGCGCGAGCCCTGCCCGTCGAGACACATAAAGATTTCCGCCTTGTCGGAGCAGACGCTGCCGAACGTGGCGACGCCCTGCCCGTGGTTGGGCCAGAGGAAACCGACGCGCCAGCCGAGCTTGCCGAACCAGTCGGCGCTGGCCTCGACATTCGAGACGTTGAGGATGGGTGTGACGCTGTGGACGGGCATGGCGAGCCTCCCCGGATCGGCAATTGTAGGGTGGATTGAGCGGAAGCGAAATCCACCTTCGGGGCGGCGGGGCGAGATGGTGGATTTCGCGTTGCTCAATCCACCCTACGTGGTGGCGCCGACCGTCGACGTTATGAACCCGCCGCCCAGCACGGTGCGGCCGTCGGGCGCGGCGTAGAGGACGCATGCCTGTCCCGGCGCGACGCCTTCTTCGGGCGCATCGAAGGCGAAGCCGGGTTGGCCCCTTCCTTCTTCATCTGGCGCCAGCATCATGCGGCCGGGGACCGGCGCGCGCGTCGAGCGCACACGGGCGAGCGCCGGCATGGCCGACGCGCAGGCGTCTTCGAGCGTGCCGTCGCCCAACCAGTTGGATTCGCCGATCGAGAGAGCGCGCGTGAGCAGGGCCTCGCGCGGGCCGACGATGACGCGTTTGTTGGCGGCGTCGAGTTTCACGACGAATAGCGGTTCGCCGGTGGCGACGCCGAGGCCGCGGCGTTGGCCGATGGTGTAGCGGATGACGCCTTCGTGGCGCCCCATGATACGGCCGTCCATGTGGACGATGTCGCCCGCGCCGGCGGCGCCCGGGCGCAGTTTCTCGACGATGTCGGAGTACTTGCCGGCGGGGACGAAGCAGATGTCCTGGCTGTCGGGTTTCGCCGCCACTTGCAGCCCGAGCGCGGACGCCGCGCGCCGCACGTCCGGCTTGTGCATGCCGCCGAGAGGGAAGCGCAGGAAGTTGAGTTGTTCCCTTGTTGTGGCAAAGAGGAAATAAGACTGGTCGCGGTCGGGATCGGCCGCGCGCGCGAGTTCGGCCACGCCGCTCGCGTTGACGGCGCGGCGGATATAGTGGCCGGTGACCATGGCTTCAGCGCCGAGATCGCGCGCGGTCGCGAGCAGATCCTTGAACTTCACCGTCTGGTTGCAGCGCACGCAGGGGATCGGCGTCGATCCTTTGAGATAGGTGTCGGCGAAGTCTTCCATCACTTGTTGGCGAAAGCGGCTTTCATAGTCGAGCACGTAGTGCGGAATGCCGAGGGCATCGGCGACGCGGCGGGCGTCGTGGATGTCCTGCCCTGCGCAGCACGCGCCCTGTTTCTTCAGCGCGGCGCCGTGGTCGTAGAGCTGCAGCGTGACGCCGACGACATCGTAGCCGGCGTATTTCAGGAGCGCGGCGGCGACGGAGGAATCCACCCCGCCCGACATGGCGGCGACGACGCGGACCTCGGAACGCGGGCGCGCATCGCCCGGAAACAGGTCGAGATCGGCGCCGGAGAGATCGACGTCTTTCAACTTCGAGAAATCGCAGAGGGCGCCGGAAACGGCCAGCTCGATCGGCGGATCGGCTTGAACAGGCGGCGCAGACCCGCCGCGCGGCCCTATGATCGTAGGCATTTGGTCTCTCCCACGGGGTCAAGGCCCGAAGCAGATGGATGTTGGGCAGGCTCCTACACGAAAGCTGTGGCGAAAGGTAGGCCTGCCTCAGTTGCGGTAAATCCCGCCGTGGAACTGGTGGATCGCGCCGCTGGCGACCTTCACCAGGGCGAAGGGCTGGCGGGCGCCCGGATGGTCGCGATAGCCGACCATGATCTCGCAGCCGGGACCGAGGTCGCAGACATCGAGATCCTCTTCGGGGAAGACGACGAGGCAGCGCTCGCCCACGCTGACGGCGATGTACTTGCCCATGCGCGCGCCGGCGGCGAGACGCTTCAGCGCCGAGTAGTAGGGCTCGGCCTTCCAGGCGTCCGGCGTATCGATGTCGACGTTGAGGAAGAGGCCCTTGCCGCTGGCGCTTTTCGTCATGACGAAACGCGAGCGTTCCGGCTTCCATTCCGGGCCGAAAGAAGCGTCGTCGATCCAGAGGCAGAAGAAGTCGCGGCAGAGTTGCGGGTGCGAGCCGTGGATGCCGCAGCCGCCCGGAACGGAATGCACGCACCATCTGTTGGCCGGCTTGTCGAGCCAGTCCACGCGCATGACCTTGCAGCACAGGCTGCAACCCTCGCAATTTCGTTTCAATCCTGTCTGCACGGATGCATTCTCATCCAGAAGCTTGAACCCCCTAGAAGCTCCAGCCGAGCGTGACTTCGCCATAGCGCTGGCGTTCGGCTTGCTGGTCGTAGCGCTCGGCTTCTTCGGTCATTGCGAAAGTGAGGCGCGCGGCGCCATAGGCAAGGACAGCGCCCAGGCTGAGCTCGCTGCGCAGGTCGTCGCGGCTGATCGCCTGGCCGCCGCGCACGGGATCGCTCGCTTCGCCGCCGGGTTCGTCGAGAAAGACGTCGTAGGGCTGGTAGCGCGCGTTGGCCGAGGCGAAGAGATAGCCGGACCAGCCATCGCCAGACCGGCGCGACAGCGAGCCGCCCATCGGGCCTGCACGCGGCGCGCCGAAATCCGCATCGAGGTTTGCGCCGAGGCGCAACGTGACGCCGGCGTCTGCGGCGACGCTGACGGTTCCAGCTTCAACGCCGATGGCGGGCGAAATGTCGGCCTGCCAGCCGCCGCCAAGATCGGAGATGTTGCGCCAGCGGCGGCTCCAGGCGGCCTGCACGCCGAGACGGTCCTCGATCTGGTTCTCCCAGCCATTCATGTCGAGGCCATCGAAGATGTTGTGGAAGAACTTCACCAGCTGTTCGCCGTGCGCCGATGGGCCGACGACGCCGAGATCGAACTTCCACGTGTCGAGATGCGTGAGCGTCTCGCCGGCAAGCAGAGCGGAGGCGTGCAGCCAGCCGGCATAGGGGCGCTGGTCCGGCACGGGCGCGGTGGTCGAGATGTTTTCAGGGACGTGGAGATAATAGCCGACGCCGAACCCCGCGCTGAGCCCGTCGCCCGGATCGATGCCGGGCAGCAGGCTGGCGAGGCCCTGCGCCCAGCCGGCCTTGCCCCAGTCGCGGTTCACCACGGCGAGGCGCGAGCCTTCGGTGTATTCCCGGTCGGTGTGCGCCCACTCGTCATTATCATGCATCAGCGTGACGGACGTCTGCGCAGCGCCAGCGGGCGCGATGACTGGCGCTATGGACAGGGCAGCGAGAATCGGCGCGACGCGTCGGATCATGCTTCCTGTCTAGGCGTCGGCCGCCGCGGCCTCAAGACGCTTCGCAGGCCGCATCCGGCGCGCTAGCCTTGCGCGATGAAACAACCGCCCTCGCCCTTTCACTTCCAGACCAGCCAACCGCGCGAGCTGCTGGCGTGCATCGAGTTTGCGGCCGAACAGGCGGATCGCGCCGCGGGAGACCATGGCTGCTGGCGCTGGCTGGCCATTTCGATGGTTCTGGCGGTGCAGAACGCCTGCCTCTGCGCGTTGGACCATGGCGACGAGTTCGGCACCAAGGGCATGACGCGTTCAGACGCCCGCGAGATCCATCGCTGGACCAAGCGGGGAAGGCACGGCCCGGAGCCTTATGTGCTGCGCGAGCCGCGGATCGTCTCGCCGCTGGAGCTGCTGCGCCGCACCGGCGATTCTTTTTTCCTGCGTCCGCCCTTCCAGCTTCCGCTCAACCGCGAGATCACGGAGGCGTTCGACGACCTCGTCGACCTGCGCAACACCTTCCTGCATTTCAGCGACGATGGGTGGACGGTGGACCTGCGCGAGATCCCCCCGCTCATCCTGGTCGCATGCCGCGTGATACGGCACCTCGCCGTGACGCAGCCGATCTATCTTCGCCAGGCGGAGCGCAACCACCACGAACGCGTCGCAGCTGCGCTCGACCGCATCGAGGCGGCGATGGAGCACTATCCGCCGATGGAGGCGGAATGACAGCCAGACACCGTCATGTCCGGCCGGTGGGGAGCCCCCGGGATGAGCCGTTGAGAGCTTCGTGAACGCGCTAGTCTTGCCTGACTGGCATTGCTAGCCTGGCGGAAAATAGCGAACACGCACTATCGGAGGAGAGCCGTCATGCAATCAGCGAATCTACGCGCCCTGTTTGTCAGTCTGGCAGCGCTTGGCGCGGCGATCGCGCCGGGCTTTGCAACCGCTCAGACGCCGACGCCTCAGGCGGCAAGCGCTCGCGCACCGGCGCCGGTCAGCGCTCCGGTCGTGCGCCCCGGCTATCAGGTTCCGCGGCTGTCCACCGGCAAGCCGGACCTCAGTGGCGTGTGGACCAACGCCACCGCCACCAACCTGGAGCGGGCGGCGAAGTATGGCGAGCAGCTGATCCTCTCCGACGAGGAAATGGCGCAGATGGAACAGGAAACCTTCGCCCGCAACGCACGCCAGAACGCGCGCACGCCCAAGGAGATCCAGGACAACTGGGCCAAGATCGCGAAAGGTCCGGACACGCTGGACGAGTGCCGCAGCGGATCGCGCGGCGCCGCATGCGGCTATAACGCCGGATGGACCGACCCGGGCGACTGGGTGATGCGCGTCAACGGCAAGGGGCGCACCTCGCTGATCACCTATCCGAAGAACGGCCGGATGCCGGCGCGCGTGGCGGGGTCAACAACCGGCCGGACCCGCGTCGTCACCTCAAGCGAGGAAGACGCGACGCGCGGCGCTGCCGACAATCCCGAGGACCGTTCGCTGGGCGAGCGCTGCATCATGAGCTTCGGCGTTTCGTCGGGGCCGGTGATGACCGACCAGCTCTACAACAACACCTACCAGTTCGTTCAGACCAAGGACAATTTCGTCATCTGGGTCGAGATGGTCCACGACGCGCGCATCATCAAGATGAACGCCAAGCACCGGACCGACGGCATCAAGCCCTGGATGGGCGACCAGATCGGCTGGTGGGACGGCGACACGCTGGTGGTCGAGACCGTCGGCTTTCACCCCCGCCAGAACATCCGCGGCGGGGGCCCCAAGATGAAGGTGACCGAACGCTTCACGCGCGTGGCGGAGGATCGCCTGCACTACGCCTTCCATGTCGAGGATCCGGACACCTGGGTCGAGCCGTGGGGCGGCGAGTACGAGTTCGCGGCCGCACAGGACAACGTCTACGAATATGCCTGCCACGAGGGTAATTACGGCCTGGCGGGCATCCTCTCCGGCGCCCGCGCCGACGATGTGAAAGCAGCGGCCAAGAAAGCGGCTGCGACAGGCAAGAGCACGGCGGCGAAGCGATAGAGGCTTGCAGCGCTCTCGCTACGGGAACGGCGCGCCGGCGATGACGCTTTCGGGTTGCGTCGTGCCGAACCGCTCTTTCGGCGGGCGGATGCCTTCGCACAGCAGGAACGCGCCGTCCCGCTTCTTGAAGAGATGCTTGGCGCCGCGCAGCTCGAAATGTTCGAAGTAGAAGCTCGCGCTGTGGTTGGCGAGCAGCGGAGCGGTGAGCCCGAACTCGAAGCCGCGTCCGTTCGCCGACGGAACGTTGCCGGTCACATAGATGCCGGGGATGGCGTAGAACTCGCCCAGCAGTTCGTGGTTTGGCTGCAGCAGGATGGGGTCGACGCCCCGGATGAAGTGGTTCACCAACCAGTGCATGTCGTCTTCGACGGCGACCTGCTCCGCGGCTGCGAAAGCGCGGATGGCGTCGGCGAAGCCAGCCGAGCCAAAAGCCGTGCCGCTCATCGGCTGGGAAAAGGGCTGGCCCCGCTTGGCAGCGATGGCCTGCGACAGCGCGACCTGAGCTTCCGTCAGCGCGCCGCCCCAGGAATGGCCGGTGCAGCAGACTTCCCCGACATCGGCCAGCTTCACACCGCCAAGGCCCTTGGCCAGCGCCAGCTTCTTCATCGTGCTTAGAACGAACTCGACACTGGCCTTCAGCGGGCCCTTGAACTTCGCGGCGATGGCGGCGGCCCCGCCTTCGATCCAGTCCTCGAACGACTTGAAGCCGTCCGTGCCGCGATTGACGAAGACCAGCACGCCCGATGAGGCATGGAAGTAGACGGCCGCGTCATAGCCGAACTTCTGTGGCGCGCGCGCGAGGAATTGCAGGCCGGCAACGTCTTCGAGATTGGCAAAGTCATAGCCGAGCGCTGCGAGGGCCGCGAAGTATTTCTGGTTCAGCTTGGTCGCGTTGGCGTTCTGATTCAGATGGTCGGTTGGCGTCATGATATTCCCCCAAACAGGACGCACATCGGATCCCTGGCGCAATAACGCGTCAAGGCCGCTCGCTTTGCGCTTGAACAGGCACGCGCTTCCCGGTCAGCGCGCCGCTGCCGGCGTCTCGCTGTCGCCGAAGCGCTAGCGCGTGCGGCCCAGAGCGGCGAGTTCGGCGTCGGGATCGCCGCCGAGTTCGCCCACGGCGGCCTCCCAGCGCGCGAGGGCGTCCCAGTAATAGTCGAATATGCACGGGCTGCAGCCGCGATGGCAGCAGGAATAGTCCTCCGGCTTGTTCGGCGGAGGCGGGATTTTGGGGCCGGCGGTCATGCGCTCTGGTTAGAGCAATAATCTCGCCGGCGCTCCCACATCACTTGCACTCGAACTGGTCGGGCGAGCGGCCGTCGCCGGTTCCCTTGAACACCTGCTTCTTCGGCCAGGCGCACAGCTTGCGCGCGCCGCCGCCTTGACCGTTGGCTTCAGGGGCGAACGAGACATTGATCTCTTCCGGCGCCGGGCCGCCGGTGGCCCATTTGTCGAGAATGGTCAGCCAGTCAGCGCGCGAGGGGCCGGGGCCGCCGCCGCAATGGCCGAGGCCGGGCACCACGAAATAGCGAACATCGTTCCGCGCGCCAGGATCGTTGGCGTAGACGGCGTCGACATACTTGCCGGTCGAGTAGGCGCTGATCGTCGCGTCCGTCAGGCCATGGTTGATCAGAAGCTTGCCGCCTTTTTTCCGGAAGGCGGAGAGATCCGCGCTGTCGCCATTGCCGCTCGCGAGCGCCTTGAGATCCTTCTGGACTTCCTCGATCGTCGGCCTGGCGTAGTCCCAGTCCGGCCGGCCCATGAAGTAGGCGAGATAGTCGATCGCGCGCAGCAGGCCGCTGTTCGGCGCGTAGGAGTCCTTGCCGGGATTCTCGTCGGCGCCGGTGAGGTTCTGCTGCCAGAGCGCGTCGCCCTCGCCGCCTTTCGGGAAGCCGGGCGTCAGCTTGGCGCCCTTGGCGTTCTTCACGCCGCCCCACCATGACCTGACCGCATCGAGGCCCTCTTTGGTGAGGCAGCCATCCTTCTGGCCGCTCTTGCAGGCGAGCTTCGCCGGATCGTACTTGCAGGCCGCTGGATCGGAGAGGATGCCGTCCTCGAGACCGTCATCCTTGTCGCACGCCGCCAGCACAGCCTTGCCGAGCGCGATGCGATCGGCATTGTCGAGCGTGCGTTTCGAGAAGTTCCTTGCGTCCGGGAAGATGCGACGACCGGTGTCGACGCGCGGCAGGATCAGCTGCTCCATGCTGTAGGACGGCGCGGAGATCAACGCGGCGTCAAAATCGTCCGGATAGCGTTGCACCGACACCAGTCCCTGCCGCCCGCCATTGGAGCAGCCGGCGAAGTAGGATTTCTCCGGCGCGCGGCCATAGCGCGCGGCGACGATCGCCTTGGATGTCTCCGTCACGCGGTGGATGGAGGCGTGGAAGAAGTTCACCTGCCGCTCGGGCCCGAGAAAGGGATCCATCGCCCACACCGGCGGCTTGCCGGCGCCCTCGGCGACGTGGCCGGTGTCGGTGCCGGCCGTCGCGTAGCCGAGCTGCAATGCGTTGTACTGCTGCGCCGCCATGTTGGAGACCGTGCCGGCGATGTTGCCCTGGCCGCCCATGGCGAACTTGCCGTTCCACGCATCGGGCATCTGCACGCTGAACCTGATCTCGCGGCCGATGACGCCGGTGACGGTGCACATCGGCACGGAAGGCGCCGCAGCGCGGCCAGCCGCTGGAGCAGCGGCGCCTGCGGCAGGGGCTGTGGCTGCGGGCGCGCCCGCCGACGCCTTGGCGTCGCTGATGGCGACGTCAGGAAGTTTCAGGCCTTTGAGCGACTCGCAGGCGAGCTGCGCGTGGGCCAGCGGCGACAGCGCGGCTGCGGCCAAAAGGCCGATGGCAAATTTCAGCATGGAGATCCCTCCCACAGGACGTTGCGAAGAGGCTATGTCAGCTAGGGCGCTCCGCCAAGGCGGGCGCCAGCCGCCAGCTCTACAGCTCCCAGCCCTTGCGATAGGGACGATCGAGCAGGCTGTTGGCGCCTTCGAGGTTGGTGATGCGGCCGGCGGCGCCATCGTATTCGATGGGCTGGTCGGCGGTGAGCGCGGCGATGCCGAGGAGCATGGTCTCGGTAAGCGGGGCTGCGGCCTCGAAGGGCGAGGAGATCTTTTCCTCGCCGCGAATGGCGCGGATCCAGTTCATCTCATGTCCGCCAGAACTCCCCACGATGCGCGGCAGGCTCTGCGGGATCGATGCGGCGCGGGCGTTGGCTTCTTCCCCGATCAGCGTCGGCTTTTCGCCATAGGTGTCGTGGATCAACATGCCCTTGTCGCCGAAATAGAGCACGCCGCCTTCGCCGAGCATCTCTCGCGTTGCGGGGAAGCCCTTCGGCGTGGGCGGCATCAGGCCGCCATCCTGCCAGACGATGCTCAGCGGACCGCCCTTGGCGTTGCCGAACTCGTAGTGTGTAACGGTTGCGACCGGAAAGCTGCCAAGTTCATCAGGGCGTTTGTTGTCCGACGCGTTGGTATCGCCGCCCCAAAGCGTGTGCCGCGTTTCGACGCGCGTCGGCAGGCCGGGCTCGAGCGCCCAGATGGGAAAATCCATCAGGTGCGCGCCCATGTCGCCAAGCGCGCCGGAGCCGAAGGGCGTCCAGCCGCGCCAGTTGAAGTGCGCGTAATCCTGGTGATAGCCCCAGTCGACCGCCGCCGGGCCAAGCCACATCTGCCAGTCGAGGCCTTTCGGCGTGAACTGCGCGGCGGGGCGCGCGACGCCCTGCGGCCAGATCGGGCGGTTGGTCCAGATCTGCACTTCGGCGACCTTTCCGATCGCCCCGCCGCGGATCAGCTCGATCACGCGCCGGCCATCGTCGCCCGAATGCCCCTGATTGCCCATCTGTGTGACGAGGCTGGGATATTTGCGGGCAAGATCGAGCATCATGCGCGCCTCGCGCACAGTGGTGGCGAGCGGCTTCTGGACATAGACGTGGATGCCGCGCTCCATCGCCATGCGCGCGGCATGTATGTGGTGGTGGTCGGGCGTTGCGATCACCACGGCCTCGATATCCTTGCGGGCATCGAGCATGCGGCGGTAGTCGGTAAAGCGCTCGGTCTTGTCGTAGGCTTCTTTCAGCGGGACGCGCTCGGGCCGCATCACGCCGTTGCGGTCGAGCATCTGGCGCGCGACGCGGTCGAAGTCCACGTCGGCGGCGGCGACAATGTTCTGGCCGAGAAGCGCCATGGCGTTGCCGGCGCCCATTCCCCCGGCGCCGATCATGGCGACGTTCACACGGTCGCTGGGGCGGAAGCGTTTGCGCTTTTGCGCCTGCGCCTCGCCCGGAAGCGACGTGCATGCGGCGGCGGCAGCCGCGCCTGCAAGCAGGGCGCGGCGTGAAAGGCGCTCAAGTCTGTCCACCTGGGACCTCCCCGCTCGGGCCTACTTGCACTCGAACTGGTCAGCGCTCTTGCCGTCGCCTGCACCCTTGTAGGTCTGCGTCTTCGGATAGGCGCAGACTTTGCGCGCGCCGCCGGCTGCGAAGCCGGCGTTCAGCTCCTCCGGCGCGGGGCCGCCGCTGGCCCACTTGTCGATGGCGTCGAGCACGTCGACGCGATCCGGCCCTGGCCCCCCCGTGCAGTGCAGCACGCCGGGCAGCATGAACAGCTTCACGTCGTTCTTCGCGGTCGCATCCTTGGCGAGCACCTGGTCGAGATAGCGGATGCTCATCAGGGGCGAGAGCGCCGAGTCGGACCAGCCGTGATACATCAGCAGCTTGCCGCCCCTGGAGCGGAAGGCCGAGAGATCGGGGTCGGTCGGCGACAGGGTCGCCTGCAGCGCCTTGGTCTCGTTGTGATAGGCGGCGAGGTCGAAGTCCTTGTAGCTCCACTCCGGATCCTGCTTCACGAAGTAACGCAGGAAGTCATAGGAGAAGCCGTAGGCGAGGCTGGGCCTGCCGGGACCCGCGGCGTTGTTCATGCCGACCAGCCAAGAGCCCCAGCCGGCGGGATTGCCTTCGCCGCCATAGGGGAAGCCGATATGGTACGGCTTGCCGTTCAGCATCGGGCCTTTGGTGATCGTCTCGACCGCCGCGATCTCTTCCTTCGAGAGACAGCCATCCTGGTTGCCGCCCTTGCAGGCGACGGTCTTGATGTCGAACTTGCAGGATCTCGGATCGGTCATCACGCCGTCGGTGAGGCCGTCGGAGGCGTCGCACTTGGCGAGCACGGCTTTCTGCAGCGCCTGCTGGTCGGCGAGAGACAGCGTCGGCTTGGCGGTGTTGGCCGGGTTCGGATACATCGTGCGCGAGATGTTCAAGAACGTCGCGATGATGCCGCGAATGTCCTGCGCCGGCGCGCCCGCGACGATGCCGTCGAAATCGGCGGGATAGCGCTGCGCCGCGATCAGCGCCTCGCGGCCGCCGTTCGAGCAGCCGGCGAAGTAGGACTTCTCCGGCGCGCGTCCGTACCGCGCCTTCACCGCAGCCTTCGAGGTTTCAGTGACGCGATGGATGCCGGCGTGCGCGTAGTTGACGACACGCTCCAGATTGCCGAGCGCCCATGCGCCGTCGGTCGCGCCGCCCGGCCCGGTATGGCCGGTGTCGGTGCCTGCGACGGCATAGCCTTTCTGCAATGCGCCCATCGCCATGGCCTGGCTTTCGACACGGCCTGCATAGCCGCCCTGTCCGCCCATCACGAACTTGCCGTTCCAGGCTTCCGGCATCCAGATCGAGAAGTTGAGCTCCTTGCCGATGACGCCGTCGACCTTGCAGAGCGGCACGGGCGACGTCGCCGCCGCGGCGGCGGTGATCTTCACATCCGGCGCTTGGAAGCCCTTCATCGATTCGCACGCGACCTGCGCATGCGCGGTTCCGGCCAAAGCCGCCGACAGCGCCATCAGCGCCATACCCGTCCGTACCATCACACCCTCCCGATCGAATTTCACGGAGCCTGCCACTTGCCCGGGCGGCCAGCAATCAGATCGCATGGCTCTCGCCCGATAAAAGAGCCGTGCTAGGCTGGCGCATGACCGACCTTACGCCGCGTCCAGAAGAGGTTGCCGAGCCAAAGCCGCAGCTTGTGCCCGGCCGCTCGTGCCAAGACTGCACCATGTGCTGCAAGCTGGTGGCGGTCTACGAGCTGGAAAAGCCGGCACAGAGCTGGTGCCAGCACTGCGAGATCGGAACCGGCTGCAAGATATATGAGTCGCGACCGGCCGACTGCCGCACCTTCTATTGCGGCTGGCTGCTCGATCCGCGCATCGCGGATGCGTGGCATCCGACCAAGTCCAAGATGGTGGTGAAGTTCGAGCCCAAGCGCATCGTCATCCACGTCGACAAGGACCGCCGCGACGCCTGGCGCAAGGAGCCCTTCCATTCGCAGATCCGCGAATGGGCGCGCAACGGCATGGCCTATGGCGGCGACGTGATCGTGTGGGAAGGCAAGGAAGCCCTGCGCATCCATCCCGCCGGCGAGCAGAAGCTCGGACGGGAGGCGAAACGATAGCGCTCGCTTATTTCAGCAGGTTCAGCAGCGACATGTTGCGCAGCGCGTTGAACACGCCCGCCGAGGCTTCATAGGCGAACTGCGCCTGGTTCAGGCGGACGGCGACTTCGGCGAGATCGACATTGACGATCTTGCCGATGGCGTTGTTAAGCGCGTCGGCCTGCGATTTCTGGCGCGCTTCGGCAGAGTCCACTTCCTTGGTCAGGCGGCCGTTCTCGGCCTGGCGCGACAGGACCTGGTCGAACGCAGCCGACAGCGCGCCCAGCTCGTTGGTGATGGCGTCCTTCTGCGCGGCGGTGAGCTGGCCGCCGAACGGGCCGTTCACGCCTTCGTCGAATTCAGCCAGCCGCTTGATCGAAGCCATGGCGAGCGAGATCACATCGTCGGCGACGAGGCCCGCCTGGACGGTGCGGTTTTCCTCGACGCGCATCACCTGGGCTTCCGCGCCCTGCTCGATCGAGTTCGTCAAAGGGTTGGCGACAAGGTCAGACAGCGTCGTCGCCGTGACCGGCGGGCGGTCGTTGAGCACGCCGCCGAACAGATAGCGGCCGCCAAGGTTGGTGTTCATCGAATCCTTGAGCACCGCGAACGCTTCCTCGAGCTGGGCGCGCACGCCCTCGCCGCTTTCGAGGCCGACGTTCTGGAACAGGTCTTCCTTCAGCTTGCCGACCGTGTCGGCGGCGCGGCCGAGGGCCACGTCCTGGATTTCCATGCGCGTCTGCAATTCCCGCGTGGTGGCCAGGAAGCTCTGCGTGCGCGCCGCCAGGCGCTCGGCCGAGACCAGCGTCTGCGCCTCGCGGGCATAGCCCTTGAGGTCGGTCGCCTTGGTCTGCGCCGAGCTTTGGCGGGCGGCTTCGATGAGCTGCTGCTGGGCGCGGGAAAGATCGCTCAGCGAGGACATCGGGATCATTGCCGAAGAAATGCGGCTCATGGATGTGACTCTCAGACCATATTGAGGAGGACGTCGTAGAGATCGCGGGCGGCGGTGATCATGCGCGAGGCGGCGGCGTAGGCCTGCTGGTAGGTCGTCATCTTGACGAGCTCCTCGTCGAGGTTGACGCCTTCTTCGCCCATGCGGCGCTGCTTCACTTCCTCTCGCACGGATTCGGCGGCGGCCCTGGCGGCTTCGAGCGCCTCGGCGCGCACGCCAGCATGACCCGCAAGGCGCGCAGCATAGTCGGTGATCGAGGTGACCTGGCCGGTGAGGCCGCCTGCGTCATAGAAGGTGCGAGGCGTCGTGCCGGCGGCTTCGACCGCGAGCGCGCCGCGGCCATCGCCTGGGGCCAGCACGCGAACGCCCGCCAATACGCTTGCGCCGTTGACGTAGAGATCCGCCTGGGCGCTGCCCAGCAGGCCGGGATTGGCGCGGATCGCGCCGTTGACCTGCAGGTTGATGGCGCGCTGCGCCGGCAGCGTCTCGCCCAGGCCAAAGATGTCGGACAGCGACAGCGCTGTGCCGGCGCGCACGGTCGTATCCTGCAGCACGTCGATTCGGCCGACCGAATTGTTGATCGGCGTGATGGCCATACGGCCGTTGGCGTCCAGCGTCGCCTGGCCATAGCCGGTGAGAACGCCGTTCATCGCCGTGCGGATGTCGCCGATCGTCGTCATGCCAGCGGTGATCTGGAAGTCGATCGTGCGGATGATCGCGCCGTCATTGTCGCGCAGCGCAAATTTCAGCGTCTGGCCCGCGGTGAAGCCGTGCTGGTCGGTCGCCGAAAGGCCCGTGGCGTAGTTGATCGGCTTGCCCTTGGTGACGAGGTCGTTGAGGCCGAACGTATGTGAGAAGCCGCGGCCGGCGCGAGCGGCGGGGTTGGTCGGATCGTCGCTGATCACCACGCCGTTGCCGGCGACATCGGCGCCCAGCGTCATCACGCCGTTGGCGAAGCTGACCGTGCCGTCGGCCCCCAGCCGCGTGTTGAGCTGGGTCGTGAGGTCGCCGATCGAGTTGGCGAAGGCGGAGCTGACGCCCAGCTCGTCGACGATCGTGCCGGCGTTGAAATCGATGCGGAAGTTCTTCACCACCTCGCCGGCCGGGTTGGTGATGGCGATGTTGGTCTGGCCTGTGAAGTTCAGAAGGTCCGTGCCGATGAGGCCGGTGTTGCGGCCGGTCAGCGAGTTCGGCGCGGGAACAGCGGTCGCCTGGTTGTGCGCGGCGTTGAGCGCTTCGGCGGCGCCGGCGGCGAATTCGCCGAAGGCGAGCTGCAGGTTCACCAGCTCCTTGTCGCGCGCGCGGATCAGGCCCTTGAGCTCGCCGCCGCGAATGTGCGGATCGAGCGGCGTTTCCGTCGTCGAGCGCGGCGGGATCATCACTGGGCCGGGATAGGCCTCGCCGTCCGAGGTGGAATCGAGCCCGAAGGTTGCGGCGTCGAGATCGACCAGCAGAAGGCCATCGGTGGTACGCACTTCTACGCCGCCCATCGGACGCGTCTGGGTGCGGATATCGACGATCTCGGCCAGGCGGTCGATCATGCGCTGCTGTTCGGTTTCCGCCTCGCTGGCCTGCAGGCCGGAGACGGACGAGCGCTGGATCGAGGTGTTGAGCTTGGCGATGCCCGACATCAGCGAGTTGGCTTCCTCCATCGCCGCCATGGCGCGCGAATGCGCCTCGACGCGCAGCGCGGCGATCTCGTTGGCTGTGTTGTCCACTTGCGCCAGCATGGTGGTCAGGTCGGACAGGACGGCGCTGCGGCGCAGGGCCGAGGCCGGATCGACCGCCAGCGAGCCCCAGCTCGAGAACACCGGATCGAGCGCCGCGAACACGGTCGAGGAATCCGAAGGATCGCCGAGCAGGCCCTGCGCGCGGTCCATGATCTGCGAAAGGATGTCAGCCGACGCAACGTCCGCAGCGCCGCGCATTTCGGCGGCGGCGAGATAGGCGTTGGCGATGCGCGTGATCTCCACCTCGACGCCGTGCAGGCCGCCCTGGGCCTGCTTCGAGACGAACTGCACGTCGAGGCGCGAATAGCCCAGGGTGTTGACGTTGGCGACGTTGGTCGATGTGGCCCGCATCGCCTGCTGGTTCGCAGCAAGCGCGGAAAGGCCGGTGCTCATGATGCTCGAGATCGACACGATCGTCTCTCCGCCGCCAGGACCCTGCAGATCTTGCCCACTCACATGAGAAGTGGGCGCAATCTGCCGAGCCGCATCCGTGCGACCAGTCTCGACCGGTAGGGTCCCATCTTCTTGATTTGCAACGCTAAATTCGGCGCTGCGTGAGCTTCTGCCCGGAACACTCCGGCGATCTGGCCGCAATGTTGGCGTTAACCACGCAAGCTCCGCGCCAGCGGTTCCAGCTGGCAGGCTTTGGCAGAATTTGGACAATCTTTGCTAAATGTGCTCATGTGCCCCCGATCATGGAGCCGCATATGGCAACGATGAACGTCTCGCTTCCGGACCCGATGAAAGCCTGGGTGGAAGCGCAGGCCGAGTCGGGGCGCTACGCCAATGCGAGCGACTATGTCCGCGACCTGATCCGCAGAGACCAGGAGCGCGCGAACAAGCTCGACGCGCTGCAGCGGCTGATCACCGAGGGGGTGGAGAGCGGCGATGCCAGGGATCTCGATCTTGCCGCTCTTCTGAAAAAAGGGCGGGGACGTCATGGGGCAAAGCCAAGGTAAGCCTTGCCGCTACAGACCGGCGGCGCTTGCCGATCTCGAAGACATCTGGTCCTTCACCGCGCAGCGCTGGTTGCCTGATCAACCCGACGCTTACGTGACCGACCTCGCCGCCGCGATCGACCGGTTGTTTGCGAACCCTGGCATCGTAATCGTACGCGAACGCAAGGAGTTCACGCCGCCTGTGCGGATCTACAACTTCAAAGCGCACATCATGGTCTTCCGCGACGAACGCGATCCCTCGACATCATCCGCATACGTCATGGGCGCGAGGACTGGATGGGCGACCTCTCGGACGCCGGCTAGCCCGGCAACATCTACCCATCTGCTCAGCGAGTCTTGCCGGGGTGATGCTTCGCGCGGCGCTTGCGTTAAGCATTGAATGCAGCATTTCCCGGCGCTTTTCGCGGTAAAGATTACTGGCGCGTCCGTTGCAGACCTCATCTCGACTTTGCGCCCGTCGTGGGCGCGAGGCGTTGTTCACGAGGGACTGCACAGAGCATGGCATCGGTAGACACCCTACCCTTCGCCCAGCCTGCTGCGCGGCCGGAACCGGTCAGCGCGCTCAAGCCCGCGCCTTCGAATCCAGCACCGTCCGCCAGGGAGTCCGGCGAGGCGAGCTTCGCTGATGTGCTCGACACCGAAGTCGACTCGGCGGACGGCGCTTCAACGGACACAGCGCCTGCCGATCCCGCTGCGATCCCGGCGCAGCCTGCCCCGCCGCCCGCTGCGTCGGCCAACACCGCCGCCGCAGCTATCGCCGCCATGCTGCAGGCGCCGGTCGTTGCGGCGGGCAAAGGCGATGCGCTGTCGGCCGAGTCCGCCGTCCCGGCGATTGCGACCGCGGCCGACAGGCTTGCCGGCCCGGCGATCGATACTGCTGCAGCTGCGCCGCCCGCCGCGCAAACGCCGCCGAAGGCCGACATATCGACGACCGCACTCGCGACGCCCGCGGCGGCGGCTGAAGCAGCAACCAAGGCCGGCGTTGCGCAGGCAAATGCGCCAGCCGTCGCGCTCGCCGCGACCGCAACGGCGAAGCCCGCGCAGCCGGCGAAGTCTGAAGACGCCGGACCGGACACTGCGGACGCCGCAGCATCGGTAGCCAAACCCGCAGTCGCCGGCGACGCCACAGCGCCGGCCGTAACGCCTGCGCAGACACAGCCCGTCGTCACGCCGAACACGGCGGTTTCGGATCAGGCGGCGTTGCTTGTCGCCGCGACCGTGAAGCCCCCGGCGCCCGAACTCTCGCAGAACGCGCCCGGCTCGCGCCGCAGCAGCGCCCCAACGGATATCACGCCTTCCACTGACGCCAGCGCCGGCGCGACGAAAGCTGCCGGAACGCAATCCGCCGCATCCGGCGCCGCGCCGGCTTCGGCCGCATCAGCCGCCTCGGGCAAGCCGAACGCTCCGGCCCAGGCCGCCGTCGCAACCTCCGACGCCGTTCCGGACATCAAGACTGACGCAGCCGCGCCTTCAACCACTGCGTCAACATCCTTCGCCGACACGCTCGCCGCGGCGCGGGGCCAGTCGCCGGATGCGGCGCGCGCTACGGCGAGCTCGCAGCCGCAGTCGGCGCCGGCCGCAGTTGCGCAGGTCTATGCCAAATTCATCGAGCGCTTCGACGGCCGCGCCCAGCGCTTCGAGGTTCGCCTCGATCCCGCAGAGCTCGGCCGCGTCGATGTCCGCATCGAAATCGGCGCCGACAAGAAGGTTCGCGCCGTCCTCGCCGCGCACGACAGCGCCGCCATGAGCGATCTGATGCGCGGCCAGCGCGCGCTCGAACGCGCGCTCAGCGATGCGGGCATCGATCTCGCCGATGGCGGCCTGCGCTTCGAGCTGTCAGGCGATTCCGGCCGCAATCTCGCCGGCGGCCAGCAACGCGGCGATTCATGGTCGAACGACGAGCTCGCCTACGCCTGGCGCGGCTTCTCGAGCGTCGATGTCGGCGTCGATGCGGCGCCGGCCGACGTCGCCGCCGCTACCCGCAGCTATTTCCGGGGCGCCTCGCGCCTCGACCTCGTGGCATGATTGAGAGACACAGATGACGCAGATCTCCTTCGTTCCACCGCCAGCCGCGGCCGGCACAAACGCCGCCAGCTCGGCCGCGACGCTGTCGGGCAATTTTGACACGTTCCTGCACATCCTCACCGCGCAAATCCAGAACCAGGATCCGCTCGAGCCGCTCGACTCGTCCCAGTTCACCCAACAGCTGGTGCAGTTCTCCGGCGTCGAGCAGCAGATCCGCGTCAACCAGCAGCTGGAAACGCTGATCGCCAACTCCAAGTCGTCGACCGGCGCGATGCTGTCGGGCTATCTCGGCCAGGAGGCGGAAATCGATTCGGCGGGCGCCGCCTGGAATGGCGAGACGATCAAGTGGCGCTATGAGCTGCCGTCCGACGCCGCCTCTGCGACGGTCACCGTCACCGACGCCGCGGGCAAGGTGCTCTATTCCAAGGCCGGCCTGAAGACGGCTGGCGCACACGACTTCGAATGGAATGGCGAACTCAATGGCGGCGGAACCGCCGCCGAGGGCAAGGCCTATTACATCGCCGTCGTCGCCGAAGACGCCAACCATACGGCGCTGACGCCCGCGCATTCGCTGGTGACGAAAATCACTGGCGTCGATCTCACCTATGGCGAACCTGCGCTGACCACGCCCGCGGGCGTGTTCGCATACGCCGACATCAAGCGGCTCATGCGCACCAGCTAGCGCACGCGCCTGCACAGATAACCGGCGCAGAAGCGCGCCGGCGGGCTGCAAAGCGGCCATGAAAACCCAACGCCCACGAACCCTGTCTCGGGAGCTTCGACTATGAGTATCAACTCCGCCATGCTTGCCGGCGCCTCCGGAATGCGCGCCAACTCGAGCGCGCTTGCGGCCATCTCGGACAACATCTCCAACGTCAACACAGTTGGCTACAAGCGGCTGCGCAACGACTTCACCGCGCTGCTGAACTCGCAGAACCGCCAGACAACCTACAACGCCGGCGGCGTGCTCTCGACATCGGCTCCCCTGATGAGCGAACAGGGTTCGACCATCGCCTCCTCGGTCGCGACGCACCTTGCGGTCAACGGCAACGGCTTCTTCGTCGTGCGCGGCCGCAGCGACGACGCCACCTCGCGCGACCCCTACTTCTATAGCCGCGCAGGACAGTTCACCGCCGACTCGGACGGCTTCCTCAAGAACACGGCAGGCTACTTCCTCCAAGGCTGGCCGGTGAACGCCGTCGGCGCCGTCACGGCCAACCCGACCGACCTCAACGCGCTCGAGCCGATCCGGGTGTCCGGCATCGCTGGCGGCGCGGAAGCGACGGCGCGCCTTGCGCTGTCGGCCAACCTGCAATCCTCGCAGGCGGTCTCCCCGTCGGCGGCGACCTACGACGCGGACAACGCCGCGTTCAACATGGCCTCGGGGGCGGTGACGCCGGACTTCCAGATCCCGATCCAGGTCTATGACAGCCAGGGCGGCCTCCACACGCTCAACGTCTCGTTCCTGAAGCAGGGCCCCAACGCCTGGTACACAGAGGTTCACCTGCCCGCAGGCGAAGTCGTGCCAACCGCCGCGCTGATCAACGGCCAGCTCGCTTCCGGCATCGTGCGCTTCACCCCGTTCGGGCAGATCGACACGTTGAGCTCGACGCTGCCGACGACGCTGACCATCAACCAGAACGGCACCGCCGGCGCGCCGCAATGGGGCCCGACGCTTGGCCTCGCCACGCAGGCCATCACGCTCGACATCGGCGGGCCGGGATCGCCCGGCGGTCTCACCAACTACGACAGCCCCTCGGCGCTCGGCACCAGCCAGATCGACGGAACGCCATTCGGCTCGCTGGCTTCGGTCGACGTCGATGATGACGGCTTCGTCACCGCGATCTTCACCAACGGCCTGACGCGCAGGATCTACCAGATCCCGCTCGCCACCTTCGGCAACGTCGACGGCCTCGTGCCCGAGCATGGCGGCGTCTATCGCCTCGGGCCGGGCGCCGGCGCGCTTTCCATGCGCGGCGCCGGCGTCGCCGGCGCCGGCGGCATCAAGTCACGCGCCCTGGAAAGTTCGACGGTCGATCTCGCCGAAGAATTCTCCAACCTGATCATGACCCAGCGCGCCTATTCGGCCTCGTCGAAAATCATCACGACGGCCGACGAAATGCTGGACGAGCTGATCCGGCTGAAACGTTAGGTTTAGAGTAAGGAGTAGCGTTCCGTGAGCAGGGATTGGGGTTCGCCGCTGGTCCCTGCTCGCGTTTCGCATCATTCCGGCACACCGTGCGCTCAAGCGTTCGCGTACGGCTTCCGGATCCTGATCCATTTCATCAAGTTTTCCCGCAAAGCCGCCGCTCCAAATCCGCGTGACCTTAAAAGACGCCGCGTAGTGTCCGCTCTGTACTGAGCAGCAAAGGGAGTCATCCATGCTGAGCCAAAGCGCGACAAGCGCGGCCGTCATCGGACCCGACGGACGCAACATAACCCTCGCGGACCTCCCCGCTCCGGGTATCAAGCGCTGGGTCACGCGCCGCAAGGCGGAAGTGGTCGCGGCCGTTCGCGGTGGTCTTCTCACCGAGGACGACGCGTGCCGCCGCTACGAGATCACCAAAGAGGAATTCGGCGGCTGGGAGCGCCTCTACGAGCGCCACGGCGTCAAAGGCCTGCGCACCACGCGTCTGCAGAACTATCGCTGAGCTGAAGCGCCGCTCCGGGGATCGGATAGGGCGGCGCGGAAGGCAAGGGCCTTAAGAATTCGCTAACCATATCGGTGCGGCTCCTTAATGCGCCGTTTACCGTGCACCCGGAAATTCCTGCCTAGTCGCAAATCGGGCGACAGGCAGTTTTTTCCGGGCGTCGATGGCTGATCCAGCTCCAGAAGACAGCAACAACCTGATCGCCAACCTGGCGCGGTCGGGGCGCATGCGCATCGCCGCGGCGCTTGCGGTAGTAGCGCTCGTGGGCGGCGGCCTGGGCGTGATCATGTTGCGCGGAGAAGCCGCCGGCAACGCCCTGCTCTTCTCCGGCCTCGACCTCGAGGAAGCAGCCGAGATCGCCGGCAAGCTCGACACTGCGAACGTCAAATACACCCTCGAAGGCGGCGGTTCGGCTATCTTCGTCGACCGCTCCAAGGTCGATGAAGCCCGCATGATGCTGTCCGAACAAGGACTGCCGACGCGCGGCTCGGTCGGCTGGGAGATCTTCGACAAGACTGACGCGCTGGGCGAGACCCAGTTCGTCCAGAACATCAAGAAGGTCCGCGCCCTCGAGGGCGAGCTGGAGCGCACCATCGGCTCGCTCGACATGGTGAAGGCGGCGCAGGTCCATCTTTCCATTCCGGATCGCCCGCTGTTCACGCGCGACCAGGAGAAGCCCAAAGCCTCGGTCGTCCTCAACGTCACCGGCAACACGATGACGTCGGAAAAGGTGCGCGCCATCCGCAATCTCGTCGCCTCCAGCGTGCCTGGCCTCGAACTGGGCGCCGTCACCGTCGCCGACACGCAGGGCCGCACCTGGGCCGCCGGCGCCGAAAGCGCCGCCGGCGGCATTGGCGGCGCGGCGGTCGACGAACGCAAAGCCTCGCTCGAAGACAGCTATCGTAAGAAGGTTCTCGAGGTGATCGAGAATATTGCCGGCCCCGGCGCTGCGAAAGTGACCGTCAACCTCGACGTCGACTTCAACAAGGTCACCGAAAGCTCGGAAAAGTACGATCCCGACAGCCGCGTGGTGCGCTCGTCCCAGACGACGGAAGGCATCGCCAGCACCGCGGAGACCGCGCCGGGCGATGAAACCACCGTCGCCAACAACGTGCCGACCGGCGCCGCGCCGCCGACGCAGGGCGTGCTGCCCAAGAACCAGAGCTCGAACAACCAGACCAGCGAGACGGTCAACTACGAGATTTCCAAGAGCGTCCGCACCGAAGTGGTCGAAGGCGGCCGCGTCCAGCGCCTGTCTGTCGCCGTGGCGATCGATCATATGCGCGTGCCCGGCGCCGAGGGCGCTCCCGCCACCTATCAGGAGCGTCCGCCGGAGGAACTCGCGCGCATCACTGCCCTCGTGAAGTCCGCCGTCGGCTTCAGCGAAGAGCGCGGCGACATGGTCACCATCGAAAGCGCGGCCTTCGCGCGGCCCGACACGTCCATGGACGACGTCGCCGCGCCCGGACCGTTCGAGTTCGACAAGTTCGACATCGTGAGGGGCGCCGAGATCGGCGCGCTGCTGATCACAGCCCTCGCGCTGGTGTTCTTCGTGCTTCGCCCGCTGATCGGCGGCCTGTTCTCGAAGCCCGAGCCCGACAACCTTCCGCCGGAAATCGCCGCGCTCAAGGGCGCCAAGCGCGCCCGCGCCATCGCCGCCTTTCAGGCAGCCGGCGGGGGCGCCAATCCATCAACCCCTGGGGCGATCGGAGAGGGCGGCGGAGACCCCTACCGCTCGGTGACCATTCCCGACGGCAGGTCCGTCTCATTCGACATTCCGACGCCAGAGCGTCTCGACGCCGGCATCGACGTCGCGCGCATCAACGGCCAGGTGAAGGCCTCCTCGATCAAGAAGATTTCCGAGGTAGTGCAGTCCCACCCGGATGAATCCCTCGCGATCATCCGGTCGTGGCTGGCTGAAGAACCCTCGGAGCGCGCCGCTTGAGCCAGCAGGCCGCCCTCGCAGCACCACAGCAGCAGACCGGCGCGCAAGGAGCCGCGCCTGGACGGCCTGCCGCGCCGGCGCCGCCGCAATACAACCCGAACGATCCGTATGCCGACACCACGCGCCGCATCCAGGAGACGATGCAGGCCATCAGCGACCTGCACGGCTCTGAGAAAGCCGCCATCCTTCTGCTCGCCATGGGCGAGGAAGCGAAGCCGGTCTGGGACCGGCTCGACGACGAGGAACTGCGCGAGATTTCATCGGCCATGTCGAACCTCGGCCCGGTCAAGGCCGAGATGGTCGAGTTCCTGATCAAGGATTTCGTCAACCGGATGTCGGGCTCAGGCTCGGTGACGGGTTCGTACGAGCAGACGCACCGCCTGTTGATGCAGTTCCTGCCCGGCGAGAAGGTCGAGGCGCTGATGGAAGAACTGCGCGGCCCCGCCGGCCGCACGATGTGGGACAAGCTCGCCAACGTGAACGAACAGGTGCTGGCCAACTATCTCAAGAACGAATACCCGCAGACCGTATCGGTCGTGCTCTCCAAGATCCGCACCGAGCACGCCGCGCGCGTGCTCACCGCCCTGCCCCCCGATTTCGCGCTCGAATGCATCCAGCGCATGCTGCGCATGGAGCCGGTGCAGCGCGACATCCTGGAAAAGATCGAATCGACGCTGCGCGTCGAGTTCATGACCAACCTCGCGCGCACCACCAAGCGCGACAGCCACGAGCAGATGGCGGCCATCTTCAATAATTTCGACCGGCAGACCGAAGGCAGGTTCATGTCGCTGCTGGAAGACCGCAACAAGGACGCGGCCGACAAGATCCGCTCGCTGATGTTCGTGTTCGAAGATCTCTTCAAGCTCGACCCGGGCGGCGTGCAGACGCTTCTGCGCTCGGTCGACAAAGAGAAACTGGCGCTGGCCCTCAAGGGCGCGAACGACGACATGCGAAACCTCTTCATGTCGAACATGTCGGAACGCGCCGCCAAGATCATGCGCGAGGACATGTCGTCCATGGGACCGGTCAAGCTGAAGGATGTCGAGACGGCGCAGCAGGAAGTGGTCACCGTCGCGAAAGCCCTCGCCGACCGCGGCGAGATCATGCTCGCCGACGGCGCCGGGCAGGATGAGTTGATCTACTGATGACCCAGTCCGCAGCAACCCCCTTCGCATTCGAAACCGAATTCACGCCCAATGGCGATGTCGTCGGCGGTCCGCAGCGCAAGTTCTTCTCGCGCGAAGAAGCCGACCAGCTCGCCGCCAAGGCGCTGGCCGATGGCGAGGCGCGGGCCCGCCAGGCCGCGGAAGTACGCGGTTTCGCCTCCGTCGACCGGATCGTCGCCCACCTCTCGCCCGTCTCGGCCCAGCTCGCCCAGCTCGCCGACACGCTGCGCCGCGAGGCGGCCGAGCTTGCGCTGATCGCCGCAAAGAAGATCGCCGGCGAAGCGCTGGACAAGGCCGGCGCCGAAACCGCCGCCGCGGCGATCGCCGAAGCGATCCGGCTGCTCAAGAACAACCCCGTCATTACGGTCTCGCTCGCCCCGGAGTCCATCCCGGAAGTCGAGCGCCGCATGGAGCAGCTCCGCCGCGCGGGCCGCCCCGTGACCATGACCTTCATCGCCGATCCGGCCGCCAAGCCCGGCGACTGGCGCGTCGAGTGGGTCGAAGGCTCGGCCGGCTTCAGCCGCGAACAAGTCGAAGCCGCGATCGACGCCGTCGTCGACTCTCGTCTGCAAGACCCTGTCGAACCGCAACTCGAACTGTTCTCCGCCGCGTAGGAAATCAACATGAGCTCCAGCGATCTCAATCTTCCGGATCTCGCGCAGGGCGGCACGCCCGTGCAGTCTCGCAGCTCCGCGGCCGAGCACACCAACGAGGACCAGCGTGAGCGGATCGCCGCCGACCTAAAGCCCGTGTTCGACGTTCCGGTTTCCGTCCAGGCCGTCATCGGCCGCACGACCATGGAAGTGGCGGCCCTGCTCGAACTCGGGCCGGGCTCCGTGCTCGAACTCGATCGCCGTGTCGGCGAAGCGATCGACATCTATGTCAACTCGCGTCTCGTCGCCCGTGGAGAGGTCGTTGTCGTCGACGACCGGCTGGGCGTGACGATGACCGAGATCATCAAGAATTCGGACGCCTAGGAGACATAAGCCCATGCGCGTTCTGATCGTCGGCAATCTCGCAGGCCAGCTCTCGGCCGCCACCAAGATGGCGTTCGACAAGGGCGCAAAAGTGCTGCACGCGCCCGATGCGGCGGCCGCTATGGAGCTGCTGCGCACCGGCAAGGGCGCGGACATCGTCATGATCGATGTTCACGAGGATATTTCCGCGCTCGTCGCCGCGATGAAGCAGGAACGCATCGTCGCGCCCGTCGTCGCCTGCGGCGTATCGACCGACGCCAACACCGCCGCCAACGCCATCCGCGCCGGCGCGCGTGAGTTCATTCCGCTGCCGCCGGACCCCGAGCTGATCGCCGCGGTGCTGGCCGCCGTCGCCGACGACGACCGCCCGATGATCGCGTTCGACGCCGTGATGATCGAGATCCGGAATCTGGCCGACCAGATCGCCCCGTCGGACGCCTCGGTCCTCATCACCGGCGAAAGCGGCGTCGGCAAGGAAGTGATGGCGCGCTACGTCCACAAGAAATCGCGCCGCGCCGACAAGCCGTTCATCTCCCTCAACTGCGCCGCGATCCCTGAGAACCTCCTTGAAAGCGAGCTGTTCGGTCACGAGAAGGGCGCCTTCACCGGCGCCGTCGCGCGCCGCATCGGCAAGTTCGAGGAAGCCCATGGCGGCACGCTGCTGCTGGACGAGATTTCCGAGATGGACGTCCGCCTGCAGGCCAAGCTGCTGCGCGCCATCCAGGAGCGTGTGATCGACCGCGTTGGCGGCGGCAAGCCCATCCCGGTGGACATCCGCATCATCGCCACGTCCAACCGCATCCTGCAGGAAGCGGTGCTGCGCGGGGAATTCCGCGAGGATCTGCTCTATCGCCTCAACGTGATGAACCTGCACATTCCCCCGCTCAGGGAACGCCCCCGCGACGTCATCGCGCTCGCCGCGTACTTCATCGACAAATACGCGACCGCCAACGGCATCGCCGTGCGCCGCCTGTCGGAAGGCGCCCGCGAGCGCGTGCAATCCGCCGCGTGGAACGGCAATGTCCGCGAGCTCGAGAACGCCATGCACCGCGCCGTGATCCTGGCGCGCGGCGAGGAAATCTCGGTCGACGACCTGCGCACGCCCGATGGCCGTCCCGTTCCGGTCAACACGCTGGACGCCGCCGCCGAGCGCGCCGTCAACGCCGCCGACGCCGCCATCAAGGGCGCAAGCATGCGCGTCGGCCAGACCGTCGCCGAAGTCGAGCAGGACCTGATCCTCAACACGCTCGACCATTGCCTCGGCAACCGCACGCACGCCGCCAACATTCTCGGCATCTCGATCCGCACGCTGCGCAACAAGCTGCGCGCCTACCAGGATGCCGGCGTCTCCATTGCCGCACCCGGCGAAACCCGGGCGGCTGGGTGATCATGTTGGAGCATCTTCCAGTCCCCGCGGAGCGGACCCCCTCCCACATCGCACGTGCTGCGACCACCTCGCTCGCGTCCCTCCCCCTTTCCGGGGGAGGAGTATGCAGCGCGCCCGGAGCTTCTCCTCCCCCTGAAAGGGGGAGGGAGACGACAACCGCCTTCATCGCGATCGCGATGCGGGAGGGGGTCTGCTCCGCGCAGATTCTAGCAGGAGTGCGGCTCAACTAATGGCGCAAGCAGCAGCAATTCCGAGCTTAGGCGGCGGGTTCGACTGGAACTCGCTGACCAAGCAATTGGCGCGGGGCGAATACGCCCTCGGCGTCGGCGTGATGGCGCTTGTCATCATGCTGATCATCCCGATCCCGGCCTTCCTGCTCGATTTCCTGCTGGCGATCTCGATCACCCTCTCCGTCCTCATCCTGATGACGGCGCTGCTGATCCGCAAGCCGCTGGAATTCTCCGCCTTCCCGACCGTGCTCTTGCTCGCGACGCTGCTGCGCCTCGCGCTCAACATCGCCACCACGCGCCTCATCCTCGCCCACGGCCACCAGGGGCCCGACGCGGCCGGCAACATCATCCAGGCCTTCGGCGGCTTCGTCATGCAGGGCAACTTCGTCATCGGCGTCGTCGTCTTCATCATCCTGGTGATCGTCAACTTCGTGGTCATCACCAAGGGCTCGGGCCGCATCGCCGAAGTCGCCGCCCGCTTCACCCTCGACGCCATGCCCGGCAAGCAGATGGCGATCGACGCCGATCTCAGCGCCGGCATGATCAACGAAGACGAAGCCCGCCGTCGCCGCAAGGAACTCGAAGGCGAAAGCAACTTCTACGGCGCGATGGACGGCGCCTCGAAATTCGTGCGCGGCGACGCCATGGCCGGCATCCTCATCACCATGATCAACGTCATCGGCGGCATGATCATCGGCGTCGCCCAGGAAGGCCTTCCCTTCGAGGAAGCCGCCAACTCCTACACGCTGCTGACCGTCGGGGACGGCATCGTCACACAGATCCCCGCCCTCGTCGTCTCGATCGCGGCCGGCATGCTCGTCTCGAAGGCCGGCGTCGAAGGCGCGGCCGACGTCGCCATCGGCAACCAGCTTTTCGCCAAGCCCGAAGGCCTCGCCATGGCCGCCGGCGCCGCCGCCTTCACCGGCCTCCTGCCCGGCATGCCGATCCTCCCGTTCGCGCTGCTGGCGGGCGCAGCGGGCTACGCCGCTTTCCGCGCCTTCCGTGGACAGCGCCTCCGCGCCGAAGCCGTCGAGCGCGAAAAGGCCGACGCCGCCCGCAAGAAGCCCATCGCCGAACCGCCGATCCAGGAATCGCTCGTCGTCGACGACATCAAGATCGAACTCGGCTTCGGCCTGCTCGGCTTCATCAACGAAACCTCGGGCCGCAAGCTCACCGATCAGGTCAAGGCGGTGCGCCGCCAGATCGCCTCGGAATTCGGCTTCGTCGTCCCCCAGGTGCGCATCATCGACAATCTCGAGCTCGGCTCGGAAGACTACCGCATCCTCATCAAGGAAGTCGTCGCCGGCCGCGGCAAGCTGCGCCCGCAGCTTCACCTCGCGATGGACACCTCCGGCAATGCGCCGCAGATGCAGGGCGAGCGCGTGCTGGAGCCGGTCTTCGGGCTTCCCGCCGTCTGGATCGACGACACGCAGAGGGAGCAGGCCGCTTTCCAGGGCTACACCATCGTCGACGCCGCCACCGTGCTCACCACCCACTTCACCGAGCTGGTGAAGGAGAACATGGCCGAGCTGCTGACCTTCTCGGCGGTGAAGCAGCTGATCGAAGACTTGCCCAAGGCGCAGTCCGCCCTCGTCGGCGACATCACACCCGCGCAGATCACCGTCTCCGGCATCCAGCGCGTGCTGCAGAACCTGTTGCGCGAGCGCATCTCGGTCCGCGACTTCGGCTCCATTCTCGAAGCCATCGCCGAGGCGACGTCCACCACCACCGACCTCCTCGCCGTCACCGAGCACGTCCGCACCCGTCTCGCCCGCCAGCTGTGCAACGCGCACCTCGACGCCAGCGGCGCGCTTCCCGTCGTCGCCCTCTCCCCCAACTGGGAACAGGCCTTCGCCGAAGCCCTCATCGGCAATGGCGCAGAGCGGCAGCTCGCCCTCGAACCCTCGCGCCTGCACCAGTTCGTCTCCGACCTTCGCGGCGCCTTCGAGCGCGCGGCGCAGGCGGGCGATGCGCCCGTGCTGCTCACCTCGGGCCCCGTGCGTCCCTACGTCCGCTCGCTGGTCGAGCGGTTCCGTCCGCAGACCATCGTCATGTCGCAGAACGAAATTCACCCTAAGGCCCGGCTGCGTTCCGCCGGCGCCGTCTAGGGCCAACAGGAAGACGACCCGCAAAGGAGTCCGCCGATGAAAATGAAGATGTTCGTTGGCTCTACCGTCGAAGAAGCCATGGCCCAGGTTCGCGCCGAAATGGGACCGGACGCCGTCATCCTCTCGCAGCGGGACGAAGACGGCCGCGTCGAGATCCGCGCGGCGGTCGAGCGCATGTTCAACACGCTCGCCACGCCGAAATTCGCGGAGGCCCGGCCGAAATTCGACGAGACCAAGAGCCAGCTCTCCTCTTCCCTGCGCTCGCGCGGGGCGCCGGATGGCTTCGCCGACATCGTTTCGGCCGCCGGCGGCCGCCTCGGCGCCGGCATGGAGCAGCTGAACTCGCTGTCGGTGGGCATTGAAGGCGTGCTCACCTTCAACCCGCTCAATCCGCATCCGGACAAGTCGCTCTTCCTCGTCGGCCCGCCCGGCTCGGGCAAGACCACGGCTACGGCCAAGATCGCGACCCTGCTCTCTGATTCGCAAAATCCGCTCGAGGCGGTCTGCGCCGACTTCGATGCGTCGGGTCAGGTCCATCGCCTGGCCGCCTTAATGCTTAAGGTGACGGTAACCAATGCGATCTCGCCCGATCACCTGATCAACCTAGTTAGAGATGCAGACGATCGCGGGGCCAAACTTGTCATCGACGGACCTCCGTTCAACCCGCTCGACGATGCGGACATGAAACGTCTTAGCGACCTGATTTCGCGGATGAATGTGGAGCCTGTGCTGGTCATGAGCGCCGAAGGGCATCCCGAGGATCTTGAGGACAACGCCAGGGCCTTCGCCCGCGTGGGATGCCGACGCGTCATTCTCACCAAGCTGGACGCGGTACGTCGTCGCGGAGGCGCAATAGCTGCAATTTCTTCGTCGCGGTTAAGCATCGCTCAACTAGGTTTGACGCCTAGTGTACGTGGCGGACTGGCGCCTGCTTCGGCCTCCCGTATCGCTCGGCTGCTCGTGGCCGGCGAACCCGAAGCGGAACTGCTCAAAGGAGCCGCGTAATGAGCTTCGCGTTACGAAAATCCGACGGAAAGACGCCCCGATCACGGGTTGCGCCCGCTTCGGTCCTAGCTGTCGCCTCCGGAAAAGGCGGCGTCGGCAAGACCTGGCTTTCAACGACCCTCGCGGCGTGCTTCGCCAAGATGGGCCGCAGAACACTGCTTGTGGACGGTGACCTTGGCCTCGCCAACGTCGACGTCCAGCTCGGCATCGCGCCGGAGACAGACCTCGCCGCGGTGATCGCGGGCTGGGTCGAACTCGAAGACGCGGTCTGCAAGGTCAATGGCGGCGCCGGATCCGAAATCGGCTTCGACGTCCTGCCCGGCCGCTCCGGCTCGGGCGCGCTCGCGGGCCTGCCGGCGGAAGAGGCCTCGCGCCTTGCCGCGAGCCTGACAGCTCTCGCCCTGCAATACGACCAGGTCCTCGTCGATCTCGGCGCCGGCATCGAAGACAACGTCATGCGCCTCGCAAGGGCGTGCGACCGCTGCCTCATCGTCGCCAATGACGAGCCCACCTCGATGACGGACGCCTACGCCTTCATCAAGGTGCTGCGCGGCTACGCTCCCAGCGTGCAGCCGTGGATCGCCATCAACATGGCCGACACCCGCGTCGCCGGCCGAAGGACATACGAAGCCCTCGCCCGCGCGAGCCAGACCTTCCTCGGCTTCCGCCCGCCGCTCGCCGGCATCGTCCTCCGCGACCTCAAAGTCCGCGAAGCGATCCGCCAGCAGAAGACCATCGTCTCGATCGACCCGCAGGCGCAGGCAGCCCTCGACGCCCAACAGATCGCCGAAGCCCTCGTCCGCGGCGGCGCCGAAAGCGTCGAAGCCAAGTCGGCCTGAGGTCTTTCGGCTTCTCAAACACGCGGCCCGTTCGAAAGAGCGGGCCGTTTGCTTTTGAGGCGGCGTTCCGAGAGACAATCAAACTGGAAGCGGACCTTCAGGTCCGCGTTCCCCGCGCAGGCGGGGGTAAGCCATGGCGCCACAGGCGCGGTTTGATCCGGTGGATCAAACCGAATGGTGAACGCCCGGAGCGACAGCGAAGGGCCCCAGTCCTCTTCGGAAAAATGCGCGCGTAGCGCTCCAAAGCCTGAAGCCCGAATTCAGGACAAGCCTTGCGGTCGGCGCTGGACCCCCGCCTTCGCGGGGGACTACGGCGGTGAGGACCGGGCAAAACACAGTCGGATGACTCTGCAGTTTCGAGAAATCTTCAGCCCCCAAACCCCAGCAAAACCGCGCCAGAGTTCATCTCCGGCGCTGTAGGATAACTTTTTACTTGTCCCCACGCCTTCCCCGTCAGGCGATACTGGGGTCATGTTTGCGCCGCTGATCCTCTCTGTGCTCCTGCCCCTGAACCCGGCTCTGTTCCTAAGAGAGCTGGTCTCCTGGTTCATCGGCTGCCTTGCCCGGACGCTGGCGGACGAAGAGACACGGGCCTGGATCAAGGCGAACCCTAAGGACCGCTCTGTCCGCCTCGATCTCCTGGGCTCGCTCATCATGATCGAGGACATGATCGCGGCCCTCACCCATATCCGCGCCCGTCAGATGCTGGGCCACACGCCCAAGCGCAGGCGCAGGAAAGGCCGCCGCCCGAGCTACGCCCTTACCGGCCATGCCCCCTCCCTCGAAGAGATCGAGCGGCGCTTTGAGCGCGCTCTCCAGCGTCTCGACGCGGTCGAGAGACATTCCGCCCATCTGGTCGTGAAGCTGGCCCGCCTCCTGACGAACGCCGTGTCGCAGCTTCAGCGCCCGCCGCATCCGGCCGGGCCGTCGTCGACGACGACGACGATTTTCCGGAGGGTGCGACAAAAATCGTCGGCGGCCAGCCCCAGGGCCGGCCAGCGCATCCGCGCGCCGCCCCTCATTCGTCTCCCTTCCGAAACCAAAATATGTGACCTGCCGGCCACGCCGGCGGGAACGCGGCCTCTTGCCCGGAACCGCGACCCTCGCCATGCATTGGGCAAAGAGTGTTCCAGTCAGAATGGATTCGCCCGATGAAGTTCCTCGTGTTCGGCTTTCTCGCCCTCGCCGCCATCGGGCTGGTCGCCGCCCTGATCATCGGCGTTGCACTGAAGATCGTCGGTCTTCTCTTCCTGGCGCTTGTCGTCATCGCGGCCATCAGCCTCGTCATGAGCAGGTTTCGCGGAACGCTGAACCTCAACCTCGACGATCGCCTGCCGCGCGCCTACCTGCCCTTCGACCGCAGCGCCGACGCGGAACGCATGCCGCGCTGAGGCAGCCTGCTCCGCAAGGAGCAAGCTCACGTCATCGTTCGGCCTCTACCGCATCGGCTTCATCGTTGTGTCGATCGGCGTCGCGTTTGCCGCCGGCGAGCCGACCAGCGACGCGAATTCCTGGGAAACTACTTCGCGAAGCCCGCGCGGTTGATCGCGACTTCGTCGAGCGCCGCCTGGTCCCTCGTGGCGCGCTCGGTCGCTTTGCGCAGCGCTTCCTGCTCGATCAGCTGTTCGAACTTCGCCTTCTCCTGATAGGCCGCGTTCAGCATCGCGCGAACCTCGGCCATCAGCTCTTCCTTCTCGCCAATTTCCGTCGCCACCGCGCCTGCCTGCAGCTTGATGCGGGCGCGATAGGCGGGAAGCATGGAAGCGAGCGAGGGATCCTGAATCGACAGCGCCACTTCGCTTTCTTCGCGCGCGAGGATCGCGGCGTGCTGCATGCGCAGCTGCTCGATGTGCTGGCCGATGCGGACAGCCTCGACGCCAAACTCTTCCATCCGCCGCTGGGCGACCTTGAGCAGCGTATGCAGCGACTTCATCTAAGACCTTGCTTCGGCGGAGCGGGTTTGGCGGGTGTGGGCGGCGTCAGCAGCGCTTCCAGTCCGGCGAAAGCCTCGGCCGGAACGGATTTCTCGAACACGTCTTGCGTCAGGAATTGTTCAAGCTGCGGCCAGATGCGGACGGCTTCGTCGACTTCCGGATCGGCGCCCCTGGCGTACGCGCCGATGCGCACCAGCTCTTCCATGTTGGAATACAGCGCCATCAGCCGCCGCGCCTTCACGGCCAGCTCCTTCTCCTTCGGCGTCTGGAGAACCTGCTGGAGGCGCGAAATGGATTTCAGCACGTCGACCGCCGGGAAGCGTCCGCGTTCGGCAATGTGGCGGGAGAGTGTGATGTGCCCGTCGAGAATGGCGCGAACCGCATCCGAGATCGGTTCGTTATGATCATCGCCATCAACCAACACGGTGAAGAGGCCAGTGATGTGGCCCTGTTTCTCGCCCTCGGCGACGCTGATCCCCGGCCCGGCGCGCTCGAGCAGTTTGGGCAGTTCGGCGAAAACCGAAGGCGTATAGCCGCGCGTCGTCGGCGGCTCGCCGGCGGCAAGGCCGATCTCGCGCTGCGCCATCGCAAAGCGTGTGACAGAATCGAGGAAGCAGACCACCTGCCTGCCCTCGTCGCGGAAATGCTCGGCGACCGCAAGCGTCAGCCAGGCGGCCCTTCGTCTGCGCGGCGCGGCTTCATCCGATGTCGCGGTGACGATGACGGCGCGCTTCAGGCCCTCCGGCCCGAGCGTGTCCTCGACGAATTCGCGCACCTCGCGGCCGCGTTCGCCGATCAGGCCGATGACGACGATCTCGGCGTCAGCGCCGCGCGCCAGCATGGAGAGTATGGTGGACTTGCCGACGCCCGATCCCGCGAAAACGCCAAGACGCTGTCCGCGCGCGCACGGCGCGAACACGTCGATCGCCTTCACGCCCAGCGTTATCTTTTCATCGACGCGCGCGCGCGACTGCGCATTGGGGGCGATCGCCCTCACCTGCCGCGGCTTCCAGCCGTGGCGAAGCGGGCCTTTGCCATCCAGCGGCTCGCCGAACGCGTCGATCACGCGGCCAAGCCAGCCATCGCTGGGGCGGACCGTATCGAGACCGGAAGTAAACAGCACCGGCGCGCCGGGCCCCAATCCGTCCAGCGGATCGCAGGCGAGAAGGATGGCGCGTTCGCCCTCGAACCCCACCAGCTCGCCCCGCGGCCCCTCTTCGGACCCGAAACGAACCGAAGCGCCGAGCCTGAGGGCCCCGGCAGGGCCAGCAGCCTCGATCCGGAGGCCTTCAAGGGCCGTCACCCGGCCCTCGAAACGGCGCGGCTCCAGCGCTTTCAGATCGCGGATGGCCGAGGCCAGCATGAAGCAGTCGCCTGTAAGGATTCGGCCCCGGAAAGCCTGTCAAACGTGATCAGGCCGTGTTTCTGGTTACCGGCCTATTAACCGAGAAATCCACAAGGACCCCGGCTTATGGGCTTTTTTCGACTCTTTTCGACTCATGGAATCAAGGTAAGGATTCTGAATCGGTCCAGCCGGATCGAAACCTGCCGTTAACGATTAGTCTGCCTTAATGCGAGGGTTAACGACCACCGCCGCAAGGCGACCGCGATTCGGGAGAGACGTGATGCGGGTCTTGTTGATCGAGGATGACGAGCAGGTTGCTCGCAGCATCGAACTGATGCTGAAAGCCGCAGGCTTCAACATCTATACGACCGACATGGGGGAAGACGGCGTCGACCTCGGTAAGGTCTACGAGTACGACCTCATTATTCTGGATCTCGGCCTGCCCGATATTTCCGGATACGAAGTCCTCAAACAGCTCCGCCTGTCGCGTGTGAACACGCCCGTGCTGATCCTGTCGGGCAACCCGGACATCGAAGCCAAGGTAAAGACGCTCGGCTTCGGCGCCGATGATTATCTCACCAAGCCGTTCAACAAGGACGAACTGATCGCCCGCATCACGGCTATTGTGCGCAGGTCAAAGGGCCACGCAGAGAGCGTGATCCGCACCGGCGACATCATCGTGAACCTGGACGCCAAGACGGTCGAAGTGAACAACTCGCGCGTTCACCTCACCGGCAAGGAATACCAGATGTTCGAGCTGCTTTCCCTGCGCAAGGGGACGACGCTCACCAAGGAGATGTTCCTCAACCATCTCTATGGCGGGATGGACGAGCCGGAACTCAAGATCATCGACGTGTTCATCTGCAAGCTGCGCAAGAAGCTGGCGCAAGCCACAGGCGGAGAGCACTTCATCGAAACCGTCTGGGGCCGCGGCTATGTGCTGCGCGATCCGGATCCGCGTGTCGCCGTCGCCGAGCAGGCTGCCTAGGCCGCTTTCGACTGCACATTGACCAGACAAAGAGAAGGCGGAGCTTCGGCTCCGCCTTTTCGCTTTCTGCAACCATCGCCAAACTGTCAGGGGAGAAAAACGCTCAGGCGTCAGGCCGCCTGTCTACCCTCTGCGACCGCGACCTGCGTCGTGTGTCCGAGCCCTTTCGAGTAGTCGAGGATCGAGTCCGCCGCTCTAGACAGCCTGATCCTGCGCGCGCTCGATGGCTCTGACCTGAATCAAGGCCGGTTCGGCCGGATACTTCGACTTGCGAACGAGGTTCCGTTGGCTCTTATGCTACAGCAAAGCGCCGTAACGAGGCCGCCGTGAACGATCTACGCAACCGTCTGGCCCAGGACCTGCTGGGCGCCGACTATGACAGCCTCACCGCGCAGAAGCGCAGCGTGATCGATCTGATCGCTGACCAGAAGCCCAGCGGCGTCGACCCGTTGATGGCGGAAGAGCGCAGCTACTGGGAGCGGATGGCCGATCAGGTCGCGTCCGTCGGCGGATCGTGGCGCTTTATCTTCGGTTTCGCGGCGACACTGGTTGTCTGGGTGTCGACCAACCTGATCCTGGCCCTGTCGGGCCGCGCCTTCGACCCCTACCCCTTCATCTTCCTCAACCTGATCCTCTCGATGATCGCGGCCGTGCAGGCGCCGATCATCATGATGAGCCAGAACCGCCAGGCCGCGAAGGATCGAGCGGCGGCGGAGCACGACTACGTCGTCAACCTGCGCGCCGAACTCGAGATCATGCTGCTGCACGACAAGCTCGATGCGCTGCGGGAAAGCGATATCCTCGCCCGCACCGACGCGATCAACGCGCGGCTGGAGCAGCTGTGTGCTGACGTTGCCGAGATGAAAGCGAGGCTCGGCCGTTAGGCCGCAGCGGCGCGCATATGCTCGCGGTTCACTTCGCGAAGCTCGACCGCGCGCTTTTCGAGGTCGGCGATCAGCATGCGCAGGTTCTTGGCGTTCGACTTGAAGGCAATGTCGAAAATGTCGCCCACGACGGGCAGCGCGCCCAACGTGAAGTCGATGCCCCAGTTGAGCAACATCTTGGCCATGGTCCAGCGTGTCGCGCCGAGCTTGCGGGCTTCGAGGATGATGTAGAGGCCCATGGCGCTGGTGATCACGTCGCCGACGACCGGAACGAGCCCGATGACGCCATCGAGTCCGAACTGGATGCCGAGGACCGAAAACTGCCGGTCCAGGCGCTGCTCGAGCTTCTTCAGCTTGGCCACGCCATCGCATTTGTTAGGCATCAAACCACCACCAACGGTATTCGGTCGATATTACGACGAGGTAATACAACACCCGGACTTCGAAAAGGTTCACAGCGGAGACCGCTGTTCCAGGGGCGGCTGACTTAGGCCCGTTTCGGCGCCGCAGCAAGGACCGTAGCAAGTCGCATGCACAGCAGGGCGGGCGCATTTAGCCGCACCTATAACTCCCTGTAATGCCATCTACAGATTTGTTTCAGTTCGGCTTTTTGGCGGAACTCTTGCTCCAGGCGGCGGCCTGCTTGCCGACGATCCGCACCAGGTCGCCCATGGAGTGGTCCACATCGATGAGGTGGAGGCCCCAGGCGAGATCAGGCCCGGTGGGCCGGATGACCTCGCCCGCGAGTTCGTCTGTGCGCTTGTCCTTGGGGTCCGCGTTCACGTGCATTTCGAGATAGCTGAAGTCGCCTTTGCGGACGCAAGAGGTCGAAACCAGACCCGGCGTTTTGACGAAAGGCGTCGTCACCGTCGGCGCCGGGTTGGCCCAGGCCGGCTGGCTCGTTCCGCCCGATCCGTTGAGGAAGCCCTGCGCGAGGAAATACGAGTCCGGCTTGCCCTGCCCGGTCTTGAGGTTCGCCGGGTTGTTGCAGGCCGCTACCGTTCCGCTGCCGCCCCGTCCAAAGCGCGATGCCGCCGGCGGCGGATTGGTGTCGCGGAAGGATGCGTAGGAAATCACGCAGCCCGTCTGGCCCTCCGCGCGGCAGAGCGGGATCGTCTTGTAAGTGCCGCCCACATCGGCATCCGGCGGCACCTGCACGGCGGCGCCTAAAATGATGCCGGAGACAAACTTGTCTTGTGCAGGCTTGCCTTCGACTTCGGCGGCGATGAGCCGCGCGATCACGCCGGCCCCCTGGCTGTGGCCGATCAGGACGACGCCCCGGCCCTTGTTCTCGTTGGCCATATACCAGTTCCAGGCGTCGAGCACGTCATTGTAGCCGCCGACATTCGCCGCCGGACGTTCACCCGCGGGAGGCGCGCCGCCGCTGGAGACCCGCAGCGCTGTAAGCGTGGTCTGGCGATAGATCGGCGCGAACTGGCGGCACACCGCGCCAAAGCGCGCGAACTGCAGCTTGATGTCGTCGACCTCCATCTTGTCGGCCTGGAAGTCCGACTGCCAGCCCGGATCGAGCGAGACGGTGGGATAGACGAAGAAGCAGTCGATCGCCGGGTTCGAGGCCGCCTTGAACTTCTCGACCCTGGTCGAGCCGTTGGCGTTGATCACGGTGGCGTCGAGATCGACCTTGCACTTGTCATCGGCAAGGCCTGGCTTGCAAAGCCAGAGCGCTGGGTTGGAATAGTCAGCTTTCGCGACTGCTGCATCCGGCGCCTGGGCGTGCGCCGCCCCGCCTGCCATCGCTGCCGCCAGAACTGCGCTCGCGACCAATCCACGCATCGTGTCTCTCCCTCGGATGCGGGTCGCCGCCCGCTTCAGGGGGAGCTAACGGAGAAGCGAGGCCTGATGCAAGTCACTCCGCCTTGAGGTCACAACCCTGGGGAGCGTTGGCGGGGTTGCAGCGGGTTATCGCGCTGTCGGGCAATTTGACGGAATAGCCGGCGCCGAAGCGCGGATCGGGATCCTGGTAGTCGGTCGAGATGAACTGGGCGGCCGAGGCGAAGGCGGCTTCCCGCCGTGTGGTTTCGTTGGCGCGCGCCTCGCGCGTGTCGGCGTCGGCGCGGGTGCGGATGAGGAAGCCCTGGCGGACGCGTTCCTGGATCAGGGCCTGATCCTTCGCCGGATCGTTCATCGTGAAATAAGCGGCCTCGGGCGCATCCGGAAACGTTGTCATGAAGGCTGCCCTGCCCTGCAGCGACGGATGGCCCTCTGCATAAGGAGCGTTGGCTTCGGGGGAGAGGTCGACCGCAAAGATCACCTTGCCGCGCGCATCTCCGAGCTTCGGCCAGCCGCCGCTGGTGACGGCTTCGCGCAGCGTGGCGTGTGTTCCGCGGACGTCGTCGGGCTCGATGAGCTGCTCGGGCGGAAACACCGAACGGATTTCGGCGTCCATGCGGTCGAAGGCCTGCCTGCCCCACGGCAGCACCTTTGCGGCGCCGGGCCAGGAGACGCCTGACGATTTCGGATTGATCATCATCAGGATCGGCGTATGCGCGGGATGTGCGTCGGACCACGCCTTCACCTGCTTCAGGCAGTCGACGAACAGGAGGCAGTGCGAGCGGTAGTCGATGTCGCTGACGTGGATCACCTTGATGCCAGGCTGGGACATGACGGAAAGATCGTAGTCCGCCGGGGTAAGACCCTTCTCGGTCAGCAGCCTGCGCGCGAGCGGCGTTGCGAACAGCCCGCCTTGCGGATCGTCCGACGGATCGATCTCAAGCTGGCGGGCGCCCTTGTCGAGCTGGGCGGCGAGCGGCTCGTGCGAATAGTCGAGCGTGATGCCGAGGTCCGGATTGCGCTCGGTGATCAGCGCCATCTCGTCCGCCGGGATCTGCTGTTTGTAGGAATTGTGCGTGCCGACAGACTGCAGCTGATTGATCGCCACGTTGGCGTCGATCCACTTGGCGCCACAGCCCGCCAGCTTCGCCTCTGCGGCGCTGGCGCTCTCTGTCTTCAGATCGCACGATAGTGCGGCAGTCGCCGTTTCCATCGCCTTGCTGCAGGCGGCTGCAAACGCAAACGCAAGGATCGCAAACGCCGGACCCCAGACGATAAGCCGCTTCATCGGACGCCTCCTGCCGAAGCAGCAGGATAGCCCGGTTTTCGGTCAGTTGGGTGACAGTCGGCGGTAGATTAGAAGACCCCCGAAATGGGCTTCATTCTGGCGCTCAGGTCGAAGCCTGCGACCAGTGGGCGGCCCTTTGCGATGGCCGCCTTTACGTCGGGAAGTTGGAGCGAGGCCTGGTGGCTATCCTCCGAGTCCCAGATCTCGGTTATCCAGATCGCGTCGGCCTCGGCCAAGTCTTCCGACACGATGTAATGAATGCACCCAGGCATGGTCTGCGTCCCGCCGCTAAGTACGGCGATCAGTTCGGCGCGCCTGCCCGGCGCCGCGCGCATCTTCCCAATCAGTCCGAACATGTTGATCCTCCACGCTGCGGAAGGAATGTATGTCTGTTGCGAGGGAATGGCGAATGAGGGAGGGAATGACGTCAGGGCGAATAGGCGACGCTCGCCGTCCTACTCGCTACCCCATTTGCCATTGGGTTCTTTAAGCCGCTTTCACGCCGCGCGGGGCCAGCTTGTAGAGGCCGCGGCGGTCCTGCGTTGCTTCGAACGCGGTCGAAAGGCCAACGACCGACTCGGTCCCGCCCAGTACGAGGAAGCCGCCGGGGTTTAGTTGCTGCGCAACGTGCTCGAGCACTTCGGTCTTCGTCGGACCGTCGAAATAGGTCAGCACGTTGCGGCACAACACGACATCGAACTTGCCCAGCGCTGCGCTGGCTTCGATCAGGTTCTGTTTGCGGAAAGTGATCAGGCTGCGCAGACGCTCGGAGATGCGCCAGTGATCGTCCTGCTGGGTGAAATAGTGCATCAGCATCTGAATCGGCAAGCCGCGCTGCACTTCGAACTGGGTGAACAGCCCCTGGCGCGCGCGCTCGAGGCAGCGGTCAGAGATGTCAGTGGCGACGATCTCGACCGGCACGCCCTGGGTGAGCTGCGGATGCTGGTCGAGCATCATGGCGATGGAGTAGGGCTCCTGCCCCGTCGAACAGGCTGCGCACCAGATACGGATGCGGGCGCCGCGGCGGGCTTGGGCGAGCACCGGCAGGATGCCGTCCTTCAGATGTTCGAACGGCGTCTTGTCGCGGAAGAAGAAGGTCTCGTTCGTGGTCATCACGTCGACCACCTGCGCGATCAGGCGCTCCTCGCGGCGCGCGCGCACGACGTGAATGAGATCGTCGATCGACGGCAGTCCTTCCTTGCGGGCAAGCGGCGCCAGCCTGCTTTCGAGCAGATACATCTTGTCGCCGGTGAGAACGATGCCGGCGCGCTTGCGCAGGAGCTGCGCCACGAACTCGAAATCCTGGCTGTTCACGCACCGTCTCCGTTCATCATCTTCAGCGCCAGCGAAGACAGGTCCCTGAGCGGCTTCACCGCTTCGGCATGCCCCGCCTTGGCGACGGCGCCCGGCATGCCCCAGACCACGCTGGATGCTTCGTCCTGTACGATCACCCTCCCCCCAGCGGCGACGATCCTAGCGGCGCCTTCGCACGCGTCATCGCCCATCCCGGTAAGCACCACGCCGACAACGCGCGGGCCGAATGCGGCCGCGGCGCTGTCGAACAGCGGATCTGCGGCGGGCCGGCAGAAATGCACCGGATCGCCCTTGTCGACATGCACCATGCGCCCGGCGGGGCAGCGTGCGACGCGCAGATGATGATCGCCCGGCGCCACTAGCATCGCACCTGGCGCCAGCGTGTCGCCGTCACGCGCTTCGCGGCAGTGCTTGCCGGTCGCTTGCTCGAGCCTCTCGGCGAAGACCGACGTGAACTTCGCGGGCATGTGCTGCACGATCAGGATCGGCGCGTCGATGCGGCGCGCGATCGGGGTGAGGAAAGTTTGCAGCGCGACGGGACCGCCCGTCGCGGCAGCGATCACCAGAAGCGATGCGGGACAACAGACCTGCGGCTTGCGGCGGAGCGTGAAGGTGGATTGTGAGAAAGCGGAGCGATGCTCACCGAGGGCGACGATCTTGCCAATCAGCTCGCGCCGGTACGTCTCGACGCTGCCAAGGGCGGAGGCTTCAGGCTTGACGATGAAGTCACAGGCGCCGGCGCCCAGCGCTTTCATCGTGGTCGATGCGCCGACAGGCGTCAGCATCGATGCGATCATGATGCGCGCATGCGGCGCGGCCTTGCGCAGGTGCGGCAGGGTCGAGAGACCGTCCATGCCGGGCATGTCGGCATCGAGCACGATGACGTCCGGGTGATGCCGCCCTGCTTCGACAATCGCCTCGCCGCTTTCGCTGCAGGCTTTCACCAGTTCGATGCGGTGATCGTCCTCGATCCAGCGCCGCACGAAGCCGCGCACGATCGCACTGTGATCCGCGAAGATCACGCGGACCCGGCGCTCTGTGCTGGGCTTGAAGGCGGCTGCGGTCACGGCATCAGGTCGTTTCTGGTCATACCAGGCCGACTTCCGAGAATTTGGATTCGATGATCTCGGAGTCGAAGGGCTTCATGATGTATTCGTTGGCGCCGGAGCGCATTGCCTCGGCGATGTGGCTCATGTCGTTTTCGGTGGTGCAGAACACCACCACCGGCCGCTCTCCACCCGGCTCGCGGCGCAGCGCGCGCAGAAAGTCGATGCCGTTCATCACCGGCATGTTCCAGTCGAGCAGGACTGCATCCGGCATGTCCTTCCGGCAGGCGTCGAGCGCCTGCTGGCCATCGGCGGCTTCGTCGGCGTCGAAGCGGAGATCTTCGACGATGCGGCGCGCGACCTTCCGCACGACGCGGCTATCGTCCACGATCAGACAGCGTTTCATACCAGCCCTTTCCAGGTAGGCCGCAGGGTCAGCCGCGCGGCTGTGTCTTCAGCGCCCGCTCCGGCCGGCATCCCGTCGATGTCCATGATCGCCAGGAGGCTGTCGTCGAAGCGGTACACATCTCTGAATACTCCCGGCCCCGTAGCATCAAGGTTAACGCCGCCAGGCTTGGGGCCGATTTATCCGGCTTTGCGGCCCGCCCGGCGCAGCCAGCGATCACCCGGAAATCCCCGCCCTGGCGTTCGAGCGCGACGGCGATAACGGTTTGTCCAGGGTGGTTAAGAGCCTCAGAGATTTCAGCGTTTTCGGCCCCCGAAAGCCGCGCCGCCGCCGTTCCGCGCGGCATCCGCGCGCGAGCCGGTTTGCCCACGCTGCCGCGCGACACCGCCGCAGACAGTTATGTGCGCGTGGCAAATATGTCGCGCCCGATTTAAGGAACGCCCCGTTGGACGGGCGAGCGTCAGGCGATCGACACAGGCCCGCGGGCGCTGAGGCCCGCCGCGCCCTGCGGCGAACGCGACTCGAGGACGAAGCCGATTTCCTCGGCCAGCAAGCGCGTGAAATAGGGCTGCACCGCGCCGCCGCCCCAACCGCCCTGCGGCTCGCGGCCGGCAAGCGCGTCCTGCACTTCCTGCTTGAGGTTGGCGAGCGGACCGACCGCTTCGACGTCGAGCACCAGCTGGTCGCCTTCCTCGCGCGAGGTGACGCGGCAGACGCCCTTGTGCGCGGGGTCGATCATCATCAGCGTCATGTTCATCAGCACGCGCATCTGCCGGTTGGAAATGCGGTGCGTGTCCATGCGCCATTCCAGTTCGACCTTTGAATTCAGGGCGAACAGCTTCTGGAACAGGTCGCGCATTTCGTTGGTGTTGGCCTGGCCGTCATTGATCGCCTGGCTGCCGATGGCGAAGCGCAGGAAGCGCAGCTTCGCCTCGAGCGTCGCGATAGCGTGCTTCAGGGTCTTCTCGCCCTCGGCCTTCATGGCCGCGCCCATCGAGTCATCGAACAGCATCTCGCAGCTCTGCATGAGCGGCGTCAGCGGGGACGCGATGTCGTGGCAGATCCGCGAGGCGACATAGGACGCCAGCTTCGACGATTCCATCGTTCAGCATCTCCCATGCCCATAAAACGAATCGGGAAGCTAGCCGATTTGAACTCAGCCTCCCAAGCCGGAATTAGGCCCCATCCGAGTCCTGTTGGTTCTCGGTTTGATCGTCGAAACCGCGCCGCGAGCTTATGAAAACAAGCGCAAACAAACCCGCGGCAAGAAGAACCGTCGCCGTTGCGCCCAGGGCGAAGGCGATGACGAAGTGGGCGTTGGGGAATTTGGCGAACAACGACCCGCCCCACCCCGTTGCCGCGAGGGTCACCAGCACGGCGACCGGGACCAGGACGAGCGCGAGGATGAGGATGGTCTTCCTAGGCATGAATCAAATCGCCCTCGTCCCAATCAACGCGCAACCAGCGCAGCCGATGAAGGGCGAGGGCGAAAGATGAGAACGCGCCTTACTGTTTCTTCGTCCAGGGCTCGTCCGCCGGTTTCACTAGTTCGCCCGCAACAGCGCGCTCGAACTGCTTCTCCGCCATCAGCTGGCCGACCGTCTGCACGGTCTGGCCGCGCTGGCTGGCGATCTCCGTATAGGCCTGCAGGCGGGCGGCGTTCACTTCCTCCACGCGGCGCTTCAGGTCGGCCGAGGCTTTGCTCGGATCAACGATGCCCAGATAGCCGGTGTACATCTCGCCGATGATGCCCTGCGCCTTGGCCTGCTCGATCACGGGATCGGCGGCGTAAGCGGTCATCAATGTCGCGGCGGCGAACATGGCGGCGAAGAGAGCGGCGATTTTCTTGAACATGCTCATAAGAGGCTCCTGTTTCCTGCCTCAGAACAGATCTGGGTTTTTGGCGATCAGGTCTTCGAGATCCTTGTCGATGCGGACGCGGACCTCCTGATCGATCTTGACGTTGAGGTTGATCTCGATCGGCTTGTCGGGCGCCGCGAGCTTGATCGTCGGCGCACAGCCGCCCGCCCCCGCCGCCGCTGCGGCGAGCGCCACGCCTGCTGCCACCGTTCGTGTGATCGACATCGATCGCTCCTTCATGCGCGCCGCGTGGGCGGCAGCGCCCGTATACCTCTATACCTCGCCTTCCTGACGTCCTTCGTCAATCAGGCCTTGTCACAGCGCCGCTGAGCTGGCCGCGCCAGCCCTGCGTCGTATTCAGCAGGCTCATCAATTCGCTGTCGATGGATATGCCCAGCTTGAACTCGGCGCCCGCCATCACGCCGGGATTGCGCCCGCTGAGGTTCATCGAAAGCTTGATCCTTCCTGCAATGTCTCCGTCGATGCCCAATTCCAGAACCCTGTACCTGAAGTCCTTCAGCGCATCGAACAGCATCTTGGCGTTGGGGTCCGACTGCGCTGCTGCATCGCCGGTCGAGCCCGCATAGGCAATAACTCCGCCCCTGTCCGAGGCTACGAGCCGAGCATTGTCGATTGCGGCTGAACCCGTGCTGAATACCACTGGTATGTCGCCGTTCACGATGCCGTCGACCTTGATATCAGGCACTTTGAACAGCTCGATGATCTTGGCGAGGTCCCAGTCGACCGCCTGGGCCACCACGCGGTTGGGCGCTTCGCCGAACTTGAAGTCCGTGGGCCGTACGCGGATGAAACCGCCAACGAAGGGCCACTCGGCGTTTTCGAGGCGGATGGCTTGATAGCCGATCAGCTGGAACTTGATCGCGCCCTTCTCGATCGGCAGGCCGAGCGTGACCTTGTCGATCGTGATGGTCTGTCCCGGATCCGAAGCCATGTTCATCAGGTCGGACACGACGATCCTGCCGGAGACGCCTTCGAACACGCCCGCGGTTGAAAGAGCGAAGCCGATCTTCTGCAGGTTGATCGATGCGTTCGTCTTGATGCCATCTCCGGTCCAGCTGGCGCCGCCGGCGATGTCGGCGCGTCCCGTGACGTTCGCGGGTCCGCGCAGCAGCGGCGACAGGTCGTAGGGCTGGAAGACTCTAGGAGAGAATATCAGCGGCGTCGGCTCGAAAGTGAGGGCGCCGTTTCCGGTCTTGAGGTTGTGCGTCCCGGTGACGCTCGCCAGCTGCACGCGTTTCCTTGCCGACGTGAACAGGCCCGAAAATGTAGCGTTGCCGTCCTTGAGGCTGGCCGCGCCTTCGAACTTCGCTTCCTCGAAGCGGCGCTTGTCCTCGGGCAAAGGATCGAAAATGCGCATCGCGACGTTGCTAAGCTTGCCGTCGAGCGCGCTGCCCGCGCCGCCGAGGTCGAATTGTGCGGCAATGTCGGCGACGGTCGCCTCGTCGGCTTTCGCCTCGCCGCCTTTCAGCACGCCGGTCACACGCCAGCCGCTGCGAACATCGAGTACGCCGGCGATATCCTCGACGCGCATCGGCACGGCGCGTTCGGCGAGGGTCAGATCCATCGTCGACGGCGCGGCGTCGAATCCCGCACGCAGTCCACCCTGCGCGCGCCAGTCGATCGCCATCCGGCCGAGCGCCGCCTTCGCCTCATAGCCATTGCCGCGCACCGGCAGGGTGATCTTCGCCAGCGCGCCCTTGCCGACGACCGCGCCTTCCGTCAGCTCGGCTAGCCGGCCCGTGGGCGTATAGTGCAGCGCGCTCGCGCCGAGCACCATCTCGCCATAACGCGCCTCGTCCCACTGGATTGCCAGTCCACCCGGCGCATCCGCGTAAAACGTCTCGCCCGTCCATGCCGCCTTCACCGCGCCCGTCGCGCGCACGCCCTTCCAGGCGCCGCCTGCCAGGCCGCCATCCAGCCGCACTGTGAGCTGCCCCTCCGCGCCGCCGCCCGCGTCGGTTGTGTCGAGCTGCAGCCCTATCGCCTCGACCGCCAGCACGTCGTTGCCGACACGCCAGGGCTTGAGCGCGATCGCGCCCGCCAGCGCCACGACCTGGCCGGCGCCTGTCGCGCGCGCCAGCTCCAGCGTCAGCGGCGGCGCACCGCCTCCTGACAAGCGCAGCGCGCCCGCGGCGGTCCAACGCCCGCCTCCTTCCGTATTCCAGCTCACCACACTCTGCCCATCCTGCGCGGCGTCGAGCGTCACCGTCAGCCCGCTCTTCGCCTTCAGCGTCGCGCCACGCAGTGCGGCGACGTTCGTGCCGCGCGTCACCACTTCCGCCGACCACGGCACATCCACTTCGAACGCCGCCGCCGCCGCATCCCCCGCGCGGCCTGCCGCCGCGCCGAACACCGGCAGCGCCGCTTCGAACGGATCAGCCAGAACGGCAGCCAGCTCCCTGCGAGCGGCGACCGTCAGCGACCCGCCTCGGAGCCGTAGATTTCCCTGCGCGCGGATTTCCCCCTCTTTCGGGATGTCGACCGCGCCGACCAGCTCCACCAGCCCGGCGGCGCCCTGCGCCAGGCGGATGTTCTGCGCCGAAAAGGAAACATCGCCGCCCGAACCGCCCGACGGGCGCGGTCCGATCTCGGCATCGAGCACGCCTTTGCGCCAGCCTGTCTTGCCGATCACGCCCTCGCCTGCCGTGGCGTGGAGCGACAGCGTGCGCACATTTGCAAGCCACGCACTGAAATCGAACGCCGCCGGATCCACGGCGGCGGACTCGACGCTCGCCCTCGCCTCGGCGCCGGAAAGGCTGGTGTCGCTGAGCGTCACCGTCCCCATGCTGGCGCTGCCGGCCCCGCGCAGCACGCCGGCCGTCTGGTCGAGCGACACATCGAACCGGAGATCGGAAATCACCGACTCGCCGGACTCGAACGCGGCGAGGTCGACATTGGCGTGGCCCTTGATCTCGCCGCCCGCGACGGTGGCGTTGAGATCAGCGCCCTTGAGTTCCAGCGTGGCGCCGAGCAGGCCGAGGCGCGCAGGCGGCGCGGTGAATTCAACCGCGAACGCGTCCGCTGCGGTAGCTGCAATCTTGCCGTGCGCCTCGACGGGGCCGAGCGGCGTGTCGCCGATGATGCTGATCTTCTTGAAGTCGAGGCGCGGAATCGGCCCGGGCTCGCCGCCGCCCTTGGCGAAAGACTTGATCGCCTGGTCGAGATCGCCCAATAGCGGGCGCGTACCCGAGAGATCGACACGCACGACGACGTCGTTGCCGCCGACGGATCTTGCACGCGCCGAAAACGGAGAGGTCCAATCGAAATCGACCGCAAGATCGCCGGCGCTGAGCGCTGCGTTCGGCGACATCGGCGCGCGCACGTCGATCTCGCGAATCGTAATGCCGCCAAAATCGAGCCGGGTGATTCTGAGTCTGCAGGTTAACTTCTGCTGGGAACACACCGCCCCGGCGATTGCCTCTGCGACAGGCTGCCGGAACAACGCCAACAGCGCGACCATTAGCAGCAATGCGGCGCCAACGAGGCGAATCCACCGCCTTTTGGGCGGTTTTTGCAGGTTAGGGCTAAGTTTTTCTTCAGTCATCGCAGGCAAAATATGCATTCGTTCTTGTAGAATGACACCCAAGCGTTTTTAAATGTCGCCCTGAGCCGCCGTATGTCGCTTTTCGACTAGGGGAGTGGCCGCTCGAATGATCCGTTCCGCAAGGAACTTTCGGAGCACCCATGAAAAACACTTGGTTTGAGTGGGGGTTGGGAACAGCCGCGGCTGCGCTGATGGGGATCGGACTTGTCGTGGCCGGCGTGATGGCGCGGCCATCGGAAGCGGCATCGGCAGAATCCAAACCCGATCCGCGGCTTATCCTCGCTTCGATCACCAGCGCCGACCATCTGGTGGACGCCGTTGCGCCCGAAGTGCGGCGCGTGTCGGTGCAGCGCAATGAAACCCTTTCCGGCGTGCTGGATCGCATCGGCGCTCCGCGCGAGGAAGCTAATGCGGCGGTCTACGCCGCGAGCCAGCTTCTGGACCTTCGCAACATGCGCCCGGGTGACGATGTCACGGCGTGGCTCGAAACCGACCAGTCGACCGGCGGCGTTCGCCTGATGGGCGTATCGCTGCGTCCTGAAGTCGAGCGCCAGGTTCTGGTGTCGCGCGGCCTCGATGGCGCGTGGACGCCGCACGAGCTGAAGACAAAGCTGTCGTCCGGCCACAACCTGATCGCGGGCGACATCGAGACGTCGATCTACGAAACCGCTCTGGCGCTGGGCGCACAGGACCAGCAGGTGGTCGATTACGCGGACATCTTCGGCTACGACATCGACTTCCAGCGCGAGATGCAACCGGGCGATCACTTCGAGATCTTCTACGAGACATATGACGACGAGCGCGGCGCTCCGGTAAAAGCAGGCAATGTGCTGTTCGCCTCGATCGACGGCGCGGCGCTGACCAAGGATTTCTATCGCTTCACGCCGTCGGACGACGGCCATGTGGATTATTTCGACGACAAGGGCCAGAGCGCGAAGAAGTTCCTGATGAAGACGCCGATCAACGGCGCGCGTCTGTCGTCGGGCTTCGGCAGCCGCAGGCATCCGATCCTCGGTTACACCAAGATGCACAAGGGCACGGACTTCGCAGCCCCGCGCGGCACGCCGATCTATGCAGCCGGCAATGGCGTGATCGAACGCGTCGGCCCGTTCTCCACCTTCGGGAACTATGTGAAGATCCAGCACGCCAACGGCTACGAAACCGCCTACGCCCACATGAACGGCTTCGCACGCGGCCTGCGCCGGGGCTCGCACGTTCGCCAGGGCCAGGTGATCGGTTATGTCGGCACCACCGGCCGTTCGACCGGCCCGCACCTGCACTACGAGGTCTACATCAACGGCCAGGCGAAGAACGCGATGGCGCTGAAACTGCCGACGGGGCGCAAGCTCGAAGGCGCCCAGCTCGACGCGTTCCTTGCGAGGAAGGCGGAGATCGACGCAATGCGCGACGCCGAGCTGTCATCGCAAGCGCTGGTCGCCGAGAACAAGCCCGCGCTGCCTCAGGCCTTCGCGCCGATCCCGGCGGCCGCCACGTCCGCGCCCGACACGCGCGATGCGCTAGCCAACCCGTAAGACTTTCATCGCCCGCGGCGCAGGCCAACTGCTTGTCGCCCAGCCCCCGCGTGCGCTAGGTCTCACGTAAGACGACCAATTGTCGGGGAACGCCATGACCGCTCGCAGCCGCCTTGCCTCCATCGCCGCCCTTGGCGCCATAGCGCTGGGCGCGTGTTCATCTGGGCCCAGCGCCGATGAACTCGGCCGGCTGGGGTTCATGGTCGGATGCTGGGCCTCGGCGGACGGCGCCAACCAGGAGACCTGGTCGATGCCCCGCGGCGGACTGATGTTCGGCTACGCCACCACCATGCAGAGCGGCAAGTTGTCCTTCTTCGAGCAGTCGCGCATCGACCTGCGTAACGCCCGCGCCGCCTACACCGCCTCGCCCGACGGGCAGCGCCCAGTCGTTTTCACCGAACCGACCAGCGGCACGCCGCGCGACACGATCTCGTTCGAGAACGCCGAGCACGACTATCCGCAGCGCATCATCTACCGCAAAACCAAGGGCGGGCTGGCGGCGACGATCTCGCGGCTCGATGGTTCGCGGCCGACCCAGTACGCATGGGCGCCCTGCAAGAACTAGTGTTGGCTCAGGCCTCGAGGGCTTCGATGCCGCCGAGGAAGACCTTCACGGCGCGATCGACCGTCTCGCGGATTTCCGCGTCGCTGGGCGTGTAGGACGGCATCAACAGGGCGCGGAACTGGATGCGCGCCCGGACCAGGTCGAAATAGACTGACGCAGCCAGCTCGGGATTCGAGATGTTGATCTCGCCTGCCCTTGCCCGGTCGGCGAGATATTCGGCCAGGGCCTTGCGCACCTGCTCGGGCGCTCGCTTGCCCCAGCCTTCCGCGAGTTCAGGGAACTTCTTGGCCTGCGCCACCATCAGGCGGAACACGTCGAGCGCTTCGGCCCCGACCTGCTTCTTGAGGAAGGTTTCGCCAATTCGCCGCAGGCCTTCCTTCAGCGGAGCATGCGCCGCCAGCTCGATGTGCATCTGCTCGGTCAGGTCGTTGACCCGCGCATCGATCATCGCCTCGAACAGGCCCTTTTTGCCTCCGAACTGAGAGTACAGCGTCGACAGGGACCCGCCGGCCCGCTTGACGATTTCGGCCATGTTGGCGGCTTCGTAGCCGGCTTCCAGGAACACATCCCGGGCGGCTTTGAGGAAGGCGGCGCGGCGCAGTTCGGCTCGCCCTGCTTCAGGCTCGGGAGCTGTCTGTGTCGAATCCGGCTGGGCCATCTTATTAGCGTAACTCGTGGGACCGCCCGCTTGATACTCGGGCAAGTGCGGTTACATTTCAACTGAAACGTAACGCTGATTACATATCCTGTATCCCAGAGCGGCTGCAGGCTGGAAACCGGCCTCGGACGGGACCTTCTGCCATGGCCTTGAAAACAGTGAAACTGGAACAAGGCTCCCCCGAGCCCGCTTCAGTTGAAATAACGACCCCGGAAACGCCCGCCGCGGCGGCGCAAGCCGCGTCCGCGACCGCCAAGCCCGATCTGCGCAGGCAGGTATTGCCATTAATCGGCGTCGTTGCGGCAGCCGCGATGCTCTGGTTCGGCGCGGACTGGCTCATGAACGGCCGGTTCGAGATCAAGACCGACAACGCCTACATACGCTCCGACATCACCCGGGTGACCCCGAAGGTCCAGGGATATGTCACAGCGATCCATGTGCGGGACAATCAGCTGGTGAAGGCGGGCGACCTGCTCATCTCGCTCGAAGCCGCCGATTTCGAGGCCAGTGTCGCCGAAGCGCGCGCCGCTCTGGCGCAGGCCGAGGCGGACGCTTCGCAATCCAACGCCCGGATTGCTGCCCAGCGCGATGCGCTGGCCGAGGCGCGCGCGGCGCGCGAGGCGGCCGACGCCGCCGCCGACTGGTCGCAATCCGACGCTAGGCGCCTCGCCGAACTTGCCGAGAAGGGCTGGTACCCCAAAGCCCGGGTGGAACAGGCGCAATCGGCGGAGCGCACGGCCAACGCACAGCTCAAGCAGGCGGATGCATCGGTAACAGCGCAACGCAGCCAGCTGACGAGCGCCGAAGCAGCGGCGCAGTCCGCTATCGCCAAGATAGCCGCGGCAAAGGCGAAACTCGAAGCGGCTGAACTCGATCTCGGCCGTACGCAGATTCATGCGCCGGTTGACGGCGTGGTCGCCAACAAGGTGGTCACGGAAGGGCAGCTTCTGTCGCCGAACCAAGCGGCGCTCGCGATCGTGCCCGCCAACGACGCCTACATCATTGCGAACTTCAAGGAGACGCAGATCGCCAGGATGAAGGCGGGCCAGGAAGTCTCCATCCATGTCGACGCCTACCCCAGCCTCAAGGTGAAGGGCCGCGTCGCGAGCATCGCCCCGAACACCGGCGCGACGTTCAGCCTGGTGCCGCAGGACACCGCCACCGGCAACTTCACCAAGATCGTGCAACGCGTTCCCGTGCGCATCGACATCGAGAATGAATCGCTGGCGACCGGCCTGCTCCGTTCGGGCCTCGCGGTCGTCGTCACGGTCTCGACCAAGCCCGTCAAAGAGTAACACCCATGAGCGGAGCCGCCGCTCCCCCCGCCGGTCCGGGCGCCGATAGCGCCGGCGGAATGCCCGCGGCGCATGCGCTGCCAAAGCCCGGCACGCGCGAGGCCATGCTGCTGAACATCGGCTTCTTCGCCATGGTCATCGGCATGTTCATGGCGATCCTGGACATCCAGATCGTCGCCTCCTCCATCGCCCAGATCCAGGCCGGCGTTTCGGCGAGCGCCGATGAGATCGCATGGATCCAGACCAGCTACCTCATTGCCGAAGTGATCGGCATTCCGCTGTCCGGCCTGCTCAACCGCGCGCTGTCGATGCGGCGCCTGTTCGTGTTCTCGGCGGCTGGATTCACGGCATCGAGCGCGCTGTGCGCCTTCGCCTGGGACCTCGACAGCCTGATCTTTTTCCGCTGCATACAGGGCTTCCTCGGCGCGGCGATGATCCCCACCACCATGGCCGCCGCCTTCAGCCTGTTCGGGCCCAACAGGTCGATGCTGCAGCAGGTGATGATCGGCATGGTGGCGACCTTGGCGCCGTCGATCGGCCCGACGCTGGGCGGCTGGATCACCGAGCATCTCAGCTGGCACTGGCTGTTCCTCGTCAACATCATTCCCGGCATCGTCTCGGCGACGCTGGTCTGGACGCTGATCCCGAAAAGCCCGTCCGACCTCAGCCTTGTCCGCCGCATCGACATCATCGGCCTCGGCGCCATGGCGCTGTTCCTGGGTTCGTTCGAATGGGTGTTCGAGGAAGGGCCGGCGGCTGGCTGGCTGGAGGATCAGGAACTCGTCATCTGGATGTTCGTCTGCTCGCTGGCAGGCATCGTCTTCTTCTGGCGCGCCCTGACGCGCGCCAATCCGGTGGTCGACCTCACCATATTCAAGGACCGCAATTTCGCGGTGGGATCGCTCACCGCCAGCATTGTCGGCTTCGGCCTGTTCGGCGCGGTCTATCTGACGCCGCTTTTCCTCGGCTCGGTGCGCGGCTTCAACTCGCTGCAGATCGGCCAGATCATGAGCGTGGGCGGCCTTGCGATGTTCGTCGGCGGCCCGTTGGCGGGCGCAATGATCCGGCGGTTCGATCCGCGCTATGTGCTCGCCATCGGACTGACTCTCTCGGCCATCGGCCTTTACTGGAACCAGTTCCTCACCGCCGACTCGTCCTTCAACGAGCTGTTCTGGCCGCAGGTCTTTCGCGGCGCCGGCCTTATCATGTCGATGGTGCCGTCGAACTTCATCGCGCTCGGAACGCTGCCGCCGATGAAACTCCCGAACGCGACCGGCCTGGTCACCGTCTGCCGAAATCTCGGCGGCGCCGTCGGCCTTGCGGCGCTCAACACGATGCGGCTCAACTACACCAACCTTCACAACCAGGAGCTCGCCGCAGCGCTCGATCCCACGAGGCCGGAAGTGCAGGCCTACCTGCAGCAGGCCGAGGCGAACTTCGCCGCGCTGGGCAATGGCGATCCGGCCGCAATGGCCATCGCACAGCTGACGCGGCGGATGCAGATCGAATCCGCGGTGATGACGTTCAACAACCTGTTCCTCGTGATGGCGGTCGCATTCACGCTGATGCTGTTCATGGTGCCGCTGCTCAAGCGCCCGGCCCTGGCCGGCGCCGTACAGCAGGCCGCGCATTAACCGTCAGACCGTTGCCGGCTTTGCGGGGAGCCTGAATGTCGCGACGAGGCCGGTATCCTGGAAGTCGCGTTGTATCGAGCCGCCAAGCGATCGTTCGATCATCATCGCGATGAGCGACGAGCCGAAGCCGGCCTTTGTCGGCGGCGCCGGTTTCGGGCCGCCGCGCTCGCTCCATACGATGATGAGCCCATCGGCGGCCTCTTTCCAGTCGAGGACTACCCTGCCCTCCGGCATCGACCAGGCGCCGTACTTGGCCGCATTGGTCGCCATCTCGTGCAGGACAAGGCCAAGAGACTGCGCCGTGGTTGGCGCCACCCAGATGTCGCCTCCCTTTAATATCCAGCCTGCCGGGATGATCGGCGGCGAAAGGCTCTAGCTGCGCGGTCGCCAGCTGTCTCAGGGACACGTTGCCGGAAGGCGTCGCCGACATCGTATCGATCGACCGGCCCAGCGCAGACAGCCGGGCCACGATATCGTCGCGCAGCTGTTCGACGCTCTGCGCCGATCCCGCCGACAGACGCGCCAGGGCCGAGGCGATGGCGATCTGGTTCTTGGCGCGGTGCGCGGTTTCGCGAAGCAGAACGGCCTGCTCTTCCTCGTATTGCAGCCGGCGCCTTGCGGCGCGGGTCAGCGTGCCGAGCACCTCGTCGACCTCGCGCACGACGGACCTTGTCTCCGGAACCGATCCGCCCGCATCGAGCGCACGGCCGACCGTTGCGGCGCGGCGGATAGCGCCCGCCAGCATCTGACCGAGAGCCGCGCCCGCCAGGATGGTGATCGACACGATGGCAAGCGTGATGAGGGTGAAATTCCGCCAGCGCTGGGAGATCGACGCATCGGCCTGTTCGGATGCGGTCCAGACACAGGCGCGCCATCCCCATGGCTCGAGCTCCTCGTTGGCTGCGGTGAGGCTGGCGCCATCGACCTTGAAGACGTGGAGACCAGATCCTTCGCTGGCGCAGAGCTGCGACAGCGCTTCCGCGCCTCCGGCAGGCGCATCGCCCGCAACCTTCTTTCCCGTGCGGTCCAGGATCGCGTAGGTCCAGCCCGGCGGCGGCAGGCGCTCCCCGAAAATCGAGCCCAGCTTGTCTGCGTCGCGCGTCAGGATCAGCGCCTTAACGCGAGGCTCGCCGGAGATGATCGGCATCACGACGTTGAAGACTTCCCTTTGGGCAACCTTGCCGAAGAAGAGATCAGAGACCACCGGCTGGCTGTTTGCGATCGCTTCTTCGACCGGTTGGGGATCGGACGTGACGCCTAGCGGCGTGCCCCAGGGCACGCGCGTGTTCAGGATCTGCTGGTTCTGGGAGTCCACCGCGACGAGATACATGTCCGTGCCCTTTAGAGCTTCAGCCGCGCGGGCGTGCAGCCGGTCATACTGCTCGCTTTCGATCCAGCCGCTCGAGGCCAGCAGGGCGAGGTTAGTCAACATGCCGCGCAGCTCGCGATCGAGTGTATCGGCGATGCCGTCGACGCCCTGCATGGCGCGGACCGTCATTGTCCTGCGATTGACGTTGTCCGACTGCAGAAGCAGCAGCGCCGAAAAGCCTAGCGATGGCGCCGCCAGCGCCAGGATCAACGCGATGATCAGGCCGGTGACGGGCACCCGCCGGTGCTTTCTGGCTGGGCGCGGGTCAGTGCTCATTTGCGTGGAGCTTTCCCGTGAAAGCCGCCATGTCGGATCGGTCTGCGCGTTCCAAGCGAACGCAGCGATACCGGACCCATCATGAAAAAGGCTCTGTTCCGACCCGTCGGCCCCGGCCACACCCTATCTGAATGGCGTGGGCCGCTCCAGCACATAGATCGCAGCTGTTTGGCGACGATCCGTTCAGGATAGGCCTGCTGGAAGTGCAGACCGGACGGATTGAAGGCCGCCGACTCGGCAGGTGCGCGATCGAGCAGGTCGATCCGCTTCTTGTGATACTCCGCGGTCTCGTCTTCAGACAGTCGCCGGAATGTGCAGTGAACGTGGATGAGGATGATGCCGAGAATGCCTGCAGGGCTTTCCTGATCAAGCGGCTGCTTGATCGTATTGCCGCGGGTTTGGCCGATGGCGGAAAGCCGCGCCTTAGACTCTCAGCGGGTGCGCTAGCCTCTCGAGGCTGTCGCGGCGGCCAAGTGAAACGACCCGCTCGAGAATGATGGATTCCTTCTGCGCCGTCGTCCAGGCCAGCGCCGCGAACAGCCGCGAGTCGGCGTACGGCCTGTCGCCCGGCAGCGCGTGGTCGATGACCTGCCTCCGTTCAGAAGCAAGGCGCGACCACGTGATCGCGCCACACGTCAGTCCGTTCGCACCCCGGCTGCGTTACCGGACGCTTACCGGTTTCGTCGCCAGCACGGAGCGTCCGCCGGGTGCTTCGAGGACATATCGGATGTCGTATTCGCCCGCTTCCGCCGGGGCCGTGAGTTCGCTGGCGGCGCCGCGGTCTGTGTAGAAGTAGGAGAGTTCGCCAGATGTCTCCTTCTGTCCCTTTTTCACAAGGTCGACGTAATCGCCCCGGCGCTTCGGCCCCGTCCACTCCACCTTGATCTTCGATCCCTTGCCAGCCGTGTCGGGCGCTTTCAACGTCGCGGTGGCCGCGGTCACTTCGAGCGGCGAGGATGCGAGGATCTTGCGGCCGCCCGGCCCTTCCAGCACGTAGCGGATCTGGTAGGCGCCGGCCTTGCCCGGCGCGACAAGTTTTGCCGGACGGCCATCCCGCGTCCACGCATAGGTGATCTCGCCCGACGCCTCCGTCTGGGCGGCCGGAACGATGTCGATGTAGTCGCCATCGCCGGACGGACCCGACCACTCGACCGTGAACGGCTCGGCGCCCTCGGCCTTCGGCGGCGCGGTCAATGTCGCGGCGGCGGCGGTCACGGATATCGCAGCGACCGCTTTTACCTTCCGCTCGTTGGCGAGTTGGAGAACGTAGCGGACGTCGTAGTCGCCCGCGGTCGTCGGCGCGCGGAACTTGGCGACCGGTATGGCGTCCCGCACATAGGCGTAGGAGATCTCGCCAGACGTCTGCGTGGACCCGCGCGGGACGAGATCGATATAGTCGCCGGAATTGCCGGGGCCGGTCCAGCCGGCCTCGATCGTCGCGCCAGCGCCGACGGTCGCCGGCGCCGTCACCGTCGCATCGCCATCGACCGGCGTTCCGGTGTTGAGCGTCTGGCCGGCCGCCGGCGTCGCCGGGTTGGGCTCGCCGACGGCCGCGCCCTGCGCCGCCGGAGCGGCCGCATCGGCAGCCGGCGTTGCGGGCGCCTCGGCTTTCTTGTCGCAGGCGGCGAGCGCCAACGCACAGACTGCCAGCAGCAGCGTTTTCGAAGCCATGGTGTCCTCCCACTAGGCCCGTGATTTGTCCGGCGCGTTTAACCACACAAGCGGGCGTCGCGACAGCCGTCTGCAGCAGCCCCTAAACACGCGGCCCGGGCATGCCTATCTATGAAAGTTGGAAGGACCCCAGGCTATGATTCTCTCCTGGATTGCGACTGCCGTCGCGCTGCTCATCGGCGACCAGCTTTTGCGCGGCGTATTTGTCGGCGGGCTGTTTTCGGCTTTGATCGCCGCGGCCGTTCTGGGCTTTGTCAACATGACGATCAAGCCGGTGCTGTTCATCCTGACGCTGCCTATCAACCTATTGACGCTGGGCCTCTTCACCTTCGTCATCAACGCCATGATGCTGGGACTGGTAAGCTGGCTCGTACCCGGCTTCGAGGTGCGCAGCCTGATGTCGGGCATCGGCCTCGCGATCGTTGTCGCCGTCGTCCATGCCGCCGCCGTTAGCCTGTTCGGCAAGAACAGGAAAGAGCGGCGGGCCGGCTACTAGGGCGTTTCCCGCCCCTTGCGTGGACCGGCCGCGCCCCTAACTCTTGCGGTGGATCAATCGCGCGGCCGTCGGGCGCGCTATTCATCCATGGGATGCTTGATACGGGTCCCCGACTTCCGGTCTGACTGCTTCTGTAAGGGTCAATTCGATGGACTTCGAACGCTACACCGAGCGCGCCCGCGCCGCTGTGCAGAGCGCCCAGACGAGCGCGCTTGCGGCCGGCCACCCGCAAATCGTTACCGAACATCTCTTGAAGGCGCTGTTCGCCGACCGCGACCGGCTGTCGCTGAACCTCATCCGCGCCGCGGGCGGCGATCCCGACCTCGCGCAGGCCAATATCGACAAGCTGCTCGCTTCACAGCCGCGCTCCACCGGCGGCTCTCAGCCCGGCCTAAGTCAGGACCTCGCACAGCTTTTCCAGCTGGCTGAGGAAGAGGCGACCAAGGCGGGCGATGACTACGTCACCGTCGAGCGCCTGCTGCTCTCCGCCACCAAAGGCAAAGGCAAGGCCGCCGACGCGCTGAAAGCTGCCGGCGCCACCACCGGCGCCCTCGTCAAGGCCATCGCCGACCTGCGCAAGGGCCGCGCGGCCGACACATCGACTTCGGAAGAGAAGTACGAGGCGCTGAAAAAATATTCCCGCGATCTCACCGAAGCGGCGCGCTCGGGCAAGCTCGATCCGGTCATTGGGCGCGATGAGGAAATCCGCCGCTGCATCCAGGTTCTCTCGCGCCGCACCAAGAATAACCCCGTCCTGATCGGCGAACCCGGCGTCGGCAAGACCGCGATCGCCGAAGGCCTCGCCCTGCGCATCGTCAACGGCGACGTGCCGGACAGCCTGAAAGAGAAGAAGTTGCTCGCCCTCGACATGGGCTCTCTCATTGCCGGCGCGAAATTCCGCGGCGAGTTCGAGGAGCGACTGAAGGCCGTCCTGCAGGAAGTCACCCAGGCCCAGGGCGAGATCATCCTGTTTATCGACGAGATGCACACGCTGGTCGGCGCTGGAAAGGCCGAAGGCGCGATGGACGCCTCCAACATGCTGAAGCCGGCGCTCGCCCGGGGCGAACTGCATTGCGTCGGCGCCACTACGCTGGACGAGTACCGCAAGAATATCGAGAAGGACGCCGCCCTCGCCCGCCGCTTCCAGCCCGTCTTCGTCGGCGAGCCAAGCGTCGAGGACACTATCTCGATCCTCCGCGGCCTGAAGGAAAAGTACGAAGTCCACCACGGCATCCGCATCTCGGACGCCGCCATCGTCGCCGCCGCGACACTGTCGAACCGCTACATCGCCGACCGCTTCCTGCCGGACAAGGCCATCGACCTGATGGACGAAGCCGCAGCGCGCCTGCGCATGGCGGTGGAGAGCAAGCCCGAAGAGCTCGACGAGATCGACCGCCGCCTGATGCAGATCCGCATCGAGGCAGAAGCGCTGAAGAAGGAGAAGGACGACGCCTCGCGGGATCGGCTCAAGCGCCGCGAAGCCGAGATCAAGGAGCTGCAAGCCAAGTCCGATGAGATCTCGGCAGCCTGGAAAGCCGAAAAGGGCCGCCTTGCCGGCGCCACCAATGCGAAGGAGCGCCTCGACCGCGCCCGCGCCGAACTTGCCGACGCTGAACGTCGCGGCGATTTCTCGCGCGCCGGCGAGATCAAGTACGGCGAGATTCCTGCGCTAGAAAAACTGATCACCGAAGCCGAAGGCAAGACCGACGCGACTGACAAGAACGCGAAAGCGCCGCTGGTCAAGGAAGTCGTCGATGCTGACGCGATCGCCGCCGTCGTCTCGCGCTGGACCGGCATTCCGGTCGACAAGATGATGGAAGGCGAGCGCGAAAAGCTGCTGCAGATGGAAGACGGCCTGCGCAAGCGCGTCGTCGGCCAGGACGAGGCGCTGGAGATCGTCTCCAACGCCGTGCGCCGCGCGCGCGCCGGCCTGCAGGACCCCAACCGTCCGATCGGCTCGTTCATCTTCGTCGGCCCCACCGGCGTCGGCAAGACCGAGCTGACGAAAGCGCTCGCCGAATTCCTGTTCGACGACGAGCACGCCGTGCTCCGGCTCGACATGTCGGAGTATATGGAGAAGCACGCGGTCTCCCGCATGATCGGCGCGCCTCCGGGCTATGTCGGCTATGAAGAGGGCGGCGCGCTGACCGAAGCCGTGCGCCGGCGTCCCTACCAGGTCATCCTGTTCGACGAGATCGAGAAGGCGCACCCGGACGTCTTCAACACGCTGCTGCAGGTGCTCGACGACGGCCGTCTCACCGACGGCCAGGGCCGCACCGTCAACTTCAACAACACGCTGATCGTGATGACATCCAACCTCGGCGCCCACGCGCTGGCGGAGGACAGGTCCGAAGGTGAAATCTCAGGCCAGGCGCGCGATGCCGTGATGGAGGCGATCCGCACGCATTTCCGCCCGGAATTCCTCAACCGCATCGACGAAATCGTTTTCTTCAAACGCCTTGGCCGCAGCGAGATCGACCGCATCGTCGGCGTTCAGCTCAAGCGTCTGGAAAAGATCCTCGCCGACCGCCGCATCACCATCCAGGTCAACGACAAGGCCATGCACTGGCTGGCCGAACGCGGCTATGACCCTGTCTACGGCGCCCGCCCGCTGAAGCGGGCGATCCAGAAGGAAGTGCAGGACCCTCTCGCCCGCATGATCCTCGAAGGCCGCGTCAAGGATGGCGATAACGTAAAGGTCACCGTCGATGGCTCTTCGCTCGCGATCAACGGCGTGCCGACTGGACTGATCGGTAAGAAGAACGGAATGAACTGAGCAGCGCTCAGCTCATTCCGCCCTCGATCACCAGCAGGCCGCGACGTAACTCGCCTCGAACGGGTAAGGCTCGCACTGCCGAAAAACATTCCATGCGCCAATCACGGCCATGTCTGTCGCGCGTGACACAGCACGCGTAAATCTTCGCAACTAAACTCTCGCATCAACCTTTGTCGTTGGCGGATCGCTCCAACTGGCCCATTCACATGGGAAGATCGGTGCATTGGCAGGAGCGTAAATGATGTTTCGCGTATTCAAGATAGCGATGCTTGCGGGCGTTGCATTGTCCCCACTCTGCGGTCAGGCGCTGGCGCAGGCCGCGCCCGCGCCGCAAACCGCTCGCGGCGATGTCATCGTCGTCACCGGTACACGCGTCGCGGACCGCTCTGCGCTCGACACAGCCGTGGCTGTCGACGTTGTTCCCGTTGATGCACTGGAGAAAATGGGCGTCGCCGAGATTAACCAGGCGCTCGCCGTCAGCCTTCCCTCCTTCAATTTTCCGCGGCCTGCCCTTACTGATGGCACGGACACCATCCGGCCCGCCGCGCTTCGCGGCCTCGCGCCCGACCAAACGCTGGTGCTGGTCAACTCCAAGCGCCGGCACTCGGCCTCGCTCGTCAACGTCAACGGCTCGATCGGCCGCGGCGCTTCCGCAGTCGACATGAACACCATTCCGTCCGGCGCGATCTCCGCGGTCGAGGTGCTGCGCGATGGCGCCTCGGCGCAGTACGGCTCGGACGCCATCGCTGGCGTCATCAACGTCCGCTTGCGCGAAGCAAGCGATGGCGGGGCAGTGGGCGTCTCTTACGGCGTGCGCAAGTCGGAGTACGAAGTACCGGTGACCCCGCCGGTCGCGGGGCTGCCAATTACCGTAGGGCCGACGATCTCACGCGATGTCGAAGACGGCGAGGTTCTGACGCTTTCGGCCTGGAAAGGCCTCCCCATCGGCGACAGCGGCTTCCTTACCGTCGCCGGCGAACTTAAGGCTCAGGAACACAGTGAACGAAGCGGCTACGACACGCGTCAGAACTATCCAACGCCGACTGGCGGAGGGTTCGACGCTCGCGAGGCGACGTTCAACCGCTTCAATGCCTGGACCGGCGAACCGCAGATGGACCAGTACACGCTATTCGCGAACGCAGGATTCGACATCAGCGAGGGCGTCTCGCTCTATGGCTGGACCAGCTACCAGTACCGCGATGCGCTGTCGGCCGGCTTCTACCGCCGCGCCAACGACGCGCGCAACGTGATCGAGATCTATCCGGACGGCTTCCTTCCGAAGATCAATCCGGCTGTCACCGATTTCTCCGCCGCCGCGGGCACGCGCTTCGCTCTCGGCGCCTGGGACATGGACACCTCGCTGGTCTATGGCTCGAACCGGATGGAATTCACCATCAAGGACACGCTGAACCGCTCCATCGGACCGACATCGAAGAAGGTCTTCTACGCAGGCGGCTTCGAGTATCGCCAGGCGGTGCTCAACTTCTCCGGCGTGCGACAGTACGATGTCGGCCTCGCCTCGCCGCTCAACGTCGCGGCCGGCCTCGAATACCGCAAGGAGTTCTACGAGATCTTCGCTGGCGAGCCGGACAGCTATCGCAATGGCGGAGTTCTTCTTGGCGGCCAGCCCACGGCTTCGGGCGCCCAGGTGTTCCCGGGCTTCCGCCCGGCCAACGAAGTGGACGCCGACCGCGACGCGACCGCCGTCTATCTCGATCTCGAAGCCAACCTCACGGATGCGCTTCTCGTATCGGCTGCTGTCCGCGGCGAGTCTTATTCGGACTTCGGCGAGACCGCCACCGGCAAGCTTTCGGCGCGGTATGACTTTAGCGACTGGTTCGCCCTTCGCACGTCGGTGCAGAACGGCTTCCGGGCGCCGTCGCTGCAGCAGCAGCACTTCGCCACCACGTCGACCAACTTCATCGGCGGGGTGCCGTTCGACATCACCACATTCCCGGTCACGGACCCGGTAGCGATCGCTCTCGGCGCCGAGGCGCTCGATGCAGAGAAATCCATCAACTACTCGCTCGGCGCCGTCGTCCGCGTCGGCGACTTCAGCCTGACGATCGACGGCTACCGCATCGACGTCGATGACCGCATCGTTCTGTCGGAAAACCTCACGGCCGCGAACGTCCGCGCCTTCCTGCAGGCACAGGGCTTCATTGGCTCCGGCGGCGGACGCTTCTTCATCAACGGCGTCGACACAGAAACCCAGGGCGTTGACATCGTCGCAGACTATGCCTTTCCGGATACCGCGCTCGGCAAGTTCGACGTGACAGCCGGCGTCAATTTCTCGTCCACCGACGTGACGGCGATCCCCGCGATCCCGACCCTTTCCGTGCTCGTGCCGCCGCCGGAACTGTTCAGCCGCATCAACATCCTCACCTTCGAGGAAGGCACGCCAGCCGATAAATACACGCTCGCGATCGACTGGTCGCTCGGCGCTTTCGAGGCTACAGCCCGCGCGGTGCGCTACGGTGAAGTCCTGGCCCCGGGCGCGACGGCAGCGACGGACTTCACGCTATCGCCGAAGACGTTGCTGGATCTGGAAGGCCGCTGGTCGGCCACCGACAACCTTACGCTGTCGGTCGGCGCGGATAACGTTTTCGACGAGTATCCGGACCCGTTCCCCTTCGCCCTCAACGGCACGGGCAACACGCCTTTCTCGACCTACTCGCCGTTCGGCTATTCCGGCCGCTTCGTTTACGGCAAGGTGAATTTCAACTTCTGAGGTCCGCACAGCGCTGCAAATGAAAAGCCCGTTCCGGCGACGCCGGAACGGGCTTTTCTTTTTTGTTGTCGAACCCGCTCAGTTCTCCTGTTTGGCAAGCTTGATAGGCGACGACACTCCGGGCCAGTCCGTGGGCTGGCCGCCCTTCAGGCCGGGGCTGAACTTCATCTTCTTCATCGCCTCGACGATATACGTGTCGTACTCGCTCGGCGTGCATCCGGGCACGATGTCCTTCGGAACGCCATCGGCGCCGACGGTGAACTTGATGTCGCACGCGCCCTCCTTCTTCACGGCGCTGATCGCCCTGCCGATGTCGCCCTGTCCGATGCCGGTGATAAGCGTCGGGCCCTTTTCGCCGCGCGGGTCGGCGACGACGTTGGTGCCGAACTTGAAAACCTGGCGTTGGGGGTAGGAGTCGAACAGGTCGCCGCCGACGATCTCGGCCTCCCACTCGCCGCTCTCGATCGCGCGGACCGCGTAGGGCGCCATCTCGGGCACCGAGCAGTCAGCCGTGATGTTCTTGGCCTTGCCGGTGGTGGCGACGATATAGTTGACGGTGCACTCCCCGCCCTTCTTGAACGCGGTAAGGCCTTCCTTGATCGGCGCCTGATCGAGCTGCTTGATCATTTTCAGCGGCCGGTCGGCCGGCTTCTGGGCCAATGCGGGCGAGGCCACGCTCATCGTCAGCGCGACCGCACTTATCCATTTCAGCATGCCAAACTCCCCGATGCGCCGGCCCCGCTCCCAGGAAGGCGGCCGGCCTCTTGCTGGTGATGAATATACAATGCCCCCGGACGGCCGAAGAGGAAATGGCGCCTGACGCTGTAAAGGGGGTATAGTCTGCCCTCACGGGCCTGTGAGGCCGCTTTCCCGTGATGCGTAAACGTCACACCATTGCTGGACTTCACCTTCTGTTGTGCATGTGCGAAATCGAAGACTCGCGGTGGATTTGCCGTGTTGCTAGCCTTCCATCCCGGACGGACCCTTCCAGTACAGGCTTGAGACGGCATGACCGGTATTCGTACCATAGGCGTGATCGGCGCGGGCCAGATGGGCAACGGCATTGCGCACGTCTGCGCGCTGGCCGGCTTTGATGTCCTGCTGAACGATGTGTCCGCCGAAAGGCTGGAAGCCGGCCTCAAGACCATCCAGCGCAACATGGACCGTCAGGTCCACCGCCAGATGATCACCAAGGACCAGCGCGACGCCGCCGTGAAGCGGATCAAGGCCGCCAAATCCCTCGCCGATTTCGCGGACGTCGAATTCGCCATCGAGGCGGCGACCGAGAAGGAAGCCGTCAAGCGCGCCATCTTCGACGAGCTGTGCCCGAAACTGGCCAAGACCGCGATGGTCGCCACCAACACATCCTCGATCTCGATCACCCGGCTCGGCACCTCCACCGACCGGCCGGAGCGCTTCATCGGCCTCCACTTCATGAACCCTGTGCCGCTGATGCAGCTGGTGGAAGTGATCCGCGGCCTCGCCACCGACCAGGAAACCTACGACGCCGCCGTCCACATCGTCGAAAGGCTGGGCAAGCACGTCACCAACGCCGAAGACTTCCCCGCCTTCATCGTCAACCGCGTGCTGATGCCGATGATCAACGAGGCGGTCTACACGCTGTACGAAGGCGTCGGCACAGTCGAGGCGATCGACACGGCGATGAAGCTCGGCGCCAACCATCCGATGGGCCCGCTCGAACTCGCCGACTTCATCGGCCTCGACACCTGTTTGTCCATCATGCAGGTTCTGCACGACGGCCTCGCCGACACCAAATACCGCCCCTGCCCCCTGCTCGTTAAATACGTGGAGGCCGGCTGGGTCGGCAAGAAGGTAGGCCGCGGCTTCTACGACTACCGCGGTGAAAAGCCGGTTCCGACGCGCTGATTTCTCAAACTGAATTCTGGGGGCCGGAAACCCGGTCGTAGATTGCCATGGCCGTCGCACTCATAACCGGCGCAAACCGCGGGATCGGCTTCGCGCTCGTGAAGGCTTACGCCGGCCGGCGCGACAAGGTGTTCGCCGCCGTGCGCCGCACATCCGACCGCTCCGACCTCGACGCCTTTGCTGCTGCGCAACCCAAATGGGTCGAGGTCCTCGAGATGGATGTCGCCGATCCCGCCGAGATCGGCCGCGCGCGCCGCAAGCTCGAGGCCGAGCCGATCGATGTGCTAATCAACAACGCCGGCGTCTCCGGGCCCGACCGCCAGTCGGCGACCGACATGGACTATGACGGGCTGGCCGAGACCCTGGCGGTCAACGCCATCGCTCCGCTGCGCATCGCCAACGCGTTCCTGCCGAACGTGAAGGCGGCGAACGGCAAGATCGTCACGCTGTCCTCGCAGATGGGTTCAGTGCAGAGCGCAGCCTCCGACTCGCTGGCCTATCGCGTCTCCAAGGCCGCCGTAAACAAGCTGATGCGCGGCCTCGCTGCGGAGCTGAAGCCGCAGGGCATCCCGGTGCTGATCGTCCACCCCGGCTGGGTAAAGACGGAGATGGGCGGGGACGGCGCCCAGCTGAAACCGGAAGAAAGCGCAGCCCAGCTCCTCAAGCTGATCGACAAGTTCGACCTTGCCTCCACCGGCAGATTCCTCGCCTGGAACGGCAAGGAGCTGGCCTGGTAGCAGGCCGCTGACCTGATAGCAGGCCGCCGAAAAGCAGCGGGCCGGCCTCGCAAACGAGACCGGCCCGATTTTTCATTCAGACCATCGTCCTACGGCTTGGCGACTTTCGCCGCGCCGGGTTTGGCCGAAGCAGGCTTCGCCTTGGCTTCAGCCGCCGCCTTTTCCGCCGCCCTGGCTTCCTGCACGCGGGCGCCCGACATGATGCCGTGCAGCGCGTAGTTGCCCTCGTGGCAGGCGTATTCGAACAGGCGCTGCGGCTCCAGCGGGTGGAACTCGTACTCTCCGCCCCACGGCGCATCCCACAGCGTCGGGTCCTCGATGGTGAAGCTGTAGTAGAGCCGGTCTTCGGCGACCCGCTTGAAGCGCTCGGTCACTTTCAGATCCTTCCACGAGCCCATGAACTGCTGACTCTGCGGAATGTTCGTGGTCTCGACCACCAGCGTCTCGCCTTCCCACCAGCCAATGCTGTCGCCGAAATACGGGCGCACATCGTCGGTGCGGTGTTTGGAGTTCAGCCGGATGATCCGCGCATCATGGTTCATCTCGACCATGATCATCACCGCGTCCGGCGACTGCACGATCTGGTAGTTGTTGTTGTAGAAACCGTTGGCGAACATGGGTGGACCGCCATTGCGGCCGAACGAGACGATGCAGCGCTCGCCTGCGCCGCGCGACTCCATGTTGTCGAACGCGCCGCCGCGCTGGATCGGGCTCGGCCCGAGCAGTGCGACCGCTGCCGACGGCGCTGGCGCCGGCGCGGGTGTTGCACCTGCCTTGCGCGCCGGAGGCTGGCCGGTGGGCGTGGTGTAGATCGAGGTGCGTGCTTCCCCGTTGACGCGCATGACGTGGTTGCCGGGGTCGAGCCAGCCGCGATTGTATCCGCCGACCGCGCCGCCCGCCGCCTGGAATTCGGGACGCGTGACCGTCGACTTGGCGACATAATCCGCCGGAGCGTTCGGGTCGGTGCGCTGGTTGCCTTCTTCGATCTCGACCTGAACCTGCGCCTCCAGCTTGGCGACTTCTTCCTCGGTGTAGGCCTTCTTGTCCTTCAGGTTCGCCGGGCGGCCCTGTGGCGTCAGCGAGGCGTTGCTCCACACGCCCTGCAGATCGGGCTGTCCGATCTTGAGGCGCGGCGCGGTGTAGGCGGGATAGGGCTTGGTCGGATCGTATTTTGGCGCGGCGGCTTGCACCGGCGCTCTGGCGCCCAGCGGGGCTTGCTGCGCGAACGCTGCGACAGCGCTGGCCGAGAGTGCGGTTCCAAGGGCGAGAATCAGGGCAAGTCTCAAGAAAGCCTCCGGGGAGAGTTTGCGCCGCTGCAGGTGCGGCGTCTAACTAACGGGTACGCTGATCAACTCCGTCGGGCAATATCTGCCATTGGCTAGCGTCCCAGCGCCGCGGGCCCCGCAAAAAACTTTCGATTTGCAGGAGATAGCGGGACGAGGCTTGCTGCGAAAACCTTGCGGCGGCCTTTAGAAACCTCCGTCTCCGGAAAGCCGGCGGGCTAGTTCAGGTCCCGCATCGCGGCCGTCATCGTCGGCCCGATTTCATCGTTGAGGACAAGATCGGCCAGGTGGTCGAGCGGGGTCTCGTCCCGGTTGAGGATCACCAGCCGCGCCCCGTTGCGCTTGGCCTTCACCGGAAACAGCGCCGCCGGCGTCACCACCAGCGAAGACCCCAGCACCAGGAAAAGATCGCAGCCGAAGGTCTCCTCCTCCGCCCGTATCATCGGCCCTTCGGGCATTTGCTGCCCGAACGAGATCGTCGCCGTCTTCACCAGCTCGCCGCATGACCGGCACGCGGGTATCTCGTTGCGGTCGACGAACACCGGCCGCAGCTCGTCCAGTTCATGCCGCAATCCGCACGACAGGCAGCTGGCATAGCTGGCGTTGCCATGCAGCTCGATCACCTTGTCCTCCGGCACGCCCGAGGCCTGGTGCAGGTTATCGACGTTCTGCGTGATGACGGCCGACGCTCTGCCGCTTGCGATAAGCCTGGCCACAGCGAAATGCCCGGCATTGGGCGCCTTGCCGACCCATCCCGCCGCGCCGCTGAACACCCGCGTCCACGCCTCGCGACGCTTCGCCTCGCTGCCCACGAACTCCTGGAACTGGATCGGCCTCATCTTGGACCAGACCCCTCCCGGCGAGCGGAAATCGGGAATGCCAGACTCGGTCGAAATGCCCGCGCCCGTGAACACCACGATGCGCGAAGCCTCGCGCAACTGTTCTGCAAGAGCATCGGCGGATGACGCGGGCATGCCGCAAAAGATGCCGGAAAAGCCCGGTCTGGCAAGCAGGCCGGCCTATCGCTTCCCGTGCGGCCGGATGCATGGTTTGCATTCCGCCTTATTCTCGCCCAGCACTTCTGGGAGGCGAGGCCTCTGCCGGGATCGCGAAATGAAATCTGTTCTCTCCGCTTCTCTTGCCGCCAGCCTTGCCCTCCTGCTCGTTTCCTGCGGATCGATCCCCTCCATGCCGATCCCGTTCATGGGCGACGGCCGCGAGACTCCCGCTATCGACATCACCGTGGCGAGAAATGGGGGCGACTGGACGGTCCGCTACCGCCTGCCGCAACCGGTAACCCAACTCGTCTTCGACCGCTCGCCCGACAATAGCCGCGCGAAGCTTTGGCGCGCCGACCCGGCTTTCGAGATCGTCTCGACGTCCGACGGCGAAGTCGCCCGCCGCCAGGACGGCGCAGCCTTCAAGGATGTGCGCTTCCTCGTGACGCCCGCCTATCACGTGCTGCCGAAAGACTACGCGCCGTTCTCGCCGTTCGGCGATGGCGGCGCACTGTTCCATACCGGCCGCTTCTTCGCCTGCGCCGCCAGGTGTCCCGACGATGCGCGCTTCAGCATGCACATCACCGCGCCTGGCCACATCCTGATCGACGGCGCCCGCCCCGTCTTCAGCGCCGACTGGACTGACGAGGGCGACGGCCGCAACGTCTATGTCGGCGAAACGCAGCCTCTCACGACGCCCGACTTCATCGCTGTGTTCGACAAGGCGCTGCCCGGCGCGATCCGCGACTCTCTCAACTCTGAAATCCCCGCGCTGATGCGCGCGATGACTGACAGGCTCGGCAAGCTCGAACAGCGCCCCGTCCTGTTCGCCTCATATGGTCTGACCGGCGACGGCAGATGGGGCCGCCAGGGCGGCGCGCTGCCCGGCCAGGTCTTCATGCATTTCTATGGCGACCGGTGGCCTGTCGAAATGGCGAAGCCCGATTTCGGCTCAAGCCTCACCTGGTTCTTCGCGCACGAGGTCTCGCATGTCTGGCAGCGCGGCCTCTACAGCTCCGAAAACACCAGCGCCTGGATCAACGAAGGCGGCGCCGAGGCGTTCGCGGCGCTGGCGGTCCGCCAGACATCGGGAGGCGAGGCCTATGTCGACCGCCAGATCGAAACCGCACGCGCGAAGTGCGATGAAGATCGCAAGGACCGTTCGATCCGTGAAGCGCTGGCGGCCGGCGCGTTCGATGCGTCCTACTCCTGCGGCCTTCTGCTGAACCTTTCGATCGACGCCGCCGCGCGACGCAGCAATCCGGCGGCCGACGGCCTCTACAGCATCTGGCGCAACCACGTCGAACACGGCCAGGACGCAAAGGCGCTGACCGAGGACGGCTTCCTCGCCGCCATCGCGCGTGTCGGCGGCGAGCCCCTCGCCTCGGCCGTCCACGCCCAGCTCCGCGCCGCCGAACCGCAGTTTGGTGCGCTCTAAGAGACGGCTGCCGGCTGAAGCCTCTCCCCGCGTTTTGCTTAGTGATCGCCGCTCCAGCCAGGCGCGCCTGCGCCAGAAGCGGATGCGATGACGGCGGCCGACACGATTGCGATCAGAGGGAATTTCACGCTGTCCCCCTCGCGTCTGTCGACGTCCCTGCGTAAGGCATAGGACCTGCCTGTCAGGACTGCCTAGCATCCCACCGCGGCGGCGACGCTGCCGAGCTTGCGCCCGATACCGCCCGGTCCTATCCCTCCACGAAAGAGTTCAGGGAGATGCACATGGCCGACCTCATCGAGACGAAACAGGATGGCGTCGCCGTCCTAACGCTCAACCGGCCCGAGGCGCGCAACGCCCTCAGCAACGCCATGCTCGACGGCCTGCTCGAAGCCCTGCCGCGTCTCGCGAACGACAGCTCGGTCGGCTGCATCGTCGTCACCGGCGCGGGCGGCGCCTTCTGCGCAGGGGGCGACGTTAAGGGCTTCGCCGCCAGCGAGGGCGGAGCGAACCATGGCCGCTCGCCCGAGGAATCCGCCTACGGCCTGCGACAGCGGATGGAGGTATCGCGCTGGCTGCACGACATGCCCAAGATCACCATCGCCTCCATCCCCGGCGCCGCCGCCGGCGCGGGCCTTTCCATCGCCCTCGCCTGCGACTTCCGCATCGCGGCCCGCGGCGCAAAAATTACGACGGCCTTCGCCAAGGTAGGATTGTCCGGCGATTTCGGCGGCACCTACTTCCTCAGCCAACTCGTCGGCGTCGCCAAGGCGAAGGAGCTCTATCTCCTCTCCGACGTGATCCTCGCGGAAGAAGCCGAGCGTCTCGGCGTCGTCAACCGCGCCGTCGATCCGAAGGAGCTGGAAGCCGAGACCATGACTTTGGCCAGGCGCTTCGCCAGCGGCCCGCGCATTACGCTCGGCCTGATGAAGAAGAACCTCAACACCGCCGAACGCGGCGACCTCGTCCTTTCGTTCGACACCGAAGCGCTCAACCACTCGCGCTCGGCCCAGACCGAGGATCACAGGGAAGCCGCTAAGGCCTTCGTCGAGAAGCGTGCGCCGGTGTTCAAGGGCCGCTGATGACAGCGGGCCAGTCCGTCGACTTTCCGAACTTTGCCTTCGCGGACGATGTGCTGGACGAGGGCGGCATCAACGCGCTCATCGCCCTCTGCGATGCAACAGGGGCCGAAGGCATGGTCGCCAAAGGGATGGTCGCTCACAAGTTCCGCCGCTCCGACATCGCCTGGGTCCCGCGTTCGCCGGAGTATGAAGGGCTTTACGACCACATCTGGAATCTCGCCCTGGCTTTCAACAGCCGCTATTTCGGCTTCGAGCTCACCGGCTTTGACAGCCAGATGCAGGTCGCGCGTTACGACGCTGCGCGCGAAGGCGGTTATGACTGGCACATCGATTTCGGCCCCGGCGCCCAGTCACGCAAGCTCAGCCTCTCCGTCCAGCTCAGCAAGCCGGACGCCTACGAAGGCGGCGATCTCGAATTCGACGTCGGGCTAGGTCCCAAAAGCGCCGGCCGCGCGTGCGGGCTTGCCATCGCCTTCCCCAGCTTTATCCGCCACCGCGTGACGCCGGTGACCAGGGGCGTCCGCTGCAGTCTCGTCGCCTGGCTCTCCGGACCGCGCTTTCGCTGATGTCCTTCGCCCTTGAAGCCTCCTGCCTCGGCAAGTCCTATGGCTCGGGCGCCCGCGTCGTGCATGATGCGCTGCAATCGCTCGAACTCTCGATCCCGCGCGGCGGCGTCTACGGCATCCTCGGCCCCACCGGCGCCGGCATGAAGGCCGCAACCTTCCCCAACTTGGCCGCCAACGCGCTGCACCAGGCCTCGAAGGACATGCTGGGCGATCCCGACGCCTGCGCGGTACAGCTCGCTGTTCCCGGCGCAATCGCGCTCGCGCTCTGGCGCGTCGCTTTCTCTGCCGCGGCGATGCTGCTCTTCCGCCGCCAGGACCTGTCGAAGGAGTAGCCGAGGACGCTACTCGCCTTCCTTCTCGATCGCCGTGTCCATGCCCATGGCGTCGCTGCGCAGGATGCCGGCGATCGTCTGCCCATCCGCAACAAACGAAGGCACGACCCCCACGGCCGCGAGGCCGGCGAGGGCGACGGCAATAACCTCCCTCATCCTACTGCCCTCCGGCCGGAACCGGCGTGGCCGCCACGTCCGCCGCACGCTGGCGCGGAGCTTGGGCTGCGAAATACTCGGCCTTGTCGAGCCCGCCATCGCCGTTCTTGTCCAGCGCCGCGAAGTTGGCCTTCAGCTTCTCGAAGCGCTTGCCGCGTAGCTCGCCCGGCTCGATCTTCCTCGAGATGTCGTCGTCGAGCACGCTGAACGCGATCGAACGCGTGATCTCGCGCTGCACGTCGTCCTTCGGATTGGCGAGGGTCTCGCCGACGATCTTGTAGTGCAGGTAGGTGAACAGCATCTCCTCGAACGTCTGCTCGCCGAACGCGACATTCGCCTTCGGATCGGGGTTCGACTTGTTGTTCGCCGAATTGTCGAAGATGTAGTCGGCGATCATGATCGATCCCTTGGGGATCGGCAGCCAGTCCTTGAACACGTATTCGCGCTGCCAGTTGAAATCATAGATCGGCTGGTTGTGCAGGATCTCCTCGCGCCCGTCCGGATAGCGCACGGTGAGGCGCGTGGCGTAGCCGCGCGAGTGCGCGTGCGGCCGGACGCGGTAGAGCATCACGTCGGCCGGAAACTCCACATAGCCGCGCTCGTGGTGCAGCCCTTCGCCCGCCGGGATCTCGATCGAGAAGTCGGCGATGCCGAGCTGGCGCAGGATGTTCTGCGGCGGATCCTTCTTGTAGTAGATGCCGACCTTGGTGCGGTCCGTCTGCGCTTTCCCGTTCGGCGTATAGTGCATCTGGAAGATGAACTCGCCGTCGGCCGGAACCATGTTGCCGGTGTCGGACGGATAGTTGGTCGGCTCGGAGCCGGGGCCCCACCCGCCGGTGTCCACCTCCCACCCCTGGCCCATCGTCTTCTTGCCGTCCGGATTCCAGCCGGCGACGATGTGGTGCACCGCCTTGCTGGCGCCCGGCAGATAGGCCACGGCCTGCAGGAATTTGGCCTCCTTGGTCGGGTTCTTCACCACCAGGTGCTGGTAGGGAACGACGCCGCTCGCCGGCACGTCAAACGGCGGCAGCTCTAGCACGACGTCCGGCTGGCCATAGGGCCATTGCGGCGCGACATAGCCCAGCTTGGCGAGCGGATCTTCGCCCTCGCCGCGCGGCGCGCCGCCTTCGATCCAGTTGACCAGCGTCTTGGTCTGCTGATCCGACAACGTCAAGTCGATCTTGAGCTCGTGGCCGTGCTTGCCGGCATGGAAGGGCGGCATGCGCTTGGCCATCACCGCCTCGCGGATCATCGGCGCAAAGCCCTTGACGATCTCGTAGCTGTTCATTGCGAACGGCGCGACGCCGCCCGGCGCATGGCAGCTCACGCACTTGTCGGCAAGGATCGGCGCGACTTCCTTGGCATAGGAGATCTTCTTGAAGTCGGCGGCTCGTCTGCGGTCGTGGAAGTTGATCGCCGCGCCGCTCACTTTCGCTTCGGCAACCTTCGGCGCCTGCCCAGCGATCACCGCGTCCAGCGCCGCCGTCAGATTCGATTCCGGTCCGTGATAAGCCACGGTCCACGTCTTGGGATTGACCACGAAGACTTCGGCGGTCGATGTCACGCCCAGCGACCGGCCGACCATCTGCAGCTCGTCATCCAGCACGGCAATGGTCTTTGCCTTCTCCAGCTTGCCCAGCGGCGCTTTTTTCTTGCCGGATGAATCGAGCGCGAAGAACACCACGCCCTTGGCCGCGTAGGCCGCGCGGATCTTCTCGATCGCCTCGACCGCGTTGGCCGACGCCTTGTCGCCTGCCGCGTGGCTCACGATCACCACCGCCGGATTGGTCTTGTAGTAGTAGAGTTGGTGGCCGATGCCCTGCTGGTCGACCAGCATGAAGTTGTCGACCTTGGCGCCGGCGAGGCTCGCCTTGGCGTTGTTGGCGTTGGCGGACATCGCGAATAGGGCGGCAGCCGTCGCGGCGCCCGCCAGCAATCTCGCCGCCAGAATGCGTTTCTTCATGAGCGCTCTCCCGGTATTTGCGCGCATTCTGCACCCCTTTCCGCTAGCAACAATCGCCTGACGCACCGGCTGCCGCGACGGGAAGCTCTGATATTTTTTGCAACTAGTCCTCGTCCTCCCCGTCGTCATCCTCGTCCAGCAGATTCCCGAGCCGGTCGAGCCCGGTCTCCCACGTCGATCGCCGGTCGCGAATCCATCGTTCGAGCACGGCGAGTCCCGTCGTATCGAGGCTGCAGGTTCGCACCCGACCCACTTTTTCTGTCCGCGCGAGCCCGCACTCCTCCAGCACCTGGAGATGCTGCGCCACGCCGGTCAGCGTGATGCCGAGCGGGACGGCCAGCTTCGAGACCGAGTGCGGGCGCTCGCTCAGCTTCTCCACGATCGCCCGGCGCGTCGGATCGCCGAGCGCCGCAAGCACCTTCTCCGCCCTGATCTTCGCGGCTGCCATGGCGCGCTAGCTGTCCAGTTCCCTGGCGAGTCTTTCGAACAGCGCCTTCCAGCCATGCTGGCGGATTTCCGGACCGTCGGCGCCTTCGAAGAACACGCCCTGGTGGGTGCAGATCAAGTCGGTTCCGTCATCCGTGCGCAGCAGCTCGATCGTGACGAGGCTCGCCGAGACGCGCCTCCCTCCGAAGTCCATCGCCTGCGCGATCACGATCCGCCTATTGGGCGCGATGTCCTGGTAGCTGTTGCGATAGTCGAGCACGACGCCCTTGAAGGGCGTGCCCTCCTTGAAGCGGTAGGTCATGCGCTCGGCGCCATCGACCCGAAAATCCATCTCGAACGTCAGGACGTCGTGGCCGGGCCCCTCGCCAAACCAGCGCCGTTTCTTCACCGGGTCCGAAAACGCGGCGAACACTTTCTCCGGCGGTTTCGAATAGCTGCGCTCGACCACGAACGTGTTGAATACAGAGGACCCTTCTTCCATGAGTCTGTCCTTCCTTCACTGAAGTTATGACTTCAGTATTGCGACGCGCCGATCAATAGTCAAATCCCCACTTCAGTAATTTCTGGCCAGCCGCGGCGCAGGCGCCTGGCGGCGTGCGGCGTGCGGCGTGCGGCGTGCGAGGCGGATCATCCGGCAAGGCCTCATGACTAGCGAGAGGTTTACCGAGGGCGCGAAATCCAGAGCGGTTCCGGGGCGGGGTCCTTAATCAAACTTGGCGATGCTGGCCTGAAACCGAATCCGAGGTATGTCCATGCGCTCCTTCGTGCTGCTCTCGACAGCGTCTTTCTTTCTCGCCGGCTGCGCCAGCATGTCCAAAGGCGAATGCCTTTACGCCGACTGGCGCGCGGTCGGATATGAAGACGGCGCTTCGGGTGCGCCCGCCTCTGTCCTGTCTTCACGCCGTCAGGCCTGCGCCAAGGCTGGCGTAACCCCGGACGTGGACGCTTATCTCGCCGGCCGCGATCGCGGCCTTGTCGAATACTGCACTCCGGCCAACGGCTTCTCGACCGGCGAAAACGGGCAGCCTTATTCCGGCGTCTGCGGCCGCCACGACGAAGCGTCCTTCCTCGAACAGCACCGCATGGGCGCGCGCCTCTACGCTCTGCGCGAGCGGGTGAGAAGCGCGGACTATTCGCTGCGCCTCGCCCACGAGGATCTCGGCACGGTCCAGCACGAGATCTCCGTGACGACCGTTTCCCTGATCCGCCCCGATCTTTCCGTGTCGCAACGGGCCGCCCAGGTCGTCGAGCTCATGCGCCTCGGGGAAGAAAGCGAACGCATCGAGCGATCGCTCCCCGGCCTGCGCCAAGAGGTCGATCTAGCCCAGGCCGATCTCTACGAGTACGAGACGCGCCTCGCCTCACGCGCCACGAACCGTTCGCTGGTGGCGGCGCGCTAACCGCAACAGCGACTCGCGACAGCGCTATACTTCACCAACTATAGCGTCTAAAAACTGGGCAGTGCGCGCGGTTCTGAGAACCGTTCTCAAAAACTGGCCGCAGCAGGCTCCGCCATCCGCCCAATCGCGCAAGCGTGTAGCGCCGGAGCCGAGATTCCGCGCGCGATTTTGCGCGCCGTCATTGGCGTTAGCCAACTCGCACGTTATGGATTCCCGCAAGACGCTTCCCCGTCAGGGGAGAAATGCGTCACGGGTTAGGAACGCGGGTTAGAAAAATGGGCGGAGGAGCCGGGACGTTTTCCCGGAGCACGCCCGCGGAGCTCGAAAATGGCGAATTACACTCTCAACGTGAACGGAAAGACCCACACGGTCGACGTGGCGGGCGACATGCCGCTCCTCTGGGTGCTGCGTGACAAGATCAATCTCAAGGGCACGAAGTTCGGCTGCGGGGTCGCTTCCTGCGGCGCCTGCACCGTGCACCTGGACGGGCAAGTCGCCCGCGCCTGCATGACCCCGATCTCTTCGGTCGGCGCCAAGCGCGTCACGACGATCGAAGGCGTCGCCGAAAGCAGGACTGGCCAGGCGCTGCAGAAAGCCTGGCTCGATGTGGACGTGATGCAGTGCGGCTACTGCCAGGCCGGCCAGCTGATGGCCGCCACGGCGCTGCTCAACACCACGCCCAAGCCCAACGACAAGCAGATTGACGACGCCATGAGCGGCAATGCCTGCCGCTGTGGCACCTACGTCCGCATCCGCGAAGCCATCAAGACGGCCGCGGGCGTCGACGTCAAAGATACGCGGGAGGTCTGATCCATGGCGCTCGACACAATCGATAACGGCGACAAACCGGCCAACGCCTCTCGCCGCTTCTTCCTGATGGCCTCTGCCGCCGCTGGCGGCGGGCTGATCCTCGCCGGCTGCGTCACGCCCGAGGCGACCGAAGGCGGCGCCGCCGCCGCGGCCCTCCCGGCCAAGCCGGCCGCCCCTGTCATGGACATGAACGCCTTCGTGGCGATCTCGCCCGACGGCACGGTCCGCATCATGGCGAAGAACCCCGAGATCGGTCAGGGCATCAAGACGATGCTGCCGATGCTGATCGCGGAAGAACTCGACGCCGACTGGTCGAAAGTCACCATCGAACAGGGCGACGCCGATCAGGCCCGCTATGGAATGCAGATCGCCGGCGGTTCATTCGCCACCCCGAACCACTGGATGAGCCACCGCCAGGTCGGCGCCGCTGCACGGCTGATGCTGCTGCAGGCCGCCGCCGCCAAGTGGAGCGTCCCGGTCGAGGAACTCACCACGGCGCCGAGCCTGGTGAAGCACGCCGCCTCCAACCGCTCGATCCCGTATGGCGAGCTGGTGACGGACGCCGCCAAGCTCACCGCCCCGGCCCTTACCGATGTGAAGCTGAAGGATGCGAAGGACTTCCGCATCATCGGCAAGTCGGTGAAGAACTGGGACAGCCCCCGCATCGTCCGCGGCGAGCCGATCTTCGGCATCGACGTCGATGTGCCGGGCATGAAGTACGCGCACTTCACCAAATGCCCAGTGTTCGCCGGCAAGGTGGTCTCGGCCAACACGGATGAGATCAAGGCGCTGCCGGGCGTCGTCGACGCCTTCGTGGTCAAGCAGGTCGGGACCGACTTGATGGGCCTGATGGACGGCGTCGCCATCGTCGCCGACGACTGGTGGACCGCCAAGGAAGCCGCCAAGAAGCTGAAGATCCAGTGGGACGAGGGCGCGACCGCGACCCAGTCGACCGCCAGTTTCGACAGCCAGGCCGCCGCGCTCGCCAAATCCGCGCCGCAGGCCAGCCTGCGCAAGGATGGCGATGCGGCCGCAGCCTTCAAGGGCGCGGCGAAAGTGGTCGAGGCTTCTTACTCCTACCCGTTCCTCGTCCATGCCCCGCTCGAGCCGATGAACACCACGGCTCACGTCAAGGCCGACGGCACAATCGAGATCTGGTCGCCGACCCAGAACCCCGGCTCGTCCTTCCCGATGATCCAGGCGGCGGTCGGCGTTCCGCGCGACAAGGTCACGCTGCACATGACCCGCAACGGCGGCGGCTTCGGCCGTCGTCTCTCCAGCGACTTCATTGTTGAGGCGGTCGCCATCTCCAAGCAGGCCGGCAACATCCCCGTGAAGCTGCTGTGGACCCGCGAAGACGACATGCAGCACGATCCCTATCGTCCGGGCGGCTACCACAACTTCAAGGCCGCCCTCGACGCCAAGGGCAACATCACCGCCTTCTCCAACCACTTCATCACGTTCGGCGCCAACGGCCGTCCGTTGAGCAGCGCCAACTCGCCTCCGGGCGAGTTCCCGGCGGGCTTCACGCCGAACGTCGATGTCGGCCAGTCGCTGATCCCGGGCGGCATGCCCACGGGTCCGCTGCGTGCGCCGGTGTCGAACGCAGTGGCCTTCGTCCACCAGTCCTTCATCGACGAGGTTGCGGCCGCCGCCGGCAAGGATCCGCTCCAGTTCAGGCTGGATCTCCTCGCCAATCCGCTGCCGCCGCCTGCCGCGGCGCCCGGCGCTCCGGCCGCGCGTCCCGGCATGAACGCCAAGCGCATGTACGACGTCGTCGCCAAGGCGCGAGAGATGTCCAAGTGGGACGCCACCCGCGCCTCGCTGCCGAAGGGCACGGGCATGGGCGTCGCCTTCTACTTCTCGCACCAGGGCTATTTCGCCCAGGTCGCCAAGGTGAAGGTCGAGCAGAACGGCGATTGGCGCGTGCTGAAGATCTGGTGCGCTGCTGACGTCGGCGCCCACATCATCAACCCGACCAACGCGCTGAACCAGGTCCAGGGCTCGATCGTCGACGGCATTTCCGAGATGCACCAGAAGATCACCTTCGATAAAGGCCGGACGGTGCAGACCAACTTCTACGACATGCCCCTGCTCCGCATGAACAAGGCCCCGCAGATCGAGGTCGCCTGGGTGAAGTCGGACAACTCTCCGACCGGCCTTGGCGAACCGGCGCTCCCGCCGGTCCTGCCCGCCGTGGCCAATGCGATCGCGGCGGCCACTGGCAAGCGCCTGCGCAGCCTACCTGTCGTCAACGCCGACCTGCGCTGGGCCTGACAGGTTCAGCCTCTCGACTCGATCAAGCGGCCCGGATGGTTCACCATCCGGGCCGTTTCGATTCCAGGGATCGGGCATGCCGCCAACGCTACATCACCTAACGGAAGGAGTGCGCTTCCGCATCGACTCTCGCTGAATGCTGCACCGCACGCCTCGCTCCTAGCGGGATTGTGACCGACCCATCGCCGGTAATGGTCGCGGAAATCCCTGGTCAGCGTTGACGTTTTTCGCCGTCGCCCGGATACTTACGATGGAAATTTATCCAGAAAACAGACCTGTGGGAGAGCACCTAAAATGAAGTCTGTTCTGCTGACAACGGCCGTCGCGGCCGCGCTCGTCGCCTTCGCCGGCGTTACAGCCGTCACCGCCGCCCCGACCGCCAGCGCGGTCCCGGAAAAGGTCGGCAACTTTCAGCTGACCGACCACACCCGCCTCGCCCACGAGCTGTACTATTTCAAGTACGCTCCGGCGATCGTGCTGATGTCCCAGACCAACGGCTCGAAACTCTCCCGCGACGGCGCCGCCGAGCTGGCGAAGCTGCAGGCCGCCTACAAGGACAAGGGCGTGCTCTTCTACATGATCAACTCGAACCTCACGGATTCGCGCGATGAAGCCGCGGCCGAGGTCGCTAAGCAGGGCTTCAAGGTCCCGGTGCTGATGGACGAGCTCCAGCTCGTCGCCGAACAGCTCGGCGTGAAGCGCGAAGGCGAGATCTTCGTCATCGATCCGAAGAACGGCTTCAAGGTCGCCTATCACGGCCCGATCGACGACCGCTTCGCTAAGAGCGCGCCGAACGTGAAGGCCGCCGCCAAGGACGCCTACACCGCCAAGGCGATCGACGCCGTCCTCGCCGGCAAGACCGTCGCCAACCCGCGCGTCGACGTGAACGTCGGCAAGACGATCGCGCTGCCGGAAGCTGGCAAGACCGCCCAGCACGCCAACATCTCCTACGCCAAGGAAATCGCGCCGATCCTCCAGAACAAGTGCGTGAGCTGCCACCAGAAGGGCGGCATCGCCCCCTGGGCCATGGACAGCTACGAGGTCGTGAAGGGCTTCGCCCCGATGATGCTCGAGTCGGTGATGTCGGAGCGCATGCCGCCCTACTTCGCCGATCCGCATATCGGCGAATTCAAGAACAACCACGCCCTCACCTCGGAGCAGAACAAGACGCTCATCCACTGGCTCGAAGCCGGCGCCCCGCGCGGCACGGGCCCGGATGTGCTGAAGGAAAAAGCCTCGGTCGCGCCGGACTGGCCGGTCGAACTCGGCAAGCCCGATCTCATCGTCGAGCTTCCGGCGTTCAACGTGCCCGCCTCCGGCACGGTCGAATACCAGAACATGCGCGTCGACAACCCGTTCAAGGAAGACACCTGGCTGAGGGCGATCGCCATCAAGCCGGGCGAGCGCACCGTCCTGCACCACGTCACGTCCAACCACTCGCCGGATCGCACCCAGCCCCGCCCGAAAATCCCCGGCGGCTCGGTCGGCTCCTACACGCCGGGCGCTGAACCGCAGATCATCGCCGACGGCGCCGGCGCGCCGGTCCCCGCGGGCGGCAAGCTCAGCTACTCGATGCACTACACCACGACCGGCAAGGCGGCGACCGACCGCACCCAGATCGGCTACTACACGCTGAAGACGCCTCCGGAATACATCAAGCGCTCCACCGTGATCTCGGACTTCTCGCTGCGTATTCCCGCCGGCGAAGCCCGTCACCAGGAAGTCGCCTATCTCGAATTCCCGGCCGACGCCTATCTCTACACGCTCTACCCGCACTCGCATTATCGCGGCTGGCACGTCGAGCTGAAGCAGAAGACGCCGGACGGCAAGGAGAAGATGCTCCTCTCGCTGCCGAAGTACGACTTCAACTGGCAGCGCGATTACGATCCGGTGGAGCCGATCCTCGTCAAGGCCGGCACCAAGCTCATCGCCACCTGGGTCTACGACAACTCCGAGCATAACCTCGCGAACCCGGATCCGAAGATCAACGTCACCTGGGGCGAGCAGTCCTGGGAAGAGATGATGTACTTCCGGGTCAACTATCGCTGGGCGGACGAGACCCGCACCAACCTGCGCAACGACCTGCAGGCCAAGCTGATGGACTCGCGCACGATCGGCGCGCTCGACAACAACGCCGACGATCTGGTGCAGATCGACGAGTTGACGGGCACGATGGCGACAATGAAGGTCCGCTTCAAGGACCTCGACCTCGACAAGAATGGCGGCCTCGACAAGAAGGAGCTCGCGGCCGGCAACGTCTCCCGCGCCACGGCCCGCGACCTCCGCGACACCGACATCGACCTCTAGTCAGGCCGACAAGCAAACGACAAAGGCCGGAGGAAAACCTCCGGCCTTTTTTGTTTTGGGGCGCGCCATCTTCCTCCGGCAGATGCTCCATGAGATGCTTTCTTCTGGTTGGGGGAAGACATGCCGAAACAGTCGCGCTACGCGCGGACCGAAGACATAACCGAACGCGCACGCGATCTCCGCGAAGGCGTATCAAAGACGGAAGCCAAGCTCTGGCCTCGGCTCTGCAAAGGCCGAATGGGCGCATCCTTCCGCAAGCAACATCCGATCGGGCCGTTCTTCGCCGATTATTGTTGCGTCTCGCTCAGGCTGGTCATCGAGATCGACGGGCCGCTGCATAGCGCGGACGAAGACGCCGTGCGCGATCACGTCATGGCCAAGCACGGATACGATGTCCTGCGGTTCACTGTCGAAGACATCGACAGGCGCTTCCGCACTGTGGTCGAAACCATCCACGATCAGGTACACCTGAGGCTGCAGGAAAAGGCATCCTCATCGTCCAAACGCAAAACCGCTGGACCACCTCCCCTTGCCAAGGCTCTCGTATTCACACTTCTTGCGCGGGGATTTGATTGCTGATTCCGTGAGTTGGTTGGGGATTCGCGGGAGAGAGCGATGTCTGGGATGGCGTATGGGCTGGGCCGGTTTGGCGATGCTCGGCTGGAAAAAGGGGGGCCAATCTGCATGCGGCGCTGGTGGCGCGGCCGGGCTCGTGCATCCGCCAGCTGGCGCGGAAAAGCCGCGCCCGCGAGATACAGTTCACGCGGTTCCTTCGCAATGAGGCGGTGACGGCGGGAGAGATGACGGCGCACGCGGCGGAGCGCACGGCGGCTCGTGCGGCGGGCCGCGATGTCGTCGTGGTGCAGGATACGAGCGAGCTTTCGCTGGGAGGCCGGCGCGCCAAGGCGAACGGCTACGGGCCGATCGGCAAAGGCGGGGCGGTGCGCGGCCTGTTGCTGCACGCCGTGCTGGCGGTTGACGCCGGCAATGGCGGGGTCATCGGCCTGATCGATGCCAAGGTGTGGAACCGTGACCGCGGCAAGGCCAAACACCGTAAGTCGCGGACGACGGCGCAGAAGGAATCGCAGCGCTGGATCGACGGCGCTTGGGCCGCCGGAGAGGCGTTGGCGGGGGCGGCGAGCCTCACAGGCGTATCGGACCGGGAAAGCGACATCTACGAGCATTTCGCGCTCCGCCCCGGCTCCATGCATCTGATCGTGCGGGCATGCCAGAACCGGCGGATCGAGACGGCCATCGAGACGGCCATCGAGACGGAGGGGGAGGAAGAGGTCGGCCTTTTGTTCTCGCACATCGACGGCCTGCCCGAACAAGGCCGGATCGAGGTGAACGTCCCGGCGGCGCCGCAGCGCAAGGCGCGGATGAGCGAGCTCGCCGTCCGCTTCTCGCGGGTCGTGTTGCGAAAGCCCAAGCTGGGTGCAGCCGATCTACCCGAGACCATCGTTCTGACCATGGTCGACGTCCGCGAGACGTCGACGCCGAAAGACGGCAGGCCGATCCACTGGCGGCTTCTGACGACGCAGCCGGTCACAAACCTCGCCGAGGCGATGAGGATCGTCGATCTCTATCGGATGCGCTGGGTCATCGAAGAGTATTTCCACACGCTGAAGACCGGAGGCTTTAACGTCGAGGCGGCCGACATCGGCGATCCCAAGGTCATGATCAGGTTCGTCGCCGCTGGCGCTGTTGCGGCTGTCACCGTGATGCAGCTCGTCAAGGCGCGCGGCGGCGCCACTGGCCAAAGTCTTCTTGAGGCCTTCGAGCCTGCCGATCGGCCCGTCCTCGAGGCCGTATCGGCCAAGCTGGAGGGCAAGACCGCGCGGCAGAAGAACCCGCATCCCAAAGGCTCGCTCGCCTTCGCCGCCTGGGTCATTGCTCGTCTGGGCGGATGGGACGGCTACTACGGCAAGCCCGGCCCGAAAACGATGCGCCTGGGCCTCGAAGACTTCCAGCGCATCAAATACGGCGCCGCTCTGAGGCTCCAAGATGTGTGAATCGAACAGCCCTTTCCAAGGGGGAGGTGTTCTCTGGCCGGTCCGACACAGTCGGATAACCCTGCAGTTTGAAAGAATCTTCAGCCCCGAAATCCCAGCAAAACCGCGCCAGAGTTCATCTCGGCGCTGTAGGATAATTTTTTGCTTGTCCCCACGCCTTCTTGGCCGGGCGATACTGGGGTCATGTTTGCGCCGCTGATCCTCTCTGTGCTCCTGCCCCTGAACCCGGCTCTGTTTTTAAGAGAGCTGGTCTCCTGGTTCATCGGCTGCCTTGCCCGGACGCTGGCGGACCAAGAGACACGGGCCTGGATCAAGGCGAACCCCAAGGACCGCTCTGTCCGCCTCGATCTCCTGGGCTCGCTCATCATGATCGAGGACATGATCGCGGCCCTCACCCATATCCGCGCCCGGCAGATGCTGGGCCACACGCCCAAGCGCAGGCGCAGGAAAGGCCGCCGCCCGAGCTACGCCCTTACCGGCCATGCTCCCGCCCTCGAAGAGATCGAGCGGCGCTTTGAGCGCGCTCTCCAGCGTCTCGACGCGGTCGAGAGACATTCCGCCCATCTGGTCGTGAAGCTGGCCCGCCTCCTGACGAACGCCGTGTCGCAGCTTCAGCGCCCGCCGCATCCGGCCGGGCCGTCGTCGACGACGACGACGATTTTTCGAGAGGGTGCGACAAAAATCGTCGGCGGCCAGCCCCAGGGCGGGCCAGCGCATCCGCGCGCCGCCCTGGCTCGGGCGCATCCCGAAATCACAGCCGACCCAGCCCGCAGGCCTTGCCTGCGAGAACGAGACGCCATGTCCGAAGCCCCGCCCCTCCCCGCATCGGCCGGCCACTCACGAAAGCTTGCCGCAGCGGCGCTTGAAAACCCCCGCCGGTTCGCGGCAATCTGCCGCCAACAAGAAAAGAGTGCAGGCTCTGGAAGCCGCATCGGGGAGAAGAGAGCCGTGAGATTTTCCATGACGCCGTCTAGCCGCTGCCTGCCCCTGCTGGCGCTCGCCGCCGCAGCCCTCGCCTTCGCGCCGGCCGCGATCGCACAGGCCGCGCAGGCGACGCCGAAATTCACGACGCCTGACCTGCCGCAGGCGGTGAAGACCGCAAAGGAGTTCGTCGGCGACTACAAGGCGCCGCGTGACAGCTCCGGCAAACCGGACCTGCAGGGCTTCTGGACCAACGCCTCGGTCTCGCGCATGGACCGGCCGAACGGCTATCCCCTCATCATCAATGACGAGCAGGCCGCCAGCCTCGAAGGCCGCGCCCTGTTCAACGTGCGCCTGAAGACGGAGCGCGCCTTTGTCGATCCGAAACTCGGCGCGCCGGAAAAAGGCAAGCCGCTTCCCGGCGTCGGCAATTATGACGTCGCCTATACCGACCCGGGCAACGCGGTGATCAACATCAAGGGAGAGCTGCGCTCGTCCTACATCACCTTCCCCGTCGACGGCCGCACGCCGGGCCTGACCGAGGAAGGCCGCAAGCTGCGCGCCGCATCCGGCCAGGGCCGCCGGGGCTCGGGCTTCGACAATCCCGAAGAGCGCGGCATGTCCGAGCGCTGCATCGTCATCGGCACCAACGGCCCGCCATTCGGCAACTATCTCTACAACAACAATTTCCAGATCGTGCAGACGAAGGACAATTTCGTGGTGATGTCCGAGATGATCCACGACACGCGCATCGCCCCGATCGGCGGCAAGTTCAGCGATCGCTCAGCGGACCGGTATATGGGCCACTCGGTCGCCCGCTGGGACGGCGACACCATGGTGGTCGAGACCAGGGGCCTGCGGCCCGGCTCCGGCGCGTTCGTCTCCGACAAGGGCGAGATCTCGGAGCGCTTCACGCGCATCTCGGACGACCAGATCCTCTACGAGTTCGAGGTGAACGACCCCGCCGTCTACACCTCAGTCTATCGCGGGCAGATGTCGCTGACCCGGCTCAAGGACCGCACCTACGAATATGCCTGCCACGAGGGCAATTACGGGTTGTGGAACATATTGGAGGGCGGCCGCCGCAACGACAGGCTCGGCATCGGGCAGACCGGCGGCGAGCAGCGGGGCGAATAGCCGCCCGCACCGGTTAATGACGGGCGCGCCATTCCGCAACGAAATGCGCGTTTTTCAGGCAGCGCGCCCGGCCCCGTCCGGCTTGGGCCGTAATGTGCGTCCCGGCCTGCGCCTTTGCGGCGGGCCGATATTCCCCATGCGTTCACAATGGAGTAGGACTAGCCGGACAGAGGAGACCTGCACATGTCGAATCCGAACGACCCCAAGGCGGACGCACCTAAGTCCGACGCGATCAAGGACCATGTCGAAGCCCATTCGCCGCTGCATGAAGCGGTGTTCGGCAGCGACCCCGATGGCTTCGTGAACGACACGCCGCGCGGCGCGATCGGCTCGAACGTCAACATTCTCGGCTCGGCCGTCCAGCTCGACCGCAACCAGCCGCTCCGCCACATCGGCGACAGCGACCAGGGCGATTTCCAGCCGGACAATCTGCGCCGCCGCTAGACCACGCGAAGCTCCGGCCGCCGCTGGGGGCGGACGCCGGAGCAGCGCCACGCGCGCCAGCGCTTGAGCCCGAACGCTGTCCGGGCAGCGCAGCCGCCGACTTCATCTCCTCCCTCTTCTCTCTCCTCTTCCTCCTTTTCGCCGCATGCGTCGCCATCAGCGTCGTCGCGCGCGGCGTCATCGTCACAGCGCCGCGCGGCGCGGCGCCGCGGCGGAGTTCGTTTCGTCCAGGATGCGCCAGCCCCGGACGGAGCGGTTGACCCAGATCAACACAAGCGGCCGATTGCGCGACATGAAATAGCGACGCTAGGGGGCGTGTGATCGGGGCGGCGAAAAATAGCTGACCGGTCGGCCTGCTAGATGCTCTATACAGAGCCAGCCATTCTGATCGCGTTCCGGCTGCCCGGTCGCGCTTTCGCTTGTGCAAGGGCCAGCCGGCCCCACGCCCTGACGACATTCGACAGAGACCGCCGACATGAAAGCCGTGGTTCTGATCAATCCTGCTGCCGGCAGCGTAACCGCCGATGGCGCTGACCGCATGCGAAGGGCCCTGAAGCCGACGGCGCTGAGCGGCGCCAACATCGTGGAAGTCGATTTCCGGGCCGGCGACGGCCAGATCCGGGAGCTGGTCAGACGGGCGCCGGACTTCCTGATCGTCTGGGGCGGCGATGGCACGCATCGGGCCGCCCTCAAGGTCGCCGGCCGAAGCGCGTCCAACCTGCTGCTGCTTCCGGGCGGTACGATGAACCTGCTCTCCAAATCCCTGCACGGGGCCCGGCCATGGCAGGAGATCCTCGGAAAGGTGATGGCGACTCCGTTGAAGCGCATCCTCCCCGCCGGCCAGATCAATGGCGAGCCTTTCTATTGCGCCATGCTGGCGGGCGCGCCCGTCCGCTTCGCCGAAGCGCGCGAGAGCCTTCGCCACGGCGATGTCGGGAAGATCGCTTCCCAGGTCGGCGCGGCGCTCGACGCCCTGCACAACATGCATCTCATCGCCCGGTACACCGACGTCTACAGCTTCGCCGACAAGCGCCTGCCCACCACCAGCGTCATCGGCGCCCTGGTTGGCCCGCTGTCGCACAACGGCCGGATGGAAGTGGCCGCCCTGTCCCACCCATCCGCCCTGTCGGCGCTGTCCGTCGTCTGGTCGTCGTTCGTCGCCGACTGGCGCAGCGCGCCGGACGTCACCGTTGTTGCGGCCGACACGCTCGTCATCGAGAGTGAAGAGGGCGACAGCATACCCGTCGTCATCGACGGGGAAGCGATCACCGTCGGCAATCAGGCTCGCATCGCCTATGAGGAAGCCGCCGCGCAGTGCCTTACGGCGGGCTGAGATCCTACACGGCCGAGGTCGCGGCCAGGCGGTGCGACGGGGAGCGCCCCCGTATTCGCGCTTCGATGCGGCTATTACAGGAGGCGCCGTCAGGGGCCACAGTGCTGCAGCCGAACTGAAGAACCCTGGCTCTCCCCGACAAAGTCCAAACCAAGGCGGCCGGCGCAAATAAGACTGCGCTGGCCGGGTTGCTGTGCGGGCCTTTTGGGCGCACGCCGTGGCGCGCGTGCGCAACGGCGGGATGTCCCGAAGCTGGCGTGCGCAGGAGACCTCATGTCCAATCCCCCTTCGAAGACCGAAGCCCAGCGGCCGAAAACCAAGGCCCAGCAAGCCAGCGACGCCAACAAGATCCAGCAATACGCCGTGCGCACCAACACCTCGCGCCCGAGCGACAGGAAGCTGGAACAGAAGCAGCTTCAGAACGACCACCCCAACAAGCGCTGACGCCGCTGCCTGCGCCCGGTCATCGCTGCCGGGCGGGGCCCGCCTGAAAGATCCACATGGCCAAGCTGGACGACGACATCTCCTGGCACGAGGCTCAGATCGCCCGCCTCAACGAGGCGATCGACAAGGGCGAGCCCGGCAAGTCGGCGCCCAAGGGTCCCGCCTGGGGACCGAAGAACCAGCCCGGCGCCCTGCCCGACACCGTCGCCGGCATGCGAAAGCAGCTGCAGCGCTTCGAGCAGACGCTGTCCGAGCTGGAGGAACAGCGCGGAAGAGGCGAGTGAAAGCTGGTTAAGGAGCCGGCAGGGTCGCCTACCGCACAAACCTCACCCTATTGCGGCTATCCGTGCTATACTCGCAGCGCGGAATTCCGGATGCGCCAGCGTTTCGCTCGATCGAGATCCAGAAACGAAAGCTCGCCGCCATGGCCAAATTGCCAGACAACCGCCGTCCGTTCGACCCCGCCAGAGCCATGCGCGAGCGCAACGCCGCCGCAGCCGCCGCCAAGGGCGACACCCCGCTGACCATCGAACAGCGCACCCCCCGCCGCCATGGCCTGCGCCCGGCGACGAAGCCGCTGCTGCGCGACGAATAGGCCTGCGGGCTCGATTTTCCGACCATAGCGCCTGACGCCTTGTTTCGAGGGCCGGGAGAATGCGCCAGCCGGCCTGCCTGCTTGGCCGGGCTGGCTGCGATGCTAGGCTCGCGGCGCCCCAGACAGAGGTGAGTCCGTGAAACGAATCCTGGCCCTTGCGACCATGCTGTTCGCGCTCGACGCGGCCGCGACGGCGCAGACGCCGCCTGCAACGCCCCAGCCCACAAGCCCGCCCATATCGCATTGGACGGGCCCAGAGGTGACGCTGCAGACCACGATGGGCGACATCGTCATCACGCTCGACACGGTGGGCGCGCCCAAGACGTCGGCGCAATTCCTCGGCCTTGTGAAAACCGGGCACTATGACGGCGCCGCCTTCTATCGCATCGAACCGGGCTTCCTCATCCAGCTCGGCGACCTCGATGCGAAGTACGAGTATCGCGCGCCGAAACTGCCGCCGGTGGCGCTCGAAACAGACGCCAACAGGCATGCCCGCGGCGCTGTGGGCCTGGCGCACGCCGACGATCCGAACAGCGGGCAATCGACGTTCTACATCGACCTCGCCGAAAACTCCGGCCTCAACGCCACGCCGGGCGCGCCGCCGAACACCACCGGCTATGCGGCGTTCGGCCATGTCACCGCCGGCATGGAAGTGGCGGAGGCCATCGCAGCCGTCGAGCGCGCTCCGGAAGGCGGGCCGTTCCCCGGCAAGCTGCCGAAGGTTGCGGTGGTGGTGAACAAGGCGGTGGTGACGAAGGAATAGCGCGGCGCCCTTAGCAAACCTAGCAACGGGATTTCGGCTGCAGCTTCAAGGTCAGACCAGACCTTGTGGCCTGCCCTGGTTGCCGGCTTTCGCCGGGATAGGCGGTAGCGGATGGTAGAGGTGCGCGGAACTGATCAATTGAAACGAGGCGTCTCTATCCTTATATAGAGGTGCGTCCGGCGGGAGGATTTCCCTTTGGCTTTGCGCCAGGGAGCCGCCGTCATGGCCTTCGCACCGAAAAAACCCTACCCGCTCGGCAAGGCGCGCCCGCCGAATTCGCCCGAGCCGGGTGACAAACCCAATCACAAGCGCACATTCGACATGCGGCCCAAGCCGGCCGCGACCGAACAGTATCGCTGGAGCGGCGGCGCGGCCCCGGAATCCGCAGCGAAAAGGGCCGAGGCCCAAACGCCGGTGCTGGACGACCCTGAACAGGGCTGAGCTCCTACGTCACCGACGCGGATCAGCCGGCGGAACGGGGCTGGGAGCGGACCGGTTTGTCCCCGCGCTACGGGGACGGCCGGCTTTGCGCGTTCTGAAAGCCGAGCAGGGTCCAATGTCCCGGTCGGCAGGGCGGCGATCAGCACAAGGACCGGGACAACCGCCACGGCTAGTCCCGCGGCCACGAACCGGGCCGACCCGCCAGAGTTGAACAACAGCCCCGTACGCCTCGACAGAAGCGGGCGGGTTTTTTGTGTGCAGGGCTGTGAGCATCGCCGGCGGCGGAAAAGAATCTTCACCTCGGGGGCGAGTCCCTCGTGACTCTTTCCGGAGCGGGATTAAATTTGGGTCCAGCAGAACTCGCCTGCCCGCCCGACGCCGCTCGACGGAGGTCCGCCGGCAGCCGAAGAAGCCGCGCCCCTTCGCCCGGCCAATGCCGGCGTCGGGCGCGGCGACTGCTCGCAGCCCCAGTCATCAGGTCCTGCCTTCAGGCCGCGCTTTGAAGCCGGATTCGCGTGACAATTTCCAGTTGTGAACATGGCGAGGCGGGCGTGTCTGTTCACACGCCCGCGCCCCGCCTATAAGGCCCGCGTTTCAGGGGTTCGACGCATGTATCGCGTGCACTGCCAGCTCGATCGCGCCGAAGCCGAGCGGCTGTCGGATTTCCTCGCCAATCTCGACCCCTCGCCCGCCTCCGCTGTGTCGGTGGAGGAAGTCTCCAAAGTGTCGTGGAGCCTCGACGCCTTCTGCACGTCGGAAGATCTTGCCAGCGAAACGGCTGCGATCATCGAGCGGCAGCGCCCCAATGCGCGCCCCTCGGTGCAGAAGCTCGACGACAAGGACTGGGTGGCCGAAAGCCTTTCGGGACTTCCCGCTGTCCATGCCGGGCGGTTCGTCGTGGCGGGAGCGCACGAACTCGCCGGCGTGCGGGGCGGCCGGATACCGGTGTGGATCGAGGCCGGGCCCGCCTTCGGCACGGGACATCATGGAACCACCAAGGGCTGTCTTGAATCGCTTGCGCTTCTTTCGCGCCGTGGCCCATTGGGGAAAGTGCTCGACATCGGAACCGGCTCGGGCGTGCTCGCCATCGCTGCGGTGAAGGCTGGCGCGACCAGCGCGCTGGGCAGCGATCTCGATTTCGACTCGATCCGCATCGCCAAGGAAAACGCGAAGAACAACGCTGCGGGGCGGCGCCTCAAACTTCTCTACGCGCGCGGCGCCGACCACCAGATGATCCGCAACGGCGGACCCTACGACCTCGTGCTCGCCAACATTCTTGCGAAGCCGCTGGTCGGCCTTGCGCCTGACATCGCGAAACTGGTGCGTTCCGGCGGCCGGGTGATCCTCTCCGGTCTCCTGACACATCAGGAACCTCAGGTGAAAGCGGCCTATGCGGGACAAGGGCTGGTGCTGGTGAACCGCCGCCGGATCAATGGCTGGTCGACGCTGACTTACGCCCGTCCCGTCAAGAATTGGGCTGTAACGAATTGGCGCCAGTTAGCCGCGACAAAATAGGGGCAGGCGCCCGCCTGCCGGCCTTGCCGCGAAGCGGCGCGCGGTGTCATTTCTAGCTCTCATCGTCAGGTGTGCAGATGCGTCAGACATATGAAGTGATCGGAGGCCCGGCGGTCGGACGGGCGAGCCTTCCGCTGCTGCGCGCGACCATGAAATCCATGGAGCTCGACGGCGTCTACATTCCGCATGACGACGAGTACCAGAACGAATACCTGCCGGCCTGCTATGAGCGCCTGGCGTGGGCGACGGGCTTCACAGGTTCGGCCGGCGCCGCCTTCATCTTCCAGAAATCCGCCATCGTCTTTGTCGACGGCCGCTACACCCTGCAGGTGAAGCAGCAGCTGGCGCCGAAGATTTTCGAAGTCGGCGATCTTGTCGATCCCGGCCCGTTCGCGTGGCTGGGCAAGCAGACGCTGGCTGGACAGAAGATCGGCTATGATCCGCGCGTCGTTTCGCCGGATGCGCTCGACAAGCTGACGGAAGCCGCAAAAAAAGCGGGCGCCGTTCTTGTCGCCACGGAAAAGAACCCGATCGATGCGGCCTGGACAGACCGACCGGGCGAGCCCACGGCGCATGTCGTCCCGCACGACATTGTCTATGCCGGCGAAAGCTCGTCTTCCAAGCGTGCGCGCATCGGCAAGTCGCTGGCCGACACCGGCGTCGACGCCGCCGTCATCACCTCGCCGGCCTCCATCGCGTGGCTGTTCAACGTGCGGGGCGGCGACGTCTCGCGCACGCCGCTGCCGCTGGGCCGCGCCTTCCTCTACGCCGACGGGCAGGCGGAGCTGTTCCTCTCGCCCGGCAAGATCGGATCGGAACTCGGCGCGCATCTCGGCAATGAAGTCTCGCTGCGCTCGTCCAACGAACTCGAGCGGCGCATGGCGAAGCTGCACGACAAGCGTGTAGGCCTCGATCCGGCGCTGGCTTCGTCCTGGTTCTTCGGCGCGCTGGACAAGGCAGGAGCGAAGATCGTTCGCCAGCAGGATCCCTGCACGCTGCCGCGCGCGCGGAAGAACTCGGTCGAGATCGAAGGCTCGCGCCAGGCGCACCGCCGCGACGGCGCGGCGCTGTCGCGCTTCCTCCACTGGTTCGAGGAGCATGGCCAGACCGGCGACGTGACCGAGATCGACGCGGCCAAGAAGGTCGAGGAGTTCCGCGAGGCGACCGGCGAGCTCAAGGACCTGTCGTTTAACTCCATCTCCAGCGCCGGCCCCAACGGCGCGATCAACCACTATCGTCCCGACACGCAGACCAACCGCAAGCTCGAGAAAGGCACGCTGTTCCTGCTCGACAGCGGCGGCCAGTATCTCGACGGCACCACGGACGTGACGCGCACCATGGCGGTCGGCGAGCCGACCGAGGAGATGAAGGAGCGCAACACGCGCGTGCTGAAGGGCCACATCGCGCTGGCCCGCGTGCGCTTCCCGAAAGGCACCACCGGATCGCAGCTCGACGTGCTGGCGCGGCTCGCCCTGTGGGAGGGCGGCGTCGATTACGACCATGGCACCGGCCATGGCGTCGGCAGCTATCTCGGCGTCCACGAAGGCCCGCACCGGATTTCGAAAGTCGGGAACACCGTTGCGCTCGAACCCGGCATGATCGTTTCGAACGAGCCCGGCTATTACAAGGCCGAAGCGTGGGGCATTCGCATCGAAAACCTGCAGTATGTGACCGAGCCCAAAGCCATTCCCGGCGGCGACCGCGAGATGATGGGCTTCGAGACGCTGACGCTGGCGCCGCTCGACCGCAGGCTGATCCTGCCGGGCCTGCTGACCGAACAGGAGTGGGCGTGGATCGACCGCTATCATGCGCGCGTGCTGGCCGAGGTGAGCCCGCTGCTGCCGCTGGCCGACCGCGCCTGGCTCGCGGAGGCGTGCAAGCCGCTATGATGAAACCGGCCGCCCTTTCCGCTCTTTCCGTTCTTTCCGCCGCCCTGCTGGCCGCCTGCGCCACGACCTCGGTCAGCCCGGCGAGCGACAGCGAGTTCGCATCCTGCCCTGCCTATGCGCCGGCCTATGCGGTGACCAACAGGTTCATGGAAACCTTCAACGCGCGCGATCAGGCGGCGCATGAGGCGACCTACAACTTTCCGCACATCCGCATCGCCAGCGGCAATGTCACGATCATCCCGCAGGCGGGAACCGAGCGCGACACCTTCCCGCGCCTGATCGCGTCGGGGTGGGACCATTCGGCATGGGCAAGCCGCCGCATCGTGCAGTGCGAGGCGACCAAGGCTCACATGCTGACGAACTTCATCCGCTATCGCGCGGACAATACGGTGCTTTCGCAGTTCAACTCCCTCTACATCATCGAGTTCAAGGATGGGAAGTGGGGCATCACTGGCCGCTCCAGCTTCGCGCCATGAACTTGCGCTTCGCCTCAGCGTCGCTTGTCATCCTCTTCGCCTGCGCGGGCTGCGCGCCGAAAGCAGACGACTTCGCTTCGTGCCCGGCATCGACGCCGGCCAACGAGGTCATGGACAAGTTCATGGCCGCCTTCAACGCCAAGGACATGGCCGCGCTCGAGGCGACATTCCACTACCCGCACATCCGCATTTCGATGTATCCGCTCCACGTCCTCACGGGCCCCGGCCAGCAGGAGGACATCTTCGGGATTCTGGCGGAGGAGAACTGGGCGCGCAGCGGCTGGACCAGCCGGAAGATCATCCAGTGCGACCCCAGCAAGGCCCACATGCTCGCAAGCTTCGCACGCTATCATCCCGACGGGTCGGAATACGCGCGCTATGACGGGCTCTACATCATCGAGCTGCGCGACGGCTTCTGGGGCATCACAGCGCGCTCGACATTCGCGCCGTGAGCTTTGACGTTCAGAATGCATTCAGCTGAACAGTCAGATATGTCTCCTGCAAGATGTGGGAGGGCTTTGTGCTTACGCGCAGATCATTGGTGCTGGCGGTTGGCGCGGTCGCCGTCGCAGGTCCCGCCTTCGCCAAGAAGGGCGATACGCCCCTGCCCCGCCCGCTTTCCGAACTCGGCTCGCTGGCGCTGACGCGCGGCGACGGCGCGGCGACCACGCTGGGCGCCGAGGTCCAGCCGCGCCGCGCAACCGTGATCAGCCTGTGGGCCACCTGGTGCGGGCCATGCATCCTGGAAGCGCAGCATCTTGCAAAGGTCCGCGCGGCCCACGCAGCCGATCAGCTCGACATCATCGGCATCAATGTCGAGGAGAACCGCGACGAAGCGAGGATGGAGAAATTCTTCAAGAAAGGCCGCGTGAATTTCACCCAGCTGCGAGGCGATCCGCAGCCGACCTACATCGCCTTTGGCGGGGCCCTGCCAATCACGCTGCCGCGGCTCTACGTGTTCAATCGCAGCGGAACGCCCATTGCGGTCTATGGGAGATACGATGGCGCCAAGACGCTGAAGGCGATCGACGCGTCCATCGCCCTGGCGCTCAGCCAGGGCTGAGACGGCCCCAAGCCGCTTCGTGCTGGTCATGATCGTCCGGACCGCCTAGTCAGGCTGGCGCACGGAAGTCCGGGATCCGCCCTTGGCATCGATCAACACATCTCCGGGGCGCGGCAAGTTCGGCGCCGATCCAGCCGCCTACGACGCCGCGCGCCCCGGCTATCCGCCAGAGCTGTTCGACTGGCTGCGCGAGACATGCGGCCTTGGCGGGGCGTCGGAATGCTTCGAGATCGGCGCGGGCACAGGTCATGCGACGCTGCCGATCCTCGCCACGCCCGTTCGCTCCATTCTCGCGATCGAGCCGGATCAGCTGCTGGCGCACTATCTCGGCAGGGTCGCAGACGCGCGCGTGAAGATTGCGGTGCAGCGCTTCGAGGACGCCGAGCTTGCCGCCGACGCGTTCGACTTCGGCTTCTGCGCCACGGCGTTCCATTGGCTGCCGCGCATGAAGAGCTTTGCCAAGATCATCGCAGCGCTGAAGCCTGGCGGGCATTTCGCAATGTGGTGGAACGTGTTTCACGACCCTGCGCAGCTCGATGCGTTCGACCAGGCGACAGCGCATCTATTCGACGGGCTGGAAGAAGAGTCTGAGAAGACTGCATCGCGCCCCGCCTTTGCGCTGGACGTGAAGTCGCGGCTGGGAGAGATGCGCGCTGCGGGGTTCGTAGATGTGCGCCACAGGCTGTTCCGCACGACGGTGTCGTTTACGCCGGAAAGACTTGCCGCGCTCTACGGCACGTTCTCACGCGTGCGTATGGCGCCTGAGGAGACGCGCGACCGGCTGCTGTCGGAAGTCCGGCGCATCGCGGCGGAGAGCTTTTCGGGGAATGTCGTGCGCGAGGTGGCGACCAGCGCCTTCGTCGGCCGCCGCGCCTAGTTCGTGCAGAGCGGCTTGCCGGCATATTTCGGCGCGTAGGCGGCGCAGGAGATATCGAGGAACCACGGTGCGCGGGACGGGTCGAGTTCGCCGACCCATGCGCGCAGTTCGCGGCTGGCCCACAGGCTCATCATCAGCTGTTGCGGGCGCGTGATCCGGGCGGCGCGGCCGCCAGTTTCTTCGTGGATCAGCTTGCCGTCGGCATACCAGCGCACGGCGCCCGGCTGCCAGTCGAATCCGTAGGTGTGGAAACCGTCGGCGGCGTCGAAGGGCAGTACGACCTGGGCGTCAGTGGCGCCGCCGCCCTGGTGCAGCGTCAGCTCTGTGCGCCTGGTGTTGCGGCCGAGAATTTCGATGTCGATCTCGTGCGGTCGCGTCTTTCCGTCCTGCCCGGCATAGGTGAAGAAGCCCATGACGAGGCCGGGATCGCGCGGCAGGCGCATGCGGGCTTCGAAATAGCCGTAGCGATAGAATTGGTTGGTGCGGAGCTCGCCGCCCATAAAAGGCTTCTGAGACCCTTCAGGCGCCTTGGCCAGCGTGATGCGCAGGCCGTCAGGCGTGAAGCTCATCTGGCTGGCGCGCCAGTCATTCTCGGTCCAGTCGCCGTTCGACCAGCCGTCGGCGGCGCTCCAGCGCTCGTGCAGATCGGCGCCCTTGAAATGGTCGACGAAAGCTTCGCCCTGCTGTTTCAGAGAATCGCGCGGGGCCGGCGCGACAGACGCCTCAGCGGGCGCAAGCTCGGGGGCCGGATGTTCGGCGGCAGTTTCCTGCGGCTCGACGGCTTGCGCATCGCGTGCGGCGAGCTGCTCGGGCGTTTCATGGGAGGCGGTCGCCTTCGCTGCCGCCTGCTGTTGCGGGCCCGCCACGACGGAGTAGATCGTCAGGATAACCGAGAGGATGACCAGCGAGGCGAGCGAGGAGATCACGCCGGCCATCTCCGGCGAAATTCGCTTCACGCGTGCAAGGAGCGGATGAACCATGTACGGCGCAGCGCAACGTCCATGCCATCGACGGGCTCAGCCGTTAAGATTTGTCGGTGACGCCGGCCGCGTCCGGAGCGGGCGCCGTCCAGGTCGATCGCCTTGGCGCCGTGACAGGAATAAAGCCGGCTGGCCGGCTGCGGCGGCGGATCGCCCGGCTGGCGGCCGCCTGCTTCCATTGCCGCGCGAAAGAAGGCGCGAAACGATACGGGGTTGGGAAAACATGAATTCGGTCTCCTCCGCGCCGAAAAACGTGTGAGAAGCGAACGGGGTGCACCCCGATTCGCCGGTCCGCTTGGCCCCAAACCGGCCTTCTGCTAGACGCCGCGGCATGACTCCCCGGAACAAGATCAGAAACTTCTCGATCATCGCCCATATCGACCATGGCAAGTCGACGCTGGCGGACCGCATCATCCAGATGACGGGCGGCCTCGCCGAGCGCGACATGACCGAGCAGGTGCTCGATACGATGGATATCGAGAAGGAACGCGGCATCACCATCAAGGCGCAGACGGTGCGCCTCGACTACAAGGCCAAGGACGGGGAGAACTACGTCCTCAACCTGATGGACACGCCCGGCCACGTCGACTTCGCCTACGAGGTCTCGCGCTGCCTTGCGGCCTGCGAAGGCTCGCTGCTGGTGGTGGACTCCTCCCAGGGCGTCGAGGCCCAGACGCTCGCCAACGTCTACAAGGCGATCGACGCAAACCACGAGATCGTGCCCGTCCTCAACAAGGTTGACCTTCCGGCCGCCGAAGTCGGTCGCGTGAAGCAGCAGATCGAGGATGTGATCGGCATCGACGCCAGCGACGCGCTGGAGATTTCAGCCAAGACGGGTCTTGGCGTCGACACCGTGCTTGAGGCCATCGTCACCCGCCTGCCGCCGCCGAAGACCGGCGACGTCAATGCGCCGCTGAAGGCCCTGCTGGTCGATGCGTACTACGACACTTATCTCGGCGTCGTCGTCATCGTGCGTATCGTGGATGGCTCGCTGAAGAAGCGCCAGAAGATCCAGATGATGAAGACCGGCGCTCATTTCGAACTCGACCGCGTCGGCGTGTTCCGGCCCGGCAAGCTGATTGACGTCGATGAACTTGGGCCGGGCGAGGTCGGGTTCTTCACCGCGTCGATCAAGACCGTGGCGGACTGCTCGATCGGCGATACCGTCACCGACGAACGCAAGCCGGCGGAGCAGGCCCTCCCTGGCTTCCGCGAAGTGCAGCCCGTCGTGTTCTGCGGCCTCTTCCCGGTCGACGCCGCGAAGTTCGAGGACCTGCGCGCGGCGATGGGCAAGCTGCGCCTCAACGACGCCAGCTTCACCTGGGAGATGGAAACCAGCGCCGCGCTGGGCTTCGGCTTCCGCTGCGGCTTCCTCGGCCTCCTGCACCTTGAAATCATCCAGGAGCGCCTGAGCCGCGAGTTCGACCTCGACCTGATCGCGACGGCGCCGTCGGTGATCTACGAGATTCGGATGACCGATGGCTCGGTGATGGAGCTGCACAACCCGGCCGACATGCCGGACGTGGTGAAGATCGCCGAAATCCACGAGCCGTGGATCGAAGCCACCATTTTCACGCCCGACGAATATCTCGGCGGCATCCTGAAGCTGTGCCAGGACCGTCGCGGCATCCAGAAGGAACTCTCCTACGTGGGCGCCCGCGCCATGGTGAAATACGAACTGCCGCTGAACGAAGTGGTGTTCGATTTCTACGACCGCTTGAAGTCGATCTCGAAAGGCTATGCGAGCTTCGACTACAGCCAGGTCGGCCGCCGCGAGGGCGATCTCGTCAAGCTGCAGATCCTCGTCAACGACGAGCCGGTCGATGCGCTGTCCATGCTGGTCAACCGCGCCCGCGCCGAAACGCGCGGCCGGGCGATGTGCGAGAAGCTGAAGGAGCTGATCCCGCGCCAGATGTTCAAGATCCCGATCCAGGCCGCGATCGGCGCAAAGGTCATCGCGCGCGAAACCATCTCGGCCCTGCGAAAGGACGTGACCGCCAAATGCTATGGCGGCGACGCCAGCCGCAAACGCAAGCTCCTCGACAAGCAGAAAGAGGGCAAGAAGCGCATGCGCCAGTTCGGCAAGGTGGAGATCCCGCAGGAAGCCTTTGTCGCGGCGCTGAAGATGGACGCGGACTAGGCGCCGCGGCTCGAGCGAAGAAGAACGCGTCGAAAGTGGGAGCGCCGGGCGCTGCCCGGCCCGGCCAACCCGCGAGTCCGGTGTTCGCTGATAAGCTTGCCGGGCGTTCGACGCTCCGCGTCTCACCCCGGCGCTCCGCAGAACTACCACCGCGCACGCCTTAACGCCTACGTCACCACGAATCCCGAATAAAGCGGCCATGTCGCTACGCCAACGGCCGACTGCGCTAACGGCTACGTGACCCCGGCAAACGCCCCGCTAGATTGCCGAAACCCCCTGTTTTCTGTATGGAACCTTCATGTGCGGGCGGCATGTCACCGACTCGCAAGAGAGCTTTGTTGCTCCCCGGGGAGGCATTTGATGAAACGCAAACTGATCGCCGCCGTGCTGGCCACCACGGCGCTTGGCGGCATTGTCGCCGTCGCCTACGCGCAGACCATGAGCGCTGCAGGAACCGTCACACAGGTGAAGGTGGCCGAGCGCGCCGACAACTTCCGCCTGGTCGATCAGGCGTCGAAGGCGCACGAGCTGCATTACTACAAGAACTCGCCGGCGATCGTGATCGTCGCCGCGCAGAACGGATCGCAGAACATCCGTGACGCCGCCCCCGCGCTGAAGGCCCTCAAGGCGGCCTACGCGGCGAAAGACGTTCCGGTGTTCCTGCTCAATTCGAACGCCGCCGACAACCGCGAGACCATCGCGGCCGAGATGAAGACGCTCGGCCTCGACCTGCCGGTGCTGATCGACGACACGCAGCTCATCGGCGAAAGCCTGGGCGTCAGCCGCGTCGGCGAAGCCTTCGTGATCGATCCCAAGACCTGGAAGATCGTCTATCATGGCCCGATCGACGACCGCTTTGCCGGCAAGTCGGCCAAGCCCAATGCGAAGGTCAAGAAGGCCTATGTGTCCGACGCGGTCGCCAGCCTCGTCTCGGGCGAGGCTGTGAAGGTCTCGACCGCCAAGATCGACACGCCGAAACTCTCCTTCCCGCAGCGCGACAAGTCGGCTGACTTCGCGAAGATCTCCTACACCAACGAGATCGCCCCGCTGCTCGCCAAGAACTGCGTCGCCTGCCACTCCGAAGGCGGCATCGGCCCGTTCGCGATGGACAGCTACGAGAAGGTCAAGGGCTTCGCCCCGATGATCCGCGAGGCGATCCGCACCGACCGCATGCCGCCTTACAATGCCGACCCGCACGTCGGCAAGTTCGCAGGCAGCATGAACCTCGAGGCCAAGGACCAGCAGACGCTGGTGCACTGGATCGAGGCGGGCGCTCCGCGCGGCGCTGGCGACGATCTCCTGAAGATCAACGCCAAGCCGGCGCCCGAGTGGGAGCTCGGCGAGCCTGACCTCGTCCTCACCCTGCCGTCGTTCAAGGTGCCTGCCTCCGGCATCGTCGACTACCAGAACCCGACCGTGGTGAACCCGCTGACCGAAGGCCGCTGGCTGCGCGCTTCCACCGTGAAGCCGAGTGATCGCCGCGCCGTGCACCACCTGCTGTCGAACGGTGCGGGCGGCTATGCCGTCGGCGCCGAAACGACGGTCTATCCGAAGGGCACCGGCACCTGGGTCGAGGCCGGCCAGACCTTCCGCTTCCAGATGCACTACACGCCGTACGGCAAGGAATCGGTCGAGACGACCCGCGTCGGCCTCTATTTCTATCCGAAGGACGCCCCGCCCGAGATCATGCGCCGCTCGGCCGTGATCGCGAACGCCGGCATCACCATCCCGCCGAACACGGCGCGCCACGAAGAGATGGCCTACATCTCCTTCCCGGAGAAGGCCACGCTCTACTCGGTGTTCCCGCACGCTCACTACCGCGGCGAGAACATGGCGATCTCGCTGCTCGAGCCGGGCGCGAAGGAAGAGAAGCTGATTGTCTCGCTGCCGAAGTACGACTTCAACTGGCAGCGCGGCTATGACTTCGCCACGCCGATCTCGATCAAGCCGGGCACGAAGCTGATCACGCGCTATCAGTACGACAACTCGAAGAACAACCCGGCCAACCCGGATCCTTCGATCACCGTCACCTGGGGCGAGCAATCGCACGAGGAGATGCAGTACACCGCGCTCGGCTTCCGGTGGGATGACGAGACCGTCGCCAACCGCAAGGACGACTACCAGAAGCGCCTCGAAGCATCGCGCAGCATCGGCATCATGGACACCAACCTGGACGGCAAGGTCGCCAAGACCGAGGTCCGGGGCCGCATGGGCCAGATGATCAGCGCCAACTTCGACAAGCTCGATACCGACAAGGACTCGTTCCTGTCGGAAGCCGAGCTCGCCACGGTTACCGGCAACATCAACCGCCGGATCGCTCAAGCCCAGGCCCAGCAGAGCGTCGGCCAGTAGGCAGACGGATCCAGACTAACCACATCAACAGGCGGGCCCTCGGGTCCGCCTGTTTTGTTTCGGGTTTGTTTACGCGGGTTTTGTTTGGTGGAACCCGCGCAAGACCGCTAGAAACGCTGCTTACGGTTTGGGGAGTTCGACCGGCCCATGTCCACCGACCCCATGTTCACCGCCCCCGTGTCCGCCGCCCCCGTGTCCGCCGCCCCCGTGTCCACTGCCCCCATGTCCACTGCCCTCCGCGTTTCCGGCCTCTCCAAGAGCTATGGCGGCAAGCAGGCCGTGAAAGGCATCGGCTTCGAGGTGCAGCGCGGGGAGCTCTACGCCCTGCTCGGCCCTAATGGCGCGGGCAAGACGACGACGCTGCGCATGGTGGCCGGCCTTCTGTCCGCCGATGCCGGCGAGATCGGCGTTTTCGGCGTCGATGCGCGCACCGATCCCATTTCCGCAAAGCGCCTGATCGCCTGGCTGCCGGACGAGCCGCTGCTCTATGACAAGCTGACGGCATGGGAATATCTCGAATTCGTCGCCGGGCTGTGGGGGGTCGATTCCAAATCGGCGGCCAAGCAGGCGGAAGACCTCTTGAAGCTGCTCGGCCTGTGGGACAACCGCAACGACCGCTGCGAGAGCTTCTCGCGCGGCATGAAGCAGAAGGCGGTGCTCGCCGGCGCGCTGATCCACGATCCGAAGCTCTTGATGCTCGACGAGCCGCTGACCGGCCTCGATGCTGGCGCCTCGCGCCTGGTGAAGGATCTGATCCGCACCAAGGTCACTGAAGGAGCCGCGGTGATCCTGACCACCCACATTCTCGAAGTCGCCGAACGCATGGCCGACCGCATCGGCATCATCAAGGACGGGCGCCTGCTGATCGAGGGACGCCTCGACGAGCTTCAGGCGCGCGCGGGATCGGCGGGCCGTTCGCTCGAAGACGTCTTCCTGCAGCTTACCGCCAGCCCCGACCCCGCCAGCGTCGTGGCCGCCGTCGCAGGACAGGTCGCGTGAGCTCGCTTCGCGGCAAGCCGGGCAGCGTTCTCTGGCTGATGGGGCACGAGCTGCGCCTCTATTGGCGGCGCGGCAAGATGCGCCCGAAGAGCGGCCTGATCCTTGTCGCCTTCCTGCTCGGCATCTGGCTGCTGGCGTCGTGGGCGGTGTTCCAGCGGATCGGCCCGCTGATTCCGCCTCCGCCCTTCGACCAGGGCATGGGCGCGGGTCTCGCCCTCGTCGGCGTCAGCATCGTCATCGCATTCGTGACTTCCGTGATGGTGAGCCAGGCCATCCTCGGCGCGGTCGATGCGATCTACACGCGCAACGATCTCGACCTGCTGCTGTCCTCGCCTGTCTCGCCGTGGCGCGTGCTGATTGTACGGTCGAGCGCCATCGCGGTAGGCGCGCTGCCGCTCTATGCCGGATTGATGGGGCCGCCGCTGATCTGGCTGGCGATCTACTCCTCGCCGCTCTGGCTGTCCTCGATCGCCTTTCTGCTGACGCTGGCGTTCGCCGCGACCGGACTCGCCCTGCTGATCGTCACCGGCCTGTTCCGGCTGATCGGGCCAAGGAACACGCGCGTCCTGGCGCAGGTTCTTTCGGCCGTCGCGGGCGCGGCCGTGTTCCTCGGCTTCCAGTATCTCAACATAAACGGGCGCGGAACCAACGGCCCGATGAACCAGGAACAGATGACCGCGCTGGTCGCACGGCTCAACATCGACCCGCACGCCTGGTGGCTCTTTCCCGCGCGCGCCATGACGGGCGACCTCATCGCGACGCTGCTATGGGTTATCGCCGCGGTCGCGCTGTTCGCAGGCGGCGTCTTCATCTTCAGCCGCAGCTTCGTTGCCGACGCAGCCGCAGCCTCCGCCATGGGCGCGCGCAAGCGGGTGGTGGACGGCCGCGTTGCGGCTGTGCGCGGCGGCGTCATGAAATCGGTCGTGCGCAAGGAGTTCCGCTTGCTGCTGCGCGATCCTGTCCTGTTGTCGCAGATCGGCCTGCAGATCGTCTACCTGCTGCCTCTGGGCTTCGTGCTGCTGCGCCCGGGCGGCGGCGTTGCGCTGACGGAGCCGGCCTTCGCGCCGGCGCTTACCCTGCTGTCCAGCGCCCTGTCAGGCAGCCTGATCTGGATCACCGTGTCGGCGGAAGATGCGCCCGACCTCATCGCTTCCGCGCCCGTGACGCAAAGCTCGGTCGACCGCGCCAAGCTGATTTCGGCAATCGCACCGGTCTGGGCCGCCATGCTCCTGCCGCTGATCGCGCTGCTGGTGCGGTCGCCCTGGGCCGGCGCATGGGCGCTTGCCGGCGTCATCGCCGCTTCGACCTCGTCCGCGCTGATCGGCCTGTGGCGCCGCAATCCCGGCTCGCGCCGCGATTTCGTTCGGCGGCGCCAGGGCGGATCGGTGCTGACCGCGCTGGGCCAGACATTCGTGGCGCTGGGCTGTTCGGCGACTGCGGGTCTCGGCGCCTATGGCTTGCCCTGGCTGGCGCTGATCCCCGCGATCATCGCCGCCGCCATCCTCGGCGTGCTCCACAAGCCGCCGCCGCCCTTGCCGGCAGCGGCGTAGCGCCGGCCGCGCAAATAGGGGAGCGCCGGGCGCCTGCCCGGCTCTTTGGCTCAACCTCAGCTAATGTAGCCGTTGAAGGAAGGCGCCGGGCAGGCGCCCGGCGCTCCACAAAGTCAGACCTTGAGGGCCTGACCCGGCAGGTCGGCGAACTTGCGGCCGTCCTTCACCATCGAACGCAGCAGGTTCGACACCTTCACCTCAGGAACGGTTTTCGACACGCGCTCGACGACGCTGAGCACGCGGTCGAGGCCGATACGATCGCCCAGGAACATCGGGCCGCCCTTGTCCGCCGGCCAACCATAGCCGTTCAGCCACACCACATCGATGTCGCTGGCCCGCTGGGCCATGCCTTCCTCGAGAATGCACGCGCCCTCATTGATCATCGGGAAAATGCACTCTTCGAGAATTTCCTCGCGGCTGACCGTGCGCGGGGCGACGCCAGACTGACTGGCGAATTCCTTGACGATCTCGGCGACCTCCGGCGAGGGCGTCGCGTTGCGGGCGGCGTCGTAGTCGTAATAGCCCGCGCCCGACTTCTGGCCGCGGCGCGGCGTGCGCTCGCAGATCATGTCGCGCAGCGGGTTGGCGGTCTTCGCGCCCGGCTTCCAGCCGATATCGAGGCCGGCGAGGTCCGACATCTGGTAGGGGCCCATCTTGAACCCGAAAGCGTTGAACGCCGCATCGATATCCCACGGCATGGCGCCCGCCTTCAGCAGCGCCGCCGCCGGCAGGCCGCGCTTGTAGAGAATGCGGTTGCCGATGAAGCCGGGGCATACGCCCGCGAGCGCCGCGACTTTGTTGATCTTCCTGGCGAGGTCCATCGACGTCGCCACCACCGTGTCCGACGTATGCTTCGCGCGCACGATTTCCAGCAGCTTCATCACGTTGGCCGGCGAGAAGAAGTGCAGGCCGATCACGTCCTGCGGACGTTTCACCACCGAGGCGATCTCGTTGATGTCGAGCGCCGAGGTGTTGGTGGCGAGGATCGCGCCAGGTTTGCAGATCCGGTCGAGGTCCGCGAAGATTTCCTTCTTCACGCCCATGTCCTCGAACACCGCCTCGATCACGAGGTCACAGTCGGCGAGATCGGCGCGGTTGAGCGAGCCGGTGAGCAGGCCCATGCGCACGCCTACCTCTTCCTGAGGGAAGCGGCCCTTGTCGGCGGAGTTCTGGTAGTTCTTGCGGATGACGCCGAGCCCGCGATCGAGTGCGGCCTGCTGCACTTCGATGATCTTCACGGCAATGCCGACATTGGCGAAATTCATCGAGATGCCGCCGCCCATCGTGCCCGCGCCAATGACGCCCACGGTCTTGATCGGCTTCACCGGCGTTCCGGCCGGGAGGCCGGTGATCTCCCAGGCCTTCTTGGTCGAGGCGGCGATGTAGGCCGAGATTTCATCGGCCGGCGCGGCGGGGGCGGTGAGCGTGGCTGTCATGGGGCTTGTCCTGTTGTGCTGGCGGCGCAGGGCGTATCCCCGCGTCTTGTTCCCGAGATTTCGCAACCGTTTCCGTGCCGCGCGAGCGGCGCGGCGTCAATCTGAAGCCCGCTGCGCGCGAGGCGCCCGGGTCCCTGCGGAAGCCGCGACATTGCGTCTGCAGAAACGTCTCCGTACTTACTTGCTTGTTCCCAGGCAAGTAAGTCGTATGCGGCCCAGGAGCACCCGGCCTCCTTGGGAAAGGGCCAGCGAAGGACGGCGGTGAGATTGGAGCTGACGCTGGGCCCCGGATTGAAGCGTCGGTCATTTTGGCGTCGATGCGTGGAGTTATGTTCCAGTGGCTGATCGATCCCGATCACGTATCCCGGTTGCGAGTGCGCGGTTCCCTGGCGCCCAGCACCAGGACGTTGCCCGCGCCCGGAGAGAGCCGGTCGCCCGCAGCCTGGAATACTGGGCGCGGACGCGAGGCGAAGAGCCTGCCCTGTTCGAAGAGGGCAGCCTGCTGAGCTATGCCGACTGGAACGAGTACGCAGACCTTTTGGCCGAAGGCTTCGCCGGGCGCGGCCTTGGCCGCGACGACGTCATCGCGGTCCGTTGCCGCAACCGCCTCGAATGGGCGGTGATCGCCCTTGCCGCCGCCAAGATCGACGCGCCGCTGCTGTCGCTCGATCCCGACTTGCCGGCGCGCGCCCTGCGTGAACGCCTGATCCAGGGGCGCGCCGCGGCGATCATCGTCGGCGACACGGACCCTGCCGCGATCGTGGCGGGGCTCGATGGCCTGCCGTTGCGCCTGCGCGCTTCGATGGACGTGGCGCGGCCAGGCTTTTTCAATTTCTGGGACCTGCTCCCGCCTGTCGCTCCGGTCCGTTTTGGCTGCTCGCAGCCTTCGCTGATCGCCTGGTCTGCCGGAACCGGCGGCCTTCCGCAGGCGGTGGCGATTCCGCGCCGCAGGGCTGCGCCTGCTTCCGTCTCGCGTCCGCCGACGGTCGAAACCGGCGTGGCGCTGATCACTGTTCCCTTCCACCGCACCTGGGGCGCGACGCAGTTCTGGGCGACGCTCGGCGCAGGCCGCGCCATCGCGATGATGCGCGCGTTCGATCCGATGCAGGCGCTGGCGGCCATCGACCGGCGGCGGGTGACGCACTGGGCCGCGCTGCCTGACACCTTCCGGCAGATGGTCGCCCTTCCCGCCGAAGCGATCGCCGCCGCCGATTGCTCGTCGCTGCAGGATCTCATGATCGGCGGCGCACCGGCGTCGTGGGCGCTGAAGTCGAAAATCGTCGCGGCGTTCGGCCCGATCCTTTCCGAATCCTACGGCTCGACCGAGACGGGCCCCATCACGCTGATGCCGGCGACCCGCCAGAACGAACGGCCGGGTTCGTGCGGCCGCCCGCTGCGCGGCGTGGTGGTGGAGATTCGCGACGCGGACGGACGCCGACTGCCCCCGGATTTCGTCGGCGAGATCTGGGCGCGCACCCCGCGATCGCTGGAATGCGGTCTGATCGGCGCGCGTGTGCGCGATCCGCGCGACGACAACGGCTTCATCGCGACGGGCGATATCGGGCGGGTCGACGAGGACGGTTTCCTCTACATCACCGGCCGCGCCTCCAGCGCGCCCGCGCCGGACAGACGCCGCGCGGGATAGCGCGAGCGCCCGCGGCGCGCTACAGAACGACCATAAGAAGACGTTTGGAGAAAAAGCATGACGCCGACCCTCGCAGCTTCGCCGATTGCGCCGGCCGCCGCGCCTGCACCCGCAACTCCCGCACCAGCCCGCAACTGATCCCATGCGCCTCGCCAAGCCACGCATCGCTCCGCTGCAGGATTTGGAGTTCACGCCCGAACAGGTCGAGCGCCTCGCCAAGTCCCGGCAGAAGGACGGATCCGTCCTCAACATCTTCCGCACACTCGTCCGCTCCCCCGACGCGCTCCGCGCCTTCCTGTGGTGGGGCGGCTATGTGCTGGGACGCAACAGCCTCTCCCCCCGCGACCGCGAGATCGTGATCCTGCGTGTCGGCTACCTCTGCAAGTCGGGCTATGAGTGGACCCAGCACCACCGCATCGGCCTCCAGTCCGGCCTCAACGCCGAGGAGATCGAGCGCATCAAGCTCGGCGCGGGCGCGGAGGGCTGGACGGCGGCGGAACGCGCATTGATCGCGGCGACGGACGACCTCAACCGCGATCACTTCGTGTCGAACGCTTCGTGGGCCGAACTGGCCAAGCACTTCTCGGAACGCCAGTGCATGGACCTCGTCTTCACCGCCGGCCAGTACACACAGGTGTCGATGATCCTCAACTCGTTCGGCGTGCAACTCGACCCGGGCCAGACGCTGGACCCGGATCTGAAGGGTTACTGAAGAATTCTTCTTGGCGACCTTGGTGAAAAACCTTGGTGGTCTTGGTGTTTGAATCTGCGGCTGCCGCGAGGAAGACCTAAACACCAGGGTTCTCACCAAGACCACCAAGAGAAGCACCAAGGTCACCAAGGCATTCGTGTGAGCCTCTCATGACAGGACGCCTCGAAGGCAAGACCGCCATCATCGTCGGCGCCGGCCAGACGCCCGGCGAGACCATCGGCAACGGCCGCGCCATGGCGATCCTGTTCGCCCGCGAAGGCGCCGAGGTGATGTGCGTCGACAAGCGCCTCGACAGCGCGCAGGAGACCGTCGCGATGATCGAGCAGGAAGGCGGCAAGGCCTTCGCGTACCAAGCCGACGTCACGCGCTCGGCGGACTGCATCTCCATCGCTCGCGAGGGCGTCGTCCGCCTCAAGCGCATCGACATACTGGTCAACAATGTGGGCGCCGGCCGCGGCGACGCTCCGCCTCACGCCATCGAGGAAGATGCGTGGGACCGCATCATGGACATCAACCTCAGGTCGATGATGCTCACCATCCGCCACGTCCTGCCGCTGATGCGCCAGCAGGGCACGGGCGCGATCCTCAACATCTCGTCGTTGGCAGCCATCGCCGGCCACCACATGGTCGCCTACGAGGTCTCGAAGGCTGCGGTGAACCGCCTCACCAGCGTCGTCGCGCAGGGCAACGCCAAGTACGGCGTCCGCTGCAATGTCATCATGCCGGGCCTGATGGACACCCCCATGGCGATCGCGGGAATCGCCGCCGCCTCGGGCAAATCGCAGGACGCCCTGCGGGCCGAAAGAAACGCCCGCGTGCCCATGGGCCAGATGGGCACCGGCTGGGACACGGCCTACGCCGCCCTGTTCCTTTGCTCGGACGAGGCAAAATTCGTTACCGGCGTGGCCCTGCCCGTAGACGGCGGCATGTCGACGCGGATTGGCTGATTTCCCCGCAAATACAGTCTTTTCCTCGGCAATCCCGCGCGAAACCAGCGCGGGTTAGGGTCAAGCGATCGCGCTCTACTTCAAGCATTTGCTTAATGTTTCGGCGCAAGGTCCAAGACTTGGGGCGAACCAGCGGCGCAGATGTTCAAGAAGCCAGGCAACAACACCCCCGACCCGCTTGGCGATCGCATGCGGAAGATTTCCGGCTCCGCCCCGCCGGAAGAAAAGACCTACACGACCATCCACCAGGACAATAAGCGCGCCGCCCGCCAGCCTACATTCAAGCAGGCCACCATCACCACACGCGGCGGCGAGCGCATCGCGGTCGTGGTCAAGAACATCTCGGAGACCGGCGCCCGCATCGAATACATGCGCGATGCGGCGCTGGGCGACCACGTGCTGCTGTCCGAACCGACGCTGCGCATCAAGACCTGGGCCGAAGTGATGTGGGAGACCCGCGGCGCGGCCGGCCTCAAATTCGTGAAGACCTGACCAGCCCTGCGCGCCTGCGCCGCTGCGGCCAATTGCCGGATCGCCGCCCCTGCCGCCCGCCACCACATTCATCGTCATGACCGGAACGCCTGCCGAACCGAAACGCGATGCCTGGCTCGCCATGAAACGCGGGCTGCGGCTGGCGTGCCCGGCCTGCGGGCGCGGCCGGATCATGTCGGGCTATCTGCGCCAGGCCGAAGGCTGCACCAGCTGCGGCGAACGCACCGGAGACATCCGCGCCGACGATGGCCCGGCCTGGGCGACCATCCTGCTGGTCGGCCACCTCGTGTCGCCGCTGTTTTTCCTGTTCGCCAATCGCGACGCCCAGGCGACGCTTCTGCCGTTCGCAGCGATCGCGGCGCTCGTGCTCGGGCTCAGCCTCGTCCTGCTGCCCAGGATGAAGGGGATGTTTGTCGGCCTGATCTGGGCCTCGCGCGCCGGCGAAACGGAGCCCTCCTAGTCAGGCCCCGCCTGCTCAGGCTCAGGCTCAGACTCAGTCGCCAGCGCCGTGCGGGGGCGCCTGCTTCTTCGGGTTCAGCAGATTGTCGTCTTCCGGCGACCGCTTGGTCGCAAGCTTGCCAACCCATGGGTTCAGCCAGCGCTCGAAACCATCGACAAGGGAATACACGACCGGCACCAGCACCAGCGACAGCACGGTTGAGGAGATCAGGCCGCCGATCACCGCCACCGCCATGGGCTGCCGGAAGCCGGCCCCTTCGCCGATCCCCAGCGCGGTCGGCAGCATGCCGGCCGACATGGCGACCGTGGTCATCACGATCGGGCGCGCCCGCTCGCGGCAGGCTTCGAACAGGGCGTCGTAGGTGTTCTTGCCGCGGTGCTGCGCCTCGATCGCAAACTCGACCAGAAGGATGGCGTTCTTCGCCGCGATGCCGAGCAGCAGCACGCAGCCGATCATCACCGGCATGGAGATTTCCATGCGCGCGATCAGCAGCGCGAGGAAGGCCCCAGAGAACGAAAGCGGCAGCGAGGCCAGGATGGTGATCGGCTTGAACACCGATTTGAACAGCAGCACCATGACCGAATAGATCAGTGCGACACCCGCCATCAGCGCGATCACGATGCCGCCGAACATCTGGGCCTGGGCCTGATCGTTGCCAATGCGCGCCCGCTCGACGTCCGGCGGCAGGTTCTTCATGGTCTGCGAGGCGTTGACCGCATCGTCAGCTTCACCGGACGCCTTGCCTGGCGCGAGGTCGGCCTCCACCGCGGCGCGGCGTTCGCGCGCGAGGCGCTGGATCTTGCTCGGCCCTTGCTCGTAGGAGATGTCGGCCACCGCACCCAGCGTGGTGGTCGAGCCGTCGCGCGTCGGCACGCGAAGCTCGGCCAGCTTGGCAAGGTCGGTTCGAACTTCCTCCGGCAGACGTACGCGGATCGGCAGCCGCCGCTTGCCTTCAGAGAATTTCGCGGTGTTGGCCTCGATATCGCCGGTGGTCGCGATCCGCGCCACGGCGGCGATCGCGTCGGTGCCGACGTTGAGCCGCGACGCCTCTTCCGTGCGCGGGCGTATGATCAGTTCCGGTCCTGGAGGCGCGGGGCTCAAGCGCGGGTTACGTATCGCCGGCATCTGCCGCATTTCGCGCAAGAGATCGAGCTGGGCCTTCTCGAGGCCGGCAGTGTTTTCCGACGCCAGAATGATGTTGACTTCCGATCCGCTAGGACCGCCGCCGGACAGCAGCGCGGTCACGCGAATGTCGGGGATCTTGTGCAGCTGGCTCCGGATGATCTGCTTGAGCTGCTCGGTCTTGAGCTTGCGCTTCTCGGGCATCACCAGCGTCGCCGAGCCAGTGGTCAAATCGCCATTGGCGCCCGTCGAGCCCACTTCGATGAAGACATGCTCGACGTCCTGTTGTGCGTGCAGCAGCTCGTTCAGCTGCACCGCTGCCCGCTCCATGTCCGTGCGCGTCGTGCCCGGCGGCGCTTCGATCGAAAACTGGATGAAGCCGGGGTCTTCGATAGGGATGAAGCCCTTGGGCAGCACCGCTACGATTCCGATCGCCGCGGCGAACGACAGGAAGCCGATGAACGATGCGACGATGCGATGGTGCAGCGCCCAAGCCAACATGCCTTCGTAGAACGCCGGCAGCTTGCGCACGTCGCGGTGCACCTTGGACGGCTTGAGGAAATAGGCCGCCATCAGCGGCGACACGAACCGCGCCACCAGCAGCGAGAATGCGACCGCCACGGCGACGGTGATGCCGAACTCGATGAAGAACTGCCCCGGTATGCCGCCCATGAACGAGGTCGGCAGGAACACCACGATGATCGAGCACGTCGTCGCCAGCACCGCCAGACCGATCGCGTCGGCGCCTTCCATCGCGGCGCGCAGCGGGGAATAGCCCGCCAGCGTCCGCTTCTGGATGTTCTCGATCTCCACGATCGCATCATCGACCAGGATGCCGATCACCAGCGTCAGCGCCAGCAGCGTCACGATGTTGAGGCTGAAGCCGAAGAACGAGATGACGAAGAAGGTCGGGATCAACGACAGCGGCATGGCGGCCGCTGCGATCAGCGTTGCGCGCCAGTCGCGTAGAAACAGGAACACGACGAGCGCCGCCAGCAGCATGCCCTCGAGCAGTACATCCTGGGTGGCGTGGAAATTCTTCCGGGTGTCGTCCGACATCGCGAAGATCTTGGTGATCTCGAGGCCCGGATGGCTCTTCTCGAGCTCGGCGATGTTCTTGTTGACGCCGTTCTCGACGTCCACCTCGGAGGCCGTGTCGACCTTGGCGAGGTTAAAGCCCGCCACCGGCCTGCCATCCAGCCGTGCAAAGCCCCGCTGCTCGCCGGACCCGTCGCCGACATCGGCAAGATCGGCGAGCCGGACATAGCCGCCGGTGCGTAGCGGAATGGTGAGGTTGCGCAACTCTTCGACCGTCGCGGTCTCGCCGATGATGCGCGTTGTCGTCTCGGCGCCGCCGACTTCGGCGCGGCCGCCGCCATAGTTGCGGAAATAGCCGCGCAGTGCGTCATTGACTTGCGCTGCGGTGAGCCCGAGCGCCGCCATGCGCGCCGGATCGAGCGTCACGTTGATCTCGCGGTTGACGCCGCCGACCCGTGAGACCTGGCCGACGCCGGCGACCGACTGCAGCTGGCGCGCGATCGTATCGTCGATGAACCAGGAAAGTTCGGTCGCGGATAGATTCGGGTTCGACACGGCGAACGTCATCAGCGTGCCGCCGGTGAAATCCAGCGCTTCGACCCGCGGCGGCTCGATGCCGGTCGGAAGGTCGATCCGGATCGCATCGATGCGCGAGCGCACATCGTCTTTCAGCTTCTGCAGGTTCGAACCGATGGCGAACTGCACCACGGTCGAGGACACGCCCAGCTGCACGTTGGACGACATCGACTCGATGCCTGGCAGGCTCGAGACGGCATTCTCCACCAGGCGCGTCACCTGGTTTTCCATCTCGCTCGGCGCCGCGCCGTCCTGGACGACCAGAACCTGAACTGCCGGAAAGGCGATATTGGGGAACTGCTTGATCGGCAGCTTGGTGTAAGAGTAGATCCCGGCGATCGTCAGCAGCACGAATGCGACCACGACCGGGATGGGATTGCGGATCGCCCAGCTGGAAATCGGGAGGTTCATCTTGCTTGCCCCCTACTTCGAGCCTGGCGTGGTCGAGGACGATGCGACCCCCTCCTCCACCGGCTCGATGACGTCTCCGTCGAGGGTGAATGCAGCGCCCACCGTCAGTACGCGCGATCCTGCCGGCGGGCCTTCCACCAGCTGCACGAAGTCGCCCGTGCGCTCGCCGAGTTTCACCGCCACGCGGCTGACCTTGTTGCCTTCGCCCACCAGCATCACGGACGGGCCGCCGGCTTCATACCGAATGGCGCTCGCCGGAACCGTGACGACGTCGCGGTTGCTTCCGTTGAACCGCGCTTCCGCGAAGCTTCCCGGACGCAGCGCCTTGTCAAACGGCAGTTCGATGCGCGCGCGGCCAAGGCCGGTCGAAACTTCAACGCGCGGAGAGATGAACCGCACCTTGCCCGTCACGGTCTCGCCGCTCGGCAGCGTGACTTGGGCCGTGTCGCCCTGCTTGATCTGGGCGAGCTTGGCGTCCGGCAGTTCGGCGTTGAGCTCGATCAGGCCGTCGCGCGCGATGCGAAAATACGGCGTCGGACCGCCGGCCGACGAGATTTCGCCCGGACGGATGTTGCGTTCAAGCACGGCGCCGGCGACCGGCGCACGCAGCGTCATGCGCGAGGAGCGCACCTTCATTTCGTTGACCGCAGCTTCCGAGGCCGCGAGCGAGGCTTTGGCGCCCACCGTTTCCATACGGCGCTGCTCCAGCTGTTCCTTGGAGAAGGCGCCTTCGGCCGCGAGCATTTCGGCGCGGCTGAGCTGGCTTTCCTTGAAATCCACATTGGCCTTCTGCGTCGCCAGCGTCGCTTCGGCCTGGGCGATCTGCGCCTGCAGCAGGGTGTCGTCGAGGCGAGCGAGGGCCTGACCCTGCTTCACCCAGTTGCCTTCATCGACATAGACCGCCGACACGCGATAGCCGGGCAGTTCCGATCCGACAGCGGCTTCCTCGCGCACCACCAGGCGGCCCGTGGCGACGATCTCCTCCGAGAGATCGCGCTGGGCGACGCGCGTCACGCGCATGGCCTGTACGTCGCCAGCTGCCGGCGCCTTCGCCTTGGCCGCGGTTTCTTCGGCAGGGGCCGGCTTCTGACCGCATGAATGGAGGGCGAGTGAAAGCACGCCCACGCCTGCGATCGCTCCGATCGATGTCAGATTGCGCTTTGTCATTGTTTTCAGTCCTTGCGCGTCCGGGGAGGAGCTCTTGACGCCGGTTTCCCTGCGCCCGAGGTCGTTTCTTGTCGAGTCGTCGTCGGTCGTGCTCATTGCCCGGCCCCTGTCCTTTAGGCTGAAGACGAACGAGGAGCCCGCAATCCTACCGCGGCGGTTCGAACGTTTTCGTGACCCGCCCTCTGGATGGCTATGTGTGGCCTCGTCGTCCGCGCTGACAGGGGCGGATGCTGGAATTTCGCGCGCCGTCGCGGCGGCGCCAGACAAAGCGGCGTCATCGCCTGCAAAGGCGCGCGCAGGATCGCTGCCGGCGGGGGTGTCGTCAGGGAGGTCCATCAGCCCGTCTCGGAAACTCTGGCGTTTCCTTATCGTACTCTGTTATAGATTGCAAAGATGGTGATCGTGTTAAATCGATCACGCTTTCGCGTGTCTAGGGGTTGAAATGCAGGTGCTTCAGGGCTCGGCCGACGCCGCTTCCCCGCGAGAGCGAATACTGGCGGCGGCCCGGAAAATCTTCCTCGACGGCCAACCCGAGCACGCCACAATGGATGCCGTCGCCCAGCAGGCCGGCATGTCCAAGAAGACCATCTACCGCGAGTTCAAGAGCCAGCTGGAACTCCTGGCCGCCCTGCTCGCCGAGAATGTGGCTGACATGGGCGAATTTCCCCCGCCCAAGCCCGGCGCCGACTTCGAGATCGAGCTCTATGGAATGCTGGTGCGCATGGTGACGCACTTCACCTCGCCCCGCTCGATGGCCCTGGCCCGGCTGCTGATCTCGGAAGTGCGCCGCTATCCCGAACTCCTCAACGCCAACAAGCCGCGCGGCTTCCCCCGTGAGATCCTCGCCGGCTGGCTGGGTTCGCCCGCCGTGCGCAGCAAATACCAGATCGAGGACCCGGAAGACGCCGCCGCCATGCTGCTCGGCATGGTGATGCAGGACTCCGTCGTCCGCCTGATGATGGTCTCCAGCGCCACCATGCCCCCTCACCTCATCGAGACCCGCGCCCGCCGTGCAGTGACCATCTTTCTCCGCGGCGTCCGCAAGGGCGGCTGAGCGCGCCCTCCAGCCTTCGCGCAGCATCACTCACACTCTCTCCGCGAGTCATCCTCGGGCAAGCGAAGCGCGACCCGAGGATCTTTCTGTCCATCCGCGAGCGGAATGTCGGAGAGCGTCCGCGCCGCGCCAGAGAAAGATCCTCGGCTCTGCGCCTTCGGCTCCGGCCGAGGATGACTCGCTGAGAGAGCTGGTCTCCAATTTCAAACATCGGACGTAGGGTGCATAAGCGAAGCGCAATGCACCTCTTTCGTGGTCGTGGCGCGATGGTGCATTACGGCCTTCGGCCTAATGCACCCGACAAACTAGAGATCGCCCACACTAGAGATCGCAACGGCGAGGGCGGCGCTTGCCCGCTGCGGACCTGCTCTCTCCAAACCTCCAAACCCAACGCTGTCATCCCGGCCGGAGCGCAGCGGAGAGCCGGGACCCATCCCTCGACAACGGGACTCGCAGACCCATGGGTCCCGGCTCTTCAGCGCTCACGCGCTTCCGGCCGGTATGACAGCGTCGGGACTTGCATCGCCGTCCGACACCATCCGGGACACAATCCGACAATCTTCCCAGCAAATTCAGAGCTCGAAGAAAACTCTTCGGGAAAGTTATCCTACACTTGCCGAGCTGAGCGATAATCCCTCCATCGCCTCCGCATGGAGGGCAGTCGTACGCTGTTCAGCGACGCGAAGGCGATGCGATCGAGCGTGAGAAGTTCCGGACGAACGCGGCGTGAAGCGCCGCCAAGCCTGGGAGATGAACCTTCTGGTTCTTGGGCCTTCTGGCCCGAAGCCAGAGCTGAGTGTCGCCGGGACCATGGGACGATGAACAGCCCAATGGCCTGCACGCCGCCGGCGACCATGCCAGGGGAGTGAACACAGCTCCCTGTGCACGGGCTGGCGAATAACGGTCGCTGGGGGTCGACGCATTCGTCGACGGATGACGCGTTTCTCTTTGACTACCGGTAGCGCTGGGCAGCCAGCGACGCCCAACTCACGCGGGGCATCCCGCGTCCCCACGCCCTCCACATGATTGGAGGCGCATGCATCCCGCAGGGCAGCCGAGCCCGTGCGAATGCGCACATGCGCCTAAGAGTGGGAGCGCCGGGCGCCTGCCCGGCACGTCGGACCCACATGCGTTGTGCTCGCGGTTCGACTTGGCCAGGCAGGCGTCCGGCGCTCCTCAACGCGAGACCGATGTTTGAAATCGCGCCGCTTGATTGCGACGCCTCAGATCCGCGCCAGCTTGCCTTCGACCACCTTCGCGATCGCGCGCGCGATCGGCTCCATGATCGCACCCGAGGTTGAGTCCTTGCCGTCGATGGGCGTGTGGAACAGGCCGTGCGCGCCCCAGAAGCCCATCGAGGACGGATAGCCCTCCTTGAGCACCAGCGTGTACTCCCCCGCTGAGCGCGATATGTCCGCCACGGCGGGCTGGTCGATCACCGGCTGTCCCGCAAACGCGGCCTGGCATGCCGGCAGCAGGTCCGCGCTCGCCATCAGCGTGCGCGCAAGGTTTGGCGTGTCGGTCGGATTGAGGCCGCCTGCCGTCTCCTCATACCCCCGCGCGCCAAAGCCCGCGCCGAGGTGCACCCATAGCGCGGTCTCCTTGGGTTCGGGCGCCTGGCCCTGATGGAAGATGTGCGCGCCCGCATCCGCCCACTCATGGCCCGACGTCGCGACGAACAGAAAGCGGCACGGAAAGTTCTGCGCCGCCGCCCACGCCGACAGCGCCAGCGACATCGCGATCCCCGGTCCGCGCTCGCCGCCGCAGGTGAACCATCCGCTCTGCGGCGTCGAGATGATCACCCACGGTCCCGCCGCGCCACGGCGCGCGATGGTGTTCTTGCCATTGCGGAATCCGCCCGGCCCCTGAACGATGAGCCTTGCCGGTTGCCTCGATGCGACCGCCGCGTCGATCCGCGCCTTGTCCTTTTCGCCGACGCACACCACCGGCGTCTCCAGATACATTTCCGCGGGCGTGTTGATCGCGGCCACCTCGCCGGACGGCGTCGAGATGACGCCGATGACGCCGATCGCTCCGGCCTTCGAAGCGCCCTCGATCGCCGTGCGATAGGCCGCGAGCTGCACCGGCGTTCCCGGCTGGCGCGGAAGATGGACAACCGCGATGCTGCCCGAGACATCGCCGATGGATTTGGGGTTCCAGCGCGCAAGCTGCCCCGTGATCCCGCCCGCCGGCGTGAACGACAGCGGCGGCTGTGCGAAGCCGTCGATCGCCTGCCCGCCCGCCTCGATCCGCGCCACCGTCGTGTCCGCGTTGGGCGTTGGAAAAGCCGTCTGCTCGATTTCGTATCCGAGGTCGGTCCAGCGCTTGGCGAACCAGTCCGATGTCGCAATATCGCCGTCGCTGCCGGTGCGGTGCGGGCCGAAGCTTACATACTTCTCGACATCCGCCATCAGGCTAGCGCCCGCGAACGGATCGCCCTTCAGCGCCACGGGCCCGGCGCCCGCCGCGCTGACTGCCTGGCCTTCCGGCGGCGCCCCGCAGCCTACAATCGTCAGCGCACCCGCGCCGGCCAGCAGCTCACGCCTGTTCATCACCCGACTCCTTGGCCCGCCGCCCGCTGCATTGATCCAGCGGAGAACGCGCCAAGGCAACCGGATTTCGGATTACTTCGCGGAAACGCCCTGCCTTGCGTCGATGGCCTTGGATGCCGCCTTGCCCGTCACTTCGGCCATATGGTCGAAGGCGAACTCGAGCTCCCCCAGCCCTTGCGTCGCCGATCTGATCTCGATGATCAGGTCGTGCATCTCGTCCTCGGGGATGTAGGCGCGGATCGAATCCCAGCCCAGCCAGCCATCCCTGGGCTCGAAGCCCAGTATCTGTCCGCGTCGCATCGGGATCAGGGCCGTGATCCGCGCCATCTGGTCCGACGGCGTATGGATCGTCACCGTATGCACCGGCTCCAGCAGCACCGGATTGCACTGCTGCAGCGCATGGCTCACCGCCAGCCTTCCGGCCGTGCGGAACGCGATCTCGGAGCTATCGACGGTATGGTAGGAACCATCCAGCAAGGTCGCCTCGACGTCGACCACCGGAAAACCCAGCGGCCCGCGCATCAGCGCATCGCGCGCGCCATCCTCGACTGCGCCGAAATACTGCTTCGGCACTACGCCGCCATGAATCTTCTGGTCGAACGTCAGGCCAGTTCCGCGCCCGCCGGGCCTGACCTCGATCACTACATCGCCGAACTGGCCATGGCCGCCCGATTGCTTCTTGTGCTTCCCGCGCTGTGTCGACGATCCGCGTATGGTCTCGCGATACGCCGTCTCGGGCCGCCTCGCGGCGACGCTGACGCCGAACTTGCGCTTCAGCCGGTCGAGCGCGACACGCAGATGCATTTCGCCCTGCCCCGCCAACCGGAATTCTCGTGTCAGAGGATCAGGCCCGAAGCCGAGCGCGCCATCCTCGTCCACCAGCCGCGCCATCGCCGCCGCAAGCTTCACGTCGTCCTGCCTATTCTCGGTCTCGACCGCGAGCGAATAGACCGAAGGCCGCGCCGCCGCCGGCGCCCTGCTCTTCCGCGCGACGCCGTCGGCGCTGACGAGACCGCCGCGCTTCGACCGGTCGAGCCGTCCGAGGCAGACGACGTCGCCTGCAACCGCCTTGTCGAGCTTGGCCTGCCCCTCGCCCTGCACGGAGAACACGCCGGCGATACGCTCGGAGGAACCGTCCGAATGCGTCACCTGCTCGCCATCGGCGATATCGCCGGACATGACGCGCACCAGCGTCTGCCGCCCGGCCTGTCCGGCATGGCGTATCTTCAACACCGCCGCGCTGCGCCCTTCGGCGCCCAGCCGCTCGGCGGCATACATCAGGTTCGGCGTTTCGTGGCGCAGCGCCTTCATCAGCCGCCGCACGCCTGAGCCGTTCTCGGCCGAGCCCAGGAACACCGGCACGATCTGCACGCGGCTCAGCTCGGCTGCGAGATCCGACATCACATGATCGCGGCTCGGTTGCTCGTCGTTGAGCAGCTCCTCCATCAGCTCGTCGTCGAAATCCGACATCTGCTCGAGCATACGATAGCGCGCCTCGACCTCGCGCTCGCGCTCGCTCTCGGGAATCTGGATCATCTTCGAGGGCTGGCCAGGCTCGTACTGATAGGCCCGCTCAAGCGCGAGATCGATGAAGCCCGAGGCGCCCGATCCGTTCCAGATAGGTATCTGCCGCGCGACCAACGGCTCCATGCTGTAGGGCTGAAGCGCCGCGATCATGTCGCGCACGCGGCCGCGCGCCTTGTCGATCTTGTTGATGAAGATGCAGTGTGGCGCGTGCAGCTCGTCTAGCCGCTTCAGCAGCGGCTGCAGAAGCCCGGCGCGATCGGGGTCGGGGTCTGCGACGACAATGGTGAGATCCACCGCCGGAAGTATCGTGTCAGCCTCGCTCGCAAAATCGACCGACCCCGGACAGTCCAGCACCACATACCGGTCGCCGAGATATTCGAACCCTGCGACGTTGAGTTCGGTAGACAGTCCTCGCGCCCGCGCTTCTTCGGTGGCGTCTCCGACGGACGTGCCGGCGGCGACGGATCCTTTACGCTGAACGGCGCCCGCTGCGTGAAGCATCGCTTCAAGCAGGCTCGTCTTGCCGGCGCCGCAGGGTCCGCTAAGGGCGACCGCACGCACGGTCGCCGCCTTTCCTCCGCTCATTGTTCTGTCCTTCACGACATGGGGTGAAGGGCCGCGGGCCGGTCCTCATGGGACGCGGAATAGTCAACGCCTTGAGGGCCGTACCCACGGCCCGGGCGCAAACATCGTGCGCCGGGGCGAACGGCCGATCAAGTGTGATGTGGGGCTATCGGGCGCGAATTTGGCGCCTCGGCGCGAGGCCCCCAGAGCGTGACGCGCTTTTGGCGCAGAGGAAGCCGGATTCAAGCGAAGCGCGGCGCGGCGTCGGGTGTACTGCGCGGTTTCTTAGATAGGCCTCCATTGGAGAGGGAGACTGCCGGCCGGGATTCATGCTCAGGGAAACGACGGGGGGCGGCGCCATCGGGAGCGGGCCGCTATCAGGGTGCTTCCCACTCTTTCACTCGTGCGGTCATGCACGTCGGTGAAAAAGGTTCCGCCTTCGTCAGGGGCCGTTCTGCAGCCGTGCGGCGCGTTCCTGCACCATTCTGAAAAAGGCGTTCGAAATCGCGCGCTTGAGCCGCTCGCGGCAGCGGAAGGAAAGATCGACCGCAGGGCCGGTGTCGGTCTTGTTGACGTCCACCACATAGATGCGGCCCGAAGCCCGGTCGCGCAGGATATCGAACGCCCCCCAGTCGAGCTGCATCTCCTCCGCAAAGCGCTGGATGAGATCGATTTCGCCGACGGAGAAGACCTCGCCGAGTTCCCGGAATGTCACGGTGGCGTTGTGGATCGAGAACCGGTCCTCCGCCGGCTTGGTCTTTACCAGAACGAACCGCGGCTTCCGGTTGACTATGGTGGTGCGATAATCGAACGCCGTCACGCCGTCGGACGAATCGATAAAGCGCTGATAGCTCCTGCCTGGTTGCGCCGCCGTGGGACACTGCACCAGCCGGCCGTCATGCTTGCCGTTCAGCTCGCTCTTTTCCACCGCCTCGCCTTGGTGCGTCGTCGGATCAAGCAGCAGATCATAGCCGGCGACCTTGCCGAACATCGCCGCCACCCGGCTCTTGGAAATATCGGTGACGCCGGCGTTGAGCACGCTATGGCCAGGAACGCGCGGCGCCTTGCCCAGAGTGACATCCTCGAACCAGAATACGGCGTCGGCGGATTTTTCGTCGCGCACGAACTTCACGCCGGCCAGCGTCGCCGCCGACCACACCACATACCAGGGCCGCGGCCGGTCCGGCGTGAACCAAACTCTATAGCGCTTGCGTCCCGACAGCCGCACGCCAAGAGCCTGCACCAGCAGCACGCCGAGATAGGCGAAGAATTTCGACAGCTCGCCGGCCGTCAGCTCCTTCAGCGTTATCTTCACGCCGGTCTTGCGCACGGTGATGCTGGCGTCCCAGTGGAACTGCAGGTCCGAGAACCAGTTGAAGCCCGACTCGGCCCTGGCGGCGGGCGCAGGCGATGAGTTCTGCGTATCGATCAGGTTGCCGTCGGCCATCACTCGACCCTGTAGTGGATGGGTTTGTAGCGGAAATTGTTGGACTGTCCGGCGGAGCACGCGGTCAGCGCAACGATAAGATCCATCTCGGCGCGGAAGCTGGCGGAATCGCCTGGCCTGCTCAGCGGCGGGAGGACCTTGATCTCGCCTGTCCTGGAATTGACATCGACATTCATGAAGATGTTGAAAGCGATCGGTATGCGGTCAGCACAGACGCCATAGGGCGCCATGGCGTGCTCGAGATTGCCCTGGCAGCCGTGGTGCGGCTGTTCGTCCTTGTAGATGATGCGGAACATTTCCTTCGAGCACGGCGTCAGCGAGAAATCGTGCCGTCCGACCTCATCGCGCACGATGGTCAGCATCGGGTTCGAGCGGTTGGAATAGAGAATGTCGCCCGTCGTCAGGAAAATCCGGCTGGCGTAGTCGATCGATCTCCCCGACGAAATGTACTCCTCAGTGTCGTGGGCGTTATAGGCGATGAGATCCGACACCTGTTCGCCTTCGGGATCGATAACCGTCAGCACCTGCCCTTTCGCCAGCTTCAGCGAGGCGCCCGAACGCGGAGGAATGACCTGAATCGCGCTCATGTCCTTACCTTCAGCGGGCAGGTCCAATTGTCGCCGACCTGCCGGCCGGAATACTGCGCCGCCTCGCGGCCGGAGCCGAAGTCCGACAGCATCGGATTGATCGAGCCGTGCTTGGCGATTTCGCGTTCGCGGATGATCGCCTGCATGGTGAAATACCGGCCGTCCGCGCGCAGGCGCTCGAACTGCGCGTGCGGATTGAAGATCAGCGCCGGCCTGCAGAAGCGACGCGCCGCGCGCGAGGCGCCGGGATGGAGGCCGACGACGAAATATGCGACGCCGCCGACGCTGAAGCTGAAGTCGGGCGATTCGGGCTCTCGCGACACGCCATCGGCCCAGCGGGCGCCGCTCGCTGCGTCGATGTCATGCAGGCCCTGCGCGCGCGACCATAGCGCCGCCTCGAACTCGTCCTCGCTCAACCTCGGGCCATGACGGAAAAGGCACGCGAAGGATCCCAGCGCGCCCTTGTCCTCAGCCATGCGCTTTCCGAAACGGGCGAGCGCGCGATGAATTTCGGCATCATGATCGCCCGATGCGAAATCACCGGCCTCGACGACGACCAGGCCATCGAGCGCCAGCGCAGACTTGGCGCCTACGCATGGGAACACATCAGATTCTATGAAAGCCGCAAAATCAACAGGGATGCTTACCCGGGACGAACGTTCGCGGGTCGGCCTTTGCAGTGCAGACCGACCCTCCATGCGAGCGGAAACGGGCCGTTGCTGGTCTTGTTCCGTCCCTGCCGCCCCGTCTTCTACTGGGATGGGATCGATCGCTTCCGTGGAGGCGTCCTCCTGCTTGCTCGAGCGAGACCATGAACTGCGAGACCGGCCGCGGCAACTGCGAAAGGCGTTAGATAAAATATACAGCGATACGCAATCAATGTCGCCGCCAGATCTGCCGGCGCGACACCTGTCATCGCACTCGCCATCGCAGCTTCGAAGACGCCGAGGCCGCCCGGGATGTTGCTTATGATGCCAATGAGCTTCGCCGCGGAAAACAGCGCGACGAAGGGAAGAAATTCCATCGCGAACCTGTCGCCGAGCAGCACATAGAACACCGCGGCCGTCGCCACATAGTCGACGGTGCAGATCATGAGGTGCGGGATCAGCAGCGGACCGGGATGATTGAACGAAAGCCGCCAGACACGCAGCGCCGTCGGCCCTACGATCGCAAACACCGTCAGCGCCGTCGCCGTAGCCAGCAGCGCGACCCCGATGCCCATGCTCCAGCTTTCGGAAAAGCCGAGCGCAGCCTCGAACACATCTGGCGTCGTAAGGAAACCTGCCGATGCGATGAATGCCAGCATAAGGTTGCAGACTATTGTCGTGACGACCGCACAGATTGCGACATCAGCGGCGCCGAGCCCCCAGTGTTCGAACAGCCAGAACCGCACGGCGTTACCGGTGAAGACCGGAAAGCCCAGCAGGTTGCAGACTGCATAGCTGGTAGTTGACGACAGTGCGGATCGCGCAAGGCTCAACTGCTTGTCGGCGTAGCGGAGCGCGAAGGCGTCGTAGGTAGCGACGGCGCCGAAGGCGATGCCGGTTGCAAGGAGGCTAAGTCCAATGGCGCTCCAGCCGATGCGTGCGAGGCTGTCGGCTACTTCCGCCAGCGAGATCGTAGAAAACTCGCGGACCAGAACATGGATCGCAATTCCGACGAACAGCAGGGCCGCCGCGATCTTCGCCAGGAGAACAAGCTTGTGCCGCATGCCTTCAGGTTACGCGGCGGGCCAGATCGGGGAATACCTTTGACACCTTACCCAACAGATAGTCGCCATAAGTGCCGCTGAACGCATGCACGCTGGCCCTGTCCCAGCGCTCGGAGCTGTCATCGCTCACAGCATAGCCGGGCAGCGGCGCGATGCGCGCATCGAAGCCCGGATCGAAGAAAAACGGGAAGGACAGGCGCGAGCGCCCGCTGGCGTTGTAAACGCGATGCGGCGTCGATCGGTATGCCCCGCCCGTCAACCGGTCGAGCATGTCGCCGATGTTGCAGATCAGCGCTCCGGGTATCGGGGGCGCCTCTATCCAGCCGCCATTGATCGGCTTGCTCAGCGTCTTCACCTGCAGCCCGCCGATGTCGTCCTGCGCCAGCAAGGTCAGCAGTCCATAGTCGGTGTGCTCGCCGACGCCCCAACTCCCGGACGATGGCGAAGGCGGGTAGTGAAACACGCGGAACAGCGTCGTCGGCTTGCTGGTATAGGTTCTCCGGAAATAGTGCGCGTCGAGGCCAAGACTCAGCGCAACCCCTTCCATGACTGCATGAGCCGATCGCGTCGCCTCGCTCATGAACCGCATCACGGCCGGCTTCATGCCGGGCGCGGCGTCCGGGAACAGGTTCGCGCCATGCAGCGGCAAACCGGCCTTGACGCGCGGATCATCCGGCCCCAGCTCTTCGCCGAAATAGACGCCTTCCTTTATGTCCGGCTTGCCGGAGGTCAACTCGCCGCCGACCGGAAAGAAGCCGCGCCAGGCCTTGCCCGCGCGCGCCATGGCGATCTTCATCTTCTCGTCTTCCGGCAGCGCGAAGAACGTCCGGCTTGCCCGCGCAAGATCTTCCAGCGTTTCGGCCGCGATCGCGTGACCCGTCGCATAGAAGAAGCCGAGATTTCGGCACGCCTCGCCGATCTCAGACGCCGTTCGGGCGCGCGCCGCTTCGTCTTCGCCCAGCAACGGGGCGACATCGATCACAGGCAGGTCGGCTTTCTTGGTCATGGAAGGAATTTGGCGCCGTTCCAGCGCGCTTGGTAGCCACGCCAATCCCGGTCAGGGCGGCTTTAGCTGAATATTTCCGCTACGAACGCAAACCAAGCTGCGTGGCCTCGGCCCCCGCCACGCCCTCGTTCTCGTCGACGGCAACCGCCGCCGCGGCACGTCCGGCCTTGCCGTGACTGGCGGCCGCTACCTGCTTTTCACCGCCGCGATCATGCTGAAGGACTCGCCGCCGGTTCTCGCCGCGCTCCACTTTTTCAGGGCCTGAGCCCGGCATCTTTTATTTACGAAGCAAGCTTTGAACCGCAGCTGCACAGGGCGCGACAGAACCGGCATTCGAGGACGCGCGGATTGTCCGCTTGGGTCTTGCTGTGCTGAGGAGTCTATTCATGCGCCTGCCATTCCTGGCCGCCGCCGCCGTCGTTCTGGCGGGAGCAATCCCGGCCAACGCCCAAACACCGGATCAGCGATTCTACGTTTCCGTTCACGCCGGCCAGGATCTGCAAGACGATGAAAACATCCGCGGCTTCAACGTGGCCAACCTGCCCCGCAACAACGACCTGACCTTCGCCGACGGCCGGGTCTATGCCGCCGCGCTGGGCGTCAACGCGTTTGAAGGCGACTGGGGCCGCATCCGGTTCGATGCGGAACTGTCGCACCGCGAGGCCGACGTCGACACGATCTTCCTCAACAATGTCGAGCAGACCATCCGGCAGGGCTCCCACGTTCTGATGACCGCCGCCATGCTCAACGCATACTACGACACGCCCGTATATTTCGATCACGTTCGCTTCTATGCAGGCGTCGGCGCCGGCATCGCCAACGTCGACCATCAGGTGCGCTACCGGATCACCGGCGGAGCCGCTCCGTCGAACGCCAACATCGCGATCCCGTCGGCGGAACCGACCTGGTCCTACCAGCTTGTTGGCGGCGGCGAATACATCCTGACGCCGAGCTGGTCGCTCCTTGCAGATGTCCGCTTCGTCGAGTTCGGCAACCACCAGATCCAGCGCTTCAACCTGACCGCCGGCGCGCTCGACAGCGTGAATGACGCCGCCGACAAGTCGAGCGTCTCGATCACCGCAGGTCTTCGGTACGCCTTCTGATCCTGACGACTCCAGAATGCTCCCGAAAACGCATGAGCCGTTGTTGCGCCCGGCTCATGCGTTGCTCGCCGGGCGCGCCCTCGTTTCCCCGGCGCCCGGCGAGCACACCTTTCCGTCTCGCGTGAAAGTCCGCGATCGACCACAGCGGGCTACTGTTCCTGGCAGCTTTCCCGCAGTTTCGGCAGGCCATAGCCATAGACCGAATCACGGCCCGGCGCGCCCAGGTCCCTCGTCGACCTTGCGAGGGCCCGCATTACATCTCCGGACCCCTTCGCCGACCGGACCCGCTGGTCCGCCGCAATGCGCGCGGTAACGAACGGCGCCGCTATCGAGGTGCCGGAAACGTATTTTCCGCCGCCGACTAGCACAAAGACATCGACCCCAGGCGCAGCAAAATCGATCTGCTCGCCTTGCACCGCATTGCCGTAAACCTTGCCTTCCACGTCAACGGCGGTGACAGCGATGACGCCCTCGAAAGCAGCCGGATAGCGCGGCGGACTTTTCGCGCCCGAATTCCCGGCGGCGGCGACGATAACCATCCCCTTCTCGACGGCGCTGTGCAGGCTGCGGTCGAGAATCTTGTTATACGGGCCCGCCAGGCTGATGTTGACCAGCCGGACGCCTGAACTCTGCATCCAGTCTATTGCGCGAACGATGCTGTCGACTCCCGCGGCGCCGTTCGCCATCCGGTGGTCGGCGACAACAGAGGCGGCCTGAAGCCGAACGCCGGTGAGACGCGCGCGCCCGGTCAGAATCTGCGCCGTCACGGCGCCGTGGTCGGTCGCGGCGGGTTGGCCGTTCCCGAGGCCGCTTCCCGCGCCCGTGAAATCGCGCGCCGATATGGAAATCCCCGCCAGGTTCGGGTCGCGTGAATCAACCGCGGCGTCGATCATTCCGATCACCGTGTTTGCCGGGCAGCCGCCCTCCGGCCATCCGAGAAGGCGATCGGCATATTCGCGATGGCTGTCGCTCGCTCCGTCCTGCGTATTGACGCGATAGGCGTGATTCACACCCGCACTTACGCCTGGCTCCATGCTCTCGAGTTCTCGAATCGCCACGTCGCCTGGCATGTTCGCCGGGATCGTCATCACCAGCATGACGAGATCTAGCCCGGCCAACTCTTCCTGGTAGTCGACGGAATAGCCTCGCGCCGCGGATTTCTGCGCGAGTAAAAAAGCAGCGGCGGCCGTGCGCGCCAGCACCACGATTTCGCGATCGTCCACCACATCGCCGGCATCGGCTTCAATCTGGCGAGCCGAGGGCGGCGCAGGCTGGAACATCTCGCAAGCACCCAGCGCAAGCATGGATACGCCAAGCGCGGCCAGTCGAAGCGATGATTTGAGCGTCAATTCAGCCCCCTTTGAGGAACTAAATGCATGGTCGTGTTAAGCGGCGCGTTGGTTCAATCGGGGGAAACCTTAGAAACCCCTGCGGATCGAGAGCCAAAGCTTTTGCGTATCCGCTCCAAAGCCGTCCGCCGAATAGGACGCGAACTCCAGCAGCACCTGAACGCCGTCCACCGCAGCCCGCAGGGATGCGTCCCACTCGGCGCCCAGAGCATCGCCTCCGAGATCATCGGCGAACCAGTGATGCCGCAGGCCGGCGGTCAATCCGCGCAAAGGCCCCACTGCGCCAATCGGCCAGCTGGCCTCCAGAAACGTGTCACGCACGCCGACATTGGGCGTCACCCCAAAGAGATCGGCGGCGCCCTGAAAGGCGTGGTTGGTTCCCAGCGGCGTCTGGAATGCGCGCGCTCCACCTTGGCCTAGAACCTCTTGGACGCCCGTAAACGAGATGGCGATGAAGTCCACCGTCGCCGCCGCGCGCCAGTACTCCGCCGAGTAGTCGAGCGGGTTGCCTGCATAGTCGTTTTGCCGCGCATACTCCGCACGCCAGCCGACGCCTACATCTTTCCAGTAACGCCGTCCCGCGAGGCTGGCGCCTGATGTGACGCTGGAATTGATTTCGCTGAGCGGCGCGCCCGCGCCATCGTCCAGGTCGAGCGCGTAGCGATAGCCGGTCAGCCGCCCCGCAGGCGTGTCGATGCCGACATTCAGCAGGTAGGTGTCGCCTTCGAAGCTCGCAGTCGCCTCGCGCGTCGACAGGAAGCGGTTCACCTGCCAGAGGTAGGCTATATCGACCGCAACGCCCTTGATCGGCGAACTCGTCATCCTTACGGCATCGTAGGTTTGCTCGTTCTGACGGAATCCGACGGTTCCCACGAAACGCTCGTCGTCGAATGAAAGCCGCTGGCGCCCACCGATGACCTGCGCGGGACCAAAGTCGTGCGACAGCTGGGCGCGATTGATCTCGAGCGATTCACGATCCGGGATGATAACCGGCCCTGGCGGCCCGTCTCCTGGCGCATCGCGGAAGATGTCGGCGACGCCCTCCACTTCCACGAGCAGGCTGGTCGCACTCGAAAAACGCAATTCAGCGCCGGACTGGACGCGCAGCGTTAACGCCTCTTCGTCGCCCCCCGGCAGGCCGGAACGGACGCTTTCGGCCCGCAATCTCGCATCGCCGAAAGCCCCGCAAAGCCATTTTTGGCGCATCTGGAGGGCCAACCGGCGCCGCCTGCGCCAGGGCGGGTGCGCAGCACAGCAAGGACGCAATCATAGTCAGCGGAAGCCGCCGGCGCCTCGCCTTCTTGCCGATTGCTATCGCCATTCCGTGTCCCACCTACCGGCCGGCGCGAAGGATTGAACCAGACCGCCGCATTCTCCGACTAAATATCCAGAAAGATGCAGCGGGCTTTCCCCTGTTCGGCCTCGGCCCTAAGCATGCCTTCCGGGAGGCGATTCAGATGGCAGACCAGACCAGGTATTCGGACGAAACCCTGCGCGACTACGCCAAGGGCCGTCTGTCTGCCGTCGAGGCCGCGGCGGTTGAAGCCGCAGCGAGCGCTGATCCCCGACTGGCTGCTGAAATTGCGCTGGTCCGAGGCGTCGTCAAGACCGGCGAGGCCGATGTGGGCAGCGCTGTATCTTCCGAGCTGGGCTGGGCGCGTCTGTCCCGCGCAATCGATACGGAGCGCCGTAAATCCTCCTCGCTCATTCCAAAGCAGTTCTCGCGCTGGCAGGTCGCCGCCGTAGCCGCGCTTGCCGTCGCAGGCTGGGGGGCCGCGACCGCGCCGCTGCTGGTTGCGCGCAACGACCAGCCGAACAATGGCTATGCCATGGCCAGCGATCGCCCGGCCTACGCCTTTTCAGCGAAAGCGACCTTCGTGCCCTCCGCGCCGGAAAGTGCGATTCGCGAGGCGCTGCGTTCCGTAAACGCCGAAATCGTCGAAGGCCCGAGCGCTCTCGGCGTCTACGTGCTGGCCTTCAAGGACAAAGACGCGCTGGGCAGCGGCGTCGAAGCCCTGCAGGCCCGCACCGCCGTCTTCGAATCCGTGCAGACGAACTAAGGACCCGCCCGGCTAGATCGCCCGGATCATCTTCGTCAGGCACTGCATCAGCAGCTTCTTGGCGTGGAAGATGCGGGTCTTGATCGTTCCTTCCGGAACCTGTTCGACCTCGGCGATTTCCGCATAGCCCATGTCCTCGAAGAAGGCGAGCCGCACGGCGCGGGCGTGGGATGCGCTCAGCTTGTCGATGCACGCGCGCACCTGCGCGGCGTCGCTCGCCGCCTCGATCACGGCCTGCGCGTTGGGCGTAAGATCCGGCGGATCGAAATCCTCATCCAGCGGAACTTCGCGGCCCCTTTTCCGGAACCGGTCGATCGTCTTGTTGCGCGCGATCGAGAAGATCCACGTCTTGACCGTGGAGCGGTCCTCGTGGCGCGACGCTGACCGCCAGACATCCAGGAACGTGTCCTGCACGACGTCGAATGCTTCCATGTGATCCCGCAGCCGGGATTCGACGAACGCGAGCAGGCTGGCGTGATGGCGCTCGTAGAGCTGCTTCATCGCGCCCTTGTCGCCGCTGGCGACCCGCTTCAACAAGGCGCGATCATTGTCCTGCACCTGGACCCATCCCTCCAACCGGTCGCGGCAGCAGATATCCCTACGCGCGGCGTTGATGCGTCATCGCATGCCCAACAAAAGACCGCGCCGCAATCGCGTGTTTTTCAGGAGTGACCTGGCGCGCCGCAGAAGATAAAAATGAGTACTGGGAGATATTGGCCGCCCGTCAAGCCGTTAGAGTTCCCGCGAAAACTGAGGCAGGGATCCCCGACTTTCCTAAGCCATTGGGTAGCGCGGCCTGCTCCCGACCAGCTAAAGGTCGATTGAGGCCGCACCGGCAGGTATAGATTGCGCCGACCATCCGAAGGTCTTGCGCCGACGGTCTGATTTCGCCGGACACCGATGCTAGAGATGTATCGAAGTCACTCGATTTTCTTGATTTCAGAGTAATTGCCGCTGGTGCGCAATGTGATGGTGACCGGCTCGCCGCTGCGGTTTCGCCAGAACCAGCCATGACTACCGGTGAATGCGGCGGTCAGCTCGCCTTCGAGGCGTTCGCTGCGGCCCTTGCCGTAGCCATAGTAGTTCGTGCCTGAGCCATCGCCATGAGTGTCGTAGTTCACCTTGGGGCCATTCGTGAACCAGAGGTATTTGGCCTTGGCCCCGCCCTCCATGACGAGCTTGATCTCTCGCGCCTGGTCAGGCTGAAGCGTGATGACCGTCTCCTCCGGCGCGGCGGCGTTTTGAACGGGCTCTGGCGCCGGTGTTGCGGAAGCGGCGGGCGTACCTGCACCGGAAGGTTGGGCGGTGTCGCCGGTTGGCGAGGTTGCTTCCGGAGTTGAAGGGGGCGGAACCTCTCCGCCGCTCTGGGCGGCGGCATCTGCCGCTTCCGCTTCAGCTGCCAGCGCCATCTTGATGCGGCCCATCTCGGTCAGGCCTAGGAGCGAACCCGCACCAGTCGGATCGACGCCGTATTCGGCAGGCAGCACGACGGTCACCAGCAGCGCGGTCGCGACCACAGCCGCAATGCCGGTAGATTTGAGAAGCTGCTTCGTCGAAGGCAGCTCAGACGCGTCTGGTTTGTTGGCGTTGTACATGGCTCTAATCTCCGATCAGGCGACGAAGTAGCCGACGAGCTGATAGCCCGTCAGAACGAAACCGAGGGTCATCAGGACGACATTGGCGAGATAGGCGTGGCGCCAGAAACTCCCGGTCTTCCGCCAGAACCCCATGACAATGAGAATGGCGCCAAGGGCGAGCAGCTGCCCGGTCTCGACGCCGATGTTGAATGCGATGAGGTTCGGCACGAGGCCGTCCGGCGACATCTGGAAGTCCTGCAGCTTGGTCGCGAGACCGAAGCCGTGGGCCAAGCCGAAGATGAGCGTCGCCGCCTTGGTGCTGGGCTGGAAGCCGAACCAGCGCTGGTAGGCGCCCATATTGTCGAGCGCCTTGTAGACGACGGAGAGGCCTATGATCGCATCGACAAGGTAGGAACTGACGCTGATGTTGGTGAGCACGCCAACCAGCAGCGTCACCGAATGGCCGATGGCGAACATCGTGACGTAGATGCCGACGTCCTTCATCCGGTAGAGGAAGAAGATGACGCCGAACAGGAACAGCAGATGGTCGTAGCCAGTGACCATGTGCTTGGCGCCGAGATAGACGAAGGGCAGGAACAGGACGCCGGACGTCTCCCGAATATAGCCCTTGTCGCCAGCCGCGACCCCATGGGCGAAGGCTGGACCCGCCAATTCGCCCGCGGTCAGACATAGGCTGACGCCGATCAGCGCAAACACCGCAAGGCGGGTCCAGTCAAGCGTGTAACCGCGGATAGAAATCATGTCCGTTTCCTGCATTGAACGCGCGCCAGCACGTCGGTGTCTGGATTGCTGGCGCGAACGAGCAATCTCTTTCGACTGCTCGATCTGCTCGCTGTCATGCCCATCATGTCCCGGCCTCCGTGCCGAACGCCGGCGTCAGCGCAGCAGCAGCGGGACGTTTACGGCCCCAGGCCGCAGCGTGAACGAGCCGGTACAGCGCCGGCAACACGATCAAGGTCAGGAACGTCGATGACAGGATGCCGCCGATCACAACAGTCGCCAGTGGCCGCTGCACTTCGGCGCCGGCCCCGACATTGAACGCCATCGGAATGAAGCCGAGGCTCGCAACCAGCGCAGTCATCAGAACGGGACGAAGCCGCGTGAGAGCGCCTTCGCGAATGGCTTCTTCAAGCGGCCTGCCCTGCTCCCGGAGCGACTTGATGAAGGTCAGCATCACCACGCCGTTGAGGACCGCGACGCCGGAGAGCGCGATGAAGCCGACGCCAGCCGAGATCGAGAGCGGCAGGCCCCGAAGCAGCAGCGCCAGAACGCCGCCGGTCAGGGCGAGCGGCACGCCGGAGAACACGATCAGAGCGTCTCGCCATGATCGGAAGAGACCGTAAAGCAGTCCGAGGATCATCAGGAGGACGACGGGGACGACCAGCGCAAGACGCTGTGCGCCGGAGATCAGCTGTTCGAACGTGCCGCCATAGTCGACCCAATAGCCGGTGGGGATTTCGACCTCCTCACCGATCCGCCGCTGAAGCTCGGATACGAATGATCCGAGGTCGCGATTGCGAACGTTGGCCGTGATCACGACGCGGCGTTTGCCGTTTTCCCGGCTGATCTGGTTCGATCCGATCGACAGCTCGATGCTCGCCACTTCCTGCAGCGGGACGAAGCCGCGCATCTCGCCCTCCCGAACGGGCAGCGGAATGCGCAGGCGGCCGATCGCATCGACGTCCTGACGCAACACCTCTGGAAGGCGCACGACGACGTCGAACCGGCGGTCGCCCTCGAAGATCTGCCCGGCTTCGGCGCCCCCGAAGGAAGCGCCGACGACGCTCTGCAGGTCCGACACGTTGAGCCCGAGCCGCGCCAGAGCGGCGCGGTCAGGCGTGATCTGGAGCACCGGCAGGCCGGTAATCTGTTCGACCTTGGCATCCTGGGCGCCGGGGATGCTGGAGACGACGCCTTCGATCTGGTCTCCGAGCGCCAGCAGCTGATCGAGATCATCGCCGAACACTTTCACTGCGACATCCGACCGGACCCCGGAAATCAGTTCGTTGAACCGCATCTGAATGGGCTGGGTGAACTCGTAATTGTTGCCCGGGATTTTCCTGACGGCGGTCTCCAGTTCGGCGACGAACTGCAGGCGTGGCTTGTTAGGATCGGGCCATTGTTTGCGCGGCTTCAGCAGCACGAACGTGTCGGCGACGCTTGGCGGCATCGGGTCGGTGGCGATGTCGGCCGTTCCGATCTTCGCCACGACGCGTTCGACCTCCGGCAATTCGCGAATGCGGCTTTCCAGCGCGGTCTGCATGGTGACGGCCTGCGACAGGCTGGTTCCGGGTATTCGCAAGGCGTGCAGCGCGATGTCGCCTTCATCGAGGCTCGGAATGAACTCCGATCCCATCCGCGAAGCGGCGAAGCCCGCCACAGCGACCAGCGCGACCGCACCCGCCGCTATAGCGGTCCGCAAACGAAGCGCCCAGTCCAGGACCGGCTGGTAGAGGGAGCGCGCGCCGCGCATGACGGGGCTTTCCTTCTCCGCCACCTTGCCGGTCACGAACATGGCGACTGCCGCCGGTACGAAAGTCAGCGACAGGATCAGCGCCGCCGTCAGGGCGAACACGACGGTGAACGCCATGGGATGGAACATTTTTCCCTCGACGCCGGATAGCGCGAAGATCGGCACGTAAACCAGCGTGATGATGAGGACGCCGAAGATCGAAGGCTTGATCACCTCGACCGTAGCTTCTTCTGCCAGCGCAAAGCGCTCGTCGCGCGTGAGCAGGCGGCCGAGCCGGTGCTGGTCCTCGCCGAAGCGCCTGAGACAGTTTTCGACGATGATGACGGCGCCGTCCACGATCAGACCGAAGTCAAGCGCGCCGAGGCTCATGAGGTTGCCGGAAACGCGGTTCGCCACCATGCCGGAGATCGTGAGCAGCATCGCAAGCGGAATGACCGCCGCGGTGATCAGCGCAGCACGGATGTTGCCGAGCAACAGGAACAGGACGACGATGACTAGAAGCGCGCCTTCGAGCAGATTGGTCTCGACCGTCTTGATCGTGCGATCGACCAGTTCGGTCCGGTCGTAGATCGCCTTGGCGACGACGCCCTTTGGTAACGCTTGGGCGGCAATCTCAAGCTGTTCGGCGGCCGCACGGGCGACGGTCCGGCTGTTCTCGCCCATCAGCATGAACACCGTGCCGAGGACGATTTCCTTGCCGTTCTCGGTGGCGGCGCCAGTGCGCAGCTCTTCGCCCATCATCACATCGGCAACGTCAGCCACGCGGATCGGAATGCCATTGCGGTTCGCGAGGATAACGCTTTTTAGGTCGTCGATCCCGCTTGCCTGGCCAGATGAGCGCAGCAGCAACTGCTCGCCATAGCGCTCGACATAGCCCGCGCCCAGGTTGGCGTTGTTGTCTTCCAGGGCCTTGATCACGTCGGCCATAGTGAGACCCACGGCCGAAAGACGCTCCGGCCAGGGCGTCACGTGATACTGGCGCACGAACCCACCGATCGTGTTGACCTCGGTGACGCCTTTGGTGTTGCGGAGTTGCGGCCGGATCACCCAGTCCTGCAGGGTCCTCAGGTCTTCGGGCGTCCAGGCCGTTCCATCCGGCTTCACGGCGCCGTCTTCGGCCTCGACCGTGTACATGAAGATTTCGCCGAGGCCGGTTGCGATCGGGCCCGGCTCGGGCTCGATTCCAGGAGGCAGCTGGCTGCGCACCGAGATCAACCGTTCATTGACCAGCTGGCGCGCCAGATAGATGTCCGTCCCGTCCTTGAACACGACTGTCACCTGCGACAGTCCGTAGCGCGAGACGGAGCGCGTGTAATCGAGGCCTGGCAGGCCGGCGATGGCTGTTTCGATCGGGAAAGTGACGCGCTGTTCGGCTTCCAGCGGCGAGTAGCCCGCCGCCTCAGCGTTGATCTGCACCTGGACATTGGTGATGTCCGGCGTCGCGTCGATCGGCAGGCGCTGGAAGCTCCAGACGCCGAGCCCGGCGAGGACCGCGATGACCGGCAGAACCAGCCAGCGATGCAGGATCGAAAGGTGGATGATGCGGTTGAGCATGGCCTGCCTCAGTGGTCGTGGCTGGCGCCGGACTTTTCGACGTCCGCGCGGATTAGGAAGGCATTGTCGCTGACATAGATCTCGCCTGGCGCGACGCCGCCGAGAACCTCGGTCCATTCTGGCGAGCGGCGGCCGAGCTCCAGCATGCGAACCTCGTAGGTGTCGCCGACTTGCGCATAGACCACGGTGAAGTCACGGAACCGCTGTAGCGCCCGGGTGCGGACCGCCAGTGGAACCGCATGCGCAGCGACCACCGCCTCGCCTTCTACCGACTGCCCTGGCCGCCACGTCACGCCGTCGGGATTGGGCAGCTCGACATGAGCAACGACCGTCTGGGTCAAGAGGTCGGTGGTGGGCAGAATCACCTCGACCTTTGACCGGGTGCTTAGTTGGCCGCCGATGCTGCGAACGGTAACCGGCTGACCGGCGCGAAGGCGTTCGGCGTCGCGGGGATAGACGAAGAACTCTGCGTGCAGCTTGGTCGTGTCGGCAACGACATAGAGGGGTGCCTCCCCTGTCACATCACCGACCGTGGCGCTGCGCTCCATCACAACACCGGAGAGCGGCGATGGAATGGCGTAACTCTGAAGGCTGTCGCTCGATCTCACCGTCGCCAGCGTCTCGCCTCGCCGCACCCGTTCGCCGATCGCCTTGGTCATCGAGACGACGCGGCCGGGATACCAGGCCCGCACCTCTGCCCGGCCCTGAGGTTGCAACTCGACACGGCCCGTTAACGCGACAATATCTTCGATTGCAGCAGATCCGGCGGCTTCGACCTTGACGCCGGCGGCCTCGGCCTGGGTCGGCTCGATGGTCGTCCGTCCTTCATAGGAAGCGTAGGTCCAGACATGGGAAGCGCCTGCGTATGTCGCCTGCACCTTGACATCGAACGAGTGCGGTTCGTGGACCACGCCGCCGCCGAGCAGATAGTCTTCGCGCGGCGTGAAGGCGAACCGGTCGACGCGCCCGCCAAGGCGCGTCAGGTCGACGCTGAGTTGGACCTGTGAAGGATCGACCGGCTTATCCTTGAGATAAGCGAAGACGTGGAACTCTGGCTCCACACCGTCCTCGAAGATCGTCATCTCGATGGCGAAATCGCCATCCCTGAGCATTCGCCCGCGATGCGGGCCGCGCTCATAATCCGTAGTAGCTGCGCCGGCTTCCGCGCTCTCGCCCGATACAGGTTTTTCGCCGCATCCTGCCAGCGGGCTGAGGGCCAGGGCCGCAGCTAGAGCCAAAAGTGGAAATCTGTTGCGAATGATCATCGTGAAGGCTCCTCGAACGTAGCGCCGGCGTAAGCGCCCGTTAGCCGGGCGAGGGCCGCTCGGGCGCGATGGTATGAATAGAGAGCGGAAATGCGCTGCAGCCGCGCGTCACTGAGAACACGCTGGGCGTCGAGCACGTCGAGATAGGAAAAGCCGCCCTGCGCGTACCCTTCCCCGGCGCGCGCTACCGCTTCCTCTGCACTCGGCAAAAGCCGCGCGTCTAGCGAACCAATCTCAGACCGAGCGATCTCGATCTGCGACCGGGCCGACGTCGCCTGCCGTTCTAGAGAACGGCGAAGCGCCTCGGTTTCGTATCGCGCACGCTGGCGTTCGGCGGAAGCTCGATCCACGGCCGCGGAATTGTTGTCCCATACTCCAAGCGGGATCGAGACGCCGACGACAAAGGCTGCTTCATCCACGTCGTTGAACAGGCGGACGCCCGCAGAGACGGTCGGATCGGGCCTTGCCCGCGCCCTCTCGACATCGACGGCCGCGTCTGCGCGTTCCTGAAGCGCTACCGACCGTGCGAGTTCCGGGTTCGCCGATGGGTCGGCCGATCCCGGCTGCTCGCCAACGGAAACGAACGAGGCGAGATCGACCGCAAAATCGCTCGTTCCGAGCCAGAAGCTCGCTAGTCGCGCCTTTGCAGCTACGTCAGCCTGGCGGGCCCGCTCCAGATTGATCTCGGCATCGACCAGCAGCGTCCGCGACCGGGCGCCTGCCATCAGCGGATCGCGCGCAGCCTCAACGCGCCGCTCGACGGTCGCGACGACCTCGCTCGCGAGCGCAAGGCGAGCCTGGGCGACTTCAAGATCGGCCCCTGCCCTCTGCGCGTCGATATAGGCCAGTTCAACGTCGCGCAGCAGGTCTTGCCGGGCCGCTTCACCGCCGATGCGCACCGCCTTCGCGTCGCGTTCGGCAAGCTGAGTGCGCGCTTGGCGGTCACCGCCGAATTCCAGCTTCTGGCTGAGCGAGAACGTCGTCTCGGTCCGGTCGAGTGACCTATAGACGCCAGAACCTCCAAGATTCTCGGCCATGGCATCCAGCGTAGGATTGGGCCGGCGATCGGCCTGACGCACAGCGGCGTCGGCTGCACGACGTGCTTCTGCAGTCGCTTTGAGTCCGGGATCGTCGCCCAGCGCTCGCGCAAAAGCTTGCTGAAGGGTCAGGCCACGCGGTTGCTGGGCTTGGGCATAAGCTGGCTGCACGGCGATGAGACCGGCAACACAGGCAACCGCATACACGGTCGCATATCGATGGGAAAACAAGGCAAAACTCCTCTGTCTCAAGGCGGCGCAATCCGCAGCAGGCGGACGCAATCGACTGGATCAGAGGAGGGTGCGCGGAGGTCGGAGGGGCGGGGCCGAGGCGAAGGTCACGTGCTCGTACCGCGGTTGCGACCACGAGGCGATCGTGACCGTGAGATAGCGCTCAAGCGGCAACCGGTCATCAACCGGAGCGCAATGTGCGACTGCATGGACGTGAAAAACCGAACCCTGGTCGGGCGCTGTCCCGTCGTCCTGGTCGGCTGGGTCTACGGCGTCATGGTGGTGACCGTCGGACGCCGAGTCATGAAGGTCTGCGTGATGATCGTCCAGCGCCAGTCCGTGGACCGCAAATCCGTGCTCCTCCCCGGGAGCGTGGCTATGCGCGGAAGCAGCCGTCACCGCGCCGAAACCCGCGAAGGCCAGCGCAATGCAGACTGACAGGATGCGTCGAGTCCAGAGCATCATCAACTTCTGCCGCAAACCCCTTTCGCCGAAATCAAGGGGAATACCAAGCATCCTCACCAGATCGCCCCACTGGGCATGAATCAAGTCCGCTCGCTCATTGCCAGAGTAACCATGCCGCGAGCGACGGGCAGCTACTACGCGTTCAGCCGGGAAACCGGGGCAGCGGAGGTGTTTCGCCTGGATTCAACAGCGTGGGAGCTTTTCCGGAGGATGCTCCAGCGAGGGACGCCGCGCGACCAGCCGCCAGTCGAGCGCCAGCGCGGATCATCGGGCGCTCCACATAGCGATACATGAGTTCCGAGGCGGCCAGCGTGAGCGAGATGGACAGCGGAGCGAGCCAAAGCAGCGCCTCCGTCTGAGTCATGAATTGCAAAGGCATCAGGAACAGCAGCAGCTTCATGATTGGGATATGGATGATATAGACGGAATAGGATCGTGCGCCGAGGACCGTCGCTACGCGTGATGCAAGCAGGATGTCGGCCAGCTTCCTGATTGTCCGGTCCAGAGCATTGCGCGGTTCAGGGCGCGCCAGCAGCACGATGAATGCGATCCAGAGCGAAACCGGGATCAGCTCCCGGGCCAAAAGCCCGGCGCCGATCGCTCCAAAGACAATGGTGGACAGCGGGAGATTCGCGCGCTGGATTGCGGGAAGCGCCAACCGGCTGGCGATGCCGATCAGGAAGAGCCACAGCCCGCCCAGGATTGACGTATGAGTCTCATACGTCCCAAACACGCCGCGTTGGAACAGAACCGCGGATAAGCAGGCAAACAGCACAAGCCAGGCGGCCCATGTCCTGGACCTCATGATCCAGACCAGGGCCGGAGCCAACAGATAGAACTGCCACTCCAGACTCAGACTCCAGGCGGGACCGACGAACGCCACCGCCGACCAAGGCAGGACATTGTTCGGGACGACGCCCTGAAGAAGGGTCAGGTGCAGAATCCAGTGCGCCCACGGGTGGCTGTTGGTGCTCGCCAATCCTTCCACCATGGATCCAAAATACCAGGATGAGGGATCGCTCGCCCACGGCGATCTTGCCAGTCCCTCTACGGCCAGCGGCGTCGTCAGCGCTCCGAATGCGAGGGCGACCAAGTATGCCGGAAATATTCTGAAGGCGCGGCGGATAATGAAAGGGGGCCATCTCTCTTTCTGATCTATGACTAGACCCGCGATCACGAACCCGCTGATCATGATGAAGATCTCGACGGCGTAGCCCGAAAGCATCCCGTGGGCTGTGGCCATAATCTAACTTGCGTCAGGCCTGACTGATGTTCGCCTGAGGAAATCGTCAAACATTGGTACGGTGAAATCAATGTCCCCATGTGCGGGGCTGTAGATCATGCCTTTGGAGATTATCGTCGCGCGGCGCGGTCCTAGTGTCGTAATTCGCTCGCCCAATTTGTCAGCGACATCGGCAGACCTATAAGGTCCCTTGCCTAGCTGAGCCATCGCAACCACGTACTCGCGCTCTTTGGGCGTCAATCGATCGAGCCGCACTTTGAAGAACCCGTCGTCGAGCCTTTTCAGTGCCGCTTGCGAAGCGCGGTCTACGTCTTGTGCAGCGATTGGAGAATTGGCCGCTATGTTCCAGGCCTGATACCCCCACTCTTGAAGGAAGTAGGGATACCCTTCAGTCTTTGTGACGATTAGCTTTAGCGCCTCATCGGAGATTGACTCTCCCTCATTCTCGATTGGCTGTCGAATTGCAGCGCTTGCCGAGCTGCTATCCAGCGCTCCAATCGGCGGATAGTCGAACAATCGTTCTGCGTAGGACTTCGCATCACCTGACAGGGCTGCGATCTGTGGTAAGCCCGCGCCAAAGAACATGACGGGAAGTTGCTTCTGGTTGACCCGGTGAATGGAGACAATGAGAGCGGCGAGTTCGATCTCCGTTAGATACTGAACTTCATCGATGAGAAGCGTCCAAGCTGCACCGCCCGCCTTTGCAGCTTCGCCCACTCTCAGGAAGAGATCGCTGAGATCGTATTCGAGGTTGCCGCTGTCAGCGACACCCTTCTCCGGATCGACTGAGATTGAAACATCACCAACTTTGAGTTTGAAGACACTGGCAAATCCCCGAAGCGCTCGCGTCGCTTTATGCGCTGCCGCTTTTGCGCTTTCGATCATCGAGAGTTTGCGAAGCGCTTGGTGGATTTTCGGATAGAGTAGTGATGCTAATGACTGCCCTTCGGGCGCTTCAATGAACGAAGTGACATGGCCGTGTGACTCAGCCAGCTCTTCGATTTTGTTGAGCAGCACGGTTTTTCCTGTACCGCGAAGCCCAAGCAATATTTGCGATTTGTCGTGACGGCCCAGCAGTACCCGCTGCAAAGCGATGTCGGCCGCCCTGATGATGTCGTCTCGGCCCGCTAGTTCTGGGGGCTGCGTGCCAGCACCGGGAGCGAAGGGATTTCGTACTGGGTCCATGCAGGTGATATACAGAGTTTATGCTTGTATATCAAGACAAAGCTATAATTGGACCTAAACCGCTATACGTACTTTTTTTGGAGGGGTGATCTCTCATCGAAATCGTGTCCCCAAACGTGTCCCCGTGCCAAATTGTTCTGGTGCCGGAGCGAGTGCCGGATTTTATATGTTTGATTTTATTGGAATTTTTGGCGCGCCAGGAGGGCGAAAATGCGTACTGGGAAGTGCTGGCCGTCCGCTAGGGCTATCCCTCCCCTTAGTGGCACTCGTGACCCAGTGGCGGAAGTGACCCAAATCCGATGTTCGCGGTCGGCGCGGCCGACAGCCCAATATCCCCGTGAGTAGCCGTTCGCAAGGCGACTTTCTCATCGATCGTGGCGCGCGAACTGGCCCCCCTGAGCGCCAACCACGTACTGGCCCCATAAAAAATAGCATAGCATAAATTGGCTACCAAATCGAAGGATACGCTATTCAGGATCGACCCTTCCGCGACCGCACGCCGCTGGGGACATCGCCAGAAAGTGAACCCCACCATAGGCTGAGCGGCTTGCCATACGCCCCTCGTCACGCGAGAGCTTTAGCCAAGGGAGACAAACATACTTTCCGTCATGCGCCGCTTGGGGAAACAGCTGGGAGCCCTCGCGCTCCTTGCCCTTCTCGTGCGTGCGATCGTGCCGGCCGGCTATATGGTGGCCGGAGCCGAAACACCCAGCGGCCGATACCTTACCATTACCTTCTGCGGAGAGCGCCACACGCCTCCCCGCGTGATCGACCTCGATACCGGCGCAGTGGTGGACGCCGGGAAGCTGCCGGCTGGCCCAGCGAATGGCACGCCATCCGGCCATCAACCTTGTGTCTTCGCTGCTACTGCGCATTTCGCAACACCCTCGGCGACGACCGAGGCAGTCCTGTTCACAACTGCCCATGCAGCTACATTTGTCCCCGCCTTGGCTGTTTACATCGGCCAGGGCATTGCGGCGCCACCACCGCCCTCGACGGGACCACCGAGCCTGATCTGATCCAGCTTCGCGGCGGGCCTGTCCCGCTCATCGGTCATGCGGCGCCCTGCCCGGCGCCCTTCAAGATCAGGCGTATCGTGTCATGCAATCCTCCCTTTCCGGCCGGACTCTGTCCGGCGCCGCCCGCGTCACACGCTGGCGCGCTCTGGCTGTTGTGGCTCTCGCAACCTCTCTGGCTGGCTGTGCCAGCTCGCCTTCGGCATCGTCCAGCGAACAGGTCGTTCAGATCAATTTTGACGCACGGGTAAACGGCAAGCCGTTCAAGTGCGGCGAAAGCTACGCCAATGTGGGGACATCCAAGGCGACCATCCTGCCGCAGGATTTTCGTATCTATGTGAGCCGCGTCCGGCTGATCGCGGCCGACGGCAGCGAGACGCCGCTTGCGCTGACGCCCGACGATCAATGGCAGAACGACAAGGTCGCGCTGCTCGACTTCGAAAACGCCAGCGGCAACTGCAACGGCAACGCGCCGATGAATACCGCCATCAAGGGCACGGCGCCGGCCGGATCCTACAAGGGCGTGGTATTCGAGATCGGCGTGCCCTTCGAGCTCAACCACAAGGACCCTACCCTCGCGGCGGCCCCGCTAAACTACAGCGGACTCACCTGGCCGTGGCGCATAGGCTACAAGTTCACGACGATCGATTTCGACACGGCGAACAAGCCGACTGCAGACGCGGCCCCGAAGATGGCCGGCATGCCGGGCATGGCGGCGTCGGGGTTCTCGATCCATCTCGGCAGCACGGAGTGTGGCGAGGGTTCGCCTATGACCCCGCCAAGTTCTCCGTGCGGCTCTGCCAACAGGCCTACGTTCCGCTTGGACGTATCGACTCCGAAGTCCGGCAAAGTCGTTCTCGATCTCGGCGCGTTGCTTTCCGCAACAGATGTCACGGTCAACGCGCCTGGCTCAGCTTCGGGATGCATGTCGTTCCCGGACGATGACGACTGCATCGCGATCATGGACCGGTTCGGACTGACCTTCCGCGGCAAGGCTTCTGCCGGCCAGACCTTCGTGAAGGCCGGTTGACATGATCCGGCGACATCTTCCGAGCGTGGCTCTTGTCATGATGGCTTCCGCCTGCGCGTCGGAAGCGATCAGGCCGCATCGCCGGCGTCGCCAGATACGGAGACTGGCCGCCTCCCGCGCCATTCTCTCAGATCTCGTCCCGGTCGCCTACGACCTAGACCTGCCAGACTGGACGCCGCCTCCGCTCGAACCAACCTCCAACCGGCTGAATGCCGACAAGGCCGAGCTGGGGCGGCGGCTTTTCTACGATGTACGCCTGTCGTCCAACCAGACAAAATCCTGCGCCAGCTGCCACAGGCAGGAACTGGCGTTCACTGATGGCCTTTCCGTCTCGCCAGGCGTGACCGGCCAGACGACGCCGCGCAATTCGATGTCGCTGGCCAATGTAGCCTACGCGCCGGTGCTGACCTGGGCCAATCCGCTGCTTCACACGCTGGAACGTCAGGCACTCGTACCGCTGCTCGGCCAGGAGCCGGTCGAACTCGGCATGGCCAACCTCGACGAGGAGCTGGTGCGACGGCTCAAAGCCGAACCGGTCTATCGCGACCTCTTCCCGAGGGCGTTCCCGGAGACGAAAGGCGAGATCAACCTCGCCAATGTCGTCAAGGCGCTCTCGGCATTCGAGCGCACGCTCATCTCCGTCAACTCACCCTATGACCGCTATCGCTATGCCGGCGATGTCGATGCGATCTCAGATTCCGCCATCCGCGGCGAGGCGTTGTTCTTCTCCGAGAAGTTCGAGTGCCACCATTGCCACAACAATTTCAATCTCAACGACAACATGGCGCATGCGCGCGCGCCGCATCCCGAGATCGCATTCCACAACACCGGGCTCTACAACGTCGACGGCAAGGGCGGGTATCCGGGCGGAAATGTCGGCATAGCCGAATTTACCACCGGCCTGAGGACATGGGCCGGTTCAAGGCGCCGACCTTACGCAACATCGCAGTCACTGCGCCCTACATGCATGATGGATCGATCGCCACGCTTGACGGTGTGCTGGACCACTACTCCGCCGGCGGACGCACAATACCGGACGGCCCCAATGCCGGCGTCGGCCGCAATAACCCGCTCAAGAGCTCATTCGTGCCCGGCTTCGAGATGACGGCGCAGGAACGCGCCGACCTGATCGCATTTCTCACGTCGACCACGGACAAGAACTTTCTCACCGATCCGAAATTCTCCGACCCCTGGAAAAAAGGAATCGCCCCATGACCGGATACCTTCGCGCATTGGCGCTCGGCGCCGCTGCGATGTTCGCCGTTGCCCCCGCCCTAGCCCACTCGACGGTCAAGAACACCGTCCCCGTGAGCGGTTCGGTGCTTCCCGCCTCGCCAGAGGAAGTCGTGATCAATTTCAACGAGGCCGCTCGGATCACGTCGATCGTGGTGGTCGAAGCCGGCAAGCCCGGGCGCAAGCTGGATTTCATGCCTTCCGGCAGCGCGACGTCTTTCATGGTTCACCATCCCGGTCTCGCCAACGGTCGGAATGAAATCCAGTGGAAGGCGCTCTCCAAGGACGGCCATCCGATCGAGGGATCGATCATTGTCGTGATCAAGCCAGGCGCCGCGCCGTCCTCGCCGAAACCTGCGGCCGAGCATCACGACCACTGATGCTCGAAGCGCTGGCGACCCTAGCAAAGCTCGTCCTGTACGCCGGCTCGCTTGCCGGCGCGGGCGCAGCCCTTGCGTGGGCAAGCCTCGGCCAGCGCCTCGATACTGCGGCGGCCGTTGCGCCAGCCATCGTGATAGCAGGCGCGTCGTTCACACTGGTTGCTTCCATTGGGACCGTGGCGATCCTCATCGAGCGCCTGGGCGGAGATTTCGGCGGCCCTGCCCTGGCGGCCATCTTCGAAGGGCCTTCGGGGCTTGCCGCGGGATTGCAGATCGCCGGCGCCGTCCTGCTGCTGGCCTTCGCCCGGAGCGCAGGCGCCGCGTGGATTCTCCGCATGCTGGGAGCCTTGCTTGTTGTGGCGTCATTTGCCGTCAACGGACACGCCGCGGCCGCGAACTTCATCTCCGGTTGCGTCGCCTTCGCGCACGTCTCCGCCGCCGCGTGGTGGTTCGGCGCCCTGTTCCTGCTTTGGTTTGCCTGCCGGCGGCTCTCTCCCCACGGCCTCGAAGGGCTGGTCCGTGCTTTCAGCCGGATCGCTGTAGGGATTGTCGCCGGGCTGGTGGTGGCGGGCGCCGTGCTGATCCTCACTCTGGTCGATTTCTCGCGCGCGCCATGGCTGTCGCCTTATGGGCAGCTGCTCGCGCTCAAGGTTGCGCTGGCGGGATTGGTGCTGGCGCTTGCCCTCTACAACAAGCTTTGGCTGACGCCACGCTTGTCTGACGAAGACGGTAACGCGATCCGCTTGCTGCGGCGATCCGTGACCGCCGAAATGGCTGTCTTTGTTGCAGTTCTCTCGGCCACCGCCGTCCTCACCATCTACACATCGCCTCACGCATGATGTGCAGCCGCTCCATACGTGCATGCTGCGTCGGCTTTCTCGGCCAGGCTGGCGACGCCATGTCCGCGGCAGCCCATGGCCTCCTGCTGCTGATTTTCCTCACGCGCGCTCTCGTGGCGCCAGGCTACATGCCAGAGGTCAATGCGCGGAACGGCCAGGTAACCGTCGCCATGTGCTCTGGGACAGCCAAGCACAAGACGATGGCGGTCACGCTGCCAAATGGCTCACACAAGAAGCAATCAGAGCGTCAGGACTGCTCTTTTGCGAAGACGTCAGCGCCTTTCATCGCGCATCCGCCCGCGTTTCCGCAACCCTCAGCGTTTCACTTCCTGCCTGATGCGCCCCAAGCTCTGACATCCCTACCAGTCGCAGCCGCCTGGCGGCCTAGCGCCCCGCCGACCGGACCGCCTGCCTTCGCCTGAGCGAAACAAGCCGGGCTTCGGCCCAGGATATCACGCGCCATCAAGAGTGATTGGCGCCAGTCAGGCAGACCTCAACATGACTCTTCATCAGTATGGACGGGCGGTGACCGCAACCGCCGCTCTCTTTCTCCTTGGCGTATTTTTCGCCGCAAGTCAGGCCCGCGCTGACACTTTCTGGGCGAAGGACATTTCCATCTCCAACGTGCGCGCAGCGCCAACACAACCCGGCGCCGACATCGCGCACGTCGAACTCGTGATTTCCAACATCGGCTCCGAGCGCGACGCGTTGATCTCTGCGGAGATCCCATCAAGCATCGCCGCAGCTGCGAGCCTCGATGCGCTCCCGTCCTCCGTCTACCGCGGCGGAACAGCTGCCCGGCGATGGCAGCCCGTCTTCATCGCGGCGGACGACACGGCTTCGCTGGCGCTGGAAGGGGTGCACCTCGTTCTCTACGGCATCCAGGGGCCGCTAAGGAACGGCATGCGATTTCCGGTCCGGCTTACGTTCGAGAAAGCCGGCGCCGTGCAGGTCATCGTGGAGGTCTCCCGCCCCGAGTCTGACGTTGCGGCGGCGCCCAGCGCGCAGCCTGTCCTGTTCGCGACGCCTGATGACCAGCGATCGGACCTTTCAACAGACGAGCCCGTGTCGCAACCGGGCGCTCTGTTCGCCTGTCAGGATGGATCGCAGCTTCGCCTCGGGTTCAGCGTGAGCGAGACAGAGTTCTCGGCGCTCGTGTCGATGCATGGTGCGGACTATCGCCTGCCCTGGCTTCCGCAAGACGAGATGCGAGCGGAAATCGTCTGGAGCGACGGCGATCACTCCCTCACCTGGAGTTCAGGCGTCAAGCTCATGTGGATGAGCGGTTCCACGCACCTCATGTGCGGCCGCTCCGGCGGGCACAAGCACTAACACCAACCCAAACAACACCGGCGCCATTTGGGCGCCGCATAGTCTTTAGGAGCAGACAACTCATGTTCAGTCTCTTCAATTTAACAAGACAGACGACGGGTTCAACTCGAGAGCGCCATCGCATACGAGATGCCGTCGGCGCCGCTTGGCTAGGCGTTAGCCTTGTCGCGGCTGCCTCCTGCTTGGAGTTGCCAGCGACAGCTCAAACTGAAGGCACCGCACCAATCCTCTCGGCCGCAGCGAGCCCTGATTTCGACGCTGCAATGCGCGGTCTTAATTTCAACCCCACGTCCACCGATGGCAATCTTGATGCATCTTCTGCCGGCAACGGCATCCCGGATTCCGATGAGATGGCTCTTGTCGCGGCCATTCTGCGGAACACCGAGCTAGACCTCAGCGGGCGCGGCGGTGTCGATCACAAGACGGTCGCAGCTGCCTTCGCCCAGGCGCGTACTTCGGCCGGGGCTGACTTCAGCAAGCTCGCCAGCCGCTACCCGACAGCGGCGGATGTGGGTGCAGGCTACGCCATGCTCGGCGAGGCCTCGCTCAGATCGTACAGTGCGATGGCGGCCTCGTTCGGCGCGCCCATGATCGGTGACTACTCACTCGCTCTCGAGGCGGGGACTCTATTGGCCTACAATGGAGACGCCGATGGGGATGGCGCCACCAATGGCGCCGAATATCTCGCATTCATCGGGAAAGGGCGCGCAGCCTACATCCAGGCAGCGCTGGACCCCAATGTAACGCCTGATCCCAACCAGGCGGTTCAGGCGCCGCCTATCGCTCCGGGACGGAAGGTTGTTGGGATAATTCTCTACCCAGGCTTCGAAGTGCTCGACGTGTTCGGACCAGTGGAAATGTGGGCCTACATTCCCGACTTCCAGGTCATCATGATTTCGGAAAAAGGCGGCTCGGTGAAATCGGCCCAAGGCGTGTCCGCAGTCGCGGACTACTCATTCGCCAACGCGCCTCAGCTAGACATCATGATGATCCCCGGCGGCGTCGGCACGCGCACGGAACTGAACAATCCAGCCTATCTCGACTTCATCCGCAAACAGGATGCGAAGACCCAGCTGACCACGTCGGTATGCACGGGCTCCGCCCTGCTCGCTAAGGCAGGCATCCTCAAAGGGCGCAAGGCGACGTCGAACAAGAACTTCTTCTCGCTTGCAGTAGATCAGGACCCCAGCGTCGATTGGCAGGGTCGGGCGCGGTGGGTCGAAGATGGAAAGTACATCACCTCCTCCGGCGTATCGGCAGGTACTGACATGGCGCTTGGCCTGGTCGCAAGGCTCTACGGCAAGGAGCGCGCGGCGCTGCTCGCTCGCAGCCTCGAATATGTCTGGAGCGACGATGCCGCCAACGATCCGTTCGCGATCACGTTCTCGAAAGCAACCAACCAATAGCTCCACCGCACGCCCAGTGCTTCAGAACCAGCGAAAGCTTATCCAAGTCTTGTCGATTCAAAGGATCAAAGTATGACCTACCCATTCTCAAGCCCCGTCCGCTTCGCGCTCGCGGCCGGCGTCAGCGCAACAACGCTACTGCTACTTCCATCGGCTACCGGGCAAACCACTACGAAGGAGGACAGGGATGTTGTCGTCGTTTTCGGTCAATCCGAACCACGCGACCTCGACAGCGCGACCGAGTCCGGCAGCCGCCTGAACCTCACCAATCGTGAAACGCCAGCCATCGTAGACGTGCTCACCCAGGAGGACTTCCAGACCCAGGGCGTGCGAAGCGCGATCGAGGCGATGAACGCAGCTCCCGGTGTAAACGCGGGCAATCTTCCCGGCGCCATCGGGGGCGCATCCATGCGGGGCTTCACTCGCGGTGCGGTGAACTACCTTTTCGATGGCGTGCGCATGGCAAGTTCGGGCGCGGAGATCCGCAACTGGGACAGCTGGAGCTTCGAGCGCATCGAAGTGCTGAAGGGACCGGCTTCGGTCGTGTCCGGCGAAGGCGCGCTTGCGGGCGCGATAAATTTCGTGCCCAAGCGGCCGGCGCTGGGCGAGACCAGCGCGGATTTCCTGGCGAGCTATGGCAGCCAGGAGAGCCTTCGCCTCGCTGCGGGCGGCAACGCCCCGCTCGGCGAGATGGCCGCCATTCGCGGCGATCTCGCCTACTCGCAGTCTGCCGGGTGGGTCGACGAGACCGATTCGGAGACGATCGCGGGGACGGTTTCCGTCCTGCTGAAGCCCATCGACAAGCTGGCGGTCACGCTTTCGCTCGACCGGTTCGAGGACGACTTCGCGACCGCCTATTTCGGCCTGCCGCTGGTGGCTGCATCCGTCGCTCGCAATCCTTCCAGCATCGCGACCGGTCCTGGCGGCCTGGTGGCCGACGAAGCCATGCGCGACACCAACTACAATGTCGCCGACGGCGTGATGGACTCCCAGTCGACCTGGGCGCGCGCCAAGATGGAGTACGAACTCTCGCCGGAATGGTCATTCGTGAACGAGGCCAGCTGGTATTATGCGGACCGCATTTGGCGAAACGCGGAGGATTTCACCTTCAATGCCGGCACAGGTCTTCTGGACCGCCTGACGACACTGATTTCGCACGATCACCAGTTCTGGAACGACCGCGCCCAGGTCTCCTTCGACGGCAAGCTGGGTGAGATGCGCAACCGCTTCGCGGCGGGCGTCGAGTTCGGGACCACCAACTTCTCGACCAGCCGGCGTTTTGGCTCAACCACGCCGGTGAGCCTGGTCTCGCCTGTCCGCGGATTGTTCCCCACGCCGGATACGCCCGCCAACTTCGGCACCCGTCAGGAAGTCGAGGCCGATGTCGATTCGACGGCGGTCTTCGTCGAGGACGCACTCAACCTGACGCCGGACTGGCTGCTGGTGGGCGGCGCCCGCCTGGATCAGATCGATCTCACCCGGAAGATCGTCAACGTCACGACGGGCGGCGTGACCACCTATGGCAATGACTACAGCCCCGTGTCCTGGCGCATCGGCACGGTCTACAACCTGCAGCCCCAGACGCAGCTGTTCGCACAGTACAGCAGCGCGGTGACGCCGGTCAGCGGACTTCTCTTCATCAGCGCGGCCAACTCGACCTTCGACCTGAGCACCGGCGAATCCTTCGAGGCCGGAATCAAATCGACGTTGTTCGAGGACCGGCTGCAGCTGACAGCATCCGCGTTCCACATCCGGCAGGACGACATCCTCACGCGCGACCCGACCAACCCGGCCATAACCATCCAGGGCGGCAGCCAGATCTCGGAGGGCGTCGAGGCGTCTGTCTTCGGCAGCCGTGACCGACGAGCTGCGGGTGGACCTCAGCGGCATGCTCCTCAACGCGGAGTTCGACGAACTGATCGAGGCGGGCGGGGCCAACCGGTCCGGCAACCGGCCGTCCAACACACCTGAGCGCACGGTCGATCTTGTCGCGACATACACGCCAAGGGACCTGCCGTTCAGCTTCACCGGCAGCGTGCGGCAGACCGGCGATTTCTACACCAGCAACGCCAACACGGTTCACGTCGATGGCCACACGCTGCTCGACGCATCCGTCAGCTGGCGGACGCCGTTCGCCACGCTGACCCTGCGCGGTCGAAACCTCACGGATGAGTTCTACGCCGACTGGTCGGGCTTCAGTGCCTCCCAGATCTACGTCGGCGAGCCGCGCAGTTTCGAAATCACTGCAATTCGTTCATTCTAGATCGACTTGGCGACCGGCGGCGGCGACGCCGCCGGTCAACAGGAGGCGACACATGACGACACAGGCCCCTGCTCAGGACGACGCATCGTCGTCCAGCGACTCGGCGTCCTTCCACCGGACGATCTTCCGGCTGCACTTCTACGCCGGGATCATTGTCGCGCCCTTTCTCCTGATCCTCGCCATCACCGGCGCCATCTATCTCTTCAACACGGAGATCGAGGATGCCGTGCATCCAGGCTGGAGGTTGGCGGATCAGCCCGGGGAGCATCTGCCTGCCGCTCGCATGGTGGATAGCGCTCTCGCCGCCTACCCAGGGGCGCAGCCTACGCGCATCGACCTGCCGACGGCGCCCGACCGCACCGCTGTTGTCTTCCTTACGCCGGCCGCGGGTGAACCATTTCGCGTCTATGTCGATCCGATTTCGGGCGTAGTCAAAGGCAGCTTCGTCTACGTGCAGACGCTCGTTGGCTTTTCCGACATAACGCACGGCTCCCTGATGATGAGCGATTTCGGCGACGGCATTGTCGAGATCGCGGCCTGTTGGGCGATCCTGCTGGTGGCGACCGGGCTTTACCTCTGGTGGCCTCGCGGTCCTGCGCGTGTCTTCGGCGTGTTCCTTCCGCGGCTGGGGCAGAAGGGCCGGCCATTCTGGCGCGATCTTCATGCCGTCGCTGGCGTATGGACGTCCCTGCTTATCCTGTTCCTCCTGTTCACGGGCCTGCCCTGGTCGACGAGCTGGGGGACGAACCTCAACAAGGTGATGGCCGCGGCCGGCATTGGCTATCCGGCTTCCTACCGAACTCATGTCGGCCATGAAGCGGTTCCTGCGCTCAAAACCGGCGACGTGCTTGGCGCCGCCAATCCGGGAGTTCCATGGACACTGGAGCAAGCGCCCGCGCCCATGTCGCATGCGGGCCACGACATGGCCGGCATGACGGGCATGGCGCCGATCGATGTCGGCACGGCCGCGGCTGTGTTTGCACGAGAAGGGCTGACGACGGCCTACCGATTGACCTACCCGAAAGACGAGCGCGACGTGTTCACCGCCTATACCTATCCCGACCAGCCCGAAGGCCAGCGCACCATTCATCTCGACCAGTATACCGGCGAGGTCGTGAATGATGTCGCGTTCGCTGACTATGGCGTTGGCGCACAGGCGGTCGAGCTGGGCGTGCAGATTCACATGGGCAACTATTTTGGCGTGCCCAATCAGCTGCTGATGCTCGTCGCAACGCTGGGCGCGGTGATGCTCGCCGTCACTGGACCAATCATGTGGCTGGTGCGCCGCAAGAAGGGACTAGGCGCTCCGGCGCCGTTCCGAGGCAGAGGCGTGCGGTGGGGATTCTATATCGCGCTTATCGCCCTGGGCATGCTCTTCCCGCTCATGGGCCTTACTCTGCTCGTCGTCCTTGCCTCAGAGAGACTCATTCTTGCGCGCATTCCGCTTACGCGAGCGTGGCTTGGGTTGTCGTGAAGCTCGCGGCCAGTACGCCGACAGTGGAAAGTTAGCTCAGAGGAGAACCTGGAGCCGACGCGCCTAGGCGCTCCACGGGATTGATTTTGCAGGAAGCAGAGAGGTCATCTTCAGGTGCCTGTTCACAACGGTACCTTTTGAGCGATCACGCCATTGGTAATCTTGTGGCGACCCGGGCGAAGCGGCCCTTTTTGCAGACATCAGCATGGTAAGGTTCCGGCACCCGCTATTCGAAGGTCGCGCACGCCCATGCCCCGTCCCTACCGGACTGAGCCCGCGCTGTCCCAAACCTTGAATGGAGATTCCGTTCCCGAGGAGGCGGAAGTACGGACGAGTGCGTTGCTTCGCGCAAGCCTCGCCCGCATGGGTCGCGAGGCTATCAATTAGCCGCCATGAGACGGCGTTCTTGCAATTCAACCTTCGCAGCCTTCACAAGCCACGCTTGGTCTGCCGTTTCTGCGGTTCCCGTCGCGACGTCCTCCAACACTGCATCCGTCAAGTTGGGGACCAGAAAACTCATCCACCGCAACAACATCTCATCCTCGCGATTGAGCCAGTTCAGAATGTTGCGCGCGCGTTGGACGGAAATCGAATGCCGATCATCGACTAACAATTGCGTCCCGACTTCTGCTTGTGAATCCTTGCTCGCCCACCATTGCGCCGCTTGAAGCGCCACATCCTGCTGATCTGTCATCATCAGAATCGCAGTGGCGAATTCGTCAACGATATCCTCGTTGTCATGGCCAGGATAGCGCCACAGATTGAGAAGGCTATGGCCGACCTCATGATAGAAGACGAAGAGTTCGGCCGCAGGAACGCCCTCCCTCTGCACCTCGTCGAGCAGCTCCGTACACATGGTGATGTTCGGATCGGAAAAAGCGTTCGATAGTCCGCACGACTTAACGTGAATGTCGAAGTCTGGAAAAATGAAGGCCCTTTGCAGCGCTTCGTATCGCTGTTCAAATGCCTCTCTAAGGGCGGAGGTCCGCGCATTCGGGACGGTGGTGCGGCGCTCAACGCGCAGCGTCATATTCCTCCCAGAGAGATTGACCCTGTTGTCGAGCACCAGATAATAGACTCCCGTCGCGGGCGCGGTGAAGGCATACGAACCTTGCTGCGTGATCTGCGGCGATGCTCCCTGCCAAGTATTGAACGCCTGCCCTGCCTTGAAAAGTTGAAAATTATTGAGATCGACGAGCCATGTTTGAATGGCGTTATCGAGACCGCCAGCGACCCGAAGTCCCACATTCAATTGAGCGCCAGCTCGAAGTGAGAGCGTGTAGTACGAGTACGCGCCGCCATCTACACTTAGCGGCTGATCGACTAGCGTTTCCGACGCCGTTTCGGTTGCCGCTACTACGACGTGGGCTCTCGCCACAGGCGTGGCCAGAGCCAAGAATCCGGCAATGGCCCAAAGCCGCGCCATGCCGAGTTGGCGGCCAGCACTCAGTGGCGAATTCATATCGACATCCCCCGGTTGATGATCGCTTGGCAGATCATTTCAAATGTAGATTATTATCCGTGGTTTAATAATCGACTAAACTGCTGCCTCCGCGCATGGAGTCACGGCGGCTGATTGCCCGAAATTTGAAGCAAATCCGGCTTTCGCGGCGCCTTTCGCAGGAAGCACTTGCTTTGCAAGCGGACGTGGACCGGACCTATGTCAGTGGATTGGAGCGCGGCCTGCGTAACCCGTCCATCGATATTCTAGATCGTCTCGCCAAGGTTCTTTCGGTCAAGACGGCAGAGTTTTTTAGCGGAGCAGCAGCGGACTTGCCCCCAGCGTTACCGCGCGGACGGAGGGTGAAAATCGCGCGAAAGACAAAGAGTTCTTAGTGCCGCCAGTTGGTGCGCAAGCAGAGTCGATTCCTGTGTTTACCGGGCTTTGCTAACTGGCTTATCTAGCTCCAGCCGCACGTGCGGGAGCACATCGGCGAGCGGATCGGATCGCAATCTCCTGCCGGATCAGTTTGCTTCCCGAGTTCTGGAGCGCGTTGATCAGTTCGCGTGCGAAGCCTTCACCTAATGTCACCCTGTCGAGCATCATGGTCACACGCAGCGAAGGATGGGGTTACGTCTGGCGCGCCGATGTTCACGACAATCGTGCGCTGACGAATGAGGGGATGAGCCGTTCCGTGTGTTGGCGCAAGGCGCCCGACGAACAGCCGGCAGTCACTTCGTACCCCCTCCCGGATGTGACGTGCTGAGCGTGCGCTTGATCAAGCGAGCCAGCTGAACGAGACGTCGCGGTCTGCGTTTGGGCGGTGCTTTGGTCTGTAGCGCTGGACGAGGCGGCAAAATCTCCGATGGCGCTGACGTATTCGGTTGAGCAGCGATCCGCGCTAGTGTCGCCAGATCATATTGGGGACACGCTTGGCTAAGCCTGTGACAACACGGACGATTGGGCCTCTCCACCCGGAAGACCTTGAGCCCAAACGATTTGAAGATCTTGTGCGGCAGCTTGCCTACGATTTCCGAAACTGGCGCAAGCTTGAGGCCACAGGGCGCGGCGGCGGCGATGAGGGCTTTGACGCCCGTGGCTACGAGATTGTGGGCACGCAAGCGCCACAGCCTGCCACGGCAGACGATGAGGAAGACACCGAAGCGGAGGACGTGCAGCGCGACCGCGTTTGGATGGTCCAGTGCAAGCGCGAGAAATCCATCGGCCCAACCAAACTGCGCAAGTACCTTGAATCAATCGTGGTGCCCGATGATGAGCCGATACACGGCCTCGTATTCGCCGCCGCCTGCAATTTCACGATGGCATCCCACAAGGTCTTTCGCGAGGTTGTCCGCGAGAAAGGCATTGCAGAGGCATATTTATGGGGTGGTGGCGAGCTTGAGGACCAGCTGTTTCAGCCCAAGAATGACGGGCTGCTGTTTGCCTACTATGGGCTGTCACTGCAAACGCGTAAGCGGTCGCTCAAGACCGAAATCCGCGCACGATTGGCGACAAAGAAAAAGTGCAAGAAGACTTTGCACCCGCACGACAATCTGCTTTTGCGCGATGCCACTGACGACAGATACCCGTACCTGGATAAGACTAAGACTGACCGCATCGAGCAAGGACGATGGAAGCCGTACAAGATTGAAGAGTGCAAGCATGACGGTGTGTGGATGCTCCGCCACAGGCACCTTGCATATCTCAACATAGAGTCCGGCGAGTGGGACTATGCCGAGCGCATGAACGACGGCCCCGTTTCGCACTGGCAAGACCCGTGGGCCAAGGGTGATGGCGACAGAATAGACGAGGACGAGACAGCAGCGCGCGCGGTTTGGGACAAGCTGGACGCACAGCACAAAGGCTGGCTCGAAATTCATTTCATCCTGCCCTACGAAAACATTCTGGCGATTGATGAAGACGGCGACGAGGTGTTTGAGCGCCCGCACCTATTCACAATTCCATGGGAACCGGCGCAGTCACCCTTTTCTGACAGGTATTCGGTCCAGCTTGAGGGGATTGAGCGCGAGACGCGGCAAGGCGTTCGGCCTCTTAAGTCGAAGCGTATTCGGAAGTTTGCGCGGGGCAGCGGGAAGCGCGCCGACTTTTTCGATGGCGTTGAAGACAAGCCCGACGATGGCGCCGGCGGTTAGTCACTGCCCACAAGGTCCAAGGCCATCAGTACCGAACAACCTGATAGCCCCCACTACTACGCCTATGCCTGCTGCGTTGACGGCGTGATACGCTACATGGGCAAGGGCTCAGGCTATCGCGATGGCCCACCGATTGGCCCATGTGCGGCCTGCGCCGATAGATTCACGCGCAGGTGCCGGCGAATTACGTGGAGCAAGTCTCCGTTCTTAAACCATCCAAGGGTCAGACGGCAGGGTGAATGGGTTGCCGAAGGGTAGGTGAATGGGTTGCCGAAGGGTAGTGAAGGAGTACGTAAAGCAGTACGTGAAGGACTAGGAACGCTACGCTACCAGTACGCTTCAGCGTCGGAACCCGGTCGCATATCCGCTGCTGCAGACCGAACCGCCAAGCAATTCTGATATGAGCCGCGCTCGCTCGATCAGCCTTACCTTGGCCGTGATCGACCTGCCGGCGGCCTGCCCCTGCCTGTGGAAGCCACGACAAATCATTTGGCATATATGATGCGATTATGTTTGGCATAGATGAAATGCCTATGCTAGGATAGGCCGTATGTACCTCGCACCCGAAGCCGGGAAAACCCTCGTGCATCCCAAGCGGGTGCGCGCGGACGTTGGCGGTCGGGCGAGGGTGTTTATCGACCCCAAGGCGCGCCGGTTCGACCAGCTGGCGTCCTCCGACCTGCTCGATACGCGAGACGTGTGTCGCCTCTTCCCCTGCTCCAGGCGAACCGTCTATCGCTGGATGGCGGAAGGAGCGCTGCGCCACCACGGCAAGCTGGGCCGCGAGTTCTTCTTCACCAAGCGCGAAGTGCTGCGCTGGCTCAATGAGCGACCGCACCTCGGCCGCCCGCTGGATCGAGGCTGACCCATGGGCGCGCTTCATCCTTCCGCGGTGTGTGAGCTGGTCGATGCGCACGTCAAGCGCGTGCTCGACCTCGCCGAACTCGCGATCGCAACTGACAAGTTCGAGCGCTTTCGCACCCTGGTACTCGACGAATTTGGCCACAAGGGCCTGCGCGGCGAACTCGCCGCCCTGTCCCGGGGCCATGGCATGGAACGGCAAGGCATGGGCCGGAGCGAAACTGGCAAGGAAGGCGGTTCCTGATGAGTGGATAGCCGCCCAGGTCTGGTCGAAATCGATCTGCCCGATCCGTTGCCGATCCAGACAAACGAATTGGCGCTGATCGAAGCCCATTTTTCCCAATTGATCGCCGCGATGATAGAAGCGGAAATCGCCGAGACCGAGCCGGCCTAGAGCCGCGTTCCCGACGAGAGTGGAGCCGATCCCATGCGTGTCATCGTCTATGCCCGCGTCTCGACGACACGGCAGGCCGATCACGACCTGTCGATTCCCGATCAGCTCGCCCATGCCGAACGGTATTGCGCCGAGCGCGGCCATGTGATCGTCGCGCGCTTTATCGATGCGGGCGCATCCGCCCGCGATGACAACCGTCCGGAATTCCAGCGCCTGATCGCCGACGTAAAAGCCGGCGCGGTAGCTGGCGACCTCTTGCTGGTGCATAGCTTCTCCCGGTTCTTCCGGGATTCCTACGGCTCGGCCTTCTACAGCCGCGAACTCGCCAAGCACGGCGTGCGCGTCATTTCCGCAACGCAAGAGGTGAGCGATGATTCGAGCGGCCTTCTGATCCGCAATGTGCTCTCCGCCTTTGACGAGTATTCGAGCCTGGAGACGGCCAAGCACGTTACCCGCTCCATGCTGGAGAACGCCCGGCGCGGCTTTTGGAACGGGTCCAAGGCGCCTTTCGGCTATCGCACCGTCGTCGTCGAGCGTCATGGCAGCAAGGACAAGAAGAAGCTCGCCATCGAGCCCAGCGAAGCTGAGATCGTCCGGCTGGCCTTCCAGCTCTATCTCCATGGCGATGGCAGGACCGGTCCCTTGGGGGTCAAGGCGACGACCTCCTATCTGAATGCGCACGGGTGCACGAATGGTGGCCAGCCGTTTCGCATCCAGTTCGTGCATCTGATGCTGCGCCGCTCGACCTATATCGGCGTCCACTACTTCAACCGCCGCGACAGCCGCACCTTCAAGCCGAAGGCAAGGGAAGACTGGGTTTCAGTCGCCGCGCCTAGGCTGGTGGAGGACGATGTTTTCCACGCCGTGCAAGCCCAACTCGATGCCCGCCATCCCAAGCTGACGCCGCCTCGCATCGTCAGCAGCCAGATTCTCTTGACCGGCATTGCACGTTGCGAGGCGTGCGGCGCGCCGATGCGCACGCGCACCGGCAAGTACGGACGCTATTGGTATTATAGTTGCTCGCGTAAGGCCGATGTCGGGGTCACTGCTTGCAGCGGCGGCGCCGTTCCGATGCAGGAGCTTGACGATCTGGTGACCGACGCGGTCTGCGAGCGCGTCCTGGAGCCTAAACGTTTGCGAACGATGGTCGGAGCGCTGATCGCGCGCAACGCTCGTCATCAGGATCGCGAACGCGAGCAATTGCGCGAACTGTTCGCCAAGCAACGCGGTCTCTTAGAGCAGGTGCGCAATCTGGTGGACGTGATGGAGCTAGGCGGGCTTGGCGCGATGCGGCCCGTGCAGGATCGCTTCGCCAAGCGCCAGGACGAGCTGGATCAACTGAACCGGCTGATCGCCCTGAAGCGTCGGGCGCTGGAGACGCCAGTTGTTGCGGTTAGTCCGGAGAAGGCGGCGGCGTTTTCGGCGGCATTGCGCGCCAAGCTTCGAGACAAAGAAAACCCGGCCTTCCGGCGCGCCTACCTGCGGCTGATGCTCGACAAGGTGGTGGTGGGCAAGGAGTCTATCCGGATATCAGGTCCCAAAGCCGTGCTGACGCACCAGCTTTCGGCGGAAAACCCGCTGCCGCCATCCTTGGTACCCACTTTGATGGACAACTGGCGCGCCCGAAGAGATTCGAACTCCTGACCCCCAGATTCGTAGTCTGGTGCTCTATCCAGCTGAGCTACGGGCGCGCGGCTTGGTCCGTGGAGGGCGGGTTGTAACGTCGGGATACCCGCCATGCAAGTGCGCCCTTGCGGCGACGGCAAACCCCTCAAAGCAAAGGGCTAGCGCGCCAGATGGACGCCCCGCGCTATGGCGCGCGCCAGGCAGGCGGCCGCCAGTTCGCCTATCCGCGCCAGCTCCAGCGGGTGGGGTTCGGCCAGCGGCGCCTGCGCCGTCGACAGGCAGAACACCACGTCCCCGTCGAACGGCGCGAACGCCGGCCGCACCGCCCGCGCTATCCCCGCCTGCGCCATCTTCGCGACGCGCGTCGCCTGCGCCGCAGTGAGGATAATATTCGTCGCGACGACGCACACCGTCGTATTTGCGCGGCCAGCCGCCGTGCCCGGGTTTGTCTTCGCGGCCCCCCAGTCGTCGAGATCGAGGACAAATCCGGGGCCCGGCCGGGCGCCGCCGAATTCGCCGCCCTGCTCGTACGGCCAGGCCCAGTAGGCGTCGGTTCCCGGCATGCGCACCGCGCCATGGGAGTTGACCGCAGCCAGCGCGCCTACCACCACACCTCCAGCCGCAACCACGCTGGCCGAGCCGATGCCGCCCTGATCCGCCCCGGCGCGCGCGCCAAAGCCGGCGCCAACACGACCAAGCGCGAACTCCGCCTTCGCATCCTTCAGCGCGGCCATGCCGAGTGCGCGATAGGGCGGCGTCTCGCCCCACTTCTTGGACCCGCCATTCGCGAGATCATAGAGGATGGCCGATGGCACGATGGGAGACGGCGGCGCCCCGGCCGCAACCGCAGCCGCGCCCAGTGAATAGCCCTGCCCTGCTGCGCCGAGCATCGCCGCCACGCCGTCGGCTGCTGCAAGGCCGTAAACCGAACCGCCCGACAGCACGATTGCATCGACCGCATCGACCAGCGTGTCCGGCGCCAGCGCATCCGTCTCGCGCGTGCCGGGACCTCCGCCGGCCACGGCGACACCGGCTACGGCGCGCACGGTCGGGCGGATCACGGTGACGCCGGTACGTGCATCCGCATCGTGCGACTGCCCGACAAGCAGGCCGCCCACGTCGGTTATCAGGTTATTGGGGCCCGGCCGTGCTGGCATACGAAAGCCTCAACGATGGCGACAGTTGCTCTCTGGCGATGCCTGTATGATGGTCCCTCCAGTTCCGCGCAAGCGCGCAAGATGGAGTCCTCCCGGATGCGTCGTTTCGTTTACACTGTTGCGGCCTTTGCGCTTGCTGCCTGCGCCGCACATCCCGCGCCCGCGCCGTCCGCGAAGCCCGCAGGCGCATGGAAGCTCGAAGGCCGCGCCATGGTTTCGGCGGCGGACAAGCGCGCGGTCGATGCTGCGCTCGACGCCCTGAAGCAGGGCGGCAGCGCGGTCGATGCAGCGATCGCGGCGCATGCCGTGCTCGGCCTTGTCGAACCGCAGAGCTCCGGCCTCGGCGGCGGCGGCTACATGGTCGTCTACGACCGCAAGTCGAATTCGACGCTGGTGTTCGACGGCCGCGAGACGGCGCCAGCCACAGCAACCGCCGACTACTTCACCGTCAACGGACAGAATCTCGGCTTTGGCCAGGCGATCCAGTCAGGCAAGTCGGTCGGCCCGCCCGGCGCGGTCGCCATCTACAAAGCGGCGCACGACAAGTTCGGCAAGCTGGCCTGGGGCAAGGATTTCGAGGCGGCGATCAAGCTCGCCGACGAAGGCTTTATCGTCAGCCCGCGTCTCGCCAACTCGCTGGGCGACCGTTTCAAGAATGGAATGCTGGGCAGGCACCCTCGCTCCGGCCCCTATTTCTTCCCGAATGGAAAAGCGCTCGCGGTCGGCGACCGGCGCACCAACCCGGAATACGCGGCTGTGCTGCGCGCCGTCGCGAAGGACGGTCCGTCCGCCTTCTATTCCGGCAAGGTTGCGCAGGACATTGTCGACGCCGTTCATTCCGGAGAAATCGCAGGCGACCTCAGCCTCAAGGACCTCGCCGACTACAAGGTGCTAGTGAAGCCCGCGCTGTGCGGCCCTTACAAGGACTACAGGATCTGCTCGGCGCCGCCCTCATCCTCCGGCGGCGTGGCGATGAACCAGATGCTGTCGCTCTATGCGAACATCACCACAGCCTCCGGCGCCGCGTCGGAAGAGGCGAAGCTTCGCGACTTCGTGCTCGCGCAACAGCTCGGCTACGCCGACCGCGACCACTACGTCGCCGATCCTGACAAGGTGAGCGTGCCGGTCGCGGACCTGCTCAACCCCGCCTACGTCAAGGCGCGCGCGACCGGCGGCTTCAAGCCGGGCGATGCGCCTAAGCCGGGCGACCCCGGCGCCGTGCTTCACAACAAGCCGATCGTCGACCAGTGGGGAGGCGACGCCAACGTCGCCCAGCCGGGCACGTCGCACATGTCGATCGTCGACTTTGACGGCAATGCAGTGTCCTTCACGGCGACGGTCGAGAGCGCGTTCGGCTCTTCCCGCTGGACCAACGGTTTTGTGCTCAACAACCAGCTCACGGATTTCACACGGCCGCCGACGCTCAACGGCAAGCCGGTCGCCAACGCGCCGGGCGCGCTGAAGCGGCCGCGCTCGTCCATGTCGCCCACCATCGTGTTCGACAAGAATGGCGACGTGTTCCTGGTCACCGGCTCGCCCGGCGGCAACTCCATCGTCGGCTATGTCGCAAAGACGCTGGTCGCCGTGCTCGACTGGGGCAAGACGGCGCAGGAAGCCTCGTCCCTCCCCAACATCGTTGCGCGCGGCCAGACCGTGCGTGTCGAAACATCGGACCAGAAAGCCGGCCCGAACCCGACCGGCAAGGTGTGGGCGAAGATGCTGACCGATGCCGGCTTCAAGGTTCAGGAAGTGGCAGGCGAAGTCTCCGGCCTCAACCTAATCGTCGTGCGCGAAGACAAGTTCGACGGCGGCGCTGATCCCAGGCGCGAAGGCGTTGCGATCGAGATCGTCAAGTAAGCGCCCTTTCAACACTGCGCCGCAGGTGCAGTAAAGTGCGGCGGTCGCAACAGAAGCTGGCTCTGTGATCCGGGCGATGGCGCCGCACTGCCCCGATACGACTGGGCGAAGACCGGGCCAGCTGCGTCTTGTCCCGCCGGTGCGCTATCGGCGGATGCGGCGCGCGACGTCGCGCGCTTCGTGTCCGAACTGGCGATGAAGCGAAAGCTCAGGCGGCAGGGATACGAAGGCTGAAGGCGGCGCCGCTCGGGCTGGAGCCAAGCAGCTCCAACTCGCCGTTCATGCCACGCGCCAGTTCGCGTGCGATGGCAAGGCCGAGGCCAGCCCCGTCCCGCGAAGCCGAGCCAGAGAAGGGTTGGAACATCCGCCCCATCATGTGGTGCGGGATGCCGGGGCCATTGTCGGATATCTCGACGACGACCGACCCATTGTCGCGGAAGGCGCGCGTGCGGATCGCGCCAGGCGCCGAGCGGCCCGGCTGTTCGGCGATGGCGCGCGCGGCGTTGCGAACGAGATTGGCGACGATGCGGTGGATGTGATCGGCGTCGGCGGCGGCGCTCAGCGTCTTGGGCGCTTCGAGCGTCCACTGGATATCGGGCCAACCCGCAAGGCCTTCGGCCGAGGCTTCCTCGATCGCGGGGACAATGTTCATCGCACTGAGGTTGGGCTTGGCCGGCTCCGTGCGGCCATAGCGCAGCGTCGCCTCGGCCAGACCAATGGCGCGCTCGATCGCGCGCTCGAGGCGCGGAGCGGCGCGCTTGACGCGTGGGTCGTCGGACTGGGCGAGACCTTCGGAAACGATCTGGGCGGCGGCGAGCGAGTTGCGGAGGTCATGGTTGATCTTGGCCATCGCCTCGCCGAGATCGGCCAGCCGCTTGCGCTGGCGGAAGGCGGCTGAGACGGTTCTCTGCATCGCCTGCAGGGCGGAGTTGGCGCGCTGCATTTCTTCTGCCGCGCCGGGGCCGGCGTTGAACTCCATCTCGGCGCCTTCAGGCTCGCGCGAGAACCGGACGATGGCGCGGGTGAGGCCCTGTATGGGCTTCACCGCCAGGCGGTAGATCGCAAAATAGACCAACGCCCCGGCGACAGCCGAGATGATCAGCGAGACGATCACCAGGGTGCGTGAGAAATCGATCAGCCCCTTTTTGAGCGCGGACTCCGGGACGATGACTTCCATCTCGGCGTCGGCGGTCATGGAGGGCGTCAGTACAATGCGGAGGAAACGGCCGGATGGCGCCAGCAGATGGCCGAAAGCGCCCGATATTCCGGCAAAACCCGCCTGCTTGCGCAAGTCGACCGTGACGAGATCGCCTGTGATGTTCATCGAGGGGGCGAGGATGAGTTCGCGGAAGTCCTCGCCCTGCACGGCGACGGAAACCACCTGCGCCTGGGACAGAAGCTGGCGGGACAACTCGTCACTGACGCGGCCGTCAGGCGCCGCCTCCACCGCAAGCGCAGCGATCTGGGCGGCCTGGGCCCGGCCCTCGAGCCAGTTGTTGCGAAACGTGCCGGCAAGCACCGGATAGGTCAGAAGCACGCCGAAAAGGACGAAAGCGGCGGTAAGGATCAGCAGCCGGCCGCGCAGGCCGGAGAAAAAAGAGGACCGCTGCGCTAGCGGCTCACTCACCGCGACGCCAATCCCTTCGAGCTGTTGCGTCTCGCTCAGTTCCTCGCCCCTGGGCGTTTTCAGTACCTGTCCGTCAGTCCTCGGACGACCAGTCTACCTAGATATGATCTGTCCGGGCCGCTTCTTATGGGTGACCGCAAAAACCCCGTTCTCTCCCCTACCAGAGGAATTCCCCACGCGCACCAGAAGGTTCCACGGCGCAACCGTCCAAAACCGTCGGAGAGGGGCGGGTTTTGCCTTCTTCCGGCTGCGACATGGGTTTGCTTGACTTGCCCAATGTGAAGGGGTAGTTCCCCGCCCTTCGCGAAGGATTTTAGGGGTGACCCGTGTCCACCAAACGGACTTTCCAGCCCAGCAACCTGAAGCGCAAACGGCGCCACGGGTTCCGTTCGCGCATGGCGACCAAGAACGGCCAAAAGATCCTTCAGCGCCGCCGCGCCAAGGGCCGCAAGCGCCTGAGCGCATAAGCCAGCCGGTTTCTACCCGCCTACAGCCTCCTGACAGGAATGTCTCGCCGCTTGCCGTGGAGCGCCTCCGCGCACGACGCGAGTTCCTTTACGTTGCGGACGGCGTAGCGGAACGCAAACGTAACTTGGTCGTCCAGGCCCGCCGTCGGCCCGAGCTGCGCCTGGCCGCCGGGGCTGGCTTCACGGCCACCCGCAAGGTCGGGGCCTCCGTCGTCCGCAACCGGGCCCGCCGCCGCATGCGGGAGGCCAGCCGCCTCCTTCTGCCCCTTATCGGGACCGAAGGCGTCGACTATGTGTTCATCGCCCGCCAGGATACCGGGCTCTGCCCGTGGACCCGTTTGCTTGACGATATGGAAACCGCGTTGTTAAGCCTCCGCCGCCGCCTAGCGGCTGGCGAGGACGTCTCGCGTCCGCGCTCTGACCGTTCCTCTCCAGCCAAGGGCTGATCCCATGGAACCCGCCGACCAGCGAAACATCCTGCTGGCGCTCGTCCTGTGCTTCGGCCTGTTCGCCGTCTACAACCTTTTTGTCCTGGAGCCGCAGAACCGCGCCCGTCGGGAAGCGCTCGCCCGCGAAACCGTGGAGCAGGTATCGACGACGCCCGCAGCGGCGCCCCTGGCGCTCAAGTCGCGCGACGAAATCGTCGCCGCCGAACTGGCCGAAGGAAAACGCGTGACCGTGGATGCGCCCGGCATCGATGGCACGATTTCGCTCGTCGGTTCGCGGATCGACGACATCGCGCTGAAGGGTTTCTACGACACGATCGAAGACAAGCTGGCGAAGCGCAAGGACAAGGAAGTCCAGCTTCTTTCTCCCGATGGAACCGATCGGGCTTTCTACGCCGTGATGACGTGGCAAGCGCAGGGGACCAACAACGAAAATTCTACGGATAAGGTGCTCTGGACCCAGACCAATACCGGACCCCTGACCCCAGAAAATCCGCTGCGACTCACATACACTGCGGCGAGCGCGCGCATCGATCGCACCATCTCCCTCGATGCCGACTCCATGTTCACGATCGCCGACACGCTGACCAACACGGGCGCCGCGCCAATCACGCTGACGCCCGTTGTCGATATCCGGCAACGCGCGCTCGCCACGCACACGACGCCGGAGAAGTCCGAGATCGGCGCTTTTCGGGGCGTCGTCGGCGTCTATGGCGACCGCCGGAACCAGATGCGCAGCTATTCCGACCTCGCAAAATCCGACGTCGACGTCAGCAAACAGGTCAAGGAAGAGGTTTCATCCGGCTGGGTCGGGCTGACGACCAAATACTGGATGGCCGCGGCCGTGCCGCCGCAGGGCGAGCCGGTGTCGATCAGGGCGGGCGTGACCAAGGCAAATGGCCAGGCGGAGTTCAATGCCGGCTTTGCGACCAGCCCTTATACCGTGCAGCCCGGCCAGTCGCTGTCGAAGACGTCGCGCGTGTTCGCCGGGGCCAAGCGCGTCGCCGTGTTGGACCGCTATGAGAACAGCAAGACGGCCCCCGTCCCCTCCTTCACCGATGCGGTGGACTGGAGCTGGCTGTTCTTCATCACCAAGCCGTTCTTCTACATGCTGCAGACCTTCTCGAGCTGGTTCGGTTCGTTCGCGGCTGCGATCCTTGCGCTGACGGTTGTGGTGAAGACCGTGTTCTACCCGCTGCTCTACATGTCTTCAAAATCGATGGCGAAGATGCGGAAGGTGCAGCCGGAGATGAAGATCCTCCAGGAGCGCTTCGCCGCCGATCCCCAGCGCATGCGTCTGGAGCAGGCCAACCTGTTCAAGCGCGAGAAGGTGAACCCGGCGGCGGGATGCCTGCCGATGATCCCGACTCTGTTCGTGTTCTGGGCGCTCTATCACACGCTGATCGTGACCATCGAGATGCGCCACACGCCGTTCTTCGGCACCTGGATCCAGGACATGTCGGCGCCTGACCCGCTGTCGATCTTCAACCTGTTCGGCCTGATCCAGGCTAATGGCCAGCCATGGGATCCGCACACCATTCCGTTCATCGGCCCATCGATCGGCGGACTGATGTTGATCGGGCCGTGGGCCCTGCTCTACGGCCTCACCATGGTGGCTCTGCAGACCTTGTCGGCGCCGCCGACGGACCCGATGCAGAAGGCGATCATGCGCTGGCTGCCGGTGATCTTCACCGTGCTGTTCGGCGGCTTCGCAGCGGGTCTTGTGATCTACTATGTCTGGTCGAACTTCATCACGGTGATCCAGCAGTACATCGTGATGCGGCACACCGGCGTCGAGACCGAGATCGACAAGTTCATCAAAAAACGCTTCGGGAAAAAGCCGCCAACCGACGATGGCGACAAATCTGCGCGCGCTCCCGCGCAGTGACGAAAGACGGCGATGCCGGAACCCGCCGCATGACTGAAAGCGTGTTCACCGACGACGAGATCGAGGCAGGCCGCAAGCTGTTCGCGGCCGAGACGAAATTCGTCAAGGGCGTCGTCGATCTCGAAGGCCTGCCGAAAGGCGACAGGCCGGAGATCGCTTTCGCCGGCCGCTCCAATGTCGGCAAGTCGAGCCTGATCAACGCGCTCACAAGCCGCAGGAACCTTGCGCGCGCTTCGAACACGCCGGGCCGTACGCAGGAGATCAACTTCTTCGACCTCGCCGATGGGCAAATGTATCTGGTCGACCTGCCCGGCTACGGCTTTGCCGACGCGCCGAAAAAGAATGTCGACGCATGGAGCCGGCTGACGCTCGACTATCTGCGCACGCGATCGAAGCTCAAGCGCGTCTTCCTGCTGATCGACAGCCGGCGTGGCATTGGCGAGGTCGACCTCGGCATCATGAAGCAATTCGATGCTTCGGCCGTCGGCTATCAGATCGTGCTGACCAAGACCGACAAGCTGAAGCGCTCCGACTTAGTTCCGACGGTCGAGGCGGCGGCCGCGGTCCTGGAGAAACAACCTGCGGCTCACCCCCGCGTCATAGTCACTTCCAGCGAAAAGGGCGTGGGAATCCCTGATCTGCGCGCCGAGATCAACGCCCTCGCCTGACGCCCGCGAAACGACTATTCTCGCCGCAAACAGTAACTTCAAAAGGGGGATTTCATGCTGGCTCGCCTGTCCATCGTGGTCGCTGCCGCTGCGGCACTCGGCCTCGTCGCCTCCGCTCAGGTTCCACGCGGGTTCACGCCGCAGGGCGCCGACCAGCAGAGGCTTGAGAACAACACCAGCCTGAGCGCCAAGCGCTATCAGGACGGCGTCGAGGCCCTGCAGGCTAGGAACTTCGTCGTCGCCGAAGGAATCTTCGAAGACTTCCTGCTCGGCAATCCGACGCACCCCGACGCCAACTTCATGATGGGCGTCACCAAGATGAGCATGGAAAAGTGGGAAGAGGCGAAGACCTACCTCGAGGTCGCCGTCAAGAAGAACTCGAAGGCGCCCGATCCGAAGAGCCGGCTCGGGGTCACCTTGGCGAAACTCGGCGACGTCAACGGAGCGATGGAGCAGCGTGCGGCCCTCGAGAAGATGGGCAAGGACTGCAAGGCCAAGTGCCGCAACGCACAATGGATCGCTAACGGGATCACTATGATCGACGAAGCCTTAGCGGCGAAACGCTGACAACCGGCGCCAACCCACGGGGCGTCTCAATTTCTTCACTGCATTGTCAGCCAGGCCGATCTTCGATCGTCCTACTGGACACGGGCGTCCGAAGGCCCCACATCGCCCCGTAGCGTCCAACAGAAGCCGCAACGCCATAACGGGACACCCCGCCACATGCCGCCAGTCCTCTCCATCCGGGGCCTCAACAAGTCGTACAAGGGCGGCCTCGTCGCCCTCAAGGACATCAATCTCGACATCGAGAAAGGCGAGATATTCGCCCTGCTCGGCCCCAACGGCGCCGGCAAGACCACGATGATCAACGCCGTATGTGGGATTGTCACGCCGACCTCGGGCGAGATCACCGCCGCCGGCTTCGACGTGCGCAAGGACTACCGCTCGGCGCGCTCGCTGATCGGCCTGGTGCCGCAGGAAATGCACATCGACATTTTTGAGACCGTGTGGGCGGTCACCACCTATTCGCGCGGCCTGTTCGGCTTGCCGCCCAACGATGCGCACATCGAGAAGGTGCTGAAGGACCTCTCACTTTGGGACAAGCGCAAGACCAAGCTGATGGAGCTCTCCGGCGGGATGAAGCGCCGCGTGCTCATCGCCAAGGCGCTCGCTCACGAACCGGAAATCCTGTTTCTTGACGAACCCACCGCTGGCGTCGACGTCGAATTGCGCCGCGACATGTGGGCCCTCGTCCGCCAGCTGCGCGACAAGGGCTGCACCATCATCCTCACGACGCACTATATCGAGGAAGCCGAGGAGATGGCGGACCGCGTAGGCGTCATCTTGAAAGGCGAACTCATCCTCGTCGAGGACAAGAAGACGCTGATGCGCAAGCTCGGCAAGAAGACCGTCACCTTCAACGTCAACGAGCCGCTGCCCGCCATTCCCGACGGCCTGAAGGAATGGGATCTCTCGCTCAAGGAATCCGGCCACGCTCTCGAATACACCTTCGACACGCAGGCCGAGCGCACGGGCGTCACGTCGCTGCTGCGCAGGATGAGCGAACTGGGCATCCAGTTCCGCGATCTCGATACGAAGTCGTCCTCGCTCGAGGACATTTTCGTCAGCCTCGTCCACCAACCCAAAGACGCCGCCCCCAAAGCCGAAGCCCGGAAGAGCTGAGATCAACATGGCCGACGCAACAACCGCCGCTCAGTCCGCGCCTTCCCAGGCCCCCGCACGCCGCCACGTACCGGCGTTCAACACGTTCAGCGTCTGGGCGATGTACCGCTTCCAGATGGTGCGCTTCTTCCGCACGATCGGCGAAAGCCTCGCAACGCCGGTCATCACGACGGCGCTCTATTTCGTGGTGTTCGGCTCAGCCATCGGCAGCCGCATGCAGCCGGTCGTGGAGGGCCTGCAATACGGCTCGTTCCTCGTGCCTGGCTTGATCATGCTGTCGATCTTCACCAACTCGATCTTCAACGCCTCGTTTGGCATCTACTTTCCGAAATTCACCGGTACGATCTATGAGCTGCTCTCGGCGCCGGTCTCCTACCTGGAAATCGTCATCGCCTTCGTCGGCGCGGCTGCAACCAAGTCTGTGATCCTCGGCCTCGTCATCCTCGCAACCGCCTACTTCTTCGTGCCCGTGAAGATCCTGCACCCGATCGAGATGGTGGCCTTCCTGATCCTTGTCTCGTTCGCTTTCAGTCTCTTCGGCTTCATCATCGGCATCTGGGCGCAGAGCTTCGAACAGCTCAACTTCATCCCCATGCTCATTGTGACTCCCCTGACATTCCTCGGCGGCGCGTTCTACACGATCGACATGCTGCCCGAGGCGTGGCGCGGCGTGGCCATGCTGAACCCGGTGGTGCACCTCATCTCGGGCTTCCGCTGGTCGTTCTTCGAGCTGCAGGGCGACCATGTCGGCATCAGCCTCGGCGTCACGTTCGTCTTCCTGCTTGCGCTCCTTGCGGTCGTCGCCTGGATCTTCAAGACGGGCTACCGCCTGAAGAACTAGGTCCGGGAAACTGGAAACCCCTGAACAGGCGGGCTATTAGGGCGCGCCGGATGGGACTAAGAGAGCCTGCCATTTCGGAGTTCATGATGACTCGCACCCTTCTTGCGGCCGCCAGCCTTGCGGCCCTCACCCTTTCTGCTTTCGCCATCGCCCAGACCGCTCCCGGCAGGTCGCCGCCGGCCGTCACCCCGATGACGACCGAGATGAACCCGACCTACAGCTTCACGCGGCCGGAAGCCGACTTCGTCCGCAAGGAAGTGATGATCCCGATGCGCGACGGCGCGAAGCTCTTCACCGTCATCGCCATGCACAAGGGCGCGAGCAACGCGCCCATCCTGCTGACCCGCACGCCCTACAACGCCGACTCGACCACCTCGCGCATGGCCAGCCAGCGCCTGGTCGATATCCTGCCGGTGATGGACGCCGAGTTCGTCAACGACGGCTACATCCGCGTCTACCAGGACGTGCGCGGCCGCAACAAGTCCGAAGGCGAGTTCGTGATGAACCGCCCCATCATCGGCAAGCTCAACAAGACGAAAGTCGACGAGACCACCGACGCCTACGACACGATCGACTGGCTGGTGAAGAACGTGCCGGAGACGAACGGCAAGGTCGGCATCACCGGCTCTTCGTATGTGGGCTTCACCGCGCTGGTCGCCACGATCGACGCGCATCCGGCCCTCAAGGCCTCCGTGCCGCAGAGCCCTATGGTCGATGGCTGGATGGGCGACGACTGGTTCCACAACGGCGCGTTCCGCCAGGTGAACTTCGACTACGTGACCAACATGACGGTCGACGCCGGCGACAATGACGATGTCGCATCGGGTTCCGGCGACGACTACCTCACCTTCCTCAAGGCCGGCTCGGCCGGCGACTACGCGAAGAAGTTCGGCCTCGAGGCTTTCCCCTTCGTCCAGAAATGGCTCCAGAACCCGGCCTACACGGCCTTCTGGTCCGACCAGGCCGTGGACAAATGGATGAAGGACAAGCCGTTGACCGTGCCGACCATGCTGGTCGTCGGCCAGTGGGACCAGGAAGACAGCTATGGCGCGCCGAAGGTCTACGAGACGCTCGAGCCCAAGGACGCGAACAACGACAAGCTGTTCCTGGTGATCGGCCCATGGCGCCATTCCGGCGTCAACTATGTGGGCACGGAGCTGGGACCGCTAAAATTCAACGGCGACACCGCGCTGGAATTCCGCACGAAATACATGAAGCCTTTCCTCGATCGCTATCTGAAAGGCGGGCCTGATCCGAAGACGCCGCCGGTGCTCACCTACGCATCGGGTCTCAACAAGTGGAACGAGTCGAAGTCATGGCCCGGCGGCAAGCCCAAGCCGCTCTACCTGTCCGCCAACAACGCGCTGTCCTTCGACAAGCCGACCTCGGTCAAGGACGATCGCGACGAATACGTCTCCGACCCGGCCAAGCCCGTGCCCTTCGTGCCGCGCCCGGCCCACATGCGCGACCGCGCCTCGTGGACGACCTGGCTGGTCAACGACCAGCGCTTCGTCTCCGGCCGCCCGGACGTGCTGGAGTACGAGACCGGGCCGCTCGAGAAGGACGTCCACATCATGGGCGCGCCCATGGTCGATCTTTTCGCGGCCACGTCGGGCGCGGATTCCGATTGGGTCGTAAAGCTGATCGATGTCTATCCCGACAACGATACCTACCATCCGGAGACGGCGGGCCTGCAGACCGCCGTGGGCATCGAGATCTTCCGCGGCCGGTATGTGAAGGATTTCGCCAAGCCCGAGGCCCTGAAACCCGGCAAGATCGAGAACTACAAGTTCGGCCTGCCGAACGTCGACCACGTCTTCCTCAAAGGCCACAAGATCATGGTACAGGTTCAGTCGAGCCTGTTCCCGCTCTACGACCGCAACCCGCAAACCTTCGTGCCAAACATGTTCTTCGCCAAACCGGGCGACTACAAAAAAGCGACGCAAAGCATCTACCGCTCCGCCAAGGCGCCAAGCGCGGTCATCCTTCCTATCGTTGAATAGACGCCGAGCAGACCGATGGCGAAACCAGACACCGCCCTCGGCCGCATCCGCGGCCTGGACTACACCGTCATCATCGCGCGCGACATGCCTGCCATGAGACGCTTCTATGAAGACGTGATGCGCTTCCCCATCGAGCGCGAACTTGGGCCCACCTGGATCGAGTACCGCATCGGCTCGAACATCCTCACCCTCGCCCGTCCGCACATCACCAAGGACGACGCGCCTACGCCCAAGGGCGCCGCCTCGCTCCAGCTCGCCTTCCGCGTCGCCCCGCCCGATGTCAGCCGCTGCGAGGAAGAACTGCGAGCCGCCGGCGTCGCCATCGTCGGCCCCGCCACCGACCAGCCCTGGGCCCACCGCACCATGTTTTTCCGCGACCCGGACGGCAACCTGCTCGAAATCTACGCTGAGATCTGAGGCCCCTTCATCCCGGCGGCAAAACCCTGTATGCCCCCGCGCATGACGAATACGGAAATCGCAGCCGCCAACGCCCTGCAACTGAGCGATGCCTTCTCGACGGCGCGCACGCTCAGCGAGGCGCTGCCGTATATCCAGCGCTATGACAACAAGACCATCGTCATCAAATACGGCGGCTCAGCAATGGAGAACGCGGAGCTGGCGCAGCTCTTCGCCAAGGACGTCGTCCTGCTCAAACTGCTCGGCATCAACCCGGTCGTCGTGCACGGCGGCGGCCCCCAGATCGGCCGCATGCTCGACAAGCTCGGCATCGTCTCCACTTTCGAGGACGGCCTGCGCGTCACCGACGCCGCCTCCATGGAGATCGTCGAGATGGTGCTGGCCGGCGGCATCAACAAATCGATCGTCCGCGCCATCAACGCCGCCGGCGGCAAGGCCGTGGGCCTCTCCGGCGCCGACGCCAACCTGATCACTGCGGTGAAAGTCACCCGCACCAAGCGCGACCCTGATTCGAATATCGAGCGCGTCGTCGATCTCGGCTTCGTCGGCGAGCCCGACAAGGTAGACGCCTCCGTCCTGCGCGCCCTGGCCGCACAGGCCGAAGACGATTTCATTCCGGTCGTCGCCCCCGTCGGCGTCGGCCAGGACGGCAAGAGCTTCAACATCAACGCCGATACGGCCGCAGGCGCCGTCGCAGGCGCCCTCAAGGCCAGCCGGGTGCTTTTCCTCACAGACGTGGTCGGCGTGCTCGACAAATCCGGCAATCTTATCAAGCAGCTCACCGTGGCCGAGGCGAAGGGTCTCATTGCCGACGGTACTGCAAAAGGCGGTATGATTCCTAAGCTTGAAACCGCCATGCAGGCGGTGGAAAAGGGAGTCGAGGCGGCGGTTATCCTCGATGGCCGCAAACCGCACGCCCTTCTCATGGAGCTGTTCACCGAACATGGCGCGGGAACGCTGGTCCGCTAGAGGATTCCTGAAGCTCGCGCCGGTCGCGCTGCTCGCGCTTGCGTTCGGCGCGCCTGGCTCCGCGCAATCCGCTGGCAATGGCTGGGAGCTCTGCAACCAGACCAGCTTCGTGCTCGAAGCCGCCACCGGCCGACCCGAAGGCGCCTCCGCCGTCGTCGAGGGTTGGACGCGCCTGCGCCCCGGCGAATGCCGCGTCGCCATTCAGGGCCCGTTGAAGCCCGGCATCTATTTCGTCTTCGCACGCTCATCCAAGGCGCACCGCGGCGGCCAGCGCATCTGGAACGGCGACATCCCGCTCTGCGTCGACCCAAACGGCTCGTTCGCCGTCGAGAACCCCTCCTCATGCGCCGCCATGGGCCTCGAACAGCGCGGCTTCCAGGCCGTGCGCATCGACAAGCGCTCAAGCTCGATGACGTTCAAGGAGACCGACCTCTACAACAAGGGCGGGCAGTCGGCGCAGAACGCCGGCATCCAGCGGCTCCTTGACGACGCCGGCATCTCGGCCGACGTGGTCGATGGCTATCTCGGGCGCGAAAGCCGCACCGCCATCACCGCCTTCCTCGCGGAAAAGAAGCTCCCGGCCAACACCGGCAACATCGATCTCATCGACATCCTCGAAGACGTCGCACGCAACCGCGCCCTCGAAGTGGGCATGATGCTGTGCAACCGCACTACCAATCGCATCACCGCCGCCATCGCCCGCCGCCGCCCGGACGGATGGGAATCGCGCGGCTGGTGGACGCTGGACGCAGGTCTCTGCGTTCGCACGGTCGATGAGAGCCTCATCGCCGCCCCGCACTATGTCTTCGCCGAGATGGAAGCGCCGCAGGGCATGCGCTATCTCACAGGCGCCGAGACGGTGTTCTGCACGTCGCGCTCGAAATTCGCCATCCTCGGCCGCGAGGACTGCGAGGCTCGCCGCTTCCGTCAAGCCACCTTCGTCGAGACCGCTGTGCCGGAAGACGGCAAGCTGGTCTACGAATTCTTCGACCGCGCCTTCGCCGCGCCCAAGCAGAAGCAGCCGTGACCTTGGCCCCGGCGCGCGGCCCAGACCTCACTCATATCGACAACTGGGTGTTCGATCTCGACAACACCCTTTATCCGTCGCACTGCGATCTCTTCGCGCAGATCGACGTGAAGATGACCGACTTCGTCTCGCGCACGCTGTCGCTGCCGCACGCCGAGGCCCGGGCGCTGCAGAAGCGCTATTACGCCGAACACGGCACAACGCTGTCGGGCCTGATGGCCGTCAACAGGATCCACCCCTCCGCCTTCCTCGACTATGTCCACGACATCGATCTCTCGCCGCTGGACGGCGTGCCGGACCTGTCAGCCGCGCTCGAAGCCCTGCCGGGCAAGCGCTATGTCTTCACCAACGGCTCGCTGAAGCACGCCGAGAACGTCACCCGGAAGCTGAAGATCGACCACCTGTTCGACGGGATGTTCGACATCGCCGCCGCCAACTACCTGCCCAAGCCCCGCCCCGAAGCCTTTGACCGGTTCTTCAAGGCGACCGGCGCCGCGCCTCAGAGCTCGGCGATGTTCGAGGACCTTGCCCGCAATCTCGTGCCCGCCCACCAGCGCGGCATGACGACGGTTCTGGTGCGCGGCGGCAAGGGCTGGGGCCCCCCATCTGAAGAAAAAACGGCGGGCGGCCGCCCGGATCATCCATCCCACGTCCATCACATCGCCGACGATCTGGCGAATTTCCTGGGGAGCCTGACCTTCAAACCGGTTGGCTGACTTCCCCAGACAATGTAATTGCGCGCAGACCTAACCCCGCTCATCCCGGCGAAAGCCGGGACCCAGGGCTGCCATCAGGTCTTGTTCGGAATTCGGGCTGCAGCCGAAGCTCGGAACAAGGGTCGGCACGGTTCCTGGCTCCCGGCTTTCGCCGGGATGAGCGGTGATAATGCGGAGGCAACGGATGTCGGACCTCGAAAAAACCATCGACACCGCGTGGGAAGACCGCGCCTCGCTCTCCGCTTCCACCAAAGGCGCCGTCCGCGACGCCGTGGATGCCGCTGTTGCGGCGCTCGACACGGGGACCTATCGCGTCGCAGAGCGCAGCCCCTCGGGCCAGTGGAGCGTCAACCAGTGGCTCAAGAAAGCCGTGCTGCTGTCCTTCCGTCTCAACCCCAACCGCCTCATGGGCCAAGGCGCGGTCGGCTCGACGGTAAGGTCGCAGCCCGGCCCTTGGTGGGACAAGGTCCCCACCAAGTTCGACGGCTGGACCGGCGAGCAATTCAGCAAAGCCGGATTCCGCGCCGTCCCCGGCGCCATCGTGCGCCGCGGCGCCTATGTCGCGAAGGACGCCGTCCTGATGCCCAGCTTCACCAACATCGGCGCTTACGTAGGCGAAGGCACCATGGTCGATACCTGGACCACGGTCGGCTCCTGCGCCCAGATCGGCAAGCATTGCCATCTCTCCGGCGGCGTCGGCATCGGCGGCGTGCTCGAGCCGCTGCAGGCCAACCCCGTCATCATCGAGGACAACTGCTTCGTCGGCGCCCGTTCGGAAGTGGCCGAGGGCGTCATCGTCCGCGAAGGCTCGGTGCTCGGCATGGGCGTCTATCTCGGCCAGTCGACGCCGATCATCAACCGCGCCACCGGCGAGACGCTCTACGGCGAAGTCCCGCCCTACTCGGTCATCGTCTCCGGCAACCGTCCGTCCGCCAGTCCGATGCCTGGCCAGAACTGGGCCCCGTCGCTCTACTGCGCCGTCATCGTCAAACAGGTCGACGCCCAAACCCGCTCCAAGACCAGCGTCAACGAGCTCCTGCGCACATGATGTAGCCATGGCAAAAAAGCCCGCCCCCTCCACCGCCGGCTACTCGGGCAAAAGCCTGATCGACAAACTCGGGTGGAAGGACGGCTCCAAAGCCATCGTCATCGCCCCGCCCGCCAACTACGGCGAACTCACCGGCGACGCTCCGATCGCGGCGAAGAAGACCGCGCCCGCGGCCGGCAGCTACGACTTCATCCACCTCTTCGTCACCAGCGCAGCCGTCCTTGCCCGCGACCTGCCAAAGCTTGAACCGCGCCTCGCCGACGGCGGCATGATCTGGGTCTCCTGGCCCAAGAAGACCTCCGCCCTCTTCAAGGACCTAACCGAGGACGGCATCCGCAAGGTCTGCCTGCCCATGGGCCTCGTCGACGTGAAGGTCTGCGCCGTCGACAACGACTGGTCGGGGCTCAAGCTCTACCGGCGGAAGAAATAGCGCCTGCCCATCGCGTGTCATTCCGGGCGTAGCGAAGCGAAGACCCGGAACCCAGGGGCTCCAGACGAGATCTCGAAACGCGGCCCCTGGGTTCCGGGTCTACGGCGCTGCGCGCCTTCGCCCGGAATGACACCGCCAAAAACAGCGCCCCCGTCCGACACCATCCGGGACACAATCCGACAATCTTCCCAATGATTCCAAAGCCCGGAGAAAAATCTTCGGGAAAGTTATCCTACACGTCCAGCCCTGAGCGATAATCCACTCGCCCTGACGGAGGGAGGTCTTGGAGACGTCCGAAACTCAAGACGTCAGGGCGTTGGTCGGCGTGGCGCTCGAGGCATCAGGCTTAAGGCCTGGTGAGCAAGCCAGTTGCAGCCCGTGAACCTGTCCTGAGGCTGGACTTCAGGCAGGGGCTCGCTGCGAGGCGAAACGAACCTCGATGCGCATTGCCTCCGGGGATCATGAAACCGGAGGGCCCAGGATGGTTTCGGCCCATCCTGCACGTGGAACCGGCGGAGGGTCTGGAGCTAAGGCCTCGGGAGGGCGGTCCCTCACCGGTGTGTCCGTTGAACTCCTCTTCTCCCCCTCGCCGGGAAAAACGGCCGATCCGGGGCGCGTGAGAACGCGCATCAGCTGGCGGCAACGCCAGCACAGGAACTACCCACGGCGCTGACCCACGCGCCCCGCTCCCTCATGTCCAAAGAGGGAGACGAGCTACAGCATCCCGGACGGCGCACGGCCGGTCCGAAAGCAGGATCACGCTTCCAAATTACGATGTTTGAAATCACTCACCCGCACGACAGCGCGGCGAACTCCTCCGGCGGAGCGCAGGACGGGCTCGGCGGCGGCGCGGCGGGATCGTCCGACAGGCGCACATCGACGCGCCGCTGGTTGGCGCAGTTCTCGCCATCGGCCAGCCCCGGCAGCTCGCCGGCGCCGGCGGCTTCCGCCACTTTCATGCCCTTGGCCCGCAGCGCCTCCGCCACGGCCAGGGCCCGCGCCGTGCTGAGCGAGACGTTGTACTCCGGCCCGCCCCGCGTATCGGCATAGCCCGTCACCACAAGCTGCTTGCCGGTGATGCACGGCGCCCAGTCGGCAAGATCCTTCTCGAGCGACGTTTTCGCGGCGTCGGTCAGCACGCTCTTGGCCGTGCAGAACCACGCGCGCATCATCTGCCCTTGCGGACACGACGGCGCGGGCGCCGCAGCAGGCGCGGCCTGTGCGACCGGCGGAGGCGGCGGCGATTTCGGCGTGAGGTCCACCGGCTTGTCGCCGAACGGATCGACCAGCGGCGCGGGGACGGGAGCGGGCGCGGCGGCGGGCGACGCCAGCCGTTGCGGCGCGGCCGCTGGCGCCGGAGCGCCGCCGCCCTGCACGAAGTACAGACCGATGAGCAGCAGCAGCGCCAGCGCCATCAGCACGCCGGCGAGATCGTCCTGATTGAAGATGCGATCGGCCGGCGGGCCGCCGGCGCCGCCTGCTCCGCTTCCGCCGCCTCCGCCGCGAACGCGCTTTCCGCGATAGGCCTTCTCGGGCGCGGGCTCGTTCGGCAGTTCGGCAAAGTCCGCATCTGTCACCGCTGTCTCGCTCGCCGACGCGACCAGCACCAGCGGCGTCTTGTGCGCGGGCGGCCTCAGACGTGTCGGCCCAGCGATCTTCGCCATCGTCTTCGGCGTCGCAGTGGCCGTCACCAGCTTCAGCACCGGCTTCTTCGGCGTCGTCACCGCACGCGTCGTCTTCGTCACCGCGACGCGCGGCGCGGCGCCGATGCGCACCCCATCTCGAGCGGCCTTTTCCCGCTCAGCCTTTTCCTTGAACGGATCGACGGCCTTCACGTGCAGCCGCGCTGCGGGGGCAGAGCTCCCGCCGGCAGCATCTTTCGGGGAGTAGGCGTGGGCCATATCACCCTCTTGCGGCTGTCCGGATGCGCCGAACCGTCGATTTACAACAGTATCGCCGGGTCGCGCGCCGCGGCAAGTCTGGTTCCTTCCCTAGAGCAGGGCCGCGAGCTAAACCCTCCGTCATGATCGCAACGACACATGACCTCTTTGGCGACCCCATCGCCCTCTCCCAGGCCCTGATCCGCCAACCCACCGTCAACCCCTGCCATGACGGGGCGCAGGATCTGCTGGCCGAAACGCTGGGCGCGCTGGGCTTCCGGACCAAGCGCTATCATTTCGAGGGCGTCGACAATCTCTATGCTCGCTTCGGGAGCGAGCAGCCGAATTTCTGTTTCTCTGGCCATACGGACGTGGTGCCGGTGGGCGATGCGGACGGATGGACGACCGACCCGTTCGGCGCCGAGATCAAGGGGGGCGTTCTCTACGGCCGCGGCGCGTCCGACATGAAGGGCGCGATCGCCGCCTTCGCTGTTGCGGCGAAGCGCTATCTCGCGGATCACGGCCCGCCGAAGGGATCGATCTCGCTGCTGATCACCGGCGACGAGGAAGGCCCCGGCCTGCACGGCACCCGCCGCCTCCTCCCCGCCGTCATCGCCGACGGTGAAAAGATCGACCACTGCATCGTCGGCGAACCGACGTCCGAGGACGTCATCGCCGACATCGTCAAGAACGGTCGGCGCGGCAGCCTCAACGGCGTCATCAAGGCAACCGGCAGGCAGGGCCATGTCGCCTATCCGGAGAAGTCGGCGAACCCGGTTCCGGTGCTGCTCGACGCGCTCGCCAAGCTGCGCGCCATGAAGCTCGACAATGGCAGCCCGGGCTTCCAGCCGTCGAACCTCGAAGTCACGACCATCGATGTGGGAAACCCGGCGCACAATGTGATCCCCGCATCGGCCACGGCGAAGTTCAACATCCGCTTCAACCCGAACCACAAGGGCGACGATCTGATGGCGCGCATCCGCCAGCTGATCGGCGGCGCTGCGGGCGATGTCGGCATTACCCTCGAAATGCGCGTATCAGGCGAGGCGTTCTACACGACCCCGGGCCGTCTTACCGATTTGATAATCGGCGCCGTGAAGGCCGAAACCGGCCGCGTTCCCCTGCTCACGACCGGCGGCGGAACCTCGGATGCGCGCTACATCAAGGACGTGTGCCCTGTGGCGGAACTGGGCGTTCGGAACGAAATGGCGCACAAGGTCGATGAGCACATCCCGGTCGACGAAATCGAAACTCTTTGCCGGATATATTACCGGCTGCTTGCAAGCTATTTCGCAGCGGCCTGAAACAACGGCGTCCGGACCCCGCGCAGCCCCGCTCCGCACCCTGGTTAATCCGCATCGCCACGAACCCGCCGCGGCTTGATGCTTGCTTCGCAAACAAGGCCGCGGCCGCGGCGAAATTCAAGGCGTCGCGCCGGCTTTCGGCGCTGAGTGAGTGGATGGCGTTCGGGCGTATAAATCTCCGCCGCGCCGGCCAGTGCCTTTGGGCCCTGGCCGCGAGCCTTTGCGCACTCGCCTCAGAGGATGCATTTGCCCAGAACGGACGCGTGCCGGTCGAAGGCGTTCCGGCGGCGCTCGCCGACGACCTCAAACGCCTGCAGCGCGAGGAGCCCAAGCCCGAGACCCTGTTCGACGCCCAACGCCAGGCCGACCGCGCCGCCGGCGTCGCGCGGCGGTTCCTGGAATCCCAAGGGTACTACCTCGCCGAAGTCGACGCTCATGCCGAGGGCGCCGAGACATTCACGCGCGGCGTGACCGTCATGACCGGGCCGCTGTTCATCTACACGTCGCGACGCATCGACTATCTCGGCGCCGAGCCTGACGAGACGACTAGGGCGGAGCTCGACCTGTTGCTGGCCTCGATTGCCGACGGCATGCCGGCGCGGGCGCAGCCGGTGATCGAGACCGGCGATGCGCTCGTCGCACGCCTCCGCGCCGCCGGTTATCCCGATGCGCGCGCCGAACCGGTCGATGCGGTGGCCGACGGGCGCCAGCAGACGGTGGAGCTTGCCTTCCAGCTTCAGCCGGGCTTCCGGGCCTCCTTCGGCAAGGTGACGATCACCGGGCTCAATCGCACCAAGGCGGACTACATTGAGGACTTGAAGCCGTGGGGGCCCAACGAGCGCTACACCCCGGAGAAGCTCGACCAGTTCCGCTCGCGGCTTGCCGAGACCGGCCTGTTCGAAACCGCCGGCACGCGCCTCTCGCCTGACGGCGCGCCGCAGGACAACGGCCTTACCCGGCGCGACGTGCTGGTCGATGTGACGGAGCGCAAGCGCCAGACCATCGCGCTCGGCGCCTCGGCATCGACAAGCGACGGCTACGGCGTCGAAGGCGAGTGGGAGCTGCGCAACCTCTCCGGTCGCGGCGATTCAATCAACGTAGCGGCGCAGGTCGCGACGCTCGAGCGCCGCCTCGAGACCGCCTGGCGGCGGCCCAACATCAAGCGCTACGGACGCAACGTCCGCCTCGGCGCCAAGATCGAGGACTTCGAGACCGATGCGTTCGACCAGTCGGGCGCAAGCATCTCGGCGACAGTCGAGGAGCAGCTCACGCCGCGCGTGCGCGGATCGATCGGCGGCGAGTTCGGCTACGCCAGCACCCTCGACGACAAGGCGCGTGCGCTGGGCGAGGACAGGAACAACGTCTACATCCTCTCATCGACCGGCACGCTGGAATATGTGGGCGTGCGCGACGTGCTGGATCCGCAGGCCGGCGTCCGCGCGCGCGTCACCGCCGAGCCGGGCCTCACCTATGGCGACGCCAACATCGGCTATGCGCGGCTGACCGGCGAAGCCAGCGCCTATTTCGATCTCAGCGAAAACCTGATCGGCGCGGTGCGCGGCAAGGTAGGCACGATAGCCGGCCCCGATGATGTACCTGCCGACCGGAAGTTCTTCGCCGGCGGCGGCGGATCGGTGCGCGGCTATGAATACCAGTCGCTGTCGCCGACGACGCGGGTGGGCGACGTGGTCACCATTGATGGCGGCCGCTCGCTGGTGGAGATGAGCGCCGAGCTGCGCTGGCGCGCCAGCGACCGTCTCGGCTATGTCGCCTTCATCGATGCCGGCGCTGCAGGCTCCAATATCGAGCCGCCGATCGACCAGATGAGCGCCGGCGTCGGGTTTGGCGTGCGCTACTATGCGGGCTTTGGCCCGTTGCGGGCGGATATCGCAGTGCCGCTGAACAAGGAGGAAGGCGACGCCGACTTCCAGATCTATATTTCCATCGGACAGGCGTTCTGATGGCACAGGCAAAGCGCAGGAAACTTCCACTGCTGGTGCGCATCGCCTTTGGCGTTGTGGCAGCGGCGTTCGTGCTCGCCGCGACTGCCGTAGGCCTGCGCTACTGGATCACCAGCGACGGCGGCCGCGCCTTCATCGCCTCCCAGATCGACGGGCGGCGCGTGGGGCCGTTAGGCACGCTGCGCATCCAGGGCGGCCTGAGCGGCGATCCGTTGACGACAGCCACCATCGCGGACATTGCGCTGGTGGACGATGAAGGCGTCTGGCTGCGCGCCAGGGACGCCCGTATCGAGTGGACGCCGGAAAAGCTGTTCAGCGGCGAGCTGGAAATCCAGGCGGTGCATGTCCGCCTTGTCGATGTGCTGCGCATGCCGCGCACAACATACGAGAGCCAGCGCAATCCGCCGCCGGATATCGGTCTCAAGCTCGACGAGGTGGTGATCGAGGAAGTGAAGCTCGCCGACACGATCTTCAAGTCGGAAGCCACATATCGCATCAGCGGAAGTCTCGCGCGGCCGCGCGACGGCTCGGGCTATGCTAGGCTCAACCTCCAACCGCTGAAGGGGCCCGGCGACATTGTCGACGCCACGGCCGAATGGACCGCGAAAGGCGCCCTCTCCGGCAAGGCCATGGCGGTGGGGCCGGCAGGCGGCCTCATCGCCGCGCTGATCAAGCCGCCCGAAGGGCGGCATGTCGCGCTGAGCGCCAACCTTGACGGCACGCTCGCGAAGTTCGAGGCGGATGCGAAGCTGCTGTTCAACGACGACGCCGTCGCGTCGGTGGATGTCTCTCGCAATGGCGATGGCGCGAACCTCAGGGCGACGCTCGATCCTGGACTTTGGCCGATGCTGGCGGCGCTGGACAACCGCGCCGGCGGCGCGCTGACGCTGACGGGCGCCGCGAGCCTTGCCAACATGAAGCGCGTGCCGGTGACGCTTGCGCTGGCAGCGCCGGCGGGGCGGCTGAACTTCTCGACGGCCGGCAATTTCGAAACGATGGAATTCCCGGAGCCCGCCATCCTTTCAGCGCAGGGGATCGATCTTAGCCTTGTCGCCCACCCGCTAACCGGCAAGGCCGACGCAACCGGCGAGGTGCGCCTTGTCAGCCTCAGCAATTTCGAATGGAAAGGCGATGTGACGGGAACAACCGTCACCTGGCCGTCGGGCGCCGCCGCCAGGATCACCGGCCCGCTGACCATCGCCAGGGACGGGCCATCGATCTACTGGGAAACCGCAGGCGCAATCGTCGACGGCGGGCGGGTGACGACGCTGAAGCAGCTGGCGCCGGCGCGCTATGTGGTGGCGACCCGGGGCGACGTAAACCTGCGCACGCGCCTTGTCGAGATCAACCAGGCGCAGATCCGCGGCGTGCCCGGCGAGGCCAGCGGGCGCGGCAGCTACACGATCGGCACAGGCGCGTTCAACTTCGCCGGCGCCGCGAGTTTTGCGCGGCTCTCGGACCTTGCGCCGCTGACGGGTTCGGCGCGCGGCCAGTGGACGGTGACGCGCGCGTCGGTCGATGCGCCGATCCGCATCACGGCCGACGCAACGGGCCGGCAGGTTTCCTCGCACATCGCGGCGCTGGCGCAGCTTGCGGGATCGCAGCCCAATGCGCGGATTTCCGGCGTCGTGCGCTCGGGGCGCTTCTCGGTTGAGTCCGGCGTCTTCCAGGGCGCGGGCGTCAACGCCGCCATGACAGGGCGCATCGCCGATTCCGGCGCCATCACCGCACGGGCGACTGGCGCTCTCAGCAGGCCGCTGGAGCTTCCCGGCGCCACGATCCGCACACTGGCGTTCGCGGCGAATGTCAGCGGCCAGATGGCGGCGCCGCGCATCGATCTCGACGTATCGAACGGCGCGCTAACCTCGGCGGGCATGAAAGTCGAACGTATCGCCGGCAAGGCGCGGGCGACGCTGGGCGACAAGCTTGCCGGCGACTTCACGCTGTCGGGCGGATCGGAAGGCCAGCAGCTGGTTGTCGCGGGACGCCTGCAGGGAGCGAAAGGCGCCTACGGCGTCTCGAACCTCGATGCCCGGCTGGGCGGCCTGCGGATTACCGCGCCGCTGTTGTCTTACGACAAGGGCGTGTTCTCGGCCGCGTTCGACGCCAACGGATCACTTGAAGGCTTTGCCGGTCTCGACCGCGGCGCGCTGGCGGCGCGGGGCAAGGTGTCGTTCGGGGACGAGCTGGCGCTGGACGTTTCCGGGCAGATCGCCAACCTGCGCAGCGGCGCGCTTCGCATCGAGCTGATCAGCTTCGACGCAGACGCAGCCAATGACAATGCAACGCTCAAGGGCCGTCTGAAGGGAATGTTCGGCGCGCTGGTCGACGTCAACTTCAATGCTGCTGGACGGCGCAACGACGATGTGTGGGCGGGTACGGCCACGCTGGATGGTTCGGTCGACAAGCAGCCGGTTGCAACTTCCCGTCCCGCGACCTGGAGCTATGGCGCAGGCGCATGGATGGCCGAGACGGAACTTGCAGCCTTCGGCGGCACGATGGATGCCGATGTGTCTTCCTCGGATGATGTATCCTCCGCCAGCGTCGATGTCGTGAACCTGGACCTGCGCGCGCTGTCGCGCCTTGCCCGCGTGACGCCGATCAATGGGCGCGTGACCGGCAAATCGACATTCCGGAACGGCGCCGAGCCGGCGACCGCCGACATGCAGATCGCCATCACCAACGCCAATCCGGTTGGCGTCAGGGCCGATCCGGTGAACGTCAACCTCACCGGCCGCCTGCGCGAGGGCCAGCTGACGACGATCGCGACCGGGGCCGGACAGGGTTTCAAGCTGGAAGCCGGATCGCAGGTGCGGATGATCGCGGGCGAGGGCTTTGACATCGCGCCGGATCGCAACGCGCCGCTGGAGGCCCGGCTGACGCTTGAGGGGCGTGCCGAGCAGATGTGGGCCGTCTTCGGACCCGAAGGCCAGGCGCTGCGCGGCAAGCTGGACGCGGATGTGCGCGTTGCCGGAACGCTGGCGCGGCCGTCGCTGACCGGCGGCTTCTCGATGGCCGACGGCGCTTATGAGCATGGCGAGACGGGCCTGCAACTCGTGGGCATCGCGGCGACCGGCGCGTTCGACCAGAGTTCCGCCCGCCTGACGCAGCTGTCTGCCAGCGACGCGCAGGGCGGCCGTCTGAACGGCGAAGGCGTGATCGACTGGGAGGAAGGCCTCGACGGCAGCGTTCGTTTCGCCGCGACAAACCTGAAGGCGCTGGGGCGCGATGATCGCTCGGCCATCCTTTCCGGCGAAGGCGCGGTGACGCTGGACGCTGACGCGATCCGCGTGTCCGGCGAATTCGACGTCAGCCAGGCGCGCATATCGATCGAACGGCCGGCGTCCGCATCCATTCCGACGCTGCCGATCGTCCGGCGGGTCGACTTCCCGAACCAGGAGCCGGAAGCTGCCAATGGCGCGACGCCGGCGTGGCGCAGGCCGATCCAGCTCGACCTGCAGGTGAAGGCGCCGCGGCGCGTGGTGGTGTTCGGGCGCGGCCTCGACACCGAATGGTCGGCGGATTTCCATGTCGACGGCCCGATCGCCAACCCGTCGGTGAAAGGCACGGCGACGCTGGTCCGCGGCGATCTGGCGCTGGCCGGACGGCGGTTCGAGTTCGATACGGGATCGGTCAATCTTGACGGGCCGATCCGCACGGCGCGGATCGACATCTCGGCCGCGCGGAATGCCGACGATGTCGACGCGCGCGTGCACGTGACGGGCTCGCCGAGCGATCCGAAATTCTCGCTGGAGTCGACCCCTGCCCTGCCGCAGGACGAGATCATGGCGCGCGTGCTGTTCGGCCGGTCTGCTTCCGAACTGACGGCGTTCGAGGCGGCGCAGCTTGCAGCGGGGCTTGCGCAGCTGGCCGGCGGACAGGCGGGGTTCGATCCGGTAGGGCTGGTGCGGCAGGCGACGGGTCTGGACCGCGTCGCCATCGGCGCATCGGGCGGCGTCGCCACGGTGTCGGCGGGCAAGTACATCGCCGACGACGTCTACCTGCAGGTGGGCGCCGGGGGCGCGGGCGGGGTGGGCGCGGAGGTGGAGTGGGAGCCGAGAGAGAACCTGTCGATCATCTCCTCGGCGCAGGGCAATGGCGACACCAAGATCGCCGTGCGGTGGAAGCACGATTACTAGGCGGCCAGACGGTCTTCACGTGCGCGGCGCCCTCGGCTCGTAGCTCACACTGACAAGATAGAGGCCCTCGGCCGGCGCAACAGGGCCGCAGACCGTGCGGTCGGCGGCTTTCAGGATTTCGCCGATCCAGGCTTCGCTTTCCTTGCCCCGGCCGACATCGACCAGGGAGCCCACCATCGAGCGCATCTGGCGGTGCAGGAAGGAGCGCGCCGTGCAGGTGATCCGGACCTCTTCGCCCGCCCGGTCGACCGCGATGGAATCGAGCGTCTTTACCGGGGTGTCCGCCTGGCAGTGGCTGTCGCGGAAGGTGGTGAAGTCGTGGCGGCCGACGAGAGACTGCGCCGCGCGGTGCATGGCCTCGTGGTCCAGCGGCGTTGCGATGCGCCAGGCGCGGTTGCGGTCGAGGGCGAGGTCCGGCCGGCGGTTGAAGATGCGGTAGAGATAGGTGCGGCCGGTGGCGTCGAACCTTGCATGGAAGCCGGGACTGGTTTCCTCGGCGTGGAGCACCGAGACGGCGTTGGGGCGCAGATGGGCATTGAGCGCATCGCGCACTTTGTCGGCGCGGATCGATTTCACGAGATCGAGGTGGACGACCTGCCCCATCGCGTGGACGCCGGCGTCGGTGCGGCCCGCGCCGATGACCTGCACCGGCGCGCCATCGAGCGCCTCGGCCGCTTCCTCCAGCGCCTGCTGGACGGAAGGGCCGGCGCCCTGGCGCTGCCATCCGACGAAGGCGGCGCCGTCGTATTCGACGATCATCTTGTATCTAGGCACTGACCGGAACCCCGAAGGCCTCCGGGAAGATCAGCTTGCCGGACATGGGCGGGCCGAAGCGCAGGCGGCTGGCGAAGAAGTGTGGCCCCTTGAGCTGGGTTTCGAAATCCTTCGTCGCCTGCACCGAAAAGCCGAAGCGCGGGTAGTAGGTCTCGTGCCCGAGCACGAAGACGATCGGCACGCCGGCTTCCTGCATGTGCATCATGCCCTTGCGGACGAGGAAGGAGCCGACGCCTTCACGCTGCACCCATGGATCGACGCACATCGGGCCGAGACCGGCGGCGCCGAGCTTGCCGAGTACGCCGAGCGGATAGAACAGGATGTGGCCGACGATCTGGCCGTCGTGTTCGGCGACCAGCTCAAGCAGGATGTCGCCGGCCTTTTCGAGCTTGGCGACGATCTCGGCCTCATCGGGCCGGCCGAAGGCGCGGCGGTTGAGATCGAGGATGGCTTCGCGGTCGCCGGGCGTCGCGTCGCGGATGATTTTTGACTCTGACCTCTGGGATTCCGGTTTCTGAGATTCTGCCATCAAAGCCTCCGGCCACGTTCGATGCGCGCGCCGCGCTGGAATTCTTCGGCGGTCATCTGCCCCTTCCCGGCCCGCTGCAAGCGGGTAAGGCGCACGGCGCGGTCGCCGCAGGCGACCAGCAGATTGTCGTCGAGCACCTGGCCCGGCGATCCGGACCCGGCAGCCGTGCGCGCGTGAAGGACCTTGATCCGCTGGCCATCCATCTCGAACCACGCGCCGGGATTGGGCGAGAGGCCGCGTATGTGAGCGCTGACTTCGCCGGCGGACTTGCTCCAGTCGATGCCGGCTTCAGCGGGGGAGACCTTGGCGGCGGCAGTGACGCCCTCCTTCGCCTGCGGCGTCAGAGTCACGGGCCCTGCTTCGAGGTCGGCGAGGGCCTTCACCATCAGCCCGGCGCCAAGGAGGGAGAGGCGGTCGTGGACATCGCCGGTGGTGTCGTCTTCGGTGATGGGCGTCGTTGCGGTCGACAGCACCGGCCCGGTGTCGAGGCCGAGCTCCATCTTCATCACCTGCACGCCGGTGATCGGATCACCCGCCATGACGGCGCGATGGATGGGAGCTGCGCCGCGCCAGCGCGGCAGAATGCTGCCATGGAGGTTGAAGCAGCCGAGCCGCGGCGCATCGAGAATCGCGCGGGGCAGCAGCAGGCCGTAGGCGACGACGACGGCCACGTCGAGCTTCAGGGCGGCGAAGGCCTCGCGGTCGGCTGGGTCTTTGAGGTTGGCGGGCGTGCGCACTTCGAGGCCGCGGCGCTCGGCGATTTGGTGGATGGCGGTGCGGCGCATCTCCTTGCCGCGGCCGGCCGGGCGAGGCGGCTGGGAATAGACGCAGGCGACGTCGTGGCCGGCGGCGAGGATGGCCTCGAGCGTCGGAACGGCGAAATCAGGGGAGCCCATAAAGGCGAGGCGTAATGTCATGGCGGCCTTCTAGCGCGGAGTTGGTTAAGGCGCACGCTCTCCTTCGCACGGGCTTAGCTGCCCTGCGGGATGCGGTGCGCCTCCAATCATGTGGAGGGCGTGGGGACGCGGGATGCCCCGCGTGATTTGGGCGATCGCTGGTTGCCCAGCGCTACCGGTAGTCAAAGAGAAACGCGTCATCCGTCGACGAATGCGTCGACCCCCAGCGACCGTTGTGCGCCAGCCCGTGCACAGGGAGCTGTGTTCACTCCCCTGGCATGGTCGCCGGCGGCGTGCAGGCCATTGGGCTGTTCATCGTCCCATGGTCCCGGCGACACTCAGCTCTGGCTTCGGGCCAGAAGGCCCAAGAACCAGAAGGTTCATCTCCCAGGCTTGGCGGCGCTTCACGCCGCGTTCGTCCGGAACTCCTCACGCTCGATCGCATCGCCCCTGCGTCGCTGAACAGCGTACGACTGCCCTCCGTGCGGAGGCGATGAGGGGATTATCGCTCAGGTCTGAAAGTGTAGGATAACTTTCCCGAAGATTTTTCTTCGAGCTCTGAATTTGCTGGGAAGATTGTCGGATTGTGTCCCGGATGGTGTCGGACGGCGATGCAAGTCCCGACGCTGTCATCCCGGCCGGAAGCGCGTGAGCGCTGAAGAGCCGGGACCCATGGGTCTGCGAGTCCCGTTGTCGAGGGATGGGTCCCGGCTCTCCGCTTCGCTCCGGCCGGGATGACAGCGGGGGGTGTTGCTCTCCGGCCCTTCGCTGTCGCTTCGGGCGTTCGCCGCTCGGATCGATCCCCGCCCTTCGCAATGGCTCGGGCCGATCCGTCCGCTTCGCGGACCGCGCCTCACCCCCTCCTTCGGCCGCGCAAGCGCGTCTGACACCTCCTCCAGCGCTCCGCACTGGGGGAGGCAATTCCCTTCCAACTTCATTGTGCTGTTTGCCTCCCCCAGTCGAAGACTGGGGGAGGTGGATGCGTGCGCAGCACGCAGACGGAAGGGGGCGCGGCGGGCGCAGAGGTTTGCCAGTCTCTCGCTACGCGCTAGTCTGTCGGCATGGACCTGAAGCCTGGAGAAATCGTCGCGGTCGTGCTGGCGCTGGCGATTCCCGTCGTCGTGTTTGCGGTGGTGTTCATTCCGGGGGCGCTAGGCGCGGTCTATGCATTTGCGCTTCAGCCGGGATGGCGGGAGGCGATCTTCTTTGGCGGGGCGGCGATGGCGTTCTGCGTGCTGGCCTGGCGGCTGTACCGGCGGCTGCGACCGCCTGCGAAGCCGTCCGAGCCGGAGCACGAGGGCCCGAAGCATATGCCTAAGGTCTAGCGGTTGGGAATTCTGGTAGTCAGAACGGCAGCTTGAAGCCCGGGAGCATTCCGCCGAGGCCGCCGGTGGCCTGTTTCATCATTTCGGCCATGGACTCGTCCAGACGGCGGCGCGCGTCGGCGTGGGCGGCCTTCACCAGATCCTCGATGATTTCCTTGTCGCCCGGATTGAGGATGGACGGATCGATGACGAGCGAGGCGAGTTCACCCTTGCCCTTCAGCGTCACCTTCACCATGCCGGCGCCCGAGGCGCCTTCGGCGGTGAGCTGCTCCATCTTTTCCTGAGCCTCGGCAAGACGCTGCTGCATCTGTTGCGCCTGGCGCATGATATCGGACAGGTCTTTCAATCGTCGTCCCCCCTTTCGTCGGGCGGAATGGCCTCGGGATCGGGAAGCGCATCTCCCGGGCGGTCGCGTGCAAAATCGATATGGATGACATTGGCCTGCGCGGGCTGGTCATCAAGCTCTTCCTGCGCTTCGGGCTCGTCGACGCGCAGGACACGGGCGCCGGGGAAGACTTTCAGGGCCTCGGCGATGCGCGGATGGGCTTCGGCGGCCTTCAGCTTCTCTCGGCCGCGGCGCTGGCGGCCTTCAGCGGTGCTTTCGGAAGCGCCGTCGGTCGACTGCAGCACCTCCCATTCGACGCCGGTGGTTTCCTCCAGCCAGGTCTTGATGCGGTAGGAGAGATCGCTCGGCGTCTTCGGCGCGGCGGCATAGCGGAAATGGCCGAAGTCGACTTCCGCGGGGCGGACATAGCGCTCGATGTCGTATTTCAGGTCGATGGCGCGCCGGGCGTCGAGTTCGGCGATGATCTCGCGGAGCGATGACAGGCGCGGACCGTGGTGGGGCTCTTCGTCGTGGATGGGTTCGGGCTGGCGCCGGGCGGATGCCGATGCTTCGATGCGCGGCGCGCGCGGCGTTTCGGCGCCGCGGTCAGACGGGGACTTTGAGCCGTCCTTTGGGGGCGCCACAGCGCCGCCGGCCGCCAAGAGTTTCATCGCGTCTTCGGGCGGCGGCAGGGCGGCAGCGGCGGCGAGCCGCAGCACGACCATCTGGGCGGCGGCCGGCGGATCGGGCGCGCGGGCGCAATCCTCGAAGCCCTGCAAGAGGAGCCGCCACATGCGGGCGGACTGTGCGGGCGACAGCCTGTCGGCGATGGCGCGGGTGCGCTTCACCCAGTCGGCGGGGCCGGCGAAGGCATAGTCGTCCTTCAGGGCCTGGGCGCGGGAGATTTCGACAACCGCGTCCATCAGATCCTTGATCAGCACGGGCGCATCGGCGCCAGCTTCGAGCAGGGCCTGAGCTTCGGTGAGGGCGGCCTTGTGGTCGGCGGCGACGATGGCGTCGAGCAAGTCGAAGATGCGTGAGCGGTCGGCGAGGCCAAGCATGTCGCGGACCTGTTCGACGGTGACAGCGCCGCCGGATTCTTTCGGACCGCCCTGCACGATGGCCTGATCGAGAATAGAGAGCGCATCGCGGGCCGAGCCTTCGGCGGCGCGGGCGATGAGGGCGAGCGCGTCTTCCGCGACTTTCGCCTTTTCCTTTTTGCAGATGCTGGCGAGATGCTGGGTCAGCGCATCCGTGGAGAAGCGGTGCAGGTTGAAGCGCTGGCAGCGCGATAGCACGGTGACCGGCACTTTGCGGATCTCGGTGGTGGCGAAGATGAACTTCACGTGCGGCGGCGGCTCTTCCAGCGTCTTCAGCAGCGCGTTGAACGCCGGCGTGGAGAGCATGTGGACTTCGTCGATAATGTAGACCTTGTAGCGCGCCGAGACAGGCGCGTAGCGCGAGCCTTCGAGCAGCTCTCGCATCCGGTCGACGCCGGTGTGCGAGGCGGCGTCGAGCTCCAGCACGTCAGGGTGGGTGGACGCCATGATCGAGGCGCAGTGGATGCCAGGCGGGTCGAGCTTGATCGAGGGCTCGCGCACCTTGTCCGTCTCGTAGTTGAGGGCGCGGGCCAGCAGGCGGGCTGTGGTGGTCTTGCCCACGCCGCGAACGCCGGTGAGCATGAAGGCGTGGGCGATGCGGCCGGTCTTGAACGCGTTGGTGAGGGTGCGGACCATCGCATCCTGGCCGACGAGATCCTCGAAGGTCAGCGGACGGTATTTGCGGGCGAGCACCTGATAGGCGGCGGGGCCGCCGCCATCGCCCGGGCCATCCCCGAACATCGAGGCGGTGCGGTCGTCGCGAACGGTTTCTACGTCTTCGGCCCCTTCGGAGGGCGGCATGGGCGGCTTTTTCGAGGCCATGGCCCCTATATGGCCCATGGCGGCGGGCAACGCCAACCCGGGCCTGTTTGGATTCACGGTTTCCTGAGAGATGGCGGCGGCAACCTGGCGCCATGCAGAATGCGAAGGATGACAACAACGTCGCGGCTTGGCTTTGAAAATACCCGGTAGAAGATCAGATAACTACCTTCGACAACGCGACGGACAGACCCCTGACAACTTCTCCGCGCGCGGAAAAGTCGCCCAAACCAAGACATCGCCCTCGAAGTTGCGCCTCCATCCTGCGAGAGGCAGGCGGATTATCTGCGAAAATGCTGAGAACAATCGACCTGAGGTCGCGCTCGGCAAGCGCTGAAATGATTACGTCAGCCGCCAATTTCCCGTCTAAGCCGGTCGAAAACCTCCTCGGCCGGCGTCCCCCCCTCTTCCTCGATTGACTTTACCCCCTTCTGGATTTCCGCATCGAGCCACAGCTCGTAGGCGCGCTTCTCCATCTCTTCGGCCAGGGTTTTCTGGTCCTCGGGGGAGAGTTGTTCAGCGGCTTCCAGAACCTTCTTGAGGACTGCATTCATGGGATCAGCATAGCTCAATCTTGAGCCGGCTCAAACGCCGTGGCCGACGCGAAAAGGCCGCTCGCAGATAAGGCGCAGACTGGCGACGACCCGAGAAAAACTCGTTACGGCTGCTTCCTTCCGGACCTGACCGGGTTGGCGAGGCGCTCGTCCGCCGCCAGCCTGCACAGGTAGTATAGCACATCCGCCGCGATGCCTGGCAACCGCGCCAACTCAGCACGGCTGGCGCGGTTTCGAGGCGCCGGGCCGGCCTTCAATCGTTGATTCTGGAGGCTGGATAGGCAGGAGTCTCCCGCTCGCCATCCCGGTGCAGTCTTGTTAGGTTAACCATAACGGCAATCGCCGGGGCGGGGTCGTGGATGAAGTACGACATCTTCGTGAGCTATCGCCGCTCTGACCGCGAGCTGGTGGCGTCCGTCGTGCGCCGATTGGAGGCGCGAGGCGTCGGCGTCTGGTATGACGCCGAAATCGAGGGCGGCGCCGACTGGCGCGAGCAGATCGTCGAGGCCCTGACCGAATCCGAAATGCTGACGATCTTCTTCTCGGAAGACAGCAACAATTCGAAGCAACTGAAGAAGGAGCTGGCGGTCGCCGACCTTCTCGGCAAGCCGGTGGTGCCGATCCTGATCGAGGACACCCAGCCGCGCGGCGCCTATCTCTATGAGCTGGCCGACCGCAACTGGATCCAGGCTTTTCCCGATCCGATGGACAAGATCGACGACATGGTCGAGCACCTCGTCACGCTGGCGGGCAAGGACGGGCTTTCCGGGACGGTTGTCGCCAACGATGTCGAGAAGGCGAAGAAGATGGCGCCGCCTCCGGCGGGTTCGACCGGGATGGGCTCGGGCGGGTTCGCTCCCCCGCCCGCCGCGCCTGGTGCGCCCGAGGCCGCGCGCGAGGCGGAACAGCCGCTGGCCGAGGCCGTCGAGGAATTCATAGCGGGATCCGACAGCGATGCGCGGCCGGCGCCGAAGATCGCGCGCGCCTATGTCGGGCGGGTGAGCCAGCCGGGCGTGCGCATCAGGAAGCGCAACGACATACTACCGTTCAGGTGGATCGACCTTGCCGCGCTCGCGCCGCTGGTTGGCGCGGGGGTGCTGTTCACCTGGCAGATCTTTTCGGAAGACCCGCTGCTCTATCAGCTGGTGTCCTACAGTTTCATAACGATCATGGCGGTCGCGCTCTACGGCGCATTCGTGTTTCCGGTGCGGTACTATCTGCGGCGGCTGGCGCTGTCGGATGCGCTGGTGAAATACGTCGTATCGACCGTCATTCTTTTCGCGGCGCTGGCGGCGGTCTACATCGCGTCGAAATCCCTGGGCGTGTTCACGGACGAGCCGGGCGAGTTCCTGATTCCTGCAGCGCTCGCCTGGGGCGTGCTGACGCTGATCGCATTCGCGATCTATGGCGTCCTGGCCACGCAACGTGCGATACGCAGCTTCCGGTCGAACATCAGGAAGATCTGACGTGCCACTTTCCAGGGCTGCAGCCGACATCCCGCTGGTTCCGGCGGGGATAGACCGTGTCGCACATCACCGGCGCGATCCAGCCTGGCTCGAGGCGGCGTTCGCCTCGGACAGCGCGCGCATACTGGTGATGCGCGAGGGGCTGCCGCTGGTCGAGGGATCGGGGCCGGCAACCGCCTCGCCGATGATCGGCGCGCAGCTTGCGCCGGGGCGGCCGCTGCTGTGGCTGGGGGCGCAGGCGGGGATGTTGTCTGCGAAGGCGACGCGGGTGTTTCTGGGCGAGACGGAAAAAGGCTCGCCGGTGTTTGCGCTGGAGCTGCCCTCCTCCTTCAGCCTCGACTCGTCGCCGATCGCGGGGCTCGGCGTGTTCGAGGATTTCCGCGTTGCGGCATCGACCATGGATGCGATGGATGGCGGGGCGGCGGCGACGGCGCGCTGCCTGTTCGAATGGCATCGCCGCCATGGCTTCTGCAGCGTGTGCGGGACGAAGACCAAGATCGTGGAAGCGGGCTGGAAGCGGCTGTGCGAGGATTGCGGGGCGGAGCATTTCCCGCGCGTCGATCCGGTGGCGATCATGCTGGCGGTGCGCGGCGACAAGTGCCTGATGGGGCGGGGCAAGACGTGGCGGCCGGGCTTCTGGTCGTGCCTTGCGGGGTTCGTGGAGCCGGGAGAAACAATCGAGCAGGCGGCGGCGCGCGAGATCTTCGAGGAAGCGGGCGTGCGCTGCACGAAACCGGCGGAGTATCTCTTCTGCCAGCCCTGGCCCTTTCCCAACTCGCTGATGGTCGGGCTGATCCTCGAGGCGGATGGCGAGGAGCTGACCATCGACGAGAACGAGATCGAGACCGCGCGCTGGTTCACGCGCGAGGAGGCGAAGGCGATGATGGCGGGCGCCCATCCCGACGCGTTCGCGCCGATGCGCTTTGCCATTGCGCATCACGTGCTGAAGGCCTGGCTGGATCGCTAGGGCGCGACGAGCGGCACGGAAGGATCGAGGCCGCTGATCATCTGCGCGATGCGGGGATCGTCCTCGTTCTGCTTGTAGACGCCGATATAGATCAGCCGCAGCCAGCGTCTGACCGCTTTCACTGACAGGCTCGTCACGTTGGGCGGCGCGAGGGCCAAGAGGAGCATGGGCGGCGGCAGCCCGTTCGTGCGTAGCGGCAGACGGTAGTTCAACCCTTCGAGCTTGCGGCAGCCGAGGCGCGCGTAAAAGCGCAGCCGCTTTCCGGCAACCGGATCGTGGCCGGCGTCTGCGTCGGCCTCGACCAGGCCGACCCTTCCCTCGCCCGCCAGCCTGGTCGCCTGCTGGACCAGCGCCGCGCCGGCGCCGCGGCCGCGTTTCGCCGGCGCGGTGGCGACGTATTCGAAGAGCCAGAAATCCTCGGCGAGCGGGACATAGCTGATGGCGAAGCCGGCCACTTCGCCGCCCTGCTCGGCCGCCAGCACGACATAGTCCCGGCGGCCCAGCAACGCGCGGATTTCCTGCTCCGGACGCTGTTCGGACGGCGCGATCGCCTCGCGATAGATCGCAAGGGCGCGCTCGAACGCGCCGGCGTCGCCGGGGCCAAGCTGGCGGATGATCAGGCTCATGACCGGCACCCTACTCGAAAAGCGAAAAACGCCCCCGCATTGCCGCGGGGGCGTCTCGTATCAGACTCGACTGATCAGGCCCTCCCTTGGGGGAGAGGCGGACTAGAACTTGCGGACGTACGAGATCGAGTACGCGTCGACATCGCCCGCGTCATAGTCGTGACGGGTCCAGTCGCCGCGGATGCCGTCGTTCGACGTCAGGTTGAACTGACCGCCGACGCCGTAGGCAGCGCCATCTTCCTCACCGCCGGGCGAGGTCTCGATGCGAGACACGCCGGCGCGCGCGAAGATATCGAACTGCGGGGACAGCGGCAGCTTGGCGACGCCGAACAGGCCGAGCTCGTTGTCGAGTTCGAGCCCGCCATCGTCCTTCACGCCGAGCGAGGCTTCGCCTTCGATGGCGAAGTGCTGGCCGAAGCCGACGCCGACGCGGCCGGTGATGCCGCCGAGTTCGGCTCCGCCGTCGCCGTCGAAATGCGTGTAGCCGCCGTTGATGTAGACGTTGGCCACTTGCGCGTTGGCCGTCATGAAGGCGGGAGCAACGAGCGCGGCAGCGGCCGCGAGCGCGAATTTCAGTTTCATGGGGAAGACTCCAGTTTGGCTGGAGCAGGTTCGGCCGGATTGCGTGATCCGACAGATGATACCCGCTCTGGTTTCATTCTGGATCGCGGAGGCAAACCCATGAGGGCGAGCCGCTTTGACCCTTCTTTTATCCACCCAGCTAGTGGCCGGATATGCAGCCTAAATAGGTACGGGACAAATCAGTTCCGCTGCATGACTAGATTAAACCCGGTTAGGTTGCATGGGAGCAACACCAAGTAGAGTTGGTTTCCTCTACTTTAGTATGTGTGGCCAATTCGTGTCGCGCCACACGATACGTATATGAACAGCTGTTTATCACTGCGGCTGTACATTGGCTCGCGAACTCAAATACAGCGCGCAGCAGCAATGTTTCTCGCCGACGCGCGAGTCGCGAGAGGCATGGCCTTCGCCTGGCCTAATGGCTGGTCACGTCCCGCCATCAAGGTGAATTCACGCCCCGAAATGTGTCTCGCGGATGGCCGGATTTTGACTGTTGTCGGAGCGGACGCGCAATCGCTTCAGGCGCCGTGGGCGGCCTTGCTGCGATAGGGATGCGCCGGGAAGACGCCGAGATGGCGAACCTGGGTGGAGAAGAAGCCCAACTCTTCCAATGCACGTTGCACCGCCGGGTCGTCGGGATGACCTTCGACCTCGGCGTAGAACTGCGTGGCGTTGAACGAGCCGCTGAGCTGGTAACTCTCCAGCTTGGTCATGTTGACGCCGTTGGTGGCGAAGCCGCCCATCGTCTTGTAGAGCGCCGCCGGCACGTTGCGGACGCGGAAGACGAAAGCCGTGACCCATGTGACGCCTGTTGTCTTTTCCGGCGGGACGGCGTCCTTGCTCATGATGATGAAGCGCGTGGTGTTGTGGGCCGCGTCCTCGATGTTCTCCGCAAGGATGTCGAGGCCGTAGACCTCGGCGGCAAGACGCGGGGCGATTGCGGCCTGGGTGGGGTCCCCGGCTTCGGCGACTTCGCGGGCGGCGCCGGCGGTGTCGGCCGTAGTCTTCGCCTTGATGCCCCGGGCGCGCAGGAAGTTGCGGCACTGGCCGAGGCCCATGATGTGGCTGTGGGCGGCCCTGATGTTCTCGAGCTTCGATCCCTTCAGCCCCATCAGCTGGAAGCGGATCGGCATGAAATGCTCGGCGATGATGTGCAGCGGCGATGTCGGCAGGAGGTGGTGGATATCGGCCACCCTGCCCGCGATGGAATTCTCCACAGGGATCATGGCGAGGCTGGCCTCGCCGCTGGCGGCGGCCTGGAACACGTCCTCGAACGTGGCGCAGGGCAGCGGCGCCAGGTCCGGATAGACCTCGCGGCAGGCAATGTGGGAGTTGGCGCCCAACTCGCCCTGGAAGGCGATCTTCGTCATCGGGCCTCTATGCATTGCCCGGGAAGAGATGGGAACAGTCCGGTATGGGGAAATCGGCGGGAAATCCGCCCTGTCGCGGGCTAGAGGGGAAACCGAGAAACTCCCAGGTCTCCCAATCGCTTGGAAAGCCTTTCAGGCCCAAACGATGCGTCGTTTCGCCCGTCTGGCCCCGATTGCTGGGGTGAGGGTAAAATGCAAGAAAGCCCCCGCACGCGCGGGCGCGAATCGGGTTTTGGGGCCCGCTTTACCTGGACGGGAGCTGGTTCGGACAATGAGTGATCTGGGCTTCAACAAGATCGCCTTCTGCGTCCTCGGAACGGGCCTCGCCCTGATCGGCCTCAACGAGGCAAGCCACGCCTTCTTCCCGCACACCGAACACGTCAAGGACGGCTATCACATCGACGTCCCGGAGGCTGGAGGCGGCGAGACGACCGTGGCCGTCGTCGAAGGCCCGCGCGACTACTTCAAGCTGATTTCGGCCGGCGACGTCGAAGCCGGCAAGCAGGTCGCGGTGAAGTGCCAGCAGTGCCACAAGTTCGAAGCGGGCGCTGAATCCACCGGCCCGTCGCTCTACGGCATCGTCGGCCGCAAGATCGCATCCGAGCCGGGCTTCAAGTACACGACCGGCGCTGGCTCGATGACCGCGCACGGCGAGACAGCCGGAACCTGGACCTACGAGCACCTCGACCACTTCCTCGAAAGGCCGAAGACGGCCGTGCCGGGAACGGCGATGAACTTCATCGGCCTGAAGAAGCAGCAGGACCGCTCGAACATCATGGCGTATCTGCGCACGCTGACGACGGGCGAGCCCGTGGCGCTGCCCGACCCGCTGCCTGACGTCCCGGTTGCTCCGGCCGAGGGCGCCGTGCCTGCCGATGGCACGGCCCCCGCCCCGGCGGATGACGGTGCTCCGGCGACGCCCGCTGCTCCGGGCGCTGTGGCTCCGGCGACGCCCGCGCAACCGGCGCCTGCAACTCCGGCTCCGGCGCCGGCGCACTGATCTTTCTGAAGACCTGAGATCTGCCTAGGCGGGTGCGTGGCACACGGCTTCGATGTTGTGCCCGTCCGGATCGAGCACGAACGCGCCGTAATAGGTCGGATGGTAGAGCGTGCGCAGGCCCGGCGGGCCGTTGTCGCGCCCGCCCGCCGCCATCGCCGCCATGTAGAAAGCATCGACCTTGGCGCGAGTGTCGGCGGCGAAGGCCACGTGCAGCAGCTCCGTTGCGCGCGGCTGCTCGTTGATCCAGAAATACGGCTTGTAGCCCTCGCCATAGCCCAGATAGGGGGTCGAACCGGTTTCCACTTCCGAGACATCCATGACCACGCTGACGCCCAGCGGCTTCAGCGCCTGATCGTAGAATGCCTTTGAACGTTTGATGTCGGTGACCTTGAGGCCGATGTGATCAAGCATGAACCCCTCCCTGCAGGAACGACAAGCATGCTCCGGCGCCGCGCGAGTGTCACGCCGCGTCGTGGAAGATGACGCCCAGCGTATGGCGCGAGCCGGAGCGCAGGCGGCTGACGCCGTGGCGCATCTTCACGCGGTAGACGCCGCGCGAGCCCTGCACCGGGCGCTCGTTGACCGCGAAGATGACGGCGGCGCCGAGGCTGAGCGGGGCGACTTCGGCGCGCGATTGCAAGCGCGGGCGCTGTTCAGTCATCACGAATTCGCCGCCGGTGAAATCATCACCGGGCGCCGACAGGAGGATGGCGACCTGCAGGGGAAACACCTGTTCGCCATAGAGATCCTGGTGCAGGCAGTTGTAGTCGCCCGGGCCGTAGCGCAGCAGGAGCGGCGTCGGGCGCGTCTGTCCGGCGGCGTGGCAAGTCTTGAGGAAATCCGCGTGGCTTTCCGGGAAGCGCCGCTCGCGGCCGAGCATGGTCTCCCAGCGGTTGGCGATCGAAGCGAGATGCGGATAGAGCGTGGTGCGCGGCGCCTCGACCGCCGGCGGCAGAGGGTAGGAAAAATACTTGTACTCTCCGCGCCCGAAGCCGTGGCGCGCCATCACCACTTTCGAGCGGAACCGGCTGTCGTCGTCATAACAACCTCGAAGCGCTGCGCAGGCGCCGGCGTCGAGCAAGCCTGGGACTATGGCGCAGCCTGCCTCGTCGAGGTGGGTTGCAATCCGTAACCAGTCCAGATTCTCGATGGCGTCCGCAATTTGCATGCGCGCAGCGTTACGCTTCCTGCGGCGCGGGACCGACGATTTTCCGCCGGTGCATTCACGCCTGTCCGGCCAGCGCCACCCGCAGCGATGTGGCGAACATGAGGATAGCTACGGGCGCCCACAGCCGGCGCTCCCATTTGCTGGGCGTGATCAGGTTGAGCACGACGGCCACGGCCGAAAGGCCAACGACCGCCCACACCGCGATGCGCGATGCCTCGAACAGATCCGGCAGCAGCATCCCCGCGCGCACGAACACCATGACGGCCATCAGGACGTAGATCGCGATCTGCATCAGCGCGGCTACGCGCATAGGCGGAGGGAAGCGTCCGGGATACCGGCCGCCCATCGCCAGCGAGCCCCACGGCGCGCCCGCGGCAAGCGCGAGCTGGAACAGCGCAAGCCCAGCGATCAACGCGCCGAACACCCAGGCTGCCATGTTGGGGCCGATCACGCCGGCGGCCTTAGCCAATGCCCTCGAACAGCACGGTGGAGAGATAGCGTTCAGCGAAGGACGGGATAATCACGACAATCTTCTTGCCCTTCATTTCCGGCCGCCTGCCGACCTCGACGGCGGCGCCCAGCGCCGCGCCCGAGGAGATGCCGACCGCAACGCCTTCGGCCTTTGCGATCTTCCGCGCCAGTTCGAGCGCGCGCTCGTTCGAGACGCGCTGGACCTCGTCGATATAACTCACGTCCATGTTGGCGGGGATGAAGCCGGCGCCGATGCCCTGGATGATGTGGGGGGCGGGCTGGCCGCCGGACAGCACCGGGCTCTTCTCGGGCTCGACCGCGACCATCATCAGGTTCGGCCGGCGCGGCTTGAGCGTGCGGGCGCAGCCGGTGAACGTGCCGCCGGTGCCGACGCCCGAGATGATGACGTCGACTTCGCCGTTGGTGTCCTTCCAGATTTCCTCCGCCGTGGTGCGGTCGTGGATCGCAGGGTTGGACGGGTTGTCGAACTGGCTGGGCATCACCGAGCCGGAGATGGTGGCGAGAAGTTCGTTGGCCTTCTCGATTGCGCCCTTCATGCCTTTTTCGCGCGGGGTAAGTTCGACCTGCGCGCCCAGCAGGGCCAGCATCTTGCGCCGCTCGATCGACATCGATTCAGGCATGGTGAGGATCAGCTTGTAGCCGCGTGAGGCGGCGACGAAGGCAAGGCCGATGCCGGTGTTGCCGGACGTCGGCTCGACAAGGGTGGTCTTGCCCGGCTCGATGCGGCCGTCATTCTCCATGTCGATGATCATGCCGAGCGCGATGCGGTCCTTGACGCTGGCGAGCGGGTTGAAGAATTCGAGCTTGAGCAGCAGGTCGGCGGCGACGCCCTCCTCCGCCGCGAACCGGCGCACGCGGATCAGCGGGGTGTTGCCGATAGTGTCCAGAATGCTCTCGTAGATGCGTCCGCGCCCCGGCGGATCGAGTTTCACGGGCGGCGGCTTCACGGACATCGGTTCGAATCCTGCTTGCGCTCAATCAAGCCAGTATAGCGCCGGCAGCCTGCTTGTGGAGGCGTCGCGGCGCAATTGCCGCTACGGCCGGCGCGCGGCTGCCGATTTCACGCAATCCGCTAGACACGACGCCCCAAACGGAGAACGATGTCGGCCAGAACCAACCTGCCGGCGCATGACCGCCCGGACCTTGAATCGGGCGCACGCCAAGCGGTCGCAGATAGGGAGGGTAACGGGAATGACGACCTTCAAGCTCAACGGAAAGCCGATCACCGTGGAGGCGGACGCCGACACGCCGCTGCTGTGGGTGATACGCGACGATGCCGGACTTACCGGCACCAAGTTCGGGTGCGGCATCGGCATGTGCGGCGCCTGCACCGTCCACATCGGCGGCAAGGCGACCCGCTCGTGCATCACGCCGCTGGGCGCTGTCGAGGGCGCGGAGATCGTCACGATCGAGGGACTCGATCCCAAAGGGGCGCACCCAGTGCAAAAAGCATGGCAGGAGCTGCAGGTGCCGCAGTGCGGCTACTGCCAGTCCGGCCAGATCATGCAGGCCGCCTCGGTGCTGAAGGACAATCCCAACATCTCGGACGCCGACATCGACGCGCAGATGACCGGCAATCTCTGTCGCTGCATGACCTACACCCGCATCCGCGCCGCCGTCCGGCAGGCCGCGAACGCCATGAAGGGAGCCTGATCATGGATACGCCAGTGAACACGCCCGCCCTCAGCCGCCGCGGCTTCCTCATCAGCACGGCAGGCGCGGGCGTCGCCTTCTCATTCCTCACCGCGTGCACGACGGAGACCGCGAGCAACGCGCCGCCCTTCGAGCCGACGCAGTGGTATTCGATGGACGCGAACGGCATCGTCACGGTCAACGTTATCCGCGCCGAGATGGGCCAGCATGTCGGCACGTCGCTGGCGCGCATCCTCGCCGATGAACTCGAAGCGCCGTGGGAGAATGTGCGTATCAAGCATGTCGACTCGGATCCCAAGTGGGGCCTGATGGTCACCGGCGGTTCGTGGTCGGTGTGGCAGACCTATCCGCTCTACAGCCAGGCGGGCGCCGCGGGTCGTGCGGCGCTGGTCGAGGCAGGCGCCAAGGCGCTGGGCGTCGATCCGGCGACCTGCTCGGCCGCCAATGGCGAGATCGTCTCGGGCGCGAAGAAGATCAAGTATTCCGACATCGTGCGCAAAGGCGGGCTCGAGAAGACCTACACGCCCGAGGAGCTGGGCAAGATCGCGCTGAAGCCGGTGGCCGAACGCAAGCTGATCGGCAAGCCGGTGACCTCGCTGGACGTCGTCGCAAAGACGACGGGCGCTGCGGTCTACGGCATCGACGCCAAGGTGGACGGGATGGTCTATGGCTGCCCGATCCTGCCGCCGACGCGCAACGGATCGCAGGTCAACTATGTGATGGATGCGCCGGCGAAGGAGATCAAAGGCTATCTCCAGACCATCGTGCTGAAGGATCCGTCAAACACCGTGCCCGGCTGGGCGATGGTGATCGCGGAGTCCTGGCACGCGGCGCAGAAGGCGGCGAAGGCGATAACCCTCGAGTATTCGCCGGGACCGACCGCCAACGTGTCCGAAAAGGACATCCAGGACCATGCCGCCAAGCTGATCGCGAAAGCGGATGCGGGCTCTGTCCTGCCTGGCGCCAACACCAATACGGCGGCGGCCTTCAGAGCGGCGAAGTCCACGATCGATGCGACCTACACGACGGCGACGGCGCTGCATTTCCAGATGGAGCCGCTAAACGCCCTCGCCTTCCAGAAGGACGGCAAGTGGGAGATCCATACCGGCAATCAGTGGCAGAGCCTTGTGCTGCCCTGGCTGGCGGCGGCGCTGGAGGTTCCTGAAACCGACATCGTGATGAAGACCTATCTTCTGGGCGGCGGCTTCGGCCGGCGGCTCAATGGCGACTATGCCGTAGGCGCTGCGCTCGCCTCCAAGGCGCTGGGCAAGCCGGTGAAGATGGTGATGACGCGCGAGGACGACGTGAAGTTCGACAGCGTGCGCTCGCCTTCGGTGCAGAAGCTGCGCATGGCTTTCGACAAGGACGGCAATGTCACAGGCATGGAGCAGCACGTCGCGGCCGGCTGGCCGACCGAGGTGATGGCGCCGTTCTTTATGCCCAAGGGCGAGAAGGACGCACCCTTCGATCCCTTCGCGATCAACGGAGCGAACCACTGGTACGCGGTCGGCGCGCATAAGGTGCGCGCGATCTCGAACGACCTCGCCAACAAGACCTTCCGTCCGGGATGGCTGCGGTCGGTGGGGCCGGGCTTTACCAATTGGGCGTTGGAAAGCTTCATCGACGAGGCGGCGCACAAGCTGAAAGTGGACCCGGTGGCGTTCCGGCTGAAACTGCTGACGGGCGAAGGCGCCAATGCGGGGACCGCACCCAACTCGGTAGGCGGCGCGTTGCGGCAGGCGAATGTCGTGCGGCTGGCGGCCGAGAAGGCCGGCTGGGGCGGACAGCTTCCGGCGGGCACAGGCCTCGGCCTTGCCACCTCCTTCGGGCAGGAACGCGACATGCCGACCTGGGTGGCGTGCGTCGCCCGCGTCAATGTCGACAAGGGGTCCGGCAAGGTGAAGGTCGAGAAGCTGACGCTTGTCGCCGACGCCGGAACTATCGTCGATCCGGACGGCGCGCTGGCCCAGATGCAGGGCGCTTCACTGTGGGGTCTTTCGCTGGCTCTGCACGAAGGCACGGAGTTCGAGGATGGCAATGTCAAGGCCAGGAACCTCGGCGCCTATACGCCGCTGCGCATCGCGGATACGCCCGAGCTCGACATCACCTTCGTCGACAGCACGGAGGTTCCGGTAGGCCTCGGCGAGCCGGCGACGACGGTCGTAGGGCCGGCCATCGGCAATGCGATCTTCAACGCGGTCGGGGCGCGGCTGCGCCACATCCCGATCACGCCGGCGGCGGTGAAGGCGGCGCTCGCCTGAGGCTGGAGAGCGACTAGCGGTAGGCCAGCGACCAGCCGGGCGCGCGGACCCAGACCTGGTCTTCAGGCAGGTCGTCCGTGCGGTGGAGGCGCGTCACGGATTCGACGCCGCCCTTGGCGAAGCCGGCGGCAAGCGCGGCTTCGGACACGGGATCGCGCAGGCCTTCGCCGGGGATGAAGGCGGCGCCGGACACGATGCTGACGTGGAATTCATCTCCGCGCCGCTCGATTCGAAACATCGCGCCCTGCGGCCCCTGCGGCGGGCCGGAACCAAAAGCCGCGTTCGTCGTCAGCGGAATGACCAGGCGCCCGCCCTCCTTCAGCGCTTCGAGCCAGGCATCGACCGGACGCGTGGCGCCGGCGTTGACGTAGATGACGTCGGCGGGATCGAACGGCATCGTGGCGCCATCGCCCTGCAGCACCGTGACGTTAGGAAGGTGCGCAAGATTCGCCTTGGCGCGCGCGGCGAGCTGGGGCTCGTGCTCGATGGCGGTGATCCGGCCCTGCGGTCCAACGAGTTCGGCGAGGATGGCGGTGTAGTAGCCGACGCCCGCGCCGATGTGCACGACGTGCTCGCCCGGCCGGGGCGCGGCGGCGGCGAGCCACATGGCATGGCCGGAAGGCTGGCCGTTGTTGAGCCCGCGCTCGGGGATGATGCCGACCAGCACGTTGTCGTAGAGCGGCGCCGGATCGTCATCCGGCGTCGGCTGGTATCCGCTCCAGCGGAAGATCTGCCACGGGCCGGGGCCGAGATAGTGTTCGCGTTTTACCGTGGCGAAGGCGTCTTCGAGTTCGGCCGAGTTGACGCCGACGGCCGCCAGGATCCGCCTTGCATAGGCCCTGCGGATAACGGCGAGCTCGGCCTGGCTTTTCATTCTCTCTGCCCGAACCTCTTGCGGATCAGCAGCGCGATCTCGACCAGATCCTTGGGCGACGGCATGTTGATATCGGGATCGACCAGCAGCTCCACGCCCTTAGCCATCGGCACGCGCACGGCGGTGTCGGGATCCAATTCCCCGGGACGCAGCGCACGTCCGCGTAGGAAAGTGCGGAGCTTTTCAGAATGCTGGAAGAAGTCGGTGTGAAGCCCGCTCAAAATCTTCTCGACATCGCCGCCGCGCTCGCGGATCGCCTTGAGATCGAAACCACTCGCTTGCAGCAGCTTGATCCGCTTCAACTGGTCGAGATGCTTGTCGTCGAAATGCGATCCGCGCCCGAGGCCAAGCGGCGCCTCGATCAGCTCTTCCTGCACGTAGTAGCGCACGGTTCGCAGCGGCATGCCGGCAAGTTCGGCGAGCTGTTCGGCGGTGTATTTTCCGGTTCTGGCCACGCTAAAAGAATGTCACAGTTACTGTAACATTTCAACTGTAAGCTTCTACCAGTGCTTCACCGGCTTGCAGACGACGCCGATCACCTCACAGGCCTTCACGGTCATGTCGTCGCGTTTCGGCGTATTGGAATACTTCGCCTGACGCTCAGATTGCTTGCCGCACGTCTTCTCGAAACGCTTGGCCCTGCGGTCCTGGTAGTAGAGTTCCTGCTCGTACTGGTGCTGCAGCGGAATAACCTTGCCCCTCAGGGCCCTGAAGCGCTCGTCGCTGACTTTCTCCTCCGCATCAATGTCAGTGTAATCGACATCGCAAGCATACCATGGAACCGGAGTAAGGCCTGCGCCCTGCAGCTCTTTTAGGACGCCTTCGTCGATCGATCCGCCAGGCGGCACGGGCACCAAGACACGCCCGTCGTCGGGCGCTTTCAGAAACAGCTGCCTGTCGTCAGGCATTTTCAGCACTAGCTCTTTTCCATCGCCCTTGTTGTCGGGTTCAGGCGTCTGCGACATGGCCGCTGGTGAAAGCAGAAGCACGAAAATAAGGATACATGCGCGCATCACGATCCCCTTCTGATGCGGGATCAGGGTACTCTCTGCCTGGCCGGCGCGCCAGCCTTGTGCGGCGGATGAGTATCGGTCTCGACTGGTCTAGACTGAGTTCCGCAAGATCGAGAGAGCGACCATGACACCCTGCCTCATGCAGACGCCGCCGCTGCAGATCATCGGCATATTGAAGTTCGCCGCAGCCGCGCACGGGCGCCGCGAGATCGTCTCGCGGCTGATCGAGGAGCCGCTGTGGCGCTATGACTATCGCGGCCTGCTGGCCCGCGCCGGCCAGTGCGCCAACGCGCTGAGGCGGATGGGCGTGAAGCCGGGCGATCGCGTGGCGACGTTGGCGTGGAACACGCACCGGCATCTCGAGCTGTTCTATGCGGCGCCAGGGATCGGCGCGGTGCTGCATACGGTGAACCCAAGGCTGTTCGACGAGCAGATCGTCTACACGCTCAACCACGCCGAAAGCGGGATACTGTTCTTCGACAAGTCCTTCCTGCCGCTGGTCGAGCGCATCGCGCCGCAGCTCAACTCTGTCCGCACGTTCGTGACGCTGTCGGATCCGGCGCGCCTGCAGCCCGGCGCAGTCGGCGCCGTCAGTTACGAGACACTGATCGCGGGCGAGAGCCCGCAAATCGATTGGACGGAAACGGACGAGAACGCGGGCGCGTTTCTCTGCTACACATCCGGCACGACGGGCGACCCCAAAGGCGTGCTCTATACGCACCGCGCCGTGGTGCTGCATGCGATGGCGGCGGGCCTTGCCGGCGCGTTCGGGTTCGATGCGTTCGACGTGGTGATGCCCTGTTCGTCGCTCTATCACGCGACGGCGTGGGGCCTGCCGTTCGTGGCGCCGATCAATGGCTGCAAGCTGGTGATGCCGGCGGACAAGATGGATGGCGCGAGCCTGCAGGAGCTGATCGACAGCGAGGGCGTCACTTTCTCCGGCGGCGTGCCGACGATCTGGACGATGTATCTCGCGCACCTTGAGAAGACGGGAGAGAAACCCGGCAAGCTCGAACGCGTCGTCATCGGCGGGTCGGCCGTGCCGCGCGCGATGGCTGAGACGTTCAAGAAGAAGTACGGCGTCCGCGTGCTGCAGATCTGGGGGATGACCGAGACGTGCCCGCTCGGCGTCGTCGCGACGCCGACGCCGTCGCTCGCCGAAAGCGGCGAGGATGCGATGGACGAGGCGATCTGGACGCGGCAGGGCCGCCTGCAGTTCGGCATCGAGCTGAAAGTCGTCGATGACGACGGCAGGGACCTAGCCTGGGACGGGCAAAGCTCTGGCGCGCTGCTGGCGCGGGGCCCATGGACGATCAGGCGCTATTTCAGGATGGAGAAGGACACAGCCCAGGCCGACGGCTGGTTCGACACCGGCGACATCGCCACCATCGACCAGCACGGCTTCATGCGCATCACCGACCGCAAGAAGGACGTCATCAAGTCGGGCGGCGAATGGATCAGCTCGATCGATCTCGAAAACGCCGCCGCCGGTTGCCCGGGCGTGAAGATTGCGGCGGTGATCGGCGTGCCGCATCCGAAATGGGAAGAGCGCCCGATCCTGATCGTCGAACGGCATGAAGGCGCGGCTGTGACCGACGCGGAGATCCAGGACTATCTCGCGCCGCGCATCGTCAAATGGTGGAAGCCGGATGCAATCATCTTCGATGCGGTGCCGCTGACGGCGACAGGCAAGATTGACAAGAAGACGCTGCGCGCCCGATACGGAAACGCGCTGAACGCTTAGCGGACGGCGCGCTTCACGGCGACGCCGGCGCGGCCTTGTAACGCGAGCAGCGCAGCCTTGCGTCCGACCGTGGGCAGCGCCGCGAGCGCTTCGGCGATACCGAACCACTCGCCGTTGGCTTTCGCTTTCGCCGGCGCTTCCGCGCGCCAGATGTCGAGCTTGAGCGCGAAGTGGGTGAAGACGTGGCGGACTTCGCCAATGCGCTCCCACGCTGCCTTGGCGGGGGCGCCGTCGAGCGCGTCCTTCAACTTCTTGTCCCGCCACTCGCTCGATGGCGGCATCATCATGCCGCCGAGAAGCCCGCGCGGATCGCGGCGCACCAGCAACACTTTGTCTTCGCGCGTCAGAATAAAGGCCGAGCCGTAGCGCGTCGGCCTTTCCTTCTTCGCGGCTTTCACCGGATAGCGTTCCGGATCGCCCTGCGAGCGCGCGCTGCACGTCTTCGCCAGGGGACAGATAAGGCAGTTCGGCTTCTTCGGCGTGCAGACGGTGGCGCCCAGATCCATCAGCGCCTGCGCCAGGTCTCCGGCGCGATGAGTGGCGGAGAGCGCATCGAACAGATCCTGCGCGCGGGCGACGATCTCAGCCTTGGCCGAGCGCCAGCCGGCCTCGGTTCCATCCGAGCCGATGGCGTGGATGCGCGACATAACCCGCTCGATATTGCCGTCGACGGGCGCGGACTTTTCGTCGGAAACGATCGCGGCGATGGCGCTGGCCGTGTAGGGGCCGACGCCGGGCAGCTCCCGCAGGGCGCTGGCGGCCTGTGGAAATCCACCCTGCCGGGCGACGGCTTTTGCACAGGCGTGGAGATTGCGCGCACGGCTGTAATAGCCGAGCCCGGCCCAGGCGGCCGATACGTCCTCCCACCTGGCGGCCGCAAGCTTTTCGACCTTCGGCCAACGCTGGCGGAACTTCACGAAATAGGGCGCTGCATGGGGAATTGTCGTCTGCTGCAGCATCACCTCGGACAGCCAGACGAGGTAGGGATCGGGCGTAACGCCGCTGTCCCGCGCATCCGGACCCACCCGCCAGGGCAGGTCCCGGGCATGGCGGCGGTACCAGCGATCCAGAGCGGTGAGTATCGCCTTCGGCCTGTGAGTTGTTGGGGTTTTGGCGGTCATCTGCATTTGGGATTCCGCCATAAGCGAAAACTTGGCAAGACTGCACCTATGACCCGCAGCGCCGACTGGATCATCCGGGAAGCAGAAGAGGCCGCCCGCGCACGTCTTGCACAGGCGCGCGCCATCCCGGCTTACCGGGGGCCGCGCCCATTCGGCAATGCGATCCACCGCGCCCTTGCGCCCATCCTGAAGGAGGCCGGCCCCTCGCCCAGCACGCTAGGATCGCGCTGGGCGGAGATCGTGGGCCAGAAGCTGGCCGACGTGACCTCGCCCATACGCGTGGCGCGGGCGAAGGCAGGCAATGTGCTGCACCTTCGCGTCACGTCCGCCGCCGCGCCGATGATCCAGCACGCCGCCGAGCACATCATGGAACGGGTGAATCTGGCGTCAGGCTCGAAGATCAAGTCTCTGCGCATCGTGCACACGGCCGCGCCGGCGCAGATCAAGACAGCGCAGAGGCGGCCCCTTACCCCCGAACAGCGCACGGCGCTGATCACAGGGCTGGCCCGGATCCAGACCAACACGCTCCGCAACGCCCTTGCCGAGCTAGGCGAGGCTGTGCTTACCGAGCGGCAACGCACCTGACGCGGCCGTGCGTTGACCGCGCCCGCCACTTTCGCCAAAACCTCGCCAACAGCTCCAGGGGAGTTACCCGATGATGGTCTTCGCCTCGACCCTTCGTCAGATCGCCGCGCCTGTCGCCGCAATAGCCGGAGCGCTGGCGCTGCTCGCCGCGTGCGGGCAGCAGCAGACGACCGCCGCCGACGGCTTCAAACCGGTTCCGGTGACGCCGGTGCTGGGCGACGTTCCGCTAGGCAGCGCGACGGCGACTGTCACCGTGCTGGAATACGCATCGTTCGCGTGCAGCCACTGCCGCGATTTCTGGAAGCAAGAATTTCCGCGTCTCAAGGCCGACTATATCGACACGGGCAAGATCAAGTACATCTATCGCGACTTCCCGATCGATGCGGACCTGTCCTTCCTCCTCGCCTCGGTTGCGCGCTGCAAGGGGCCGGAGAAATTCTACGCGCTGGCCGACGATATCTTCTCGGAACAGCACAACATCCTCGAAGCCGCCCCCAAGGGCGCGGCGGGGCCGATCGTCGCGCAGATCGCCGAGCGCAATGGCATGACGCGCGACGAGGCGCGCACCTGCATCGACCATGCGCCGGCGATCAAGGAAGCGATCCAGAAATCGGCGGAGGAAGGCGGCACGCGCGGCGTGCGGTCGACCCCCACCGTGTTCGTCAACGACGAGCGGGTGGAGGACACGGGCTATGAGTCGCTGAAAGCCGCGATCGAGAAGAAGCTGAACCCGGGCGCCGCGACCGAAACGCCCGCGGCGCCGGCGACCACGACGCCGCCCGCTTCCGCGCCCGGCCAGTAGACGCCATGCGGGTACTTCTTGCACTCGGCGCCGCCCTTGCTCTCTCCGCTTGCGGCGGCGACAGCGAAAAGCTGAAGCCGTGGAAGACGGTCGAGATCAAGCCGTTCATGGGCGAGGCGGTGATGGGAGACCCCAGCGCGCCGGTCGAGATCGTGGAATACGCCTCCACCACGTGCGGCCACTGCGCGGCCTTCCATGAGCAGATGCTGCCCGACCTGAGGGCCCGCTACATCGATACCGGCAAGGCGAAACTGCACTGGATCGTTATGCCGACGCCGCCGGCCGAAATCTCGGTTGCAGGCGCGGCGCTGGCGCGCTGTGCGGGCGAGGACAAGTTCTTCGACGTGATCGCTGACCTGTTCAAATCGCAGGAAGAGATCATCAAAGCTGCGCCCCGTCCGCGCCAATTGCAGGATGCGCTGGTCGCGCTCGGCGGACGGCACGGGCTGAACGCCGACGAGGTCGGCACCTGCATCGGCGACGCCAACATCCAAAAACTCATCATCAAGGGCGCGCAGGAGGCCCCGGCAAGCGTTACCGGCACGCCGACCTTCTTCGTCAACGGCCAGCAGGTGGACGAGAACTCGGCGGATGCGATTGCCGCGGCAATAGAGGCAAAACTGCCTGCTCCCGCCCCCAACTGACGGCCTCTTTCGCCGTTAAGCCTAATCCAGTTGACCCGCTCTTTTGGCGCCCCTAGACGGGCCGAAACCCCGCCTTTGCGGGGTTCTTTGCGCTGAGGGTCTGTTTGCACCTCGTCGGTCTCAAGATCGCGGGCTTCAAGTCCTTCGTCGATCCGGTGGATGTGCCGATCGAAGAGGGTCTGACCGGCATTGTCGGGCCGAACGGCTGCGGCAAGTCGAACCTGCTCGAGGCGCTGCGCTGGGCGATGGGCGCGACCTCGGCGCGCGCCATGCGCGGCGGCGAGATGGACGACCTGATCTTCGCAGGCACCGAACAGCGCCCCGCGCGCGAGGTGGCGGAGGTGACGCTGCTGCTCGACAACAGCACGCACACGGCGCCGGCCGAGTTCAACGAGGAAGACATTATCGAGGTGCGGCGCCTGCTGCGCCGCGGCGCGGGCTCGTCCTACAAGATCAACGGCCGCACGGTGCGGGCAAAGGACGTGCAGCTTCTGTTCGCAGATGCGTCGACGGGCGCGAACTCGCCTGCACTCGTACGCCAGGGGCAGATATCGGAGCTGATCGGGGCCAAGCCGCAGAACCGCCGTCGCATTCTGGAGGAAGCGGCAGGGATTGGCGGCCTTGCCGCACGCCGTCACGAGGCGGAGCTGAAGCTGAAGGCGGCGGACGAGAACCTCGCCCGCCTCGCCGAGATCATGGCCGAGGTTGAGCGCCAGGCGAATGCGCTGAAGCGGCAGGCCAGCAAGGCGCGCAAATACCGCGCTCTGACGGAAGAGATCAACGCGCTGGAGGCGCGGCTCGGCGCCGCCCGCTGGCGCGGTGCGGTCGTGGAAGCGGCGGAGGCGCGTGCGGCGCTGGAGGCCGGCAAGCTCGCCGAACACAATGCGGTGTCCGCCGCGGCGCGAGCGTCGGCGACCGAACTGGAGGCGCGCGCTGCTATCGAGCCGTTGCGCGCTGCTGAGTCTGAAGCCGCTGGCAGATTGGGCGCGATGAAGCTGCAGCTGGCGCGGCTGGAGGCCGAGCGCGATGCGGCGCGGGAGCATGTCGCGCGGCTGGAACGCGACATCCAGCGCTGGATCGAGGACCAGGCGCGCGAAAGCGTGCAGCGCGACGATGCGAGCGTCCGCGCCGACCGCGCCAACGCCCAGCTCGACGACCTGCCGCCGGAAGACGCCAAGACCCAGCAGCAGCGCGAAGTCGATCTCGCCGCCGCGGTCGATGCCGCGATGAACGAGCTGCAGACGTTTGAAGCTGAGGCCGATACGCGCCGCACGGCGCTGGCGCAGGCCGAAGCGCAGGCTGCTGCCGCCCACGCTGCGCTCAATCGCGAGCAGGAACGGCTGTCGCGTTTCGAGGCCGATTTCGCGCGCACGCAGTCCGAACTCGCCGCGCTGGGAAATGTTGCGACGCTCGAAGCGGCGCTGAAGGACGCCCATGCGCGCCACGCCGACGCCGAGGGAAAATCGCAGGCGGCGCAATCCGCCCTCGCCGCCATCGGCAAGGCGGTGGACGATGCGCGCGCCGCCGAAGCGCGCCTGACGCCGCCCTTGCTGGCCGCCGAACGGCGCGTCGGCGAACTGGAATCGGAGCTGAAAGGCCTCGACCGCCTGCTGCGCAAGACCGATGGGACAAGCCCGCCCGTGCTCGACGGCATCCGCGCCCCCGGACTGGAACGCGCGCTGGCGGCGGCCCTTTCCGAAGACCTCGAAGCGCCGACCGATCCGGAAGCCCCGGCGCATTGGTCGGGCCGCTGGGGCGATGCCTCGGCGGCGCTGCCGGAAGGCGCGAAACCGCTTTCGGATCTTGTTCAGGCGCCCGGCGAACTGCGCGCGCGGCTGTCGCAATGCGGGCTGGTCGATCACGCGCGCGGATTCGAGCTGGCGCCGCGTCTTGCGCCGGGCCAGCGGCTGGTGTCGCGCGAGGGAGACCTCTGGCGCTGGGACGGCTTCGTGCGCCGCGCCGACGCGCCGCTGCCGGCCGCAGAGAAGCTGGAACAGCGCGCCCGCCGTGTCGCGATCGGAAGAGAACTCGCCTCGGCTCGCGCGGCGCGCGATCAAGCGCTTGAGGCCCGCGCCAAGGCGTCGCGCACGCTGACCGACGCCGAGATGACGGCGATGACGCGCCGGCGCGATGCGCCTGAACTGGCGCGCGCCGCTATCCAGGCCCATGAAGCGGCGCTGCGCGCCGAGCAGGATCTCGAACGTCTCAACCTGCGTGGAGCGTCGCTGAAGGAGACCATGCAGCGGCTGACAGTAGAGCGGGATCACGCCGCGCAGTCGCTTGCCGCCGCGAAATCCGCCGCAGGTGCGGCGCCGACGGATCGCGACCGCGCCATCATTTCCGAGCTGGCCGACAAGGTGCGCGCCGCGCGCGAACGCGAGCGCACGGCCGCCGCAGCGCTCGACGCCTTCATCCGCGAGACGGAGCGCGCTGCGGCGCTGCGGCTTGCGCTTACCCGCGATCGCGACGACTGGCTGGCTCGCGCGTCGGAGTCCGCCGGGCGGCTGGCGGCCGTGGAGCACGACCTGGCCGAAACGCGCAAGGCGCATGCGGAATCGAAAGACCTGCCCGGCGCCGTCCAGTCGAAGCTCGATGCGCTGGCGGCATCCGTCATCTCGATCGACGAAGCCCGTCGAGATGCCGCCGATGCGCTGGCCTCGGCGGAATCCAACCTGCGTGATGCGGAGATCGCGGCGCGCGCGGCGCGCGATGCGTCTCACTCGGCCCGCGAAGGCCTTGCCCGCACCGAGGCGCGGCTTGAAGCCGCCACTCGCCGCGAGGCGGAGATCGCCGAGCAGGTGCGGGCCGCCTTCGACCAGAACCTCGAGGAGCTCGAGGATCGCGTCACCTCGGTCATCACCGCCGCCCGAGCCGCACGGAAGCAACTTGGCGATGCGGATCCGCCGGAAGCGGCAGCCGTTGCCGATGCCCACGCGCTCGACACGCGCCTCGGCCAGCTGCGCCGCGAGCGCGACCAGCTCGGCGCCGTCAACATGGAAGCCGACGAGCAGCTCACCGAGATTTCCGGCCGCATGGGGCTGCAGGTGGAAGAGCGCGACGACCTGATCGCCGCCATCGCCAAGCTGCGCGAAGGCATCGACGCGCTGAACCAGGATGGGCGCCAGCGCCTGCTGGAAGCGTTCGAACAGGTGAATGGCCACTTCTCGTCGCTGTTCACCGCCCTGTTCGGCGGCGGCCATGCCGAGCTGCGGCTTACCGAGTCCGAAGACCCGCTGGACGCCGGCCTCGAAATCTACGCGTCACCGCCGGGCAAGCGCCTCGGCCAGCTTTCCCTGATGTCCGGCGGCGAACAGGCGCTGACGGCAACCGCGCTTATCTTCGCGGTCTTCCTCTCCCGCCCCGCCCCGATCTGCGTGCTGGACGAGGTGGATGCGCCGCTGGACGACGCCAACGTTGACCGCTTCTGCCGGCTGCTCGACGAGATGCGCACGCGCACCTCGACGCGCTTCATTATCATCACCCACAACGCCGTCTCGATGTCGCGCATGGATCGCCTGTTCGGCGTGACTATGCAGGAGCGGGGGGTGTCGCGGCTGGTCTCGGTGGACCTCCAGGCAGCCGAACGTCTGGCGGCGGCATGACGCCCCCGATCTACGGCTTCTGCGATCCGCGGTTCGAGCCGGTGAAAGCCGCCTTCCAGGACAACTTCGCCAAGCATGCAGACGTCGGCGCCTCCGTGGCGGTTACGCATGAAGGCGAGTTCGTCGTCGACCTGTGGGGCGGCCACCTCGACGCCGGCAGGAAGGAAAGCTGGCGCGAAGACACGATCGTCAACGTCTGGTCGAGCACGAAGCCGATGTCGGCGATGTGCCTGCTTCTGCTAGCCGACCGCGGCGAAGTCGATCTCTACGCGCCCGCATCAAAATACTGGCCCGAGTTTGCGCAGAACGGAAAAGCCGGCGTCGAAGTCCGCCACTTCCTCAGCCACTCGGCAGGCCTTTCCGGAATGGACGAGCCTGTGCAGGGCGATGCGCTCTACGACTGGGAGTGGATGACGAAAGCCCTCGCCCGCCAGGCGCCATGGTGGGCGCCGGGCACGCAGTCGGGCTATCACGCCGTCACGCAGGGCCACCTTATCGGCGAGATCGTCCGCCGCGTGACGGGCCAGTCTCTCGGCAATTTCTTCCGCCAGGAGATCGCTGAACCTTTGGGCGCAGACTTTCATATCGGAACACCGGAAAGCGCAGAGCCCCGCATCTGCGATCTCATTCCGCCCCCGCGAGCCATCGCGACGCCCGATGACGGCTCGATCGCCTCGCGCACTTTCGCCAATCCCCGCGCCGATGTCAGCGCGACCCGCACCCGGGCGTGGCGCGCCGCAGAGATTCCCGCCGCCAATGGCCATGGCAACGCACGCAGCATCGTGCGCGTCCAGACCGCGATGGCGAATGGCGGATCGGCGTTCGGCAAGACGATCATGTCCGAGGCAGGCGCCCGCCGCATCTTCGATAGGCAATCCGATGGGGAAGATCTCGTGCTTGACGTGCCGCTTGTGTTCGGCATGGGCTACGGCCTCTCCACCCGGGACTTTCCGATGGGCCCCAACGAACGCATCGCCTATTGGGGCGGCTATGGCGGCTCGACCGTCGTCGTCGACCAGGATGCGCGGCTGTGCATGTCCTACGTGATGAACCGGATGGAGAGCGGCGTCCTCGGCGACCGGCGCGGCTTCGGCCTGCTGCAGGCCGCCTACGCGTCCCTCGCCTCCTGAGGCGCCCCTCGGGAACGGCGAAGGCCCGCGACGGCGCGAGCAGCCGCGAGCCTCACCCGGTCCAACAGGCAACCGTTTCTATTTGACGGCCTTCTCCTGCGGACGGGGCGCGCCGGGCTTCGGGAACAGCATGCCCACTTGGCGGCGGTAGTTGCGGTAGCGGTCGCCGAACTCTCCGACGAGATCACGCTCTTCAAAGAAGATGCCGATGAAAATGTAGCCTGTGGTTGCGATGGCGAAGAACAGGTGACCGACGCTCATATGCGGCGCTGCCCAGAAGGCGATGATGAAGCCGGCATAGATTGGATGGCGGATCCAGCGATAGAAGAGCGGCGTGACGAAAGAATGGTCGCCGCCTTCCTTGATGCGGAGCAAGCGCGCGAAGCCCTGGCTGAGGCCGAAGAGATGGAAGTGGCTGATCAGGAATGTGCTGGCCAGCAAGAGAGCCCAGCCCGACCACGACAGTGCGATGATCGCGATCTCCGCTATGTCGTTGTCGACCGACCATACCAGCTGCGGCAGGGGCCGCCACTGCCAGAGTATGAGCGCAAGCGCGAGGCTGGCGAAGAGCACATAGGTGCTGCGCTCGATCTCTTTCGGAACGATGCGGGTCCAGGCCTTCTTGAACGCCGGCCGCGCCATGACCGAGTGCTGCACGGCGAACACGCCGAGCAGGCCGGCATTGATGAGGAGCGACGTCACAAGCTCGCCCGGCTCGCCCGAATCGATCGTCTTGGGAGCGACCAGGCCTTCGACAAAGAGGATCGCGTAGACGAACGTCGCCAGGAAGAATGCATACACAGCAACGCTGTACAGCGCCGCGAGGACACCGCGCATGGGCCGCTCCATTTTCGCTTCTATGTGTTGGCGCGCCGGACCTGCCCGGTCGCACCTGGTTGCAGTCGTCAGTTGTTTGCGGTCATCGGATCGATGATCTGCGGGACTTCCGTGATGCGGGTTATCGGTATCCCGCTGAGTTCGGCATGTTTGCGGACGACAGCCTCGCTTTCGGCAAGGTAGACGCAGAACGTCTTGTCGCCGCCGACATAGCTGTGCTGCCAGTGAACGGCGCCGCCGATCTGCTCGATCGCCCGGTTGGACGCCCGCGCCGCGCCGCACAGTTCGACGATCGACATGCCGCCGATGCCCGGTATATCCCGTTCAATCAGGTATCGCTTCAGTTGGGCCAATCGCGCGTCTCCAAGTCGATCGATAGCCACTGTCGGTCCGGTGAGAGGAAGGTTCAAACTAAAATTTCTTTGCAGCACTAAAGAAAAGCTTTAGCGTCGAACTGTGGTCACGCTCTCGCATCTGAAGTCGCTGCAGGCGCTGGAAATCGCGGTCCGGCTGGGCTCGCTGAAGCAGGCGGCCGACGTGCTTTCGATCACGCCCGCCGCTGTCGGGCAGCGTGTGAAGGCGCTGGAAGACTATCTCGGCGTCGACCTCCTCGAGCGCGGGCGGTCCGGCCTGCGGCCGACGCAGGAGCTGAAGATCGCACTGTCTCATCTTTCCACCGCCTTTCGCGAGCTGGACGCCGTCGCCGCCGCGCTGGACCTGCAGCGCGTCCACGAAATCCACGTCGCAGCGCCGTCGGATTTCGCCGATCTGTGGCTGAAGCCGAGGCTGGCGCGGTTCCGGATGGCGCACCCGAACATCAGGTTCTGCATCAATGGCGAGGGCGATGCGCCGATGCGCATCGGGCCGGTGGACTGCGAGTTCGGTTTCGGTCAGCCGCGCAATGCGCCGGACAGCGACATCCTGTTCCGCGACTATGTGCTGCCGATCTGCTCGCACGAAAATACGGCGCGCATCGCTTCACTCAAGCGGCGCGAGCGGCTGGAGGGTTTTCCCCTCCTTCATCTCGATTTCTATAGAAACGACTCGGCGGCGCCCGGATGGACGGCCTGGATCAAGGCGCAGAAGCTGAAGCGGACGGCGCCGGAGCGCGGCATCCGCTTCCAGCGCATCACCGCCGCCCTGGAAGCCGTTTTCGCCGACGCCGGCCTTACCCTGTGCGGCCTGGCGCTGATCTCGGACCTGGTCGAGGACAAGAGGCTTTCCCTGCCGTTTCCGGTGTCGGCCGGGTCCTGGACCAGCCACGTTTTCCAGTCTCGTTTCCGCAGCGACGCGCCGTCCCGCGCCCAGGTGCGCCGGTTCCGCAGCTGGCTCACCGAAGAAGCCGAAACCACCCGCATCTGGCTATCCCAGACGGTGGGCGAAACTGCGGCGTAAGGTATTGCCGCTATCGGCAGCCGCCCTTGTCGTTGGGAATCGAAAACCTCCTGTGTTCGTCCGCGGTCAGCGTGCGGCTCGCCTTGCGGCAAGCGGCGCGCACCCAGCTTTCGGGATCCAGGGGAATAATCGCCACCTCGTAGGGAGAGTTCGCGGCGAGCGCAAAGCTGCTTCCATCAGGCGAGAAAGCGCTGAGCCAGTCCGACGCGCGCGTCCTGAATCCGCCGATCGGCGCCAGCACGTCGGCGTCCCATAGCTCCACGCCAATGAACGCGCTGGCGTCGGATATTGCCGCCTTTCCATCCGGCGCCCCGACACCGCTGATCACCAGGTATCGGCCATCGGGAGATATCGCGAGAACATGCGCGGGACCGGAAAAGCGGTTGAACTCGTCGGCCGCCAGCGCGCCCGAAACCGCGTCGAGCTTGAACAGGCCGTGCCTGTTGGTCATGGCGGTCACGTAGAGATGGCGTCCGTCAGGACTTGGGGTGATCCGTCCGACATATTGCCCTTTGGGCAACACCGTCTCGAAGAGTGTGCGGCCGGTTGCAAGATCGACGGCGCGGACCGCGCCGCGTTGTTCGAAGCCAAGATAGATCACGCCAGCGCGGCCCAGCGCCAGTGCACGGACCGGCTCATCATTCCCGGCGATGGCGCGCCATTGCGTGTCGCCCGCCTTGAAGGCGAGCACCCGGTCGTTGTCTGTCTCGATGGCGTAAAGCGACTTGGACGACACATCGAACACAGCGCCTGTGGAGTAGCGGACGGCGTCGTTCGGCGGCGCCGGCGCCTCCAGCAGCGTGGCCAGCCTCTCGTCCCACACGGTCACTGAACCGTCCTTGTGCACGGCGTAGAGACCTTCGGAACCGGTCTCCATCTGCCGGACAGCGTCGTCCGGTCCAAGCGTGACGGTGCGCCTGTCGCCGCCATCGCACGTCTCGGAGACCAGCATGCTTTGCTGCTTCGCGATGGTTCGGCATCCGGCGGCCGTCCATCTCAACATTTGCGGATCGCCCGACAGCCGCGTCGTGACGCCCGGTCCGAAGACGCCTGTCGAATACGCCAGCAGTTCGCCGTCTATCGTTCCCACAAGCAAGCGCCGTCCTTCGGCGTCCGCGGCAAGATTGGTCAGGAAAGTCGGGTCAGCGCGGAGCACGCTGCTGGTCCATTCATCGCCGGTGCGGACCCACGCCTCGGCGAGCTGGGCGGCAGAACGGAGATCGCGGCGTCCCGACATCACCAGAGCGTCGGACACGGGGCCAAGCAGGCCAGGCCAGGCGATGACGCCGATATGCGGACACGGCACAGGGTTCGCATCAGCAACCAACCAGCAGGCCAGGCGGCTCAGCGCCTCCGCAGCGTCAGATGTTCCCGTCCAGTCCTCGTCGACGCCGATCGCGGCGACAACGCGTCCGCCGTCCTGGTCGAACCGCACTTCGACCAGCCGCGCCGGTTCGGCCGGCGGAGTCATCAGCTGGCGCCATGCGTTGCCTGCCTTCAGCCACACGGAGTTCTGCGTTCCGACAACGACGGCGTCGCCTTTGGGTGAGACGGCAAAGTCGCTGACTTCGCCGAGTTCGAACGGGAGAGTCTCATCGCCGGTCTTGTGTCCGGTGGCGGCATCGAACGTCGCCAGGCCGTGTGGCGGGGTGAGCAGCGCCACGACCTGTCCGTCGCGTGCGCTGGCAAGCACGGGTTCGCCCGATACCGGATGGGTCGCAGTGAGGCTGGCGGCATCCCACGATGGCGTCACGCGATAGATCGACAGTGCATCCTCGCGCAGCACCGCAAGGGCCTTGCCATCGTCCAAGACACTGACGTCGATAGCGCCGCCGGGAACGCCTTCGATCGCGTGCGCTGTGTTCAGGTTTTCGCCCGGCCCCACTGTCAGCGCTGCCTCGCCAACCCCGGACGCCCGGAACACGATGCGTCCGTCGGCAAGGATGTGCAGCTCGTGCACGCCGCCTTCGATGCGTCCCATGCCGTCAAGCTGCGGATTGCGGCTGAGCGCCGAAAACAGTGCAGCCCGTGCCGGCGCCGTCGGTGAGATGCGCCACGCCGCAACCGCCAGCATCAACGCCTGATCCTGTTCCGAAGCCAGCTGCGCCTCAGACGCCAGCCGGTTAGCTTCGCTGCGCACGCGCTGCTGCTCGCTGCGAACGCCGAAGGCGATGGCCGCAATGGCGAGAGCCGCAAACAGGGCAGCCATCGCCACCGCAGCTCGCATGCGCCAGCGCTGAGCACGGCGTTCGCGCTGGACCAGCGTGTCCAGGCCGACGCCGAGCAGCCCGGCAAGCACTTTGAGGCTGCCGTTTTCGCGCTCGTCCCTACCCCGGCGGAAATCCGCGCCGAGCCTGTCCTGCCCGTCGCGCAGGGCCGGCGGAAAACACTCAGCCGGCTCGCCGGCAAGGATCACCGGTATGATGCGGGAACCGCGCCCCAGAGACTGGAAGTAGGCGATTTCTGACTGGACGTAGGAGCTCGCAGCGGCGCGAGGCGAGCACAGAACGATCAGTGCGCTGGAGCGGGAGAGCGCCTCCTCGATCTCGGCCCTGAGGTCGCCACCGGCTGCAAACTCCTCCCGGTCGCGGAAGACCGACTTTAGACGCCGGGAAACCGGGCCATCCGCGCCCTGCACCCCGACCAGCTGGCTTGGAACGCGATAGCGCTCCACGCGCCGGTGCAGCCAGCGGGCGACCGTTTCGTCGCTATGACTATAGCTGATGAACGCTGAATAGCGCCGCTCGTCGAACATCCCTCACCCCGCCGAGCCGACGATGCCCGCGACGCGGATGGCGCGCAATTGCCCCGCGAGACGGCCCATGGCGACTGCGCGATGGACGCGAGCGCACCCTGTTTGCCGACCGCCCACTCCTGCGGCGTAATCGCGCAGCAATCCCGCTATAGTTTCAAGGCGTTACAGCCTCCGATTCGCCTAATACTTGCTTGACTGGAATCATCACCCTTGTATGACTGCGCGCGCGTTTCCGGCCCTTTTGCCGGGATCGCGCACAGGCTGGACTTGTTCCCCTCCTGCGGCACGGCGGACATCCGATGGGCGACGATCTGAACGAACGGATCGCTAAGGCCCAGGCGGAGCTTGATGCGCAAGCGCGTCCGTCGAAAAACGCCGTCGATGGTCCGGGGATGAGTTTGGGCTTCCGCATGGCGGCGGACTTCGTTGCCGCGATCATCGTGGGGGGCCTGCTGGGCTTTGGCATCGATGCGCTTCTCCACTCTTCTCCGTGGGGGCTCATCGTCTGCCTGATGCTCGGCTTCATCACCGGCGTGTGGAGCGTGGTGCGGACGGCGCAGAAGGCCAGCAAGGCCGCCTCGCCGCCTGATGGCAAAGCCCAGTAGAGCGGGCCGAGGGACGAGACGGCATGCTGCAAGTAGCCACCGATCCGATGCACCAGTTCCAGGTCACGCGCCTGTTCGAACTGAATGTCGGCGGCGTCGACATCTCGTTCACCAACTCCGCGCTCTTCATGGTGATCGGCGTCCTGTTGATCATCGGCTTCTTCGCCTGGGCCCTGTCGCGCCCGCAGACCGTTCCCTCCCGCAAGCAGTCGCTGGCCGAGATCTGGTATGGCTTCGTCGCGGGCATCGTGAAGGACGTGAACCACGACGACGGCAAGCCGTTCGTACCGCTCGTCTTCACCATCTTCAGCTTCATCTTCGTCGCGAACATACTGGGCATGCTGCCCCACGCATTTACCTCGACCAGCCACATCGTCGTCACCGGCACGATGGCGATCTTCACCTTCCTGCTCGTCGTCGTGATCGGCGTCTGGAAGAACGGCTTCAAATTCCTCAAGGTCTTCGTGCCGTCGGGCGTGCCGTGGTACATCCTCTGGTTCGTCGTCATCATCGAGATCTTCTCGTTCCTCTCGCGCCCGCTCAGCCTCGGCATGCGTCTGTTTGCCAACATGCTGGGCGGCCACGTTGCGCTGAAAGTGTTCGCCGGCTTCGTGCCGCAGCTGATCCTCGGCCTTGGCTTCATCGGCGGCGCCATGGCGACCGTGCTCGTCATGCCGCTGGTCATAGGCGTCACCGCGCTCGAGCTGCTGGTGGCGTTCCTGCAGGCCTACGTGTTCGCGATCCTCACCTGCGTCTATCTCAACGACGCCCTTCACCCGGGCGGCCACTAACCCCTTCACCCGACTTCCCAACAACTCAACCACGACTTCCCAAGGAGAACTACAATGGAAGGTTTGAACCTTATCGCCGCGGGCCTCGCCTGCGTCGCCATGGCAGGCGCCGGCATCGGCGTCGGCACGATTTTCGGCAACTACCTGCAAGCCGCGATCCGCAACCCGTCCGCCGCGCAAGCCCAGTTCGGCAACCTGATCTTCGGCTTCGCCGTTACCGAAGCCCTCGGCATTTTCGGCTTCGCCATCGCGCTCATCCTGATCTACGCGCCGCCGGGCTGATCTTAGATTGGGCCGATCTCCGCAGAGATCGGTCTAGACCTGCGGATCAACCGGAGTACGCGACGTGGAACACGAAGCAGTCGAGCACGCAGCGGGCGAGCACGCATCCAGCGGCTTTCCCCCGTTCGACCAGATCGACACCTTCCCAAGCCAGATCTTCTGGCTGGTGGTGACGTTCGGGCTGCTTTATTTCTGCGCCAGCCTTTGGCTGCTCCCGAAAGTGCAGAAGACCATCGCGAACCGCGACGACGCCATCGCGAAGGACGTCGCCGAAGCCGCCGCCGCCAGCCAAAAGGCTGACGCGGCGACCAAGGCGCTGGAGGCCCGCATCGCCGAAGCCAAGGCCCGCTCGCGTGACACCGCCGCGAAAGCCAAGGCCGAAGCCGATGCGAAGGTCGCCGCCGAAACCGCCAAGGTCGAGGCCGATCTGGCCGCGCGCCTTGGCGCGGCCGAAGCGCGTATCGCCGACGTCCGCAAGAAGGCGATGGCCAATGTCTCAACGGTGGCGGAAGACGCCGCCGCCGCAATCGCGGAAAAACTGGCGGGCGTGAAGCCATCATCCGACGCGGTCAAAAAAGCCGTCGCAAGCGCGATGAGAGGCTAAGATGGAACACGAAACCGCAGCCTCGCCCGACTTCTTGATGACGCTGTTCAACGATCCGGTCACCTGGACCGGAACGGGCCTCGTGATCTTCCTGGCCGCCGTTTTCATCTTCATGAAGCCGCACAAGACGATCGCCAAAGGCCTCGACGACCGCGCTGCGAAGATCCGCGCAGAGCTCGACAACGCCGCCGCGCTCCGCAAGGAAGCCGAAGCGAAGCTCGCCGACGCCGAGCGCCGCCAGCTTGAAGCTGAAGCGTCCGCCAAGGAGATCGTCGAGAGCGCACGCCGCGAAGCCGCCGACCTTGCCAAGGAAGCCGCCGCCGCGCTCAACGAGCGCCTGAAACTGCGTGAGAAGCTGGCCGAGGAGCGCATCGCCCGCGCCGAGTCCGAAGCCGTCCGCGATGTGCGTATCGCCGCGGTGGAGACGGCCTCGAAAGCGGCCGCCCAGATCCTCACCGAAACCCTCACCGGCAAAGCCGCCGACGACAATTTCGCGGCCAGCCTCGAGAAGGTGACGAAGGCGCTGTCTTAAGCGCCTGCACGCGCCGCCGCCATGGTTCGACAGACGGACGCTCCTCGTCCTGCTCACCATGAAGGCTACGCAACATCTTCGCCGTTAGAGAGCGCCCGCGTTGTGAGCAGAGCGCGGAACACGCGCGCCCGCCGAACCACGAGGGCGGCTCGCACGAGCCTCGCGGTGAGCTCCTACTGCAACGGGCTAGTCAGCGTGTCGCCGGTGTTCGCCACAAACGTCGCCAGCACTTTCGCGGGCGAAGCCGTCGGGTTGGTGAAGCCGAGATGGCGGCTGCCGGGCGGCTCGAAGAAGGTGTCGCCCGCCGAATAGGCCTTGAGCGCCGTGTCGCCGGCGATCTGCGAGCAGATCGTGCCTTCCGGCACATAGACGAAGGCGATCCCTGCATGCCTGTGCGGATTCGCCTTGCCGCCAGGCGGCGCGTCGAGCCGAACGGCTGTCATCGTCTTGCCAGGCGCACCCGCGATCGGCGAGGTCGCTACAGGCGTCGCTACGATCGCCGCCCCGTCGGCAACGGGCGCGTCGCATGTTGCGGTTACCAGGTCAGAGCGCAGGCTTGCCGCCGTGTCAGGGCCAGTGTCGCGAACGCGGACGAAGATACAGCCGCCGAGCAGGACCAGCGCCGCGGCGCAGGCAACAGCAGCTTTCATCATCTCAGCCCCCCGCTTTATGCATGTCCAACCAGTTGCGGATCGTGTTGTTCACCAGATCCTTGGCGTCGTGCTGAACGAAGTGGCCGGCATTGGGAACCATCACCAGCGTCGTGTCTTGCGAAGCCTTATCCCACGTGCCCGCATGGCCAGTTGCAAGCAGAGCCGTGTCCTTCATGCCGTGGATCACCAGCAGCGGGACGTTGATCGGCGGGGGGTTGTCCGGAACGAAGGGCCGCTTGGCGTCCGGCCCGACGGTCTTCGGATAGTTGGCGCGGTAGTAGTTCATCATCCCGGCGAAGCTGGAGCGCTTGAAAGCCTCGAGATACTTCGCCTTGAGTTCCGGATCCTGCACGCGGCGTGCGAGACCTTCCGCCGTCATCGTCGCTTCCGATCCTTCCTTCTGGAAGTTGCGCGCATACTGCGAGCTGGCCTGCTGCGCGGGATTGGTGCGCATCTGCTCCATGAACAGCGAGGGGTGCGGCGTCGACAGGATGATGAGGTTGTCCAGCATCTCCGGATGCGTGAACGCGAACATCCAAGAGATCGAACCGCCCCAGTCATGCCCGATCACCGTGGCCTTCTGGTATCCCTCGGCCCTGATCACCGCAGCGACGTCTTCAACCAGCTTGGGCATCTCGTAGTTCTCGACGCCGACCGGCTGGCTCGACAGGTTGTAGCCGCGTGTATCGATGGCCGCGACGCGATAGGCGTCGTTGAGCACCGGCGCCAGATAGCTCCACGTGCCGGAGAAATCCGGATAGCCGTGGATCATCACGACCAGCGGCCCCTTCCCGCTCGCGACATAGTGGATCTTGATATCCCCGTTCTGGGCGTACCTGTCCTCGACGGGCAGAGGCGTACGCACAGCGGCGCGAGCCACTGGTGTCGACGAACTCGCCGCGTTGGGGGCCGGCGTCGCGCATCCGGCGAGCACTATGGCGATAGAGACAAGTCCGGCGGCGATGCGCATGGCGGCCCTCCCCTGACTGTTCGCTATGCCGGCGGCCGGCGCGCATCCAGCCAGCCGCGGATCGTCTTGTTCACGAGATCTGCCGCATCCTGCTGCACGAAATGGTTGGCGTCGGGGATCATCAGCAGCGTCGTGTCCTTTGACGCCTGATCCCAGGTGTCGTTATGGCCGGACGACAGCAGGGCCTGATCCTTCATGCCGTGGATCACCAGCAGCGGCACGGCGATCTTCGGGAAGTTCGCCGGAAGAAGCGCCGTGGATGAATTGGTCCCCGACGGATAGTTGGCGCGGTAGTAGTTCATCATCCCGGCAAAGCTCGATTGCTTGAACGCCTCGACATACTTCGCCTTCATCTCCGGATCCTGCACCCAGCCCGCAAGGCCTTCAGCAGTGAGATTCTTCTCCGAGCCTTCTTTCTGGAAATTGCGCGCGTAATCGCTGTTCTGCGGGCTGTTCGTCAGCTGGCGTCCGAAATTCGCCGGATGCGGCACCGACATGATGATGAGGTTGTCGAGCTTGTCCATGTGGGCGAAGGCGTAGTTCCACGCGATCGCCGCGCCCCAGTCATGGCCGATCACCGTCGCCTTCTGCCGGCCTTCAGCAGCGATCACCGCATCGACGTCTTCGACCAGTTTCGGCATCGCATAGTTCGCAACGCCTTCCGGCTTGTCGGAAAGATTGTAGCCGCGCGTATCCAGCGCCGCGACGCGATAGCTGTCGTTCAGCACCGGCGTGAGCTTGGTCCACGAGCCCGAGAAATCCGGGAAGCCGTGGATCATCACCACCAGCGGCCCCTCGCCCGAGGCGACGTAATGGATCTTCGTTCCATCGGCGCTGGTTGCGAACTTGTCCTCGAGCACGGGCGCGGCTTTCGGGGCCTCGGCGGTCGGCACGGCGGTCTGCGCCGGTCCGCCCGACGGCGAACACGCCGCCAGAACCAGCGCCAGGCCCGAGACTCCCAGAACAGTGCGCAGCATGTCTTCCCTCCACCGCCTCTATCTTGACGGCGTCAGGTTAGACCCGCATCGCGCGGCTAACAATCATGTCTTTTGGGCGTGTCTTCGGGGAAAGCGCGCGGCATGGACGTCATGCGGGAAGCGGCCGCGCCGGCGTCCAGGCCGACAACAACGGCCGCAAGCTCTGCCATCAACGTCGACATCTATTGTTGCGTCCCGACCAGCCGCTCCGGAATCAGCCGTCCAGGTCTTCCTGCAGGATGGTGATTTCGAGCTGGTAGCTCGTCTCGCCCTCGTCCTCGACGAGGTAGACGAGCCCGACATGTTCGCCGCCGATGACGACTTCGACGCTGTCCGTCACGCGCGGCCGGGCCGTCAGCGTGATGCCAGGATTGAGCGTGCGTTTCAGGTACGCTTCGACGCGTTTGACTGTTTCGGGATTCATCCGCACGGCTCCGGTTGCTGGCCGCTGAGCCTTAGCCGCAGCTGGGCCCGGCGCCAACCCCAGGGAAAAACCGGCGGTTGCCGAGCCCTACAGTCCGACGTCGAACTTCTGGTCCATCGACTTGGACGGCTGCATGCAGGCGCCGCCCACGGGCTTCGCCGGCACGCCCGCCACCGAGCAGCGCGGCGGCACGTCGTTCAGCACCACGGAGCCCGAACCCACGCGCGCCTCGTCGCCGATGGTGATGTTGCCCAGCACCTTGGCGCCTGCGCCGAGCAGCACGCCATTGCCGATCTTGGGATGGCGGTCGGTGAACACCTTGCCGGTGCCGCCCAGGGTTACGCCCTGCAACATGGAAACGTCATTGCCGACGCGCGCCGTCTCGCCGATCACGATGCCGGTCGCATGGTCGATGAACACGCCCGAGCCGAACGGCGCGGCCGGGTTGATGTCGACCGCGTAGAGTTCCGACATGCGCGATTGAAGGAAGAAAGCCAGCGTCTCGCGGCCCTGCCCCCACAGCCAGTGCCCGACGCGATGCGTCTGCAACGCGAGGAAGCCCTTGAAGAACAGGAAGGGCTGCAGCGTCGATCGCGTCGCAGGATCGCGCTCGAGCACCGCCTGCAAGTCGCGCTCAGCCGCGGCGACGATCGAGGGATCGCTCTTGTATGCTTCCTCGCAGATCTCGCGCACGGCGAGCGCGCTCATGTCCGGTCCGCCGGCTTTCTGCGCGAGTTGGTAGCAGAGCGCCTCCGCGAATGTTTCGTGATTGAGAACCGTGGCGTTGAGATAGCTGGACAGCGCCGGCTCCTGCTCGGCCGCCTGCCGCGCATCGAACCTCAGCCTCTGCCAGATGGGCGCGGGCGCTCCGGAACCCAGCGGCGATGATTTCGCTGCACCCGCCTCGTCCGCCGTGCGGCGGTCGGCCCGGTTGTCGGCCCAGTTGTCGGCCATGTGCATCTCCGTTGGGGGACCGTCTCTCCCCCGGGTTCAGGCGGACCCGAGCATTAGCTTCGCCAGGTCTTGGGGCAAAGCCCCGGTGCGGAGGAGATGGTCGGCCTTGAACAGCATCACAAGGGTGAAAGCGTCGGTAATCTCGCCGGAAACCGCCATTCCGAGCGCTTCTGCGAATGAAACTCTTCGAACCGATAGTTCTTCTGAACTGTCCCTCGCATGGGTTTGATCAGGCGAGAGGCCCCAGGCGATAAAGGCGCAAGCTTTTTCGTCAGTCACCGAGTTCGAGAAATCGACGTCGGCGAACAGCGGCAGCCAGTGCGCCGCTTTAAGGCCCGCCTCCTCCGACAGCTCCCGCTGTGCGCCTTCAAGCGGCGGGGCTTCCGGATTGCCGCCGCCTTCGGGCAGCTCCCAGGAATACCGTCCCGTCGGGAACCGCTCCTGTCCTATGAGGATAGTCTGTCCCTGTTCGTCGATCGGCAGCACGCCCAGCGCCAGGTTGTGCATGTGGACGAGGCCGTATTGCGCATCGGCCCCGGTCGGCGCGACCGTGTCGTACTCGCGCACCAGTATCCAGCGGTTGTTGTAGACCGTCCGCGCGGACTTGATGGTCCATTTCCTGAGGGCGTCGCTCATGCGTGGCGAATAAGGCCCGGAGCGCGTTCAGGCAAGCGCGCAGCTATCTTATGCCGCCGAAGAATCGATCGTCGCGAGGATGGACGTCAGCTCGTCGCCCGATAATCCCGCACCGGCGCCGGAACCAGCGCTAACGGCCCCAGAACCAGTCCCCACATCCGTTGCGCCGCCGACATTCAACTGACGCGTGATGGCCATGATCAACTTCTGCCGATCCACCGGCTTCGAGACATAATCGTTCATGCCCAGCGCGAGAAAAGCATCCCTGTCTCCGCTCATCGCATCGGCCGTGAGCGCGATGACGGGGACACTAGCCCATGCTGCGCCGCTGTCGCGAATTCGCCTGACGCATTCGCGTCCATCCATGACGGGCATGTGAACATCGAGAAGAACGAGATCTACCGGCTGGGCCGCAAGGCGATCCAGCGCTTCTTGTCCGTTTGCCGCCTCAATGAGCTCCGCCCGGAACGGCGCAAGGAAAAGCTTTGCGACCTGCCGGTTGATGGGCTGGTCATCCACGATCAGGATTCTGGCGCCTGCCGGAACGCGGCCTGGCGCAGGTGTTGACTGCGGCGCGCCGTCGACGCGCGGCGCCGGCGCTTTGCCCTTCGGACGCTCGGCGAGCATGGTCAGGGTAAAAGCCGATCCCACCCCCGGCGTGCTTTCGACGGAGACGTCGCCGCCCATGAGCCGCGCCAAGCTTCTTGTTATCGCAAGCCCCAGCCCTGTTCCGCCAAACGCGCGTGTGGTCGAATTATCAGCCTGCATGAACTGGACAAACAGGCCGGCGACAGTTTCCGGCGACATGCCCATGCCTGTATCACGGACGGTCACAGTAAGGTCGTAGCGACCGTCCATCCTCTCGCGAGTCTCCAGAAGCACGCTGACTTCGCCAGCCGCCGTGAACTTGATGGCATTGGAAAGCAGGTTGAAAAGACATTGGCTGAGGCGGTCGGGATCGAATCGCAAGGCAGCGGCGACATCGGCGTGCGCCTCGATCCGGAACGCCAGGCCCTTTTCTTCCGCCAACGGACGAAACAGTTGTTCGGCGCGCCGCAGCACCGTCATCGGATCCTGATCTATGGGTGAGATCTCAAGCTTGCCCGCTTCGACTTTGGACATGTCCAGCACGTCGTTGAGAAGCACCAACAAAGTTTCGCCTGACGACAGGATGACGGCAACCTTGTCCTGAGTGTCCGCTTCGTTTGTCGAAACAGCGAGCGACTGGGCCATGCCGAGAATTCCGTTCAGCGGCGTGCGGATCTCGTGGCTCATGGACGCAAGGAATCGCGATTTGGCGACGCTGGCCGCCTGGGCCTGGTCGCGCGCAAGCGTCAAATCGGTCAACGACTGCTCCAGCGCGCGCTGATGATGCATGAGTTCGCGCGCCGTGCGCACGCTTCGCCTGTACAGGTACAACGAAGCAAGGACGAGAGCGGCGATAAGCGCGAACAGCGGTATCCCGACAAGCAGTCGCGTGCGCTTTCCGGCGCCGTCTGGCTGCCAGGCCAAGACGCCGATCTGTTCTCCCGAAGAATTCCTGAGCGCCACGTGCGCCTGGGAATCCTTGGGCGAGCTTTCGGCAGGAAGAAGCGCGAAATTGGCAAGAAGATAGCGGTTGGCGAGTGCATCGAGGAAGGCCGCATCCAGCGCCATTGCCGAGACCACGACGGGCGCTTTGGCATGCTGTATCTTGGCTGTGCCGAAGTCGGACTGAACCAGGGAAGCTATGAGAACATAGGCGGTCCCGCCGATCCGCGCCACGGTCGTCGCTTGGATCGTGTCGGTCAGCGTCGATTGTTCGCCGCCGACCGCGACATCGACGCGGTTGAGGTTTTCGGCTGCGCGCACGGAACGGATGAGATCATCGGTCACGGCCGCGAAGGGCGCGTAGTTGCTCGCCGGCGTTGGCGCCCCATCGACCGAAGCGAAGACCGGAGCGGCCTCGGCGTCCAATACGAAAACCGCATCGAACCCGGCGATCGAATTCAGGAAAGTGCCGATGTTATCGGCCGCCCAGTCCGGGTCGAAAGTATTGTCGAGATATCTGACGGCGTCGTCCCATACAACCTGCGGCACGACCGAACTGGCAATCTCCTCGATGCGACCCTGCAGACCGTTTTCGACGAGTTGCTCTTCGCGAGCCATCAGACTCGCATCGGTTTGCCGCATAAGCGTGACGACGCCGGCAATGAGAACGAGCAGCGCCAGCATGCCGGTTGTAGCGACTGGCCAGAACGCAATTGCCTGATCGGATTTCGCGCGCATCCCGCTCGCCGCCGCACCTACCCGACCCGGCGAATGACCTACGCGAACAAGGTTAACATATCTGATAAAACCGCGACGCCTGGCGGAAACCCTAGTCGCATCCAGGGCCAGAACCGGCATTCGTGTCGCTATGCCAAAGCGATCAACGAACAGCGCCAAATGCCAGCCGTCTGGTCGAAGTAAAGGATATCGTTTGAGCGCTTAAAGATCGACAAAGGAGCGCCCCCTACGGACATACGCGATGGCGCCAATGTCGAACCCGGGGCTTATACTTCTGTTTTCGCGCGCAAGCGGGGGGAAGACTTGGGCTTAGCGATGCATTAGTTTTCCGCACTCCTGATCCATCGGAGCCATGCATGTTCCTGAAATCCCTCGGCGCAGCGATCGCCGCGCTTGCCCTCGCCGCCGCATGCGGTCCGCAGGCGCGCTCGAACATCACCCTGGTCGAGGGCGATGCTTTCCTCGGGCCGGCCGACGCCAAGGCCGTGGTGATCGAGTACGGCGCGCCGACCTGTCCCGGCTGCAAGGCCTGGCATGACGGCAACTGGGCCCAGCTCAAGGCGGCCTATGTCGACACCGGCAAGATCAAGTTCATCTTCCGCGAGTTCCCCTCGCACAACCCGCCGGTCGATGCGGCGATCTTCTCGATCGCGCGCTGCGCCGGAACGGCCGACTACTTCCCCGTTCTCGACGAAGCCTTCGCGCGCCAGATGGATATCGAGATCGCCTCGCGCGGCGGCACGGCGATCGCCGCGCTTGAATCGCTCGGCGCAAAATTCCGCCTGAGCAAGGAGCAGGTGCAGTCCTGCATCAAGGATCCGAAGAACATCGCGCGCATCGTCAGCGTGCAGGAAGAAGGCGGCGGCCGCGGCGTGCATTCGACGCCTACCTTCTTCCTCAACGACGTGGAAGTCGCCGACCCTCGCTTCGAGGCGCTCTCGCAGGCGATCGACGCGGCGCTCGGCGCGGCGCCCGCCCCCGCGGCAGCGCCTGCTGAAACTTCGGCGCCTGCGCCGGCGGAAGGCGCTCCTGCCCAACCTGCGCCCGCCACGCCCGGCGCCCAATAGGACATGCCGATCAAGCCTGACCTGCCGAAACCGCCCGAGTTCGGCGCGGAGCTTGCGCCGACGCATGAGAGCGCTGAGACGCTTAACCTCCTGGCGCTGCGCCGCTCCACGCCGGTGGCGACGCTGACCGAGCCGGGGCCGTCGCCGTCCGATCTCGATGCGCTGCTGCGCCTCGCCATGCGCGTGCCCGACCATCGCAAGCTGGAGCCCTGGCGCGTGCTGATCATCGAGGGCGATGCGCGAAGCAAGCTCGGCGACTATTTCGCCGCCGCCCTCCACCTGCGCGAACCGGACGCGAGCGAAGCGGCGCTGGCGGAAGAACGCAGCCTGCCGCTGCGCGCGCCCGTTGTGCTGGCCGTCATCTCCGCCCCCCTGCACGACCCAAAGAAGACGCCTGTCTGGGAGCAACAGCTCTCGTCCGGCGCGCTCTGCCAAAACCTGATGATCGCAGCAACCGCCATGGGCTGGGCCGCCTGCTGGATCACCGAAGACCCCGCCTACGACAGCCATGTCCACGCCGCCCTCGGCATGAAGCCCGGCGAACAGATCGCCGGTTTCATCTATCTTGGCACGGCGAAACAACGACCGGTCGAACGCCAGCGGCCGGATGTGGCGGTTAAGGCGACGAAGTGGACTGGGTGAACGTGACGCCGATGGCGTCATGAGCAACAGCTGGCGCCGCACCCCCGATTGTCATTCCGGAAACGCCCAAGGCGTTATCCGGAAGCCAGGGCCCCGCGTTGAGACCTCGCATCGAGCGCCTGGGTTCCGGGTCTCTGCTTCGCTACGCCCGCAATGACGCCGTTGGTGTGGGATAAGTGCGTTACCGGGCCCACACCTGCGGGCGGGTTCGAGAAAAATCTCCCGAGTGAATCCAGCGCTCTAGAAAAAAGAGTGAGACATCTTCAGGAGAGTTTTCCTACGCCCTCCGGGCCGGGCGCATAATGCCGGTCATGACCACGGCACACCCGCGCGCAAACTGGATTCGGCCCCCTTCGCTCACCGAGCTTTGGCTCGAGGCGCTGCTGCGTGCGTTTGCGATGCTCTGGTCGAACCTCGCGGACATCGTCCGGATGCGACCCAGCCGCCCGCTCAGTGATTGGCACACCGAAGCAGCGCCTGCGTCTCTGCCCCCACAGGACCGCGACCCAATCGAGGAGCACGCCCCCGGCCCGCCCTCGTCCCCGTCGACGACGACGACGACGACGACGACGACGACGACGACAGCGGATGCCGAACCGCCGCTGCAAACGCAAGCAGCCGCGAGACGACCGAAATCCTCCCGCCGAGGAGTGAGGCGCACCCGCAGCCCGAGGACGGCCTTGCCGTACATCGCTGTGAGTCATGCTCGGGCCCAACCCGGGCAACTTGTCGGAAGCGGACTTCAGTCCGCGCCTCCCGCGAAGGCGGGAGTCCAGTCCCTAGGGAAAGAAGCGCGCGAATGCGCACGAAATCCCTTCGTGGCTGCTCTGGATTCCCGCCTGCGCGGGAAACACGGCCGAGAAAGTTGCGCCTCGCATCGAGGACGGCTGCCTCAGCCTGAGACGAACTCAACCCAACTTTAACCGCTCCGAAGCCCCGGCTTCCGGAGCCGCAGCCGTATCAGCCCCGCCCTCGATAGGGCGCGACGCCGGTGTCCGGCGCCCACAGCCCCTTTGGCGCTTCCGCCGTCTGCCAGAAGACGTCGATCGGCATGCCGCCGCGAGGATACCAGTAGCCGGCGATGCGCAACCATTTAGGCTTCAGCGTCTCAACCAGCCTCTTGCCGATCGCGATCGTGCAGTCCTCGTGGAACGCGCCATGGTTGCGGAACGAGGTGAGATAGAGCTTCAGGCTCTTGCTCTCCACGATCCACTGGTCCGGCGCGTAGTCGATCACCAGATGCGCGAAGTCAGGCTGGCCGGTCACGGGACAAAGCGAGGTGAACTCCGGCGCCGTAAACCGCGCGAGATAGAGCGTGCCGGGATGGGGGTTGGCGACCCGCTCCAGCTTCGCCTTGTCCGGAGATGCCGGAATCGGCGCGTCCTGCCCGAGCTGAGTGAGTCCTGCCGCTTTTGGAGGCTTTGTCATGCTGCTTGGTCCTGTCTTAGCCCCGCTTGGCGGCGGGCTTGCGGATACTGCTCCGCTCACGGACGTCAATACCTGAAAAAACAAGCCTTTGCCCGAACCTTACCTACTCGAAATGCGGCGAGTCATGGATTTTTAAGGCGGCCCGGACGAGGCTTTTCGCGGGCTCCAGACGGGGGCCGGAGACCACCGAACGCCCAATTCTTAGGCGACCGCACACTGCGGAGTGTCATGAAATTGTGCGTTGGCGGTGCACAGCACTTGATCAGGCGGCTTGCCGCTTCCTGTGTGTCTCCAGCCCTCGCCAAGGTCCGCCCGGGCCCAAAGGCGCGCCCCAGCGCCAGCGGGTTGTGAAGCCGCATTCGCGGGACCGTTCAACGTGAGGGGAAAAGGGTAAGATAATGCGCAACCTCTTGATCTACGGAGTCTTTGCTGCGGTCGCCGCTGCGCCAGCCTTGGCGCAGGAAGTCACCGTTTCCGGCAACATCGCTCTGACGACCGATTACACATTCCGGGGTCTGTCGCAGACCGACTCGAAACCCGCCGTACAAGGCGGCTTCGACGTCGCCGCTGGCTCCTTTTACGCGGGCGCCTGGGCCTCGAACGTCGACTTCGGTTTCAGCGAATCCATCGAGCTGGATCTCTATGGCGGTTACAAGTTCGCCCTGGGCCCGGTCGGCCTCGACGTGGGCGTCATCGGCTATCTCTATCCGGGCGCTTCCGACGACGGCATCAGCCAGGGCACCGGCGAACTCGACTATTACGAAGGTTATGTGAAAGGTTCGGTCACGCCGGCCGACGGCTTCACGCTCGGCGGCGCTTTCTACTACTCGCCGGAATTCACCGCTGAAACCGGCGCTGCCTACTACGCCGAGATCAACGGCGCCTACGCTTTCGCGCCGGACTTCTCGGTCTCAGGCGCCTATGGCTATCAGGACATCGACAACGTGTTCGGCGTTTTCGGCGACGCTAGCGACAGCTACTCGACATACAATGTCGGCGGCACCTACTCGAACTGGGGCCTCGGCTTCGACCTCCGCTATGTCGGCACGTCGGTTGACGCATCGGATCCGATCGTCACCTCGGCCTTCACCACGGACCAGAAAGCCGACGATCGCGTGGTCTTTTCGGTTAAAAAGGCCCTCTAGGCCCTAGGTCAGAAATACCTGTTGCCCGGCGGGCCAACCGCCGGAACAGTGGGCCGCCGCGGCTTTCGCGGCGGCCCTTTGTTTTTTAGGGATTTCGTCAAAGGTCCGGCGCCGCGGACAAGCTAGGCAAAGCCAGGGAGACGCCCCGAACGAATGACCGCTGTCGAGGCCCTGCAACCGGCGATCATCTATCTCGGCGCAGGCCTTGCAGCCGCACTGGCCTCGCGCGCCGTACGCCTCAGCCCCATCGTCGGCTATCTTGTCGCCGGCTTGGTCATCGGCCCGTCGGGCTTCGGCCTGGTCGAGGACAACGACACCGCGCGATTCCTCGCCGAACTTGGCGTCGTCTTCCTGCTGTTCGACATCGGCCTGCACTTCTCCGTCCGCGAGATCAGGACGCGGCGCGACGACATACTCGGCCTCGCCCCGCTGCAGATCGTGCTCTGCGGCGCAGCCTTCGCCGCCATCTGCTGGGCGCTCAACTTCCCGATCCCGATCGCCATCATCGTCGGCGTGTCGCTGGCGCTCTCCTCCACCGCGGTCGTCGCGCGCATCCTCGAAGACCGCAAACAGCCCGCCTGTCCGATGGGTCGCTCCGCCACCGCCGTTCTGGTCGCGCAGGACATCGTCGCGCTGTTCATCCTCGTCTTTGCCGCATCGTTCGCGACCAATCCCAACGCGCTGGGCGTCGACATGGCGATCGCGCTCGCCAAGGCCGTCATCTCGCTCGCCATCGCGCTGCTCGCCGGCCGCTTCGTGATCCGCCCGCTTTTCCGTTCGCTCGCGGCGACGGACAACCAGGAAGCCTTCACGGTCGTTGCGCTGTTTATCGTGCTCGCCGCAAGCGCGGCCACCGAACGCGCCGGGTTGTCGCTGACGCTGGGCGCCTTCCTCGCCGGCATGGCGGTGTCCGACACGCCCTATCGCCATGTCGTCCAGAACGAGGTGAAGCCCTTTGCCGGCCTGCTGCTCGGCCTGTTCTTCATGAGCGTCGGCATGGGAGTCGACATTCCCGCTGTCGCTGCCATCTGGCCCGCCGTGCTGCTGACCGCGCTGGTGATCGTGATCCTCAAGACCGTGGTGATTTTCGCCGCCGCGCGCCTCAATGGCTGGAAACTGCCCGGCGCAACGCAGCTCGGCTTCCTGCTGAGCCAAGGGTCGGAGTTCACGCTGGTGGTTGTCGGCATCTCGACCATCGCCGGCGCCATGCCCGGCGCATGGGCCGGCATCATCACCGCCGCCGTCGCCGTCACGCTAATCGCAGCGCCGATATGGACTGCGCTGGGCCTGCATATTGCCCGCCTGCTGGCCGAACGCTCCAAAGCCTCCCCCGTCGACGCCTCCGAAGTTGCTGAGGAGAGGCCCGTGCTGGTCTTCGGCATGACGCAGGAAGGCCGCCTTGCCGCCGACGCCTTGCGCGACCATCACATTCCGTACGTAGCGATCGAATCCGATCCCGAGCGTTTTGTGTCGGCTGCCTCGGATGGATACGCTGTCGTCTATGGCGATGCGCGTGATCATCGCCTGATGGACAGCCTCGGCGTGAAGACCGCCCGCGCCATCGTGATCGGCGAATCCGTCTTCGGCGCGCCGGCAATCGTCGCCAATGACAGCGATGCGCCCAAGCGTTTTATCGCCGTCGCCAACCCAACCGACCGCGTCCGCCAAGCCGGCCTTGGTCTCCGCGCACATCTGGCGCTCGCCGAACCTCGCGGTATCGAACTCGCCACCGACCTGCTCACCGAGATGGGCGTTGAGAAGCCCGACATCGCCCGCTGGATCACGGATCAAGCGGAAGCGCGGGGCCTGATCGAAAAATCTGACCCTGAACCCGAAGCTGCTTGATCCGCGCGCCGCAGTAAGGCGTATGGGGTGAATGGGTTTGCTTCGTACTCTCGTCGTCATCGCGGCCGTGGCCGCCGCGCTCGGAGGAGGCCTTGCCGCCTGCGCGACGCGGGAAATCCCCTACGCGACGCTGACGCAGAAGTATGGGCTGCCGACATCGCTCCGCTTCGAGCCCGAGCCAGGCCTTAGCATCCACTACACCGACGAGGGCGAGCGCAGCGGGCGCACACTCATCCTCGTCCATGGATTTGCCGCCTCAGTTCACGCCTGGCGGCCCTGGATCGACCGGCTGAAGGACAACTATCGCCTGATCGCCATCGACCTACCGGGCCATGGCCTCACCCAGGCGCCCAAGGGTTATCGCGCAACAATGGAGGGAAATGCCGCGCTGATCGGCAAGCTCGCCGACCACGCCGGCGCCGCACGCTTCGTGCTGGCGGGAAACTCCATGGGAGGGGCGGTGGCGGCATCCTTCGCGATGGCCAATCCTGAGCGTCTGGATGGGCTGGTGCTGGTTGACGCCGCCGGCTGGCCTGGCGAGGGCCGCAAAAGCTCTGAAGGCCCGCCACTTGTCTTCCAGCTGATCAACAACCCCGTCGGCAGGGCTATTCTCAAATGGTTCGATCCCCGCATGTTCGCGACAGGCGGGCTCAAGTCCGCCTATCTCGATGAAAGCCTGGTGACGAAAGATCTCGTCGATCGCTATGCCGAACTCGCCCTTGCACCCGGCCACCGCGACATTCTGCTGACGCAGAACGCCCGGCCTGCAAGATCCGTCACGGCGGCCGACTACGCGAAAATCGACGTCCCCACGCTGGTGATGTCGGGCGAACAGGACAAGCTGATCCCGATGGCGGACTCGCGCGCCATCGCCGCCGCGATTCCGGGCGCCAGACTGGTGACTTACCCCGAAGGCGGCCATGTGCCGATGGAGCAGCTGCCGGACCAGTCGGCAAAAGACCTGCAGGAATTCCTGACGGCGCTTCCTGAAAAGCCTCGCGCAATACCCTAGCGCACTCCGGTCCAATGCTGGCATAAGCGCCCCTGAACGATCAGGAGAGCGGCATGAAGATCGGCGTTCCAAAGGAAATCAAGACACAGGAATATCGGGTGGGTTTGACGCCCGAAAGCGTCGCCGAGCTGGTTCGCGCCGGGCACCAGGTTGTGGTCGAGACCAATGCCGGGATCGGCTCGGGCGCCTCGGATGCACACTACCAGAAGGTCGGCGCAAAGATCCTGCCGAACGCAGCCTCCGTCTTCGGTGAAGCCGAACTGATCGTAAAGGTGAAGGAGCCTCAGCCCGTCGAGTGCACGATGCTCGGGCCGCACCATACGCTGTTCACCTACCTCCACCTCGCCGCCGACAAGCCGCAAGCCGAAGCGCTGATGAAGTCCGGCGCCACTTGCATCGCCTACGAGACAGTCACCAACCGGGCCGGCCGCTTGCCCCTGCTGCAGCCGATGAGCCAGGTCGCCGGACGCATGTCGGTGTTCGTCGGCGCGAATGCGCTGATGCGCACCAGGCGTGGGCGCGGCCTGCTGCTCGGCGGCGTGCCGGGCGTGCCCGCAGCCAATGTCGTCATCCTCGGCGGCGGCGTTTCGGGCACGCATGCTGCCGAGATGGCCATAGGATGCCGCGCCAATGTCACAGTGTTCGACCGTTCCATGCCGCGTCTTGAAGAACTCGACGTGCAGTTCGCCGGCGCAGTCGACACCGTCTACGCAACGCAGGCCGCCATCGACGCCGCCGTGATCCAGGCCGATCTCGTCATCGGCGCCGTGCTTGTGCCCGGCGTATCCGCGCCGAAGCTGGTGACGCGCGCCATCCTGAAAGAAATGCAGCCCGGCGCCGTGCTCGTCGACATCGCCATCGACCAGGGCGGTTGTTTCGAGACGTCGCGCCCGACCACGCATGACGATCCGATCTACGAGGTCGACGGCATCCTGCACTACTGCGTCGCCAACATGCCGGGCGCCGTGCCGCGCACGTCCACCTACGCCCTCAACAACGTGACGCTGCCCTTTGCGCTCGACCTCGCCAACAAGGGCGTCAAAGCAGCGCTGAAAGCCGACCCGCACCTCGCCGAAGGCCTCAACGTGGCCGAAGGCAAGATCGCGTACGAAGGCGTCGCGAGGGATCTGGAGCTGCCCTACGCCAAGCCAGCCTGGCTGAAATAGATCAGCGCTTCTCTTTCGACAGCCGGTACATCATCAGCGCAGCGCGCTTGGCCTGCAGCGGCAGGCTCTTGAGGTCGATGGTCTCTCCCGGCGCGTGGCTGCCCTCGCCGGCGGGGCCCATGCCGATAAGGCCGCCGTCGATCAGGTGCGCCACGCCGGAAATGTCGCCTCCGCCGCGCAGCATGGGGTCGAGCTCCGGCATCGCCAGCAGCCCCATCTCCTTGTTGATGGCGTTGAGCTTGGCGAGCAGTGCGCGCGATCCTTCGGTCGGCGGCATGCCGGGTCCGCTTTCGCTGAAAGTGATCTCCGCGCCTGTTCCTGGCAGGTGCCTTTCGACGATGGCCTGCATCTTCGCCTTGACGCGGTTGGCCTGCTCGATGGTCAGCGTCCGCATGTCCCCGCGGGCAAGACCCGCTTCTGGAATGATGTTCGTCTTACCCGTCGATGAGCCGCCTGTATCGTCGGCGTTGAGCTCGGCGGTCGCGCCTGCGACCATCACGCCGACGTTGAAGGTAAGGTAGGGCTCGGGCAGTTCGGCGCGGAACGCGGCGAGAATTCGCGCCATTTCGTAGACCGCGCCGTCGCCCAGCGTCTTGCTAAAGATCTGGGACGAGTGGCCGGACTTCGCCGTGGTCTTCAGCGTCCAACCGGTTCCGCCGCGCCGCGAGATCGAGCCGTGGTCGACGCCATCGACGCGCGCCAGAGCTTCAAATTCCAGCGCGATGTCAGCAGCCTCGGCTGCCGCAACGAGGTCCGCACGCGCGACTTCGGCAGGTTGTCCCGTGCGCTCCTCATCGCCGGTGAGCACGATGGTAATATCGGCATTCTTGAGGGCGCCGGCCGCCTTCATGGCGCGCAACCCCTGGACCATCACGACAAGGCCGCCCTTCATGTCGTTGACGCCTGGACCTTCGGCGATATCGCCACCGAGCTTTTTGTATGTCTGAAACGGGCTGGACGGTTCGAACACGGTGTCGATATGCCCGATCAGCAGCATCTTCTTGCCTTTGCCGCCCTTGGGCCCGGGATGCTCGGCGATGATATGGCCAGCGCGCTTCGTCGCCGCCATCGGAACCCAGCGCACCTTGAAGCCGAGGTCTTCCAGCTCGGCGCGCATCATCTTTCCGACTTCCTCAACGCCAACGAGGTTCATCGTGCCGGAGTTTATGTTGACGAGCTTCTCGAGAAGCGCCTCGCCGCGCACGACCTCCTTGTCGACGGTCGCGATCATGGCCCTCTCGGCCTTGTCCAGCGCCATCGCAGGCGCCGCCATAACCGCGAGAGCGGCCGCTACCAACAGACTGCGCATGGGATATCTCCGACTGACCGCCCCGATCGATCGAAGGAGTATGGCGAGACGCCTTGCTTCAGCAAGACCGGAGAAGACCGCTGCGCAAAAGAGAAAGGCGGGCGCCTGTTTGACGCCCGCCCCTGAGCTCTTGCTGCGCGCCGCTGTCCAGCGCCGCGCGGAAAGACGCCGCCTCTATCTCCGGCCGTTGGCGTCGCCGAAGTACTTGAAGAAGTCGCTGTCGGGCGAGAGCACCAGCGGCGTGCCTTCCTTGATCGACGCCTCGTAGGCGATGAGCGACCGGTAGAACGAGAAGAATTCCGGGTCCTTGTTGTAGGCAGCCGCATAGATCTGGTTGCGCAGAGCGTCGCCCTCGCCGCGCAACTTCTGCGAGGTCTGGTTGGCTTCGGCCGTGAGGACCGCGACCTGCTTGTCCGCGTCGCCGATGATCGTCAGGTAGAGGCCTTCGCCTTCGGCCTGGTATTGGTTCACCTTCTGCTTCAGCTGCGACTTCATCCGCTCGTAGACCCGCGCGGAGTTTTCCTGCGGCAGGTCGGCCTGACGGATGCGGACGTCGATGATCTCGACGCCGAGCGGCGCCATCTGCCCCTGCAGTGTAGTCCGGATGCGCTGCATAACGCTGGCGCGCTGGCCGGAGATGATGTCGGGCTGGTTGACCTTGCCCAGTTCTCCCCGGAGCGCGGCGGTCATACGCTGCTGAAGTTGCTGGATGCCAGTATCCATGGTGGTGGCGGACCGGAAGAACTGCAGCGGATCCTTGATTCGCCAGCGCGCGATAGCGTCCACCTCAAGGCGCTGCTGGTCGGCCGCGATGATCTCCTGCTTCTGGAGGTCGAAGCCCATATTGCGCTTGTCGTAGGTGATGACGTTCTCAATGACCGGCCATTTGAAGTGCAGGCCGGCCGGAGCCGAGTCTTCATTGTCCGCGTTGATGACATACTGGTACTCGCCGAAGCGCAGCAGGATCGCCTGCCGGTCGATCGGCACGATGTAGAACGCGTTGGCGAGAACGATGAGGGCCAGAGCCGCCAGGACGCCGCCGATGATGAGGATGCGTTGCATGGCTATTGTTGCCCCGTGCTTTGGCGGCCGCGCAACATGTCGAGCGGCAGGATGGGAACCGCGCCGGTCTTGGTGTCCATGATGATCTTGTCGGTGCGTCCGAGCACCCGCTCCATCGTCTCGAGATACATGCGTTCACGTGTCACGCGCGGAGCGAGCTTGTATTGTTCGTAGACTAGGTTGAAACGATCCGCCTCGCCTCGGGCGTTGGCGACTGACGCCGCCTTGTAGCCTTCGGCTTCCTGGATCATCCGCCGCGCCTGGCCTTCGGCTTCGGGCACCACCTTGTTGCGGTAGGCGATGCCTTCGGCTTCGCGCTTGGCCTTGTCTTGCTCGGCGCTCGACACCTCGCGCTGGACCTCGACCACCTGTTCGGGCGCGCTCGCGCCTTTCAGCGAGATAGAATCGATCTCGATCCCGGCTTTGTAGGAGTTCATTGTCGTCTGCATCAGGTCGCGCACGCGCGTTTCGACGCCGGTACGATCTCCCGTGGTGATCGGCTCGAAAGCCGACGTGCCGACGACTTCGCGCATGGCGCTCTCGCCGATCTGCTCGATCAGCTCGTTGCGCCGCGTCGATGGGTTCACATCAACCACGTTGAACAGGTATTCGCGCGGTTCCGTGATGCGCCAGTTGATCGTGAAGTCGATGTCGATGATGTTTTCATCGCCCGTCAGCATCAGGTTGCCTTCCGGTCCTGCGCCGATGTCGGTCTGGATGCGCCTGTTCACGGTGACAATGATATGGCGTTCGATCGGGTTGGGCAGGCGGATCTTGAAGCCGGGGCTCTCGTACCGATGGAATGTGCCAAAGCGCATCACCACGGCGCGTTCCTGTTCATTCACCTGGTAGATGCCGGTGAACAGCCAGCCGACCACGCCGACTGCGAGCAGGATCAGGAGGCCGGTCGTACCGAAGCCGCGACCGCCGCCGCCGGCCGCGCCGCCGCCATTGCCGCGACCGCCGCCATCCTTGCGCTTGAAACGGTCCTGCATTCTGCGGAGGGTTTCCTCGAGATCAGGCCGCTCGCCGCCGGACTTGCCGCCGCCGCCGGGCTTGCCGCCACGACCCCAAGGGCTCTCACCGTTGCTATTGCTGTTGTTGCCGCCGCCGCTGCCGCCGCCGCCCCAGGGGCCGCCACCGCCGCCGCCCTTGTTGTCGTTCCAGGGCATCCGGCCCCTCCTCTAGAGTGCAATCAGGGAGATTTGTGTACTTCAGTAGTTGAGCTCGCATTAAAGCGGGTTCAAGGCAGCTATATAAGCATCTTTCCCCCTACGCGCGACCTGCGCGGAACCAGGGTTGCGCCTGACGCGGACGTGATCGACCTTGTGGGGTAATGGCGGTTACTTGCCGCGCCGCCTGCCGGACCGTTTCCCCCGCTCCGGACCATCACTGGCGGCGATCTTGCAGCCGGCGGTTCATGCTTGCGACTCCCACGCCCGCTTCGGACGCTGAAGCGCCCACCACCGGCGTTAACGCTTTGGCGCACCGCGAAGTCGCGGTCGTGATCGCGTCCTGGCGCTCTGCGGCCACCATCGGCCGCGCCGTAGCGTCGGCCCTGGGCCAGTGCGAAACCGCCGAAGTGGTCGTCGTCGACGACGCCTCGGACGACGCAGGCGCAACGATCGCCGCAGCAAAGGCAGCCGACGATGGCACGGGCAGGCTCAGGGTTATTGCCCTTGAGGCCAATGGAGGCCCTTCCCGCGCCCGAAACGCTGCGATTGCCGCCAGCAAGGCGCCCTGGATAGCCATTCTCGACAGCGACGATTTCATGCAGCCGGGGCGGCTCGCCGCCCTGCTCGCACTCGCCCACGAGGGCTATGACTTCCTGGCCGACGATCTGATGCAGACCCCCGCTGGATCGCCCACATCGGCCGGCAGGCCGCTATGGTTCACCGGCGACCGCACGCCGATCGATATCGCCTTCGGCTTCTTCATCCAGAGCAACATTCCGGCAGCTAAACGTCATCGCCGCGAGCTCGGTTACCTGAAGCCGCTGATGCGGCGCGCCTTCCTGGAGCGCCACGGTCTTGCCTATGACGAGACCATGCGGCTCGGGGAAGATTACGACCTATATGCCCGTGCGCTCAGCCTCGGCGCTCGCATGCGTTTGATCCCCTGGGCCGGCTATGTCAGCGTGATGCGCGATGACAGTCTTTCCGCCGTCCATAGCCGCCAGGACCTGATAGCCCTGGAAGCAGCGGATGACCGGCTGTTGGCTTCAGACCGGCTCAAAGCGTCCGAGAAATGGCTGGTGCGCGAGCACCGCTTCACCACGCGCTCGCGCATCGTGTGGATCGACTTCATGGCAACCTTGAAGTCCGGCAAACCCTTCCGCGCCCTCGGGATCATGCTAAGAGACCCGCGGCAGGCGCCCTATATCCTGCGCGGTCTTGGCAAGATCCTCGTTCGCCGCATCACCGGCGCGAAGAAGCCCTGACTTATCAGCGGGCGCAGGCACAGCGGAGCGCCCTCTCTTCATGCCCTCAGCCCTCGAAACCGTCGTCCGGGCCGCACTCGACACCGTCGCGGACCCCGTCTCCGGCAAGGGCCTCGCCGCATCCGGGAGGATCTCCGGCCTCGTCGTACGCGCGGACGGCAAGGTCGGCTTCGTCCTTGAGACCGCCAACGGCGCCGCGGACGAACCCTTACGCAGGGCCGCGGAGGGCGCCGTTGCCAGCGTCGCGGGCGTAAGCGCGGTTACCGCCGTTCTTACCGCCGAGGCCACCACCGGCGCGCGCTCCGTCACCACCTCCGCCACCTCCGCCACCACCCCCGTCGCCGCGCGCGGCGGCGTCGTCGCAGCGACGCGCGGCGCGGCGCCGATGCGACCTGCGCGGGGGATCGTCGCCGTCGCTTCCGCCAAGGGCGGCGTGGGGAAATCCACGGTTGCGGTAAATCTCGCCGTCGCGGCGGCGAAATCGGGATTACGCGTCGGCCTGCTGGATGCCGACATTTTCGGCCCGTCCATCCCCACCATGATGGGTACGGTGGGCATAAAGCCCCAGTTGAACGCCCAGAAGAAGATGCAGCCGCTGCTGGCGCATGGCGTTTCGACCATGTCGCTCGGCTACATCGTCGATCCCGACAATCCGGTGGTCTGGCGCGGCCCGATGGTGATGTCGGCCATCGTGCAGCTGATCAACGATACCAACTGGGGCGATCTCGACCTCCTGTTCATCGACACGCCGCCCGGCACCGGGGAAGTGCAGCTGACGCTGGTGCAGCGCCTGCCGCTGGACGGCGCGGTGATCGTGTCCACTCCACAGGAAGTTGCACTGGCGGACGTGCGCCGGGGCATCGCCATGTTCCGCAAGACCGCCGTGCCTGTTCTGGGCGTGATCGAGAACATGGCCTGGTTCGAGCAGAATGACGGAACGCGCAGCTACATCTTCGGCGAAGGCGGCGCCCAGCGCACGGCGACCGAGATGGGCGTGCCTTTCCTCGGCGCCCTGCCCATCCTGCCAATCCTGCGAGAAGGCGGAGATGCAGGCATTCCCGCAGCCACCGGCGAGAGCAGTGCTGGGCAAGCTTTCAGGCTGCTGGCAGAGGCTGTTTCAGAGGCGCTGGCGGCGTCTCCCAACAAGCCGGCGCCGTCCTTGCTCTTTGAATAGCTAGCGGAGCGCCGGCTCCTGCGCGCCCCGCTGCTGCGGAGCAGTGCATGCTTCAGCCATTAACGATTGTGAACGCTGCAACCGCGCGGCTCTCCAATCTTAATTGGCGCCTCAACAGACGAATCTCCTTGCATGCGCGCGCGCACGACTTAACGTTTTGTTTACGACAAAGGCCGTGGCCGACCGGTTCGATTTCGAACTTCGACGCGGAACGAGGCGGGGAGTAGCGGGGCGCGGACGGAGTAGCGTATGGGCCACACAGTCAGGTTGCGCGGCGAGTTCTGGCCGCAGGATCACTGGGGACGGGTAACCAACGCCGCCATCGCGCGCGACCAAATCGCTCAACCTGCCGTCGAAGCCGCCGAAGAAGCCGCCGACATGGCGCTTGAGCGCTTTGGCGATCGCCTTCACTCCGTCTACCTCTCCGGCCCGGCAGCGCGTGGACGCTCGGGCGGGGCTGCGTTTTTCGTGCTGCTGCGCCTTGGCGCGTCGATGTCCGGCGTGGACACCCGCAACAATGAGAGCTGGGAAAGCGCCGCAGCTTCGCAGCTTCGCCGCCGCTTCCCGAAGATCGGCCGCATCGCGGTCGCTGTGTTCAACTGGAAAGACGTGTTCACCACGGATGGCGCCTTCTCGCCGGCCCGCTTCCGGCTTGCCGTGAACTCGGTGTGCGTCGCCGGCCGCAACATGACGCGCATGCTTGCGCCGCAGCGGCTGGACGCTGCCGCCATGAACGGCGACATCCTCGGCTTCCGCCCGCGCATGCTGAACGCAGCTGGCCGCCTCGCCGCCGCCAAATCGCCGGAGCGTGTGCGCGCGGCCGCGATGGATGCGGGCCACGCCGTGCTGGCCGCCTCGTTCGCGCTGGTGATGGACCGCGAGCAGATCTACACGGAAGACCTGGACCTGCGCCGCGACCTGTTCACGCTGAACTATCCCAACCGGTCGCGTGACCTGTCGGAAGCCTATGCGATGGCGACGCGTCCCTCGCCGGACGCGATGAAGGCCCTGGTGTTCATCGATGCGGCCTGCCGCTGGATGACGCCGATGACCGACGCCTGGCTCAACGCCAACAACCCGCAACGCAGCGAGCGGCTGAAGGCTTAGCGCTCAAGTATCAGCTCACACGTCTGGCTTGTTGCCGTGGCTGCGCCCTGCCCCGCGCTTCGGGATCGGTTGAGCCACCTCCCAAAATCGCCGTTCGCCGACGGTCGCTCTAGACTTCTGCAGACGAAGCCGGAGGTCATCCGATGCGTCTGATCAACGTGCGCAAGCGCCCTGGCATGTACATCGGCGACGTCGACGAGGGCGCGGGCCCGCAAAGCATGATCAAGGAAGCTTTGAACTTCCTATTTGCGACGATGCCATGAGGACGTAGGTGAACTCTGGAGACATCCACCTTCATTTCGCAAAGTACGTCCTCGGCGAAAAGCCAAGCGAGATAGACGTCTGGGCGACAATGGTGTTGTTCCATATTTTCTTTATCAGATTCGATCGGCCCTTGATGAAGGATCATCCAAAGGCAGGTGGATTTGCGGCGCCTACGCGGTGGCGCGCCTCGGAGGTGATTGCTGCGCTATACCGTGGAAGACCCAACGCTCTACGCGCAGGTCCGGTCGGCGGAGACAGTGATGGTGCGTTCAGCGGACCGGATGTTCGAATACGCGTGCCATGAGGGCAACTACGGCCTCTCGAATATCCTTCGCGGCGCGCGGGAAGTTGAGAGGCGATTGGCGATGCAAGAAAAAGCCAAGCGGATCGAAAAATAATGCGCGCGTTGATCTTGAATGCCTGTATTTGGCGCTCTGCCGCTTCTGCCTCTTTGACGCTTGCGATCGCGCTTTTCGGCGTCGCCTCGGCGCAGGATATCCCCCGGACTATGGATGGACGGCCAGACTTTCAGGGGACGTGGTCTGCAGATTTCGTCCCGCTTCTGGTCGAGCGCATGCCTTCGGCGTCCGGTCTCATCGTGGGCGATGCCGAGGCAGAGCGACTGGCAAAGGAGTTTTGGACCCAGCGCAGGGCGACGACGCTGAACTCGGACAATCTCGATCTTGGTATGGGCGCAAAACTGCCTCGGGTGAACGGCCAGTGGCGAAGTTCGCATGTCACCGAACCCATTGACGGAAAGGTTCCTCTAACGCCGCTTGGGATTGAGGTGCGCAATGCAGGTCGGCAGCGAAGAGACGCGGTCGGAGACGGGCCTGAGTCGAGGCCAGAGACCGAAAGATGCGTGATAGGGACTAGCGGACCGCCGCTGCTGACCTATCCCACAGACAATTTGCGTCAATTCGTTCAGACAAGGGATCATCTGGTGATCTCGTCGGAAACCATTTCCTCCGACGTGCGCATTATCGGGATCAATGCTGCAAAACGTCCAGCAGCGTTGTCCTCTTATGTCGGGGACTCCACCGCGCGATGGGACGGAGACGTCCTCGTCATTGAAACATCGGGAATGCGCGCCCTCGGGTTGGTCCAGCCCGGCATCATCATCACGGGCGAGGCCAAGGTGATTGAGCGGTTGAGTCTGCTGACGCCGAACGAACTTCTCTATCGCTACACCATCGAAGACCCGAAGGTGTTCTCTCAGGGCTGGACCGCGGAATACAGCATGAAGCGAAGCAGCGCACGGATGTACGAGACGGCCTGCCATGAGGGCAACTATACAATGACCTACATACTGCTAGGAGCGCGAGAGACTCGGCGCCGTGCGTCTCGCTAGCTGTCGCTACGCCCCCCGAGAATTGAGCATTGTCAGCTGGTCTCCAAATGATCGCTTCCCGCGATGTTCTGGTCGTTACGCAGCTTCAGATCGAGGGTCCCGGCCAGTGGTTCATGCTTGCGGCAGCGAAGACAGTTTTGCGCACGTGCGCTGCGCGGACTTGCGTTTCCCGGGATGCTCAACAATCCGCAATGGATGCAAGAGACGCTTACCCTCTTCGATGTTGATATCGACCGGAAAGGGCGAGGCGCATTGATTGCTTCGGCCGCGCTCGGTCGCCCCAGCGAAACTCCTCGCACGGTTTGGTTCGCCTACGATACCGCCGATGATGGTCGCACGTGGTCGCGCCCGCGGGTTCTGCCGGGAAAGCCACAACTGCCGGACGGCGTGTTCGTCCAGGTCGTGTAACAGGACGCGCCGGCGCTCGCGGCCGAACTGCAAACCTACGCGAGGGGCAAATAGGAAAAGAAAAGAACTGGGCGTGGCTGCGCCCGGCCTTGTCGTTCAGGGAGGAAACGGCTTGTCGCTGGATCTCGGGCGCCCAGGCTTCCACCCTGCGAAAGATCGCAAAATCGACCGCAACGACGGACCATCCCCGCGCCAGAGCCCGCGTTGACGAGGAATTCACCGAGTTAATGCAGGGATTGCCGGTCGCTTTCGCGCCTTCTGCGGCCGTTGGGGAGAGAACCGGTGTCCGTTTCGACCACCGTGGACAAGGCGGCGCCGGCGCCCTTGTTGGGCCGTGTATTCGCGGCCGTCGATATAATCGTGCTCGCCTTCGCCCTGCTGCTGTTCGGCGCGGGGCTGTGGATGTTCGCAGCGGGAACGCCGGGGCACTGGATCGATCTCGTCTACGACGACGCATACTATTATGGCGGCGTCGCCCGAGGGATCATCGAGCGGGGCGAGAGCAGTTTCGCGGCGCCGTTGGAGACCAATGGCTACCAGCCGCTCTGGCTCATGCTGATCACCGCCGTCGCCTTTGTCTTTGGGCATTCGCCGGCGGCCGTCGCGGTCGAGATCTACACCCTCTCCTGGCTGTTCATGTTCGGCTTCGCGTGGCTGTCGCGCCGCACGTTCGGGGTCGCTTTCCCGGCGCTGCTGGTGAGCATCACGTTTCCCGTGGTGATGCTGTTCGGACTCGAAACGTGCATGCTTCCGGTCTTCTTCATGTTGTTCATGAAGTCAGATGGCTGGCGGGCGCGGGGCCTATGGGGCTCGCTGCTGTTTCTTACCCGGCTCGACGCTGGCAGCCTCGTGCTTGCGCGCGACATCTGGCTGTTCGCCACAAAGCGCAAAGTCGACCTGAAGCACTGGCTGATCATCGCTCCGGTTGGAATCGGCTATGCCGCGATCAACCAGACAGTGTTCGGGACGCCCCTGCCGATATCCGGTCTCGCCAAAGCCGTCGGCTCGGTTCCGGGCGAGAACCTGCTCCACATCATCATCGCCTACGCGCAGTCGCTTCAGTGGCCGCTGCTCTTCGCCGTGTGTCTGTGCGTTGGCCGCGTCATCGCGGGCCGAAAGGCGCCGCAGCTGAAATACATGCGCGAGCTGGCCATCGCCGGCGTCGCCCTCCTCTTCTGCACGGCCTATTACGGGCTCGCATCCGGCTGGTCGACCTGGGGGTGGTATCACTGGAGCAGCCTGCTCCTCGCCTTCTACCTGATGCTGGAGCTGGTCGCGCTCGCGACGGCCCTCTGCAAGACGGCGCCTGCCGGCCCGGCTGACAAGAGAACGACGATCGCCATCGCAGCCCTCGGCCTTGGCGGCGCGGCCCTGCTCTACCAGCAGCTGATGATTGCCGGCGCGTACCTTGCGGGCCTCGTTGCGCAACAGATGGGTTCGTCGCCTCTGCCCAATTCATTTGGCCGGCGCAATCTCAACGACATCGCCTGGGTCCGCGAGCAGAACCTGCCGGCGGGCACGACCTTCGCGATGGGCGACCGGGCGGGTTCGTTCGGCTTCTTCCTCGATGGCAAGTACCGCCTGCTGCACACTGAAGGGCTGGTTGCGGACATGGCCTATTATCGCGCGCTGGCGGCCGATGAAGGCCTGCAGTTCGCCGACGGCATGGGCATCGACTACTGGGTCTTCGACCGCGACGCTTTCCTTGAATCGCGGGACATCATCGGCGCGATCGAGCCAATCCAGGGCATGTCGACCAAGACCGGCCCGTGGCTTGTCTGCTTCAGGCGCGGGAGCGAGGTCGCGAGCCAGGGCCGGCTCTACACCCGCGTGATCTTCCCGGCCGACGGGCGCATCCCCTGCCCGAACGACATGCGCCGCGAGTTCGAGCGCATGCGCTCGACCTATGGCGGCCTTCACACGACGACATCATCAGAGCTCAAATAGAAAAAAGGCCGGACGTTTGCTGCGTCCGGCCCCGTCTAGCCCTGGGGTTCAGGCGTTGGGGAGGAAGCGGTCTTGCGCCGCTTTCATGGGGAGAGGCGGTCTTGCGCCGCCTTTGATGGACGGTCTTACGCCGCCTTTCTGATCTCGGTGATGCCGGCGTCCCATTCGAATTCGGGATAGAACCGATCGAACATGCGCGTCACATAGGCGACGAGCGTCGGGAATTTGATGGCCTCGTCGCGCAGGGGCGACGGGAAGTAAGGCGTCATCGCGCCTGCCAGCGTGGCGAACACGAAGGCGTCCGCGCCGCAGGGCTCCTCGCCCATCAGGAACGGCTTCTGGGCAAGGAAGACTTCCAGCGCCTTCAGCGATCGTACGCCAAGCGCGACGATCTCCGCCTCGCTGTGACGGGCAATGCCCCGAGACGTCATGGCCTTGCGCACCTCTTCCTGCAGGCCGCGCTTCAGCTCCTCACGCATACCGGCCGGCGCGTCATCGAACCAGCGAGCCGGACCCCGCTCGAAATTCTCGGGGACCAGCCAACGGAAATAGCCGACCGCGGGCGAAAGTTGGTGCTCGCACATCATCTCTATCGCCATCGCCGTCGCCCGGCCGAAAGGCGTCAGCTCGGCATCCAGGTCGAGATTGTATTCACGCTCGATATGAAGGCGGATGAAGGTCGAATCGCCGATCAGCCTGCCGCCATCATCGATGAACGGGATCTGGCCTTTCGGGCTCTCTTCCGGCATCGCCTGACGTTTCACATAGTCGAGACCCGCCATGCGGAGATGGATTTCCGTCTTGGTGACGAAAGGGCTGATTTCCGGAAGTCCCCACGCCGCGCCGCCGCCTGCGAGTACGATCATGTTGCGCCTCCTGATCTGATGCCACATACCTGCCAGAGCGCTGCTGACAGCATGGTGTCAGCAGCCAATCTGTAGACAAAATTTCATGCGCAAGGCCGACCGTCTCTTCGAAATCATCCAGATCCTCCGCCGCTCCAAGAAGCCGGTGACGGCGGACGCTATGGCGGCCGAACTCGAGACCTCGAAGCGATCCGTCTATCGGGATATCGCGGCGCTGCTGGCCCAGCGGGTGCCGATCCGCGGCGAGGCCGGCATCGGCTATGTCCTCGACCGCGGGCTGGACATGCCGCCGCTGATGCTGACCACCGACGAGATCGAGGCGGCGGTGCTGGGCGCGCAATGGGTGATCAACCGGGGCGACCCGCAATTGTCGAAAGCTGCACGCGACCTGCTCGCCAAGATAGAAGCCAGCGTGCCGGAACGCCTTCGCCCCTATGTCGAGGATCCCGCCGGACGCGTCATCCCGGCATGGGAGCGCAAGCCGGACGTGATCGATCTCGGCGTTTTCCGCGGCGCCATTCACAACGCCCGCAAGGTCAAGCTCGCCTATCGCGACGCCGAAGGCCGTGCGACCACCCGCGTGATCTGGCCGATCATGCTCGGCTATTACGAAACCACACGCATCATTTGCGCCTGGTGCGAGACCCGCAAGGACTTCCGCTCCTTCCGCTCGGACCGCATCGAAGCCGCAGCCGTGCTCGACGACCGCTTCCCCGAACGCCCTGCCTCACTCCGCTTGAAATGGCGCAAGGCGGTGGAAGGCGACTGGAAACGCCGTAAGGCGGAGATGCAAAAGGCCGAGGAAGCCGCTGAACAAGCAAACGAAAAAGCCAGCAATCAGGCGCTTCCGTAACGGCAGGTGCTGCGCTGCACGTTCACAACCGCGACAGCACCACTCGCGGGCCGCAAGGCCCTGTGACAGGATCGAATCTAAGAGATTTGTCCTGAAGGGAGCAGACCATGAAGCCTCTTCTTGTCGCGTGCGCGGCCGGATTGCTGATGTCATCCGCCGCAGCGTTCGCACAGGCGCCATTGCTGCCGCGCACGCCGGATGGAAAGCCGGATTTCCAGGGCGTCTGGACCAACGCGTCCATCACCCGGCTCGAGCGCGTGCCTGAGTTCAAGGAGCTGGTGATCTCCGAGGCTGACGCAAAGCAGTGGGAGAAGGACGCCGCTGCGGTGGGCGCCGCCGACACCGCGCCCACCGACCCATCGAAAGGCGCGCCGGCCGCCGGCGAGGACCCCGCAGGCTACAATTTCTTCTGGATCGACCCCGGCAAGAAGGTCGGCAAGGTCAACGGCACTTATCGTTCGTCGTGGATCACGGATCCGCCAAACGGCAAGGTGCCCTACACGCCGGCCGGCCGCGTCGCCATGATGAAGCCTGTCGCCACCTTCAACAAATATGACAACCCGGAAGAGCGCATTCCGATCGAGCGCTGCCTCGTCGGTTTCGCATCGACCGGCGGGCCGCCCATGCTGAACGCGCTCTACAACAACCACCACCAGATCATCCAGACGCCCGACACCATCGCCATCAATGTCGAGATGGTCCACGACACGCGCATCATCCGCATGAACGGCAAGCACAACCCGTCGGAAATCCGCCAGTATCTCGGCACCACGGTCGGCCGTTGGGAAGGCGACACGCTGGTGACCGAGACTGTCGGCTTCAAGCCGATGGAAGCCGTGCGCGTCGATTTCGGCCTCTTCGTCTACGTCTCCCCGGACGCCAAGGTGACCGAGCGCTTCACCCTGACCAACAAGGACGAAATCCTCTACCAGTTCACGGTCGAGGACCCGGTCGCCTACACCCAGCCGTGGAAAGGCGAACTCACCTTCCGCCGCAGCCCTGACCGCATCTACGAATACGCCTGCCATGAGGGCAATTATTCGGTGCCCAACATCCTCGGCGGCGCACGCGAGATGGAGCGCGAGGGCCGCAAGCAGCCGGTGATCACCAGCGGCATCGGGCGCCTCGACCGGCCGACCCCCGAGAACATGCCGAAGCGGTAGGGCCGGTGAGGACCGTCAGATCGCGTCGGCCGTGATGCTGTCGAAATTGCCGCGCCAGATTTTGCGCGCTTCGCTGTTCGTCGCCTCGGCTTCAGCGGCGCGGCCAAGGCCGGCCTGCGCCCGGCCCTTCACCCACAGCGCCAGCGGATCGTGCTTCCACGTCTTGAGGCTCCTGTCCGCTTCCGCTTCGGCTTTCGCGAAATCGCCGGCCTTCAGATAGGCTGCGGCGACCGAGCGGCGCACGGGATACCACCAGCTGGGCGGGTCCCAATAGTCGGACAGACGCGCTTCCTGAATGCGCGCGGCATTGTCGAACAGGCGCGCCGCCTTCTTCGGATTGCCCTCGGCCATGGCGATGCGCCCTTCCAGGACGTTGCGCGCTATGGTGAGTTCAGGCGCGCCGCCCGCGCCTTTCACCTGCTTCAAAGCCTTCGCCTCTGCGCGCGCGCCAGCAAGATCGCCCTTCTGCAGGAAGGCTTCGCCGCGCGAATAGGCGCGATAGATGTGAAAGCGCGGATCGCCTGTCATCTCGGGAACGGCCAGCGCCTTGTCCGGCGCAAAGCGCGCCAGCGCCACCCAGGTGCGCGGCACGGGATAGGCGCGCGAGCCGACGGGCACAGGATCGCGGTAAACCAGATCAGCGTGCTCGGCATACTTCAGCGCCAGCTGCGCATCGCCCGACATCAGCGCGCCAGCGAGCCCGAAGGCGAGATTGTGCGCATAGTACATTGGCAGCGCCTGCGGCTTCGCGTTGGGCGCCGCGGGATTGCCGCCTGCCTTCATCCAGCCCGTATCCGCGCCGATCGCCTGCGCGTTCACGACGGCTGCATCCTGATAGCGGCCGGCGTGAAAGAAAGTATGCGCCGGCATGTGAACGAGATGGCTCGCCATCGGCGCCAGACGTCCGAGCTCTTCGGCATATTTCAGCGCGTCTTCGGCGCGGTCGTCGAACTCGGTGGCGTGGATGTAATAGTGGATCGCGCCCGTGTCGTTCGGGTGATCCTTCAGCACCCTCTCGAGCGTGGCGAGCGCGGGCTTGAGGCCGCGCATGTCATCGCCGCGCACAGGCATCAGCTGCGAGTGCACGGCGAGGACCGACAGTTCGACTTCAGCGGGATAATCGGCCGCGATCTTCGCCATCTCGGCGCCGAAGGCCGGCTCTGTCGCGCTCTCGCCCGCACGTGCGGCGCCCAGGCTGTTGAGCTTGCCGCCAACCGCAGCGCTTGGCGCATAGCGCGCGACGATCGCATCCGCGAGGCGCTTGGCTTTCTGATCGCCCGGCTTGGCGAGAGACTGCGCGCGCTTCGCCGCCGCGAGCGCCGCCTCACGCTGCTTGTCGTCGATGCCGTAGTTCAGCGTCGGACCCAGCACCCAGGCCTCTCCCCAGGCGCACATCGAGCAGCTCGGATCGGCCTCGACCGAGCGCTTCATCGCGCCTTTTGCGTCCTCGTGATAGAAGGCGTGGCTGAGCGCAAGGCCGTAGTTGAACCAGTCCTGAGCTTCCTTGATCGACGTATCGACCTTGAAGCCGCCCGTTCCCATGCCGCCCGCGAGCTTGAGATCGCGCGTCAGCGACCTGGTCGCCGTGTCGCCCGCCGTGCACAGCGCGTTCAGCGCCAGCAGCGACTCCTTCGTCACCTCCGTCGTCGGCGTCAGCGTCGCAATCGGCGTGGCGACGACGCTCGTCGTTGTTGCGCAGGCCGCCAGCGCAAGCACCGCCCCGCCCGCCAAACGCTTCAACATGCCGCCCTCCCGCTTGAAGAGCGGAAGCTAGCGATGTGAGCCGCGGAAGGCTAGACGCCCTTCTCCGCCAAACTCACTGCGGTCCGCGCAGCCCGATGACGAAGGTCTCGTAGGACTGAAAGACTTTCGGGTCCTTCGTGCCGATAGCGAGCATCTGGCCGGCCATGTCGACGACATGATCCTCCCAGGCCTTGGCGTTAAGGCCGTGACCGGCAGGATAGTTGCGCGCCATCTCGCGCACCTTGTTGTCGAGTCCGGCGTCGACCTTTTCGGCGCCCCTGGCGCGCGCCGTCACGGACAGATCATACAATGCGCGCAAGCGCGGATCTTCGACCGCAACAGGATGCTCCTGCAGGCTCTTGGTCGCGGGCGCTGCTCCATGCTGCTGCGCTGAAGCTGCGGCGAAGACCCCGAAAGCGGAAGCAGCAGCGATAGTAGCCGCAAGGCCAGCCGAGTGTCTGATCTTTATTTTCGATCTCCGTTGCATGCCGTGTCTTAAATGCCGCCTCGCCTCACGGTGGGCCGGCCATCGCAATCCAGAACTTGTCGTAGCTTTCGAGCACCGAAGGATCATCCTTCACGATGCCCACGATCTGCCGAGGAATGTCCTTGAGGTGATCAAGCATCGCCTCTTCGCCGGCCCTTCCGCCTGTCGATCCGCCGAAGGCGCGGAAGATCGCGTAGGATTTTTCCTGGTAGGGGGCGAAATCGACCTTGTCCGCGCCGCCTGCGAAAGTCGTCTTCGTCAAATCGTAGAATTGTTGGATGTACGGACTCTTGCGCCATTCGTCATAGCCGCCCTGCAGGTCCACGCTGACATCGCCCGATTGCGGCGCAGCATGCGCTTGCGCCATGGCGTGAGGACTTCCGGCCCCGTGCGGATTGGCGCCAACAGGATGACAGGCCGCCATCGTCAGCGCGAGGAGGCCGCACACCGCAATACCCGTCTTCATGGAGTTCCCCTTCATTTCAAGCGCACCTTCCCCGACCCCGCGGAATCGCGGTTGTCGCGTTCCGGATCGGCTGATATGCCGTGGAAAGAAACACTGACACGATGTAAAAGATTCTATACATCGAGTCAAGCATGATTTTGCTTCGGGGCCGCGCATGTCTTTTCGCGAGAAGTCCGCCTGGATCACGCTGGCTTCGGTGATCATCTGCTTCGGCAGCTATTACGCAGCACTCGCAACCGGGCTGGTGCACCCGTACAGCATGCAGTCATTTCACCTCGGCCTTTCGAGCGTCATCGCGCTGATCGTGCTGCAGGCGGCGCTGCACGCGATCGCCGCAATGCTCAACCCGGCCGACGCACGCACGCCGCGCGACGAACGCGAAAAGCTGATTCAGGCGCGTTCCCACACTGTGGGGTATTACGTGATGATGCTTGGCATGGTTGTCGTCGTCCTCGCCACCCACGTCCCCGGATCCAACTTCATGGCGACGGTCTATCTCGGCGTGTTGACGATGGCGATCGCCGCAATCGCCGTTGCGATCGCACAGATCGTCATGTTTCGTCGGGGCGCCTGAACGTGCCGAAGAAGCCCAAAGGCCTGCCGATCACCAACCAGATCCGGAAGCTCCGGTTCGAGCACGGCGAGATGACCCAAAGCGAACTGGCCGAGAAGATCGGCATGACGCGCCAGACGGTGGCCGCGATAGAAGCCGGAAAATATTCTCCCTCGCTCGAAGCCGCTTTTCGCATCGCACATGTCTTTGGCGCGAAACTGGACGACGTCTTCCAGTGGGACGAATAGCCGCTACAGCTTCAGCTTCGCCCGCGCTGCGACACGCTGGTCGTGCACCGCCTTCGCGCCGTCCTTGGCGTGCGTACCATCCACTTTGAGTTTCAGCCCATCGGCGAAGGTGATGTCCACGCCGCCCGCGAGACACTCCGGCTTGCAGGCCTTGTCGACTGCCTTGTAGGCGCGAATGACAACCTTTTCCTTGGCGCCGAACGAGGCCTCATCGAGGCCGTTCTCCCGCATCGTCACGGGCGGAGCGGCCTGGACCCTCCACTGCTTGCCGTCGGCGGCCTTGATGTGCACCTGCACGTGCGGATCGCTCCATTCCACTTTCACGATCTCGCCGCTGAGCACCACCGGCGCATTCGCGTCATAACCATCCATGGGATTATGGTGTGCAAAGGCGACGCCTGCCGTGAGCAGGGTGATCGCGGCGGCGCCAAGGGCCAAACGAAGCGAGCGGTTCAAGCAAATCTCCAAGGCTGTCGTCAGCCATCTATCGCAGATTCTACACCTGCTCGACAGCGGCGCTGCTGCTGTCAAACATGTGATTGCATACAACTTGCCGTGCGTGATAGCCGGGCATCTGCATTTTCAGTCGCGGGTATCGATGCGTCAGCGCCACTTTGCCCTCGCGGTTCTCGCTTTCCTGCTGATCGCCCCGCCCGCCCTCGCCCACGCCATTGGCGGAACCGATGCGGCGTTCGTGGCGGCGACCCGTGGAGCGGACCCGTTCCCTTTCCTCTATCTCGGCGCCAAGCACATGGTGACGGGATACGACCACCTGCTCTTTCTCGTCGGCGTGATCTTCTTCCTCTACCGCCTGAAGGACGTGCTGCTCTACGTCACCCTGTTCTCGGTCGGGCATTCGACGACGCTGCTGCTGGGCGTGATCTTCGATCTCGGCGTATCGTCTCACCTTGTCGACATGGTGATCGGGCTGTCCGTCTCCTACAAGGCGTTCGAGAACCTCGGCGGCTTCCGCAAGATCGGCTTCGAGATCGACAACCGCATTGCGGTTGGCGGCTTCGGCCTGGTCCACGGCCTTGGCCTCGCCACCAAGCTTCAGGCGCTGGGTCTCAACCCTGACGGCCTCATCCCCAATCTCATCTCGTTCAACATCGGCGTTGAGATCGGCCAGCTGATCGCGCTGTCGCTGATCCTCGTCGTCATGACCTTCTGGCGCACGACGAAAAGCTTCGGCCGCTACGCCGTCGCCGCCAATGCCCTGCTTTTTCTCGCCGGCATAGTGCTGGCGGGCGAACAGCTTGCGGGTTACTTTCTCGCTGGAGACGCAAGATGACCGACCAGCCATCGACGCAACCCATCGCCCCGGTCCAGCTCAAGGTGTCGGGAAAGACGCTCTCGCTCATCGCCGGGGGCGGCCTCGTGGCGGGAGCGCTGATCGTGGTCGGCGCCATTATGCCTGCCGAATTCAATGTCGATCCGCTCGGCATCGGCAAGCTTTCCGGCATCGCCCGCCTCTGGGCGCCGGACGAGAAAAAGATCGACACCAACACCAGCTCCGGTCCGCTCGCGCGCGAGTACGACGTTCCGCTGCGCTCGGACGTGATCGAGATCCCGCTCACCGATTTCCTCGGAGGCGCCAAAGGGTCGGAGCTTGAGTACAAGGTGCACATGAAGGAAGGCGCGACGCTGATCTACGAATGGCAGGTGATCGGCGCGGACAAGGCGAACGACTTCCATTACGACTTCCACGGCCACACCACGCCGGACGTGAAGGGCGAACAGATGACGGTCGCCACCTACAAGCAGGCTTACGGCCTCAGCCAGCAGGGGGCGCTGACGGCGCCGTTTGACGGGATCCAGGGCTGGCAGTTCTCCAACTCCAGCGAAAAGCCCGTAGTGGTGCAGGTCAAGCTCACCGGTTTCTACGAACTCATTCCTGCGGGCGAGGAAGGCAATCTCGCCGGCATAGTCGCCAACGTTCCGGCGGCGCAGGCCCGACCGGCCTTGCCGCCAACTCCCAGATAAGTCCCGTATAGGGTTCGTGATAAGCAGGCTCGACCCGCCACAATTTCGCGCTACCCTTCCTTCATCCAGTAGGCCTAGCGGGCGGGGCTGCCCGATTTGTTGCAGGAGACGCGTATGACCCGCCGCGCCATCCCACTTTTCTTTCTGGCGCTTGCCGTATCCGCCTGCGCCTCCAGCCCGTCGCCGGCGCCGATCCGGCGTCCCGGCATTGTCACGCGCCCGGCACAACCGCCCGTGACGCCCCCCGTGCCAGCGCCGCCGGACTTCACCCTGACCCCGGCGCGTTTTTCCGACATACCCGGCTGGGCGCAAGCCGACATGGTTCCTGCCCTCATCGCGTTCAAGCGCCAGTGCGCCTCGTGGAAAATGCGCACGCCGGACGCCGCGCTCACCGGCGGCCGCTATGGCGGCCCGGTCGGAAACTGGTTCAACGCGTGCGACGCCGCCAGCACCATACAGCCAGGACAGGAGCGCTGGTTCTTCGAGAACTATTTCGACGCTGCAATGGTGAATGGCGGCGGCGAACAGAAACTCACCGCCTATTTCGAACCGGTCATCCAGGCCAGCCGCTCCTGGTCGCCGCCCTTCACCGAGCCGCTTCTCTCCCGTCCGCCGGACATGGTGACGGTCGATCTCGGCGCCTTCGCCGAAGCCTTCGACAACGAGGCGCTGCGCGGCGCGCCCCGCACGCTCAACGGCAAACAGAACGGCAGCCGGATTGAACCTTATCCCAAGCGCGAAGCCATCACGCCCTATCAGGGCCAGATCATCGCCTATGCGCACCCTGCAGATGTCTACAACCTGCAGGTCCAGGGCTCCGGCCGCCTGAAATTCCAGGACGGCACGGAGGCGCGCGCCCAGTTCGCGGCGCAGAACGGCTACAAGTGGAACTCCGCGCTCGGCGCGCTCCGCAGTGCGGGACGTCTCGCCAGCGCAACCTGGAGCGGCTTTCGCCAGTGGCTCGACACCAATCCCGGCGAACAGAAGCAGGCGCTCAACGCCGATCCGTCCTATGTCTTCTTCCAGGAAGAAACCGTGACGGACCTCACCGCCGGGCCCAAGGGCGCGGCAGGCATTTCATTGACGCCGATGGGCTCGATCGCGGTCGACCCGGCTTTCCATCCCTACGGCGCCGTGGTCTTCGTCGATGGCGCGTACAGCGGCTATGCTTTCCAGAAACTGCTGGTCGCGCAGGATACCGGCGGCGCCATCCGGCGCGGGCCGCAGCGCGGCGACGTCTTCGTCGGCGTGGGCGCTGACGCCGGCGCCTACGCCGAAAAGATGAACGGCCCCGCGCGCTGGTGGACGCTGTTGCCGAAACAATTCTCGCCGCCGATCGCCAGCCTCAGCGTTAGCACGCCGGGTTAGGCGGCCCGAGCGGCGGTCACGCCCGACAGCCACCGCCGGATCGACGCCGATGCGGCGACCGCGCTTGCGGCCGATGCATCCGAAATCATGCCCTCCCCGCCGACCCAGTCGCCGGCGATGAAGACGCCAGGCGCGTCGGCGAGCGCAACATCCGGGCGAGCCTTGTCCGCCCGCACGACGGCGTTCGCAACCACCATGCCGCGCAGCTCCTGTCGGCGTTTCTCCACCTCGCGCCAGCCCGGCATGGCAAGATCGGCCACGGTCTCAAGCTCGCTGATCGCGTCGCGGCCCGGCGTCTCATCGACCGGCAGGTATTTCGCGATGTGCACGACCGCGCCGCCTACAGGCGCCAGCTTCGCCGCATAGGTATGAACGGAGAAATAGATCGGCTGGTCGATGCCGAGCGCAAAGGACTTCGCGCCCTCCGGCAGTCTCTCCAGCGCAAGATCAAGCACATTGGCGCGGATCGGGATGGCGTCCTCCGCATAGCCGGCCAGCGACGTTATCCCGGGCGCCAGCCGCGCCGCTTCATTCGGGCCCAGCGACAGCAAGGTTGCGTCCGCTACATGCTCGGACCCGTCTGCAAGGACGACCCTCGATTGCCGCCCCTCGACAGTCACGCGCTCTACCGCGGCGCCGGTCCGCAGCTCGGCCCCGGCCTCTGTCGCAGCCTTCGCCAGCGCTGCGACGATCGCCGCCCAGCCGCCATCTATGTAGAGCACGCCTTTCAACCCGCGCCGGATCTGGTCCAGCATCGCCGCCGCATGAACCAGCGTCGGCGCGTTGGCATAGCTCGACACCCTGCCGATCGCTTCCATCGCCGCGCGCACCAGAGGCGACAGGTCCTGCCCGTCGAGCCAGAGGGCAAAACTCTCCGTGCCCGTTGCGCCATCGATCACCGCCTTCTGCACGCCAGCGAAAGCCAGCTTCTCGCTGACGCTGAACAGGCTGGAGAAAGCCAGCGTCGATAGCGACGTCGGCAGGCGATACAGCCGGCGGCGATAGAGACCCTGCGGCTCCGCCGGATTTGTCCTCTGCCCGGTGTAGGGAATGCCAAGCCTGTCGAGCTCGCGTTTGAACGCTCCCGTGATGTAAAGTGCGTGCGGGCCCTGATTCAGCGAAAATCCGTCGACCTGTTTCGTTCGCGCCCGCCCGCCCAGCTCGGCAGCTGCTTCGAACACTGTCGCCTGTGCGCCCGACCGCGCCAGCTCGATGGATGCAAGCAGACCGGCGATGCCGCCGCCCACAATGTTCACCTTCCTCTGGGATTCGGCCACGGCGCGCCTCCATTAATCGGATATCTTGTATCCGCTATAACTCGGATGCTATATGTCCGCAATAGGGAATCGCTTCCGGAGATGGCCCGACGATGAAAATGAGTGAAGGCGTCGAGTGGACCGCGCACGCGTGCACGCTTCTCGCCGCTCTGCCGCCCGGCGTCGGCCTTCCCGCCGCGGCGCTTGCCGAATTCCACTCTCTCGCGCCCGCCTACATGGCGAAGCACATGCAGGCGCTGGCGCGCGCCGGCGTGGTAGAATCCGTGCGCGGCGCCGGCGGCGGGTATCGCCTCGCCCGGCCCGCAAGCGACATCTCCGTGTGGGACATCATCGAAGCGATCGAGGGCGATGAACCGCCTTTCCGCTGTTCGGAGATACGCCAGCAAGGTCCCTGCGCCGGTTCGGACTTTCGCAAGCCGTGCGAGATCACCTCGGTCTTCCGCAAGGCGGAAACGGCATGGCGAGCGGAGCTGCAATCCGTTTCGCTGGCCGACATCGCCCGGGAGGTCGGGCGGAAAACCACACCCGCGCGCCGTGCGCAGCTGACGCAATGGTTGGAAGAAAAGCTGTCCTGACTATTTCACCCGCCACGGCGGGAAACGCCGGTTCTCGCCGGCATGGTAGAGCGTGATGCGATTGCCCGCCGGATCGCGCAGGTGCGCCACGCGCCAGAGATAGCTCATCGTCTCCGGCTCGCTTTCGAATTTGACGCCTTTGGCCTTGAGCTCGGCCACCAGCTCATCCAGCCGGTCGCTTTCGAACCAGATCTCCGGCCCGTCCCCGCCCTTCCAGCCGTCTACCTTCTCGATCGAGAACGTCGCCGGCTCGCCTCCGTCGCCGTCCGGCATTTCGAAGCGCGCATAGCGCGGCGGCGAATCCACGATCAGCTTCAAGCCCAGCAGCTTGTAGAATGCGACGCTCTTTTCGTAGTCGACCAGAGGAACGGTGATCTGGTTCAACCTCATGGCGCCTCACCTCTTCCTTTTCGGCGGCGCCTTCTTCTTCGGGGCAACCGTCTTCGCGGCGTTGGCCTTACTGGCCGGCGCCTTCTTTGCCGGAGCGCTTTTCACCGCTGCGCTTGCGCGTGGCTTCACTTGGGAAGCGCCCGACTTCCCCGCAACCATGTCGTCCGCCTCTTTCGACGTTTTCGGCGTGATGCCGAGCTTCTCCTGCAACGCCAGCGCCGCCGTCGGATTGCGCTCCTTCGCACCCGAGATGAAGAAGGCGAACACGTCCTGCGTCTTCGACCAACCCTGATAGAGCTTGGCGAACGCATCGATGCCGGCCTTTGGATATCCTGTCGCCTCGCCCGGCTGGGCGCGCATCATCCGCGTCACCGCGAAGTCCGCGCCGTCGTGGCGGATCATCGGGTATTCATCATGATCGGCATAGACGACCGTAGCGCCGTGCTTGGACAGCAGGTCGAGGAAGGCCGGATCATTGCAGGTCGCATTGCGCACCTCCAGCGCATGGCGCAACGGGATCCTGTCCTTCTCCTTCGGCAACAGCGACAGGAACGCGTCGAAATATTCCCGCTCGAACTTCCGCGTCGGCGGGAACTGCCAGTTGATCGGCCCCAGCTTGTGCTTCAGCGCCGTGACGCCCTGCCCGAGAAACAGGTCGATCGACTTCTTCATGTCGTCGCGTGTCTTGCGCACGGTGGAAAAGCGATGCGCCTTCAGGCTGAACATGAAGCCGTCGGGCGACGCCTCGCGCCACTTCGCGAATGTCTCGGGCTTGAACGACGAGTAATAGGTGGCGTTGACCTCCACCGCCGTCATCTTGCGGCTCATGTATTCCATCTGCCGCGACTTCGGCAGGCCAGCGGGATAGAACGTCTCGTCCCACGGCTCGAAACTCCAGCCGCCGATTCCGACGCGAATGGGATGAGTCATTCCCGCACTCCCTCAACCAAGATGCACGCTGGAATTAGCGTATCGCCGCCGCGCGCGCGACTCGAATCCAGGGGCTGCCTTTCCCCACAACTCATGCTTCAGTGCCCGCGCCAGACCGGAGGGCGACATGGGGCTGTGGACGCGCAAACCGATCGAAACCGCGCATGAGGGCGATGGCCCGAAACTGCGCCGCACGCTCGGCCCGATCCAGCTTGTGGCCCTGGGCGTCGGCGCCATCGTCGGCACGGGCATCTACACGCTGATCGGCGTCGGCGCCGATGGCGCGGGCCCCGCCGTGATGATCTCCTTCCTGATCGCCGGAGCGATCTGCGCCTGCGTCGCGCTTTGCTATGGCGAGCTCGCCAGCATGATGCCGGCCTCGGGCAGCGCCTACACCTATTCCTTCGTCGCCATCGGCGAGTTGGTCGCCTGGGTGATCGGCTGGGCGCTGATCCTGGAATATTCCGTGGTCTGCGCCGCCGTCGCCGTCGGCTGGTCAGGCTATGCCGTAGGTTTCCTGAATGGCCTCGGCGTCCAGCTTCCCGTGGCGATGACAGCCGGCCCCGATGCGGGCGGCATCATCAACGTGCCGGCCATCCTCATTCTCTTCCTTGTCGCCGGCATGCTGTGCGTCGGCACGCGTGAGAGCGCCGCCGTCAACACCGCGCTGGTCGTCCTCAAGATCGCCGCCCTGCTGGTCTTCCTCGCGCTGGCCCTGCCGCACTTTAACGCCGCAAACTTTACGCCCTTCATGCCCAACGGCTTTGCCGCGACCACGACCGCCGACGGCGCCCGCATCGGCGTCATGGCTGCAGCCTCCATCATCTTCTTTGCCTTCTATGGCTTTGATGCGGTTTCCACCGCTGCCGAGGAAGCCAAGAACCCCTCGCGCGACCTCGCCATTGGCGTCGTCGGCTCCATGGTGGTCTGCACCGCCCTCTACATGGCTGTCGCCGCCGCCGCCGTCGGCGCCATGGCGCCCGCCGACTTCGCCCAGAGCGACGAGCCGCTGGCGCATATCCTGCGCACGCTCGGCTATCCTGAAGTCGCAACCGCTGTGGCCGGTGTCGCAGTACTGGCGCTGCCGACCGTCATCCTTGCCTTCCTGTTCGGCCAGAGCCGCATCTTCTTCGTCATGTCGCGAGACCGGCTGCTGCCTCGCTGGCTTGGCGCGGTGAACGAAAAGCGCGGTGCGCCTGTCGTCGTCACCATCGCGACCGCGGCGCTGGTCTCGGTTCTCTCCGGTCTCCTGCCGCTGGGTGAGATCGCAGCGCTGGCCAACGCTGGCACGCTCGCCGCCTTCATCGCCGTCGCCGTCAGCCTGATGGTGATGCGCGTGCGCGACCCCTCGCGCGCGCGACCCTTCCGCACGCCGATCGCCTGGGTGCTGGCGCCCATAGCCATTCTCGGCTGCATCTACCTTTTCATCAGCCTGCCGCCCGCCACGCAGATCCGCTTCTTTATCTGGATCGCCATCGGCCTGGTGATCTATGCCGGAATGCATCTCTGGCGCGCTCGCCGCCGCATCGCAGCCTAGACCATGAACAAGACGCACAGCCACACCGTCACCTGGGAGGAGTTCACCCACCCGCCAGAGTGGCAGCAGCTTCCTGGCCTGGAACGCCTTCAGAAAGCCCTCGCCGCAAACGCCCCCCGCGCGCCGATCGCTGCGCTGTTGGACATCCGCCTCCTGTCCGTCGAACCGGGCGCTTGCCATTTCGATGGCCTTCCCGGCCCGCAGCATGTCAACCCGATCGGCCTCGTCCACGGCGGATTCGCCGCCACGCTGATGGACGCTGCCTGCTGGACCGCCGCGCAGACCACCATGAACCCCGGCGAAGTCCCGACCACGCTCGAAATCAAGGTCGGCTACACGCGCGCCGTGATGGCCGACAGCGGCGCCGTCGCCTGCGAAGGCCGCGTCATCAATCGCGGGGCGCGCATCGTGCTCGCGGAATCGAAAGTCACCGACAAGGCCGGCAAGCTCCTCGCCCACGCCACCTCGACGCTCATGATCCTGAACCCCGGCGGCTGATCAGCCCGAGATATGCGCCACCACGCGCCGCGACTGGGGCTCGTCGCGATGCTCGAACAGATAGACGCCCTGCCACGTTCCCAGCGCCGGCCTGCCGTCAACGATGGGAATCGACACCGACGTCGGCAGCACCGCCGCCTTGATATGCGCCGGCATGTCGTCCGGTCCCTCTGTGCGATGCGTCACCCAGCTCATGGCCGGATCGTCAGTATGCGGCGCCAGCCGCCGGAAAAATTCCTGCAGGTCGCGCCTCACATCCGGATCGGCGTTCTCCTGGATGACGATGGAGCATGACGTATGCTGAACAAACAACGTCAGCAGCCCTTCGCCGACGGCAGACTTGCGGACGAACTTCGCCGCCTCGTCGGTGAACTCGTAGAGTCCCGGTCCGCGCGTCGCGACGGTGATCGTGATCTGCATGGCGACAAGCTACGCCGAGCTGGCGGCCAGGCAAGGCCGCAACAGTCTTGTCACAGACCCTCGGATCGTTTCGGCAAACGCATTGCGACAGGCAGGTGACTAGACCTTGCTGAGATCGACGCTGTCCGGCTGGCGCACGTTGAACGCCGCGAAATGCGCGCGGTATTCGGCCGGCGTCATGCCCGTCTCCCGCTTGAACAGCGTGCGGAAGAACGAGGCGTCCTCATATCCCACATTCTGCGACACAGTCTGCACCGAGGCCGACTCCAGCTCCAGCATCGCCTTCGCCGCCTCCACCCGCACGGCCTGCAGGTAGGCCGCCGGCACGCGGCCCGTCGCCGCCTTGAACCGGCGCAGGAAGGTGCGCTCGCTCATGCAAGCAAGCTCAGCCAGCTGCTCGTTGTTGATGCTGTCCGCAAAGCGCGACTGAATAAAAGCCTCGACCTGCCGGATGCGGTCATCGCCATGCGGCGGCGACAAGGGCAACACAGCGTACCCGGACTGGTGCGTCCGCGGCATCGACAGAAGCAGCGCCTTCGCCGTCTGCACTGCGATCTCGTGTCCGCACAGCTTCTCGACGAGGTAGAGGCTTACATCCGCCGCCGCGGTGAGGCCGCCGCTGCACAGCACGCGATTGTCCTCGGTGAGCATGTGATCGACGCACCAGTCAACTTTGGGATAGCGCCGGCGCAGATCGGCGGCCACCGCCCAGTGCGTGGTCGCTCGCCTGCCGTCCAGCAGCCCGGCTTCGGCGAGGTAAGCCGCGCCCATGCACACGCCCGCCACATAGGCGCCGGCGCCATGGTGCTTCTGCAGCCACGGGACGATCGCGTTGTTCTCGGCCAGCTTGCCGTCGAGTTCGAGGCCCGATGTCGGCACGATCACGATGTCCGCGCGCTCGATATCCGCGATGCCATACTGCGGCGACATCGTCATCCCGGCGTACGGGCTGCGAACGGCCCTGCCGTCGATCGAGGCCGTGACGACACGGAAGCGCGGCTCAGGGGCTTCGCCCTTGAGCTCGCGCCACAAGGCTCCGGCAGAGTGGAATACCTCGATCGGCATCAAAGCCGTCGAGGCATAGCCATCGTCCAGAAGAACGACACAGACATCCAGCATCGGCCGCCGCCTACCCCCGCTTGGGCTGTATCACACTCAGTTCGCGGCCGTGATGGGGTCTATGATCGTGCTGACTTCGGTGATTTTCGACGCCGGGAAGCCGGAAAGCTTGGCGTGCTCCCGGATCGCGTTTTCGTCTTCCGCCAGGTAAATGCAGAACGTCTTGTCCTTGGCCACGTAGGAATGCTGCCACTGGACCTTCGGCGCGAGTTTGGACAGCGCCGAATTCGAGGTTTCCGCGGCGCCTTTCAGCTGAGGTTTGGTCATCGACCCGACGGCGGGAATGTCGCGTTCGATCACATAGCGTTTGAGCATATGATTATCTCCTGTGGCGCTCTTTAATGGGCGGAGACAATCACGCCGGGAGATGCCCGGTCAGCGTCGTAACTGACATTGAGCAGCGGCGATTCCGCCATCCGGGCGACTTACGTCGTTCCGGGCGCGCATATCGCGACGTCCTGCGATTTTGGTGCGTCGTGGGTTAGTGGCGCCCGGCCGCCCGGGCTTCCGCGTTCATCGCGCGCCCGTACCAGTCATAGAGAGAGGTAGAGAGCGCCCCCGCCGCCGGCTGCACGGAGTTGCCCGCCAGCCGCAGGTTTTCGTTCGCAGCCCTCAGTGCGTCTCTCAAGCTGAGGCCACGCGCGAGATGCTGCCTGACGATCGGCAGCCCCTCCTGCCATGAAACAGGCGAGCCCTGTCCCGCAGCGTAGTTTGCCGCCGCCGCGTTTCGCCGCGCGCCAAGCGAAAGCCTTGTGCGGAAGACAAATCGGAGGACGGACGGACGAAACAGGCGCTGCTTTGGCTTGGCAATGGCCTGCGCCCTGCTTTTTGCGCGCAGCTTGGCTGCGTCGGTTTGTTCGGCCTTCATGACGCGTATCGCCGCCTGGCCGCTCAGCTCCGCCGTCAGCCGGTCCGGAAAGAACCTGCGCGCAAGGCGCGCCGCGCCGGTGTGGTCGCGGACGATGAAGCCCCATTCGTCCGAGCCCTGCGCCTGTTTGAGTTGAAGAGAAAAATCGCTCATGGCCGCATGACATGCAGGAAAGGCGCCTGTCTCCCGTCACCCTCGAAAAAGCCAGCAATAACCATCAAATCAGCCTACCCAGCACTCGTTCGGCGCCTCCCGCTTCGCCCGCCGGGCGTTTTCGCTTAGGTTACCGCGGCAGCAGCACCGGAGACTGATCAATGCGTTGGATGGGCGGACGTCGAGGCGGAGGCGTTGAGGACCGGCGCGGTCTTGGGGGCGGCGTCATGGCCGGCGGCGGCATCGGCGTCTTGATCATCGGCCTGCTCGGCTATTTCCTGTTCGGCATCGATCTCAACACCACCCAGCAGATCGCCAGCCAGTTCGGCGGCGCCGGTTCCCAGGAACAGGGCAAGGTCGGCACGCCCGAAGACCAGGCCGGACAGTTCGTCGACGTCATCGGCGCCAACATCAACGACGTCTGGGGCGCCAAGATGAGCGGCTACACGCCGCCCAAGGTCGTCCTTTACGAACAGGGCACCGGAACGGGTTGTGGTTACGGCCAGGCTGCGATGGGCCCCTTCTACTGCCCGAACGATTCGACCGTCTACATCGACCTCGCCTTTTGGCAACAAATGGAACAGCAGCTCGGCGCATCCGGCGCCGACTTCGCAAAGGCCTACGTCATCGCCCACGAGTTCGGCCACCACGTCCAGACGCTGACCGGCGCCTCGCAGAAGGTGCGGCAGGCCCAGCAGGCAGCGCGCAGCCAGGGCGAAGCCAACCAGTACTCCGTCGCCCTCGAACTTCAGGCCGACTGCTATGCCGGCATGTGGGCCGCCAGCGCCGCGGCAGCCTCAGGAGGCGAGGTTGCGCTCGAAGCCGGCGAGTTCGCGGAAGGCATGAAGACCGCCAACGCCATCGGCGACGACACGCTGCAGAAACGCGGCGGCGGCCGCGTGCAGCCCGAAGGCTTCACCCACGGCTCATCCGCCCAGCGCGTCGAATGGCTGCAACGCGGCTACAAGTCCGGCGACCCGAACCAGTGCGACACATTCCAGGGGCTGTAAGCGCCTCCTGGCCAGGGGCTGTAAGCGCCTCCAGCATTGATCTGATCTGAAAAAGCCCGGCCCTTGCGCCGGGCTTTTTATTCGACGGGCCCATTCCAAAAACGCATGCCTCGCCCGGCCCGCCGCCTGATAACATTCGTCTCGCCATGACACAGAGACATCGATGCCCCTTCGCACCGCCCTCCTCGCCGCAGCGGCGCTCGCCATGAGCCCCGCAGCCAATGCCGATCCCGCGACCGACCGCCGGCAGGTCGCAGCCCTCGACACCGCCTATCAGGCCGCCGTCGAGCGCAACGACGCCGATGGCATGGCCGCCATCCTTCACGACCACATGATCCTCATTCTCGGCGCCGGCGCGGTCGTCACCCGCAACGACCTGCTTAAAAGCGCACGCGACAAGGCCATCGTCTATGAACGCCAGGTCGAAGACGACGGCACGCAGGAAGTTCGCCTTTACGGCCCGAACACCGCCATCGTCACCGCCCGTCTCTGGCTCAAGGGCTCGCGCAAGAGCGGCCAGTCCTTCGACCGCCGCCTCTGGTTCAGCGACACCTACGTTCGCACGCCGCTAGGCTGGAAGTACGCGTTCGGGCAGGCGTCGACGGATCTGCCTACGCCAGCGCCAGGTTGAGGACTCCGCCGCGGGGCGAATCGAGTGACCGGCCTCCCGCAGCGCCTGACCCTACGCAATCTTGACACGACCTTGCGGTGAGGCGCGGGTTGCATCCTCATGACAACAAAGAGCGGACCCCCCTTCCGGGCAGGCGCCGCCGAGGAGACGCCCGCATGTGCGGACTGATCGGCGGGATTACACGCAAGCCCTTGTCCCGGGAACGCATCAAGAAGGCGCTCGACGCCCTCGACCACCGCGGGCCCGACGGCCAGGGACACTGGAGCGATGGCCGCTTCTTCCTCGGCCACACCCGGCTCTCCATCATCGGCCTTGGCAATGGCGACCAGCCGATGTCGAACGCCGAGGGCGACGTGCATCTTGCCGTCAACGGGGAGTTCTACGGCTACCGGACGATCCGTGACGAGCTCCGCAGCAAAGGCAGCAAGTTCAAGACGGACTCCGACAGCGAGATCGCGCTGCATCTCTACCTTCAGCACGGCATGCGCGCGACCGAACAACTGCGCGGCGAGTTCGCTGTGCTGATCGCCGACCAGCGCCGCGACATCATGATCGCGATCCGGGACCGCTTCGGCATCAAACCGCTATTCTACGCAGTGACGCCCGATGGCGTCTTGTTCGCTTCCGAGATCAAGGCGCTGCTCGCGCTCGGCGTCCCCGCCGCATGGGATGCCGAGGCCGCCTGGCAGGACCTCTACATCTTCCGAAACCACGAGCGTACGCTTTTCGCGGGCATCCGCTCGGTGCCGCAGGGCTGCTACGCAATCGCACGCGGCAACGACGTACAGATTTACCGCTATTGGGACTGGGATTTTCCGACCACCGAAGAGACGGCGGCCGACAAACGCTCTGAAGCCGAAGTCGTCGCCGGCTTCCGCGAGGTGCTGAGCGATGCGGTGCGCGAACGGATGGTCGCCGATGTCGAGGTCGGCTGCTATCTCAGCGGCGGCATCGATTCGTGCGCCGTGCTCGGCCTCGCCCAGCGCCAGATGCAACGGCCGATCCGCGCCTACACGCTCGCCTTCGACAATCCGCTATGGGACGAATCCCCGATCGCCCGCAAGCAGGCCGAGTTCGTCGGCGCCTCCTACCATCAGGTGCCGATCACACGCCACGACCTGGCCGACGCCTATTCCGACGCCGTCTGGCATGCCGAGATGCCGATGCTGAACGGGCACGGCGCCGCCAAATTCCTGCTCAGCAAGGCGGTGCGCGACGCCGGCCTCAAGGTGGTGTTCACCGGCGAGGGGTCGGACGAACTGCTCGGCGGCTACGCCACCTTCCGGCGCGATGTCCTGCTGCACCATCCCGACGGCCGCACGCCGAAGGAAACGGAGGCTCTGATCGCGCAGATGTTCGAGGCCAACGCGGCGACCCGCTCCATCTTCATGCAGCAGGCAGCGGATAACCCGATGTTTGCCGAAGTGGTGAAACGTCTCGGCTATCTGCCCTCCTTCATCGAAACCTACGGCGCCATGGGCGTCACGACCTCGACCTGGCTGCGCGACGACGTTAAGCGCCTCGTGAAGGGCAAGTCCGTCTATGCCGACGTGCTCGACAGCCTGCCGCTGTCGATGGCCATTGCAGGCCGCGACCGGCTGCACCAGGGGCTCTACGTCAACTCCAAGACGCACCTTGCCAACTTCATCCTCTCCTTCCTCGGCGACCGGATGGAGATGGCGCATTCGATCGAGGGTCGCGTGCCCTTCCTCGACCATCACGTCGCCCACTACGCCGCCCGCGTTCCCATCGCCATGAAGACCAAGGGTTATCGCGAGAAGCACGTGCTCCGCGAGGCGGCGAAGGATGTGCTGATCGAGGAGGTCTACAACCGCGAGAAACACCCCTTCACCTCCCCGCCCGCCGGCCCCGGCGATCCGATGATGACGATGCTGGCCGACGTTCTCGCCTCGCGCGCGCTCGACGAACAGCCGATCTTCGACCCCGCCAAGGCGCGCCAGGCATTCGAGGAAATGAAAACCTGCCCGCCCGACCAGCGCCCCGCCTATGAAGGCCGCATCCAACGCGTGGTGTCCTCGACGCTGATGCACCAGCGCTTCGGCATGTCGCCGCAGCTGGCGCCTTAACTGATCAGTTGGCGGCGCGTCAGTTTAGATGCCTGAGTGAAATTGGACGGACTGAAAGCGATCTCCAAGCCGCCATTTGGCATCTCGCCGGCCGGCGGGCGTTTTTCGCCGATCTCCGAGGCTCGCAGTATTCGCGGGCAAGCGGGTTGATTTGCGCAGAGGGCAACGCGCCAGGAGCGCAAGGGCCGCCTTCACACGCTACTCCGCCTTGCGGTGGTGCAGCTCCAGGCCAAGCGCCCAGCGCGGCTGAAACCCGCGCCAGTATCCGGGCTGCGCATCTCCCGCGGTTATGCCGTTGGTCGATGGGCCCTTCCAGACTCCGTCCTTGGACTGCTGCGTTGGGACATTGAGGAACGCCCCCTTCGACGTATCTCCCTTGAGATTGAGGTCGAGAAAAGCAGTCACGAAGTGCTGATTGATCGCGTTGATCCGGTCGGTGCGCCAGATCGGCTCGGCAAACGACTCGAACGCCGAAAAGGGCCCGGCGAAATCGGGCGCAGCAGGAATGTTGCCGACATTGTGTCGGGCCCCCTGAAACACCAGAAGGCGACGATCCGCCGACAGCTGCTCAAATACCCAGCGCACGCCCGTTGCAAAGTCGACAATGTCATCCTGATCGCCGTCGATGACGAGGACGGGTGACTGGATCTTTTTGAGTGCAGCGGCTGTCCACATGCGCAGAGGCGGTTGACCGCCCCACGGCGCAATCGTCACCAGAGCCTTGATGTCGGCGCTGACGTCCGGTCCGCTATCCTGAAGCAGTATTGCGCTCCCGCCGGCTGGAATGAGTTTCAGCGTGGGGCTAGCCGGATCATACTCCGCGCCGGCGGTTGCAAGAGCGCCGTAGCCTCCCATCGAATATCCGATCAGTCCGATTTTTTCGGCGTCGATGAGGCGCACATAGCCAAGCTTTGCGATTTTGGAGTTCCTCACCAGCGCCGCGATGACTTCACGCTGGTCGCGTGCGCGATCCATTAAGACGTTGCTGAAGTCAATCTGGCCGTTCGTGCCGGCCCCTGAGCGCATGTCGAGATGATCGATTGCAACAACCACATAGCCCTTTGAGGCAAGATTCTCGGTGAGGTAGCTCATCGACTCGCTCCAGCCGCCGTATCCGTGAGACACGACGACCAGCGGGAACACGGTCGCTTCAACGGGTTGCGCATCGGGAAACGCGATACCCGGCGTCAGCAACTGACCGCCGCCGCTTCCGGGGGATACAGGCGTATGAGCGTAGCTGATCGGCTGCGCGCCCGGAGAGACCTGCGCCGGATACCAGACTCGCGCCGTCAATTTGCGCGACGCGGTCTCGAGCTTCGCCTTTGCAACGCCGTCAGCGGTCAGTGCAGCGCGCGCCGGCAACACAAACGTCTCGAGCGTTGTGCCGACCGGATACTGGCCGAGATGCGCAAGCTCAGGCGCATCGACGCCCGGAGCCGAGGGCGCACGAAGAGGCGCTGTTCGCGCCAGCGTCTCAACCGGCGCGTTGTCCTGCTGAGGAACCGCCTGACAGGCGACAAGGCCGACGCCGACGGCCGCCAGGCGCGCGGTGCGCGCAATCCGTTTGAACATTCCAACCTCCGTGAATTCCGGCCCCGCCGTGCGGCGCGAAACTGGAACAAGACAAGGCCCTCACGGACCAGAACGCATCAACCCGGCGCCGTTGGAGGCTTTTCCCGGCTCTCGAAGTTCGCCGACGAAAATGCGGATCCCGGTGGAGACGCCAGCAGGCCAATCAGGTTTCCGTCGGGATCGCGGCCAAACGCCATGTGTCCGCCATCCATGGCGACGGGCTTGCCCTCGATCACGGCGCCCGCGGCGGCAAGCTGTGCGCTGGCGGCAGCAAGGTCGCTTACGTCGAGTACAATCATGTTGTAGCCGGGCGCATCGATGGGACGAGGCTTGTCGAGCGGCGTGGGCGCCGGGTTCAGATACTGCCAGACCTCAAGTTCCAAATTGCCGATGGTGTACCAGGCGACGCTCACCTTGACGTTGTCGAGGTTAGCCGCCTGATCGAGCGTTGGACGCGCAAGGTTGAAACGCCTCTCCCTGGGCAACCGTCCAAGGAGCGTGTTGTAGAACCTGACTGTCCGCTCAATGTCGGTGGTCGCGATAGCGACATGCCCAATTCGATGATCGAACGGCGGAGGGTCAATCTCCATGATCTCGTTTTCGAACATCACCCCATCTGCATCCCTCGCATAGGCATAACGAACTGGCACTTCAGGCACGAGCCTGATCGGTTCCCCGCTGCCTCTACCGACGGGCTTGCCGCCTGCGGCAATGAATCGGGGATAAAGGGGCTTGCTTGCAGGTGACTGATGACAAATATGGGTGATCCCAGGCCCCTGGACTGGCATAGGCGCGCTCATACGCGCCGCTGCACTCGGGTTCTTGAATTGCATCAATCGGATCTGCGCGTTGCCGCCTCGCAGAAGGCGCGTCTCGGCAACCACATTGCTGCGTCCGGCGATTCGATTGATCGCAGCATTGCTCATGAAGCGCGTGCGATCGACTTCTACAAGGTTGGCGCTTGAACTGTAGAATTCCGAACTGCGCGTTAGATCGCTGACGGAAACGCCCACATAGCTGACCCCCCTGACGACGGGGCCATCGGGTTTTGCCTTGTGCCTCACAGACGTCTCCGGCAGCGCGCAGGCTGCCACGCCGCCAAGCGCCGCCGCCACGATAGTTCGTCTAGTCAACATCATGAACGCCTCCTCCAAGGGTGCGTTGGTTCACACCTAGTTTTGAATCTTGAAGGCCAGCAGAAGATTGCCGGCCTTCTGTCCGAACTTATCGTAGCCGGACGTCGCAAACATCCATGAACCGGCGACTACCGGGCCGCTGGAGTCGATGCCTCCGCCATGCGCCTCGGCGCCGTTCGCGGACTCGAAAGCTCGGTTCGTATCGAAGCTCCACAGTATCGCCCCATCGCCTGTCGAAAACGCACGCAACATGCCGTCCAGCGATCCTCCGAAAACCACGCCGCCAGCAAGCGTGGCTGGCGCTGACACGCCAGGCGAACAACGCCATGTTGTCTTGCCGCAGGTATCAGGCAGAACCTTCGACCACACGCTTTTGCCTGTCATGATATCGAGCGCATGAATGCCGGGCTGGGCCGGCAAGTGCGCATCCTGGGGATACACCGACAGATCAGACACTGGCGCATACAGGACATCGCCATCGGTCGTCATACCCCAGTGAACGCCGCCCATGATGCCGCCGCGTCCAGGTTTCGCCTTCCAAACGACAGCGCCATCCTTGTTCGGATCGAGCGCGTAGACGAAACCCGACTTCTGTCCTGCCAGCAGAAGGCTCTTGCCGTTCTTCAGCTTCACCAGGATAGGCGGCGCACCGAAATCATAGTCGGGGCCCGTGTTCAGCGGACAATTGGCCCCCGCAGAGCATGCTGCGTTCCAAACATCCTCGGCCAGCGCCTGATAGCTCCACACGATGCCGCCTGTTGCGAGATCGAGCGCGAGAATTGAATCGCTCCGCGATGAGGCCGGGTGCGAGTAGTTTTCGCCCGTGCCGACATAGAGACGGCGGCGCGCAATATCGAGCGTCGGCGAGGACCATACCGGCGCGCCCGACGGCCCATACTGGGACGCGCCCTCGCGATTTGTTCCTTGTAGGCGGGGCGTTTCATCGACTGTGTAGGTCTTCCAGAGGGTTTTTCCCGTCGCAGCATCCAGCGCAACGACGGCGCCGCGGAATGTGCAGCAGGCATACTTGGGATCCATCGCCGCAACGACTTCAGCCGACGAGATCGGAACATAGAGGCGTCCCTCGAACAGTCGTAGGGCGCCGGTGATGCTGGCTTGGGCGTGAGCGTCGGGCCTGACCGTCCAGATAATCTTTCTGTTGGCGAGATCTAGCGCATGAACAGAGCCGGTGATGTCGCCGAAATACAGCTTCGCCGCAGCGCCCGATGCGTCCGCGCCGATGACCAGCGCCGAACGGATCTCCTGCGCGGTCTGAACTCGCCAGCGGATACAGCCCGTCGCGGCGTCGAGCGCGTAGATCATCCCGGTTTGATCAGCTGTGAAAAGCGTGTCGCCTGCGATGGTGGGTTGAACGCGCGCGCGACTGGCGTTTGGAAAAGCGAAAACCCAGCCCAGTTCGAGTCGCGACACGTTGTTGCGGTTGATCGTCGTAGCAGCTTTACTGACGGCCCGGGCATTGTCCGGACTCATTCCCCAATCCGCGACCCGAACCGGCGCAACACTGGCCGGCGCTCCTGGCGCGCATAGCCCCTTGTCGGTTGCTTCACTCAGCTGGGCGCGCGACAGGAACCTTGCCACGGCAACGCGGTCAGCTGCATCGAGGCCGGCGGCTTGCGCCTGCATGATGCCGCCGCTCATCGCCGCCTCGATCCGCGCGATGGGAAGAGCAGCCAACGCTTCACGTCTGGGCGCCTGTAACAATCCGCCGTCATGGCAGGCGGCGCATGCGGCCGCGTAGACAGCTTCGCCATTTCGGGGCGTCTGCGCCATCAGCGCCGGGGCGCCATTCTGAGAGACGATCGGAGCCGCACAAGCCGCAAGCATCAGCGCCAAGGCGGCTGCGGCCATCAACACAAGGCCGCGGGACATGGCTGGGATCGACGATCGAAACGACTCCATCAGGCCACCCACACCTGCGCCCGGCGCGGCGCCGGTCCAACACCAGCAGCGGTCCCTACTATTGTAGTTCTTGTCAATAGCGGAGTCTCGTAGGATATCTTGCCGAAGCTCGACCGGCTGTACGCCGGACAAGGACGTCAGCCTTGCTTGACCCACGGCTTGGAAAACGCTTTCAAAGGCTGCCGTCACCAATTCCTTTACGAATTCCGACATCTAAGGATCAGCACGCAACCCATGTCAGCCTCTACAGCCTCGAAGCGCCGCACCCGACTCGACCCGGAGGTGCGGCAGGAGCAGATTCTCGATCATACTGCGCGCTTGATTGCGACCGAGGGGGTGTCAGGGGTAAGCATGGAGCGCGTCGCGCAAGAGTCCGGGGTCAGCAAGGCGCTGATATACAGCTATTTCTCGAGCCAAACGAATCTCCTGAAATCCCTGCTCCGGCGTGATCTCGAACGCGTACAGCGCGAACAGATGCACGCGGCCACATCGGCTCAGACGTTTCCGGAGCTTGTGCGCAACACAACCCATACCGCTCTGGTGGAGGTCGAGAAGCGCGGCGCATACCTGCGGCGGCTGCTCAACGAGCCGATGCTAAGAGGTGTCGGCGATACGGTCCGGACGCACGAACACGATTCGAATGTGCGCTACCTCGCCAAGCGCGTTTCGAAGGAGTTCGACGTCTCGATTGCTGACGCGCTGCGCCTGACGGAAATCGGTCTTGGGCTGACAATCGCGGCCGGCGACTACCTCCAGAAAACCGGGGCCTCGCGCGCCGAAGTCGAGGAGATGACAATCGCCATGATCATCGGCGCTGTAAAAGCGGGCGCTGCTCAGTGCAGGCGCCGGGCTGGCAACACGCGCAAGAGCTAGTCCCTGCCCTGCCTGAATGATCCGCTCCGTCGTAGAGGGCGATGTTGCCGAGGCGGCCGCTGCGCGCCCGCGCGCCCGAGCAGAAGGCAGCGTGCGTGACGCGCTGGACTATCCAGGCCTCGGCGGCGCTTGAGAAGCACGCCGATCACGAACGCTATTATTTAAATCGTCAATTGTCAAGTATTAGAATATTGGTCAGTAGTGCGCGCGTGCTGCTGCGGATTTGCGTCGGCGGCGTCCGCTGCTTCGAGCAATACGGCGCAGCGTTTGGGGATGCCGCAGGCGGCATAGCCGAGCTGCCAGGTTAAGCGCGAATACTGGTCGAGTGATTTCTGGCGCGGGGCGGCCGCGCCTGATTTCGCTTCGAATTTCCGTCTCGCGGTTACGCCGCGCGAGCTCGAAAGCGACGTTCACTTGGCTAACTTGACGGCGCCTGCCGCCCACAAGCGCTTCAGCATGCAAACGAACATCGACGCCTGCTTCTGTTTAGCTTTCTGCGACGCCCGGCAAGCGCACGCCTCTACCACCCTCAGTGCGGGCGTCGTAGAAATCTAAACAAACTCCGCCCGCGCGTCACAAGCTTACGAACGCCCGGATCGCTCAGGATCGGCCCTTCCGGGCGGACTGCTTTGGTCTTAGCCCGGACGATTGCGAACCGAGACGCTACCGGTCAGTTCGCCGGTTTGAACGCCAGGATCACATTGCCCGGCGCCTGTCCGAACGACCCATATCCCGAATTGGCGATCAGCAGCCCGTTGGCGGCGTAGAGCGAGACGGAATCGATCGCGCCGCCTTTTCCAGGCACGCCGTTCAGCGTGGTGTACGCCTTCGCCGTCGCCTGCTTCCACAATAGCTTGCCGTTCGCGGCATCGAGCGCGTGGATCGTCCCATCCAACGTCGCCGCGATCACGACGCCGTCGATCACCGCCGGCGCGGTCGACATCGCCACCGGATGCTGCGGGAAGCCCGGCGGCGAAGGCGGCGTGCCCGGCGGGAGGTCCGGGTTGTATTGCCACTTGATCCTGCCCGTCTTGCCGTCGAGCGCGTAAAGGCCCGGCTTGATCTTGGGATCGCCGTCCCACTCGCCGGGGATCGGGCGCGCCGACCGTTGAGATCGGCGCATAGACCGTGTCCTTGTCGAAGGCGATGCCCCAATGGACGCCGCCCAACACGCCGCCTGTGCCGAGCGGCCTGCGCCACACGACCTTGCCTGTCTCCGGCTCGAACGCCCACACCGAACCCGACTTCTGCCCGGCATAGACAAGCTGCTTCCCGTCGGAATGCGTGCCGAGGATCACCGACGCTCCGAAGTCGACATCGCGGAACACCGTCTCGGGCGCCTTGGTGCAGTTCAGCAGCTCGGGTTTCGAATGGAGATCGCAGCCGACATTGTAGATGTCGTTCGGCGTAGCGTGGAAGCTCCACCTCTCCTTGCCGGTCTTGAGGTCGATCGCAATGATCGCGTTGGTGGTCTTGTGCGCCGGAGGCGAGTTGCTCTCCCCAGTGCCGAAATAGACCAGGCCGCGCTTCTCATCGACGACCGGGGAGTTCCAGATCGGCGCGCCGGACGGCCCCATCAGCGACTGTCCGTCGCCCCGGTCGCGCTGGTGCGTCGCCTCGGGCATGGTGTCATAGCGCCATTGCTGTTCGCCTGTCTTGGGGTCGAGCGAGAGCACATAGCCATGGTTGGTGCAGCACTGCTGCTTGGTGTTTCCGCCATAGAGGATCTCAAACTGCGCGACCGGCACGATCACCCGGTCCTCCAGAATGGTCGGCACGCCCGTCGTGGTCGAGAACGAATACGTCCCCGCCATCTTGGTCCACACCGCCTTGCCCGTCCGCGCGTCCACCGCGTGCACGGTCGCATCGAGGCCCGAGAACACCAGCAGCGGCACGCCGTCGACGACGCCATAGGCCGGGCTCGAGCGCAGCGGCGCTCCGCCCGGCGAGTGATAGACCCATTGCAGGCAAGGCCTGGCCGGATCGGAGATGTCGAACGCGTACATCGCCGCCACGTCGGCGACCGGCACGAACAGGTTCTTGCCGACGACCGCGCTCTGCGAGCGCATGCTCGTCGCCTCCGGGAAGCCGATCGCCCAGGCGAGCTCCATGTTCGAGAGCTGCGCTTTCGTCAGGCCGGCCTGTTGCGCCGTAAGCGAGCGGGTATTGCTCCTGTCGAAACCGAAATTGGTGATCGTCGCGGCGCCCGAGAGGTCAACCGGCAGACGCGCCGCATCGCACTTGAAGCCCGCCGTCCAGGTATCCGTCGACACCTTGCCGCCGGTCAGGAAATTGATCACCTGCCCGCGCTGCTCGGCCGACAGCGGCGCGCCCTGCGCCTTCATCTTCCCGTTGGTCAGCGCGAAGTTGATGAACTGCAAGCTCATCTGCTTCAGCGTGTCTTTCGCCGGCGAGCGCGTGCCTTCGGGATTGTCGTGGCATGTCGCGCAGAATTGCTTGTAGACCTCCTCACCCGGATGCGCATCCGCTGCCGCAACCTGCTGCGGAACCGGTGTGGGCGCTGGCGCCTGCACAGTTGCGGCCGGCGCCTCGACCGCCGGCTCCGGCGCCCCCTGGCAAGAGATCAGCCCGAGCGATAAGCCACCCAGCACTGAAGCGCGCAGAAACCCCGTCATTTTCATCCTCGCAGAAGGCAGCCTGTCGACCGTCATTGGGAGGAGTCTGCGCCACGCGCCTGCACTTGCATAGATATCGCAGCGCGGCAGAAACGCGACGTCAGTGCGCTTGTTTCGCGAAGCCATCCGAGGGAAGCCCAAGCCTCTCGTGCCGGAAGACGTTCTTCAGACCTCAGGGCGCGAACAGTCTCACAAGCACCGCTACAGTCAGCGCAACGTTGAAGCCGACCATCCATTTGAGGAGCGTGAGATCGCCGTCCACTTTCGTGATGCGGCTTTCAATTCCTCCGAAGCGATTTTCGTACCCGGCCACGGCTTCTGCTGCCTTGCGCGCTTTTTCCTGCGAAGCGCCTGCCTCGGTCAGGGCGTCATACACCTCGCCGCTCATCACCGGCATTGTCTATCTCCAACCCAAGTCGGCGCTAGAACATTCGGCGAACATATTCAAGGTTAGGTTGCTCGGCGCTGACGAAAAAGCCCGGCGCTTCCGCCGGGCTTTTCCAATCGTCTTGAGCTGAAAGCTCGATCAGGTATCCAGGAAACTCCGCAGCTTGCGACTCCGGCTCGGGTGTTTCAGCTTGCGCAGCGCCTTGGCTTCGATCTGGCGGATGCGTTCGCGGGTGACCGAGAACTGCTGACCGACTTCCTCAAGCGTATGGTCGGTGTTCATGCCGATGCCGAAGCGCATGCGCAGCACGCGCTCTTCGCGCGGCGTGAGTGAAGCGAGGACGCGCGTCGTCGTTTCCCTCAGATTGCTCTGAATGGCGGCGTCCACCGGCAGCAGCGCCGACTTGTCCTCGATGAAATCGCCGAGGTTGGAATCCTCGTCGTCGCCGATCGGCGTCTCGAGCGAGATCGGCTCTTTCGCGATCTTGAGAACCTTGCGGATCTTTTCCAGCGGCAGGCCCAGCTTTTCAGCCAGCTCTTCCGGCGTCGGCTCGCGTCCGATCTCGTGCAGCATCTGGCGCTGGGTGCGGACGATCTTGTTGATCGTCTCGATCATGTGCACCGGGATGCGGATGGTGCGCGCCTGATCGGCAATCGAGCGGGTGATCGCCTGGCGGATCCACCATGTGGCGTAGGTCGAGAACTTGTAGCCGCGGCGGTACTCGAACTTGTCGACCGCTTTCATGAGGCCGATATTGCCCTCCTGAATGAGATCCAGGAACTGCAGGCCGCGGTTGGTGTACTTCTTGGCGATCGAGATCACGAGACGGAGGTTGGCTTCCACCATCTCCTTCTTGGCCTGACGCGCTTCCCGTTCCCCTTTTTGAACCGTCTGCACAATGCGGCGGAAGTCGTCGATCGGCACGCCCATCTCCTGGGCGAGGCCCGACACTTCTTCACGCAGCGCCGTGATCTTGCGCGTCTCGGCGGTGACGAACTTCTTCCACTGCTTCGACAGCAGCGAGACCTTGTCCGTCCAGTCCGGCTTCAGCTCGTTGCCGAAATAGTTGTCGAGGAAATCCTGACGCTGCACGCCGTGCAGGTCGGCAAGACGCATCAGCTTGCCCTCGAGCTGGATCAGCCGCTTGTTGATTTCGTACAGCTGCTCGACCAGCGTCTCGATGCGCGCATTGTTGAGATGCAGCGTCTTGAGGTTCTCGATGATGCCGGTGACGATCTCGTCGTATTCCTTGTAGTCCTTCGGCGTCAGGGCCTTGCCCTCGATCTTCCGCGCGACCAGCCGCTCCTGCAGCTTGCGATAACGCTGGAATTCGGCGCCGACGGCGTCGAGCGTCTTGGTCACGCCATCGCGCAGCTCGGCTTCCATCGCCGACATCGACATGGCGCCGCCATCGTCGAACTCGTCCTCGGCCTCGGCGGCTTCGGCTTCAGCCTGCTTCTGGCGTTCGAGCTCGACCTCATCGATGTCCTCGTCGCGCTGGCGGCGCGGCGGCGGCGGCTTGGGCTTTTCTTTTTCCTTGGCGCGTTCCGCCTCGGCGAGCTTCCTCGCCGTGATCGGCGCGGTCGACGGCGGCGGCGCGCCGCCGTTCAGCACGATCTGCGAGTTGTCGACGATGCCGCCATGGGCGGCGGCGTAGGTGGCTTCCAGGTCGATGATGTCGCGCAAGAGAACGCGCTCGTCAGTCAGTTCCTGGCGCCACACCATGATGGCTTCGAACGTCAGCGGGCTTTCGCACAGGCCGCGGATCATCGTGTCGCGGCCGGCCTCGATGCGCTTGGCGATGGCGATCTCGCCTTCGCGCGACAGCAGCTCGACCGAGCCCATCTCGCGCAGGTACATGCGCACCGGATCGTCCGTGCGGTCATAGCGGTCGGATTTGGTCGCCGCGAGCGCGGTCGACTTCGAGCGCGCAGGCGCGCCGCCCTCTTCGCCCTCCTCGGCTTCTTCGCCGGCTTCAGGCTCGCGCTCGCTCTCTTCCACGTCGTCTTCGCTGTCGACGACGTTGATGCCCATCTCCGAGAGCTGGGACATGATGTCTTCGATCTGCTCGGACGAGTTCTGGTCGGACGGCAGAACCTTGTTCAGTTCGTCATAGGTGACGAAGCCGCGCGCCTTCGCGGCCTTGATGAATTTTTTCACCGTGGCGTCGTTCATGTCGAGCAACGGGCCGTCGGTGGATTCCGCCGGGGCCTTCCGTTTCGTTGCTTCGGTCTTCGCCATCAATTCTCTCCGTACACCGGACTTCTCGACACGTCCGTTGCGGTCCTTGGCCTCTGCGCCCCTAGTCTCTGGGCCCCTAGTCTCCGGGCCCCTAGTCTCCGAGCCCTTGACCGGGCCGGCCTTCGCCGGCTGGGCCTTCACAGGAGGCGCCTTGGCCCCTCCGGCCTTGTCTCCGCCCTTGGGCGGAGCCTCCTTCGACGCCACCGGCTTGGACACCACGCCCTTCACGGGCTGAGCCTTCACCGGAGGCGCCTTGGCCGCTGTCCCCTTCAGCGGCGGCGCTGCCTTCGCCGCTTTCGCTGGCTCGGGCTTTCTTGAATCCTTCTTCGGCTCCGCTTTCGCAGGGCTCGGCTTTGCAGCGGCGCGCTTGTCCTTGGCATTCACCGGCTTGGCAACAGCCTTTGCCGGGTGTGGACGCTTGGCCTTGTTCTTCAAGTCAGTCTTCAGAACGCTTGTTCTCCATAGCGGCGCCCATCCCCCCCACAGCGTCGCGCAATTCCTGCACACCCTGGTCGGCCGGAGAGGACGCGGCCTCTTCCACCACCGATCGGCTTGCGCTTCTGCGGGCAATAACCTTCTGCATGATCCTGGCCTGATGAGCGGCGCTCATCATTTCAACGCCCTCCTCGTCAGCCCGGACCGTAGCCTTGACCTCGCCAACAAGAGCCTTCGCCACCGGAAACCGCCCTAACGCGTCAAGCCAGTCACGGCCCTCGGCAGAACGAGGGTCCATCGGCTGCCCGACAGGGAAAGTTTCCAAAAGCTCGACAGCCCGCTTGCGGCCAAGACTACGTAAATGGGCCGCTACTGCAGGTCGGTCAAGCATTTCGGTGTGGTCATAGACGTAAAACGCTGCGTCCCGGATAGCCACCACATCCGGGTCCTCGAACGCTGCCCGAGTCAGGGCCTCGCGGACCAGCTCCATGATCCCCGGCGATTCGATCGCCCGGACAACCAGGCGCTCGCCCGTCATGCCGGTCGGGCCTGGATTGTCGACCTTCACTCCGATGGTTTCCGGCTGGTTTCGGCCCCAGTTCCTGTTCTGGCCCTGTCCAGAACTGAACCCCGACCCGGACCACGTCCTCTGGCCGGCGGCCTGCGCCGGCCCCCCTCGTGTGTGGCGCGAGTGCCAGTACAGCCGGTCGCGGAGTTCCCTTTCGTAAGCCTTCTTCACGCCGGGGTGCTTGATCAGGCTCACAGCGGCCATAAGCCGCGCCTCGAATCCGGCCTTCCGCTCGGGCGTATCCAGCGGTTCGGCCTCGAGCTCCCGGCTCCACAGCAGGTCGACCAGAGGCTTGGCGGACGACAGCATGTCCCGCATCGCCTGCGCCCCGCGCACCCGCACCACATCGTCCGGGTCCATCCCGTCCGGCAGCATCACGAAGAACAGCGTCTTGCCCGGCTCGATCAGCGGCAGCGCCCGGTCGCACGCCCGACGCGCTGCGTTGATGCCTGCCGCATCGCCGTCGAAACACAGGATCGGCTCCGGCCCCGCCCGCCACAGAAGCTCCAGCTGCTCTTCGGTCAGCGCGGTGCCAAGCGGCGCCACCGCCGTTCCGATGCCGGCCTCCGCCAGCGCGATCGCATCGACATAGCCTTCGGTGACGATCAGCCCGCGCGCCAGCGGGCTGTCTTCCGCCTTCGGCCCGTTCAGCGCCGCCAGCGCCTCGCGCGCCGGCATGTAGCGATAGAGCGTCCTGCCCTTGTGGAAGAGCTGGCTGTCTGAAGAGTTGAGGTATTTCGGCTTGCCGTCCGGATCGAGCGTCCGAGCGCCGAAGGCGATGATCTTCCCGCTCTGGTCGGCGATGGGGAAGATCACGCGTTTGCGGAACCTGTCCCACGGCGCCTTCCCTGCCTCTTCGGGTTGAACGATCAGGCCTGCCTCGATCAGGTCCTCCAGCGTCGCGCCCTGCTTGGTCAGATAGTCCGACAGCGTGCGCCAGCCATCGGGTGCAAACCCCATGCGATGCCGCTTCCAGGCCTCTGGTCCGAACCCGCGCTTCGACAGGTATTCACGCGCTTCCGCGCCAACGGTGCGGCGCAGCTGGTCCTCGAAGAAGGCACAGGCCTTCTCAGCCCAGTCGAGCAGCGTCGTCCGCTTCTTGTACTGCTGCACATCGCCTTCGGACTGCTTCGGCAGCTCCAGCCCGACATCGCGCGCCAGCTTCTCGACGGATTCAGCGAACGTCAGCCGCTCCGTCTCCATGAGAAACGTGATCGCGTCGCCTGACTTCTGGGTGGAAAAGCATTTGTAGAAGCCGCGATCGTCATGGACGTAGAAGGATGGCGTCTTCTCGTTCGAGAAGGGCGACAGGCCGACATAGTCCTTGCCGCGTTTCTTCAGCTGGACCTTGCGCCCAACGACGTCCGACAGCCGCACGCGCGACTTCAGTTCGTTGAGAAATTCCTCTGGGAAACGCATCCTGCGGCCCATTCAGCCCGAACGACCGGCGATAGAGGCGGCGATCCCGCCACGCCAGCGGCCACTCGGCCGAACCTGTTGATTGTTCGCTTCAAATTGTGCGCTGATTCGGGCGTTCAAGCCGCCAGCTGCTAACTACCTGAAACTGCTCGCATACGGAGGGTTTTCGGGAGCGCTAAGCTGCGCCCGCCCGCCCGGCCGGCAGCCGCCTTGCGGCGAGTTCACAATACAACAGTGTTCTGAAGCGCCTCGCGAAAATCTCCCGAGTGAATCCAGTGCTCTAGAAAAAAGATCGAGACATCTTCAGGAGAGTTTTCCTACGCCCTCCGGGGCGGGCGAATAATGCCGGTCATGACCACGGCACACCCGCGCGCAAACTGGAGTAGGACCCCTTCGCCGATCCATCACTGGCTGGAGGCGCTGCTGCGTGCGTTTGCGATGCTCTGGTCGAACCTCGCGGACATCGTCCGGATGCGACCCAGCCGTCTTCCCCGTGAATGCCACACGGACGCGACGCCTGCGTCTCTGCCCCAACAGGACCGCGACCCAATCAAGGAGCACGCCCCCGGCCCGCCCCCGTCGACGACGACGACGACGACGACGACGACGACGACGAGCGGATGCCGAACCGCTGCTGCAAACGCAAGCAGCCGCGAGACGACCGAAGCCCTCCTGCCCAGGAGTGAGGCGCACCCGCCGAACGAAAGGCGCGTCTTGCAGCCCGAGGACTGGCTTGCCGCCGCCGGCAACTACACGCCGGACCGGCAAAGGGATTGTCATCCCGGAAGCGCGAAGCCCATTCCCAAACAAGGATGGCCGGGACCCATTTCCCAACATCGGGACTCGCAGACCCATGGATCCCGGCTCTCCAGCGCTCACGCGCTTGCCGTGGGGATGACAGGCTTGGTTGTTGCGAGATTTCGCTGCCAAGACTCGCGCGCGCCTAGCTAACCGTTCGCGCTCGAACCCAACTTACACTGCTCCGAAGCGCCAGCTTCCGGAGCCGCAGTCATATCTACGGCCGCTTCACGCTCCGCACTTCGCCGGCGATCGGCCGGATCCGTGCGATCGCCTCCGTCAGCGGCTCGATCTCGACATGCAGGTCGCGTGCGCTCGCATGCAGCAGCATCGAGGGCGACTCCATGATCCCGACATGGCCGCGCCAGAAAACCAGGTCGCCTCGTTTCAGGTTCGAGAACGCCGCATCCGGCGTCACCGTCTCGCCGAGCGACTTTTCCTGCATGTCGGAATCCCGCAGCGGCGCTCGTCCCGTCGCTTGCAGCGACACCTGCACCAGACCCGAACAGTCTATCCCTGCGCTCTCCCGCCCGCCCCAGAGATACGGGGCGCCGACGAAGCGCGTTGCGACGTCCACGAAATCCGTCTCGAAATCCCCCAGCAGCGAAACATGCCGTCCGAAGATCCAGCCGTGCGACGACCCGCCTCCGCCAAGCACGCGGGTGAACCCGCCATCGCTCTCGGCCAGCGTCAGCAGCGCATTCATCGAAACCGCCTTAAGAGGCGTGGCCTTGATGTTCGGCGCCTCGAAAACGAAGCTGCGCAGCACGCGCACGCGATGGGTCGGCGCAATCGCCGTCCCCAGCTCGTCCGCCCGCATCCAGCCGACATAGTGATCCGCCGCCAGCTGCCCCCAGGCCCAGCCCCCCTGCTCGTCATAGACGGTGAAGGTCTCGCCGAAGAGCGCCTGGTTCACCTGTTCCGCATTGGATTCCGGCGACTTCCGCAAGGCCGCGGCGCCCGCCGTCACCACCCTGCGGGTTCCGGCCGAATAGCGCGCGGCCGCTATCACGCCTTTCAGGTGTTCAGCGGCGATCCCGTCGCGAGCTGGAAGCAGGCGCGCATCGCGCGCCAGCCCCTCAGGCAACATAGATGTCAGGCGGCATGCGAAGTCGGTCCGGCCATGTTCTTGTGGACCGACATATTGCGCTGACGCTCGCAGGCCACAACCCGGTCCGCGAGGCTCGCCAGCATCGCAAGGCCGCGTGCGGTTGTCTGCACGATCACGGAACGCCGGTCGGTTTCATCCGGCAGGCGAACCGCAAGGCCATACCCGCCGAGCGCGTCCAAGGCCCGGCTTACGGCCGGTTTGCCAAGACTGAGTGCTTCAGCGAGGCCCCGGACCGTATGCGGTCCAGGTTCAAGCGATACGCGCAACAGGATTGCCGCCTGTCGCGCGTTCAGATCGGGCCCGTCGGCCCTCACCGTATCCGCCAGTACATCTTTCAATAGGGCAAGCGCGGCCGCACGGTCCATCGACAGCTCCGTTTCGCCAGCCCCATCGGATAGATTCGCGCGATTTTTCCAATCGAGCAAGGAGAACATAATCCGTTCGCGAACGAATTTTTTCTTTGCCCTTTTCCTGTCTACGCGTAGCGCGTCTTCAGCATCGACCACACAGCCCGTAGGCCGCACGCCGCCGCCCCGGCAGGACGCCCGTAGCGTCCCGGCCGCCAGGCCCATATATCGAAGTGCGCCCAGCTCGGCGCAGAGACAAAAGCCTTCAGGAAGAGGGCTGCGGTGATAGAACCGCCCATCGGCCCATCTCCGAGATTCTTCATGTCGGCGATAGGAGATTTTAGTCCGCCTTCGTATCCCGCCCATAGCGGCATGCGCCACACGGGATCGCCGGTCGTTGCGGCTGCGGAAGCAATATCGGCCGCAAGCCGGTCGTCATCCGTATATAAAGGAGCAAGATCAGGCCCCAGCGCCACGCGGGCAGCGCCCGTGAGCGTCGCAAAATCAATGATCATCTCAGGGTTGTGCTCTGATGCGCGAGTCAAAGCGTCGGCGAGGATCAGCCTGCCCTCGGCATCCGTGTCCTCGATCTCAACGGTCAAACCTTTCCGCGATTTCAGAATGTCCGACGGCCTGAACGCATCCGGCCCGATCGCATTCTCGACCAGCGGCGTGCAGCAGATCAGCCGCACCGGAAGTTCCGCCCCCATCACCAGCCGCGCCAGCGCCAGGGCATGGGCCGCCCCACCCATGTCCTTCTTCATCAGGCGCATATTGTCGCCGCCTTTCAGGTTGAGCCCGCCTGTATCGAAGGCGACCCCCTTGCCCACAATGGCGACAACCGGCGCGTCCTTCCTACCCCACGCAATCTCGACATAGCGTGGAGCCTGCACCGCCCCTTTGCCGACGGCGTGCACCATCGGATAGCCGGCCTCAAGCTCCTTGCCCTTGGTGATCGTCACCTCGGCGCCGAACTGCCTGGCCATCTCGCTGGCTTCGTTGGCGATCTCTTCCGGCCCCATGTCGCACGGCGGCGTGTTGACCAGGTCGCGCAGCCAATCGATCGCCTCGGCCTGCCGGCTCACCTCCTGCCCATCGACGTCCTTGGCAAGAACCAGTCTGCGCGGCTTTTCGGTCGACGCTTTATACCTGGTGAAGCGATAAGCGCCGTCGGCCCAGCCGAGCGTCAGCGTTTCCGCATTCAGTCCTGTCGGAATTTCCCCCAGCGTATAGTCGCCCGGCGGCAGCGATCCCGGCAGATTTGCGAGGACATAGCCGTCGCTCGCATCGCCCACGCCGACGATGACTCTCTCTATCTCGCCGCCCTCGCCAGGCACGACCAGCGCCTTGCCGTTGTCGCCCCGGAAAGCGGCCGCATCGACCAGCACCTTGATCCGCTTGTCCTGCTCCTTGGTCCAGGGCCCGAGCCCTTTGGCGGTGACCAGCTCCAGCGGGATTGCGGGCGTGGAGCGGGAGAGAAAGGCCGAATGCATCGGAAATCCCTGCGAATTGGCGCACTTGGTAAGGTCTGGAAACTGGTCTTAACGAACCCTTTAGACGGCGCGCGTCAAGAATCCGGTAACACACCAGGAGCAGCCGCCGCCATGTCCGCAATGCGCTCTCTTTCCGCCGTCGCGTTGGTTTCGCTGCTGTCCGGCTGCCTCATCGCTCCGCCTCCGACCACGACGGAAAAGGCGATGATAGATGCTGCCGCATCGCCCATCCTTCCCGCCTCGCGCGCCGAACGCGACGCCGCTCAGCGGCAGGACCTGCTGACCCAGGCGAAGTTCTGGACGAACGAGTACGACAAGAACCCGAACGAATACGAAGCCGCCCTCAAATTCTCCCGCGCCCTGCGCGCCATCGGCTCCAGCCCGCGCGCCTCCGAAGTCTCCGGCCAGGCGCTGACGCTGAAGCCGGGCGATGTCGAACTCACCATGATCTACGCCCAGGCCTCGCTCGATCAGGGTAAGGCCGAGGACGCAGCCCAGGCGCTCGCGCGCGCCGAAGGCGAAGGCCAGAGCGACTGGCGCTTCCTCTCGATCGTCGGCGTCACGATGGATTCGCTCGACCAGCATCCGGCGGCGCAGGACTACTACAAGCGTGCGCTCGCCCTCTCCCCGGACAATCCTAAGATCCTGTCCAACCTCGGCCTTTCCTACGCGCTCGACAGCAAGCCGGGCCTCGCCGAGGAAACGTTGCGCAAGGCCATCGCGCTCCCTGACTCTGACCTGCGCGTCAAACAGAACCTGGTTCTCGTGCTTGGCATCCAGGGTAAGTTCGACGAAGCCGAAAAGCTCGCCGGTCCCGACATGCCTAAGGCGCTGGTCGACTCCAACCGCGATTACTTCCGCGCCATGTTGAGCCCGTCGCGCACCTGGGACGCCTTGCGCGGCCAGCAGAACTGATCCTCCCGCAGTCCGGCTAGCCCCGGCTACTCGCCTTCCCACTCACATCGCGCTATTTCTGCCGCGACAGCGACGGAGGGGACACTCCATGCGTGCACTAAAATTCGCCATCGCGGCCATCGCGGCCACTGCGGTCATCTCGGGCTGCGACACCGCCAAGTCCGGCGCGCTCGCGCCGGTGAAGACCACGGCGGCCGAAGTCGAAAAACGCATCGAGAAACTGGCCGCCGAACCGTTCAAGCTCGAAGCCAAGGGCGCCGCGGATGTCGCCTCGGTGCGCGATGCGCTGCCCAAGGCGGTAAGCCTCACCTGGGCCTCGCTCGACTTCGACGCGGCGACAGGCGCGACTGTGCTCAAGAATGTGAAGCTCACCCCCGCCGACATGCCGGAGATCGGCCTCAACATTTCTGAACTGCGGCTGTGGAATTTCAACGCCGAATTCGCCAAGGCGCGCCTCGGCGGCCAGCGCCTGACCGAGACAGGCGATCTGGCTCGCAGGATCGAGGCGACGGGAACGTCGGTCTTCGGTCTCGAGACGTTGATGGGGCCGGCTATGGACGCCTATACCGGCGCGATCGAAGATACCGTGACGGCGCGGCTTCCTCCCGAAGTCGCCGCCGAAGTCTCCGGCAGCATGCAGACCAAGCTCGATGACTACGAGTTCAGCATCGGCCGACTCGTGTTCGACGACGTGAAGCTGCGCCCCTACGAGCTGAAGCTCGCTCAGCTGCCGCCTGAAAACGAGTTCGCCAGCATCATGCCGGTGCTGCAGACCTATATGGCCGTGTCGCGCTCGTTCGGCGTCGACACTGCGTTCGTGGAGAAATTCAAGGGTCAGTTCGCGATGACCCAGGCTGGCGAGAAGGTGGCGATGAACTTCTCCGCCGACGCCTACGGAATGCGCGGCTGGCGCGGCTCCGATACGGACGCCGCCTTTATGCGTGGACTCGCATTCGACATGAATGCGCCGACCGGCGCAGCGGCAGCCGCTGGAGGCGCGGCCATGCCTGAGATGAAGATCGCGGGCGGGATCGACTACTTCTCGATCGAAGGCATGAAGCTCGACAAGTTGGCTGGCTACCTGGTCAGGGGCGAATGGCCGCCGCGCACCGAAGCGGACCTGATGAGCTACGGCCTCTTCACGATGAAAAACCAGCATTTCACGCTGAACGGCCACAACATCTATTCGGTCGGCGAGACCACGATCGACGCCCGCAAATGGCACTGGTTCATCCCGACCAAGCTGCGCATGTCTGCGAACGACGTGAGCTACGACATTAAGGCGCTTATGGATTTTGCGGCCGATGTCGAGCAGGCGGGGATCGGCGCACCCGCCGCCGGCGATCCCGCCGCGCCGCCGGCATCGCCCATCCCACCCGAGATTATGCAGATCCTCGTAAAGTACGGCCTCGACAAACCCTCGATGGACTACGCGTTCGGCTGGGACTGGAACCCAACCTCGGGCGCGGCGGTGGTCGACGGCGCGTTCGGCGTCGACAAGTACCTCCGCTTCGACATCAAATACGATGGCGGCTTCCCCAACTTCAAAGGCGTGTCGGACCTCATCCCCGGCGGCTTCGAGACTGCCAAGGGCGACGAAATCTCCACCCTCTTCCAGAAGGCGTCGACGCTGAAGGCGTTCGAGTTGAACGTCGCCGATGTAGGCGGGCTCGAGAAGATCTTCGCCCTGACAGCCGAGATCGGCAAAACCCTGCCGCCCGAGCAGACCGGGGGCGTCGCCTTCTTCGCCAACGCCACGCCCGAAAGCCTGCGCACCATGGCGAGCGCCGGCGTCTACATGGCGGCCGACCAGTCGGCCCAGGTCGCGCCGGGATTCAAGGACCTCATCACGCCATTCGGCGCCTTCATCGAAAAGGGCGGCAAGGTGAAGTTCACGATGAAACCGGCAAAGCCGGTGTCGATCGCCGACATCATGGCGCGTGACGACATCCGCAATGGCGCGGCGACGCCGGCTCAGCTGCTTTCCGAGTTCAACGCCAAGACGGTCCACTCGCCGCCCGGCCCGCTGAAGCCGTAAGCCGCAAGAGTTGCCGAGGCGCGATGAGCTTCGTCACACGCTTTGCGCCCAGCCCCTCCGGCCTTCTCCATCTCGGCCACGCCTATTCGGCGCTCACCGCTTTTGACATTGCGCGTAAGGCCGGCGGGAAATTCCTGTTGCGCATCGAGGACATCGACGCAACGCGCTCGCGCCCGGAGTTCGAGCAAGCGATTTGCGACGACCTCGCCTGGCTCGGCTTGACCTGGGAAAATCCGGTGCGCCGCCAGTCGGAGCACCTCACCGACTACGCTGCCGCACTGGACAGGCTGCGCGAGCTTGGCGTGCTCTATCGCTGCTTCCTCACACGCAAGGAGGTCGCTGAGCAGTCAGCATCGGCGCCGCACGGCGAAGGCGAAGGTCCGGATGGAGTCGTCTACAAGGGACCCGCTCGTCCGATAAGCGAGGACGAGGAGCAGACGAGACTGGCGCAGGGCCGGCCCTATGCCTGGCGACTCTCGATGAGATATTCACAAGACCTGCTAGGCGAAGATTTCGCGCGGCTGGTCTTCGTCGAACAACTCACAGGATCGAACGAAGAACACATTGTCGCTGCGCACCCTGAATCTCACGGCGATGTAATTCTCGGACGCAAGGATACGCCGGCGAGCTATCACATCGCCGTCGTGCACGATGATGCGTTGCAGCGCGTGACGCATGTGATTCGCGGCGAGGACTTGCGTGCATCGACCCATGTCCATGTGTTGCTGCAGAGACTGCTCGGCCTGCCAACACCGGTCTATCGCCACCATCGCCTGCTGACAGGTCCGGATGGAAAGCGCTATGCCAAGCGCGACCGTTCCCTCACCCTCGCGTCGCTGCGCGCAGATGGCGTAACACCCGCCGAGATTCGCGCGCGCATCGGATTGTCTTCTTGACCACGCCCACGGAAACCCTCGCGCCACAGCGCTCCTGGATCGGCCCGGCGATGCTGGCGGCAGGCGCAATCGCAATCGGCTTCGCGCCGATCGGCTTGCGGCTCTCGGAATTCGCACCGCAGGCGACCGCGTTCTGGCGCTTCCTCCTCGCCCTGCCTTTCATCGCCGCAGTGATCTACGCGCAGGGCGGAAAACTTGGCCGGCCTTCGATGCTTGCGCTGATCGCAGGAACCTTCTTCGGCCTCGACATCGCTTTCTGGCACGCCTCGCTGATCATGACCTCGGTCGCCAACGCGACCTTCATCGTCAACCTCGGCAATGCCGCGGTCGGACTCGTTGCGTGGATCGCGCTGAAGGAACGGCCCGCGAAACTCTGGCCGCTCGCCATTGGCGTCGCGCTGGCCGGCGCACTTCTCCTGTCACGCGGCGCAGAGAGCGAAGACGCGGGCGCGCTGCAGGGCGATCTGCTAGCGCTGGCGGCTGCGCTGATGGTCGGGCTCTACCTGTTCGTCGCCAAGCTGGCGCGACGCACCGAGCACGCGATGAACGTGCTGTTTTGGTCAACTGCGACCACGCTCATTGTCTCGACCATAGCCGCGATGGTGAAGCACGAGCGGCTCGATCCGCCCGACTGGACCTGGCTCATCATTCCTTTTTTTCTTGCGACCGTCGCCCACGTCCTCGGCCAGGGCCTCATCATCGCTGGCGTTGGCCGGACCCCCGCGGCGATCGCGGGCGTACTGTTGCTTATCCAGCCGGTAGCCGCCGCGCTGATCGCCTGGCCGCTTTTTGGCGAAGCTCTGACGCCGGTCCAGCTTGCCGGCGCGGCCCTGGTCCTCGTGGGCGTATGGCTTGCAGGGCGACGTTGACGGGCAAGGCTCGCCCCGTTACTGCAATAGTAGGGATCAGGATTGCCTCCCGGGGCAATGGATAGTGCTATCATGCCGGACCAATTCGGTTCACGGGCCGTCGGCGCCGTGAAGCAACCATTAACCGACGAGCTTACTTCGCCGCTGACGCCGGAAGCCTGCGTGCTGCGCCATGTGGCTCGCGCATCCCGAGCAGTGGTTTCCGCCTATGACCCGGCGCTGGCGCCTCACGGCCTTACAGGGCACCAGTTCAATTTGATGATGACGCTGGGACAGCTTGGCCCCATGACCGTTGGATTGCTTGCGGAAACGCTGGGCATGGACGCCTCCGGCGTTCCCCGCGCCATCCGTCCGCTGGCCGACGAAGGCCTGATCGCCGTCGAGCGTGGAACCGACCGTCGCCAGCGCCTCCTCAGCCTGACGGTGTCCGGCCGCGCCCGCCTCGACCGCGCGACGCCCGCCTGGACAAGTGTCCAGGCTGAACTGGTAGACGCCATTGGCGCGGCTCGCTGGACATCTCTGATGACAGAGCTGCGGGTTGTCCGTAAAGCCGCCGCCGGATGCTCCAGCCGCAAGCCTTCCGTACCGGTATCTGCTGAATAGCGCCGTTGATTCTGGCCTGCACGGCTTCTCGAAAAAGTAAGCCTCAACCGCCGTCCGCGAATCTCCTTTTGCGAGGCGCGCACTCCCCGGGGAAAAGTGTGCAGAGGTTAAAGATGGCCCTGCGCCCCGCGGAGCGTTGCAGCAACTGCGCGGTAAATGACGCTGTGCTCAACCAGCGAACGCCTCCAGCCTTGCATCCAGCCCGTTGCGCACGGCAGGCCATTCCTCGCGGATCACGCTGAACCATGCCGTGTCTCGCAGGCGTCCGTCCGGTCGCACCATGTGCGACCTGTGCACGCCCTCGAACTTCGCGCCCAGTCGCTCGATCGCCTTGAACGAGCGTGCATTGCGCGCATCGAGCTTCAGCTCGATGCGATTGAGCCCCAGCGCCTCGAAACCATGTGCAAACAGCATGCGCTTGCACGACGGGTTCACCGGCCCCGCCCAGAACGCCTTGCCATACCAGGTCCAGCCGATCTCGACGCGTCTGTGGGCAGGCACGACTGCGAGATAGCTCGTTGAACCCGCATAGCCCTGCGATCGCTTGTCGAACACTGCCCAGGTGAGATCGTTGGTCTTCTCGACCTCCGACAGCCGGTGATCGATCCAGGAATCGAAATCCGTGTTGTCGAGATTCACATTGGCGAACCGCCACAGGTCCGGATCGTTCCCTGCAACCCGCAACGGCTCGCGATGCCGCTCGTCCAGCGGCTCCAGCCGGACGAAATCGTTCTCCAGAATGACGGGCTCGAACTTCATGGCCCGCCCGATACACCCCCGCGCCAAGGCGTGCTACTGCACCGATCGTCAAGAATCGCTACAGCATGCTTCAAGCAGGAGCACCATGAGCCAGCTTCGCATCACCGCCGGCCCCTTCGTTTTTCAGGCGCACTTCGAGATGCAGCTGGCGCCGAAAACCTGCGAGATATTCAAACGGCTACTACCCTACAGCCAGCGTGTCATCCACGTGCGCTGGAGCGGCGAGGCCGTGTGGATTCCGCTCGGCGACACTGACATGGGCGTGCCGGCGGAAAACCAGACCAGCTTCCCGGCGCCCGGCCAGATGTTGCTCTATCCAGGCGGGCTCAGCGAAACGGAAATCCTGCTCGGCTATGGCGGCGTGCGCTTCGCCAGCAAGGTCGGCCAGCTCGCCGGCAACCACTTCGTGACGGTCACCTCGCCGATGGAAGACCTCGCGAAGCTCGGGAAGATGTGCCTCTGGGAAGGGGCGCAGCAGCTGAAGATCGAAGCGGCATAGCCGGAGCCGCTTGCAGGGGAGACGCCTATGGCCAGCACCATCCATCGCGCCGCCGCATTCGCATGCTTCGTCCTTGCGGGCTGCACGACGGCGCCCGCGCTGTCGCCTGGATCGAAATACGTCGCCATGGGCAGCTCGTTCGCGGCAGGCCCCGGCATTCCTGCCTATGTCGATGCCACGCCTGCCCCCTGCATGCGCTCGGACGCCAACTACGCGCACCAGCTCGCAAGGCGAAAAGGCCTCGCCCTTGTCGATGTCAGCTGCAGCGGCGGCACGACGCTCCACCTCACCGGGCCGCGCAACACGATCCCGCCCCAGCTCGACGCCGTCGATGCCGACACCCGCCTCGTCACCATCACCATCGGCGGCAACGATGTAAGCTATATCGGGCGCCTCACGGCCGCCTCCTGCGCTGGCCTCGCGCTTGTGTCCGGCGCGGCCGCCGCCTGCAACCCGATCCCGCCTGCGCCCACCGATGAGACGTATGCCGGCCTCGCCGCGCGTATGGATCACATCGCGAAAGAGGTGCGCCGCCGCGCGCCCGCGGCGCGCCTCGTTTTCGTGGACTATCTCGCCGTGCTTCCCGCCAAAGGCACATGCGCCGGCACGCCGCTGAGCGCCGCGGAAGCCGACGCCGTTCGCGAGATCGCACGCCGCCTCGCCGCCATCACAGCCAAAGCGGCAACCGACAACGGCGCAGACATTCTCAAGGCCTCGGCCCTTTCTAAAGGCCACGACGCTTGTTCGAAAGATCCGTGGATGTACGGCTATCCCAGGCCCGAAGCGCCCGTCGCCGGCGCGCAATACCATCCGAACGCCAAGGGCATGACCGCGATCGCCGCCGCGCTGGAAAAGCTGCTCGGCAGCTAGCCGATCGTTTCCTCGACCACTTTCACCACGTCGGCAGTAATCTGCGTGATCTTGTAGTCCTTCGGCGTATAGACGCGTTTGACGCCCATCTGCTTGAGCGCCAGCGCGTCGGCTTCCGGAATGATGCCGCCGACCACGACCGGAATGCTGACGCCCTTCTCGCGCAGGATGCGCACCGTGTCGCGCACCAGGTCGAGGTGAGAGCCCGACAGGATCGACAGCCCCACGACGTGCGCCTTCGAGTCGATCGCCTGGGCGACGATCTCCTCCGGCGTGAAACGGATGCCTTCGTAGATTACGTTCATGCCCGCCGCGCGGGCGCGCGCCGCAATCTGCTCCGAACCATTGGAATGGCCGTCGAGCCCCGGCTTGCCCACCACATAGGTCAGCGTCCGGCCGAGCCTCTTCGACACGCGCTCCACATCGGCCTTCACTGCTTCGAGGTCTTCCTCGCCGCCGGTCTGGATGACGACAGCAACGCCCGTCGGCCCGCGATACTCGCCGAACACGTCGCGAAGCGCCTTGCCCCACTCGCCGGTGGTGACGCCCGCTTTCGCCGCCTCGATCGAAGCTGGCATGATGTTCTTGCCTTCGCTCGCCGCAACTGAAAGCTTCGCCAGCGCCGTCTTCGCCGCCGCGCCGTCGCGCTTCGAACGCCATGCCTTCAGCTTCTCGAGCTGCCGGTTCTCCGCGAAATGATCGACCGTCATGATCGACCCGTCGCCGCCCGACAACGGGCTGTCCTCGGTCGTCTCATAGCGGTTGACGCCCACCACGACCTGACGGCCCGCCTCGATCTCCTCCAGGCGGGCACGCTGGCTTTCCACCAGCTGCGTCTTCATGAAGTTGACATTGTCGATGGCCCCGCCATTGGCGTCGAGCTTGGCGAGCATCGCCCGCGCGATATCCTTCAGCGCCTCCGTCTTCGCTTCGACAACATGCGATCCGTCGAACAGGTCCTCGTATTCCAGCAGGTCAGTCTCGTAGGCGAGAATCTGCTGCAGGCGCAGCGACCATTGCTGGTCCCATGGCCGCGGCAGGCCGAGCGCCTCGTTCCACGCCGGCAGCTGCAGCGCACGGCACCGCGCTCGCTTCGACAGCGTCACGGCCAGCGCCTCGATGAGAATGCGATAGACGTTGTTTTCCGGCTGCGGCTCGGTTAGCCCGAGCGAGTTCACCTGCACGCCGTAGCGGAACATCAGCGCCTTGGGGTCGGAGACGCCATAGCGCTGGCGGCCGATCTCTTCCCAGAGATCGACGAACGCGCGCATCTTGCACATCTCGGTCACGAACCGCACGCCCGCATTCACGAAGAAAGAAATGCGGCTGAAGACGATGGTGAAGTCCTTCTCAGGCACCTGACCGCCGGCTTTCACCGTGTCGAGCACCGCGCACGCCGTCGCTAGCGCAAAGGCCAGCTCCTGCTCCGGCGTCGCGCCGGCTTCCTGCAGGTGATAGCTGCAGACGTTCAGCGGATTCCATTTTGGCGTCTCGGTATAGCACCACGCCACCATGTCCCCGATCAGCCGCATCGAAGGCTTGGGCGGAAACACATACGTGCCGCGCGAGAGGTATTCCTTGATGATGTCGTTCTGCGTCGTGCCCTGCAGCACCTTGCGCGACGCGCCCTGCTCGTCCGCCAACGCGACATAGAGCGACAGCAGCCACGCCGCCGGGGCGTTGATCGTCATCGATGTGTTCATCTCGGCCAGCGGGATGCCGTCGAACAGCTGGCGCATGTCGCCGAGATGGCCGACCGGCACGCCGACCTTGCCGACTTCGCCCTTCGCGAGAATGTGGTCGCTATCATAGGCCGTCTGCGTGGGCAGGTCGAAGGCGATCGAAAGCCCCGTCTGACCCTTGCTCAGGTTCTTCCGGTACAGCTTGTTCGACTCCTCTGCCGTCGAGTGTCCCGCATAGGTGCGGAAGATCCACGGCTTGTCCGCGTCGTGCTGGAATGACGTGTTGGCGCTGTCCGCCATCGGTTAACGGCCCCTGCTGCAGCTGCGAAGATGAATGACAGCAAGCCCCGCGCCGTGCAAGCGGGGCTGCGCGCGCGGCCGTTCGATTGAGGTTTTCGCACACCCGTGAGAGCCTGTGGGTTCCTTCAGATCCGGGAACGTCCATGGCCCACGCCTTCGACCTCGTCATCCGCAACGGAGCGGTGATCGACGGGTCGGGCGAGCCGGCGCGCGAGGCTGATCTCGCCGTAAAGGATGGCCGCATCGCCGCCGTCGGCAAGGTTGCGGGATCAGGCGCCGAAGAAATCGACGCCCAGGGCCAGATCGTCACCCCGGGCTTCGTCGACATCCACACGCACTATGACGGCCAGGCCAGCTGGGGCGCGCAGCTTTCGCCTTCCTCCTGGCACGGCGTCACCACCGCGGTGATGGGCAATTGCGGCGTCGGCTTCGCGCCCTGCCGCCCCGGCGATCACGACATGCTCATCCGCCTGATGGAAGGCGTCGAGGACATTCCCGGCGTCGTTCTCGCCGAAGGCCTCGCCTGGAACTGGGAGACATTCCCCGAATTCCTCGCAGCACTGGAAAGCCGGCCGCATGACATCGACTTCGCCGTCCAGGCGCCACACGCGCCGCTGCGCGTCTATGTGATGGGCGAACGCGGCGCCGATCGCGAACCGGCAACGGCGGACGAGATTGCGCAGATGGGCCGCCTGGCGAAGGAAGCGGTCGAGGCTGGCGCCATCGGCTTCTCCACCTCCCGCACGCTCAACCACCGCACCAGCGACGGCAAGCCCACGCCCACGCTCACCGCGGAGGCCGACGAGCTGGTGGGCATAGCGAGAGGTCTTGGCGCCGCCGGAAAGGGCGTCCTGCAGGTCGTCAGCGACTTCAAGGACCGCTCAACCGAAATGGCCACGCTCCGCCGCATGGTCGCCGAGTCGGGCCGGCCGCTGTCGATCTCACTGGTCCAGTCCGACCAGGCGCCGGACGCCTGGCGCTGGATTCTCGACCAGATCGACGCCGCGAACGCCGACGGCCTCGTCATGCGCGCGCAGGTGTGCGGACGGCCTGTCGGCGTGCTGTTCGGCCTTGAACTGACCCACAACCCCTTCTCGGCGCACGCAGCGTTCCGGGAAATCGCTCCTCTTCCGCTGGCGCAGAAGGTCGCCCGCCTGCGCGATCCGGATTTCCGCGCCCGGCTGCTCGCCACAAGGCCCGAGGGCGAAGACCGCTTCGCGCGCTTCTATCTGGACAATTTCGGCAAGATGTTCCTGCTGGCCGACCCGCCGGACTACGAGCCGCGCATGGAAGATTCGATCGCCGCCATCGCCCGTCGCCGCGGCGTCTTGCCCGCCGCGCTCGCGCTCGACCACATGCTCGAGCGCGGCGGCAAGGGTCTGCTCTACTTCCCGGTGCTCAACTACTCGGCCGGCTCACTCGATCCGTCCTTCGAGATGATGGCCCGCGCCAACACCATCCTGGGCCTCGGCGATGGCGGCGCGCATGTCGGCACGATCTGCGACGCCAGCTTCACCACTTCGATGATGACGTTCTGGACCCGCGACCGGAAGCGCGGTCCGAAGCTGGACCTGCCCTGGGTGATCAAGGCCCATGCCCGCGACACCGCCCGCGCCGTCGGCCTCAACGATCGCGGCTTGCTGAAGCCCGGCTATCGCGCCGACATCAACGTCATCGACTACGGCAATCTCGTGCTGCGCGCGCCCGAAGTCGCGCATGACCTGCCCGCCGGCGGCCGCCGTCTCATCCAGCGCGCCGAGGGCTACACCGCGACGGTTTGCGCGGGCGAGATCACCTATCGCGACAGCAAGGCTACGGGGATGCTTCCCGGCCGGCTGGTGCGCGGCGCACAGCCCGCGCCCGTCATGCAGGCGGCGGAATAGCGGAACGAATTGAATCTGGATTTGCTGCCCTAACCCGCCGACTTCGGTGTCCGCGTCCATGGCGGCAGCATCTGGCGCGCGCCCGCAAGGTGAGCCCGGCGCGCCTTTGCAGCCAGCAATGGCCGCCCGCAATACTGCGCCGCGCGCCAGCCCTGGATATGCTCCGGGACGGCTTCTTCGTTGAGCGGCGGCCGAAACTCGTAGCGCAGCAGGGTTTCCAGCGCCCGCCGGTCGATCTCCCGCTCCACCGTCATCGCCAGGACGTGCGTTGCGCCGCGGGCGATCGCCGCCTCGAGCCGGTGATGGCTGGCAAAGCGCTCGCCGAGATTGTGCGTCTGTCCGGCGTAGTGAATCTGGTGAAGACCCGCGGCGCCGGAATCGCGATGCGCCATCAGGTAGACGCACGGCTCGCAGACCCGGCGCGTTTCCGCAAGCGGGATCACGGCGAACGTCCAGCCCAATATGTCCGCCGCCTCTGCCAGCGTCAGCCTCCCGAATCACGCTGCGTAAGTCCTAGCGCCATCCGCGATGGAAATCGTGAACCGCCTTGCCGCTCGCGCGCGGCGGGCCCAAGCTGCGTTCCGAGGGACCGCCAGAGGCCCGGGAGGACGCCATGAAACGCATTCTGCTTTCGCTTGCGCTGCTCGCGGCGGCCTGCACCGCCGCGCCGCCGCCCGCGCCCGCCGATCCGACGATCACGCGCATCGACAGCGGCATGCTCAAAGGCGTCGAGAAGAACGGCGTCATCGCCTTCAAGGGCGTGCCCTTCGCCGCCCCGCCTGTCGGCGATCTCAGATGGCGCGCGCCTGCGCCCGCCGAAAAATGGCCGGGCGTCCGCGACGCCTCGGCCCATGGCCCGATCTGCATGCAGAAGATGCCAAACCCGGACAATGGCATCGGCCAGTATTCCGCCAGCGAGGACTGCCTCACCCTTGGCGTCTGGACGACCAGGCTCGACCGCAACGCCAGACAGCCGGTGATGGTCTGGATTCACGGCGGCGGCTTCGTCAACGGCTCGGGCAGCGCCGAACTCTATGACGGCTCGCAGCTCGCCAGACGCGGCGTCGTCATCGTCTCGATCAACTACCGCCTCGGCCGCTTCGGCGCGTTCGCCCATCCGCTGCTGACGAAGGAAGCCGCCGGCAAGCCCACCGCGAACTACGGCGTGATGGACATGATCGCCTCGCTCGAATGGGTGAAGCGAAACGCCGTATCCTTCGGCGGCGATCCGAACAACGTCACCATCTTCGGCGAGAGCGCCGGCGGCATGGCCGTCAACCGGCTGATGATTTCGCCGAAGGCGCGCGGCCTGTTCCACAAGGCCATCGTCCAGTCCGGCGCCGGCCGCGAAATCCCGCTCCAACTCACCAAGGCTAATTCCCTCGGGCAACCTTCCGCTGAAGCCACAGGCGAGGCCTTTGCCAAATCTATCGGCGCAAGCGCGGCGACTACCGCCGATCTCCGCGCAATCGCCGCCGACAGGATCATCGCCGCCGGCGACCCGTCGGTCGCCGAAGCAGGCCCCGCCATTGACGGCGTCTATTTCCCGGTCAGCGTCTCGGAAGGATTCGAGCGCAATCTCGAAGCGCCTGTTCCCTACCTCGCCGGCTCCAACAGCATGGAATGGCCCGCAACTCCGGCCACCCTGCACGCGACGCTGTCGCGCATGATGCCGGTCAGCCCGGCCGAACAGGACAAGCTCGCTCAAGCCTATCCCGACACGGAGACCTTCGCGGCCAACATCGTCGGCGATCTCGTCTTCACCGAGCCCGCGCTCTATCTCGCGAAGCTTCACGGCGCCAACCAGAACCCGGTCTATCTCTACCGCTTCTCGGTGGTGTCTGAATCCGTGCGCGACAGGATGAAGGGCACGCGGCACGCGCAGGAACGCCAGTATGTCTTCGACACGATGCACACCGCGCCCTATCCGAGCGACGCGAACGACAAGGTTCAGGCGAAAGTCGTCGGCGATTACTGGGCGGCGTTCGCAAAGAGCGGCGATCCTAACGGCGTCGGCCGGCCGGTCTGGCCGAACCTGACGCAGAATCAGGGAAACAACGTCCTGCTGGAATTCACCAACGAAGGGCCGGTCCCTAAACTGGCGCCCTATCCCGACCGCTGGAAAGCGATCCGTGAGCGCAACGCGGCCAAGTAACCTCTAGCCCTTCGCCCACGGCGCGGCCTTCGCCACGTCGGCGCCGATGGCCTGGTAGTAAAGCCGCTGGATCTGCCGCGTCACCGGCCCGGGCGATCCTGATCCGATGGGCATGCCGTCCAGTTCCACGATCGGCGCCACCAGCGCGACCGCCGATGTGTTGAACGCCTCCGCCGCGTTCTGCGCCTCTTCCACAGAGAAGCTGCGCTCGACGATCTTCATGCCCTGCTGGCTCAGCGCATCGAACAGCGCCTGCCGCGTGATGCCCGGCAGGATCGCATGGCTCAGCGCCCGCGTGACGACCTCGCTCTGCTTGGTCACGATCCACGCATTGGCCGACCCAGCCTCGGTCACCAGCCCGTCGCCGCCGACCAGCCACACATCGTCCGCCCCGCGCGCCTTCGCCTCGGTCTTCGCCAGCACGGGCGCCAGCAACCCCGTCGCCTTGATGTCGCGCCGGCCCCAGCGGATGTCGGGCAGGCTCACCACCTTGATCCCGTCGCGCGCCGCCGGCACGTCGAGCAGCGGCTTGGAATCCGCAAACAGGAACACCGTCAGCCTCGGCTTGTCCGGCGCAATGAAATCGCGCCCGCCATACGCCCCGCGCGACACCTGTGTGTAGACGAAGCCTTCCGAAATGCCGTTGTCGGCGATCAGCTTGCGGTGAACCTGCGCCAGCTCCTTCCGGTCCGGCAGCGTCCCGAACTTCAGCTCCCTCAGCGAACGCTCGAGCCGGTCGAGATGCCGCTCCATGTCGATGGGCTGGCCGTTGTAGACGGCCGTCACCTCGTAGACGGAATCCGAAAACAGGAAGCCGCGGTCGAAGGGCGATATCTTCGCCTCCTCCGCCGCCACATAGACGCCGTTCACCCACGCCTGCCGCGTCATGCCTGTCTCCGTGCTGGCGCGAACCTGCCCCTGCGAGCCAGATCTAGCAACTGCAGCGAGGCTTCAAAAACCCTACCCGCCGCCCTCGCACAGCCGTTACGCATTCGGCTCTTGCTTCTCCGTCCGGCTCGACGCTTCATCCTGTCATGCGCGCTTCCGTCGCCACTTTCACCCTTCTGGCGGCTTTCGGCGTCCTCCTGCTCGGACCCGAGACTGGGCCCGCGCCTGCCAGCGCCGAACCGCCTGCTCCATCCGCTGCCGCCGCCCCCATCGTCGTCGAACTCTTCACCTCGCAGAGCTGTTCGTCCTGCCCGCCGGCCGAGGCCTACTTTCGGGAACTCGCCGCCCGCCCCGGCCTCATCGCGCTCGAATGGCATGTCGACTACTGGAACGACCTGCGCCATGGCGACGCCGGCCGCTGGCATGACCCGTTCTCCAGCCCCGCCTATACGGAGCGCCAGCGCGCCTACAACAAACGCCTGCGCGGCGGGCCGGACGGTTACACGCCCCAGGCCGTCATCGCCGGCCGCACCGAGACCACCGGCTCCAACCGCAAGACCATTGAGGGACTGATCGTCGAAGCCAGGAAGACCAGGCCCACCGCCACCATCACGGCCACGCGCGACAAGGACATCCGCTTCTCTGTCGCCGGAGCGCCGAAGAATGCCGAGGCGCTGCTTGTGACCTATCGCCTCGCCGCGACCACTTCGGTGAAAGGCGGTGAAAACCAGGGCCGTACGCTCAACTCTGCGCATCTGGTGACCGCGGCAAAAAAATTGGGGCCGGGGCCCGCCTTCAGCACGCCCTTGCCCGCAAGCGGCGAAGGCTGCGCGCTTCTGCTCAGCGAACCTGGCCAGGGCCGCATTCTGGCCGCCGCAGCCTGCCCGTCCTGAGGCCTCCAGCGGCCTCCCGGCCACACACCTTGGCCCCTCTATTGCAGTGCAACAAGATTGCTTGCAATCCGTCCGGTCCTTGGACAAGGTGACGCCCGCCTGACAGCCCGTTGGCCTCGCGCGTGCGGAAACCCGAGCCGGATCAAGGGCCCAAGCAGCAGGCGCGGGAGAGACAGATCGTGGCAGACGGCGTATCGGCACGCGAAGTGAAAGACCTCTACGCGGTCGGCGAGATTCCGCCTGACTTCCATGTGCCCAAGACCATGCACGCCTGGGCGATCCGGCGCGAGCGGCAGGGCCGCCCCAAGCAGGCCATGCAGCTGGAAGTGGTGCCGACGCCGGAGATCGCTTCCGACGAAGTGCTCGTCCTCGTGATGGCGGCCGGCGTCAACTACAATGGAATCTGGGCCGGCCTCGGCGAGCCCGTGTCCATGTTCGACGTTCACAAACAGCCCTTCCACGTCGCAGGTTCGGACGCCTCCGGCATCGTCTGGGCGGTTGGCTCGCGCGTTAAGCGCTGGAAGCCGGGCGATGAAGTCGTCATCCACTGCAACCAGGACGATGGCGACGACGAGGAATGCAACGGCGGCGATCCGATGTTCTCGCCGACCCAGCGCATCTGGGGTTACGAGACGCCGGATGGTTCGTTCGCCCAGTTCTGCCGCGTCCAGTCGCGCCAGCTGATGGAGCGTCCCAAGCATCTCACCTGGGAAGAGGCGGCCTGCTATACCCTCACCCTCGCAACCGCCTATCGCATGCTGTTCGGTCACCGTCCTCACGTCCTGCGTCCGGGCCAGAACGTACTGGTCTGGGGCGCTTCAGGCGGCCTTGGCTCTTACGCGGTTCAGCTCTGCGCCGTCGCCGGCGCTAACGCCATCGGCGTCATCTCGTCCGACGACAAGGCGGACTTCGTACTCTCGATGGGCGCCAAGGGCGTCATCAACCGCTCGAACTTCAAATGCTGGGGCCAGCTTCCCAAAGTGAACACGCCCGAGTTCAACGACTACATGAAGGAAGCCCGCAAGTTCGGCAAAGCCATCTGGCAGATCACCGGCAACAAGGACGTCGACATCGTCTTCGAACACCCGGGCGAAGCCACCATGCCGGTCTCGGTCTTTGTCGCCAAGCGCGGCGGGATGGTCGTGATCTGCGCCGGCACCACCGGCTTCAACCTCACCATGGACGCCCGCTTCCTCTGGATGCGCCAGAAGCGCGTGCAGGGCTCGCACTTCGCCAACCTGCTGCAGGCGTCGCAAGCCAACCAGCTGATGCTGGAACGCCGCCTCGACCCGTGCATGTCGGAAGTCTTCCCGTTCAGCGACATCCCGCTGGCGCACGAGAAGATGCTCGACAACAAGCACCTGCCCGGAAACATGGCCGTGCTGGTCACCTCGCCGAAACCGGGCCTTCGAACAGTCGAAGACGTGCTGGAAGCGGGACCGACGAAGTAACCCGGGACCGCGTCCGCAGGCGCCTTTCCTCCCTCAGTCCGAAGGACTGGGGGAGGTGGATCGCTCGCTTTGGCGAGCGAGACGGTGGGGGCAGCCGCTACAACACGTCCATGTCCACGACCTGCTCGATGATCCGCTCATCGTGCGGCGCCACCCCATCCAGCATCAGCATCGCCAGCCCGTGCACGATCGCCCAGGCGCGCAGCGCGCGGATATTCTGCTGCGCTTTGTTCAGCTTCGGCCCGCCCAGTTTCTCGATCTCGCGCGTCAGCATTTCGTATCCAAGAGAATCTGCCTGTCCCGCCTTGCCTGACTCCGGCGACATCATCAGCCGGAACAACCACGGATTGGCCAGCGCAAAGCGGACATAGGCGCGCCCCATCGCGTTGAACGCGTCACGCTCCTTCTTCTCCTGCGCCATCGCCTTCGCGAACGCCTCGGCCAGCAGCTCGTCGCCCGCGCCGCCCAGCGCGCCCAGCAGCGCCGCCTTGTCCGGGAAATGTCGATAGACCGCAGTCGCTGAAACCCCGACGCTACGCGCGATATCCCGCAGGCTTAAGCCCTCCGCAGGCCCGTCTTTCAACCGCTTCAACCCCTCCCCGATCAGCGCCGCACGCAGATCGCCATGGTGATAGCGTTCGCCGGCCGATCCCATGTTGACGCTGTTACCATTTCTTGCCATGTTGTCACTGTTAACATGAGACTCCGGTGATTGGAACCGGACAACTTGCCTCCCCGGAACGCCAAAGAAAAAAGGGAAGAAGCCATGACGAGCCCCGTCGAAACCGCAATCCGAGGGATCGTCAGCACCGGCATCATGGGTGTGGCCAGCCTGAATCGCACGCTGCGCCGCGCCAAGGCGCCGAACCCCTACCTCACCGGCATCCACACGCCCGTGAAAGCCGAGGTGACGCTGACGGACCTCAAGGTCACGGGCGAGATCCCGGCGAGCCTCAACGGCCTTTATGTCCGCAACGGGCCCAACCCGCTGAAGGCGCCCAACCCCGCCACGCACCACTGGTTCGTCGGCGACGGCATGCTGCACGGCGTGCGTCTGCAGGACGGCAAGGCGCTGTGGTATCGCAACCGCTGGCTTCGCTCGACCGAAGTCAGCGCCGCCCTCGGCGAGCCTCGCGCGCCGGGCCCACGCAACCCGTCCGGCCAGGACAATCCCAACACCAACGTCGTCGGCCACGCCGGAAAGATCCTCGCCATCGTCGAAGCCGGCGGCTTCCCGGTCGAGGTCACCGAAACGCTGGAGACCCGCACGCACACTGACTTCGACGGCACGCTGGGCAAGGCCTTCTCCGCCCACCCGCACCTCGATCCCGAAACGGGCGAGATGCATGCCATCTGCTATTTCGGCCAGGACCCGACCACCGTCTGGCACACCGTGCTTGATGCGTCCGGCAAGGTCCGCCGCAACGAGCCCATCGCCGTGCAGGACGGCCCGTCGATCCACGACTGCATGATCACCAGATCCTATGTCGTTGTGATGGACCTGCCCGTCACCTTCTCCATGCCCGCGCTCATTGCTGGCGATTCATTCCCGTTCCGCTGGAATCCGAAGCACGCCGCGCGCATCGGCCTCCTGCCCCGCGAAGGCAAGGGCAGCGACATCATCTGGTGCGACATCGACCCCTGCTACATCTTCCACCCCGCCAACGCCTTCGAGACAGAAGACGGCAAGGTGGTGATGGACGCCTGCGTCTACAAAAGCGTGTTCGACAACGGCGCCTCCGGCCCCGACGCATCCGGCACGCCGTTCGAACGCCTCACCATCGACCCCGTCGCCAAGCGTGTCACCCGCAAGGTGATCGACGCCGCCGCGCAGGAATTCCCGCGGCCCGACGAGCGCCTCACCGGCAAGCCCTACCGCTACGCCTACACCGTCGCCTTGCCCGAACTCGGCACGCCCGGCTTCCTCGGCGACTCGCGCCTCTTCAAGCACGATCTCGAAACGGCTACGCGCCAGGTCCACGATTTCGGCAAGGGCCGCATGCCAGGCGAGTTCGTCTTCGTGCCCAAGCACGCAAAGAGTGGCGAAGACGAAGGCTGGCTGATCGGTTACGTGCTCGACGCCAACACCGACGCCACGGATCTCGTCATCCTCGACGCGCGCAACTTCACAGGCCCGCCGCAGGCGACGATTACTGTGCCCCAGCGCATCCCGCCCGGCTTCCACGGCAACTTCATCCGCATGGCCTGAGAAGCAGGTGCCAGCGTAGCATGTCCATGCAATGCCGGCATGACGCCCCGCTCTAGGGATTTTACCGGCGACGCACTATGTTGCGTGCTGTCATTCGCACAGCAGCAAGGAGCGATCCCATGGCCACCGCCATCTCCAAGACTGAAAGGGCAGTCCTTGCCGGCGGGTGTTTCTGGGGAATGCAGGACCTGATCCGCAAGAAGCCCGGCGTCGTCTCGACCCGCGTCGGCTATTCGGGCGGCGATGTGAAGAACGCCACCTACCGCAACCACGGCACGCACGCCGAGGCGATCGAGATCATCTTCGACCCGGCGAAGTGGTCCTACCGCGACCTCTTGGAATTCTTCTTCCAGATCCACGACCCGACGACCCGGAACCGCCAGGGCAATGACATCGGCATGAGCTATCGCTCGGCGATCTACTACGAGAGCGACGAGCAGAAACGTGTTGCGCTGGACACCATCGCCGACGTCGACGCTTCCGGTCTGTGGCCGGGCAAGGTCGTCACCGAAGTCCAGCCCGTCGGCCCCTTCTGGGAGGCCGAGCCCGAGCACCAGGATTATCTGGAGCGCATTCCCGACGGCTACACCTGCCACTTCGCGCGGCCGAACTGGAAACTGCCCAAACGCAAGCAGGCGGCTGCGGAATAGCCCCGCCTCGAGGCGTTATGCCGGCGGCTTCACGCCCGCCATCTTCGCCACGACCCACGGATCGATTGCCGACAGCGAGGGGAAAGCGCCGCGCGCTCGGTCATTGCCGAACCTGCACACCTGGCCGGGGTCGATAGGATAGCTGGTGACCTCGGCGATGCAGCTCCACTTGCCGCCGTCCTTCTTGCAATAGGCCTCCTCGGTGAGGCGATAGCAGGTGCCGTCGGCCTTGGCCTTCAGCCGCGCGGCTTCATTGGTGTGCTTGACCGCCGCCACCTTGCTTCCACCCGAACCGAACGCCCAGGTCCGCGCCGACGCCGCGCCGACGCAGGTCAGGCCGATCGCTGCGGCGACGGCAAACACTTTCACGCTGCGGGCTGATTTCAGGATCATTGCTGGTCTCCTGCTGCTGCTTGAAACCTAGCGCTTCGGCGTCAAAGAGTCATCCATGGAGCAACCGGGAAACGCACGTGGTTTTCGGCGCAGTGAGTTCTTGACATGAAACCAAAAGGTTTTACTTAAAACACAGAACCAAAAGGTTTCATATCATGGCCGCTGTGGCTCTCGCCCGCGATGACGATGACCGGCTCCAGCCCGTCTTCCGGGCGCTGGCCGATCCCACGCGCCGCCGGATTCTGCGCAATCTCGCCAGAAACCCCGCGTCGATAGCCGACGTGGCTTCTCGCTTCGAGATCAGCCGCCCGGCCGTCGTGAAGCACCTGGCCATCCTGCGCGAGGGCGGCCTTATCGCTGTCGAAACGCGCGGCCGTGAGCGGATCAATTTCCTCAATCCCCAGGCGCTCAGGTCCGCCGCCGACTGGCTCAATTTCTTCGACGCCTTCTGGGACGACAAGCTCGCAAAACTCAAACTCGCCGTGGAGACCGGCCATGCCCAAACCCGCCGAAGCAAAAAGCGCTAGCCCGAAGGTCGTCAAGACCGTCTTCCTCAAGGCGCCGCCGCAGCATGTGTGGAAATTCCTCACCACGGCGCCCGGCCTCGCGAAGTGGTTTCACGACGCGCCGCACGATCTCGAACAGGGCGGCGAATACCGCCTCGACACCAACACGATGGGCAAGGAAGGCGAAAAGCTGATCTGGGGCCGGGTGCTCGAAATGAAGCTGCACAAGAAGCTGGTCCACACTTTCACGCACGAGTGGCTGAAGGGTGTCGAGACCACCTGTACCTGGACGCTCGAAGGCATCGGCGATGGCACGGTGCTGACGCTGGTCCACGACTTCCCCAACGTCGACTTCTGCGAAGCTGCCGATCATGACGCTGGCTGGGACGAACATTTCGTTCGCCTGCGCCGCGTGGTGGCGTGATCGATCGCGCGAGGTCCGCAGCAACGTCGATCTTCCGGACTATTTCGCGCAAATCACCCTTTTGGATGATTGCGGCGGCGCCGCGCGCAGCCTTAGCTGGGCGCGATCCGCAAGGGAGGAAGACGGTGACACAGGTCTGGAAGAAGGGCCGCGGCAAGCTGGGCCCCATGGCGCCCCTGCTCGGCAAGTGGAAGGCGGAGACCGACAGCCCCATGGGCCCGGTCTCATGCGAGCGGGAGTATGCGAAATTCGGCGACGGCTATGTCCGGCTGGACGCCGTCTGGAAATTCCGCGCCCCCAAGGGCGACGCCCAGCGCGAATATCGCGAGATCTGCCTGTTCGGTCCCGACAAGGACGGCGTGCTCACCTACTGGTCCTACACGTCCGATGGAAAGAAGAGTTCCGGCCGCCTCTCCGAAGCCCCCGACATCCACCCGCTGGCTGTCTGTTTCGAGGCCCAGATGGATGCCGGCCTCGCACGCCAGGTGTTCTGGCCGGACGAAAAGGCGGGCATGCTCTGGGCCGTCGAATCCCGCAACAAGAAGGGCTGGAACCGGTTCTCGTTGCACCACTATCATCTGACGAGTTGATTGCGCGCCGTCCCGCGTTCAACATGCGGCGGACATTCAGGAGGAAACATCCATGCGGCCTCAACTCGTCTTTGCAACGTCTCTTCTCGCACTGGCCGCTTGCGGCGAGCCAGCCGGAACCCCGGTCGCGGAAAGCCCGGCAGCGACGATCCAGCCTGCCGATCCCGCTTCCGTCCCCGCGGCCGGCGGCGCCGACCTTGGCGGCGGCATGGTGATGACGCCGGCGGATCCCGGCGGCTTCACCGTCGATGGCTTCACCTTCCATACGATGCCCGGCGCAAAGCACATCGTCCGGCTCGAAGCGCCCGGAACCGATACCTGGAAGCCCGCCTCCGCCGGCGAGCCGACCGTGAAGGCGCTGGGCGTTCGCGACGAGACGACGCCCGATGGCAAGAAGGCGCTCGTCCTCGAATATGAAATGCTTCAGTCAGGCAACATCGCCATCGAATTCCAGAGACTGGAAGACGGCAAGGTCGAAGCCACGCGTACGATCCATTTCATGGTTCACTAAACCGGCAACGGTCTCACAGCGGGGAATCACGCCCTACCGGCGCAGCCGATCCCGGGCTATCACTCGGTCCAGCATAAACCGCCCGGGGAGGCTAACTTCATGCGCCTGATCGTTCTTGCCGCCGCATCCGCGCTGGCTCTCGCCGCCTGCAATCAGGCCCAACCTGAAACTGCGGCCGCCCCCGCCGATACGGCCGCTCCTGCCGCGGATGCGCAGCCGGCTGGCCACGACATGACTGCGATGGACGACACCATGAAGGCCGCCGATGCGGCCGACGACGCCGTAGCGGTGGTGACGCCCGACAATCACACTTTCCACACCTATCCGAAGAAGATCGAAATCGTTCGCCTGCCCGCCGGAAACTGGGCGGCGCACGGCTATGCGCCATCCGATCTTTTCAAGATGATCGACTCGAAAGACGACAAGCTGGCCGACGGAACGCCGATTCACGTGATCCAGTTCGAGATGGCGGCGTCCGGGAACGGCAAGGTGGTGTTCGAAAAGCGCGCCACCGAAAATCCGAACGATCCGGTGCTCGAGGCCCGCACCGTCAACTTCATGATCCACTAGCGGCGTAGTCAATTCCGCAGCGCAACAATCGGCAACGGAAAAAGGGCGCGGGAATCTCCCGCGCCCTTCGCCCATTCAGCCAGCCCTGACTTACTGGCCCGGCGCGGCAGCCTTGTCGGCGTGCTTGGTCGAGGACCACTTGTCGAACTCGGCCTTCGACAGCGACTTGCTCTTGTCGGCGTCGGCCTTGTCGAAGTCCGCCTGCGTCACCGTCGCGTCCGCCATTTTCACCTCAGCGATCGACAGCGTACCGCTCTTGTCGGCGTCGGCTTTGGCGAAGACGTCGACCTTGACGTCGGCAGCCGGAGGCGTCGCGGTGGCGGGCGGCGCCGAGGTCACCTGGGCGAGCGCCGGGGCCGCGACAACAGCCAGCGTCGCGGAAAGAAGAAGGGTCTTCATCATGGGGTGGTTCCTCTACTCTGTTACTTCGGTCCTGTGGTGGACCCCCGGATGTGAAACGCGTGTGCGCCCGAGCATCCTGTCCCAACGCGACTCGAACGGTTGCGCTGCGAACACGGTTCCCGGCTCCTTGCTGACAAATGATTCATCTGCACCGCGCCGGGTTCCATGGCGCGCGATGCTGCTGACTCAACGGCACTTTCAGTCGGCTGGCGAACGGCTTTGCGATGCAGCCTGAAGAATCTTTAAGGCAACGCGGGACTCGGACGAGCGGTTGCGTTCGCCATGATCGCAATTTTCGCTTCGGGGTTGCGCATGTTGTGCAGTGCGCGGCGTGGACGCACGCCTCCTGATCAAGCGGGACCGAACATGTCCGGATCGAACAGTCCCTCGGCAGGCGCGCTCTTCTTCTTTCTCGCCCGCTCCATCATCACGCCGGGATACTTTTTCACAGGTCCGACAGGCGCACCGAGATAGGCCCAGTCCTGCAGCTGCTCGTGCGCGATGTGGTATTTCGCATCCCTGCCCGTGCGGCCCGCGAACAGCGCGCGCGGCAGGTTCACCCATTTGGGAGATTTCTTCCGCTCATACCAGAGAGGGCTGCCGCACCGGCTGCAGAAACTCCGCACATTCCCGCTTTCCGCCTCCTTGAAGTGCGAGATCTAACGTCTCGCCCTCCACGATCCGGCACTTGCTCCGATAGGTTCCGACATAGGTCGCGTAAGCCGACCCATGCGCCTTCCGGCTGGCGGCGGAATGATCGTGCCACGCCCAGAACACCGGCACGTCCACTTCGATCGTCACCGCCCCGCACAGACATGCGCCGGAGATGGTTCCCCCCGCTCCCCGAGCCTTCACCGCCCGGGGCGGCTTCTTGTCTTTTGCGGCTTTGCTAACGCGCGGCATGTCGGTCTCTTCGTGCGAATGGACTAGGACCAGCAAACATTGGATAGTCCCGCCCGATCAAGGCTCTGGAAGTCGAATGCCCGACGGAACCCTCACAAAATCGGCCGGCGTGACGGCGGAAGGCTGGCTCACCGACAGCTGGTACTTCGCCTGTGCGTCGAAGACGCTCGAGCCGGGCAAGCAGTTCCGCCGCATCATTCTCGGCCAGCCCGTCATGCTGGCGCGCACGCCGACAAAGGATGGAAAAGGGGGCGAGGCCTTCGCTCTGCGCGACATCTGCCCGCACCGCCTCGTGCCCCTCTCCGCCGGCCAGCAGATCGAGACGGACGGCCAGCCCACCATCCAGTGCCCCTATCACGGCTGGCGCTTCTCAACCTCCGGCCAGTGCGCCCTCATGCCCTCGCTGGTGAACACGGAAGACTTTGCCGCCGACAAGGTAAAGGTGCGCCGTTATCCCGTGCACGAGAGCAACGGCATGGTCTTCGTCTACGTCGCCGACAACCCCCGCGCCGACGATCCGCCCGCCGTCGCCGCGCCCGACTTCAACCTCGGCAAGCTGCAGCCCAAATTCATCGTCGCGCAAGTTTTCAACGCCCATATGGACGACGCCGTCGTCGGCCTGATGGACCCCGCGCACGTGCCTTTCGTGCACAATCAATGGTGGTGGCGCCCGCCCTCCACCGGCCTCCGCCTCAAAGAGAAACCCTTCGAGCCCCGCACCCGCGGCTGGGCCATCGCGCGCCACCAGCCGTCCGGCAACTCGCTCGCCTACAGGATGCTGATGGGCTCCACCGTCACCACCGAGATCGCCTTCCAGATCCCAGGCTTTCGGTGGGAGATCGTGGAAGCGAAGAAGGCGCGCATCTTCACGCTCACCTGCCTCACGCCCATCGAGCCCAAGAAGACCCGCATCACCCAGATCACCTTCTGGAACAACGCTCCGCTTCTGGATGTAGCGCTCCCCATCCTCATCCCCGCCGCCAGGAAATTCCTCGGCCAGGACGGCCACATGGTGAACCTGCAGAACAAGGGGCTGGCCTACCAGAAGAACATGATGTGGATCGACGATATCGACGTTCAGGCCAAATGGTATCTCACCCTGAAGAAGGAATGGGCCGCCGCCCGATCCGAAGGCCGCGACTTCGCCAACCCCATCGAACCGCGCACCCTGCGCTGGCGCAGCTAGCGACCGGACCAGCTGCAAGAAATCTTTCCGCCCTCGCGCATCCAAATGGGCGGTCCGCCCCCTCTTACCCATGCAAGCGGCGAAAACCGCGCAGAACCGCAGGGAGAGCCGGGGTGGCGCCAACGCCAACAACAAAGCGGATCGTCATTTCGCTGGCTCTGGCCCTTCTTGCGGCTTCCGTCCCGCCGATGCGCATCGCCGTCCTTGACTGGATCGGCGCAGAGAATCTCTTCCCCGAAACGAACTCGGCGGACGACTCCCATGGAGCCGTCCGCCTCCATTCCTGACGCGCGTTCCGTTCAGGCGGCCTGAGCCGTCATGCCGGCCGGCGCTTCTCTCCGCACCGCCTTTGCGATCAGTGCGACGCCCAGGACGAGCATCCACGCCTCCCACGCCATGAAGGCGTAAGGGATCACCTCGATCACAGGCAGGCCAGGCATCGACGGCGCCAGCAGCTCGGTCTGGCCGATGATCCAGAACGGCAACGTCGCCATACCCGCAGCGCCGATCCAGCGGAACGCGCCGCCCATGCGGACAAGCGCGAGGCCGACGCCCAGCGTCCACACCATCAGCAGTATCTGCCCGAGATGCTCGCCCATCCCCGCGCCGGCAAACCCGTTCAGCGCCTCGTAGGTGGTCACCGCCGCCGCTCGCTCCGCCGATCCTTCGGCCGACTGCGCATAGGCGGCCGCAAGATTAGGGATCACGAAGGTCCAGCGCAGCAGCGCCACCGCCTGGAAGACGCCCGAGAGCACGCCGAACGTCGTGAACCATGAGGGCAGCCTTGCCTTCCCGCCCTTCAATGCCTCGCCAGTTAGCGCCGCCGCAACGGCGAACCCGATCGCGCTCAAGGCGAAGGTCCACCACGCCGTCACCAGCGGCGTCCCGCCGGCGCTGAACAGCCTCAGCACTTCGCCCGCCGGCCGCCGCAGCACGTCGTCATAGTCGAACAGCTCGATCAGCGCCGCGTAGGGAAAGTTCGCCGCCACCGCCACCGCCGCCAGAGCGATTCCTGCCTGCATCGCCGCCGGCTTGCTCATGGTCTCGCTGAATTTCTCATTTCGCATGTCCATATCTCCATTTGTCACTGCACGGTGACATACGCAGGTTCCGCGAGCCTGTCAACAACTTGTCTCTACTCGGTGACTTTGTTAGAGCTTGCGTGGAGAATCGCCATGCCAGCACGCAAGAAACCGCCCGTTCAGAAGGCCAAGACCCGTGACCGCGAGGCCACCGAGCGGCGCTTCGTCGAGGCGGCCGCCCGCGTGATCGCGCGCGACGGCGCGGCCGGCCTTGGCGTCAACGCCATCGCCGCCGAGGCGGGCGCCGACAAGAAGCTGATCTACCGGTATTTCGGCGGGCTCGACGGCCTGCTCGAAGCCATGGGCTCAGCGACCGGCCTGTGGATCGGCGACGACATGCCAGCGGCCACGGGTGACTATGGAGATCGCATGGCGCAAGTCTTCGCCGCCTACGCCGCCCATCTCCGCCGCGATCGGGTGCTGCAACAGCTTCTCGCCTGGGAGCTCGCCGGCCCCTCGGACACGCTGCGCCGCATCGACGCCGCGCGCTCGAAAGCGATGTACGCCGTCATGCCCAAACTGCGCGGCGATGAAAAACCTCCGGAGGGCGTCGATGCTCCCGCGGTCAACGCCATTCTCCTCGCCGCGCTTCACTATCTCACGCTGCGCGGCGCCACGATGGGCGGCTTCTCCGGCTTGCCGCTGAAAACCGAAGCCGACTGGAAGCGCGCCCTAGCCGCCTTCGAGGGACTTCTCGCAAGAACCTACCGGTCCAGCGGCAAGGCCCGTTGATTTGGCGCCCTATCAAACGCGTGCCATCCTTCGCGTTGCGTCTTTATCAGAGGGACGGGTGTCGGGAAGCGTCTCATGAAATCCCTCCTGATCGGATTGGTCTTGGGTGCGCTCGCCGGCTGCGCCTCGCCCGCCCTGGCGCAGCAGGCCGCGGCGTCCGCCACAGCAGCGAAGACCGGAGAGGTCGCGATGGAAGAGCTCAACCTCGTCTGGGCGAAGCCGGGCCTCGATCTAGGCGCCACGATCTACCGGCCGAAATCGGCAAAGCCCCTCGCCGTCCTCATCGACGTGCACGGCGGCGCGTGGTCATCCGGCGACCGCACCGGCGACAGGCTCTACTGCACCGAACTCGCGAAGTCCGGCCTCCTTGTCGTCTCGATCGACTTCCGCCAGGCGCCGGCCTACCAGCATCCGCTCGGCAGCGCCGACGTCGCCGCCGCCGTCCGCTATGTCCGCCTCAACGCCAAATCGCTCAACGCCGATCCCGAGCGCATAGGCCTCATCGGCTCGTCCTCTGGCGGTCATCTCGCCCTGCTCGAATCCCTCCGCCCCGACGCGCCCCAGCACAAGGGCACGCCCATCCTCGGGCCTGACGGCAAGTACGCCGCGCACGACGACATCGCCGCCGACGTCGCCTATGTCGTGGCCATGTGGCCGGTCAGCGATCCCGCCGCGCGCTACCGCTACGCCGTGCGCGCCAAGATTGAAGCCCTGCAGAAAGGCGGCCTCGCCTATTTCACGACGGAAGACGCGATGTGGGACGCCTCGATCCAGCGCATCGTCACGTCAGGCGAAGCCAAGACGCTGCCGCCCATCCTCGTCGTGCAGCCCGGCAATGACTCCAACATCCCGCAGGACATGACGTTCGACCTGCTCCACGCCTGGCAGGCTCGCGGCGGCAAGCTCGACTACGTCTTCTACCCCGGCCAGCCCCACGCCTTCGGCCACCGCCCGAGCGAGGCGACGACGGATCTGATCAGGACAATCGCGGCGTTCATCCAGAGGCAGAAAAGCGGCTCGTAAGCACGACCTATCTCCGCTCATCCCGGCGAAAGCCGGGACCCAGGAATCACTTCGAGGCTTGTCCGGAATTCCGGCTGCAGCCCAAGTTCAGAACAAGCCTGACCTTGGTTCCTCGGTCCCGGCCTTCGCCGGGATGAGCGGTGAATGAATGAGGCAAAGAGCGGCCCTACCGCTCCTCCTCCGCGTTCTTCGCCACCGTACTGCCCCTGGCTTCCTGGACGCGCGCGCCTGCGAGAATGCCGTGCAGCGCATAATTGCCCTCATGGCAGGCATATTCGTAGAGCGGCTCCTTCGAGCGGTTGAGGCTCATCTCGCCCTTCCACATCGCGGTGTAGAATTCCGGATCGTCGACCGTGAACTCGTAGAGAATCTGGTCCTCGCTCCAGCGCGTGAAGCGCTCGGTCAGCTTACCCTTCGGCGACATCTGCGCGCGCTGCTTGGAAGTGACGTTCACCGTCTCCACCACCAGCGTGTCGCCTTCGTACCAGCCGACTGAATCGCCGAACCAGGGATGGATTGCATCCGGCCCGTGCTTGGCCTCAGCCCTGCTCTTCACCAGCGGGATGACGCGGGCGTCGTGGTTCATCTCCACATTGATCAGCACATGATCCTTCGCCTGCACGATCTGATAGTTGTTGTTGTAGAGCGAGTTCTGCATCACCGGCCCCGCCGAACGGCTGAAGCTGACGAGACAGCGTTCCGCCAGCGGCCGCGTCTCCGGCCCGTCGAACGTGCCATAGCCGCCGGCGCTCTGCGCGCGCTGGGCTTCGGGACGCGTCGGCAGGCGGCCGCTCGGCGGATCGGTCAGCCATGACGACCGGATCTCGCCCTTCACCGTCGCATAGTGGCGGCCATGGTCGAGCCAGAAGGAGTTATACCCGGTCGTCGCAAACTGCGCGCCCTGTCCGCCCGGCGGCGGCTTGGAGACATCGACCAGGCCACGCTGGCTCGCCTCATTGACGTTCCAGGTGAATTTGGATTCGAGCTCCCTGGCCTCTTCCGGCGTCAGCACCACCTTGGGAATGTTCGCCGCGCGCGTCAGCGTCGTCACCGACTGGTTGCTCCAAAAGCCCTGCAGGTCCGGCCGGCCGTCCGACGTGCGCGGCGGATTCGGCATCGGCCCCGTCTGCGCCGGCGCTTGCGCCGCCGCGGCCAGCGAAACACAGGCGATCGCCGCCATCGTGGCGATGCGGATGAAACCGGTCATGCTCTCTTCCCCATACTGTCTTGGCGTTGGCCGCTTTCGGGCCTTTGGGAAAAGCAGGATGCCTCACCGCCCCGCCGCCGTGAAGAATCGACCCCGTGTCCTACAAGCACTCGTGATAGCGCCACTTCACAATGCATGAAGCCGCGACGGAATGCGCAGTGCTTGGCAGTTGAAATCTCGCCCAACCCGGTTGAGTTTGCACGCCAAGAGGCGGCCGGTTTGCGCGGCTCGGGAGACATGTCATGAGACTGAGACACCAGGCGGCCATGCTTGCCGCGATCATCGGGCTTGGCCTCGCCGCTCCCGCCTTCGCCCAGCAGACGCCTGCGCCTGTCGATCATCCCGGCCGCGCCGTCTACGGCAAAGCCTGCGCAACCTGCCACGACAATCCGGGCTCGACGCGCGCCGCCCAGCTCGCCTCGCTGCAGGCGATGACGCCTGCGCGCCTGCGCGAAGTCCTCACCGAAGGCGTGATGAAGCCGATGGCCGCGGGCCTCAGCCCGAAAGAACTCGACGACGTCGTCGCCTTCCTCTCCTACGGCCAGCAGGCCGCGCCCGCGCAATGGACCGACGCCATCGCCTGCGCCGCCGACAAGCGTGCGGTCGACACGACGAAGCCCATCGTCAACGCCGGCTTCGGCATCGATAGCCAGCAGACCCGGAGCCTTACGGCCAAGCAGGCCGGCATCAAGAAAGACCAGATGAAGGATCTGGAAGTCGCCTGGGCGATCGCCTTCCCGGGCCAGGGCTCCGGCACCGGCGCATCGATCCTCGGCGACACCATGTTCGTCACGGGCGGCCAGCGTCTCGTTGCGCTCGACACGGCGACCGGATGCGCGAAATGGTCCTTCGCGACCAATACCCGCAACACGCCCGCCATCGGCGACATCGCCGGCCGCAAGGTCGTCGCTGTCTCCGTCAGGAACGACATCGTCGTGGTCGACGCCGCCACCGGTCAACAGATCTGGAAATCCTCCGGCCAGCCGCAGAACGGCACGGGCGGGCAGATCCGCGGCGGCGTCATCTTCGCGAAAGACAAGATCATCGTGCCGCTGTCGGCCTCGGGCGTCGCTTCGGGCGCCAACCCGCGCGTTGAATGCTGCACCGGCCACGGCTCGGTCGTCGCCCTGAACGCGTCCGACGGCAAGTGGGTGTGGGAGTACCGCACCATGCCGGAGCCGGCCTATAACGGCCAGGTCAACTCCGTCGGCGTGAAGCAGCGCGGCCCCTCGGGCGCGCCGATCTGGTCCGTCCCCGTCTTTGACGAAAAGCGCAACCGCATCATCGTCACCACGGGCGAGAACACCTCCCACCCCGGCACCGACACATCCGACGCCGTGATCGCGCTCGACCTCAACACCGGCAAGGTCGCCTGGCAGTACCAGGCCATGGCCGCCGACGTGTGGAACATGGCGTGCGACGTGGCGGCCGGAAGCAACGGTCCCAACTGCCCCGTCCTCTTCGGCGGCGACGGGCGCGACTACGACTTCGGCGCCGGCGCCGTCATCGCCAAGGGCAAGGGCGGCAAGGACGTTGTCCTCGCGGGCCAGAAATCCGGTCACGCCTGGGCGCTCGACGCTGCAACCGGCAAGGTGCTGTGGAGCCAGCGCGTCGGCGAAGGCACTGCGCTCGGCGGCGTTCACTGGGGCATCACCCGCGACGAGAACACCGTCTTCGTGCCCATCAACGACCCGATCATCGGGCCGGACGCCAAATGGCCATCGAAAGCGGGCATGTACGCCTTCGACATCAAGTCCGGCAAACCGAAATGGTCCTACGCGGCCAAGCCTGACTGCGCCGGGGAGCGCGCCAAACTCGTCAGCAATTGCGAGCTGAAATACGGCTTCTCCGCCGCGCCTCTGGTCATCGACGGCGCCGTCGTCGGCGGCACGCTGGGCGGACAGGTCATCATCCTCGACGGCAAGGACGGCAAGGTGCTGAAGACGTTCGACACCATCGGCCCGGTGAAGACGATCAATCCCGCCGTGCCCGGCAAGGGCGGCTCGATCGACAGCCACGGCATCTCCGCCGGGGCCGGCATGGTGTTCGTCAACTCCGGCTACGGCTCCTTCAGCCAGACGCCCGGCAACGTGCTGATCGCCCTCAAGCCGGCGAAAAAATAGCCGGCGCAGAGCGCTCCTCCCGCCAAAAGGGGTATGGCGGTCTCCGGAAGCAACTCGCAGCCTCGAGCGGGTCTGGCTGCACCGGTCGCTATTGCGGGAATTGGCCTTCTCCGCCGTTGCAACCGTTGCGATCGAAGGCCGGGATGTGGCCCGAAGCGGACAGCCGGACCTGCGGCAGTCGCAGGCTATTTGAGTTTGCGCCAGGTTGTCGCCAGCGCGACCAGCGCGAGGAATAGTACAATGATGCCGCCCAGTTGGACTGTCGCCCACGGGCCTTTGAGGCGGAGCACGACCGCGTAAAGGTCATTGCGCAAGGAGACATTATCTTGCGCGCCGGCGGTCTCGAGTGCGCCGTAGACGCCGCCGGTACTCGCAACAACGGAGGCGTCGCCGATGTTCGCAAGAACGATGAAGCCCGCTCCAAGGACGGCGAGAAGCGCCAGCAAAGCTAAAAGGAGCGTCCTCGTCTGGCGCATGCTCCTGCACTAAACCGCTTTCGGTAAACAACTGCTCAAAGAGGGGACCGAGCTATGGGCAACGGTCGATAAAAGGCGAGTCCAGTCGGCTCGCGCCGATGAGCCGGAATGGCAGGTCTGGAGCGACCTCGCCGGTCGCAAGCCGTCGCCGCGGGGGGCAGGACCGGGGCCCAGCGGTTTGCGCGCGAGCATGCGCCCCAGCCAGCTTGTCGGCGGAACTCCTCGACGCACCGCGTGATGGATCGCGGCGGCGGCCCCGATGATGAGCAGTCGACGTATGGTTCGCTCTCCCATCCTTGAGATTGCGCCAAGCTTCTGCTTGCCGCCGGTCGACTTTTGCAGGGGCGTGAGCCCGACCCAGGCGGCGAAGTCGCGCCCCCTCCTGAAAGCTGAAGCCGGCGGCGCGAGGGCGGCGATCGCGGTTGCAGTGATCGGACCCACTTCCTGGAATGGTCATGAGGCGCCGCGCGACTTCATCCGTCCGCGTACGGCGCGTGATCTCCTTGTCGAGCAGAGATATCTTCTCTTCCAACCCGGTGGCGGTCTGGGCGAGGAGCGACAGGATCGAGCGAACCTCGTCGGGAAGAGGGGACGCTGGATCCTCCAGATGCGCGACCAGCTTCTTGAAATGGCCGGCGCCTTGCGGAACGACGAGGCCATACTCGGCAAGATGACCTCCCCCATCAAACAGGACATTGGTCGGCGGTCTGGCATCCGCCGAAGAAATGGACTTTCAGGTAGTCGCGATACTTTTCGCACTCTGCGCGGAAGTCTTGGGGAACGGTGTCATCACAGGATGACGGTCGCGATTTGCCTACGCGTGCAAAATGGGGTTTGCTCCGACAGGCCGCACAAGGAGAGCCTATGCGCACCTTCGCCGCCTATCCTCTAGCTCTGGCTCTGCTGGCCGCTTGCGTCTCCGGCTCGCAATCGGGCCACCCCGATATCGCCGCAGCGGTCGCCGATCCCGCCCGCCCCGCCAGCGATAAGGCTCTCGATGCCCAACGGCGTGGGCCGGAGATTCTGGCCTTCGCCGGCGTCCGCCCCGGCTGGAAGATCGGTGATCTCATGCAAGGCGCAGGCTATTTCACCCGGCTCTGGGTCGCGGCCGCGGGTCCAAAGGGCAAGGTCTACGCCTGGAGCCCGCCCGAGTTCATCGAAGCAAAGAAGGCGCTGTATGGCGACTCGCTCGATGCCCTCGTGAAGGATTACCCCACGCAGGTCGCGCCGCTGCGCATGGCGTTCGACGACCTCGCTTTCCCCGAGCGGCTTGACATGGTGTTCCAGTCTCAAAACTACCACGATCTGCACATGGCCAAATTCCCGTCCGACCGCGCTGCGAAGCTCAATGCGGCCGTGCTCAAGGCGCTGAAGCCTGGCGGCATCTATGTCATCGTAGATCATGTCGCCAGTGCGGGTGAGGCCGACGCTCCGGACAAGGTCCACCGGGGCGATCCCGCTGTCATGCGCCGCGAGGTCGAGGCGGCGGGCTTCGTGTTCGCCGGCGAAAGCGACGCCCTGCGCAATCCGCAGGACGACCACACGACACACGTGTTCGACCCCGCCATTCGCGGCCGTACCGACCAGGTGATCTACAAATTCCGGAAGCCATAGGGCGAAGTTGGCGACGGCTGATCCCGATGATTGTAGAAGAGGAAAATGTCCGGCACGCCCGACCCCGATGACCAATAGGACTACAGGAGCGTCGCAGAAACGTCGATTCAGGCGCGGAAAGACGAAAGGTTACGGATGCCAGTCTTGAGGCGATCTCGCGCCCGATGGAGCGGGCAGGAATGGCGGCTGTTGAGTGACCAAGCCATTCGTCACAATATGGCTGGTCGGGCTCGGCAGGCCCGGTTGCGCTAGCGCAGGCCCGGCAATGTCGCTTGCGTGAACCCCGCAAAAAGTTAGCCGGCTGCATCCCCACCTCAGGGCTTCAACTTCCAGATCCCATCCGCCCCCCTCGCGATGACGACCATATTACCGGCGTCGAAATCGGGATCCTGCGCGCCGAGGTCGAAATACCAGGCGAAGCCCTGGCGCACGCGCCAGTAGCTAACCTTCGTTTCATCGATCCCCATTGGGCCGCAGGCTTTGACTTTCGTGTCTTTCGGCAGCTTGGCGCGCGCGTCGGCGGTGGGCGCAATGAGCAGCGCATCCGTCGGCCAACCCTCATAGTCGGCGGGACGAATTTCGCAAGTTGGGCGCTCGGCGGCGGGCGCTTCGGCGATGGCGGCTTTCAGCGCGCCTTGTGGATCGGGATCGGTTCCGTAAAGCGCTAGGACCACGCGTCCAGCGCCGGCTGCGCCATAGACGGCGGAGCTTTGGTAGGAAACTTCCGCACGGCGGGCGCCGCCGGCAAAGGCCAGTTCCGTTTCGACGCCCTTGCAGGTCGCGGAGCGGTAGAGCAGCGCTTCATCGCCGGGCAGCATCAGCTCACGGATCGCCCAGGTGCAGGCTGGGAGCTCCGGCGTGCGCACGTTGGGATCCCGCGCCGCAAGCACTTCCGCCTCCGCCGGGCAAAGGCCTGTGACGGCCAGACGCGCCGCCCCTTCAGCACAAGCCGAGGCCTCCGGGGCGGCCACCCGGGCCTTCGCGGCCTCAGACTCCTTCGGTGCAGGTTGGCACCCAGCAAGCAGCGCAATGGCGCCAATCACGAACAACGCTTTCATCATGCCCTCCGGTTTCGTGCGAGATCGCATGACTGCAAGGGCCGAGCAAGGCGCAGCGCCGGCAGCTTTCGGCGATAGCCTGCCTACCAACATGTCCAGATTGAGTGGCGATGGGATCGACCAGGGACGCAGCCTGCGGAAGCAGAACGCCAACGCGCAATCGTCGACTTGAGGATCACGGTCTTGGCTCCTTACCGGGCGGTGGGTCTTTTGGCGCCGTGGCGCAGATTTCTTCGGGATCCCGCTCCCACTTGCATTCAAACTCGTACTCGCGTGCGGTCGCCCAGGCCCACCCGGTTTCGCCATTGCGTCCCTGCAGATGCACCCACCAGCCATCGTCATGGTACAAATCTACAAATGGCAAGCCCCCGATCCAATGAATGCGAGCGTCAGCTGCCTCCTCGTAGACAAGGAGTTCGCCTTGTCGCCAGACCGTGTCCCAGGACTCCCCTTCATCGTGACTTGTATAGACGTGGTAGACCGTATCGCACTGGTTGAACTTGCCGCCTGACTTTACAACTACGCCTCGCGTGGGGGAGGTGAAAGAGACAGTCTCCAGTGCATACAGCCACGATCCGGCCGGCACTGATTTGACTTGCTCGGCTTCGAGGTCCGGGGCGGCATAAAGGGTCGCTGTTTCGGCCGTTCGCCACCAGCCAGTCGCGCAGCCCCGGCATTCGCCCTTGTTGGCGTACAGGCCCTTCGCATTGACCGGTGGTTTCTCGTTCGCCGGCGGTGGATTAGCCTTACGTTGCAGGCATGCTTGAAGGACTGTTTGGGTGCTCGCATCGTTTTCAGGTTCTATGGCCGTCGTCTGCGCCGTGTTGTCGTCCACCGGGGTTTGAGACAACGTGTCGTTCACACTGGCGGCTTGATCGACGGAATTTGCGGAGGGCTCGGAGTTGTCCGCAACGTTGCGCTGATTGCATCCGCTAGCCGCGAGCACGAAGGCTGCGATCGCCAGAATGGTCTTCTTCATGCGAGGAACCTCACTCCAAGACGCGAATGTAGCGAGCCGCTCTGACGACCGGCGCCTCGCCTTCAATGCACCGCTGAAAGCGTTTTGATGTCAAAGCTCGGTATGTCGGACGGCATATGGACGACGGCGACTTTCGAGGTCGAACCGGGAAGCATCTTGAAATAGCGACCGCCGCTCTCTGAAGCTCCGAGTTGGCCACAGGGCATCGAGGGTGATTCAGTGTCGCCTGCGGTGAATTTGCCGTATGCGTCACTCAGCGTGCCTGTCGGCATGAACTCGTGCCAGCCCGCCATCGACCGCGAGGGCTGAAGCGTGCAGAGCGTCACATCCGGGGCGGGAGAGGCTGCCTGTACAGCGGCCAAGATGGAGTCGATTGGCGCGGCTTCGGCGATATCGAATAGCTGAACCACGGTGGATGGCGCGGGGGCGTCTTCACCTGCATGGACCCTCACAAGGCCGGGCAGTGTTTCATCCGCCACGATCTTGGCCGCGGGACAATCATAAGCCCAGAGCGACATGCCCGCGCCGCGCGTCTCCGCCCACGTGCAGTCCGGAAACGCCTCCGCGAGTGATACGGGCGGAAGCGGCGGGTCAACATGCACCGGGTTCGGCGGTGCGGGCAGGATTTCTTCCACCGGCGGCTGAGGCGCCGAGGCTTTGGAGCAGGCTGGCGTAATTGCGCTGAACATCAAAGCGAGAGCGAGCCTAGAAATGGAATGAGTGCGCATTTTGCGGGGTCCTTTGCCGCTCGGCTCGAAGTCTAAGCGAAAAGCTGCAAGGCTCGCCAGCCAGGCGAAGATCACAATCATCTTGGTCTGACCGGCGCAACCGGCGCGGTGCATTTCATCGAAGACAAGGCTATGCTGGCCGCCATGAGCCGACGTGGCAGTCCCCCCGCTGTCGTTTCGCGCCGCAGCGCGACGATGATGCTGTCGTCGTCCGGCTTGCTCGCCGCATGCGGCGGCGGCGGGTCGCCCGCGCCCGGGCCTCCGCCCCCGCCCCCTCCCCCTCCGCCCCCGCCGCCCCCGCCAGTGTCGGGCCCGGCATGGTTCGGCTATGGCCGCGATGCGCAGCATACGGCGGTGAGCGCGATCGCGTCGCAGGATTTCGGACGCATCGCGTGGTCGTCCGCCGTCGACCTCGCGCCGCAATACACGCAGAGCGGGGCGCTGCTCACGCACTACGGGTCGCCGGTCGTGACGACGAACAACACCGTGGTGATCCCGGTGAAGACGACAGCCGCCGGCGGCTATCGCATCGAAGGCCGCAACGGGATGACCGGCGCGCTTCTGTGGTCGGCAGCCGCCGACTACGTAACGCCGCCGCACAACTGGGTTCCACCCTATAACGTGCTGCTCACGCAGCAGGGCCGCCTCTATGCGCCGGGCGCCGGCGGCAAGCTGGCGGTGCGCGCCGACGCGGATGCGGCCAACGCCACGCTCACAACGCACGTGTTCTACGGCGCCGCCGCGTACAACGCCAATCCCGCAGCGTTCGACGCCGCCGTGTTCATCAACACGCCGGTGACGGCCGATGCGCAAGGCAATGTTTTCTTCGGCTTCCACGTCACGGCCGCGAACCCGGCGGGGCTGGTGAGCGGCATCGCGCGCGTCTCGCCGGATGGCGTGGGGCTGTGGGTCGGCGCCGCCGCGGCGGCGGCCGACCCCTCGATCCAGAAGCCCGCGATGAATTGCGCGCCGGCGATCTCGAACAACGGCGCCACGGTCTACATCGCGGTGAACACAGCCGTGGCGGCCGGCGTCACGCAGAGGGGCTACCTGCTCGCGCTCGACAGCACGACGCTCGCGGTGCGCGCGAGGATCGCGTTGACGGACCCGAACCTCAACACCCCCGCGCGCGTCAGCGACGACGGGACGTCTTCGCCGGTGGTCGGGCCGGACGGCCGCGTGTTCTACGGCGTGCTGGAAGCGCAGTTCGGCACGCACAACGCGCGCGGCTGGCTGCTGCAGTTCGATGCGCTGCTCAATCCGGCAGGCGCGCCCGGCAGCTTCGGCTGGGACGTGTCGCCCAGCGTGATCCCGGCGTCGACCGTGCCGTCCTATGCCGGCGCGTCGACCTACCTGCTCGTGCAGAAGTACAACAACTACCGCGGAGTGGGAACGGGCGACGGGCTGAACCGGCTCGCCGTGCTCGACCCGGGGGCGAGCCAGGCCGACCCGATCGCGCCCAGCGTGCAGGTGATGCGCGAAGTCATGACGATCCTCGGGCCGACGCTGGACGCCGGCTCCCCCACGGCGCGGCGCGAGTGGTGCATCAACACGATGGCCGCGGATCCGCAGCGCAAATCCGTCCTCGCGAACAACGAGGACGGCGTCATGTACCGCTGGGACCTCGCGACGAACACGCTCTCGCAGAGCGTGCGGCTCAACTCCGGCCTCGGCCAGGCCTATACCCCGACGCTCGTCGGCGCCGACGGCGCGGTCTATGCGATCAGCAATGCGACCCTGTATTCGATCCGCGCCACTTAGAATTCGAAGTCTGGAAGCGGGTCCAAGCGGTTGCAGGCGCCGGCCTTGCCGCTGCAGCCGGAACCGTCAGGTAGGCCGAACGCGTTTCCGCTGGGGAGCGCTTCAGCGCCGAGGGCTCAGACCACGCTTTTCTCCTGAAAGGGGAACGCGCCGCGAATTCTGGCGGCGCAACGTTCAGGATCAGGTACGGTCCGGCATCTCCCAAACCCATCGCCCGCACGCAAAAATACGCGCTTTTTCAAGCCTATACGACTGTCGGGAGCGCGACTTGTCCTGCACCGCACCGACGAATTGTCGTCGCGCCGCGCGTCGCTGCGACGACGCAGGTGAAGACGAAGCAGAAGACGATGGTGACGACGGCGGTGAAGCCGCTACTTGCCGAAGCCCATGTCGCTGATCTTGATGAAGGCGGGCCCGAGAACGACGAGGAACAGCACGGGCAGGAAGAACACGATCATCGGCACGGTAAGCTTGGCGGGCAGCGAGGCGGCGATCTTCTCGGCCTCGGTGATCCGCATCTCGCGGTTCTCCTTGGCCATGACGCGCAGCGCAGCGCCGAGCGGCGTACCGTACTTCTCGGCCTGCACGAGCGCCATGGCGACGCCCTTGACGCCGGGATGGTTGGTGCGCTCGGAGAGGTTGTAATAGGCGGTGCGGCGGTCCTGCAGGTAGGAAAGCTCGGCGGTCGTCAGCGCGAACTCCTCGGCGAGCTCGGCGGAAGCGGTGCCGATCTCCTCGCCGACGCGCGCGAAGGCGAGCTCGATGGACATGCCCGACTCGACGCAGATCAGCAGCATGTCGAGACTGTCCGGGAAGGCGCGCATGATCGACTTGCGGCGCTTGGTGATGAGGTTCTCGAGATAGAGGTTGGGGCCGTAGAAGCCCAGCGCGAAGCCGGCGACGACGCCGCCGATCTTCACCTGCATGCTCTGGCCGTGATCGTTGATGAACCACAGATAGACGAACGCGGCGACGCCTAAGAACAGCGGCATCGCGAAACGGCAGAAATAGAAGATCGAAACCGGGCGCGGCCCGCGCAAGCCGGCCTGTACGAGCTTCTTGACGACGCCGGGGTCTTCGAGGGCCTTCTGAAGGTCGAGCTTGTCGACGAACTTCTTGAGCAGCGACGTGTCGCGGACGCGCAGCGTCTTCTTGCTGGCGTCGCCCTCCAGCGCGGCGCGGCTCTTCTTGCGCAGCTCCTCGCGGCGGTTGGCGACGGCCTTGAGGCGGCTGGTCAGCTTGTCGCTGCTGAAAGCGGGAGCAGCGATGGTCATGACGGTCGCGAAGGTGGCCACCGCCGCAAAGCCCGCGGCCAGCGTCATCGGATCGGTGAGGAAGGAAACCCAGTTCATGCGCCCTCCCTAGAAGTCGAAGTTGATCATCTGACGCATGACGTAGATGCCAGTACCCATCAGGCCGCCAGCCATCAGCAGGATGAAGTGCCCCGTCGGGTGCGTGAACAGCGTCATGATGTAGGCGGGCGTCGTCAGGTAGACGAGCAGACAGACGATCACCGGCAGCGCGCCGATGATCATCGCCGAAGCCTTGGCCTCGGACGACAGCGCCTTGATCTTCTCGCGCAGCAGCTTCCGCGAGCGCAGCACGCCCGACAGGTTGCCCAGCGCCTCGGACAGGTTGCCGCCCGCCTTCGACTGGATGTTGAGCACGATGTTGAAGAAGTTCACTTCCTGGGTCGGCATGCGCTGGTACATGCGCTCCAGCGCCTGGGGCAGCACCACGCCCATCACCAGCGCATCGCACACCAGCTGAAACTCGCCCGCCAGCGGTTGCGCACTCTCCTTCGCGATCATGCGAAGACACTCGTTCAGCGGCAAACCGGACTTCACGCCGCGAACGATGACGTCGATCGCGTCGGCGAACTGGCTGATGAATTTCTTCTGGCGGCTCTTGATGGCCATGCCGAGCACCCAGCGCGGCAGGCCAAAGGCCGCCGCAAAGCCGATGCCGAGTGAAATCAGTATCTGCGTATCCTTGTTGAGGCCGGCCAACAGCAGGCCTCCAGTGGTCAGAACCCCGGCGATGCCGGAAGCGATCCAGAAGCTCGAAACCGGAAACGAGAAGCCGGCCTGCTTGATCCTGTCCTCGATGGTGGTGCGAACCGCCCTGTTCCTGCGGTTAGCCTCTTCGCGATCTCGCAGCGCCTTGGTCGCGTCGGCCATCTGCTTGCGGCGAGCCGCGTTGGCGTCCGCGCCGCTCACCCGCGCACTACGCCCGCCGTCGCTGATCGCCTTCAGGCGCTTGCTTTGCTTCCCGCGGCTGGAAGAGCCGGCGAATACGAAGCCGACCGCTGTGATCGCGATGAAAGCGAGACCGGCGGCGCCGTAAGTGATAATGTCTGGGTTCATCCGCGGGTGCCCTCTTCCAGCGCGTCGAGCGCGCGGCCGAGATCAGCGTCCATGTTGAAGTAGCGGGCGCGCTCCCAGAAGCGCGGACGGCCGATGCCGGTGCCCTTGTGCGTGCCGATCAGCTTGCCGTCCTTGTCCTCGCCCTCGATCTCGTAGCGCATGACGTCCTGGGTGACGATGACGTCGCCCTCGAGCCCCATGACTTCGGTGATCGAAACGATTTTTCTCGAGCCGTCGCGAAGGCGCGAAGCCTGGATGACGATGTCGATCGAGCCAACGATCATCTCGCGGATCGTGCGCTGCGGCAGCGTGAAGCCGCCCATGGTGATCATGGATTCGAGACGGCTCAGCGCTTCGCGCGGCGTGTTGGCGTGCAGCGTGCCCATCGAACCGTCGTGGCCGGTGTTCATCGCCTGGAGAAGGTCGAACGCTTCAGGTCCGCGAACCTCGCCGACGATGATGCGGTCGGGGCGCATACGCAGACAGTTCTTGACGAGGTCGGTCATCGAGACCTTGCCCTGCCCCTCAAGGTTGGGTGGGCGGGTTTCGAGACGCACCACATGCGGCTGCTGCAGCTGGAGTTCGGCCGCGTCTTCGCAGGTGATGACGCGCTCGCCGGGCGCGATGAATGCCGTCAGCGTGTTGAGCAGCGTGGTCTTGCCCGAACCGGTGCCGCCGGAGATCAGCGTGTTGCAGCGTGAAGCGCCGATGATACGCAGGATTTCCGCGCCGGGTTCGGAGATGGACTTGAAGTTCACGAGATCCGTGATCTTCAGCTTGTCCTTCTTGAATTTCCGGATGGTGAGCGCGGGGCCATCGATCGCCAGCGGCGGAGCAATGACGTTGACGCGGGATCCGTCGGCAAGACGCGCGTCGCAGATCGGCGAGCTTTCGTCGACACGACGGCCGACCTGGCTGACGATCCTTTGGCAGATGTTCATCAGCTGCGCGTTATCGCGGAAGCGGATGTTGGTGCGCTGGATCTTGCCGGCCACCTCGATGTAGGTCGTGCCGGCGCCGTTGACCATGATATCGGCGATGTCATCGCGCGCCAGCAACGGCTCGAGCGGGCCATAGCCGAGAACGTCGTTGCAGATGTCCTCGAGCAGGGTTTCCTGCTCGGCCACAGACATGACCACATTCTTGATCGAGACGATCTCGATCACGATGTCGCGGATCTCCTCGCGCGCGCTTTCCTGGTCGAGCTGGGCGAGCTGCGAGAGGTCGATCGTGTCGATCAGCGCGTTGAAGACTTCGGTCTTGGTCCGATAGTAGTCGTCCGACCGGTTGTCGATCTGCGCGATCTTTTCTTTGGGCGGCGGAGGCGGAGACGACTTGGACGACGCCTTGGGCGCCGACGACGCGGCCGGCTTGGGCCCAGCGGCCTTGGGCGGCGGAGGCGGCGGATCGTCATCCTTCAGCGCAGCGGCCGGCGCCGACGCCGAACGCGGCGCTGCCGCCTTGGGGGGCGGCGGCGGCGGGTTGGAAGAAGAAGATGCCGGCGATGGCGCTTGACGCGGCGCAGCGGCCGTTTCTGGCGGCGGCGGATTCCCCGGCCCGCCTGTCGTTGAGCGCTTTCCGAACATCCCCTGCTCCTACTTGCCCAGCAATTTCTTGAGCATGGAAGGCTTCTCGGTCTGAATTTCCTTGCCGGTCAGTTCAGCCGCTAACTGGTCGAGCCCCTGGGCGACTTTCGAGTCCGGCGCGACGTCGAAGATCATCTGGCCGTTGTTCGCCGCCGTGCCGAACAGCTGGGCGTCGAACGGCAGGACCAGTGTCGGATCGACGCCGATCGCCTGGCCGAAGTCCTTCGCCGGGATTTCCGGGCGCTTCGGCAGGCCAACCATGTTGAGCACAAGCTTCGGCGGCGCATCGTTCGGACGCGCAGCCTTCAGGAAGTCGATCAGGTTCTTGCCGTTGCGCAGCGAAGCGAGATCCGGCGCCGCGACGACGATCAGCTGGTCAGCGCTGATGACGGTGGACTTGAACCAGTCGGACCAGATGTGCGGCAGGTCGAGAATGACGAACGGCACTGAGCTGCGAACCTGGTCGAGCACGCGCACATAGGTGTCAGGCTCGAGGTTGTAGGTGCGGTCGAGCGTCGCCGGCGCCGTGAACAGCGAGAGGCGTTCGGTCGCCTTGGTGATCAGGCGGCCCATGACTGCTTCGTCGAACCGATCAGGCGACATCAAGGCGTCGGCGATGGTCGCCGCGGCGTCCTGGTTGAAGTCCAGCCCGGTAGTGCCGAAGTTGAGGTCGAGGTCGACAAGCGTCGCATTGACCTTGATGCGCTCGGACAGCGCCCAGGCGAGGTTGTGTGCGATCGAGGAGGCGCCGACGCCGCCCTTGACGCCGGTTACTGCGATCGTCTTGCCCGTGAAAGGCGCTTCTGGATCGGCGAACAGCGTGGCGATCGAGCGGATCATCTGCACCGGATCGAACGGCGCGACGAGGTATTCGGAGACGCCGCGACGCATCAGCTCGCGATAAAGACGGATATCGTTGGTCTGCCCGAGCACGACCACCCGGATGTTCTCGTCGCAGTATTCGGCAAGCGAATCGAGTTCTGCAAGAAGCTGGCGCGGGTCGACGGAACCTTCGATGACGAGCAGGTTCGGCGTCGTCTCGTTGACATAGTGCTCGATCGCGGCCGGAACGCCGCCCTCGAACACCTCCATCGAGACGTTCTTCATGCGGCGATCCTGCATGATCGTCCGCATCAGGTTGAGCGAAGACGTGCGGGCGCAGAACGCGTGAACCACGATGCGCGGGATCATGCGATCGCCGCCAGTGGGCGAAGCGGCGAATGAATAGTCGTAGCCGAGACCTTGGCCGGCGGCGTCTTCGTCAGACGCTTCCGCAGGCGCCATCGGCGTCAGCGGAATGTCCTGGATCATCTTCTTGGGCTCGGCCTGGGCTCCAGGCCGAGTGCGGAAGATCGCCCGGCGGCGCCGGTTCGGACGTCATCGGCGAAATCGTCGCTGTCGAACGCCATTTCGGAATCGGCGGCCGGCGAAGGTTCGCTGTCGAACACGGAAGCACCGGCCTGGCGCGGGTGCGGCGTCACGAAACCATCGTCGTCGAGATCGAAGCCTTCATCGTCCGCAGTCGCGACGTCGCCGCCCTTGTCGCGCAGGGCTGCGGCAAAGGTCGCGCCGATGGGCGCGTCCATGTCGAGATCGAGATCGTGCGCGAGCTGGTCCAGCTCGCCGTCGTTGTGAAACTTGTCTCTGGATCCGGTCATGTCCGCCTCAAATGTTCCTACTTGACCGCTGAGCTGATGGAGCCGCTTGCGTCTTCGTTGCGAGCGGCCGAGGTAATTCTCCCCGTTGCGGTATTTCGTGAGCAGAATGGTGCGGCGGCCGATGTCGCTCGGGTCGATCCGCTGTTCGCCGACCAGGTCGGACGGGTCGGCGATCTGCGCCGCAAGGTTCACCGCAACAGCGCATCCGAACGACGGCAGCGCCGAGTTGGCGCCGGTCCAGGCGAAGTCCCAGTGCGAGATGTCCGGGCAGTTCGGCACGACAGCGTCGTAAGTGCGATAGCTGATGACCAGTGGAGCGGCGCGCGCGCCGGAAGCGTCATACGGCCCTTCGGTGATCCGGGTCGACTCGATGCCTTCGGCCAGCATGATCGCGCGGGCATCGGCAGCGGCGCGCAGGCGAAGCACTGTCGTCCGGCCCATTGCTGGGACGCGAGATGATGACCGCGCCATGGCCTTCATTCTGGTACGCGGCGGCGAAATACTTCACGGCTTCGCGCTCGCTCGAACCGAGCTTCTCGCCGGCGACAACCGTGCCGATCTTCAGTTCGGCGGTGACTTCCTTGGCCTGGATCTGCGTGTGGTCGCGCTGCGAATAGGCAATCTGCTGCGCGGACTGCGCACAGGCGCCGAGCACGGCGAGGGAAACGCCGGCAAGCGCGATGTGGAAACGGGATGACATCCTGCTCTCTCCCATCAATCGATGATGAAGCCGCTCGCGCCCTTCGGCGCGGCAGCCTTGTCCACGGCCGAGCCAGGCACGGCGTAGACATCGTTCAGCTTGCCGAAGAGAACGGTGCGAGAGTCACGCGACGTGACGTAACCGCGGTCTGGATCGCGGAAGCCCTGCGGGTCTGTCGGATCGACCAGATAAGGCGTCACGATCACGACCAGCTCGGTCTCGTCGTTCTGGAAGTCGCGGCTGCGGAACAGCGCGCCGAGAACCGGAATGTCCTTGGCGCCGGGCACGCCGTCGAGCGTTCTGCTTGGTGGATTCCTGGATCAGGCCGGCGATCACGAGGCTGCCGCCTGACGGAATCTCGACCGTGGTTTCGGCGCGGCGCACCTTCAGCGACGGAATGGTGATGCTCTGCCCGGTCACGGCCTGGCCGGTGTTGGGGTCCGTGCCCGCGACTGAACGCGACTGGAAGCCGCCTTGCTGTCGAGAGTTCGGAGACTTCGACCGAGAGCTGCAGCGAAATACGGCCTTCGGACAGGACGACCGGCGTATAGCCGAGGCCCACGCCGAACGGCTTGAACTCGATCGAGATCTTGCCTTCGTCCTGCGCGACCGGAACCGGGAATTCGCCGCCGACAAGGAACTTGCCGGCTTCGCCCGAGATCGCCGCAAGGTTCGGCTCGGCGAGCGTGCGCACGACGCCGACGCGTTCGAGCGCGTTGATCGCTGCGCCGACCGAGCTCTGCAGAGCGCCGCCGACAAAGTTCTTGTAGCCGAGGTTGGTCGCGAGACCGCCGAGCGAGGAGCCTGCGATCGGGAAGGCGTTCGAGGAGGAGATCGAGAGGTTGTTGTCGAAGTTGGCGCCAGTCAGCTGGCCGAAGCCGATCGAGCCCGACAGGTTGACGCCGAGCTGCTTGATCATCGAGCGCTGCATCTCGATGAAGCGGACTTTCAGCGTCACCTGGTCCTTGCCCGCCGACTCGTCATCATGTTGATGATGCCGTTTTCGTCCTTGCGCGTATGGCGCGCGCGAGCTGCAGCACGCTGTCGGCGGCCGGCGAGATTCGGCACCGAGCCTGCGAGGATGATGCGGCCATTGACCGGCTCGACCTGCAACTTTCGCGTTCGGCACGTGGCGCTTGATGAGGTTGCGGAGCTGGTCCAGGCCGGCGACGCCGTCCGTCACCGAAATCTCGAGCACCTTCACCTTGCGGCCGGAGCGATCGAGGAACACGATGTTGCTCTCGACCGGCGGCAACGCCCATCACGGCGACGCGGCGACGATCGCGCGCGACAATGTTGGCGATTTGTCGGTTGGCGATGATGACGTCGTCGATGTCGGTGTCGAACTCGATCATGTAGGACTTGTTGACGGTGAGCGTCAGCTCCTCGGTCACATCCGCCGCGTTCGACTTCTGGCAGGGTCATCTGCTGCGCGGGCGCGCCGCTCAGCTGGCGCCGGTGCTGGGCCAGGGCCGGCGCGGCGCATGCAAGCGCGGCCGCGAGGCTAAGGACGATGGTGTTGCGGTTGGCTGACATGAACGACCTCAACCTGCCGGCGCCGTAGCGACGGTCTCGTTACCGTAGCGATAGACACGCACGCCTTCGGAACTCCTGCGGCGACGCCGTCGCGATAGACGCGGCCATAGCCGGTGGCGCCCTGCGGGCTGCTGCATGTCGGTGATCGAGCGCAGCGTCAGCGCAAGTTCGCCGGCCTTCTTCGCGGTGTTCAGCACGTCGCATCCTTCTCGGTCGAGCTCAAGCGTTGCGCGCGTGCCGACCAGGGCGGCGCCCTGCCCGGTTGCCGCCTCGCCCTCGGCTTTCGGCGGCGCCATAGATGCCGTCGATCGCGAGAACGCGGATATTGGCGAGGATGAGATCCGAGCGGACTTGCTGTCCCGAATTGCCGCCGCCGTCATTGTTCTCGATTTCGCGCGTGACGATGCACATCGACGCGGTCGTTCGGCTGGATGAAGCCGCCGGCGGCGGTTTCAGGCGCGATCTCGATCGAGACGGCGCGCATGCCCGGGGTCAGCATCACGGCCATGAAGCTGGAATCGCCCGGATGGACGAGCTTGGTCGCCGTCACAGGCTCGCCTTCGACGAGTTCGAAGCGCGCCACGGCGCCGACCATCTTCTCGAGACCCTCGGGCTCCTTCTTTTGTTCGATGAAGGCGCCGGTGGGCGAGCGAGTCCGGCCAGGCCTGCCACTTCAGATCTTCGGCAGCGACGAACTTGCCGACGGGAATCGCGTTCTTCGCGACCAGGATTTGCTTGGTCGGCGACCTCGACCGGCTTCACGACCTCAGCGGCCGCTGCCGGCCTAGGCGGCGCCGGCGCGAGCGAACGAGGAATACGGCTGCGATCGCCGCTCCTGCTGCCACCAGAAGAATTATCAGTCGCATAGGCGACATGAAGCCCTCCGCCAACGTCCCCAAGGGCCTGAAAGGGGCCCTATCCTCGTTACGCAGCCTTTCACGAGGGCTCTAAAGGTGAGTTAAGACGCAGGCGCTGAAGCGCGTTAACCTGCTTAGCCAAGACCAAGGCGCCACAGGTTTCGGCCGGGGCTCAGACCCCGATACTGGCAAGGCCGGCCGCAAGAACCGGCGATGCCGGCGCCGCGAGCAGGGCGCCGGCCGCAATCGCCACCGCGTAGGGCGCGCCCTCTTCCGGCGACAGCAGGCGCGATTGCCCAACCTTTGGTGGCTGAGATCTTCATCCGGCGCAGCGACGATCAGCGACCGCGCGAGCACGCCGCCGGCGATCGCCATGCCCATCACGAAATGGCCGGAGCGCCGAAAGCCCGTCCACAGCGAGGCCGCCGCGATGACCTTCGCATCGCCGCCGCCGAACACCCTAAGGTAAAACAGAACAGCGCAGCCGCTAATCAAAACCGCGGCTGCGAAGGACAGATGCAGGCCGATTTCGCTCGAGCGTGAGTCCGGCGGCGAGCGCGGCGGGCACGAAAGCTGCGGCAAGGGCGATGGAGACCCAGTTGGGAATCGTCATCGTCGAAACGTCGTGCCAGGCGGCGTAGAGCAACAACAGCGGAAACGCCAAGCAGAGCAACGACGTGATCATCTTCGCCCCAAGTTGTGATGAAGACAACTTACATGAATTCGCTGAAGGAATTCTTGACGATAACAAGTTTTCAAGTAGAGCCGAAATAAAAAAGAAGCCGCGGATTTGAGTCCGCGGCTTCCCATTTCTTGCGCCGACCGATTGGCCGGCGAAGATTACATCGCGCTGGCAACCGCGTTGAAGGTCGCGTTGGCGTTCGAGCCGAGCGGCGGTGACGCCGCCGATGACGGCAACGGCGATCAGAGCGGCGATCAGGCCGTACTCGATCGCGGTCGCGCCGGACTTGTTCTTCAGGAACTTTTATGATCAGGTTTTTCATTTTCGCTTCTCCGCTATGCATGGCTTCAGTTTCCCACAGCGAAGTACCATCACCCGCAGTAGGTATGGTCAGTTCTACATGAGCTGTCTGAAATCACGTAAAACAGAGCAGAAATTTGCAGGTATTTCGATTCACCTGTACTTAACTACGTTCTCAATGTTTGATTCAATACTTGCGGCGACCAAGTGATCGTTCTGCGCGCGACACTCTATAGACTCCCGCACGCGCATCCCCTGCCCCGCCCTCCGCGTCTGCGTTCTCGTACGCCGACCATCGAGAAGCGCCGCGACTCCTTAGCCTTTGATTCAACGTTGCTTCCTATCGTTGGGAGAACTGCCGCCCAGAATTACCTGGCATGGGAGACGTCCATGGCCGTGAAATATGTCCTCGCCGCGATCGGCCTTGCGCTCGCCCTTGCGCCGGCTGCGATTGCAGACCCGTTCAAGATCAACGTCGACCAGACCGTATCGCTGAAGCTCCCCGGCTCCGCCAACTCGCGTCGTCGTCGGCAATGCGACCGTCGCGGATGTCGCCGTGCACGATTCCAACACGCTGCTGATCACCGGCAAGTCGTTCGGCACAACGAACCTGATGGTTCTCGATCGCGCCGGCCGCACGATCTATTCGAATCAGGTCGCCGTCGGCGGCATGCCTGACTCGGACATCACGATCGTCCGCGCCGGCGGCACCTACACATATTCCTGCGTCGACAAATGCCGCGCCACCGCCGATGGTCGGCGACTGCGCCGACCTATTTCTCGGAAACGATGGCGACGCTGCAAAGCAAGAACAGCGCGGCCAAAGGCTCCAACTAGGCGTCCACTGCTGTTGCCAGCCTGAAAGACGCCTAATGCGGCGGCGCGTCGCCTGCGTCCGCCGGGGGCTGCGCTGTCTCGCGCTTCAGCGTGAACATCATCAGCAGCCCGATCAGCAGCAGCACCAGCACCGGCGAGAACCCGATCCGCTGATTGCCCGACGCGCGCGTCGCGAACTCTGTCAGCATCGGGCCGAGCCACACGGTCGCCGTGCTCGACAACGCGAACAGGCCGAAGAACTCCGACAGTCGCTCCTTCGGAGCGAGCACGATCATCATGTAGCGGCTTGAGCTGATGTTTGCCGCCGCCAGCGGCGGCGATCACGGCGATGAGCGCGAGATAGAACACATCCGACAGCGTGTCGAAGACAGGCCAGGCCGTGCACACTGGAAGCCGGAGAAATAAGGCCGTACAGGATCGATGTCCTTCGTCGCGCCGAGAGCGATCACCACGCCCGCGCACAGATCGCAAGCTGAACCATGATCGCCTGGCGCGGCGCCGAACTTGCGATCCATGAAGCCCGCGAGCAAAACACCGCCGATCGCTCCGAAGATCGACGCCCAGATGCCGTAGAGCACGCTCTCAACGAAGTCCCAGCCCAGAACGCCGCTCGAGTACACGCCGCCCAACGCCAGAAGCGCGATCATGCCGTCCTTGAATAATCAGGCAGGCGACCAGATACTTCATCGTCTCGGGGAAAGCCTGGAACAGGCCGCGTAGATAGGAGACGATGCCAGTGACCGTGCCGATCGGATTGATCTTGCCGTTCTTCGAAAGCACCTGCCGCGCCGCGCTCGACCATGACCCGCCTTCCGGCGCGCCGTCCGGCACGTAGAGGAAGAACGGTATGACGAAGATCAGCAGCCAGAACGCGACGAACGGACCCGTGCCGCGCTGCAAGACATAGCCGGTGGAAGCTTCGCCCAGCGCCGGCATCGACAAGGCGATAACGGCGAGCCCCGACAGGCACAGCGCGGACGACAATTGCCCAAGTCCAATGCCCGCGCCGGAAATGCGCGACAGCGCATCGGGCCGGCCGGCCGTGCGCAGCATCGCGTTGTGCATCATCTCCGAATAGGAATAGCCGACGATAGCCGAACACGAGGAACGACATCGTGCCGACGAGACCGAGCCCCGCTGTTGGCGGGTGAAAAATTGTCTGGTCCTTGCCGACTGTCTCAATGACGCCCGGCATCGACCACCACAGCGACACGCCGCTGATCATCAGCATGCACAGAAAGACCGCCATCAGCGGCTTGCGGCTGCCGCCGCGGTCCATCATTGCGCCCAGCATCGGCGAGGTCAGCGCGCCGATGATGCCCGCCCATTTCGTCGCTTCAGAGACGGTCGCCTGCCCCAGCACCGGATCCCCTATTACGAGCTGCGCGAAGTAGGGCGGGAACACGTACGTGACGATCAGCATGTAGTAGGGATTGCGAGCGAACTCGAACAAAGCCCAGGAGAAGCCAGCTGGCGCCATAACGCCGCCGACGCGCTGTCGTTTGGCTTTTGCGGCTGCCCGCTCGCCCGTTGTCGCGTCCGTCATTATGGCTCCCCAGCCGCTCACGGCCGGACGTATGCGAGGATAATGGCGCGCGTTTGCCGCGCCTGTCGATTCCCTTACCGAGTGATTGGATTCGCTCTTGGGGAAAACCCTGGCATCGTCGCAATCCCTAGCGGAAGGGCGGTTCGTCGAAAGAGCGCAATTTGCGTGAGTGCAGCGCAGCGCCGCCCGCTGCTGCAAGCGCTTCCATGGTCTCGATGCCGATGCGGATGTGTTCGCCGATGGCGCGCTCGTAGAATCGGTTGGCCGCGCCGGCGCAGTTTGATCTCTCCGTGCAGCGGCTTGTCCGACACGCACAGCAGCACGCCATAGGGCACGCGCATGCGATAGCCGTTGGCGGCGATAGTGGCGCTTTCCATGTCGATGGCGATGGCGCGCGATTTGTTGAATCGCGACCGGTTGGCGCTGAAGCGCAGCTCCCAGTTGCGATCGTCGGTCGTGACGACTGTGCCGGTGCGCAGGCGGCTGCTTCAGCGTCTCGCTGTCTTCGCCCGGTCACCTTCTCGGCTGCTTCCTGCAGCGCGACCTGCACTTCCGCGATCGGCGGCACGGGAATTCGACGGCGGCAACACCACGTCGAGCACGTGATCGTCGCGCAGATAGGCGTGCGCCAGCACATAGTCGCCGATGCGCTGCGAATGCCGCAGCCCGCCGCAATGGCCGACCATGATCCAGCATTCGGGCCGCATGACCGCCAGGTGATCAGTGATCGTCTTCGCGTTGGAAGGGCCGACGCCGATATTCACCAGCGTGATGCCCGTGCGGTTCGGCCGCCATCAGGTGGTAGGCCGGCATCTGGTGCCGCCGCCACGGGCCTTCCGCCACAAGCTGCGCGCCCTTCTTCGTCTTTGCATCGACGATGATGCCGCCCGGCGCCGAAAGCTGCGTATAGTGGCCGTCCTCTTTCAGCCTGTCCGCCGCCCATTCGACGAAATGGTCGACATAGCGGTGATAGTTCGTGAACAGGATGTAGCGCTGGAATGCTCGAACGGCGTGCCGGTGTAGTGCTTGAGCCGTTGCAGGGAGAAATCAACCCGCGGCCCATCGAACAGCGCCAGCGGCATGACGCCTTCGGGAGACGTCCAGACCTCGGCGTCGACCACCTCGTCGCCGATCGTCTTGAGCCCGGGGATCGGAAACCAGCGCGCGAACTCCGCCGGCGGCAGAGCCTCGGCATCGATGTGCTGGGCGTGTTCGAGCACGTATGGATACGGAATCTCGGATTTCGAGACGCCGACCTCGAGCTTCACCGCGATAGTCCGCCACAATGTGGGTCAGCTGCTCGATCAGATAGCTGCGGAAGAAAGCCGGCTGCGTGATGGTGGTCGCGTAGACCCCCTCCTCCGCCAGCTTGGCGAAGGCGCGCGACAGCGGCGGCGGCGGCCCGGCGGGCTCGTCATAGTGCAGGCGCAGCTGCGGATAGCAGAAATCGCCTCGTGTCCGGGACTTGAGATCCGGCGTCTCGCCCTTGGTCACGAAGGCTTCCAGCGCCGAACGCAGCCTCCCGGCCGCTGCTTCGTAAAGCTCGGTCGCCTTGTCGATAGCCTGTTCCGGCGTGAGGCCCTTCCCCGTCATCTTGGAAGAATGGGGATACCCGGCCCCGGCGTCAATTCGTCGGTCCGGCGCCTATTGTCGCTCACCCGCCGAAGCGCTCGAGGATCTTGTCCACCACCCGCATGGCGACCTGCGGCCTGCGTGCAAGCAGCAGCCCGAAGCCCGTAACCAGCACCACGGCCGCTATGGGCCGCTGGGTGATGAGCTTCTTGGCCGCTTCCATGGGCAGGTCGACCAGGGCCAGCGCGGCGTCAGAGGCCTGATGGTCGTCGTCCTCGTCGGTCTTGGGCCGGTCCGGCTGGACGCCGATCCACATCGCGATCGCCGCGGTCGCGAGAAATCCGACCGCGGTGATGGCCAAAGCAGCCGGCCACGGCACCCAGACGGCGAGTGTTGCGGCGACGGCGGCGGCAAGCGTGAAGACGCCAGCGAGGGCCAGCAGGCTTGCGGCGCCGGCTGCGATTGCGACGCCCTTCGCTTGCTCCAGAATTTTCCAGATCACTGACGTCCCCGGTTGGCCCGCCTCCGGGCCGCTGCTAACGGCGGCTGCTTGTCAGGGCGGCCAGGACGAACCCGGCGGCAAGCGCAATGCCGACAGCCGCGAAGGGATGCTCGCGGACCTTGTCTTCGAGCACGTCTTTGTATTCGGAGGCTTGGTCGCGCGCGCCTTCAGCAAGCTTGCTGGCGCGCGCCGCTTGGCGTTTGGCTTCTTCGCTCGCAATGACGCCGGTGTCCTTGACCAGAGCGGCGAGATCGGCGCGCAGGGCCTTCATGTCGTTCTTGAGGGCCTCGAAATCTGTTTTCATGGCGTTGGCGCCAGGAGCGCCGTTGCCGGACGTGCTTGTAGAAGACGACATTGGGGACTCTCCCAGGGGCAAGGTGCGACGTCACTATGAACGTCGTCCTTTCATATAGGGTTTCAAACGCCCGGAAATATGGCGCTTGTCGTTAACCCGGGAAAACCATGCATGAATAGCGCCGCGAGGCGAAGAAACATCGCCCTACTCGGCCGCCACCTTGTTCTTGATGGTCTTGTCGAAGTTGGCCCACACGCCGTCCGCGCCGTGCCAGTCCCCGCCAGTCGCCCCTTTGGAGTATTCCGTCGCGCGTTGTTCGAAGAAATTCGCGTGCTCGACGCCGTTGAGGATCTCCGACAGCCAGGGGATCGGATGCTCCTTCACGCCAAAGATCGGCTGCATCTTGAGCTGACCCATCCGCCAATCGGCGATGTAACGGATGTACTTCTTGATGTCGGCCGCGGTCATGCCCTGCACCGGGCCCATTGAGAAGGCGAGATCGATGAAGTTGTCTTCGAGACCGACCACCGTCCTGCAGCAGTCGGCGATATCCTCCTTCACCGCTTTCGTCAGTGCGCCCGTTTCGGCCGCCAATGTGTGGAAGACGCGGATCATGCCCTCGCAGTGCAGGCTTTCGTCGCGCACCGACCACGACACGATCTGCCCCATGCCCTTCATCTTGTTGAAGCGCGGGAAGTTCATCAGCATCGCGAACGAAGCAAACAGCTGCAGGCCTTCGGTGAAGGCGCCGAACATGGCGACCGTGCGAAGGATATCGGCGTCATTCTCGACCCCGAACTTCTGCATGTAGTCGTGCTTGTCCTTCATCTCCTTGTACTGGTTGAAGGCCGAGAACTCCGTGTCCGGCATGCCGATCGTCTCGAGCAAAAGCGCGTAGGCCGCGATGTGGACGGTCTCGATGTTCGAGAACGCCGCCAGCATCATCTTGATCTCGGTCGGTTTGAAGACGCGGCTGTAGCGCTCCATGTAGTTGTCGTTCACTTCGACGTCGGACTGCGTGAAGAAGCGGAAAATCTGCGTCAGCAGGTTGCGCTCCTGGTCGTCGAGCTTGCTCGCCCAGTCCTTCACGTCCTCGCCGAGGGGGACCTCTTCCGGCATCCAGTGAATCTGCTGCTGGCGCTTCCAGAAGTCATAGGCCCAGGGGTACCGGAACGGCTTGTAGGAATGCGATGACGTCAGCAGGCCGGGACGCGCGCCGATGATCGGGGCAGCAGGCTTGCTTGGGTCGGACATCGATTCCTCCAGCCGGTCGAAATAGAGCTGAACACCATATCTCGGGTCAGCAACGTGTCACAAACACTATATGTTGAGGCACAAGGGTTGACGCAATCTTACGCCGCTACGCGGGATGAGTCTGGCACAACGCGCTTTCGAGGCCAGAGCCGTGTTCCGCTTCGTCCACAACGAAATGGGAGCGCGCAGCGGCGCAGACGACTCGCCCCAACGGCCCGCCGGAAACGGTTCGGGCCGCTTTCGCGGCCCGTCAGGATCGATTGCCAAGATTGCGTGCGAGTAGCTGAAATCTAGTGGTGCAGTGTGAAGCTGAACGCCGCGAAATGGTCTTTCCGCTTCACGTCACGGTTGCCCGCGATGTCGTTGAACTCGAGCTCACGCTCGACGAGGCCGAAAGACATCTGGCCGCCAACGCCGGTCGACCAGGCGATGCCCGCCTGAAGGTCGCCGACCGTGGCCTGGTCGCGAAGCGCGAGGCCGTTCATCGCCTGCTTGTCGGCGACGTTCCACACCAGCGCTTCGTTATCGGCGCCGACGAAGAAATACCAGGAAGGCTGCGGCGCCTTGGTGCCGCGCAGGTCGCGATCGACCAGATTCGTGCCGAGGCGAACCTCGGCGCCGGTCCGGGCGACGTTGCCGCCGGCCTGATCGCGCTGGATCTGCGCTCGCGGCGCGAATGCGACGTCGAGGCCGAGACCGGTGCGCTCGCCGGAAGCCGAGAACGAAACTTCGGCGCTCCAGAGATCGCCGCGCATGGCGCGGACCGGCTGCGGCGTAGCAAGATCTAGCGCCTCAAACCGCGCGGCCTCTTTCGGGCGCGACCAGTTCGAGGGGCTGAAATCGTTGCCGATCTTCAGCGGAAGGCGGAAATCCGTTTCATGGCTCGATGCGAAAACGGAGTCGATATTTTTGTCGCCGCCTTGAAAGGCCTGCACGCCCCCCACAGGCTGGACAGGCCCCAGATTGAGGAGCTTCAGCTCCGAATCCTTGGGGGGAGCCGTGCAACTGAGGCACGACGCGATGACAAAACTACCTGCAAGACTGGCAATCATTTAACTGCTCGTCCCAGACACCGAAGTCCCCGAGCGTGAACTCAGCTTCTTACCAATTCCATAACGGAAAAGGTGGAATTCTGTTCCCCACGCCTATCCAAAGTCGGACGTCTAACCGAAAGGTTAAGACAGAAACACACAAGGGACAACACCTCGGTTCCTGTGGGGCAAATTGCAAAAAGGCGGCCTGCAGGCCGCCTTTTGTTCGTGTGCAGTGCAACAAATCGTCAAAATCGCTCTACTGGCAGGCGAGGCACTCTTCGTAGTCGGTCTTGCCCCGGCCCATGTCGAGGGTGCTGGCATCCCGGTCCGAGCCCGCGAATCCGGCACGCTGTATCGATTTGGAACGGCAGTAGTAGAGCGACTTCAGCCCCTTCTCCCACGCCGTCCAGTGCAGCATGTGGAGGTCCCATTTGTCGATGTCGGCCGCCAGGAACAGGTTCAGCGACTGGGACTGGCAGATATAGGGGGTCCGGTCGGCCGCCAGCTCGATGATCCAGCGCTGGTCGATCTCGAAGGCGGTGCGGAACACCAGCTTCTCGTGCTCGGTCAGGAAATCGAGGTGCTGGACCGAACCCTCGTGCTCGAGGATCGAGGCCCAGGTCGCCGGCGTGTTGTTGGAGGTCTTCTCCAGCACCGCCTCGAGGAAGGGGTTCTTGACCGAGAACGAGCCCGACAGCGTCTTGTGGGTATAGATGTTGGCCGGGATCGGCTCGATGCCGGCCGACGTGCCGCCGCAGATGATCGAGATCGACGCCGTCGGCGCGATTGCCAGCTTGTGGGAGAAGCGCGCCATCACGCCGCAATCGGCGGCGTCCGGGCATGGACCGCGTTCCTTCGCCAGTTTCACCGAGGCAGCATCAGCGCCGCGGCGAAGGTGCTTGAACATCACATTGTTCCAGGCCTTCGCCGTCGCCGATTCCATCGCGACGCCCTGGCTTTGCAGGAAGGAGTGGAAGCCCATCAGGCCGAGGCCGACCGACCGCTCGCGCTTGGCCGAATAGACCGCGCGCTCCATTTCCTTCGGCGCGCGCTCGATGAAGTCTTCGAGCACGTTGTCGAGGAAGCGGAATACGTCCTCGAGGAACAGCTCATTACCCTTCCATTCGAGGAATTTCTCGGCGTTGACCGACGAGAGGCAGCAGACCGCCGTGCGGTCCTCGCCCAAGATGGTCGAGGCCCGTGTGGAGCATGATCTCGGAGCAGAGATTCGACTGGCGAACCTTAAACCCGAGCTGGCGCTGGTGCGCCGGCATCGCATTGTTCACCGTGTCGGAGAAGATCAGATAGGGCTCGCCCGTGGCCATCCGGAGCTCCAGGATCTTCTGCCACAGCTTGCGCGCGCTCACTTCCTTCACCGGCAGGCCGGATTTCGGCGACTTCAGCGGGAACGCCGCGTCCTGGCGGACGGCTTCCATGAACTCGTCCGTGATGTTGATGCCGTGGTGGAGATTCAGGGATTTCCGGTTGAAATCGCCCGCCGGCTTGCGGATCTCGAGGAACTCCTCGATTTCCGGATGATGGATGTCGAGATAGCAGGCCGCCGAGCCGCGGCGCAGCGAACCCTGGCTGATCGCCAGCGTCAGCGAATCCATCACGCGGATGAAGGGGATGATGCCGGATGTCTGCCCGTTCTGGCCGACCTTCTCGCCGATCGAGCGGACCGAACCCCAATAGGTGCCGATGCCGCCGCCATTGGAGGCCAGCCAGACATTCTCGTTCCAGGTCGCGACGATGCCGTCGAGCGAATCGGAGACGCCGTTCAGGAAGCAGGAAATCGGCAGGCCGCGGTCAGCGCCGCCATTCGACAGAACAGGCGTCGCCGGCATGAACCACAGCTTTGAAATGTAGTCATATATCCGTTGCGCGTGCTCGCTATCGTCCGAATAGGCGGTCGCGACTCGGGCAAACATGTCCTGGTAGGTCTCGCCAGGAAGCACGTAACGATCATCCAGCGTCTTCTTGCCGAAATCCGTCAGGAGCGCGTCCCTAGAGGGATCAATCTTGATCCCCCCGACCAGTCGAAGGTTGCCATGCGCTTTGGGCTTCCCGCGGCGAAGGGTGGTTTTTTCGACGGTGGTGATGGCTTCAGCGGACATGGACCACTCTCGTTGGGGGCCAAATAGATTAATTGCGGCCGCGACTGGCGAAAACCCAACTGATTGGTATCCGGCGCCAGCCCCGACGCTACATATAGTGACGCCTAACCCTAATGGACCGTCAACGGGGCTGGGCCGGGAATCTTTTCGCTTATCCACCGGAGAGAATTTAGCGGATTTAAGCCCCGTTAACCATTGACGGCGCATACGCCCGGGCTCGGTCGACTCGGGCGGTCCCGGGGCCTCCTGGACATGCCCGTCCACGGGCCTCCCGGACACCCGGTCGATCCGAACCACTCCCAGAATTCTGGATTTGAGCCCGCTATTACTTGGGGCCGACAAAGCCGGCTGCCGGCCAGGCCGTGTCACCGAGGCGCGTCACTGAGAATTCGATGAACTTCACCGGCTCGCCGCCGGATTTCATGACCCGCGTGCCGACCTCGGTCCACACGCCGTCCTTCACCGTCGCCTCGTAATGGATGGTCATCTGCGGCCCGACCGGGATCTCCCAGGTGAAGCCCGTCGGCGTCGGCTGGATCTGATAATCGCCCATCCGGCCCGCCGTGTAGGAGCGCATCGAATAGGTCTTCTTGTCCGGATCGTACGAGATCACCGCGAACGCGTTGAAGCTCAGCCGGCCATCCGCCTCGTGACCCCTGCCCTCGACCACCTTCACCGCGCCATCGAGCATCGGCCCGACGCGCTCGGTCTGCACCATCGAATGCCATCCGCCATCGTCGCGCAGCGACTTGGCCGACCCGCGCCATTCGCCGTCGAGGAAGGAGAGCGCCTTCATCGCCTCCTTCTGCGCGGCGATCCTAGGCGCCGGATCATAGCCCTGCTGGGCGAACGCCGGCGTGACGCCAAACAAAGCAACGCCGGCAAGAACAACAACGACCATAGACCGCATGTGACTCTCCGTGGTTTACAGAAAGTACTTTTCATTAGAAAGTGAAATAGTCAATCCCCCTATCCGCGGCAGACTTGAACCGGCCGTGACATCGCCCGCATCCGCTCGACGCCCAGCGCTACGCCACGCTACGGTCGGCACGGGTCAGGAGGGCCAAGCATGCCGCACCGGATGAAACTTGCCGCTCTGTCAGTGGCGATTATCGCCCTGCTCGGCTACGCCGCGACCGCGCAGCAGCCTGCGCCGGCCGCTGCCGACACCGTCATCCAGGCTGGCCGTCTCCTCGCCGACCCCGCCAGCGGGCGCGTCCTCACCGAACAATCCATCCTCGTCCGCGGCGGCCGCATCGTCAGCGTCACCGCCGGTTACTCCGCACCCGCGGGCGCGACCGTCGTCAACCTCCGCAGCGCCTTCGTCCTGCCCGGCCTCATCGACAGCCATGTCCACCTCACCGACGAACAGGGCCCCGACAGCCGCATCAACGAATTCCTCAAGACCAGCGCCGACGCCGCCATCGACGGCGCAGGCTACGCCCGCAAGACGCTCGAAGCGGGCTTCACCACCGTCGCTGACCTCGGCGGCGACGCCCAGGCCGTCCTCGCCCTGCGCAACGGCACGGCGCGCGGCATAATTCCTGGACCGCGCATCATCGCTTCCGCCGGCGCGATCAGCGTCCATGGCGGACACGGCGACGCCAACGGCATGCCGCGCCAGCTCGCCGACATCCTGCGCGGCCCCGGCGTCTGCTCCGGCGCCGACGATTGCCGCCGCGCCGTGCGCGAACGCGTTCGCGACGGCGCCGACATCATCAAGATCACCGCCACCGGCGGCGTGCTCTCGCAGACCGCGGCCGGCCTCGGCCAGCAATTCTCCGACGACGAACTCAAAGCCATCGTCGAAGCCGCCCACGCCATGGGCCGGAAGGTCACCGCCCACGCCCACGGCGTCGACGGCATAAACAGCTTCCTCAAGGCGGGCGGCGATTCCATTGAGCACGGCACGTTCGCCGACGCGGAGTCCGCCAAACTCTTCAAGCAGAACGGCGCCTATCTGGTGCCCACGCTTCTCGCCGGCGACTTCGTGCTCCGCGAAAGCGACAAGCCGAACTCCTTCCTCACGCCGGTCCAGCAGGCCAAGGCGCGCGAGGCCGGCCCCCGCATGCTCGACATGGCGCGCCGCATGCGCCTCGCCGGCGTGAAAGTGGCATTCGGCACCGACACCGGCGTCTCCGCCCATGGCGACAACGCGCAGGAATTCGCGCTGATGGTGAAAGCCGGCTTCACCCCGCTCGAAGCCATCAGGGCCGCGACCATCAGCGCCGCCGACCATTTCGGCCTCACCGCAGAGATCGGCTCGATCGCCGCCGGCAAGGCCGCCGACATCATCGCCGTCGACGGCGACCCGCTGGCCGACGTGCGCCAGCTCGAGTCCGTCGACTTCGTGATGAAGGGCGGGAAGGTCTACAAGCAGTAGCTACAGGTTGAGCAGCGTCGGGTCCCCGCCCTGCGCGGCGATGTTGACCGTCACGGCGCGCTCGGTCGCAAAGCGCGCCACATAGTGCGGCCCGCCCGCCTTGGGTCCGGTGCCTGACAGGCCCATGCCGCCGAACGGCTGTACGCCGACGACGGCGCCGATGATCGAGCGGTTCACATAAACGTTGCCCGCGCGCACCGACGCCTTCACCGCCTCCGCAAAACCTTCCAGCCGCGAATGGATGCCCAGCGTCAGGCCATAGCCCTTCGCCGACAGCGCCTCGCCCACCGTCTCGACGTCGTCGGGATCGTAGCGCACGACGTGCAGGATCGGCCCGAACACTTCCCTGTCGATCTGGTCGAGCGACGACAGCTCGACGATAGCCGGCGCGAAGAACGTGCCCTTGTGCGAAAGCTGGCCGATGTCGGCCTGATAGATGCGGCTAGCCTGGTCCCGCATCCGCTCCATGTGCTTCAGCAGGAGGCCGCGCGCCTCGTCATCGATGATCGGCCCGACATCCGTCGACGGATCCGCCGGATCGCCCATCGACAAGACGCCCAGCGCGCCCTTCAACATTTCGAGAATGTCGTCCGCCGTCTCGTGCGGCAGGAAAAGTATCCGCAGCGCCGAACACCTCTGCCCCGCCGAACGGAAAGCCGACATCACCACATCGTCTACCACCTGCTCCTTCAGCGCGGTGGTGTCGCAGAACATGGCGTTGAGCCCGCCCGTCTCTGCGATCAGAGGCGCAATGGCCGTATCCTTCGCCGCCAGCGTGCGGTTGATTGTGCGCGCCACCTCGGTCGAGCCCGTGAACGCCACGCCGCCGCAACGCGGATCGGCCGTCAGCTTGGCCCCCACCTTCCCGTCGCCCGTCAGCAAATGCAGCGCCTCGACCGGCAGTCCCGCCGCATGGAACAGTTTCACCGCCTCGAACGCGATCAGCGGCGTCTGCTCCGCCGGCTTGGCCAGCACCGTATTCCCCGCCGCCAGCGCCGCCGCGATCTGCCCGGTGAAAATCGCCAGCGGGAAATTCCATGGGCTAATGCAGACGAACACGCCCCGCCCCATCATCTCCAACCCGTTGGTCTCGCCTGCGGGCCCCGGCAGCGCCTGGAGCCCCGCAAACTTCGTCTCGGCTTCGGCCGCATAGTAGCGGCAGAAATCCACCGCCTCGCGCACTTCGGCGATGCAGTCGTCCAGCGTCTTGCCGCCCTCGCGCGCAAGGATCGCCATCAACCGGTCGCTGTCCTGCTCCAGCGCATCCGCCATCGCCGTTAGAAGGTCCGCCCGCTTCGGCCCGCCCACCGCATTCCACGCCGGCTGGAAGGCCGACGCCGACGTGTACGCCGCATCGACATCAGCCGCCGTCGCTGGCGCGACACGTCCTGCAACACGCGCACTCTCGGCGGGCACGCGCACATACTCCGCCTCGCCGCGCACCGCCTTGCCCGCCACAATAGGCCCAGCCTCGATCGGCCCCGCCGCATCCAGCGCCGCCACCGCCGCAACCAGTCTCTCACGCGCCTGGCTCTGGCTGAGATCGAGCCCGCGCGAGTTCAGCCGCGACATTCCATAGATATGCGGCGGCGATGGAATGCGCGGATGCCGTCCCGGCGATGCGGTCAGCAGCGTGTAGGGATCGGTTGCGATCTTGTCCGCCGGCACGTCCTCATCGAGGAAGGAATGGACGAACGACGTGTTCGCGCCGTTCTCGAGCAGCCGCCGCACAAGATAAGGCAGCAGGTCCTGGTGCGCCCCTACCGGCGCATAGACGCGCACAGCGCGTTCGCGCCCCGCCGCGTGATAGAGCGCGCCGCCCATGCCGTGCAGCCGCTGAAACTCGTAAGCCGACACGCCCGCCCGCTTCGCCATCAGGTCCACCGCCGCCAGCGAATGCGCGTTGTGCGTCGCGAACTGCGGATAGATCGACGGCCCCGCCGCCAGCAAAGCCTTGGCGCACGCAAGATAGGATACATCCGTCGCCTGCTTGGTCGTGAAGACAGGATAATCGCTCTGCCCCTCGACCTGAGCGCGCTTCACTTCCGAGTCCCAGTACGCGCCCTTGACCAGCCGCACCATCAGCCGCCGCTTACTTGTCTTTGCCAGGTTGGCCAGCCAGCCGACGAGAGTCTCGGCCCGCTTCTGGTACGCCTGAACCGCAAGCCCAAGCCCGGTCCAGTTCGCCAGCTCCTTCTCGCCCGCCAGCCGCTCCAGCAGCTCCAGCGACAGCACCAGCCTGTCCGCCTCTTCGGCATCGAGCGTGAAGTTGATGTTCGCCTTCGCCGCCTGCTTCGCCAGCTCCAGCACTTGCGGGTAGAGCTCGCGATGCACGCGCGCGCCCTGCACGGCGCGGTAGGCCGGATGCAGCGCCGACAGCTTCACTGAAATCCCGTCGGCCGCTTCCGGCGTCGGCCCCGTCTTCGCCGCGCCCACTTCATGAATCGCATTCGCATAGCTGTCGAAATAGCGCTTGGCGTCCGCCATGGTCCGCGCGCCTTCGCCCAGCATGTCGTAGGAGTGCGTCGCCGCCTCGCCCTTCTTCACAGTGCGCTCGCCACGCCTGATCGCTTCGCGTATGGTTCGTCCCATCACAAATTGCCCGCCCATGATGCGCATCGCCTGCATCATCGCCGCGCGGATCACCGGCTCGCCCGCCTCGCGGACCATGCGCTGCATGAAGCTCGCGGGATCGCTCGCCGCATCTTCCGGCGGCTGCACGATGCGCCCGGTCAGCATCAGCCCCCAGGTCGATGCGTTCACCAGCAGACTATCCGACTTGCCGCGATGGTCGGCCCAGTCGCCCGACGTGATCTTCTCCGCGATCAGCGCATCCGCCGTGTCCGCATCCGGCACGCGCAGCAGCGCCTCGGCGAGGCACATCAGGGCGAGGCCTTCCGGATTCGAAAGCCCGAACTCCTCGAGGAACGTCTCCATCGCGCCCGAACGCCGCGTCTCCGCCCGCGCCTTGAGGATAATGTCGCGCGCCGCGGCCGAAGCCGCGCGACGCTCCGCCGCATCTAGAGCCGGGCTGGCCAGCAGCTCGGCGATGCGCCTGCCCTCGTCCTCGAATTTCCCTGCGTCCAGCGCATCCGGGGAACGTGCCGATGACGTAATTACTTTCGACATAGGAGAACCGAACCCTGCGGCGGGGCTGGCTAGAATCGCCATCCGCGCCTTATTTCTGATCTTACCATGGACGTAGCCGGTCCCCCGCCAGTATCAACTGGGGTGTCGTCACGCAGGCCCCGGCAAACGTGCTGCGGTAGACGTTGAGTAGACAAGGATTTGCGCCCGATATGCGCATCATGCTCGTAACCGACGCCTGGGATCCGCAGGTCAACGGCGTCGTGCGCACCATGAAGCGCGTGATCACTGAATGTGAAGCCATGGGCCATGAGTGGGACATCGTCTCACCCAACGGCTTCAAGACAATCCCGTTGCCGACCTATTCCGAAATCCAGCTGGCGTTCGGAGCGAAGGGCATTATCGAGGAGCGCTTCCTCGAATTCGAACCCGACGCCGTCCACATCGCCACCGAAGGCCCGCTTGGCTGGGCCGCGCGCGCGGTCTGCCTCAAGCACAAGTTTCCCTACACGACGAGCTACCACACGCGTTTCCCCGAATACATCGCGGCGCGTTTCTGGTTCCTGCCAACGTGGATGGGCTACATGTACGTCCGCGAATTCCACAAATATTCCGGCCGCGTCATGGTCGCGACGCCGTCCATGCGCGACGAGCTGCAGGCGAGAGGCTTCAAGAATATCGCGCCCTGGTCGCGCGGCGTCGACACCGATCTTTTCCATCCTTCCAAGCGCAGCGATAACCGCGGCCCGTTCAAGGACATGAAGCGGCCGATCTGGCTTTCCGTCGGTCGTGTCGCCGTCGAAAAGAACATCTCGGCCTTCCTCGAGACCGAGTTGGAAGGCACGAAAGTCATCGTCGGCGACGGACCCCAGCTCGAGGCGCTGAAGGAAAAGCACAAGGACGCCCACTTCCTCGGCGTGAAGCAGGGCGAGGAGCTGGCCGCCTGCTTCGCCAACGCCGATGTCTTCGTCTTTCCCAGCCTTACCGACACGTTCGGCCTCGTCATCCTCGAAGCCATGGCCGCCGGCACGCCCGTGGCGGGCTTCAACGTGCCGGGCCCGCGTGACCTCATTCCAGGCTCCAACGCCGGCGCCATCGACGAGGACTTCGCCAAGGCCTGCATGGAAGCGCTGAAGTGCTCGCGCGAGGCCACCCGTGTCTATGCGGAAACCTATTCCTGGCGCGCCTGCGCCGAGCAGTTCATCAACAACCTCGAACCGCTCCCCGTGCCGGAACGCCGCCGCTTCTGGAAGCGCCTCGCCCGCCTGCGCCACGCCCTCCGCCTGCGCCGCCGCAAGCCGACGCCGCCTGACGCCACGCCCGGACCGCCGCACACGGACGCAACCGCCGTCGAAGCGGATTAGACCCCGGCCCGTGAAGCCCGCAGGCCACGCCGGGCGTTGGACCGCCATGAGCGCACCCGTTTCCCTGGTTAACGCCCGCCTTCCCATCCCGCAGCCCCGTGCAGCAGGCACGCAATCTCGCGCCGCGGGCACGCAATTTGCCTCGACCTATCCAGCGTCCGGTCCAACGGGGCGCACGGGGGTGGGAAATTGGGGCAGGAATAAAATGGCCGCCAAGGTCGCAATCGTCATTGCTCTCGCGCTGGCCGCCGTGCCGGCCATCGCGACGCTCGCCTGGCCAGGCCGCGCCGACACCGGGGCCGAGATCAGCCGCAGCATCGAACTCTCCGGCCCGATCATGGGCTTCACGCAGTCGCGCGAGCGGATCCAGGTCCGCCTTGTCCCGCTCGCCCAGAACGAACAGCGCAGCCAGATCCTGGTGCGCGACACAGGCGGGGTCCTCACTCAGTCCATCCCACTCAAGCGCGGCCAGACCTGGGCCAGCGCCCAGCTGTCGGCCGAACTGGCCGCTGCATCCTCGCTGCAGATTTCCGTCGAATAGCTATTTCGGCCGATCGGCCATCGGCGTGAATGCGCGCGCGCTCGCCGCCATCGACGTGCGCTGCGCCAGCGGCAGGGGGATCAGCCCCTTGTCGATGAGATAGCCCTCATCGCCCCACGCCCGCTCGTCGGTGAACGCCTTCAGGAACTCGCCGAGCCCCGCCACCACGCCAAGATGCGCCTTCTTGAGATAGAAATAGAGCGAGCGCGAAATCTGGTACTTGCCCGATGCGATGTCCGCAAAATCCGGCGACACGCCGCCGACCTTCGCCCCGCGAATGCGATCCTCGTTCTGGATCAGGAAGGAGAAGCCGAACACGCCTAGCGCTTCCGGGTTCTTGGCCAGCCGCTGCACGATCGCGCCGTCATTCTCGCCCGCATCTATCCATGAGCCATCTTCGCGGATGGCGTGCGCGATCTCGGTGAACAGGCTCGCATCATCCTCCTCGATCTCCTTCAGCATCGGGAACTCTCTGGCGCCCGGCGCCATGGCGAGCTCGAGGAAAGCGTCGCGCGTGCCCGAAGACGGCGGCGGCCCGAACACTTGGATCGGCAGGTCCGGCAATTCCGCCGAGATGTCCGACCAGCGCTTGTAGGGGTTGGGCACAAGCCGTCCGTTGATCGGCACTTCCCGCGCCAGCGCCAGGAAGATCTCGCGGCGCGTCAGGTCGAACGCCTCGGCGCGTTTGGCGTTGGCCAGCACGATGCCGTCATAGCCGATCACCACCTCGACGATGTCGACGACGTTGTTGGCGTGACAGAGGTCCCACTCCGAGCCCTTCATTCGGCGCGACGAGTTGGCGATGTCGGGAAAGCCCTGCCCCACGCCCTCGCAGAACAGCTTGATGCCTGAACCCGATCCGGTCGCTTCCACGATCGGCGTCGGAAAGCTGGAGTTGGCGCCGAACTGTTCGGCCACCGTCGTCGAGAACGGAAAGACGGTGGAGGAGCCAACGATCCTGATCTCGCGCGCAAACGCCGCGCCCGCCATGGCGAGCGCTGCAACCGCCAGCACCCCAGCCCGAATTCCGAACGCCGCCATCGCGCTGCCCTCGCCTTACGGGGTCACTAGACCCCGTTTGCGACAGTTCCGTGAAGCCCCGCCGCAACTCGACTGCGTCGCTTAGTCCACCGGGTTCCCGTTGGCGTCGACGACGACGATTTCGCCGATGTTGAGCTCGCGTATGCCCTTCTCGATCTTGGCCCGGTCGCCGACGACGACCCAGACGTGATTCTGGTCAGGCACAAGCCGCTTGGCGACCGCCTGCACCTCGGCCGGCGTCACCGTCCGGTAGGTGTCGGCGTACTTGTCCCAGTAGTCCGCCGGCAAGTTGTAGGTGTCCATGTCGGTCAGCGAGCCCAGCACGGCGTCGTTGGTCTCCCACCGGCTGGCCATGCCGAGAATGGTGTTGGTGCGCACCTTATCGAGCTCCGCGGCCGAATACTGCCGCTTGCCGACGATGTCGGTCAGCTCCTTGCGGATTTCCGCCATGGCGCCCTTGGTCTGGTCGGTCTGCACCGGCGCGTTGATCGAGAACGTGCGCGGGCCGCGGCCCGAACCGGGGCTGACGGTCGAGCGCGCGCCATAAGACCAGCCCTTGTCCTCGCGCAGGTTCATGTTGATGCGGCTGTCGAAATTGCCGCCAAAGCCGGCGTTGAAAGCCGCAAAGCGCGTGTCCTCCGCCACGTTGCGCGGCGCCTGCACAGACGAGACCTGGATGATCGACTGCACCGAGCCGGGCCGGTCGACCAGATAGACCACCGGCTTGGTCGGCCGCGTGCCCGCCGGCACGACTTCCGGCTTGCCGGGCGCGTTGGCCCAGCCGCGCAGCGCCGCTTCCAGCTTGGGCGTGATCTCCGCCATCGTGGTGTCGCCGACGACGATCAGCGTCGCATTGTTCGGCCCGAACCAGCGCTTATGAAACGCCGCCACATCTTCCCTGGTCAGCTTCTCCACGTCTTCCGGCGTCGTCAGGCGACCATAGGGGTGGCTCGCGCCCCAAAGCGTTCTGTTCGTGACACGTCCAGCGATGGAGTTGGGATCGCGCAGCTGCTGGCGAAGGCCCTGCACCTGCTGCGCCTGCAGCCGCTTGAAGTCGGCTTCGGTGAACGCCGGATTGCGGACCACGTCCGCCCAGATCGCCAGCACCCGGTCCAGCGTCGGCGTCAGCGCCGTCATCTGCACGCCGGAGCCTTCTCCCCCGCCGCCGACAAACAGCGACGCGCCGAGCCGGTCCAGCTCCTCGGCGATCTGCAGCGCAGTTCGGCTCGTCGTCCCCTCGTCCATCAGGCTGACAGACAGACCGCCGACGCCAGGCTTGGTCGAGAGATAGTCGCTCGGAAAGCCCGTATCGATCGACAGGTTGATGCTGACGACCGGGGTGTCATGCCGTTCGGCGAGCAGGATCTTCATCCCGTTCGACAGTGTGGCCGTCTCGTATTTCGGGAACTTCGCCGCCGCCACCGCATCCGGCTGCGGCAGCTTGGAGCGATCGACCTTGGTCGTCGCCGGCGCATAGTCCGGGAAGGGCTGTACGGTGAGCGTGTAGTTGTTGGCGCCCAGCCACTTCCGGCTCGCCTCGGCGACCTTGGCGGGCGTCGCCGCCTCGAGGCGCTTTACCGAATCCTTCCAGCCATTGCCGATCGCCCGTATACGTCTCCCACGTCGCCAGCAGCGACGCCTTGGCCGTCGTCGTCCCCAGCTGCTGGACGATGCCGGAGATGTTCTGCACCTGCAGCTTCTCCAGCTCCGCCGTGGTCGGCCCCTCGCGCAGCAGCTTCTGCAGCTCCTCGTCGATCACCTTCTCGATATGATCGAGGTCGGCGGTGGGTTTGGCCGTGACGACAACACGAAACTGCCCCGCGATCTCGCTCTGGCCGGCGCTGGCCGAGACCTGGGTGGCGATCTCCTCGTCATGCACCAGCCGCTTGGTGATGCGCGCGTTCTTGTCGCCCGCCAGCGCATAGGCCGCCACATCGAGCAGTTCGCCATCGGGATGGCCCAGCTCGGGGATGTTCCAGGTCTTGTAGATGCGCGGCGCAGCTACGCGGTCAAACATCACTTCGCGCTGGTTCTCGGCCAGCTTCGGAACCCACGACTTGGGATGCGACGGCGGCGGGCCGGGCGGAATCTCGCCGAAATACTGCTCCACCTTGGCCTTGGCGTCTTCCGGCTTGATGTCGCCGGCAAGCACCAGCACAGCGTTCGCCGGGCCATACCAGGTGCGGAACCAGTCGCGCACATCCTCCAGCTTGGCGGCGTTGAGGTCCTCCATCGAGCCGATCACCGTATGCCCGTAGGGATGCTCTTCCGGGTAGGTCGCCTTGACGATGTGGTTGAACACGGTTCCGTAGGGCTGGTTCTCGCCCTGGCGCTTCTCGTTCTGGACGACGCCGCGCTGCTCATCCAGCCTCGCCTGGTCGACCGCGCCGAGCAGGTAGCCCATCCGGTCGCTCTCCAGCCACAGCACCGTGTCGAGCGCCTCCTTCGGCACGGTCTGGTAGTAGTTCGTCCGGTCGGTCGAGGTGGAGCCGTTCTGGTTGGTGGCGCCGATCTTCTGCGTCGCCTTGAAGAAGTCGTCGTTGAAGTTCTCGGACCCGTTGAACATCAGGTGCTCGAACAGGTGGGCGAAGCCCGACCGCCCCTTCGGCTCGTTCTTCGAGCCGACATGATACCAGAGGTGGAAGTTGACCGTCGGCGTCTTGGCGTCCTGGTGCACCAGCAGCGTCAGGCCGTTCTTCAGCGTGTACTTGGTGTAGGGAATATCCAGCTTCATCTGCGCCAGCTGCTGCATCAGCGGCGAGGCCGGCGGCTGCGCCGCGGCTGCAGCCGCCGCCACCGGCGTCGGCGAGGCGGGCCTCTCGACGGCGGTCTGCCCGGCGGGCGTCGCGCACGACGCGGCAAGCACGGCGAGCGACACGCCGAGACCGAGCATCATCTTCTTGGACATGGATTTCCCCTGTGGGCTGTCGTCAGTGGGCTTCTTTGCCCGCAAGGCTGGAGGGGCCGTCAGCGACCCGTCCCCCAGCCTCGCGATCACCAGCCGCCAGCTTAGGACGGCCATATCGGGAAGCAATAATAATCGCGGGTTTCCGGGCGTTATCCCTGGTCTTTCGGCCCGTAGATCGGCGCGCCCGACGCCGCGTAGGCGCGCAGCACCTTCGCGCCCTCCGCCCGCATCCGGCCCGGCTCGAACACCACGCCGCGCGCGCCCATCTCGACCTTCAGCGCATCGCACCCCGCCCCCTCGGAAAAGCCGACCGCCTCCGCATCCTCGCGCAGCGCCGCCCAGACGATCCGCCCGACGCCCGCCCAGTGCAGCGCGCCGAGGCACATGATGCACGGCTCGCAGGAGGAGAAGAGCGTCACCCCGCCCGGCCGCGCCAGCGCGGGGCCGGCCAACTGCAGCGCCACCACCTCGGCGTGCAGCACAGGATTGCCCGTCGGCACGGCGAGATTGACGCCCACCGCCGCCACCCCGCCCGTCGCCTCCGCACGCACCACCGCCCCGAACGGGCCGCCGCTCCGCCTTGCGACATTTTCGCGGGAGAGCCCCACAGCGAGCGCCATGCAGGCGTCGTCGGAGGCTGGCGCGCCCGGCAGCGGCCACGCCGCCAGCCAGTCGGGCAGCCGGATCTCCATCGCTGTCGCCATGCTGAACACTCCTTCAGGTATCGCCCGCGCGCTTTGTTTAACGGCCCGAATCAGGCGCGCCAGACGATTCGAAAAGAGCGATTCGGCGCCTCGCGAGCTCCCTCGCCGGCTCTGGCGACGCCGTCTTCAAGAGTCGATCGGCGCACTTTTCTAAGAAAAGCGGGCAACCCACTGACCGCCCGCAAGATTTTATTTACATCGACTCGCGTATTCCCTATATCCATCGCGCCGGCGGACATCGGCTCGAGGCTCTGCGCCTTGATTCCACGTGGCGTCTGACACCTGACTTTGTGGTTCGGATGACGTGTGCGGGTTGAGAGGCAGACTTAACGAGTCAAAGATCCGTACTAACGCCGGATTGGGTTCAACAACTAACAGGGGTGTACGTGAATTGCTCACGTTTCATACGCCCCTGGACCTGGTCCGGGAACGACTCCCAGAAGTGCCGGTCGCATGCGTGCGTCCGGACAGGGTTTCGATAGCGGCCAACTGGTTCAGGGATAACTTTCCGGGCGAAGTGCTCTACGCTGTCAAAGCGAACCCTTCGCCGTGGGCGCTCGACGCCGTCTACGCAGCGGGCCTCCGCTGGTTCGACGTCGCTTCCGAGCAGGAAATCCAGCTGATCTCGTCGCGCTATGCCGACGCGAAGATGGCGTTCATGCACCCGGTGAAGTCGCGCAAGGCTATCGAGCGCGCCTATTTCGAGCATGGCGTCCGCATCTTCTCGCTCGACTGCGAGGCGGAGCTGGAAAAGATCGTCGCCGCAACGCAGCGCGCTGACGACCTCACGCTCGTCGTGCGCCTCGCCGTGTCCAACCAGGACGCGGCCTACGCGCTGTCGAACAAGTTCGGCGTCACCGAAGAGAACGCTCCCGCCCTTCTGCAGAAGGCGCGGCGCTATGCGGACTCGCTCGGCGTCTCCTTCCACGTCGGCTCGCAATGCATGAGCCCGTCGGCCTACCGCGACGCGATGGAGCTTGCCTCCTCCGTGATCGTGAAAGCCGGCGTCGTGCTGGACATCGTCGATGTCGGCGGCGGCTTCCCGTCCGCCTACCCCGGCATGACCCCGCCGGACCTCGAACTCTACATGAAGGTCATCAAGTCGGCCTTCGAAGAGATGCCGGTCCTGATGAACGCCAAGCTGTGGTGCGAACCCGGCCGCGCGCTCGTCGCCGAATTCGACCTCCATCCTCGCCCGCGTCGAGCTGGTGAAGGACGGCGCGCTGCACATCAACGACGGCAGTTACGGCAACCTGTTCGACGCCGCCCACTGCAAGTGGCCCTTCCCCGTGAAGGCCCACCGCGCCGATGGCGCGTTCGAGGGCGGCGAGCAGTCGTTCAAGCTGTACGGCCCGACCTGCGACTCGCTGGATGCGATGGAAGGACCCTTCGTCCTCCCCGCCGACATCCGCGAGGGCGACTATATCGAGTTCGGCATGCTCGGCGCCTATGGCGTCGCCATGCAGACCCGGTTCAACGGCTTCGGCGACACGGAGACCATCTCGGTCGAAGACCTGCCCTGGACCTCGATGTACGCCGTGGTCGAGAAACGCGCCGCCGCCAGCGCGCGCCGCCCCGGCCGCAAATCGCCCCGGCGACTGAAAGTCGTCCGGTAGTCAGACAAGTCACATGAGGAGCGCGGCCTGCGAATGAACCCCGCAGGCCGCGCAACCGTTTTGGAGTTCTGCCACTCACTCCACCTCGACCGCTCATCCCGGCGAAAGCCGGGACCCAGGGATCGTATCCAGTCTTGTTCCGAATTCGGGCTGCAGCCCCAGCGACAGAACAAGGGTCGATGCCGGACCTGGATCCCGGCTTTCGCCGGGATGTGCGGTGGATGGAGCAGGGACTGGAACCCACCGAACGCGTTTTGTCCTTTAATTGCAGCATCACACTGCTATATCCCTCCGCCAAATCTCTTTCTCTGACTGGGCTGGCCGTCGCCTTCTGACGTCCTCTCCTCTGGAGTCTGGTCATCATGGCCTCCAAACCCGCCTCGAAAGCCGTCCCCGTCAAAGCCGCGCCCGTGAAGGCCGTCGCCAAGACGCGCAAGAACACCAAGGCCCAGCTCCTGTCGAAGACGGTGGAACACGTCGACATCACCTCGTTCGACGCGCGCCCGATCATCGACTCGATGCGCAAGATGTCGTTCTCGTCGCGCGACACGGCTCGTGCGGCCGACATCCTCAACATGTCGCTGGCGGACAAGAGCTGCTCCACCTGGCTCATCCTTGCGGGCTCAACCTCAGCGGGCGGCTGCATGCACGTCTACCGCGACATGGTGAAGTTCGGGATGATCGACGCGGTGGTCGCCACCGGCGCCTCCATCGTCGACATGGATTTCTTCGAAGCCCTCGGCTTCAAGCACTACCAGGCCGCTGGCCAGGTCGACGACAACGACTTGCGCGATAACTACATCGACCGCATCTACGACACCTATATCGACGAGGAAGAGCTCCAGGCGTGCGACCACACGATCCTCGAACTCGCCAACTCGCTCGAGCCGCGCGGCTACTCCTCGCGCGAGTTCATCTACGAGATGGGCAAATGGCTTAGCCAGGGCAACGCCAAGAAAAAAGGCTCGCTGATCCAGACCGCGTACGAAGAAGGCGTGCCGATCTTCTGCCCGGCCTTCGTCGACTCGTCAGCCGGCTTCGGCCTGGTGAAGCACCAGAAGGAACGCGCCAAGGCGAAGAAGCCCTACCTGATGATCGACGCGGTCGCGGACTTCCGCGAACTCACCGACATCAAGATCGCGGCGGGCACCACCGGCCTCTTCATGGTCGGCGGCGGCGTGCCGAAGAACTTTGCGCAGGACACGGTCGTCTGCGCCGAAATCCTCGGCGTCGAAGCCGCAGATGCACAAATACGCCGTGCAGATCACCGTCGCCGACGTCCGCGACGGCGCCTGCTCATCGTCCACGCTGAAAGAGGCCGCCTCGTGGGGCAAGGTGCAGACCACTCACGAACAGATGGTGTTCGCCGAAGCCACCACCGTCGTCCCCCTGATCGGCTCCGACGCCTATCACCGCGGCGCCTGGAAGAACCGCAAGAAGCCGAAATGGGCGAAGCTGTTCAAATAGCTCAGGCCGAAACCCAACCTGCAAGAGCCCGCGGAGAAATCCGCGGGCTTTTCGTTGTCAGCCTTTGCTAACCCCCACCGCTGTCATCCCGGCCGGAAGCGCGTAAGCGCTGGAGACCCGGGACCCATCGGTCTGCGAGTCCCGATGTTGGGACATGGGTCCCGGCTCTCCGCTGCGCTCCGGCCGGGATGACAGCGTTGGAATTGCATCGCCGTCCGACACCATCCGGGACACAATCCGACAATCTTCCCAATGATTCCAAAGCCCGGAGAAAAATCTTCGGGAAAGTTATCCTACACGTCCAGCCCTGAGCGATAATGGCCTCGCCCTGACGGAGGGAGGTCTTGGAGACGTCCGAAACTCAAGACGTCAGGGCGTTGGTCGGCGTGGCGCTCGAGGCATCGGGCTTAAGGCCTGGTGAGCAAGCCAGTTGCAGCCCGTGAACCTGTCCTGAGGCTGGACTTCAGGCAGGGGCTCGCTGCGAGGCGAAACGAACCTCGATGCGCATTGCCTCCGGGGATCATGAAACCGGAGGGCCCAGGATGGTTTCGGCCCATCCTGCACGCGGAACCGGCGGAGGGTCTGGAGCTAAGGCCTCGGGAGGGCGGTCCCTCACCGGTGTGTCCGTTGAACTCCTCTTCTCCCCCTCGCCGGGAAAAACGGCCGATCCGGGGCGCGTGAGAACGCGCATCAGCTGGCGGCGACGCCAGCACAGGCACTACCCACGGCGCTGACCCACGCGCCCCGCTCCCTCATGTCCAAAGAGGGAGAGAACGACAGCATCCCGGACGGCGCACGCCGGTCCCGATGAGGAATTGTGTCTGAAAGTGGAAGCGGAGCGCGCGCCCGAAAAGACGTTTGAAAACCCGGATGAATCACGCCCCCGCCGCTCGCGCTCAAGCCCTTGCCCGCCGCTCCCTGCCATGGTCCCTTCCGCCTCAAGAGACGGAGGACACATATGATTGGCTACACCACGGTCGGCTCGAACGACTACGGCAGGGCGCTGGAATTCTACGATGCGCTGTTCGGCGTCATCGGCGGCAAGCGCGTGATGGATCTGGGCGATCTGGTCCTCTACGGATTTTCGCAAGGCGCCATGTTCGGCGTCATCAAGCCCTACGACAAGAAGCCCGCCACCAGCGGCAATGGCGCGATGATCGCGCTCAATGTCGGCTCGAAGGAAAAGGTCCACGCTGTCTACGACATGGCGCGCAAGCTCGGCGGCGCAGACGAGGGCCCGGCTGGCCCGCGCAGCGACAATTTCTACGCCGGCTATTTCCGCGACCTCGACGGCAACAAGCTGTGCGCCTTCACGATGGGGTGAGGCGCGTTCAGGGCGCTGCGCAGCAGTGACCTGATGAATTGATCCAGTGGATCAATTCAAGCGCCGAACGCCGGAGCGACAGCGAAGGCAGGAGAGCTGCGGCAGCCGTCGTCGGCCCGCCGCACGGATCAACGCGCCAGCAGCCCTTCGCTCAACCGCTTGATGGCCGCCGCCTGTGCATCAGTCGGCGCGCCGCCAAGCTCGGCCGCGCCGAGCGCCATCTCAACCAGCTCCTGGCGCTGGGGGGCCTCCAGCGCGTCCTGCCACAGCGGCAGAAAACGCCGCACGATCTCGTTGGTGTCCGCCACCTGCCCCGACGCCCAGGCCGCGAACGCCATCGCATCCTCGCGGTCCTTCTTGACCATCCGGCACACCGTCTCGAGCATCGTGTCGATCTTGTCCTCGTCGGCGAGGCCCACCGGCCGCTTCAGCGACATCAGGCTGTAGACCAGCGTCGCCGCGGCCATGCCGGGACTGTCGACGCCGGCCAGCACCGAGCTTCCCGCGCGATGCTTGAACCGCGCCCGGCTCACCATGCCGCGCGCCTTGCCCGCGACATCGAGCACGGTCTCGGCCGCGCCTCGCACCTGCTGCGCCCGCCACCACCAGAAGGCGACGCCGCCGATGATCGCCATGATCAGAGCAAGGATCGGCATGGGTTCCCCTCGCCGCTACCGCTCCCGGAGCCTAACCCAGTCCCGCCGCCGGTCAAACTGCACGCCGCCAAAATGAAAGCGGGCGGCGCTGGCGCGCCGCCCGCTGTCTTTGTCGCTATCGCTGCTGCATCAGCCGCCGGCGAGGGCGCCCTGCTTGCGGGCGAGACTGTCGAGGGCGCTGCCGCCGCCGCTGCCGCCACCGCCATTGTCGCCGCCGCCACTGCCGGCGACGCGATCACCGTCCTGGCGGTTCCTGCGGCCCCTGCGGCGGCGCCTGCCCTGCCGGTCGCCGTTCTGGTTCTGGCCGGCGTTCTGGCTGTCGTCCTGGCCGCCAGCCTGAACTTCCTCGCGGCCATCGTCGCCGTCCTCGTCGCCTTCATAATCGCCGTCGTCGTCGCCGCCCTGATCGTCCATGACCTTCATGGGATCGTTGATTGCGCCTTCGCCGCCGCTGAAGCCGTCGACCGGCTGCTGCCCGCCTTCGCCGCCCTGCTGCTGCACCGGCATCATGCCGCCGCCTTCCTGCTGCTGCAGGATGCGATCGCGCGGCATGGTCGCGACCATTACGCGGAAGTAGTGTTCCGCGTGCTGGAGATAATTCTCGTACTTGACGCGATCGCCGCCCGATTGGGCGTCACGCGCGTATTGCGAGTACTTCTCGTAAATCTGAGCCGCAGTGCCCCGGATTTTCACCTCGGGACCATTGCTTTCGAGTGGGCGATTGCCGTGGTTGCCGTGGCTACCACCGCCGCCGCCGGGCTTGCGCCCGCGCCCCCGCTGACGCTTCATGAAACCATCCTGATCTTCAGAACATTCGCCCCAATTGGACGGATTGGTGGGCTGCCATTTGCAGACCCAACTGGACGCTGGCTGACTTCCCGAAGAGCTTTATCTAGGAATCGCCTGCAGCCCTGTAATCAAGACGCTAGCCTGTTTGGTCCGCCCCGCCAAGCGGTTTCATCTGGAAATTCGGGCCTATGGCATGCTTTTGAACCGCCATTCACGCCCTGCGACCGAATGCAGCGCGGTTCCGCCCGGCAAGGTCAGGCAAGATATCGACATCCTGCAGGCGAGCCGCGTCCATCATGCTCGCGACCGCCGCCGCCTGGCCCGCGCCGAATTCGAAGCCGATCCACCCGCCATGCTTAACGAGCTTTCCGGCGAGCGCGAGGATCAGGCGGTACGGCCCCAGCCCGTCGCCCCCCGGCGTCAGCGCCACGCGTGGATCGTAGTTGTGCACATCGATCGCCAGCGAGGCGATTTCCTCCTCGGCGATGTAGGGCGGATTGGACAGCACCAGGTCGAACAATCCCGCATTCGCCTCAACCGTGGCGCTCCAGCCGCCCTCGATGAAACGCGCCCGCTCCGCGACGCCAAGCGAGGCCGCATTCTCCCGCGCCACGCCCAGCGCAGCCGGAGAGATGTCGACGCCCACGCCCGTCGCATCGCTGCGTTCCGCCAACACCGACACAAGAATGCAGCCCGATCCGACACCCAGGTCGAGCACACGCCCGCGGGGCGGCAGATGCTTCAACCCCTGCTCCACCAGCAGCTCCGTCTCCGGCCGCGGGTCCAGCACGTCCGGCGTCACCTTGAACCTGCGCCCGTAGAATTCGCGCCAGCCCCGGATGCGCGACACGGGTTCTCCTGCGAGGCGCCGCTGGATCGCAGCCTCATAGGCGATGAGCTGCACCGGATCGATCGCGTCCGTCTCGCGCATGATGACGTCGACCGGCTCGATCCCGAGCGTATGCGCCAGCAGCAGGCGCGCATCGCGCGGCGCCGTCTCGACGCCGGCGGCGCCAAGGCGCCGCCCTGCCTCGCGCATCATCTCCCGCCATGTGCAGTTGAGGTTCATGGTGCGGGTTTAACAGAAGCCGGGGCCTCGCGGCGAGCGCACAGTTCCGGCGGCTGGGCGATTGAGGTAAGAGACTGGCATGACCGACACAGCACGCCTCGACGCCCTCGAATCCCGCGTCGTCCACCAGGACGAGGTGATCGACGATCTCAACAAGGTCGTCACGTCGCAGTGGAGGGAAATCGACCGGCTGACCCGCGAGGTCGCGATGCTAACCGAACGCGTGAAGCTCGCCGAACAATCCGTCACGGGCGTCGATCCGGGCGACGAGCCGCCGCCGCCGCACTACTAGCCGAATGCGACCGTGTCGCCACGCGCAATGCGCCCGCCCTGCTCGATCGAGAAATACGTGCCCAGCGTATCGCGGCCGAAATACTGGCGCAGCATGTCGACCGTCTCCATGTCGCGCAAGCCGGTGTCCGGGTTGGCGTGCGTGGCGATGCAGCGCACGATCGGCTTGAAGACTTTCAGCTTCGACTGGCCAAGGCTGATGGTCTGACCCACGACCAGATCATCCTCCGCCCAAGGGGCAAGCCCGTCGAGATAGACATTGGCGCGGAAGCGCAGCGGATCGACCTCGGCGCCGATGGCGTGAGCCAGCGCCCGCACGCTGGCGAGGTTGATCACCGAGACATAACCCTGCGGATGATCCGTGAAACGGTGGCCAGGCGCGTAGACCACACGGCATGCGCCCGACGCCTCCGCGCCAAGGAAAGCTTGCAGAAACCGGGCGAGCGCCTCGCGGCCCTCATCGGCGTCCAGCCGCGTCTCGACGGCGAAGCCCTGAGCGTCGCCGATATGGAAAGTGACGCCGTCCTCCTCGAGCCGGGTCTTGAGGCGCGCAAGTTCCGGAAATCGCGCCAGCACCGTGAACTTCATCTTAGAGATGTGACCCGGCCTTTCCGGGTCGAAGCCGGAGGGCCCTACCTCGACAGCGTATTGCCGATCGTTCGGGAAGTGCTCGCCGGCCCTGATGTCGACCTCGTCCAGCGGCTCCGGCGTGAGGCCCTTGACGGGGTGGCGGAAGATTGAAGCGATGCTGGACATCACTCGCCCATTTCGGCCAGCCGCTCCGCTTGATCGGCCGCGATGAGACCGTCGAGGAGTTCGTCGACTGCGCCCTCGAGAACGTCGGGAAGGTTGTAGACGGTGAGACCCTCGACGCGGTGGTCGGTGATCCTGCCTTGAGGAAAGTTGTAGGTGCGGATGCGCTCCGACCGATCGCCCGAGCCGACCTGAGATTTCCGCGCGGCGGAACGGGCGGCGTCCTTCATGCCGCGCTCACGTTCGTAGAGACGGATCTTCAGCTGCTCCATCGCCTTGCGACGGTTCTCGTGCTGCGACTTCTCGGACGACGTCACCACGATATTGGTCGGAAGGTGGGTAATACGCACCGCCGAGTCGGTCTTGTTGACGTGCTGGCCGCCAGCGCCCGACGACCGGTAGGTGTCGATCCGAATATCCTGATCACGCACCTCGATGTTCACTTCCTCCGGCACGGGCAGGATCGCGACGGTCGCCGCCGAGGTGTGGATGCGCCCCTGCGCCTCCGTCGCCGGCACGCGCTGCACGCGATGGACGCCGCTCTCGAATTTCATCCGCCCGAAGACGCCGCTGCCCTTCAGTTCGGCGACGACTTCCTTGTAGCCGCCCATCTCGCCATCGGTGGCCGAGACAAGCTCGACCTGCCAGCCGCGCTTGCTCGCATAGCGCTGGTACATGCGCCAGAGATCGCCCGCGAACAACGCGGCCTCGTCACCGCCCGTGCCGGCGCGAACCTCGATGACGGCGGAGCCTTCGTCGTCCCTGTCCTTGGGCAGCAGCATAAGCTGCAGCTCGCGTTCCATGGCGGGAAGCTTCGCCTTGATATCGCCGCGCTCCTCTATCGCCATGTTGACGAATTCGCGGTCGGCCTCGGGGTCATCGATTACTGCATCGGCGTCGGCGAGCTGAGTGCGCAGGGTCATCACCTCGCGCGCCTTTTCGGCCACGCGCTTGAGCTCGGCATGGTCACGCGAAAGCTGCACGATCTCCTTCGCATCGGTGGCGACACCCATGCGCGCCTCGAGCTGTTCAAAGCGATCGATCAACTGTCTGAGCCGGCTTTCGGCAAGCGCCGCCATATGACCCTCGGGATTCGAGGGGGCGGTATGCTCCACCCCGTCGTCGAGGTCCAGAGCCTGCCTAAATCCCGAATAGCGCCAGCACGTCGCGGATGGCGATCCACATCAGAACCAGCGAGCCTGCGGCGAAGATGCAGAACCGCGCTGGCACATAGTTGGTGATGGCCTGGACGAGGCTGTGGACGATTCGCAAGGCCACGTAGATCCAGGCCAACGCGATGTTGAGTTCGTCGGCGACGCCGGCGAGATGGGAGTAGATGGCCAGGGCGTAGAACACCGTCGGCTGCTCGTGCAGGTGGTTGTAGTTGTCGGCGACCCACACGACTTTCGGCGGCAGGGGCGGCATGCTGGCAAGGGATTCCGAACCCTTGATCTTCGCCGGATCTATGCCGGCCTTGCGCATCGCCGGAATGCGCGTGGCGTAGAGCCAGAACCACATCACGAACGTCCACACGACCAGCGCCAGAACAGGCGCGGTCATGGTCATCAATTGCTGCGGCAAAGCCGTCCTCCCTGCCCCCGTTTCCCACGGGTCCGATTCCCTTGGCGTGCAGGCTAGAGGGCGCGAAGGCCAGGCGATAGCCCCGGCGGGAGCGCGTGGACGCGACGGGATTGAGGCGATAGCGTCCAGTCGGGGCCGACCACGATGGACATGTCATCATGAGATTTGCACTCGCCGCCGGCCTTCTCCTAGCAGGCGCCTGTTCTAGTGGACCGCCTGTATCCGAGCCGAAGACCGGGCCTTCGGCGGTGAAGCTCGACCAGAGGCCAATCGCGGCGCCGAATTTTGGCGGCGGGGAGGAGGAGGCGATCCTGAAAGTCGTGGACGAATTCCTGCTGGCGATCGGCAACCACGACTACGAGGCGATGAAGACCCTGCAGGTGGCCGAGGGCACGACCTTCTTCCAGCGCGGGCCGAAGTCAGATCGCAAGCCGGTGGTGCGCCGGCCGAACGCCGACTTCATGAAGCCCCAGCCTAACGCCGATCCTTTCATCGAGCGCTACTGGAATCCTGTGGTGCTGGTGCGGGGCGACCTCGCCATGGTGTGGGCGCCCTATGAACTGCGCGACAACGGTCAGGTCGTGCATTGCGGCATCGACGGCTTCGACATGGTGAAGCTCGAAGGCAAGTGGCGCGTCGGCAACGTGCTGTCATCGATGGAGCCGGATGCGTGCGATGAGCTGCGGCCCGGATCGGCAGCGGCGATGCGTCCGCGCGACGGCTGGAAGGAATCGCCGAACCAGTAGGCGGCAGGCGCGGGGTGCGCGCCTACTGCTCCAGTTCGACATCCCAGTAGAGATAGTCGAGCCACGTATCGTGCAGGTGGTTCGGCGGGAATCGCCGGCCCATCTCCTGCAGCTGGAATGTGGTCGGCCGATGCGGCCGGTGATGCGGCTGCATGCCGATGTCCATCGCCATCCGCCCGCCCTTGCGCAGGTTGCAAGGGCTGCAGGCGGCGACGATGTTTTCCCAGCTCGTGCGTCCGCCTTTCGACCGCGGCACGACGTGGTCGAACGTCAGGTCTTCGTGGCTGCCGCAATAGGCGCACTGGAATCCATCGCGCAGGAACACGTTGAACCGCGTGAAGGCCGGCGGCCGGTCCTGTTTCACAAACTCGCGAAGGGCGATGACCGAAGGCAGGCGCATCGTCAGCGAGGGCGAGTGAACGTACTGGTCGTACTCGGCCACCACATCGACGCGCTCGAGGAAAACGGCTTTCACCACCTCCTGCCAAGGCCACAGCGACAGCGGATAATACGATAGAGGCCGGAAATCGGCGTTGAGCACGAGAGCGGGGCAACCGTTGGGCGCGTGCGAAATCACTTCCGCCATGCGTCGTCCATTCGTCTTGGCCGTGGTCCCGAGTGCCAAACGGGGTTCTGGCCGGTTCCCCAGCTGCGCCACGTGGCTCCAGCAACCGGGATTAATCGATTCTTTGACATAACATCATGACAGGGCGGTGTCCTGTCCAGCCATCCTGCGCTTTTCCGATTGCAGGAGGTTAATCTGAGACTGGAAAGTCACGCCCCGCCGCGTTGCGCGTCACGAGCGGCGTTTATGTAGGCCCACAGCATGTGCGCTGCTACCCCTCGATATGGACGCCAGCGCTCTCCCGTCTTCATGAATTTCTTCGGCGGATGGCGCTTTCGCTCCCCCGAAATCATCCGGTAGGCCTCGGAGAGGCCGATATCGGCATGCGGGAAGACATCCCAGCGGCCGAGCGCGAACATCAGATAGACGTCGGCCGTCCACGGGCCGATGCCTTTCACCGCGACCAGTTCCGCCTGTGCGTCGGCGTCCGACGCCTGGGCGATCCGCTTCAGGTTGAGACTGCCATCCTCGATGGCGGTGGCGATCGACCGGATATGCGAAATCTTCGGCCGCGACATGCCGCATGCCCGCAGCGCATCGATGTCGGCGGCGAGCACGCTGGCGGGGGTGATCTTGCCCAGCAGCGTCTCCACCCTGCCCCAGATCGTGCCTGCAGCCTTGGTCGAGAGCTGCTGGAAGGCGATTATCCGGGCAAGGCCGGCATAGCCGCCGGGACGCACCCGCCAGTCGGGCACGCCGACATAGGCGTGCGCCGCCTTGATGACCTCGCACTGCTTCGCGAGATGCTTCACAGCCTTGGAAAGCTGGGCGCGATCTGTGACGTCGAGCGTGGCGACAGCAATCGTGGCGGTCTGTTTCGGCATGGCGCGAATGAAGACGAACCGGGAGGCAGGCGCAATACCTGCCAGTTGCTGACAGGATCGTCGACTTCACGGGTCGCCGGGGATCGCCGTGGCGTGCGCTCCCGTCTCGCTGTATGTGAGCGTCAGGTCCGGAGAGCCTTGCCGATGAAACAATCGCCCATACGCAGGCTGCGCAGGGACCGCTCGCGGCTGGTGCAGGAGCTGGCGCTGGCCGAAGGCACAGGCGACAAGGGCGGCGCCGCCATCGCCTCGAAGCGCATCAGCGACCTCGACAAGGAAATCGCCGCCCTCGAGGCGAAGGCCAAGGACGCGGACCAGGCCTAGTGGCTCTGCAGTACGTTCTGGGCCAGCGTTCGCCGTAGAGATCGCCGGCGCAGTCATCTACGCGGCCGGCTACTGGCACCAGACGCACCAGTGATAGGGCGGACGGAAGAACGTGATCAACCGCCCGCAGGTGATGACGCCGAGCCAGCAGGCGAGCGAGACGAACGCGATTACGCGCGCGCGCGGGATGGGCAGGTCGTCGGCCCCGGCGAGACGCAGGGCCGGAGCGGTGGTGAGGTAGAAGAGCGTCATGTTGGCGCCTGCCGCACCCATCAGCGTCATCTTAGTCTGGAAGGCGGGGTTGTAGAGATACTGGCCCGGCGCCGACATGAAGAACAGAAAGCCGGTCGCCACACACATCGCCCAGCCGGCGATGCCGAAGGGCACGAGGCGGTGGAGCGCAGCGAGCGGCAGGCCTCGCGCCGCGCCCATCATACGCAGGTCGAACATGCCGACCGAGGCCATCAGCAGGCAGAGGCCGAGGAAATGGATCGACTCCATCGCCGGCCAGCCCCACTTGGAATTCATGAAGCCGAAAATGCCGGTCTCGACGCCGAACCTTTCAAGGGCTGCTATGTCGAAAATGGGATCTGGCTGCATCACGACACCAGCAGGATATGGTGCGTGTAGGGCAGGAATTTTCCTGCCGTGACGCCAAAGGCCCAGAGGACCAGCGTCGCGACGCCCAGCCAGCGGCCCCAGTGGGGAAGCTCTTCCCCTCTCTCAGCGACCGGGAAGAGCCGGCGCGCAATCTCGCGGACGAGCATCCCGGCGGCGATCAGGCAGGCGAACTTTACTGCGAAGACAGGGTTGGTGAGCGCCTTGGCCGGGTAGCCGATAAGGAGGAGGGCGCCAGAGGCTGCGGCCAGGGCGAGGCCGATCCACATCACCGGGAAGAAGCCGCGGAATTTCTGCAGCGGCGCCCCCTTGGCAAACCCCGCCGTGCGCAGGGCAACCGCCATGCCGCCGCCGACCAGGAGGCCCATGCCCAGCGAGTGGAAGATCAGGATCACAAAGAAGGCGTAGAAATCCTCGCGCACATAGATGCTGAGGGGCGTCTGCTCGATCCAGGCGAAGACCGGGTCCATTCGCAACAGGTTGGCATGGCGGAGGCGCGGCGGCCAAGGGCCGCCGACTCTGCCTTCAGATTCGGGCCAGCGCGTGGGCCCGGTTGAACTGGCCGAACGAGATGAGCTGCTGGCCAGCCTCGTCCCACAGGGCGAGCCCGGCGAGGCGGATGCTCTCGAAGAAGCGGATGCGGCCGACATTCTTCAGCTTCGGATGATGCTTCAGCACGGTGCTCAAGCGGTAGAAGGGAATGCGGCTGCTGACATGGTGGACATGGTGCACGCCGATATTGGCGGTGATCCAGCGCAGCACAACCGGAAGGTCGTAGTAGGACGAGCCATGCAGCGCAGCATCGGTCGCGTCCCAGTCCGGACGGCGCGCCCAGTAGGTGTCCTCGAACTGGTGCTGGACGTAAAACAGCCAGACGCCGATCGAAGCAGCGACCAGCAAGGTGGGCACATACACGAAAGCGACCATCCGCCAGCCGCCCAGCCAGAGCAGGCCGCAGACGATGGCGGCGATGGCGATGTTGGTGCCCATCGCGCTGACCCATGGGCGCCAACCTTCCTTCATCAGGCCGATCGGCAGGCGCTGCTGCAGGAAGAAGACGTAGAACGGGCCGACGACGAACAAGACGAGTGGGTTGCGGTAAAGGCGGTAGCCGAAACGCTTCAGCGGCGAGAGAGCGCGGTATTCCTCGACGGTGAGCGTCTCGATGGCGCCGACGCCGCGGCGGTCGAGGTCGCCGGAGGTAGCGTGATGGATGGCGTGCTCGCGCCGCCAGCAATCGTAGGGGGTAAGCGTGAACGCGCCCATGATCCGTCCGGTCCAGTCGTTGAGCCAGGGTGACTTGAAGAAGGCGCGATGGCCGCAATCGTGCTGGATCATGAACAGGCGCATGACGAAGCCGCCCGCGGGAATGGAGAGAAGAAGAGCAGCCCACCAGAGATCAGCGCTGACCGCCAACCACGCGGCCGCCCAGATGGCGGCGAGCGGCGCGGCGCTGAGCGCGATTTCGGCGAGGGAGCGCCACGCGTTCGGGCGCTGATAGGCGGCTAGGATTTCGCGCAAGGCAGGTCCAGCAGTGGCGTTTGCGGTCACGTGGCTCAACTCTTTCAGGAAATGATCAGACGAGGATTGATCTGTCGGACTGACTAAGAAGGCAGCGCTACTTGTCCGCGCGCCTGTCCCAAAGCGATTCGCCGACATCGACGACGCTAGCCGGGCCCTCGATAATCAAAGACTAACACCCGAATAGGCCTGAAACGAGGCACATGGCGCCGCACCCAAAAAATGCTGGAAGAACAGGCGGGATCGGCCTCACCGGACCATTTCGCAGCACGGCCGCGTTGCCGGTTGCATAGATATCCGGCGCTGCTTGACGCACCCCCGACCCCGCCCCTACCTAGCGTCCGTTTGCGCGGAAGCCTCTCGAGCTGTTCGGGGCGAGCTGCGCCGGCAAGACAGGAGCGTCTCGCCCATGACACAAAAGCCCACAGGCGCCATCGCCCTTGAGGACGGGACCATCTTCTGGGGCCGCGGACATGGCGCCAGCGGCATCGCCGCGGGCGAGCTCTGCTTCAACACAGCGATGACCGGATATCAGGAGATCCTGACCGATCCCTCCTATGCCGAGCAAATCGTGCTCTTCACCTTCCCCCACATCGGAAACGTCGGCGCCAATCCGGAGGACCAGGAAGAAAGCTCGGCGCAAGGCGCAGTCGCGGCGCGGGGCGCCGTGTTCCGCGCGCCGCCGACGGCTGCCCTCGAGCTGGCGCTCGGTCGATACGCTGGGGACGTGGCTGGAGAGGCGTAACATCGTCGGCCTTTCGGGCATCGACACGCGCGCCCTGACGCGGCGCATTCGCGAATTCGGCATGCCGAAGTCGGCGATCGCTCACGACCCCGGGGGCAAGCTGGACGGCAGGGCGCTGGTTGCGGCCGCCCAAGGCTGGAAGGGCGTCGAGAACGCTGATCTCGCGATCAATGTGACGAGCGGGCAGAACTTCGATTCATCGGACGGCCTTTGGAAGCTGGGCGCCGGCTTCAGCAAGCTCGGCAAACAACGCTTCCATGTCGTGCTGATGGATTTCGGCGTAAAGAAGAATATCCTGCGCAACCTGTCGGCAGTCGGCGCCAAGATCACGGTGGTGACGGCGAAGACCAAAGCCGAGGACATCCTCGCGCTGAAGCCGGATGGCGTCGTGCTGTCGAACGGTCCGGGCGATCCGGCGGCGACCGCGGTCTATGCCGGACCGGAGATTAAGAAGCTGATCGCGTCGGGGGTGCCGATCCTAGGCATCTGCCTCGGCCACCAGATGCTGGCCCTCGCGCTCGGCGCAAAGACCAAGAAGATGCCGCAGGGCCACCACGGCGCGAACCATCCGGTGAAGGACTTCACCACCGGCAAGGTCGAGATTGTGTCGATGAACCATGGCTTCACGGTGGATACCGCGACGCTGCCGAAAGGCGTCGAGGAGAGCCACAAATCCCTGTTCGACGGCACCAATTGCGGTCTCAGCGTCGCCGGCAAGCCGATCATCTCGGTGCAGCACCACCCGGAAGCGAGCCCCGGCCCGCAGGATTCCTTTTATCTGTTTGAACGCTTCGCAAAGATGATGGGCGAACGGACAGCCGCCTAGCGGTTTTGTTTCCTCGCGATTCACGGACATCAACAAGACCTTTCCGGAATCGCGTTTCCGAACACTTCCTTTCTACGCACGGGATGATTTTTCCTTTGCGCACTGACCAGATTTTTTACCCGTGCATGGCAGCTTGTCCCGGACTGGAACACGAAACCCAGCCGGAACCCCGCATGTCCATTGATCCGACTGCCGACATTCACGCGCGTATCGCTGCCGCCGAGGCTGCCCTGCGGGCCGTTGGCCAGCAACACTCGCCCGCCTTGCGCCATGTCGACATTGCGGTGCTGATCCCGTGCTACAATGAAGCAAGCACGATCGGCGAAGTGGTGAAGTCTTTCCGCGTCGCGCTGCCGAATGCACGCATCTATGTCTATGACAACAACAGCCACGACAACACGGCCGCCGTCGCCCGCGAAGCTGGCGCGATCGTCCGCCGCGAGCCGCTGCAGGGCAAAGGTCACGTCGTGCGCCGCATGTTCTCGGACATCGAAGCGGACGTCTATGTGATGGTCGATGGCGATGCGACGTATGACGCCGCCGCCGCGCCGCGGCTGGTCTCCCGCCTGATCGAAACGCAGGCCGACATGGTCGTGGGCGCGCGCATCACACAGGAGAAAGAGGCTTATCGGGCAGGCCACCGCTTCGGCAACAAGATGCTGACCGGTCTTGTCGCTTGGATTTTCGGCGACCGCTTCACCGACATGCTGTCCGGCTATCGCGCCTTCTCGCGGCGCTTCGCCAAGTCCTATCCCGCTCTCGCCTCCGGCTTCGAGACCGAAACCGAGCTGACGGTGCACGCCCTCGAACTCGACATGATCACGGCTGAAGTCCACACCGCCTACGGCTCACGTCCGGCCGGATCGGTGTCGAAACTGTCGACCATTCGAGATGGTTTCCGGATCCTCGCCACCATCGGCCGTCTGATGCGCGACGAACGCCCGCTGCTGTTCTTCGGCGCGATCGCCGGCGTCATCATGCTGACCGCGCTCGGCCTCAGCGCGCCTGTCCTCGCGGAATACCTCGGCACCGGCCTGGTGCCGCGCTTCCCGACTGCCTTCCTGTGCGCCTCGCTGGCGGTGATGTCCGCGATCAGCCTGGTTTCGGGCATTATCCTAGAGACGGTGGCCCTCGGCCGCCGTGAGATGAAACGCCTCGCCTACAACCAGGTGGAGAGCCTTGCCGCCCGCCTCGAGCGCTTCGAGGAAACGCGCCTGACGCTCACCTCGCTGCGGGCGCAGGCGCTGGCTGAAAATCCCGCCCCGCCCTTCTACGGCGCGGCGAAACAACGCCGCCGCACGCACTAATCCGATCTCGCGACTTGCCTGAGGCGGTCCGCCCGGCCATTTAGATGGCATGACCGAGACGCACCCCGAGACGAAGCTGCAGATCCGCATCGTGCCGGTGACCCCGCTGCAGCAGAATTGCTCTTTGATCTGGGACACCGCGACCAAGCACGCCGCCTTCGTCGATCCCGGCGGCGATATTGACCAGCTGATGGGCGCACTCGACCATTTCGGCCTGACGCTGAAACATATCTGGCTCACCCATGGACACCTGGATCATGCAGGCGCCGCAGCCGAACTGCGCGACCGGACCGGCGTACCCGTGGTCGGCCCGCACAAGGACGACCAGTTCTGGCTCGACCAGATCGAAAGCTCGGCGGTGAAGTACGGCCTAAGCGGCCTGAAGAATGTGACGCCGGACCGCTATCTCGAGGATGGCGATACGCTGGAGCTGGAGGGCGTGACGTTCGACGTCTCGCACACGCCAGGTCACACGCCGGGCCATGTGGTGATCCACAACCGTGACGCGAAGATTGCATTTGTAGGCGATGTGCTGTTCGCCGGATCGATCGGCCGGACTGACTTTCCGCGCGGCAATCACCAGCAGCTGATCGACTCGATCACCGACAAGCTGTGGCCGCTGGGCGACGACATGACGTTCGTGCCGGGCCACGGACCGACCTCCACTTTCGGGCGCGAGCGCAAGACCAACCCGTTCGTCGCCGATGCCCTGACGGGCTATGGCGGCGCCGAGAAGGGTGAAGCGTCGAGTTTCGATCAGAGGGCAGCAAAGCGGTACACCTGACCTGAACCCAATGTGACGCCGGCGCGGATTGCGCGGCCAGCCGGTTTGCGCGATGGCTGGGCCAACGCCTTGGGAATCGTGCGCCATGAAGTCAGCTTCCGTGTCCACCGCTGTGGCGCTCGCCATTGCACTTGCCCCGGCGCCGGCCTTCGCATGGGGCGCGACGGGGCATGAGCTGGTGAGCGGCGCCGCCATCGACAGGCTGTCGAAGGACGTTCCGGCTTTTCTCAAGACCAAGACCGCACGCTGGCAGATCGCCCTGCTCGGCCGCGAGCCGGATCGGTGGCGCGGCGCAGGCCTGGTGCACGATCGCGAGCGTGACCCTGCGCACTTCCTCGATGTCGGCGATGACGACAAGATCAACGAGCTCTACACGCTCGATCTTCTGCCGGCGACGCGCGGCGATTTCGAGAAGGGGCTTCGTCTCAAGGGCGTCGAGCCGAACGATCAGGGCTATCTGCCCTATGCGATCATCGACGGCTACCAGCAGGTCGTGAAGGATTTCGCCTACTGGCGCGCCAGCAAGGTGGGCGCGAAGAAGGCGAAAACCAAAGCGGATCGCGAGTGGTTCGCGCAGGAGATGAAGATGCGCGAGCAGCTCATCATCCGCGACATCGGCGTGTGGAGCCACTACGTCGCCGACGGCAGCCAACCGCAGCATCTCTCCGACCACTACAATGGCTGGGACCAGTACCCCGACCCGATGACCTATCCGCCGCCCGGCCAGCCGCCGGAGATCAGGGGAATCCACGCCTTCTTCGAAGGGCCGTTCGTCAAGGCCAACATCACGGCGGCGCAAGTGAAGGCGGCCATGGCGCCCTACAAGGATTGCGCCTGCAAGATCGACCAGCGCGTGCCGGCCTATCTCAAGACGACGCTGTCGCTGATCCGACCGCTCTATCAGCTGGTGACAGTAGGCGGGTTCCGTGACGCCACGGCGGAGGCGAAAGCATTCACCGCTCAGCGCCTGGCGGCTGGAGCGGCCGAGGCGCGCGACATGATCGAGGATGCATGGAAGGCGAGCGCGACAGCGAGCGTTGGCTACCCCAACATCAACGTCGCCGACATCGAATCCGGCAAGGTGATCCTGACGCGCGACAGCTACGGGCCGGATTGATCCGGCCTACTGAGGATTGATGTCCGCCTTCGGCGCCTTGGCCGCCTGCTCGATCAGGTGGGCGTAGAAGCGCGCCGCCTTTTCGAGGCCCGGAATGGATATGCTGTCCAGCGTGTCGCCACTGGTGTGGTAGAGCGGGCCTGAATGGATGCCCTGGATACGCGCGACGTTGAGCGGCGCGTAGCCGCCAAGATCGCCCGGGACCGAATTGGTGACCTCCGGCCGGATCACGAAGCCATATCGCTCCGCCGCCTGCTTCACCAGGGAGACAAGCGCTGGCGAGGAGTTCGAAACGCCGAAATTCTTGGGCTCCTCGCCTGTATTGGCCTTCCAGACCGGCGTTGCGTCGATCTGGAACTGCGCAAGATGCTCGAGGTTGACGACCAGCACTGCCTTCTTCAACAGGTCTGCGTTCATGGTCACGAGATTTCCGGGGCCGTTCATGCCGGAGCTGTGGTGACCGCCTGAACCGACAAACAGAAGCGTGCGCGCCGGCTTCGAGTTGGGCTGGCTGAAATAGCGCGCGAGCCCCAGGAGCACGCCAACGCCATCTGCATTGTCGCCGGCCCCGTCGAACCATGAATCGAGGTGAGCGTTGATGATGATCATCTCGTCGCTGGTCCCGGGAATGATCCCGATGACGTTCTTCGCCGAAAGACCGGTCTTCATTTCCGCATCCAGCGACAGGCGCATGCGGATATCCGGCGCGCCGGCATCCGTCGCCTTCTTGACGGCTTGGGTGAGAAACGCGCCGTCGGCGCCGCCGATGTTGAAGCATGGTCCGCCACACTGGCCGAAGTCGAACACGTGCATGTTGCCCGACTGCTCGACCCAGGTGATCACCGAGACGGCGCCCGCGGCGATCAGCTTCTGCGAAGACTCCCGCACCTTCGTGCGGTCGGAATAGGCGCCCGTTGCCGGGCGCGTGTGCTGGATCGCGATCTTGCCGGAGACGCCCTCGGTCGCGACCGCCCCGGCATCGCCCACGAAAACCGCTGGCGCCTCGATCGGCGTTGCGATCATCGAGCGGCTGACCGGCACGGCGGACGCAAGCACGACATCGATCGTCTGGCTGCCATAGGCGGGATTGGCGAGCACGCGCGCCTCCCACTTGTTGGGCCACCAGAATTCCCCGGTCGCATTGTAGGTCTGGACGGCGACCTCCTCGAGACCGATCGCTTCGAACTCGCCAGCCAGCCAGGCTGCGGCGTCTGCCTGCGACTTAAAGCCGGCAACCCTGCCCCACATTTGGCTTCCTGCCTCGCGCATGTCCTTGGAGAAGCCGATGACCGTCTCGACAATCGTGCGAATACGCACGCCGGAAAGGGCGCCGTGACCCTGCTCCTCGCCGGCCGGCACGATGGCGGCCGGAATCTTGGTGCTGGCTGGCGGAGCAACCTGCGGGTCGACCAGCGCGACTGGCGGGACAAGGCCGAACCAGGCCGGTTTGAAATTGCCGGGCGCTTCGACCGGGAATGTCGAGCTCGCGCAGGCGCTCAGCACTATAGCGGCAAGTCCGGCGGCGATCCCGCGCATATGCCTTCTCCCACACGTCAGGCTTTTCTGGCGCTGCCGCAACATAGCGCGAACCGCTCCTGCGTGTAACTTGGCCGTGTTGGCGCGCCCCGAACGTGAAGGCGTTACTGGCCGTAGTGGCAGGCCCAGATCTGAGCCTGGCTGTCGCACACATTGCGGGCGCAGCCCACGGTGCGGATTTCCGGATTTGCTAGGTGGGCGAAGGACTGACAGGCCCCCGCCTTCCGGCATTGGCCCGTCTGGCTGTCATAGTCGACCGCACCTGCCTGCCATTCGGAGACGAGGTAGAACGGGGCGATCTCCTGTGGAGCGCCGCCGCCTGAGAACATGCGCAGGGGCGCCGACCAGTAGATTGCGGCCCCGGCGCTTTGCCCGACGCGGATCGCATTGCTCTTGCTGCACGTCCGGCCGGAGGCGGCCTTCGCCGTTTCGACGGCCTTGGCGGCCAGGTCCGCCGACCAGGAAAGCTGTGAAAGATTGAGCCGGCTGCGGACCTCGTTCTGGGCCGCAAGCATGCCTGCGAGCGCCTTGGGCTCGCCGGCGGGGGCGGCCTGACCCGAGCCGGTCCGGTTGGCTACAGCTACGCCGGAAGCCTGCGGAATCGCAGTCAGGAACAGCGGCCCGTGAAGGCTGACCTGTGCGGCCGCACCCCCGGCTAGCCCGATCAGGGCCAGCGCCAATCCACAGCTCAATGCGATTCGATTCATTCGTCCCGCCAATTAGCGGCAGTCCCTGGAGGGTTGAAGCGTTGGTTTCGGCGCGAAGCGCAATGCCTATACTCTTTTCAGGCTTCAAATAAGGCGGCGAACCGTCCCAATCGCGTCTATTTCAACCGCTGGCAGGTGCGGCTCCGCAAGGGTTGCACCACCCTCTACGCATCGCTAAACCCCGACCGCCAATTTGCCGTCTCCCAGCATCGCCCGGTGACATGCCCAAGCGCACAGACATCAAGTCCATCCTGGTCATCGGCGCCGGGCCGATCGTCATCGGCCAGGCGTGCGAGTTCGACTATTCGGGCGTGCAGGCGATCAAGGCGCTGAAGTCGGAAGGCTACCGGGTCATCCTGGTCAATTCCAACCCCGCCACGATCATGACCGATCCCGAGCTGGCGGACGCAACCTACATCGAGCCGATCACGCCGGAGATGGTCGCCAAGATCATCGAGAAGGAAAGGCCGGACGCCCTCCTTCCAACCATGGGTGGACAGACAGCGCTCAACTGCGCGCTGAAGCTCGAGCAGATGGGCGTCCTGAAGAAATACGGCGTCGAGATGATCGGCGCCAAGGCCGAAGCCATCGAGAAAGCCGAAGACCGCAAGAAATTCCGCGAGGCGATGGACAAGATCGGGCTCGAGAGCCCGCGCTCAGCCATCGTCGCCTCGCCCGAGCTTTCGCAATGTCGACGGCAAGGTCACCTACGACCTCAAGGCCGGCTTCGTCGAAGCGATGAAGCAGATGGAAATCGTCGGCCTGCCCTGCATCGTGCGGCCGGCCTTCACGCTCGGCGGCCTCGGCGGCGGCGTCGCCTATAACCGCCAGGAGTTCGAGGACATCGTCACACGCGGCCTGCAGATGTCGCCGGTCAGCCAGGTCCTGATCGACGAGAGCCTGCTGGGCTGGAAGGAATTCGAGATGGAAGTCGTCCGCGACAAGGCGGACAACTGCATCATCATCTGCTCGATCGAGAACATCGACCCGATGGGCGTGCACACCGGCGACTCGATCACGGTGGCGCCTGCGCTGACGCTTACCGACCGCGAATACCAGGTGATGCGCAACGCCTCGATCGCTGTGCTGCGCGAGATCGGCGTCGAGACCGGCGGCTCGAACGTGCAGTTCGCGGTGAATCCGGACAATGGCCGGCTCGTCATCATCGAGATGAACCCGCGCGTGTCGCGCTCCTCCGCCCTCGCATCGAAAGCCACTGGCTTCCCGATCGCGAAAATCGCCGCGAAACTGGCCATCGGCTACACGCTCGACGAACTCACCAACGACATTACGGGCGTGACGCCGGCCTCGTTCGAGCCGACGATCGACTATGTCGTCACCAAGATCCCGCGCTTCGCCTTCGAGAAGTACAAGGGCGCAGACCCCTACCTCACCACCCAGATGAAGTCCGTTGGCGAGGCGATGGCCATCGGCCGGACCTTCCAGGAATCGCTGCAGAAGGCGCTGCGCTCGCTGGAGACCGGCATCTCCGGCTTCGACGAGCAGGTAATCCCCGGCGGCGGCGACCGCAACTCGCTGATCGCTTCGGTGTCGCGCGCGACCGAAAAGCGGCTGCTGAACGTCGGCCAGGCGCTGCGCGATGGCGTCTCGGTCGACGAAGTCCACAACGCTTCGAAGATCGACAAATGGTTCCTGCGCCAGATCGCTGAGATCATCGAGGAAGAAGCGGCGATCAAGCGCGACGGCCTGCCGAAGACGGCGGAAGAGTGGACGCGCATCAAGGCGATGGGCTTCTCCGACGTGCGGCTCGCCAAGCTGACCGGCGGCGAGGAGCTCGACGTCCGCGCCAAGCGCCACAAGGCGGGCGTGCGGCCCGTGTTCAAGCGCATCGACACCTGCGCGGCCGAGTTCGCGGCGCGCACGCCCTATCTCTATTCCACCTACGAGAGCGGCTGGATCGGGCGGGACGGCAAGCCGCTGCCGGCGCAGAACGAGGCCGAGCCGTCGGCGCGGCGCAAGGCGATGATCCTCGGCGGCGGTCCCAACCGCATCGGCCAGGGCATCGAGTTCGACTATTGCTGCTGCCACGCCGCGTTCGCCATGGCCGACCTGAACATCGAGTCCATCATGGTGAACTGCAACCCCGAGACGGTTTCGACTGACTACGACACGTCCGACCGTCTCTACTTCGAACCGCTGACGCTGGAAGACGTGACCGAGATCATCCATGTCGAGCAGTCCGCCGGCGACTTCCTCGGCGTGATCGTGCAGTTCGGCGGCCAGACGCCGCTGAAGCTGGCGCAGGGCCTCAAGAAGTCGGGCGCGCCGATCCTCGGCACCACGCCCGATTCCATCGACCTTGCCGAAGACCGCGAGCTGTTCTCGAAACTGCTCGACAAGATCGGCCTCAAGCAAGCGCCGAGCGCCATCGCGCGCACCGATGAGGAAGCCGTCGCCGCCGCCAACCGCATCGGCTATCCGGTGATGCTGCGTCCGAGCTTCGTGCTCGGCGGCCGCGCCATGGAGATCGTCCACGACGAAGCCGACCTGAAACGCTATGTCCGCGAAGCCGTGCAGGTCTCCGGCGACACGCCGCTGCTGGTCGACCGCTATCTCTCCGACGCCATCGAAGTCGACGTCGACGCCATGTCCGACGGCGTGACCACGCACGTCGCCGGCATCATGGAGCACATCGAGGAAGCCGGCATCCACTCGGGCGACTCGGCCTGCTCGATCCCGCCCTACACGCTGGGCAAGGAAATCGTCGACCGCCTCGCCGACCAGGCGCGCAAGCTCGCCAAGGCGCTCAACGTCAAGGGCCTGATGAACGTGCAGTTCGCGGTGAAGGGCGAGGAGATCTACGTCCTCGAAGCCAACCCGCGCGCCTCGCGCACCGTGCCCTTCGTCGCCAAGGCGATCGGCAAGCCGTTCGCCGCCATCGCCGCCAAGGTGATGGCCGGCGCGAAGCTCGCCACGTTCAACCTCGGGCCGGGCCCGATCACGGGCAAGCGCGTCGCGGTGAAAGAAGCCGTCTTCCCCTTCTCGCGCTTCCCGGGCGTCGATCCGCTGCTCGGCCCCGAAATGCGCTCGACAGGCGAAGTCATGGGCATCGACGTCAGCTTCGATGCCGCCTACCTCAAGAGCCAGATCGCAGCCGGAATGTCCCTTCCGGCCAAGGGCTGCGTGTTCATTTCCGTGCGTGACGGCGACAAGGCGGCGATCGAACAGCCGGCGCGCGATATCGCTGCGCTCGGCTTCACCATCATCGCAACAGGCGGGACTGCCCAGTATCTTTCGTCCCGCGGCATTGAGCTGAAACGGGTCAACAAGGTGCTGGAAGGCCAGCCCCACGTGCTGGATGCGCTCATCAACGGGCAGGTCCAACTGGTGTTCAACACCACCGAAGGCGCGCAATCCCTGCTCGATTCGGCCTCGATCCGGCGCGCCGCCCTGCAGCACGGCATCCCCTATTACACTACGATTTCAGGGGCTCGGGCAGCCGTACAGGCCATCAGGGCGCTCAAGACACGCCCGCTTGAAGCCGGGGCGCTTCAGACCTACTCTTAAATGTTCGTGATCGCGTCTTAGCTACGCCAGCCACGAACGATTCCGTGTAATTCGTGCATTGAACAGGACTACCATGCAGCGCATTCCCATGACGGCTGACGGCTTCAGGGCCCTCGAGACCGAGCTCAAGATCCTCAAGTCCGAAGAACGCCCGGCGATCATCGCGGCGATTTCGGAAGCGCGTAGCCATGGCGACCTGTCCGAGAACGCGGAGTACCACGCCGCCAAGGACAAGCAGAGCTTCATCGAGGGCCGCGTGCTGGAGCTCGAGGACAAGCTCTCGCGCGCCGAGGTGATCGACACGTCGCGGCTGAAAGGCACGACCGTGAAGTTCGGCGCCACCGTCAAGGTGACCGACGAGGATACCGGCGAGACCTTCACCTACAAGATCGTGGGCGAGGACGAGGCCGACGTCGCCAAGAAGAAGATCTCGATCTCGTCGCCGATCGCGCGCGCGATGATCGGCAAGGAAGAAGGCGACACGGCGGAAGTCTCCGCGCCGGGCGGAGCGAAGTCGTTCGAGATTGTCTCGATCAGCTGGAAATGACGACGGGACCGTCGATCTGGGCGGTCGCTGACGGCCGCGCGGGCATCGTCAACCAGGTGAAGGCGCTGGCCGCAGCGCTGGCGGAGCCGGAGCGCGCGGCCAGGCTGGCGCACATCCAGTCCGACGCACATCGCAGTGAACCGCTGCTGTTGCAGCCGCAGGGGCCGCAGCTTCTACTCCGCCCCGACAAGTGGCCGGCGCCTCTGAGCGCCTTGCCGAAGCAACAGCGCAGGCTGCTCGCGCCGCCCTGGCCGAATCTCTGGCTCGCAGCGGGGAGACGCTCGATCCCCTACTCGCGCATGATGCGCGAGCTCTCAGGCGAACAGACGCTGGTGGTTCAGACGCAAGACCCGCGCGTCGATCTCGAACCGTTCGACCTGGTGATCCCGCCCCAGCATGACGGGCTGCAAGGCCACAACGTGTTTCCCATTGTCGGCGCGCCGACCTGGTTCTCGAAGGAACGCGTCGAGGAAGCACACCAGCGTTTCGGCGCGCTGCTGGATCAGCCGGGTGAGAAAGTTCTGGTCTCACTCGGCGGGGATTCGAAGACCCACACCTTTACCGAGGAGAATGCCGCCGCCATCGCCAAGGCGCTGCGCGAGCTGGCGTCGAGCGAACGGCGGTTCTGGATCACCGTCTCGCGCCGCACACCTGAGCTTGCGCGCATCGGATTCCGCAAGCTGGCGGGAGAACTCGGCGCGATGTTCTGGGAGACGGAAGAGACCGACGGCCCCAATCCCTACGTAGCCTTCCTTTCGCTGTGCGACGTGGCGCTGGTGACGGCCGACAGCGCCAACCTGATCGCCGATCCCGCCTTCTTCGCCAAACCCACCTACATCCTGAAACTGGACGGCGGCTCGGAGCGGTTCGACCGGCTGCACCAGGGCTTCATCGACAAGGGCGCTGCGCGCTGGTTCGTGGGCGAGATCAGCCGGTGGACCTACTCTCCGATTCGCGAGGCCGCCCGCGCGGCCGACGAGATCGTGAAGATGCTGCTGGAACGACATCCTGGGCCCTAGAAAAACTTAACTGTGCCAATGGGCTCCGCCCGAGGCCTTCTTACCGGCCTCTCGCATCCCCAGAATATCAGCGTCCGGCCTCGATGACCCATTCCGCGTCCGGCCATGGGCCGTTAGGAAGGGCCATAAGCAGGACCTGACATGACCGCCGTACGCCACTCGCAGATCATTATCCTCGGTTCAGGCCCGGCCGGCTATACTGCCGCCATCTACGCCGCACGGGCGCTGCGCAAGCCGATGCTCATCGCCGGCATCCAGCCTGGCGGACAGCTGACGATTACCACCGACGTCGAGAACTATCCGGGCTTCGCAGATGTCATCCAGGGGCCCTGGCTGATGGACCAGATGCGCGCCCAGGCGATCCATGTCGGCACCGAGATGGTCGACGACCATATCGTCAAGGCCGACCTCAAGACGAAACCGTTTCGCCTCACCGGCGATGGCGGACAGGTCTACACCTGCGACGTGCTTGTGATCGCGACCGGCGCGCAGGCCAAATGGCTCGGCCTGCCGAGCGAAGAGACGTTCAAGGGCTTCGGCGTTTCGGCATGCGCCACCTGCGATGCATTCTTCTATCGCAACAAGGACGTCATCGTCGTCGGCGGCGGCAACACCGCCGTCGAAGAGGCGCTGCACCTCACCCACTTTGCATCGAAAGTGACGGTCGTTCACCGCCGCGATCATTTCCGCGCGGAGAAAATCCTGCAAGACCGCCTGTTCAAGAACCCCAAGGTCAACGTGCTCTGGGACACTGAACTCGCTGACGTGATCGGCACGGAAGGCCCGCTCAGCGTGACGAAAGCGAAGCTGCGCAACTGCAAGACCGGCGCGGAGTGGGAAGTGCCCGTCCACGGCATCTTCATCGCCATCGGCCATGCGCCGCAAACGCAGCTCTTTACCGGGCAACTCGAGATGAAGACCGGCGGCTATCTGAAGACACACCCCAATTCGACCGCCACCTCCATCCCCGGCGTCTACGCCGCTGGCGACGTCGCCGACGACATCTTCCGCCAGGCGGTCACCGCCGCCGGTCTCGGCTGCATGGCCGCACTGGAAGCCGAGAAGTATCTCGAGGGCCTCCCCTCCGCCGCCAAGGTCGCCGCGGAGTAGCCATGCTTAGCCGGCCCACCTTCGACCGATGGCTGGCCTCGCGTGGCGATTCTGGCGTTGAATTGATCGCAGGTCTCCGCTCCGGCAGCGTTCTGCATGGCGCACTGACGGATGCGGACGTGAAGCCAGGCGATCCGATCCGCGCCGGCGGCTATGGCGAAGACCGAAGCGCCTACACGCAGACGCTGTTCGCGCCAGAGGGCGAAGAACCCCGCACTGTGCATCTCGGCCTCGACATCTTCGCGCCCGCTGGTGCGGAAGTGTTCGCGCCGCTCTCGGGCCGCGTACATTCCTCACACATCAACGACAGTCCCGGCGACTATGGCCCGACCATCATCCTTGAGCACGATATCCCGGGCGGCAGATTTCACACTCTCTACGGCCATCTAAGCCGCGACAGCCTTAAAGGCCTAAAGCCCGGGAGCGCCTTCATGGCGGGCGAGCCTATCGCGGAGCTCGGGACACGTCGCGAGAATGGCGGCTGGCCGCCTCACCTGCATTTCCAGGTCATTCTCGATATCGGCGACAAGCGCGGCGACTATCCCGGCGTCTGCCGTCGTTCGGAACGCGATCGCTGGCTGTCCCTATGCCCCGACCCCGGCCCTCTTCTGGGACTCAAGTTGGCCTGATAGCCTCCCTCAGAATGTCGGGGACAACATCATGAACAGGACAATTGCCGGCATCGCCTTGGCTGGCGCACTCGCGGGCGCCGCTTCCGCACAGGGCGCACCGGACACGTCGAGCCTTACCTGGATGGAAGGCGCGCGGGTCCACACCAACGCCAACGGATCGAAAGTCTACGAGGCCTTCATCGGCCCGCTGAATGGCGTTGTCGCCGGCACTGCCCTCGCGAGCGCCGGAACCGCCAACGCCTACACCGAATACCACCGCATCGGCCCCAACGCGGACGGCGTCTACGGCCTCGCCGTCACCAACTCGACGCGTAAGAACGAGGTGTGGAGTTTCACGCCGCTTAAGGCCATAGAGCCGGGCCGCATCACGTTCCAGTCCGCCGATGGCAAGCTCACCATCGTCTACTACTCCGAGGCCGGCGGCGGCATCGGATCGCGCGTTGATCGCATCGGCGCCGATGGCAAAACCACCACGCAGGAATGGCGCTTCAAGGCGCTGGCGGCTCCGAAGTAGCCAACGGCTCCACGGCGCGAATTCGTGATCGGCCGCCGAAAGGCGCTGCCAGCAACCTTGCTGTGGCGACGCGACGAATGATTGCTGCACGTGTTTCGTGTTGGACCGGCGCAATTGGTAGGAGCTCTTACAGCGGCAACATCAGCGGGAATGGCGCGTCAATTTCGCCGCCTGCACCCAGTCGACCAGCTTGGCGAGCCGCTCGGGCGCCGCCTCGTGCGGCAGGTGCCCCGATCCCTGCACCACATCGATGCGCGCATTGGACAGCGTCTGCGCAAGCCTCAGAGAGTGGATCGTTGGCGAGACCACGGTGTCGCCGTCCGCGGCCAAGATTCCGATCGGAACCCTGATCTCCGGATAGCGCGCCTGTTGCGCCGTCACTTCGCGCTTGGCGGAGATCATGTCGAGCGCGTTGGCGCGGAGTGCGGACGGCGCCGCCGCGCGCATGACATCGGCCATCTCAAGATAGCCTTCCGGCACGGGGCTCGGACTGAACGCGTCAGTCAGCCCGCTTTTGACAGCCGAACCCGCAAACGGCGGCGCGACGACTTTGTTGAACAGGCCGCCTACGACAGGGTTGGCTGACCAGTAGAGATGCCAGCTTACCCCGCCAGGCCATTCGTAGGCCACCGGAGCGATCAGAACGAGGCCGCCGACCAGATCCGGCCAGTCGAGTGCAAGACGCAGCGCGACCGCCCCGCCCCATGAATGGGCGATGACGATCGGCTTTCTGAGGCCGCTCCGCTCGACTACGGCGGCCGCCACGCTTGCCTGGACTTCTAGCCTGTCGGCGTCCTCCGGGCGCTGTTCGGTGTAACCCATGCCTGGCCGGTCGTAGCCGACCACGTAAAAGCGATCCTTCAGCAGCGGGACAACCGTCGGCGCCCAGACGGCCAGCGAGGAAGATGCGCCGTGGATCAGCAGCACGGGCTCGCCTGCGCCCCAATTCTCCACATGCGTGTGGACGCCGCCCGCATCGACGAATTTCATGGCCGATACATCCGCTGAAGGCGCGCCCGCACAGGCTGTTGCTGCAAGCAGAACGGGCGCTGCAAGTCCATGCCGTAGGGAACGCAACACGGGAACCTCCAAGGCCATGGCTTGGCCCCTCAGTACGTGCGTGTTCCAGAAGCGGTTCAGTGTCCGGCCTGACAGCCTATCTGCGGGCGCGCAGATAAACCTTGGCGGTCCATTCGCCGCCGGTTTCCATGGTCGTCAGCTCCAGCTGGCCGAAGTTGGAAAACATAGTGCAGACACCTGGTTCTAGCGTGCTGAGACCCGCCCCGGATACTTGGGCGCCCCCCTTTGCCTTGCCCTGGGCGTTGCAAACCACGGCGTCGAAGCGGGCTTCGGCGGTCTGGTTGCGCAGCACGGGCATGCCCGGCATTGCGACCTTCACATCGAAAGCTGCGTCGAAATTACCCGCCTGCACGGACGAAGCCGGAAAGCTGGGACCAAGCAGCAGCGGCGGGGCAGGAGCGCCCTGCGCCATGGCAGGCGCGACAAGCATCACGGTGAGAAGAAGGGGAGCAAGCAGACGCATGTGACGGCCTCGCATTAGCGCCAAGACCCTGTATCGCGCCGCATGACGGTGAACTCAATGCCGCACCACGCGGCGGGCGAGCAGTTTGGCTAAGCCGCAACCATCAGGCCTTCGAATAGCTTAAGTCCGTCCGATCCGCCCTCATGTCCGCCGATCGCCCGTTCGGGGTGAGGCATCATGCCGAGCACGCGGCCGTTCTCGGAGAGAATGCCGGCGATGTCGCGGGCCGATCCGTTGGGATTGCCGAGATAGCGGAATGCCACGCGCCCCTCGCCCTCCAGCCGGTCGAGCGTCTCCTCGTCGGCATAGTAGTTGCCGTCATGGTGAGCGATGGGGAACGAGACTTCGCGCTGGCCTTCATACCCCGCCGTGAAGGCCGAGGAGTTGGACGTGATCGTCAGCGGCTGCGGACGGCAGACGAAGTTGAGCGAGGCGTTGCGCAGCAGCGCGCCGGGCAGCAGGTGCATCTCGGTCGCCACCTGGAATCCATTGCACACCGCAAGCAGATAGCCGCCCTTCGCGACATAGGCGCGGATCGCATCGCCGATCGGGGAAGCCGCCGCCATGGCGCCGGAGCGAAGATAGTCGCCATACGAAAACCCGCCCGGCAGCACGATGAGGTCGAGGCCTTTGGGCAGCTCGGCGTCCTTGTGCCAGACCATCGCCGGATCGCGGCCGGTCACCTGCTTCAGCGCGACCTGCGCGTCGCGGTCACAGTTGGAGCCCGGAAAAACGATGACGGCGGTTTTCATGTCGTGCCCTCTTCGCGCGCCGCACTAGCAGGTTTCTGCCCGAGTCGCGAGGGCTCAGGAGAACGCGTCAGACTTGTAGAAGATCACCCCGGCGCCCAGTGCGATCAGCGCAAACCCCAGCCCGTGCTTCAGGGTTACCGGCTCCTTCAGGACCCATACAGAAAAGATAGAAAAGACGACCAGCGTGATCACCTCCTGCATCGTCTTCAGTTCGGCCGTGGAATAGACGGCGCTGCCCATGCGATTTGCTGGGACTGCGAGACAGTATTCAGCGAAGGCGATCCCCCAGCTCACCAAGATTGCCAGAATTATAGGCGACTCTTTGAACCTGAGATGGCCATACCAGGCTGTCGTCATAAACACATTCGAAAGGACGAGCAGTACAATCGGGACCCAGTTCGCCATCGGCATTTCGAATTACCTGCTTGACCGCTCGCCAAAATTGAACCCGATTTCGCCCACAGGTGTTGGGCGCGGCAAGACCTCCGGAGGACGTTTCAATGAACAAGGCCATTATTATCTCGCTCGGCTTTCTCGGCTGCGCCGCCTGCAACACCGTGTCGGGCATCGGCGATGACCTGCAGGCAGTCGGCAAGACGCTAAGCGCGAACGCCAAGGATACGGCGCACGTCGAGGCGCCCAAGCAGAGCATTCCCGGCTGCACGCCCGATTACAGCCGCACGCCGCCCGTGACCTGCCAAAAGACGACGGAGCCTAACACGATGGAGCAGGTCCGCCTCGCGCCCGCAACGCAGAACGCCGAAGCCGCGCCCGCCGCCAAGTCGACCCCGGCAAAAACCACGACGGCCACCAAGGCAACGACCAAGACGCAGTAGCGCCGCGGCAGGGTCTAGCTTGCGTTCAGCCCGGCCAGAGGCCATCTTGACAACCTTGGGACAACACAAAGGGGTGACCCCACATGCGTAAGCTCATTCTCGCCGTGATGATTGCGGCGCCGCTGCTGGCCTCGGCCTGCAACACCATTTCGGGCATCGGCAAGGATGTCGGCGCCGTCGGCGGCGCAGTCTCCAAGACGGCCGAAGACGCCAAATAGGCTCAACCGGCCACGTTAGAAATGCGAAAGCGCGCCCCGTCCAGGGCGCGCTTTTTTATTCGTGCCAGGATGGGCGTCAGGCGATCTCGATCGAGTAGCGCTCGACGACAGTGTTCGCCAGCAGCTTCTCGCACATTTCCTTCACGCGCTTTTCGGCGTCGTCCTTGGACAGGCCGTCCTTCAATTCAAGCTCGATCGTCTTGCCGCACCGCACCGCGCCGACCTCGGGGAAGCCGAGGCGACCCAGCGCGTCGCCCACAGCCTTGCCTTGAGGGTCGAGCACGCCGGCTTTCAGGGAGACGTGTACTTTCGCGCGCATTGCCTGGCTCGCTTACTTGCCGTTGCCTACCCGCGAAGCGGGTTACTTGCCGTTGAAGGACAGGATTTCCGCCCCGCCCTTCTCCTTGATGATTCCGAGCCGGCGCGCAACTTCCGCGTAGGCGTCGGTGACGCCGCCGAGGTCGCGGCGGAAGCGGTCCTTGTCCAGCTTCTCGTTGGTTTCCATGTCCCACAGCCGGCACGAATCAGGGCTGATCTCGTCGGCCAATACGGTGCGAACCATCTCGCCCTCGTAGAGCCGGCCGTACTCGACCTTGAAATCCACAAGCTTGATCGAGACGCCCGCGAACAGCCCGGTGAGGAAGTCGTTGATCCTCAGCGTCATCGCGATGATGTCGTCGATCTCCTGGTTGGTCGCCCAGTTGAACGCGGTGATGTGCTCTTCGGAAACCAGCGGATCGCCCAGCTCGTCCTTCTTGTAGCAGAATTCGATGATCGAGCGCGGCAGCTGCGTGCCTTCCTCGATGCCGAGCCGCTTGGCGATGGAGCCCGCAGCCACGTTGCGACAGATGACTTCCAGCGGAATGATCTCGACTTCGCGGATCAGCTGCTCGCGCATGTTCAGGCGCTTCAGGAAGTGCGTCGGCAGGCCGATCGCGTTCAGCTGTGTCATCACGAATTCGCTGATGCGATTGTTGAGCACGCCCTTGCCGTCCAGCACCGCGCGTTTCTCATTGTTGAACGCCGTTGCATCGTCCTTGAAGTACTGGATCAGCGTGCCGGGTTCTGGACCCTCATAGAGGATCTTCGCCTTGCCTTCGTAGATCTTGCGGCGTTTGGCCATCGCTAGTCTCCCAGCCGGCGGCCCTCTTTGGTTCTGATGGGACCGCCAGACTCATGATCCGGACCGGCCTTCCTATAGCATCCAGCCCGGGCCGTCTCCCCGGGCAACATCGTCCGGCTGGGGATGACCGGTCAAAACGACAAATCTTGATGCGATTCAAGGTCGCAATTGCGCCATGGCGGGGATGCAATTGGGCTCGGCCAAGGCTATATCGGACAAATCGGGCGGCGGCCCAGGAGAGGGAGATCGGCAGTGAGCGGATTCGACAAGCGGGAACGGGCCGAAGAGGGAAAGTTCGCCCTCGATCAGGAGCTGCGTTTCAAGGCGAATGCGCGCCGCAACAAGCTGCTCGGCCTGTGGGCTGCTGAAAAGCTGGGCAAGACCGGCGAGGCGGCGTCAGCCTACGCCGTCGAAGTGGTGAAATCGGATTTCGAAGCCCCCGGCGATGAAGACGTGTTCCGCAAGGTGCGCGGCGATTTCGATAGGGCCGGTGTCGCGATGACCGACCATCAGATTCAGCGCCAGATGACTGAGCTGATGGAAACCGCCGTCGAACAGGTCCGCGCGGAGAAAAAGTAGGCCGCGAGGTCCTCCTTCCAGACGCGGATTTTCTGCAACCTGTGCAAACTTTCATGCTGCGCGCGGATGTCCACGCGTTCAGCGATTCACCATCGCTGGAGATCCGATACGCCGTAAAGGCCGCCAGATTCTTCGCGATGAAACCGCGCTGTGCCGGCATGGGCCAGCCCGCGCGACGTTAAGGTGAACGCATTTAGGAAAGCAGCATCTCCGATGCCCCAGCCTTCTTAGGAGTTTTCCGGCAGTCTCTTTCATGAAGGCGGCCCCACGGCCCGCCTGGTCCTCACAACCGAACCGCCTACGGCCTCGCTCCGTCCCGAGCAGGCGCGCTCATGTCCCTGAGCATCTGGCAGTTCCGGTTTCGAGCGACGGCATGTTCCCGCGTGCTTTCGCTCTCCGCCATCAGACCTGGGCCGGGCTCCTCGGGAGTCCGGCTCTTTTTTCTACCAGCCGCGAGCGCTATTGAGCCGTTCGGCCTGGTTCCAATGCGCGGCAGCGCCTCCGAGCTTTTCGGTTTGGTATTTTGCGTCAGCAGTCTGGACGAGCCCGATCAAGCGTTTCCCGAACAGTAGATATGATCTCGACTGATCGGCGATGATATCGAGGATCGTCTCACCCATCCCGCGATCCTCCGCGACGAGTAAATCAAAGTCTTCGATACAGAACGCGCCGTCGTCTGCGGAATCGAATGGCTCGCCGCGGAAGCCATCGTTCAAGGCGTCAAGGCTGCCATTCCACCGGTCGTATCCAAACTGCTCCTTCCACTTGAGGACAGCCGACACGTCGCGATAGAAACCTTCCAGACTGGCGTACTTGATACGCAGAATTCGATAGTTCAACGCTTCGAGATCCAGGATCGCGGCCTCGAACAGGCTCTTCCGCCAGAACAGGTTGACGGGTCCATTCTGCAGCAGAGGCCAGTCTAGCCGATCAAGGCTATCGGGCGTGAACATCTAGCCCTTCCCGAACACTCGTTCGAAGATCGTATCGACGCCGGTGAAGTGGTAGCCGAGGTCGAACATCTCGCCGAGCTCCGCCTTCGAGAGATGCTTCGTCACATCGGCGTCGGATTCCAGATTGCGCAGGAAGTCCCCTTCCGTGCGGTTGGCGTCCCGCCACACCTTCATCGCGTTGCGTTGCACGAGCCGATAGGCGTCCTCACGGGTTGCGCCCTTCTCCACCAGCGCCAGCAGCACCCGCTGGGAATTGTGCAGGCCGCCGAGCCGATCGAGATTCGCCTTCATGTTCTCGGGATAGACCAGCAGCTGCTCGATCACCTGCGCCAAGCGGTTGAGCGCAAAGTCGAGATGGATGGTCGCATCCGGCGCGATGCCGCGTTCAACACTCGAATGGGAAATATCCCGCTCGTGCCACAGCGCCACATTCTCCATCGCCGGAACGACCGCCGAGCGCACGAGGCGCGCAAGGCCGGTGAGGTTTTCCGTCAGCACCGGATTGCGCTTGTGAGGCATGGCGGACGAGCCTTTCTGCCCTTCCGAGAAATACTCCTCCGCCTCCAGCACTTCCGTCCGCTGCAGATGGCGGATCTCCGTGGCGATGCGCTCGATCGAGGACGCCGTCACGCCGAGCGCCGCAAAGAACGCCGCATGCCGGTCGCGCGGGATCACCTGTGTCGAAACCGGTTCGGGCTGAAGGCCGAGCTTCTTCGCGACCATCGTCTCGATCCGCGGGTCGATATTGGCGAACGTGCCGACGGCTCCGGAAATCGCACACGTTGCAATCTCTTCCTTCGCCGTGATCAGCCGGGCCCGGTTACGCGCCATCTCGGCGTAAAACCCGGCCAGCTTCACGCCAAACGTCGTCGGCTCGGCATGGATGCCGTGGCTGCGCCCGATGGTCGGCGTCAGCTTGTGCTCGAACGCCCGCTTCTTCAGGGCCGCCAGCACGCGATCAACGCCAGCGATAAGAATGTCCGACGCCCGCACCAGCTGCACCGCAAGGCAGGTGTCCAGCACGTCTGAAGACGTCATCCCGAGATGGAGAAACCGCGCTTCCGGCCCGACATGTTCCGAGACCGAAGTCAGGAAGGCGATAACGTCGTGCTTCACCTCGCGCTCGATCTCGTCGATACGCTTCACGTCGAAACCGCCGCGCGCCCGCACCGCCTTGGGCACGTCCTTAGGGATCATCCCCAGCTCAGCCATCGCCTCGGCGGCCAGCGTCTCGATCTCCAGCCAGATCGAATAGCGCGTCTCCGGCGTCCAGATCGCCGTCATGTCAGGGCGAGAATAGCGTGGGATCATCGGCGGCTCCGGCGGGTCTGCGGAGGCTTTAAGCCGATGAAGCGGCATTGTCATCCCGGCTGGGAGCCCCTTTTGACACGCAGCTAAAGCAGCCGCGATAGTATTGGCGTCGCGGTCCCCTGGAGGACAGGATGCTAGTCTCAATTCACCTGCTCGGCCCAGGCAATGCGGGCCTCCTCACCAACATCGCGCCCGACGTGTTCGACCATGAAGTCCGGCAGGATCTGCTCGTGTCCTACCTAGCCGACAGGCGCCACGCCATGTTCGTAGCCGTCGAAAATGGCGTCGTCGTCGGCCAGATTCGCGGCAACGTGCACCTGCAGCCCGACCGCGCTTCCGACCTATATATCGATAACCTCGGCACGACGCCTTCGCGCCAGCGCCGCGGCATCGCCACGCAATTGATCCGCGAACTGCTCGCCTGGGGCGAGGCGCAAGGCTGCACCTATGTCTGGCTCGCCACCGAACCGGACAACGAAGGCGGCATCCTGTTCTACGAATCTCGGAGCTTCCAGCGTAGCGCGCTCGAAATGTTCGCGATCGAGATCGGCGGCGCGGGCGAAACCTAACCCGCGTTCAGCGCGTACCCAGCCGAGCGCACGGTGCGGATCGGGTCCTCACCGCCGCCCTTGGACAGGGCCTTGCGCAGGCGCCCGATATGGACGTCCACCGTGCGGGTCTCGACATAGACGTCCGATCCCCACACCGCATCGAGCAGCTGCTCGCGCGAGAACACCCGGCCCGGATGCTGGATGAAATAGTCCAGCAGGCGGAACTCGGTCGGCCCAAGATGCACCTCGACATCGTTGCGCGTCACGCGATGGGCGGAGCGATCGACCGAAATGTCGCCAACCACAACCTTGTCCTCGGCCAGCGCCGGACGGATGCGGCGCATCACGGCGCGGATGCGCGCGATCAGCTCCGACATGGCGAAGGGCTTGGTCATGTAGTCATCGGCGCCCATGTCGAGGCCGCGCACCCGGTCGGCCTCTTCGGTCTTCGCCGTCAGCATGATCACCGGCAGGTTGCGCGTCGCGGGCCTGCTGCGCAAGCGGCGGCATACCTCGATGCCCGCCAGCTTCGGCAGCATCCAGTCAAGCAGCACGATATCCGGCTGGCGCTCCTCGATCATCAGGATCGCTTCCTCGCCATCCATGGCGATGTCGATCTCGTAGCCTTCCTTCTCGAGGTTGTAGCGGATCAGCTCGATCAGCGCCGCTTCGTCCTCAACGATGAGGGCGTAGGGCTTGGTCGCACCGGCGCGCGTGGGAGACCGCGTCAACTCAGTTGCTGTTGAGGGCATCGACCTTCGGCCTTTCCGTGGGGAGTTGTTCACCGGTGACGAGGAAGTGGATCTCCTCGGCGATGTTTGTGCAGTGGTCGCCGATCCGTTCTAGATTCTTTGCTACGAACAGAAGATGCGCGCAGGCCGAAATCGTGCGCGGGTCCTCGATCATGTAGGTCACGACTTCGCGGAACAGGGACTGGTAGTGCTCATCCACTTCCTCGTCGCGGCTCCAGACCTTGTTGGCGGCCTCGGTCTCGAGCGCCGAATAGGCGTCCAGCACGCGCTTCAACTGCGCGCTCACCAGCCGGCCCATGCGCGCAACGCCCTTCAGCGCCGCCGTCGGCTCGATCGAATCCAGCACCTTGGCCCGCTTGGCGATGTTCTTGGCGAGATCGCCGATCCGCTCCAGCTCAGCCGCGATCTTCAGCGCCGAAATCGTCTGCCGCAGGTCTCGCGCCAGGGGCTGGCGAAGCGCCAGAAGCCTGAGGATTTTCTTCTCCGCCTCGACCTGCAGGGCGTCGATCTGCGGGTCACGCGCTACAACCGTGTCCGCCAGCGCCGAATCGCGCGTAGCGATCGCCTGGATCGCATCCGACAGCATGTCCTCGGCGAGCCCGCCCATTCGGGCGAGATCGACCGACAGCTCTTCTAGGTCGGCCGAGAAGGATCTGACTGTGTGTTCCGTCATCCTCTGGTCCTGTGCCTGCTAGCCTGGGCCGCCAACATGGCGTTGATCTTCTGCCCGTCCCCTTATCCTACCCGAATATAGGTATTCCCGGAATCGGCCCTATCCGAACCTTCCGGTAATGTAGTCCTGTGTTCTGGAGTTGGCCGGATTGGTGAAGATCTTTTCGGTCTGCCCGGTCTCGATCAGCTTGCCCATATGGAAAAACGCCGTGTGCTGTGACACCCGCGCGGCCTGCGCCATGGAGTGCGTCACGATCACGATGCAGTAATTGTGGCGCAGCTCGTCGATCAGCTCCTCAATCTTGGCCGTCGCGATAGGGTCGAGCGCCGAGCACGGCTCGTCCATCAGGATGATCTCCGGGCTCACCGCGATGGCGCGCGCGATGACGAGACGCTGCTGCTGGCCGCCGGAAAGGCTGGTGCCGGGCGCGTGCAGGCGATCCTTTACCTCGTTCCAGAGACCCGCGCGCTCCAGCGACTTCTCGACGATGTCCTCCATCTCCTTCTTGGAGCTGGCTAGGCCGTGGATGCGGGCGCCGTAGGCGACGTTGTCGAAGATCGATTTCGGGAACGGGTTCGGCTTCTGGAACACCATGCCCACCCGCGCGCGCAGCAGCACCGGATCGACCGACTTGTCGTTGACGTCCTCGCCGTCGATCTCGATCTCGCCGGTGACCCGCGCCCCCTCGATCGTGTCATTCATGCGGTTCATGCAGCGCAGGAAGGTGGACTTGCCGCAGCCCGAAGGGCCGATCAGCGCGGTCACCGCCTTCTCCGGCATGTCGAGCGAGACGTCGAACAGCGCCTGCTTGTCGCCGTAGAACACGGAGACGGATTTCGCCCTAACCTTGGGCTCGTTGTGCGGAGGCTTCACGGCGGTCACTACGGCCTCCCCCATGCGGAGCTGGGTCATCGGTTCCATGCGGCTCATCACCATCTCCGCTCCAGCCGGCGACGCAAGTAGACGGCAAGCGCGTTCATCGCAAACATGAAGATCAGCAGAATTATGATGGCGGCCGACGTCATCGGCTGCCAGGCGCGTTCGGCCGCGCTCGACCATTTGTAGACCAGAACGGGCAGCGCCGTCGCGCTGTCCATCGGCCCGTCAGGCGCCTCGGCAACGAAGGCGACCATCCCGATCAGCAGCAGCGGCGCAGTTTCCCCAAGGGCGCGAGCCAAACCGATGATCGCGCCGGTCATGACGCCCGGCGCCGCCAGCGGCAGCACGTGATGGAACACCGTCTGCGGCAGGCTCGCCCCCACCGCCAGCGCGCCCTCGCGGATCGACGGCGGCACGGCGCCAAGCGCCGCGCGCGTCGCGATGATGATTGTCGGCAGGGTGATCAGCGACAGCACCAGCCCGCCGACCAGTGGCGCGGAGCGCGGCAGGTCGAAGAAGTTGATGAACACCGCGGCGCCCAAAAGACCGAAAACGATCGAGGGCACGGCCGCGAGGTTGTTGATGTTCACCTCGATGAAATCGGTGATCCCGTTCCGGGGCGCGAACTCTTCGAGGTAGATCGCCGCGGCGACGCCGATCGGCAGCGACAGGGCCAGCGTCACCAGCATGATCCAGAACGACCCCGCCAGCGCCGCTGCAAGGCCGGCCAGCTCGGGATAGGTCGAATCCGCCTTGGTGATCAGGTCGAAATTGAGCTCGCTGCGGATCTTGCCTTCGTCCTTTAGCGCGTTGGCCCACGCAGCCTGGCGATCCGTGACCAGGCGGTCCGCCTCCGCCACCTTCAGCTCGCGCACGCGCCACTGGTTCGCTCGCTCCAGCCCGGCCAGTGGGATCAGCTCCGGGCCTTCGATCAGGTCCGGCGAAATGCGCGCCGCTTTCACGACGCCGCCATTGATCTCAACCAGCAGCGAGGGCGAGAACTCGTCCGGCGCAATCATCGCGCCCGGTTGGCGGATCTGCGCCAGCACCACATTCGCGGCATCGGCATCGCGCGCGCGCTTGCGGGTCAGGCGCTCGATGTCGCGCCTTGCGGCTTCGATCTCGAGGTCGGCATGCGCGACCATCAGCGCCTTGAGATTGTCGTCCGACCGCGGCGCCTTTGCATCGGCCCTGCCGAGCGCTTCGGCAACCGCAAGCGGCCCGCCCAGATCGAGACCGAGCTGCGCGACGCGTTCCGACGCGAGGAAGGCCGCGTCATCGACGGGCGGCGCCAAGACCTGCGGCTCAGGCGCCGGCGAACCCGGCGCTGCAGCGACCGGAGGCGCGATCTGTCCGGAAAGCCGCGCGCCAGCCTCGCGGCGCGCCATGCTCTCGCGCTCCAGCCTCGCAAGCCGCGACTTGGCCGAAGGCACAGCTGTCGCCGCCAGAGCCTTGGAGCGCGCCGGCGAAACCGCACTGAGCGCGGCCGCCTCCTGCTCAAGCCGCGCGATTCTTGCCTTCTGGTCGGCGACCGCGGCATCGGCTGTCGCAACTTCCGCGGCGTTGATCGCCACGACAGCGGACCTCGAACTTGCGGGATCAATCGCCGTGAGCTCCGCGATCGGCGCAACCGGCCGTCCGGTCAGCAGCGAGGCCGCGGCGATCAGCGCGTTGGCGTCCATCGAGGTCGCCGCCTGTGCGCGATCTTTCAGCAGCGCTGCATCGACATGACGGCGGTCGCCCGCCAGATACGCCGTCTCGGCCTGGATGCGCCGCGTCTGCGCGGCCGGCTCGCCCTTCTTCTCAGCCTCGGTCGCCTTGCGCGCGTAGGATGCGCCCTTGGCCAGCAGCTCACTCGCCTCGCGATCCGCCACACCGGCGGCGGCCTCCAGCCGCTGCTTCACCGAGGCGCGCAGCTTGTCGAGTTCGCCGGTAAAGCTCAACGCTCCGGCCTCTCGCACCAGCAAGACCGCCGCATCATCGCCCTCGCCCGCATAGGCCTCGGCGGCTTCACGCACCGCAGCCGCATCGGCCGCCGCGAGCCCGGCCCGCTTTTCCTGCAGCGCCACGATCTTCGCCTGCAGGCGATCGACCGAAGCCTGCGATTCAGCGGCCGCCGCAGTCTTGCCGTCCGCCTCTTCCTGCAAGCGCTCGACCAGGTCGTCATAGACCGTCTTGAACCCGCCGGCCGAGCGAACGGTCAGCATGTCGCCGGAGCGCGAAACGTCCGCCGGTCCGCCGCCCTTCACAATCCGCTCGTCCGTGATCAGGCCCTTAAGATAGAGGTCGACCAGATCTGAAACCGGGACGACAACCCTGGTCTTCTGCCCGATCAGCTGCGGATTGTCCGCAGCGCGCTTCGCGAGGTCGTTGCCCGCCAGCGTCGAGACCATCCGGCTCAGTTGACGGCGCAGCGCCAGGTCTCCGGCCGCCTCCGGGAAGCGGTTCTTTAGCCCGTCGCGCACCAGGTCGGAAAAAGCCGAGACGTTCTTGGTCAGCACCACCGGATCGCGCTTGCCCGTAGGGTCGACCACGGCGGGGTCCAGCATCACGTCGATCTCGAGCTCGTGCTTGCTGAAAGCCGACACGGACTCGCCGACAATGGAAATCATCAGCACCAGCAGCGAGGCTATCGCAAACATGACGGCGGCGACGCCATAGGCGCGGAAGCGGCCTTCCTCGCGATAGCGCCGCTTGAGGCGCTTCAGCGCCGCCGGATTGCTGGCGATGCCTTTTCCGCTACTCATATTTTTCACGGTAGGCTTTGACCACGCGCTGCGCGATCAGGTTGAAGACCAGCGTGATCAGGAACAGGCCGAAGCCAAGCGCGAACGCAGAAAGTGTCTTCGGGCTGTCGAATTCAGTGTCGCCCGTCAGCAGGTCGACGATCTGCACCGTGATGGTGGTCACGTCCTGGAACGGATCCGCCGTGATCTGCGCGCGCTGGCCCGCCGCCATCACCACGATCATCGTCTCGCCGATCGCGCGCGACACGGCGAGCAGCAGCGCGGCCACCACGCCCGGCAGGGCCGCAGGCATGATCACCTGCTTGACCGTCTCGGATTTTGTAGCCCCCAGCGCAAACGCGCCATCGCGCAGCGTTTGCGGCGTGGCATTGATCACGTCGTCCGACAGCGACGATACGAACGGAATGATCATCACACCCATGACGAGGCCCGCCGCCAGCGCGCTGGTCGGCTGGGCGTCGATGATGGGGCCCTCTACCCAGGGCATCAGCGCCATCAGCACGTCGTTGAGCCAGTCGCCGAACGCACGCACCGCCGGCGCCACGGTCAGCAGAGCGAAGAAGCCGTAGACCACGGTCGGCACGCCCGCGAGCACTTCCAGCACCGGCTTCACGATGCGCCGCGTGCGCGGGCCCGCGTATTCGGAAAGAAAGATCGCCGCATAGAGGCCCACCGGCGCCGCCACGATCATCGCGATCAGCGTGATCATCAGCGACCCATAGATCAGCGGAACGGCGCCGAATGCGCCCGACGCGCCGATCTGATCCGGGCGGATGTTTGTCTGCGCGCTCCACTTCAGGCCGAACAGGAACTCCATCGGCGACACCTCGCCGAAGAAGCGGATCGTCTCGAACAGCAGCGACAGCACAATGCCGATCGTCGTCAGGATCGCGACGCCCGAACACGCCATCAGCGCCAGTTTGATCGCGCTCTCCACCCGGTTGCGCGCTCGCCTGTCCTTGCGCACCCGCGCCAGCGAGAAAAAGAACCCCGCGAGCGCCAGAAGCGCCGACAGCCCCACCGCGTAAAATTTGACCTCGCCCCGGCGCTCGGCGATGTGTTGCGCCAGCTCGCGCACCGGCCCCGCCAGCTCGCCTTCCGGCGCCACTATGGCGCCGCCGGACGCCAGCGCCCGCGCTGCATCCACCTGCACCGACCGTTCGAACGGCGGCAGAGCTGCGATCTCCGCCGGCAGGTTCACCACCGCCACCCGGTCCGCCAGCATCGAGCCTGCAAGCGCATACGCCAGCAGCACGGCGAGCGAGGGACCGAGCGTCCACAGCGCTACGAGATAGCCATGATAGTTGGGGCGCGAGTGCAGCGCGCGCGGGTTGGCGCCAGCCAGAACGAGAGCCTTGCGGCGGCCCATGAAAAAGGCGGCGGAAGCCGCCGCCAGCAACGCTGCCAGAAAGGCCAACGCTAGCCTCGACTGAGCGATCTGTTCGTACATCAACGCGCCCGGCCACCGATCCCGCGAGTCCTCTAGGCGAGATTTGTGACAGTCCCGCGAAAACCCAGGCGCCGCCCTGTGCGACAGCTTCACCGCAGGCAAAACGCGCCGGTCTAGCTGTGGATAACCCGCCGTCGCCCGATCGTCCCTCAGCTCGAACCCGAATCCTGATTTACAGGCCGGTTTTGGGGGTGTTTTCTGCGGCCGGCCCTGATTCCACAGAAGGCTTTCACCACAATGCCTGCCCCGCCGAGACTGTCCGACCACGATATGAGCCGGGAGCGGGGATATCTTTGCGGATACAATGCCGCGGATGTGATCCTCCCTCCGGATCTCGCCCCCGCGGTCGAGACGGCCGCCAGCCTTCCCCGCACCATGCTCACCGGCAAGGTCCGCAGCCATCTCCAAGCCATGCCGGTCATCGACCTCGCCAAATTCTGCGCGACCGCCAGCGAGGCCGAATTGCGGACAGCCATGGTCCGCTACTCTTTCATGGTGCAGGCCTATGTTTGGGGCGAGCCCGGCGCGCCGCACAGCCTTCCGCCCACGCTCGCCATTCCGATCTGGCAGCTCGCGAAACGCCTCGGCCAGCAGCCGCTGCTGCCCTACTCGGCCTACGTCCTCGACAACTGGGACCGCTTCGACCGCTCAAAGCCCATCGCGCTCGACAACATCTACATGATCCAGAACTTCCTCGCCGGTCAGGACGAGTGCTGGTTCGTGCTCGTCCACGTCGCCATCGAGGCGCGTGCCGGCGAGATGCTCGCCGAGATCCCGAACCTCATCGAGGCCGCCTCGCGCGGCGACGACAAAGCCGTCGAATCCGGCCTTGCGAAAACCAACCGCGTCTGGGACGACGTCAACGCCATCTTCGACCGCATGCCCGAGCGGTGCGATCCTTACGTCTATTTCCACCGCGTGCGTCCCTACATCCATGGCTGGAAGGACAATCCAGCGCTCAGCCAGGGCCTGATCTACGAAGGCGTCGCGGAGACCGGCGGCAAGCCGCAGGCCTTCCGCGGCCAGACCGGATCGCAAAGCTCGATAGTTCCCGCAATGGACGCCCTGCTCGGCATCGGCCACGCGGAGGACCCGTTGCGCTCCTTCCTGGACGAACTGCACATCTACCGTCCGCCCGCGCACCGCACTTTCATTGACGGGGTTCGCGCCTCCAGCCAGCTCCGCGCCTTCATCCAGAAGTCTGGCAGCCCAGTCCTGCGTGACCTTTACAATGACTGCGTCACCAGGCTCGCGCGCTTCCGCACCCGCCATCTCGAATACGCGGCGAGCTACATCAACAAGCAGTCGAAGGACTCCGCCGGCAACGACACGGATGTCGGCACCGGCGGCACGCCCTTCATGAAATACCTCAAGAAACACCGCGACGAAGCCGCCGCGCATCTCTTGTAGGAACGAAAGCGGCCCGGCTGGATGACCGCCGGGCCGCTTCATTCAATCGCGATCGATCCTGGAACCCGCGTCCGCAGCCTGACGCCGTCGGTCGCCGACGCGCCGAGGAAGACGTCTTAAGTGCTGATCGTGGTGTCGGCATAAATACGGATTCGACGCTTGGAGGCTTGGCGAAATTGGCGGCGTGATCCGCTTCCATTTTAGCTTTTTCGTGCGGGGTGCGGCAAAGCTTGTTACACGGCCTTAAAGACAGGTATTTGGGCGGACATGAGTGATTTTCTGAGCGGCTTGGGGCAGGCGGCGGCCGCCAATCTCCTCACGCCCGCGGTCCTTTTTTTTGTGCTTGGTCTCGCGGCGGGTTGGGCCAAGTCCGATCTGACTATCCCGGAACAGGTCGGCAAGGCGCTGGCGCTTTATCTGATGCTCTGCATCGGCTTCAAGGGCGGCGTCGAGGCGCGCGCGAGCGGTTTGTCGAGCGACCTGCTGGCGTCGGGCGGGCTCGGGCTTGTGCTGAGTTTTTTCACGCCGTTCGCCGCCTACGCCGCGTTACGCGCGGTGTCGCGGCTCGACCGCACCACCGCAGCGGCGACCGCCGCCCATTATGGCAGCGTCTCGGTGGTGACATTCGCGGCCGGCGGAGAATATCTGCGCAGCATTGGCGTTGAGTTCGGCGGCTACATGGCGGCGGTCCTGGCGCTTATGGAAACGCCGGCCATCCTCGCCGCCTTGCTGATCGTTGGACGCAGCAGCAAAGCTGCGGGCGCCGCGCGGCCTTCGCAAGGCGCCTTGATGCGCGAAGTCTTGCTCAACGGCGCGGCTGTGGTGCTGGTGGGGAGCTTCGTCATCGGGGTTTTGACCGGCGAACGTGGGATGCAGCGCCTGGACTTGTTCGTAAACCCGCTGTTCCAAGGTGCGCTCTGCATCTTCCTGCTCGACATGGGGCTCGTGGCGTCGCGGCGCATTGCGGCCTCGCCGAAACTGCAGCCAAGCCTGGCGGCGTTCGCGATCGTGTGGCCGCTTCTCTCGGCCACGGTCGCGCTGGCGGCCTGCGCGCTGCTTGGCATTTCGCCGGGCGATGCTGCTTTGATCGCTGTGCTGGCGGCGTCGGCGTCCTACATTGCCGCGCCCGCCGCCATGCGGATCGCATTGCCGCAGGCGGACGCCGGGGTGTATCTGTCGCTTTCGCTCGGTGTGACGTTTCCGTTCAACCTGCTGTTCGGAATTCCGCTTTATCAAGCAGCCGCGCAGTGGATTATAGGATGAGCGCTATGCAGCTGGTCACACGCAAGAAGCTGGAGATTTTCGTCGAAGCGCACGCGCTCAACCGCGTCGAAGCCATGTTGAACGATTTCGGCGTGAAAGGCTGGAGCGTGTTCGACGGCGTCGAGGGCGCAGGCGAGGCCGGGCCCTGGCGGCAAAGCCACGTCGAAAGCGGCGGCGACATGCACATGATCCTTGCCATTACGTCTCAAGAATCCGCCGCCAAAGTGCTCGCCTGGCTGGGCGATTATTTCTCGACCTATCGCGGCGTGGTCGCGATCAGCGAAGTGCAAGTGCTGCGGCCGGAGCGCTTTTAGGAATGGCCGGCGATTCCGAAATGACACGCCGCGCATGTGTGCTGATGCTCATCGCCGCGCTGGAGATGCGAAAAGACCCGCAGATGCAACGGCCGGCTTTCTGACGACGTAAACGAACAGCCACTTCGTCACCGTGGCGCCGGCGCCGGCGATCGTGAACTGTGCGGTCACGTTCTGAAGGTCACCGCCGATCGAGCCAGCGCCAACTACTCCGCCTCGCCGACCTTCCGGTATTGAGCGGATGCCGGCTGCAGTTCGCTCTTCGCGGCGCCTGCCGACATCGGCAGAACGACGCCGAAGGCCGAACCGCGGCCCGGTTCGCTCTCGACCAGGAATTCGCCGCGATGGCGCTGCACGACGTGCTTCACGATCGCAAGGCCGAGGCCCGTTCCCGGCCGCAGACCCCTGCCCGGATCGACGCGATAGAAACGCTCCGACAGGCGCGGCAGATACTGGCGTTCGATCCCCGCACCTGAATCGCTCACCCGCAGCACAGCATAGCGCCCAGCCGGTGGTCCCGCCGGCGCGGTCACGATCGACATGTGACCGGCGCTCTCCCACTTCCGCCCGGCCAGCGCAGCCGCCTCCTCGCGCGTGAGGCCCGACAGCACCTCGATCTCCACCACGTCGCCGGCCTCGGAATATTTGATCGCGTTGTCGATCAGGTTCTGCGCCACCTGCGCCAGCTCGTCGCGCGCCCCCGTCACGTTCACCGAGCTCGATGGCCCCATCACGCGGAGCTTGATGTTGCGCTCCTTCGCCACCGGCAGCAGAGCGTCGCCTGCTTCCGCCACCACCGCCGCCAGATCCGCGTCTCCCTCCGGCGGCCTGTGCTCGATCAGTTCGATGCGCGACAGGGACAGCAGATCGCTGATCAGCCGCTTCATCCGCTCAGCCTGGCCGTACATGATGTCGAGAAAACGGTCGCGCGCCGCAGGATCGTCCCGCGCCGGCCCGCGCAGCGTCTCGATGAACCCCGCCAGCGACGTCAGCGGCGTGCGCAACTCGTGGCTGGCGTTGGCGAGGAAGTCGACGCGCGCAAATTCCGCCCGCTTGATGTCGGTGAGATCATGCATGCTGACCAGCACGCCCGACCCCAGCGGCGCCGCCACGCAGGTGAAATAGCGGTCGGTCTCGTCACGCTCGACGAACTCGAACTTCTGCGGGCCCGCCTCGCGGCGCGCATTCGCAACCGCATCGAGCAGCTCGGGCCGCCGCACGACCGCGCTCAGCAACGGCTCCGCGCCGACGAAACGGAATTGGCGCCTGGCCGCGGCGTTTGCCGTCTCAACCTTGCCCTGCGCGTCGATGAACATTGCAGGCTCGGCCAGCGCGTCGATCAGGGCCGTGCGCTGTGCGCGCTCCGCCTCGGCGCGCAACGCCGTCTCTTCTTCCCCGGCCTCCTCGCGCACCGCCAGCATCGCCTCGCGCTCGAGGTCCGCCGTGCCTGCGAAATATGCGAACGAGAACGCCGCCATGATCACCACGGCGAAAATGCCGGCCCACCAGGTGATCTCCCCCAGCGCCGCCAGCCCGCCCATGACGATGACGCCGGCTATGCCCAGGGCGATGAAATCGCCCGCGCGACGGCCCTGCGTCACCCGCGCGAACGCCGTGATGCGTTCTTCCGCCTGCTGGGCCCTGGTCGGCTCTGTCATCGCCCGCTCGAATTCATCTCCTTATACCCTAGAGAGAACCGCCTGATTTGTCTGTCTTTTCCTTCACCCGCGCATCGGCCGGCTGTCACACGCTTGTCGCCGCTGCCCCGGTCGGACTCGGCCTGCGAAACTTATTGTTTCCCGATAAGACTCGTTGACTCTGTTTTTGGTCTGGGACAAATCGTGCCGTCCGCCGCCGTGCCGGCGAAGACCTGACCCTCAGAGGTGCTTCAATGAGACTGTCTCTTCTGCTCGCCGCTTCAGCGGCCGCGCTGCTCACCGCCTGCAGCGGCGAAAAGCCTGCCGCTCCTGCGGCCGCAGCCCCAAAAGTCGCCATCGGCACGTTCGGCATCGACACCACAGCGATGGATCCTGGAGTGAAGCCGGGCGACGACTTCTACAAATACGTCAACGGCAAGTGGCTCGCGACCTACCAGATGCCCGCCGACAAGACCCGCTTCGGCGCCTTCGACATCCTGCGCGACAAGTCGGAAACCGATGTTAAGACCCTGCTGGAGGAGCTCGCGAAAACGCCGCCGGCCGCCGGCTCGGTGCAGCAGAAGGTCGTCGACCTCTACAATTCCTGGATGGACGAAGCCGCTCTTGAAGCGCGCGGCATCGAAGCGCTGAAAGGCGATCTCGACGCCATCGCCGCCGCCAAGACCAAGGCCGACATCGTCAAGCTGATGGGCAATATCGACTATGCCGGTCCGATCGGCATGTACATCTCGCCCGACCCGGCCGACCCGACGAAGTATGTCATCAACATCACGCAGGGCGGCCTCGGCATGCCGGTGCGTGACTACTACCTCAACAAGGGCGAGAAGTTCGACACCTACCGCGCCGCCTACAAGGCCTATGTCGCCAAGATTTTCGAACTGATCGGCGATGCTGAGCCCGCGAAATCCGCCGACACGGTGATCGCGCTCGAGACCAAACTCGCCACCGTCCACTGGGCGCCCGAGAAGCAGCGCGACGTGCAGGCGACCAACAACCCGGTCGACCGCGCCGGCCTCAAGAAGATGATCCCGGCCATCGACTGGGATCTGATGCTGCCCGTCTCCGGCCTCGGCGAGGTCCAGAACTTCGTGGTGAACGAGACGACCGCCCTGCGCGACGGCGCCAAGCTGCTCGACACGCAGCCGGTCGACGCCTGGCGGAAATACCTCGCCTTCCACATCGCCAGCGACTACGCGGGCCAGCTGCCGAAAGCGTTCGACGAAGCCAACTTCAACTTCTTCCGCAAGGCCCTCAGCGGCCAGGAGGTCCAGCGCGACCGCTGGAAGCGCGGCATCGGCCTGCTCGACGGCCTGATCGGCGAAGGCGTGGGCGAGCTCTACGTCGCCAAATACTTCCCGCCCGACAACAAGGCGAAGATGGATACGCTGGTCGCCAATCTGCGCACCGCCATGGGCGAGCGCCTGAAGACGCTCGAATGGATGGACGACGCGACCCGCGCCGAAGCCCAGAAGAAACTCGCCACCTTCGACCCGCGCGTTGGCTATCCGGTGAAATGGCGCGATTATTCCGCCTACACCGTCCAGCCCGGCAAGCTGTTCGAGAACGTGCGCGAAGGCCGCAAATTCGAATGGAACCGCCAGGTCGCCCGCCTTGGCCAGCCGGTCGACCGTGAAGAGTGGGGCATGAACCCGCAGACGGTGAACGCCTACTACAACCCGCTGGTGAACCAGATCACTTTCCCGGCCGCGATCCTGCAGCCGCCCTTCTTCGATCCCGCAGCCGACCCCGCCGTGAACTATGGCGCGATCGGCGCCGTCATCGGCCACGAGATGGGCCACGGCTTCGACGACCAGGGCCGCGAGTTCGACGAGAGCGGCAAGATCCGCAACTGGTGGACGCCCGAGACCAACAAGAAGTTCCTCGAGGCCACCGCCAAGTTCGCGGCGCAGTACGACGCCTTCTGCCCGCTCGAGGGCGTCTGCGTGAACGGGCGCTTCACCATGGGCGAGAACCTCGGCGACCTCGGCGGCCTCGAAATGGCCTACACGGCCTACAAGCTCTCGCTTAACGGACAGGAAGCTCCGGTGATCGACGGCTTCACCGGCGACCAGCGCTTCTTCATGGCGCACGCCCAGGTCTGGCGCGCCATCATCCGCGACGACGCGCTGCGCAACCAGGTCCTCACCGACCCGCACTCGCCGGCGGCCGCCCGCGGCTCGATCCCCGAGCGCAACATGGACGCATGGTACGCGGCGTTCGACGTGAAACAGGGCGACAAGTCGTACATCGCGCCCGAACAGCGCGTCAGAATCTGGTAGGTTTCTCCGGACGATCTCCGACGAAGAAAAGCCCGCGGCAACCCCGCGGGCTTTTTGTTCCTGGAGAATGCACGCGAAGCCGTTGCAGAGGCCTGCCGAGCGCCAACTCGGCCGCTCCCCTCGCGCGCAGCCAGCACGCACAGTTCGCAGAAAGCGGCCTTTGGCAATGTTGGCGGCCTCGGATCCCAAATGCATGAGTCGTTCGAGAACGAGCTTGCCGGTCCGCGCCTAGAGTTCGAGCAGGTCGTGACCGACAATCAGATTGCCAGAGAAGTAAGGGCGCACAGCGTTGAACCAGATTTCATCTTTCAGGAACGGGGAGCCGCCAGGCACGAAATGCGACAGCACGAGCGTCTTAACCCCCGCCTCGCTCGCGACGCGCCCGACCTGTTCGGCTGTTGAGTGGCTTGCGAGAAGATGTTCGCGAAGGGTCTTGGCGTTTGGCTCCGCGGCGACGATCTGCTCGACCCCCGGCAGATACATGACCTCATGCACCAGAACATCCGCGCCCTGAGCGAGCTCGACCAGATTGCGCGATGGTCGCGTGTCGCCGGAGAAGACGATCGACCGATCGGGACAATCGAACCGGTAAGCAAACGCTGGGACGACGGGCGGATGGTCGACGAGAGCAGCCGTCACCTTGACGTTCTCATCTTGCATGACCAAGCCGCCGGAACTGATTTCGTGTGGAACAACAAGCTCGCCCAACTGCGGACGTCCTTCGTCGGCAATCCGCGTGCGGATGTCGTAGTCGTTCATCTCCAGGAAGAGGCGGGTCATCTCGCCCAGCGGGGGCGGTCCGTAGGCATCGATTCGCTTTGAGAGATCGGCGGCCCAGGCGAGCAAAACCAGATTGCCGTAGTCGGCATTATGATCGGAATGCTGGTGCGTCAGAAAAATGCTACTGATCGCGGCAAGCTTGAGCTTTGCCAGCACCATCTGGCGGGCCACCCCGTCACCGCAGTCGATCACATACGAAGCGCCGTTGACGACGATGACTTGCGCCGGGGCTGACCGATTGGGCTTGGGCGTTGGTCCCCCGCCCGTTCCCAGAAGGATCAGCCGAGACTTCGGCGACGTTGCCAGAGGCGGTTCAACCGGCCCTTCGGTAACACACCCCGCTTGAAAAGACGTTGCGGCGACCAAAGCAGCGGCCGCTCCCAGAAACTCTCTGCGATGCGGTTGGATCGCTGGTCTGCCTGTCCTGGCCATGTGAACTCCGTCAGCCGAGATCGGCAATGTCGAACCAATCAAGTGCGTTGTCATCAGCTTGAACCCAGGTCCCGACGCGCGGACGGCAGGGCCGCCTGCCGCCACGACCGCTCGCTGCCTCTCCACGCACGGCAAAGACCCAGCCCGACGCCTTCCTCTGCGGCGTCCGCCCGCCCAGGCCAAGACGCCACAGGAAGCCCGCTATCGGCGACTGGGGCGCGGGCAGATAGCAACGCGTCACCCTCGGGCGAGCCGCATCCACCACTGTCATTCCGGGCGCAGGCGCGCAGCGCCGGAGACCCGAGAATCTTTCTGGAAGCGGACCTTCAGGTCCGCGTTCCCCGCGCAGGCGGGGATCCAGTCCTCTTCGGAAAAATGCGCGCGCAGCGCTCCAAAGCCTGAAGCCCGAATTCAGGACAAGCCTGGCGGTCGGCGCTGGACCCCCGCCTTCGTGGGGACACGGCCGATAGAGCAGTCCAACGCAGTCGGATGACTCTGCAGTTTGGAAGAATCTTCAGCCCCCAAATCCCAGCATTTGCGGCTCAGAGTTCATCTCGGCGCTGGGCGATACTGGGGTCATGTTTGCGCCGCTGATCCTCTCTGTGCTCCTGCCCCTGAACCCGGCTCTGTTTTTAAGAGAGCTGGTCTCCTGGTTCATCGGCTGCCTCGCCCGGACGCTGGCGGACCAAGAGACACGGGCCTGGATCAAGGCGAACCCCAAGGACCGCTCTGTCCGCCTCGATCTCCTGGGCTCGCTCATCATGATCGAGGACATGATCGCGGCCCTGACCCATACGGGCCTGGATCAAGGCGAACCCCAAGGACCGCTCTGTCCGCCTCGATCTCCTGGGCTCGCTCATCATGATCGAGGACATGATCGCGGCCCTGACCCATATCCGGGCCCGTCAGATGCTGGGCCACACGCCCAAGCGCGGGCGCAGGAAAGGCCGCCGTCCCGGCTACGCCCTTACCGGCCATGCTCCCGCCCTCGAAGAGATCGAGCGGCGCTTTGAGCGCGCCCTCCAGCGTCTCGACGCGGTCGAGAGACATTCCGCCCATCTGGTCGTGAAGCTGGCCCGGCTGCTGACGAACGCCGTATCGCAGCTTCAGCGCCCGCCGCATCCGGCCGGGCCGTCGTCGACGACGACGACGATTTTCCGGAGGGTGCGACAAAAATCGTCGGCGGCCAGCCCCAGGGCCGGCCAGCGCATCCGCGCGCCGCCCTGGCTCGGACGAATTCCCCGAAAACAAACCCGACCCCAGCCCGCAGGCCTTGCCTGCGAGAACGCGACACTATGCCCAGCGCCCATCCAACTCCCGCCCCTCCTTCATCTTTCCGGCGGCAGAACCCGTCGCATGGACTTCCCAGTCAAATTTTGGTCTATCGCCCCAACCTTGTTCCACGAGCTCAAGAGCGCTGAATGACCGGCAAGATCGTCACCGTTTTCGGGGGGTCCGGCTTCCTCGGCCGCCATGTCGTGCGGGCGCTGTGCCGCCAGGGCTGGCGGGTGCGCGTGGCGGTCCGCCGCCCGCATCTCAGCGGCGATGTGAAGCTCGCCGGCGATGTCGGCCAGGTCCAGCTCGTCCAGGCCAATGTCCGCAACCGGCCCTCCATCATGCGGGCGCTGGAGAACGCCGACGCGGTCGTGAACCTTGTCTCCATTCTTTACGAGCGCGGCGCGCAGACCTTCAACGGCACGCAGGCGCTCGGCGCCGACAACATCGCCTCGCTTGCCGCCGAAGCGGGCATCAAGCAGTTCGTCTACATGTCCGCCATCGGGTCCTCGCAGGACTCGCGCTCCAACTACGCGCGCACCAAGGCCGAGGCTGAAGCCGCGACGCTGGCGGCGATCCCGACCGCCACCATCCTGCGTCCCTCGATCATATTCGGACCCGAGGACGGCTTCTTCACCCGCTTCGCCCGCATGGCGCGCATGACGCCGGTGCTGCCGCTGATCGGCGGCTCGACGAAATTCCAGCCGGTCTATGTCGGCGACGTCGCCGAGGCCGTCGCCAACGCCCTCGCCCGCCCCGAGGCGCAGGGCCAGACCTACGAACTCGGCGGCCCGCGCACCTACACGATGAAGGAGCTGCTGCTGTACATCACGCACGAGATCGACCGGCCGCGCATGCTCTTGCCGATCCCGATGCTGTTTGCTGCGCCCCTGGGCTACACCGTCGGCGCGCTGTCGAAGCTCAATCCCTTCTTCGGCCCGCCGATCACCGGCGATCAGGTCCAGCTCCTGCAGCACGACAATATCGTCTCGCGGGGCGCAAAGACGCTGGCCGATCTCGGCGTCACATCGCTCGAATCGGTCGAGTCGATCGCGCCGACCTATCTCTGGCGCCACCGGCCCCATGGCCAGTTCCAGCCCCCGCATGTCGACGAGATATCGCGCGTCGACGTGTAATTCTCTCTGCGCTTGCATCCCACCTGCCCGAGGCTAGCCTCAGCCCGGGCGGAACAAGGGAGCGGGACGATGCTGATCGACTACGCTGGCATGAACGCTGCGGAAATCGCGGCGTGGCTTCTGATCGCAACGGCTGCAGGCTTCGCCGGCCGCGCGATCGTCAGAGGCAAGAAATTCCTCGGCCTCTGGGGCGACGCAGCAATTGCCCTTGTCGGCGTCTTTCTCGTCGGCACGCTGATGCGAGCCTTCAACTTCGATCTCACCGCCTGGCTCACCAGCGTGCTTCCAGCCTCGATGGCCCAGTTCACCATCTGGATCGACATCGCGATCTCGGCCCTGCTCGGCGCAATCGTCATCCGCGCCATCATGCGCCCCTTCACCGGCGGGGGCTGATCAGGCCCCGAAGCCTGCGAAGTGAATGGCGACCAGGCCGGCTCCGCCGACCAGGATCCGCCACCAGCCGAACGGGGCAAAGCCGCGCTTCTGGACGAAATCCAGCATCACCTTGATCACGATCCAGCCGAACACGAACGACGCGATGAAGCCCACCGCGATAATCCCGAGATTGTCGCTTGTGAGCGAGTCCTTGCTCTCCCAGATATCAAGCACGAACGCGCCGACCATGATGGGGATCGCAAGAAAGAAGGAGAATTCAGCCGCGGCGCGCTTGTCGATCTTGATCAGCATCGAGCCGACGATCGTCGAGCCCGAACGCGACACGCCCGGAACGATCGACAGCACCTGGAACAAGCCAATCGCCACCGACTTCCACAGCGGCAACGCCATCGCATCCATGCTGTCAGGCTTCGGCGCCAGCCGGTCGATCACCAGCAGCACCACGCCGCCGATCACCAGCGACCAGCAGATAATCTCCGGACTGTCGAACAGGTAGTTCTTGATGAAGTCATGCAGGAGGAAACCCGCCGCAAACGCCGGCATGCAGGCAATGATGACGGACAGCGCAAAACGCCGGGACTCGGCCTTCGTCGGAAGCGTGATCAGCACGGTCCAGAGGCGCGTGAAGTAGAGCGCCACGACGGCAAGGATCGCGCCGAGCTGGATGACCACTGTGAAGGTCTTCCACATCGGGTCTTCCGAAATCCCCATCGCCAGTTCGGCAAGAAGCAGATGGCCGGTGGACGAGACAGGAATGAACTCGGTCAGCCCCTCGATCAGGCCAAGCAGGAGGGCCTGCAGGATGGTCTGAGTGTCCATGAAAACTGCTCGCTGGGCCGCGTCGGGAAGATCGCTAGGTGTCGCGCCGTTATGGTGGACGATCGGTTACTGCCGCCAGAGCCTCATATAAGAACTATTTGGGACGTATAAGCGGCGCGAAAGCGGTCGCGCTGGTCGGTTGATGACCTCTCACCGTATTGAACAGAACCAAATGGTTCATGATTGCTGTATTTCCGCTTGTTGGCAGGAAAAGCCGCTCTTATGGAGACCATCCGAAAGGTCGGATGGTCGCCATGGCTCAGCGCATGCTCAGTTTCGTCTCGGTCGAGCAGGAAACGCCTGAAAAGCGCGAGGCCGCCGAACGCCGGGGCGATTTCCACGAGATCTACGCCGACTACATCGAGGCCAAAGCCAACGAGCAGTCCTCGCGCTGCTCCCAGTGCGGCGTGCCGTTCTGCCAGACGCATTGCCCGCTGCAGAACAACATCCCCGACTGGCTGATGCTGACGGCCAGCGGCCGCCTGCAGGAGGCCTACGAAATCTCTGCGGCAACCTCGAACATGCCGGAAGTCTGCGGCCGCATCTGCCCGCAGGACCGCCTCTGCGAAGGCGGATGCGTCATCGAACAGTCCGGCCACGGCACCGTCACCATCGGCTCGGTCGAACGCTACATCACCGACACGGCGTGGGAGCGCGGCTGGGTGCAGCCCATCAAGCCCATGCGCGAACTCGGCCAGAGCATCGGCATCATCGGCGCGGGCCCCGCTGGCCTTTCGGCCGCCGACCAGCTTCGCTCGGCCGGCTATCGCGTGACGATCTATGACCGCCACGACCGCGCCGGCGGGCTGCTGATCTACGGCATTCCTAACTTCAAGCTGGAAAAGCAGATCGTCGATCGCCGCACGAAACGCCTCGCGGACGGCGGCGTAGCGTTCAAGCTGGGCGTCGATGTCGGCAGGGACATCTCGCTAGCCAAGTTGCGCCAGCAGCATGACGCGATCCTTATCGCCACTGGCGTCTACAAGTCGCGCGAACTGACGATGCCCGGGGGCAATGCGAAGGACGTGCACAAGGCGCTGGACTACCTCATCACATCCAACCGCGTCGGACTCGGCGTCGAGGTCGAGGATTTCTCGAACGGCAAGCTCAACGCCGAGAAGAAGAACGTCGTCGTCATCGGCGGCGGCGATACTGCGATGGACTGCGTACGCACGGCGATCCGCCAGGGCGCGAAGTCCGTGACCTGCCTCTATCGCCGTGACCGCGCCAACATGCCCGGCTCGCAGCGCGAAGTCGCCAATGCCGAGGAAGAAGGCGTGAAGTTCGACTGGCTCGCCTCGCCTCTCGCTGTGCTCGAGAAGAAGAGCAGCGGCGTGAAGGGCGTGAAGTCGATCCGCATGAAGCTCGGCCTTGCCGACGCTTCGGGCCGCCGGGCGCCGGAAGAAATTGCCGGCTCAGACTTCGAGGTGAAAGCCGACATGGTCATCAAGGCGCTGGGTTTCGATCCCGAAGACCTGCCCGGCCACTTCTGCGAACCGGGCCTCACGGTGAACCGCTGGGGCGGCGTGAAAGTCGACTACCGCACCATGGCGACGTCGCTCGATGGCGTCTTCGCCGCCGGCGACATCGTGCGCGGCGCCTCCCTGGTCGTGTGGGCGATCAAAGAGGGCCGCGATGCTGCAGCGGCCATCGAACAATACCTGCGCGCGAAAGTCGTGCGCGCGGCGGCGGAATAGAGTGGGCCCGATGACAGACAACAGCTGGGGCGAAAACTGGGTCCGCGAGTATCAGGAAAAACGCGACAGGCTCGTCGCCGCGAACGCCTATGACCCGGCCGACGAGAAGGATTCATGCGGCGTCGGCCTGGTAGTTCAGATCGACGGCACGCCGAAACGTGAGGTCGTCGAGATGGCGATCCGCGCATTGAAAGCCGTCTGGCATCGCGGCGCCGTCGACGCCGACGGCAAAACGGGTGACGGGGCCGGCATCCGCGTTGACGTGCCGCAGGATTTCTTTCGCGACGCCGTGCGCAGCCAGGGCCATGCGATCTCGAACGACAAGCAGGTCTGCGTCGGCCAGATCTTCCTGCCGCGGACAGATCTCGCGGCTCAGGAAAAGGCGCGCTCGATCATCGAGACCGAGGTCGTACGCTTCGGCTTCTACATCTATGGCTGGCGTCAACCGCCGATCGATACGTCCGTCATCGGCCAGAAGGCCGCTGCAACGCGACCAGAGATCGAACAGATCCTGTTCCACGACCGGCAGGGCCGCGATGCGCCCGAACTGGAGCGCGCACTGTACGTCTGCCGGCGCCGGATCGAAAAGCGCGCACGCGAAGCGGCGTTGGATCTCTATGTCTGCTCGTTCTCGGCGCGCGCCCTGATCTACAAGGGTATGTTCCTCGCCGAGGACATCGATCGTTTCTATCTCGATCTGAAGGACAAGCGCTTCGTCTCGGCTGTCGCGATCTATCACCAGCGCTATTCGACCAACACCTTCCCGCAGTGGCGGCTGGCGCAGCCCTTCCGCATGCTCGCCCACAACGGCGAGATCAACACGATCTCGGGCAACATCAACTGGATGAAGAGCCACGAGATCAAGATGATCTCCGGCAACTATGGCGAATACGGCGACGACGTGAAGCCGGTGATCCAGCCGGGCGGATCGGACTCTGCCGCGCTCGACAACGCATTCGAGTTGCTGGTGCGCGCGGGCCGCTCGGGCCCAATGGCGAAAACGTTGCTGGTCCCCGAAGCATGGTCGAAGGACGAGGCCATCACGCCGAGGAAGCACCAGGCGCTTTACGCCTACGCCAACTCGGTGATGGAGCCATGGGACGGCCCCGCCGCCCTTGCCATGTTCGACGGCCGATGGGCGATTGCGGGGATGGACCGCAACGGCCTGCGCCCCATGCGTTACGCCCTCACCGAGGACGGCGTGCTGGCTGTCGGGTCGGAAGCCGGCATGTGCCCGATCGATGGCGAGAAGATTCTCCGCAAGGGCCGTGTCGGCCCGGGCGGGATGATCGCGGTCGATGTGCGCGACGGGAAGTTCTACGACCACAAGGCGATCATCGACCTTCTGGCCGGCAAACACCCTTACGAGGAGTGGCTGTCGAATGTCATTGAGCTGGAGCCTGAGATCGGCCCTGGGCCGGAAGCACGGCTCTGCAATGACCGGCAAGAGTTCCTGCGCCGCCAGCATGCCGCGGGCATGACGCTGGAGGACATCGAGCTGATCCTGTCCCCGATGGCCGAGGACGGCAAGGAAGCCGTCGGATCGATGGGTGATGACTCGCCGCTGGCAGTTCTGTCAGATCACTACCGGCCGCTGTCGCACTTCTTCCGGCAGAATTTCGCGCAGGTCACCAACCCGCCAATCGACCCGCTGCGCGAGGAGCGGGTGATGAGCCTGCGCACGCGTTTCAAGAATCTCGGCAACATCCTGGCTGAAGACCAGGCGCAGACCAACGTGTTCGTTCTGGAAAGCCCGGTGCTGACCAACGGCATGTACGAGCGGATGCTGAGCGCCATCGGCGAACAGGTCGCCGTGATCGACTGCACGTTCGCGCCGGACGATGCGACGCCCGGCGGATCAGGCGGCGTCGCCCTGCGCAATGCGATCGAGCGCATTCGCGAAGAAGCGCGCGTGGCGGTTTCCTCAGGCCGCGGCCACATCATCCTCACCGACGAGAAGCAGGACGCCAACCGCGCCGGCATTCCGATGATCCTCGCGGCGGGCGCTGTGCACTCCTATCTGGTGAACCACGGCCTTCGCACCTTCTGCTCGATCACTGTGCGCTCGGCCGAGTGCCTCGATACGCATTATTTCGCCGTGCTGATCGGCGTCGGCGCCACATGCGTCAACGCCTACATGGCGCAGGAGACGTTGGCGGACAGACACGCCAAGGGCCTGTTCGGCGACAAGCCGCTCGGCAAGGTCGTGCTCAGCTACAAGAAAGCGATTGAGGCGGGACTCTTGAAGATCCTCTCCAAGATGGGGATCTCGGTCATCTCGTCCTACCGCGGCGGCTACAACTTCGAGGCGTTAGGCCTCTCCCGCGCGCTGGTCGCCGACTATTTCCCCGGCATGACCAGCCGCATTTCCGGCATCGGTCTCGCGGGCCTCGAGCGCAAGGCGGTCGAGCTGCACTCGAGGGCCTGGAGCGTGGCCGTCGCCGTGCTGCCGGTCGGCGGCTTCTACCGCGTACGGGCTAGCGGCGATACGCATGCGCTTTCCGGCGAGCTGATTCACCTGCTGCAGGCGGCGTGCGACAGCAACTCGTATGCGGCGTTCCGCAAGTATTCGAAGCTCGCGAACGCCCGCAAGAAGGCCGTTCAGGTGCGCGATCTGCTCGACTTTCGCCCGCAGCCGCAGGCCGCGCCGCTCGACGACGTGCAATCCGTCAACGAAATCCGCAAGCGCTTCGTCACGCCCGGCATGTCCCTCGGAGCGCTGGGGCCGGAGGCGCACGGCACGCTCAACATCGCCATGAACCGCATCGGAGCGAAGTCGGTGTCAGGCGAAGGCGGCGAGGTGCGGGAGCGCTACAAGCCCCTGCCCAACGGCGATAACGCCAACTCGGCAATCAAGCAGGTGGCCTCCGCGCGCTTCGGCGTGACGGCGGAGTATCTCAACAACTGCAAGGAACTCGAGATCAAGATCGCACAGGGCGCCAAGCCAGGGGAAGGCGGGCAGCTGCCGGGCTTCAAGGTGACCGAATTTATCGCCAGGAACCGCCACGCGACGCCTGGCGTGATGCTGATCTCGCCGCCGCCGCATCATGACATCTATTCGATCGAGGATCTGGCGCAACTGATCTACGACCTGAAGCAAATCAACCCCGACTGCCGAGTCTGCGTGAAACTCGTTTCCCGCTCCGGCGTCGGCACGATCGCGGCAGGCGTAGCGAAGGCGAAAGCCGACGTCATCCTGATCGCCGGCCACAATGGCGGCACGGGCGCGAGCCCGCAGTCGTCGATCAAGTTTGCCGGCCTGCCGTGGGAGATCGGCCTCGCCGAAGCGCACCACGTTCTGACGCTCAACAACCTGCGCGACCAGGTGACGCTGCGCACAGATGGCGGCCTGCGCACCGGGCGCGACATCGTCATCGCAGCGATGCTGGGCGCGGAAGAGTACGGCATCGGCACGGCCAGTCTCTTGGCTATGGGCTGCATCATGGTGCGGCAATGCCATTCCAACACCTGCCCCGTCGGCGTCTGCACGCAGGACGAAAAGCTGCGCGCCAAGTTCACCGGCACGCCCGACAAGGTCGTCAACCTCATGACCTTCATCGCCGAGGAAGTGCGTGAGATCCTGGCCGAACTGGGCTTCACGCGTCTGGACGAGGTGATCGGCCGCACGGACCTGCTGGCGCAGATCAGCCGCGGCTCGGCCATGCTGGACGACCTCGACCTTTCGCCCCTCCTTGTCCGAGCCGACCCGGAAGCGCGCGTCGCCTACAAGCCGACGCACCGCAATCCGGTGCCGGAAGCGCTGGACGAACAGATCCTGCGCGACGGCGCCGCCTTCTTCGAACGCGGCGAAAAGATGCAACTCGACTACCATGTGCGGAACGTTCACCGCGCCATCGGCGCCCGCGCGTCCTCGCACATCGTGCGCAAGTTCGGCATGGATGGCGTGCCGGAGGGTCGCCTCTGGGTGACGCTGGAAGGCTCTTGCGGTCAATCTCTAGGCGCTTTCGGGGTGAAGGGTCTGACGATCGAGGTAATCGGCGACGCCAACGACTATGTGGGCAAGGGCCTTTCCGGCGCGACGATCCTCCTGCGTCCGGCCTCGACATCGAAATATGTCGCGAAGGACAACACGATCATAGGCAACACAGTTCTCTACGGAGCCACGTCAGGCAAGCTGTTCGCGGCGGGCCAGGCAGGCGAACGCTTCGCCGTGCGCAACTCCGGCGCGACCGCGGTGGTCGAAGGCTGCGGCTCCAACGGCTGCGAGTACATGACCGGCGGCTTGGCCGTCATCCTCGGCGCGGTCGGCGAAAACTTTGGCGCCGGCATGACGGGCGGCATGGCCTTCCTCTACGACCCCGGCAAGCGGTTCGAGAAGATGGTGAATCCGGAGTCGGTGATCTGGCGCCCTGTCGTCACCGAGCACTGGACCGGCGTCCTCAAAGCGCTGATCGAAGAGCATGTGAAGCGAACAGGCTCGCTGCACGCACGCACGCTCCTCGACAACTGGGCGCTGGAGCTGCGCCACTTCGTGCACGTGGCGCCGAAGGAAGTCGTCAGCCGTCTTGCCGCCCCGCTGGAGCTGAAAGCGGCGGAATGAGCCCGCATCCGAAGCCCTGGGATCAGTTCTACTTTCGCCAGGGCGATTTGACGTAGCCGCCTTCGGGCAGCGCCGCCGGAGCCGGAGCGGAGGACGGGGCGAAGTTGCTCGAGCCGCCGGGAATCTGCACGCCGGCAATCTCGCTCGGCGGAATGATCTGGAAACCCAGGACGTTGAACAGCGCGATGAACCCGACGAAGGACAGGACGGTCGTCACGATCAGCTGCGCCAGCACACGCATGATGACGCCCTTGAAAAAGATTGCGGCCGCCGTGCCGGCAATCGCGCTTCCGCCCAGACCGGCCATTCCAGCCACGGCCGCCAGATCGATATCCAGTCCCATCGTCTTCCCCTTGTGTGTTGCGGCTTCGTAACGCCGTCATGATACTTATTGGCAGACTAGAACAACCCGGCCTGCGAAGGAACACGGCATGATCTTGCGCGGCTCCCGCCATTGCGGTTCGGTCAGATTGGAGGTCGAAGGCCCTATCAAAGAGGCCTACGCCTGCGGTTGCTCGCAGTGTTCGAAGGAGAACGCGCTGATGGCCAACGTCCACGAAAGCCGGCTGAAGATCACGGCGGGCGAGGACAGGCTCGGCCTCTATCAATCGAGCGCGCGCATCGGGAAGCACGATTTCTGCACAACGAGTGGCATCTATCCGTTCCACCGGAAGCGTTTTATGCTGGAGCACTACGGCGTGAACCTGAAATGTCTCGACGATTTCGACGCGGCATCGCTTCCGGTGCGCGTCGCCAAGGGCAAAGGCATGCCGGTCGTCGATTCCGACGCGCGCGACGTCTGGCCCGGCCCGCGAGAATAGGAGACGCAACGTGGACAAGTCCCGCCGCAAGGAACTGATGCAGGCGTATTCCGAGCGCAAGGCGGCGACCGGCGTGTTCGCCGTCAAATGCGCGCCGACGGGCGATGCCTGGGTCGGATGGTCGAAGTCTCTCGACAAACGGCAGAACGGCCTATGGTTTCAGCTGCGCACAGGCACGCTGCTTGAAGCCCCCGATCTCGCGGTCGCATGGAAAACGCACGGCGAGGATGCGTTCCTCTACGAAATCCTCGAGGAGATTTCCGAGGACGATCCGTACAAGCTGGAACGCCTGCTCGAAGAGCATATGCTCGACTGGCGCGTGAAGCTGAACGGAAAGTCGATCGCAAACCGCTGAAGCTATTCCACCCATTCTTCCAATTCGCCAGGTCTGAAGCCGAGAAAGCGCGTCTTCTCGATCTTGCCGTCGATGCCGACCAGCACGGTGTAAGGCAGCGCATCGCCTCCTCCACCGCCTAGCGTCGCCTTGGCGTTCGAGGCTGACGGCGGCGTGTAGTACAGGCGATACGATACCGGGTTTGCCGCCAGATATTGCCGCGCGATCTCAAGATCCTTGTCGACCGACACGCCGATGATCCTGACGCGCTCGCTCAGACCGCTCTTGGATGCTGCATCTAGCAACGCCATCTGCCGCACGCACTCGGTGCAGGCGCTAGACCAGAAATTGATGACCAGTTTTTTCGTTTCGAGGGGGCCGATAACGCCGACCGTGCCATCCATATCGCGCAGCTCAAGCACTGGCATGGCATCGCCACGCCCGACAAGCGTTGCGTTCTCGCCAGCCGGCGCCAGCATGCGCACGATCGAACCCGCAACGCTCTGGCCGAACTCGGTCGACCAGGCGAAGCGCGGCTCCTGGCTCTTGAAACTGTAGATGAAGCCCCCGATCACAAGGGCCGCAACGATCAGCACCAGGACCGAGCCGACCCATCCGCGCAACAGTTTCATGACGGCTGGCCTCCCGCTATTGCGAGGAGCCTAGCGGCGGTCGGCGGCGATGTCAGTGGTCAGATCTTGACGGTTGGCAGGGCGTGAAAGGCCTGACGCAGCGAGCTGGCCCAGGAATCCGAAATCTGGCGGAACTCCCTGTGATCCTGCTCGATGCGCTGGGTCCGCGCCCGATACTCGTTCACCGGAATCACGGCGAGATCCAGCGGCATGCCGACGGAAAGGTTGGAGCGCAATGTCGAATCCATCGAGACGAGCGCCGCCTTGATCGCCTCATCCACCGTGGTCTCCGGTTTGATCACGCGATCGAGGATCGGCTTGCCATATTTGTGCTCGCCGATCTGCAGGTAGGGCGTGTCGTCCCCGGCTTCGATGAAGTTGCCGGCGGTGTAGATCAGGAACAGGCGCAGGTCCCCGCCCTTCCTCTGCCCCGCCATGATGATGGTGGCGTCAGCCGCCGCGCCCTGCGCCTCGATATTGGCCCGGTCGCGCTTCTGGATTTCCTGCATCGTCTCGCCGACGATCTGTGCGCTGCGGTAGAGAGTCTCGCAGGTCATGATGCTCTCGATGTCGGGATCGGCCTTGGCGCGCTTCACCGCCGCTGAAATGCCGGTGACCACGCCCTGCGTCACTCCCAGATTGCCCGCGGTCAGCAGCGCCACCACTCGCTCGCCGGGCTCCTCGAACAGGAACATTTTTCGGAAACGAGCGACGTTGTCGACGCCCGCATTGGTGCGGGTGTCGGACAGCAGGACAAGGCCGGCCCTGAGCTTGAGGCCTACGCAATACGTCATGTCCGTCCCAATTCCCCGACGCCCGACATGCTCCAACAAGCCGTGCCGGCCGACTACTGTTGAATCTGAGTCTGGCTCTGAGTCTGGCTTATGTCGACAGAGGCGGAAAGCCGCTCCTGCGGAGAGCCCGACACGCCGCCCCGGATCGGGGCCGCATCGGCCGAATCAACGCCGCATCCGAGCCGAACATAATGATCCGTGGGGCACATACGGTTAGCAGGATCGAACCCCACCCAGCCGATATCGGGCACGTACGCCTCGGCCCATGCGTGTGTCTCAGTAAGTTTCTCTTCCTGGGCGAGCAGGTATCCGACGACATAGCGCGCTGGCACGCGCATCGCCCGGGCAGCTGAAACGAAAATATTAGCGTGATCCTGGCACACGCCCGTCCCCAGCTTGAGAGCCTGCGCCGCCGTCGTGTGGGACGTGGTCGAGGCGGGTTTGTAGTCGACCGCATCGCGTACCGCCGCCATCAGCGCGTGCGCCTTGTCCAGCGTCGACCGCCCGGAAACGCCGCCGGCCAGATCCTCGATGCGCTTGTCTGCTTCAGTCAGCGGCGTCGCTCGCAGATAGACAGATGGACGAACGCTGTCCTTGAGGCCGCGCACCACGCCCGCTACGTCGCTGGTTTCGATTTCTCCCTCGGCGACGATCGCCACTTCAGATGCCGGACTGGAACACGTCCAGACCGCCTCGCGATCGCCGCTGGCGGCAGCGAGCAGCGGAGGTATCGCGGTTTCGTTGACGCTCACCGTCCAGTTGAGAACACGCTGTGCGTCGAAGGATGACGGATAGAGCCGCAGGCGCAGGGCGCAGCGATCCGCCGGCGGATCGTAGGCGTAGGTCGTTGCGTGGCGAATGGACAAGCGCATGTGACTCTAGAAGTAGTAGGCGCGGCTGATTTCGCCCGCGAGACGCCGCGTCGTCTCGATGGCTTCAGATACGAACTCGTGCAACCCGCTTTGGAAAAGCTGTTCGATGCCGATACTGTCCAGCCGGGCGACCATTTCCCGCGCGGTGCGCTGGCAAGCGTGGGTTTCGCCGTACAATTTGTCGATCTCGTCGAGATAATGGGCGATCGAGCGGTAGCAGAAATTGAGCGAGCGCGGGAAGATCGCGTTCAGGATCAGGAAATCGGCAATGCCCCAAGGGCTGTAGTCGCCCTTGTACACATGATGATAAGCGCGCAGCGCCGACGTCGCGCGCAACACGCTGGTCCACTGGTGATAGTCCCTGCCTCCGCCGACCACGTCGGTCTCGGGCAACAGGACGTAGTATTTCACGTCCAGCAGGCGCAGCGTCATGTCCGCCCGCTCAATCAGACCGCCGAGACGTAGGAAGAAATAGCCGTCATTCCTGAGGAGTGAGATTTCGGAAGCGCCGCGGAAGGCCGCCGTCCGGTTTTTTGTCCACTCAAGCAGCGAAGGCAGGTTGCGCAGCGCAGTCTCGGCGTCCATCTGCCCGAGCTGGCGCCAGCCGTCGTTGAGCGCTTCCCACATGTCCTGCGTCAGCGCGGTGCGGATGGCGCGGCCATTGGCGCGCGCTGATGTCAGGCAGGATCGGATGGAGGACAGATTATCTGGATCGAGCAGCAGGCGGCCGACGACGTCGCCCGCCTTCAGGCTCTTCGCTTCCGCGATGTCCGGCGCCGACCCTGAAGCGGCGGCGACCGAGCGCCACTCGTCCATCTCGTTCGAGCCGGGCAGCATCGCCATGCGATAGCCCATCTCGATCAAGCGCGCGGTGGCGTCGGCCCGCTCCATGTAGCGGCCCATCCAGAACATGTTGTCGGCCGTGCGACTCAGCATGCCATGTTCACATTCATCAGTCGGCCAGTATCCAAGTGTCTTTCACGCCGCCGCCCTGCGACGAGTTCACGACCAGCGAACCCTTTTTCAGCGCCACACGCGTAAGGCCGCCAGGCGTCAGGCGGATTTCCTTTCCGACAAGGCAGTAGGGCCGGAAGTCAACGTGCCGCTGCTCGATGCCATCGGCGCCAACGATCGGTGCGGTCGAAAGATCGAGCGTTGGTTGGGCGATAAACTCGCTCGGATTCGCCTTGATCTTGGCGCGGAAGACCTCGATCTCCTTCTTTGCGGCATGCGGGCCGATCAGCATGCCATAGCCGCCTGACCCGTGGACGCGCTTGATCACCAGGTCCTTCAGATTGTCGAGGACGTATTTGAGATCGTCGGGCGCAGCGCAGCGCCAGGTCTGCACATTGTCCAGGATCGGTTTCTCGCCGAGATAGAATTTGATCATGTCCGGCACGAAGACATAGATCGCCTTGTCGTCGGCTACTCCTGCCCCCGGCGCAGAACATAGTGTGACGCCGCCTGAACGATAGACGTTAAACAAGCCCGGCACGCCCAGCAGGGAATCCGGCCTGAACGCCAGCGGATCGATGTATGTGTCGTCGATCCGGCGGTAGATCACGTCCACTCGTTGCGGGCCACGTGTCGTGCGCATCCAGCAGAGCCCGTTCTCGATGAACAGGTCCTGCGGCTCGACCAGTTCGATTCCCATCAGGTCGGCGAGGAATGAGTGCTCGTAGTAGGCCGAATTGAGAGAGCCGGGCGTCAGCAGCACGATGGTTGGATCATCGTCGCACTTGATCGGGGCGACTTCCTCCAGTGTTCTCTTGAGCTGGCTCGGATAGCTGTCGACATGCTCGACGAAGCCGGCTGAGAAGAGCTGCGGGAACATCCGCATCATGATCTCGCGGTTCTCCAGCATGTAGGAGACGCCTGAAGGTGTGCGGCAGTTGTCTTCGAGAACCTGGAATGAATCTCCATCCGTACGCACGATGTCGACGCCGACAATGTGGCTGTAGACCCTGCCTGGCGGATCGACGCCGATCATGTCCGGCAAGAAGGCCTCGTTCTGATAGACCAGCTCTTCGGGGATGATGCCGGCGCGCATGATCTCTCCGCGGTGATAGACGTCGTAGAGGAAAGCGTTGAGCGCACGGCTGCGCTGCTTGATGCCGCGCGACAACCTTCGCCATTCGGAAGCGCCGAACACGCGCGGGATGAGATCGAAGGGGATCAACCGCTCGGGATCGCCGCCCTCGCCATAGACGGCGAACGTGATGCCGATCTTGCGAAAGATCGCCTCGGCCTCGTTCTGGCGCAGTTTCAGGAGATCGACGCCGGCGGCGGTGATCCACGCGGCGACCTTTTCGTAGGGCGCCCGGACCGACCCTGATTCTGCGTACATTTCACTGAACATGCGGGACCAAGTCGTAGCCGGACCTGAGGCTGTGTGAAGCCGCCTCGCCTGACCTGTTCCGGCCGTCAGCACTCATGCCTAAACATTGGGCACGAAAAGGGGAAGCGGTTCTGCATGTTTCCGTGCCCATTCCCGAGAAAACTCAAATGACCTTGGCTTGTGTGGGCCATGCGCTGCCGCTAGCAGGGCCAAATGGCCGCCCTTGAAGCCTCTCTGAAGGAGCGCGCCCGTGCGCTGGGCTTTGACGTCGCCCGCATCGCCCGGGCCGACGAGGCGTGGGCGGCCGGAGGACATCTGATCGAGTTTGTCGCCGAGGGACGCCATGGCGACATGGGCTGGATGGCCGACACCGCCGAGCGCCGGCAACATCCGACCGCAATGTGGGGGCAAGCGAAGTCAGCCGTCGTCGTCGGCCTCAACTATGGCCCGGGCCATGATCCCCTCCCTTCACTGGAGCGCAAAGCCAGCGCCACGATCTCCGTTTACGCGCAGAACGCCGACTATCACGACGTGATGAAACGGCGGCTGAAGCAGCTCGCTTCGGGCTTCGCCGACTTCCTCCGGCCATGACGTAAAGGTTTTTGTCGATACGGCCCCCCTGATGGAAAAGCCGCTGGCCCATCGCGCGGGCGTCGGCTGGCAGGGCAAGCACACCAATCTCGTCAGTCGCGACTTCGGGTCCTGGCTGTTCCTTGGCGTCATGCTGACGAATGCGGAACTCGAACCCGACCAGGCGTCCGACGATTCGTGCGGAACCTGCCGCGCCTGTCTCGACATCTGCCCGACCAAAGCCTTCCCCGCCCCCTACCAGCTCGATGCGCGGCGCTGCATCTCCTACCTCACCATCGAACACAGAGGGCAGATTCCCCGCGAGTTCCGCCGGCCGATGGGGAATCGCATCTATGGGTGCGACGACTGCCTGGCCGTATGCCCCTGGAACAAGTTCGCATCTGCGGCGCGGGATGCGGCCTTCCACCCCCGTCCGGAGCTGACGGGGCCCCTTCTGGCTGATCTGTCGCAGCTGGATGACGCCGGGTTCCGCGAGGTCTTCGCGGCCTCGCCGATCAAGCGGGCCGGAAGGGACCGGTTTTTGCGTAACGTGATGATCGCGATTGGAAATTCAGGCGAGACCGGACTTTCAAATCGCTGTATCCAAGCCCTCGACGACGCTTCACCGTTGGTGCGGGGGGCCGCCGTCTGGGCGCTTGGCGCGCTCTCGCCTCTTGCCTTCGAATCCGAACGTTGCCATCGCCGACAAGCCGAAACAGATCCCGGCGTATGTGAGGAATGGGATGCTGGACCAGAAGCCGGACAGGCCGACCGATCCTGACGCGCCGTCCAATGGCGACGACCACGACCTTTTTGAGGAAGTCGTACGCAACGACTACGACCCGCCTGCCGACGGCAGCGGAGGCGGCGGCATGCTCGGCCGCTGGCGCGCCGGCATGGCAGCTCCGCCGCGCGGGCCTGAGCACAAGCCAATGTGGCGGCGCATTCTCGTGTTCTTCCTCAAATGGGGAGCGATAGCGGCAATCGCGTTCGTGCCGCTGAGCGCCGCCGCCGTCTTCATCATCGGATGGACCGGCCCGCCGCCGACGTTCAACATGGCCGGTACGGCGATGCAGGGCGTCGAGGTGCGCAAGACCTGGGCGCCGCTGAAAGATGTCTCGCCCCACATCGTGCGCGCCATCATCGCAGCGGAAGACCAATCCTTCTGCCTGCATGACGGCTTCGACGTGAAGCAGATCCAGAAGGCGATCGATGAAGCCGAGCGCGGCCGCAGGGTGCGCGGCGCTTCCACTATCTCGCAGCAGACCGCGAAGAATGTCTTCCTGTTCAATGGCGGCGGCTGGGTACGCAAGGGCTTTGAGACCTGGTTCACCTTCCTGATGGAAAACATGTGGTCCAAGCCGCGGATCATGGAGATCTACCTCAACATCGCGGAATGGGGCGACGGTATTTACGGCATCGAGGCAGCGTCGCAGGAGCGCTATGGCGTGTCGTCGAAAAACTTGACGCAACGCCAGGCGGCGGCGCTTGCCGCCGTCCTGCCCAACCCCAACCGCTGGAAGGTGGACGGCAGCTATGCTTCCGGCCGGCGCAACTCGCAGGTCCAGACGCTAATGGGCGTCGTCCGCCGCGATGGTCTTGATGATTGCGTCGTGAAATAGGCAGCGCTATCTGCCGACGACCTTCGGGCTGACCGACGATGGAGGCTCGCTCTTCATCACGGGATCGACGAGGCCCTTCTTGCGCATCGCCTCGCGGATATCGCCGCGCAACAGCGCTGTTTGTGTATCCTGCGGCGACTGCCTGAGCGCTTTTTCGACATCGCCCCAGGCATCCGGAAGGCGGTCCATCTTGTAGAGAGAGTAGGCCCGCAAACGCAGCGCCTCGGCGTCGCCCGCCGAATACTCGATCGCGACATCAAGATCGTTCCCCGCCTCCTCCCACTTGCCGAGCATGACATAGGCGCGTGCGCGATCTTTGCGCAGTTCGCCGTCCGTCGGTCGCAGCTTCATGGCGTTAGTAAGCGTGAGGATGGCCGCATCCGGCATCTTCGCGAGCAGCCAGGCATTGCCCGCCTGCGAGAGATAGACCGCACGCTGTTCGAGCGATCCGGCATCCTTGTCGTTGGCGAGCTGTTCAAGCCGCGAGGCGCCTTCCGCTTCTTGGCCCAGGGCGATCAGCGCCAGCGCCGTGCACTGGCGGGCGGCCGGACGCGCGCCCACGCCGATCCAGGCGAGGCCTTCGTCATAGGCCTCCCGGGGATTCGCATCGATTTTCTGCATGCAGGCCTGCAGCCGCGCGCTTTCGCTCTGCTGGGCCGAGGCAACCGGAATTGCGGCGAGAAAAAGAACGGCGCCGAGGACGAAACGCATACACGAAACCCGCGATTGCGCGCCGCTGGCCATGGGCGCTCAAAGTGCATAACCCTACAACAAAGGCCGGAAAGTGACATGCTTCCAACGCAGCTCCTCGCCCTTGGATGCGGCTATGTTGCAACCGCTCTCGCGCGGCGGCTGGCGGCGCGAGGCGTTGCGACGCTCGGCACGGCGCGCAGCACCGACGCCTGCGCCGCACTCGCGCAACAGGGCGTCACCGCGATCCAGTGGCCCGGCGCGGATCTCGACCCGCCGGAAGGCGTCGCCTGGCTGATCTCCGTTCCGCCGGATGATGAAGGCTGCCCTGTGTTTCGCGCCCTGCAGGCAACAGCGCCCGGCGCGGCATGGATCGGATATCTCTCAACGACCGGCGTCTATGGCGATCTCGCGGGCGGATGGGCGTTCGAGGAGACGCCCCGCAATCCGCAGAGCCGCGAAGCGACCAACCGCGTGCGCGCCGAAGACCAATGGCTGTCGGCAGGCGCGCATGTGTTCCGCCTCCCCGGCATCTACGGCCCGGGGCGCTCGCAGCTCGACCGCGTACGCGAGCCCGGCGCGCGGCGCATCGTGAAACCCGGACAGGTCTTTTCGCGCGCGCACCGTGATGACATAGCAACCGCACTCGATCTTTCGATCGCGCACGCAAGGCAAGGCGCGATCTACAACATCTGCGATGACGAACCGGCGTCCGCCGACGAAGTGCTCGTGTACGCCGCGAAGCTTCTCAACGTCGCGCCGCCGCCTGCCGTCGCATTCGAGGACGCAAACCTCTCGCCCGCCGCGCAACGCTTCTATGCCGAGTGCAAGCGCGTCTCCAACGCACGCGTCAAATCACAGCTTGGCTGGAGGCCGCTGTATCCGACGTATCGCGAAGGTCTCGCTCAATGCCTTTCGGCGGAGAGAGAAGCATCGACCTGATCTGCTGCCGACATTACGGTACCGATCATCCGCTGAATGTCCGATGGACGCGACAGCCGGTGATCGCCGCCCTTGATAAAACTCCAAACCACGTCGTTCGTGCGCAGCTGGCCAGCGAGTTCGAACGAGTGCGTCCACGGCACATCCTCGTCGAGACCGCCCTGGAGGATACGAACCGGAATATCGATCGGGATCTCCGCATCCATGATGTTCCAGTTGCGCCCTTCCTCGATCAGCTCCCGCTTGATCGGATAGCCGACGGGATCGTAGGACGACGGCCGGATCCAGAAGCCGCGCTCCATGATCTCGCGCTTCTGGTCGTCATCGAACGACGACCACATCAGCTTGTCGGTAAAGTCGGGCGCGGGCGCGAGCAGCACAAGCGCCCTTACCCTTTCGGGGCGAGCCAGCGCACACAGCAGGGCCATCCACCCGCCCATAGACGATCCCACCAGAACCAGCGGCCCGTCCGTCAGAGCATCGATCACGGCCAGAGCGTCCGACCTCCAGCGGCCAATGGTTCCGTCCTCGAATCGGCCGCCGCTTTCGCCATGGCCGAGATAGTCGAACCGCAGGAAGGATCGCCCCGCCTGCTCCGCCTGGGCGTGCAGGGCGCTCGCCTTCTCGCCCAGCATGTCGGAGTGAAAGCCGCCTAGCCAGACAATGCCTGCCATGTGGGGCCCGCCGCTAGTCCGCCGATAGGCGATGGCAACACCGTCATGGTCGAAAAATTCGGTAACGTCTCTAGGCATGGCGGTAACCATTGATCGGTTTTCTGTCAGGTGAAAAGCGACTATCGCTCCTGCGGGGGTATTTCACGGAGCCGGTCCAGCTTGTCGCTGTCGGGAGTCACAGTGCTGCAGATCATCCCCCACCTGTCAGCAGGCGGCGCGGAGCGTACGACGGTGGAGGTGGTTGAGGCGCTGGTCGCGGCGAACGCGAGGGCGCTGGTCGTGAGCGCAGGCGGCCGCCTTGAGGGCGAACTCGCCAAAGCCGGCGGCGAACTCATTCGCTTCGACAACGCCCCGACCAAGAACCCGATCCAGCTGGTCGCCAATTCGAGAGCGATCGCAAAGATCATCCGCGACAGGAAAGTCGATCTCGTGCATGCACGCTCGCGCGCGCCGGCCTGGAGCGCGATGTGGGCGGCGCATCGCATGAAGAAGCCGTTCGTCACGACCTATCACGGCGTCTACAACGCAAAGACCGGCTTGAAGCGCTGGTACAATTCGGTGATGGCGCGCGGCGACATCGTCATCGCCAATTCAGAGTTCACGGCCGCCCATGTGCGCGAGCAGCACGCTGCGCTGGCTCGCCATATCGTCACCATCCCGCGCGGCGTCGATATCTCAAAATTCTCGCCAAACAGCGTTGCGCCCGCGCGGCGCGCCGCGTTGGGAAAGGCGTGGCGGCTGCCGGAGGAGAATCGCCCCGCCCTTATCCTGCTTCCGGCCCGCATGACGGGATGGAAAGGCCATCGCGAAGCGATCGCGGCCGCAGCATTGCTGGCCGGGCGCAAGGTCCCGTCCTGGCAGATGATATTTGCAGGGGATGACCAGGGCAGGGAAGGCTATCTTGAAGAGCTTAGGCAGCTGATCGCCAGTCACGGCCTTGACGACAGGATCGCTATGGTAGGCCATTGTGACGACATGCCTGCAGCACTCGCCCTGGCCGATATCGTGATTGCGCCCTCCAATGAGCCCGAGGCGTTCGGTCGGGTTGCGGCCGAAGCCGGGGCCATGGGCGTGCCCGCCATCGGCTCCAGCATCGGGGCGCAGGGCGAGATCATCGCCCACGGCCAGACCGGCCTGATCGTGCCCCCGGCCAACCCACCCGCCCTCGCCGACGCCATTGCCGGGCTCCTCGAAGCCGGGCTGGAAGGACGCAAAGCCATGGGCGAAGCGGCCATGGCGCGCGTCCGGGAAAGATTCACCACATCCGCCCTTCAGCAGGCGACGCTTGCCGTCTATGACAAACTCATTGGCCGGCCCGCATGATTGACCTGAATACTTTCACCCCACCCCCGAATCCGGGCGACACGCTGAAGCGTGTGCTGGTTATCAAGCTCGGCGCGATGGGCGACTTCATGCAGGCGTTGGGCGCCATGCGCGTCGTTCGCGCGACGCATCCGTCCGCGCGCATCACACTTCTCACTACCGAGCCCTTCGAAGCCTTCGCCAAGGCGTGTCCCTATTTCGACATCGTGGAAGCCGATGGCCGCCCGCGCGACATCAAGGGACGCGCCGACCTGATCCGCCGCCTGCGGTCCGCCGGCTACGACATGGTCTACGACTTCCAGAATAACGACCGCACGGCGCAGTACTTTGCGGCGCTCACCGGGAAGAAGCCGCTATGGTCTGGCGCGGCGCAGGGCGCATCGCACCAGCACAAGAATCCCAACCGGGCGATGATGCACAATTTCGACCGGCTGGCCGAGCAGCTGCTGCACGCAGGCCTCACGCCCAAGCCGCCGGGCGATGCGAGCGGATGGGTCATCGGGCAGGACCTGGCGCCGAGCCTGGCGTGGATACGCCCCGCCTTCCGCGACCCGCCGCGCTTCCAGCCGGAGTTCTTCAACCTGTACGGCCCCTACATGCTGCTGATCCCGGGATCGTCCGCGGACCACCCGGAAAAACGCTGGCCGCTCGACCGCTTCGCCGAGATCGCGACATGGACGGCCGATGCGAAGATCACGCCCGTCATCATCGGCACCAAGGCCGAAGGCGATATCGGCACGCAGATCATGAAGCTCGAGCCGCGCGCCAAGAGCGTGGTTGGCCGCACCGACCTGTTCCAGCTCGCCACCCTGTCGGAGCGCGCCGTCATGGCGATCGGCGGCGATACCGGTCCGATGCACCTTGCGGCGGCCGCCCGAACACCGGGCGTTTGCTTGTTTGCTCAGGAATGGACCCCCGAAATGGCGGGGGCCCTGCAGACCGTCTGGAACCCGCAGACGCGTCTCGGGCGAGCCGCTCCCCGGGGCGGTCCCATGATGATCCTGCACGCGGCAGCGCTGGAATTGCTGTCGGCGGACGACGTCAAGCTGGCTGCGATCGGCCTGGGCGTCCTGCCCGCCAACATGGTCCGACCCGAGCCAAAGGCCGATCCGGAGCCGGAACCAGCTGAAATACCGCCCCTGCCCCCCGCGTCCGATTCTGGGCTAGGCCTTGCGCCGGGCCACGATTCTTGAACATTTCCGCGTTCGCAGGCATAGTTCCGCGATCGTAAGCCACCAGGGAGAACTTCCATCGCTCAGCGTCCACAAGCGGCCCAATCGCCGAAGAAAGAAGGTCCGCAGATCAACGAGGACATCCGCGCATTGCGCGTCCTTCTGATTGACGAAAAAGGTGAGAAACAGGGCGAGATGCCGATCGAGGCCGCCCTTGATGCCGCCAAGGAAGCCGGGCTCGACCTGGTCATGGTTGCGCCGGACAACGATCCGCCGGTCGTGAAGATTTCCGACTACGGCAAGCAGCGCTTTGCCGAGCAGAAGAAAAAGGCCGAGGCGCGGAAAAAGCAGAAGTCCGCCGATCTCAAAGAGATCAAGCTCCGCCCGAACATCGACAAGCACGACTACGAGGTGAAGGGCCGCTCGATCCGCCGCTTCTTCGAGGAAGGCGACAAGGTGAAGATCACCATGCGCTTCCGCGGCCGCGAAATGGCGCACCAGCATCTCGGCATGGAACTCCTCGCCAAGGTGAAGGAGGAATTCTCCGACGTCGCCAAGGTGGAATCCGAGCCGAGGCTCGAAGGCCGCCAGATGGTGATGGTGCTGTCCCCGCGCTAGCGCGGCCTTTATCGCAAGCCAGCAGGAGAGAGCGCCCATGAGCAGATATGCAGTCATCGGCGCTCTCGCCCTTCTTGCCTCCGCCTGCAACAAGCCAGCCGAAACCACAACCGCAACCGCAACCGGGACCGGAACCACGACCGGGACTGGAATTGCGACTGGAACCGCAACAACGACAACAACAGCAACGCCAATCACATCGATCGGCGAAGCCATGGCAAAGTTCGACCCCAGCAAGCAACACATCGTCTGGGTCCTGCCCGAAGGCATCAAAGGCGCCGGCCCGTGGGAGATGGACATCCGGGTCAAGCACAAGGGCGACGTGAAATACCAGAGCAAGATTCCGCTGAACGCCGAGATCACGGCGGGCGGCACGCGGCCCGAATTTCCCGCTGGTACTGAAGTCGTGAAGCTGTCGGGCGATGAGCGCTACGGCGTCGAGATGGCCAAGGCCGGCAAGGTGATCGAAGACCTGATCGCCCAGCATGGCCGGGGCGATGGCGAGCTTGAAGTATTCTCGGAGCTGAAGACGAAGATCGCCCCTGAATACCGGAAGGCCTATTGCGACGAAGGAAAGAAGCCCGTCGTCCTTTCCTTCATCGAACAGGGCGATCCTCCTGCCCTGGAGCCGCTCGACCTCGGCCCAATGGCGCCGATGTTCGACGCGGCAATCCTCAAGGACTGCAAGACCTGACGGCGCCCGTGGGCGATGAATTACGCCATGTTCATGCCGTCCCGAACGGTCCGGCTGCTTGAAGGCTGCGCGGCGAAATCTACTCTCACTCCCTATGAAAAACACACCTCTCATGTTGCTGGCGGGGCTCGCGCTGATGGCGTGCACTCCGTCTGAACCGGCCGCAACCATGGCCTCCACCGAAACCCCCGCGGCGCCCGCCGCGGCCGAGCCGACGCCTCCGGCTGCGACGCCGGCCCCGGCTGATCCGGCGGCCGACACCTGCAACATGGCCCAGTACGCCTCGATCGTCGGCAAGCCGGCGACCGATGCGGCCGTGCCGCCCGCCAGCTCCGCCGTGCGGCACATCACGCCGAACACCCAGGTGACGATGGATTTCTCGCCGGCGCGGCTTAACATCGACATCAACGCGGATGGCGTGATCACCGGCCTTCGCTGCGGCTGAATTCTAACGGCCTAATTCATGGGGCGGCCTTGTCCTGACCGGACGAGGCTGGCCTTGCTTTTCGGGCTTTCCCGCGTATAAACCCCGCTCTTCCAACCGCCGGACGGGGCCAAAGGCATGCCTCTCCGGCTTATTTTCAGGCGTCGCGCCGTTGTTTTCCCCGTCTTTTTTCTAAGGAAAGATTGAGAATCTGCGGGTCGGACTGTCGCCAACAGGAGACCGAAATGCCGAAGATGAAGACCAAGAAAGCCGCTGCAAAGCGGTTTACCATGACAGCGTCCGGCAAGCTCAAACGCGGCGTCGCCGGCAAGCGTCACCGACTGATCAGCCACAATGCGAAGTACATCCGCACCAACCGCGGCACCGTCGTGGTGTCCGAAGCGGACGCCCCTCGCATCCTGAAAAAGTTCCTGCCCTACGGCGTGAAGTAAGCCCCCGGCGCGTTCGCGCCGAAAAGCAAACAACACCCTAGCGCACCCATCCTGATCAGATAACGGAGACATCCCATGCCACGCGCTCGCGGCCGAGTTCCGGCCCACGCCCGTCACCGCAAGGTCATCAAAGCCGCCAAGGGCTTTTATGGCCGTCGCAAGAACACCTTCCGCACAGCCCAGGCCGCCGTCGTCAAAGCCGGCGTCAACGCCTACAAGGGCCGCAAGCAGAAGAAGCGCAATTTCCGCTCGCTCTGGATCCAGCGCATCAACGCGGCCTGCCGCGTGATCGACGAGAGCTTCACGTATTCGCGTTTCATCGACGGCCTCAGCAAAGCCGGGGTCACCGTCGACCGCAAGGTGATGGCCGACCTCGCCATGCATGAGCCGGCTGCGTTTACCGCCCTGGTGGAGAAGGCCCGGGCGGCGCTGGCTTAGGCCAACCACTCCGACGCCGATCTCCATCAGTTCCGAGCCGCTAAGCGCGGGGCGGAGTTAGGCCCCGTGCGCCCTGATCTCCTACGCACGAGACCGATATGGCAATCGAACAGCAAGTCTCCGCGATAGAGGCCGAAGCGTCGGCGGCGATCGCTGCTGCCTCCGACGAGGCAGGCCTCGAAGCGATCCGCGTCGCCGAGCTCGGCAAGAAGGGTCGCGTCTCGCTTCTGATGCGCGAGCTTGGGCAAATGACGCCGGAACAGCGCCAGAGCGCAGGCCCTGCCCTCAACGGCCTCAAGGACCGGCTCACCGCCGCAATCTCTGCCCGCAAGGCGGACCTCGAACTCGCCGTGCTGAACAAGCGGCTTGAGACAGAGCGCGAGGACTTGACGCTGCCGCCGCGACCCGAACCCGTCGGCGCGCTCCACCCAGTGATGCAGGTGTTCGAGGAGCTGGCGGCGATCTTCGCCGACATGGGCTTCGCGGTCGCCGAGGGCCCGGATATCGAGGACGACTTCCACAACTTCACGGCGCTCAACTTCCCGCCCGGCCACCCGGCGCGCGAGACGCACGACACCTTCTTCATGAAGCCGGATGCGAGCGGCGCGAAGAAGGTGCTGCGCACCCATACGAGCCCGGTGCAGATCCGCACCATGGTGAACTCGAAGCCGCCGATCCGCGTGATCGCGCCCGGCCGCGTCTATCGCAAGGACTGGGACGCGACGCACACGCCGATGTTCCACCAGATCGAGGGGCTCGTCGTCGACCGCCAAGTCCACATGGGCCACCTGAAGACCTGCCTTACCGAGGCGTTCTCGCGCTTCTTCGAGGTGGCGACGGCTCAGACGCGTTTCCGCCCGCACTTCTTCCCGTTCACCGAGCCGAGCGCCGAGATGGATATGCGCTGCGATCGTTCAGGCGGCGAGATCAAGGTCGGCGAGGGCAAGGACTGGCTCGAAATTCTCGGCTGCGGGATGGTGCATCCCAACGTGCTGCGTTCGTGCGGCATCGACCCGGAGGAGTACCAGGGCTTCGCATTTGGTTTGGGAGTCGATCGCCTCGCCATGCTGAAATACGGCATGCCGGACCTGCGCCCATACTTCGAAGCCGACGTCGACTGGATCAAGCACTTCGGGTTCAAGCCTTGGCTTCTGCCGACCGTGACGGGGGGATTGTCGTGACGATTGCGCACGCCGAACCATCCCCCTCCGTCTCGCTCGCAAGAGCGAGCGATCCACCTCCCCCTGTCCTGCGGACATGGGGAGGCAAGCGCCGCCGCCTTTGCCTCCCCACGCCGCGAAGCGATAGGGGGAGGTGGGTCGCGACGTCTTCGTCGCGAGACGGAGGGGGATCGCGCCGCATCGACAACACTCTGAGCCAAGGGGACTCCAAGTGAAATTCACCCTCCCTTGGCTGAAGGACTACCTCGTCACCGAGGCGGACCTGCCGGCGATCCTTGAGGCCATGACCATGGCCGGCCTCGAGGTCGAGGAGGCGCACGATCCTAGGCAAGCGCTGAAGCAGTTCACCGTCGCGAAAATCGTCTCGGCCAAGCAGCACCCCAACGCCGACAAGCTGCAGGTCTGCCAGGTCGAGACAATCGACGGCATGAAGGAGATCGTCTGCGGCGGTCTCAATGCGCGGCCGGGCCTGGTGACAGCGTATGCGCCGATCGGGGCGTTCATTCCGGGCTCGGGCATCACGCTGGTTCCGAAGCCGGTGCGCGGCGTTGTTTCCAACGGCATGCTGTGCTCGGGCTCGGAAATGCAGGCGGATGAGGATCCGTTCCGCCTGCGCATCGCGCGGTTCGAGGACTGGCAACCGCGCGCGCAGGCGCTGGGGTTGTCCGACGAGCAGGCCATCGCGGATGGCGGCATCATCGAGCTGCCCGACAACCTGAAAGTGGGATCGCCGGTGGCGGAAGCGCTGGCGCTCGACACGGTGGTCGATTTCGAGGTGACGCCGAACCGGCCGGACTGGCTGGGCGTCGTCGGCATTGCGCGGGATCTGGCCGCGAAGGGCGTTGGCAAGTTCAAGCTGGAGCAGGTGAAGCCGGCCAAGGGCAGATTCCCCTGCCCCGTAAGCGTGCGTATCGATGCGCCGGAGGTCTGCCCGGTGTTCGCCGGGCGGCTGATCCGCGGCGTGAAGAACGGGCCGTCGCCGGACTGGTTGCAAAAACGACTGAAGGCCATCGGCATCAATCCGAAGAACATGCTGGTTGATGTGACCAACTACGTCTCCTTCGACCGCGCGCGACCGCTGCACGTCTATGACGCCAAGAAGCTGACGGGCGGCATTCATGTGCGGATGGGCTCGGCGTCGGATTCGTTCGAGGCGCTGGATGGCAAGACGTATTCGAACCTGAGCGAGATGTGCGTGATCGGGGACGACTCGGGCGCCATCGGTCTGGGCGGGATCATGGGCGGGGCGTCGACCGGGTGTTCGATAGACACGGTCGATGTCTTCATCGAGAGCGCGTGGTTCGATCCGGCGCGGACGGCGAAGACGGGCCGGGCGACGGGCATTCTTTCCGATGCGCGGTTCCGGTTCGAGCGTGGCGTCGATCCGCATTCGTGCGTCGACGGGATCGAGCTGGCGACGCGGCTGATCCTCGAGACCTGCGGCGGCGAGCCTTCGGACGTGATCGTTTCGGGCAAGGTTCCGGAAGGGCCGAAGCCGGTCGACTTCAAGCTGGTCGATATGAAGCGCCTGACCGGCGTCGACATGAAGCCTGCGCGGATGACGGAAATCCTGCACGCGCTGGGCTTCGAGACACCCGGAAAGACAGGAGACAAGTCCGACAGCAAGGTCTGGAAGATCAAGGTTCCGTCGTGGCGGCCCGATGTTGAAGGCTCTGCGGATATCGTCGAGGAGCTGATCCGGATCGAAGGGTTCGACAAGCTGCCGAACGAGTCGCTCCTGCCGCTCGAAGCCAACACAGGAAGCCGGATTGTCGTGACGCCGTTGCAGAACCGGGTTCGCACGGCGCGGCGCGTGCTGGCGGGGCGGGGATATCTGGAGACGGTGACGTGGAGCTTCATGTTCCACGAGAAAGCCGCGCTGCTGCTCGGCGGCGCCAATAAGCTTCAGGCGGCGCTGACGATCGACAATCCGATCGCGTCGGATCTCGACTATATGCGGCCGTCGATGCTGGCGAACCTTGCCGAGGCGGCGCAGAGCAATGCGGATCATGGCGCCGATGATGTGCGGCTGTTCGAGGCGGGGCCGGTCTATCCAGGCGACAAGCCGGAAGACCAGCGCATGATGGTCGCTGCTGTCGTGAAAGCCTCGAAGGGGCGTACATGGCAGGGACCGGTTGCGGCGTACGATGCGTTTGCGGCGAAGGCGGACCTGTTTGCGGTTCTTGCTGCGCTCGACCAGGGGCCGGAGCGGTTCCAGGTGGGGCCGGCTGAGGGCGCTCACTGGCATCCGGGCCGGGCCGGGACATTGAGGCTTGGGCCAAAGCAGATCGTTGCTTCGTTCGGGGAGTTGCATCCGGCGTTCCTGAAAGCGCTTCGGGCTGAGGGGCCGATGGTAGCGTTGGAGATTGCGCTCGACGCCCTGCCCACGCCGAAGGTCAAGACCGGCAAGACCAAGCCGGTGTTCGAGAAGGCCGACCAGACGCCGGTGAAGCGCGACTTTGCGTTTGTCGTCGAGGAGAAGGTTCCGGCCGGCGACATCACGCGGATGGCGCTGAAGGCCGATCCGAAACTGGTGACGGCGGCGCGGGTGTTCGACGTCTATCGCGGCGCAAGCATCGGCGAGCGCAAGAAGTCGGTCGCCATCGAGGTGACGATTCAACCCCGTGGGTCGGCGATGACGGACGAGCAGATCGAGGCGGTGGCTTCGGCGATCGTGAAGTCCGTGGCGAAAGCGACCGGCGCGGTTCTGCGGGGATAGGTTTGCGCAAAGGCCCGCGACCTCAGCGAAGAGGCGTCGGGCTTGGCATGGCTGGATTTTCCTCGATTGCGTGCGAGCTAGGGAGGCGCGCGGATATGCCCAGGCGACGGTGAGCCGCGCTCCGGTTCGACGGACGAACGCTGGGCATGCTGCTCGCCATGGGGGCGGCCTGAGGCCTCTTCCGGCGCAGCGTCGCGCTTTGCCTGCGCCGCGATGCGCGCTGCATGGCGGCGAATGAAGCTTTCGGGATCGGCGTGGAAACGCTCGGCGTCCTCGAAACGCAGGCACATAGCCTCGGGCGATTGCGGCATGGGCGGCCGCCAGCCGCCGGGCGCAAGCGGGACCATCATGCAGGCGATGTCGATCGGCTCGCCGGCGAGGAACCGTCTGGCCTCGCGCGCCAGGAGATAGCGCGCGCCCCACTCGACTTGGCGCAAGTTCTCGTAGTGGGCCTGCCAGTTTCCGCGCAACGCCTTGCGGCGGCGCAGCTCCTTGAGGTCGACGCGGTCGGTCTCGAAGGCGGCGAGGATGATGCGCAGGAGGATGCGCCCATTCGGCCTTTGCAGAGGCGAGGCCAGAGCTTGGCTTCCGTCTTTGATACGCCTTCGCGGAGATCGCGTGCGCGTTCGGTTATGTCTTCGGTCCGCGCGTAGCGCGACTGTTTCGGCATGTCTTCCCCCAACCGGCGGAAGCATTTCATGCAGCGTCGATCGAAGGAAGCGGCGTCCGCCCAAAACAAGAAGGCCGGAGGTTTCCCTCCGGCCTTTGTCGTTTGGATCGGGACTATTTCGGCCTATTCGCCGTCGGCCGCGAGCGCCGTGTCGCGGCCCTCGTTCATGCCGACGAGGATGCCCGGCAGGGCGTAGTTGCCTTCGTGACAAGCGTATTCGAACACCTTCTCCTTCGACTTGCGGAGCGGCATCTGGCCGGTCCAGGTCTGGGTGTAGCTGATCGGATCGATCACCTCGTAGGTGTAGTCGATCTCGACGTCCGACACGCGCTTGAAGCGTTCGATCACCTTGCCCTGTTTCGAGAGCGGGATGCGGCCGCGGGCCTGGAGCGGGTGCGGATTGCGTGTCTCGACGACGAGCGTGTCGCCTTCCCAGCGGCCGATCGAATCGCCGAACCACTGCTCGATATTGTCGGGCAGAGGCTTCTCGGCCTCGCCCGGCTTCTGGATGCGGATGATGCGGGCGTCGTGGTTCATCTCGATGTCGAGCATGACATGGTCAGGCGTCATGACGATCTGGATGTTGTTGTTGTACATCGCGTTGGTCAGCGGCGGGCCGCCCTGGTTGGCGAACGAGACGAGGCAGCGGTCGCCCAGCGTGCGGATTTCCGGGCCGGTGTTGTTGACCGTGCGCGCGCTGTTCATCCGCGAACCGGCGGCGGCGTTGCCGGCGCGGTTGTAGGGGATCTGGCCGTTGGCGGGCGAGGTGATCCAGGACGAGCGCCATTCGCCGTTGACCTTGGCGTATTCCGAACCCGGATCGATCCAGAAGGCGTTATAGCCGGCATCCGGATTGCGGTCGGTGAACTTGCCGGAGTTGGGGTCGGTGCGCTTCTGGCTGTCGCGTGCGGCCTGAACGTACTGGGCGTTGTTGAGGAGCTGGTCGATCTTCTCAGGCGGGATAACCAGCGTATCGACATTCGCGCCGCCGCGGCCGCCGCCGCGCGTGAGGGCGGTGAGCGAAGCAGTGGACCAGACGCCGTTGAGATCAGGCTTGCCGTCGGCCGTGCGCGGCGGCTTGTAGTTGGGATCCCAGGGCTTGAGATCCTTGAAGAACGGGATCGGGCTTTCGAAGGAGCGCGCGCCGGCGATGGTCTTCGGACCCTCGACAGGCGCGCCGCCGGGTTCGGCGAGCTTCACGCCGGAATTGGGCCCGATGCGCTGGGCGCTGGCGGGCGCGGCAAGCGCCAGGGCTAGGCCGAGCACGGCAATTGACGCAGTGATGCTGACTGGTTTCATGTTTCCTTCCCCTTTCAGGGCTCCCTCCAAGGACCGGCCGTGCTTTGCAGCCGCTTTCCCTTTGCCTACGAATACCGCCGCGGAAAGTCCATTCCGGACCAGCTTCCCTCACGCGGATGTGGCCGGATGGGGCGCCAAGGCCCGGTCAGGAAAGGCCCGTTTCGGGACCGATGCTCCCAAAGCTTTCGCCAGCGGGCTTCATCGGCGCCAACCGCATCCAGACCCCTTCTCGCTCCGCGGTGCGTCGCTCGACCAGCAGGCGGGCGACCTGGCTGTCATCGTGGAAGGCGGCGCCGACGGCGCTGTCGAGCATCGCCTTGGCGAGATTATCGAGGTCCATGTGCGGCGGGTCGCCGGAATATTCCATGGCGATGTGGGCGGACCAGTCGCCCCAGCGCGGGCGGGCGGCGGGAAGATGCTTGCGGAAGAACTCCCGCAGCAGCGGCTTGTAGTATTTCGCCTGGGTGGTGAGACCGTCGACCTGCACTTCGAGCGCGCCCGAGGCGTCCAGCCGCGCACGCACCTTGCCGTGGCGGGTCCAGGCGGGACCGCCATCGTCACGCTCACTGTCTGCACTCATCCTGGGTTCGCACTCATTTGGCCGCCGGCAGGGCGTAGGCCGTTACATAGTCGCCCATCGGGCCGTCGAGATTGCCGTAGCCGCCTGAGGCTATGACCACGTACTGCCTGCCCTTCCAGACATAGGTCATCGGCGTCGCCTGTCCGCCAGCTGGAAGCGTGTCCGACCAGAGCGCCTTGCCGGTGTCGATATCGAAGGCGCGGAACTGGCTGTCGAAGGACGCGGCGATGAAGACGAGGCCGCCGGCGGTGACGATCGGTCCGCCGAGATTGGGCGTGCCGGTGTTGACGGCGAGGCCCATCGGCGCGAGGTCGCGCGTATCTCCGAGGATCTTGCGCCAGACGATTTCGCCCTTCGCCGCATCGACCGCGACCAGCATGCCCCATGGAGGCGGCGTGCAGGGAAGCTCCAGCGACGAAGCGAGGATCGCTCGCGTCATGCCGAACGGCGCGCCGCGCTGCGGCGAGACTTCGCTGTCCTCGAGCGCCTTTTCGACAGCCTCGACCCGGTCGGCAGGGATCAGCCGGATTTCGTGGGCGAGATTGTTGACGTTGACGATGACGAGATTGCGGCTGGCGTCGAAGGCGGCGCTGCCCCAGTTGGCGCCGCCGCCGGTGAAGGGAAGGAACAGCGTGCCCTGCTCCGTGGGCGGCGTGTAGAGGCCCTCGGCGCGCAGCTTGCGGATCTTCGAGGCGCATTCGGACTTGTCGAAAATGGTGAGGCCGAAGGCTTTGCCCGGATCGGTGCGGTCGGGAACCAGGAGACCGGGACGCACAGGGAAGGGCTGGGTCGGCGAAAGCGTTTCGCCGGGCGCGCCGCCCTGCGGTACGGGGCGCTCCTCGACAGGGATCACAGGCTCGCCGGTGTCGCGGTCGAGGACGAAAACGAGGCCGGTCTTGGCGACCTGCACGACGACATCGCGTGGGACGCCAGCGATGGTGAGCGTGTAGAGGCCCGGCTGGGCGGGCAGATCGTAGTCCCAGACGTCGTGGTGCACGGTCTGGAAACTCCACACCAACCGGCCGGTCGCGCCTTCCAGAGCGACGACGGAATTTGCGTGGCGGTTGTCGCCGGGGCGCAGGCCGCCGAAGAAATCAGGGCTGGGGCTCGATGTCGGCAGGAACACCCAGCCGCGCTTGCTGTCGACAGAGATGGTCGACCAGACATTGGCGTGGCCGGCGACATCGGCGCCGCCTTGCCACGAGGCGCGGGCCGGATCGGCCGGATCGCGCGGGATCGGATCGAAGGTCCACACGATTGCGCCGGTGCGGGCGTCGAGCGCGTTGACGACGCCGGCCGGCGCAGCCACGCGGTTGTTGTCGGATATGGCCGAGCCGACGACGACGACATCGCCGACGATGGCGGGAGCAGACGTGATCTGGAACTCGCCGGGCCAGACAAGGTCCATCTTCGGCGCAAGGCTGACCTCGCCGCCCTGCCCGAAGCCGGCGCAGCGCTGCCCGGTCGCGGCATCGAGCGCGATCAGGCGGGCGTCGATCGTTCCCATGAACAGCGTGGTGCGGCAGGGCGCATCGGGCGCCGCAGCCGCGTCGGTCCACTGCGAGACGCCGCGGCAGATATTCTGGTTGCCAGGATTGCGATCCGGGGCGACGCCGGGATCGTGTCGCCATTTCTCCTCGCCGGCGCCGGGATCGACGGCGATGACGTCGTTAAAGGGCGAGCAGAGGACGAGCTTGTCGCCGACGAGAATGGGCGTGTTCTCGAAGGCGGTGTCTTCGATCTTGCGTCCGGTCTTTTCGAAGGCGCGGGTGCGGTATCGCCACGCGACTTTCAGCCCGCTGACGTTTTCGCGCGTGATTTCGGCCGCGGCGCTGTAGCGCGACCCGCCGGCGTCGCCGCCATAGGCAGGCCATTCGGTCGTGGCTTCAGGATCGGCCGGGGCGACGGCCTGCGCCGTTCCATTGATCTCGAGCCTGTCCGAAAAGCCCAGCATCCACCAGACGAGCGAGCCGCCCAAGACGGTCACGCCGAGGCCCAGGACCAGCAGTCCGGCGAACAGAAGCAACAGGCGTTTCAGCATCCGCGCCTCCCCGTTTCCACGTAACCACATCTGCGCCGGTATAGGCCAGATAGAAAGACCCATTGAAAACAGCCGGAGAAGCGGCTGGAGTGAGTGTATGCTCGATCCCCGCCTCGACCTCGACGACCTTGCCGCGCAGTTCGCGAAGGATGGCCGAATACGCGTGCGCGACGTTCTGGACCGGGACGTGGCGGAAGCGGTTGCGGCGGAGATGACGGAGCTGCCGATGCAGCTCTTCTGCGCGACCGGCAGCGGCGTCGCGGTGATCGACCCGCAGGAGCTGGTGAGCTGGGACCGGGCGCGGCAGATGGAGCTGCAGCGCACGCTGGCCCAGGCCGCGAGCCGGGCCGAGGGCTTTGCCTACATGGGCTACCGCATGACCGAAGCATGGCAGGCGGGCGCGCCGAGCACCGCGCTGGGACGGTTCTATTCGGAGCTGCGGAGCGAGCGGACGCTGGAGGTGATCCGGCGGATCACCAGGGCCTCGACGTTCGACAATGTGTTCGCGCAGGCGACCGACTACCGGCCGGGGCACTATCTCACCCGCCACCTCGACGACCCGAAAGGCGAGCTAAGGAAGTTCGCCTTCGTGTGGGGCTTCACCAGGACCTGGGATCCGGACTGGGGCGGGCTGCTGCAGTTCTACAATAACGAGGGCGAGCCCACATACGCGTACTCGCCCGGCTTCAACACTCTGGATCTGTTCGACGTGCGGCACGTGCACTCGGTGACGCTGGTGGCGCCCTACTCGCTCAATCCCCGGCTGGCCGTCTCCGGCTGGTTCGTGAAGGGCGATCCGCTCAACCCGATGGGCTATACGCACATCGGCAGGGTCTAGCGCGTCAGCGGCAATCACCGATGAAGGCGCGCACGACGTCCTCGGTCGGCGCCTCTCCTGGGACCTCCGGATCGATCTCGAACACGGCCATGCGCCCGGCTAGCCGGACGAGCGGCGCATACTGCTCGATCACCCTGTAGTGAGGCCGCGGTTCCTCAGGGTCATGATAGTCGTCGACCAGGATTTGCACCTTCGCGTTGCGCTTGCGGGCCTCGGCTATGGTGCGCAGAGCGCAGGCGGCGCGGAAGCGCCCGTCGATCAGCACAAGATCAAAGAATCCGCGCTCCAGTTTTCTGAAAGGCAGGTTCACATACTCGGCCCACTTGACCAAATTGGCTTTGCTCGCCGCCCTGTCTTCGGGATAGCCCCATTGCTTGGTCCGACCGATATCGACGTTGATCAGCTCGATCCTGTTTGGGATCTTGATCAGCCTCCGCCGAACGTCGCGTGCATAGTGAGGATCGCCCTCGATGCTGACCCCTGGCTTGCCCAGAAGCGCCGCCGTGATGGTGGATCCGCCTGCCCCGAACTCGAGATAGAGGCTGGCCGCCTGAATGCTCTGCTCAAACTGGGCGGCGCCTTCCGGATCCATGTGCGGAGCGTCCGGAATGCTGAATCCGATCGTACGCTTCTGGATGGCAAACTTCAGGTCCGGAATACAGTTGATCAGGTTCATTTCGCGTCCCCGCCGCCCATCCGTTTTGAGTCATAGCCCCTGGAGCCGCAATCGACAGGCCACCCGTCCTGGTTGAATTATCAGCGGATCGCGGTCGCTTCGTGCCAATTGGAAACAGATAACCTTCCATTGATCCCGGCCTTCACCAGCGCTAGTCCGGCCGCACGAGAAGCTGGAGCTGCACCCCATGGCCGGTAAGACGCGCACTGAAACCGATACTTTTGGCCCGATCGACGTTGCGGCGGACCGGTATTGGGGGGCGCAGGCGCAGAGGTCGCTGGGCAATTTCAAGATCGGCTGGGAGAAGCAGCCTGTCCCGATCGTGCGGGCGCTGGGCATCGTGAAGCGCGCGGCGGCGGAAGCGAACCTGGAGCTGGGCAAGCTCGATCCGAAGCTCGCCAAGACCATCATCGCGGCGGCCCAGGAAGTGATCGACGGCAAGCTGAACGACCACTTCCCGCTGGTCGTGTGGCAGACCGGCTCGGGCACACAGTCGAACATGAACGCGAATGAAGTGATCTCGAACCGCGCGATCGAGATGATGGGCGGCGTGATGGGCTCGAAGAAGCCGGTACATCCGAACGACCACGTCAACATGAGCCAGTCGTCGAACGACACCTTCCCAACCGCGATGCACATTGCCTGCGCCGAGCAGATCTCGACGGACCTTCTGCCTGCCCTGGAGCGCCTGCACGCGGCGCTGAAGGCGAAGTCGGCGGACTGGAAGAAGATCATCAAGATCGGCCGCACGCACACGCAGGATGCGACGCCGCTGACGCTGGGCCAGGAATTCGGCGGCTATGCCAAGCAGATCGAGAACGGCATTGCGCGCGTCCGGTCGACGCTGCCGTCGCTGATGGAGCTGGCGCAGGGCGGGACGGCGGTGGGAACAGGGCTCAACGCGCCCAAGGGGTTCGACAAGCTGGTGGCGGCGAAAGTGGCCGGGATCACGGAGCTGCCGTTCAAGACGGCGCCGAACAAGTTCGAGGCGCTGGCGGCGCACGATGCGATGGTGATGAGCCATGGCGCGATCACGACAGTGGCCGCAAGCTGCTTCAAGATCGCCAACGACATCCGTTTCCTGGGGTCGGGCCCGCGTGCGGGTCTGGGCGAGCTCCAGCTTCCTGAGAACGAGCCGGGCTCCTCGATCATGCCGGGCAAGGTGAACCCGACGCAGTGCGAGGCGATGACGCAGGTCTGCGCGCACATCATGGGCAACAATGCGGCGATCGCGTTCGCCGGCAGCCAGGGCCATTTCGAGCTGAACGTGTTCAACCCGATGATGGCGTACAATTTCCTGCAGTCGGTGCGGCTGCTCAGCGATGCGGCAGTGTCGTTCACCGACAACTGCGTCGTCGGCATCGAGCCGCGGCTCGACAACATCAAACATGGCGTCGAGCGCTCGCTGATGCTGGTGACGGCGCTGAACGAGAAGCTGGGTTATGACATCTGCGCCAAGATCGCCAAGACGGCGCACAAGAACGGCACGACGCTGCGGGAGGAAGCCGTCGGCGGCGGCTATCTGACGGATGCCGAGTTCACCAGGCTGGTGCGGCCCGAGAAGATGATCGGGCCGAAATAGCCCGGGCGAAATAGCCGTTACGCCTGTGAGGCCTATCTCCCTCTTGTGAGCGACGCCGGCGCCGGTTGCGTGCTATCGTCCGGTGAGACGCAGGAGGAAAAGCATGCGCATTCTGGCTCCCCTGGCGCTCGCCGCAGCGCTTTCGGCCCCGGCCTCGGCCCACCATGGCTGGTCGTCCTATGACGCCGCCAGGCAGCAGAAGGTGACGGGCACGATCGCCGAGCTGAAATGGGAGCAGCCCCACGCCATCCTCTGGGTGACGCATGAGGGCAAGAAGGTCGAAGTCTGGCTGTCGCCGCTGCAGCGGATGGTCGACCGCGGCCTCAGCAAGGAAGCGCTGTCCAAGGGCAAGACGGTGACCGTCGATGCCCAGCCGAGCACCAAGCAGGGCGGCGAATGGAAGGCGCTGGCGATCACGGTCGACGGCAAGGACTACAACCTGATGCGGTAGCGCGGGGCGCCGCGGAATATTGGGAGCGCCGGGCCCCTGCCCGGCTCCGGGGTTGGGGAATGTATCGAGTTGCCGGGATCACGTGGCGCTCGCGAGGCTATCTTCCACATTTCGATGTGGCGGGGGCCCAGCAGCATGTGATTTTCAACTTAGCTGACGCTTTGCACGGCGTCACACTGGCGGGGGGCGCTGAAGCGCGCCGCACGGCCTTTGATGCTGGGCTGGATCGTGGGCTTGGCGAGTGCCTCCTTCAACAACCCGAGTGCGCGGGCATCGTTCAGGAAGAACTGCTGCGACTAGATGGGAAGCGTTACCGACTCCTGGCGTGGTGGGTAATGCCGAACCACGTTCACGTCGTGATCGAACCGGTTGCCGACTTGGCAGGTACCGTCAGGCGCTGGAAAAGCTGGACGGCACGCGAAATCAACCTTGTTTTAGGGCGGCAGGGCCCAGTCTGGCAACGCGAGTACTTCGACAGGTTCGCCCGTAGCCCAAGACATCTGGCCGCCATGATCGGCTATGTTGAGGCAAATCCGGTCGCGGCCGGCCTCACAAACTCGCCGGCTGGCTGGGCATGGTCGTCAGCGTCCTATCGGACGCTTGCCGGGCGGGGGGCCGGCGCTCCAATATAGCCGGATGCCCTACAACGCCCCTGTCGATCAGATTGCCCACACGCTTCAGCGCATTGCGCGGCTGGAGGAGCTTGCCGCCACCGGGGCGTTTCCGAATTTCGATGCGGATCTGGTCGCGCCTATCCTGGACGAGGCGAACAAGCTGGCGCGGGATGTGCTCGCGCCGCTGAACCCGATCGGCCACAAGCATGGCGCGAAGCTGGCGGATGGCGGAGTGATCGCAGCTCCCGGATTCGCCGAGGCGTGGGGACAGTTCCGCGACGGCGGATGGATGGGGTTGGCGTTTCCGGAAGAGTATGGCGGACAGGGATTGCCCAAAGTGCTGGCGCTGGCCGTCATGGAAATGGTGCACGGCGCCAACATGGCGTTCGGGCTTTGCCCTCTGCTGACGTTCGGCGCGATCGAAGCGCTGCTGGCGCATGGCAATGACGCGCTGAAGAAGACCTACCTGCCCAAGCTGATCTCCGGGGAATGGACCGGAGCGATGAACCTGACCGAGCCGCAGGCGGGATCGGACGTCGGCGCGCTGAAGACCAAGGCTGTCCCGAACGGCGATGGCAGCTATTCGATCACCGGGCAGAAGATCTTCATCACCTGGGGCGACCACGACATGACGGAGAATGTCGTGCAGCTGGTGCTGGCCCGCCTGCCGGATGCGCCGGCGGGATCGAAGGGGGTTTCGCTGTTCGTGGCGCCGAAATTCTTCGTTGATGCCGACGGCTCGCTGGGCGAGCGCAACGCGTTCCGCTGCATCGGCCTCGAGCACAAGATGGGCATCCATGCCTCGCCGACCTGCGTGATGGAGTATTCAGGCGCGAAAGGCTGGCTGGTAGGCGAGCCCAACAGGGGCCTCGCCGCCATGTTCACGATGATGAACTCGGCGCGGCTTAACGTAGGTCTGGAGGGCGTTGCAGTCGGCGAAGCGGCGCTGCAGGCGGCGGTGGCCTACGCGCAGGACCGCAAGCAAGGCTCGGCGCCGGGCGTCGAGGGATCGGCTCCGATCATCCGCCACCCGGACATACAGCGCTCGCTGGCCAGCATGGCGGCGGCGACGCAGGCGGCGCGGGCGATCTGCTATGCCTGCGGAGCGGCGGCGGACATTGCGGAATACGCGAAGGATGCGGCGACACGCGAGGCGGCCAAGATGCGCGAGGATCTTTTGACGCCGCTGGCCAAGGCGTGGGCGACCGACCGGGCGGTCGATACCGCCAACACAGGCGTGCAGATCCATGGCGGAATGGGGTTCATGTCCGAGACATCCGCCGCGCAATTCTATCTCGATGCGCGCATCACGCCGATCTATGAAGGCACAAACGGCATCCAGGCCATCGACCTGGTGGGCCGCAAGCTGTCGATGAACAATGGCGCCGCGATGGCGGCCATGCTGGCCGACATCCGCACAACGGCGCGCGAAGCGCGGGCGACGAACGAGCCGAAGCTAGTTGGCATCGCGGGTCGGCTCGATGCGGCGGCGGGCGCGCTGGACGAGGCGACGCGGTGGATGATCGCCACCATGAAATCGGCGCGGGAGACGGCGCTGTCGGGGGCGACGGCCTATCTGCGGTTGGCCGGCGATGTGGTGGGCGGGCACTACCTGACGCAGTCGGCGATCGCCGACCGGGGACAACCGCTGGCGCTGGCGCGCTTCTATGCCGAGGACACCCTGTCGCGCGCGCCGGGAAGCGTTGCGGGGATCACGTCGGCGGCCGAGGCGCTGCAGGATGCAACCGACGCCCTTTTTCCGGGCCGCTGACCGCGCCGCGAGGAGCCGAATGTCATTCGCAGCGTAACTGCTGCGGCCTGAAGCTTAAGCAGGTCATGCGGCTGTTCGTCATCGCTTTGTTGCAGCGAGTGTTCCGGTCGCCTGCCTCTCTACGTCCTGACGACGGGCGCAGATGTCGCGCTTGATGCTTATCGCACTCCGGGCCTTGAGGCCGGCTTGCTTCGCGACGAGCGCATCGTCATCGACGGCCGGGACAGGCGCTGAGCTACTACCTTGGCGAGATGGCGATCGTGGAGGCGCGAAAGAAAGCCGAAGCGGCGCTCGGGGCGAAGTTCGACCTGCGGCATTTCCACGACACGAACAGGCAGCTGGGGTCGGCTCCGCCGCCAATGCTCAGGGCGCGGATCGACCGGTGGATCGCGGACGGGGACCGGGTCCTTACAAATAGCCATGGGCCGGCGTTCATGGACATTCTCCCGCAACGGTAGGCATGCTGGCCGGCGGCCGCGCCCTCGCGCCCCGCTTTGCGGGAGGCAATCGTGCGGTGGCTGGTCTGGCTGATGCCGGCGCTTGCGGTCCTAATCGCTTGCGACCGCCCCGCTCGGCCTGGCGTTTTTACCGCTGATCCCAACGGTCCGCCGGTCGGCGAAGAGCGCGCGCAGATGAGCGCGGGCATTCGCGAAACCTATCCGTCGATGCCGGAGGACGTCGTTGGAATGTTGACCGATGTGCGCCGGCAGATCGGCGAGAATGCGCCGTGCGACCTGGTGGAGTGGCTGGCGGCGCCGGGATCGGGCGGAACCGAAGGCGCCGTGGCGCTGTCGAGGCGGATGGTGGATTTCTGCGCGATGGGCGTCGGCGACCTGACGCCGGCCATCGCGAAAAGGCGTCTCCAGGGAGAGACGTTCCGGTTCGATGTGTCGGGCGATGAAGTGACGCTGCTGGCGCATTCGCTGGAGCCCTATGTCGATGTCTGCTGCTCCATGCAGTTTGCGATGACGCGGCTGGGCGACAGCGACTATTGGGGCGCGCGCAGGCGGCTGGGCGGGATCGACAGCGCCATGCTGTCGCTGTTCGTGGTGAAAGCGGAGCGAACGGCCGTCGAAAACATACTGACGTTTCGCGGGCTGAACGCGCCGGACGATCCGGCGCAGATGGCGGGCAAGCTGGCAGGACAGTTGATCGACCGCGAGTTGGCGAGCGAGGCGCTGGGCGAGACGCGCAGGCTTAACATCTATTTGCCGCCCGGCTGGTCGAAGGAAAGAACATGGCCTGCAGTGTTCCTCGCCGACAATTCGGCGAGCGTCTATGCGCCTATGGTGGAGGCGATGATCCTGGCGGGGCGGATCGAGCCCGTCGTGCTGGTCAGCGCAGAGTCAGGCAGGGCGGCGGTCGTCGGCGTGGCGCCGACCGAATACGGGGCCGACCTGCGCTCGGCGGAATACATTCGCCATCGCGACGGGGCGGGCGACCGCTTTGACCGGCATATGAGGTTCTTTGCCGTCGAGCTGACGCGCTATGCCGCGAAGGAGTTTGGCGTGTCGGCGCGGCGCGAGGATCGCGCGGTGGCGGGGTTTTCCAGCGGCGGGGTGTTCGCACTGTGGGCGGGGCTGCTGCATCCGGAGGTTTATGCGTTCGCCATTCCGATGTCGCCGGGCGTGGCGCCCATCGCGGCCAGCGACCTGAGAGCAGGCGTGCGGGCGCGTTTCCGGTTTGCGGGCGGGCTGTATGAGCCGTCCTTCCTGGAGACGGCGAAGGCAGCCGAGGCCGTGCTGACGCTGGGCGGGTATGATGCGTCGGGGCTTTACCTGTCGGCGGGTCACGAGCCGGAGCAGTGGCGGATCGTGATGCATGCGGCGCTGATGGAGATCTTTCCACCCGCCTCGTTGGCGCGCTGATGGCGGACTGCGGACTCGACGCCAGACGCTAGCGCGAGCCCGAATCCGGCGCTATGACGCCGCCATGTCACTGGAAATCATCGGCGTCGATGCGGACGATACGCTCTGGCACACGGAGACTTTGTTCCGCCTGACTCACCAGCGCTTCAACGAGCTGCTGGGAGAGTTCGCCGACGCCGACACGCTGGAAGCCAAGCTCTCCGCCATCGAGCGCGAGAACATGAAGGTGTTCGGCTACGGCTCGAAAGGCTTCACGCTGTCGATGATCCAGACGGCGCTGGAAGTGAGCAGTTCGAAAGTCTCGCCCACGGTGATCAAGGAGCTGCTGCAGGCCGGCAAGGAGATGATGACTCATCCGATCGAGCCGCTGCCGGGCGTCGAGGATGCGTTGAAGGCGCTGGCCGGCCGGTTCCGGCTGGTGCTGATCACCAAGGGCGACCTGTTCCATCAGGAGAGCAAGCTGGCGGCGTCCGGCCTCGGCTCGCATTTCTCCGGCGTCGAGATCGTTTCGGAGAAGACGCCGGAAACCTACACCCGCGCGTTCGCCCGCCATGGCGGCGCGGCGGAGACATCGTTGATGGCAGGCAACTCGATCAAGTCCGACATCCTGCCCATGCTGCAGGCGGGCGGCTATGCCGCGCTGATCCCCTATCCGCTGGTGTGGGAGCATGAGCGCGCCGAGAAGCCCTCAGCCCATCCGCGATTCCGCGAGGTGGAGACGCTGTCGCACCTGCCGGCGTGGCTGGACGAGATCAGCTGACCTCAAAAGCAAGCGCCGCGGCGATGAAGCCACGGCGCCGCCATGTCGGAAGAGGTCAGCTCAGTTCGGCTTTGCCGGCGCAGCCGGCGTGGCCGGGACGGCGGCAGGCGCGGCCGGACGCGGCGCCGGAGGCGGGGCTGCGGGATCGACCTGGCCGAGGCCGATGACTTCACCGCTGGCGACCACATGATCCTTCAGCGGCTCGATCAGCTCGGCGTAGGTCTTCGGCGCGAAGTCGGCAGGCAGCGTCATGTCAAGCGCCAGCACCTGGATATGATAGCGGTGCTTCGGGCCCGGAGGCGTGCGCGGTCCGAGATAGGGCCTGCCTGCGCCCTGATAGTTCGGGCCGTAGATCGCCCCGGCCGGCTTGGCGTCAGGCGCCATGCCCGCTTCCAGCTTCGTCACCGTCGCGGGCACGTTGACCATCGACCAGTGCAGGATGGGCGAGCCGCGCATCACAAGATCCGTGTCCTGCATGATGACGGCGTAGGACTTGGTCGAGGCCGGCCCCTTGGTCCATTCGAGACCGGGGAAGCTGTTGCCCTGGTACTGGGTGTATTTGAACGGGATGTCCTCGCCATTCTTCCAGCCCGGCGTGGTGACGGCGAGCTTGGCGCTGTCCCTGGCGGGCAGCGTGACGAGGGCGAGCAGGCTGGCGCCTGGCTCGACCGCCGGCGGCGGAGGCGATTGCGCCAGCGCCGGAGCGGCGATGGAGAGGACAGCCGCGAGCGCGGCGATCGAAGCAAGGCGTTTCATCTGGCGTTTCCCTTGTATGCTTGTCTCTAGCCGGCCTTGTCTCTAGCCAGCCTTGGGCGTGATCTTCAGCAGGCGCGCGGCGGGTCCGTCGGTGAGCACGTAGAGAGCGCCGTCGGGGCCGACGCCGATGTCGCGATAGCGTTCGCGCTTGTCGGAGAATTGCAGCCTCTCCTCGCCCTTCACCATGTCGCCGTCCATGGTGAGGCGCGCGACATAGTTGGAGTTGAGGCCGGCGGCGAAGACGCTGCCTTTCCATTTCGGGAAGAGGTCTGCGTTGTAGTAAGTCAGCGCGCCCGGCGCGATCACCGGATCCCAATAGTAGACAGGCTGTTCGACGCCGGCCTTCTGGGTGAGGCCTTCGCCGATCCTGGTGTTGGCCGGGCCGTATTCCACGCCATAGGTAACGCTGGGCCAGCCATAGTTCTTGCCCTTGCGCGCGATGTTGATTTCGTCGCCGCCCTGCGGGCCGTGTTCGAGCTCCCAGAGTTCGCCGGTCGCCGGATGCAGGAAGGCGCCCTGGACGTTGCGGTGGCCATAGCTCCAGATTTCCGGAAGCGCATCGGCCTTGCCGACGAACGGGTTGTCCTTCGGGATCGATCCATCGGTGTTGATGCGGACGATCTTGCCGAGACCGCTCTTGAGGTCTTCCGCCTGGGCGCGGCCAGACAGGATAGAGCGTTCGCCCTGCGTGACGAACAGCGTGCCGTCCTTCGCAAAGACGAGGCGCGATCCGAAGTGGAGCGGCGATTTCAGCGCCGGCTTCTGGTGATAGATGACTTGCACGTTCTCGAGCTTAGGCGTTGCGCCGTCGATGAGCCTCGCCTTGGCGACGGCGGTGTTGTTGGTCCCGTCCGCCTGCGGCTCTGCATAGCTCCAGTAGATCGTTTGATTGGCGGCGAAGTTGGGATCGAGCGCTACGTCGAGCAGGCCGCCCTGTCCGGCATAAGCGACCGGCGGAAGACCGTCCTTGATCGGCTCCGAGAGTTTTCCGTCGGCGCCGACGATGCGGAGCTGGCCGGCGCGCTCGGCGATGAGAATCTTGCCGCCGGGCAGGAACTCGAAGCTCCAGGGGTTCTGTATGCCGGAGGCGACGACCTCCTTCACATCGAACTGCACGCCGGCCTGAAGGTTCGGGGCGCGCGTCTGGTTCGGAAAGGCGGGCGGGTAGTTCGCCTTGTTGGCCGGCCTGGTTTCGGCGGGGGGCGGGGTCTGCGCCATGGCGGCAAGGCCGAAACCGGCGAGCGCGAGCGCGGACACGGCCGCGGCGAGGCGGGATTGCATCAAGGGCGTCTCCTGTTTTCTCATTGGGAACTGGCGTGGAAAGCAAGCCGCGGCAAGGCGTTCGCCGCAGCACCGGGCAGTTTACGGCAGCACATATGTGTGTGCGGCGGCGGAGCCGGACAGGGATTGCGCGGCTGCAATCGAAATCTCCCCACAAAAGCGCGGCTCACAATCGCACCACGATCCTGCGCCATCTCGCTTGTCGTATTTGCCCGAATACCGCGTGTCCTGCGGGGGGCGCTACCGGGGCGGCGCCTCGGCGGCGGCTTTCGGTCCCGCAGGCCGGGTGCCGACGAACAGCGCGCACGCCGCCAGGATCGCGCCCGCTACCCACAGCCACAGCGCGGGCGGATGCGCGATCGCAATAAGGACGAACGACACGGCCATCATGCCGATCGCGACGAACTTGATGCGGCGCGGGATCGCGCCATGTTCGCGCCAGGCGACGACGCTGGGTCCGAACTTCGGGTGATTGACGACCCAGGCTTCAAGGCGCGGCGAGGACCGCGCGAAACACGCCGCGGCGAGGATCAGGAAGATCGTGGTCGGCATTACAGGCACGAACGCGCCGACAATTCCCAGAGCCACAAACACGACGCCCGCCGCCACATAAAGCGGCCGCAGCATCGCGCTGCCTTTGCGGGGCGGATCGGTCATCGACAGGGTCATCCAGGCTGCTGCAGAGCGAGAGTACCCGCCCGTCGCCCCTCCTTGCAATTCATTCGCAGGAATGTCGCGCGCATGCCGGGAAACGTGCTGAAATCAGGCCTTCACGCTTTCGGCAACGCCTCCCCCACGCGCTTGGCGAGCTCGGCGAAACCGGCCTATTGTCCCGCCGAGCGGCCATAAAGTCGGACCACGACCGGCCGGAATCGAGGGGAGTGAAATGTCCAACCGCACCAGATGGGGCGCGTGCGCCCTGCTTGCCGCAGCGTCGTTAGCCGGCCTGGCCGCCTGCGGCGAGAAGCCCGTGGCGCCGGCCGCTGAAGTCGCCGCAGCCAAGCCAGCCGACAATCAGGCATGGCCCGCGACCGCAGTCGCTGATTCCGCGACGCTCGGCGTCACGGCCGAAGGCCTCGCCGCGCTCGATGCGGCGATGGCGAAATCGGTCGCCGACCAGGACGTCGCAGGCATGGTGACGATCTATGGCCACAAGGGCGACATCGCGCAGTTCAAGGCCTATGGCGTCCAGTCGGGCGATCCGAAGACCGGAACGCCGATGACGACCGACTCGCTGTTCCGCATCTACTCGATGACCAAGCCGATCACCGGCGTCGCGATGATGCAGCTCTACGAAAAGGGCCTCTGGCAGCTGGACGATCCAGTCACAAAGCACGCGCCCGAGCTGGCCAGCCTCAAGCTGATGACGGGCGTCGACAAGAAGGGCAAGGCGATCCTCGCCGATCCCTCGCGCCCGCCGACAATGCGCGAGATCATGAGCCATACGGCCGGATTCGGTTACGGCCTGTCGGGCAACGATCCGGTCAACAACGACTTCCGCGATCAGGCCGTTCTCGCCTCCGCGAACCTTGAAGAGATGATGGGCAAGATCGCCGGCATCCCCCTGCTCTATGAACCCGGCACGCGCTGGTCGTATTCGGTGTCCGTCGACATCCAGGGCTATCTTGTCCAGAAGCTGTCGGGCCAGAAGTTCGGCGACTACATGAAAGCCAATATCTTCACGCCGCTCGGCATGAACGACACGGCCTTCTATGTCTCCGAAGCGCAGAAGCCGCGCTTTGCCGATGTCTATTCGTGGGACAAGGACAAGTCGGCGCTGGCCGTGAATCCGGAGCGGCCCGACCGTCCCGGCTTCACCGATCCCAACCGGATGGAATCCGGCGGCGGCGGCCTCATCTCCTCGACGCATGATTATGCGCGCTTCTGCCAGATGATGCTCAACAAGGGCGAGCTGGCGGGCAACCGCGTGTTGAAGCCTGAGACCGTCGACCTGATGGTGCAGAACCATATCGGCGCGCTGGGCCTCTATTCCGACGGCACGACGTCCAACCCCGGCCAGCCCGGCATCAAGTTCGGCCTCGACTTCGCCGTGGTGGAAGATCCCGCCGCAGCTAACTCGCCGCAGGGCAAGGGCACCTACTACTGGGGCGGGGCGGCCGGCACCTGGTTCTGGATCGACCCGGCGAACGACCTGTTCTTCATCGGCATGATCCAGCGCATGGGCGGCGCGCGTCCGGACGGCATGAACTTCCGCGCCGACTCCGCCAAGCTGGTCTATGAGGCGCTTGCGCCGGCTGCTGCGTCCGCAGCTCCGGCCGGCTCGCAATAACCGCAACGGGAGAGTGCTCGCGGTACGCGGAACGAAGATGAGCGGCGCCTGGAAACCCTCCGGGCGCCGTCTCCGTAAGGCAGACAAGAAACAGCAGGGAGTTCTTCGGGAATGCCGTGGACGATCGGACTGAAGAGCGTGCGGGTCTGGCTGGCGGCTGCCTCTGTCGCCGCACTGACCGCGTGCGCCAGCATAGGCGGCGCGCCATCCGCCGCTTCGGCGAAATGGCCGACGCAAGCCGACGTCGTCGCGACGCAGAGCGCATTCACGGCCGAGGGCCTTGCGGCGCTCGACGCCAAGATGAAGGAAGCGGTCGACAAGGGCCAGGTTTCCGGCCTGCAATACATCCTGCTCAAGGACAGCGAGGTCGCCGCCTTCAAGATCCACGGCGCCCAGTCGTTCGACGGCCCGCCGATGACGGAGAACACCCTCTTCCGCATCCGCTCGATGACCAAGCCGGTCACCGGCGTCGCCATGATGCAGCTCTACGAAAAGGGCCTCTGGCGGCCGGAAGATCCGATCTCGAAATTCTATCCCGAGTTCGCCAACCTGAAGGTGATGAACGGCGACGGCACGCTCGAGCCCGCCACTCGCACGCCGACCATGCGCGAGCTGTTCACGCACACCGCCGGCATGGGCTATGGGCTCAACGCCACGACCGAAGTCGACCGCATGTTCATCGCCGACAATCCGATGGGCAAGCCGGACATGGCTTCCATGGTGAAGCGCGTCGCCGAAATTCCGCTGCTGGCCCAGCCGGGCGCGCGCTGGAGCTATTCCATCGCCATCGACGTCCAGGGCGCCATCGTCGAGAAGCTGTCGGGCATGTCGTTCGGGGAATATCTCGAGAAGAACATCTTCTCCCCGCTCGGCATGAACGACACCGGCTTCTGGCTGACCGAAAAAGACCGCCCGCGCTTTGCAACCGTCTACACGCGCAACGCCGAGACCGGAAAGATGGACGTCTATCCCGACGCCGAGAACCGCTCCTTCTTCAAGAAGGATCATGAGGAATCCGGCGGCGGCGGTCTTGTCTCGACGACGCACGATTATGCGCGCTTCGTGCAGATGCTGCTCAACAAGGGCGAGCTGGACGGCAAGCGCATCCTCAAGCCTGAAACCGTCGAGCTGATGTTCCAGAACCAGACCCCGCCGGGCATCAACCGGCAGTGGGGCTATGGCGGCGCCATCGCCGGCCCGTCGAGCGATCGCTCGCCGACCCCGCCGGGCACGTTCTCCTGGTTCGGCATCGACGGCACCTGGTTCTGGGCCGACGCGATGAACAATGTCGGCTTCGTCGGCATGATCCAGCGGCGCGGAAATGGCGGCCCGGGCGCCGTCAACTTCCAGCCGGACTCGGCCTCGGCCGTCTACAAGGCGCTTGCGCCGGTTGCCGCGAAGTAGCGAAACGATGGGCTGATGTGGCGAACCCCGCGGAGGAATCCGCGGGCTTCTGCTTTTGGTCCATTAGGGTGCGACCTCGCTGACGGACGTCAGGGAGGCGATCAAGTCTGCTTTTTCGGGATTGCGCCAGCCCCAGGGCGGCGCGCGGATGCGCTGGCCCGCCCTGGGGCTGGCCGCCGACGATTTTTGTCGCACCCTCTGAAAAATCGTCGTCGTCGATGACAGCGGCGGCGTTGCAGGCCGATGCTCGACCAGCCCAAGCGGGTTGGCGTCGATAAGGCGCTTGAGGCGCCAGGCGCGGCGCACAGCCATGCGCTCGAGCTCGCCCAGCATGCCGCAGGCGCGCTGGAGGCGGCCCTGAACCGATTCGACGCTAAGCCGGTTGCCCGGCCGGGCCCGGCCATTGCGGCGGTGCTCCTGGTAAGGGAGACCCAGCTTGAAGCGGGCCATGTGCCAGACGGCGATGTGGAGGATCGCCTCCATGTCGGCGATGACGCGGTCGAGCTCTGCGAGCTGGGCGTAATCGCCTCTCAGCTCGTCGAGATAGTCCGGATCCTCGAGGCCTCTGCGGAAGCAGGCAAGCACGTGGCGCACGCCTTCGATCAGCTGCGCCACGGGGGCCAGCGGATAGAAGATCGCCAACAGGATGTTGACCAGCGCCATGCGGGCAGTATCGCCTGACGGGGCAGGCGCGGGGACAAGTAAAAAGTTATCCTACAGCGGGGAATGAACTCTGGCGCGGTTTTGCCGGGATTTCGGGGCTGAAGATTCTTTCAAACTGCAGAGTCATCCGACTGTGTTGGTCACGCTCTCTCGGCCGCAGCCCCCGCGAAGGCGGGGGTCCAGCGCCGACCGCAAGGCTTGTCCTGAATTCGGGCTTCAGGCTTTGGAGCGCTGCGCGCGCATTTTTCCGAAGAGGACTGGGGCCCTTCGCTGTCGCTCCGGGCGTTCACCATTCGGTTTGATCCACCGGATCAAACCGCGCCTTTGGCGCCATGGCTCACCCCCGCCTGCGCGGGGAACGCGGACCTGAAGGTCCGCTTCCAGAAAGAGTCTCGGGTCTGCGGCGCTGCGCGCCTGCGCCCGAGAATGACAGCGGTGGATGCGGCTCGCCCGGCTCTCGCTTGCGCTCCGGCGTTCGCCATTCGATTTGATCCGCAGGATCAAATCGCGCCTGCGGCGCCACGGCTCACTCCCCCGAATTGACGAACCGGGATTCTCGGGATGCGCCTTCGGCTTACCCGAGAATGACTCGTTGAGAGAGATGTCGATCACATCAACGGTGTTATTCCTCACGCGTCCTTGGCGAGATAGCCTTCGGCGGTGGCGTCGTGGGCCGGGCGGCCGAGGCGTTTGATCTCCCAGCGCAGCGCCACGCCGGACTTGGCCTTCACAGCTGCGCGAACCTCTTCGCCAAGGCCCTCGATGTCGGCGGCGGTGGCGTCGCCCGTATTGATCAGGAAGTTGCAGTGCATCTCCGAGACCTGTGCGCCGCCGCGGCGGGCGCCGCGCATGCCGGCCTCGTCGATCAGCTTCCACGAAGACCGCTGGTTTGGCGCGCCCGGCGGATCGGGATTGGCGAAGGTGGAGCCGCCGGTTTTCTCGCGGATCGGTTGCGTCGTCTCGCGCCGCGCCTTCAGCGCCTCGATACGTTCGAGGATGGCGGCGGGCTCGTCCTGTTTTCCTTCGAACAGCGCCTCGAGGAAGATCAGATCCTCGGAAGCTTCGGTGTGGCGATAGGTGAAATGGAAGTCCGCATTCTTCAGCGTGACGCGCTGGCCCTGGCGATTGAGCGCGTGCGCCTCGACCAGCACGTCCTTTGTTTCGCTGCCATAGCAGCCGGCGTTCATGCGCAGCGCCCCGCCGATCGTGCCCGGAACGCCGGAGAAGAATTCCAGCCCCGCTATGCCCGCATTCGCGGCGGCGACCGACACGCGTGCATCGAGCGCGGCCGCGCCCGCCGCCACGCGCAATCCATCCGTGGCGATCTTTCCGAAAGCCGGACCCAGCCGGATGACGACGCCCGGTATGCCGCCATCGCGCACGATGATGTTGGACGCGGCGCCCAGCACCGTTACCGGGATGATCGGATCGAGCTTCGCAAGAAAATCCGAAAGGTCAGCCTCGTCCTTCGGCAGGAACAGCGCGTCGGCCACGCCGCCAACGCGGAACCAGGTGAACGGCGCGAGCTGTTCATTGGCAAGCAGTTTGCCGCGCACAGGCGGCAAGCGGTCGAGGAAGCTGGTCATGTGCCGGGATTAAGCAGCCCCTGGCTGGTGCGCAAGGGTAACCTCGGTCGCTCTTTGCGCCTTCGTGAAGTCCCCGGCGTATTTGTGTCTGGTTTGAAAAGGATCAAACACGAAGACACCAAGGTCGCACAAAGACGCGAAGCCGTTCACGAGCGGAACAGGATTATTGCGCCGCCCTCAGCGGCAGGCGTGCTCGCCGCCGACGTCGAGGTGGAAGTGGTTCTTGTGTTCCTCGTTGTAGTCCGGGCCCAGCGTAACGTTGAACACGTCGCAGCCCCGGTCGTGAACCTCGCGGAGGAAATCGCCCTTGGGGCCCTTGGAATAGAAATCGCCGAGCACGCTGATCTCGCGCCCGTCGGCGAGCCTGAAACCGGAGATGTCGGCCGCTTTCCCGAACGAGTGCTGGCTGAGGCGGTCGAAGCCTGAGACGCGGCGGCACTGGAACGAGCCGAACGCCTTGATCTCAACCACCGGCGAGCCGAGATATTTTTCCGCCGCCGGCATGACGATGTGGCGCTCCCACAGGTGCAGGCGCGCGGCGAGATCGCACACCATAGGCAGTTTCTCGCGCGCCTTCCATTCGGTGAGCGAGGACTGCACCAGCACGGCCTCGTCGAAGCCGCAGCCGGCGGATGAGTAGGCGGCGGGAAGCTGGGTGAAGCGGACGCCGGCAGACGCCAGCGCATCGTGGCAGGCCTGCACGTCGGACGACATGCCGGCGAGCTGCTTGATGTCGGCGAGCGAGGAATAGCGCGAGAGGTCGAGCCCGGCGCCTTGGCGCGCCAGCTCATAGTTGGGACGCGCGAACTGCGCACGGCCGGACGACGCCTCGGCGGCGCGTGAGTTGACCGCCACAGCCGCGAACCCGGCCAGGACAACGCCGGCTGCGATCGCAAGATATGGAATGGCTCGTTTCATCCAGGCCGTTCTGCAACGCGGGCGCCTTCGCCGCTACTTACCAGCTCAGCAAAAGCGCGCGGAAAGTTGCTGGAATCCTAACCCGGCGGGGCAGCATGGTGAAGCAAAATTAACGGGGCCGGACCGTTCGGTCCGCTCTCAGCCCTCGTCGTCGGCTGTAAGCTCCAGTCCCGCACCGCGTTTTTCCTGTTCCCGCGCGCCTGCGAGGATGCCCAGCAGGCCGTAATTCCCCTCATGGCAGGCATATTCGTAAACAGCGCCTGAGGCGGTGCGCATCGGCATCTCGCCCTTCCAGACCTGGGTGTACTGGTCAGGGTCGTCGATCTCGAACTGATACAGGATGACCCCCTCGGCCGTGCGGGTGAACCGTTCGGTGAGCTTGCCCCTGTCGGAGATGTAACCGCGCTGCTGCGGGTGAACGTTTTTCGTTTCGACAACGAGAATATTGCCCTCGTACCAGCCGACAGAGTCGCCGAGCCATTTCTTGATGGCGCCCGGGTCGTGTTTGGCGGCTTGCCTGTCGGCGACGATCGGGATGATGCGGGCGTCGTGCACCATCTCGACGAGAATCACCGCGTGACCGGGCGACTGCACGATCTGGTAGGTGTTGTTGTAGAGCACGTTGTTCATCACCGGACCGCCGGTGTTGCCGAAGCCGACGAGGCAACGCTCGCCGACGCTGCGCGACTCCGGGCCTTCATAGGAGCGTGAGGCGGCGCTGGCGGCGGGAGCAGGCGTTGCAGCGGCCGGCGCGGACGCGGCTTCATAGCGCGCTGCGCCGCCGCCGGCCTTGTACGGGATGCGTCCGTTGGCGGGCTCGACGATCCAGGACGAGCGCAGCTCGCCATTGATGACTGCGACATGCGCGCCGGGATCGACCCATACCGCGTTGTAGTTGCCGACGCCGGGCAGCGCCTTGCCTTTTTCCGGCGCGCCGGTCGACTGGTCGGTGGGCTTCTTCTCTTCCGCCGTGCGGATGTTGTTGAAGTCCTTGTCCTCGAGCGCCTTGGCCTGTTGGGGCGTGATCACCAGCGTGTTGACGCCGCCGGGACGCGTCATCCTGGTGATGGAGGAATTGGTCCAGAAGCCCTGCAGATCTGGAACGCCCCAGCTTGTCTTGGGCGGAGCGTAGGGTTCGGCCGCCTGCGCCAATGCGGCCGGCGCCGACGTCATCGCCAGCGCGATGCAGGCCGGGATCAGGATGTTGCGGTTCATTTTGCTCCCTCGCCTCAAGGCGCTGTACTATCGACGTCTGCCGTTACGCAACCCGGGTCACAAGCCCCTGCCAGTTCAACCTTAAGAGAACAGCCAGGTCTGACGGTTTTGTCGCACGCCTGGGCGGATTGCGCATCAGGCGCCGTCGCTCACCGCTCAGAGCTGTTTCAGATCTTCGGCGAGGCTGTTGGCGTAGGTGGTGATGTCGCCGGCGCCGAGGCAAACCACCATTTCATCGCCTGATTGAACCGTGTTGCGGATCATGGCGGCAAGGCTGCCGAGGCTGTCTATGGCGCGCGCCGAGCGGTGGCCGTGGTCGATCAGGCCCTTCACCAGCGCCTCGGAGGAGATGCCGGCTATAGGCTGCTCGCCTGCCGCGTATACCGGCGCGACGATGACGTGGTCGGCGTCGTTGAAGCAGGTGGAGAACTGCTCGAACAGGTCGCGCAGGCGCGTGTAGCGGTGCGGCTGGACGACGGCGATGACCTTGCGGTCGCGGCCCTGCACGTCGCGCGCGGCGCGGAGCACGGCGGCGATCTCGACCGGGTGGTGGCCATAGTCGTCGATGATCTTGACCTTGCCCCACTCGCCGACGGGGGTGAACCGGCGCTTGACGCCGCCGAACTTCGCAAGCGCGGCGCGGATCTGTTCCTCCGTGCCGCCGAGTTCGCGGGCGACGGCGATGGCGGCGAGCGAGTTCTGCACGTTGTGGCGGCCGGCCATCGGCAGCTTGAGCCCGACCCAGCGCGTCTGGTCCGTCTCGCCGCGCGAGCGCAGGACGAGGTCGAAGGTCGAGCCGTCGGCTTCGGAGCGGACGTTGACGGCCCAGAGATCGGACTGCGGGTTGAAGCCGTAGGTGATGCGGCGCCGGTCCGGGATGCGGGAAGCCAGCGCCTGGACTTCCGGATGGTCGGCGCAGAGAACGGCGAAACCGTAGAACGGCAGGTTCTCGACAAAAGTGTCGAAGCTTTTGCGCAGCGCTTCCATAGAGCCGTAATGGTCCATGTGCTCCGGGTCGATGTTGGTGACGATGCAGACGGTGGGGCGCAGCTTGGTGAAGGTGCCGTCGCTCTCGTCGGCCTCGACCACCATCCACTCGCCCTGCCCCAGCTTGGCGTTGGAGGCGTAGGCGTTGATGACGCCGCCATTGATGACGGTGGGGTCGAGGCCGACGCCGTCGAGCAGGGCCGCGACCATCGAGGTGGTCGTGGTCTTGCCGTGCGTGCCGGCGACGGCGACGGTCCATTTCAGGCGGATGAGTTCGGCCAGCATGTCGGCGCGGCGCACGACCGGAATGGCCAGCGCGCGGGCGGCGTCCACTTCCGGGTTGCCGGCCTTGATGGCGGAGGAGATCACCAGCGCGCCGACGCCTTCGATGTTCTCGGCCTTGTGGCCGATCATGATCTTGGCGCCCCGTTTCGCGAGGCGCGTGGCGTTGGCGTTTTCCTTGATGTCGGATCCGGAGACCTGATAGCCCAAGTTGAGCATCACTTCCGCAATGCCCGACATGCCGATGCCGCCAATGCCCACGAAATGCACGGCGCCGACATCGAAGGGGAGTGACTTACGCATGGGGCTTTCCTGTCACGCCCGCAGCCTGTTCGGCAAGGTCGGCAAGATCGCGGGCGGCATTGGGCTTGCCCAGCTGCCAGGCGACTTTCGCCCGCGCTTTCAGGACGCCGGCATTGGACAGCCGCTCGGTCAGCAGCGGGGCCAGCAGTTCCGCGGTGAATTTCGGCTCCGGGACCACATCGGCGGCGGCGGCCGTCACCATGCCCTCGGCGTTGGCGGTCTGGTGGTCGTTGGTGGCGATGGCGAGCGGAATGAGGATCGACGGCCGGCCGGCGATGGCGAGTTCGGTGACGGTCGAGGCGCCGGAGCGGGCGATGACCATGTGGCAGGCGGCCAGCCGGTCCTGCATGTTGGTGAAGAAGCTTTCCACCGTCGCGCGCACCCCGGCGGCGCGATAGGCGGCGCGGACCTCGTCCACCTGCTCCTCCCGCGCCTGCTGCACGACGACGAGCCGCGCGCGTAGTTCAGGCGGCAGCGAGGCTATGGCGGCGGGGATCACCTCGCCGAACAGACGCGCGCCCTGGCTGCCGCCGGTGACGAGGATGTTGATCGGGCCGCTGTCGGAGAGTTCAGGGTACGGCCGCTCGCGCACCGCCTTGATCGCATTGCGCACGGGATTGCCGACCACGCGCTTCACGCCGGACGCTGCCGGCGGCAACTTGTCCAGCCGGTCGAAGCCGCACGCGACGAATTTCGCCACGCCCGCAAACAGCCGGTTGACGCGGCCCAGTACCGAGTTCTGTTCGTGGATGATGATCGGCAGGCCCATCGACCGCGCCGCCGACAGCGAGGGATAGGATGGATAGCCGCCGAACCCGGCGATGAGCGCCGGTTTGGTCTTCTCGAAATTCTTCTTCGCCTCGGCCGTGCCCTTGCGCAGCTTCAGCGCCGAGGCCAGCAGCTTGTGCGGCATTTTCGAACCGAATGTCGCGGCCTCCACTTCGAGGCGCCAGTCGGCGGGGAAATCCTTTGCGTATTTCTTGCCGCGCTCGTCGGTGACGAGAGCGATGGTCCAGCCGCGCGCCCGCATTTCATCGGCGAACGCCTGCGCCGGAAACATGTGGCCGCCCGTGCCGCCCGCCGCGATGACCACCAGTGGCTTTGCGCTGACGTCGCCGGTCATACGTGTCTCAGGTGAAAGAGTGATGTTTCAGGCTGCTTGCGCGTGAGGGCGAGTGCAAGCCCAAGAGTCAGGGCGGTTCCGATCAGCGACGAGCCTCCCGACGACACCAGCGGCAGCGTCATGCCCTTGGGCGGGATCAGGCTGAGATTGACCGACATGTTGATCACGGCCTGCAGGCCGAAGAGCGAATAGAGCCCGACGCCGGCCGCGCGCTGGTAGAGATCAGGCTGCTTCGACGCCGCCACGATGCCCTTGATCGAGATCACTGCGAACAGCAGCGTGAGCAGGACGCACAGCACCAGCCCGAACTCCTCGCCCGCCACCGAATAGATGAAGTCGGTATGCGCATCCGGCAGCGCGCGCTTCACCGTGCCCTCGCCGGGGCCGACGCCGAACATGCCGCCGCGCTCAATCGCCTCGCGCGCCTTGTCGATCTGGTAGGTGTCGTACTCGGTCGGGTTGAGGAAGGAGTTCACCCGGAAGCGCACATGCGGCAGCAGCTGGTAGAGGCCGTAGCCCAGTCCGGCCCCGCCGACCACGAAGGCGCTGGCCCATAGCCACGGCAGGCCCGAGACGAAGAAGACGATGACGAAGCCCGCGGTCAGCAACGCCGCCTGCCCGACATCGGGTTGCAGCAGCAGGAGGCCCATCGTCACGGCGTAGAACGCAAACGCGATCGGCGCCCAGGGCCCCTGCGGGAACTGGTCGCGCTGGGCCAGCAGCCATGCCGACAATACGATCACCGCGGGTTTGATGAGCTCGGAAGGCTGGAAGGTCGTGCCGCCGAAGCGCAGCCAGCGCGTCGCGCCCTTCGCCTCATGACCCACCTCGCCCGGGATAAGCAGCATCACCGCCATCAACAGGAAGCAGGCGAGGAAGATCGCGGCGCACAGCCGGCGCGCCCATGCGGCGTCGAGCGTAGACGATGCGATCAGGACCAGCGCCGCGACGCAAGCGAACAGCGCCTGGCGATAGACGAAATAGAACGGGTCGGCGTGGCCGATGCGGCTCGAAGCGGCGGGTCCGGCGGCCAGCGAGAGCACAAGCCCGGCGCCGAGCAGGATCAGCGCCGCAGCGATGAGTCCCTTGTCGACCGTGCGCCACCACTCGGCCAGAGGCGATGTGTCGGACCTGCGGAAGATCTGCATGGGATCACGCGGGCTCGGTCGGAGTGCGGCGCTTCACGAGCTTGGACGCCGCCTGGCGGAACGCCTCGCCGCGTTGCTCGAAATCGCGGAACTGGTCGAAGCTCGCGCAGGCGGGCGAGAACAGCACGACGGGCGAAGTCTCGCCGGAATTGCGTGCGTCTTCGTAGGCGGCCTCGACCGCTGCATCGATGGTGCGGGACTTCACGGCGTCGAGCTTGCCCGCAAGCACGCGGGCGAAGGCTTCGGTCGACTCGCCGATCAGGTAGGCCTTCTTCATCGTGCCGAACAGCGGGGCGAGATCGTCGATTCCCTCTTCCTTCGGCCGGCCGCCGACGATCCAGTACGAGCCGGGATAGGCGCGCATCGCCTGCTCGGCTGCCTGCGCGTTGGTCGCCTTGGAGTTGTTGATGAAACGCACGCCCTCGAGCGTGCCTATGAGCTCCAGCCGGTGCGGCAGACCGGGGAAGGTTTCCATCGCCGCGAGAATGTCGCTGGGCTCGAGGCCGAGCGCGCGGCACACGGCATAGGCCGCAGCGGCATTCTGGTGGTTGTGTTTGCCGGGGAGCGCGCGCGCCTTCGAGATGTCGTGCGGGGCGATCGCGCGGCCCGTCATGGAATCCGCAAGCTGGCCTTCGAGCACGGAGACGCCGCGGCCGAGGCCGTATTCGGAGGAGACAGGCATCACCTTGCGCAGGCCCTCGGAGGTGAGCTGGGTGCACATCACCTGGCTGCGGGTGTCGTCGACGCCGATGATGGCCCAGTCGGCCGGGCCCTGGTTGCGGAAGATGCGGCGCTTGGCCTGCACATAACCGTCCATGCCGCCATGGCGCGAGAGATGGTCGGGCGACAGGTTCAGCATCACGGCGACGTCGCACTTCAGCGATTCAGCGAGGTCGAGCTGGTAGGAGGAAAGTTCGAGGACGTAGATCGCCCCGCCATGCAGCTTGTCGAGGTCGAGCACGCCGACGCCGATATTGCCGCCGACACGCACATCCTTGCCGCACTGCTTGAGAATGTGGCCGACCAGCGCCGTCGTGGTCGACTTGCCGTTGGTGCCGGTGATGCCGACGATGCGCGGACGCTCGAACTCCTTCAGCTCGGCGACGGCGCGGGCGAACAGCTCCATGTCGCCGATGACCGGCACGTTCACCAGCTGCGCCATGCGCACGAAGCGGTGCGGCTCGGGGTATTTGAACGGGATGCCGGGCGCGAGGACGAGGGCTGCGAAAGTCTGCCAGTCGCGGCGGTTGAGGTCGACGACGGGAACGCCTGCCGCCTCCGCCGCCTTGCGCGCGACTTCATTGTCGTCCCAGGCGCACACGCGGGCGCCGCCGGCCATCAAGGCGCGCGCAGCGGAAATGCCGGATCGGCCGAGACCGAAGACCGCCACTTCCTTTCCCTCGAAGGTGCGAACAGGGATCAAGCGTTCCTCACCTCAGCTTCAGCGTGGCGAGGCCCGCGAGCGCGAGCAGGAAGGCGATGATCCAAAAGCGAATCACGACGGTGGGCTCGGACCAGCCGAGTTTTTCGAAATGGTGGTGGATCGGCGCCATCTTGAAGACGCGCTTGCCGGTCATCTTGAACACGACGACCTGGATCATCACCGACAGGGCTTCCAGCACGAAGAGGCCGCCGACAATGGCGAGCACCAGCTCGTGCTTGACGCAGACCGCCATGGCGCCGAGGCCGCCGCCGAGGGCGAGCGAGCCGGTGTCGCCCATGAAAATCTTGGCGGGCGGCGTATTGTACCACAGGAAGCCGAGGCCGCCGCCGACCAGCGAACCGGCGACGACGGCGAGTTCGGCCGTGCCGGGCGTCGGCGTCAGCAACAGATAGTCAGCGAAGCGCGGCGTGCCGCAGGCGTAAGCGATGAAGCCGAACGTGGCGCCCGCGATCATCACCGGGCCGATGGCGAGGCCGTCGAGGCCGTCGGTGAAGTTCACCGCATTGCCGGCGCCGACGATGACGAACGCGCCGAAGGCGATGAAGCCATAGATGGTGAGGTCGAACAGGAAGTTCTTGAGGAAGGGCAGCGCCAGCGAGGTCTGGAAGTTGGCTGGCGGAGGCTCGGCGAGGCTGCCGCTGGAGACGGCCGCGTCGACCATCTGCGGCGCGTATTGCGTGATCCACCAGACAGCGCCCGCCGCAATGGCGAACTCCATCAAGAGGCGGATCTTGCCGGAGAGGCCCTTGGCGCCTTTCTTGGTGACCTTTTGGTAGTCGTCGATGAAGCCGACGCCGCCGAAGGCCAGCGTCACCAGGAAGACGATCCAGACATACTGGTTCCCGAGATCGGCCCAGAGCAGCGTCCCCGCGGCGATGCCGAACAGGATGAGGAAACCGCCCATGGTGGGCGTGCCCTTTTTCGACATGTGCGAAGCCGGGCCATCCTCGCGGATCGGCTGGCCCTTGCCCTGCCTCTTGCGAAGCCAGAGGATCATCGGGTGGCCGAAGATCAGCGTCAGGATCAGCGCGGTCGCGAGGGCGAGCGCGACGCGGAACGTGATGAACGAGAACAGGTTGAGGTCGCCCGTATAGGGCGAGAGAAGCTCGTACAACATCTTACGCCCCTGACGCTTTCTGCGACGGTGCGACGCCTTCGCTCATTGCCCTGAGCGCCGCTCCAACACGCGCCATGCCGGATGCATTCGAGCCTTTGATCAAGACCGCGTCGCCCGGTTGCAACCAGCTTTTGACGATCTCGGACGCTTCGGCCGGGCCTGTGACATGTTCGACTCGGATTTGCGCGTTGCGACGCCGCAGCTCTGCGGCGAGATGACTCATCTCGCCGCCGGAAAGAACCGCCGCTGAAACGTTCGCGGCGAGGATCGGCGTGGCGAGGCCGGCGTGCAACGCTGCGGAGCCATCGCCCAGTTCGCGCATCTCGCCGAGCGCCACGATCTTGCGGCCGGGGCGGCGTGCGAGGCCTTCGAGGGCGGCGCGCATGGATTCCGGATTGGCGTTGTAGGCGTCGTCGACCAGCGTTGCTTCGCCGCCGCCCGGCAGCCTGAGAGCCTCCGCGACGCCCCGGCCGGCCGGCGGCGCATAGCCGCAGAGCGCATCGGCCGCCGCCCTTGGGGCAACCCCTGCAACGACTGCGGCAATCAGGGCGAGCGCGGCGTTGGCGGCCCAGTGCTCGCCCACCGCATCGAGCCTGACCGTGACGACATCGCCCATCACGTCGATCTCGATCTGCGAGGTGAGGCCGTCGGTCCGGTAGGACAGCGGCGTCGCGCTCTTCGGTCCGCGCGCCCCGCCATAGGTAAGGAAATCGGCGCTCGGCTGCAGCTGCGCCGCGTGGCGCTTCAGCCGCTCGAAGAAATAGTCCTTGTCCGGCAGGATCGCCGCGCCGCCGGGCTCGAGCCCCGCGAAGATCTGCGCCTTCTCGTCGGCGATCGCCTCGACCGAACCCATGCCCTGCAGGTGCGCCGGCGCGATCCGGGTGATCATCGAGATGTGCGGCCGCACCATCCTGGAGCGCGGCGCGATCTCGCCCGGCGTGCTCATGCCGATCTCGAAGATCGCGCGCTCGGTCGACTTATGCATCCTGGCAAGAGTGAGCGGCACACCCCAGTGATTGTTGAACGACTTGTCCGACCAGTGCGCCCTGCCCGCCGCACGGAAGATCCGCGCCAGCATCTCCTTCACGCTGGTCTTGCCCACCGAGCCCGTGATGGCGGCGCAAGTCGCCTGCGTCCGCGCCCGCGCCGCGAGGCCCAACCTCTGAAGCCCGACGAGCACGTCATCCACCACCAGCCCCGGCTGTCCACCCAGAATATCGCGCGAGACCAGCGCGGCCCCGGCGCCTGCAGCGAACGCATCGGCCACGAAATCATGCCCGTCGCGCGCGTCCTTCAGCGCCACGAACATGTCGCCCGGCTGCAGCGAGCGCGTGTCGATCGAGACGCCGTTGACCGCCCAGGTCCCCTGCGCCTTGCCGCCGCTCGCCTTTGCGGCCTCTTCGGATGTCCAGAGTGCGTCAGGCATTCTGCCCCCCGGTTTGCTGCAGCGCCGACCGCGCGACGTCGAAATCGGAAAACGGAATGGTCACGCCCTTCACGATCTGCCCGGTCTCATGGCCCTTGCCTGCGATCACCAGCGCATCGCCCGCCTTGAGGCGGCGCACGCCTTCGAGGATGGCCGACGCCCGGTCGCCGATCTCGCTGGCGTCGGGAACGCCCTTGCGTATTGCCGCACGGATTTTCGCAGGATCCTCTGAGCGCGGATTGTCGTCCGTGACGATCACCTCGTCCGCCAGCCGCCGCGCCACATCGCCCATGATCGGGCGCTTGGTGGCGTCGCGATCGCCGCCGCAGCCGAACACCACGATCAACTTGCCGCGCACGTGCGGCCGCGCGGCGCGCAGCAGAACATTCAAACCGTCCGGCGTATGCGCATAGTCGACGAAAACCGGCGACTTCGCCGCCGTCTGCCCGACCAGCTCCAGCCGGCCATGCACGCCCTTGAGAACCTCAAGCCCGTCGAGAACCTTGCCCACGTCATCGCCCAGCGACATGGCGATGCCCGCCGCGCACAGCGCATTCAGCGCCTGGAACTCGCCGATCAGCGGGAGGTGAACCTTGCGCTCATTGCCCGGCTCATCGCCCCACTGGATCACCAGGTCCTGTCCCGTCCCGCGCGGCAGAGCCTCGCCGATGCGCAGGTCGCGCCCGCGCCAGCCGACGGTGAACAGCTTAAGCTCCGCCGCCTTCGCCGCGGCCTCGAACGCCTCCCGCTCCGGGCTGTCGGCGTTGATCACGGCCGGCGCCCCCTTCGGCAGCAGCTCGGCGAACAGCCGCATCTTGGCGCGGCGGTAATCGTCGAAATCGCTGTGATAGTCGAGATGGTCCTGCGTCAGGTTGGTGAACGCGCCCGCCGCCAGCTTGACGCCGTCGAGTCGGTGCTGTGCGAGGCCGTGGCTGGACGCCTCCATCGCTGCGTGCGTCACACCTTCCTTCGCCAGCCGATCGAGCGTCTCGTGGATCGCCACCGGATCGGGCGTCGTATGCCCGAGATCGATCACGCCCGAAGGCCCGATGGCGCCCAGCGTTCCCATCGACGCCGACTTGCGGCCCATGTTCGACCAGATCTGGCGCAGGAAATCGACCGTTGAACTCTTGCCGTTGGTGCCGGTAACGGCTGCGACGATCGCAGGCTGGCTCGGGAAGAAAGCAGCGGCGGCCCTGGCCAGCGCGAGGCGCGGGTCGGCGGCGCGCACGGCCGGCACGCTCCACGCGCCGGGGCGTTCATCGGTGAGGATCGCCGCCGCGCCAGCCTTGATCGCGCCGTCGATATATTCGCGGCCGTCCTTCGCCACGCCCTGCAGAGCGGCGAACAGATAGCCCGGCTTCACCTTGCGGCTGTCCGCCGTGATGCCAGTTATTTCTATCGAGGGGATCTGTGTGGCGGGCGCGCCCGCGATGAGCCTGTCGAGTTTCATTGCGCCCGCGCCTCCGACACCGTGCGCAGCGCGACGGGCTGAGCCGAAGCGGCGGGCGGCGAAGCCGACGCCGCGCTGGTCAGCACGGGCTGCACGTCCAGAAGCGGGGCCGCGCGCGCGATGACGCGTCCTGCGATCGAGGCTGCAGTGTAGGCTGCCGTGCGCGCGTCGCCCGTTCTGGGCTGGGCCTCATCGAGAACGACAAGCACGACGAATTGAGGGCGGGATGCCGGGAAAACCGCGGCGAACGACGTGATGTTCCTGTCCGGATCGTAACCGTCCGGCCCGGGTTTTTCTGCGGTGCCCGTCTTGCCGGCGACTTCATAGCCCGGCGCGTTGGCGTTCTGGCCGGAGCCGCGCACGACCGTGTCGCGCATCATCGCCATCACCGAGCGCGCGGTCTCCTCGGATATCACGCGGTGCTTCTCCAGCTTGGTCGGCTGGATCGGTTCGAGGAAGACGGGCGAGAGATACTGCCCGCCATTGGCGAACGGGGCGTAGGTCATCGCGAACGCCAGCGGCGTCACCGCAAGGCCGTGGCCATAGCTGACGGTCGCCGAGGTGAGCGCATCCCATTCCGAAGGCGTCAGCGGGGCCGCCGATTGCGGCCCGTCATAGGCGAGGCGTGAGAGCAGCCCCACGCTCGCGAGGAAATCCTTCTGCTTCGCCGTGCCGAGCTGGCGCGCGATCTCGACTGCGCCGATGTTCGAGGAGAAGGCGAGGATGTCGGTAGCGGTCACCGCTTGTGGGTGCTCTAGCGGATGCGGATCGCGCACGGTCGCGGCGCCGATCTTCAGCGGCGTCGAGACGTTGAACGTGTCGCGCGGGCGCAGCGCGCCGGCTTCGAGCGCCGCGGCGACGGTCAGGGGCTTGTAGATCGAGCCCAGCTCGTAGAGCGAACTGATCGCGCGGTTGGGCTTGGCGAAGTCGGTGCGGTCGCCGGGGCGGTTGGGATCGATCGCCGGCCAGGAGGCGATGGCCCGGATCGCGCCGGTCGAGGCGTCGAGCACGACGCCTGCCCCGCCCTTCATGTCGAAATCGGCATAGGCGCGTTCGAGTTCATCCTCGAGGCTGAACTGCACGCCCGCATCGATGGTCAGCTTCACCGGCTCGCCGCCGCGCGCCAGGCGCTCGTCGAATGCCGCTTCCGCGCCTTCGACGCCCTTGCCGTCAACGTTGGTGAAGCCGATGAAATGCCCGGCCAGCTTGCCGCGCGGATAGACGCGGCGGGATTCTTCCTCGAAGCGGAGACCTTCGAGGCCGAGTTCGAACACCGCCTGTTTCTGGCGCGGGGAAAGGCCGCGCAGGATCCAGACGAAATGACGCTCGCGGTCGGACAGGCGCTTGGTCAGGTCCTTGACGTTGATCTCGGGCAGCACGGTCTTTAGCGCGGTGGCGACTTCCTTGGCGTCCCAGATCGCGCGCGGGTCGGCGGCGAGCGACCAGGCCGACAGCGACGTCGCCAGGAGATCGCCCCTGCGGTCGACGATGTCGGCGCGGCGGACCTGCTGGGCGATGCTGCGCTCGGCGGCCTCCGCCGGATGGTTGAGGGCGACATAGCCCGAGCGTCCGACGACCACGACGAACAGCAGGGCCAGCACGCCCGCAATGATGCGCGCGCGCCGTGGCCCCCACCTGTCTTCGTATGGCCGTCCCTGAATCATTGCGCGGGGGTCTCCACGATAGGCGGCTCTACCGGCTTGGGCACGCGCTTGTTGTCCGGCTTCGGCGCCGCGGCTTTGGGCGGCGCGTCCGGCAGGGTCAGGCGCTCCTGGCCGAGACGGCCGGAGAGCGCCTCGGCGGCGGTGTACTGCTCGGGCCGCGCCGGCTGCAGGCCGAGCTGCTCGCGCGCGATCGGGCCGATGCGTTCAGGCCGGGAGAGATAGGCCTCCTCCGCCTTCATTACCGCGATCTCCTCGGTCACCTTGCGGGTTTCCGCCTGTAGATCGTTGATCTTGGCTTCCGTTTCCTCGGCGCCGAGCTTGGCGCGATAGACGGCGACGGCGAGGACGGCGAGGACGAGGCCTCCGACGATCAGAAGACGTTTCATCACGCAACTCCTTCGAGCTGTTTCAGCCCCGGCAGACGCGGCATGTCCTCGCCTGCCTTCTCCGGCCACGCGGCCGCCTCGGTCCGCAGCGCCCAGCGCAGACGCGCCGACCGCGATCGCGGGTTAGCCTCGGTTTCCGCCTCGTTCGGCTCGATCGGCTTGCGCTGCAACACCTCGAATGAGGGGGCGGCGCCTTTCGGCTGGCCAGGCAGGTGTCGAGACGCTCCGGGCGCGTGACCCGAACGGTCGCGCAGGAACATTTTGACGATGCGATCTTCGATTGAATGGAAGGTTACGACGACCAGCCGTCCGCCGGGTTTCAGCACACGTTCTGCAGAAGAAAGCGCCTTCACCAGCTCGCCGGTCTCGTCATTCACCCACATGCGTAGGGCCTGGAAGGAGCGGGTCGCCGGATGGGTCGGCTTGCCGCGCCTGCCGCCGAGCGATTTTTCGATGGTGGCGGCGAGGTCCAGCGTCGTCTCGAACGGCTGAGAGCGGCGGCGGTGGACGATGCCGCGGGCAACGCGGCGGGCCTGCGGCTCCTCGCCGAGGAAATGGAAGATGTCCGCCAGTTCGCCTTCGGTCAGACGGTTGACGGCCTCGGCGGCGCTGGGCCCGCGCTTTTCCATCCGCATGTCCAGGGGACCTTCGCGCATGAAGGAAAAGCCGCGGTCGGCCTCGTCGATCTGGAAGGAAGAGACGCCGAGGTCGAACATCACCCCATCGACCTTCTCGTAACCGGATGCGTGGACGATGGATTCGAGTTCACCGAAACGGCCAGAAGCCGGAACGAGGCGCGGATCCTTCCCTGCGTGCGCCCAGGCGCGCTCCATCGCGTCAGGATCGCGGTCGACGGCGAGCACCGTACAGTTGGCGACCGCAAGCACAGCGCGGGCATAGCCGCCGCCGCCATAGGTTGCATCGACCATCACGGCCCCGTCGACTGGGGCGAGCGCCTCGATCACTTTTTCTACCAGGACGGGGATATGAGCGGCCGGGGCTGGCGTCATTCGGCCGCCACCTGCATTTCGTCGGCGTCATCGACGGCTTCGAGAAGGTTGGCGCTTTCCAGCGCCAGCTTGCGCAGCTCGGCGAGGCGCGGCTCGTGCGCAGCGGGCGCCCAGATCTGGAATCGGTCGCCTAGGCCCACGAAGCGGGCCTTGTCGGCGATACCGGCGTAGCTCAGCTGATCGGCCTCCAGCACGATACGTCCACCCTCATCGAACTTCGCAAAACGGCCCTGGCCAAAGATCGAGGTCTCAAGCGCATTGCGGCGCGGATCCAGCGGCTTCAGGCGGGATATGGCGCGCTGGAAACGGCCGACCAGTTTCATTCCGCCTCCCTCAAGACATGGCTTGTCGAGCGACGGCCATAGGAAAACGCTGTCCTCCCCGCCAAGCGATTTGCGGAAAGGCGCGGGGATCGAAACCCGCTTCTTAACGTCCACACTGCTCTCGTAGGAGGAGAGAAACATTGTCCCGATTTGCCCGCTAAGCGCTGGCCCCGACCGAAGCTGCGCACCCACTTAAAAGCCCACCGCGATGCCCCTACCGCGGAAGTTCGGGGATAGCATGGGAGACTATGGGAAACAATGGAACGTTAGGGACGCATTAACCATTGGAAGGCCGATGGCGCAGAACAAATCGAGTAGGTTGGTGAGCGACTTTCCCGCCCATGTGGATAACTGATTTGCGGCCTGCGGGCTTGTCTTCGATTCAACCTTGAATCATGGGCCTTCGCGCTGTGGAGCGCGCAGGCCGGAGCTGTTCACAGGAAAGGATAAACTCGATCAGGCGGCCTGTAAGCCGGGTTCTGTCCACCGCACGTCTCCGAATGGATCGGTGCGGATAGGCGACCATTCATCTGGGACGGCCCTTGCGGACCGCCTCACGCGACCAACCCGGACGGAACGCTATGGCGCGCCTGTCGAACTTCTCCCGGAGGATTGGCTCGACGCCCGTCCCTATTCGGTCTTGCTCCAGGCGGGGCTTGCCTTGCCGTTGCTGTCGCCAGCAACGCGGTGCGCTCTTACCGCACCCTTTCACCCTTACCTCCCCGGCGAACCGGAAAGGCGGTTTGCTTTCTGTGGCGCTATCCCTCGGATTTCTCCGGGCGGACGTTATCCGCCGCCTAGCCATCGTGGAGCCCGGACTTTCCTCCAGCAGTTGCCTGCCAGTGGTCGCCCGGCCGCCTGATCGAAAGCTCATGATAGCACATCTTCAGGGGCCCTGCGACGGATTGAGCGATTCAACCCGTTTCTGGGCTCGCAAGGCCGCGATGAGGCAAGAAACTGCGCTTGGTTATGGCCTGTTCAGCTTCGGGCCAGTAAAAGCTGCCCATCGCGTTACCTGGAGGGTTCGTATGAAACTGACGTCTGTTCTCGTGCTTGGTCTCGGACTGGTCGCCGCGCCGGCGGCGTTCGCCGGGCCGACAGAAGGTCAGGGTATTTACGAAGCCCGCTGCAAGATGTGCCACGGTTCGGGCATGGGCGGCGCGCCCTTGCAGGAGAAGCTGGCGACACTGGAGCCGGTCGCTGTGGTCGACAAGCTGACCAACGGCACGATGGCCGCGATGGCGTCCGGTCTTTCAGACCAGGACAAGCGCGACATCGCGGTGTTCCTCACCAAAAAGGGCTTGCCGGCTGCGGGCGACCTCCCCGAAGTGAAGGCTGAGTAGGCTTTCCCCGTCAGACTGATCCGGCGGTGACCTGCAGGCCAGCGGTCAGGCTGCTTCGATTTCCTGGAAGGACGAGAGGAAAGACCAGAGATGGCCGGTCAGCGATTGCGTGTCGCTCAGCGCGCTCCGGTTGCGGGCGACGGCAAGGAAATCGCTGAACTCGCTGCGCTGGGCGGCCGTGAAGTTACGCGGAGCGACATAGGCCATCGGCGAGCCGGGAAAGGCGCGCGCCTCGCAGGAATGCGATTCGAGCGGGGTGAGACCGGTGTGGCGGCGATCGCGCCGGATGCGCTCCATCAGGCTGAGCACGCCGGCGGGCGATCCTTCGATCGCCTGAAGGTATGAGCCTTCGTGGAAAAGAAGAAGGCCGGTGATGCCGGCCGCTGCGTTCGATGCTTTTGCACGGAGAAGGATGCGGTCGAGTTCGTCGGCCCGCAGAACTCCGACAGCGGAGCTGGTATAGACTAGACGATAGAGAGGCGACGAACCGGACGGCGCCATGGCCAACTCCGCTCAACCTTCCCCGCGAGGGTGGAGCGGTAATGGTAAACGCGGGATTAGCATTTCTGTCGCAGGACCGTCTTACGGCGTCGTCTGCGATTTGGCGGCGACAGCGTTGGCCAGGGCTATGGTCTCTGCGTCACCCTCCCCCGTGATCGCGTTCTGACGCCAGCGGCGCTGGAAAGCGCGCGTGACGGCCGCGGTCGATTCGTCGAATTTTCCGGTGACGTCGATCCTGTAGCCGATGGCGGCGAGATCGCGTTGGAAGTTCTCAACTGTCAGACCCGCATCACCGGGCGATGCGCCATGCATCATCCATGGTTCCGGGCGCGCCTTTTTCGGCCAGAAGCCGATGCCGGCTTCGGACAGGCGCTTCCACGGGAAGAGCTCGCCAGGGTCTTCCTTGCGATCGGGCGCGATGTCGGAGTGGGCGACGATGCGATTCTGCGGAATCGGCCAGCGCGACAGGATGCCCTGGCAAAGTTCGATCACCGCGGCGATCTGCGCATCGGGAAACGGGCGGTAGCCCCATTCGTGACCGGGGTTCACGATCTCGATGCCGATGGAGCGGGAGTTGAGGTCTTCGTCTCCGCGCCAGCAGCTGCGCCCCGTCTGCCAGGCGCGCTTGTCTTCCGGCACCAGGGCGAAAACGCGACCGTCCTCCTCAACCATGTAATGGGCGGAGACGCGGGGCTCGTTCGTGTCCTGCAGGCGCGCGAGCGCCGCCGGGCCGCTCTCCATTCCGGTATAGTGCAGCACCAGCATGTCGAGCGGATGGAGCCGCTCGTTGAAGTTGGGACTGGGCGCCTTGATGATTCGCAGGGTCATTGGCCGATCTTGTCGCCAACCGCGGCTTCGGGGAAGCGCCGGTTCGGCCTCACCATGATCACCGCCACGCCGATCAGCGCCACCACGGCTCCAACCGCCAGTTTCAAGGTCAGCGGCTCACCCAGCAGACCGATGCCGAGGGCCACGCCGAGAATTGGCGTCATCAGCGTAAGCGGCGAAATCAACGTCACATCATATCGCTTGATCATCCGGTAGAACGTGCCGTGTCCGAATATCGACACCGCCAGCACGGCGAAGGCCGTCGAGGCATAGATCAGCAGATTGCCGGAAAAGGCGGCGGCCGCCTGCCCGGTCTCGGCTGCAAACGATAGCGCCATCAGCGGAATGACCGAGAACGCGCCGACCCAGGCCTGCAGCTTCATCGCCGGCATCGGCGTGATCCGCTTCATCAGGATGCTGGCTGCCGAGGAAGAGACCGCGGCAAGGAACAGAAGGATCAATCCGAGCGTCAGCGACAAGCGTTCTGGTTCGATGGCGATGATGAGAACGCCGACAAAGCTCATGATGATGCCGAGGCCGCGCCTCCAGCCGATCTGCTCGCCAAGGAACATGATCGAGAAGATCGTGGTGATCGGCACGCCCAGTTGTCCGATGACAGCCGCCGCGCTGGCCGATGCATTGGCCAAGCCGAGGAACAGCAGGCCGAACTGCACCGCCCCCATGCCCATCGCGATTAGGAACATCAATCCGATCTGCCGCGGGGCCGGGAAAAGGAAGGGCGACAACACCAGTCCGACCAGCCCCAGCCGCACCCCCGCAAAGAAAATCGGCGGCACCTCGGCAGCCGACACCGCCCAGCGTGTGATGACAAGGTTGAGCGCCCACATCAGGCAGACGGCGAAGAGCAGCGCGAAATCCGCGGGCTTCATCCTGTCCCCCGATCCAGTCCCCGAAACCACGGGTGATTCACATATGCGTGACGCCCGGACCCAATGGACCCGTGATGGACCTCACGCAAGCCTTGCAGATTATTGGGTTTAGCTCTCGATCACCCAGCCGTCGGCGGTGTTGCGCGCCTCCAGCGTATTGGGGTCGCCCTGGCGGCTGCGAGGCCGGCTGATGGAGTGAGCGAAGGTGAGGAAGATGGCCGCGATGGCCAGCATTAGGCCGATAAATGTGGTGGCGACGAGGGCCGCCACGGCCGCGGCCAGCAGGAACAGTCCGAATCCAGCCTTGCCCAGGAAGCCGCCCAGCTTCTGCAACGCAAGGTTAAGACGCGCGCCGAAGTCGGAATTGCCCAAGGTCTCGGTCATTCGGATCTCCTGAATCAAAAAGTGCGCGCAGGGCTCCAAATGTCAATCGGCGCGAGTGAGAAAACCCCGCTCCGCGCGGATGCGGGCATAGGCCGTGGTGATCGCCGCCGCCTTTTCGGTCGCGATGTGCTCGTATTCGCGGGGCGCCGACTTCGTGTTGGTCGCCGTGTCGGGATGATTCTCGCGCATGAGCTGACGGTACGCCTCCCGCACTTTCTCGAAGGTAGCGGTGTGGGGCACGCCCAGAATTGTGTAGGGATCGTCGGGGTCGGCCCCGAGATGGCTCGCCTTGATGCGGCGGAAGTCGTCCTCGTTGAAGCCGAACGAGTCCGAGACGCTGCGCAGATAGTCGAGCTCTTCGGAGGTCACTGCGCCGTCGGCTGCGGCAATCTGGAACAGGCCGTCGAGCACGCCTTCGAGCAAGCAGGGCCGGTCCCGGTATCTTTTAGCTATGCGGCGGGCGTAGTGCTCGTAGCCCACGACAGTTTGCCGCGCGATGTCGAAGACGCGGCGCATCGCTGCTTCATCGCCCGGCGCAGCCCTGAAGACGCGCGAAAACGCCGCCACTTCGTCGATCGTCACCAGCCCGTCGGCCTTCGCCAGCTTGGCGCCGAGACCCACGATAGCCGCAGTAAATTCTATATCATTGGCGTCAGGTCCGCAAAGCGGGGTCGCAACCTCGCGGGAAGGCTCCTCGCCTTCCTCAAAGGCGCGCTGGGCGAGGCTCGCCAACTGGGACCAGATACTCATGCTGTGTCTATGCACTTTCCTCGAAGCGGCTGTAAGGCGCAATCGGGAACCTGCAGCCGGCCCCTTGGAATCGAACTGACCCTTCCCAAATAACAGACACTCCCGGAACCCCTCGCGCGCACGGCAGTTATGTCCGGGCAGTGTTTGTAGAGGACATGGGAAAAAAGTTCCGAAACCCGGCGATCTAGTCCCCCCACGTCCCCCCGCCGGGAACAGGAAGCGTCGCCGCCGACCGCAAGGTCGGCGGCGATTGCTTTTTTTGAGCCGATTAGAGGCCGATTAACCCTGCTTCGACCAAGGGTTGCTGGACGAAAGGTGCTTCATCAGCTGATCGGCCGAAACCACAGGTCCGGAGGGCCGGCCGGCATTCACCTTCATCACATCATTACGCACCGGGCCTTCGCCGCCGCGCGGCTGGCCCTTGCGATGGTTCGCCGATTTCTGGCCGCCGTTCTTCTTTGCGTCGTTCTGCTGACCAGGGCGCTGTCCGGACTTCGCTTCGGCGCCGGCCCAGCCGGGCGAGTTCCCGTTGGGCTTGCCATTGCCGCCGCCGCGACGGCGACGGCGCGACCTGCCCTCACCCTCGCCGCGAGGCTCGTGCTGGAGGTGTTCCGGGCGCGTGTCGAGGCCGTGCTGGTCGCCGCGCGGATCGCCGCGATGCTCGCCACGGGGTTCGCTGCGGCGCGGTTTCTGCTGTTGCTGACGGCGCGGCTGCGGACGACCGCGTGATTCGACACGGCCCCTCTTCTCGCCATCCGTGACATTGGCCGAGAGCTGCCCAAGCGCTGCATCGCCGCGGCGATCGACGCTGGGGATTTTCTGGCGGGTCACTTTCTCGATATCGCGCAGCAGCGGACGCTCGTCCTCGGCGCAGAACGCCACGGCCGAACCATCCGTGCCGGCGCGCGCGGTGCGGCCGATGCGGTGGACATACTGCTCGGGAACTTCCGGCAGCTCGTACTGCACGACGTGTGTCACGCTCGACACGTCTATGCCGCGGGCGGCGATATCGGTCGCCACGAGGGCGCGGACATCACCGGACTTGAACGAGGCCAGCGCGCGTTCACGCTGGGCCTGGCTCTTGTTGCCGTGAATGGCCGAGGCAGTAACGCCGCCGCCTTCGAGGATACGGGTGACCTTGTCGGCGCCGCGTTTGGTGCGGGTAAACACCAGCACGCGCTTGAAGGCCGGGTCGGCAAACAGCTCCGTCAGCAGCCCGCGCTTGCGGCCGGCTTCGACGAAAACGACCTGCTGGTTGACGCGCTCGACGGTTGTCGCGGGCGGCGCCACCGAGACCTTGAGCGGGTCATGCAGCAACTCGCCCGCCAGCTTGCCAATGTCGGACGGCATGGTGGCGGAGAAGAACAGGTTCTGACGCTGCTTCGGCAGGTGCTTCACGATCTGACGAATTGGGACGATGAAGCCCATGTCGAGCATCTGGTCGGCTTCGTCGAGAACGAAGATTTCGACTTTGGAGAGATCGGCGTCGCGCTCGCCAAGGTGGTCGAGCAGGCGGCCGGGCGCTGCAACGATGATGTCGACGCCGCGGGCGAGCGCAGAGCGCTGCGGGCCGTGGGCGACGCCGCCGAAGATCGTGGCGACCGTCATGCCGAGCTGCGCGCCATAGGCGCGGAAGCTTTCAGCGATCTGCGTTGCAAGCTCACGCGTCGGCGAGAGCACAAGGCAGCGGCAGCCGCGCTTCGGAGCGGGCTTACGGTCGGCTGCAAGGCGGTGGAGGATGGGAAGGGCGAAGGCGGCGGTTTTGCCCGTGCCGGTCTGCGCGATGCCGAGCAGATCGCGGCCCGCCATGACGCCGGGAATGGCCTGCGCCTGGATCGGGGTTGGATCGGTATAGCCCTTGTCGGTCAGCGCCTTAAGGATCGAGGCGTTGAGTCCCAAATCTGAAAACTTGGGGTCTTTGAACTGGGTCAAGTGGGAGGTTCTTTCGTGTGCGCAAACGCGCGGACGCCCGATTTGTCTCGGGTCCGCCGAAGCGCTGCTTTTTGGGATGGCCCGGCGTGCGCGGGCGATCATGCGATCTTTTCAGGGCTCAACGGGCTGGATCCTTCTGGACCCTTCACGCTTCCGGAGCGCCGATATCGCTCCAATCGATGGAACGCGAGGGGCATATCGCTCCCAAAACCCCTAAAGTCAAGCTAACGCCCTGCAATGAGCCTGAGGCCAATCAGCCCGCAAGGATGACCGCGCCGACCAGTAGGGCGATCTCGATCCGCACCCAGCCGAGGTCTACGCGCCTGAAAGTGTTCACCAAGGCTTGAGCCATTCTGGCCTCCGCTTGCCCCGAGACGAGGGCATCGGAGCAAGGCTAGCTGGCAGCCCGGGTGTCGCAAGCCGGGACACCCAATCCGCGAACAGGATTCGCGCCGATCAATACGCTTTCACGGCGCGCGCCTTCTCCTCGCCGATCCACTGGTTGATTGCCTGCTCCAGCACGCCGAGCGGCAGACCGCCATTCATCAGCACTTCTTCGTGGAAGGCGCGGATGTCGAACCGGTCGCCGAGCTCGGCCCTCGCCCGATCGCGCAGGCGCAGAATGGTGAGCTCGCCGATCTTGTAGGAGCAGGCCTGGCCGGGCCAGGCGACATAGCGTTCGATCTCGCGCCTGACCTCGTCTTCGGTCAGGCCGGTCTTGGCGCGCATGTACTCGATCGCCTGCTCCCGCGACCACTTCTTCGCGTGCATGCCGGTATCGACCACGAGACGGACGGCGCGGAACATTTCCGACTGCAGGCGGCCGACATCGCCGCGCGGATCGGCGTCGTAGAGACCCATCTCCTTGGCCAGCCTCTCCGCATAGAGACCCCAGCCTTCGGCGAAGGCTGCCGGCGTCACGACCTGGCGGATGATGGGCACGCCCCGGACGGTCTGCGCTGCGGACAGCTGGAAGTGATGGCCCGGCTCGGCCTCGTGATAGAACAGCGTCGGCAGCGTCCATTTCGGGTAGTCCGCCGTGTTCCTGAGATTGATGTAGAAGCGGCCGGGGCGCGATCCGTCGAGCGCGGGCGGATTGTAGTAGCCGCCTGCAGATGAATCCTCCGCGTACTCTGGCACCCGCACGATCTCCAGCGGCTGGGCGGGCAGCGACCGGAACCACTCCTTCGACTTCGCATCGAAGCTAGTCTGGAGGCTGTTGAGATAGTCGAGCATCTGGCCTCGGCCGGTATTGTCGTTGGGATAGAGCTCGGCGGGATCGCGCATCATATTGTCGATGCGGGCGCCGACAGAGGCGCCGGCCGGCACGCGCAAGGCGTCGAGCAGGAATGTCATCTCGGCTTCGATGCGCGCGACCTCGGAAAGCCCGATGTCGTGGATCTGGTCGGCGGTGAGATTGGTGGTGGTTTCCGATTTGAGGCGTCCCGCGTAGTACTCGGCCCCTCCCGGCAGGCGCCACACGCCGGCGTCGTGCGGCGCGGTTTTGCGCATCTCCTCCAACAGTGCAATGAGCGCTTCATAGCCCGGCATCACCTGCGTCTCGACGGCCGACGTCGCGTCGGCGATAAGCTTGTCGCGCGTCTTGTAGTTCATCGCTTCGAGCGCCTCGACCTTCGGGCGAAAGCTGGCAACCAGAACGTTCTTGTCCGCTCCGCCCGCGATGAAGGCGCGCATTGCGCCTATCGCCTTGTCGATGATGAAGTCTGGCGGCGTTATCCCGTCCCGGCGGTCGTGTTCCACGCGCGCCTTCGTCTCGCGCAGGACACGGCCGAAGTCGACGAGCCGCATCACATAGCGCTCAGCGCCGTGACGGTTCTTCACCTGATGCAGGTCGGTGAGGAAGGAGGGCATGTCGATCGTGACGCCGGAGATCTGGTTGACGCGGTACGGCTCGACAGCAATGCGGCTTTCGCCGGCGCGAATCTGATCGTCGAGGACGTTGGCGAGGACGCTCCAGGTAAGCGCTTCCTGGCCCTTGAGTCCTTTCGGACCGTACTTGTCCAGCCCGGCGCGGGCGCGGCGGGAGAGGTGGAGGATCCTGCCGTCCTGCGCCTCGGTATAGTCGTCGAGCTTCCCGGAGTGGAAATCGAACAGCGAATTGTCGACGAGGCCGAGTTGGGTGAGCGATTCGGGCGAGTTGAGCACAAGCTCGATCGAGACTTTGTTGGCGTAGTTGTTGAGCCCGACTGGAAGCCACCAGAAAACGGTGACGGCGGCTAGGATCGCGACTAGGACCAGCGCGACGAGACCGCCCACGATCTTCAAGACAAGGCCCATGCCAGCTTCCCGCGATACGTCCCAGCCCGCGCATGCCACAAAGCACGTGCTTGTCATAGGCGCTGGGCCGGCGGGCCTCGCTGCGGCCGAACTTCTGGCGCAGGCGGGCGTGGCGGTGACCATCCACGATCGCATGCCAAACGCCGCGCGGAAACTCCTGCTGGCGGGGCGCGGCGGCCTCAACCTCACGCATTCGGAGTCGCTCGACCAGTTCCTGACGCGCTATGGCGCGGCGCGCGCGCATCTTGAGCCGGCGATTCGCGCCTTCCCGCCGGAGGCGCTGAGGGACTGGTGCGAAGCGCTGGGGGTCGAGACGTTCGTGGGATCGAGCGGGCGGATATTTCCGAAAACGATGAAGGCGTCGCCGCTGCTGCGCGCCTGGCTGGCGCGGCTGGGCGGCATGGGAGTCGAACTCGTCACGCGTTCGCGCTGGACCGGCTGGCAGGGCGACGCGCTGGTATTCGAGACGGCAGGCGAGAAGCTGGTGGAACAATGCGGCGCCGCGATCTTTGCACTGGGCGGCGCAAGCTGGCCAAGGCTCGGATCGGACGGAAGCTGGCAGGCGGCGTTCGCCGAACGCGGCGCGGGCATCGCGCCGCTGAAACCGTCCAACAGCGGCTTCCTCATTTCCTGGTCGGACATATTCAAAGGCAAGTTCGCGGGCGAACCGATCAAGCGTCTGCGGCTGAAGTTCGGCGACCTGGAAGCACGCGGCGAGGCCATGGTGACCGGGTACGGCATCGAAGGCGGGGCGATATACGCTCTATCGCCTCAGCTGCGCGATGCGATCGAGGCGAAGGGATCTGCGGTCCTGGAGATCGACCTCCTCCCCGACATGACGCAGGACGCATTGGCCGCGAAGCTTTCCGGCGGCGTGAAGGATTCGATGGCCAATCGCCTGCGCAAGGCCGGCCTGTCGCCTGTCGCCGCCAGCCTGATCCGCGAAGACGAAGGCGGCCCCGCCCTGCCCGCCGCGCCCGGCGACCTCGCGCGACGCATCAAGGGCGTTCGCCTGGGCCTCACCGGCGTTGCGCCGATCGAGCGCGCAATCTCGACGGCAGGCGGAATAAGCTGGGACAGCCTCAACGCTGACTATTCGCTGAAGGCGGATCCTTCGACGTTCGTGTGCGGCGAGATGCTCGACTGGGAAGCGCCGACCGGCGGCTACCTCCTGCAGGCATGCTTCGCCACCGGGCGCGCGGCCGCGCAGGGCGCGATCAAGCGGCTCGGCCTCTAGAACGCGCCGGCGACCGTGAGCGTGAGCGTGCGACCGTAGGTCGATACGCGATCCTCGGTCGACGAGAAGGCGCCCGGCGGAATGCGGGTCGGCGTAAAGAAGCGGCGATCGACTTCCTTCTCCTGGTCGCCGAGATTCTCCGCCGTCAGCCTCACCAGCGCGCCGCCGAGGAAGCGTGTCGTCTCGATGAAGAGATCAAGATCGCCTTCCGCCGGATCGGTGAGTTCGGTGCGCTCGTGCCGGTACTGGGTGTTCGGCCCCAGGCTGCCATAGTCGCCGCCCCAGGCGATCTTCATCGAGGGGATGTCCTGCCTGAAATCGATCGACCAGTCATACTCGGTCTCGCTGGAAATCTCACGCTCGACGCCGGTCAAGGGATCGGTGACGCGGCTGTCCTGCGCACCGACGTTGAACTTCACCAGACCGTTCTTCACGCCAAGGCTATCGAGCGAAAATGTCGCCTCGACGCGCCCGCCCCAGCGCTCGCCATCGCCGATATTGCCGACTGCGGTGCGGACGCACGATGCAGGCGGAACGGCGACGTTGCAGGTCGGCGGCGTGTTCACCCTTACTGCGATGAAATCCTGCGTGTCTTCGATGTCGTCATAGAAGCCGGTGATCGAGATCGAGCCGCGCTGTCCGATGGGGCGCTTCCACTGCAGGCTCGCTTTCCACGTTTGTTCCGGCTCGAGATTGGGGTTGCCGATGTTTGCGGTGCTGCTGATGGTATCGAGCCCAGTCGCAAAGTCGGTGAAATCGAGTTGCGACACATCCCTGACCAGCGACAACCGCCATTGATCCTGCGGGGTGGGCGCCCAGGTCGCGACGAAGCGCGGCTTGGGATAGGTGAAATCGCGCTCGACGTCCGGCTGCGCCGGCTGGGTGATGGTCTGACGGATTGTGGATGCCTCGTAGTTGAAGCCGCTTTCGAGGGTGAGTTGCGGATTGATGCGCCACACGTCCGTGATCGACGCCTCGATACGCTCTTCTTCCACTTTGGTCGATGCGACCGGAACCGTAATCGGCGTGAACGGCCCCCCAATCGGACCCAGCAGACTTTGGCGGTCGGCCCGGCGATAGTTGTAGGCGCCCTCGAGGCCGAGCTCGACCGTGTGCTGCGTGTTAGGCTTCAAGGTCCACACGCCGCGCACGACATGTTCGCCTGCACGGTTGTCTGAATTGTCGACGGCCTGACCGCGCGGCGAAACAAGCGGGTTGAGGTTCTGGGTGAGCAGCTGCTGCGGACGCCAGTTCACCAGGCGATTAACTGTGATTACCTTGAGCGCGTTCTGGGCCGAGAACTTGTGCTCCCAGTCGCCGCCCAGATCGAGATACCAGATGTCCTTCTCTTTATAGTCGAGCGAGATCGCGCCGAGCGGCGTTCCGGTCGGAAGGCGCACATCGGCGGCCGCATTGATGGATAGATAACGCGGCAGGATTCGAAAATTCAGGTTCAGCGTGTCGCGCGCAGTGGGCGTCCAGTTTACCGCGCCCGTGATCAGAAGCTCGTGGCCCTGCTGCTGGTAGAATTCGCTCTGCTGGCGCGTCGGCGCGCCAGCAGCATTGGCAAACAACGCTTTGACTTCCTCGCGCTCGCCAAGCCCGGTGCCCTGCACGTTCAGGCGGAAACCGAAATCGTCTGTCTTCCATGCGCGCGTTGCGCCAACCTGATAGCCCTGCCGGCCCTGCTCCTGGTATCGCGTCGTCGCGGCCCAGGTGGTTGAGACCGACATTCCACTCGAGGGCTTCAGCACCACGTTGGCGAGTTCAGTATAGCCGCGCACATCGATATCGCCGGCGGCCGCGGCGCCGATCAGCTCGATGCGCAGCACGTCGCGCGCCGCGATGCGGCCGAGTTCGTCGCTGATCTCGGTCTTGCTGCTTGGGCGCTGGCCGTCGATCAGCACGTTGCCTGCTGTGGCGCCGAAGCCACGCAGCTCCTCGCCTTCATCGATGGAGAAGCCGGGAAGCTGGCGGACCATGTCTTCCGCCGTTACCGGGCTGAACCGCGCAAAGAAGGCTGGCTCGAATGTCTGGACGGCGGTCTTCCCGGATTCCGCGCCCTGCGGCGCGGGGGTCTGCGCGTGCGCGGCCTCAGTCAGGGCAAGCACGCTGACGGCCAGAGCCGCCAACTTCTTCCAGTCCTTCACCGTCCCCTCCTGACAACCCGTCGGCGCGCCGGCATTTGGGGCCGCGGGTATTTCCTGTCGGCAAAAGCACTCGGATGGATTCTTGCGATCCACTGTTCCGATCCCGCGACGATACTCAACCGCACACGGCGAGCGATGTCGAGAAGAAGAAAAGTTGTACCCGGTAGTCCATCAATAGTTCAGGATGGGTCCCAGCCAGCGCTGCGCGGTCGCCAGGTCCCAGCCCTTGCGCCGGGCATAGTCCTCGACCTGGTCCTTTTCGATGCGGCCGACGGCGAAATAGACCGCCTCCGGATGCGCGATGTAGAGGCCGGAGACGCTTGCCGGCGGCGTCATTGCGTAGCTTGACGTAAGTTCGATGCCGGCATTGGACGTCGCGTCCAGCAGGTCGAAAAGCGTTTGCTTTTCGGTGTGGTCGGGCTGCGAGGGATAGCCGGGCGCCGGGCGGATGCCGCTATACGCCTCGGCGATCAGGTCGGCGTTCGACAGCGATTCTTCGCGTGCATAACCCCATAGCTCGCGGCGCACTCGCTCGTGGAGATACTCGGCGAACGCCTCGGCGAACCGGTCTGCGAGCGACTTTACCATGATCGAGGAATAATCGTCGCCCTTGGCGACGAACTCAGCAGCCTTCTCCGCCTCGCCATGCCCGGTGGTGACGGCGAACGCGCCGACATAGTCGTCGCCCTCGCCTTTGGGCGCGACGAAGTCCGACAGGGCGAACTGGCCCTTCTCGTTGGTCTTCTCCATCTGCTGGCGCAGCGTGAAGACGCGGGCGCGCTCCTTTTTTCGCTTGTCGTCTGCCCAGACAATGACGTCGTCGCCATCCGCATTGGCCGGCCAGAAGCCGACGGCGCCGCGCGGCTTGAGCCAGGCTTCGCCGATCATGCGCTGCAGCATGGATTGCGTGTCAGCCCAGAGGCTGCGCGCCGCTTCGCCGACCACATCGTCCTCGAGGATCATCGGATAGCGGCCGATCAGGTCCCAGCTGGCGAAATAGGGCGTCCAGTCGATGTAGCGGGCGAGCGTCGCCAGATCGACGTCGTCGATGGCGCGCGCGCCGAGGAAGGACGGCTTCACCGGCTTGTACGTTTTCCAGTCCGGCTTGTGCGCCATGGAGCGGGCGGTTGCGAGATCGACGCGCGCCTTCGCCTGTCCGCCTGAACGCGACAAGCGGATCTTCGCGTACTTCTCCTTCGTGTCGGCCCAGAACTTGTCGCGCGTATCGGGCCCGATCAGCTGGCTGACCACGCCGACGGCGCGGCTGGCGTCCAGCACGTGGACCACGGGGGCATGCGTGAACATCGGCTCGATCTTGATCGCCGTGTGCGCCGGGCTGGTCGTGGCGCCGCCAATCAGCAGCGGCTTGTGGATGCCGCGCCGCTCCATCTCCGAGGCGAAGTAGACCATCTCGTCCAGCGACGGCGTGATCAGGCCGGAGAGACCGATCATGTCGGCATTCTCGCGCTCGGCAGCCTCGAAAATCTTCTCCGCCGGCGCCATCACGCCGAGATCGATCACCTTGTAGCCGTTGCACTGCAGGACCACGCCGACAATGTTCTTGCCGATGTCGTGCACATCGCCCTTCACCGTCGCCATGACGACGACGCCGTTGGACTTGTCGGCCATGCCGGTGCGCTTCTTCTCTTCCTCCATGTAGGGTAGAAGGTGGGCGACGGCGGCCTTCATCACGCGCGCGGATTTCACCACCTGCGGCAGGAACATCTTCCCGGCGCCGAAGAGATCGCCGACGATGTTCATGCCATCCATCAGCGGACCTTCAATGACGTGCAGCGGGCGCTCGACCGACAGGCGCGCCTCTTCCGTGTCCTCGACGATGAATTCGGTGATGCCGTTGACCAGCGCATGGGCGAGGCGGTCCTTCACCGGCTTCTCACGCCAGCTCAGGTCCTTCTTCTGCTCGACGCCCTTCTGGCCGCGGAAGCGTTCCGCGATTTCCAGAAGGCGCTCCGTTGCGTCGGGGCGACGGTTGAGGATCACGTCCTCGCAGCGCTCGCGCAGCTCCGGCTCGATGTTGTCGTAGATGTCGAGCTGGCCGGCGTTGACGATCGCCATGTCCAGCCCGGCCCTTATGCCATGGTACAGGAACACCGAATGCATCGCCCGGCGCACCGGCTCGTTGCCGCGGAACGAGAACGACACGTTGGAGAGGCCGCCCGAGGTGTGCACGCCCGGCAGGTTCTGCTTGATCAGGCGCACGCCCTCGAAGAAGTCGAGCGCGTAACTGTTGTGTTCCTCGATGCCTGTCGCGACCGCGAAGATGTTGGGATCGAAGATGATGTCCTCAGGCGGGAAGCCGATCTTCGTTGTCAGCAAGTCATAGGCGCGCCTGCTGATCTCGTACTTGCGCTGCGCGGTATCTGCCTGCCCCGCCTCGTCGAACGCCATCACGACGACCGCGGCGCCGTAGGCCCGCGCCATCCGCGCCTGTTTGAGGAAGGTCTCTTCGCCTTCCTTCATCGAGATCGAGTTGACGATCGACCGGCCCTGGACGTTCTTCAGCCCTTCCTCGATCACCTCCCATTTCGAGGAGTCGATCATGATGGGCGTCTTGGCGATGTCCGGCTCGGCCGCGATGAGGCGCAGGAAGGTGCGCATCGCCGCCTTCGAATCGAGCAGGCCCTCGTCCATGTTCACATCGATGATCTGCGCGCCGTTCTCGACCTGCTGACGCGCGACTTCCACGGCCTTGGCGAAATCACCCTCGACAATCAGCTTCTTGAACGCCGCCGATCCGGTGACATTGGTGCGCTCGCCGATATTGACGAAGGTGGCGGTGGGCTGCTGCGGTGTTTCGGTCATGTCAGTCTTTCAAGAAGGCCGTGAACGTCCGCGCGCCACTTATCGAAATCCTTGCTGTCCGCCCAGAGGTCTTTCAGCTCGGAATAGTCCAGCACCCGCCTTACGGCCGCGGCCGGCATGCCGTCCTCCTCGACCTCGGCGACGAAATCGAGCGCGTCGTCATTGCCGAACGACGTATAGGACCGGGCGTCCACGCAACTACACGGCAGCCTTTGGCCGAACCAAGCCTTGCAGGCCGTCGATGCTTTTTGCGTTGTTCGTCAGGCGGCTCTCACGCCAGGCGTCGAGATCCATGTGATCGATGTAGCGCCTCAGCTGATCGCGCTCGCCTTTGAATTCATAGAACGGCACGGCCCAGCCACAGCTGTCCTGCACCTGATGGATGTCAGCAAAAATGATGTCGCGCGCACGCTCATGGCCGGGCGGGAATTTCGCGATCTCTTCTTCGAAGCTTGGGTCATTGAACTGAAGCGCCTCGCCCCGGCCATACAGCCGCATGATGTTCGGCGCGCCCTCGTAAGCGCAGAACATGAAGGTGATCCGCCCGTTCTCGCGCACATGCGCCAGCGTCTCAGCGCCCGACCCGCCCAGGTCCGCATACGCCACGCGGTTCGGTCCGATAATGCGGAAGCTGTCATAGCCCTTCGGGCTGAGGTTCACGCGACCCGCATCCGATAGCGGCGCCGTGGCGACAAAGAACATCTTCTGCGCCTTGATGAAGACGACATGCTTGTCGTTCAGACAGTCGTAGAACTTGGCCATGGCTCGCTTCCGGTGACAGTGGCAAGATGTTACGCCAGCTCGAACGGCTCCAGCCCTGAAAGCCGCAGCGCCGGCGGACGCACCACGGGCTGGCGAGGCTTTACGCCTTTGACCGCATCAGCGACGTGGCGAATGTGGTCCGGCGTCGTGCCGCAGCAGCCGCCTAGGATGTTGACGAGGCCAGCCTTCGCCCAGTCTTCCAGCTCGTGCGCCGTCTGGTGCGGCTCCTCGTCATATTTGCCCATCTCGTTGGGCAGGCCGGCGTTGGGATAGGCGGCGACCAGCGTGTCCGCCACCCGCGCCATCTCGGCGATGAACGGCCGCATCAGGTCGGCGCCCAGGGCGCAGTTGAAACCGACGGCGAAAGGCTTGGCGTGCCTCACGGAGTTCCAGAACGCTTCCGTCGTCTGCCCCGACAGCGTACGGCCCGAGCGGTCGGTAATCGTGCCTGAAATCCAGATCGGCAGCTTCTCCTGCCCCTCGGCTTCCAGGTCCATGATCGCCTTGAGCGCGGCCTTGCAGTTGAGCGTGTCGGTGATGGTCTCAATGAGATAGAGATCCACCCCGCCCTCGTAGAGCGCCCGGATCTGGTCGCGATAGGCCGCATAGACCTGATCGAAATCGACCAGCCGCGCGCCCGGATCGTTCACATCCGAAGACATGGACAACATCTTGTTGAGCGGCCCGATCGAGCCGGCGACAAAGCGCGGCTTGCCCGGCTCCCTCGCGGTGAACTCGTCAGCCGCTTTCCGGCCGATCTTCGCGCCTTCTAGATTTATGTCCCAGACAGCCTTGGCGTCGAGCTTGTAGTCGTCCTGCGCGATCACGGTTGCGGAGAATGTGTTCGTCTCGGAAATATCCGCCCCTGCGCCGAAATAGAGCCCGTGCAGTTCGGCGACGAGGTCGGGCCGCGTCAGGCACAGTATGTCGTTGTTGCCCTTGAGTTGGCCGGGATGATCCTTGAAGCGGGAGCCGCGGAAGTCCTCTTCCTGCAGGCCCTTTTTCTGGAACATCACGCCCCACGATCCGTCGAGAACAAGGATGCGCTCCTTCGCGGCCGCTTTCAGCGCCGCTATGCGTTCCTGGCGGTTCATTGCGCCTTCTCCTCGGGCCTGATGCCCAAAAGCCGGCAGGTCGACAGCGAAAGGCCTGCGCGGTTCATCGTGTAGAAGTGGAACTGGTCGACGCCTTGCTCGGCCAGCCGGTTGCAGAGATCGGCGGCGATGTGCGCGGTTACAAGGTCGCGCGTCTCGGCGTCGTTATCGAGCCCGTCATAGAATTCCGCGATCCGGCTCGGGATAGTCGCCCCGCACAGCTTGGCCATGCGCTGCAGGCCCTTAAAGTTCGACTGCAGCATGACGCCCGGCACGATCGGCGCTGTGATGCCGGCATCGTGCGCTGCGTCAAGGAAACGGAAATAGACATCCGGATAGAAGAAGAACTGCGTGATGGCGCGCGTGGCGCCGGCGTCGATCTTGCGTTTGAGATTCTCGATCTCGTTGTCCAGCGACCCGGCGTTGGGATGCACCTCGGGATAGCAGCCGACCGATATGTCGAAATCGGCGATGCGACGCGCGCCCGCGATCAGGTCGGAGGCGTAGGCGTAGCCTCCTGGATGCGGTTCATACTTCGCGCCGATGCCGGCGGTGGGATCGCCGCGCAGCGCGACGATGCGCTTGACGCCTGCGTTCCAATAATCGTTCAGCACCTGATCGATCTCGGCCTTTGTCGCAGCCACGCAGGTGATGTGGCCGGCCGGCGAGAGATCTGTCTCCTCCGCCATGCGCTTGACGATCGAATGCGTGCGTTCGCGGGTGGAGCCGCCCGCGCCATAAGTGACGGACACGAATTGCGGGCGCACCGGCGCCAGGCGCTGCACGGAATCCCAGAGCTTCTGCTCCATCTCCGGCGTTTTGGGCGGAAAGAACTCGAACGAGACCTTGGGCGCGCTCATGCCGCCGACCTCTTCGTAGTTTTCTGGCTGTCCGCGGTCCACAACGTCACGGCGACGCCCTTGTCGCCGCCAGGCGAGCGGAATGTCCTGGCCGCCTTCACGCTGAGACCGGCCTTCTCGGCCCAGCGCTGGAAGTCCGCCTCGCTGACGCCGAGATGGCGGTGGGCATGTTCGCTGCGCAGGCGCTCAAGCGTGTGCGGTGCGAAATCGACGACGATCAGACGGCCTCGGGGCTTCAGAACGCGCGCCGCCTCGTTGAGAGCCCGCGCGGGATCGTCCAGGAAATGCAGCACCTGGTGGATGATGACGACGCTGGCGCAATGGTCCGGGTACGGCGCCGAGGTGGCGTCGCCGTGACGCACCGATGCGTTCGCGATATTCGCCGCTTCGAGGTTCGAGCGCGCCATGGTCAGCATCTGATGTGACAGATCGATGCCTTCGACGCGGCGGGCGCGGCCGGAAAACAGAGCGAGCATCCGGCCTGTGCCCGTCCCGAAATCGACAACAAGATCGAACGGCCCGGCGCCCGCGGCAGCGAGCACGGCCTTTTCGATGTCGGCTTCCGAATAGTGCAGCGCGCGAAGTTGGTCCCACTCCTTGGCGACGCGGGCGAAGTATTGGTCGGCGGAGGCGGCCCGTTCACTCTTCACTTCTTCGAGGCGATCGAGGTCGCGCCTGATAGCGGCGTCCGCCTGATCGAGCGCGTTATTGAGCGTATCCACCAGTTCCCGCGCCCTGCCCTCCACAGGCAGGCGGTAGAACACCCACGCGCCTTCGGGCAGGCGCTCGACCAGACCGGCGGCGGTGAGGAATTTGAGATGGCGGGAAAGTCTGGGTTGGCTCTGGTTCAGCACCTGGGCCAATTCGCCTACAGACAATTCGCCATGGGCCAAAAGCGCCAGAATCCGGGCGCGGGTAACCTCACCCGCCGCTCGGAGCTGCTGGACCAAAACGCCAAGGCCTGCCGATTCCATATAATGATATAAACATATCCTTATATGATTTTCAAGACAGGTGATGGCATGCTTGGCGGGGCCTTGGGCGCCAGGCGACCTCACCTATCAGATAACGTAGGTTCAGGAACACGGTCTTAGCATCCTGTTGGTTTTGAGTGATTGGATGTGTTGATCACGGGGGAGACGACCCTCATATCGTCTCGACGTCCTAGGAGCGCACCGGTTGATGAAATCAGTTCAGGCCGCCCTGTTCGGTCCAGTCTCTGTGCTAGCGGCCTTCGCACTTTCGGCATGCGTGACGGTGACGCCCGAGAACGCTGATGACCCCTACGAGGACTTCAACCGTTCAATGTACACATTCAACGACGGCCTCGATAAAGCGGTGATCGAGCCTGTCGCCAAAGGATACCGTGCGGTTACAAACGAGCCGATCCGTGGAGGCGTGAGCAATTTCTTTGGCAATCTCGGCGAGCCGGTGACGTTCGCCAACGAGGTGTTGCAGGGTAAAGTCAGCAATGCAGCTGGAACGGTCGGCCGTTTCATAGTCAATTCGACCGTCGGCCTTGCCGGGATCTTCAACCCTGCCAGCGCAATGGGAATTGCGCGTACCGAAGAGGATTTCGGCCAGACGCTTGGCGTTTGGGGCGTAGGGACCGGGCCTTACCTCGTCCTGCCGCTGCTGGGTTCCACCAATCCACGTGATCTCTTTGGCTTTGGCGCCGACAGGGCGCTGAATCCGCTGAACTATGCGCAATTCGACAACGACGACGAAACCCGAATCGGCCTCGCCATTGTAGGGGGGATTTCCGGTCGCGCAGGCGCGATCGAGACGGTGGAAAGCGTCCGCAGCCAGGTGGACCCGTATACGACAGTCAGGCGTTTCTATGTCCGCAACAGGGCCGCTCTCATCGGAAACTCCGAACCCGCGTCCAATGAAATCGAAAAAGTGCCTGATTACGAATTAGACTTCTGAATTGGGTAACGTGGAGGCTTCCGTGAGGTTTGTTCGTGCTCTTGCGCTCGCCGCGTCAGTGGCGATTGCGCCGGCGGCCTTCGCAGACAAGAAGTCTGAAGCCTACGTGCAGGCCAAGGCGGATGAAGTGCTGCAGGTGCTGAACGACCGGTCGCTCACCGGCGTGCAGCGGCAGGCCAAATTCTCCGAGTACATGCACAAGTTCGCGCACATGCCCTCGATCGCGCGCCGCGTGCTCGGCGTGGAAGGCCGCTCGCTGAGCGAGGCGGATTTCGACAAATACTACAAGACATTCGAGAAATACTCGATCGCCGTCTACGAGGTCCACCTCGACCAGTTCCGGGGCGAGGCCATCAAGGTCAACGGCTCGAAGGACGAGGACGCGCGCCGCTCGACGGTCGAGTCTACCATCAAGAGCTCGCAGACCGGCAAGGACACGAAGGTGTTCTGGGACGTGCTGATGAGCCAGGACGGCCAGTCCTACCGCGTTCGCGACGTCGGCATCGACATCAACGGCTCGGTGCTGTGGCTTGCGCAGGACCAGCAGGCGCAGTTCGAAAGCTTCCTCGGCCGCAACAACGGCAATGTCGACAAGCTGATCGCGCGGATCAATGCGATGATCGCCGACATGGAAGCGCGGAAGAAGGACGGGCGCGGTTCGGCCTATAAAGTTAAGAGCTGATCCTCCCCCTTCCGTCGCGTTTTGAAACACGCAGCGCCCGGGCTCAACGAGTCCGGGCGTTCGCATTTGTGGCGCCGGCAACATGACTGAAAGCTAATCCGCTCCTCTGCAGCGGGGGGATCGACGCCTCGATTGCAGTTGTGTAATGGCGGTTATCAGGCTGGAGCGAAATCACCGGCCGCAAGGGAGCTATCGAATGATCCGCAAACTTCTGGCCGCCGCTGCCGTGGCGACCCTCGCGCTTTCGCCGGTCGCACTGGCCCAGGAAGCCAAATACTCGACTTCGAAACAAACCATCGGCGAGCTCGTGAAAAACGAGAAGACCAAAGCCGTTCTCACCAAGCACCTGCCGGACCTCGTCGCCAATCCGCAGCTCGAACAGGGCTACGAGATGAAGTTCGCTGACATCGTCCAGTACGTTCCGGAACTGACGCCGGAAAAACTGAAGGCGGTCGACGAAGACCTGGCGAAAGTCACCGACTAAATCTTCACGTCCAACAGGACATGATGCGCGGCGCGGTCCCCTAGGGCCGCGCCGTTTTCATTCGGCGTCGGGCTCAGGTTCGACATGGCCCGACGTCCGCCCTCGCGGCTCTTCGACCTTCCATACCAGCACGATCAGCGCGAGCGCGACGGTGAAGATCGTGGCGTAGAACGCCGACTCGTATCCCCACAGCAGCACCAGCCCGCCGCCAAGCAGCGGCGCCAGAGCGCCCATCGCGCCCTCGGCCGTGTTGGACAGCGCCATGCGCATCGGCACATCATGATGGTGGCCGTATTCGAGCACGATGTTGGTGGTGGACATGAGATAGCCCGACTGCGCCGCGCCGACCGCGAAGAAGGCGACGACGAAGGTGATCAGCGTGTGCGACATCATCATGGCCGCGACGCCGACGAGGTTGATCGCCATGGCGATCACCAGCGTCGAGCGGAAGCCCTGCCGGTCGCCCAGATAGCCCCACACCAGGTTGGTGACGGTGTCGGCCGCCATGTAGGAGAAGGACAGGATCGCCAGCGTCGCGCCGAACTTCACCGGATCGCCGTCGGCTGTGATGCCCAAGATCATCGCCGCATAAAGGAAGAAGAAGGGCTGGCCGATGCGCGAGCCCATGGCGAGCGAGCGGGCCACCATGAACCACGCAAAGCCCTTGTCGCCCCGGATCAGCGCCGGAAAGTCCTTGAGCCGGTCCTTCAGGGCGGTTCGCGCCCGGACCGTCGGCGGCTCCGGCTCGCGCATCAGCATCTGCAGGGCGGACAGGCCAAGGCTCGTCAGCACGAAGGCAAGGAAGAAGGTGGTGGCGTAACCGTTGCCGAACACGTGGTTCGCCACCAGCCAGCTGCCGGCGAAATAGGACAGCACCGCCGCGATGAGACCGCCGGTGAGATTGCGCCAGGCCTGGAGCCGGCCCCTGAGCCGGATCGGGATCACCTTCGCGAGCAGGAGCTGGAACGCCACGCGCTGGGGGCCCTGGAAGAAGCCGAGCAGGAACAGGAAGATCAGCGCCAGCGTCAGCGCCCACGAGCCGGTGAGAAACCAGCCGGAGATCGCGAGGCCCAGGATCTGCGCGCGCATCAGCAGGCCGAGCGCCACCGACACCGGCAGGATTTTCTTGCGATGTTCGATCTGCGCCGCGCCGATGATCGGCGAGATGATGCCGCCCAGCTGCTGCAGCGACGTGCCGATGCCGACCCAGGCGTCGGACCCCGAAATCGAGTGGATGTAGGCCGGTACGAAGGTAGGCGTGTTGACCAGCCGGAAGCCGGTCATCCCCAGCATGCCGTGAACATAATGGGCGATGTAGTTGCGCTTCAGATTCTGTTCGACAAAGCGGCTGTACTCGGCCTCAGCCACGGCGCCCGTATCCGTGATTTTGTCCAAGCCCGCCCGCCTCCAGTTTGACCGCGAAACGATCTTCTAGTCCTGCGCCGCTGCGGGCAGAAGCCCCAAACAGACTGCTGCGACGTCGTTGACAGTGAGGCGCTGCTCGTGAATCTGAGTACAGACATCCCGCCCTTCTACGTCCGTTGTCGATCCTGCGGCGGAACAAACAATGTCTTTCTTTGCACCCCTCCGCCTGCAGCGGAGGGGTGCCCGTAAGGTACGAGGGGCGGGATGTCCACCTTGCGCGATTTCACGGAGACGTCGCTCCTTCACGAGGGGCGACGCATCGAGACGGCCGAGGACGCCGCGGCCTTCCTCGAACAGCCGCACGGCAAGATGATTTACGTGCTGTACCGCGCGCCTGACGACCAGCGCTACACGCCGTTCGAGATACCCAAGCGCTCCGGCGGCATGCGCCTGATCCATTCGCCGAAGGGCCTGATCCGGGAGGCGCAGACCAAGCTCGCGCCTTACCTTCTCGCGCTCTACAGCGCACATCCCAATGCGCACGGCTTCATCAAGGAACGCAGCATCCTGTCGAACGCCAAGCTGCACACCGGGCAGAGGCTGGTGTTCAATGTCGACCTTGCGGACTTCTTTCCGAGCATCAACTTCGGCCGCGTCCGTGGCCTGTTCATGGCCCCTCCGTTCCAGATGGGGCCGGCGGCGGCAACCGTGTTCGCCCAGCTGTGCACCCATCGCAACGGACTGCCGCAAGGCGCGCCGACCTCGCCCGCTCTGTCCAACTTCATCGCCGCCGACCTCGACCGCCGCCTGACGCGCCTCGCGCGGGAGAACGGAGCGCGCTATTCGCGCTATGCGGACGACATCACCTTTTCCTGCAACCATGCGAGCATGCCGCCCTCCCTCGCCTGCTTCGCTCAGGACGGTGAAAACCTGACCGTTGGCGTGGGCGAGGCTTTGCAGCGGGCGATCTCGGCGAGCGGCTTTTCGATCAACCACGCCAAGGTGCGGCTGCAGAAGCGGCACATGCGCCAGAGCGTGACGGGCCTGAACGTCAACGAGCGCGCCAACGTCTCGCGCCTGCGCGTGCGGCGGCTGCGCGCCATGCTGCACGCCTGGGAGAAGTTCGGCATCGAGAAGGCGGCGACGCACCATTTCCTCAATCATCGCGGACTGCAGAAGCTGCCGAACCATCCGCCGCGCGCCTATCGCGATGTGGTCTATGGCCAGCTGTCCTTTCTCAAGATGGTGCGGGGCGCGGAAGACCCGATCTTCCTCAACTTCGCCGCAAAGGTGCTGCATCTCGATCCCAACCCGTCGCGCTTCCTGCGGCAGATGGTGTTCGGCGCGGACGACTTCGACGTGTTCATCAGCCATGCGAGCGAGGACAAGGACGAGATTGCGCGGCCGATCTTCGAGGCGTGCGGCAAGCTGGGCCTGAAAGTCTTCCTCGACGAGGCGCATATCGGCTGGGGCCAGAGTTTCACGCAGAAGATCAACACCGCGCTCGGTTCGGCCCGCACCGTGCTGGCGATCGTCTCCAACATCTCGGTGACCAAGGAGTGGCCGGTGATCGAGGTGAACACCGCGCTGTCGCTGGAAGTGAGCGGCCAGAAGAAGGTGGTGCCGCTGCTGGTAGGCAAGCCCGACCTGACGCGGCTTCCGCTGATCGGCGGCAAGGACGCCATGAACTGGTCGGGCGATGCGGCGGCGGTGGCGCGGCGGCTCAAGGCCGCGGTCGACGGCGCGGCGCCGCGGCGCCCGGCTGGCGCCGGCGGTCCGTGGGGCATGCGGCAGTCCTCGCCGCAACAGCCCGGCCGGCCGGGCAAGCCGCATGCTGCGAGCGGCGAGCCGGAGCTACCCTACTGGCTGCGCATGCCTGGACCGATCGGGGACACGACCGAAGCGGGCGAGGAGCACAAGCGATCGCTGCTGGACATGATCTTCGGCAAGCGCCGCTAGCCCACATGGGCGATGCGGGATTGTCGCCCCGCACAGGCAAACACATGAAGTTGTGACCACCTTCCTGCGGTAACGCTGGTTGCGTGTGTGGTTGCGGACGCAATAACGTGCGCGCGCCTGAAGGGCGGGAGAAAACAATGAAACGATCGAAGCTTTTGGTTACGCTGGTGATGAGCGCTGCGCTGGCCGCGCCGGCGTTCGCACAGATCGCCCCGCCCCCGCCTACCCCGGAACAGCTTGCCAAGGCCGCGGCCGAAGATCAGCTGGGCGACCAGAAGTGCGGCGTCCCGCGCAATGCGGCGGACGAATATCGACCTACTCCGATGTATCCCGACCAGACCCGCGCGCATCGCGTCGTCAGCACGCAGAAATACAAGGTGGAGACCGTCGCGTCGGGCCTGCCGAACGCGTGGGGCATGGCCTTCCTGCCATCAGGCAACATGCTGGTCACCATTCGCGGCCAGGGCCTGAAGACCGTGGCGCCCGATGGCAAGGTGTCGGAGCTGCTGACGGGCATGCCGGCGATCAAGACGGCGATACGCCTGTTCGGCATGCATGACGTAGCGCTCGACCGCGACTTCGCGAAGAACCGGACGGTCTATCTTGCCTATGTCACGCAGGTGGAAGGCGGCGCGCCGAACACCGGCTATCTGGCGAGCGCCAAGCTGGCCGCGGACGAAAAGTCCGTCACCGACCTCAAAATCCTGAAGGAAGGCGCGGGCTTTGTTCCGCGCCGCGTGGTGCAGGGCAAGGACGGAACGCTGTTCGTCATCACCGCCGATGTCATCACGCCCTACACCGCCGCCCAGTCGCTGAAGAACCCGAACGGCAAGGTGCTGCGCATCAATACGGACGGCTCGATCCCGAAGGACAATCCGTTCGTCTCGAACGCCGACGCCGACCCATCGGTCTATGCCCTTGGGGTGCGCGATCCGCAGGGCATGGCGTTCAGCCCGGTCAATGGCGAGCTCTACATCATCGAGAACGAGCCGCGCGGAGGGGATGAACTTAACCTCATCAAGGCCGGCAAGAACTATGGCTTCCCGCTGATCAGCTATGGCCGCGACAATGACGGCAAGCTGCTGAACGGCGGAAAGACCGCGCAGGACGGGCTGGAGCAGCCGATCCATTTCTGGACGCCGTCGGTCGCGTTCTCAGGCATGGCTATTTACTCCGGCGACAAGCTGCCGGGCTGGAAGAACTCGATCTTCATGGGCGGGCTCTCCGGCCAGCAGGTGGTGCGGATCGAGCTCAACAAGGACGGCCGCGTGACGGGCGAAGAAAAGATGCTGCGTGACCGCTGCAAGCGGTTCCGCGATATCCGGCAGGGGCCTGACGGCCTGATCTACCTTCTCACCGACGACGCCAACGGCGAGATTCTCAGGCTCGCTCCGGGCTGAGGGCGGCGGCCAGCCTTTGTCAGATGCAGCTGCGGCGGCATGTTGCGGCGCGGGGCGGTGTGCGGTCAGCTTCGGCATGATCCGCATCCTCGCCGCCGCCATGCTGCTCGCCGCCTGCTCGACCGCCCAGGCGCAACGCGCGGACAATCCTGTCGCCTGGAACAGCGCAGCGGTCGGCAAGGTGGTGTACGCGCTGGAGAGCGGCTCGTCCGGCGTACTCGAATACCCCGTGCCGTTCGGCGACAATGTCGGGCGCTTCTACGTCGACGGGCTGGCGGGCGAATTCGGCGGGGCGGGGCCGCTCGACGGCTACTGGTCGGAGCCCGACGTCAGCCATGACGACGAGGATGACGCCACGCTGATCTGCCCGTTCCCGATCATCGACAACCATGGCCGCACCACGCGCAACTGGGGGCGGCTGACGATCATGTTCCCGGAGGACGAGTTCCCGGCCGACTTCATGCTGCTGCGCGGCCGCTGCTTCGAGACGCCGCGCGATCCTGTCTCCGGCAAGCTGATCCGCTGACTGGCGCTTGCCTTAAGCGCGAGCAGCGAGACTTGCCTCAATCGCACGTTGGACAGTAGCAGCGATCGCTGGCGCAGCCGCGTCTGGAAACGGCAGCACGGAACTGACGTTGATCTCGCCCAGCACGTAGGGCGCCTTGCGCGAAACATCGGAAGCCGCGCGGTAGAAGAAATCGGCGTCCCACACCGCGGGAAGGGCTGCTGTTTCAATCCCGCTTGTCTGTTGCAGGCCGGGCGTCCACTCCTCCTCCATCAGCGCCCGCAGGGACTGAAACCTTGGCGCATCGGCGCCGTGCATGGTCTTCGCCGAGGCCATGCCGAACTGGGGCGCGTCCGGATCCTGCTGCCGGATCCGGGGCGCCTGTTCGGAAAAGCCGACGACGCGATCCTGTGACATGTAGCAGCGCACCATCCCCAGGCCGACGCCGGGCTGGAACGCCTGGTCGATCATCCGGGCGTCGCCAGCGAATGCGCCCCGCATCCGCTCGAGGAAAGTTGCCAGCGGCAGCCGCTCCACCCTGTCGTCCGATGCGGACTGGACGAGCGCCTGCCCGGGCGACTGGCTGTCGGCTTCGACTTTCAGAACGCCCTGGCCGTCATTGCCTCGCATCGGCTTCAGCACGCGCGCGCCGGCGACCGCAAGCTTGACGGGAAACCGCAAGGCGAACGCATCGTGCGTTTCGTACAGATCGGTGTCCGAGCCCCAGCCGAGTTGCTGCGCCCGATAGAGCACCTCCTTCGTGCCCATCTTCAGGATCGTGTCGGGGTGCGCGCTGACCCACACGCCGGCGGAAGCGACGTCGCGCAGCAGGGCGTCCACCCGCGAGCGATCCTGACCGTCCTGCAGCGGATTGATCCACACCAGCACGCCATCCATCGCCAGAAGACGTTCGCGGATCGCGCCGTCCCCGTCGAAATAGACTTGTGGCGCGACAGAAAGGCCGGCTTCATCCAGTGCGGCGATCAGCGGTTTCAGCCGCTCCGCATGGCTGGTCGGCTGGTGAGGCGCATGGACGTTGCCGCGCCATAGCAGCGCGACCTGCGGGCGGCGTCCGCTGATCCTGGTCGACGTGTCGTGGGTTCCGAGCCGGTCCATAACGTGCTCCTTCCCCTGGAGGGGATGTGAGCGGCGCTTGGACGGACGACCGTCTTCGACCGGGCGTCCGCGTGAGCCCGATAGGCGCAGTCTAACGCCGAAAAGGAAATTCGGCGAGCCCGGTTTAGCCGCCCGGTCGCCTGTAGGTGACGCCCCCGCCGATGACGGCGATGGCCGGTTCGGCCGTCAGTATCTCCGCTTCCGGGATGGTCATGATGTCGGCGGTGAAGCCGGTGAAGTCGGCGATCTTGCCCGGCTCGATCGTGCCGAGCTCCTTTTCCCGGAACGAGGCGTAGGCCGGCCAGAGGGTGAACATCTTCAGCGCCTCTTCGCGCGTCACTTTCTGTTCGGGATGCCAGTTCTCGCCGGCGTTCCCTTTGAGGTCCTTGCGGGCGATGGCGGCGTAGAACTCGATGCGCGGGTCGCCCTGTTCGACCGGAGCGTCCGACCCGCCGGCGATGATCGAGCCGGAATCGATCAGCGAGCGCCAGGCATAGGCGCCGGCGAGGCGATCGGGCCCGAGCCGGTCCGGCGCAAAGTAGAGATCGCCGATGGCGTGGCTGGGCTGCATGGACGGAATGATGCCGTCGGCCTTGAAGCGCGGAATGTCGGAAACGCGCAGCACCTGCGAATGCTCGATACGCCAGCGCGGGTCGCGCTTGGCGCGTTCTTCCGGCGGCACGCTGGCGAAGGTCTTCTCCATCCAGTCGAGCACCAGCGCATTGCCCTTGTCGCCGATGGCGTGGAAGCAGACCTGCACGCCGGCGTCGTAGGCGCGCTTGAGCAGGGCGAGCGTTTCTTCCTCGTGCGCCCTCTGCAGGCCGATGATGTCTGGGCGATCCGAGTAAGGCGCTTCGAGCAGCGCGCCGCGCGAGCCAAGGGCGCCGTCCATGTAGAGCTTGACGGCGCGGGTGATGACGAGGCCGCCTTCCGACTTGCCGATGATGTCGGGCCCGAAGTCTCCCGCCTCGGCGCCGTCGACCGCGTTGTAGACGCGCAGCGGCAGCTTGCCTGCCTCGGACAGCGCCCTCATGTGCGGCAGGTGCGCGGCGGCGACGGACATGTTGTGGACGCCGGTCCAGCCGAGGCTGGCGTATTTCTGCGAGCCCTTTTCGAACGCCTGGTCGATGTATTCCGGCGTCGGCGCGGCGGACAGCCTCGCCATCGCGGCCATGGCGTTGTCGATCAGCATGCCGGTCGGCAGGCCCTGCGCGTCGACCTCGATGCGGCCGCCATCGGGCTGCGAGGCGGGCTTGCCGTCGAGCCCCACGGCTTTCAGCGCGGCGGTGTTGGCAAGCAGAGCGTGGCCGTCGGCGCGGACCAGCACGGTGGGCCTGTCGCCGGTGACGCTGTCTATGTCCTGGCGCGTGGGAAAGCGTTTCTCGGGCCAGTGGGTTTCGATCCAGCCGCGTCCTTCGAGCGCCTGTCCAGCGGGGGCTGCCTTCGCCGCTTCGCCGACGATGGCGACGAGTTCGGCGATCGAGGCGATCTCGTCGAGGTCGAGCGTCATCTCGCGCTCGCCTATGCCGTAGAGATGGGCATGCGCATCGGTGAAGCCGGGATAGAGGAAAGAGCCTTTGAGGTCGTTGAGCTGGGTCGTGGGCTTGGCCGTCTTCAGGAGCGCGTCGGACTTGCCGACGGCGAGCACCTTGCCGTTCTTGACGCTGACCGCCTCGACAGTGGGGGCGCCATCGACGCCGGTATAGACCGTGCCGCCGAAGAAGATCGCGTCGGGCGTTTCGCCCTGCTGCTGGCAGGCCACAAGTGACAAGGCCGCAACCGCCGCCAGGATTCCAAGACGCATGACCGATCCCCTCGCTTGAGTGAGAGGAGCCTACAGGCTGCAATGGAAGTGGAAAGGCTCGCCCAATACGTAATCGGGCCAAAACCTCAGGCGGCGGCTTCCGCCGCTTTCTTGGCGATATCGCGCTTGACCTTGAGCATCTTGGTCGAGAGCTCTTCGTCCTTCGCCTTGGCGAGGAAGGCGTCGAGACCGCCGCGCTTGTCGACCGTGCGCAAGGCGTTGGCCGAGACGCGGGCCGCGAAGGAACGGCCCAGCGCATCCGAGTGCACCGTCACATTGACCAGGTTCGGTTCGAACCGGCGCTTGGTCTTGATGTTCGAGTGGCTGACCGTATGGCCGACCATCGGCTTCTTGCCGGTGAGTTCACACTTGCGGGACATGCCCACGTCTCCTGGGTCGAGACGCCTCGAAACGCCCGTAACTCGGGCCTTGGGGGCGCTCCTTGAAAGCGAAGCGGGGTGGATAAGGGGCGAGGCCGGGGCTGTCAAGGCGCGGGGCTATTCGCCGGTCGGGCGTGGGGCCGAGGCAGTCGCGGCGGGCGCCGGTGGAAGGTGGACAAGGCGTTATGCGGCCTGTCGCCAATTCGCCACCTTTCGGCGGTCTATGCGCGGAAACCAAAAAACGATCCGGAGCCGACTGAATGGCCTTAATTTCCGCCGCCATAGCCGCTGGGGGGCTGCTGACCCTTCCGATGGCCGGCAATGGCGCGATCTCGGCCATCCTGCTGCAGGGGCCGGCCCACCTCGAGATTCAGTATGAAGGCATCGTGCCCGTGCCCGTGCTCGGCCGGACCAAGGCGGCGTCGGCCAGCATCGTCGCGGACCTGACGCCGCGCGGCTACACGGTGCGCTCGAACGCCCGCGCCGAAGGCGTGATGGACTGGTTCGTCGACTACAATCTCGACATCATCTCGATCGGCGCGATCACGCCCGACGGCCTGCGTCCGCTGCGCTATGACAGCGCCAACAAGGACGGCAAGAAGAACCGCCACGTCATCGTGGAGTTCAGTCCGAGCGAAGTCGTGGTCAGCGTGACGCCGAAATACGGCGACTGGGGTTTTCCGCCGACCAACAAGGTGCAGATGCTCGAGGCGGTCGATCCGCTGTCGGCCATCATGGAGCTGACGCTGCGGGCGGAGGCGACGATGGCCAATCCGTGCGGCGGGCCGATACGCGTGTTCGACGGCAAGCAGCGCTATGACCTGCGGCTGAAATTCGTCCAGCGGCTGAACTGGAAATCGAAGGCCTATACCGGCCCGGCCCTGAAGTGCGATCTGGAGTATGTCGAGATCGCCGGCTTCAAGAACAAGACGGCCGAGGAGAAGGCGAAGGACAAGCGCGACATGCTGTGGTCGAACATCATCCTCGCCGAACTCAATGGCGGCGCCCTTACCCCGCCGATCAAGATCGAGGGCCGCTCCAAGAAACGCGGCAAGATGACGGTGCAGGCGACCAAGATGGTCTACAGCCCGATGGCGGTGCGTTAAGATTCATCCACAGCCCTGCCTGTTGACCGAGGGCGTCCGGCGCACCAACCTTAGGTCGAGGACCGACATGCGTCCTGCACAGGGAAGACGGACATGCGCTGGCGCCCGCCTGCCCATCTCGTATCGAACCCGCGGCAATGCCGGGAACACGCGTGCGTGCGAATGCGCGCTACCCGTGCCGAGTTCACCCGCAAAGAGCTCGCCTGAGCCTCTTCCTGTAATCCGCATCAGGAGCGACGCCGCTGGCCGTCCCCCATAGCGCCCATACGAATTCAAGAGACCGCGCCCCCGTGCGGGCCATCCTCGGCCCGACAAACACCGGCAAGACGCACCTCGCCGTCGAGCGGATGCTGGCGCACGGCACGGGGATGATCGGCCTGCCGCTGCGGCTGCTGGCGCGGGAGATCTATGACCGGATGGTGCGCGAGAAAGGCCCGAAGGCCTGCGCGCTGATCACCGGCGAGGAGCGCATCCGGCCGGAGGGCGCGCGCTATCTCGCCTGCACGGTCGAGGCGATGCCGGTCGGCGAGCAGATGGACTTCGTCGCCATCGACGAGATCCAGCTGGCGACCGACCCCGACCGCGGCCACGTCTTTACCGACCGCATCCTGCGCGCGCGGGGGCGGCACGAGACCATGCTGCTGGGCGCGGACACCATGCGGCCGGCGCTGCAGGCGCTGGACCTCGACATCGACCCGGAGCGGCGCGAACGGTTCTCGCAGCTTTCCTACGCAGGGCCGATGAAAATCACCAAGCTGCCCAAGCGCTCGGCCGTGGTCGCGTTTTCGGCGGAGGAAGTCTACGCCATCGCCGAACTGTTGAAGCGGCAGCGCGGCGGGTGCGCGGTAATCATGGGCGCGCTCAGCCCCAGGACCCGCAACGCGCAGGTCGATCTCTACCAGGCGGGCGAGGTCGATTACATCGTCGCGACCGACGCGATCGGCATGGGGCTGAACCTCGATGTCGGCCACATCGCGTTTGCCTCGCGCCGCAAGTTCGACGGGCGGCAGCGGCGCTTCCTGCGGCCGGACGAGCTGGCGCAGATCGCGGGCCGCGCGGGCCGGTTCCGCGACGACGGCGCGTTCGGCGAGACGGCGGAGTGCGAGCACTTCGAGGAAGAGACGATCGACCGCATCACCTCGCACCATTTCGACCCCGTCGATTTCCTTTACTGGCGCAATGCGGAGCTTGACTGGGGAAGCGTCAAGGCGCTGCTCGCCTCGCTGCGGCGGCCGTCGCCCGACGTGATCCTGCGCCGTGCGCCCGAGGCGCTGGACGAGATCACGCTGACGGCGCTGGCCGAAAGCGAAGACGTGCGCAATGGCGTGAAGACGCCCGCTCATGTGCGGCGGCTGTGGGATCTCTGCACCCTGCCCGACTTCAGGAAGTCTGGGCCGGATGCGCATCTGAAGCTTGTCGGCGCCTTTGTCGAAAAACTCATCGACCCGTCGGCGCGCATCAAGGACGAGTGGATGTTCGAGCAGGTGAACCGGCTCGACCGCATCGAGGGCGATATCGACGCGCTGCAGCAGCGGCTGGCCGACATCCGCACCTGGACTTACGCCGCCAACCGCTCGGACTGGCTGGAGAATGCCGAGACGTGGCGGGCGCGGACGCGCGAGATCGAGGACAGGCTGTCGGATGCGCTGCACCAGGCGCTGATGCAGCGCTTCGTCGACCGGCGGACATCGGCGCTGCTGAAGACGCTGAATTCCGAGGAAGATGCGCCCGCCGAGATCGGGCCGGAAGGCGAAGTCGTGGTCGGCGGGCACAGGGTCGGCAGGCTGGACGGGCTGGTGTTTTCGGCGGACGCGGCGGGAGACAATCTTGCGGGACGCGCGCTGCGCGGGGCGGCGCTGAAGGCGCTGAAGCCGATCATCGACCGGCGGCTGAATGCGATCGCTGGGGCGAAGGACGAGGAGTTGTCGTTCGACGCCGAACGCAGCTCGATCATGCATGCCTGCGCGCCGGTGGCGAAGCTGGTGGCCGGAGCGGAATGGCATACGCCCAATGTCGAGCTGATCGGCGCGCGCGATGCGCATGCGCCGGCGCGCGAGGCGGCGCAGGCGCGGCTGTCGGCCTGGTTCGCCGACCATTCGCGCGGCGTGCTGGCGCCGCTGCATGAGCTCGCCGCGGCGCTGAAGGGCGACATGCTGAAGGGCGCGGCGCGCGGCGCGGCGTACCAGTTGCTGGAGACCGGCGCCGCGTTCGACCGGCGGGCGGCGACATCGGCGCGTCCGTCGCCGCAGCTGTCGGTCGAGGACAAGGCGGCGCTGGCGGCGGCGGGCGTCAAGACGGGGCGCGTGGCGGCGTGGATGCCGGGCCTGCTGAAGCCGGCGGCGGCGCGCCTTGCGCTGGCGCTGCGTTCGATCCATTCGCAGCAGGCGATGCGGCCGGCGCCGTCGCAGTCATCCTTCGCGCTGAAGGAACCGTGGCCGGAGGCGATGCTGTGGACGGCGGGCTATCTCCGGCTGGGGCCGCGCGCGGTGCGCGCCGATCTCGCCGAGCGGCTGATCCTGTCGCTCAGCCAGATCAGGCGCGGGTCGGAGACGTCGGCCTTCGCCGTGCCGCCCGAGCTGGCGGCGCAGATCGGCTGCCCGATCGCGGAGTTCCCCTCGATCCTCCGCTCGCTGGGCCTCAAGCCCGCCGAGAAGGACAAGGCGACGGGCGCCGTGAAACTCTGGCGCTTTGCATCGCAGCGTCCGCAGCCACAACGAGAAGCCGTCAAGGCCGCGCCTGCCCCGCCGCCCACCGGGCCGTTCGCGGCGCTTGCCGGGCTGATCATCGCGCCACAGCCGCAGCATCGCCGGCGTCGTCGCAAGCCGCGGCTGAAAGCGCCGCAGACTGCGCAGCCCAAGACCGCGACATGAGCGAAGAGCGGATGCGGCTGGACGTCTGGCTGTGGCGCGCGCGCTTCTTCAAGACGCGCTCGACGGCGACGGATGCAGTGGAGCGCCAGGGCTTCCGCATCGAGCGGGAGGGCCAGGTGCGCCGCGTGGAGAAGCCCGCAACGCCCGTCGAGCCGGGGGACCTGCTCAGTTTCGCGGCGCCGTCCGGCCGCCGCCTCGTGCGCATTCTCTCGCTGCCCGCGCGAAGAGGACCGCCCGCCGAAGCCGCACTGTGCTATGAAGCGATCGAGGCGGGCGATGCGAGGCGTGCTTGAGTGCAGATGAACGTCCAACCGGCTTCCTGACCGAGGCGGTTGCAGGCCTCAAACGCCTGCCCGACATGCGCGGGGCGATCGAGGGGCTGCTGCTGTTCCTAATGGTCGTCGCGGCCGGGATCTGGGCGGCCATGTCCGGCGTGCTGGTTCCCAATCCGGCGCCGCGCAGCGACCTGCTGGCTATTTCGTTGTCGGCCTTCCTGATCCCCGCCCTGGGCGAGGAGCTGGTCTTCCGGGGCTGGCAAAGAAAAGGGCTGCCGGTCGCGGCGGTGCTCTCCCTGGTCGCCTTCATTCTCTGGCACCCGGCGCAGGCCTGGCTCAATCTCCCCTTCGGCCGCCCGGAATTCCTCGACCCCCGCTTCCTGTCGCTGGTCGCCTGGCTGGGGCTGGCCTGCACCCTGTCCCGGATCCGGTCGGGCTCGATCTGGCCGGCGGTGATCATCCATTGGGGGGTGGTGGTGGTCTGGAAGGCGCTCTACGGCGGGTAGGCCCTGTTTTCAGCCCGCCTTACAGGCGGGTTCAATTGACATCGAAGCCCTCCGGCCTCATGTCGCGGCGCTACGAGGAACGCGCCCGAGCCATGACCTATATCGTCACCGACGCCTGCATCCGGTGCAAATACATGGACTGCGTGGAAGTGTGTCCGGTGGACTGCTTCTACGAGGGCGAGAATTTCCTCGTCATCCACCCTGACGAGTGCATCGATTGCGGGGTCTGCCAGCCGGAATGCCCGGTCGAGGCCATCGTGCCCGACACCGAGGACGACCCGGACGCCAAGTGGCTGAAGATCAACACCGAATACGCGAAAGTCTGGCCCAACATTACCGTCAAAGGGACGCCCCCGGCGGACGCTGACGACTACGCAAAGGTCAAGGGCAAGCTGGCGAGCCTGTTTTCACCCAAGCCCGGCACGGGTTCTTGAGGCGAATTGCCGCGATTTCAAGGGTTTCCCTCGGGTCCGGCCGCTCTCAGGCGCCACAAAGGGTTGATATTTCGGGCAATTGTGATAAGCAGTGTGTCTCGCCGACGGGCGGGCGCAAAACGCAACAGGTCACGGTCTTTTCGTCGCACACGCATCCGTGGGCGCCCCGAAGTTCGTGACCCTATGTGTGCGAGTAAGAGGGTGATGACAGAATGACAAAAAAACAGCCTGCAAAAGTCGTTGAGGGCCTCTTCAATGTCGGACAGCACGTGGTCTACCCCGCGCACGGCGTTGGCCGTGTGACCGGCGTAGAGACCCAGAACGTGGCCGGCATGAAGCTGGAAGTCTTCGTTGTGGCGTTCGAGCAGGACAAGCTGATCCTGCGTGTCCCGACCAACAAGGCGGCCTCCTCCGGCATGCGCGCGCTGGCGTCGACCCGCGTGGTGGGCGATGCGCTCAAGACGCTGGGCGGCCGTGCGCGGATCAAGCGCACGATGTGGTCGCGCCGCGCCCAGGAATACGAAGCCAAGATCAACTCGGGCAACCTGATCTCGATCGCGGAAGTCGTTCGCGACCTGCACCGCGCCGAAGACCAGCCCGACCAGTCCTATTCGGAGCGCCAGCTCTATGAATCGGCGCTGGACCGCATGGCCCGCGAACTCGCGGCCGTGGAAAACATCAAGCACGCCGAAGCGGTGGAGAAGCTCTCCAAATCGCTGGCGAAACGGGCCGCCTGACAGCGGTCTGAGGGCTAGAAACTGAAGAGAGGCGTCCTAGGAATGGGACGCCTCTTTTGTTTTGGTCGCGAGTTGCATCGCCAGGGCCCGTGCCGGCCGCCCCTGTTTTTGCTGGGGCATTTTTTGTAGCCGCGCTTTCCTTTTCGCTGGCGGAATCTATTTCCGATCGTTCAGCCGTAATTTTTGGCCCAAGGCGGGAACCGCCTCGGCTTCGATGGGTTTGTTCCCGGGGGCGCACTTACCAAGCGTCCGTGGCCGGACGCTTGTTCCGGCGTCGTCCGGGGAACATCCAGGAGCCGACGATGGCTGCACCCGACTCGACCTCCACCGGCGCCGACCGGCGGTTTGTCAAACGGGCGATGTCCGCGCCTCTCCTTGCGCGCGAACACGAGCTCGATCTCGCGACGCGCTGGCGCGAAGACGGAGACCAGCGCGCGCTGCATGAACTCTGTACCGCCTACATGCGGCTCGTTGTGGCGATCGCCTCGCGCTTCCGCACCTACGGCCTGCCGATGTCGGACCTGGTGCAGGAAGGCAATGTCGGGCTGATGCTCGCGGCCGCACGTTTCGAACCTGAAAGAGAGCTGCGCTTTTCCACCTATGCGACGTGGTGGATCCGCTCGTGCATCCAGGACTACATCCTGCGCAACTGGTCGATCGTGCGCACCGGCACGACGGCGGCGCAGAAATCCCTGTTCTTCAATCTTCGCCGCCTGCGCGCGCTGCTGCGCGATCCGACCGAGGGCGGTCTGTCGCCCGAGAGCCGCGCCTATGTCGCCAAGGCGCTGCGTGTCGACGAGGGCGAGGTCGATCGCATGGCAGCGCGTCTTTCGGCGGCGGACCGTTCGCTGAATGCGCCGATCGGCGAGGCGGGCGATTCGGAATGGCAGGACCTGCTTCCCGACATGGGCGTGCTGCCCGAGGACGAGACGATGCGGGAGCGCGACCGCGCGACGCGCAGCGAGTGGCTGGCCGAAGCGCTGTCCGATCTCACCGACCGCGAGCTGACCATCATCCGCGAACGGCGTCTTGTCGAAGACGGCGTGACGCTGGAAACGCTGGGCCGCAAGCTCGGCGTGTCGAAGGAGCGCGTGCGCCAGATCGAGCACCAGGCGCTGCGCAAGCTGCGGTCCGCGCTGATGCGCATTGTCGGCGACCCTGAAGAGGCGGGGCTGATTCCGTCGACCTGAATGTCTGGCGCCTGATGTCAACCGTTTGCGAAAACGCCCGCGACCTCGCTGACCATGTCAGCGAGGCCGTTGTGTTTTCGGGAGGCGCGCCGTCTATCCCGATTCGTGCGGCCGGCCGAGAGTGGCGCGGGCGCGGCGGAAGTGCGTTTGGGCGTCGCTGAATTCCGGATAGCCGTGGCGCCAGCGATCGAGTTCGCCGGTCGTCGGCGAGACGAAGGCGATGAGCATGTCGGGGTGCGCCGCGATGGCGCGCGCGAGGCGGCGGACCAGCGGCTCGGGCTTGGCGATGGCGCGCGACAGCGCCTCGATGCGGCGTGCGAGAGCGACGGCTCTGGAAGCGCGGCGCGCATCCGCTGTGGCTGTGGCTGTGGCGCCCGCATCCGCCGCGCCGGCGGATGGGGCCTCGTCCATCCGGCGTGAGGCGCGCGCGGCGGGGGCGTCATCGCCGCCGAGAAAGGAGACCATGCCCTTGAAGGAGCGATGCGGCCTGCCGCCGCGCGCGGGCGAGAGGTTCGCGTACTCCCTGGCGCCCAGCACGCTGAAGCAGGCGCGTGTGCGCGCCGCCGGATCGCGTGCGGGCGGAGGCGGCGGCGGAGGCGGGGGCGGACGATAGGGTTGCGCGATGGTGTGCCAGCCCGGATGGGGAATCGAGACGATGCGGGTCGTCCCCTCCGGCTGATGGCGCAGCGATGCGGACGTCTTCGGCGCCGGGCGCATCATCGCCCTGCCCTGCGGCGTCATCAGGAGGAAGGTGATCGCCTTCGCGACAAGGACCTTGCGCACCAGGCTTTCGACCGGATGCAGCCAGTCAAGAATGTCGCGCCGCTGATCTCGACCGAGGCGGCGCGCGCGCAGCTGGTCCGGCGCGCCGGCGACCTCGACCAGACGGGCGAACAGCACCCGCGCCCGCTCCCACAGGTCCGGAAAGGGTGAGCAGCCTGCGCTCGGCGCCGGGCGCGGGCGGAGGCGTTCGTTGAAGGACAGGCGCGTGGCTCATGCCGACGATTATGCGCCCGTTCCGAAAAGCTGGGACAAGTTCGTTTTTGTCCTACAGATGCGCGGGGCGAGAGCGCGGAAAACGCTCGGAAGTTTTTTTGCGGATGGGCGAGTTATCCGGAGGATAAGTCCGGATCGCAGGGCGCATCGAGCGGGGCGAAAGGCGCCCTCGCGCCA
>CAVTXH010000019.1:0-351570 GCA_963738625.1 uncultured Alphaproteobacteria bacterium | reverse complement strand
ATCGAGCGCACGCCATTGGCGCCGAGATCGGCGGCGAGGCCCGTCTGCACGATGCCGATGTCGACCTTCTTGGTCTTGATCAGGTCGAGGTTTTCGACAGAGCCCTGCGTGGTCAGGACTTCGACCTCGATATCCTTCTTCCGCAGGGCGTCTGCATAGCGCACAGCGGCGCCGGCATAGGCCCCGCCTTCCGCGCCGCCGGCGATCTTCACTTTTTTAGGCGGGGCAGGCGCCATAAACATTAGCGCGACGGCGATGCCGAGGACGACGATCACGACCGGCGCCCAGTAAAGCCGGATGAAGTCCTTCATGCGGAAACGTCCCTCGACCATCGGTCCGCGAGGTTAAGCATGGCGATTCCACGCGGGGAAGAGTGCGCGGCTTTTGCCGCAATCGCCGCAATCAAGCCTTGAGGCGATTCCGATTTCTGCCTTGCGGACCGCCTTACCTGAGCCCTCGCCGACAATCAGCTAGAAAAGAGGGACCTCATGTCGGACTCCGTAGCGCCTCCTCGCCAAGATGGCGCGGGGTTTGATCTCTCGCGGCTTCTGCCGCGGCGATCATTCGGACTGAAGCTCATGCTTGTGTGCTTGCTGGCCCTTTTGATGGCCATTCCAGCCGCCTTCGTCTGGGGGCTGGTCGCCAGTAGGTACGCCAGTGCGAACGCTGCGATCGCCGACGTGATGCAGGCGCGCGGCGGATCTCAGGACCTGATGGGACCCGCTATCGTCGTGCCGTTCGAACGGGACGTCATCGTCAATGCGCTCGACCAAACGCGCGCCGTGCAGACCGTCCATGGCCGCATGGTGCTTTACCCGGAAAACGGATCGGCGGAGGCGCAGCTCACCACCGAGATGCTCAAGCGCGGGCTGCACAGCGTGCCGACCTATCTGGCGGACGTCGTCTTCACCGCATCGTTCGACCCTTCGCGCATTGCCGCAGAGGCGCCGGATGGGGCGCGCATAAAGTGGAACGAGGCGCGCATGCTCATGAGCATGAGCGACCTGCGCGGCGCCAAGACAGCGGAGATCAGAGTTGCCGGGCGGCTACTCTCCGTTAGTCCGGTTGAAGTGCAGGCGGCCTCGGTTTCATCCGTGCCGCTTTCCGTCAGGCCTCTGATTGGCGCTCTGCTCGGCTGGACAGACCAGCCCCCTGCCGGGCAGATGCAGACGCAGGCTACGCTTAGCGTCTCGGGCGCGCAGCGCATCACGCTGGCCGCCTTCGCCCGCGATACGACCATCACGATGAAAGGCAACTGGGCTTCGCCGAAATTCGATGGCGGCGGCCTGCCCGACAAGCGGACCGTGACCAAGCAGGGCTTCTCCGCTGAATGGACAATCCCATTCCTCGCGCGTGGAGCGCCTGGCGTCGGCGCGGATCTTTCCTTCGATACTCTGATTGGCCTTGGCCCAGGCGCCACTCTGCTGGACATCGGCAGTCCGTACCAGAGTGTTGAGCGGACGCTGAAATATGCGCCGATGTTCATCGGCCTCGTTTTCCTTACCTACTTCCTGTTCGAGGCGACGAGCGGCGCTCGCGCCCATCCGGCGCAGTATGTGTTGGTGGGGCTGGCCCAAACGGTGTTCTACATGCTGCTGCTGTCGCTTTCGGAGGTCGCCGGGTTCAACCTGGGCTTCCTGATCGCAGCGACGGCCACGGTACTGGCGCTGTCGCTGTATGCCGGGTCGGTATTCGCCTCGCGTCGGACCGCGGCGAAAGCGCTGGTCGTCTTTACCGTGCTCTATTCCTTGATCTACGTGCTGCTGCGGCAGGAGGATTATGGCCTGCTCGTCGGCTCCATCGCCAGCTTCCTGGCGATCGCAGGCACGATGTGGATGACGCGCAACCTCGACTGGTACGGCGTCGGACGCACGACAGCGCCGCCGGCCGCCTGACGACGACTCCCCTCGCCTTCGGGCGAGGGGAACTCGCCGCTTTCGGCAGTGTCCGGACTTGTGCGATAGTGGCGTACGCAATGATCGCAGGCTCGCATGACATCGCTTACGCCTTTTCACATCGCCTTCCCGGTCAATGACCTCGAGGCTGCGCGTCATTTCTATGGAAGCGTGCTGGCCTGTCCCGAAGGCCGAAGTTCGCGCACGTGGATCGACTTCGATCTCTATGGCCACCAGATCGTGGCGCACTTGAAGCCGGGCCCGGGCAACGCCCGTGATGCGCACCACAACCCCGTCGACGGGCACGACGTGCCGGTGCCGCATTTCGGCGTCGTGCTGAGGATGGAGCAGTTCGAGGCGCTGGCCGATCGCCTGAAGGCGGCGGGAACAAAGTTCGTGATCGAGCCCTATGTGCGCTTCAAGGGCGAGATCGGGGAACAGGCCACGATGTTCTTCCTCGATCCGGCTGGCAATGCGCTGGAGTTCAAGGCTTTCAAGGATATGAGCAAGCTGTTCGCGACGTGATGCGAGCGCGCTACTCGGCTCCCTTCTGCGGCTCGAACGGCCTTTCGGGATCGTTCGGCAGTACGTTCTCGACATAGTCGCGCAGGCGGTCGGTCACGGCCTGCGCGTCGCCCTGCAGGTGCTGCCAGGGGATCTGCGGGCCAAAGGTGAGATTGAACTTGTCGCCCTGCTTGTTGAGCAGTTCGTGGAAGAGCGTGATGTCGCGCAGTTCCTTGTTGAGATCGCAGAGCCGGTAATAGAGCCAGGAGTTGCGGGCCTCGATGTGCAGCGGGGTAACAGCCGCTTTGTTCTTGCGCGCGAGCGAGACGGCGGTCTGGTGCCATGGCTTGTCGATCAGGCGGCCGCCGACGAACTGCGCGAGTGCGCCTGACGGGAAGATCACCACCATACGCTCGGCCGCGAAGGCGGCGCTGGTGCGGCGCACGGTTTCCTTCGTCTTTGCGATGGTGCGTTTGTCGTGGACCCATTCAACCGGGATGATGACGTCCGCGAAACGCAGGTTCACCCGGCAGGCGTCGGCGTTGGCCAGAATCTCGATGTCCTTGCGAACCGGTGTGAGTGCGGCGAGCGCGATCGATCCGTCGGCAAGCCCGGTGGGGTGATTCGACACGACGACCGAACGCCCGGATGTGGGAACATGATGCAGGCCGCGATTTGACACCGAAAGATCCAGCGCCCGGTCGAGATAAGCGAAACAATCCGGGCCGGACTCGAGCCGCTTGATCTCGTCCGCCCAGCGGCGCGCTTTCCTGTACCCCAGCAATTGATAGAGAACCGGTCGGATTGCCGGCCACGTCCAGTGTTTCACGAAGCTCGGGCAACGCTCCTCGATCAGGATGTCGACGATGTGCCCGTCGCGGGTTTCCGGGTCGATGAAGGCGGCTACCCTCTCATCGACGGCGATCTCGGTTCGCTCGACCATTCCGACCAGTTCAGCCCCCCGTCCGCAGGTATTTCCCTAGCCGAAGCAGGGAAATAATTCTAGGTAATCGTTCATGTACCTCGTAAACGAAAACCTTACGCTTCCGTTTGCAGAATCGTACCGGCGTGCGAAAGCTGCCGCAATTCGGGTGTGGCCGGGACCCTACCGAAGCTCGGGGACTAGAAAATGAAAGTGCTGTGGGTGGAGGATCATCCCCGCGCCGGCGAACTGCTGGCGGCTGCGGCTGCCGCGGCGTCCCGCAAGCGCTTCGGCATTGACCTGGTCGTCGCGACCTCGCTCATGGACGCCGAGCGGAAACTGCGTCTTGAACGCTTCGATCTGGTGGTGATCGACCTGATGCTGCCGGACTCCTCCGACGAGGACGTGACGGTCACGCGCATCGCCAACATGGGCAAGTTCCGCGTCGCCGTGGTTTCGGCGAGCGAGAAGCGCCAGAAAGTGGTCGAGAGCCTGGTGCGGGCGGGCGTCGACTGCGCGCCCAACGCCGTCGGCAAGGAAGACCTCCAGCTTGCGGAGTTCGTGAAGCGGCCGGAGCTGTTCCGCGATTTCGTCACCGGGCTGATGCCGTCGCAAGCAGCCTGATCCGGATCGACCCGCCGGCTTCTCTCCTGTCAGGGTAGGAGACCGCCCGAAGGCCTACTCGCCGTCGGAAACATCAACTCCAGCGAAGATCGGTTTTTCGGCCGGATGCGGGCGCCCCTCGCGCTCAAGCTGACGCGCGCCGGCAAGGATGCCGGGCAAAGCGTAATTGCCCTCGTGGCAGGCATACTCATAAAGCGGCTCGTTCGACATCTTCAGCGACATCTCTCCACTCCATGGCTGGGTGTAGAGCGTCGGATCCTCGACTTTGAACTCGTAGTAGATTTCGTCGTTGGACCAGCGCGTATAACGCTCGGTCACCTTCCCCGCCATCGAGATGTAGGAACGCTGCTTGGGATGCGAATTGACGGTCTCGACGACGAGCGTGTCGCCTTCATACCAGCCAACGGAATCTCCGCCCCACTTCGGAATGTTGTTGGGCCCGTGCTTGCCGCCGATGGGGATGACACGGACGTCGTGGATCATCTCGGTGAGCATCATTACCGAGGTCGGCGTCTGCACGATCTGGTAGGTGTTGTTGTACATGCCGTTGCCGAGCACCGGCCCGGCGCCGCCGGTGAAGCTCATGATGCACCGCTCTGGCAGCGGGCGAATTTCGAAATCGTCGAACGAGCTGGTGCGGGTGTTCAGGCGAATGCCGGCCTCAGTATAGGGAATGCGGCCATCCGCCGGGCTGGTGATCCAGGATGAGCGGTATTCACCCCTGACCTTTGCATAGCTCTGGCCTGGGTCCATCCAGAAACGATTGTAGGCGCGCGAAGAGTTCTTGTCCGACAGGAGTTCGGCCGACGACTTCTCATCGACCTTGGAGGCCCCCGCCTCTTCCCGCTGCGCCGCCGAATAGACGTTGCGCCGCGCGAGCGTCCGGGCCTCCTCCTCGGTCATCACGAGCTTCCCGGCGCCGGGGGGACGCTGCATTGTCGTCAGCGACGTGTTGCTCCAGAAGCCCTGCAGGTCGGGGACGCCCCAGCTGGTTTTCGGTTTCTGGTATTCGGCGCTCGCCTGGGCCGAAGCTACAGGGGCAGAAAGAGCCGTGATCGAGCCGATAACGATAGATGCCAGCAGCTTCTTCAGCTTCATGGCGCGCCTCCCTCTGACGTTTGGGGAACCGTGTCAAATGTCTGCCGCGCGATCAATCGGCGCCGCTACTGTTTCCCCTAGGGAATTTCGACTGACAGTGATCAAGACTTGCTGAGATCGGGCGGCGCCTGCGAGGCGCAGCGCCCCATCCCAGGGCAAATTGGTCAATCGGCGTAGCTCGCCTCATCGTTTTCAATCTAGTGCGCTTCCACGAGGGTGGTCGAAGATACAGCTGCTGCCTGGGCAACAGGCGCCTTGGGAGCACATCCGAACATCACCGCGGCGAAGGCGATCACGACACCCCGCAGGACAAGTCCCGAGAGTCCATTCCGTTCAACAAGGCTGGCCATCACTCGATCCTCCTTCTCGTTCTGAGCGGGCATTCGCCGCCTGTACACTTAGGACGGACGGCGGGGGCGGATTCCGACACCAGACGCGACATTCTTTTTTGGCGCGCCCCCGCGACCCGAAACCGCTTTCCCAACAAAGGCAAACCCAGCTAATCGCAGGCGTCATGAGCCGGATGAAACAGCTTTATCAGGAGCGCCTGGCTTCTGGCGCCCTCCTGCCCGACCCGGCGCAGGCCGTGGCGGTCGAACGGCTGGATGCGCTGGCCAAGGCGGTATCAGACGCGCGCGGCTGGCTTGGCCTGGGCGCGCGCGGAACTCCCAAGGGACTCTATGTCTGGGGCGCCGTCGGCCGCGGCAAGTCGATGCTGATGGACATGTTCTTCGAGGCGGCGGCGATCAGGGAAAAGCGCCGCGTGCACTTTCACGACTTCATGCTGGACACTCACGCCTTCATCTTCGAATGGCGCAAGCTCTCCCCTGCCGACAAGCGGAAACACCCGGCCTATGTGCGCGATGCGGGCGATGATCCCATCGCGCCGGCAGCCAAGCACATCGCCGACAATGCCTCCCTGCTCTGCTTCGACGAATTCCATGTCAGCCAGATCGCCGATGCGATGATACTGGGCCGTCTGTTCGAGCAGTTGTTCGACCGCAATGTCGTCATCGTGGCGACATCCAACCGCAAGCCTTCCGATCTTTATCTCAACGGCATCAACCGGCAGCTTTTCGTTCCATTCATCAGGCGGCTGGAGGAGGAGCTCGACATCATCGAACTGAAGGCTGCACGCGATTTCCGGCTGGACCGGCTGACGGCGGCGCCGGTCTACTACTCTCCGCTGGGACCCGCCGCCGACGCCATGATGAACGAGGCTTTCGCGCGCCTCACGGCAGGGACAACGCCTTCGTCGGCGACGCTGGATGTTCAGGGCCGACACCTTCAGGTTCAAAAGCAGGCGGTTGGCGTCGCGCGCTTTTCATTCGAGGAGTTGTGCGCCCGGCCGCTCGGCGCGGCGGACTATCTGTCGATCGCGCGGCACTATCATACCGTGCTGATCGACCACGTTCCCAAGATGGCGCAGGACCAGCGCACCTGGGCGGCGCGGTTCGTCACGCTGATCGATGCGCTCTATGAGGCCCGCACCAAGCTGGTGATATCGGCGGGCGCGCAGCCGGACGATCTTTATGTTGCGGGCGACCAGGCGTTCGAATTCCAGCGCACCGCCAGCCGCTTGCATGAAATGCGGTCCGCGGACTACCTCGCGGCGGAACGCGAACATATGGCCGAGCCCGCGAAATGACGGTCACTTCGATGATCGACGACCCGATGCTGGGACGCATCTCCGATGCGCTCGACCTCTACAATGCCGGCCGCCGTGCCGAAGCCCGCGAGGCCTTTGCCCGGATGTGGGAAGAATTCGAAGCGGGCGATCCCTTTCACCGCTGCATCCTCGCGCACTACATGGCCGACGCCCAGGACGATCCCGCCGAAGAGCTGGTGTGGGACAGGCGCGCGCTGGAGGCGGCTGACAAGCTCGCGCGCGAGCGGCCGGACGAACCGAGCCTCAGCGTGCTAAGCCTCTATCCCTCGCTGCATTTCAACCTCGCCGATGTACTCTATCGCACCGGCGACGATGTGGCGGCGCGCAAGCATCTGGAACTCGCCAGGATCGCAAGCGATTCACTGGCCGACGACAGCTATGGCCAGATGATCCGTCACGGCATCGAGCGCTTGGCGGCGCGGCTGTCGCAGGCCGGCTGAACGAACACGGACCGATCTGTTCGAATAGCAGCGGCTTGATTGACTTGCGTCCCTCGCCCGGGCCCGATGGCATGACAGCGATCGGTGCAAACTTGCGGACGGCTCTTGTAGTTCTCGCTCTTGGCCTTGCAGCTGCACCGGCGTCAAGCCAGCAGGACGCTGCAGTCGGACTGGTTCGCCTGAAGCTTGAAGAGCTGGCCGAAGCTCATGGCGGTCCGGATCCGGCCGACAAGATCAAGACCGGCAGGCTGAAGATGGGCAACGAAGCAAGCCACGCCTTCCGGCTGGATCCGGCGAAGTCCTATCTGGTTCTTGCGGCGTGCGAGGATGTCTGCAGCCATCTCGATCTTGTCGCCAGCGACGCCCGGACCGGCGCCGTCATCGAGGACGATGACCAGGACAAGCGGGACGAGCCTGTGCTTGAGATCGCGGCCGGCGAGGTTTCCCGCCTGTCCATCCGGGTCGAGATGTCCGGTTGCGAGAAGGCCAGCCCGTGCGTCTATGCCCTGGGCCTGTACGTGCTGCCCTGACAGCCGCCTGGCGGCTCATTGCCGGATTGCTCCCCTGCCCGCCTTGCGCTAACGGTCCGCCACCAATTTTCAAGCTGACTTTCTGGCCGGAGCGGGGTCGCGCCGGCCATGCAACCTCCCAGGAGAACCCCACCCATGGCCCGCAAGAAGATAGCCCTTATCGGCGCCGGCATGATCGGCGGCACGCTGGCCCACATCTGTTCGCGCGAAGAGCTGGGCGACATCGTGCTGGTCGATATGGTCGGCGGCGTCGCCAAGGGCAAGGGCCTCGACATCGCCGAGGCCGCAGCGGTCTTTGGCAAGGACGCGGCGATGAGCGGCGCCTCGCTGGAGGAGTATTCGGCGATTGCGGGCGCGGACGTCATTATCGTCACAGCCGGAGTGCCGCGGAAGCCGGGCATGAGCCGCGACGATCTTATCGGCATCAACCTCGGCGTCATGAAATCCGTTGGCGCGGCGATCAAGCAGCATGCGCCGAAAGCCTTCGTGATCTGCATCACCAACCCGCTGGATGCGATGGTGTGGGCGCTGCAGAAATTCTCCGGCCTGCCGACCAGCCATGTCGTCGGCATGGCGGGCGTGCTCGACTCAGCGCGCTTCTCCTACTTCCTCTCCGAAAAGACCGGCGTGTCGATCGAAGACGTGAAAGCCTGGACGCTGGGCGGACACGGCGACGACATGGTGCCGATGGTGCGCTATTCCACGATCGGCGGCCTGCCGCTGCCGGAATGCGTGAAGCTCGGCATGTTCACGCAAGAAGAGCTCGACGCCATGGTGAAGCGCACGCGCGGCGGCGGCGGCGAGATCGTCGCCCTGCTGGGCACGGGCTCCGCCTTCTACGCGCCGGCTGAATCGGCAGTGGCGATGGCCAAGTCCTACCTCAAGGACAAGAAGCGCGTTCTGCCCGTGGCCGCGAACCTCGCCGGCCAGTACGGCATTTCGGATCTCTATGTCGGCGTGCCGGTCGTGATCGGCGCCAAAGGCGTCGAGAAAATCATCGAGTTCCCGATGGACGCCGGCGAGAAGGAAATGTTCGCCAAGTCCGTTGCGGCTGTGCGCGGCCTGCTGGACGCCTGCAGGAAATTGGAACCGTCGCTTGCCTGATCTCCGGATCGCCTGCGTCGGGCGGGCGGGCCAGACGGCCCGCTCGCTCGCCGCAATAGTCGCAGGCGATTCCGCGATCAGCTTTGTCGCCGGCGGGCGAAGCGAGGCGGATCTACGCGATCCGGCTAGTCTCGTCGCATTCGTCGAGCGGACAAAACCGCACGTGCTGATCAACGCCGGCGCCTACAACTTCGTCGACAAGGCCGAGACCGAGGCCGACGAGGCGATGCGGATCAACGCCGACGGGCCGCGCACCCTGGCGCGGCGCTGTCGCGAGCTGGGCATCGGCTTCATCCACATGTCGACCGACTGCGTGTTCGACGGAAAGAAATCCGAGCCCTACACTGAGGAAGACGAAGCGCTGCCGCTGTCGGCCTATGGCCGGTCGAAGCTCGCCGGCGAGCGGGCGGTGGCGGAGGAATACCCTGACGCGCTGACGGCGCGGGTGGCGTGGGTGTTCTCAGAACACGGCGAAAATTTCGTATCGAAGATGATCGAGTTCGCGGCCAAGCGCCCGCTGCTGAAAGTCGTCAACGACCAGATCGGCCCGCCGACCTATGCACCGGACATCGCCGCCGCCCTGCTGCTTGCAGCCAGAGACAAGGCGGCGGGCGCAAGCGGCCTCTCCGGCCTGATGCATGTTGTTTCTTCCGATACGCTCGATCGCGCGGCCATGGCGAGAGAGATCATGGCCGAATCGAGAAGGCAGGGCGGACCGGCGGCTGACATCGAAGGCATCAGCACGGCGGAATTCGCGGCCCCGGCTGGACGGCCGTTGAATGCGCGGCTGTCGAACGCCAGGGCGATAAAGCGGCTGGGTCTTGCCTTCACGCCCTGGCCCGAAGCGCTTCGCGCTTCGGTCGCAGGCGTGCTGGCGCGCAGCTAGACCTACCTTGCGCCGATCATCTCGATTTCGAAGACGAGATCGGTATCGGGCGGGATGCGGGGCGCACGGCCTTCAGGTCCGTATCCGAGCGCCGAGGGGATGAAGACCAGCCAGCGATCGCCGGGCTTCATCAACTGCAGCGCTTCGGAGAAGCCAGGCACGACACGGCTGACCGAGAAGGTGGCGCTCTCGTTCCGCTCGAAGGCTGAATCGAATGCCCGACCGCCGGCGTTGAAGCGGCCTTCGTAGAAGACTTCCACCTGCTGCTGCGCCGTAGGCGGCACGCCTTCAGCCGGGCCGCTGGCCAGCACGATGTATTCCATGCCCGAGCCGGTCTTCTTCACATCTGCGCCGTCGCTTCTCCAGGGAACATGAGCAGCCCACGCGGCAGCGTCAGCAGCCTTGGCGGGCGCAGAAGGCGTTGCCGCCTCGGACGCCGGTGTTGTCGCCGCAGTTTCTGGCGCGGGCTTTTCCCCACACGCCGCGAGAACAAGTGCAAATCCAACGGCCAGAACAATACGCATCGAATAGCTTCCTCTTTTTTCCGATTCATCCGCGACGCTAGAGGCGCGACGCGCTGCTGTCGACCTTCCCTGCCGCACGCGCTTGATCTACGGCTCCCGGCGCGCCAGCTTCAGCAGGATCGGGGCGGCCGCCTCGAGCCGGGCGATTTCCCTGTCGGTGAGTCCAGCCAGACGATCCTTCAGCAGGCCAAGCCTGCGGTCGCGGCCGGAGAGCATGATTTTCTTGCCTTGTCTTGTCGCGACGATGACGAGGCCGCGGCCGTCCTTCGGATCTGGCGATTTCTCGACGAGGCCAAGCGTCTCCAGCTCCGCGACAAGTTTCGACATGGTCGGCGGCTTCACGCCTTCGGCCGCCGCCAGGGAGGCCAAGCTCTGCGGTCCGCCAAATACCAGCACGGACAGCGCCGACAGGCGCGGCGGGCTGATGCCAGTTTCCTGGTCGGCCATCTTGATGCCGCGCAGCAGGCCGATCGCGCCGCGGTGAAGCATGTCGGCCAACGAATGGCGGACGGCCTCGGGGCCCAGCTTGCGGGCGATATTGGCGAATCGGCTTGACATAGTTCGTTAGGCTAACTAATCGAATAGCGTTGTCCAGTAGCGGAGGAACGCGATGGCAGACAAAGCGGCACAGACCGGCATCAAGGGCATGGCCCAGATCGCGATCGCCTCGTCGGACCCTGCGAAGCTGTCCGCCTACTATCGCGATACGCTCGGCCTCGACGTGCTGCTCGAGACGGGCGGCATGACGTTCTTCGGCGCGGGCGGCGTGCGGCTGATGATCGGTCCCGCTCAGGGCGCAAGGCCGGGCGACAAAATCTTGTATTTTGAACCCGAAGACTTCGCCGCCGCCGAAGCGGCGCTGACGGCAAAGGGCGTCGCCTTCCCTGGGCCGGCAAATGTGCTGCAGCGGGACGCGGCCAGGGAACTGGCGCTTCGCTCGTTCAGCGACCTGGACGGGAACGTCATCGCGATCATGGGGTGGCGGCCTGTTTCGCGGGAGCCGGTGCGCGGCTAGTGTTGTCCTGGAAATCCGGGAGCGCCGCATGACGTCACGCCTCGACACTGTCATCGAAACGCCGCGGCTGGTCCTGCGCGTGCCGAGCCTGAAGGAGTTCGAGCCGTGGGCGGAGTTCATGGCCGACGAGGAAGCGGCGAGGTTCATCGGCAAGGCGCAGCCGCCGGCGGTCGTCTGGCGCGGGATCGCGACGATCGTTGGATCCTGGCATCTTGTGGGCTTTGCGATGTTCTCCGTGTTCGAGAAGTCGAGCGGGAAATGGGTCGGCCGGGTCGGACCATGGATGCCGCATCAATGGCCGGGAGCGGAGGTTGGCTGGGGCGTTACAAGGGAGGTCTGGGGCAAGGGGTATGCGTTCGAGGCGTCCGTCGCATCGATGGATTTCGCGGTGGATGTTCTGGGCTGGACCGACATCATCCATTCGATCCACCCTGACAATGTGAACTCGCAGAAGCTGGCGCAGCGGCTGGGCTCGACCAATCGCGGACCGGGGAAGATGCCCCCGCCCTATCACAACGATCCGGTCGACCTGTGGGGACAGACGGCGGACGAATGGAAGGCGCGGCGCAAGGCGATGTGGGCGAAGATCAACGGCTAGCGGTCTCGACCCTGCCGATAGGGTGGATGAAACCCTGTGCCTCGTAGGTGCGGCCGCCCCAATAGCCGCCCGGGATGTGCCAGACGCGCACCTCGCTCCAGTCGTTCGCGGGCGAGACGTCGATCACCGGCACGTCGAGGCTCACCTCGCCGCCGCGCAGCCAGTTTGCATGGTCGACGGCGATGATGCGCGGCGAGAGGACGGCCTTGACGACGGCGACATGGCCGCGCCGGTCGTCGCGCCAGCCGCGCAGGACAAGCACCGATCCTTCGGCGGGACGGCCGGAGCGCGCGTAGCGGCCTTCGGCCTGGCTCCACCAGGTGACGGCGTCGCCCCAGATGGCGACGCCTGAAACGTTGCGCGCGAAGGGCACGCATTCGGAGGCAGGCCGGTCGTGGAGAATGCGCGGCGGTGTTGCGGCGCTGAACGGCGTGGTGGTGAGATCGAGCGGGGCGGCGGGCCGGACGAGCGGCGCCGGCGTGCGGCTGGCGTAGACGACGGGCGCGGGGGCCGAAGAGCAGGCGGAAAACGACAGCGCGATCAGCCCGATGATGACCGCCCAAATCCCGACTTTCTGTTTCGACCGTGTCATGGCGAGGGAGAATGAGCGTGGAAAAATGAGCGGCAGATGAACGAGGGCGAGCGCATCTGCTTTTGGCGAAAAAGCGGTGGAGACGGACATGGCGTCTCGTTCTCGCAGGCAAGGCCTGCGGGCTGGGGTCGGCTGTGATTTCGGGGATTGAGCCCGCGCCAGGGCGGCGCGCGGATGCGCTGGCCCGCCCTGGGGATGTCCGCCGACGATTTTTGTCGCACCCTCTGAAAAATCGTCGTCGTCGATGACAGCGGCGGCGTTGCAGGCCGATGCTCGACCAGCCCAAGCGGGTTGGCGTCGATAAGGCGCTTGAGGCGCCAGGCGCGGCGCACAGCCATGCGCTCGAGCTCGCCCAGCATGCCGCAGGCGCGCTGGAGGCGGCCGCGGACCGATTCGACGCTAAGCCGGTTGCCCGGCCGGGCCCGGCCATTGCGGCGGTGCTCCCTGGTAAGGCAGACCCAGCTTGAAGCGGGCCATGTGCCAGACGGCGATGTGGAGGATGGCCTCCATGTCGGCGATGACGCGGTCGAGCTCTGCGAGCTGGGCGTAATCGCCTCTCAGCTCGTCGAGATAGTCCGGATCCTCGAGGCCTCTGCGGAAGCAGGCAAGCACGTGGCGCACGCCTTCGATCAGCTGCGCCACGGGGGCCAGCGGATAGAAGATCGCCAACAGGATGTTGACCAGCGCCATGCGGGCAGTATCGCCTGACGGGTAAGGCGTGGGGACAAGTAAAAAGTTATCCTACAGCGCCGGGATGAACTCTGGCGCGGTTTTGCCGGGATTTGGGCGCTGAAGATTGTTTGAAACTGCAGAGTCATCCGACTGTGTTGGTCACGCTCTCTCGGCCGCAGCCCCCGCGAAGGCGGGGGTCCAGCGCCGACCGCAAGGCTTGTCCTGAATTCGGGCTTCAGGCTTTGGAGCGCTGCGCGCGCATTTTTCCGAAGAGGACTGGGGCCCTTCGCTGTCGCTCCGGGCGTTCACCATTCGGTTTGATCCACCGGATCAAACCGCGCCTTTGGCGCCAGGGCTTACCCCCGCCTGCGCGGGGAACGCGGACCTGAAGGTCCGCTTCCAGAAAGATTCTCGGGTCTGCGGCGCTGCGCGCCTGCGCCCGAGAATGACAGCGGTGGATGCGGCTCGCCCGGCTCTCGCTTGCGCTCCGGCGTTCGCCATTCGATTTGATCCGCAGGACCAAATCGCGCCTGCGGCGCCGTCGCTCACTCCACCGCTTCGCGAGGGACGCGGACCAAAGTTCGCTTCCAGTTGGCAATGCATCCTGCGAAACTGCATCGCCGGACCGTGGTTGCTTCGGAAGGTGTTCGGTGCTCGCCTCCAGACGGCGATCCTCGTCGCAGGCTTCGGCGTGACGCTTATCCCGCTACTTGGCTTGTTCGCCCTTGACTGAGCGCGATCTCGGATCGGCAATTCAATACGCGCCGCAGCGCCGTGCTAGTTCGCGTCCGCGTTCGGGAGCGTAACGGGGGACGTGTTCCATCAGCTTTGACATGGGCGTGGTTGTTCAAACCTCGCCGACGAGGCGGGCGAGCCGGTTGGCCCTGGCAAAGAGCAATCCGTGCGTGCGTCGCACGCACACTGCGCACGCAGACCCGGCGGATGACGTCGTCGACGGCGCCAAGGCCTGGGCCATAGGCACTGCAAAAGGCTTGCTTGGCGGCTTGTTCGGCAGGAAATAGCTCCCTCTCACACAGCTGGAGGGGCGCACATGGCCGACGTCTTCGTGTCCTACAAGAAGTCCGACGCCGACCGCGTGCGCCCGCTCGTCGAGAACCTCCGCGCCGCCGGTCTCGATGTCTGGTGGGACGAAGGCATCCAGCCGTCCACCTCGTGGCGCGCCGAGATCGCGAAACAACTCAACGCCGCAAAATGCGTGGTCGCGGTGTGGACGCAAGACAGCGTCGACCCCGAGCAAGGCCAGTGGGTGATGGAAGAAGCGACACACGGCCTCAACCGCCGCGTGCTGGCGCCGGTGCGGCTCGATTTGGTGTCGCCGCCCTTGGGCTTCGGAGAAGTACAATACGCCGACCTTGCGGTATGGAGCGGCTCGGCCGACGACCCGCGCTTCCGGCACTTCCTCGCTATTGTGCAGGCAATCGTGAAGAGCGAGCCGGTTCCGCAAGCGCCGCGTCCAACGCATTTCGAAGCGCCAGGCATCAAGCTCCAGGGCGTGCGCATGGAGAATGTCACCATCCAGGTTGGCGGCGGCAGTGGCGGCGCCGGCGATAGCGACGAAAGCAGCGCGGCGCCAGAGCCTGCGCACGCTCCGAGCGCCAAGGCGCCGTTTTCACCGTCGCTGTTCATGACCCGGGCGGTCGGCGTGGTCTTCCCGCTGATCGCCATCATCATCTTCATTTTCAGCATCGGCGGCGCCGCCTGCAGCGCCGGCAACGCGCCCGGCTTCTTCTGCGATGCGCTTGACGCTTTGCGAGGATCGCCGTCGGATAAGCCGTGAGTCGCCCAAGGGGACGAACATGGCTGAGCCAAAAACCCAGAAGACCAAGGCCTCCGTTGCACAGTTCATCGCCGCCGTTGAGGACGAAGGCCGCCGCACGGACGCGAAAGTCATCGACAAAATGATGCGCGAGATCAGCGGCGAAAAGCCGGCGATGTGGGGCCCCAGCATCATCGGCTACGGCGAGTATCAGGCGAAGAGCGGGCCTTGGCCGCGTGCCGGCTTTTCGCCGCGCAAGGCCAATCTCGTCATATACATCATGCCGGGCTTCAAGGAGTACGAGCCGCTTCTCAACAAGCTCGGGAAGCACAAGACCGGCAAGAGCTGCCTCTACATCACCAAGCTCGCCGACGTCGACAAATCCGCGCTGCGCGAGCTGATCGCGCGTAGCTGGGCGCACATGGCCAAGACATACCCGCAATGACCGCCTAGAACTGCAGGGGTGAGTTCGCAATACGTGACGGGCCGTCTGGAAAGCGGCGGCATTCTGCCGGTTGCTGGGGTTTCCAAGAGGAGGCCGGCGCCAGGCCCGCGTCCAGTCCATGAACCAGTCTTCGGTCCAGGTCTTGCCGTTGTCGCGGGAGACGCCCTGGCGCCAGCGGCAGGATTTTGAGGTGATGCGGTCCAAGATGCTGCGGACCTTGATAGGTTTGCCGTCGTCGACATCGTCGGCGGTGAAGACGCCGGCGCCGTTCTCGAAATTGCCGGTCTGGCCCGGCGTGGCGTTGCCCGGAGCCCCTAGACTCCGATGTCCTTCCGCAAATGGCCGACCAACATGTCGCGTGACTTCAAGGATCTCGCCATCCAGCCGGCGCGGAATTCGCCGAACGGCAACTTCATGACCCCTGCCCTCCGGCCAAGCGAGATCACGGCGAGGTCGAGCGCTGGGGGCGGTTTGAATGGCGATAGCGTTGCCTCCCCGCCAGTTCTCGCGAGCTCAAGCAGATTCTGCCGCATGACTTTGACCTGGCCGTGAAGCGGCACGCCGCCTTTGGCGGGAAAGTTCGTCGCATCCCCCAGTGCGAAGATGTTCTGTGCGCCTGCCATCTGAAGACAGGAGTTGACGATGACTTCCCCCTTGCTGTTCACCGAATTGGGAAAGCTGTCCGTCAGAAAACCTGCGTCCGATCGCGCGCCAAGGCACCAAAGCGCCAGATCGTAGGCGATCCTGCGCCCGCCTTTTGTCGTGGCTTCCCCTCCAGCGGGATCCACATCCGATTCTGGCGCGGCGGGCGAAACCAGCTCGTCGCTCACGATCAAACTGACGCCCCTGCCGGCAAGCATTGCGGCGGCCCATGCAGAGAGCCTTTTTGATGTTCCCGGAAGTATTCTCGATTCCCGTTCGATCAGGGTGACGTTTTTCTCCGGAAACTCCTGTGACAGCTCTCCTGCGATCTCGACGCCGATCGGACCCGCCCCGATGATGAGGATGCGCCTTGCGGCGACGACTTGTACGTTCAGCGTTCGGTAGTGTTCGCTACGCTCCGGGGACTCGCCCTCGAGCGGTTTCACCAACGCACTGCGGTAGTTCGCACCCGTCGCGACCACGAGGTGGTCGAATCGGACGTCTTCGCCAGTGTCGACTCGAACTGATCGAGCCGTCGCTGCGACGGCGCGCCCTTGCACATGCCGGACCCTCGGCAGGAAGCGCTCGAACGGAATGATGGAGTCAAGTTCCGCCGGTCTCACGAGCTGACGCGGCATCGCCATGGGAATCTCGAAGTAGGATTTGGGATCGATCAGCACGGTGTCCATTGCGCTCTGCAAGGCGTGCGCGATCTTGTGGCCTCCCAGCCCGCCGCCGATCACGACCAGTTTCGGCTTCGTCATGCTGATCTCCTGCCGACGCTGAACCGCCTGCGCCGACGCAAGGACCAGTAGACCAAACGATACATTTATGCAATAGTATTGCACTTCCAATGAAGCTGCAGAACTCGCACGAGATTTGGATTGCGATCGCACCGGTTCATCCACGAGCATATTCAATGAGCGCCGCGCCCGCGTCCCGCCGCGTTCGCAAGCGCGAGCATACACGCGACCTGATCCAGAAAGCCGCGATGCGGCTGTTCCGCGACAAGGGGTTTGACAACGTCACGATTGCGGAGATCTCCGAGGCGGCCGATGTCGATGCGACAACCTTCTGGCGACATTTCGGCTCCAAACATGCGATCCTCTACGCCGATCGAGAAGTCTGGCTGGCGGACCTAAGGCAGACGCTGAACGCCGTTCCCGACGATGTGTCTCCGTTCAGCGCGGTCCTGTCGGCGCTCGCCACAGCGTCCCTGTCCGTGAGGCTTCCCGAGTTTGAAGAACTCCGGGCTGAGGTTCAGCGCTCGTCGCCTGCGCCCGAAGTCCATGCCGCGATTCTGACCTTCGAGAACATGATCCAGGAAGAACTCGCGGCGGCCCTGGCAAGTCGACTTGGCGTGGATGCGAACAAGGACCCCCGACCAGCCATTCTGAGCGCCGCGATCATTTCGGCGGCCCGGTGGGTTCGTCTACATGGCCAAGTCTCGTCCGCCGACGCGTCAGCAAGCCGCCGCAAGGCCCGACTCCAGACTATGATCCGCAATGCCGCGAAACTGGTGAACTGAGGCATGAAGCTTTCGGCTCGACATCCCCCGGTTCCGGTCAGGCGCGTCTCCTTTGCCCACGCATCAGGAAGTTGACATGCACAAGCTTGGAAAGCGGATTCCACTGGACGAGATGCCGCCCGTCCCGGTCTACAAACTCTCCCATATCGTTCTACGCTCGGCAGACGTTGCTGCGGCGCGTGACTGGTACATGGCGGTGATCAACGCGCGCCTCGTGTTCGAAGCCGACGGCGCAATGGGTTGCGGGCTGACTTTTGACGAGGAGCATCATCGCCTGCTGATAATCGGCATGCCGGAGAAGGACGTCGCGGCGCAGCGCGGACTGGGAACTTTCTTTCAGCAAATCGACAAACGCCGCGCGATGTCCGGCCTCGAACACATCTCCTTCACTTACGATGGCATTGGCGTCTGGCTCGCCAATTACAAGCGCTGCAAGAATCGGGGAATCGAGCCGGTGATGTGCGTCAATCACGGGCCGGTGCTGTCGATGTACTATCTCGATCCGGACGGGAACAGCGTCGAAATCCAGACGGACACGATGCCGATGGATCAGGCATTTGAGTTCATGTATTCGGACGCCTTCGCCGACAACCCTATCGGGGCGCCCTTTGACCCCGACGAGCTGTGCGCCCGGTACGAAGCGGGCGCGGCCTTGCGGGAAATTGCATCGACTGGATGGGAATAGGGAATGACGCCGATGACAGATGTTGAAGCAATCGAAGCCGAGATTGCGCGGAGGCTCGTTGGCAGAAAGCCAATAGGAAAAACCGTCGCATTTGACATGAAGGACAGCGGCTTCCTTCTGATCGACGGCGTCAGCACGCCCCCGACCGTGTCCCAGGTCCGGGGTCAGGCTGACGCGACGATCACCATAAGCGCCGACGACCTGAAGGGCCTTCTCGACGGCTCGATCAATGGACAGTCGCTGATGATGACAGGCCGCGCCAAGATGAAGGGCAATCCGATGGTGGTCATGAAGCTGGCCGAGCTATTGATGTAGCGCCGCCGCCGCGCGTCACACGCGATGACGCCGAAGCAGACACGCGCCACAGGCTGCGAGTTGTTTTCGGATATGACCATGGCCCTTTGGAAAGAGCAGGCCGGCGCTAGGCCCGCGTCCAGTCCATGAACCAGTCTTCGGTCCAGGTCTTGCCGTTGTCGCGGGAGACGCCCTGGCGCCAGCGGCAGGATTTTGAGGTGATGCGGTCCCAGATGCCGCGGACCTTGATAGGCTTGCCGTCGTCGACATCGTCGGCGGTGAAGACGCCGGCGCCGTTCTCGAAATTGCCGGTCTGGCCCGGCGGGGCGAGGACGCCGCTGCGCGCGTTGACCCAGAAATCGCTCCAGACGCCGGCTTCGACATCGAGCAGGCGCAGGCCCATGCCGCTGAAATTGCGGACGGGAATGCGTAGCTCCTCGATGCTGCCGACGCCGCCTAGTATGCTCCAGCAGGTGGCTTCGCCGGGGAACTCGTCCCATTCGCCCGGCTTGCCGCCATTCTTGCTTTCTGGGCGTGGGCGGCGGTTGGCGATCTTCCATTCGCCGGCGAGGAAGTTGAAATCGCCGGGCTTGCCTGAACCCTTGGCGGCGGGCGCGGCGGCCGCGGCCGCGACCTGGGCGCTGGCGGCGGGGACGAGCGCGGCGACGCCGGCGAGCGCCCCGGCGCCGAGCAGCTGGCGTCTTTGCTCGTTGGTGGGTTCGTCGGTTGGCTTGTTCATGACTTCCCTCCCCTTCGCACGATGCGCGGAAAGTCGGACGCTATGTCCATAATCCTGACACGTGGCGTCAGGTTTTATGGTATGATGCAAAAATGCGCGCGAGCCGGCTGCTTTCGATCTTGATCCTCCTGCAGATGCGCGGGCGCATGAACGCGGAGGCGCTGGCGGAGGAGTTCGAGGTCTCGGTCCGCACCATCTATCGCGACATCGACCAGCTCAGCGCGGCGGGCGTGCCGGTCTATGCCGAGCGCGGGCGGACAGGCGGGTTCGCGTTGCTGGATGGATACCGCACCAAGCTGACGGGGTTCACGCCGGCGGAGGCGGATGCGCTGCTGCTGGCGGGTGTCGGCGGCGTGGCGGCGGATCTGGGCATCGGGGCGGAGTTGGCGGCGGCGCAGCTGAAACTGCTGGCCAGCCTGCCGCCGGATGCAGGCGCGAGCGCACAGCGCGTGGCGGCGCGTTTCCATCTCGATCCGGTGCGCTGGTACGCCAATGCGGACGACACGGGGTTCCTGCCGTCGCTCGCCGCGGCGGTGTGGGGCGAGAAGCGCGTGCGGGTGAAATACGAGAGCTGGAAGGATGTGGTGGAGCGCGAGCTCGATCCGCTCGGCCTCGTGCTGAAAGGCGGCGTCTGGTATCTGGTCGCGAACGTGAAGGGCGAACCACGCAGCTATCGCGTGTCGAACATACGCGAGCTGGCGGTGACGGAGACGGGCTTTGCCCGGCCGGCGCGGTTCAATCTCGAGCGCTACTGGAAGCAGTGGACGAAGGAGTTCGAGGCGCGGCTCTATAGCGGGCGCGCGACGGTGGAGCTGTCGCGCGAGGGGTTGCGGGTGCTGCGGGAAGTGAGCCCGATGGCGGCGCAGGCGGTGGACGCCAAGCACCGCGCGGCGAAGCGCGAGGGGTGGGTGCGGGCGGAAATGCCTGTCGAGGGGCCGGACTATTCGGCGCGGCAGCTGTTGAGTCTGGGCGCGGAGGTGCGTGTGATCGGCCCGGCGGCGCTGCGCAACGCGGTGGCGGGCGCGGCGCGGAAAGTGGCGGGGATGTACAAGCGCGCGTGAGCCTTGCTTGGAGCTCTCCGGCCGTCGCTTGCGCTCCGGCGTTCGCCATTCGATTTGGTTCACTGAACCAAATCGCGCCTTCGGCGCCTTGGCTCACCCACAATGTTCGACGTAGCCGATTGTCGGCATGACGCCGGCGCGCCAGGCGCGGACTTTGCCGTCCTGGATTTCGAAGATGAATTTGGCGGGACCGTCGGCGACGGAAAGCTCCATCACTTCGTGTTCGTACTTGTTGGGGGCCTCGGCGAGGGAGGCGCCGAACTTCGCCTTGATGTCGCCGGCCGTGGAGCCGACGCCGAAACCGTCGGCGGTCCTGGGCGCTTCGCTGATGATGTCGACGCGGCCGACCTTCGCCATTTCGACAAGGAAGGTGACGCCCTGCACCGGTTCGGCCGGGAAGAGTTCGAAACAGGCGTTGGGATCGGGCTGGACGGAGGTGTCGCCAGAATAGTCCTGCAGAGGCGCCGGGAATTTGGCGCGGGCGGCGTCGGGCGTCATGCCGAAGGCGACGCCGCAATACCCCTGGGCGGTGACCGGACCGCAATTGGCGAGCGCGGCCTGTTCCGCAGCAGGGGCGTTGAGATCGAGCGGTTCGGGTTCGACTGAAGCAGGCGCCTCGACGGCGGCTTCCCCGACCGGCTTCGGACCGCCGCAAGCGGCGGCGAGGACAATTGCGGACACAAGAGCGATAGGTGCGCGCATGTTGGCCTCCTCTCCCGTACCGTAAAGTGATTCCATGCCGGTGCGAGGGATTCACGTTACACGTCGGTGATCTATCACATGTCTGGCAGGCGCGTGCGCCAACAGCGGGCTCAGAACGGCTCGAAACAGTCGTAATTGCGCTGGCGGATGATGAGGCCGTCCTCGTATTCGATCACCTGGCAGATGTGGGCGCGCATCGCCTCGCCCGCGCGGATGCCGCCGACGGGCGTGCGGGGATAGCCGGTCCAGGTGTATTCGAGGATCACGCGGTCGCCGAGTTCGGTGACGGTGTGGATGTCGTAGATCTGGCGCTCCATCAGCTTCGAGCCGCGCTCGGCGCCTTCGAGGATGTCGGCGAGTTCGCGCTTGGCGCCGGCGGGGATGAGGCGGTTGGGGAGCTCGTGCTGGATCACGTCGGGATGGTAGAAGGCGGCGAGGTCTTCGCCGACCGCGCCGCCTTCGACGGCGGCGACATAGGCCCGGGCTTTTCGTTCGAGAGACATCGGCCCACTCCCAGAGCGGTTTGGTCTTGAGTCGGGTGAGTCTAGAGCACCATCTGGGTCTGCGTCACCAGCGCGACATTGCGCCCCGCCTCGGTGGTGATCTTCGTCTGCCAGACCGACGTCCTGCGGCCGGTATGGACGGGCGTGCAGTGGCCGAGCACGGTCTCGCCTTCCTTGGCCGAGCCCAGGAAATTCGTCTTGCTTTCAAGCGTCGTCGTGCCGGCGGCCCCTTCCGGAAGGACGTGCGTGGCGCCGAACGCACCCAGCGTATCGGCGAAGGACATGATGGCGCCGCCGTGCAGGATGTGGCCGGCGGTGCACATTTCGGGACGGACTTTCAGCTTGCCGCGGACGCCCTCCTTCGAGGCTTCGACGATCTCGATCTGCAGAAGTTGCGCGTAGGGCAGCGGGGCGATGCCGGGCGGCAGCTTGAAGTCGGGCATGGTCTCTCCTGTCTCTCGACCCTGCTTGGGCGCAGCGAGGTTTGCGCGGGCCGGCGACGGGAGCAAGACGCAAGAGGAACGACCGCGCTCCCGCCACGTGGGATGGCGGAAGGCGGCCGTCCCGAGCTTCCCCGAAGGGTGTGAGAGACGAGGAAGCTGCGTCGACGGCGCCAGCGGTGGAGCGCCCGGCCCGTCCTGCGTGATACGGATGGCGCGCGGGGACGGATCAGGGAAACAAGGATTTACGCGTGTCTTCGCTTGCGGCCGTCAGTGCGCGGCGGCGTAGACGTCGATGGCGGCGAGATGCTTTGCGACCGACGCGGGATCGAGGAAGGAGCCGGTGAAGGAGTTCCTCGCGAGCTGGATGATGTCCTTACGGGAAAGATTCACGGCTTCGGCGGTGCGGATGAAATTCTCGCCGATATAGCCGCCGAAATAGGCGGGGTCGTCGGAATTGCAGGTGGCGCGCAGGCCGAGCTGCAGCATGCGCTTCATCGGATGGTCCTTGAGATCCATCACCACGCAGAGCTTGAGATTGGACAGGGGGCAGACGGTGAGCGTCATGCCTTCGCGGACGAGGCGCTGGACGAGGGCCGGGTCTTCGAGCGCGCGGTTGCCGTGGTCGATGCGGTCGACATGGAGGATGTCGAGGGCTTCGTAGACATAGGCGGGCGGGCCCTCCTCTCCGGCGTGGGCGCAGATTTTGAGGCCGTGGTCGCGGGCGGCCTGGAACACCCGGGAGAATTTGGAGGGCGGGTGGCCTTTCTCTGAACTGTCCAGGCCGACGCCGGCGATGAGGTCGAGCCAGGGTTCGGCGGATTTCAGAGTCGCGAGAGAAGAGCTCTCATCAAGGTGCCGCAGGAAGCACATGATGAGCTTCGAGGTGATGCCGTACTTTTGTTCGGCCTGCTTCATGCCGGCGAGCAGGCCGTCGACGGCGATGGAAAAAGGCAGGCCGCGGCCGGTGTGGGTCTCTGGGTCGAAGAAGATTTCGGCATGTTTGCCGCCGTCGGCGTGGAGACGCGCGAAATAGGCGAGCGCGAGGTCGCGAAAGTCTTCCTCCGTCATCAGGACGTTGGCGCCCTGGTAGTAGATGTCGAGGAAATCCTGCAGGTTGGAGAAGGCGTAGGCCGCCCTCACCTCTTCGATGGATTTGAATGGAATGGCGACCTTGTTGCGGCGGCCGAAGGCGAACATCTGCTCAGGCTCCAGCGAGCCTTCGATGTGGAGATGCAGTTCGGCCTTGGGAATGCCGCGAATGAAAGAGGTGATGTCCATGGGCAGCTCCGGAGGCCGTGCGCTGTTCTATCAGATGGCGCGGCGGTAGCGTAAGATCGGACGCGGCGAGATCGGGATTTCGGCGATGGGTGGGCAAAAAGCATGTGTGCTGGTCGCAGCTGCCGCGCTGCTGGGCGTGTCGGCGTGCGCGACCGGACCAGACGCGGCCCGGCCGCAGGATGTGGAGTTCCTGCGCGGGTGCTGGGTCATGAAGACCAAGCCGGGCGGAGAGGTGCTGGCTTTCCTGCGTCTGCTGCCGCCGGGCGCCGGCGCCAAGACGTATGACGGGCAGATCCAGGCCGTGGACGGCGGCGCGATGAAGGCGGGCACAAGCTTTTCGTTTGCGCGCGATGGATCGTGGCTGACCCGCGCCGGGCCGAGCGGGCCGTGGGCGTCAGGCAGATATAAGAGCGCGCGCTCGAACGGGCCGGCGGACAGCGGACGCAAGGCGGCCGTTTTCCAACACGCGGGAAATTCGCCGACGCTGCTGACCGCCTCCGTCCAAGGCAATGAGCGGCTGCTGATCGAGCTTCGCGAGCAGACGAGGCATACGGTGCTGGTGGAGTTCGAGGGCGAGCGCGACGGGTGCGATTGAGGGAGCGCGGCGCCTTTCTCGCCGCGCTCCGGATTCGATCAGTTCTGCGGCGGCGTGACGCGCAGGATGTGGATGGCGAGGCGGACCTTGCCGCCGGTGAAGGTCGAGCCGTTGGCGGTGACCACTACGGCCGTGTCGGCGTAGAAGGCCGTGGGGCCGATGATGCCGAAATTGGTCGAGCCCAGCGACAGGCCGAGCAGGTCGCCGAACTTGTTGAGCTCGCCTAATATGCCGACCTTGAAGCTCGTGGCGCCGGTGACGGCCTGGGTGACGCGTTCCGATACGCCGAAACAGATCGACCCGCTGGGGATGGCGATCGCCGATGTCACGCTGGGACCCGAGAGCGTCAGCTCCTCCTCGATTATCTGGGGCGAGAGCGATGCGGTGTGGGGGCTGGCGAAAGTCTGTGTCGCGGTGAAGACGTTGGCGTCGGCGGGGCCGGCGGCCGCCGGCGACCAGGATGCGCCGCGATAGACCAGCAGCCGGCCGGCATCCTTCACGAAGGCGAGCCAGCCTTCGCGCGGGGCGATCTCGACCCAGGCGCCATCGCGATAATAGGCGAGCGCGTGGTTGGCGTAGGCGGACCAGTGCGCGCCGGTCTTGCCCGGCGGTAGGATGTAGATGACGCCATCAGCAGGCGAGGACGGTTGGGCCGTTGTCGTCGCCGAGACGGCGGACAGCTGCACCAGCGCATCCAGCTTGCGGAGGGCTTCGTTGACGGTGACGTGCTTCTGGGCCTGCCCAACGGCTAGGAACGGAAGCATGAGGTTGGTTGTGTTGCTCATCCGCGAGTATGAGCGCCGCGCCCGCCGCGCGGGGAAAACTGAAAAGTTATCCTACAGCAGCGGAATGAACTCTGTGCAGGAAATACGGGGATTCCGGCTGTGCTGGAGTGCGTAAAACAGCGCCTCCATCCGACCGCAAAAAGCGGGAGCGACGTGTTCTGGGGGAAGGGGTATGCAGCGACCTCGCTGGGCGCCTGGACAAAGCCCCCTTGCGCTGCCCCTGCGTGAGCCCGCAAGGCTGGGCGCGAGACAAGGGAGCTTGCATGGCCGTCAAGACACGCATCACCGACATGCTCGGGATCGAAAAGCCGATCATCCAGGCGGCCATGGGATGGATCGCGCGGTCGAAGCTGTCGTCGGCGGTGTCGAATGCGGGCGGCATGGGCATCATCGAGACGTCGTCGGGCGAACTCGATGCGATCAAGGTCGAGATCGTGAAGATGCGCGAGCTGACGGACAAGCCGTTCGGCGTCAACGTCGCGCAAGCCTTCGTGCGCGATCCGGGCATCGTGCAGTTCGTGATCGACCAGGGCGTGAGGTTCGTCACGACATCGGCAGGCGATCCGATGAAGTACACCGCCATGTTGAAGGCGGCGGGTCTGACGGTGTTTCACGTCGTGCCGAATCTCGCCGGCGCGCTGCGCGCGGTTCAGGCAGGCGTCGACGGGCTGGTCGTCGAGGGCGGCGAGGGCGGCGGCTTCAAGAACCCCAAGGATGTCGCGAGCATGGTTCTGATCCCGCTGGTCTGCGAGCAGGTGAACATTCCCGTCGTGGCGGCGGGCGGCATCATGGACGGGCGGTCCATGGCGGCGGCGTTCGCGCTGGGCGCGGAAGGCGTGCTGATGGGGACGCGGATACTGTCGTCGGCCGAGAGCCCGGTGCATGCCAACTGGAAGGACGCGATCATCAAGGCCGAGGCGACGGACACCGTCTTCCTCAACCGCTCAGGCCCGGGCCCTGCCCTGCGGGCGCTGAGGACGGAGCGGACCACGCGGCTGGAGAAGGAAGGCTCGCCCAACATCTTCGGCGAGTTCGCGGGAACGCAGGATGTCTATTTCGGCGGCAATCTCGAAGCAGGGATCGCGCTGACCGGGCAGGTCGCCGGACGCATCACCGAGGTGAAGCCGGTGAAGCAGATATTCGAGGAGACGATGGCCGAGTTCGAGGAGACGCTGGCGAAGATGAACCGGGTGGTTGTGTAGCACCGGACGCCGCTGTCCCGATGAAGGCCACGAGCCAGGAACGGCTCGCGAACCTTGAGCGGGATTGAAGCTTCAGACCGGAACAAGCCTTGTCGGCGGCCCTGGGTCCCGACTTTCGTCGGGATGAGCGGAGATAGATCCCGCCTTGTTAGCTGCAACTCAGGTCGCTGCAACGGTATCGGCGACAAAGCCCTTCCATGTCCGCATGTAGCTGACGAAGGCATCGCCGAGGCCTTCGGCGCGGAGATAGTCGGGCGGCACGGGAAGCGGTGTGGGCTTGAAGTCTGCGTCGGCGGCGATCCGTTTCGGAAAGTCGTGATGCAGGATGGCGGCGCGGCCGATCACGACATAGTCCAGTCCCGCTTCCATCGCGCGCCGGACGCCCTCGCCCGTGGTGAGCTTGCCTGCGGCGCCGAGGCGGACATTGCCGCGGTCGAGCGAGGTGAAATAGGACGCAAGGCTGCGGCCCTTGAGAGCGGCATCCTCCGGCTCCTTGAAGACGTCCCACAGCGACATGTCGAGGTAGTCGATCCTGTCCTCGCGCATGAGGCGCTGGGCGAGTTGCGCAATTTCCTCGAGCTTGAGGCCGAAGCGTTCGGGCGACAGGCGCACGCCGAGGCTGAAGTTCGGCCCACAGCTTGCGCGCACGCCATCGATGATCTCGAACAGGAGGCGCGAGCGGTTCTCCGGCGATCCGCCATAGCGATCCTGGCGCTGGTTGATCTCCGGGCTGAAGAACTGGCAGATCAGGTAGCCGTGCGCCCCATGAAGCTCGACGCCATGGAAGCCGGCCGTCTCGGCCCGTCGCGCCGCCGCGATGAAATCGTCGCGCACCTGCTCCACCTCGGCGAGCGTCATCGCCCGCGCGCCGGTTTCGGCGTTGTCCGACGGGCTGAGCGGCGTCTGGCCGATGAGGTTTGCGGGCGAGCGCATGCCGGCATGGTGGAGCTGCACAACCGCATGAGTGTCCTGCGCTTTGAGGGCGGCCGCCAGGCGAGAGAGCCCCTCGATATGCATGTCGTCCCAGCAGCCGAGCTGGCCGGGGAAGCCTTGCCCCACCCGCTGGACATGGGAGGCGCAGGTCATGGTGAGGCCAAAGCCGCCCTCGGCCCGCATGGTGAGCCAGCGGAATTCATCGTCGCTGAGCTTCCCGTCGGCATGGCTTTGCAGGTTGGTGAGCGGGGCGAGCATGAATCGGTTCTTCAGCGCCGGACCGCGCTTGAGGGAGAGAGGCTCGAACAGCGAGGACATGGGCGGGGATCCCGGGCGCGGAGAAACAGATGCACCCTCTATGTCATGCGGATCCGCCTGGCGCGAAGTCGCCTTGAAGCCGCAGCGGCGACATCCGGACGCTTGCGAGCGGGGCCCTGCCCGCGCATATAGCCGGTCATGGCCGGCCAACCCCGCACGCTCTACGACAAGATCTGGGACGCCCATGTCGTCGAGGCCGACAAGGCGTCGGGCGAGAGCCTCATCTATATCGACCTGCACCTCATCCATGAGGTCACCACCCCGCAGGCGTTCGCGGGGCTGAAGGCCAATGGCCGCAGGGTGCGCCGGCCGGATCTCACTCTAGCAGTGGCCGACCACAACACGCCGACCGAGAACCAGGCGGCGGGCCTGAAGGGCGTGAAGGATCCCGAGGCGCGCGAGCAGCTGGAAACGCTTTCGCGCAATGTGAAGGAATACGGCATCGAGTTCTTCCCGATGGGCGATGTCCGCAACGGGATCGTGCATGTGGTGGGACCCGAGCAGGGCCGCACGCAGCCGGGTCTGACCATCGTGTGCGGCGATTCCCACACATCGACGCACGGTGCGTTCGGCGCGCTGGCGCATGGCATCGGGACGAGCGAAGTCGAGCACGTGCTGGCGACGCAGACGCTGCGCGCGCGCAAGATGAAGAACATGGCGGTGCGCGTGGAAGGGAAGTTCCGGCCCGGCGTCGGCGCCAAGGACCTGGCGCTGCACCTGATCGCGATCATCGGCACGAATGGCGGCGCGGGACATGTGATCGAGTACATGGGCTCGGCGATCCGATCGATGTCGATGGAAGGGCGGATGACGCTGTGCAACCTCTCGATCGAGGGCGGCGCGCGTGCGGGTCTGGTGGCGCCGGACGAGACGACGTTGGACTACTTGAAGGGCCGTCCTGCCGCACCGAAAGGCGGACAGTGGGAGACGGCGGTCCAGTTCTGGAAAACGCTCTACTCCGACGAGGGCGCGCACTGGGACGAAGTGATCGACATCGAGGCTGCGGATGTAGCCCCGACCATCACCTGGGGCACCAGCCCCGAACAGGCCGCGCCGATCACGGCGAGCGTTCCGGTTCCCTCACAGATTGGCGACTCGGTGAAGCGAGACGCCGCCGAACGCGCCCTCGCCTATATGGGCCTGCAGCCCGGACAGAAACTCGAAGGCCTGAAGATCGACCGTGTGTTCATCGGCTCGTGCACCAATTCGCGCATCGAGGATCTGCGCGCCGCCGCCGAAGTGGCCAAGGGCAAGCATGTCGCCGCCGGCGTGCGCGCCATGGTCGTGCCCGGCTCGGGGCTGATCCGCGCACAGGCGGAGGAAGAGGGTTTGGACAAGGTGTTCCTCGACGCCGGCTTCGAATGGCGCGAGCCGGGCTGTTCGATGTGCCTCGGCATGAACCCGGACATCCTCAGCCCGGGTGAGCGCTGCGCCTCGACATCGAACCGCAATTTCGAAGGACGTCAGGGGCGCGGCGGCCGCACGCACCTGATGAGCCCCGTGCTGGCGGCGAAGGCGGCGCTGGCGGGCGTGATCACCAACGCCTGACGATTTGCCGTGGCGGCCGATATCGGCTGCTGGATGGGAGGTCCGCATGAACGAGTCCCCGATCACACTTCCCATAACCGGCGGATGCCTGTGCAGGGCGGTGCGCTATTCGGCGAGCCATGAGCCGATCGTGACGCGGCAATGCTGGTGCAGAGTGTGCCAGTATCTCGGCGCGGGATCGTCGACGGTGAACGTGGCGTTCGAGACGAAGCACGTGACGTTTACCGGCCAGGTTAAGACATTCGCTTCGACCGCCGATTTGGGGAACCTGCTGCATCGCGGATTTTGTTCCACTTGCGGAACACCGATCACAAGTCAGGCCGAGATACGCCCGCATCTGATCTTCCTGCGCGCGGGAACTCTCGATGATGCTTCGATCGTGCGCCCTGCCATGAACATCTGGACACGCCAGGCGCCGCAATGGGCGCATCTCGATCCCGATCTTCCGATGGTCTCGGGCCAGCCTCCGCCGGCCGCGTAAACCTATCTCCTGCGGCGAATTTACTTGCCCCGACGCCCGCCATAATCCAGTCTCATTCGGAAGGCTTTTCCACTGGGCCAGGGGACGTTAACCGGGAAGTCCATGAAACGTCTCCTGTTTGCATTGTTGCTTGCGGTAGCCGGTTTTGCCTTTCTCGCGGGCCCTTCGCTCCGCACCGCCTATGCAACCATCATCGGAACGCGCGTCGACGTGACGCTGCCGCCGGGGGATCTGCATCCTGCCGTGCAGGCGCTGAATTTCTTGCTTAAGGCCCCGGAAACCGAAGACCTCGGCAAGGGCATGAAGCTGTGGGCGACCTACTACCACATGCCCACCGTGCGGCCGGCCAAGGGCGCGGTCGCAAAACCCCTGCTCGGCCGGACCGGCAAGGCGATCTCGCCTCCCCTCTCGCTGCAGGATTGGTGCGATGCGGCCATGCAGGGTTCGATCTGGGTCGACAGCGGCAACGATACCGAGCCGACCGCCTACATGTATGTCGATAGCCGCGGGCCGGAGCAGTTCACCTGTGACAAGTATTTCGGCGAGCTGTCGCTAACCATCAAATCGGCGACCAAGCGAGCGCGCTTCGTCGCCTTCCACCATCCGCATGCCTGCGACGTGCGCCCCATCCCGCTGATGGCGTTCCGCACCATCGCGGTCGATCCCGCGAAGATCAAATTCGGCACCATACTGTACGTGCCTTCGCTGCGCGGCCTCGGCTTCTGGAAGGATGGCGAGCTGTTCGCGCATGACGGCTATGTCGTCGCCAGCGACCGGGGCGGCGCCATCGAGGGCAACCATATCGACATGTTCGTGGACAATGCGGCGGGCAAGCCGTTCCCGGACATCGTCCGCTCCAATCCGCGCTATACGTTCGAGGCGTTCATCGTGCCGAAGGACGATCCGGCTGCGCTGGCGCTGTCGGCCGCCCATGCCGAAGTCTGCAAGGATTCGGACGGGCCGGGGCGCAAGCGCCAGACCGGACCGAAGCCCAACCCGGCCTCGAACAGCAGCATCTGAGGCGGCAATAATCTTTCGGTAACGACTTCGGCGCTTTCGCTGGAGGCATGAGACGTGGGTTCGCCCTATTTCCGCCCAGGCCGGATGGCCTCTCCCAGCCCGGGGGCGCGGGGGAGCGCGACGCCGCGTCCGGAGTCTCGCCGGACTATGCAGCAAGGCGAGAGAAGTCGATGAGGCGCCTGGCGTTCGCGATCGCGTTTCTTCTGACGGCGTGCGCCACGGCATCCGCGCCGACCATGGCCCCGCCGCCCGGCGCGATGCTCGACATGTCGGGCAAGGGAATGAACTTCCTGCTGCCTGCGCCCGCGCCGCAGAAGCTGGGCCCCGACCTGAAGCTGTGGGCGACGCACTATCATACGCCGATCGTCACGCCCGCGCCGAAGGAGATGTCAGCGGCGTTCCCGCTGATCGGGCGCAATGGCAAATGGCTGTCGCCTCCCCTGCGCCAGCGTGACTGGTGCGAGGCGGCGCTGCAGGGATCGGTGTCGGTGAAGCAAGGCAAGAAATCGACGGCCTATGTCTATGTCGACGACAAGGGACCCGAGCAGACCAATTGCGATGAGTGGCTGGGCAACCTCTCCGACGGCGTGAAGAACGCCACGCGGCGCGCGCGCTTCATGGCGGTGAACCATCCGCTGGGCTGCGGCGTGCGCAGCATTCCGCTGATGCCTTTCCGCACCGTCGCGGTCGATCCGGCCATCGTGCCGCTGGAGAGCGTGATCTTCGTGCCGGAGCTGCGCGGCATAACCTTCGAGTACGATGGGCGCACATACACGCACGATGGCTATCTGTTCGCGGGCGATCGCGGCGGGGCCATCCGGGGCAAGCATATCGACGTGTTCATGGTGGATGATTCCGCAGGGCCGTTCGAAGAGCTGTTCGCTTCCACCGCCGCGCGCATCTTTGCGGCGCACATCGTGGCGGCGGAGGATCCGGCGGCGACCGCCGTGAAGCTGAACCATTCGGGCCAGTGCGAAGAAGCGCCGGCCGGCGACCTTTCCTGACGCCGAATTGAGCGGAACCCGCTGCGATCCGCAGGGAGACAGAGGCGGCTGTCATAGCTAAGCTTCCCCCGAACAACCGGACGAGGAAACTCCCATGATGAAGATGTTCGCTTTCGCTGCGGCGGCGCTTGCGGTTGCAGGGACGGCCCAGGCCCAGGCGCCGGTCAGGCTGGACGCCAATTCCGCCACGGCGGCCGAGCTTGCGGCGGTGAAGGAGCTGATGCCTGCCTCGGCGCAGACGATCGTCGCCAAGCGGCCCTTCGCCGGCGCGGCGGCTTTCGATGCGGCGGTCGGCGCGGGGCTTTCGGCCGAGCAGAAGACGGCGCTCTATTCGAAAGTGTTCGTGCCGATCGACCTCAACAAAGCGACCCGCGAGGAGATCATGCTGATCCCCGGCATGACGCGGCGCATGGCGCATGAGTTCGAGGAATACCGGCCCTACACATCGCTGGCGCAGTTCGACAAGGAGATCGGCAAGTATGTCGATGCGGCCGAAGTCGCGCGCCTGCGCTCCTATGTCGTGCTCAAGTAGGCCTCAGGCTTTCGTTTCCGCCGGGACGAACCGCAGCGCCAGCAGCGCGGCGATGATCGCCGCGTGAATAGCGGCGCTTGTCGGATCGAATGCGGTCAGCAGCCAGTGCACAACCGTTAAGACCGCGCCCGGATAGACCAGCCAGTGCAGGCGCTTCCATCCCGCACGAAGCCAGCGAACCGAGGCGTTGTTGCTGGTAAGGGCCAGCGCAAGAAAGGCCGCAAAGGCGACCCAGCCCGTGAGCAGGCCGGGATCGACGCCTTCCTTCCAGATCAGGGCGGCGTCGACCTTGCGCAACAGGTAGGCCGCGAGATGGCCGGCGGCGTAGCCGAACGTGGCGACGCCGAGATCGCGCCTCCGCTTGCCGAGCCAGACGCTGAAGCTGCCCTTTGTCAGGCGCCGCAGCGGCGTGACGGCGAGCGTCGCGATCAGAAGCCAGACCGAGATGTCGCCGCTCCAGTGGATGAATTCGCCATAGCTGACCGCGCCCGACACATAACGCTGCAGCAGTAGCGCGCCTGGGAGGGCAAGCACGATCCACAGCGCGGGCGCGCTTGCGAGGATCGCCATGCCATTGCCCTTCCTGCCGCGCTTCGCGCCAACCACAGCACTGAAGGCCATGCACGGCAACACAAGGCTCTGGACAGCCATATCGGGCCGGCCGCAGATAACGACCAAACAAGAAACAATCGGGAGAGACTGGAAATGAAACGCCTGCTTTTTGCCAGCACCGTGATGCTTGCCGCCGCTTGCGTCAGCCAGACGGAGACGGCGTCCGCGCCCGCCGCCGCGCCGGCGCCGGCGCCTGTGGCGGTCGCTGCCGCGGCGCCCGCGCCAGCCCCTGCTCCGGCCGCGGCCCCGGCTGCAGCGCCCGCTCCCGCCCCGGCCGTTCCGAGTTCACGGACGGACTATTCGCAGACGGCGAACTGGCTGTGCAGGCCGGGCCTCGCCAACAATCCGTGCGAGGTGAATATCGACGCGACCATCGTGAAGGCGGACGGTTCGACCTCGATCGAGACGTTCAAGGCCGATCCCAATGCGCCGATCGACTGCTTTTACATCTATCCGACGGTGTCGCTCGACCCGTTCACGACGTCGGACCTGATACCGGGTCCGGAAGAGTTCAACGTGGTGAAAACGCAGCTTGCCCGGTTCGGATCCAAGTGCCGGATCTATGCGCCGATGTACCGCCAGTTCTCGCTGGGCGCCCTGCGTGCGGGACGCGGTACGGGCGCGGCGGTGCCGACGCGCGGCAGCCGGGCCGACGCGGGCGCGGATGTCGATGACGCCTGGGCCTACTACATGGCGAACGAGAACAAGGGGCGCGGCGTTGTCATCATCGGCCACTCGCAGGGCTCGGGCCAGGTGCAGCGCTTCATGGCCGCCTCTGTCGACGGCAAGCCGGCGCAGGCCAACCTCGTCTCGGCCATCATCATGGGAACGACCTTCTCCGTGCCGAAGGGCAAGGATGTCGGCGGGACGTTCAAGTCGATTCCGGCGTGCAAGAGCGCCAGCCAGACCGGCTGCGTGATCTCGTTCTCGACATATCGCGACACCGTCCCGCCGTCGGACACGGCCGGCTTCGGCGCCAATCGCGGCGAGAACGAAGCTGTCTGCGCCAATCCGGCGGCGATGGGCGGCGGCAAGGCGGCGGACCCCAAAGTCTACTGGTCGACCGGCGACAAGGAGTGGGTTAAGGGCAAGAAGATCGATACGCCCTTTGTGATGACGCCCGGCCTGATCACCACCGAATGCGTCACGAAGAACAACCACACCTATGTCGAGGTTCACGTCAACGCCGATCCGAACGACCCGCGCATCGACGATCCGGCGACGGACGTGATGGCGCAGGGCAAGCCCGACCCGAGCTGGGGCCTGCATCTCAACGACGCCAATATCGGCATGGGCGACCTCGTCGACATCGTCGGCAAACAGGCGGCGGCGTGGAAGAAGGCGCATCCGTAGGACCGGTCTGCGGAAACTGCCTGCATTACGAATTTGGAATGCAGTTATGGTTCACGGCGGGATGGTCTCACGTAGCGCGAGGCCTTCGAAAAAACCGAGCATAATGAAGAGGCCCGTGGGCATTCCGCACGGGCCTCTTGCCGTCCTGTAACCTGCGGGGGCGTTCTTGGTTAGCGACGCCGAGGCAATTGCGAGAGCGCCGGTTATCCGACTTTAGCCGCCCCGCGCGATTGTCGTGTCATCAGCTGCACAGGGGGTTCCTGCGTGCGCGCTCCTAAAGCGCAACTCAACGTTTGGCCGTATGGCGATGATGCTGGTCCCGAAGAGACGAGCGCCGAGGAGGCGTACGACTCTTACGGCCCGATCAGCGGCATCCGCAAGGCGCTGGCGCGCCCTGCGCAAACGCCCATGCTGCAGGCGCCGCACGATTCGACGCGTATCCTGGTGGCTGAGCCGGACGCGTTCCATCGCCGTGTGCTGCGCGTTCTGCTCTCCTCGCCGCAGATTTCGCTGATCGAAGTCGAAGACGGAAAGGCGGCAGTCGATCTTCTGGCGTTGCGCAGCTTCGACCTTCTGCTGCTCGATCTCGACACGAAAGAGATGACAGCGGCGGAGACCGTGCGCTGGATCCGCCGCAGCCTGACGCCATGGGCGGACATCGCCATCCTCGGCCTCGTCGGCGACGACCACCGCCCGGCCGTCGGCAAGCTGATGTCGATGGGGATGACCGACTGGGTCGGCAAGCCGTTCGTCCGGCAAGAGCTGGTCGACAAGCTGGTGGCGCTGGCCCCGGCCCTGTACGATGCCGGTCTGTGATTCGGCGCAAGCACGAGACAACCTCGCATCTGCCATGAAAACCGGCGCTGCGACGGCGCTGGAGTCGGAGCCGGGATTCGCTACCATGCGACATGCTTCACGCGCTGAAACTCCACCCGGACGGGCGCTGCGCGGCGGCATTGCGGATTGAAGCCGGGGCCATGCGTCCTACCCCGGGCAGGCTTGAGCTGCGCTATGTGGCGCGGGGGGAGACCGGCAAGGTGAGCCTGCCGGCGCGGACGACGCCTGCGCGTACGGACGAGCTGTGGAAGCATACCTGCTTCGAGGCGTTCGTGAGGGGGCCTGCGGGCGAGGCCTACTGCGAGTTCAACTTTTCGCCATCAACGCAGTGGGCGGCCTATCGCTTCACCGGCTATCGGGACGGGATGAAGCCGGTCGGAAAGATCGTCGCGCCCCGGATCGACGTGCGCCTGACCGGCGATCGCTTCGAGATGGATGTCTCACTGGACCTGGAGGACGTGCCGGCGCTGCCGAAGGATGAGCCCTGGCGCATCGGCATGTCTTCGGTGATCGAGGAAAAGACCGGCGGCAAGTCCTACTGGGCGCTGGCGCACCCCGCCGGTAAAGCGGATTTTCATCATGCCGATGGCTTTGTGCTGAACCTTCCCACCGCGGAGCGGACATGAAATTCGGCATCGACCGCCTTCTTACCGAACCCGACCTGCGCAAGCCGCTGCAAGGCAGGCGCGTGGCTCTGCTTGCTCACCCGGCGTCCGTCACGCAGGACCTGACGCATTCGCTGGACGCGCTGGCGGCATGCGAGAGCATCCAGCTCTCCGCCGCATTCGGCCCCCAGCACGGCATGCGCGGCGACAAGCAGGACAACATGGTGGAATCGCCGGACTTCGACGATCCAGTACACGGCATTCCGGTGTTCAGTCTCTATGGCGACCAGCGCCGACCGACAGGCCAGATGTTGAGCACGTTCGACGTGCTGCTGGTCGACATGCAGGACCTCGGCTGCCGCATCTACACCTTCATCACCACCCTGCTCTATGTGATGGAAGCTGCGGCCAAGAGCGGAAAATCCGTATGGGTGCTGGACCGGCCCAACCCTGCCGGGCGGCCGATCGAGGGGCTGACGCTTCGCAAGGGGTGGGAAAGTTTTGTCGGCGCCGGGCCGATGCCCATGCGCCATGGCCTGACGCTGGGCGAGCTCGGCTATTGGTTCATCGACAAGTTCAAGCTGGACATCGATTACCGCGTGATCGAGATGCAGGGCTACAGGCCCGACGAGGCGCCGGGATATGGCTGGCCGCTGGGGACGCGGACGTGGGTCAATCCCAGCCCCAACGCGCCCAACCTCTGGATGGCGCGCACCTATGCCGGCACGGTAATGCTGGAAGGCGCGACCCTGTCGGAAGGGCGCGGCACGACGCGGCCGCTGGAGCTGTTCGGCGCGCCCGACATCGACGGCCGGATGGTGATCGCGGAGATGCAGAAGCTGGCGCCGCACTGGTTGCAAGGATGCAAGCTGCGTGACTGCTGGTTCGAGCCGACCTTTCACAAGCATGCCGGCAAGCTGTGCAGCGGCGTCCAGATCCACACCGAGGACCCGGCGATGTACGACCATCAGGCGTTCAAGCCGTGGCGCATCCAGTCGTTGGCCTTCAAGGCGATCCGCCGCCTCTATCCCGACTACCAGCTGTGGCGCGACTTCCCGTACGAATACGAACTCGGCAAGCTGCCCATCGACGTGATCAACGGCAGCCCGCTGCTGCGCGAATGGGTCGACGACCCGGACGCAACCCCGCGGGACCTCGATGCGCTGACGCTGCCGGATGAGAAGGCGTGGGCGGCCGAGCGCCAGCCACACCTGCGGTACTGATCGCTCAGAACTCGATGTCGAGTTCCTCGATCTCCAGGGGCTCGGCCCTGGCGTCCGCGATCCACTGCTTGACCGGCGCCCAGCTCATGATGCGGTCGCGGTATTCTGCGGCTTTCCCTTCCAACGCCACGTCGTAGGTGACGAAGCGGGTGCAGACCGGCGCGTACATGGCGTCGGCAAGCGTCGGCTTGTCGCCGAACAGGAAGCGGCCGCGATAGGCCTCGAAGCACTCGTTCCAGATGGTGAGCACGCGTCGTATGTCGCCCCGCGCGCCGGTGAAGACCCGGAAGCCGGGGTAGCGCGCGCGCAGGTTCATCGGCAGGGCGGAGCGCAGGTTGTAAAAGCCGGCGTGCATCTCGCCGGAGACCGACCTGCAGTGGGCGCGCTTCACGCGTTCCTCGGGCAGGAGGCCGGACTTGGGGAAATTCTCCACAAGGTACTCAGCTATGGCGAGACAGTCCCAGACGCTAGCCCCGTCATGGTCTAGCCTCGGCGTGAGAACAGTTGGGGAAAGGAGGAGGAGCTCAGCCCGGTTGGCGGGGTCGTCTATGGGGACGCTTTCGACATCCACGTCCAGCCCGGCCATCTGGCAGAAAAGCCAGGCCCGGAGCGACCAGGAGGAGTAGTTCCTGCTTGAAATGGTCAGTTTAGCCCCTGTCATAGCGGCACTTTCCTCGCCCTTAATGCCTATATGCAATGGTATGTCGCAGTGCAGTATGCGGAGAACTAGGCTTCGTTAAAGAAGCACGCGGGGACACGCATCTGCCTATAAATAGAGCGCGCCGAGACATGTGGTACCACATCTACGAGGCCCAGAAGCAGGCTTCGGCGCCGTTTCGGGCTGCCGCGCTAGCGGCTCTGCAGATGCGAGGCGCCCTGAACGGGGCGGCGAATTCGCCTGCCGCGCGCCGCGTCATGGCGACCCTCGAGATGGCGACGCGCGCCAAGCTCAACCATGAGTCCCAGCCCTTCGGGATCGAGACGGTCCGGGTGGAGAATCGTGAAGCGAAGGTTACTGAGGAGATCGCGCTCGACCTGCCCTTCGGCAACATGCTGCACTTCAAGAAGGACATCGACGCCCCGCAGCCGCGCGTGCTGATCGTAGCCCCGCTGTCCGGGCATTTCGCGACGCTCCTGCGCAACACCGTGAAGACGATGCTGCAGGATCACGACGTCTACGTCACCGATTGGAAGAACGCGCGCAACATACCGCTGGGTGCGGGACGGTTCGGGTTCGAGGACTATGTCGACTACCTGATCAAGATGCTCGAGCATCTCGGCCCCGGCGCGCACGTTGTGGCTGTGTGCCAGCCCTGTGTGCAGGCGCTGGCGGCGACATCCATCATGGCGGCGAACAAGCACCCCTGCGAGCCGCGCTCGCTGACCCTGATGGCGGGGCCGATCGACTGCCGGGTCAACCCGACGCAGGTGAACGACCTTGCGACCGAGCATCCGATCGGGTGGTTCAAGAACAACCTGATCTCGACCGTTCCTTTCCCGCTGCCAGGCTGGGGACGGCGGGTCTATCCGGGCTTCATGCAGCTGGCGGCGTTCATGTCGATGAACCCGCAGCGCCATATGGATGCGCACAAGACGCTCTACCAGCACCTGGTCGACGGCGAGGAGACGGAAGCGGACAAGATCAAGACCTTCTACGACGAGTACTTCGCCGTGCTGGACCTGACCGAGGAATTCTACATCGAGACGGTGCAGTGGGTGTTTCAGGAGATGCGCCTGCCGACCGGCCGCCTGAAGCATCGCGGCGAACCGGTTGATCCTTCGGCCATCCGGCGCACGGCGCTGCTGACGGTCGAGGGCGAGCGGGACGATATCTGCTCGGTCGGCCAGACGGCGGCGGCGCATGAGTTGGTGACCAAGCTGCGGCCGCACCTGCGCAGCCAGCACTTGCAGCCGGGCGTCGGCCACTATGGCGTGTTCAGCGGCCGGAAATGGGAAAACCAGATCTATCCGACCGTGCGGAGCGTGATCCTGTCGATGGAGTGATCTCCGGCCGCTCTAGTCCTGGGCCCGGGTGATCTTCAGGGCGACATTGCCGACATTGAAGCCCCATTTGCCGATCGTGGCGTTGTTGATCACGACGCCATCGGCCGTCTTCACCATCACATCGCGGAAGCGGACCTGCATGCCGGGTTTGCCGTTCTCGTCCGGCAGGCGGATATCGTATTCGAGACGGAAGGCGGCGCCGTCCTGCCAGCCCCTCGCCTCGCCCACCACGTCCTCGCGGATGCCTGTGTACTGGCCGGGGCCTTTGAGCGTGAGCACCCAGGTCTTCTGGTCCTTCTCGCCGTCGTCGTATTCGAAACTCTCTTTCAGCGTGAAGGTCTCGCCGGACTTGACGCCGTCGAGGCGGGCGGTGAAGGCGCGCTTGACGCCGTTGATGGCCGAGAACTGGCCGCGGGCGATGGTTGCGCCTTCGAGGTCGCGCTCGATCACGAAGGCTGACGGGCCAGTCTCAGGCGGCATCCGGGGGGCGCCGGCGCAGGCGGCGAGCAAAAGCGGGGCGATAATGACGATGTAGCGCATGGGGATCTCCAGCCAGGCGCTGTCTCTACGCGGGATAAAGGCAGGCGGACCTACGCCGCAAATGAAAGAGCCCGGCTTACGCCGGACCCTCCCAGTGACCGGTTCGCCCGGCCTACCCACCAAACTTGCAGCCAGACTTGTTCAGGCGACGCCGGCGCTGGCGATATCCAGGTAGATCGCGGCGAAGTGGCAGGATGCGGCCGCAACCACGAAACCGTGCCAGATGGCGGAATTGAACGGCAGGTTCTTGTTGACGTGGAAGATGACGCCGACGGTGTAGAGGATGCCGCCCGCCGCCAGCAGGCCAAGGCCCAGCGGCGAGAGGGAATGGATCAGCCGGTCGAAGATCGCCAGGGCCGCCCAGCCGAGCACCAGATACATGGCGATATAGACCCGGGGCGCGTTCCAGCGCGCCAGAAGGTTGAGCGCCACGCCGGCCAGGGCGACCGCCCAGACGATGGCGAGAACGGTCCAGGCCATCGGGCCGTCGAGCTTGGCCAGCATGAACGGCGTGTAAGACGCCGCGATCATGACGAAGATGCCGGACAGGTCGAAACGCTCGAACAGGCGCGAGAGCTTCTCGTTGGTGTTCGCATTGTAGAGGGTGGAGCATCCGAGCATCGCCAGAAGACCGACCGAGTAAACCAGCAGGCCGGCGGTCAGCTTCACGCTGCCGGATGTCGCCGCGGTGGTGACCAGGAGAATACATCCGCCAATGGCGAGGGCGAGACCCACGATGTGGACGATGACATCCGCGAGCCATTCGACGCGCCGGCTTTGCGGATACCAATAGGCATCCACCGCTTCTGCTTTCGAGAGTGAGACGTGGGTCGTCATGTCCTCGCCCTTCTCCTTTCGGGGCCTCTAGCCAAATGTCCGGAACCTGCTTTCGGTTCCGATGCTTGCATCACGCCAGCAGACGCAGGCGGCAGTGCGACGCGATTGCGTCGAAACACCGCCATCTGCAGTGATGTGGGAGCGGATTCCGCCATCAGAATGAAGGCGTATTCAGCTCGCGCTTTGGTGTGTCTTTTCCGTCGCTCTTTCCTGAACTTGCGTTCACAACAAATGCAGCGCGAACGGCGTTTGCGCCAATGCGTTTCCAGCCTGAAGACGATGACGCGCGCGCATCGCTGCACAGCCGCCCACCAAGCAGAAGCGTACTAACCGGATTGGGACGCTTCTCGTCTGTCGCGCGAGGCGGCGAAGGCTGTGCGGGCGCCGTGCGTGAATTCTGTTCCGATTGTGGCGGACAATGTGAGGCGTGCGATTCGGAGAGAGGCTTGAGCGCGCTTGCTTAGGTTCGGGGCGGAGCTTAATCCCGCCCGATGACCGACCTTTCCACCTGGACAAAGCGGGAGACGCCTGGGCTCGTCGCACTCGACGGCGCTCGCGTCCGGCTTGAGCCGCTCGACTGGGAAGTGCATGGCGCCGGTCTGTTCGCAGCCGTGGGCGGACAGGAGCGCGAGCCGCTCTGGCGATACATGCCGGTCGGCCCGTTCACGGATGAGTCCTCGCTTGAAAAATTCCTCGCGCACGCCCGTGACGGCGAAGGCTGGCGGACGATGGTCATCCGTCGGACGGATACTGCCGAAATCCTCGGCATGGCGACCTACATGCGGATCAGGGAGGCGCATGGCAGCGCGGAGATCGGCTGTGTGGCTTTCGGCGACAAGCTGAAACGGACGCCAGAGGCGACCGAGGCCTTCGCCCTGATGGCGAGGCATGTGTTCGACGGGCTCGGCTACCGCCGGTACGAGTGGAAATGCAATTTCAGCAATGAGGCGTCCAGGCGGGCGGCCGAGCGATTCGGATTCGGTTTCGAGGGAGTATTCCGAAACGACATGGTGACCAAGGGCAAGTCCCGGGACACGGCCTGGTACTCGATCACCGACACGCAGTGGCAATCAATAAGGACTGCCTTGGACCAGTGGCTTGCGCCAGGCAATTTTGCGCCTGATGGTGGTCAGGTAAACACGCTCGAATCCTTTCGCGGACTTCGATGATCCCTAGATGAATACCGGCAGATGATTACTGGCCTCGACCACGTTCTCCTGGTCTGCCCTTCGATCGATGACGGCGAAGCGGCCTATGCCGCCCTGCTCGGCCGGGAGCCAGACTGGCGCTCGACCGACCCTGGCGGGACCGCCACTGTCATCTTCCAGCTTCACAACACGGCGCTGGAGATCATGGCGCCGACCGGCGGCGGGCCGCTCGCGAGGCGCCTGCATGCGATGATCGACCAAGACGGCGCGGGGTTGAAATCGCTGATCTTCGCGACCGAAAGCGCCCAGGAAGCACGGGCGCTATTCGACCGCAGGGCGCTGAAGCCGGAGGAGATCGTTCTGGGGGAAAGCACCGATCCCTCGAACGGCAAGGCGCGCTACTGGTCGCGCCTGCGTCTCGACGACAGCGTGACCCACGGCGTCCGCATCTTCGCGCTGGAGCGGAAGAAGCCCGACCCGCTGGTCTACAAGCCGGCGCCCGGAGCGATTTCCGGCCTCGACCATGTGGTGATCAACACGGCCAATCCGGAACGCGCGGTCGCTTTCTATGGCGCCCGGTTGGGATTGCGCCTGGCGCTGGACCGGTCGAACCCGGACTGGGGCATGCGGCTGCTGTTCTTTCGCATCGGCGGGTTGACCATCGAACTGGCCCACAAGCTGTCGGCCGGGACAGGCAACCAGCCGGACAAGCTGTGGGGCCTTTCCTGGATTGCGCCGGACATTGAGGCGACCCATCAGCGGCTCGCCAAGGCGAAGTTTTCGGTCTCGGACATCCGCGCCGGAAGGCGACCGAACACCAGGGTGTTCACCGTCCGGGACGGCACGCTCAACACGCCGACATTGATCCTGTCGGCCGAACCCGCTAGCGGGGACGCATGAAACCCTTCACCCAGCTCACCGGAACCGCCGCGCCGCTGCCGATCGCCAATGTCGACACCGACCAGATCATCCCGAAGCAGTTCCTCAAGACCGTGTCGCGCGAGGGGCTGGCCAGGGGCCTCTTCTACGACTTCAAGACCAAGGCGGACGGCTCGCCCGATCCCGGCTTCGTGCTGAACAAGCCGGCCTACGCCAAAGCCTCGATCCTGATCGCCAAGGAGAATTTCGGCTGCGGCTCGTCGCGCGAACACGCGCCGTGGGCGCTGCTGGACCAGGGGTTGAGCTGCGTGATCGCGCCGAGCTTTGCGGACATCTTCTACAACAACTGCTTTAAGAACGGCCTGCTGCCGGTGGTGCTGCCGCGCGACGTGGTGGAGAAGCTGCTCGACCAGGCGGGTGGGCCCAACCACATCTTCACCATCGACCTCGCCGCCCAGACCGTGACGGCGCCGGACGGCAAGGTGCACACGTTCGACATCGACCAGGGACGCAAGGCAAGCCTGCTGGCCGGGCTCGACGACATCGGCGAAAGCCTGCAGCACGCCAGCGCGATCACCGCGTTCGAGGAGAAGCGAAAGCTTGCCCAGCCCTGGCTGGCCTGAGCCGGCGTAAAACGGGGAACGACATGAGGCTTGAGCTGTTATCCACCGGACTCGCCTTGACGATGCTGGCCGCTTCCTGCGGACCGGTCAAAACCGCGACTGGCGCCGAAGGGGCGAAAACGGAAACGGCGGCAGCGCCCGATCCAGCGGCGGAAGAAAAACAAAAGCAGGCCGAGCAGAAGGCCGCGTTCGATGCGCTGGCGGGCGACGAAGCGAAGATTGACGATCTCGCCGATGCCGGAAACGGCTTTGCGCTTTTCCATCGCGGGTCGGCGCGGCTGAAGTCGCCAGAATACACCATGCAGCAGGGCGGCTTCGAAGACATGGAAGCCGCCGTGAAAGCAGGCAATGCCGACGCCCAGCTGTGGGTCGGCACGCGCATGGCCTATGGGCTGGAGGGCTATCAGCTGAAGCCCAATTCCGGCCTGAGGATGTTGGAAAAGGCCGCGAACCAGGACCACATCGAAGCCATACTCGCCGTCGGGCTGATGTACGAGCAGGACACGTTCATGCACGACGTCGCCAAGGCGAAGACCTGGTATGAGCGCGGCGCGGCGCTGGGATCGGACAAGGCGAAGGATGCGCTCGCCAAGCTGGGCAAGCAGGAAGATTTCTGAGCTGATTTTCCGCGGCGCCGTCAGTTCTCGAGTGCGAACTTCATCCCGGCATTCGCTTCCAGCCGCTTGATAAGCGCCTCGCCCATCGCCGCGCCCGGCGTCCACACGCCTCCGCCTGTCCTGTCGCCCCCGACGTCGCGGGCGAGGCACATCGCGCTCTCGCCGATCATCTTCGACGTGCAGCCATAGCCGGGATCCCTGTCGCCCTTCACGCCCGCGCGGAGCCTGCGTCCGTCCTTCGTGTCGCCGACCATCAGCACGTCGAACATGCCGGTCTCGCGCTGCTCCTTCGTCGGGCCCTGCCCCGGCTTGGGCAGCGCGAACTGCCGCAGCAAGGCCCGCGTCGGCGCAAAGCCCAGCAGCGCGTTGGTGACAGCCGCACCCGTCGCGGCGGCGTTGGCGCGGCTCTTTCCCTTCGGGCCTTCGCCTGTCAGCGCCATCTCGTCATAGACAAAGTCGTCGCCGAACGGCCTGCCGAGCAGGAAGTTGGTGCGATGCACGTTCTTGGTGTTGATGCTCGCCATCACGAACGGCGCAGCCCAAGCGCCCGCTGCTTCGTCGTGCAGCGCCTTATCGCCTGCCGGTTGCGGCGGACCGGTGAAGCCCGGCGTCAGGGCGAAGGGATTGGCAAGCGTCTTCAGCATTGACGGATCGCGCTTTGACGCTTCCAGCGTCGCCATCAGGCTGGCGACCGTGCCGCCGGAGAACCCGCCCTTCATCCTGCGCACCCGGCCGCGCACGCGCGACAGCGGCGCGCCGAACCTCTGCTTCGCCTGCGCTTCGATGAACACGACGCCGAGATCGAACGGGATCGAGTCGAACCCGCATGAAAATACGATGCGTGCGCCGGAGGCCTTCGCCTTGGCGTCGTACTTTGCGATCATCGCCGCCATCCAGGCCGGTTCGCCGCAGAGGTCGACATAGTCTGTGCCCGCCTCGCTGCAGGCGGCGACCAATGGCTCGCCGTAGAGCTGGTAGGGTCCGACCGTGGTGATGACGACCTTCGTTGATCCAGCCATCGCGGCGAGCGATGCGGGATCGGACGCGTCCGCGACCACCAGCGGCAGGGCGTCCGGCGCGCCGATCTCTTTGCGCACGGCTTCCAGCTTCGATCGGCTGCGTCCGGCGATAGCCCAGCGCGTCTCGCCGCCCATGCCATATTTCGCAAGCATGTGCTCGGCGACCAGCCGGCCGGTGAAGCCGGTGGCGCCATAGACGATGACGTCGTAGCTGCGCGTGGACTGGTTCACTGTTCCTCCTGTCCTCCCCCCGCCTGCCCTCGGGTTATGGGCGGCTAGCTAGCGCGGGGCTGGCTGTCGATGCACGGACACACTAGTATGTCCCCGGCGGGAGTGGGGAGCCCCTGCGAGATGGCGGATATTTTTGTTTCCTACAAGTCGGAGGATCACGCCCGCGCGCGCCTGATTTCCCAGACGCTGCAGGCTGAAGGCTTCGAGGTCTGGTACGATCACTCGCTGCAGGCGGGCGAGGATTATCAGGAGGTCATCGACCGGGAGCTGCGGACGGCTTTGGTCGTCGTGGTCCTGTGGTCCAAACAGTCCGTGAAATCGAGATGGGTGCGGTCGGAGGCCACGATCGGCGACCGCAACGGCGCGTTGGCGCCCGCCATGGTGGAGCCGTGCGACTTGCCAACGGCATTCGTGCTGGTCCAGACCGCCGACCTCTCCACATGGACAGGCGACCGGAACGATCCGGAATGGCGGGCCTACACATCCGACATCGCCGCCAAGGCGCAGAAGCGGAAGGCTGAAAAATCGTCCGGCGCGGCAGTGGCGCTGCCCGACGTCGAGCTGGTCTACTGGCAGTCGATCAAAGACAGCACGGACGCCGCCGATCTGCGCTCGTACCTGAAGCGGTATCCAGGCGGGAATTTCGCGAGCCTTGCGAAGGGGCGGTTGAGCGCTCTGGCGTCGGCAAGCAAGGACTCGAAAGGCAAAGGGGCGCCTCTGCTTCTCGCCGTTGCGATTGTGGTCGTGGCGGCAGCGGGCGTGGGCGCTTACATTTTTCGCGACGTCCTGATGCCGGCGCACAACGAGCCCGCCCAAACTGTAGTTCCCGAAACCGTCGTCCCGCCCGCGCCCGCCGACGCCAAACCCGACGCTGAAGCCTCCGCACGGGAGATGGATGCGGCCTGGAAAGAGGCGCGCAAGGCCAACATCGCGAAGGCGTATGCGGACTTCCTGGAAAAATATCCGACCGGCCCTTATGCGGATGCCGCTCGCTCCGCGCTGGCTTCCCTCACGCCTCCACAGACCAAACCGTCCGCCGCGCCGCCGGCGCAGGCGACCGCCCCCTCGACTGCAGCGGCGGACACCGGCCCGGTCAACGGCATATGGACGGTATTCGCGTCGTGCGCCGGCGGCGCCAAGCTTCAGGAGCCGGACGCAAAATTCTCGGCCGGGCAGTTCTTCAGGCGGTTTGGAAATCCTGGCAACGGCGGTGAAACGTTCCTAACCATGTCTTTCAACACGCCGTACGAAATCCGAGCCACAGGCGCCCTAAAGTTCGACAACGGACAAGTGCTGGGGCTTGAGGCCGTCGGTGCGGGCCGCGACGGTTTCTACAGCGGGACGGCGACGCTAGGCCCCGGCTCGAACTGTCCGTTCACGGCGACCCGAAAGTCCAGCTAACCGTTCAGGCTTTGTCGTCGTCATCGACATGCAGCGCGTGCAGGACGCGATGAAAGACGGGCGCGAGCACGATGCCCGAGACCAGCACGAGGACGAGACCGCACCCCATCGCATAAAGGCCGGCGAACAGTTTGCCGGCTTCTGTGTGGAGTTCGGGGGCGACGGGGCCCATGCCGCCGAGCAGCATGGCGGCGTTGAGGAAGGCGTCGATCAGCGGCATGCCTTCGGTAGACTGGTAGCCATAGATGCCGACGCCGAGGGCGATGCCGACAAGCACCAGGGCGACAACGATATTGGCCAGCATCCGCCCGGCAAATCGTGCGGGCGAGGCCAGCGGGGTTTCCTTGTAATCGAAATTGAACAGCGCCATCGGCGTCTCTCCCTCCAGTGCCCACAGGCGGAGACTATCCGCCTGTGGGTGGGGAGGTTCAAGGCACGTTACGGCGTGGCGGTTCTGGCAGGGGTGCGGCCCCTGCTCGCTCTTATTTCTTGGCCATCCCTTGTTTGGGCAAGGGCTGCACGGAAGGCGCGCACGGTTAGGGGGATGCCGACCTCGAAAGGCGTGGCGTCTGACCAGAAGCGGCGCGAGAACTTCGTGGCGTCGACATGGTAGGGGCGGTTCCAGGTGAAGCGCATCTCGACGTATTCGCGCAAAGAGGGCGAGAAGACGCCGATAGCGCGGAGCATGAGGGTGGGCATCGCCATCAGTTTCAGCTTCTGGCCGAGCGCGTCGGCGCCAATCTGCAGCAGCTGCCGCGGCGTGCGCGTGGGGGCGCAGGGGACGTGCCAGGCCTGGTTGAAGGCGTCGTCTGGAGCGTCGAGCAGGCTGACGGCGGCGCGGGCGATGTCAGGAACGTAGGCGAAGGCGTGCGGCTGGTCGGGCTGCATCAGCAGCATGGCGGACTTGCCCCGCGCAATGGCGCCGAGGCCGGTTTCGCCGAGGTGCGAGCGGTCGACGCCGGCGCCGTAAAAGTCGGGAGCGCGAAGGGCTGTCCAGCGGATGCGGCCTTCGCGGGCGGCCTTGAGCCACACGGCAGTCGCTACGGAGCGGGCAGCGGGCTTCCGGCCATAAGCGGTGAGAGGCATGTCCTCATGCAGCGGGGCGCTCTGCGACCCGTACATGTACATGTTGTCGATGTGGACGATGCGGGCGCGGGTCGCTTCGGCGGCGGCAATGAAGTTCGCCATCGCTTTGGGCCAGACCTGCTTCCATACCTTGCCGCTGTATTCGAAGCCGATGGTGATGACGGCCTGCTCGGCGCCAGTCATGGCGCGAAGAACCTGGCCGGCGTCGAGCGCGTCACAGGTCATGAACTCGACGCCAGCCGGAAGATTGGCGGGGCGCTTGCGCTGGACGATGCGGATGGCCTGCCCGCGGGCGCGGAGGCGGTCGGCGGCGGCTTCGCCGGCAGGGCCGTAGCCGAAGATGGTGACGAGGCCTTTTGTGATGGCGGTCATGGCGCTGCTCCTTGCTCGTTGACAGCAAGGTAGGGCCCGGACGATCATATCAGAAATGCATAGTTGGTATTCTTGATATGCACGAAGTGAATTTAGCTGGCGTCGATCTCAACCTGCTGCCGGCGCTGGAAGCGCTGCTGAAGCGGCGGAATGTGAGCCAGGCTGCCGCTGATGTCGGGTTGAGCCAGCCAGCGATGAGCCGGGCGCTGGCGCGGCTGCGCGAGGTGCTGGGCGATGTGTTGCTGGTGCGCGTGCCCGGCGGATACGCGCTGACGCCGCGCGCGGAGGCCCTGGCGGCGCAGCTGATCGCGACGCTGGATCATGTGAAGGCGGTGTTCCGCGAACCGAGTTTCGATCCGGCGCGGGTGCAGCGGACGATACGGATCGCCGGCATCGACACGCACACGATCCTTCTGGCGCCGGCGCTGATGGCGCGGTTGGCCAGGGAGGCGCCGGGGATCGACATTCGCTTCGAGAACTATGGGCCGGACCTGGTGGAGCGGGTGGAGACAGGGCGGCTCGATCTCGCCTTTGCGACGGCGACGACGCCGCTGCCGCCGGGAGCGCGGAGCGAGAGCTATGCGCACGACAGGCTGGCGCTGGTCCTGCGCAAGGGCCATCCGATGGCGAAGAAAAAATGGGCCATCGAGGACTATGGGAAGGTATCCCACGTCGGCATTTCGATCCTGGGCGATGCGGGATCGGAGCTTGATGCGCAACTGGCGAAGGTGGGCGTGCACAGGCGGATGGCGCTGGTGACGCCGCACTTCATCGCGGCGCTGGCGGCGGTGTCGGGGACGGATATGGCGACGACGCTGAGCCGCGTGTTCGCAAGCCGGTTCGCGGACGAGTTCGGGCTGGCGCTGAAGGAGCCGCCGCTGCCGAATGTAGACCTGGAGCTGACGGTGGTGTGGAGCCATGTGCGGGCGGCGGACCCGGTTCTGGCGTGGGTGCGGACGGTGATCCGGGATGTGGCGAAGGAGACGATGGATCTTGCCGGGTCGCGGGTTTCCCGGCGGGCGGAAAAGCTCTAAGACGCCTCGCGACAGACACGGGACAAGACGCTGATGGCCGCCACGAACACGCAAACCCTGCTTCTCCTGCCTGGAGACGGCATCGGGCCGGAGGTCATCGCCGAGACGCGGCGGGTGGCCGAGGCGGTGGCGCCTGATCTGAAACTGGAAGACGCGCTGTTCGGCGGTGCGAGCTACGACGCGTATGGCGAACCGCTGACGGCGGAGACGCTGGCGCGGGCGCGCAAGGCGGACGCTATCCTGATGGGCGCGGTCGGCGGACCCCAATGGGACAATGTTCCGCGCGCCAAGCGGCCGGAAGCGGCCCTGCTGTCGATGCGCAAGGAACTCGACGTCTACGCCAACATCCGACCGGCCTACTGCTTTCCAGCCCTTGCCTCGGCCTCCGCGCTGAAACAGCACCTCGTCGAGGGGCTCGACCTGGTGATCGTGCGCGAGCTGACATCAGGCGTCTATTTCGGCCTGCCGAAGGAGATCACGTCCCTGCCGAATGGCGAGCGCCGGGCGGTGGATACGCAAAGCTACACGTCGGGCGAGATCCGCCGGGTGGCGCGGGTGGCGTTCGAACTAGCGCGCGGGCGCAAGGGATGGAGCGGAAGATTCCCCGGCGTGCTGAGCTGCGAGAAATCCAACGTCATGGAGACCGGCGTGCTGTGGCGGGAAGAAGTGACCAAGCTGCACAAGGAAGCGTTCTCCGACGTGCCGCTGCACCACATGCTGGCGGACGCGGCGGCCATGCACCTGGTGAAGACGCCTAAGGACATGAACGTCATCCTCGCCGACAATCTGTTCGGAGATATTCTTTCGGACGAGGCGGCGATGCTGACCGGGTCGATCGGCATGCTGCCGTCGGCGGCGCTGGGCGACCCGGGAACGCCGGGGCTTTACGAGCCCGTGCACGGCTCGGCGCCTGACATCGCGGGCAAGGGCCTCGCCAACCCGATAGCGGCGATCCTGTCGTTCGAGATGGCGCTGCGCTGGAGCCTCAACCGGATCGAGGCGGCTGACCGCATCGTGAAGGCCGTGGACAAGGCGCTGAATTCCGGCGCGCGCACAGGCGACCTCGGCGGGGCCATGTCGACGCGGCAGATGGCGGATGCGATCCTGAAGGCGCTGTAACGGGCGCCGTCAGCGGACGCGCGGCGACGGCCGCGGCGTCAGTGTGAGCACGGCTGCGGCCAAACCCAAGACACCCCCTGCGAAGACAGCCAGGCAGGCGGGCGGATCTTGATGCGTCTTGCCCTGTTCCATGCCGGATCAGGACGCAGGCGCGGGCATGGGCCCGGCGGGCTTCAGCTGTAGTCGCAGATGCGCGCGAGGCGGTTGTCGCGGGTCTCGAAGATCGTGGCGCCGCGGATCGATACATGCTCGCCTGGACGGACGCTCTGCCCCAGCTCGGCGGCGGCTACCCCTGAGAAAACGGTTTCGGCGGCGGCTCTTTCGCCATCGACGATGATGGCTATGACATCGTGGCGGCGCTCGCGGAAGGCGCGGGTGGTCGCCACGATCACTTCGCGCATCTCGTCCTTGCCGTTGAGCTTGATGGAGCCGCCTGGGTTGGTCACCGTCTCGAATACGACATCGTCGGCGCAGCATTCCAGCATGCCATCGACATCGTTCGAGTTGTAACGCTCGACATAGCGTCTCACGAGCGCGGCGACGTCCGACATGACTGCTCCTGTTTCGTTCGTAGGGCGGGATGAGGGCTAGGCCCGCGGACGGATTCCCGATACTGAACCCGCGCTTGTACATGACCGCGCGACTAGTGCGAAATGGCCATGCGACACTCTTGTCGACCTATCCGCAGGAATGTGACGACAAGACGACGAAGCGGCCAGGCGGGCCAGTTTCCGGGCATTAGTCCGGACAAGTCAGGAGATTGTGATGGCGATGAAAATCGCGGTTCTCGGGGCCACGGGCATGATCGGGCGCGAGATCCTGAACATCATGGACGAGCGGCAATTCGACGCTGCGGAAGTCCACGCCATCGCTTCGCGTAAATCGGTAGGCGCCGAGGTGAGCTATGGCGACCGGACGCTGAAAGCCAAGGACGCCGAAAACTTCGACTGGGGCGGCGTGCAGCTGTGCATCATGGCGATCAACGACGCGGCGGCGCGCAAATGGGCGAACAAGATCGCGCAGGCCGGCTGTATCGTCATCGACACCTCGCGCGCCTTCCGCTCGGACACACAGGTTCCACTGGTGGCGCCGGGGGTGAACCCGGACGCGATCGAGGGTTATTCCAAGCGCAACATGATCGCCTGCCCTGACGGCCTGACCACGCAGCTTGCCGCGGTGTTAAAGCCGATTCACGACGCGGCCGGCGTCGTGCGCGTGGTGGTTGCGACCTATCAGGCCGTCTCCGGGGCGGGGAAGCGTGCGATGGACGAGCTGTGGGTGCAGACCAAGGGCATCTATGTGAACCAGCCGCCGACGCCGAAGGAGTTCCCGCGGCAGATCGCGTTCAATGTGATCCCGCAGATCGAGGACTTCATGGATGACGGCTCCACCGAGGAAGAGTGGCGCATCTCCGCCGAGATTCGGAAGATGATCGACAACGACATCCAGGTGATCGCGACGTGCGTTCGCGTCCCGGTTTTCGTCGGCCATGGCGAGGCGGTGCATATCGAGATGGCCGAGCCGCTGCCAGCGGCGGAGGCGCGCGCCCTGCTGCGCCAGTCGCCCGGCATCATGGTGGTCGACAAGCGGGAAGAGGAAGGCGGCTATGTGACGCCCGTCGAATCGATCGGCGAGTGGGCGACTTACGTCTCCCGCGTTCGCGACGATCCAACGGTCGAAAACGGTCTCGCCCTCTGGGTCGTGGCGGACAACATGCGCAACGGATCGGCGCTCAACGCCGTCCAGACAGCCGAGCTGCTGCAGAACCGTGGCGTTTTCAGCGGGCCTCATAAAGTCTAGGAGAATTTCTCGGGCCGAAACCGTATTGGCTGTCGTCTTTCCGGTTACGCGGACAGGCTGGACGTCCTATCTGGTTGCAATGCCCACGAACCCGGAAACCCGCACCGGCCTGTTCGCCGCCATCGGCGCCTATGCGCTGTGGGGCTTCCTGCCGCTGTATTTCAAACTGCTGGGCGACGTCTCGCCGACCATGATCCTGGCGCACCGGATCGTGTGGTCGGCGCCGACAGCGATCCTGCTGGTTCTGTTCGCCGGCAAGTGGACCGAGCTGTGGGATCTGAAGCGGCAGCCAAAAATCCTGCTGGCGCTGTTCGCATCGAGCCTCGCAATCGCGGCCAACTGGACGATCTATATCTGGGCGGTGACGCACAATCGGGTGCTGGAGGGCAGCCTCGGCTATTTCATCAATCCGCTGATCACCTTCCTCTTCGCCGCGATTCTGTTCGGCGAGCGTTTCAAGCCGTTGCAGCTTGTAGCGCTTGGCGTCGCGACGCTGGGCGTCCTCAACCAGACGCTGTTTGTGGGACAGTTCCCATGGATCTCGCTGTCGCTCGCCTTCTCGTTCGCCATCTATGGCGCGATCCGGAAGCAGGTTCCGGTCGACAGCCGCGTCGGCTTTGCGATCGAGGCGATCTGGCTGACCCCGGCCGCCGCGCTCTATCTGATGTTCCTCCTGCCTTACGGGACCCCGGTGTTCGGCAATGGAGGTCCGGGGCTGGTTGGATTGCTGCTGCTGGCCGGGCCGGTGACAACAGCGCCGCTGATCCTGTTCGCCATGGGCGCGCGGCGCCTGCGGCTCTCCACCATCGGCATGCTGCAGTATATCGGCCCCAGCCTGCAATTTCTGATCGCCCTGGCGCTGGGCGAGCCATTCACGCCAGGCCACGCCGTGACATTCGGCCTGATCTGGCTGGGCGTGATCGTGTTCAGCTTCTCGGCATCGCGACCTGTGCGTCAACCGCTTCCCGCTGCTGACTAGTCCCAGAGAGCGGCTTCCCGCTGGCGGCGGCGACAAAAACCCCGCCGTCCTGAGGACGGCGGGGTCTGAAGTTTGCCATGCGAAGTCGCGAGGGGCGATTTCGAAAGACGACCTCGCAAGAGCGGCGCCACGCGCGAGAGCAGAATCTTAACCTCGAAACCCCAGCAAAACGCACTGAGAGCTGTAAACCGATAGGGTGTTCTTAAGATTTGAAGCCCATGATCGCCCGCAGGCTCAGACCAGCTGTGTTTTTTTGCTCATCGCAATAAATCCGGCCTCCGCGCTTCACGCACAGGCAACCATGTGTGTGATCTACATGGGCGTGTGACGCCGCAGGCGTCAGAGTTGAGTGTCAGGGGTTCCGAGGCTGCAGACATGAGCGCATCCGCCGATCCGACTGCATCGCCCGAATGGGAAGCTGCCCGAGCCGAATGGTGGCAGGGCGCACAGAGCGAACTCGCGCGTCTACAGAAAATAGTGAACGAGGCGCAGCCTGGTTCGCTGCAGCTCGAGACCATCTACGCGCCCATGCATGACATGGCGGGCCTTGCCGGAGTGCTGGGCTATCCCCTGCTCGGCAAGATCGCGCGCGGCCTGATCGAGACGCTGCGCCGGGGCGCCAATCCGCTGGACGAAAAAATGCTGATGGTGTCCAAGGCGCACCTCGCGGCGCTTGTCGCGCTTCATGCCAAGGACGTGCGGGGCGAAGGCGGCCCGGCGGGCGTTGCTGTTCTGGCCAAGCTCGCCAGCATCCACCCCTAACAGCGCCGCCTATTGCCGGTTTCCGAGAACAGCGTCACGTCTGAGCTTCCAGGCTCGAGTGGACGATGGCTGCGCACACTTATTTTGCGATCGGCGACATACACGGCGAAGCCGACAAGCTGGCGCGCCTGCATACCGCCATCCTTGACCGCATCGCGTTCGAAGGCGGGCCGGCAAAAATCGTACACCTCGGCGACTATATCGACCGGGGGCCCAACAGCCGCGGCGTGATCGAAAGGGTCATGGCGCTGGAGGCGCGCTTCGCGGGCGATTCCAATATGGAAGTCGTGTCGCTGCGGGGCAATCACGAGCAGATGCTGCTCGATGCGCTTGAAGTCGAGGCCGATGATCCGAGCTGGCTGTCGCAGGGTCTCGAAACGCTCGACAGCTACGCAGGAAAGTTCGTGATCGACGCGGAGGCGTGGCGCGATCTTATTCCGCATGCGCACCGCGAGTGGATGACTCGCTTGCCTCTGCTGCTGCACGACCGCGAACGAAAGCTGGTGTTCGTGCACGCCGGCATCGAGCCCGGCGCGTTCCCTGCAGAGGATGAAGCCACCTATCTGTGGACTCGTTCGGACCGGTTCTTCGACACGAAGCAATGGCCCGATCGCGAGGAGCTGAAGGATCTTCTTGTGGTGCACGGCCATACGCCGCAGGAGGCGCCGGAGGTCCTGCCGAACCGGATCAATATCGATACTGGCGCGTGCTTCGGCGGCTATCTGACGGCAGTGATGCTGAAACCGGGGCATGCGCCGCAATTGCTCGGCGCGGACTAGAGACACCTATAGAGCGCGTCGATGACGCGCGAGCGGCGCGCGTCCTCGAGCAGGTGCGTGCCCTGGCGGTTGCAGATATAGGCGCCGGAGAGTTGCGCATCCGGATCGCCGAATGCGCCCGAGCCGCCCCAGCCGGAATGGCAGAGCGTGTTCGGGTTGGGCCCGTAGATCAGCGGCAGGTTGCGCATGACGCCGGCGCCGAACGCAACTTCGCCGGGCAGGATGCGATCTTTGCCCGACACGCGCTCGCGCGTGAGCTCGTCCCAGGTAACCGGGGCGATCACGCGCGCCTCGCCGATGCGGCCTTTCAATGCGTAAGCCGAATAGACCCTCGCAGTCGCCGACGCCGTGCCGTGGCCGTTGGCGGAGGGAATCTCGACGCTGCGCCATTCAGCGCCGCCGCGATTGGCGGCGGCCCATGGCGTGAGGAAGGCTGCCCGCAACGCATCGTTGGGCCGGCCGAACTGCGTCGGCTCTTTTGGCTTCATCATCTGGGCGACGCGGGCGTGTTCGCTTTCCGGCAGGCCGATCCAGAAATCGATGCCGAGCGGCTCGCAGATATCCTCGCGCAGGATCGCGCCCAGCGAGCGCGGCGAGACGCGGCGCACGAGTTCACCCGCGACATAGCCCCAGGTGAGCGGGTGGTAGCCCGATCCTTCGCCCCGGCCCCACATTGGCTTGAGCTTCGCCAGCGCCGCCGACAGCGCCGGCGGGTTAAGCCAAAGATCCGGGTCGATCGGGTCAGGAAAACCGGGCACGCCGCCCTGATGCGACAGCGCCTCAGCGACCGTGGTCCTGTCTTTGCCCTCGGCGCCGAATTCCGGCCAGTAGTCGGCAACCGGCGCATCGTAGTCGATGAGGCCCCGCTCGACCAAAGTCGCGATCACCAGCGCAGCGACGGGTTTTGTGGTGGAATAGACAGGGCACAACGTGCGCGCGTCCCACGCGATCTCCGCTTTCCGGTCCATGAACCCGCCGCGCAGGTCCACGATCAGTTCGTCGCCCAAATAGGCGGCGAATCCGGCCCCGAGCTCGAGGCCTTCCTCGAAATTCCTCTCGAACGCCTCGCGCACCGGCTCGAACCCGGCGGCGACAAATCCGGTCGTCTTGCCCATGCCCATGACATCGGGCGGCAGACGTTGCAGGTCAACCGTGAACGCGCTCAACTGTCGCCGGCCGGACCAGGGACCGAACATGGAAATCAACGGCATCGCGCATGTCCAGATCACCGCCGGGCGCTATGACGTGGCGCGTGAATTCTACCGCAAGCTCCTGCCTTTCCTGGGTCTGAAGCAGGTGATGGACGACAAGGCGGGCTATTACTGCGTCGGCGGGCGAACCGGCGTGCTGATCTCGCCGCCGGCGCCGGAGCATGAGGGCGAGCGTTTCAACCAGCGCCGCATCGGCCTGCACCATCTGTGCTTCCGCGCCCGTTCGCGCGGGGACATCGACGAGGCGCACCGCTTCGTGAAGTCACTGGGCGTTCCGATCATCCGCGCGCCGCAGGAAGACGGCTGGGCGCCGGGCTATTATTCGATCCTGTTCGAGGATCCGGATGGCGTGCGGCTGGAAATCAACTTCGTGCCGGGCAAAGGCGTGTTCGACACCGAAGAGAAAGCCGTGACGCTGGTCGAGCCACGCAAACCGGCGGGCTAGGCCCCGAACAGGTCGGACTGCCCAGCCGCTGGGGCGCCCTCGATGGCGAGGAGTTTCAACTTGGTCTGCGCCCCTCCCCGCGCGGAGAAGCCTCCGAGCTTGCCGCCTGCCGCCGTCACGCGGTGACAGGGAACGATGATCGGCCAGGGATTCTTGCCAAGCGCGGCGCCGACGTCTCTGGCGAGCAGCTTGTCGCCGAGCTGAACGGCGATGTCGCCATAGGTGAGCGTCTGGCCCGCCGCAATCCGGCGCGTGATCTCATAGACCCTGGCGTTGAACTCCGGCACACGCGCGAGATCGAGCGGCGCATCTGACAGATCGGCCTTCTCGCCCCGCATTAGCGCGCGAATGCGCTCTATCACTTCGGCGAGCGGCGCAGGCGGCGAGGCCTGGACTGCGCCAGGGAACTTTTTCAGGAAAGATCTGCGGACTATCTCCTGATCGCGCTCGGGCAGATGAGCGCCGATGAGGCCGCGGTCTTCCCAGGCGATCCCCGCCCAACCGATAGCTGTATCGAAGAGGGTGTAGCTGCTCATGTCGCCAACTTAGGACCCGGCCGGTTCGCCCGCAGCCGATTTTCGGGCGCCATGGTCAATAGATCCGGCGCAAAGGGGCCGCGTGCGTTGCAGCCAGAAGGTCGCTGCAGGCCGCGACAGCGAGTTCCGGGCCGCGCCATTCCATGGTCTTTGCGATAACCGTGTGCGTTGCGCCAACTGCGTCCGCCAGCGCGCCTTCGGTCCCAAAGCCGGAGACAAGCCCGCCGGCAAAGCGGAGTGTGAGCATGTCGCCCGTGCCGTTGGGAATCTTGCCCTCAACGAGCGACGTTTCGGCAATGCGCGCGCCGCCGCCATCGACATGCAGCACGCCGATGCCCTGCGGCGACGGCACGGACGAGATCAGCCACTCGCCGCCCCTGCTTCGCGCGACGCGGGCCACATCGTCAGCTGATTTCAGCGTTGCGATGTCCACGCCCGCAAGCCTCGCGAACTCCCAGAGATTGGGCGAGACGATGTCGGCGAGAGGGGCGAGATCGCGCGCCAGCGCCTCGGCGGTCTGCTCGCGGATGTAGAGGCCGGGTACTTCATCGCCCATGACAGGATCGACGATGATGATCGGCTCGGCCGGCGCGTTCCGGCGTGACCTGGTACGCGGCGCCGCTCGAATCTTGGCGATGGCCCCGCGCGCCACCGCAATCTGGTCGGGATGCGAGAAATGCCCAGTCACGACGGCATCCACCTGCGAATAGAGGCCGTTCGCGTCGATGCCGTCCAGCATCCTCGCCATGACGTCCGCGTCGACCGCCGTTCCGCCCGGCGGGCCCCAGCCCGGGTGCCTGCCAAACAGGCAGGTCGGCACATGCACCGGATCGACTTTCATCGGCCCGAGCACGTAGGGCGCGATCCCTCCCCCGACGCGAGAGCCGGCGACATAGGAGGAAATCACCAGAACCATTGGCATGGGAGCACAATATCCGAGACACGCAACGGCTCCACCTTGATCTTGCGCCGTCGCTCCGTCATCACCTCCCGGACAACGCTTGAGGCCTCCCATGTCTGCAATCCGCCCCCGCCGCTCGGTTCTATACATGCCCGGCGCGAACGAACGCGCACTGGAAAAGGCCAAGACGCTGCCCGCCGACAGCCTGATCCTCGACCTCGAGGATGCGGTGGCGCCCGAGGCCAAGGTCGAGGCCCGCGAGCGTGTATGCGCTGCCGTAAAGGCTGGCGGCTATGGCCCGCGCGAGCTGATCATCCGCATCAACGGACTGGACACGGAATGGGGCGCGGATGACCTGGCTGCGGCGGCGCAAGCAAGACCTGACGTCATTCTTGCTCCCAAGGTGAACGGCCCGGCCGACATCGATCATCTGGAAGAGGCGCTCTACGGCGATCACGCCATGGCCGACGTCTCGCTCTGGGTGATGATCGAGACGCCGATGGCCATCCTAAACATTCGCGAGATCGCAGCGAGGGCCCACGCGACCCAGCTCAAGGGCTTCGTCATGGGTACAAACGACCTGCTCAAGGATTTCCGCGCCGACCCGATGCCCGGCCGCGAGAATCTGATGACGACCTACACGCTCGCCATCGCAGCGGCGCGCGCCTTTGATCTGGTGATCTTCGATGGCGTCTATAACGACATCGCCAACGCCGAAGGCTTTGCGGCGGAAGCCCGGCAGGCGAAAGCGTTCGGCTTCGACGGCAAGACGCTGATCCACCCGACACAAGTCGAGCCCTGCAACGCCATCTTCGCGCCGCCGGTCGACGCCGTGAAGCAGTCGCGCGATGTCATTGCCGCCTTCGCCGACCCGGCCAATGCCGGCAAGGGCGTGCTCAGGGTCAACGGCAGGATGACCGAGCTGCTCCACCTCGCCCAGGCCAAGCGCATGGTCGCCGTGGCCGAGGCGATTGCGCAGCGCGAGGCGGCGAACAGTTAGACGATGTCCTGCGCGACCTCTCGCGCCGGGCCCGCGCCCTACTTCTCCGGGTTGACGAGCGCCTGGTAGGTCAGCGTCCGCGCCATCGTGCCGAGATCGTCGCCGCCGGTGCCGCCGGCGCGCTGGATCATGCCGACGAAGATCAGGTCGTTGGCCGGATCGATCCAGAACCACGTGCCGAAGGCGCCGCCCCAGCTCATCGTGCCGTCGCCGACCAGCGAACCGGACGCGCGCGCATCGTTCTCAACACGGAAATCCAGACCGAAACCGACCGCCTCGTTGAAGCGGGCCACAGCGTCGCCATTGTGCGAGACCAGCACGTTTTTCGGGATGACGTTGGTGCCCATCAGCTCGACCGATGCAGGCGATAGGATGCGGACGCCATCGAGTTCGCCTCCATTCACCAACATCTGGCTGAAGCGGGCATAATCCATGGTGGTGGAGACGAGCCCGCCGCCGCCGCTGTGCGCGAGCGGCTCGTCGGTGCGATCGCGCATCGGAACGCCGAAGATTTCGGTGGCCTCGACAATCTTCCCGGGCTGTTCGGGATCGCCGACATAGATCGTCGCGACGCGACCGGCCTTGTCCTTCGGCGCGGAAAACCCGGTGTCCGGCATCTTCAGCGGCGTGAAGACACGCTCGCTCATGAATTCACCGAGTTTCTTGCCTGAGAGCTTCTCGACGATGTAGCCTTGGATATCGACGGCGGAGGAGTAGGACCAATTGGTTCCCGGCTGGAACATCAACGGGACCGTGGCGATCTTTTCGATCATGGAGTGGAGGTCGTTCATCGACTCCCCCAGCACCCCTTTCTCGCGGAACATCTTGTCGACCGGATGCTCGTCAAAGAGGCCATAGCCGAAGCCGGCGGTGTGGCTCATCAACTCGCGCATGGTCGGCGGGCGTACCATGTCCTCCAGCACCATCGTGCCGTCGGCCTTGATCGACTTGACCACCTTAAGGTTCTTGAACTCCGGCACATAGCGCGTGACCGGATCGTCCAGCCGCCACTTGCCTTCCTCGTACAGGATCATCATGGCGACGCCGGTGACCGGCTTGGTCATCGAGGCGATGGCGAAGATCGCATCTTCCTTCATCGGCGCGCCGCTTGCGACATCGGCCTTGCCATAGGTGTTGAACCCGACGATCTGGCCGTGGCGCGCAAGAAGTGTCGTCATGCCGGCGACGCGACCATCGGCGACAACCTTGGCCATGTAGTCGTCGAGTTTTTTGAGCCGAGCCGAATCGAAGCCGACAAGCTCGGGGCTGGCGGCTGGCGTCAGGCCGCGCGAGGCGACCGAACCGGTGAGCGCGGTCGCCCGCCCCTCGGTTGCCGGCTGTCCGCAGGCCACAAGCACGCTCGCTGCCAGGATGACGGCCTTGAACCTCAGCTGAAACATCCAATTTCTCCCCGCTATCCGCTCCCGGCCGCACAGCCGATCCTGGACGAATGATACCGTCCGATGGGAACTCCACAATCTCATACTTGACGGCGCCACGCCGATTTCCGCTGCTACCGCGACGGTGCGATGCGGGGTAAAGGTCGCGACGTAACTTCTGTCCCCGATCCGGAGCGCCTATGACCCTGAAATCTGACCCCGGTAATTTCTTCGAGGACTTCACCGTCGGCGACGAGTTGATCCACGCGACCCCGCGCACGGTGACGGAGGCGGATGTCGCGCTCTACACGGCCCTTACCGGCTCGCGCTATGCGCTCTATTCGGCGGACACCTTTGCTCAGGACTGCGGCCTCGAGGGCGCGCCGATCGACCCCCTGCTCGCTTTCCATGTCGTGTTCGGAAAGACCGTGCCGGACATCTCGCTCAATGCGGTGGCAAACCTCGGCTATGCCGACGGGCGTTTCCTGACCGCGGTCTATCCCGGCGACACCCTGCGCGCGGTGTCCGAAGTGATCGGCGTCAAGGAGAACTCTAACGGCCAGACCGGCGTCGTGTGGGTGCGCACGACCGGCTACAACCAGGAGAACGAGGAAGTCCTTACCTACGTACGCTGGGTGATGGTCAACAAGAAGGACACATCGAAGCCGGCGCCGGCCGCCGTCGTTCCGGAGCTTCCTCCACTGGTGAAGCCCGGCAAGCTGCCGCGCCCGAACTTCTCCGCGTCAGGATATGATTTCGTCCTTGCCGGATCGCCCTTCGGTTACGAGGACTACGAGATCGGCGAGAAGATCGACCATGTCGATGCCTTCACGATCGAAGAGGCCGAGCACCAGATCGCGACGCGGCTCTACCAGAACACGGCCAAGGTTCACTTCAACCAGCACGCACAGGCGCAGACCCCGCGCGGCAAGCGCCTCATCTATGGCGGCGTCGCCATCTCGCTGGCCCGCTCGATCGCTTTTAACGGCCTCGCCAATGCTGCGCAGATCATCGCCATAAACGCCGGCAGCCACGTCAACCCGCTGGGCTCGGGCGACACCGTCTATGCCTGGTCGGAAGTGCTGGACAAGGCGGAGCTGGGCGATGGCATAGGCGCTTTGCGCCTTCGCCTGGTCGCGACAAAGAACCTGCCCTGCAGCGATTTCCCCTACAAGGGCGCCGACGGAAAGCATCTTACCGAGGTTATCCTCGACTTCGACTACTGGGCCGCCATACCGAACCGCGGTTGATCCCCATATCCATGCAATGAGCACTCCCGGTTTTGCCCAGGCCGCAGCGGCCATCGCCATCCTTCTGTCCGTCGTGGTGCGCTGGATAAGGTCCGGCGCGTCCTGGCAGGCGGTCGAGGAAGGGCGCGCTACGGCGGAAATCCTGCGCGACCTTACGGGCATCATGGATTTCGAACGGCTGCAGGAAGTGTTCGGGCCGCCGCGGCTGGAGGACGGCGTGTTCCCGGTGACCCGCCGCGAGGTGCTGCATCAGCGCACCGGCTATGGCTTCCTAATGGGAGATGGCTGGCTCGATGGCGGGTCGGCGCTGATCGCGCTTGTCGTCCTGTTGCCGATCTGGCCGATCTGGGGAACGCGCAGCTGGCTCGACGCGCTGCTTGTGTTCGCCAGCGTCTATCAGGCGGCGGGCTGGGCGGCTTCGATGCGCCTCATTGGGCGGCGGTAGCGACGATAGGCTGGCCGCGCAGCTTCACCATGAGATCGTCGGCATAGACCGCGACGCGCTTGCGCAGTGCGTTGGTGGTCACTTTCGAATAGAGGGTGACGCCGTAGTAGATCGGTATCCCGATCAGCACGAAACAGAGCGGCACCGAGAGGAACAGCACCAGAGCGGCGATGCCTTCGACGCGGTCGCCGATCAGCGACTGCCGGCCGGTGCGCAGGTTGATGTCGCAGATCTGGCTGGCGCCGCGATAGATCACCGCGAAGCGGTCGCCGGCCTGGTATTCCTCGGCCATCTCGATGGCGACGACCTCGTTGTTCTCGTCCCACTTCACGCGGCAACGCGTGAAACGCCAGGTGCGGCCTTTCGGGTTCTTCTTCTCGGTGGTCGAGACTGTTTCAAGCACCGTCCCGAGCCTGTGATAAAGCGCCTGGGCGGTCATCGCGCGTTTCCTCCCGGAACGCCCACCCTTGAACAGGGCAACATGGGCGGAATCAAGGACTGTCCCTGAGAGTGCGTCGCAAGCCCGGGGAAGCTGAAACTCACCCGCGAGCCGTTAGCAGGAACCGGACTAACCATTCTCCCACGAGCGCATTGTCTTCCGGCTTGCCGAGCGATTCGAGCGCTGCATCGACCGCGTCGTCAGACAGTGTCTTGCCGCGCCGCGCCGAATAGAGGGCGCCGACGAAAGCGTCGGAGAATTCCGGATGGCCCTGGATGCTGATCACCGGCGCGCCGTCATAGGCGAGCATGGCGTGTTCGGTATGTTTCGAGCGCGCGAGGGTCTTGGCGCCCGCAGGCGGCTCGATCACCTGGTCCTGATGGCTGACGGAAAGCGAAACGGCGTCGCCCGCATCGACCATCCACGGCCGACGCTCGAGAAGCGCGTAGGTGTGGCGGCCGATGCCCCACCCTTTCTCCGACTTGCGCACCACGCCGCCCATGGCGTCGGCGATGATCTGGTGGCCGAAGCAGACGCCGACCATGGGCGTCCCGGCCTCGAACGCCCCGCGCACGAATGCCCGAAGCGGGTCCATCCACGGGGTTGAATCATAGACGCCGGCGGGCGAGCCCGTGATCAGCACGGCCTCGCGCGAGGCCGGGTCGGGCAGCGGCGCGCCATCGACCAGAGCGACTGTCTCGAAGGCGAGGCTTTCGTCAGCCTTCGACAGCAGGGAGACGAACATGTCCGGATAACGCGGATAGTCTTCGGTAAGCCTTCCCGGCGCCCGCCCCGTTTCGAGAATCGTGACCCTCATAGGCCCTCTTTACCGACTCCGGCGGCCACGCCAATAGGCCAAGCTATCCTCGCGTTGACAGGGCCATATCGAGGTCTAATACCGGTTCGTAACCCTATGGCGAAAGCGCCGGGGCCAGAGGGATTGAGGGCATGACCGGATGGACCGACAAGCGGCCGATGTCGCCGCACATCTGGCAGTGGCGCTGGCACATCACCATGCTGGGTTCGATCCTGCACCGGATGACAGGCTGCGCGCTTTATGCCGGCGCAGCGCTGGTCGTGTACTGGCTGTTCGCGGCCGCTACGGGTCCTGAAGCTTACGACCAGTTCGCGGCGCTGGCCGGATCGATCTTCGGACAGGTCGTGCTGTTTGGTTTCACGCTGGCCGTCCTCTATCACGCGCTCAACGGCGTGCGGCATCTGGTGTGGGATGCGGGTCATGGCTTCACGCCGAAACTTGCGAGCTTCACTGGCGCGCTGGTGATCCTTCTTGCGATAGTAGGCGCAGTCGCGGCCTGGGCGCTGGCCGGGCTCGTTCCGGGCGTCGATCCGCTTGGCCTTGCGGGAGGCGCGCAATGAGCGAATCGATCCGCACGCCGCTTGGAAAAGTCCGCGGGCTTGGCTCGGCCAAGCATGGCGCGGGGCATTTCATCGCCCAGCGCGTTTCCGCGATCGCGCTGCTGTTCCTGGTTCCCTGGTTCCTCATCTCGCTGATCGGCGCCGTCCGCGGCGGATATGACGGCGCGACCGACTTCATCGCCAATCCCGTGAACGCGGTGCTGATCCTGCTCGGCGTCGGCGTCTCGCTCTACCACATGCGCATCGGCATGCAGGTGGTGGTCGAAGACTATATCGCCAAGACCGGCACGCGCGCGGTTCTGCTGATCCTGAACACTTTCGTGGCTGTCGTTCTTTTCGCCGCGGCGGCGTTCGCCGTGCTGAAGATCGCCACCTGATCCTTTTGTATCCCTGGGACGACACGCATGACCGCCTATGCCTGGAACGATCACACCTACGACGTCGTGGTGGTCGGGGCTGGCGGCTCCGGACTCCGCGCCGCGCTCGGGTGCGCACAGGCCGGACTGAAGACGGCGTGCGTCACGAAGGTCTTCCCCACCCGCTCGCACACGGTGGCGGCGCAGGGCGGCATTTCGGCTTCGCTCGGCAATATGGGCCACGACGACTGGCGCTGGCACATGTACGATACGGTGAAGGGCGCTGACTGGCTCGGCGACCAGGACGCCATCGAATACATGGTCCGCGCGGCGCCTGCGGCGGTCTACGAGCTCGAGCACTGGGGCGTGCCGTTCTCGCGCACCGAGGAAGGCAAGATCTACCAGCGCGCCTTCGGCGGCATGACCAAGAACTATGGCGAAGCCTCGATCCAGCGCACCTGCGCGGCGGCCGACCGCACCGGCCACGCCATCCTGCACACGCTCTACGGCCAGAGTCTCAAATACGCGGTCGACTTCTTCATCGAGTATTTCGCGCTCGACCTGATCATGCAGGACGGCGCGGTTCGCGGCGTCACGGCGCTGAAGCTGGATGACGGCACGCTGCACCGCTATCGCGCGCAGCGGGTGATTCTCGCGACCGGCGGTTATGGCCGCGCCTATTTCTCGGCGACCTCCGCCCACACCTGCACGGGCGACGGCAATGCGATGGTCTTGCGCGCGGGCTTGCCGCTTCAGGACATGGAGTTCGTCCAGTTCCACCCGACCGGCATCTATGGCTCGGGCTGCCTGATCACCGAGGGCGCGCGCGGCGAAGGCGGGTATCTCACCAACTCCAAGGGCGAGCGCTTCATGGAGCGCTATGCGCCGACCGTGAAGGACCTTGCCTCGCGCGACGTCGTCTCGCGCTCGATGACGATCGAGATCCGCGAAGGCCGCGGCGTCGGGCCCAACAAGGACCACATCCACCTTCATCTCGACCACCTCGACCCGAAGATCCTGCACCAGCGACTGCCCGGCATTTCGGAGAGCGCCAAGATCTTCGCGGGCGTCGACCTGACGAAGGAGCCGATCCCGGTTCTGCCGACCGTGCACTACAATATGGGCGGCATCCCGACGAACTATCACGGCGAGGCGCTGACCAAGACCGGCGGCGATCCCGACACCGTGATTCCGGGCCTGATGGCCGTGGGCGAGGCGGCGTGCGTCTCCGTTCACGGAGCAAACCGTCTGGGCTCCAACTCGCTGATCGACCTCGTGGTGTTCGGCCGCGCGGCGGGCCAGCGCTGCGGGGAAGTTCTGGACAAGGAAGCGAGCCAGCCGGACCTTCCGAAAGGCGCGGGCGATGATCACCTCGCCCGCTTCGACAGGTTCCGCAACGCCAAGGGCGGCACGCCGACGGCGAAGCTGCGGGCTACAATGCAGAAGGCGATGCAGGAAGACTGCGCCGTGTTCCGCACCGGCGAGACGCTACAGTCGGGCGTGAAGCGCATCGCGGACGTGCTGGGCGGCGTTTCCGACATTTCCGTCACCGATCGCGGCCTGATCTGGAACACGGACCTGATCGAGACGCTGGAATTCGACAATCTCATCGTCCAGGCCGCCGCAACCGTGAACTCGGCGGCGAACCGCCAGGAAAGCCGCGGCGCCCATGCCCGCGAGGATTTCCCCGACCGCAACGATGCCGAGTGGATGAAACACACGCTGTCGTGGGTGGACGCCAAGGGCGCGGTGAAGATCGACTACCGCCCGGTGCACGCTTTCACGATGTCCAACGACGTCGAGTACATCAAGCCGAAGCCGCGGGTGTATTGATCTCCCTTTCAGGCATGGCGTCTCGTTCTCGCAGGCAAGGCCTGCGGGCTGGGTCGGGCTTGATTTCGGGATTGCGCCCGCGCCAGGGCGGCGCGCGGATGCGCTGGCCCGCCCTGGGGCTGGCCGCCGACGATTTTTGTCGCACCCTCTGAAAAATCGTCGTCGTCGACGACGTTGTCGACGGGGGCCGATGCTCGGCGAGCCCGAGCGGATTGGCGTCGATAAGGCGCTTGAGGCGCCAGGCGCGGCGCACAGCCATGCGCTCGAGCTCGCCCAGCATGCCGCAGGCGCGCTGGAGGCGGCCCTGAACCGATTCGACGCTAAGCCGGTTGCCCGGCCGGGCCCGGCCATTGCGGCGGTGCTCCTGGTAAGGCAGACCCAGCTTGAAGCGGGCCATGTGCCAGACGGCGATGTGGAGGATCGCCTCCATGTCGGCGATGACGCGGTCGAGCTCTGCGAGCTGGGCGTAATCGCCTCTCAGCTCGTCGAGATAGTCCGGATCCTCGAGGCCTCTGCGGAAGCAGGCAAGCACGTGGCGCACGCCTTCGATCAGCTGCGCCACGGGGGCCAGCGGATAGAAGATCGCCAACAGGATGTTGACCAGCGCCATGCGGGCAGTATCGCCTGACGGGGCAGGCGCGGGGACAAGTAAAAAGTTATCCTACAGCGGGGACATGAACTCTGGCGCGGTTTTGCTGGGATTTGGGGGCTGAAGATTTCTCGAAACTGCAGGGTTATCCGACTGTGAAATCCGGGACCGCCGGGCGCCTGCCCGGCAGTCGCTGCGTAGCAGCGAACTTCGATGTCCGAGCACGGTCTCGAAACGCCGCCCCTAGGTTCCGGGTCTGCGCAGCTTCGCTGCTCCGCCCGGAATGACAGCGGTGGATGTGGCTCGCCCGGCCCTCGCTTGTCGCTCCGGCGTTCGCCATTCGATTTGATCCGCAGGATCAAATCGCGCCTGCGGACCACGGCTCACCCGCCTGCGCGGGGAGCGCGGACCTGAAGGTCCGCTTCCAGAAGATTCCGGGTCTCCGCGCTGCGCGCCTTCGCCCCGAATGACGCTGGTGGATAGAAAGGCTGGACGCGGTGGTGTTTCGCTCTAGCGCTTCTTTTTTCCGAACCCGCGCGCCGCTGCGGCGCCCTGGGGCGCCGTTGATACGGTCGAAGGTTGCGGCCCCCGCGCCATGCGTTGTTGATACTCCGCGAGCGCGCGCTTCACTGGATCATCATCGCCGGCGCCGGCCAGCGTGGGCCCAAGGCCGGGCTTGGCGGCAAGGCCTCGCGGGTCGGGGCCATGCGCGTTTGGACCGGCCTGCCCCGGCATGAGAGAGAGGTAGGCGACGTTGAGGGCGACGCCGGCGAATGTCAGCACCAGCAGGGCCATGGGGACCGGCCCGATCGACGGAGCGAATTCCTGTCCGATGAGATAGGCGAGCGCGCCCATGTCGCCGGCGGATGCCATCTGCGCCGGTATGAAGAAGTGCAGGACGAAAGCGAGGAGCGGCAACACCACGAGACCGGGCCGGCACAGCCGATAGAGCCGTCCCGAATGACCCAGGTCGTGGTAGCGCTTTATGTTGAGCGCATCACCCATGGCGAGGAGGAACACCCACGCCAGGCTGCACATTTGCAACAAGGGCGAGGACAGCTGCCCGGCTTTTCCAGTGAGGCATGCCCAGGTCAGGATAGCGGCCGCAGCAAACGGAAACACGAAAGCCAAGACATAGCCGCGCTGGCTGAGCCGGCCGTCGCGGGAGATCCAGTTGTCCAGAACGGTCTTCATGCTCGCCTTCCTCGATCAGGGCAATCTAGCGATCCGGCCCTAGGAGTTGGTTAAACGCCCGGTCGCGCATCTGCGGTTTCAGCGGCCCCTGCTTGACCCCCCGCCCGGCGGAGCGGAAGCTTGGCTCCGATCAGGATCGGGGCCCGCACATGCAGTCGAACATTTCACGCCGCAGCGCGATTGCGCTGGCTTCATCGGTGGCGCTGGCGCCGCTGGTCGGGTGCGGGGAAGCCAGACCGAAAGGGCCCACGGCGGACGAGGCGTTCAGTACGGCGGCGGCAAAGTGGCTGGATGGATACGCGAAGACGCGGCCTGCCGGCGCGACGGCGCTGGGCGACCACAGGTTCGATGGCGAGATCGACGATGTGAGCGCGACAGGACGCGCGGCCAGGATGGCGCTGGTGAAGGAAACCACCGATGCGCTCGCCGCGATGGATCGCGCCAAGCTGTCGCGCGACAACCAGGTGGACGCGGCGATGCTGTCCGAACAGCTGGAGAGCGAGACGTTCGCCATCGACACGCTGCAGGACTGGGCCTGGGACCCGCTGAACTATTCGGGGCTGGCGGGCGGCGCGCTCTATTCGCTGATGGCGCGCGAGTTTGCTCCTCTGAACGAAAGACTCGGCGCCGCGACGGCGCGGATGGAGAAGCTGCCGGACCTGCTGGCCGAGACGCGCAAGCAGCTCGTGGCCGAGCGCGTGCCGCTGGTGCACGCCAAGACCTATTCCGGCCAGAATGGCGGGGCGATCTCGATCATCGACGACCTGATCCTCGCGCAATCGGCTGGCCTCGGACCCGATGACCTGACGCGCCTGAAGGCGGCGGCGGAGAAGGCGAAGCTCGCGGTGCAGGAGCACCAGACCTGGATCGACACGCAGCTCGTGCCCAACGCCAAGGGCGACTACAAGCTCGGCGCGCTCTATGACCAGAAGCTGAAACTGTCGATCTCCTCGCCCATCGCACGGGCGGACCTGCTGGCGAAGGCGAAGGCCGACGCCGAGGCGATCCGCGAAGAGATGTTTGCCATCGCGGAGCCGCTGGTGGCGAAATCGCCGGCGATGAGGCTGCTGCCGAAGACCAATCCCGCCGTGCACAAGCTGGCCACTATCGCCGCGGCGCTGAAGCTGGCGAGCGCGCAGCGGCCGCCGCGCGAGCGGCTGATGGAGGATGCGAAGAAGACGCTGGAGGAATCAACTGCGTTCGCCCGCGAGCATGACCTGATCACCCTGCCCGATGCGCCGGTGAAAGTGATCGAGATGCCGAAATTCCAGCAAGGCGTCGCGGTGGCGTATTGTGACAGTCCCGGGCCGCTCGACCGCAAGCTGGAGACCTTCTATGCGATCTCGCCCATTCCGGCGGAGTGGACGGATGCGCAGACCGCTTCGTTCCTCGGCGAATACAATTCTCACATGCTGTACGAGCTGTCGGTGCACGAGGCGATGCCCGGACACTATGTGCAGATCTGGCACTCCAACAAGCATCCGAGCGTGACGCGCGCCGTGCTGGGCTCGGGCACATTCGTCGAGGGCTGGGCCTGCTATGCCGAGGACATGATGATCGAGGCCGGGTTCGGGGCGGACAACCCGATGCGGCGGCTGACCAACCTGAAGATGCGGCTGCGGTCGGTGACCAACGCCATCCTCGACCAGGGCGTGCATGTCGAGGGATGGGACGAGGCGACCGCGATGAAGTTCATGACGCAGGAAGCCTTCCAGGAAGAGCGCGAGGCGGCAGGCAAGTGGACGCGGGCGCGGGTGAGCTCCGGCCAGCTGTCGACCTATTATGTCGGCTGGGGCGAGCACCATGCGCTGCGCAAGGACACGCAGGCCAAATGGGGCGCGGACTTCGCCATGAAGAAATACCACGACACAGTTCTGTCGCACGGCTCGCCGCCGGCTCGTTTCGTGCGTGCATTGATGTTCGACGAGCCGATTGCGTAGGGCGCGGGCGGCGGCAGGCGCCTCCCGAGGGGTGCGTGGGGGTTTCCGGCCGCGACAGCACTACCCTTTTTTTGGCCCTGTTTTTGGCTATGGTCCGGGTGTGACTGTCGTCGTCGCGCGATCGGCGCGGCCCATTTTGACTTACCGCCAGCTGATTCAATGCCGAGCATACGGGACACCCGAACAGAGACCGGCCTCACGGGCGAGCAGTTCCGCGAAGAGGTCCAGCTGCACCTCATGCGGCATATCGGCGAGCCGCATGTCGCGTTTTCCGACACCGAGGGCTGGGCTGGAAAATCCAAGGAGCCGGGACCGCCCGTCGATGTGATGGTGGTGCCGCCCGAGGGCGAGCGGCGCTTTGCCTATGTCTGCACCTTCGGCTCGTCGCTGAAGAAATCGGGCGATGCGATGCTGGCGGGCGGCAAGGCGCGGGTGGAGTTCGCGCTGGCGGCCCCGCAGAAGGGCGATCCCAAGGCGGATCTCGCAGCGCTGAACCTCGCCGCCAACACGGTGCGGCAGTTCGCCAAGCTGGTGCACCTGCAGGGCGTGCGGGTGGCGCCGGGCGAGACGGTGCAGTTTGCGAAAGACCCGCAGCCGATGTTCGAAGGCTCGAAGCAGTCGGGCTTCGCCTTCGCGCGGCCGCGCCTGCCGGCGGACGGGTTCGAGACCATGCGGCTGCAGGAGGGCGAACTGGTGCGGTTCGTCTCGCCGGTGCCGATCTATCGCATCGAGCTGGAGATGGGCCGCCGCAAGGGGCCGGAAGCACTCGCCAAGGCGCTGGAAAAGGGCGGCATCACCGAGATGCTGGACATGGCGCGCAAGCCTGTGCTGAAGCGCAGCCTGTTGGGGCGCATCGCCGACCTGTTCGCCAAGCGCTAGGCGCCCGAAAGATAAGCGAAAACCGCGGCGTCGCGGCGCTTTCAATTTACCAATCCGGGGCTAGATTGCCGCCAGTTTCAGGTCCGGGGCTGGCGAGCGCATGGTCGAACTTACCCTTCCGAAAAACTCGACCGTCGGGTCCGGGAAAACGTGGCCGGCGCCGGCGGGGGCGAAGAAGGTCCGCACCTTCAAGATCTATCGCTACGACCCGGAGGCGAAGGGCAATCCGCGCTGGGACACCTACAAGGTCGACATGAGCAAGGTCGGCCCGATGATCCTGGACGTGCTGATCTACATCAAGAACGAGATCGACCCGACGCTGGCCTTCCGCCGCTCGTGCCGCGAGGGCGTGTGCGGGTCGTGCGCCATGAATATCGGCGGGCGCAACACCATCGCCTGCACCAAGGGGCATGACGAGTACTCAGGCACGGTCTCCATCTCGCCGCTGCCGCACCAGCCGGTGGTGAAGGACCTGGTGCCGGATCTCACGACCTTCTATGCCCAGCACGCCTATGTGCAGCCCTATCTGAAGACGACGACGCCCGAGCCGCAGAAGGAATGGAAGCAGACCGAGGACGACCGGAAGAAGCTGGACGGCCTCTACGAATGCATCATGTGCGCCTCGTGCTCGACGGGTTGCCCGAGCTACTGGTGGAATGGCGACAAATTCCTCGGGCCGGCGGCGCTGCTGCAGGCCTATCGCTGGATCATCGACAGCCGCGACGAGGCGACAGGCGAGCGGCTCGACGACCTGGAAGACCCGTTCAAGCTCTATCGCTGCCACACCATCATGAACTGCGCGCAGGTCTGCCCCAAGGGCCTCAACCCGGCCAAGGCGATTGCGCAGATCAAGAAGCTGATGGTTGAGCGGGTAAGTTGATTCGGTCTGCGGGGACGGAATGAGCGCCAGCCTCTCCCGCAGGATAGCAGCCGAAGCGCTCGGCTCCTCTTTGCTGGCGGCGACGGTCATAGGGTCGGGCATACTTGCAACACGCTTGTCGGGCGGAAACGACGGCGTTGCCCTGCTGGGAAACACCCTGGCGACCGCCGCGATCCTCTACGTGCTCGTCGCGACGCTCGGTCCGGTCTCGGGCGCTCATTTCAATCCCGCTGTGACGCTGGCGGCGGCTTTGCGCGGCGAGACGGCGCCGGCGCTCGCGCTGGCCTATCTGGCGGTGCAGGTCGCCGGATGCGCCGCAGGAACCGTGCTGGCGCATGCGATGTTCGATCTGCCGCTGATACAAAGCGGCGCGGCGGACCGGTCCGGCGCGGGGCGCGTGCTGGCCGAGGCGGCGGCGACGTTTGCGCTGGTTCTTGCGATCATCGGCGGCGCGCGTCACCGGCCGGGCGACCTTCCCGCCATTGTGGCGCTGGTGATCGCAGCCGGATACTGGTGGACATCGTCGACGTCGTTCGCCAACCCGGCCATCACGCTGGCCCGGAGCCTCACCGACACGTTCGCTGGAATTCGTCTGGAGGATGCGCCAGGATTCGTGGCCGGACAGGTTGCTGGCGCGCTGGCGGCGTGCGCGGCGGGCGGTTGGCTTTTCGGAAAGAGACCGGCATGACCGCGCGTTTTCCCATCGTCATCCATCACCATCCCGACTGCGGCACGTCGCGCAATGTGCTGGCGATCATCGAGGCTGCCGGATATGCGCCCGTCGTGATCGACTATCTGAGCGACGGCTGGTCGCGGCCGCAGCTGCTGGCCTTGTTTGCCGCCGCGGGGCTTAGCGCGCGAGAAGCCCTGCGCGAGACCAAATCGCCGGCGGCCGAACTTGGGCTGATGGCGGAGGGCGTGAGCGAGGAAAGGCTGGTCGCGGCCATGATGCAGCATCCCATCCTGGTCAACCGTCCGATCGTGGCGACGCCGAAGGGCGTCAGGCTCTGCCGCCCCAGCGAGACGGTGCTGGACCTTCTGGAGCGCTGGCCGCCGGGACCGTTCAACAAGGAAGACGGCTCGCCGCTCATCGACGCTTCAGGCAAGCGGGTTGCTGCGTGACGGGCGCCATCGCCATACGCCCGGCGACAGAAGCCGATCTCGACGCCATCACGAAAATCTATGAGCACGCCGTTCTCTTCGGCACGGCGAGCTATGAGTACGAGGCGCCGTCGCGCGCCGAAATGGGCTCGCGTTTCGCCCTGCTGGCGGCGGGCAGGTTTCCCTACATCGTGGCCGACGCCGATGACGGCGCCATAGCGGGCTATGCCTATGCGGGCCCGTTCCGCACGCGGGCGGCCTATCGCTATGCGGTCGAGGATTCGATCTACCTGTCCCCCGACTGGCAGGGACGCGGCGTCGGCAAGCTGCTGCTCGCCCGACTGCTCCGCGAGAGCGAGGCGCGCGGATACCGCCAGATGATCGCGGTGATCGGCGATGGCGGCGTCAACACCGCCTCCATACGGCTGCACGCGGCGATAGGCTTTGCACATTGCGGACGCATCGAGGGCTCGGGCTTCAAGTTCGGGCGCTGGTGCGACACCGTCCTGATGCAGCGCGCGCTCAATGGCGGCGCGGCGAGCCTTCCCCAGCACTGAGGCCCATCACGGCCGGCGCGCGCTGAAAGATTACAGCGGCAGCTTTTCACAGCGCGCCATCGCCCGCTGATTCTGGAACTACAGAACAGACAAGAAGACTTTCGGCGCGCGCCGAGTATTCGACGCGGGTCGCCACTTTTCGACATGAACCTGCCGCAATCGAACGCCGAACGCCTCGGAACCCGCTGCAAATACTCTGTGTTCTATCCTGCAGAGTTCTTGGAAGTCGCACTCTCGCGACACCATATATTGAGAAACAGACCCAGCAGGCAATCGGGCCAGAGCGGGCATTTGCGAGGAGGTCGTTATGTACGCAAACGCTCATCAATCCGGCGGCGGCACGACGCGCGTCACCGGCATCGTTGCCGCCGTCGCCATGACCTTGGGCGCTGGCTACGTGTTCAGCTCCGGTTTCGCGCAGAACTTCCTGCCGATCCAGGAGAAGAAGACCGAGCTGGTGATGATCGCGCCGGAGGAGATCGTGAACCCCCTGCCGCTGCCGGAGGAAGAACCCAAGATCGAGGTGAAGCTCGACGCGCCGCCGCTGATCGTGCCGGACATCCCGATCGTAGTGGAGACGCCGCCGCCCATCCTTGCCCCGCCTTCCCCGCCCGTTCCGGTCGAGGCGGCGCCCGGGCCGACATTGCTCGCCGGGTCGAACCGCGTGGCGCCCAAGCTGCGCCCTGGCCAAAAGCCTGACTATCCGGCGCTGTCGATCCGCGCGCAGGAACACGGCACAACCCAGCTGGAGGTCTGCATCACCGACAAGGGCCGCGTGCAATCGGTCACCGTCGCCGCCACCAGCGGTTCGCCGCGTCTCGACGAGGCGGCCGCCAAGTGGATCCGCAACGAGAAGTTCACGCCGGGTTCGGTCGGCGGCATCGCCCGGCCCATGTGCGGGCACAAGGTTGCCTATCAGTGGAACCTGAAGGACGCCCGCACCTAAGCGTTCTGCAGAGTGAGTGGAGTAAAGGAACGGCCTGCCCTGTCGGCGGGCCGTTTTCTTTCAGGCTGTCGCCTGCACAGTCGCAGAGCCCGGCGCGCCTTTTCGAGAACGCGCGCCTGGGCGACATCGGGAATGCGAACGCGGGTGTCGCCAGGAATTGCTGTCGGATGGGCGGCGCTGCGTATCGCTGTTGCGCTGATTCCGAGTCCCAAAAAGATTTGCGCCGCGCCCTTGGCGGGGCACGGCGCTCAGACCATCACATCAGGATCGGAAAAAGGCGGAGAGCCTCAGCTCTCGGCGGTATCCGTACCTTCGTCGCGCGTAGCGCCGGTCTTTTCGGCGATGCGTGCGCGTTTGCCGGTGCGGCCGCGCAGATAGTAAAGCTTGGCGCGGCGAACCTTGCCTTTGCGGCGAACTTCGATCGAGTCGAGCACGGGCGAGTTGACCGGGAATACCCGCTCGACGCCTTCGCCGAACGACAGTTTGCGCACGGTGAAGTTCTCGTTCACGCCGGCGCCCGAGCGGGCGATGCACAGGCCTTCGAACGCCTGGATGCGCTCGCGGTCGCCTTCGGAGATCTTCACGTTGACGCGGAGCGTGTCGCCGGGCGCGAAGTCCGGGAGCTTCTTGCCTTCGGTAACGCGGGCGATTTCCTCGCGTTCGAGGGTCTGGATCAGCTTGGCGGTCATTGGGGCGCCTATCGGGTTCAGGTCTTGTCCTGGCGCGGTTTCGTCCGCGCGGGAGGGAGCCCGGAACCGTCGGGACCCCGGGAAGCGGCGTATAAATCCGGTCTTCTGGCTTTCGTCAACTCCTCGGCCTGATTTCGCCGCCAGGCGCGGATCCGGGCGTGATCGCCGGAGGTTAACGCTTCCGGGATGTCCCTTCCCTCCCAGGTTTGAGGGCGGGTGTACTGGGGATGCTCCAGCAGGCCGGTCTCGAAACTCTCCTCGGCGAGGGAATCGGCGTTTCCGGCCACTCCCGGCAGAAGGCGAACGCAGGCCTCGATCAGGGCGTGGGCGGCGACCTCCCCGCCGGCGAGCACGAAATCCCCCAGCGACACTTCTTCGAGGCCGCGACCCTCGATGACACGTTCGTCCAGGCCCTCGAACCGGCCGCACAGAAGGATGACCCCCGGACCCGCCGCCAGCTCCCTGACGCGGGCCTGGGTCAGCGGCTTGCCTCGCGGCGAGAGATAGATGCGCGGCCGGCCGGCCTGTTCGACGCTGTCGATCGCCGCTGCCGCCACGTCAGCCCGCATCACCATGCCGGCCCCGCCGCCCGAGGGCGTGTCGTCGACAGTCCGGTGTTTGCCAAGGCCGAACTTGCGGATGTCGACCGTCTCCAGCTCCCACACGCCGCGCTTGAGCGCCGCACCGACGATCGAGACGCCAAGGAGGCCGGGGAAGGCCTCGGGAAAAAGCGTCAGGCAGGAAACCCGGAAGGACATGACGGCCTGTTATCATCGCCGCTGCGGGAAGTGCAGCTTTTGCTGCAACGCCTCTTTTTCTGATTTCGATTCAATGCTACGGAAACTCGGCCGTTTCCATAAGCCCGCTGGGAGGACTTTCATGAAGCTGAAGACGCTCGCTATCGCCGCCGTTCTGTGCGCCGCACCCGCCTTTGCGCAGGCGCCGCCGTCCGACACGCTCAAGACCATTGTCGAGAAGGGCATGACGCTCTCGGTCATGGGCATGGAAGGCAATATGGATTTCAAACCCGACGGCACCTTCTCCGGATTCGATGGCCAATTTGCCGGCACCTACAAGGTTGAGGGAACCAAGCTGTGCCTGACAGTTCCCGGCATGATCGAAAACCAGTGCACGGAATATCCTGTCGGCAAGACATCTGGCGACAAGTTCATGATCGCCGCCGACTTCGGCGAAATGGAAGTCACTGTTCGCTAGTATCGGCCGCGCGCCGGCTGCATTTGCGTTGCACAGCGCCGCTGCGGAGATCCGTGGCGGCGTTTTGCGTTCTATGCTTACCGCAATGTGATGTGGCGCTCGGGCGCCGAGGCGCCTAAAAACGCCTGATGCTGAACCCTGACTGTCAGCAAAGAGAACCGGGCGTGCGGGCCTTGCTGCTCGCGCTGGCCCTGCCCTTTCTTGCGCTCTCCGCCGGGTGCGAGAGCATTCTCGCCGCGCAGGCGGAGAGGAATCATCCGGTCAAGGGCCGGCTGGTGGACGTGGGCGGCGGGCGGAAAATCCAGATCGACTGCCGGGGCAAGGACGGGCCTACCGTCGTGTTCCAGTCTGGCGGCGACATGCTGGGCTCGCTCGGCTGGACGCCGGTGCTGGAGCGCGTGTCGAAGACCGCGCGGGCATGCGCCTACAGTCGCGCAGGCATTCTCTGGAGCGATCCGAACAGGGGACAGTTCGAGCCGGAGGAAGTCGCGCGCGACCTGCACGCGGCGCTGGCCGCCGCAGGCGAGAAGCCGCCCTATGTACTGGTCGCTCATTCGCGAGGCGGGCTCTACAACATGATCTTCGCCGGTCTCTACAAGGACGAGATCGCCGGCATGGTGTTCGCCGACTCATCGCACCCGGACCAGGACGAGAAGTTCCGCGAGGCGGGACTTCCGGCCGGCGACTATGTGACGCCTGCACAGGAACTGGGCCTTGCCCTGAAGTGGACGGGGCTGATGCGCCTCACGCCCTACCCGAGCGACCCGTCGATCGCGGGCGATGTGCAGGCCTTCTTTCCGACATCCGCCGAGGCCAATGCGCGCGAGGCGCGCAGGCGCGGCGAGACGTTAAAGACGGCGGGGCGGTATCGCGACCTGCAGAACTGGCCGGTGGTGGTGCTGGCGCGCGAGCTGCCGGAACTGACGCAGGCGTGGAAGAACGAGGATTCCCGCAACGCCTATCTCCTGTCGCCGGACGGGCTGGTGGCAGGCGCCAAGATACCGGTCAACGAAGTGGTGTGGCGCAAGCTGCAGGCCGACATCGCGGCGTGGTCGAGCAAGGGCCGGCTGCAGATCGTGCCTGACTCCAACCACGCTTTCTTTTTCTTCAAGCCCGACTATGTCGTCTCGGCGATCGACGAGGTGCTGGCGGCGGCGCGCGTGGTCAGGCGGCCATCGCCTCTTCCGGGCTAGGAGGCATTTCACCCCGGTTGGCGATCACGGTCGCGGCCATGTCGCCGGAGACGTTGCCCAGCGTGCGGAACGTGTCTGGGATCGCCTCGACGCCGACCAGGATGCCGAGCAGTTCGATCGGCACGCCCATGGCAATGGAGATCGGCGCGACGCTGGCGACGAAGGATATCTCGCCTGGCAAGCCGACCGAGCCGATGCTGATGGCGATGGCGACGAAGCCGCCGGCGACGACTTGCGCCGGCCCGAGTTCGACGCCGAAGACAGCGGCGGAAAAGAAGACGACAGCGAGATTGGTGACCGGGCTGGTCATGCGGAAGACAGCGACGGCCAGCGGCAGGGTGACGTTGGCGGTGCGAGCCTGGACATCCATCGCATCGCGCATCCGTTCGACCATCAGCGGCAGCGAAGCCAGCGACGAGCGGCTGGAGAAGGCGACGGCGAGCACGGGCGCCGCGGCGGTGAGGAAGCGCAGCGGATTGGCGCGGCCCCAGATCACGGCGAACAGGAAGGCCATCAAGACGATGCCAGCGGTGATGACGCAGGCGATGACGACATATTGGACGAGCAACCCGACCACGTCCGCCCCTGAACGCAGACCGACCCCCAGCGACAGGGCGAAGACGCCGAGCGGCGCTGCAAACAGCACCCAGCGCACGATGACGATCATCGTGTCGGCGACGGCGCGGAAGAAGGCCACCATCGGCTCGCGCTGGGCCGCGGGAAGGCGGGTCGCAGCGAAGCCGAAGAAGATCGCGAACACCACCAGAGGCAGCACGGCCGTCTCGGCCGCAGCGGCGATTGGATTGGAGGGCGCCAGCTGCGCCAGCCATTCGCCGACGCTGGGCGGCGAAACAGGCTCGACCGGCTTGGCTCCTGCCCCGGCAATGAAACCGGCGGCGGCGCCGGGATCGACCGGCCAGATGGTGTAGGCGATCGGCAGGACGATGCAGGCATAGGCGGTCGCCGTGACCAGCATCACGGCGAAGATCATGATGGAGCGCGCGGCGAGTTTTCCGGTCGATGCAGCGTTGGCGACGGACGCGATGCCCGTGACCAGAAGCGAGAACACCAGGGGGATGATCGTCATCCGCAACAGGTTGAGCCACAGCGCGCCGAGATACTCGATCTGCTCGGCAAACGGCCCCAGCCCAGGCGCCCACCGACCGATCGCCCAGCCAATGGCGACGCCCGCAGCCAGCGCGAGCACCGTGATCAGGCTCAGCCATTTCAGCATATGTTGTTCGCTATCCTTGCCCCGCGGCGTTCGATCCGCGAGCAAAGCCTAGCAAGGAATGCATCGATGGCGATACGCCGCGCACCGACAATACGTCGTACGCCAAGCCGGCGATGCTGGGCTTGGCGTACGGCAATTGCCGCGGCGTCATTTGCAATCTACATGGACGGTCAGCCGGGAAGCATATCCGGCCCAAAGGGAGGGACCTCATGAAAACCCAGATTTCCGGGCTGATGATGGCTGTTGTCCTGGCCGCATCGCCCGCCTTCGCGCAGGCCTCTGCCGCCAAGAAGCCCGCGACCGTGAAAGCGACAATCGACAGCGGCGTGCTGATCGGCGAGACCGCCGACGGCGTGAACGTGTTCCGCGGCGTGCCGTTCGCGAAGCCGCCCGTCGGCGAGCTGCGCTGGAAGGCGCCTGCTAAGCCCGACAAGTGGCCGGGCGAGCGTTACGCCATCGCCTACGAGCCGCCCTGCCCGCAACCGGTCAATATCGACGGCAAGACCGCCAATGGCGGCGGCGTCGCCGGCCTGCAATCGGAGGACTGCCTGTATCTCCAGGTCTACGCTCCCGCAAACGCGACCAAGGCGCCTATCGTCGTGTGGCTCTATGGCGGCGCGTCCTATCTCGGCGCCGGGCATCTCGGCTCGTACAACGGGACCAGCAACGCCAGGAACGGCGTCATCACCATTCCGATCAACTATCGCCTCGGCGCGCTCGGCTCGTTCGCGCACCCGGCGCTGACGAAAGAGGCCGGGACCAAGGGCTGGACCGGCGGCTATGCCCTGATGGATGCGGTTGCGGCGCTTGAATGGGTGAAGCGCAATGCGGCGGCGTTCGGCGGCGATCCCGACAACGTCACGCTGGCCGGACAGTCAGCCGGCGCCGCCATGGTCGTGAATCTCCTGTCGGTTCCGGCCGCCAAGGGGCTCTACCACAAGGCCGTCGTGGAATCGGGCGCGCTGCTGCGTCCGGGCACGGCTCTGGCGGCGGCGGAAGAATCCGGCGTCAAGGCCGCGACCGCGCTTGGCTTGCCCGGCAAGGATGCAACTGCGGCGCAGCTGCGCTCGATCTCGGCGCAGACCATCGTCGCCAGCGAGGCGACGCAGCGCGGCTTCGGCGCCCCCAATGACGGGCGCTTCAAGACGGTCGCCACGGTCGACGCCCTCAATGCCGGAAGCGAAATCGACGTGCCGGTGATGATCGGTTCGAACTCGGGCGAGCCCGGCTTCGACGGCGCGCGCACCATTGCGAAACTCGCCGGCGACGCCGGCGCGGGCGCATGGCTCTATCACTTCGCCTATGTGCCGGAGTTCCGGAAAGCGGAATGGAAGAACGGCGCGATCCACTCGGCCGAAATCATGTTCGCGTTCGACTCGCCCGATACGTCGAGCTGGTCGGCAAGCGCTGCCGGCAAGATCAATGACAAGGACCGCGCCGTCGCCAAGCGCGTCAACTCGTGCTGGGTCGCCTTCTACAAGATGGACCCGAACGCCAAGTCGCTGACCTGCGCCGACGGCTTCACCTGGCCCGCCTATACCGACGCCGACGACAACGCGGCGCAGTTCGGCGAGACGCCAAAGCTGGTGAAGTCGAAGACGATCCCCAACGCGCCGCCGCCAGCGGCCGTGGCGGGATCGGGACCGGCGAACTAGACGAAGCTGAAACGGACGATTCGGCGGCGCGGGGCAGCCTGCGCCGCCGTTTTCGCATCTACGCCGGCGCTTGGAAGACCGAGGCCGCCCAGCCGTCGCAGACGGACATGTCCGTGGCCTACCTGATCACCGGCAGCACGATATAGCTCGGCTGCGAGGCTGTGTGCTTCACCTGGTTGGCGGCGATGACGCCGTCCTTCTCGAACTCGTTCTTGCCGCCCGTGTTGAGGTTGCGGACGAATTTCGGGAAGTTGGAGGACGTGACCTCGACCCGGATGCGATGGCCCGGCAGGAAGGTGTTGGCCGTCGTCATCGGCGTGAAGTCGAGCTTGTAGGTCTTGCCCTTCTCCATGAACACTTGGCGGTCATAGCCCTCGCGGAAGCGCGCACGCAGGATAGTGTCGTCGATGATGTAGGCCGCGCCGTCCGGCGCGACATCGACCAGCTTCACGGCGAAATCGGTGTCCTTCGCGTCAGATGACACGTGCAGAATGGCGTCGACGAAGCCGGCGACGGTGATCTTTTCCTTCAGCGGATCGGAAGTGTAGACCAGCACGTCATGCCGCACTTCGACGGGCTTCTGGTCATAAGCGCCGGGCGCCACCACGCCGCCATTGCAGCAATCGCCGCCGCCGATGGTCTGCACCGGGTTCTTCGGATCGTAGAGGAAGCTGTCGGCAGGCTCGTTGCCGGGCGCCGAGAAAGACAGCTTGCCGTCGCCGAACACGGAATTGGCGCGGCCATTGGAGCGTAGATAGAGCCGCGTTTCCTGCGCCTCCTTCGGCGGCCACTGGCTCGCCTCCTTCCACTTGTTCTCGCCCATCGCGTAGTAGCGCACTTTCGGCGTCGTCGACGGGAAGCGGTCGGTCTCGCCTTTTAGGAAGCGGTCGAAGAAGGCCCAGACCTGGCCGGACGTATCGAACGTCGTATCGCCGAGATCGCGGTCGCCTGACTTGTAGTTGGGGCCGAGACCGGCATAGGCGCAGTGCACGTTGGGGCCGACGATGGCGTACTGGTTATCGCGCGTCTCGGCGTCGATGCCGGCTTTGCCCGCGTGATTCAACAGGGCGAGGTTCGGGCCGATCGAAACGTCGTACCAGGAATTGTACCACAGCGCGGGCACGCCCCACTTTTCATTGTCATGGTACAATCCGCCCTTGAACCATTCCGGATCGTCGGGAAGAGCGCGCGCGATCAGCTTTTCGTTCGTGCCCTTGGGCTCGCCAAGCGAGGTCAGCAGCTCCGCGAACGGCAGATGCCAGACGTGCTTCGCCCACGCGACATCCGGCTTCTTGGGGTTGAGATCGCTGTAGCGCGACAGGTACTGGCGCATTTCAGGGTCGAGGCCTTCGGGGATCTGCGCGCGCAGCGGGTTGTCGGTGTCGTAAAGCCAGATCGAGAACAGCACGCGCGGCACGCCGCCGCGATACCAGTTGCCCTGCTCGTGAAATTCGCCGACGCGGCCGATGCCGGCGCCGGAAGCCTGCGGGATCATCGCGGCGTGCGCGGGATGATTTGTCGCCGCGAGCTGAAGCTGCCATTCCGCCGTCGACGAGCAGCCGAGCGTGCCGACCTTCTTGTTCGACCAGGACTGGTTGGCGATCCAGGTCAGCGCGTCATAGCCGTCGGTGCGCGGATAACCGAGAATCTCGAACTCGCCTTCGGAGAAATACCGGCCGCGCTCGTTCTGCAGGATGTAGGCGTAACCGCGGTCGACCGCCTCGACGACCTGGCGCAGGCTTCCGCCCTGCAGCGTGTTCATGTTGTAGGGCGTGCGCACGAAGATGGTCGGCACCGGGCCAGCCGCATCCTTAGGGCGATAGATGTCGGTCGAGAGATTGACGCCGTCGCGCATCGGCATGCGCACCTTGCGCTCGATGACGGCGCGGCTCTGGAGTTCGGCTTCCAGCGCCTGCGGCGACCATTTGGAATAGTCGGTCGGCGCGACCTTCTCGCCGTCTCCGACGCCGGTTTGCGCAACAACGGCAGGCGCTGCGGACATCATGGCGCCGAGCGCGACGAAGCAAGCCAGAGCGATGCGTTTCATGAAGACTCCCCGTCAACTGGCGGGAAGCTAGCAGGCTTATCGACCGGTCGTCATCAGCCTGCGAAGAGCGGATTCTGGCTTTGCAGGGTACGCAGCGACCCGGTTACGCAATGGTCTTGCTAGGCGATGTTCTGGCCGTCGGCGCGGCGGCGCTCGACATAGGCGCGCAGCACGGCGTTGATGCCGGCGTGGTCGTCATCTTTTTTTGCGCCGAACCAGGAAAGGATTTCAGGATCGAGGCGTAGTCGCGCCAGCCGGCGGTTTCGGGAGGGATAGAGCGGCACGGCCTCGCGCCAGAAGTCCGGCCCCCTGCTTTCCAGGGAGGAAGGGTCCTCGATGCTGAAGTCTTCCATTCGTCCGACCTGCAAGCGGGACCGTTGCACGATAAATGGCTTGGTCGTCACGATCGGCCCTCCAGGCAGCAATGATTTTCCGGCGCTTGGCCCGCGGCGTCCACACCACGACCATGAAGAAGTCGTCCCAGTGGCCGATGCAGATATAGCGCCTCTCGCCGTGGAACTTGCCCACGTCCTCGCGCTCGAGCACCGGATTGTCGAACATGCGCGCCGCCCGGACGAAGTCGACGCCATGGTCCGCCAGGTTCCTGGTGCGGTGCTCGTACTCCCACTCGAACATCTAGACCTCTACGCGGCCGCCTCCCTCAAGGAGGCGTGACCCTTGAAGCGTTATAAGGGCCGGACGGCGTTTGGCGAGCGTTACAGGTAGGACAGCCGTCAGTCGCGGCGGGCTCGCTAAACCTGCGCCCGCCAGCGGCTATGCCGCAGCGAGGCGCTTCGGCCTCCGCAAGTCGGCCGCCAGGCCTTCGCCCATCAGGTCGATGAAGTTGTCGCAATAGAAGCGGTCTACCGCCCGAGTACTCGCGCCTGCAAGACTGTCGTTGAAACGCTTCAAGGGATTTCGGCCGCCTTCGACGTGCGGGTAGTCGGATGAGAAGAGCGGTATCTCCTCGGCGGAATTGGCGATGATCCAGCCGACATCCTCGTGCGGATAGGGCGTCACGCGCACCTGCCGCTTCACGAACTCCGACGGCTTCATGGAGAGCTTCTGCAACCGCTCCTCATTCTTCGCGAAGGCAGCCGCTGCGCCGTCGAGATTGCGCATCCAGCCGGGCAGCCAGGATGCGCCCAGCTCGATCACGCCGAACTTCAGTCTCGGGAAACGGTCCATCACGCCATCGATGATCAGCGCCGCCAGCGTCAGCTCAACCGAATGCGGAATGGGCATGTAGGAGACGGAAGTGAAGTTCTCCTCCCCGCCATGGAAATCCTTCACGCGCGGCAGGCCATTGTCGAAATACTGCGGATCGAGTTTCTTTTCGTCGCCGACGTGGAAAAGGATCGGCATGCCTGCCTCCTGCGCCATCGCCCAGATCGGGTCGTGGCCGATGTGGCTGGCAGAGCGGCCGGTGGGGCGCGAAGGGATCAGCAGCGCCTTGGCGCCCATGGCGATCGCATCGCGCGCCGTCGCAATGGCCTGGCCGATATCAATCAGCGGAACGTAGGCCGTGCCGAGGAAGCGCCGGTCGACCGAGCAGAAGTCCGCCATCATACGGTTGTGCGCAGTCGCCGTAGCGTAGGCGAGCTCGGCCTGGTCCGGCTGATCGAGTTCAAAATTGTTGAGACACCAGGTGGTGAACACCAGCTGCGAGGCGAAGCCGAGCTGGTCGAGCGCGCGGGGACGGTCCGATTTCAGGAAGGCGCCCATCGCCTCGTAATTCTTGCGCAGCATGATGTTGGCGTCCGCGCTTTCCCGGAACGCCGGGTCGGCATGGTTCGCCCTCGCTTTCCCGACATAGCTCTCCTCGCGCTTGGCCAGCTTGGGCAGCGCATCGTAGCCGGCGCGGTATTTCGGATCGAGGAATGGATCGAGGCAGTCCGGCAGCTCCATCAGGTGGCTGTCGGCATCATGGATGATGCGCCCCTTCATGTGATCTGCAGCGTACGGCATGGCCTCTCCCCGGTTCACCGTATCGAGGATGCACCCCGGCAAATTCGGTGGCAACCGCACTCCGTGGCGTTGCTGGTCCCGGCCATCGACCGACAGAGAGGCGCCGTTAGCCGATTGGCAGTGGCCCGGCGCGAGCCTTCCGGAGCATTGGAGCGGGGTTGCATGAGGGAGGTTATCATGAAAAGCGACCCGCCTTGTTTCCATCGATCAGTGAAGACCTGTCCGGCAGCTCTGGCCGGGTTCGCGGTTGTCCTGTTTGCGGCGGCGGGGCCTGCCTCCGCGCAAAAGTCGCCTGCAGATTTGTGCCCCGGCGGTGAGATCGCCGTCCTGCGGCTCAGCACGCTCGCCGAGGGCGGGTCGCGCGCCGGCTATGACAAGGCGGTCAATGACCAGCTTGCGTGGTATCGCGCTCATGGCTTCAAAACCAATCGGCTCGTGACTGCGCCGGTCATTACACAGGATGCCAATACGAAGGAATGGGCGGTTTCGCAGACCGAAATCGTCAGCCTGCATCTCAATCCTCCGCCCATCGACGCGGTGAAAGCGGATGGGGCGTTCAAGGCATTCGTCGCGGAGTTTCGACAAAACTCCGTCGTAGCCTCGGAGCGCGTCATATGCCTGCGTGAAGCGTTGAAGTAGGCGTCAAGCGCCGATCGCGTGTAGCGGCGGCTTCGCAACAGGGGGTCGTCAGCGCTATACCCTGGCGATGACCATACAGGATTCCGCCGCAGAGACCCGCCGCCGCATGGCGGGCGGCGCGTTCCTGGCGTTTGCCGTCATGGCGATCGTCGCTGGCGTGGTCCTGGCAATTGCCGCCATTGCCCGCAAACCCAATTGGGAAGGCATTCTCGGCGGCGTGTTCGGCGGGCTCTTCCTGGCGCTGCTGATCATGGGCGGCGGCGCGTGGGTGTCGATCCGGCTGGCGTCAGGCCCGAAAGCCCCGCCCGACACCAGGGGCGGCGAAGAATTGGAAGCTTCGCTGCGCGATGTGCTCGCCGAACTGGAGAAGATCCGGCTCGAGATCGTCCAGAAGGTCAACGTCCGCGCCATGCTGCGCGTACCGCTGTGCGTCGCGGGAGGCCTCGCCGTCTGGGTGCTTGGCCAGTTCACCGACGATCCGGGCGACCTAATGGACCTGGTCGCGCTGCTGATCGTGCCCGGTCTTGCCGGCTATGTCTGGGCCTCGATGCAGCTCTCGAACGAATACGCCCGGCTCTACAAGGAGCGCGTTCTGCCCAGGCTGGCCGCGAGTTTCGGCGACCTGTCCTATCGCAGCGCCATCACGCCCGACATGGCGATGCTGAAGGCCGAACGCGTCTTCCGTGATTTCGACACGGTGAATGCGGACGACGAGGTGTTCGGCACGTATCGCACCCTGCCCGTGCGCATCATCGAGCTGAAGCTCGAAACCGGCTCCGGCAAGGAGCGGCGCACGACATTTGACGGGCTGCTGGTCGAGCTGGACCTGCCGCGCGACACCAACGCCATCACCGCCATCGTCACCGACGAAGGCGCGTTCGGCAATTTCCGCGACCGGATGAAGGGCGGGGAGCGCCAGCGCGTGCGGCTGGAAGATCCGGTGTTCGAGAAAGTCTACGAAGTCTATGGCACCGACCAGATCGCGGCGCGGGCGTTGCTCAACCCCGCCTTCATGGAGAAGCTGCTGGCGCTGGGCGAGTTGTCAGACTTTGCGCGGCCTCTGGCGCTGTGCGCGGGCCGGAAGCTGACCTTCGCCATGCCCAAGCGGATGGGCCGCAACCTGTTTGAGCCGCCGAGCTACCAGAAGCCGGCCGCCAGCCGCGAGGCGCTGGTGCAGTTGCGCAAGGATATCGCGGCAGTACTGGCGGCGGCGGATGCGGTGATCGACCTCGACCATCGGTTCGAAGTGATGGCGCGGCAGTAGAGGGTCAGCTCGCCTCGTCGACGCGGCGGGAGATCGCCTCGATGCGGGCGGCGGCTTCGCTGAGCGTGGCGGCGGCGCGCTGCTCCAGGCCGCGGATGCGATCGTCCAGCGCCTTGGTTCCGGTAGCCGACGCCTGTGCGTCGAGTTCGTCGAGCAGGGAGAGGCCGGCCGCCAGGAAAAGACGCTCGGCGCCGAGATCGCCCAGAGCGGCGACAAGTTCGAGAACCCGCTGGTCGAAACGTGCGCCGAGTTCCTGGAGCCGGGCTTCCTGGCCGGGGGCGCAGGCCAGCGTGTAGCGCTTGCCCGAAATGATGAGGTCAGCCTTGGCCATGGGACGTGACGCCTTTCATGCCCAGCATATCCACAACCTGCCCAATTCCATAGACCCCGGCCCTCCGGCCTGACCTAAACCCTGCCCATCAAACCTTGCCGAGGGCTTCCCGGACCTCGCTGATGGCGGCGCCCAGCGCCTCCGAGGCCTCATCCGCCAGCCGCTGGAGCTCCCTTTCCCGGGCCCGGGCGGCGTCCAGATCGCCGGCCAGCCGGGTGCGGTCGATGCGCAGGGCCTCGGCCTCGCGCTGATGGGCGCGATGACTGTCCATGCGGCCGAACAGCCCGTCCAGACGGCCCTCCAGACGGTCGATAGCCGCCTCGAGCCGTTTCACGGCTTCGTCCATTTCCGGTGTCTTGTCAGGTCCCTCGATCATCCGGCGGGAATGTGATGCAGGCAAAGTCCCTGTGCAATGGCGTGATGCGGCTCTGAATCCCCTTTGACGGAGGCCGCAAAGCCATTAACCAGCGCTCGGACCGGCCAGAAGGACACGCCCATGCCGACGCCATCGCCGCTCGCGAACGCTATCCGGGCCCTGTCCATGGACGCCGTTGAAAAAGCCCAGAGCGGGCATGTCGGCCTGCCGCTGGGCATGGCGGATACGGCAACCCTGCTGTTCCAGGAATTCATCCGCTTTGACGCAGGCGCCCCCGGCTGGCCTGACCGTGACCGGCTGGTCCTGTCGGCCGGCCACGGCTCGATGCTTCTCTATTCCCTGCTCTATCTCACCGGCTATCCGGACGTGACGATCGAGGAGATCAAGAACTTCCGCCAGCTTGGCTCGAAGACGCCCGGCCATCCGGAGTTCGGCCATACGCCGGGTGTCGAGACGACCACCGGCCCGCTCGGCCAGGGTCTCGCCAATGCGGTGGGCATGGCGATCGCAGAGCGACATCTCAACGCGCGGTTTGGCGACGACCTCGTCAACCACAAGACCTATGTGATCGCAGGCGATGGCTGCCTGATGGAGGGCATCAGCCAGGAAGCGATCACGCTTGCAGGCCATCTACGCCTCAGGAACCTGATCGTGCTGTTCGACGACAACGCCGTCACCATCGACGGGTCGACCGCGCTTTCGGATGAGACGGACCAGATCAAGCGCTTCAAAGCGTCGGGCTGGAACGTCGCCCGGATCGACGGCCACAACATGGATGCCGTGCGCGGCGCCCTGCTCGCAGCGCAGACATCGGACCGCCCCACCCTGATCGCGTGCCGCACCATCATCGGCTATGGCGCGCCCAAGCTGGCTGGCACCGGGCCAGCGCATGGCGGCCCCTATGGCGCGGAAGAAGTCGCCGGCATCCGCAAGTCGCTCGACTGGCGGCACGAACCCTTCGTGATCCCCGACAACATCCTCGCCCAGTGGCGCAGGATCGGCGGACAGGGCGCGAAACATCGCCAGGCCTGGGACCAGCGGCTGAAAGCCTCCGGCAAGCAGGCTGAATTCGAAGCCGCTCTGGCAGGCAAGGTCCCGGCCGGCGTCGCCGCCGCCATGGCCGAGCACAAGAAGAAGATCGCCGAAGCCCCCAAGGCCGACGCGACCCGCAAATGGTCGGGCGCGGCGCTGGAAGTGCTGACCGCCTTGATCCCGGAAATGATCGGCGGATCGGCCGACCTCACGGGCTCCAACAATACCCGCACCGCCGCCGCCAAGGCGCCGGTGACGCCGGACTCCTATGGCGGACGCTATATCCACTACGGCGTCCGCGAGCATGCGATGGCCGCGGCCATGAACGGCATGGCGCTGCATGGCGGCCTCATTCCCTATTCCGGAACTTTCCTCGTCTTCTCGGACTATTCGCGTCCAGCGATCCGCCTCGGCGCCCTGATGGGCCAGCGCGTCATCCATGTGATGACCCACGATTCCATCGGCGTCGGCGAAGACGGCCCCACGCACCAGCCGGTCGAGCATGTCGCCTCGCTGCGCATGATTCCGAACCTCCTCGTGTTCCGCCCCTGCGACGGCGTTGAGACGGCCGAGGCCTGGGAGCTCGCGATCAACCACACGACGGGCCCGTCGCTGATCGCGCTGACCCGCCAGAACCTTGCGCCTGCCCGCAAGACGCATGTCGCCGAGAACCTGGTCGCCAAGGGCGGCTATGTGCTCTCGCCCTCGCCCGCCGCCAAGGTCGAGAAGGTCGTGCTGATCGCCACCGGTTCGGAAGTCGAGATCGCGCTGGAAGCACAGAAGCTGCTTGAGGCCGAAGGCGTCGGCGCGCGCGTTGTTTCCCTGCCCTGCTTCTCGCTGTTCGCGGCGCAGCCCGAGAGCTACCAGCGCGACACGCTGGGCGGGAAACTGCCGAGGATCGCTATCGAGGCAGGCGTCCGGGATGGCTGGGACCGCTGGATCGGCCCGACCGGCGCCTTTGTCGGCATGACCGGCTTTGGCGCATCGGCCCCCTACAAGGCGCTCTACAAGCATTTCGGCATCACCGCCGAGGCCGTGGTGAAGGCCGCCAAGCAGCGACTTTAGGCGCGTCCGAAACACCCATCACGAAACACGACGTCGCATTGCAGAATTTTCAATGCTGCGTGCTCTCCATTTTTCTCCAAAATCCTGTATGAACCCCGCCACAACTGATGCTTGGGCGGCCTTAATCCTGCACACTCTCCGCAGCTTTTTGGGGCCCAGCGGACAATTGAGGTGGCGGAATGGCTGTGCGTGTGGCGATCAACGGTTTCGGCCGGATCGGAAGACTGGTTCTGCGCTCTATTCTGGAACATAGCCGCAAGGACATTCAGGTCGTGGCGGTTAACGACCTCGGCCCCGTGGAAACCAACGTCCACCTGCTGAAATACGACAGCGTCCACGGCCCCCTGAACATGGACGTCAAGGTCGAGGGCGACACCGTCTCGGTCGGCGGCCAGACATTCAAGGTGACGGCGATCAAGAACCCCGCCGAACTGCCGCACAAGGATCTCAACGTTGACATCGCCTTCGAGTGCACCGGCATCTTCACCGCGAAAGAAAAAGCCGCCGCCCACCTCCAGGCCGGCGCCAAGCGCGTGCTGATCTCGGCCCCGGGCGAGAATTCCGACCTCACCGTCGTCTATGGCGTGAACCATCAGAAGCTCACGAAAGAGCACCTGATCGTCTCCAACGCCTCGTGCACCACCAACTGCCTCGTGCCGGTGGTCAGCGTCCTTCACGAAGCCATCGGCATCGAGAAGGGCATGATGACGACGATCCACTCCTACACTGGCGACCAGCCGACGCTGGATACGATGCACAAGGATCTCTATCGCGGCCGTGCGGCTGCGCTGTCGATGATCCCGACCTCGACCGGGGCGGCGAAAGCCGTCGGCCTCGTCCTGCCGGACCTCAACGGCAAGCTGGACGGCATCTCGGTGCGCGTGCCGACGCCGAACGTCTCGCTGGTGGACTTCAAATTCATCGCCAAGCGCCCGACGACCGTGAAAGAGATCAACGACGCCATCAAGGCTGCGGCCGACGGCAAGCTGAAGGGCATTCTCGGGTATACCTTCGAGAAGCTGGTTTCGTCCGACTTCAACCACAACCCGCACTCGTCCATCTTCCATATGGACCAGACCAAGGTGATGGACGGCAATTTCGTCTCGATCCTCTCCTGGTACGACAATGAGTGGGGCTTCTCGACCCGCATGAGCGACACCGCGGTGGCCTGGGCGAAGCTCATCTAAGATCAGTGGCCAAGACGAAGCCCAGCAAGACGGACAAGGCGGCGGCTCGAAAGGCCGCCGCTGCTGTTCCGGCCAAGGCCGGCAGAAAGGCCGAGGTGAAGCACGGCGTCGTCGAGACGCCGGGCGACAAGCCCTTCGATCCCTCGGCCTGGATGCATGAACGCGTCGTGCGGCGGATTATCGAGTTCGAGAAGAATCTCGAGCCGGACCAGGAGATCGGCGGGCGTTTTGTCGAGGGACCCAACAGCGAGATCCTCCACATCAGCAATGTCGCGAGCTGGGGGCCGGACATGATCCTATTCATCGGCGAGCATCCGGACGGACGGACGTTCGAGCTGATCCAGCACTACAGCCAGGTGAGCCTGCTGCTGGTTGCGGTGAGGAAGACCAGCGAAGAGCCGCGCCGCATCGGCTTCGAGCTGATCAAGACCATCAAGGACCAGCCGCATCCGTGGCAGGATCCGATCATCTGATCCGGCCCGAAGGATGCAGGCGCTGGTCAACCACCTCGCCTCTGATAGTTTATTCCTTGTTGTAGACGGGACCTCAGACCATGACTTTCCGCACGCTTTCCGGCGCCGACCTCAAAGGCAAGACAGCGCTCGTCCGCGTCGATTTCAACGTGCCGATGGAAAACGGCCAGGTGCAGGACGATACGCGCCTGCGCGCCGCCCTGCCCACGATCGAGCTTCTCTCGAAAGCCGGCGCCAAAGTCGTCCTGCTAGCGCATTTCGACCGCCCGAAAGGCAAGCGCGTTCCCGAGATGAGCCTCAGGCCCGTGCTCGATCCTCTCGCCGCGCTGGTGAAGAAGCCGGTCGCCTGGGCGGATGACTGTATCGGCGCCGAGGCCAAAGCCGTGGTCGACGGCCTGAAGCCGGGCGGCGTCGCCCTGCTTGAGAACGTCCGCTACCACGCGGGCGAAGAGAAGAACGATCCGGCCTTCGCCGCCGAACTGGCGAAGCTCGGCGACATCTATGTCAACGACGCTTTCTCGGCCGCGCACCGCGCCCATGCCTCGACCGAAGGCATCGCGAAGCTGCTGCCGGCCTATCCCGGCCTCTCGATGGAGCGCGAGCTCAACGCGCTGAACGCGGCGCTCGGCAACCCAATGCGCCCGGTGCTGGGCATTGTCGGCGGATCGAAAGTCTCGACCAAGCTCGACCTTCTCAAGAACCTCGTCGCCAGGCTCGACAAGCTCGCCATCGGCGGCGGCATGGCCAACACCTTCCTTTATGCGCAAGGGCACGACGTCGGCGCGTCCTATTGCGAGAAGGACCTCGCCGAGACCGCGCGCGAGATCATCCGCCTCGCAGGGCAGAACAACTGCAAGCTGTTCCTGCCGATCGACATCGTCGTCGCCGAGCAGATGGCCGCCGGCGTGCCGACCCGCGTGCGGGCCCTCGGCAATGTCGACGATCATGAACGCATTCTCGACGCCGGCCCGGAAACGGTCGCCCGCCTCAAGCGCGCGATGAACAATTCAAAGACCCTGATCTGGAACGGTCCGCTCGGCGTGTTCGAAATCCCCCCCTTCGACAAGGGCACGGTCGAAGCCGCCAAGGAGGCCGCGAAACTCGCCAAGGAAGGCAAGCTCATCGCTGTCGCCGGCGGGGGCGACACAGTCTCGGCGATGCACCATGCGGGCGTTGCCGGAGACCTTACTTTCGTGTCCACTGCCGGCGGCGCCTTCCTTGAGTGGATGGAGGGCAAGGTGCTTCCGGGGGTCGAGGCGCTGAAGGTCTAGCGGCTGAAGGCCTGTCATCTGGGGACAAAGGGTATGGGCGAGAGTGAAGTCTTCGAAACGGTTCGCTCGACCAATGCGCAGATCGTAGCGCTCTACGCACAGTTCATCTCGATCAGTTTCGCCGCGATCGCCGGCATCTACCTGTTTCTGAATCGCGCCAAGCTGCCGCTCAAGCTGGTAGCGTTCGGCGTCTATCTGGTCGGATCGCTGATGTTTGTCGGCCTGATGCTGGAGGAGTCCAATATCAAGCGTGTGGCGCTGGCCGAGCTGGCAGCTTTGCCGCCTGACCAGTTGTCCGGCTTGTCCAAAGGCTTGCTGTTGCTGCACGAAGGCTGGCTGTTCAACGCGACCGCGATCTTGCTCAATGCCGGTCTCTGGGTTCTTGTCATCGGCGTCGGCTGGCTGATGTTCGTATGGCGAAGGCCCAACACCGCGCCGCTAGCCTGACCGTTTCGCCACGTCGGCGGCTCTTGCGACACCCGCATGTCCGCGCCATCGGGGTGACGCGTTTTCTGCGAGGACATCCATGACCATTCGATTTGACGGCAAGGTAGCCATCGTGACCGGCGGCGGGAACGGGCTGGGGCGGCAGCACTGCCTGCAGCTTGCAGCGCGCGGCGCAAGAGTTGTGGTCAACGACCTCGGCGGCGCGGTCGACGGCTCCGGCGGTTCGATCTCCGCGGCCGAATCCGTGGCGAAGGAAATCCGCGACGGCGGCGGCGAAGCCATCGGCAATGGCGCGGACATCACCAAGCTAGACCAGGTCGAGGCGATGGTGGCGGAGGCCAAGGCCGAATGGGGCCGGGTCGACATCCTGATCAACAATGCCGGCATCCTGCGCGACAAGACGTTCTCGAAGATGACGATGGACGATTTCAAGAAGGTGGTGGACGTGCACCTGTTCGGCACGGCGAACTGCACCAAGGCGGTGTGGGAGACGATGCGCGAGCAGAACTACGGCCGCATCATGCTGACGTCGTCGGCGTCGGGCATCTACGGGAATTTCGGCCAGTCGAATTATGGCGCGGCGAAAGCGGCGATGATCGGCATGATGAACGTGCTGAGCCAGGAAGGCGCGAAGAACAACATCCGCGTCAACACGCTCGCCCCCACAGCGGCGACGCGCATGCTGGAAGGCCTGATCCCCGAGCAGGTCGCGAAACTGATGGCGCCGGAGCTGGTGACGCCGGGCGTGCTCTACCTGGTGAGCGAGGATGCGCCGACCAAGACGATCCTCGGCGCGGGCGCGGGATGTTTCTCGGTGGTGCATATCTACGAGACGCCGGCTGTGTTCGTCGGCGGCGAAAGCGCGACGGTGGACGATGTCGCCGCGAACTGGGCGAAGATCTCGGACGCGACCAACGAACAGCCGCTGGATGCAGCCTTTGCGCAGACGAACAAGTTCGTCGCTGCGGCGGCCGAGGCGCTGGGCGTGAAGCTGGGCTAGCGCTGCTTGACCGCAGCTGAACGGCGCGGGAGCATCGCGCGCTCCAGATGCGGCGGGGACCGGCGGTGAGGATCAATCGGCGCTTGGCCATCACGGGGGCGTTGGGGGCTGTTCTCGCTCCGGGCGCGTGCAGTGGGTCGGGCGCCGTTCCGGATGGCGCAGCGGCGGACATCCTGCTGTTTGCGGGCACGGGGACGTCGCCGAACGATGTGGCGGCGATCAAGGCGATACTCGGCGAGGCCGGCCTCTCCTATTCCATCGCCGACACGGGCCGGATGAATGCTCTGAGCATGGACGCGCTGCGCGCCTATCGCCTGCTGATCATGCCGGGCGGTAATTTCGTGGACATGGGCAAGGCCCTGTCGCCGGAAGCGTCGGCGAACATTCACGCGGCCGTGAAGGACGGGCTCAACTATCTGGGCGTGTGCGCAGGCGCGCTGATCGCGGGGGCCTCGCCGTATAACGGGCTCAACCTGACGGAAGGAAAGCAGTTCGCGTTCTACGTCCTCTCAGCGAAGGGCGTCCGCAAGAGCGCCGTCGAGATCACGACCCCGGGCCACGCGCCGATCGAACAATACTGGGAGGATGGGCCGCAGCTCTCCGGCTGGGGCGAGCCCGTCGCCGTCTATCCCGACGGGATTCCGGCGGCGGTGCAGGGCGAGGTGGGCAAGGGCTGGGTGGTTCTGGTCGGAACGCATCCCGAGGCGCCCGAGAGCTGGCGGCGCGAGCTTCGGTTTGCGACCCCGGCGAACGACAGCCACGCCTTTGCGCGGACACTGATCGAGGCTGCGCTGAACCGGACGCCGCTGCCGCGACTGTGACGCCGCCGGGCAGGGTTAATCACTTGTTGGAATGAAGGTTGCTGCGCCGCAGTTGACCGTTTTTCGCTGTCCCGCCACAAAGCGGATTACAGCTCTTTGGGGATTTGTAGATGGCTCGTATCACGCTCCGGCAACTGCTCGACCATGCCGCCGAACACAGCTACGGGCTGCCGGCCTTCAACATCAACAACATGGAACAGGCCCTGGCCATCATGGAGGCGGCGGAGAAGGTCGATGCTCCCGTCATCATGCAGGCCAGCCGCGGCGCCCGCTCCTACGCCAACGACATCGTCCTCAAGCACATCATCGACGCCTGCGCCGAGATGTACCCCTCGATCCCGATCTGCATGCACCAGGACCACGGCAACGGCCCGGCCACCTGCGCCACCGCCATCCAGTTCGGCTTCACGTCGGTGATGATGGACGGATCGCTTAAAGAGGACGGCAAGACGCCAGCCGACTACGACTATAACGTCAACGTCACCCGCCGCGTCACCGAAATGGCGCACGCCTGCGGCGTCTCCGTTGAGGGCGAACTCGGCGTACTGGGCTCGCTCGAGACGGGCATGGGCGACAAGGAAGATGGCCACGGCGCCGAAGGCAAGCTGGATCACTCGCAGCTGCTGACAGACCCCGACCAGGCAGTCGATTTTGTCCGCGCAACGGAAGTCGATGCTCTCGCCATCGCCATGGGCACCAGCCATGGCGCCTACAAGTTCTCGCGCAAGCCTGACGGCGCGGTCCTCGCCATGAACGTCATCGAGGAAATCCACCGCCGCCTGCCCAACACGCACCTTGTCATGCACGGCTCCTCGTCGGTGCCGCAGGAGCTGCAGGACGAGATCAACAAGTATGGCGGGAAAATGCCCCAGACCTGGGGCGTGCCGGTCGAAGAGATCCAGCGCGGCATCAAGCACGGCGTGCGCAAGATCAATATCGACACCGACAACCGCATGGCGATCACCGGCGCGATCCGCAAAGTCTTCGCCGAAAAACCCGGCGAGTTCGACCCGCGCAGCTACCTCAAGCCCGCCAAGGAAGCGATGCGCAAGGTCTGCATCCAGCGTTATCAGGAGTTCGGCTGCGAAGGCATGGCGTCCAGGATCAAGCCGGTGTCGCTCGCCTTGATGGCCAAGGAATACTCGGCCGGGAAGCTGGCGCCGAAAATCACGGCGGCAGCGAAAGTGGCGGCCGAGTAGCGGACAGCACTTCTTGATTTCCACACCCTGTGACTCGCGCTCTGCGTGAGTCCTGTGAGCGGATTCATGCGCCACGTGAGCGCAAGGCCCGCAGCTTGTGCGAAAATCGCCGCCTTTGCTAGGAAACCCGTGATGCGCGAATGCCCGCTCCCGTCATGGGTTAATTTCGTGGCACTGTGGAAATCCGTGTGGACATATTCGCTCGCTTTACTGGGGAAGACAAAGCGGGGGCTGTGTCATGTCGAACTACGACCTAAGTGCGTATCCGTTGTTCCGAAGCGTGATCGACGGTCAGAGCGTCCGGCCGAAGCCGAAGCGCTGCTTCGTCGCCTCGCCGATCGATGATCACAACGCAGACGTCCGCCAGCACGCGGACACGCTGTGGAAATATGTGATCCAGCCTGCCCTGCTGGACACCGACTATGCACCTCATCGCATTGAGCCGCTGGATGGCGGCGGCATGGTCGGCCAGCCGGCGATCGACGCGCTGTTCGACGATGATCTGGTGATCGCGGTCCTCTCTTACCGCAACGCCAACGCGTTCTACGAGGCGGCGCTGGCGCAGGCCGCGGCGCGTCCGCTGATCCTGATGATCGCGGAAGGCCAGGACCTGTCGTTCGATCCGCGCGGGGCCAGGGTGCTGACCTATTCGCTGGACACGGACTCTGTCCTCGGCGCCGTGAACGTCACGCGGCTGCAGACGATAATCCGTGAGATGGAGGAGACGGGCGCCCCGATCCAGCAGGGCTTCCGGCCCGGCGCGACCGCCCTGAACGGCGGCGGGGCGAGCGGAGCGACGGTGTTCGAGCGTTCGCCGCAGTTCACCTACGACCAGCGGCTGAACATGGTGCGCGAAGCCAGGACCCGCATCGACATGATGGGCCTCGCCAGCCTCGCGATCGCCATGCATCCGGATGCGGTGGAAGTCGTGCGCGCCCGAGCTGGCCAGGGCGTCGAATTCCGCATCCTGCAGTGCGCTCCGACCAATCCGGGGCTGGTCTCGCTCGTCGGCAGCCGCGACGGGCATCATCTTGAGACTGTCCGGCAGGAAATCGAAGCGGCGGCGGACGCGTGGAAACGCATCATCGACATGCCGGATCTCGACTTGGCGATCACTGTACGCCGTGCGCAGACCTCACTACCGCTGGCCAGCGCCCTGATCACCGACCGCGCGGTGGTGGCGACGCCCTACCTGCACAGCCGCACCACCGCGGAAAGCCCCACGCTCTATGCGCAGGCCGGCACGTCTTATCACCGCGCCATGACCCAGGAGTTCGACACTGTCTGGAGCGAAGCGGTGACTGTGTTCCGCGCCGAACCCCGGCCCGTCCGGCTGGCCACGGCCAGCATCAGCGCCGCCGGTCCTGCCCCCGCCGAGCCTCTGCGGGCCCACACCGCATCCAAGGCAACCCATTCCGGCCGTTCCGGAACCGTAACGGGCCTGCGCGGCTTCTCGCTTATCCGGGGTATTGGCCACGGCTCCTGAGGGCGCTAGCCTTCGGGCATGCTGGAAATGCGGCCCAACTGCGAGTGTTGCGACAAGGACCTCGATCCTTCGGGGAGCGAGGCGCGCATATGCTCGTTCGAGTGCACCTTCTGCGCAACCTGCGCGGATGAAACGCTAAAGGGCAAATGCCCGAACTGCGGCGGCGCCCTGTTCGTCCGTCCGTCGCGGGCCGCCGACAAGCTTGCGAAATTCCCGGCCTCCACCGCCCGCAAGGTGAAACCTGAGGGCTGCAAGGCCGCCTGAACGAGCTTCCGGCGCAGAATTCTGCTGCCGGGGCCTGCGCCTACATCCGGCAGTCCGCTTGCTGTCGTGGGGGATACGGGGTTGAGCCTTGTTTCGATCATCGCCCTGCTCGCCGCCGGGGCCGCGCTTGTCTTCCTTGCCAGCCGCAGGAAGAATTCCCTGCTCGCCTTTGTCATCGGCGTGGCTGTTGCAATTGTCGTGGCGATCGCACTCGCAATTCCATTCGAGAACGTTGCCTCGAGCATGGGCGGAACCGAGGCGTCGCTGATCGGCGCGCTCGTCGTCCTGCTTGCCGCTGCGGTAGGCGCCGGGTTCATCGCCATGCTGCTTTTCGTGCCGGCGCGAACAGCCTCGACACAGTCGCGCGAGCCCGCGTCGCCAACCCCCGCGCCCGCGGCGACGCCACGTCCGCAGGCCGCCAAGGCGAAGGCGCCGCCGCCTGGACCGCCGCCTGACGTGTTCATCTCCTACAAGCGCGACGAGCGCGCCGAAGTCCTCGCCATCGCGCGCCGCCTGGAGGCGTTGAAGCTGCACGTCTGGTTCGACGCCGACATGCGCTCGGGCACGGCGTTCGATACCGAGATCGACCGGCAGGTGCGCAGCGCCAAGGCGGTGCTGGTCTGCTGGTCGCCCGGCGCCGTCGCCTCGGACTGGGTGCGGGGCGAGGCTACCATCGGCCGCCAGCGCAACGTGCTCGCCGCCGCCATCCTGAAGCATTGCGACCTGCCCGCGCCGTTCAATCTCGTCCACGCCGACGACCTGACCGCCGGGGCCGGCCCCTCCAACCCCGAATGGTTGAGGCTGGTGGAGCGGATCGGCATGCTGACCGGCCGGCCCGGCCTTGCCGCCTTCGAGGCTCTGGAGCTGGGGCGGGACAAGTCCGCCTACGCCGCCTGGATCGCCGCCAATTCGAACGATCCCCTGTTCGATCTCGCGGTTTCCCGGCTCAAGGCCATCCCGGCCTGACGCCGCAGCTTGACGCCCCCGCGCCGGGGCGTAGGTGACGCCGATGCCCCGCTGCCGCCTCTACCTGATCAGCCCGCCCGAAGTGCCCGACATCGCGGCTTTTACTCAGGCGCTGGACCAGGCTCTTGATGGCGGCGATGTCGCCTGCCTGCAGATCCGGCTGAAGTCGCGCGACGGCGTGCCCGCCCCCGACAGCCATATCCTCTCCCTTGGTCGTCACATCATTCCGCGAGCACAGGACCGCGGCGTCGCAGTGCTGATCAACGACCGGCCGGATCTCGCTGTCGAACTCGGCGCTGATGGCGTGCACATCGGCCAGTCGGACACGCCCTACGCCAAGACGCGCAAGCTGGTGGGGCCCGGCGCCATCGTCGGCGTCACCTGTCACGCCTCGCGGCACCTGGCGCTCGAAGCGGGCGAGGCCGGCGCCGATTATGTCGCCTTCGGCGCGTTCTATCCCACCGAAACGAAGGACCCGTCCTCGATCGCCGACGTCGGACTGCTCACCTGGTGGCAGCAGATGATCGAGCTGCCCTGCGTCGCCATCGGCGGCATCACGACGGAAAACGCCCGTCCCCTGGTGGAGGCGGGCGCTGATTTCCTGGCCGTCTCGGCTGGCGTCTGGAAAGACGTGCGTGGCCCCGCCGAAGCGGTTCGCGCCTTCAACACGCTGTTCGCCGAGCTTGAGACCTAAGTCTTGGGAGGCGTGAGGCCGCCGCCGCCGCGAATGGCCGCGATGTCGTCCGCCATGCGGAAGATCGCGATGTACAGTTCGCAGCCGAAGCGCAGGAAGCACAGCATCACGATTCCGACGATCGGTGCGAAGACGAGCGTGCCGAGGCCCTGAATGAAATTGATGGTCATCAGCCCGAAAGCGCCAAGCATGGCGAACAGCACCCCTAGCAGGATGCCTAGTATGCCGAGAAAGTAGACGATCTTGACGAGCGAAGAGCCCATCAGCTTGTCGAAACTCAGGAACTGACTGACGATATTCATGTGGAGCCCCTTTCCGTCCTAACCCGCTGAAACCTCTCAGGTAACCGCCGCCTGCGTCAAGCCGACGCACCGTGAACGCGAAGCCTGTTTTGCTTGCTCTCGCGTGCTTTCCGCGACTATGGGAGTGCCCCAGCAAGGCAATTTTCGATGTCCCGCCCGTCCCCGACAGTCACCGTGATGATGGACGCCGCGCGCGCTGCGGGCCGCAAGCTGATCCGCGATTTCGGCGAGGTCGAGAACCTGCAGGTCTCCCGCAAGGGCCCCTCCGACTTCGTCTCCACCGCCGACAAGAAGTCCGAGGAGATCCTGCGCGACCGCTTGCAGAAGGCGCGTCCGGGCTACGGCTTCCTCCTCGAGGAAGGCGGCGAGGTCATAGGCTCGGACAAGACGCACCGCTTCATCATCGACCCGCTCGATGGCACGCTCAACTTCCTGCACGGCATTCCACACTTCGCGATTTCCATCGGCCTCGAGCGCGAGGGCAAGCTGCGCGCCGGCGTCGTGTTCGACCCGATGCGCAACGAGATGTTCTGGGCCGAGGAAAACGAAGGCTGCTGGCTGGAGAACAAGCGCCTGCGCGTCGCCTCGCGCCGCAAGCTCAACGAGGCGGTGGTCACCACCGGCATTCCACAGCTCGGCGTCGACGGCTTCGAGAAATTCGTCGACGAGTTGGTCGCCGTGCGCAACGAAGTCGCCGCCGTACGCCGCTTCGGCTCCGCCGCGCTGGATCTTGCCTGGGTCGCCGCCGGCCGCTTCGACGGCTTCTGGGAGCGCGGCCTGTCGATCTGGGATATTGCGGCAGGCTTCGTGCTGGTGCAGGAAGCCGGCGGCATGGTGACCGGCCTCAACAAGGCCGACGCGACCAAGGGCAGCTTCGTCGCGGCCAATCCGAGCCTCGCGCCCAAGCTGGCCGAACGCATCGAAGGCAAGATCACGAAACCCAAAGGCCACCGGCTGCTGCGGCCGGAGTAGTATCCGACTGCCTTCGTGAATCCCTTTGTGTCTTTGTGTTTGAAGTCTTCAACACGAAGACACAAAGGGATTCACGAAGGCACGAAGGCACGAGGTCCAGACCCTGTTGGCTGCGCGTATGCCTACGCTTTCGCCGCCGCCGCCGCCCCGGCGTCGATCTGCGCGACCAGCCCCTCATCGAGCTTCAGCGCTACGGCGAGATTCATGAGGAAGGCTTTCTCCTTCATCGTGTCGGGGTCGATGGCGATGCGCGCGGCGGTATAGACCTGCGCCGCCAGAGCGGGCGTCGTTGCTTCCGCCGCGAGGGCGGCGATCGAGGCGGGCTTGGCGAATTCAGCATCGAGGAATTTCGCGGCGAACACATCCAGCCCCGCATTCTGCAGCCCGCCGACAATGCGCGAGCGTTCCTGGTTGTCGATCGTGCCATCGCTGGCCGCCGCGGCGATCATCGCGCGCAAGATCAGCATGGCGGTGTCGTTGTCATGCTCCGCATCGCCCGTCTCGCCAAAGGGGCTGGCCTCGGGCGCCGCCTCGATCAGGCCCTGCGCCGACGCCGTGGGCGCCTGTTTCGCCTGATGGTTCTGGTAGGCCTTGTAGGCAAGCCCGCCCACCATAGCGAGGCCGCCCAGCGTTGCTGCGCCGCCGAGAATGTTCCGGCCGCCGCCGGTGCCGAGCAACAGCGCGCCGAGGCCGCCGAGCGCGGCGCCCGTCGCCAGCTTGTTCTGTCCCGCGAACGCCTTGGCCTGTTCGAACAGATCGCCCGCTGACTTGCCCGTGGCGCCCTTGAGCGCGCTGTCAGCCTTGCCGCCTATGCCGGTCTGCTTCTCGATCGCGGTTGCGCCCTCTTTCACGCCGGCCATGGAATCCTGCAGCAGGCTGCCAAGAAGACCGCCGACCTGGCCCAGCGGATTGGCCTGACCCTGCGCACCGGGCTTGCCGCCGGCTCCGAGCATCTGATTGAGCAGCTTGTTGGCGTCGAACATGAAACAACCTCTACACAAACCCCGGCTCGCCCGTCACGAGAGTTACAGCATATCACCCGCTCGTAAACTGCATCTCCGCGAGTTTTGCGTAGAGACCGCCAGCGCGGACAAGGCTTTCATGGTCGCCTTGCTCCACCACGCGGCCATGCTCCATCACAACGATGCGATTGGCGCGCCGGACAGTCGCCAGCCGGTGGGCGATCACCAGCGTCGTCCGCCCCTGGCTCGCCTGGTCCAGCGCTTTCTGCACGAGGCGTTCGTTGGCGGCGTCGAGCGCGCTGGTCGCTTCATCCAGCAGCATCACCGGCGCGCCGCGCACCAGCGCCCGCGCGATGGCGATGCGTTGCCGCTCGCCGCCGGACAGCGACCGGCCCTTGGCGCCGACTTCCGCCGCAAGAGCGCCGCGCGCTTCGAGGAAAGTGAAAGCCTCCGCCTTCTTCAGCGCCTCGCGCACCTCCTCGTCGCTCGCCGTTGTGCGTCCGAAACGGACATTGCCGCCGGCGTCGCCTGAGAAGATCGGCGCTTCCTGCGGCACATAGGCAAAGCGCGCGCGCCATTCCGCCGGATCGACCTCGCGCGCATCGAACCCATCGAGCATCACGGCGCCCGCATTCGGATCGAAGAAACGCAGCAGCATGCGGAAGACGGTCGACTTGCCTGCGCCGGAGGGGCCCACAAGCGCAACCAACTCTCCCGGCTTCGCCTCGAACGACACGTCGTTGAGCGAAGGCCCTTCCGCTCCTGGATAGGCGAAGGAAAGGCGATCAAGCTTCACATGCCCTTTGATCACGGCCGGCATCGGCTTCGGATTGGCCGGCGCCGCGATGTCGGGCTTCTGCGCCAAGATCTCCATCGAACGCTCGGCCGCGCCGGATGCGCGCATTGCATCGCCGAACACTTCGGCCACGGTCGCAAAGCCGCCAACGCCGAACATCGCCAGCAGGACGAACTGGATGAAGGCGCCGGTCGACATTTCGCCCGACATCACGCTGTTCGCGCCCAGCCAGACCACGCCTGCAACGCCGCAGAACATCAGCGCGATGATGATGGCCGTCAGCAGCGCCCGCACTTTTATCCGAGCGAGCGCCGCCTGAAACGCCGCTTCGATGGCAGAGCGGAACCGGCCTTCCCGCTCGCGCTCCATGCCGTAAGCCTGCACCAGGTCGATAGCGTCGAGCGTCTCGGTCGCCTCGGCGGCGGCATCCGCAATGCGGTCCTGCGCATTGACCGAAAGCTTCCGGACGCGGCGCCCGATCGACATGATCGGCAGGATCAGAACGGGCGTGCCGATGATCAGCAGGGCGGTCAGCTTCCAGCTCGTCACGAACATCAGGATCAGCGCGCCGACCGACGTCAGGGTCGACCGCGCCGCCATCGAGAAAGCCGAGCCGAAAAAGGTCTCGATCAGCGTGATGTCGGCGGTAAGGCGCGATACCGCCTCGCCCGTCTTCAGCTTCGAGAAGTAGGCGGGCGACAGCGTCATCAGCCGTGCATAGACGTCCGCCCGCAGGTCGGCGGCCAGCCGCTCGCCGAAGCGCGAGAAAAAATAAAACCGCACTGCCGAGAACACGGCCAGCGCCAGCGCGATCAGCATGATGGCGAGGAAGCCGGCGTTCACCGCGGCAGGGTTCATGCCCTCTATGCCGTTGTCGCCCAGCCAGCGCGCCGGGAAGGTGATAGCGAGGTTGAGGGCGGCTGCGATGATGAGGAAGACCACAGCCAGCATCGCGGTTGCCCGCTGGCGTTTCACATAGGGCATCAGGCCGAGCAGCGGCCGCAGCGATTTTCCCTTAGCCCGCTCCGGGGACCCCTCGCCCCAGCGCTGGGCTCCGGCGGTGCGGTCGAACCCGGCGCTTGCCGGGGCGGTTGCTGCGGCTGCAGATTGGCTGGCGCCGTCGCTCATTTTCCGCTCTCCGCGCCCGCTTTGCCTGCTTCTGGCCCCCCGCCTTGCCAGCAAAGCCGCCTTCGGGTATGAGCCCCGCTCCCGAATTCAGCAAGGCTCTCCAAGCGTTAACCGCCACAGAGCCCCAGCGCAGACGCCAGAGACTTCGCCATGAAGAAAGAAGGCCATCCCGACTATCACTTCATCACGGTCACGATGACCGACGGGACGTCGTTCAAGACGCGCTCGACGATGGGCAAGGAGGGCGCGACGCTGGCGCTCGACATCGACCCGAAGACACACCCGGCCTGGACTGGCGGCGGCGCGCAGCTGCTCGACCGCGGCGGCCGCCTCTCGCGCTTCAAGGACAAGTTCAAGGGCTTTATGAAGGGGTGAGATGCGCTCCGCGAAGCGGACGAATTGATCCGGGGGACCAATTCGAGCATAGAACGCCCGAAGCGACAGCGTAGGGCCGGAAAGCTCCAGCCTCTGACGCCAGATACACGAAGGCCCGCTGTCACCAGCGGGCCTTTTGTTTTCCAGAAGTGCAGATCGCCTACTTCCGCCACACCGCCAGCGGATCGAATGCGCCGCCTTCGGCGGCTGCGCGCAGGCGATCGATCTGGCGCATCACCGGGTTTTCAGTGGGCTGCGCGCTTTCGGTGTAGAGTGCAGCATCGAAGCGCCAGACGCGTTCGTAGAGGGCGCGGCTGCGATCGACGAGAGCCATCAGCGGCGCGGGCATCACGGCGCGGTCGCACGGATGCGGCTCGCCGGGCTTCGCGATGCGGTATTTCTCGTCGCCCGCTTCCTCGACCTTCATGTCCTTCTCGCGGACGGCGCGCTGCACCACCAGCCAGCTCGCGGCCTGCATCAGGCGGGTGGTCACTTCCATGCTTTCGGCGGCGTAGACCAGGGCCAGTTCGCGGTTCAGCTTGCGCGAATCCGTGCGGCCAGGGCCATCGAGATAGCTCGCGGCTTCCTCAACCAGCGACATTCCTTCGCGGAAAAGGCGATCGAACATCTCCGAGCCCGCGAATTCCACGACGCGGCGCTTCCAGTCATCCCTCGCGGGATCTGCAGAATGGATTGCGTCGCGCATCAAACCCTCAAATTCACCCGCCCGGCGAAGCAGTCTCGTCGCGAGACCTTGCACAAGCCTTATCGGCGCTTTCCCCGTGCGCCGGAACGGTATCACGCAAAACCTGCGCCGGAACGCGCCGACTGCCGCCGCTTGCGGCCAAATCATTCACCTTACGTCTTGAAGAACGCCGCTTCGGCCGCTTTGCGGGTCGCTTCTTTCTTGGAGATCGCGGCCTCGCAGGCGGAAATCTCGGCCTTCAGGGTCTCGATCCGCTCCCTCAGGTCCTGGATCGACATGTCTTCCAGCACTCGTTTCACAACTCGTACCGGCTCCTCATCGAACGTCATGGCCGCCTCTCCTGCCGTTTCCCTTTTCAGCCCCTCGGGGTTCCCGATCCCGATCCTCCCTGCTTGACCGCGCCCTTGTCGCGCGCCCAAGACAGTCCTCCGCGCCGCCTGATTAAAGAACGGAAAGCCTGAAATGTCCAAACCCACGATGAAGGCCGTGAAATCCGTGGTGGGCCAGCCGCTGGTGCTGGCGGATATCGATAAACCTTCGCCCGGGCCCGAGCAGATTCTGATCCGGGTTGGGGCGGCAGGCGTAAATCGACCGGACCTGATCCAGCGCGCCGGCCGCTATCCTCCGCCCCCGGGCGCGCCGGAAACGATGGGCCTCGAAGTCGCCGGCACGATCGAAAGCGTCGGCGCGGGCGTCACGCAGTGGAAGTCGGGCGACCGCGTCTGCGCGCTGCTTCCCGGCGGCGGCTATGCTGAATATGCGCTTGCCCATGCCGGCTCGGCCATGCCGATCCCCGAACCGCTGTCGATGACGGAAGCTGCAGGCCTGCCGGAGACCGTTCTCACCGTATGGAACAACGTCTTCGAGATGGGCCGGCTGAAGGCCGGCGAGACTTTCCTCGTCCATGGCGGCGCCAGCGGCATCGGCACCACGGCGATCCAGATGGCGGCGGCCTGGGGCGCGAAGGTCTATGCGACGGCGGGCGCGGACGAGAAATGCCGCCTCTGCGAGACGCTCGGCGCGGCCAAAGCCATCAACTACAAGACCGAGGATTTCGAGGCGGTGATGCGCGCCGAGGGCGGCGTCGACGTCATTCTCGACATGGTCGGCGCGCCGTATTTCGACAAGAACCTGACGATCCTGAAAGATCTCGGCCGCCTTTGCTACATCGCCTTCCTGCAGGGCGCGAAGGTCGAGGGCGACCTCACCCGGCTGATGCTGAAGCGGCTCACCATCACCGGCTCGACGCTGCGCATCCGCACCGACGCCTACAAGGCGAAGCTGGCCGAGGGCGTGGTCGCCCATGTGTGGCCGATGATCAAACAGGGCCGGTTCAAGCCGATCGTCAGCCGCGTCTTTCCGCTGGGGGAAGCCGACGCCGCCCACGCCCAAATGGACGCCAGCGACCATACCGGCAAAATAATTCTGCAGGTGGCGACCTAATGCCCTGATTCCGGGCGGCACCCCCGCGTCATGTTGGGTTCACAAGTCCGAAAAAGCGAACTATATCAGCGCCTGCTCAGGACTATCCATCCGTACATTTTCGGAAAGCCCGGCCCTAAGCGCCGGGCTTTTCGTTTTCAGGACTTCACGAGGCGCCCATGGCCAAGATCCTCATGCCGAAAGCGACAGCCGTCTGGCTGATCGACAACACGACGCTCACTTTCGAGCAGATCGCCGATTTCTGCGAACTCCACCCGCTGGAGGTCAAAGGCATCGCCGATGGCGAGGTTGCCGAGAACATGCGCGGCGCCGACCCGGTGGCTTCGGGCGAACTCACCCGTGAAGAGATCCAGAAGGGCGAGACCGACAAGGACTATCGCCTGCAGCAGCCGGCGCCGAAACACGCCGAGGTGCCGCAGCCCAAGAAGAAAGGCGCCCGCTTCACGCCCGTCTCGCGCCGCAAGGACCGCCCGGACGCCATCGCCTGGTTCCTCCGCCACCACCCGGAAATCACCGATGCGCAGATTTCGCGCCTGATCGGCACGACCAAGTCGACCATCGAGTCGGTGCGCTCGCGCCAGCACTGGAATGCGCCGAACCTCAAGCCGGTCGATCCGGTGACGCTGGGCCTCTGCTCGCAGATCGAGCTGGACGCGCTGGTCTCCAAGGCGGCGGCCAAGAAAGCGCAGACGCGCGAGGAGAAAGACCTGAGGCTCTCGGGTCCGACGCTGCGCAAGGTGGTCACGCCTCCGCCCGCCCCCGCCGCTCCGGCGGTGAACGAGCACGGCGAGGAAGCAAGGCCGCGCGAAGTCACGGCCGCGCGCGTGTTTGCGAACTTCGGCAAGAAGGCCGCTGACGAATAATCGCTACTCTTCGACCTGGTAGATCGGACCATCATCGCTGGCGCGCAGCGCGCGCGGGCCCGTGAGCGGCGGTTTGCGACCGGGACGCTGCGCGATGCCGCCGAAGCGTTCTTCCAGCGCATCGAGCTGGTCGTAAGAACGGTTCAGCACGGTGAGTATGTCGGCCATCAGCTTTAGACCGAGCCAGATCGCGAACGGGATCGCAACGCCGCCCGCGACCTGCACCAGCGCGACAAGATACTGCCCCTGCACGAGGCTGATCAGGCCCAGCAGAACGACGCCCGCCGCCAGCGCCGCAAGAAATCCGCCAGCCAGCGCCAGCGCCGACCGCAACAGGCTCGGCGCCAGCGGCTGTTCGTGATCCCACAGCCCTCTCATCTCTCTCGCCCCCTCATCTTCCGCGCGCATACGCGCCTGCCCCGCGCGGAACATTCCGTGCGCTGGTTGTTGAGGTCAATCGTGGTAGGGCCGTTTTGGGTGCGCATCACCTCTTGTCCGGCGGAGCGGCAGCGCCGGCGAGCTGGGCTCGAGAGGATGCGCTAGCGAACCAGCTTCAACTGGTCCGCAACTGACTAAGTTCGTCCTTGATCCGGAGTTTCTTGCGCTTGAGCTCGTGGATGCGGATGTCGTCGCCTGCGGGGTGTTTGAGTTCGGCGGCGATCGCCGCGTCCAGACGCTTGTGACGCTCACTCAACTCCCGAATGCGTGCTTCCAGGCTCATAAAGTGTGTCTCCTTTTCAGGGGCTGGCGAGCCATGGCGGGAAGGGAGATTCCAGCCTGCCGCAGCCCACCCCGACCGCGTGCGGAAGGCCCGGCGTCCGCGTCGGTCCCGTCGTTTTTCGGAGGGACCGCTGCGGCTCGCTGACCAGCCGCGTGGAAGAGTGAACTACGAACAAAATCGACTGTCACGCCTTGAAAACCCCGAAATGCTTCTAGAGGTGAAGAAAAAGCAAGATTCGATCAGCGGCGCCTCCAGCGAGCGCAGCGTCACCCTTTCCGAAGCACGTTTAGCCCCTCGATCCGCCTTCCCGGATTCCCCGATTTTTGCTATGCCAGCGCCGCGGCGGGAGGCCGGTCGGCGGTGGTCTTCGGGACCCGCGACCGCGAAATCTCTTTTCGCAATGCTTTGAATCAGAGCCGGTTTTCTGGCATCGGATCAAAGCGGTCCGATGCCCGGCTCGACGGTCATGGGAGCTGGAGGAGGGCGCGTTGAACGAAGACGTCTTCGACACCGGAGACATCGACAAGATGCTGGAGCGGCTCGAAGAGCTGCGCGCCCGGCATCGCGATCTCGACGCCACAATTGAGCAACTCGACATCGAAGGCGGTCAGGATTTCAGGATCATGGGACTGAAGCGCGAGAAGCTGCGCATCAAGGACCAGATCGCCTGGCTATCCTCGAAGCTGACGCCTGACATTATCGCCTGATACGTGCAATTCGCTGCACGCCCCGATGACGCGCCGTGGCGGCGCTGCATCGCTTCTGCACAATCCGCCGTGGACGGACGAAACCGCGGCTTGGACGCATGACTTGAAAAACGCCGTGATGCAGGTTCGCCAAAACCGTAGAAAAAGAGGGCGGACTTCAATGGCGTTTCATCACAAACGGATCGGACTGAAATCAACCATCGGCCTGATGGCCGCCGTCTCGGCGTTCGCGTTGCTCGCGACGCCCGCTGCGGCCCAGGCGCCTCCTGCTGCGGACACCACGCGGCTCGACGTCATCGTCATCACCGCGAACCAGCGCGAGGAAGACCTGCAGGACGTCGCCATCTCGGCCGCCTCCCTGCCCGCCGACACGCTGGGCAGCATCTTCAGCGGCGGGGAAGACGTTCTCGCGCTCGCGACCCGCGTGCCCGGCGTCTACGCCGAAAGCTCGAACGGCCGTGTTGCCCCCCGGTTCTACATTCGCGGTCTCGGCAACACCGACTTCGATCTCGCCGCCTCCCAGCCCGTCTCGATCATCATGGACGACGTGGTGATGGAAAACGTCGTGCTGAAATCGACGCCCGTGTTCGATCTCGAACGGGTCGAAGTCTATCGCGGCCCGCAGGGCACGCTGTTCGGCCGCAACACCACGGCCGGCATCATCCGCTTTACTTCGGCCAGGCCGACCGACGAGTTCGACCTGCGCGCGCAAGCCTCTTACGGCTCGTTCGGCACGGTGACGTTCGACGGCGCCGTCGGCGGCCAGATCATGCCCGGCCTCGCCGTGCGCGGTTCGGTGCTCTACCAGCACCGCGACGACTGGATCGACAACACGACCCAGCCCGGCGAAGACAATCTCGGCAGCTACGATGAAACCGCCGCACGCTTCCAGGCGCTGATCACGCCCAACGAGAACCTTGACATCCTGCTCAACGTGCACGGCCGCTCGCTTGACGGCACGGCGGCGATCTTCCGCGCCAACGTTCTTGGACCGGGCAACGGCCTCAACGCCAACTACGATCGCGACCGCGTCTCGTTCAACCAGGGCGGCGGCAACCCGCAGGAGTATGACGGCCAGGGCGGCTCGGCGAAGATCGACTGGGATCTTGGCGCCGTCACGCTCACCTCGATCACCGCCTATGAAAGCACCGATGGCTTCAGCCGCGGCGACATCGACGGCGGCGTCGCGGGCACAGGCCCCGGCTTCATCCCGTTCGATGCCGACACGCAGGACTCGATCGACGATCTCGAGCAGGTCACGCAGGAAGTCCGTATTGCGGGCGAACCCGGCGGTCAGCTCACCTGGCAGGCGGGCGCGTACTATTTCGACTCGTCCGTCACCATCACCACCGTCGGCCCGCTCGGCTTCCCGCCCTCGACCACCGTCCAGCACGACAACACGTCGTGGGCCGTGTTCGGCCAGGCGAGCTACGCGCTTAGCGACGCGCTCACCCTCACCGGCGGCGTGCGCTACACGGACGACGAGAAGGACTTCACCGTTCCCGGCGCGCCGGCGAACAACCGCACCGTCTCGGACGATCATGTCAGCTGGGACATCAGCGGCATGTACGCGCTGAACGACAGCATCAGCGTCTACGGCCGCATCGCCGACGGCTTCCGCGGCCCCTCCATCCAGGGCCGCGACGTCGCCTTCTTCGCCCCGCCCTCGGTTGCGCAATCGGAAACCGTGCTCTCCTACGAGGCAGGCTGGAAAGCGCAGTTCGGCGATACGCTGCGCCTCAACGGCGCCGTGTTCACCTACACCGTCAGCGACATCCAGCTCACCGCCGTCGGCGGCGCGGGCAACACCGTGCAGCTGCTGAATGCGGATGAAGGCCAGGCCTACGGCGTCGAACTCGACGCGGAATGGGCGCCGATCGACAATCTCGTCTTCACCGGCGGCTTCGCCTACACCGACACCGAGCTCAAGGATTCCAACCTCGCGGTCGGCATCTGCGCCCAGTGCACGGTGACGGACCCAATCGTCGTGATCAGCGCCGCCAACCGCGCTCTGGTCGACGGCAATCCCTTCCCCAACGCGCCGGAATTCACCGCGGACATCACCGCCCGCTACTCGATCCCGTTCGGCGCCGATGGCGAATTCTTCGCCTTCACCGACTGGGCCTATCAGGGCGACACTAACCTCTTCATCTACGAGTCGCGGCAGTTCAACACTGACGGCCAGTTCGAAGGCGGCCTCAAGTTCGGCTACGCCAAGACGGACGGGTCGTGGGAAGCCGCCGTCTTCGCCCGCAACATCACGGATGAGGACAACGTCAAGGGCGCGATCGACTTCAACAACAACACCGCCTTCGTCAACGAGCCCCGCATCATCGGCGTCTCGCTGAAGTTCAACAACTGAGGCGTGTCCTTCGGGCCGATTTCGGGAGGGGGCCGGTCTCCGGCCTCCTCTCACCCGCCGGGCACGATCGTCCGCACTCCTGTAACCTCATGCAGTTCGATCGCCGGCGCGCTGAGGGCGATGGCCCGCACCTGCGTCACGAACGCGCCGCTGTAGGGCTTTGCGAAGTGGGTGTTCACCGCGGTCTGGTCGCGCCACCGCTCGATGAAGATGAACGTCCCCGGCTGCAGCATGTCTTCGTAGAAGCCGTAGGAGACATTGCCCTCCTCCGCGCGCGAGTTCGCTGCCTGCGTCCGGCCAAGCACCAGCATCGCCTCGCGGTCCTTCGGCGCAACCGCCACCGTTGCGGTTATCAGGATCATTCCAAAGCGCTCCCTTCGCTATTCATTCAGCGCCTGGCCTGGTTCGCAGCGGCCCTATCCCGCGACACGGCCTGACACGACGCTGCCGCCGCCAACCCGGCCGCAACCGGCGCGACCTGCTTAGCAACACCATGGATGCCCCTGTCTCAAACCCACAAGCCTGCGGCCGCTAAGCCCCGCAGGCAGATCACGTCTCCGGAAGAGCGGCGGGATCCGGTTCTGTAAAAACATGGAAAGCATGCTTGCCATAATGGAAAGCCTACTTTACATACCCTTCGGTGAGGGCGCTGGATGAAGAACCGCCTGAGGGTGCTGAGAGCAGAGAAAACCTGGAGCCAGCAGAACCTGGCCGAACGCCTTGGCGTGTCGCGCCAGACGATCAACTCGATCGAGGCCGAGCGCTACGACCCATCGCTGCCGCTCGCCCTCAAGATCGCGAAGATCTTCAAGCTGCCCGTCGAACGGATTTTCGAAGGAGAGGATTGATGTCGTCAGGAAATAACGCGCGCTGGCTTCTGCGAATCGGCCTCTGGCTGGTTACGGCCGCGGCGTCTCTCGGCGCCGCAACCGGCGCGATCATGATCCTCTTCGCCGACAAGCCGGCCAAAATGCCGGCGTGGGAAGACATCGTCACGACGGCCGTCGGCGTGTGGATGCTGGCCTGCGTACCGGTCAGCCTGATGCGCTGGGCCGCCGTGCCGGAGGCGCGTTTCGAGCGGATGCTTGTTGGCCCGCTCGCAAGCATGGCGGTCGGCGGCATCTCACTGATCATTCCCGTCCTGTCGGAAGGCCGGATCGATCCCGCCCTTGCTTTCGGCCTCGTCCTCATCCTGTTCGTCGCCCAGGTCGTTGTCGCACTCGTCATGAACCGCAATGCCGACGAGATGATGCGCCGCTACAATTCGGATTCCACGACGCTCTCCTCCGCGCTGCTGCTCGGCGCCTTCTCGATCTACGCCGCGGGGGAACGTCTCGGCGTCATCGGCACGATCTCGCCCTGGGGGCTTGTCGGCATCGCCTGCCTCATCCAGTTCGCCGTCGCGATGTATGTCTACTACCGCCTCGGCATGAATCCCGGCGCGCAGGAAAAGGCGGCTGCGGGCTGACGCAAACGCAACGCGCCGTCTCGTTTCGGAGACGGCGCGCACAACCAGGTCTGGTTGTATTCCGGTAGAGACTACGAAGCAGGCGTCGGCTGCGTCGGAGCGCTCGGTTGCGTCGTCGCAACACTGGCTTCCGTCGTCGTCGGCACATTGCCCATGGCGCAGCAACGGACCTGCATTTCGAGGACCTTGTCGTTGAAGGTGCAGCCCTCGTCGCTGATCTTGCGGAGAATCGACGGCGCGCCGGCGCTGAAGGTGTAGCGCGTCTGCGTGCAGCTCAGCAGCTTGTAGCCAGGCGAGCACGCGCCGGACTTGGCGCGGTTGATCGTCTTGGTCTCGCAGTTGAGATTGGCCTGCTGCAGGGCCTGGTTGGCGGTCGCTTGCGCGGCATCAGCCGTCGCCTGCGCGGCCGTCGCGCGGCGGCCCGCGTCATCGGCGATCGCGCGTGCTTCCGACAGCGTCATGTTGGTCTGGGCGAGCGCGCGTTTCTGACCGTCGATCTCGACGTTCACCTTGCAGACGTCTTTGTTGATGTTGTTCGCGTTAGCGCAGTATTCGCCGACCGACATTTCAGCAGGAATTTGCTGACACCCGGCGACGGCCATCGCCAGCACAACGGCCGACGCTAGAAATTTCAAAGTCATTTTATGTAGCCTCCATTCACCCGCTGAAAACATGGATGAGTGGCTCGGGGCGGCAAGTGAAAACGCGGCAAACCTTCACGCAATCAGAGCCTTGCGAGCGCGAAGCTTCGCGCTGCGAGCGACGTTTGCGCTATTGTGCGATTACATCCCGTTCATGCGAGAAGCCGCTGTGAGGGATTCGCCCTGATTCCGCGGCAAGAATCGGCGCGTGCACAATCGCGAGCACGCGAGCGCGCACACACGTCACAGGTCTCACACTCGCGGCACTGTGGATTTCAATCCGCGGAGAATTTGCAGCTGGACGCTGCGCCTCACCCGCGAACGCGATCGAATAGTCCGGTCGAGGCGATGCGCAAGCGGACGAGGCTACTGTCCGCCGCTGCCCTCAGCGCCTTGCGCCGGCGTGGCCGGTTGCGCAGGCGCCGATGGACGGCCGGGCAACCTGCTGCTGATCGGCTGGAACTCGGCCGCATCCAGCCCGCCATCCTTGTTGGCGTCGAGTTCCGCGAAGCGGGTCTTGATCAGGTTGGCCATCGGCCCGCGCGCTTCAGCGAGTTGCACCTTCTCGTCGAGATTGTCGTCGAGCATGCCCATCATGCGTCCGGCGCGCATCTGCGGCGTCGCGTCCGCAGGCTTCGCCACCGTCTCGTCGAGCCACTGATAGTAGATCGAGGTGTAGTGCATCTCCTCCCACGACTGGTCGCCCCAGATGACTTTCTCGTTGGGGTTGGGGTTCGCCGCGTTGCGCACGGAATTGTCGTAGATGTACGTCGCCACCAGCTTGGCGCCCGCCGGCACCAGAATCGGCTCCTTGAAGTCATAGGTGCGCTGCCAGTTGAAGTCATAGCGCGGCAGGTTGATCAGCTGCTTGCGCGTGCCGTCCGGCAGGACAAGATCAAGCTTGCCCGCAAGACCGCGATAGTGGGTGTGCAGGAACACCGAATAGAGCATCGCGTCCTTCGGGAATTTCGAATACGCAATCTCCTCGTGCCGGTCGACGTTCGGCGGCAGCTCGATGAAATTGTCCGCGATCACCGAATGGCGCATGACCCGCTCGGGCGTCTCGCCTTTAGGATAGAAGTAGAGACCCATCTTCGAGTGATCGACGGCTTCCTTGCCATAGGGCGTGTAGTGCATCTGGAAGCCCATATGCCCGCCCGGCGGCAGGTAGATGCCGATGCCGTCCGGCACGATGAACGACTCGCCGCCGACGGCGTACTCGCCATAGTTCGCTTCCCACTGAGCGGCCGATGCGGGCCCAGCCTTGGGCGCGCCCGGAATGTAGCCGGCAAGAATGTGGTGCACGCCGCGCCGGTCGCCCGGCATCAGGGTCGCCGCCTTCACCCAGCGCCCTTCGGTCAGCGGATTGGCCGCCGTCGGATACTGGTACTTCACCTCGCCCGATGCCGGGATGGCGTAGGCTGGCGCATCGAGGATCAGGTCCGGCTTGCCCAGCGGCCATTCCGGCGCGACCGACTTGATCGAAGCCAGCGGATCTTCGCCCTCGCCGCGCGGCGCGCCAGCTTCCACCCAATGCACGATGGTGCGGATCTCGGCGTTCGACAGACCCTGCTCATGCTTGAACGAGCCGACCAGCGGATCGGGATGCCAGGGCGGCATGGTGTCGGTGCGGATCGCCTCACGGATCATCGGCGCGAAGCCCTTGACGATGGAGTAGTCCGTCATCGCGAACGGGCCGATGCCGCCGGCCTGGTGGCACGACACGCATTTCGCGGCGAGGATCGGCGCCACGTCCTTGGCGTATGAAATCTTCTGGTGCTCGGCGCGACGCCCGCGCTCGGGGAATGCAATGCCTGCGCCCTTGCCCGCGACCATCGCAACCGTCACGGCCTTGCCCGCCGAGATGTCCGCCAGCGCTTCGGCAAGATACCCCTTGGCTTTCTTCTTGGCGCCCGCCGCATCGACCGGCCCGTGATAGAGAACCTTCAGCGTCTTGGGCGCCAGAACGAAAGCCTCGCCCGCATAGGTGACGCCGAGCTGTTCGCCCGCGAGCTGCACATCGTCGTCCATAACCGGGATCGACCAGCCTTGCGTCTTCGCCTCGGCTGCGATGCTGGGGCGATCGTCGGCAAGGCTCGAGTTGAGCATCAGGAATTCAAAGCCGGGATTGGCCTTGCGCATCGCCTCGAGCGCCTGCGCCGCGCGCCGCGAGCCCTTATCGCCATTCACCTGGGAAACGATCACGATCCCCTTCACGTCGACCAGCCGGCGCAGCTGCTGCGCGAAGCCGGTATGATCGACCAGCCGGAAATCATCCGCCGCCGTCGCCGCCGCGACCGTATCGCTCGCCTTGTAGGCCAGCGCGACGCCCGTCGCCGCTACAGCCGCCGCCAGCACCGCCGTCGCCGCCAGGAGTTTCGTTTTCATTGCAATGCGTCCGCTCAGCATGTCCCAACATCAGGAACATGCCAAAGTGACCGCGACCTGCCAACGATCAGTTAGCGCACGAGCGCGCGAGTTTCCGCAGCGTCCGTAACGAAAACCGAAGGCTTGCCTACTTCTCGTACTTGAAGCTGACGCGCAGCTTGGTGCGGAACGAGGCGATCTTGCCATCGTCGCCAAGCGCGATGTCCTGGGCCACGACTTCGGCGACCCTGAGGTCGCGGAGCGATTCAGACGCCGTGCTCAGCGCCTCGCGCGCCGCATCCTCCCAACTCTTGTCGCTTGTGCCGATGATGTCGGTGACACGATAGACGCTCATGAAAGCCTCCTGTTCGACGCCGCCGGTGAGATGACGCTTCAACATGGCGCCCCGTCAAGCTGACGCGCGCGGCGGCCTTGCAATGCAGCCTTTTTCCTTCGACCGGCGCGCAGGTCAGAAGCAAAAAAAACGGCCGCTCGCGCGAAAGAGCGCACGGGCGGCCGTTAGAAGCGCACCGCAAGGTCGGAGGCGGCGGCGCTTGGGGGAGAGTGAAAGCTTTCGCTCGAGACCGTCCGCCTACTTGGCCGGCGGCATGATCACCTTGTCGATCACGTGAATGACGCCGTTGGAGGCGTCGACGTCAGCGGTGACAACCTTGGCGTCGTTGACCATCACGGCGCCATCGGCGGCGCCGACAACCTTCACCGTGGCGCCCTGCACTGTTGCAGGCTCGAGCGTCTTGCCGGCGACGGCGGACGACATCACCTCGGCGGGAAGGACATGGTAGGTGAGGATCGCGACCAGCTTGTCCTTGTTCTCCGGTTTGAGCAGGCCTTCCACCGTGCCGGCCGGCAGAGCCGCGAACGCCGCGTCAGTCGGCGCGAAAACCGTGAAAGGCCCCGGCCCGCGCAGGGTTGCTTCAAGGCCTGCAGCCTGGACCGCCGCAACGAGCGTGGTGAACGAACCGGCGCCGACAGCGGTATCAACGATGTCCTTGGCCACAACAGCCGGAGCTGCAGGAGCGGGGTCCGCCATTGCGGGCGTCGCCGGGGCCGCGTCAGTCGCCGTTTGAACGGGTGGGGAGCACGCGGCGGCAAGAAGAGCCATGGCCGCAACCGAGAAGATTTTCGACATTGATGAATCCTGTTCCTGAACCGAGGCGCTTCGGCGGGCGCCGGGCTTTCGTCATGCAGGACATTGCCTGAAGACTTCGTCCGGTTAATGCCGCCACTTGCAGCTTGGTACGAAGCCCGCGCCGCCCTGGATCGCAGATCACCAAAGTGTAATCGGCTGGCGCGCCCTTAGCTCGCCGCGACCTCGATCATCACCTCGTTGCGCCGCATGAAAGGCAGCGTCCACGGCGGATCATAGAAAGCAAAGACGGGCTCCCCGACGGGTGAAAGGCCTTCCTTGGCGATCCTGTCGAGCAGTTCGCGGCGCTTTGCTTCCATCCGCTCATCGCCTGCAAGGCCGGAGAAAACAATCACCGCCATCCTGCGGGCCGGCTGTTGGACCAGCCTGACAGCCGGATTGGCTGGCGCGGGAAGCGTCTCCATCGTGTAGCCCGCCGGCATTGTGAAGCCGATTGTCCAGCCGGCGGCGGAGGATTCCTGGGTAACCGGCGCCGTCATCGCAATTTTCGGGCGCTGCGTTTGGGTGACTGGCGCAGTCATCGCGATCTCGCCGCCCTTGCGATCCTTCGCGAAGATATAGTCGGCCAGGGGCATGAAGCCCGTATTGCGCGCCTTCACCGCCTCGCCGCCAAGCGTGGTTTCGGCGACGATCGTCGGCGCGTACTCGCGGATTTCGAAAGCCCCGTCCTCGCGGATCAGGCTGAAGGCTGGCTCCTCAACGCCCACGGTGGCGCACGCTGCCGAGGACAGGCACGCCGCTGCTGAAAGACAGGCTAGCGCGAAGACAGCTATTCTCATCCGGCATCTCCATTGTGATCCTGATACGCATCCCAGCCTCGAACGGATCTGCCGATCGGTCCGGGACGATGAGCGCGTGCGGGCCGTGTGTGGCACAACGCCGCTCGGCGTCTGAAGATCCATACGCGACGTAGCGCGTACCTGTTGGTAAGGCGACGCACACATGATCCTTCCGTCTTTCCCCGATCAGTATCGCGCCGTTGTGTTCGGCGCCGCCGGCGGGATCGGCGGCGCCATGGTGCGCGCGCTGAGCGCCGATCCGCGATGCGCGGTTGTGTACGCCGGCGCTTGCCGCGCGATCGAGCCGGGCGGCGCAAGAGTGCGAGCCTTCACGTTCGACCTGGAGGATGAAGCATCCATTTCAGCCGCGGCCGAAACCTTTCCGGCGGATGGCCCGGTACATCTGGTCTTCGTCGCAACCGGCCTTCTTCATGCGCCGGACATGCAGCCTGAGAAAACCTGGCGCTCGCTCGACGCCGGGGCGCTGCACCGTGCTTTCGCCATCAACGCCATCGGCCCCGCTCTGATAGGGAAACATGTGCTGGCGCTGATGGCCAAATCGGACAAATCCGTGTTCGCGGCGCTGTCTGCGCGCGTCGGGTCGATATCGGACAACCGTCTCGGCGGATGGCACGCCTATCGCGCCTCGAAGGCGGCGCTCAACATGCTGGTCCGGAACCTGGCAATCGAGCTAGAGCGGGCCAATCGCGGTGCGATATGCGTGGCGCTGCATCCGGGCACGGTCGACACCGCACTATCCGCGCCGTTCCAGGACGGAACGGCGGCAAGCAGGATGTTCGCTCCAGACGTCGCGGCGGGCCATCTGCTGTCCGTGATTGATAGCCTTACGCCTGAACATTCCGGCCGGCTGTTTGGGTGGGACGGCGCAGAAATAGTGTTCTAGGTGTTGGCTGCGCACTTCCCGCCGCCCGTCCGGCGACCCAGCTAAGCAGATCTCCTAAGTCTGTCTGGAATGAGAAAGAACCATGGACGCGCCCGTGAAACCGCCAGCAAACCCCGCAGAGCCGGTTTCGGCGCGTATCCGCTCCCGCCTGCAGAAGGCCGGGCGCCGTTTCCACGCCAACGACAACATTGCGGCCTTTCTCGAGCCCGGCGAACTCGACGCCCTCCTTCTCGAAGTCGAGGGCAAGCTCAAGGGCGTGCTCGAAAGCCTGGTGATCGACACCGACAGCGATCACAACACGCAGGACACCGCCCGCCGGGTCGCAAAGATGTATCTGACGGAAGTGTTCCGTGGCCGCTATCTTGCGCCGCCACCTGTCACGGAGTTCCCGAACGCTGCATCCCTGAACGAGCTGATGATCGTCGGCCCCATCACGGTGCGCAGCGCCTGCAGCCACCATCTCTGCCCGATCATGGGCCGTCTCTGGATCGGCCTGATGCCCAACGAGCATTCGAACCTGATTGGGCTGTCGAAATATTCGCGCCTTGCAGAATGGATCATGTCCCGCCCCCAGATCCAGGAAGAGGCGATTACCCAGATGGCGGAGCTGCTGATCGAAAAGGTAAGGCCCGACGGGCTTGCCGTCGTCATGGAGGCGGATCACTTCTGCATGCACTGGCGCGGGGTCAAGGACGACGCAACCAAGATGACCAACAGCGTCATGCGCGGCTCTTTCTTGAAAGACCACACGCTGCGCCGCGAGTTCCTTTCCCTTCTGAACCTCAAAGACTGAGTCAAGAAAATGCTCGTTCGTCTTCTCTATGCTAGTCGTGCAGCGGCCGCCACCAGCGCCGCCGTTCTGGATGGCATCCTCGAACAGTCGCGCAGGAACAACCCGGCGCTGGGGATCACGGGCCTGCTCTGCGTGTCGGGCGATGTCTTCATCCAGCTTCTTGAAGGCGGGCGGGACGAGGTGTGCGAATTGTACAACGCGATTGTCCGCGACAACCGGCACCAGCAGGTGCGCCTGCTATCCTACGAAGAGATTGCCGAGCGGAAGTTTGGCGCGTGGACAATGGGTCAGGCGAACATCGCCAAGATCAACCCCTCGCTCCTCCTCAAATACTTCAAGCGGCCCGAGCTCGATCCTTTCGATTGTTCCGGACAGGCGACCATGGCCCTGCTGCACGACCTGGTCGCCACTGCATCGATCGTCAATCGCGGCGACTGACGGCCGTCTGAAAAGCAAAAAAAAGCGCCGGCTCTATAAGAGCCGGCGCAGGAACCTTGCGGGAGCTTACAGACCCACAGGGTAAACTTAGAAGTGGAACTGCAACTCCGCGCCGAGTACCCGCGGCGGACGGAAGGTGTTGGTGATGGTGAGGCAATCCTCGGCAAGCACGCCCGCCGGGTTCACCGCATGCGAAACCGTGTTCAGGGCGGTGGTGCCGCACAGTCCCGGGATCACGTTACGGTTGTTGCCCTGACGGCGTCCACCGCCGCGGCTGTCATAGACGTCCTCGTCAAACAAGTTCTTGACGAAGCCGATCAGGGTGAACGCGCCGTCGCTGCTGGTCCAGCTCAGGCGAGCATCTGTCTGGTCCCAGGACGGGATCTTCGTGGCCCAGCGGTTGAACACCGAGCTGTAGGAGATGTCCTGCCAGAAATAGCTGATCGATGCATCGAGCTTGGAGCCGTCCTCGAAGTCGATCGTATAGGTGGGAATCGAGAGCGATTTTGTTCTTGGGGCTGAACGGCAGGATGTTGCCATTCAGGTTCTGACCACGTTGGCCGTTGGCCAGCGCCGTGCCCAGGGGCTGCGCATCCGGGTCCCTAGCAAACGGATCGAGGGCGTGGATCAGGGACGGAGAATCCCCGATTTCCGGGTTGGTGTAGCCGTAGTTGAACAGCACCCTCAGATTGTCCGTCGGATACCAGATCGTCTCGAGTTCGAAGCCCGTCGTCGTGGTCGTCGGCAGGTTGACGTAGGCCGAGTAGGCAGGCGGACGCGGCAGCGGACCCGCATCATCCGGATCCTCCGGCACGACCGTGTTCGAGACCTGATAGCCCTGATAGTCGTAGTAGAACAGCACGGCGTTGGTCGTGAGGTTCCATTCCGGCCATTCGCGCTTGAAGCCCAGTTCGACCGCGTCGACGAGTTCCTTGTCGGTGAAGGGCGTCGGCACCATCAGGCAGAAGGTGTCGGCGCAGCCCAGACCACCGGGCTTATAGCCGCGGTTGTACTTGGCGTAGATGAGCGTGTCGGCATCCGGCGTCCAGTCGAGGCCGACCACGCCGGTCACCTCGTTCCAGCTCGCTGCCAGATCGCGGTAGGCGTTGTTGGTCACCGGGTCGAAGTAGATGCCAAAGCGGCTGCGATCGACCGTGGAGCCGGTGCATGCAAGTGTAGTGGGATTGAAAGCTCCGTTAGCAGCCGTCACGTTCGCGTTGACGACGCCGCGGCCGGCGAGACCGCAGGGGTTTCCGCCCAATGGATTGATAGTGTTCGGATCAGCACCGCCAAGAGTCCGGGTGACGTCGGTGCGTGGCGAAACGAGAGCATTGAGGTTTGCCACGCCGCCAACAAGTCCGGCGAACGGAGCAAGTCCCGCCTCGAGCGCCGCTTCGGTGGTGTAGAGCGTGATCAGGCGCGCATATTCACGGCCTTTCATGACATCCTTGGACCAGCGAATGCCGGCGGTCAGTTTCCATTCGTCGTTGAACTGGTAGTCAGTTTGGAGGAACGCGCCATAGGCGTTGTTCAGGCCCTGGTTGTTGGTATGGAAATAGAGATCGCCGCCAACCTGCGAACCGGACGCTGAACTGCGGCCGGTGAAGTCCGGCAGTTCAGGCATGCCGGCGAAATTGAAGCCTTGAACCTGATCCAGCCGCTGGACGACGCCGCCCACACTGCCTCTTTCCGAGACATAGATCGGCTGGGTGTAGTTCTCCTGGTACTGATAGAGGCCGACGATCCACGAGAGCGGGGAATCGCCGGTCGAGACGATGTTGATCTCGTTCGAATACCAGGCGCGGTTCTCGTTGTAGTCGGACACGCGGTCGCTTTTGAAGTTCCGTCCGCCGAAATCGAACGACTTGACCGGCGAGCCGTCGTTATCCTGCTGCAGATTGTAATGATACCAGACATAGCCGCCGAGATATTTCACGTCGAAATTGTCGGCGTGGTAGATGGCCTCGACTGCATACTCCTGGGTCGGCCAGAGATGGGCGAAGTTCGTGAAATCGACGTTGAAGCCCCGCGGGTCGGTGATGCCGGGGTTGGTCGTCTGGTTGCCGACCTTGTTGACGTTCGTGGGCAGGCCGGTGAGGCCGAAAAGGCCGTTCGGCACGAATGGCGCCGGGCGGGAAGAAGCGCGTGTCATAAGGCTGCCCATCGTTGCCGGACGTGCGCGCGCCTGGAGCGCCGTAGCGAACGTCCCAGCTCAGCGAGCCGGCGCGGACCCACCAGTCGAAGCGGTCGCCGATATTTCCTTCCAGCTGGGCTTCGACATAGCTGTCGTTGCGGCGCCCGCCTTCCGTCTGCAGGCCCGAATAGTTGGTGAGCCAGCCTTCGTTCTGCGCGGAACGGTGGCCGCCAACGCGGTAACGCAGCCAGTCGGTGATCGGCCCGGCCATCGTGGTTTCGACCTTCATGGTGTCGAAATTGCCGATGCCCATATTGACCTGACCTTCGAACTCGTCGGTCGGGCGCTTGGTGATGACGTTGAGCGCACCGCCGATGGAGTCACGGCCATACAGCGTGCCCTGCGGACCGCGGACGACCTCGACCCGGTCGATGAAGATCGGTTCGCGGCTGGCGGGAATGGCGCTCGAGAAGTAAACGCCGTCGACATAGTTCGAGATGCCGGACCGGATGCCGAAATTGTTCGACGTCCGCGTCACGCCCCGCATGCCGAGGCGGTCGGCGGCGGTCGAGTAGCTGAGGCCTGGCGCGAAGTTCGTGTAGTCCTGCACCGTCGTGAGGCCGATTTCATCGCGCATCTCGCTGGTGATCGCGGTCACGGCCACCGCGATGTCCTGCACCAACTCTTCGCGCTTTTGCGCGGTCACAACGACAACGTCGCGTTCTCGCTCCTGCGGTTCTGCCTGTGGCTCGGCTTGCGGCGTCGGCTGAGCGGGTGGTTGCACCTGCGCAGCTGCTGGCAACGCCATGCCCAGAGCCAAAAGACTCACGAGCGGAAAACGATGAATACGCGCCATTGTAACTTAGCCTCCCTCAATTTCACTCTTGTCCAGCGTCCGGCGTTTTTCGCTCGGCGCCATCGCGATACCGGGGGGAGGCCACGGCTCGCTTCTTTCGCAAACGTTATTTGAAAGCTGGACACCGTCAACGCCGCGAGGATGCAGAATCCGAAAATAGATTGTGCTGTGCAGGATCTTCATCACACCTTCCGCGGGCGATAACCAAAAAAGCCAATCAAACGCTGCGTCAATCTTCCGTAACGAGAAGTATTCGCCGGCCGACTGCCTGGCTTTGCTTTGGCAAACGGCGACCAGCGCGCATTCGACTTCCCTGGCGCGAGCACCAGTTCCTGATTGGTGTTTGCCCGAAAGGAAATCGCCGTCACCAAACTGCCCGCCCGATTCTTTGCTTAATCGGGGCGCGATTAGTCTTCCCTGTAGGTGAATTCGACGAGGTAGACGGTCTTGCCGGGGCCATGCTTGGCGGTCTTCAGCAGGTCGACCACGCCGGCGAAGCCTGACCTGCGAGCAAGGGCGGGCGTGATGTCGCCGAGTTCGATCTGCCGGATCGAGGTCACCTCGATCGCGCCTGGCCCGAGCCGATAGCGCCCGCCCACTTTCACATGCGGGCGCTGCCAGATGCGCACGCTGCAGGTCACCGCGCCGGACACGACGTGCGCGCGAAGACGCTTGGTAAACTGCATCGCGGCCTCCCGGCCGTCAGGCGCGAGGCGCCTATTTTCCCTCGATCAGCTTGCGCGCGAGATAGGTGTACTCCAGCGCCGCCCTGCGCGCCGCCTCGCGCTGGTTGGCCGCTGCAGAGTGCCCTCCGTCGGTGTTCTCGTAGTAGAGGAACGGCTTGCCGAGATCTTCCAGACGCTTGGCCATCTTGCGGGCGTGGCCCGGGTGCACGCGGTCGTCCTTGGTCGATGTCTCGAAGTAGATCTCCGGATACGCCGCGTCGGCCTTCACATTGTGATAGGGCGACAGCTTCTCGAGCCAGGCGCGCTCCTCCGGCACCTCCGGATCGCCATACTCGTCCATCCAGGACGCGCCGGCCAACAACAGGTGATAGCGCAGCATGTCGAGCAGCGGCACCTGGCAGACGATGGCTTTAAAGAGATCCGGCCGCTGAGTGAACATCACGCCCATCAGCAGTCCGCCATTCGATCCGCCCATCGCGCCGAGCTTGTCCTTCGACGTGATCTTCTTGGCGATCAGGTCCTCAGCCACGCCGATGAAGTCGTCATAGACCACCTGCCGCTTCAGCTTCAGCCCTGCCTGGTGCCAGGCCGGGCCGAACTCGCCGCCGCCGCGTATGTTGGCCATCACATAGACGCCGCCCTGCTCCAGCCACAGCTTGCCCACCGTGCCCGAATAGTTCGGCGTCTGGCTCACCTGGAATCCGCCATAGCCATAGAGCAGCGTCGGGTTCGATCCATCGAGCGCGATGTCGTTTTTGTGCACGACGAAGTACGGCACTTTCGTTCCGTCCTTCGATATCGCCTCATACTGGTCGACCTGATAGGGCGCAGCGTCGAACCAGGCCGGCAGCGACTTGATCTGCTTCAGCGCGCCCGAGCCCACGTCATACGTGTAGAGTGCATCCGGCGAGAGATAGTTCTCGAACGTCAGGAACGCCGCCAACTCTTCTTCATCGGCAAACGCCACGCCCGCCGACCCGTTCGGCGGCAGCGCGATCTCTTTCGATGTCCACTTGCCGCCCGCCTCGTTGAGCTGCAGCACTTTCAGAACGACATTGTCCGACAGGCCCAGCAGCACGCCGCCTTTGGCGACGCTCACGTCCTGGATCGCCTGCCGCTCAGACGGATGCATTACCAGCTCCACCGCCGGCAGCTTTGCGTCCTTGAGGAAAGACGACCACGAGAAGGCGATAAGATCGCCGGACTTGAAGAAGCCCTGTCCCTCCGGCGTCCAGTCCTCCTCCAGGGTCACCAGCAGGCGATCGTTGTAGAGACCGCGCGGGCTCGACTTCAGCGGGATCGGCAGCTTCACCGGCGCGCCGCCGCCGTCCGGGAACATGTGGAAGCTGGAGGTAAAGAACGTCTCGCCGCGCACCGCGCCGAACCAGCGCTTGCCGGCGCTGTCGCCCAGCACCAGCGGCGATGTCGCCACATCCTGCGCCGTGCCGCGGAATACCTCGACCGCTTCGGCCAGCGTCTGCCCGCGCTTCAGCCGCTTCACCACGAACGGATAGCCGCTCTCGGTCAGCGTGCCGGAACCCCAATCGGTCGCGACCAGCAGCGTGTCCTTGTCCACCCACACCGCGTCCGACTTCGCTTCGGGCAGGTCGAACCCGCCGGCGACAAACGCCTTTTTTGTGAGGTCGAACTCGCGCAGCCGCGTCGCATCCTTGCCGCCGTCCGACAGCGAGACCATGCAGTCGACATTCGCCGGCGGCAGGCAGTCGACGCCCTTATAGACCCAGTTCGCGCCCTCGGCCTTCGCCAGCGCGTCGATGTCGAGCAGTGTCTCCCACTTGGGCTCGGCGCCCGCATAGTCGGCGACCTTGGCGCGCCGCCATAGCCCGCGCTCATGCTCCTCGTCCTGCCAGAAATTGTAGACGAAGCCGTTGCGGATCGAGCCGAGCGGAATCCGCTCCTTCGACGTCGCGATCCTCAGCGCCGCGTCGTAATAGCCCTGATAGCGCGGATCGGACTGCAGCAGCCCGAGCGTCCGCTCGTTCTGCGCCTTCACCCAGGTGATCGCCTGCTCGCCCTCGACCTCTTCGAGGAACAGGTGGGCCGCCGGATCGAAACTGTCCTTCACTGCCGTCTGCTCCTTCGCGCTGCACGCCGCTACAGCGAGCCCAGCCATCAACGCCGCCACAATCCGCTTCATGTCCGCCTCTCCCGCCCCCGAACAAAGACCTGCATGGCCATGGCTACACCGTTAGCCGGCCAGCGGCGCCGCGCAAGCTGGACGGATCGAAATGCGGACAGCAGCCTCAGCCCGCCGCCTTCACCGGCGCCTGCATCAGGCGCTCCAGCACTGCGGCGGTCACGCCCGCGCGCCGGCGCTTCGCATCGCCCATCCGCAGCGCGGAAAAGACCACCCACGCCACAAGGAATGCCGCGACCGCCACGACCGCCGCCACCAGCACGGACTGCAGCATCGCATCGCGCATGATGAGAAAGGCGAACAGCAGGAAGGCGACAACGCCCGCCAGCACGGCGACGCCGATTGCTTTCGCCGTCACGCCGAGGCCCGGCGGCGGCGCCAGCCGGTCGATCGCCTCGAGGAACGGCCATTGCGTGCCCATCGTGCGGTTGACCAGCATCACATTCACCGGCTTGCCGCCCTTGCCCGCCGGAATGCGCGCGAAGGCGATCTCCTGCTCGCGCCGCACCGCCAGCTCGCAGCGGTCGAAATCATAATGCGGATCGGCCACGCCTGGCCCGTCGATGAAGATGCGCTGGCGTCCGATGATGGCGGCCGTCGCCTTGCCATCCCCGCCCGGCGCCGTTTCCAGCTGCCGTTCGATGATCTGCACCTCGACCACCGTGCCCGCGATCACTTCAAGCTTGTCGAGCTTCGCCACAGCGTCTCTCCCGCCGTTTCTGGCCGCCGCTTTCAGCCGGCGCGAATTCCGCCCGGGGTCGGCGCCAAGTCAAGTGACAAGCGGGAAACGGGAAGAGGGGGAGTAGGGAATGGGGAGTAGTGAGTAGTGAAGGTTGAATGACGCCGTCGCGAAACGACCTACTCCCTACTCCCTACTCCCTACTCCCTACTCCCTATTCCCTCAGGCGCCGCAACCTCCTACATCTCCCATCCATGAAGTTCTGGAAGATGAATGGGGCCGGCAACGCCTTCGTCATATTTGACGGGAGGAAGGAGAATCTCGGCCTCACGCCGGACCAGATAAAAGCCATCGCCAACCCTGAAACCGGCGCCGGGGCCGACCAGGTCATCGCCATGGAATCGACCCTGCGCGGCGACGTCTTCATGCGCATCTGGAACAAGGACGGCTCGGAGGCCGAAGCCTGCGGCAACGCCACGCGCTGCGTCTCGTGGCTGGTGATGGAAGAGACCGGCAAGGACAAGCTGGTCATCGAAACCGTCGCCAACCGCCTCAAGGCCGAACGCCTCGGCCCCACGCGCATCGCCGTCGACATGGGCTCGCCCCTGCTCAAGTGGGAAGAGATCCCGCTGTCCGAGCGCATGGACACGCGCGGCATCGACCTCAAGATCGGCCCGATCGATGCGCCCTATCTCCAGCTGCCCGGCGTCGTAAACATGGGCAATCCGCACTGCATCTTCTTCGTGCCTGACCTGGACAAGGTCGATGTGCGGGCCGTGGGCTCGCTCGTCGAATGGCACCCGCTCTTCCCGCAGGGCGTAAACGTCGGCTTCCTGCAAGTGCTCTCGAAATCCGAAGCGCGCCTGCGCACGTGGGAGCGCAATGCCGGCCAGACGCTGGCCTGCGGCTCCAACAACTGCGCCGCCGTCGTCGCCGCCGCGCGCCGCAACCTCACCGACAGACACGTCCTCGTCCACAATGACGGCGGCGACATCGAGATCGACTGGTCCGAAGCCACCGACCACGTCATCATGACCGGCCCGATCGAACTGGAATACGAATCACGCATCTAGGTCGAGCGCGGGGAAGTGGCGCGAGTGGATGGCCCGGGCTTCCGCTGCTGCAAGACCCGATCCTTCCCATCGTCGGCAAGCTGCTGTTCGATCCGGGGCGAGGCGCATCAGGTTGAGGCTGCAGGGCACGCAGACGTTCTGTCGTTTGCCGGCGCGGGGCGCCAGGATCAGGAATCCGCCAGCGTCAGATCAACAGAGCGATCGCGGAACTTGGCGACCAGCTTCAGCTCGCCGCCGAGCGCCTCGATCAGGTCGCGCAGCGTCGAAACGCGCATGTCGTTTCGGCGTTCGAGTTTGGAGATCGCAGGCTGCTGCACGTCCAGAAGGTCGGCGAGCTGTTCCTGGCTGACGCCAAGCGCGACGCGGAGTTCTTCGAGCGTCGTCGCTTCGGCGGCAAGCGCACGCTTCTCCGCCGCCAGCGCCGCACGGCGTTCGGGCGACCAGTTGCGCGTAAGGTGTGAAAGAGGGCGGCGGCCGCTCATGGCATAAGTCCTTCCCGGCGAAGTTCTTCCAGATGCTGGTCATACAGATCGTCAGCGATCGGGATCATCCTGTCATAGAATCGGGCGTCTCCCGTCTTGTCGCCGCCGATCAGCAGCATCGCGCTGCGACGCGGATCGAACGCGTAGAAAACCCTGAACGGCCTGCCCGCGACCTGAACCCTCAGCTCGCGCATATGTTCATGGCGCGAGCCGTTGATCCCGGAGGACCGCGGAAAGACCAATGAAGGTCCCTCCTGCTCAAGCCGTTGAACGGCCGCAGCCATGCGCGTCTGCTCTCGTTCGTTCAGCGCATCGAACCACGCACCGAACTGATCAGTGTATTCGACTTCCCAACCCATGAAGCTCATATATTCCATTACTGGAATAGCGTCAAGGCGCTGTGCGGGCGCGGCGCGGTCGTTTTTCGATCTGGGCCTGATCGACGAATGCCGGCCGCCGCTCAACCCGATATTGCTCGGCGATGGCAAGCTGCTGTTCGGGTCAGTGGCAAGGACTGAGCGAGAACGCGAGGCGTCGAGGAGCCTCAATGCATCCGTCGAACCGTTGGGGGCTTGCTGATGCCGGACTTGACCGGCCCCACCCTTCCCTCCTACTCCGCGCCTGCACACTCGACCCGCTGATGGTTCGATCCCGTCGCGGCGCCTGGAGAGAAGACGATGTCCCGCAAGAAGAAGGGCGAGCCGGTTCATGGCTGGCTGATCCTCGACAAGCCGGAGGACGTGACCTCGACGCAGGCCGTTGCGATCTGCCGGCGGGTGTTCAACGCGCAGAAGGCGGGGCATGGCGGCACGCTCGATCCGCTGGCGTCAGGGATACTGCCGATCGCGTTCGGCGAAGCGACCAAGACAGTCGGCTATGTGATGGAGGCGGACAAGGATTACGTCTTCACGGTGCGCTGGGGCTCGTCGACCACGACACAGGACCGCGAGGGGGAAGTGACGGGCACGTCGGACGTGCGGCCGCCGCGCGAGGCCATCGAAGAGGCGCTGAAAAGCTTCGTCGGGGAGATCGAACAGGTTCCGCCGCAGTACTCGGCCATCAAGGTGAACGGGGAGCGAGCGTATGACCTCGCCCGGGATGGCGAGACCGTCGAGCTGGCGGCCAGGAAGGTGCGCCTGCACAAGGCGAGCCTGTTGGACTGGCTGAGTCCGGATGAGGCCGTCATCTCGGTGACGTGCGGAAAAGGCTTTTATATCAGGGCGCTGGTGCGCGACCTCGCCCTGAAACTGGGAGCGGAGGGACATGTTCAGGCCCTGCGCCGGACGCGGGTCGGGGCGTTCTCGGAGGCCACATCAATTCGGCTTTCCCTTCTGCAGGAAATGAGCGATAAGGCCGCGCTGGACGACCACCTTGTTCCCCTCGAGACCGCGCTGGACGACATCCCGGCGCTGGCCATCACCGGGGAGGAAGCGTCCAGGCTCAGGCAGGGCCGAGAGATCGTCCTTCTGCCCCACCAGGTCGAGGCGTTTCGGGAGATGCGCCGTCCTCGTCAAGTGAACGGGGAGGATGCCTCCCGCATTTGTCTGGCCACGGAAAAAGTGGGGCAGGAAAATCTCGCGGTCGCGCTGGGCGAAGTCCGGGCCGGCAGATTTCTGCCAGTTCGCGTGTTCAACCAGGACTAGGCCCGGCCTAGTCGTAGAATTCAGGAGAACCCGATGTCGATCACACCGGAGGCCAAGGCCTCCTTGATCAAGAAGTATGCCCGCACGTCAGGCGACACGGGCAGCCCCGAAGTGCAGGTCGCGATCCTGTCTTACCGGATCAACCACCTGACCGAGCACTTCAAGGACCACAAGAAAGACAACCACTCGCGCCGCGGACTCCTGAAAATGGTGTCGCAGCGCAGGCGACTGCTCGACTATCTCAAGTCGAGAGATGAGGCCCGATATCAGACCATCATCAAAGAGCTGGACCTTCGCCGCTAGGGCAAGGTCCCACCCACCCGCCGGCCCACCGGGGTCCGGCGGGTTTTCGTATGCAGGAAAGAGCAAGATACGATGTTTGACATACAACGAGTGACGATCGACTGGGCGGGACGTCCGCTCACGCTGGAGACAGGCCGCATGGCGCGGCAGGCCGATGGCGCTGTTCTGGCGACCTACGGGGAAACGAGCGTCCTCGCGACCGTGGTCTTCAACAAGAAAGAAAAAGAGGGCGTGGATTTCTTCCCCCTCACCGTGAACTACCAGGAGAAATACTACGCGGCCGGCAGGGTGCCCGGCGGATACTTCAAGCGCGAAGGCCGTCCCACCGAGAAAGAGACGCTGACCTCGCGCCTGATCGACCGGCCGATCCGTCCTCTCTTTGCTGACGGATTCAGGAACGAGACGCAGGTCGTCATCAACGTTCTGTCCTTCGACCAGGAAAACGATCCGGACATTCTCGGCATGGTGGCGACGTCCGCCGCGCTGGTGATCTCGGGCGTGCCGTTCAACGGCCCGATCGCGGCTGCGCGGGTCGGCTACAAGGATGGCCAGTACATCGTCAACCCGACCGTCGCCGACATGGAGGATTTCGAGCTCGATCTCGTCGTCGCCGGCACGACCGAAGGCGTGATGATGGTTGAGTCCGAAGCGAAAGAGCTTTCGGAAGACGTGATGCTCGGCGCGGTGAAGGCCGGCCATGAGAGCTTCCAGGCCGTGATCCAGGCGATCATCCGCCTCGCCGAGAAAGCTGCGAAGGAGCCGTTCGAATTCACCCCGCCGGATCACTCCGCGGTGCTGAAGTCGATCCAGGACCTCGTCGGCGCTGATCTGTCGAAAGCCTACAAGATCAAGAACAAGGGCGAACGCTACGACGCCGTCGGTGTTGCGCGTGAGAAGGCCAAGGCCGCCCTCGCTGTCTCCGAAGCCAACCCCAACGGCGCACCGCCGCTGGTGTTCAAGGAGCAGTTCAAGGAAGCCGAAGCCCGCGTCGTCCGCGGCGACATCATCAAGACCGGCAAGCGCATCGACGGCCGCGACCTTTCCACGGTCCGCCAGATCGAGGCGCAGGTCTCGGTTCTGCCGCGCACGCACGGCTCTGCCCTGTTCACGCGTGGCGAGACGCAGGCGCTTTGCGTCGCGACCCTCGGCACGTCGGACGACGAGCAGTATGTCGACGGGCTGGAAGGCACGCGGAAGGAGAAATTCCTCCTCCACTACAACTTCCCTCCCTTCTCGGTCGGCGAAACGGGCCGCATGGGCGGCGCCGGCCGCCGCGAGATCGGCCACGGCAAGCTCGCCTGGCGTGCGGTGAAGGCCGTGCTGCCGAAGGGCGACGACTTCCCCTACACGCTGCGCATCGTCTCGGAGATCTTCGAGTCCAACGGTTCGTCGTCGATGGCGACGGTCTGCGGTTCGTCGCTCGCCATGATGGACGCGGGCGTTCCGATCACGCGGCCGGTTTCCGGCATCGCGATGGGCCTGATCAAGGAGCCGGACGGCATCGCCATCCTCTCCGACATCCTGGGCGATGAAGATCACCTCGGCGACATGGACTTCAAGGTCGCGGGCACCGAGATGGGCGTCACCTCGCTGCAGATGGACCTCAAGATCGACTCGATCACGTTCGACATCATGAAGACCGCGCTCGACCAGGCCAAGGGCGGGCGCATGCACATCCTCGGCGAGATGAACAAGGCGATGACGGGCGCCCGCACGGAAGTGTCGGAAACCGCGCCGAAGATGATCTCGATCAAGATCCCGGTTGACAAGATCCGCGATGTCATCGGCACCGGCGGCAAGGTGATCCGCGAGATCGTCGAGAAGACGGGCGCGAAGATCAATGTCGAGGACGACGGCACGGTGAAGATCGCCGCCGTCGAAAAGGAAAGCCTCGAGGCAGCCCGCAAGTGGATTCACAGCCTGACGGCGGAGCCGGAAATCGGCCAGATCTACGAGGGCAAGGTCGTGAAGGTGATGGAGTTCGGCGCGTTCGTGAATTTCTTCGGCGCCAAGGACGGCCTCGTCCACGTTTCTCAGATGGCGGCTGAACGAGTGAACTCACCGAGCGACGTCGTCAAAGAGGGCGACACCGTTAAAGTGAAGCTCCTGGGCTTCGACGATCGCGGCAAGGTTCGCCTCTCCATGAAAGCCGTGAACCAAGAGACCGGCGAAGCCATCGAAGGCGTGACCGACGATGGCCCGAGCGGCGACCGTCCGCCGCGCCGCGAAGGCGGCGACCGCGATCGCGGCGGCCGCGGCGGCGACCGGGGCGGCCGGGGCCGCCCTCCGCGCCGCGAAGGCGGCGGCAATGGCGACAACAAGGCCAAGGAAGACGCGGAGTAGTCCTTCGCCCTTCCCCCGGCACGGACTGAAATGCAGCGGCCGCCCCCCACAAGGGGCGGCTGTTCTGCTTTCATGTCCGCGGGCGCCCAATCGCCGGCCGCGGGGAGCACATCTCCACAAAGCGGTCTGGCGGCGCCATGGCGCCTGGCCGCCCTCAGCCCGCGCCGGACACACGCGTGAAACGGCGGAGCTGTTTCGAGGCGAGCTCGAAATCGGGCTGCACCGCGAGCGCCTGGTTGTAGTCGGCGTAGGCGGCTTCGAGATTGCCCATCCGTTCGTGCGTCAGCGCGCGATTGTAGTAGGCGACGGCACGCGCTTCCCCATCCGTAACGTTGACGCCTTCGTCGAGCGCGGCGATCGCCTCCGGATAGCGGCCGAGATAGTAGAACACGGCGCCGAGATTGATCTTCGCTTCCGGCATGTCCGGCAGGATCGCGACCGCGTCTTCATAATCCTTCATGGCGCGCTGATGGCTCTGCTGGCGCATGTAAAGGATGCCTCGGTTGATGTGGGTGGCGGCGCGGTTGCTGAGCGAGAGGTTTTCCTGCTCCAGCGCGAGGTCGCAAAGCTGGAGCGCGCGCGAGGCGGTGAGGCGGTTCTTCTTGACCGCTTCGTAGCAGTCGCGGGCGAAGCCGCCGCCGATGACCTGCACGGGGCGCTGCGCGAAAGCGGGCGATGCCGCAAGACATGCAAGACCAATGACTGTGGCGGCAAAGGCGGCGCGAGTCGAATGTCCCATCTGATTCTCCCGGCATGAGAGCGAGAATAAATCCCGGCCGATGTTCCTCCTCTTCGGGCGGAAAGCAAAGAGGCGGCCGCCGGCTCTGCCCTACCCCGAAAAGCGCTGGCCGAAAGGCTCGGGCGGAAGCTGCGCCGTATTCGCGACGAAGCTGACCGTGTGATAGGCCCCGCACAGCGCCAGGATTTCGAGCTGCTGTTCGAGCGTCCAGGCTTCCTGGACCTGCGCCAGCACCGGGCCAGAGATGCGGCCGGTATGGCAGAGGTCATCGATCGCACGGATGAGCAGGCTTTCCTGCGGCGGCCGGCGGAATGGGATCAGCGGCCGGCGACAGGATATGAGGCATCGCGTGAACCTTTTGCTACGTTATTCATAGCACATGTATGCCACGGATTGTGTAGCGTTAAGGCGCGCCTTAGCGCGCCGTTCACCTTCCCGCGCCAGAATCCGCGGCTACGGAATCTGGGAGTGGAACATGACGAAGTCGGGCAAGGGCTGGAGCCAGGTCGGCCAGGTGGCGTTCTTCCTGGTCGTGGCGTGGCTGGCGCTGGGGACGTTCATCCTTGCGCTGCCATGGCAGCCCGAGAACGCCTTCATGCAGAGCGGGCGGCTGTTCGTGCTGGCGCTAAGCACGCTGGCGACCGCGATCGGCATTCTCGGCGCGTGCTGGGCCATCATCTTCAAGGCGTCGGACGCCGAGCCCAAGGCGCAGTAGCACGGGGATCCTCGTTCCGGTGCGGGCATGGCGCGAACGCGCTTGACCGGCGCCGGAGCAGTGCTAGGCCGGAAGCCGTTGCGTAACAGCGAGGGCGACGGTGGCGTCTGGTCAGGACGGCGGAGCGGTTAGCGATCCTGGCGATCCGGCCGCGCGGCTGCTGGTCCGGATCGGCAATTTCATTGAACCGCTGACCCGCTTCGACCGCAGCCACATCAGCATGGCCGACAGCAAGCACGAGACCATCGGCCTGATGGCGCGGCAGGCGTTCCGCGTCAGTTTCGAGACACAACGCGGCGACGGCAATGGCGGGCTGCCGCCGGGCGTCACTGAAGTTCCGGATGCGGCGGGGCTGGCGCGCGAGAATACGTCGCAGCTGGCCGCTGCGCGCGCGATGGCGGCTTCCCGGCTGGCGGCGTGGGCCGAGATGCATGGCGAGGATTCGCTGGCGCGGCCGGAAATCGAAGACTGTTTCACCTCCCTGCCCGCGCTCGGCTATGTCGAACCGTGTGCGCCGTGCAGCGGCGCAGGCCAGATCATCTGCGCGGTGTGCAAGGGCGAGCGCGAGCTGACATGCGAGCGGTGCAAGGGCGCCGGCAGCTCGACATGCGAGGTGTGCGAGGCGTCGGGCGCGGTTTCCTGCCAGACCTGCAAGGGCCGGGGCACGGTGGCCGAGCAGAAGAAGCGCAAGGTCCAGGACGATATGATCGGCCAGGAGCGCATCGAACACTATCAGGAGACGGTCTCCTGCCCCATCTGCAACAGCGCGGGATCGGTGAAGTGCCGGCGCTGCGACGGAACCGGGCAGCTGACCTGCCCCGTCTGCCAGGGCCGCAAGCAGATCGCCTGCGCGCGATGCAAGGGCGCGGGGTCGGAAAAATGCCAGACCTGCGGCGGCGAAGGCCGGCGCCATCACACGGCGACCCTCGTCTGCAGGATCAGCGAGACGTTCGAGGTGGCGCCACGCACGCCGGATGCCGAGATCGCCCGCATGCTGAAGGCCCGCAAGGATATTGGCGAGGTGCTGAAACTGTCGTCCGCCCATCACGCGACGGCCGAGACCAACAGCGACACCCTGCGCCGCGACACGATCGTGGAAACGCCGGTGACGTCCGTCGTGATCCATATCGGCGAGGAGCGAGCGATGATCCGCGGCTTCGGCGACGAGCAGACCGTGCTCGACTACCGAAACCTCGCAGGCATGCTGCTGGCGCCGGACCTGCTGCAGCTCGGCATCGCAAATTCATCGACACAGCTGGCGCCGCCGCGCGTGGGCGAGGAGCTCTACAGTGCGCTGTCGAACGTGCTGGCGTCGGAAGCCAACGTCACCATCGCGACGACGCCGAAACCGGCGCTTGCCGGACTGGAGCAGAAGTTCCGCGGCGTCGTGACGGCCGACTACATAAAGCGGGCCCACGACACGGTGCGGAAAGGCGTCAGCTGCGCCTACTGGGTGTCGCTGGCGCATGGACCGGCGGCTGCGCTGGCCCTGCCGCTGTTCTTTGCGCCGATCGATCTCTTCATGCGCGGGGCTGGCGTCGTGGCGCGCGCCGGGCTGCTGGCGTTTGTGATCGCGCTGACGTTCGGGCTGTGCCTCGCCGGGCATTTCTGGGTGACGCGACAACTGCAGACGCGCCTCGCACCGGGAGGCAAACCGGCGATGGGGCCGTTGCTGGAGAAGCTGGGACTGGCGCGGATGTGGCTGATCGGATCGGGCGCCATCTCGATTGTGCTGACGCTGGTGATCGCGGCCCTTGCCAGCACGCTGTTCCCGGCGCGCTAGCGATCTGCCTGACCGGGCTTGCAACGAGTCGTTCGCCAAGGCGTCTGAGGCTACGCCAGCGGTTCCGTGAAACGATTCAAGCGGGATCGCAGCGAACTGACTGACGAAGTCCTGCGGCGGCGAATTCACGCTTCCAGATCAGGGCTGCGCGGGCATCGCAGCGATCCAGTCTCGGATCAGCTTCGCGCTGTCCCTGTCGACCACGGTGCGGCCCAGCTCCGGCATCGCCACGCCAGGTTCGGTGGACTCGAGGCGATAGACCAGGATCGATTGCTCCGGATGGCCGGGCTCGATGACGAAGAGGTTGTCGCCCGATCCCCTGCCCGCAGCCGTCGGACGCTTGTGGACGCCCCAGCCGGTGGGATCGGTCTCGTCCCAGCCGAGGAACAAGCCGGAGTTGGACGCGCCGCCATCGGCCTTGTGGCAATGAGCGCAGTTGATGTCGAGCCAGGCGCGGGCGCGCTGTTCAAGCGGCGCATCGCCATAGACGGCAGGCACGGTCGGCGGCGCTTCAGGTGCGCCGGCGAGGATGCCCCGCCCGGTCCAGTCGGCGATCTGGTTCACGCCGGCCGGCCCCACATGATTGAGGTTGCGCGCCTTGGGGCCGATGGGGATCAGCTTGTCGCCCGTCTGATGGCATTCCTTGCACTGGTTGCGGTTGGGGATGGCGTAGTCGATGGAGAGCTTATCCCCGCCGGGCGAGATCGTCTCGATCTTCCGCCGGCCGCCGACGGGCGCGTAGGTCGCCTCGGTCTGTTCAGCATTCCAGATGTAGGGATAGGCGACCCAGCCGGCCTGCTTGTGAATCAGAAGCCGTGTTTCGATCCAGCGCTCGTTCAGCGCGGGATCGCGCATGTCGGAGCCGAAAGCGAAGGTCTTGATGAGGACGGAGCCGACGGGGAAGTCGAAGACGTTGTCCGGATCATATGTCGCGCTCTGTCCCTTCGGCACATAGACATAGCGATGTTTGGCGGCGTGGTCGCTGAAGAGGGCGTTGACGAGATCGTAGGGCCGCACGCCTTCAGAGATGGCGGCGCCGGCGTTCGGGCTGGCGAAGAAGCCGTAGTCGGAGAGTTTAGGCGCGGGGTCGTCGGCAAGGATGACGCTGGCATGGGGACCCGCGGACTCGCCGCATGCGGCGAGACTGAAGAACATCATTGCCGCAAGGAGAGCTCTCACGATCGAAACACCATTCTATCGCCGCTCGTCCCGACGAAAGTCGGGATCCAGGAATGCCGGCGAACCCTGCTCCGGATTTCGGCTGCAGCCCGAATTCGGAACAAGTCTCACGTTCCGCCCTGGGTCCCGACCCCGGCCTTCGCCGGGGCATGCCTTCGTCTGGGGTCGATGCGCCAGCATCGACGCGGAACAAGGTGCTCCATCAGGCGCCTTCCTTGCCCGGCATGGCGACGGCCGCAGGTTCGGCGATCTGCACATCAGGCAGGCGCTCCGTCGAGGGCTTGGCCTTCGTGAGGTCCGGCGGCGTCGTGCCGAGGCCGAGATTGATGAAGCCGACTTCCGGCTTTTCGCGCACGACGATGTTGACCGCTTCGGTCTTGTCGCCCTTCTCGCCATACTTGGTGACGCCGTCCCAGACGATGGGAGGGAGCGAGCCGCCAATGGCCGGCGCCAGCGGGGCGAGCCTGCCCTGCGGATCGTTGCCGCCTTCGCCATAGGTGTTGTCGCGGATGACGAAGTCGCGCGGCAGCGGGTTGTAGTTGGGATCCTTGAACTCGTTCGAGTAGGCGATCACCATCACATGCGCGGTCTTGTTCTTGTCGAACGTGTTCTCGAAAACGTGGACGTTCTTGTTGGCCATCAGCATGAGGCCGGTGCCGGTGGGCACGTTGGCGACGATGTTGCCGGGCGGGGCGAAATTCTGCGTGTCGTTCTCGACGATCTGGTTGCGGAACACGCGCGTCGAGTGGCCGCCGAGCTTGGGCAGGTCCGGCAGGTCGAATACGAGAATGCCGCCGGCGTTCTTGGTGGCGACGTTGTCATAGACGTCGGCGTGGGTCGAGTTCTCGATCTCGATGCCGGCCACATTGTATTCGGCCCGGGAGTTGCGGACGATGATGTTGTCGGACTGGCCGACATAGATGCCGGCGTCGGAGGCGCCGCGCACCGTGACGCCGTCGATCAGCACGTTGGTCGACTCGACGGGGTAGACGCCGTAGGCGCCGTTCTCGGCTTTCGGGCCGCCAGTCCATTCGACGGTGAGATCCTTGTAGACGATGTCGTTGGCGCCCTTGGACTTGATGCCGTCGCCTTTGGAATCCTGCATCGTGAAGTCGGAGAGCGTGACGCCGTTGGACGTGACCAGGAGGCCTTCGCCTGCGCCGGTCTGGCCGGCGAAGGAGAGGATCGTCTTGCCCTGCCCCGCGCCCTTGATCGCGACGTTGTCGACATCGAGGGATAGCCCGTCGGTGAAGTCGAACTTGCCCTCGCCGATCAGGATGGTGTCGCCAGGCTTGGCCTCGATCAGGCGCTTTTGCAGGTCAGCGTGAGCGGTGGGCCCGGGAGCGATCGCAACCGGCGCGGTCACCTTGGGACTGCAGGCGCCAACCAGAGCAAGAACGGAAACCGCTGTTAGGATCGCTCGCATGCGTCTTCTCCCTGATATTTTCAGGGACTCTCGACCGGGGCCGGACAATGTCAAGGCGCCCGCACGGCAGGCTGGCGCACGAAAGCGGCCGCCTCCGGGGAGAGAGGCGGCCGCTGAGGGCGGCGGGGCGAGAGCGCTCCCCCCGCCGGGGGGTGTGGTTTCTAGTCGTGGCCCTAATCGTTGAGGGCCCACAGCACGAGGCCGGTTGCGGCGGCGATGAGAAGGATTTCGCCGGTGCGGTCGTCGCGGACGTAGTATTCGCCGCGGCGGGGGTCGCGGAGACGATAGCCGCGGTAGTCGCGGTAGTTATGATAGTCCCGGACCACGACGACGCGGCGGTCGAAACGGTCGCCCCGGTGCCAGCGGCGCCAGTCGCGGCGGTCGTCACGCCGATCGTCACGGCGCCAGTCGCGGCGGTCGTCCCGGCGGTCGTCACGGTAGTCGCGCCGGTCGTCGCGCCTGTCGTCACGGTAATCGCGCGAATTGTAGCCGCGCGGTGGATCGGCAAGGGCGGGAGCAACCGCGCCCAGCGCGAGAACGCCTGCCATCAGGGTCGAAGCAATGAGACGCATTGGGTAACTCCTCTTCAGTCTCGTCACGCCATAACAACGCATGACGCCTGAACGGCCCCCGACGCGTTCGTTCATATTCGCGATGGTAAGCAGGGTAATTGCAGCTCAGCCGAACGGCCGGGCTCGCCATGGCTTATCTGGTTAACGCGAATTTAGGCGGCGGAGCGGCCTTCGCAGATTTCCAGGGCCGCTTCGATCCAGGCCTGAACGCGGCCCCGGTCCGGGAGGGCGCTGCCGCGCAGGGCGCGCTCGCCCTCGTTCGACGCCGCGAACATCGCGATGGCGTCAACCAGAGTGTCGGGGTCGGAGGTCGCCAGATCCTCCATCGACATGACCCCTGCCCCGACCAGCAGCTGCGCATACGCGCCGGAGAGGCCGGGCACCGAACAGGCCAGCAGCGCCTGGGCCTGCCAGTCCTTGATGATGCGCGCGTTGATATGGCTCTGCTTGATCTGGGCGGCCGCTTCGTCGGGCGACAGGTTCAGGAGATCGCCGACGGTCTTCACGCCGATGACGCTGAGGCGGCCTGCCGTCTTGGGACCGATCGAGGGCGCATCGACGACCGGCGCATCCCGCGTGAGCCGGATGCCGGGAGCGTTGACGGCGGGCGATTGCGGCTGCACTGCTTTCGCCGCCGGCTTTGGCTCGGGCGCTTTCGCAGCAGGCTTGGCGACAGCTTTCGGCGCAGGCTTCAGGGGCGCAGGTTTCGCCGGCTGCGGCTTCGTCGCTGTTTGCACCGCTTGCTCGGCCTGTTCCGCACGGACGGGCTTCTGTTTCCTGAGCTTCCTGTGGACACGCGGAGCGGCGCCCGCGCCATGGCTGAGGCCGAGCTCGCCCGGCCATTCGGCGTCGAGCGAGGAGATATGCTTCTTCAGCACTTCCTCGGCGTGCAGCTCGCGCACCAGCCTGTCGTCGTCGCCCAGCGTGTGGCGAACCTTGCCGGTGCGCTTGAATTCCCTGTACTGCGCCTCGACCAGCTTGCGATCCGCTGCATGGTCGAGCGTCTTCAGCACGATGTGAATCGGCGTCTTGAGGCTGACGATCAGCGCGTCGAGCGCAAGGCTGACCTTCGGCGCCTCGGCTTTCGATTCGGCGATGGCGCGGTCCATGACGCGCGCGAGCATCACGGTGGCGTAGGCAAGCTGACGGGCGATGATGTCCTTCAGTTCCTGGTCGAGACCGGCTTCGGGCTTCCTGCGCGCGGCCTCAAGATGGAAGTGGTCGATGATGGCGGGATAGTGCTGGTGCGCATTGACCGCCGCGTCGCGCACCGTCTGGCCGACCCAGTCATCGCCCGAGGCGATCCTCAGGTTCGGCCACTGGACGTGCTGTTCGATGATCAGCTTCAACTCCGGGAAGGCCTTGGAGAAGCTCCACTCGACAGCGCGATGGATGGCGCCTTCCGCCTCGGTCTGCCCGGTGTGGAAGGGCTGGCAGGGATCGACGAGATAGTGGCTCATCACGCCGGCATTCCAGGCGGCGTGTTCCCAGTCCTGTTCGGCCAACGCGCGGACGGTGCGGCGATACCATTCGGCGGCCGACTGAGGCGCCCCGCCCCAGAAATTGTCCGACGGGTGGCAGACATGGTTCTTGAAGTCCTTGAACTCTTCGTCCGGCGCCTTGGCGCCTTCGAGCAACACGGCATGGAATTTCAGGAACAGGTCGCGCCAGCGTTCGCCGCCTGGCGCCTTGAGGTGATCCAGCGCCATGATCGCGATCCGGTGATGGTTGCTGCGACAGACAGTGTTCAGCACCAGCGCGTGGTACGCGGACATGAAACGCTCCTCGGGGAAATCCGATGAGCAATGGGCGATATTTCGGTTAGCGGGCGGTTAAGGGCGGCAAATCGACGTCGATACAAAGCCGGTGCGAAGGCGATGCGGGCTGAGCCGCCCTCAGCCCTTGTTTCGGCCCGGCGGTCTGCGCCCCGTGCTCTTGACGATTTCGACTGCCAGAGGATCCGGCATCACTTTCGCCAGCCCCGCCACGATCTTGTTGAGCGCGCCGGTGACGACGATGGCGCGGTTGTGCTCGGCGGCGGCATAGCCGGCCTCGGCGACCTCGTCGGCATTCTGCCAGGCCCATTCAGGCGCCGCGGCGACCTGGGCGCGCAGACGGCCGTCGGCGTGGAACTCCGAACGGGTGAGGCCCGGGCAGACCGCGGTGCAGTGGACGCCCGTACCCGCCATCTCGACATTGAGGGCCTGCGAGAACTTGATCAGCGCGGCCTTGACCGCGGCGTAGGTCGCAGCGCCCGGATTGCCGGGGCCGAAGCCGGCAAGCGAGGCGATGTTGAGGATGCGGCCCCACCTGCGTTCCGCCATGCCGGGCAGCACCTTGTGCGAAAGCTCCAGCGGCGCGGTGAGCATGACCTGGATTGTTCGCGCCTGATCGGCCCACGAACTTTCGAGCCAGTCGCCCGGCAGGCCGTAGCCTGCATTGTTGACCAGCACATCGACCGCGCGACCCCTTGCGGCGATCGCGGCAAGGATCGCATCCGCCGCGCCGGCGTCGGCGAGATCGGCGCCGATGGTGATCGTCTCGATGCCGTGCCGCGCGGCTATGTCAGTCGCGAGCGCATCGAGGCGGTCGAGACGGCGGGCGGTGAGCGCGAGATCATAGCCCTCGCGCGCATAGAGTTTCGCGAAGGCGGCGCCGATGCCTGCCGACGCGCCGGTGATGAGCGCCAGCCGGCGCGTCACAGCCAGCCCCTCGCCTGCTCGTCGAGCGAGAGCATGGCGGCGCCCATGAGCGGCGCCTGCTCGCTGACGATCAGGCTGATGGGAATGGGGCGCATCAGGCCGGCGCGCAGGCCGCGGCTGTAGAAGCGGTCGAGCGCGGCCTTTTCCTTCAGCCAGGGTTCGAGGCGGACAGAGACGCCGCCGGCGATGAAGACGCCGCCGGTCGCGTAGGCGGCAAGCGCTGTGTCGCCCATCGCCGTCATCACCGTGCGGGCGCGCAGGCGGCAGAACTCCAGCGCGAGTTCGTCGCCTGCCTTCGCCTGTTCGATCACTTCCGCCTGCGAGAGTTTCGGCGGCTTCGCGCCCGTGACATAGGCAAAGGCATCGAGGCTCGCTTCGAAGCCTGAGCCGGAGGCGACGATCTCGTTGGAGACATAGCCGAGCGCCTGGCGCAGGCGTTCGGCGAGCTTCCATTCGATGTCGGTCTGCGGCGCGTAGGCCTGATGCCCCCCTTCCCCGCCGACGACGACCCAGCCGCCGGAATACCTGCGCAGCACGCCGACGCCGAAGCCGGTGCCGGGCCCGCCGATGGCGAGCGAGCCATTGGGATCGGCCTTGCCGGGCGAGATCAGGTGCAGCGCATCGCCGGAGAGTTCCGGCGCGGAGCGCGCCATGGCGAAGAAGTCGTTGACCACCGCGACGCGCGCAAGACCGAGCTTCGCCGACAGCGCCGCGCGGTCGACCAGCCAGTCGCGATGCAGGAGCTGGACGCGGCCATCGGCGACGGGTCCCGCAAAGCCGAACGCCGCGGCGGCGAGCTTCGGGCTTTTGTTCAGGAGATAGGCGTCGATGGCGGCATCGAAGGTGGAGAAGTCTGCGCCGCGGCGTTTCCAGACATCGCTGAGCTGCACGCGTCCATCAGCGACATGCGCCAGAGCGAAGCGGACATTGGTGCCGCCGACATCGCCAACGAGGATGGCTGCGTCCTTCATCGTCCCCACGCTCATGACCCGGCGCTCATTGCCTGACTCTAGGCTGCGTCCGCCAGGGTCTGCAATCGGTTCATCGGCGGAGGGGCGATCCAAGTTAGAAATCGTGCGATCCAGTTTGAGCCGATGGCTCGGAGTGACTGGTCTTGGCCGAGCCAGGCCCCTGCAACCTTGCGACGCCGGGTGCAGTTCGGCCCACGCCTGACAGTCAGTTCACGGCAAAATCCACGCCGATGGAAGTTGCGATGATCAACGAAGCGGGCGATCAGCCCGCACCTCGGGCGACAGCGGCATTGACCTTCCTGAAAGGACAGTGTCGCTACGGCTTTCTAGCCTCTCGCCAGCGCTCTGATATAAGATGCTGATGCGCCTGCTCCGCCTCAATTCGCGTCTAGACGCCCATGCGCTTTCGAAACGTTTTGCCGAAGCCGGCCGGCTGCAGATCGAGGATTTTCTCGAACCGCCAGATGCGAAGGAGCTGGCGGAGAGCCTCAATGGACTCGACTGGCGGCTGGTGCTGAACAGCGGGACGCGGCATGTCGACCTGACCGCGGCTCACCTCGCAGCGCTTGGCGAGGATCGGCTGGCGGCCATACGCGAAGAGGTCAAGAAACAAGCCGCCCACGGGTTCCAGTATCTCTACGAGAACTGGCCTGTGACCGACATAGCCGAAGCGGGCGGTCTTGATCACGGTATGCTGAAGGCGGTCTACCAGACGATGAACAGCGAGGCCGTGCGCGGCTTCCTTGAGACGGTCACCGGCGAAGCGACCGATTTCTGCGACATGCAGGCGACGCGCTACTCGGCCGGTCACTTCCTCACCACCCATACCGACGATGCGCCCCAAAAGAACCGGAAGCTGGCCTATGTGCTCGGGCTGACCGACGGCTGGTCACCCGCCTGGGGCGGGCAGCTGCAATTCCTGGACGGACGTGGCGGCGTCACGCGCAGCTTCACGCCGCGCTTCAACGCGCTGTCGGTCTTCAAGGTGCCGACTCCCCATCACGTCAGCCAGGTGTCGAACTTCGCGCCCAAGGGCCGGGTGTCGCTGACGGGGTGGTTCAGGACGAAGGCCTGAAAAGCCGGCCTGTTTGGATGTCTTGACCGGGCTATCCCCGTGACACGCGAGTGCTTTGATGGCGACAAGCGTCCGCTACGCGCGCCCCTCTGTGTGAGCGATGGCTTTGACTCTGCTTTGGAACGTTCAGTGTCTCCATCAGCATTTCAACCGATACTACTATCGGCGGCCGCGCCTTGAAAAAGCCGCCCGCTCCGTATACATGCACCGCCATGACAACGCTTCGACTCAAACGCACTCGAAAGTGTAACTGACTGCCCGCTTGGGTAGCCCGGTGACGAGAGCGTCTGTCTGAAGTCCGGAACGCCGTTGTTCGCTTCCTCTCCCAAGCATCAATCCATCCAACGCCAATTCATCCAACGCTTGTCCTGCGTAGTTCAGCGGTAGAATCGCCGCGCTGTTAACGCGGATGTCGCTGGTTCGAGTCCAGCCGCAGGAGCCAGCGAAAAGAGCCGTGAACCGGTCGCCAAGAGGCAAAGGCAACGGGCCTTTAACCCGTCATGCGTGGGTTCGACTCCCACCCGGTTCGCCATCTCAAGCAAGCGATCTTCAGGACGCCATCTGCGGGACGCAATTCTTCAGGAGGGAAGCCAAACGGCGAGGCGGCGGTGCGCAAACCGAAGACAGCGGGTTCGATTCCCGCCCGTCCTTCCAGATCGTTTCCCGCTGCGATGCATGTCACGGCGTTAGCGCAGCGATATATCATACCATTGTATTCATTTGATTTGAGTCGCCGCGCGGCTTAGGTGACGCGGATGGCTCACGATCATGCCCACACGGCGGATGCACACGCGCAGGACCATACGCATGCGCATGCGCATGACCGCGCGCACGGCCACCATCACGACAATGACGAGAAGAACGAGAGCCGGATCGCCATCGCGGCGCTGTTGACCGGCGGGTTCATGGGCGTCGAGCTTGTGGGCGGCATACTCGCCGGGTCGCTGGCGCTGATCGCGGATGCGGGACACATGCTGTCGGACTTCGGCAGCCTGACGCTGGCGTGGGTGGGCTTCCGGATGGCGCGGCGGCCGGCGGATTCGCGCCGCACATTCGGCTTCAGGCGCTTTCCGGTGCTGGCGGCGTTCGTCAACGGCCTCACGCTGTTCGCGATCGCGCTGTGGATCGTGGTCGAGGCGATCGTGCGGCTGAGCCATCCCCATCCGATCCAGCCGGGCATGATGCTGTGGGTCGCGAGCGCGGGTCTGGTGGTCAACATCCTGTCGTTCGCGGTTCTGCACGGGGCGGACCGCAGCAATCTCAACGTGCGCGGCGCCCTGCTCCATGTGGCGGGAGACCTTCTCGGGTCGGTCGCGGCAATCGCGGCGGCGCTGATCATCATGACGACGGGATGGACAGAGGCCGATCCGATTCTCTCGGTGGTCGTCGCCCTGATCATCCTGCGCTCGGCCTGGACGCTGACGGCGGAGAGCGGACATATCCTGCTTGAAGGCGCGCCGAGCCATGTCGACCTCGATGCGGTGACGCACGACCTTGCCGATCACATCGAGGGCGTGGTCGACATCCACCACGCGCACCTGTGGTCGCTGGACGGGCAGCGGTCGATGATGACGCTGCATGCGCGGGTGGCGGAGGCGGCCACAGGGCCGGGCGTGGTCGCGCGCATCAAGGAGCGCCTGCGCGACAAGCACGGCATCGGCCATGCGACGATCGAGATCGAAGGCGAGGACTGCGCCGGGGGCGATTGCGCCTAGGCGGCGGGCCTAAGCGGCGGCGGGCCTTGCCGGCGCGATGCGCTCGGCTTTCGGCAGGCGTGCGGCGCCGTAGAAACGCAGCCTGATCATCGGGAACCAGAACAGCCTGCCGAGGCCTTCGACAAAGCGGCGATAGGCAAAGGCGCGCCGTTCGGTGCGCGCAAGGAAAGACGCGAGCGCGACGGGGCCGAGGGCGAGCGTCTGGGCGAGGCCGGCGAGCATGGAATAGAGAACAGTGCCGAGCCTGCGGCGCTTTCCGGTCCACGCCTTGGCGGCGGGCCTCTGCCCGTTCGCGAAGGCGCGTTTCAGCGTGTAGCCAAGGGTGACGCACGAAGGTTCGGGCGTTTCCCAGACATAGGCGCTCGGCGCCCAGGCGAAGCGGGCGCCTTTGGCGTTCATGGTCTGGAACAGGAGATCGTCCTCGCCGCCGGTCTCGTTGCGGTCGGCGTGGAAGGGCTCGGCCGACGGCAGGGCGTCGCGGCGCACGAGGCTGGAGCCGCAGCCATAGAATGTCTTGATGAGGCCTTCGGCGTGATGCGGATCGCGGGCGAAGAAGTCGTGGAAGAAATCGACGTGGCGGTGCGGGATCCTGGACAGGCGCGTGCTGACGGGTCCGAACACGACGTCGGCTTTCGTATCCGCCTGCACGCGGATGAGTTCGGCGAGCCAGCGTTCCGATGCAATCTCGTCGTCGTCGAGGAAGGCGATGAACACTCCGCGCGCGGCGCGGAGGCCGGCATTGCGTGCGTTGGCGACGCCGGCGCGCGGCTCGTGCACGACAGTGACATGGCGGCGGGCGCGGTCGGCGACGGCGTGCAGCTTCGGAAGCGCGGCGCCGGCGGGATCGTTGTCGACGAGGACGATTTCGAATGCGGCGTCGCACTCCTGCGCCAGCGCGGATCGCGCAGCTTCGACCGCGCGATGGGGACGGCGGAAAGTCGGAATGACTATCGAAATGCGCGGCGGCATGCAGGCAAGCTAGCGCAAGCTAGTTTACAGGGCGCCAATTGCGGATTGTTCACGCGAGGTGCGCGAACGGGTGAAAACGCAAGAGTGTGCTAACCTGTGCCTGGATATGAGGCGCCGGGCGATAGCGCGTTCATCTGTGTGTCGCGAAGGTTGACGCGAAGCCCGTCCGCGTCAACCTTATTGAGGCGCGCGCGAAATGAGTCCGGCAAGGTTCTGCGAGACTTGGCGCGCATCGAACGCGTTGGGATCGCTTCCCTTCGGCCCGCGCGACATCTGGATCTCGGCATAGGCCTCGTAGCGCGTGATCTCGCGATAGGTCTCGGGCGTCCAGTACGGCTCCCATGCGCCAACCCAGCCATAGCGGGGGACGAAATACATGTAGGACAGGCGCGTGCCCATGTAGCCGCCATAGCCGCGGATGTCGCGATCCTTGTCGGTATCGCGGTTGACGATGGTGAAGTTGTCGTAGCCGTTCTGCAGTGTGAGTTCTGCCGCGCGATAGAGCAGATAGTTCTCGACCGTTTCCTTGCCGGTCATCGAGTTGCCCTTGAACGAGATCCGATAGCGGTCGCCCTCTATCTTCGTTTCCGAATAGCCGCGTTCGTTGCCGCCGCCGGGCTGGTAGGGCGTGGGGCCGTAGCTTTCGCAGGCGGCGAGGCCGAGCGCGCCGGTGAGAATCGCGGCGGCCATCAGCTTGCGTAACATGAGAGAACCTCCTCGAGGTCGTAGTTTCCCTAGTCTAAAGATAGGGGGCCGTAGATGAACGCCAATGGAACGGGCCGGCCGCATGCAGCGAACCGGCCCTTTTTTTGACTTACGTCGTACCGCGCCTGACGGATCAGGCGATCAGGCGGCGGCGAAGCCAAAGACCGACTTGGTCTCAAGGAATTCGTGGATGCCTTCGACGCCCCATTCGCGGCCATTGCCCGACTGCTTGAAGCCGCCGAACGGCATAGTCTGGTCGGAGCCGGCGCCGTTGATATGGACCATGCCGGTGCGGAGCTGCTTTGCCACTTTCTGCGCGTGTTCCTGGCTGGCCGACTGAACGTAGCCGGAGAGGCCATAGACCGTGTCATTGGCCATGGCGATCGCCTGATCTTCGGTATCGTAAGGGATCATGCACAGCACAGGCCCGAAGATTTCCTCGACCGCGATCGTCATGTCGTTGCGCACGTCGGCGAAAACGGTGGGCTTCACATAGTAGCCGCGGTTGAGGCCTTCGGGACGGCCGAGGCCGCCGGCGACCAGTGTCGCGCCTTCGTCGATGCCCTTCTTGATGAGGCCCTGGATCTTGTTCCACTGGGCTTCGGAAACGACGGGGCCGATGGCGCCCTTCTCCGCCGTTTTCGGATCCTGCACCTTGACGGCTTCGGCGGTCGCCTTGGCGATGGCTTTGGCTTCCTCGTTCTTGGCGCGGGGCACGAACATGCGCGAGGGCGCGTTGCAGCTCTGGCCGGTATTGGTCATCATCTGCATGACGCCCTGCTTCACGGCCTTCTGCAGGTCGGCGTCGTCGAGCACGATGTTGGCCGACTTGCCGCCGAGTTCCTGCGCGACACGCTTGACCGTGGGGGCGGCCGCCTGCGCGACCAGCACGCCGGCGCGGGTCGAGCCGGTGAAGGACATCATGTCGACATCCGGGTGAGCCGAGAGCGCGGCGCCGACGCCGGGGCCGTCGCCGTTGACGAGGTTGAACACGCCCGGCGGCACGCCGGCTTCATGCAGGACTTCAGCGAAGATGATCGCATCGACCGGCGCGATTTCGGACGGCTTGAGCACCATGGTGCAGCCGGCGGCGAGCGCGGGCGCGACCTTGCAGGCGATCTGGTTCTGCGGCCAGTTCCACGGCGTGATGAAACCGCAGACGCCGATCGGCTCCTTGCGGATCAGGTGCTTGCCGCGCTGCTCCTCGAACTCGAACGTGCGGAGGTATTTGGCGGCCTGCATGAGGTGGCCGAGGCCCGAGGGCGCCTGCGCCGCCTGAGCCAGCCACAGCGGCGCGCCCATTTCCTCGGACACGGCCCCGGCGATGTCGCCGAGGCGCTTCTGGTAGATGGCGACGATCTTGTCGAGCAGGTCGGCGCGGTATTCTTTCGTCGTGGCGGCGAAGGCGGGGAAAGCGGCCTTGGCGGCGGCGACCGCCTTGTCGACGTCGGCTTTGGAGCCGAGCGAGATGCGGCAGTAGGCCTCCTCGTTCGCCGGGTTGATGACCTCCAGCGTGCGCGGGGTGACCGGATCGACCCAGGCGCCGTTGATGTAGAATTTCAGGTAATCGCGCATGGGGATCTCCTCGGGCCGTACCGCAGCTTCGAATTTGATGGCGTCTAGATAAGCCATGTTTGGCGGCTTGGGGAGGGGCCCTGCCCCGTGCCGGCCCCCTGAATCTCTCGAAGTATCTCCCGAAGCATCTCTCGCCGAAGTAACAATCCCCCCAAACCCGCCGGGTGCGCATCGGCGCCGCGCCGCGCGTCGCTGTGACGACGGCGACGCGCGTGGCGAAGACGGCGGTGAAGACGGTGAAGACGGTGAAGCTGCCGAAGACGCGGCTACTGCTTGAGCAGAAGCTCGATCTGGTTGCCGTCGGGATCGGTGAGGAAGGCGTAAGAAAGCCCCTCGCCCGACTTCGCGACCGGGCGCATGAGCTTCGCGCCCGCGGCGGTCGCCTGGGCGATCGCCTTGTCCATGTCGGGGACTTCGAGGATCAGCGCAGCCATGGCGCCGGCCGGCATGTCCTTGCCGCGCGTGGCGATGACGATCGGCGTGGTGGTCGCCTTCTTCGCGAGATCGGCGGTCGAACCGGAGTTGAGCACGATTTCCTTGAAGGTCGCCGAATTGGCGGGCCGGCGCGTCTCCGACATGCCGAAGGCCTTGGCGTAGAAAGTCGCGAGCGCTTCCGGGTCGGTCGCCAGCACGCGGATCGAACGCACGCGCACGCCGGTTTCCTGCGCGAAGGCGGGAGCGACAGTTGCAGTTCCGGCGATCGCGAATGCGACCGCTGCAAGTACGGCTTTCATGACCAGTCCTCCCGAGTGCGAGCCGCTGACCGGTTCGCTGTTTCTAGTTCGCGCCGATATCGATGCGGCGGAATGTGATGCGGCCGATGTCGTTCACCATCGTGTTCTTGTCGACAAAGGTGCGCACGGTGGACGAGACGGGCGAGCCGTTCTCGTCGATCGTGTAGAGGCGGAAGCGCTGCTTATCGAGCGTCTCGATGCGGTAGCGGCCGGTCTGCGTCAGCGGATCGGCGGGCACGCCGCGCACTTCCATCTTGTTGCGCGTCGTGAACGTGCCGTCGGCGTTGAATACCGCCGTTATCTCTCCGCGCACGTCCCCGCTGAGCGTGTCGGCCCGCCATTCTCCGACAAGCGTACGCGTCAGGTTAGCGGGTTTGGGTTTCCCGAACATCTTCTCGTCCCTTCGATCGGCAATGCCAGCATAAGCCAAGCGACGCGCCAACCGCCTGAATCAGTCCCTAAAGGGCCCCTCGCGGCCCCTATGAAAAATCCGCCATACCGGGGGCAGACGCAAGATGGCAATCTGTGAACGGCCCCAAATCTTAAGGACTGTCCATGAAGCCACCCCCGATAACCGGCGGCTGCCAGTGTGGCGCAGTACGCTATGCGATGCACGTGGCGGCGGTAGAAAAACCTCACGTGTGCCACTGCCGTATGTGCCAGCGCGCCACCGGGGGCGTCTTCGCGGCACTCGCCGGATGCGCGAAGGACAAGCTCGAATGGACCCGAGGAAGCCCTGCTTTCTTCCAGTCGTCCAACCTTGCGAGGCGAGGCTATTGCCGCGATTGCGGCACGCCGCTGACATTCGCCTACGATCGGCCCGAAGCGCGCATCTATGTAACCATAGGCTCGCTTGATGATCCCGACCTGGCGGCGATCGAAAAACAGTATGGCCTCGAATCGAAACTATCCTGGGTGAAGTTCTGCGAAGACGTTCCCGGCGAAACAACGGGCGGCGCGCCGGAGGAAGCGGCCTTCTTCGCCGGCATGAAGACCAATCAGGCCTGAGCGCGGCGCTACGTTCCTGAGGCGCTAGATATCTATCGCAACGATCTCCGCTTCGGTGGCGCCAGCCTCGACGGCGTCGCCGACCTGCTTGCCCATCAAAGCGCGGGCCAGGGGCGACGCGTGGGACAACGCCCCGTGCGCGAGGTCGGCTTCATCTTCGCCGACGATGCGCCATGTCGTTCTTCGTCCGTCGGTGCGAACGATGGTGACGCGCGAGCCGAATTTTACCTGGTTATTGTCCGACGGGGCCGGGGCGACCTGCGCCGTGTTGCGCCGGGCGGTCCAGTAGCGAAGTTCGCGCTCCGCACGAGCGAGGCCATCCCTGTCGCCCGATTTCAGCACCGCGGCCTTGAGGCCGCTGTGGCGGTCGATCTCGCCGTCGATGGCGGCAAGACCTTCCGGGGTAACCAGGTTCGGATAGGACGAGACATCGCGCTCCGGCAGCGCGGCCGTGCCGTCCTCGTCGCTTTCGCGGGTGAAGGCTTTGCTCATCCCGGGAATCTAGGCGCGGCGGGGGATTTCGGCCACCCGGAAGGCGCTGTCAGAGGCAAACCGCAGCCAGACGTTGCCGAAACCTTTCTGAATTCGGTGCGATCAGCGGCCCAGAATTGGTGCAATCCTGACTGTAATTGCCTATGTATTGCTGGTGAGGTTTCCCGGAGCGCCAGAGCCTTGGACGGCAAGCGAATCCTTCTGATCATCGGCGGCGGCATAGCGGCGTACAAGTCGCTGGAGCTGATCCGTCTGCTTGCGAAGGACGGCATCGGGACGCGTGCGATCCTGACGAAGGCTGGCGCGGAATTCGTGACGCCGCTGTCGGTCTCGGCGCTGTCCGGCGAAAAGGTTTTCCAGGACCTGTTCGACCTCACCGATGAAGCCGAGATGGGTCATATCGAGCTGTCGCGCTCGGCCGATCTGGTCGTGGTGTGTCCGGCGACCGCCGATCTTCTTGCCAAGGCCGCCAACGGGCTCGCCAACGATCTTGCTTCCACCACCCTGCTTGCGACCGACAAGCGTGTGCTGATGGTCCCCGCCATGAATGTGCGAATGTGGGAGCACGCAGCGACCAGACGCAACGTCGCGCAGCTTGAGGCGGATGGCGTGCATGTAATGACGCCGGATGTCGGACCGATGGCGTGCGGCGAGTTCGGCCCCGGCCGCCTGCCCGAGCCCGAGCGCATCGCGGCCGCGATCCGCAGGCTTCTGCTGGCGCCGCAGGGCGCAGGGCCGCTTGCCGGACGGCGCGCTGTCGTGACCGCTGGACCGACGCGCGAGCCGCTCGATCCCGTGCGGTTCATTTCCAATCATTCGTCGGGCAAGCAGGGTTATGCGATCGCCGAAGCGCTGGCGCGTCTTGGCGCCGATGTGCGCCTCGTCACCGGGCCTACATCGCTGGCGATTCCCGATGGCGTCAAAGGCGTGAAGGTCGAGACCGCGGTCGAGATGCATGACGCCGTGAAGGCGCAGCTGCCTGCCGATATCTTCGTCTCCGTCGCCGCCGTCGCCGACTGGCGCCCGGCGACCCGTGCGCAGACCAAGCTGAAGCTGAAAGGCGGCGCCGAAGCAGGCGTCGCGCTGCAGCTGGTTGAGAACCCCGACATCCTGAAGCGCATCGCTTCGAAGAAGAAAGACCGTCCGCAGCTTGTGGTCGGCTTCGCCGCCGAGACCAACGATGTCGAGGCGCACGCCAAGGCGAAGCTGGTGCGCAAGGGTTGCGACTGGATCATCGCCAACGATGTTTCAGGCGATGTGATGGGCGGGGCGGACAACGAAGTCCTGCTGGTGACCCGCAAGGGTACGGAACGCTGGCCGCGCATGGCGAAAGCCGAAGTTGCGATACGTCTGGCCGAACGGATCGCCGAGGCGTTCTACGATCCGGAACGAGCCGACGCCCGCGAATAGCGCGGCAGAATAGCGCGGGCTGATGCGATGGCCCGGACGCGGGTCAGCGCTTACCTAAGCCGCATGATCCGGCACATCGTCTTCTTTTCGGTGAAAGACCCCGACCAGACAGCGGACGTAGTGGCCAAGCTCAAGCGGCTGGGCGCGATTCCCGGGTCCACGCTGTTTAGCGTGACGCCCAACACCAAGTCGGACCTGTTCGGCAATGAGATCGACATTGTCGTCTATTCCGAGTTTCCGGATCTCGATGCGCTGAGGGCGTACAAAAAGCATCCGACCTACATGGAAGTGACGTCGATCGTGCGGCCCATGCGCGAGCTGCGCTTTGCTGCGGACGTCGAAGCCTAGCTAGGCCTCGACCGCTTCGAGCCTGGCGACATCGACGCCGTCACGCAGGTGATAGGTCAGCGCGAGCCCGATGCAATGGCGCAGCGGCGTCTCCGGCGGCACGTCGCCGAGCGAGAACACCAGCGCACGATTGTTCACGATGCGGAACTGTCCAGGATACAACTTCTCGAAATCCGCTGCGAGCGACGTCTGGCAATGGAAGAAGAGCGCGTATTCGGTCTCCGAATTGGGCATCGGTCCGATGCGGATCGTTGTGCCGACGCGATCGCCGATCGGACGGTAGGCCGGCTGGCCCCATTTCAGGCTTTCCTGGATCGCGCCGACGCCCTTCGCTGCATCGGCGATGTCGAGGATGGTTTCGCGCAGGTCCTGCAGCGCCCAGCGCATCTCCTGTGGATAGGACGCGAAGGCGGCTTTCACCCCCGGGTCGGAAACGCGATGCACTGACATCTGCCCACCGGTCGCCAGCGTCTCCGGCGCCTTTCATCCATGTTAGTATCGTGGCGACAAGGGAGTTGAGTCTTTGAGCGCCGTCAAAATCCAGGTCGTCCCTCTCCCGCATTTTCAAGGGCTTGCGCTGCCGGCTTACGAAACAATGGATGCCGCCGGCATGGATCTGCGCGCCGCGGTCGAGGACGGCGCGCCTGTCACACTCGCTGTTGGCGCGCGGGCGATGATACCGACCGGCCTGACTATCGCTCTGCCGGCGGGATACGAAGCGCAGGTGCGCCCGCGTTCGGGGCTGGCGGCCAAGCACGGCATCACCTGCCTCAATTCGCCGGGCACGATCGATGCGGACTATCGCGGCGAGGTGAAGGTCATCCTGATTAATCTAGGGTCCGAAGCATTCGTCATCAAACGCGGCGAGCGCATCGCGCAGATGGTCATCGCGCCGGTGTCGCGCGCGGAGCTGAAAGTGGTCGACAAGCTCGACGACACCAGCCGCGGCGCGGGCGGCTTCGGCTCGACCGGGCGCTAGTGCGCCGGGCGCTTGGCCTTGCCTGCGTTTTCGGCCAGCCTGCGCGGCGGACCAGCGAGGCGCCATGAGACGACTGCCTGCCTTCCTTGCCGCGATATGCATGCTCGCCGCGCCGGCCTTCGCGCAGACGCCGAAGGCGCCTGTTGCCGGCGACACGGTAAGCGCATTCGAAATGGTTCCCGACCGCACGGTGCTCTTCGAGCCCACAGCCGATGGCCGGCTGAAGATCGTAAAAGTCATCGAGAACGACGGCCACGCGCCGATGCCGCGCAATCCAGGACAGGTCGCGGTAGCGATGAACTACGCGCTCGAGATCGGCACGATGATGGAGTTCAACTCGGGCCTCGACTACGGCTTCAGCTACGCGGCCATGGTGATGAAGGCGGACGAAAAGGATCCGTCCAAGATCACGCTGCTGCCGATCGAAAGCTGCCCGGTGAATGGCAAGGCCGTCAGCTCCGATCAGTGGCCGCAGCCCTATCCCCGCATTGCAATCACAAAGTTCGCGCGCGAGGACGGGCCGATCGCCTGCGAGGCGGGCTAATCCGGCCCTTTTTGACCTCCGCCGCCCGCCGACTATGATGGTCGCCAAGGTCACAGGGCGTGCGTCATGGAATTCGATCCGTTCTCGATGGTTGTTGCGATCGTCGCCATCAGCGTTGGCGCCGGCGTTCTCAATAACTACTTCAAGATGAAGCAGACCACGCAGCGCAATGTCGACCAGGACCGCGAGCTGGCGGACGTGAAGGCGGAAGTCGCCAAGCTGCAGGATCGCGTGCGCGTGCTGGAGAAGCTGGCCGTCGATGCGGACCGGCAGCTTTCGGCGGAGATCAATAGGCTTCGCTAGCTTTCGGCCCGCCTGCGAAGAGCTTTGAGGCTTGCCGTCTGCATGTCGCCGAAGCGCCCAAGCCAGCCGTCACGCATCTTCACCAGCGGCGCCGCGTTCAGCGAATAGACCTGCGTCTTGCCATCTCGCTTGACGGCAACGACGCCGCATTCGCGCAGAACTCGCAGGTGACGCGATATTCCCGGCCTTGAGGCGCCGTCGAACTCCGCGGCGACTTCTCCTGCCAGCAACGGTCCGCGCGCCTGCAGGAGATCGAGAATCTCGCGCCGCGTCGGGTCGGCAATCGCAAAGTAAGCGTCCCGCTGGCTCAACGCGCGCTCTCGACGATCTCGCGCAACGCCTTGAGGTGACGATTGGTCCAGCCCTCTTCATAGCTTTCCAGCTCTGCCCCTGCGCCTGCCCCGAGCCGTTCGAACCCGTGATGAATGATCTCGACCTGGGTTCCGTCGTAGAGCTGCGTCAGGCGTATGGTCCACAGCATGGGCACGGGCCAGTCGTTGGGGTTCTTCCAGTTGATTTCGGCCGAGACTTCGTGCTCCGGCTCCCACACGATCACACGGCCGCCATATAAACGTCGCTCAGGTCCGCTTCCGAAATCGTGCTCGACGCTCATCTCAATCCTGCCGGCAAGTCTTGTCTCGAACGCGTGCAATGTGTGCCCGCGGCCGAACCAAGCCTTGATCCGGTCTTCAGTAGAAAACTCCTTCCATATGCGAACCGGCGCGGCGTCGATAAGCGCACTGCGCCGTACGCTCAGTTGACCGATGGCCAGCCCCATGCGCGCCTCCCTCTTCTCAGGGACACCTTACGCGTAACCGCCATGTTACGCAATAGCGAAGCGCGAGCGCTACCCTTTCAGCTGCAGCTCCGGTCCCGCCATGTCGGCGAGCAGGAAGTGCTCCGTCTCGCTGACCGGTTCGAGCTGGCCGAAGTCGAAGGCCGAGCGGTCGATGATAATGTCGCGCGGGCGCAAAGGTCGCGACAGCTGCAGCCCCTCAAGCGTGCGGCAACGAGAGAACGCCACATAGGCCTGGCCGTGGGCGAACATGCCGTGGTCGAAATCGATATAGACTCTGTCGAGCGTCATGCCCTGGCTCTTGTGGATCGTGACCGCATAGGCGAGCCGGAGCGGCAGCTGCTTGAACGAACCGACGACCGAGCGCGAGACGGACTTGTCCTTCGCATCGAACTCGTAGCGGAATTTTTCCCACGCCTGCTGGGCGACGCGGTGGACCTCGCCGCCGATCTTCACGAACGCGTCCGTGTCGCCGAGATACGCCACCTCGCCCAGCGAACCATTGACCCAGCGCCCGGATGGATCGTTGCGGATCATCATCACGCGCGCGCCGGGCTTGAGCTCCAACACCTCTTCGGTCGGGAATGACTTCGCCTCGAAGTTTCCCTCCAGCGCCGCATTGTAGCTTTTCGCCTCCCCCGGCAACTCGCCGAGCCGGAGCTGGTTGATGCGCCAGGCGGCGGCGTTGTTGGGCGTCAGCACGACGTGCGTGGTGCTGGCTTCGGCGGGCGTCCGTTCCGACACGCGGCCGCGCAGGATCTGCTCGTCCGGCTCGGAGAGCCGCCCGTTGCGCAGGCCGTTGAGAATGCGGATAAAGACGGCGTCCTCCTGCCGGAAGATACGCTTCAGCGCCGCCAGCCTGAACTGTGCGGCGGCGAATACCGGCGCCCGGAAGAACCAAGGGCCGCCATAGGTGTCCTGCAAGATGTGCTCAACATCGCCGCCGACCACCGGCGGAAGCTGCGAGAGATCGCCCGACAGGATCATCCGCACGCCGCCGAAGGGCTGGCGGTTGCCGCGGTTCAAGCGCAGCGAGTTGTCGATCGCCTGCATCATGTCGGCGCGCACCATCGACACCTCGTCGATCACCAGCGTGTCGAGCGCCTTTACCAGACGCTGGTTGCGCAGCTTGCGTGCGTCGCCCTGGTCGAGCAGGCGCGGTGGGAAATTGAAGAAGGAATGGATCGTCTGGCCGCCGACATTGACCGCGGCGAGCCCCGTCGGCGCCAGCACCACCGCCTTTTCGAGCGATTCATAGATCAGCTGGCGCAGCAGCGTCGTCTTGCCCGTGCCGGCCCGCCCGGTGAGGAAGATGTTGCGCCGCCCGCCGATGATCTCGCCGAGGAGTTGGGCATAGACATTGTCGATGGCTGCGCTCACCAGCCGGCCGGCTCGCCAAGCGGGCATTGAACATCGAGTCCGGCCATGGTCTTTGCTCCGGCGAAGGGTCAATGGATGAGTCTAACGCCTGAGCAACTGGAGCGCTACGCCCGCCACATCATGCTGCGGGAGCTAGGCGGCGTTGGGCAGCAGAAGCTGTTGAAAGCCAGCGTGGCGCTGGTGGGTCTCGGCGCGCTGGGTGGGCCGGCGGCGATGTATCTGGCGGCGGCGGGCGTCGGTCATCTGACACTAATCGACGACGATGCGGTGTCGCTGTCCAACCTGCAGCGGCAGGTGCTGTTCACGACCGGCGATGTCGGCGCGCCCAAGACTGAGGCTGGCAAGCGCGAGCTGCTGGCCATGAACCCGGATATCCGGATCACAACGAAAGTGGCGCGGCTGACCGCCGCAAATGCGCGCGACCTTCTGCGGGGCGCCGATATCGTTGTCGACGGCTCCGACAGTTTCGCCACGCGGTTCGACGTGAACCGCGCCTGCTACGACCTCGGCCTGCCACTCGTGTCGGGAGCTGTCGGACGCTGGAGCGCGCAGGTGTCGGTGTTCAAGGCAGGTCTGACCAAAGGCAAGCCGGTGAAGGAGCGCCTGCCGTGCTATCGCTGCCTCGTCCCGGAATCGCCGGACGCCGAAGAGACCTGCGCCGCTGTCGGCGTCGTCGGGCCGCTGACGGGAATGATCGGCGCGCGGCTGGCGCTGGAGGCGGTAAAGGAAATCGCAGGCGCTGGATCATCGCTGGCCGGCCGGCTGTGGCTGTTCGACGGCCTCACGGGGGACTCACGGCTGGTTGGTTTGCCTGCCGATCCCGGATGTGCGGTGTGTGGGCAGGGGTAGGCGGAGAGATCCATGACCGATGTCAGCGCAACACCGGCGACGGCCGCGCGGCCGATGTCCAACGCCGGACGGCTGCGGGCCATTCTCGGCGGCTCCGCCGGCAACCTGGTCGAGTGGTATGACTGGTTCGCCTACGCCTCCTTCGCTCTCTATTTCGCACCTGTATTCTTTCCGGAAGGCGACCAGACCTCGCAGCTGCTGCAGACCGCAGCCGTGTTCGCGGTCGGATTTTTCGCGCGTCCCGCAGGCGCCTGGCTGATGGGCCTCTATGCCGACCGCGCTGGACGGCGCGCAGCGATGACGGTGTCGGTCGCTCTGATGTGTTTCGGTTCGCTGGTGATCGCGATGACGCCCGGCCATGCCGTGATCGGAGGCGCGGCGCCCGCCATCCTGCTAATCGCGCGGCTTCTGCAAGGCCTTTCGGTTGGAGGCGAATATGGCGCGAGCGCGACGTATCTTTCCGAAGTCGCCGGCAAGGCGCGGCGCGGCTTCTGGTCGAGCTTCCACTATGTGACGCTGATCATGGGCCAACTGCTCGCGCTCGGCGTGCTGATCCTGCTTCAGCGAACGATGGCGCCTGAAGTGCTGCAGGACTGGGGCTGGCGCATTCCCTTCTTCGTTGGCGCAGGCCTCGCCGTGGTGGTGTTTTGGATTCGCCTCGGCCTGCAGGAGACCGAATCCTGGGAGAAGGCGCGTGCGGAAGGCGCGCAGCGCTCGCAGTCGAGCCTCTTGTTCCTGAAGCATCCGCGCGAGACGCTGATGGTGATGGGACTGACGGCGGCCGGATCGCTGTCGTTCTATGCCTACACCACATACATGCAGAAATACCTCGTCAACAGCGCAAGCTTCGACAAGAACACGGCGACGGAGATCACGGCTGCAGCGCTGATCTGCTTCATGCTCGCCCAGCCTCTCATGGGCTGGTTCTCCGACGTGCTGGGACGCAAGCGCATGCTGATCGCCGCATTCGGCATCGGCGCGCTGATGGCCTGGCCGGTCTTTACCGCGATCGCAGGCGCGGGGACGCCGACGCTGGCTTTCGCCCTGCTGTTCGGAGCGCTGCTCGTGCAGTCGGCCTACACCTCGATAAGCGCGGTCATCAAGGCGGAGCTATTCCCGACCAACGTGCGCGCGCTCGGCGTCGCCCTGCCCTACGCGCTGGCCAACGCCATGTTCGGCGGCACGGCCGAGTATGTGGCGCTTTGGTTCAAGTCGAACGGAATCGAGCAGGGTTTCTTCATCTATGTCGGCGTCATGTCCGCCATCGCCTTCGTCGTCGCCATCTACATGCGCGACACCAAGCTGAAAAGCGCGATCCTGGAAGACTAGCGGTGAGCGCCGCTACTTCTTCAGCTCGTTGTAGATCACCGTAACATAGGCGTCGTCGGTGATGAAACTCCCGGCCCCGCCGAACCTAGGCGTCCATTGCGCCAGCGGCTTGGCTGCAACGGTCTGCTCCAACGTCTTGCCGGCCTTGATCTGCGCCTCGACCGCGGCCCGCGCGCCTTCGTGCATAGCGAGCGCCGCTTCAAGGTCCGCCCGTGTCGCGAGCTCGCCATGGCCGGGGATGATCTTGGTGGTCGGCTTGGCGATCTCCAGCGCCTTCTTAATCGCAGCGATGAAACCAGCCTGCGTGCCGCCCGAGCCTGTGTCGACAAAGGGATAACGGTCCTTCATGTAGGTATCGCCAGTGTGCAAGACGTCCGCCTCGACGAAGTAGACGAGTGTGTCGCCGTCGGTGTGGGCCGGCAGCGGCGCGCGGATGGCGCGGATGGTCTGGCCGTTGAGATGGAAGTCGACGCCGTTGACGAAGGTGACGACAGGCCAGGCCTCCTTCGGCAGCGGCGCCGCAAGCGCGGTGCGGCCGGTCGTAACGGTCTCCCCGGTCAGGCGCTTGCGGACTGCATCGCTGGCAAAGACGGTGGCGCCCGCCTTGGCGAAGACTTCGTTGCCGCCGGCATGGTCGAAATGCCAGTGCGTGTTGATCAGGAATTTCGGCTTGCCCTTGGCGATTTCCTCGATCTTGGCGAGGTTGGCGACCGCGTTGGTGACGTATTGGTCGTCGATCATGAAGACGCCATCCGCGCCGACGCTGAGCCCGAGATTGCCGCCCTGGCCCATGAGCATGGAAACGCCCTGGCCGAGGTCAATGACGCGGCTCACGGCCTGTGTGTTCGGCGCAGGCGCAGCGGGTGCGGCCGGAGCAGCAGGCGTTGCGGGCGCAGCTGGCGAAGCGGCGGCTGCCGTCGCCGGACCCGTGGTCTCTACCGGCGCCGTGGCGCAGGCGCCGAGCGCAAGCATGGCGACTGTCGTCAGAAGGATGATCCGCATCTCTGTCCCCTACTTCTTCAGGCCGTTGTAGAGCGTCGTGGTGAAGGCGTCCTCGCTGATGAAGCTCCAGGCAAAACCGGCCCACGGTTTCAACGGCTTCTTGGCGATCGCCTGCTGCAGCGTGTCGCCCGCCTTGATCCGCGCCTGCACCGCCTTCATTGCGCCTTCCAGCATGGCAATCTGCCGTTGCAATGCAGCCTTGTCGCCCATTTCGCCATGGCCGGGAATGATCCGCGTCTTGTCGCCGATGCGACCCAGCGTTTCCTTCATTGCGGCGAGATAGCCCTCGACCGATCCGCCCGAGCCGGGGTCGATGACCGGGAACAGGCCGTTGAAGAATACATCGCCCATGTGAAGGATGTCGGGCTCGGCGAAATAAACCATCGAATCGCCGTCGGTGTGCGAGGCGCGCACCTTGTAGACCTTGATGGTCTCCTCATTGAGGAAGAAGTCGACGCCTTCGGTGAACGTCACGACCGGCCATGCGGCCTCGGGCGCCGCAGCCGCCTGCTTGCCGTCGAAGCCGATGGATTTCACCTCGCCTGACAGACGCTTGAGAACGTTCTCGTGCGCGAAGATCATCGCGCCGGCCTGGGCGAACGCGGCGTTGCCGCCGGCATGGTCGCCATGCCAGTGCGTGTTGACAAGGAAGCGCGGCGCGCCGCCAGACAGATCCTTGATCTTCGCAAGGTTTGCGGGCGCGGAATTCGGATACTGGTCGTCGATCACAAAGGCGCCGTCCGGCCCGGTCGAAACGCCGATGTTTCCGCCCTGCCCGAAGATCACATGGATGCCGGCGCCAAGAGCCTCGACCTTCGGCGCCGGCGGATTGTTCTGCGCAAATGCCGGCGCGGCGCAAAGCGCCATGACGGCCGCAGCGAGCCCGGTCGATATCCTCACGAAATCCTCCCACGTCTCTCGCGCAGGAAGAGAGCGCCGTTAAGCCGCCAGTTCAAGGAAAATCGCGAGTACTGGCCGTTACGCCTAACCGTTGCGTTCCGGGGCCACGCAGCCATTGCCCTCGAAGGCGACCTGCTGGATGCGCTGGGCCGCCAGCACAAAGCGCGTGTCGCAGGTCGACCGGTAGGTCTGCGGCGGCTGCCACACTGGGAAGGTCTCGGTAATGGTTTCGGTCTTCTGCTTGCCGTCCTTGTCGGTGAAGGTTCTTTTCACATCGCGCTTTTCGTCGCGGTAATAGCCTTCCTGCCGTGTTTCGGTGGTCTTGCTGTAGACCCACAGCTCGCGACCGTCTGACAATGATGACTTGCTGGCCGGCGGGCCCCACGCGACCAGCAGGTCATCGCCCATGCGGCCCTGCCAGGTCGATACCTCTTGCCGGTAGCCTTCCGCCGTCTCGCACGCGGCAAGCGTCGTGGCCGCTATCGCGGCTGCGATCGCGAAAACCGGGAATTTCATCCGTCCCTCCATCCTACGTCCGTCCCCAATGTCCCCCGGGGCTGGCTGGATGCAGATTGAATGAGGAAGAAGGCGAACGCCAGTACCCGGCCTGCAGGCGGGTTGGCTGCGGGTTTGTCGACGCTAGCAGGCGCGGCGTCAGGGTCTGGAAGTCAGGCCGCTGGAGTTGGATGAGCGTGCAGCACTCGGCATCAGGTCGCCCGGCGTCTGCTGAGGCGGCGCCGAAGGCGCTGGCGCGAATGCAGCCGGCGCCGATGCATCCGGCACGGGCGCGGAAGCTGTCGGCAGAGGAGACGCTGGCCGAAGCGAGATTGCCGAACCGGAATTCTGGGGCGCAGCCGGCGCGACCGGTTGCACAGGCATCGCGGCCGGCGCAGAACCCGGCCGCAGTGAAATCGGCTGGTCGAGCGGCTGGGAGCCGGCGGGCGCCGCTATTGGTGCGGCGACGGGCGCCGATGCCGGCGCTGTCCCATAGTCGATCCGCGTCGGCGCAGGCAGGGTCGGAGGTTGCGGAGCGCCGCCTTTCGATGGCGCGGAGGTGTAGTCGGAGCGGATGAAGGCCTTCTGTCCGCTCTTCAGCACGACTTGATACCAGTTCCAGTCCGGCAGCCGCGCGATGCCGACGACGTTGAGCGGAAGACCCGTGCTTCCGGAGCTGAGCACCGGAATATCAGTGGCGAGGAACGGCTCGGCGCGAAGGCGAACGCCGGCGCCCTGAATGGTGATCTGGCTGCCGGGCGCGAACGGTTCGACCGTGTAGGCCCCGCGGGTGACGGCTGCGGGAACCTGCGCCTGGGCGGGAGCCGCGCCGCTCATCGCCACAGCCGCGACCATCACGCCCAAAATCACGCTACGCATGTGCGATCCGAACATTGCGCGGACGAAACCCACATCCGCAATCGTGAAGCCTACCCCGCGACCGCGGCCAAACCGTGGCGGCGCTAGAGCATTGCAGGGATAACCCGGTCCGGCGGCTTGTGGCCGTCGGCGAAGGTCTTGATGTTGATGATCACCTTCTCGCCCATGTCGACCCTGCCCTCGAGCGTCGCGGAGCTCATGTGCGGCAGGAGAACGACGTTGCGCAGCGCCTTGAGGCGCGGGTTCACATTGGGCTCGTTCTCGAACACGTCGAGGCCGGCCCCGGCGATCTCGCCGGCTTCGAGAGCGCGGATCATGGCGGCCTCGTCGATCACCTCGCCCCGCGCCGTGTTCACCAGATACGAGTCCGGCTTCATCAGCTTGATCCGCCGCGCTGAGATAAGGTGATAGGTCGCGGGCGTGTGCGGGCAGTTGATCGACACGATGTCCATGCGCGCCAGCATCTGGTCGAGGCTTTCCCAGTAGGTCGCCTCCAGCGATTCGGCCACCTGCGGCCGGACGGGCTTGCGGTTATGATAGTGAATCTGCAGGCCGAACGCTTTTGCGCGTCTTGCGACCGCCGTTCCGATCCGTCCCATGCCGACAATGCCCAAGCGCTTGCCGTAGATCCTGCGGCCGAGCATCCAGGTCGGCGACCAGCCGGTGAACTGGCCAGACTGCATGGCGCTGACGCCATCAACGATGCGGCGCGGCACGGCGAGGATCAGCGCCATCGTCATGTCGGCCGTGTCTTCAGTCAGGACGCCGGGCGTATTTGTGACGGTTATTCCGCGCGAGACGCAGGACTGCACGTCGATATTGTCCACGCCCACGCCAAACTGCGCGATCAGGCGCAGCCGGTCGCCAGCACGCGCCAGCACGCGGCCGTCGATCCTGTCGGTCAGGGTTGGCACCAGCACGTCGCACCGGCCAGCGGCGTCGCACAGCTGCTCGACGCTCATAGGAATGTCGTTGGCGTTCAGCTCGACGTCGAACAGCTCGCTCATGCGGGTTTCGACCGGCTCGGGAAGCCGGCGGGTCACGATGACCTTAACCTTGGAGCGGGGCATGGACGTTCCTTGTATCGTGGCGCGCGGGTTTCCCCGTCTCGCCCCAGTTCAGTGCAGTTCGGCGCATCAAGGCGCGGTGTAGCAAAGCGAAGCCGCACGGCCAACCTTATGGGCCAACCTTGGCTCCGTCCCCGAAAGCTCAATCCGCCGCCCGTGACAAAGATATGGCGAACGGACGATTCACCACAGTTTCGGGCGCGTGGTTAAGCGCCCTTTCACCCTGACATGGTTTTCATGCCGTTCCGATCTCTCAAGCACGAGCAGCGACAACGCCGTGAGCGAAAAGCACATCCGTTTTGTCACTTTTCTGGCCGTTGCGCAGATTTTCGGCGCCGCTCTCCTCAACGCCCCGTCGGCGTCCGCCCAGGAAGCCGCCCTTACCCCCGGAAGCTTCAAGGCCTATGCGGCCGAGGGCGTTGAATCCCGCGTCAGCGACTTTTCCGGCCTTCCCGTGCCGCGCTATTCGAGCCTCCGCTACGACAAGGTGAACGGCCGCGCCGGGCCCAGCCTCGATTACCCGATCGCCTGGGCCTATGAGCGCCTTGGCCTGCCGGTGGTAATCGTGCGCGAGAGCCAGGAATGGCGGAAGATCCGCGACCCGCAGGGCGACGAAGTCTGGGTGCACCGCCGCATGCTGGCGGCCGAGCGGACGGCAATCACCACGGATGCTGGCTCTATCCGGCGGAACGCTGAAACCCGCTCTGCTGCAGTTGCGCGCTTCGACGTCGGAACGGTGCTGCAGCTTGCCGGATGCGACGGGGCCTGGTGCCGGGTCGAAGCTGAGGGCCGCAAGGGCTTTGTTCTGAAATCCGAGATCTGGGGCGCCGACGACCTGCCGGCTGGTCAGAAGTAAGCCTGAACAGCGGCGGAGGCTGGCCGCGCTTGAGCCGCCTTCCCCCAGGTGATAACCGGCCTCCATCCCCGTGGAGCGGTTAATGACAATTGTCGACGCAACTTCCCCCCATGCCTTTCACAAGCCTCAGGCCTCCTACAGCTATGAGGACCTGCTGAAGAGCGGCCGCGGAGAGTTGTTCGGGCCGGGCAACGCCCAGCTTCCCACCCCGCCCATGCTGATGCTGGACCGCATCACTTCTATCGATGTCGACGGCGGCGCCCACAAACGCGGCCGCATCGTTGCCGAACTCGATATCCGACCCGATCTATGGTTTTTCGCCTGCCACTTCCCAGGCGACCCGGTGATGCCGGGATGTCTGGGGCTCGACGCCATGTGGCAACTGGTGGGCTTCTGGCTTGGCTGGTCCGGCTCGCCCGGGAAAGGCCGGGCTATCGGCGTTGGAGAATGCGCGTTTACCGGCCAGGTGAAGCCCACTAACAAATTGGTGCGGTATGAAATCGATATCCGCAGGGCGATTCGCGCCCGGCTGGTGATGGGTATCGCTGACGGAAGCGTGTTTCTTGACGGTGAAAAGATTTATCAGGCGTCAGACTTGAGAGTTGGACTGTTCAAGCAGGAAGCGTAAAAATCTGCGTCGTAGGGCGCGCGTAGACCACGTGTTGGCCTATCAGGGAGCTCCGCCGTGACTGACTTCAAGGCACCCGATTTCCACCCCAACCTGCGCCGGGTCGTCGTGACCGGCATGGGGATCGTGTCCTCTATCGGCGACAGCATCAAGGAAGTGACCGAGAGCCTGAAGAACGGCGCCTCTGGAATCTCCTTTATGCAGGAATACGCCGACAAGGGCTTCAAATCCCAGGTCGCCGGCAAGCCGAAGGCCGATCCGGCCGATCATGTCGACAAGCGGGCCCTGCGTTTCATGGGGGACGGCGCCGCCTGGTGCCACATGGCGATGACGCAGGCGATCGCCGACGCAGGCCTAGAGGAAACGCACATCCACAATCCGCGCACCGGCCTGATCGTCGGCACGGGCGGTCCTTCGACGCGCGCCATCGTCGCCGCGGCCGACTCCACACGCGAGAAAGGCTCGCCGCGCCGCATCGGGCCGTTCGCGGTGCCGAAGGCGATGTCTTCGACCGCGTCGGCCACGCTCTCCACGCTCTTCCGCATTCTCGGCGTGAACTACTCGATCTCGTCGGCCTGCACGACGTCGCTGCACTGCGTCGGCGCCGCCACCGAGCAGATCCAGTGGGGCAAGCAGGACGTGATGTTCGCCGGCGGCGGCGAGGAACTCGACTGGACGCTGTCCTGCCTGTTCGACGGCCTCGGCGCCATGTCGTCCAAATATAACGCGGAACCGCACCGTGCCTCGCGCGCCTTCGACGCCGATCGCGACGGCTTCGTGATCGCCGGCGGCGCCGGCATGCTGGTGCTGGAAGAATACGAGCACGCCAAACGCCGCGGCGCGACCATCTATGGCGAAATCGCGGGCTATGGCGCGACTTCGGACGGCTTCGACATGGTGGCCCCGTCCGGCGAAGGCGCGGCGCGCGCCATGAAGCTCGCCCTCGAGCAGGCGGGCGCGGCGCCCGACTACCTCAACCCCCACGCCACCTCGACCCCCGTTGGCGACGTGAAGGAGCTGGAAGCCGTCCGCGAGGTCTTCGGCCAGCAGGCCGCCGACCAGCCGATGATCTCCGCCACAAAATCGATGACCGGCCACTCCCTCGGCGGCGCCGGCGTGCAGGAGCTGATCTACTCCCTGATCATGATGAAGGAGCGTTTCGTCGCTCCCTCCATCAACATCGACAATCTCGACCCCCTCGCCTATGGCGTGAACATCATCCGCGAGGCGCGCGAGGCGATCATCAAGATGGTGATGTCCAACTCGTTCGGCTTCGGCGGCACGAACGGCTCGATCATGGTGGCGAAGGTCTAGGGGCGGCCCTGAAGTACGACGTGGCATGCCTTGGCCGTCGGTGGCTCAGTGCTGGCGTTCGTCAGCTTTTGGCGCAATCGCTCGTAGGTCGCCTCGACGTCCTCGTTATCCCCCGAAATCCGCTTCGCACATTTGATCGCGATAAACGACTGCTCAAGCTGGCCGCCCTGTTCGAGCGCGTAGGCGAGGCTGTCCATCGTCTGAAATGAGCGGGGATCAAGACGCAACCCGGTCCGGCAGTCGTCAATTGCCGCCGCCGCCTGGCCGGGCAAATGCCCTTTCGCCCAACACCGGGAATTGAAAGCTGGCGCATGCTTGCCATTCAGCATCAGAGCCCGATCGAAATACGGGATCGCTTCGGCCCACTGTTGCTTCCGGTTCAGCATCATTCCCTGCAAGGTAGCGATCCACGGATCCTGGGGGCTGCCTTTGGTGAGGCGGTGAATCTCTGCATCAGCATCCGGTTCGGCGCTTTTGCTCGCGTAGTAATAGTTTGCAAGCAGGAACGGATCGATTGTCTCGACAGCCTTGCGGGCGGCGTCGCGGATCAGCTTGTCAACATCGTATTTCGGTCCGACGACGGAAAAATGCTTCGGCTCGCGGCCTTCCAGATAGAGCAAAATCGCGTAGCAGCCATAAACACACACCCCACCCCGGTATTCGGAATTCACGATGCCGCCTCGCAATCGCCGCCGCGGCACTCCTAACTTCGTTTTGAAATAATCGACGATTGAGCCGATCGAAATATTCAAAACCGGCAACGATAGTTCTACCTGACCACGACTCAGGCCGACTTCGGGGCGACGCTTGCTCGTCGTCGCAACCTTATCGACATGCTCCACTTCCCTGAGGATCTGATAGGCGATGACGGAAGGCGTGTAGCCCTCCTGGCCGAGTTCGGCCGGCACCGAAATCTCTTCGATGACTATGCCGGTGTCGGCGATCTCGACAGCCACGACGGCGCCCACCACGGAACCGACAACTATCGCAAAAGCCCGTATCGCCCACGTGATCCAACGATCCACCGAGCGCTGCGCGTCCGACTTTTCCGCCCCGTCTCCCATTCTTTGCGCCCCCGGCCGGATAATACTCGATCCCCGACAAACTTGCGTCAAGCGGCGGGCCGACTGTCGCTCAGCTCGGTGGACCTGTTCAAGCACGCGCCTAGCGCGAAGAAGTAGCTTCAGAACCTAGGTAGCAGCGAGATCTTCCGCAGGTCCCGGCGGATGCGTGCTCGCGCGGTCGCGGCCGTCAGATAGCTGACCAGCGCATAGAGCAGCACGCCGCCCAATCCCACGGATAGTACGACCGCGGGCGGCCTGCCCGCCTCGATCCGTGCGAGGTCGTAGATCAGCGACACCAGGAAGGAGCCGGCCAGCGGAATCATCAGCAGCGGCACGATGACGAGGCCGCTGCGGTCCATCTCGACGATCCAGTCGACGCCGGGCAGGAACATCTTCAACAGCGGGCTCTGCCGCGCCCTCGCCCGCGTCAGCAGCCGCAGCACATGTTTCTCGCCCGGCTCCAGCCGCAGCGATTCCAGCGCCAGTTCATAGGCCTCGACGGGCTGCTTCGCCGCCAGCGCGCATTCGCCCATGATGTAGAAGCTGTCGCCCTGGTTGGGATCGAGAAGCATTGCGCGCCTGGCCAGCGCAGCGGCCTTTTCATAGCTCCACTGATGCAACCTCAACCGCGCAACGTTCAGCAGGTCGTGAACACTGTCGCCCGCATGCTGCTCGGCCTCATCGAACAAATGCTTTGCGGTGATGTAGTCCTTCTGTCCAAAGCGCGCGATGGCGAGTTTGAAAAGCGAGTTCGAATCCTCCGGATCCTGCGATGCGAGATCGGTGGTGATCTCGTCGGCTTCCTTGTACTTGTTGTTGCGGATCAGAGCGTGCGCCAGCGTGCGCTTCACCAACGGGTCCTCAGGATCGATGCCCGCCGCCTCGCGCGCGATTTTCAGCCCGGCCTTGTCGTCGTCAAGCGAGATCCGGCAATGCGCCATCAGCGCCAGCGCACGAGCGTCGTTCGGATCCTCGGCCAGCATGGAGCGCAGCCGGGTCTCCGCGCCCTTGTAGTTGCCTGCGTCCATCAGCGCGATGGCGGCGCTTTCACTGGCGGCGCGCTGGAACAGGTCCATCGGCCGGCCCGGCTATTTCGAGTGCTTGTCGAGAAAGGCGACCACGTCGTCGTACAGCCCGCCTTCATTGGAATACTTGGCGTAGTTGCGCGCCTGGGAAAGCCATTCAAGCGTGGTCGGCTTCTTCTCCTTCGCAGCTTCGTTGAGGTGCTTCTGCTTGATCGGCACGACGTTCTCGCCATCGAGGCTTTCCTCGATGGCGTAGTCGCAAGCCGCTTCCACGATCCCCACCAGATCGGCGCCGGAGAAGCCCGATGTCGCCTGGGCGATCGGCTCGAGATTGATGTTCTCCTGTGGCCGGTCCTTGAGCGCCATGCCGAGGATGGCGAGCCGCGCCTCGCGGTCCGGCGGCGGGATAAACAACACGCGGTCGAACCTTCCAGGTCTGCGGAACGCCGTGTCGATCGCCCACGGCACGTTGGTCGCCGCCAGCACCAGCACGCCGTCATTGCTGGCGTTCACGCCGTCCATCTCGTTGAGAAAGGTCGAGACGAGGCTCGCGCCATGATCGGCGTGGCCGAACCTGCGCCGCGCCGCCAGCGCCTCGATCTCGTCGAAGAACAGCACGGTCGGCGTCGATGCGCGGGCGTTCTCGAACGCCGCCGCCAACCGCTTCTCGGACTGGCCGATATACATGTCGAGGATTTCGGCGATCTCGATCGAAATGAACTGCGCGCCGACTTCGCCCGCCGTCGCCCGCGCCATCATCGTCTTGCCGCAGCCGGGAGGGCCATAGAGCAGTACCCCGCCGCCAGCCTTGCGTTTGAATTTGTCGAACAGTGACGGCTTCTTGAAGGGCAGGATGATCTTGCGCGAGATGTCGCGCTTCACTTCTTCCAGCCCGCCGACGTCGGCGAACGTCTTGCTCTCCCGCGCCGTGCGGTTGATGGACGCCTCAGCCGTATCGACCGGCCTGCCGCGCAGGTTGACGACATTGCCGCCGTGCACGTTCGCGGCGCGCGGCGTCAGCTTTTGGTCGAGATCCTGGTCCTTCAGCGATGGGTCCGCCGCGACTGCAGCCTTGTACGCTTCCGCGGCCTCGCCGACGCGGTCATCCGCCAGCAGGGCGCGTGCGCGAGCGAGGCGCAGCTTCGCCTCGGGCCCTTCGGTCCAGCGCGCGGCCTCGGCGGCGTCGTCTTCCTCGACCAGGAATTGTGCAGCCTGTATGCGCGTGTCCGTGTCGTAGGATCGGGGCTCCGTGCGCGACAGCCATTCGGTCGCCTCTTCCGGCTCCACCGCCTCCCGCGCCGCACGCAGCACCGCCCGCAACAGACCGCTCTTGCCGGGCGACAGGCTTGCCGCCTCGATCAGATCGCTGAGTTCACTCAACTGATTTCCCCCACATCTGCGATCCGCTGCCGGTCATGTTTCCGTCTAAGGCCCGGCAAACGCCGGGGCAATGGGTCGACGCTTAACGCTGCTTGACTGGCCCCGCGCCGCCCCCTACCCCGCGATCCAGCACAAGGAGCGCCCCCATGTCCGACTGGATCTTCCCCAAAGGCGATCTGATGAAGGGCAAGCGCGGCCTCGTCATGGGCGTCGCCAACGACAAGTCGATCGCCTGGGGCATTTCCCAGCAGCTGGCCGCCCAGGGCGCCGAGATCGCCTTCAGCTATCAGGGCGAAGTGCTGGAGCGCCGGGTGCGGCCGCTGGTCGAATCCATCGGCATGAAGACGATGATCTCCGCTGACGTCACCAACGACGCCGAGATGGACGCTGCCTTCGCCCAGCTGAAATCCATGTGGGGCTCGATCGACTTCCTGGTCCACGCCATCGCTTTCGCCGGCAAGGACGAGCTGCAGGGCTCCTTCGTCGGCAACACAACGCGCGAGGGCTTTCGCCGCGCGATGGACATTTCAGTTTTTTCCTTCGTCGACGCCTCGCGCCGCGCCTCGGAAATGATGAACCCGGGCGGATCGATCGTCTGCATGACATATCTGGGCGCCGAGCGCGTCGTGCCGTCCTACAACGTCATGGGCGTCGCCAAGGCGGGCCTCGAGGCCGCGACCCGCTATGCGGCGCGCGACCTCGGCACGAAAGGCATCCGCGTCAACGCCATCTCGGCCGGGCCGATGCGCACGCTCGCCATGGCGGGCATCAAGGGCGGCAAGACGCTGATGAGCACCGGCCGCGACTGGTCGCTGCTGAAAGAAGATACTTCGATGGAGGGTGTGGCGGGCTGCGCGCTCTATCTGCTCTCGCCTCTCGGCCGCTCGATCACGGGCGAGGTCGTGCACGTCGACGCCGGCTTCCACATCGTGGGCGTGCCGGACATCCAGGAAGGCGGCTCGGGCGCCGCCTGAGCCTAGCGGACGTCGCCGCCGGCGAAGGAGACCAGCTGGACGTCTTCCGAAAGAGCGCTGTTCGCCGCCTTGGTGACCCAGCCATCCGGCGAGGTCAGAACCATCATTGCGCCCCAGGCGAGCCCTACGAGGGCCGCTGATCCCACCACCACGACCAGAGCGCCGCGAACATTCTCGTCGAACCGGAATCTGTGCTCTTCCTGCGTCTCGTGCGCCGCGTTTCTCAAAGTCATGCTCCACCTCCAACATGCGGACGCGCGATGTTTCGCGCCGCGCCGAAAGCCGTGACTGGGTGTGTTTGACCGCAAACCCACGCCACAGCCGCAGGCCAAAGGCCCGCTCGCGCCGGGGGAGAATTCTCGTGGGAGGCGCCGTTTCCGGCTCGGCCTTTTGGCGTTTACGCCTTCGGGCTCTTGGGCCGATCGAGCGGCCTATGCCAAGTAACATAACTCACGCAAACGCGAACGGCAACGGCTTCCCGCTTCCAGCTCGGAGAACCCGCGGTTTCCTGCCGCCGGCCCGATCCCGGTCAAGACCCGTATCTCAGCCCTGCGGGGCAACGCCGAGCTTCTGCAGCTGCGTCCATACCGGCGCCACCAGTCGATCGACGAAATCGCCGTCCTGCGCGGTATCGGAGTCCGGCAGCGCTTCCTCGCACGCCACGACGATGTCGCAGATATGCTTGGAGGGCTCGATGAAGCGCGTGTGCGCGGCGCGCACGAAGCTCAGATACTGCTGGATCACGCTCTCCGCGCTGCGCCCGCGCTCCGCCTCGTCGCGCCTTATGCGGCGGATCAGGCGCAGGTCGTCCGGCGCATCGACGAACACGGTGAGGTCGAAAAGCGGCGCGAAGGAGACGTCCGACAGTACGTGGATGCCTTCGATGATCACGATCGGCCGCGCCTCGATGCGCTTCACCTCGCCGTGCAACCGGTCATGGGTTGGAAAGTTGTAGATCGGCTGCTCGATCGCCTCGCCGCGCCGAAGCGCCTCAATGTCGCTCCTGAGGTGCTCCATGTCCTTGCCGGCCGGATCGTCGAAATTGTACGTCGCCTCGAGTTCAGCGTTGGACATGCTGAGCGCCGCCGGCCCGTAGAAGGCGCGTGGCCGGTAGTAGTTGTCCTCGGTGACCAGGATGGACCTGTCAGGCCCGAACCGGTTGTGCAGCGCCCGCGCCAGCGTGGTCTTGCCTGAGCCCGAGCCGCCGGTGATGGCGATCATGAAGGACTTCGTCACGCCCCGCCCCTCACTCTTCCTCACCGGCCTTGGCCTTGTCATCTGTGAGATCGCGGCGCACGCGCGGACTGGCCAGCAGCTGTTCGATCCGCCGCGCCTCGTCATAGCTGTCGTCGGCGATGAACCGCACCTGCGGCGTGTAGCGCATGTCGATTTCCTTCGAGAGGCGCCCCCGCAAGAACCCCGCCGCGCGGTTGAGCGCCTCGATGGTCGGGGCCATGTCCTCGCCGCCCAGCGGCGCGGCGAAGGCCGTCGCGTGCTTTAGGTCCGGCGAACAGCGGACTTCCGTGATGGTTATGGACTTGCCGTGCAGCGCAGGGTCGGCGAACTCCTCGCGCGAGAAGATGTCCATCAGCGCATGGCGGATCAGTTCTCCGGCGCGCAGCTGTCTCTGGGAGGGCGGTTTCATCGGCTTCTAAAAGGCCTACGGGGCCCAGCTGTCAAGAAGCTGTCCGGTACATGATGACCGTGTCGTTTTTCCGGTCCCATGGCGGCCGGGAACGCCTATCTTGAGTGCACAGAAGGACGAACCGACATGCTGAACCGGCTGCCCTCCCACGATACGCTTTACGAACACATTCTGCGCCGCGACCCTGAGCTGGACGGCGTCGTCTATGTGGGCGTCAAGACCACCGGCGTCTTTTGCCGCCCGGTGTGCCCAGCGCGCACGCCGCTGTCGAAGAACATTACCTTCTACGGCAGCCCGGACGAGGCCATGGAGGCCGGCTTCCGGCCGTGCAAGCGCTGCCGCCCGCTGGACGATCCCAACGCGCCGGGCGTCGTGCTCGACAAGCTGCTGCGCCTTGTCGAGGAGGACCCTTCCCGCCGCTGGAGCGAGGAAGATCTGCGCGAGATGGACATCGAGCCCGCCACCGCCCGCCGCCAGTTCCAGAAGCGGTTCGACATGAGTTTCTCCCAATACGCCCGCGCCCGCCGGCTGGGCCACGCGTTCAACACGATCAAAAAAGGCGACGCCGTGATTTCCGCTCAACTCGACGCCGGCTTTGAATCCGGCAGCGGCTTCCGCGAAGCCTTCTCGCGTCAGTTTGGCGAGGCGCCGCAGAAGTCCCGCAAGGCGCTGGCCTTCGCGATGGATTGGATCGACACGCCGCTGGGGCCGATGCTCGCGATCGCTGACGAAAAGAGACTCCACATGCTTGAGTTCGTCGAGCGCAAGAAGCTGCAGGACCATGTCGAGCGCTACCGCAAGCAGTTCAACGCGACCGTCCTTCCGGGCGAGACGCCCGCGCTCAAGCTGATCAAGCAGGAGTTGAAGGACTATTTCGCCGGCAAGACTCTGACCTTCAAATCGAAGATCGCAGACGCTGGCACTGAATTCCAGCAGGCGGTATGGGACGAACTCCGCCGCATTCCGCCGGGCGTCACGCGCTCCTATCAAGAGGTGTCGACTCGCATCGGCCGGCCGACCGCGATGCGCGCCGTCGCCAACGCCAACCGGCTGAACCGCTGCGCCATCATCCTGCCCTGCCATCGCGTCATCGGCGCCGACGGTACGCTGACGGGATACGCCGGGGGTCTCTGGCGGAAACAATGGCTCCTGGACCACGAGCGCCGACATACCGGCCAGACGCTGCTGTAACAGAGCGCTAGGCGCCTGCCACGGCAACCGCACGGATTCGCCATGCCCGGCCGAAAGGCGCTGGCATAGCGCTCTCATCTAGCGCCGATGGTTCCGGCGTGGCCCCGAGGCGAACATCCTTTCCCCTCTCGATGCGCTGTGGACATGGGTCGATCGGATGCAGGATCTCGATACGGGCGCGAGCTCGACGCCGATTGACGGCGCCGAAGTCAACGCGCAGGCGCGCCGCGGAGCCGAAGATCAAACTTCCCAACATGCCGTTGCCGAAGGATCTCGAAGCCGGCGCACGGGTCAGCGTCACGCCGGACGACTATGGCAAGGACCCCGTCGCGGGCGACCTCGCATCCATCGGCCCCCCGATCATGTGATCATCCGACGCGAGACGCCCGAGACCGGCGTGCTGCATGTCCGTTCCTGTGCTGGGGCTATCGCGTCGTCCCTACCTAGCCCGCGGCGGCTTCCGATTTGGGATGGCGGCCCGCGCGTTGGGGCAGCAATGCTATGCACGCGACGATGAAGACGCCGAGAACCAGCGTGGCTATTGGGCGGCTCAAGGCAAGGCCGCCTTCCACATATGGCTTGTCAAGGAAATCACCCACCGTTGCGCCCAGCGGGCGCGTGAGGATGAAGGCGGCCCAGAACAGGATCGGTCGCGACACGCTGGTCCAGAAATAGAGCGCCGCCACTACCGCCAGCGCCGCCGCGAAGACCGCGGCGCCACCCAGAAAACCGACGCCGGCATCATCAGCCAGCCAGTCGCCCAGCGCGGTGCCTAGCGTCTGCGAGATCGTGATGGCGACCCAGTAGAAAGCTTCGACCTTCGGCGTTGCTACAGTGTCGACTGAGATGGTCTTCTCGGACGCGTACCAGAGCCCCAGCACAGCCAGCACCGCAGCAAGAAGAATAGCCGAACCGCCAGCATAGCCGATGCCGAGCGATCGGTCGGCGAAATCAGCCATCGTCGTCCCAGCGGTCGTCGAGGCAATGATTGTCGCCCAGTACAGCACGGGACGGAATTTCTTCGCCATGATCTGGGCGATGACCAGAACGACCAGCGCCGTGAGGAAGATCGCAGTGCCGATCAGATAGCCGAGATTGAGTGTCATCGACACGGTGTCGCCACCCGTCTCGCCCAACGTCGTGGCGGCGATCTTGATGATCCAGAATCCTAACGTTACCGCCGGAACCTTGCTGAGAGCAGCATCGGCTGCGCTGGAGGATGGAGAGGACTGAGGCATGGCTGAGCCGCCGGACACTTGAAGTCCCCGCATCGAGCAGTGTGCGCGCGGTCCCGCCTACAATCCACCCGCGTTAGTGTCGCGCCTTCCGCCGCGACGCCGGCCATTGGGCATCGGGCATCGGGCATTGGGCATCGAGGCCCGGGAAATTTCATCGAAATTTGGGTTCGCCGGCAAAGGCCGGATTCGGGACCTGCACGCAATGATCGGGTATGAGCCCTGTCAGCGCCATCGCCCTGTCCGGAATGAAGGCAGCCACGCTGCGCTTCGCCGCCGCCGCCAGCAATATCGCAAATGCGAGATCGAATGGGCCGCTGCCGGGCGCAGGCGCCGCCGCCGGCTATCCCCCCGCCTACCACCCTTTGCGCGTGGTCCAGATGCCTGCGAACGGCGGCGGAACACTGGCTCGCATCGAGTCCTACCCCACGGACATCATCACGACCTATGATCCGCACGCGCCCTACGCCGACGACGAGGGAATGGTTGCGGCCCCCGATGTCGATCTCGTCGAGGAGACGTTGCAACTGATCACGGCAAGCAACGGGTTTGCGGCGAACCTTGTTGTGCTGCGCATCGACGCCGAGATGTCAGCCAGGCTTCTTGACATAAAAGCCTAGCGCTGGGACGCCGGGCGTTGCTAGCTACTTTTCATCCTTCAGGTTCATACCCCGCCTTTTCAGCGCCTCGCGCAGCAAAAACTCGATTTCAGAGTTCACGCTGCGCAGGTCCTGCGACGCCAAGCGCTCGATCGCGGCGTGGAGCGCCGGATCGAGCCTTAGAGGAAACGCTTTCTTGCCGGGCGAAGGCATGGGCTCGCCTGCCTTGTGCTGAGTCTAATAGAGCGAGCCCGCATTGACGATGGGCTGGGCCTCGCGGTCGGCGCACAACACCACAAGAAGGTTGGACACCATCGCCGCCTTGCGCTCGTCGTCCAGCACCACGATCCTGCGCTCGGACAGCTGCTGCAGCGCGCTTTCCACCATCGACACCGCGCCGTGCACGATCTTGGCCCGCGCTTCAAGCACCGCTTCCGCCTGCTGCCTGCGCAGCATGGAAGAGGCAATTTCCGGCGCATAGGCCAGGTGCGAGAGACGCGCCTCGTCGACGGCCAGGCCAGCGATCGCAACACGCTCCTGCAACCTCGCCTGCAGCATCTCGCCGACCTTCACGCCGTCGGCGCGCAGCGTGGGCTGGTCTTCCTCACCATGGTCATAGGCGAAATGCGAAGTGATCTCGCGTAGCGAGGTCTCGATCTGGATGTTGACGAACGTCTCATAATTGTCGACGTCGAACAGCGCCTGCGCCGTGTCGACCACGCGCCAGACGATAACCGCAGCGATCTCGATCGGATTGCCTTTTTTGTCGTTCACCTTCAGCGTCTGCGAGGTGACGTTGCGCACGCGAAGCGAAATCTTCTTGCGGGTGTACCAGGGCACCACCCAGCGCAGTCCCGGCTTCTTGTCCGTGCCTTTGTAGTTGCCGAACAGTGTGATCGCCGCGCTTTCGTTCTGCTGAAGCGAATAAAGCCCGGTGAGAATCAGGATCGAAACCAGCAGCACCGCCACCGCCCCGCCGACAAACAGCATAACAGTTGCGTCATCCAGGGCGCCATTTTCGGCACCCGCAATCCCCTGGAACAGCATCCAGGCCGCCAGCAGGAAGCCGGCCAGCGACAGCACCAGCAGGAAACCGCCGGACATGGTAGACGCGGCGCGTTCGTTGGTTTTCTTGTGAGCGATCACAGGTCCCTCCATTAATATCGTAGTGATATCACTTTGATATTGACGCTCGACAATGTCAACTGCATTGTTGGAGGCTGAGGGGCGAAGGACAGAAGCGAAGGGAGGGTTTCATGGACGCGCCATTCTGGGTCTATCTCCTCGCCGGCGCCATCATCCTTCTCGTCCTGCTGCTGGTGCTCGCTATCAGCCAGCAGGGCAAACGCACGCTTAAGCGGCTCGAGCGAACGGCGCTGAGCCCGGGGCGCGCGCTGGTCGATGACACGACGCTGGAGGACGAGGCGAAGGACGAACAGAGGAACCGCGCGACAATGATCGCGCTCGTCCTCGGCGTCGCCGCCGCCGCGCTCGGCGTCGGCGTCAGCTTCTTGCGCATGAGCGAGAATGGCCAGGCGCCGCCGAGCGGCCCTGTCGACATCGCCGCGGGCGACCTCCACGGCACACTGCTCTCACCGCGCGCCAACGCGCCTGTCGTGCTGATCGTGCCGGGCTCCGGCCCGACCGATCGGGACGGCAACAACCCGCTGGGCGTCAAGGCCAACGTCTACAAGCTTCTAGCCGAAGGCCTTGCCGAAGAGGGCATCGCCACGGTGCGCGTCGACAAGCGCGGCATGTTCGGCAGCGCTGCAGCCGGCGATGCCAACGCCGTCACGGTCGAAAAGTACGTCGAGGACTATCATAACTGGATCGACGCCGTTCGAACGCAGACCCGGCGCAAGTGCATCTTCCTGCTGGGGCATTCCGAAGGCGCGCTGATGGTGTCCGCCGCCGCTGTTGGTCGTAAGGACGTCTGCGGCCTTATCCTCGTCTCCGGCATGGGCCGGAAGATGGGCGACGTCCTCCGTGAACAGCTAAAGGCCAATCCCGCCAATACGCCGCTGCTGGACGAGGCCTTCGCCGCCATCGCCGAGATCGAGGCCGGCCGGCATATCGACACCTCCGCCATGACCCCGGCCCTGACGCCGCTGTTCGCCCCGCAGGCGCAGGACTTCCTGATTTCTGTCTTCGCCGCCGATCCGGTCGATCTCGTCCGCCAGGCGGATATTCGGGCGCTGATCATCCAGGGCACGACCGATCTTCAGGTCACCGCCGAAGACGCGCGCCTGCTCGACAAGGCGCCGCGCACCGATCTCGAACTCATCAAGGGCATGAACCATGTGCTGAAGGACGCGCCCGCCGACCGCGCCGCCAACCTCGCAACCTATGCGAACCCCGACCTCCCGCTCTCCAACGGGCTCGTTCGCGAGATCGAGGACTTCATCAAGGACAATGACTAGCGACTGCGGGCATCGAGTCGGGCTCGTAGACTGGCGGGTGGAGAGCGCCGGGCGCCTGCCCGGCCAAGCCTGACCGCCAGCACGGCGCCGGTCGATAGTCCCTTGCCGGGCAGGCGCCCGGCGCTGTCTGGGCGTCGCCGTCAAGACAGAACCGCCGACCCCTGCGGACCGGCGGCCCATTCAGATTCCCGCGATGCCTAGTACCGCTGATACGTCCCCTTGATCAGCGAATAGCCGACGCCAGGTTTCGACCAGTCACAGACGCCCTGCGGGAAGATCTTCTTCGCCCGCTTCTGCTGCGCGCTTGAGAACTTCACTTTGTACTCGGCGAAGTCGATCGGCTTCAGCTGGCACTTCATCACGTCGTTGGTCAGCGGCGCTCCCGCGATCAGGCGCGGTTCGAGATGGACCGGGAATGTCTTGTTCCAGCTTGTCTCGGGATCCCAACTCGCCTTCTCGTTCACGCGCTTGCCGTCCTGCGTCCAGTAGGCGTCCACCGCATCGGCCGGCTTGTGCTTTACAACCTTGTCGGTGTTGAGCGGCGCGGGGTCGGCCGCCATGTCGTCCAGCCACCTGGTCATTACGGTGAGAGCGATCGGCGCAAGGTTCACCGGGGCCGGCTTCTCGCGCGATTCGGCGCGGGGACTGACCCAGATCACCTGGTTGTCCGAACGCCCCGTCGCCTTCTCCAGCCGCGCGCGGATCGTGAGATCGCGGTGGCGGTCGTGGATGTCGCCCGGCTCGGTCGTGTCGGTATAGGTGCGATAGTGCAGCATCGGCACGTTCTTGAGCCCGCCGCCGAACGTGTTGATCAGGCCCGAAGCATAGACCGCGTTCAGCGCATCCGGGTTGCCGACCGACCGCGTCTTGATGAACCCGCCGTCGATGTCGTTGCCGCCGACCTTGTCGTTGAGCTGCAGGAACTCATCGACGCTGATCTTGCCGTCATTCAGCGCCTTCAGCCCGTATTGCACGCCGACATTGTCCTGCGGCTTTTTCGCGAAGCCGGTCTTGGGATCGCGGCCATAGATGTTGACGCGCATGTCGGTGATCGTGCAGCGCGCACCCTTGGGGTTCTTCTTGGGATCATAGATCAGGCTGGCGTCGTTCAAGGCGCATCCGCGCGCGTTGGTCGCCACCATCACCGGCACGAAGGACCGCTCCCACGAAATGCAGGCCCCGTTGGCGTAGCCTTCGACGGCTTCCTTCTTCTCCCTGCTCCACGTCTTGCCGTCGGCGGACTTCCAGAAGTTCTGCAGCACGCCGCAGTCGGCGGTGTTCATGGTCGAATCAGGGAAGCTGAGCGACGGCTGCAGGCCGTCGAGCAGTCCGGGATACATCTGCGTGATCACCATCTGCTGGATCGAGCCGCCCGAGCCGCCCGTGCCCACCGTCCATTTTGGAACGCCATAGGCCTCTATGAAGCGCTCCTTCAGCATCATCAGGTGCTCGCCCTGCAGCACGGCGTTGCCGTGCTGCTGGTTCACCAGCTCAGTCGAGTTGATGTAGGCGAAGCCGCGCGACAGGTAGAGGTCGGACAGGACCGACTCGACCTTATTGGTTCCCTGGTTGTACTGCGTGCCCGCCCCGCCGCCGAAGGTGACGCCGAGCCGGCCATTCCAGCCGTCCGGCATGCCGATCGCATCGGTCGAGGGATCGTCCAGCATGGCGATGCGATAGATCGACCGGTCGATGACGCCGCTTTCGACGCGAACGATGTAGGGCACGGTTCTGCCGTCGATCGTCGTCGTGGTCGCGACATCGGCCGGGCGCTGCCTGGGATTGGCCAGCGGCTTGAAGTCATTGCCGCTCTTGTAGAACCAGTCATAGCGGATCGGCGCCGAGCAGTTGGCGTCGGTCGGCTCGCCGAGGCCCGACTCCACCGTGCGGCACTCGTAGGGCGTCATGTGCGGGCCGGAGAGGATCGGCCCAGTCGACGGATAGTTGATCAGGGGCTGGCTCACCGTGTAGCCGGTGAGGCCCGTCACCTGCAGCCAGTTCCCGCCAGTGTCGAGGCCGGTCACCACGCCGCGCAGCGTGTTCGACGGCTGGTCGTATTTCAGCGGCGTCACCAGGTTGCGCCCGTTCAGCGTCACCCGCAGGTCGCTCGCCTTTGCGCCCTCGCTCGCCTTCACCTCGACCAGCGCATCGCCGCCCGAAACCAGGTCATAGCGCGATGACAGGACCTTCACTTCGATCTTGCCCGGGCCGGCCTTCGTCGCCGCGGCCGCATCCTCCACCGCTACCGCGAGGCTGGGCGCCGATGCCGTCGTCGTGCACGCGGCAAGCATCGCACCTGCGACCGCCATGGATGCGCCGCCGGCAAGACTCCGCAATTTCAGGGTCGCCATGTTCATTCCTCCCTCCAAAGTCTTTTTTGTTGGGAGCGAATTTAGTCCTGGCCCTGCCGAATGTCGCGCTCAATCGAGCTCTTTTTCGAGGCCGTCACACCCGAATTCGGGTGATTCATGCCTGCGAAGGGGGCTAACCGGGATTTCGGAAGGCTACTCGCCGGCGGCCGGGACTGTGTCCGAAGCCGCGGCCGGAGCAGCCTGCGCTTCCTGGTCGGAAAGCTCGTACATCGCGATCCAGGCGCCCGCCATGATCATGACGAAGGCGGTCATGAGAATAGAGGCTTGATGCATGGTCCGCCTCCTGCGCGCATTCCCCACGACCCCGCAATCTGGCGAGGCCTCAGTAGACACCCGTTATGCCAACCTGTGGTGAACACCCGGTTCAGCCGGTCGGTAAAATTTCACCGAATGCTGCTTCGTTTCCGAGCCGGCGGCGTCAGGCGCGAGAGAGCCCAGCTGACGAATTCGCGCCTCTGCCCGGCCGATGAAAACAACCGCCTCGGCAGGAAAGTCGCGCTGGCCCCCAGCACGATGAGCACCATGCCGCCCTCGTCGATGATGCGGTCGACGCCCGCCCATTTCTGGAAGCCTTCGAAATGCTCCGAGCGGATGCGATAGCCTTCCTCGTTGAACTCGTAGCTGACCCTCCGCCCTTCCAGCTCCGTCACCCCCGAGGCGCGGGCGAATTCGCGTCTGTTGATCTCCGGGGCCGCGAAGCGGATGTAGATCAGCACGACGATGCCGATCGCGACGATCGCCGGCAGCGAATACCGCCCCAGCCAGCCGGACCAGTTGGTGTAGAAAGCAAAGCCCAGATAGAGCAGCGCGGGAATCAGGATGGCCGAATGCGGCAGCACTCGTCCCGCGCGGCGGTAGATCGCGCGGTTGAGGATGCGCCGGCTGGCCGCCGCCTCTGCTCCTCGGTAGTCGCAGGTGAATCTGAGCTCCACCGCGCCAATCTCGCCGGTAACCCTCAGCGGTTCAACTCTCTGAAGACCCGGCGATCCGCACGGTTACCCAAAACAAAACCGCCGGCCCCTGGGGACCGGCGGTCTGTATCGTCTTGTTCGAGAGGACTTAGGCCAGCTTCCGCTCGATCAGTTCGACCTGGAAGCACTCGATCTGGTCGCCTTCGCGGATGTCCTGATAGTTGGCGAAGGCCATGCCGCATTCCATGCCCTGCTTCACTTCGGCGACTTCGTCCTTGTGGCGCTTGAGCGTCGACAGCGTGCCTTCGTGGATCACCACGTTGTCGCGCAGCAGGCGAACGCCGCAGCCGCGCTTCACGATGCCTTCCGTGATGCGGCAGCCGGCGACCTTGCCCGCTTTCGAGATCGAGAACACCTGCAGGATTTCCGCATAGCCCAGGAAGGTCTCGCGACGTTCCGGCGCCAGCATGCCCGACAGCGTGTTCTTCACGTCGTCGATCAGGTTATAGATGATTGAATAGTAGCGGATCTCGACGCCTTCGCGTTCGGCGAGGTCGCGCGCCTGCTTGTTGGCGCGGACGTTGAACGCGATGATCGGCGAGTTGGCCGTGACCGCCAGCTGCACGTCGCTTTCCGAAATCCCGCCCACCGCGCCGAGCACGACGCGTGCGCGAACTTCCTCGGTCGACAGTTTCTCGAGCGCCTGGGTGATGGCTTCCACCGAACCCTGCACGTCGCCCTTGAGGATGAAGGTCGCTTCCTTGAGGCCGCCTGACGTCGCCGGCCCGCCTTCCTTGAGGCGCGCCAGCATCTGGTCGAGCGAGGTGCGCATGCCGGTGCCAGTCTTGTTCCGCTTAGTGCGGACCCGGTAGTCGATGACTTCCCGCGCGCGCTGTTCCGAATCGACGACTACGAATGCATCGCCCGGATCGGGCGAGCCATCGAGGCCGAGGATCTCGATCGGCGTCGCGGGGCCTGCTGTTTCGATGGACTGGCCGCGCTCGTTGTTGAGCGCCTTCACCCTGCCCCAGTGCGCGCCGGCGACGATGATGTCGCCGCGTTTCAGCGTGCCGCGATTGACCAGCACGGTCGCAACCGAGCCGCGGCCCTTGTCGAGCTTGGACTCGATCACCACGCCGTCGGCGTCGCGATCCGGGTTGGCTTTCAGCTCGAGCACTTCGGCGAGCGCCGAGATGGTCGCCGTCAGGTCGTCGAGGCCCATCTTCTTGGTCGCCGACACTTTGACGGCCGGCGTCTCGCCGCCCATCGATTCGACCTGCACATCGTACTGCAGGAGCTGCGTCAGCACCTTGTCGGGATCGGCGTCGTGCTTGTCGATCTTGTTGACCGCCACGATGATCGGCGCGCCGGCCGCCTTGGCGTGCTGGATCGCCTCGATCGTCTGCGGCATCACGCCGTCGTCCGCCGCGACCACGAGGATCACGATGTCGGTGGCGTTGGCGCCGCGGGCGCGCATCGAGGAGAAGGCCGCGTGGCCGGGCGTGTCGAGGAAGGTGATCTTCTCGCCCGATTTCAGCTGCACCTGATAGGCGCCGATGTGCTGGGTGATGCCGCCCGCCTCGCCCGACACGACGTCGGTCTGGCGCAGCGCATCGAGCAGCGAGGTCTTGCCGTGGTCGACGTGGCCCATGACGGTCACGACCGGCGGCCGCGGCTGCAGGTTCACGTCGATATCGCTATCGCCCTCAAGGCCGATCTCGACGTCGGATTCCGCCACGCGCTTCACGGTGTGGCCGAATTCCTCGACGATCAGCTGCGCCGTATCGGCGTCGAGCACGTCGGTCGAGCGCACAAGCTCGCCCTGCTGCATCAGGAATTTCACGACGTCGGCCTGCCGCTCGCTCATGCGGTTGGCGAGATCGGCGACGGTGATGGATTCAGGCAGGATGACTTCGCGCATGACTTTCTCGGAAGCGCCGCCGGCCATCTTCAGCCTGCGTTCGCGTTCGCGCTCACGCGCGCGTTTAACGGCGGCGTAGGAGCGTTGCTTTTCCTCGTCGTCGCCCAGAGCCGCTGAAATCGTCAGCCTGCCCTGTCTGCGCTTGGGCTCGTCCTTCGCGGGACGATGCGCCTTTTCGCCTGTCGGTTCATCGCCGGCGGCCGTCTTGGCGCGTTTGACGCGGCCGCCAAGTTCGCTCAGCGGCGTCAGGTCATCCGGATCCAGCGGAGCGAGCGGACGGGGGCCGCCGGGACGGCCAAGCGCCGCGCCAGGCCCGCCAGGGCGAGCGCCTGCAGGACGTGGACGGTCGCCGCCGGGACCACCGGGACGAGGACCGTCAGTTCGAGCACGGGCAGGACCGCCGGGGCCGCGGGGACCGGCGCCTGCGCCGGGTCTGGGAGCGGGGCCTCTGCCGGCGCCGCCATCGCGACGGAAAGCGGTCCGATCGCCACGGCCGCCGCCGTCTTCCTCATCATCAGCGACAACTGCGCCAGGCGCATCGCCACGCGCGGCGCTGGCTTCAGCGCGACGCTTCTCATCTTCAGCAATGCGCTTGGCTTCTTCCTGACGGCGCTTGTTGGCTTCCTCGATGGCTTCCTGTTCAGCCTTGCGGCGCTCTTCCTCGACGCGGCGCTGCTGCAGCGCGGCCTGGCGCGCCTTCAGCTCGGCTTCCGAGAGGCCACGCTTCTGTGCGTTCTCTTCGGCGACTGCGAGCGGCGTCGGCGAGATGGTCTTCTCCGGCTCGGGGCGCACGACCTTCGGCTGCGCGCCGGGGGTCACCACGACGCGCTTCTTCTTGGTCTCGACCACGACCTGCTTGGAGCGGCCGTGCGAGAAGCTCTGCTTCACGGTGCCTGTGTCCGACCGCTTGAGAGTCAGCGGCCGGCGTCCAGTGTTATCCGTGTCTTTCGTATCGCTCATTCATTCACTTCTTTTGCAGCACGCGGCGCCGGAGGATCGCCCCCGGGAGCACGGGCCTGGGTGTCGTCAATTTCTTGCACCGCGTCATCGTTCGGCGAAGCGCCCGCTCTGGGGCGATCATCGAAGGACAACCAAACGCGCCGGAAACCGGAAAGCCGTACCAGCTCCCCCATCCAGCCTTGCGCGAAACGGCCTTGTTTGAGGCATGCATGTATCACACGCTCGCGCCCCAAGGCCATGCCCAATTCATCCGCCGAAAAACAGCCGATCACAGGCGGAATTGCTTGGTTGTCAGGCCGTTCATCTTGACCGGGATCCGGCCCCGGCGGGGGCTCTGAATCGCGGTCCGGACCGTGTACGGCGCGCAACAGGGCAAGCACATTCCCCCGCCCGTCGTGCGCCCCGTCGGAGGCCTCGATCACGCAGCCCGGCCGGGCCGACCTGATCGCATCACGCACCTTCTCGAACCCCAATATGAGATCGCCGGCGCGTTTTGCGAGTCCGAGCTGATCGAGACAGCGCCTAGCCATCAATTGTTCGACCTGGGCGGCAAGTTCGACCGAGGCCTTCGCCTTGCCCTTGAAGGCCCGCGCGAAGGCGCCCTTCTTCACCGCCGCCTCGACCGACAAGCGGTCCGACGCTACCCACGCCCCCCTGCCCGGCAAGCGGGCGGCGAGGTCGGGCGTCACATCTCCGTCCGGGGACAGGACGAAACGAATCATCTGCGATTGCGGGCGGCTCTGCATCGTCGCGATGCAGCGTCGCTCGGGATCGCGCCCATTCTTATGCATTGGCCCTTTGCCGGCGCGGGGAGGCCCTGCGTCGGTCTCGGGGACCGCATCGGGCCCTTGTGGTATGCCCGTCAGCTCGGCATCAGGACTGTTCGCTGTTGGCGGCATGCGCGCCTTTCAGGTTGAACAGTTCGTCGCCACGGCTGCGGGCCGTATCCGCCGATGTCTCTCCGCCGCTCGCATCGAGCTCGGCTTCTTCGGCGTCCAGCGCCGCGGCGCGGGCCGCGAGCGCATCTTCGAGCGCCTTGGGCTCGACCCAGCCGGCGACCACGCGCGCCTTCAGGATGAAGAGTTCGGCGTCCTCGCGGGACATCTCGGCCTTCTCCAAAAGTCCGGGCTGGAATTTCGGCTTGCCGTCCGGGCCCGGCTCTTTCCAGCCGACCAGGTCGTCGGGCACGAGGCCCGCGAGATCGTCGATCGTCTTGACGCCGTTCTCGCCGAACTTGACCGCCATCTGCGGGGTGACGTTCTCCATGAACGCGACCTCGTCGACGACGCCCAGCTCCTTGCGGCGGGCATCGAGCTCGGCCGTGAGCTTCTCGAGATACTCCTTCGCTCGCGCCTGCATCTCGGCGGCGATGTCGTCGTCGAAGCCCTCGATCGCGGCGAGGGTTTCGAGCTCGACATAGGCGATCTCTTCCACTGTCTCGAAGCCTTCGGACGCCAGCAGCTGGGCCAGCGTTTCGTCGGCGTCGAGCGCTTTCTGGAACAGGTCGGTGCGTTCCTTGAAGTCGCGCTGGCGGCGCTCGCTATCCGCAGCTTCCGTCATCAGATCGATCTGCCAGCCGGTGAGCTGCGAGGCGAGACGCACGTTCTGGCCGCGGCGGCCGATCGCCAGCGGGAACTGGCTTTCTTCCACCACGACTTCGACGCGGCCCTCTTCCTCGTCGATGACCACTTTCGACACTTCCGCCGGCTGCAGCGCGTTGACGATGAATGTCGCGTCGTCGCCCGACCACGGAATGATGTCGATCTTCTCGCCGCCGAGCTCCGACACGACCGCCTGCACCCGCGCGCCGCGCATGCCGACGCACGCGCCGACCGGATCGATAGAGTTGTCGTGGCTGAACACGCCGATCTTGGCGCGCGAGCCCGGATCGCGGGCGCAGGCCTTGATTTCGATGACGCCCTCGTAAACCTCGGGGACTTCCTGGGCAAAGAGCGCGATCATGAAGCTCGGGTGCGAACGCGACAGGAAGATCTGCGGACCCTTGGCTTCGGCCGAGACCTTGTAGAGGTACGAGCGCACGCGGTCGCCGGTGTTGAAATTCTCACGCGGAATGCCGTCATTGCGGCGGATGACGCCTTCGGCCTTGCCGAGGTCGACGATCACGTGGCCGTATTCGACGCGCTTCACCGTGCCGTTGATGATCTCGCCGACGCGGTCCTTGAAGTCGTTGTACTGACGGGCGCGCTCGGCTTCACGGACCTTGCCGGTGATGACCTGCTTGGCCGTCTGTGCGGCGACGCGGCCGAATTCGAACGGCGGCAGTTCGTCGCGCAGCTCGTTGCCGATCTCAGCTTCCTTGTTGATCTTCTTGGCGTCGGCCAGCGACAGCTGGGTCACCGGGTTTTCGACCGTCTCGACGACCGTCTGCACGCGCCAGAGCTGCGTTTCGCCAGAGTCCGGGTTGATTTCCGCGCGGATGTCGTGCTCCAGGCCGTAGCGCGAGCGCGCGGCTTTCTGGATCGCCTCTTCCATCGCTTCGAGCACGATGCGCTTGTCGATGGATTTCTCCTGTGCGACCGCGTTCGCGATCTGAAGGATTTCCATCCGGTTTGCGGAAACGCCTACGGTAGCCATTCTTTACTCCCTGTTGTCCGACGCGGACGTTTCTGCGTCCTCGTCCAACGCACCTTCATCTTCGCCAATGTCGTCTTCCTCGACTTCGACATCGTCGAAATCGCCGCCAAGCTCAGAAAATTCCTCGTCGTCTTTCACTTCGGCCGCGGGCGCCTGCCCTCTCGACCGCGCGTCCTGGATCAGCTTGTCGGTCAGCACCAAATGCGCCTTCACCAGATCGTCGACCGCGACTTTCGCCGAACCGCCGTCCTTCAGCGTCAGCTCGACGACGCCGTCGGTCTCGCCGATGATCCAGCCGTGAAACCGCTTGCGGCCTTCGGCGTTTGGCGAGCCCAGCTCGACCTTGACCTCATGGGTGGCCCACTTCGCGAAATCGCCCCGGCGCGTCAGCGGCCGGTCGATGCCGGGCGAAGACACTTCCAGAGAATATTCGCCGGCGATCGGGTCCTCGGTCTCGAGGATCGGCGAAATGCGGCGCGAGAATTTCGCGCAGTCTTCTACATCCATCGTACCGTCGGGCTTCTCGGCCATGATCTGCAGCACGGGCGTGTGCGAACCCATGACGCGCAGCCGCACCACGTCGAGCCCCATGGCTTTCGCCTCGGGCTCGATCATGTCGAGGATGCGTATCTCGAGTTCGCTCTGCGCCCGCATGCGGAGGGCTGATCCTTGGTTAAGGGCCGAAAAACAAGGCCGGAAATGCGAAGCGGCGGCCCAGTTCCCGGGGCCGCCGCTTCGATGTGAGAACTGGTTCGAGGGGGCATATAGGAGGTTTCAACGGGCAAGTCGAGCCCCCATCGAACGCCTTTTCATGGCGGCACAAGCGGTCCTTTGGCCAGCGCGGCCTTCAACACGGCGGGATCGTAGAGCGATTTTCGCTCAAGCCTGTCCAGCTGCCCCGCCAGCTCCATCCAGTCGCCATAAATCGTCGGCGCAGGCGGCCTTCCCGCGCGCATGTCTTCGGCGATCACGCCGAGCTTGCGGCTCATCTCCACAAGATCGAATCGCACCTGCGTCAGGTCGCGGCCCTCTCCAGCATAACGCTCATGCAACCGCTCGATCCGCTCTCGCGCGACGCGCAGATAGAACAGCGCGACGGCCGGCGCCGTATCGGCGCTCTCGGCATAAGCCGCCGCCGTGATCGCGGCGGACATGTCATCACGCTGACCACGATCCTCCATGGCGTTGGCATCCTCGCAGCCCGCAATGTCGAGCCCATCGAGATAGGCCAGCACGTCGTCGAAGACTTGCGGCGGCGGCTCCTGCCCGTCGAACTCCTCGACGATCAGGCCGTGGACCTTGTCGCGGAACGCCGGGCTTTTCCGGTCCCTGATCTGCTTGCCGTCTTTCCTCGCAAGGTCAGGGATTGGAACGGGATTGAACACCCCGTCTCCCCTCACCTTGGAAAAAATGCTCGACGTCACGTCGGCGGTGCCGGGCTCGCCCGACACGCCCTGAACGAGGAAGTCCGTATTGCCGCGCCCGTTGAGATGGCAGGACGAGCACGACAGCCCCATCCGCGCCGCCGCCCCTCCGAGCAGGGCCGGGCTTTCGAACGCGAGCTTCCCGCGCTTGCGCCGCTCTGCTTCCCGGCCCGGCTCAGCCGCGCGCTCGCAGGCGACGGGCTGCGCAGTCAGGAATCTCACCGTATCGGCGTCCTTCGCGACCCAGCGCAGGGCGCGGATGCCGGACTGCTGCTCGGCAATCCTGTCGGCCTCGGGCGCAGACGAACAGGCGGCTGCGCCAAGCACAGCCGCCACGATCATTCCCGCAAAGGCTGGGAAGAGAGGCCTTATGATTTCGCGCCGGCGATCCACCGGCGCAGCTCCTCGGCCTGCTCGCATCCGAACGTGCAGATCTTCTCAAGCTTCACCAGCTGGGCCTTCGCCTTCGAAAGCTGGCCGGTCTCGACATAGTACTCGCCGAGATATTCGTTCGCGCCGCGATGTACGGGGTCGAGCTTCAGCGCCGCCGAATAATAGCTGATCGCGACGTCGTAATTGCCGAGCTTGCGGTTGACGAAGCCCTGATAGGTCAGAACGTCGGGGTGCGGCCCGAGCGCCATGCCCGCCGCGCTGAGCGAATAGAGCGCGTCCTGGTAGCGGCCCTCATTGATCAGCGCCGAGGCGGCGAGATAGGCCGCGCCGCCGTCCGACCGGGAAGCCAGGCGGCTCGTCTCACCCGCAACGACAATCGGCGTATCCGGCGTCGCCAGCGACGCCTCGATCTGCGCGATGGCCTGGCTGATCGCCGCGGCGTCCGGGCACGCATCCGCGCACTTGGTCTTCATCTCGGCGAGCGCAGTCTTCTGCTCGTTGGCTTTCTCGGCATCGCCCAGCTTCGCCTCGATCGCGCCGAGATAGCCGCGCGCCAATGGGAAATCGGCCTTGTACTTCACGGCGTTGCGCAGGTACTTCCGCGCGTTCTTGAAATCCTGCTGCCCGATTTGCGTCAGCGCCATCATGTAGTTGGTGTTGGGGTCGCGCGCGGCGACGTTGAGCACGTCATCGAAAGCCTTCTCGGCTTTCTTGTAGTTGCTGGCCTTCAGCAGCTCCATGCCCTCGGCATAGCGCTTTGCCGGATCCATGCCGCGGCCAGAGGCGCTCGGCGTCTCGACGCTGCCCCCGCCGCCGCCGCCATTTGCCGCGAGCGCGGGCGCCGCAACGAGGGTCATCACTGTCGCTGCAAGAAGCAGCCTGCGGCCGAATCCCATGGCTCGATCCTTCCAACCGAACGCCGGTCCGATGCCGGCAGATCGTGGAAGAATACGCCTGCGGAGCCTTGCTGCCCACACACAAAACACGTTGGGACAGAAAACACTGTAAACCCACGAGCGCTCAAAGACCGTGGTGACGTTAGGGGAAGTCAACCGGCTTCAAGGCGTCGGCGACAGGGCCCGCAGCACGCTCTCGACCAGCCGCCGCGAATAGACTTCCGGCACAGGGCCGCGCATGGCTATCAGCCGGTGCCACACCGGTCCGAACATCAGCTCGGTCGCAAGATCGATATCCCAGTCGCGGCGGATAGATCCCTTCAGCGCCTGCTCCGCCAGGATGTGCCGCAGCGGAATCTTCACGCTTTCAGAGAACCACGCACGGAAAACCTCCCCCGCATCCTGGTCGTCCGCCGCCGCGAGCAAGGCGCCGCGCCATGCATGCGCGCCATCGCCCGTACGCACCGCCACCAGCAGCGGCTCGATCAGCGCCGAGATTCGGTCGCGCACGTCATTGCTTGCCGGCGTGACCGACTTTTGCGACAGCGTCGATAGCGCTGCATCGACCGCAAGACATGCCGCCGATTTCCACCAGCGATAGATGGTCTGCTTCGACGCCTTGGCGTTCTTCGCCACCCGATCGACCGAAAATCCGCGCCAGCCATGCTCGGAAAGTTCGGTGTAAGCCGCGACCAGCACGGCATTGGTCGATGCCTCGCTGCGCTTGGGTCCGACGCGCCGCTTCGCTGCCTCTTCGCCTTCTATAGAAGACGGAGGCAGTTCGCTGTCACTCACGGCGGCCTCCTTCTTCGATGGCTGGAAATGCAGCTTTCGGCTGTTACCCAGCCTAACGGAACACTGCGTACCTTGTCGGCCAAAGGCGCCCCGCGGTCAATCGCCACCTGCGAAAGCATCGGGTTTGCGTCCCTGCCCGATCTTATATAGGCGGGCAGCAAGATGATCGACTTCGCCGACGACGCACAGGATCTCATCGCCGGCTACCGCCGCTTCCGCACCCGCCGCTATCGCGAGGCCCGCGACCTCTTCCATCGCCTGCAGGACACCCAGCGCCCGGCGACGATGATCATCGCCTGCGCCGACAGCCGCGCCGATCCCGCCATGATTTTCGACGCCGCACCCGGCGAACTCTTCGTCGTGCGCAACGTGGCCGCGCTTGTCCCGCCCTATGAAGAGACGGCCGGAAGGCACGGCGTCTCGGCCGCGCTCGAATTTGCGGTGACGCAGCTCAAGGTGAAGCAGATCGTCGTCATGGGCCATGGCGGATGCGGCGGCATCGCGGCCAGCCTCGCCGCCGCCGATCACCGCCCGATCGGCCGCTTCATCGCACCCTGGGTCGAGATCGCCGCCGAGGCGCGTGACGCCGTGCTGGCGGATGCGACCATTCCAAGCAAGGACTGGCAGGAAGCCGTCGAGCACGGAGCGGTCGGCCAGTCGCTGAAGAACCTTTTGTCCTTCCCCTTCGTGCGCAGCGCCATCGAGCACGGCGGCCTCAACATGGACGGGGCATGGTTCTCGATCGGCCGCGGCGAACTGCACTGGCGCGACCCCGAAAAGGGAACGTTCTCGGTAGTCGATGTCGGCAGCGAAGCCTTCGATTCAGGCGACGGGATCTAGCTCGCTGCAGTTCAGCCCGCAGGGCAAGCCAGCGGCTTGTCCGCACTCACGCCGCCGACGCCGACCGTGGTGATGCGCCAGCCGTCTGGGAACTTCGTCAGCGAGTAGGAACTGGCGCGGTCCTTCGGCGGCAGCGGTTCGCCATTGGCCTTCAGGCGCGAGAACTTCATGCCCGCCCAGGCCGTGTCTGCGCCCGTCATGCAGGCCTTGATCTCGAAGATGTCCGAGTGGTGGTAGCCTTGGCTGCGCAGATTCTCGAAGCTGCGCTCCAGCCTCGCCGTCTGCTCCTCAACCGTCGGCCCGGTGCGGTAGAAATTTTTCGCGATCGCCGCCGCGTCGTGCTTGTTCCAGGCTTTGGTGTAGTCCCACATCGTCTGCTCCACGGCGGCTTCCGGCTTCGCCGGCTCAGGCGCCATGGCGCACCCGGGAAGAGATATGATGGCGGCTGCAAACAGTAAACGCATGGATCAGTCCCCAAAATTTCTGGCTCATGGTATCGCTTCGCAGGGCATAGTCGAGCAAGCGCCGAGCACGAGGATCGCATGACGATATCGCGAGACTTCACCCGCAGGACGGCGATGCTCGCCGCAGGCGCGGGCCTCGCCTCCTGCTGCACCAAGGCGCCCGCCGCGCCCCAGGGGGCCCTCACCCCATCCGACATGGGCGGATGCTGGAGCGCCCGGCCCGCGCTTCCCTTCGCCGTGCAGGAAATCTATCCCGCCGCGCACAATGGCCGCATCCACATTGCCGGCGGCCTCCTCGCCGAAGGCGGGCGCGTCACCGGAGTTTCCAGCCAGCACATCGCCTACGATCCCGCGACCGGCGCCACAGTCCAGCTCGCCCCATTGCCCGCAAGGCGCCACCACCCGCATGCAGTCGATCACAAGGGCGCGCTTTACCTGCTCGGTGGGTTCGGCAGCGACCCTGACCGCGTCACCTGGATCATGTCGTCGGATACGCTCGTCTATGACGACGCCGGCAACAGCTGGTCGACGTTGGCGCCATCGCCGGCGCCGCATGCCGAAATCGTCGCAACAAGCCTTGGCGATAACATCCACATCATCGGCGGCCGCCGCCCGAAAGGCGCAGCAAACGCAGCCTATGGCGACCATCAGGATGTCGATCGCCACCTTGTCTTCGATCCCGCCGCGAACGTTTGGACAAAGGCCGCACCCGCTCTCTCCGCCCGCAACAGCGCCGCCGGCGCCGTGATCGACGGTCTCTGGCATGTCGCCGGCGGCCGCAGCGTCGCCGGCGGCCCGAGCGATGCGCATGAAGTCTACGACCCGAAGGAAGACGGCTGGCGCACCGCAGCGCCGATGCCAAAGGGCTCAGGCGCGGGCGGCAACGCGGCCGGCGCGCTCGGCGGGTCGCTCTACGTCTTCGGGGGCGAGTATTTCATCGGCGGCCCAAACGGCGGCCAAGGCGGCGTTCACGCCGAAGTCTGGCGCTACGATCCGAAGGCCGATGCGTGGACCGCAGCGGCGCCAATGCCGACGCCGCGACACGGGCTCGGCGCCGTCATGCTCGACAATTCATTGTGGCTGGTCGGCGGCGCCAAACGGCCGAGCGGCGCCGACACCAGCGACATGGTCGAGCGCTTCACGCTCGCCTGCGTCTAGCGTCTAGCGCCTAGCGCCTAGCGCCTAGCGTCTAGCAAGCCAGCTGTGAGTCGTAGGGCGCATCCGCTTCGGAGGCGATGCGCCACCCGGCTGGCGTCTTTTCCAGATCGAACACTTTCGCCTGGTCGCCATTCATCAGGCCGCCATAGGTATAGAGCAGCCCGTAGCGCATCTCCACCTTCGTCCTGTCGCCCACGACCGGGCACGCCTTGAAGCCATAGAGATCGAGCTTGCCGAACTCGTCCTTGCGTAACGCCTCGAACTTGGCCGCCAGCGCCGCTTCGTCGTCCTTGACGTATAGCTCCTTCGCCATAGTCGCTGAATCGCCCTTGTTGAACCGGTCGGCATAACGCGTCATCAGCGCCTGCACTTGAGGATCGGCGATCTGTGCGACCCCAGGCGCACTCATCGCAGCGATCCCAAGAACCAGCAGCAGGCGTTTCATGATCAACTCCATCGGACGATCCTGTGAAACTGACGCCGCGCCTAACATCAAGCGGCCAGCGCACAATCCTGCGTGAAATTGCCCCCGCCAAACGAGACGTCAGTCCGGCACAGACCGCCGCCGCAACAGCAGCAGCGCCGCAAGGCTCAACGCCGCGGCCGTCGACAGGTAGACGCCGACGAAATTCAGCCCGCCTGCATCCGACAGCGCCTGCGCTGCGATTGGCGTGAAACCGCCGCCGATGATGCCGCCGACATTGAACGCCACGCTCGCGCCGGTATAGCGCACGCGCGCCGGAAAAAGCCCCGGCAGCCACGCGCCCAGCGGCCCGTAGACGAACCCCATCAGCAGCAGCACCAACGACAGGAAGCCGCCGACCAGCCACAGCGATCCCGACCCCATCATCGGCCCCAGCAGGAAGCCCGCGCCGATCGTCAGCACGCAACCCGTCATCAGCACCAGCCGCGGCGTCGTCGCGTCTGACCAGTAGCCCGCCCACACAATGCCGCCCGCCATGAACAGGATGGCGACAAGCTGCACCATCAGGAACGTCTCGCGCGGAATCCCCAGCGTCGTCGTGCCGTAGCCCAGCGCAAACGCCGTCGCGAGATAATAGATGCAGAAACACGCCACCACGCCGAACGTTCCGCCCAGCGTTTCCTTCCAGTGCATGCGCAGCACTTCGCCCAGCGGCACGGCAGGCGGGCGCTTCTTCTCCAGCGCCGCCTGGAAGGCGGGCGTCTCGGTCAGCTTCAACCGCACCCACAGCCCCACCGCGACGAGCAGCGCGCTCGCAAGGAACGGAATGCGCCACCCCCACGCCTGGAAATCCTCGGGGCTCAGCAAAAGTCCCAGCAGCAGGAACAGGCCGTTCGCTGCAATGAACCCCACCGGCGCGCCGAGCTGCGGGAACATGCCGAACCGCGCCCGCCATCCCGGCGGCGCATTCTCGACCGCCAGCAGCGCTGCCCCGCCCCACTCTCCGCCCAGCCCCAGCCCCTGCCCGAAGCGCAGGATGCAGAGCAGCAGCGGCGCAATCCATCCGGCCATGGCGTAGGTCGGCAGGAACGCAATCGCCATGGTCGAACCGCCCATCAGCAAGAGTGACGCCACCAGCGTCGACTTCCGCCCGATGCGATCGCCGAAATGCCCGAAGAACACCGCGCCCACCGGCCGCGCGATGAAAGCGATGGCGAACGTCGCATAGGACGACATCAGCTGCGCCGACGGCGAATCCGACGGAAAAAACAGCGGCCCGAACACCAGCGAGGCCGCGGTCGCATAGATATAGAAGTCGTAGAATTCGACCGCCGTCCCGACGAGGCTCGCCGTCAGCACCCGCGCGGCGGGCGCGCGTTCCATGGCTGCTGCTGTCATCGCCTCGAGCCCCGCGTGAATCCCGCCCGTCCTAGTCCAACCTCAAGCGCCGCGCGTCAATTCGGAATCAAACCGCAACTCTGGAGCAGGCCAGCCACCCCCACCTAGTTCAAATGGCAGAATTCAAGCGCGACTAAACCTGGCGCGAGCCTACTGCTCAGCCCCGGCTTCCTTCTCCGCCAACCGCTTGGCGAGCCGCTCGCTGGCCTTTTCCTTGACGCTCTCCGACCGCAGCTGGCCGCAGGCCGCAAGAATATCCCGCCCCCGCGGCGTGCGGATCGGCGATGCATACCCCGCCCGGTTCAGCACTTCGGCGAACGCCTCGATCGTCTCCCAGTCCGAACACTCATACTTCGTCCCCGGCCACGGGTTGAACGGAATGAGGTTGATCTTGGACGGAACGCCCTTCAGCAACCGCACGAGATCGCGCGCCTCGGCGAGCGTGTCGTTGACGCCCTTCAGCATCACGTATTCGAATGTCACCCGCTTGGAATTCGACAGGTCCGGATAGGAGCGGATCGCATCGAACAGCTCTTTCAAATTGTACTTCCTGTTGATCGGAACCAGCTCATTGCGCAGATCGTCATTGGTTGCGTGCAGCGAGATCGCCAGCATCGCGCCCGTGCGCTCGCCCAGCTCGCGGATCTTCGGCGCGACGCCCGCCGTCGAGACCGTGATGCGGCGCTTGGAGATAGAGATGCCGTCGCCATCGCCGATGGTCTCCAGCGCCTCGACCACATTGTCGAGATTGTAGAGCGGCTCGCCCATGCCCATGAAGACGATGTTGGTCAGCAGCCGGTCGCCGAGGTTCAGCGGCTTTTCCGCCGTCGGCCACTCGTCCAGCGCGTCGCGGGCGACCATCACCTGGTTGACGATCTCGGCCGCCGTCAGGTTCCGCACCAGCTTTTGCGTGCCGGTGTGGCAGAAGGTGCAGGTCAGCGTGCAGCCCACCTGGCTCGAGACGCACAGCGCCCCTGCCTTGCCGACATCGGGAATGTAGACGCACTCGGCTTCGGCGTTTGGGCCATAGCCGATCAGCCATTTCCGGGTGCCGTCGATGGAGGTCTGGGCGGCCTGGACATGCGGCCGCTCCAGCACGAATTTCTCGGCCAGCTGCGCACGCAGCTCCTTGGCCACGTCTGTCATCTTCGAGAAGTCGGTGACGCCGTAGTGGTAAATCCAGCGCCAGAGCTGGCTTGCCCGCATACGCGCCTTCTTCTCCTCGACGCCGGCGGCGACCATCGCCTGGCGCAGCCCTTCGCGGCCGAGGCCGGCCAGGTTCGCAGGCCCCGTCCGAGCAGGCTTCCGGGAAAGATCGAGTTCAACCGACATGGGGCGGCTCATACCCCAAACCGGTAAAGCGCGCGATACCCGGCGCTGCGAAGCCCTCTACGCCGTTCAGCGCGCCAGCCCGGAGCGACAGTCCGCATAGTGCGGCGACGAGGCCGCGCGCCACAGGACTGCTGGCTGAATAGCCCGCTTATTTCGCGGCAGCCATCGCATCCGCCTTGGCGGCGGCCTCTACGATCGGCTTGAAGCCGCCCCAGAACATGCGTTTTCCGTCGAAAGGCATGTTCTTCATCTGGTCGGCGAGGCGCGGGTCTGCCATCACCTTCTTCATCGTCTCGTCGCGCTGCTTGCGGTTCTTGTAGATGGCGTAGCCAACCACGACGGTCTCGCCTTCCTTGCGCTTCACGGCGCGGTAGAAATCCGTCGATTTCCCTTCGGGAACATCGTCCGCGCCGCCCTCGAAATACTGCAGCGCGCCATGCTCGACCCACACCTTGGCCGACAGCTTGGCCATCTTCTTGTAGGTGTCCAGGTTCGCTTCGGGGACCGGCATAACGAAAATGTCGACATAGGCCATGGGATCGCCTCGCTCCTGTTGAGTTGCGAGCATGACACTAGACGGCGCGCCAGCGTCGGCAAGGCATGATCGCGCGACCGGGACCAGAATCAGGATCGGACCAAGCCGCTGCGGTCAGCCGATGTCCTCGTCTTCCGACTGGCGCCGCCACGCCATAACAGCCCCCGGCAGCGTCATCGCCGCCAGCAGCAGGCCCCAGAAAATCCCGTTCCAGTGATCGCCCGTTTCAGGCAGCCACAGCATAAGCTTTCCGTTCGCGACGAGATCCTTCGCGATCATCAGATAGATGACGCCAAGCAGCACGATCCCCGCGAAGACCGAATGCGCGACGTAGGCAGCCCTGTTTCGCTCCGCAAGCTCGCGTTCGTCCAGCTTCGCTTCCTCTTCCTGGCTCTGCCGCTGCAGGCTTGATCCCGCCAGCACAGCGAAGATCACGAACGAGGCTGCAACGATCGACAGACCGGCGATGTCGAGCGCCAATGCAGCGCCCTCATCTGCGACGGGAACGAGCCGCAGGATGCAGCCAAGCGGATAGAGCGCGTAGAGCCCGATTATCAGGAGGCGCAGGGTGGAGGGTCGCAAATTCCTGCCGAGCGGAAAGCGTTTTGAACGCACGAACATCTAGGAACCCCTTTGGTCTTTGAGGCTGCGCCCCAGCGGCGCAAACGGTTTCAACGAAAAGAGAGCTTCGACCGGCGCCTTGAAGACCGCGGCCAGCTTGAGAGCCAGTTCCACGGAGGGCGCATAATCGCCGCGCTCGAGATAGCCGATGGTCTGCGGGTTCACGTTGACCAGATCCGCCAGTTCCTTGCGGCTCAGCGACTGTTCGGCGCGAAACACGGCAATCCTGTTGTGAATCACTACGATTTAGCCTTCTATCGCAACGTATTATTGTGTTTACACAACAGATGACGAAAGCGCAAGAGGCTTTTCGAAAATGACGGCCGGCCCGTGTTGAAAGCCAGCCAAACAAAGACCCGCCAGGCCAGCACGACGCCGGCGAAGCAAATCGCAATGCCTGCAGGAAGCGGCGCCCGCGCCGATGCGGCCGGCGCGACGGAAGCCGCGAGTATCAAGAGCCACGTGCTCTCAACAAGCAATTCCAGCCCACGCGACCTGGCGCGCCCTAGAAAGCCATCGCCGGCTCTGAGAGAAATTCGCCGGAACGGGGCGAACGTAGCCTGGCTATTTGGCTCGGATCGCCCGCATTCTGTTGCCCTTGGGATTGTGCTCGACCTCGGCGCGGCCGAGGGCCTCCATGAGCGGCGGCACATACATGCCGAAACGGCCGCGCAAACCCTTCTTTAGGCCATACCAGCCGCCGACAGGGTTCTTGGGCGAGCGGCCCCAGGCTTCGACCGTCCCGACCTTCGCCTCCTTCTGCTCGTCCGCCGAGCCGAGCTCCATCCAGTCGCCATGTTTCTTGAGCATGGCGTGAAGATCATCGAGACAGCGCGAGTCATAGAGCAGAACCGTCTTGCCGACGGTGCACACAAGCACGTCTTTCCCATCCTTCACGTCGCGATGCATCGTGAAATCCGACGTCAGCGGCGGTGTTTTCAGGAGCCAAGGATCGTCTGGCGTTCCCTTTGCCCCGGCAGACTTCTTCGCGGCCATGTTCCAGCTCCTTGATTGCAGCTCATGTCTGTATGGCGAATAACCGCGAGGGGCGCACCCCCTCCGCCCCGATCATTCCCGGCGATCCCTTCGAGACGCCGGAAGACCGCCAGGTTTCAAACTGAGCCTCGCCCCTAAACCGGCGCTCACCGGCAGAGCGAGCGGGCCTTGTCGATCGCCTCGGTCGAGCCCTTGAGCGAGAAGTGATACGCTGTGCGCGCATCCTTCACCGACGCCGCCTCGATGCGCAGCTCGGAGCCCTTCTTGATCGCCGCCAGCAGCGACTTCTCGCGCTCGTCCGGAAAGAACGCCTCCGGCCCCGCCGCGTACATCTGAAAGCGCTCGCGCCCGATGATCGCCTGCGGCGCCAGATCGGTGCGGAGCTGGTAGCCGACCTTGAGGCTCGGCTGGTTGGAGGCGGAGCCCGACTTCCACGTCGCCACGTAGAAATTGACGTCGCCATGCGTGGCGCTCTTGGGCGCCTTGTCCGAGGGCTCGACGGCGGCGAAGCAAACCATCTTGCTGCCCTCGCCTTCGGTGAAGACGCGCCAGTCCTTGTAGCGCCCGATCGCCTTTGCCTGCGCCGACGTCGCCGGCGCGGCGACGGCAGCCGCCGCGAGCAGAAGGCAGGCAAGAATGGATCGCCGCATCGACGGGTGCTCCTGGACCGAATCCGTCACACCGGATTATGGGACAAATTTGACCCGCCGGTTAAGAGGCGCCCGACAACAGCAGCGGCCAATCCGGAAAAACGCCTACCGGGGCGCCCGTTTCGCCAGGATGCGCTGCAGCGTGCGGCGGTGCATATTCAGCCGCCGCGCCGTTTCCGAGACGTTGTGGTTGCAGAGCTCGTAGACGCGCTGGATGTGCTCCCAGCGAACCCTGTCCGCCGACATCGGATTTTCCGGCGGATCGGGCCTGTCCGAGCGTCCCGTCAGCAGCGCATTGACGATGTCGCCGATATCCGCGGGCTTGGGCAGGTAGTCGATCGCCCCCGCCTTCACCGCCGCCACCGCCGTCGAGATCGCGCCATAGCCGGTGAGGATCACCGCATGGCTGTCCTCGCGCCGCGCATGCAGCGCCTCGACGACTTCGAGGCCCGATCCGTCCTCGAGCCGCAGGTCGACGACCGCGAAGGCCGGCTGCCCCTTCTTCAGGTGCTCACGCGCCTCGGCGACCGAGCCGAGCGAGGCGACATCGAAACCGCGCTGGCTCAACGCCCGCGCCAGACGCGCGCGGAAGGGCGCGTCATCATCAAGCACCATCAAGCTGCGATCTTCGAGCGCTGCAACCCGTGGGTCCGCTTCAACTGACTCGTCCAACCCGGTTCTCCCGTAGAGGCTAGTCTGAGGCCCAGCATACCGGTCGAATGGCGCGAGGCCAACGCTTGACCCGCGGGTTATCCATCTATCCAGCCTGGCGGGGCCTCTATCGATTTTCGCGGCCAGATGATGCGAACCACAGCGCCGCGGGCGGGAAGCTGCCGGTTATATGGGGTAATGCGCGCGCCTGTACGCTCCAGCAGCGTCACGGCGATGAAAAAGCCCAGGCCCATGCCCCCTCCGCGCTGCTCGAGGCTGCGTTCGCTGAAATAAGGCTCGCCCAGCTTGGACAGCACGGTCGGCGCGAAGCCCGGACCGTCGTCAGTGACATAGATCCTGACCTCGTCCTTCGACCAGCGAGCATTCACGCTGACTTCCTTGGTCGCGAAGCTCACCGCATTCTCGATGAATGCGCCCAGTGCATGGACGATTTCCGGCTTGCGCAGCACGACGGGGGCGCGCTCGTCCCCCTCGCTTCCCGCAAGCGGCGAGCACGAGCACTGGATATGGATGCCGGCGGCGCGGTTCGGCTCAGCCGCCTCCTCGATCAGCGAAGGCAGCGGCGTGCGCGACAGCGCCGCGTCCGTCATGTGCCTGCGCTGCGAGATCTGCTTCAGGATCGCGCGGCAGCGCTCGGCCTGCTCGATGATCAGCTCGACATCCTCGCGCGCGGGCTGTCCCGGCTTGATCGTTCGCCCCAGCTCCTTCGCCGCGAGGTGGATCGTCGCCAGCGGCGTGCCGAGCTCGTGCGCCGTCGCCGCCGCTAGCGCGCCCAGCGCCGACAGCTGTTGCTCGCGCGACAGCACCGCCTGCACCGCATCGAGCGCCGAGACGAGCTTCGCCTCGTCGCGCCCGGTGCGCCAGGACGAGACCGTGAAGAAGACAAGCCCGATGCCGACCGCCGCCAGCTGGCCCGCCTGATAGAGCAAGGGAAGCTGCAGCTCCTCCCCCGGCCGCCAGGGCAGGTCGAGCCCCCATACCGACATCGCCCCGCAGCACACCAGCGCCAGCAGCGACAGCAATCCCGCATAAGCCGGCAACAGCCGCGATGCGCCGACCGTCACCGGCGCCAGGATCATCAACAGGAAGGGATTCTGCAGTCCGCCGGTAAGCCCGATCAGCACGGACAGCTGGATGATGTCGAACGCCAGCTGCCCCGCCGTCTCCGCCGGCGAGGACAGGTGCTGCGAGGGCAGCACCGCCATCAGCGCCACGTTGAGCCAGGCCGACGCCGCGATCGCCGCGAGGCAGGCGACCAGCGGCAGCTCGAAGCCCAGCACATACTTGACGAACAGCACCGACGCCGCCTGCCCGGCGATCGCCATCCAGCGTAGCGTCACCAGCGTGCGCAGCCGCGTGCGGCCGAAGGCGGAGCGGACGCTCTTCAGCGTCTCATGCGAGCTGTCGGCCGATATCTGCGCCGGAAGATTGGCCGCTGCGGGGCCTGCAGAAACGTCCGCGGCAGATGAAGCATCTGTCATGACGCCGCCTCCGCGCCATGCCCTCGGGCAGAGCCCGCGGCAGTCCTTTCGGTAACCGCGAAGTCATCAGGATGCAGTTTGCTTTTGACCGGGCTCATGCGCATATCCCGCCCATGCGCTCCGCCCTTCTTGCGATCCTGGCGCCGGTACTGGCGCTCACCGTCACAGCGTGTTCCCGGGCGGACGTCGATCCCGCCTGCTTCAACCGCACGTCGGAAAAGATCGGCGGGCCCCTCTCGCTCACCTCGCACACCGGCGCGCGGATAACGGAGGACAGTTTCAAGGGCCGCAAGACCATGGTGTTCTTCGGCTTCACGCACTGCCCGGATGTGTGCCCCAACACGCTCTACGCGGTCGGCACGGCCATGACGATGCTTCCCGAGAATGTGAAGAAGCCGATGGTCGCCTTCATCTCGGTCGACCCCGCGCGCGACACGCCCGAGGAGCTTTCCCGCTACATCGCCAGCAACGGCTTTCCCTCCGACATCATCGGCCTCACCGGCACGCTCGAGGAGCTGCAGCAGGTGTCCGATGGTTTCGGCGCGCCGTTCAGCCGGGTCGAGGACGAGGACAGCGCGTCGGGTTACCTGATGGACCATATGGCCATTGTCTACCTGATGGATGAGAACTGGAAGCTCGCCACGTATTTCCCGCTAGGCGAAAAGCCCGAGCAGATGGCCCAGTGCATCGCCGCGCTGAAATAGCGGCGGCAACCGCGCGATAGTCCTAAAGCAAACGCCCGCCCTTTTTCCAAGGGCGGGCGCTGCACTTTGTAGGTTGTTTGGCCTACTGCGGCTTGGGCGCCGGTTTCGGCGCAGGCGTCGGCGAGGGCGTGAAGGTCGCCGAGAAGCCGAGCTGTTCCTTCGTCACCGGGCTTGCGCCCATGGCGCCGAGCGCCATCGGCTGGGCCGGCTTCAGCTTGATGTTGAGCGACCCCGGCTGCTTCACGAAAGCCGCCATTGCGTTCGAGAACTCGCTCGCCACCTTCGGATCGACCGCGCCCGGCGGCAGGCTGCCGGCAAGCGCGCTGACCTGGTTCACGATGTCGGTGCGCAGGGTCTCAACGTCGCCGCCAGACCCCATCGCCGCCACGCCGAGCACGAAGTTGACCAGCGTCTTGTCCGTGATGGTGAGGTCGAGGTCGACGATCTTGAGGTTGGCGAGCTCCGTGAGATCGGGCGACGGCGGCATCGCCGGCGGGGCCGTCGGATCGGAGGGGTCGCTGAACCCCATCGTGGTCTGGTCCTGAAAGGAGCTCGCCGCGTCGAGCAGCGCGCCCAGCGCCTTGGTCAGGCCCTGCACGCCGCCCGTCATCTTGAAGTCGAGGCCGTCTGTCAGGCCGAAATTCGATTTCACGTAGCGGGTGGTGTCGGTCGCCGGATCGTAGGTCGCCTCGCCCTCGCCATAGAGCTCGACCGTGCTGGAGGGATAGCCCACCATCGCCAGACCCAGCGTCACCTGCTGGCCGACCGCGCCGCCGGCCGAGTCGGCCGAGAAGGTCAGCGTCGTGCGCGGCGAGGAGATCGCTGTGGCGATGCCCTGCGCGTTGCGGGTGACTTTCTGGTCGACCTTGGAGACGGCGAGCTTGGCGCCCGACGCATCGATGTTCATGCCCGACCAGGTGAAGGCGTCATAGCCAGGATCGATCGGGCTGCCGAGCGCCGCCATGATCTTGGAGTTGAGCCCGGCCATCGCCGCGGGGTCGGACGCCGACGCCATGCCGGCCATGACGGCTTCCTCGAACAGCTTGCCGCGCAGGTTCTTGATGTCGCTGGCGCCGAAGTCGAACGTGCCCTTCACGGGCATGCCCATGGCTTCGGCGGGAATGTCGAAATCGCCCTTGAGGCCCGACAGGCGCGTGTTGCCGAACAGCGTGTCCTTGAGGTTGGACATCGAGAACTCGCCGAGCGCGACATTGACCTTGCCGGCCGCGCCGAGCGCGCCGCCATCGGCGGCGAACGTCAGACCGTTGACGGCGATCTTGGAGAAGCCCCACTGCTCGAACGGCGGCGGCGAGCCGGGGCCGCCTTCGGCGAACACGCTGGCGACGAATTCGCCCGTCACCGGGTTGAGGCCTTCGATCGAGATGGTCGAGAGGTTGAACTTCATGCCTTCCGGCATGGCCTGTTCCGGCGTGATGCCTTTGAGGACGATCGAGGTGACCACCGGCTTGCCGGCTTGGGTGAGGTCGAGGCCGCCGAGAACCATGCTGGCGGCTTTGAGGCCATTGCCGCCAGGGCCGACCACCACGTTCTTGAGCGTGATGGTGTCGCCGCTTCCGGATTTCCCCTGATACTTGACGATCGGGGAGGAGGCGCCTTCCTGAAGGTTCATCGCCGCGAGTGCAGCGGTGGCATCCTTGCTTGCGCTACAGGCAGCAAGCATCAGCAGCGCGCTCGCGCTGGCGATCCATATCTTCATATTACCCGTCCCTCGCTGTGTTGTGTTGCTTCAGATGCCACAGGACGTTAGGCCCTTAGCATGATCGCCTCGGAATCGCATCACCGTGTGTTTCTGATCGCCAAATCAGGCGTTTCCGTACCTGTACGCGTGCATGTGGACAAGCGTGCGACACGCGTTTCGGTGAGGATAGATCCTACCGCGCGCGAGGCGGTCGCGACCGCTCCTGCCCCCAGGCACGCCCTGGACGCAATTTCCTTCGCTTCCGAACGCGTGGAATGGATCGCCGAGCGTCTCGGCGCCCTCCCCCCGCCGGTCATTTTCAGGCCCGGCGTGTACGTGCCCCTCCGGGGAGTTATTCACAGGCTGAGACATGCCGAGGCAGGAAGAACCGTCCGTCTCGACAAGACGTCCAGCCCCACCCCCATCCTGCTCGTTCCGGGACCGAAAGAATCCTTCCGTGACAAGACCCGCGCCTTCTTCCGGACCGCCGCCCGCACCGACTTCGCCGAGCGCGTCGCCGTCCACGCCCGGACGCTGAAAGTCACGCCCAGGTCGATCTCGATCAAGGACATGCGCTCGCGCTGGGGCTCGTGCTCGTCCGACGGCCGGCTCAACTTCTCCTGGCGCCTGGTCTGCGCGCCCCCGTTCGCGCTCGATTATGTCGCCGCGCACGAAGTCGCCCACCTCCGCGAGATGAACCACTCGACGCGCTTCTGGAAACAGGTCGAGCGCGCCATGCCGGACTGGGAGCCTGCCCGCGAATGGCTGCAGGAACGCGGCTCCGCCCTCCACGCCATCGGCGATACCTGAACTAGGCGGCGGAGAATGTCCGCGCCGCCGCCGCGATCGCCGCAATCACCGGACGCTCCTCGCGCGGGATCAGCGGATTCCAGATGTCGAAGATCAGCACGACGCGCAGCTCGTCGCTGTCGTTGCGCGCCATGTGTTCGATCGTGTCGTCGAACACCAGGATCTCGCCGACCTTCCAGGTGCGGTGCTCGAAGCCGACGCGATATGTGCACTTCTCCGGCACGATGAGCGGCAGGTGCACGACCAGCCTCGCATTGGTCTCGCCCGTGTGCGGCGGTATTTCGGTGTGCGGCGCCAGCGCCGAGAACATCGCGTTGGGGCACAACCCGTCCAGCGTCGCCATGTCGACCGCCTCGAGCGCCCTGCGCGTTTCCGGGCACTGGGCGAGGTGCGCCTCGTCCGGCTGGCCGTTGCGCCACAGCGAATAGTGACGCCAGCGCGCCGAGTTGTTGAGCTCCGCCCACTGGTCCACCGGCTGGCCCGGCTTCAGCCTGATGTAGGGCGCGAACTCCTTTCCTTCCTTCTCGAGAGCCGCCTTCAGCTCCTCGCGGATGACGTCGGTCTTCGCCTCCAGCGCCGCCGCCCACGGGAACATCGAGCGGTCGTAGAACGGGATCGCCGGCAGGCGCGGCACGTAGAGCTGGTTGGCTTCCTGTCGATAGGGCCGGCTCATCCCCGCCATGATCGACGCCGCCTCGCGCCAGCGCTCGACGCTCCCCGTCGGCAACCCCGCCGCGGCCGGAGCCAGCGCCTTGTCGAGATAGGCGCCGAACGCGCGCGCGTGCGTCTCGGCGAACGCCTTGGCATGCTGGAGCTGCCCGCGCAGCATGTCGGGCCATTGCGGCTCGGGCGGGGCGATCTTCACGGCGTTGCGGTAGAACATCGCCGCCATAGTTCCCGCCCCTTTCCGCTCCAGCCGCTGCGCCTTCGCCAGCAGCGCCGGCAGGTAGTAGGGATCGGCCGCCAGCGCGGCCTCGAGGGCCGCCTCCTCGCCCGCTTCATCGCCGTTCTCGCGACGCGCCTTCGACAGGCTCAGCAGCAGGAACGGATCGCGCGGCGATGCATGGTGCGCCTCCTCGATCAGCGCACAGGCATTGCCGAAATCCCGCCGCTGCATGGCGTGGATGCCAAGACTGAAGGCGGCGCGGGAATTGCGCGGATCGCGGCGGCGGACGTCGGCCCAGAGTTTTTCCGCGACGTCCCAGCGGCCGGCGTTGGCGGCGGCTTCGGCCTGCCGGACAAGCTCAGAAATCTCCTCGGTCATGCCGTCATCGTGCCCGGGCGCCGCAGGTGGATCAATGTCATACCCCAAGAAGTTGCGGCGGCCCCCGGATGGGGACCGCCGCGATAGATCGTCCGGCATCGATCGACGAGGTTAGAACTTCGTCGTGACGCCGACCGTGAACACGCGACCCAGGACGTCATATGTCGAGGGATAGGTGTTGCCGCTGTTGAACGGCGTGGAGCCGGTCTCGGTGACGACGAACGGAGCTTCTTCGTCGAACACGTTCGTCACGCCGAACTTCAGCTTCGCCCAATCCGTGATCTGCCACGACGCAGCGAGATCGATGTAGCTGATCGCGTCGATTGAAGCAGACACCGCGTCAGTGTCGGCTGCCTGCGTCGCGTCGACATCCGTGGCGCTGAGATAGCGCCAGAGATACGACACGTCGAAGTTGCCGAACGTCCAGGTCGTGCGCTGCACGAAGCGATCCTCAGGCGTCGGGCCGCCGGTCGAGCCGGAAACGGTCGATGGGAGGCCGCACTGCTTGCCGTAGCTGCCGACGCAATCGACAGTCGCGCCGCCGGGCGAGGGAATGTAGCTGGCGTCGAGTACGTGCGTGCCGTCAAGAGCGGCGTCGATGCCGCCCCAGGCGCCGAGGTCCCAGCTATAGCGAATGCTGTAGTCGACGCCTTCAGCGTGAACCGAACCGATGTTGCGGGTCACCTGCACGGTGCCGAACTCTTCGTCACCTTCGAGGTTGCCGGCCGTCGGGTTGCGGAAGATGAGGCCGCAGTCGGCGTTCGACGCCGCCATCGTCGTGTTACGGAGAGGGTTATAGCAGCCGTCAAGGATATCGTAGTTCGGCCGGATCGAGATCGCATTGGCGACCTCGATGTCATAGTAGTCGACCGTCACGGCGAGGCCCGGAACGAAGTCCGGCTGCCAAACCGCGCCGAAGGTGACGGTGTCGGCCTCCTCGGGCGTGACGTTCGGGTCGCCGCCGAAGAACGAGTTGATCTGGCCCGAAGTCGGTTGAGGCACGGTGCCTGCGGTGATGCGGGCGGCCGGCACGCCGGTGGCGATGCAAAGCGCCGCGAGCTGACCCGTCAGCGGGGTTGCCGCCGTGCCGTTCGCGCAGGGATCCACCAGAAGGTCGCCCGTTCCCGATGTAACCGGGTTGAACAACTCTCCGATGTTCGCTGCGCGCACGGCGCGCTGGAACATGCCGCGGAACCTGAGACCTTCGACAGGCGACCAGTCGGCGCCGGCCTTGTAGCTCTCGACGCTTCCCGACGTCGAATAGTCCGACGTGCGGTAGCCGAGCTCCAGGTTGATCGACTTGGCGAAGGCCATGTCCTCGACGAGGGGGACGATCGCCTCGCCGAAGAACTCGGTCACGTCATAGTCGCCGGTCGTCGGGTTCGTCGTGCCGAAGCCAGGCGAAATGCCGCCCTGAGACGCCGCGTCAGGCTGATAGTCCGAAGACTCCAGCCGGTATTCGGCGCCGACCGCCACGCCGATCGGCGAGGTCGCAAAGGGGCTCTTGAAGTCGCCCAGGTCGCGGCTGGCCGAGGCCATCACATAGTCCTGCTTGGTGACCGACTGGACCTGGAGGTTGAGGCGAATGAAGTCCAGTGAGGCCGGGTTGGTCGCCAGCGACGGGTTGAACAGGTTCAGAGGCGCGCAGAACAGCGACGTATCGGTGCAGGCCGTCGTGCTTGCAGCGAAGAGAGCCTGCTGGATGCGATTCGAGTCGATATCGTTCCTTTGCTGACGCTGCAGGGCGGTCTCGCCGTGAGCGCCGGCAAGATCCCAATCCCATCCCATGAATTCGCCGCGGAAGCCGGCCATGGCCTGGAAGGTTTCATAGGCGAAGACATACTGGCGCGGTCCGACGTCCGCGGCGCGCCAGCGGAGGCCGACGTTCACGCAGTTGCCGGGGGGCGCCGTGACCGAGAACGTGTTGAGGTTGGCGCAGGTGTCGACGGGGTTATTGGCGGCCAGATTGGCCGAAGCCTGAGCCGACAGGAAGGGATTGTTCAGCGGCACCGAGAACGTGCGGCCGAACGTGCCCGACGAGGCGAGCTGCGGCGCACTGACCGAGTTGGCAAAGATGAACCGGCCATACGCTTCGACATGATCGTTGATGTCGTATTTCGCCAGCGCGGTCGCATTCCAGCGGGTCTGCGGCGACTGGTAGAGGTTCTGCGGATTGAAGTCGAAGCCTTGATAAAAGGGAACGAGGGTGCCGGTCGCCGAGATTTGCGTGCGGGGGCCGGTGGCGCTGTCGATTGCGACGGGGGTCGTCGTGGAGCTCGCGCCCGGCGTGGCGGAGGCAGGTCCGCGGACTTGGTAGACGGCCTCCTTGTTGAGGTAGCCGACGCTGAGGGCGACGTTTCCGCGGCCATCATCGAATCCGGCGCCGACCGTAGCCTGGTAGGACTCGGTTTCGCCATCGCCATGGTCGGTAATGGAATAGTTGGCGTCGAACTGGGCGCCCTGGAATTTGTCGTTGAGGATGAAGTTCACGACGCCGGCGACAGCGTCCGAACCGTAAACGGCCGATGCGCCGCCTGTGACGACCTCAACACGATCGAGAAGAGCGAGCGGGATGGAGGTAACGTCAAAGAGGCCGTTCGGGTCGAAGGGAACCATGCGCTTGCCGTCGATGAGCGGCAGCGTACGGGGCGTGCTGAGGCCGCGCAGGTCGAGGGTCGAGGCGCCGGACGAGCCGTTGTTCACCTGTGCGCCGTTTCCGGGCGCGAATTGCGGCATTGCGCGGAGAACCGTCTCGACGTCGACCGGCTGCTTCAGGGAAAGCTCGTCCGCACCGACTGTCATTATCGGGCTGGCCGATACGAGCCCCTCTTGCGCGATGCGCGTTCCGGTAATGACGACGACGTCGCTTTCATCCGCCGGCGCCGGCTGGGCCTGCGCGTGGGCGCCGACGGCGAACGCGGGCGCCAAAGCTGCGAGCAGCGTAGTGCGCAGCAGGTGCGCTTTGGTGATTCTAATTGTCACTGATTATACCCCTCTTCGACGGACTGACGTTAGGTCAACTAGATGCGGCCACCCCCACAGACCGCTTGTTGACGACATCGCGATGCGTCTGCGGAAGCGTGGCGCGCGATTTGCCTGATATCTCAGGTAGTTCGCGCGCCACACTTCCGTCAGCGAGCGCCGCCCGTCAATCTGTGACCAAGCAAACACCGAAGGCTTTTGCCTATTCGGATGTTGATGTGCAGCATTTCTGCATCAGGAAAAGCAAGACTAGGCATGTCTATGCTGCTCTCAACCTTGCGCCGTCACAGCAAACAAGTATCCGACACTGCGCTGAGAGAAAAAATGCCCTTACGAAGACTTCGCCTACACTTGGTGCACGAATTGACTGATAGTTCAGGTAATTCGTCGCTCGGCAGTGTAATCGCCAAATACAGGCGCGGGCGGTGTTTACTGTTAGTCGATAAGAGTGCTTGGAGGCAACTGGCCAGCGGCCGGGCTCGTCTCAATCTAGGCTTGCCGGGCCTCGGCGCGACAAGACAAAGCTCAAGAAAGAAGAGCGGGCCCCTGCCCGCCGGCCACGCCATCGGCGATGCCTGAGCTCACGCGGCGCCCAGGCAGCGCAATCAGGCGCCCCGTTGCGCCAACTCAGCCTAGAAAAAAGCGGCGGGCTCTCACCCGCCGCTCCATTCATTCGTCTAGTCGCGAGACTAGAATTCGAAGTCCAGGCCGAGGCGGATGAACCGCGGAGACTGGATGTTCGTGTCATAGCGATAGTCCGGGTCCGGCGAGGCGACGCCAACTTCGCCATTCTCGCTGGCTTCCGTGGCGCTATCGAGGTTGAACACGTTGAAGATATCGGCGCGCAGAACCACGTTGCCGATCGGCATCAGCGTCTCCGGGATGGTGTAGCGGAACGACAGGTCGAACCGCGTGGTCCAGTCAGCCGTGAACACCGAACCGCGATCCACAACCGCTTGGTTGCAGAAGCGGGCGTTCGCCGGAACGCCGTAGGCGGCGTTGGCGACTGCGCCATCGAGGTAGCCTTCGTTTGCCGCGCCGATGCAGCCGTATGGACGCGGCGAGATCACCGACAGGTTGCCGCCGACCAGGAAGTTCTCGAACGGCGAGTAGGTGCCGTTGAGCTTGAACTGGTGGGCGTGGTGGTTCGGCAGGAGGCCGTACTGGCCCGGCATGAACGACAGGAAGTCGAAGTCTTCCGTGATGCCCGCGTCGGTCTGGCCGATGTCGGACTTCAGGGCGCCTTCGAAGTTACCTTCCGACCGCGAGATCGTGTAGGAGCCCGCCAGCCCCCACATGCCGTCGAACGCACGCTCGAAGTCGAACGTGAGGCCGATGTACTCGCGGCGGACCTTCGGATAGCCGAGATCTTCCGCAGTGAGGAAGATCGTGTCGCCGACCTGGCCGCCGGCAACCGTTGCCGGAGTGCCTGCGTTGGTGCGGAGGATATCGCCCGTGCCAGCCGCGCCGCTAAGCTTGATTGCAGCGCCGTAACCAGGGTTGACGATCCGATAGTGCGAGAAGTTACCCGAGTAAGCCGCATCGCAACCCGCCTCTAGGCCAGGAGCCTCGCGAACAGTGTCGATGCCCATGCGTGTGCAGTAGTTGAGCACACCCGGTTCGATCAGGATGTCTTCCGCCGCACGGCCCAGCTTGCGGTACGTAATCGACACGCCGGTCGACCAGTCCGAGTTGATCGCCGTCGAATAGCCCGCGACGAATTCGTCTTCGTAGGTCGACTGGACGTCCGTGGCGACGCCGTCTTCCGGAAGCGGCGAAGCGCCCGTGTTGCGGACCTGGCAGGCGATGGCGCCGCCGCCCGCGACCGGCGAACCAACCGCCGGGCACGCGCTGTAGGCGGTGCCGCCGCTGGCTGAAGTACGCTGCGGACCGAGGCCGGCGACCGGCAGGCCGGTGACCGGATTGAGCGCGCCGAACGTCAGGCCGCCGCCGACCGGAAGGAAGATCTCCGAGAAGTCGATGGCCGGCGCCGCTGCGCGGAAGGAGGTGTTCGAGGCGGCGGGCAGATAGTAGCGGCCGTAGAAGCCATAGAGCTTCGCCGACTTGTCGCCGAACACGTCATAGGACGCGCCAACGCGGATGGCCTGCTCGTCATCGAATCCGAGGAACTCGGTTCCGTTGGGATCGGCGATCGAGAACTGGTCCTGACGCCAGCCGAGCTGGATGTTGATCCGGTCGGTCGGATCCCACGAGTCCTGGATGTAGATCGCTTTGTTTTCACCCTTGAAGCCGCCGCCCGAGATGAACACCCGGCGATCCAGGTACTGCTGCCCGGCTGGAAGGCCCAGGCCGGCGCTGCCGCCAGCCGTGAACCGGTAGGTGAAGTCGGCGCCGCCGTTGCGGACCGAATTCTCGGTCAGAACGGTGTTTTCCTGGTCGAAACCAGCTTTGAAGTGGTGCTCGCCGAAGAAGTCCACATAGTAGTCGACGTCAGCGCGATAGAATTCACGCTCCGCGAGGAACGGGAAAGTCGTCGCCGCCGTGCGCTGCTGCGAGATCGTCGAGGCAGCGCCCGTCCGGGCGTCCTGAACACGCGGAACCGTGAAGAGCGGCGTCAGCGTCGCCTGGTCAACCTCGGTGCGGCCGTAGGCTGCCGACAAGACCAGATTGTCCGTGAACGAACCCGTGTAGCGCGCGACATAGCTTTCACCGCCCTGCAGGATCGTCTGCTGCGTCAGCCCCGCAGGATTGAGAACTGCACCGCCTTCAGGGCCGGTGGGGGCTGTGTTCGGAAGCGTGTACGGCGTCAGGTCGCGCTTGCGCTTGGCCGAGGTGTCGAACCAGGTGAACTCGAGGTGATGATCGTCCGTAATGAAGCCATCGAGCTTGACGGCATAGAAGGGGTCGCCTTTGACATCGTTGACGAACGTGCCCTGGGCGGACTGGCTGCCGCCTTGGGTGGCTGAGTCCACTTCAGTCTTCTGCCACTGGCCCATGCCGTAGATGAAGAGGTGGTCCTTGATGATCGGACCCGAAGCTTCAACGGTGACGGCCTGATAGTCGCGGCCGAACAGTTCGTACTGGTTGGTTATGGTGTTTGGGCGATCTTCGCGAAGATCATCCGGCTCCCAATCGAGGTGCGTGGCGAACTTGAAGTCGTTCGTGCCGGCCTTGGTGACGGCGTTGACGACGCCGCCCGTGGCGCGGCCGAATTCAGCCTGGTAGCCGCCGGTTTTCACTTCGACGTTCTGATAGAAGTAGAACGGCACTTCCGCGCCGCCGATGCCGTTGACGAAGTTGGTGATGTTGAGGCCGTTCACGAAGAACGCGTTCTCACCGCCCGAAGCGCCCGAGATCGAGGCAGGGGCCTGGCCCTGGGCCGAGGCGACTGCGAAGACTGGGTCGGCCGGAACGGCGGACGGCGCGAGGAGCGCGAGAGCCGTAATGTTCTGCCCGATCGGCATGCGCGAGTTGAAGTCTTCAACGTCGATCGAGACGCCGGTCGTGGTCTGCGAGAATTCCTGCTGCGGTCTGACGCCGGTGACCACCACAACGTCGGTGGACGTCGCGGCGGCGAGTTCGAGGCGGTAGGAGTTGTTGGCGCCCACCTGCACGCGAAGGTCCGGCGTCGAGGTCGTCTGCAGGCCGGTGGCCGCAACGGTCACCGTGTAGTTGCCCTGCGGGATCAGCGGAACGCGGAATTCGCCATTGGCGTTGGTGGTTGTCGTGCGGGTGAAGCCTTGGCCCTGCGACAGGACGGTCACCGTGGCGCCCGCTACCGGATCGCCGGCCGGGTTCACGACCGTGCCGGACAGGTTGCCCATCGAGTAGTCCTGCGCGGATGCGGCAGGAGCGCCCAGAATGACGGCGGCGGAGAGAGCGGCAGGCGTTCCAATGGAAGCGATGCCCGCCAATACGGTTCTTGCGAGCAATTGCCCGCGCCAGTTCGTTTTCATTTTGACCCCTTCAACAATGCTGACAACACGAACCGGGACGACGAATGCCACTAGGCCGCCCTGGATTTGTCACATGCCCGCCATCTCCCGCCTCGTTGAGCGGGGCGTCAACTGCGCTCCCCTACCAGCAGTACGGCTTTCTTCGAATCCTGGGGGCGTGCAGCATTTCTGCATCACAGCGCCGTGAGCAGGCACGATCTGCCTCTGCCGCAAGGTCAGGCGGCGGCTATTTCCGGGAGTTAGGAGCACTCAGGTGGACGACTATTGCCGCCCGGGCGCCCGTTGCGTTCACCGCAGTCCCGGCGCCTCTTCCGGCGCCTCGCGAAATCGGCGAAACAATTGGTGTCTTACGCTCCGCATTGTGCGGGCGCATCTCCCAGTTGGAAGGAATCCGGGCGCCGTCGGGCCACTCTTGTCTCCAGCCGGCGCGGCGACTTCACGACAAGGAGCGGCGTCAGAGCCCGCGCCAGCGCATCGGCCCGGCCGATCCTTGACGCCCGCCCCCGCCCCATCCGCTGAGGGCGCAACACCAGAACGCGCAAAGAAGAAGGGCGGACCTTGCGGCCCGCCCTCCCCTTTGTCCGGTTTCGCCCGCCCTAGTACTTGGCAGTGAGGCCGACCGTGTAGCGGCGGCCGAGCACGTCATAAGTCGACGGGTCGGTGTTGCCCTGCACGGATGGCGAGTAGGTCGGGGGCAGTTCGTCCATCACGTTGTTGACGTTGAACCGCAGCGTCAGGTTGTCGGTGAGGTCATACGACGCCAGCAGGTCGAGATAGCCGATCGCGGGGATCTTGTCCGCGGCGGCGTTGAAGTTCTGCATTTCGTCGATGTGCTGCCAGCGGGCGCCGAAACGCGCCGGGCCCCACTGATAGTTGGCGGTGGCGAGCCATTTGAACTCCGGACGCGCCGGGGCGACGCTGTCGCCGAGGGTGCCGGTGTTCGAGATGGTGCCGGTGAAGTCAATGAACTTCGCGCCTGACACCGCCTGGGTCTCGAACACTTCCAGCCATGAACCGATCCAGCCCAGCGACAGCCTGCCCGGACCGATGTCGTAGCTCCAGTCAGCCTGGAAATCGACGCCGGAGGTGTTGGCGGCCGCAAGGTTCTGGTTCAGCGAGATGGCGTTCAGCACGTTGCCGTTCAGCGGGTTACGCGAGAACAGCTGGCACGAGCCGTTGGTAGGGCTGTAGGTCGGGTTCGTCGTGCCGGTGGCGTTGAAGCACTGCTGCAGCATCAGCGTGGCGCTGACCGAGCCGATCGCGTCCTGGAGCTCGATCGTGTAGTAGTCGACCGAAAGCGAGAGGTTGTCGATCAGATCGTTGCCGAAGCTGGGCGACCACACGGCGCCGATCGACCAGGAGTTGGCCGTCTCTTCACTGAGCAGCGGGTTGCCGCCCGATATGCCGGGCACCTGCTGGTTGGTGAAGGTGTAGGTGTCGATGACCGAAGCCGACACGCCCTGTGCGATACAGAGCGCGCGGACGGCGGCGTTGGTCGGGGCCGCAAGGTTGGCGCCCGCGCCATTGGTGCTGCGGTATTTGCTGCGGATGTCGCACGGGTCGCCCGAGAAGTTCGAGACGGCGCCGGTGTTCGGGTTTCCGATGTTGGGGAAGTTGAGCAGCTGCGGCGCGAACAGTTCGCCGATCGACGGCGCACGCACAGCGTGCTGGATGCCGCCGCGCATACGGAGGCCGTCCACGACGGTCCAGTCCAGGTCGGCCTTGTAGGTTTCGACCTGACCAACCGTCGAGTAGTCGGACGTACGTCCGCCGATCGTGACGTTCAGGTCCTGCACCAAAGGCAGATCCTTCAGGATCGGGATCAGCACCTCGGCGTAGACTTCCGTCACGTCGATCGCGCCCTTGATCGGACCGGACGGGTTGAAGCCGGCGATGTCGTTGCCGGTGAGCGCCGGGTTGCCGACCGTGTTGTTGGCCGTGCCTGCGCAAGCCGTCTGTGGCAGGACCGTTCCGGTAAAGGCGGCGGTCGCGATGCAGGGCTGCGCTGAAAGGACAGCCGTCAGCGACCCGTCTGGAATACGCTCGTAACCGTCTTCACGATAGCCGACGCCGGCCGCGGCGCGAACTTGACCGGCGGGAAGTTCGAAGAGCCCGCCCTGCACGGTAAAGTTGACATTGCGCTGGTCGACGATGACGAGGTTCTTCGAGGTCTTGCCGATGAAGGTCTTGCAGGCGTCCGACAGCGTGGTCTCGCCGAACCAGTCGAAGCCGCCGGCGCAGAGTGTGTTGCCGCCGTCAGTGGCGTTGAGCAGCTGCTGGACCGCCGAACGCGAGACGTTGCCGCTCTGGATCGTCGTACGATCGACGCGGCCGTAGGAGCCGGAGAGATCATAGGTCCAGTCGAGCACGCCGAGGTCGCCGCGGAGGCCGGTCGTCATCTGCCAGGTGTCGTAGATTTCCTGCGAGACGCGTGCGCCAAGCGCGACGAAGCGCTTGTCGAGAAGGAAGCTGCCGAGCGGGTTGCCGGCTCGGCTGGCGAGGACGGCCTGCAGCTCCGTCGGGATGAACGGGTTGGAGACCGGAACGCGCAGGCCGGTCGCTCCGCCCGCCGCCGGAGAGGCCGCAAGTTCGGATTTCGACTCGTACTGCGTGAACAGGAAGTCGGCATACGCTTCGAAATTCGCGTTGATCTCGTATTCGACAGCGCCATACGCGTTATAGCGCGTCTGCGGCAGCGTCAGCAGGTTGAGCGCGCCGGTGTTGAACTGGAAGTTCGGGCTGAAGAACGCGCCCGGCTGGCCGAAGCCGTCATAGGTGATCCCGCCCGGGCTCTGGAAGTCGCGCTTGTTCACGTAGGTGAACAGCGTGTTGTTGTTATTGAAGCCGAACGTGTCGCCAGGCACGGACCCCGGCACCGCAGCTGTCACGGCGGCAAGCGTCGGCAGGTTGTTGGTGTCGAAAATCGTGTTGCCGAGCGGGCTAGCGGCCGACGCGCCGGAAATGGCCGAGGCGGGCCGGGCCGCGTTGTAGATGGCTTCGCGGTTGTTGTAGGACAGCATCATCGATGCCTTGCCGCGGCCTTCGTCGAAAGCGCCGCCGGCGGCGATCGAAACCGATGTGTTGACGCCGTCGTCGCGATCCGTGACGCCGTACTGGGTGCTGACTTCGAGGCCTTCGACGTCGCGGAGGATGAAGTTGACGACGCCGGCGACGGCGTCCGAACCGTAGGTCGCCGAGGCGCCGCCGGTGATCACTTCGACCGACTGGACGAGCTGGGACGGGATCAGGTTGACGTCGACCGTGCCGTCATTGTTGGACGGAACGACGCGGCGGCCGTTCATCAGCACGAGCGTGCGTTGCGTGCCGAGACCGCGCAGCGCCACGTTGGCCTGGCCGCCGTTCGACGGGTTGTTCGAGGTCATGTTAATCGCAGGCACGAACTGCGGCATGTTGTTGAGCAGCGTGTCGATCGTGGTCGTGCCCGTCGCCTGGATGTCTTCCTGATCGACCGTCACGAACGGGCTGGCGGCGACATAGTCCTGCCGCGCGATCAGCGAGCCGGTGATGACGACGACATCGCGCTCTTCCGGCTGGGCGGCCGCCGGCGTCTCTTGCGCCGCAGCTGTCATCATCATTCCGGGCGACACGCTCAGCGCGGCAAGCAATGTGGAGCGCAGCAGCTGCGCCTTGGTGATTTTCATAGCTAGACCCCTTTAGACGCCAACCGGCTCATGCCGCCTCCCAATTCCGCGGAGCAAATGCCGTTGCTCGCTGGGTCGGAATGGGCGGCGTCACGTTTCCGCAATAAAGAGCGCTAGGTCAATTGCCGCCGGCGACGCCGCAGGTGACTTTTCCCCACGAACTCCAAGCGTGTAGCATTTGTGCACCATCGATCCTTGGGGAGGGCAAGATTTTACCGCGTTACTGGCGTAAGACTACAGGAAGGCGGGATGGGATAAGCCGCGAATCCCCGTACGCGGGGAACGGATTTGCCCCGTTTTCGTCGCTCAATTCCCGCCGCGCGAGCGTCCGCACAGACGCTGCACTCTATACAGACGCTGCACTCTATGGAGTCCAAAACAGTCCAAAGCTGCGTTGGTCCGGGCCTCCGCGACGGCCGAAGGTTGAGGCCCCTTGCTTTCCTCTCCCACGCAGGGTTGGTGCGCCCAGCGAATCAGCCCCCGCCGATCCTTGACTCCCTGCCCTATCCGTCGAGCATCCCTTTCAGGAACGCTTGGCGCACCGGGTTTCAGGCGAAGCAGAGACAACAACACATGCCCGGACGATCTACTCCGTGCCCGGTCCGCGCCCTCTCTATAGCCGGCGTGTTCGCCGCGAGCTTGAGCCTCGGCGCCTGCCAGCCGGCAGGCGACACCAAGGCGCCCCCGGCGGCCGTCGAACCGGCAACCCAGCCAGCGCCGCTTCCCCTGCGCGTGCCCTTCCTGGCGGTGATGGCCGGCAGCATCAACGCCGCGTCCTTCGACATCTTCCAGGCCGCAGCGTCGGCCAAAGACCTCACCGACGACGACTGGCTCCGCATCGGCCGCGCCGCTGTCGATCTGGTTGGCGACGCCTCGCTCATCACCCTGGCCGGAACCGGCCCCAAGGACGCCGACTGGGCCGCCGACCCCGGCTGGCTGAAATTCTCCGCCGACATGCAGTCCGCCAGCTTCGCCGTCGGAACCGCGGCGGACGCCAAGAACCGCGCCGCCCTCACCGAGGCGACCGCACGCCTCGCCCAGTCCTGCCAGTCCTGCCACCTCGAATTCAGTCCGCACCTGGTGACCTCCCCGCCCGCGCCGCAAACCCCGCCGCCGCATCCCTGACAGGCCGATCCGCTCTCACAACACGATGATCGCCGGCCGCAGCGGCGGCTTCACCACCAGAAGCGCCGTCAGCGCCCACACCAGCGCATCCGCCCGGTCGAGCCGCCCGCGCGACCCAGCCTCACCAGAGGACTCCTCCGCCCCGCCCAGCGCCAGCATCTCCTCCTCCAGCTGCGGAAACGCGCCACAGTGCGTGACGCGCCCCTGTTCGTAGAGCGCCGCGACCGGCTCGGCCCGCGCCCGCTTGGCGTGCTGCGCATGCACCAGCTCGATCCGGCACGTTGCGCCCGCCACCGCCAGCATCGAGCGCACCATGTCGCCGCCCTGATTGGCCTCGGCGACGATCTTCGCCGCGCCATGCTTCTTTGCCATCTCGGCCGCACGCGTCGCCCAGCCCAGCGGCGATAGGTCCGCGACCGAAGCGTCCTAAAGCACAAAGCCTTGCCTCCCCACCCGTCCCGCCACCACGATCCCGCACACCGATCCTTCCGCGCCCGCCGGCGGATCGAGGCCCACCACCACGCGATCGAACTTGTCCGGCCGCGCCCCTCTCGCCTTTTGAATCTCCTCGCGCCGCCACAGCGCGCCATCGCCGGCCAGCAGCACGCCCTCCAGCTCCTGCTGCGCCAGCCGCGTGCCGCCATAGATCGCCTCCAGCCCCGACAGGAAACCCGCCGACAGGTGCGCTGCGTTCACCGCGCTCGCCGCCTGCGTCACCACGCACGATGGCTCTTCCCTCAACCGCCTCAGCGACGCGATCGGCGTCGTCGTCACCACCAGCCGCGGATCATCGCCCAGCCGCAGCCCCATGCGCAGCATCGCCATGGTGTGCTCCGGCTTCGGCCAGATGCAGAACTCGTCCGCCCACGCCGCCATGAATTGCGGTCCGCGCAGCCGCTCCGGCTCCTCGGCCGAGAACGCGTACGCCACCGCGCCGTTCTTCCACTTCAGCTTGCGCCGCGAGCTCTCGTAGGAAGGCCGCTCCCGCCCCGCCCGGGACCGCAAGCCGGACGGCCCGTCGATCATCACCTCGCGCACATCGTGCTGCGTCGGACCCACCAGAGCAAACCTCCCGTTCGGCGTCGCCTCCGCTCGCGCCGCCAGCCACTCGGCGCCCGCGCGCGTCTTGCCCGCCCCGCGACCGCCCTGGAACAGCCAGGTCGACCACGCCCCCTCCGGCGGCCGCTGCGCCTCGTGCGCGGTCCGCGCCCAGGCGCTTGCGCCGTCTTCCTCCACCTGCGCCGGATCCGGCGGCGGCAGCAGAGGCGCCGGCGCCTCGCTCACCGTCTTGCACCATTTCTCCCGGCGCGCCCGCCCCTTCACGGCGTGTTCGGTCATGCGATAGCGCTCGGCGACGACCGGAACCGTGAAGCCGCCCACTTCATAGTCATGCCGCGCCGCCTTCCAGATCTCCTTCGAGAAATGCCGCCGCACGCGGATGCGCCGCCCGTCGGCGTCCTTCAGCGTCTCTTCGCGCGCGCCCGAAAGGCCGATCAGCAACCGAGCCGCCTTCACGAAAATTCACGCAACCAGCAGCAGCCCCCACCGCTCGCTCATCGGCGGCGGCGCCTCAGGCGCCGGCTTTGCCTTCTTCCTCCGCTCCTCGCTCCGCTTGCCGTTCGGGCCGACGCGCAGGTACAGCGTCTGCAGCGACATGCCGTACTTCGCGCAGACCTCGCGCGCCGAAACCCCGCCGAAATACTCCGGCAGCGCCTTCGCCCAGATCTCCTCGCCGAACTTCTTGCGCCGCGTCCGCCCATCCGCGCGCGCGCCCTCATGGTGAGCAGTCGCCGCAGGCGACGTCTGTCGAACCACCACATGCGCCCCAGCCCCGCCCACCCGCATCACGCCGGCGCCGCCAGACCCGAGGACTTTGCTCTCAGCTCTATCCATCCGCGCATTTTACACCCGCGCCGGATACCGCCGCGAAAGTCGCCTGCGGCAAGCGCTAGAGCCCGGATTCAATTGAAGGCAGCTGTTGGCCCGGTCGCCATTTCATCCCACAGCCGCGCCGCTTTCTCGCGTTCATACTCATTCACTCCCGGTTCAGGGCGAGAGGCTCAACCTGCCTGAAGTGGAGGGTAAGATGTTCATCTGCAAATTGGCTCTTCTGGCGCTCGGCATCGCAATCACCGCCCTGACCGCCACCCCGTCCGGCGCCCGCGAATCCGCCGCCCCGGCCGTTGCCGCAACCAGCCCGGCCACTCCCGCAAGCTGAGACGCCGCAGCGCCGGCCCTGATTGCCGCCCGCATGGCCATCGGCTAGCGTCCCCCTCGCCGGGGAACTGCAATGCCAAAAATCTTCATCAGCTACCGGCGCGAGGACAGCCAGTGGCCCGCGGACAAGCTCTACGCGGCCATCAAGCCGCTGATGGCTGATCCCGAGCATGACGTCTTCATCGACGTCGACAACATTCCCCTTGGCGTGAACTTCGCCCAGCATATCGAAAGCCGCGTGTCGCAATGCGACGTGATGCTTGCGCTGATCGGGCGCGACTGGATTGACGCGCGCAGCCCGCAGACGGGCGCGCGGCGCCTCGACGATCCAAAGGATTTTGTGCGTATCGAGATCGCATCCGCGCTGAAGCGCGGGGTCGCCGTCGTGCCCGTGCTGCTCGATGGCGCGCAGGTGCCTGCAGCGGCCGACCTGCCGGACGACCTTCAGGAACTGTCGCTGCGCAACGGCGTCGAGGTCCGGCGTCTCTCCTTCGAGGCCGACGCCGTGTATCTCTTCCGCAAGCTGGGCCTGCTCGGCGCGACCGAAAATCTCGCAACGGCGGTTCACGCCAGGGCGGCAACGCCACACCCTATCAAGGGGAGAGGCCTCGCGACTGTCGCGATCGCACTGACGGCCCTGGCCGCCGTTGGAATCGCCGCATGGCTTTGGTTCGCCGATCAGGACAAGGGCCAGTCGCCAACCTCATCCTCGACCGCCGCATCGCCGCCCGTCGCCCCGCCGGCGGCGCCCGGGGTCGCCCTGTCCGACGAGGTCAACGACGCTCTCAAAACCCTCGATGCGACCCGGATTTCCGGCCTCATCGAGCGCGGGTGGAATCCAAACTCGTCGATCGATTCCGAAAGCAACACGGCCCTGCACATCCTGATGGGCGTCTGCGAAAAGAACCCGGGACACGATGCGGCTCAACTCGCCAGGGTGGCGACGGTTCTCATTGCCAGCGGCGCGAACAAGACGGCGCGGAACAAGTGGGGCGACACCCCGCTCAGCATCGCCCGCTCGCCAAAATACTGCGGCCCCAACCATCCCGTGATCGCGGAGCTGCAATAGAGGCCGGTTCGCAAAGCGTCGCCGGGGCTGACCCCGTAGGGTGAATTGAAGCGCAGCGTAAATGCACCATCCCGCCACACCCGCCACGCACAGAAGTCCTGCCCCGCCAAAGGCGGGGGTGAGGAACGCTCCCGAAGGGACGGATTGGTCCAGTGGACCAATCCGAGTGACGAACGCCCGGAGCGACAGCGATGGGCAGGATCGGCGCAAAGCGCCGAGACGGAAGGGGCCGCCCGCGCAGCGGGCGGATCGCGCGCCACCACAGCTGTCATTCTCGGGCGGAGGCGCGAAGCGCCGCAGACCCGAGAATCTTTCTGTCTCTCAACTGCAAGACTCCTGGCGCGAAAGAAAGGTGCCCGAACACCGCTATCTCAGGCATCCACCTCCGCCTCGAGCGCGTTCTCCTGGATGAATTCGCGGCGGGGCTCGACCACGTCGCCCATCAGTTTGGAGAACATCTCGTCGGCGGTGTCGGCGTGCTCGACCTTGACCTGCAGCAAGGTGCGGGCGTTGGGGTCCAGCGTCGTCTCCCAGAGCTGTTCCGGGTTCATCTCGCCAAGGCCCTTATAGCGCTGGATCTTGATGCCCTTGCCGCCCGCATCGCGCACCGCATCGATCAGCGTGACGGGCCCGAACACCTGGCGGTCGCCGCCCTTTTCGTGGCGCAGGATGCAATTGCCCGCATAGAGCCCGCGCACGATCTCGGCCCGCTCGGCCAGGCGCCGCGCATCCGGCGTCGCCAGCAGCGTGCGGTCGAGCGCCGCCGTCTCCTCGACGCCGCGCACGACGCGGCGGAACACGGCGATGCCGTTTCCATCGGAAGAAGATTCGAACACGCCTGTCCAGGTGTTCTCGCCTTCCTCGGCGATGCGGTTGAGGCGTTCGGCGGCCGCGGCGGCTTCAGGCACGCCCGCGCCGGGGCGAAGCACGCCGGCCAGCGCCGCGTGCTCGACGATGGCGCCCGGCGCCCGCAGGGCGAGGCGCGACAGCGTCGCCTTGAACGCGGCGGCCTCGCGCACTCTTGCACGAAGATCCTCGCCGGCGATCCGCTCGCCATTGCCGAGGATCAGCGACTGACCCTTCACGCCCTCCTCGATCAGGTATTCGTCGAGCTCGGTCTCGTCCTTGAGATAGCGCTCGGACTTGCCGCGCTCGGCTTTGAACAGCGGCGGCTGGGCGATGTAGAGATAGCCAAGGTCGATCGCCTCGCGCATCTGCCGGTAGAAGAAGGTCAGCAGAAGCGTGCGGATGTGCGCGCCGTCGACATCGGCGTCGGTCATGATGATGATGCGGTGATAGCGCATCTTCTCGACCTGGAAGCCCTCGCTGGGGTTCGTCTCCGAGCGGCGGCCGATGCCGCCGCCCAGCGCCGTGATCAGCGTGCCGACCTGATCGGACGACAGCATCTTGTCGAAGCGCGCGCGCTCGACATTGAGGATTTTCCCGCGCAGCGGCAGCACCGCCTGGTTCTCGCGGTTCCTGCCCTGCTTGGCCGAGCCGCCGGCTGAATCGCCCTCGACGATGAAGATCTCGGATTTCGCCGGGTCCTTCTCCTGGCAGTCGGCGAGCTTGCCGGGGAGAGATGTGATGTCGAGCGCCGACTTGCGGCGCATCAGGTCGCGCGTCTTGCGCGCCGCCTCGCGCACGGCGGCGGCCTCGACGATCTTCTGCACCACGGCTTTCGCCGGCTGCGGGTTCTCCTCGAACCACGAGCCCAGCGCCTCGGTCATCAGGCTCTCGACGATCGGGCGCACTTCGGAGGAGACCAGCTTGTCCTTGGTCTGGGACGAGAATTTGGGGTCAGGCACTTTCACCGACAGCACGCAGGTCAGCCCCTCGCGCGCATCCTCGCCCGAAATGTCGACCTTTTCCTTTTTGGCGATGCCGGTGTCGGCGGCGTATTTGTTGATCACGCGCGTCAGGGCGCCGCGGAAGCCGGCAAGGTGCGTGCCGCCGTCGCGCTGCGGGATGTTGTTGGTGAAGCAGAGGACGTTCTCGTAATAGCCGTCATTCCACTGCAGCGCCGCCTCGACGATGACGCCGTCCTTCTTGGCGACGACGTGGATGGGTTTGGGGATCTGCGCGGTGCGCTGCTTGTCGATGTGGAGGACGAATTCCTCGACGCCGCCCTGATACTGCATCACCGTCTCCCACGGCTCGGGGCCGCGCAGGTCGCGGAAGACGATCTTGACGCCCGAGTTGAGGAAGGCGAGCTCGCGCAGGCGGTGCTCCAGCGTCTCGCGCTTGAACTCGGTCATGGTGAAGGTCGCGGTCGAGGGCAGGAAGCGGACGGTGGTGCCGGTCGCATATGTGCCGTCGGCCTTCTTGGGGGCCTCGCCGGTGATCCTCAGCGGCGCTTCGGCGTCGCCCAGGCGGAAGCGCATCTCGTGCGCCTTGCCGTTGCGGTAGATTTTGAGGTCGAGCGTTTCAGACAGCGCGTTGACGACCGAGACGCCGACGCCGTGCAGGCCGCCGGAGACTTTGTAGCTGCCGCCCTCGTCCGTGTTCTGGAATTTGCCGCCGGCGTGCAGCTGGGTCATCACCACTTCGGCGGCGGAAACGCCCTCCTCCTGGTGGATGTCGACCGGGATGCCGCGGCCGTTGTCGGAGACCTCAGCCGACCCATCCGGATGCAGCGTCACCGCCACAAGATCCGCATGCCCCGCCAGCGCCTCGTCGATGGAGTTGTCGACGACCTCGTACACCATGTGGTGCAACCCGGACCCATCGTCCGTGTCGCCGATATACATCCCGGGCCGTTTGCGCACGGCGTCGAGCCCGCGCAGGACCTTGATCGACTCGGCGTCGTAGCCCTTGCCCTTTTTCTCGGGCTCGGCGCTTTCGGTTTCGATCGTGTCCGTCATCAAAAAATCCTTGTCGCAGCCCGGCGCCCGGGCCGCTCAGTCTTCCCGCACGATTCCGTTCGACACCTCGAACCGCTGCGTGCGGTCGCCGAATGCATCGAACAGCGAGCGGTCCGTCCCTGTGAGCCAAGCCTGGCCGCCGAGCGCCGCCAGTTCGTCGTACAGAGCGGCGCGCCGGCTCGAATCGAGATGGGCTGCCGCCTCGTCCAATAGTAGCAGGGGACTGGGGGCAAAATCACGCTCGAAAAGCGCCTGCGCGTTCGCTAAAATAAGCCCTATTAACAGGGCTTTTTGTTCACCCGTCGAACACTGGTCGGCAGGTAGTCCCTTGGGGGCGTGAACAACCCTCAGATCCGTCCTGTGAACGCCCTCCAGAGCACGCCCTGCAGCCTGGTCGCGCGACCGGCTGGAGCGCAGCGCGGAGGCAAGTTCGCGCTCGATTTCGGCGACGTCCGCGCCCTCCGCCGAGCGCTTCTCGAAGCCTCCGTCGAGCTCGAGGATCGCCTTCGGGAAGGCGCCCTCCGGCCGCGCCTGTATCGCCGCCTGCATGCGCACGAGGGCGTCGCTACGGTGGGCCGCCATCACCGCGCCGGTCTCCGCCATGTTCTGCTCCAGCGCATCGAGCCAGGCCGGATCGGCCCTGCCCTGTTCCAGCAACAGATTGCGTTGGCGCATCGCCTTCTCGTAGGCCGCGCCCGCGGCGCCGTGGCTCGGGAAATGCGCCAGCACCTGGCGGTCGAAGAATTTGCGGCGGTCGCCCGCGGGCCCGGCGAAGACACGGTCCATCGACGGCGTCAGCCAGATGACGCGCACCAGCTCGCCGAGATCGGCCTGCGTTGTCGGCGCGCCGTCGAGCTTTGCAATTCGTTTCGAGCGGCCCGCCTCGTCGAGCTCCAGCGCCAGCGACAGCTTGCGATCGACGTCGCCGTCGCGAAGGTCGGCCGAGAGCGCCCAGTTGCGCGCCGAAGCGTCGCCGGGCGCACGGCGGATGATGTCGACAAGGTCCGCCCCGCGCAGCCCGCGCCCGGGCGAGAGCATGGACACCGCCTCGATCAGGTTGGTCTTGCCCGAGCCATTGGCCCCGTAGAGGCAGACATGCCGGCCGTCGAGCTTCAGCGCGACCGAGGCATAGTTACGAAAATTCTCCACCGCGAGGCGCGTCAGCCGCACGCTTGGGTTGCCGGTGGGATGACCCGCAGGCTGGCCGAAAGCCTCATCCGGCGCAGCCAGCGTCACACCCGCAGCGGCATCAGCACGTACTGGGCGCCGCTGTCTTTGGCGTCGAGCACGCGCGCCGGCGAGGCGCTATCGTTGAACTCGATCCGGGTTTCGTCGGCCTCGATCTGCTGGGCCACATCGAGGAGATACTTGGCGTTGAAGCCGATCTCCATCGGCTCGCTGTCGTAATCGGCCTCCAGCTCTTCCGTGCCCTGTCCGGTCTCGGAGTGGCTGACCGCCAGGGTCAGCTTGCCCGGCGCCAGCGAGAGCTTCACCGAGCGCGAGCGCTCGGCCGACACGGTCGCCACGCGATCGACCGCCGCAGCGAACTGCTTGTTGTCGACGGTCAGAATCCTGCCGTTCTCCTTCGGGATGACGCGCTGATAGTCCGGGAACGAGCCGTCGATCAGTTTCGAGGTGAGCTTCGCCTCGCCGATGTGAAAGACGATCTTGGAGTCCGACGCCTCGATCGTCACAGTCTCGGGCGCGTCCTCGAGCAGGCGGCGCGCCTCGGCGACGGCCTTGCGCGGCACGATGATGCCCTTGAGCGTCGCCGAGCCCTTGGGCGCCTTGCCCTCGGCCAGCGCCAGCCGGTGGCCGTCGGTCGCGACCGCGCGCAGCACGGCGCCGTCCGTACCCTTGGCGTGATGCAGGTAGATGCCGTTGAGATAGTAGCGCGTCTCCTCGGTCGAGATGGCGAAGCGCGTCTTGTCGATCAGGCGGCGCAGCTCGGCCGCCGCGATCTCGAACTTGGTAGGGGCGGCCTCCTTCGCCATCGTCTGGAAATCGCTGGCCGGCAGCGTCGGCAGCGAGAATCTCGAGCGGCCGGACGAGATCGACAGCCTGCCCTCGCCGAGGTCGAGCGCGATTTCCGAGCCCTCGGGAAGCTTGCGCACCACGTCGAACAGCGTCTGCGCCGGGGCGGTGACGGACCCCGCCTTCTTGATCTTGGCCTCGGCCGCGTCCGTCGCCTCGATGTCGAGGTCGGTGGCGGTCAGGCTCAGCCGGTCGCCCTCGGCGACCAGGAGGATGTTGGACAGGATAGGGATCGTGTTCCGCCTCTCCACCACGGCCTGGACGTGGGAAAGCGCACGCATCAGGGCGTTGCGGTCGATGGTCAGCTTCATTCGCCCAATCCTGGCAGGAGACGCCCAGTCTGGTTGTCCGGCTGGCGCCTAGCGGTTCTGTCCCGAAAACGAGTTCGGCCCGCCTGTCAGGGCGGGCCGAGAGATTAGCCGAAAGGTTGTAGCCGCAAAGGGTTTTCTCAGGCCCTCTACAGGCTTCTCAACGGGTGTTCCTACCGGTTGTTGCGGGGGTCGGCGAGGATGCGCTGTTCGAGCTGACGCAGCTCTTCCGCCATGCCGGCGTTGGATCCCACCAGGGCGTTGATTTTCCGGAAGGCGAAGAGAACCGTGGTGTGGTCCCGATCGCCGAACATCCGCCCGATCTGGGGATAGGAGCACTTGGTCAGCTGGCGGCTGAGATACATCGCGTACTGCCGCGGCTGGGCGAACTGGCGCTTGCGGCAGGAGGATTCGAGATCCTGCTTGGTGACCCCGTATGCCCGCGCCGTCACGTCCTTGATCGTGTCGATCTTGGGCGCGCGGACCGGAGCGCCGCCCAGCTGCAGCTGGATCGACTTCTCGACCGCGCTCTTGTCCAGCGGTTTCCCGGCCAGAACCGTGCCGACATAGACGTTGCGCACGGCGCCGTAGAGCGCGCGGCCCGAAGCCGGCAGACGGTCGGCCAGCAGATCCACCCACTCTTCCTCCAGCGCGAAAGCGCAGTCGGCGGCGGTGATGTCGTCCGCCTTGGTGCGCACGATCTCGCGGCGCAGGCTGCGCTCGGGCAGCTCCATCTGAGCGATGACGCCGCCCTGGATCTCGTCGCGCATCCGGTCGTCGAGCTGGTCGAGCACGGCCGGCGTCTGGTCGCAGGCGAGCACGACAACGCCGCCGTTCGCGACGATGGCGCGCATGTGCGAGAAGAATTCCACCAGCGTGCCCGGCTTCGAACAGATGAACTGGAAATCGTCGAGCAGCACGACCTTGGCGCGGCGCACCAGGGCGCGCAGCTCCGACGTATCCTTGCGCTTCACGCCTTCGACGAAGGCGACGGTGAACTCTTCCGAACTCAAATAGAGGACGCTGTCCTCGCCTTTAGCGGTCTTCAGGGCCGCCTCGATGCCGCGCAGCAGGTGTGTCTTGCCGACCCCGTGCGGGCCGATAATGGTCACCACATGGGCCGCGACGCTGGCGCCGAGGGCGAGCCTGCGGGCAAGGCCGAACGCGACGCGGTTGGAATCGCCGACCAGGAAGTTCTCGAGCGTCTGGCGCTCTTCCGAGCCCGTCTCCGCGGTTGTTTCCGGGGCTTCCAGCGCCTCAAATTCTTCGGCCTTCACCCGATTGGGGGTCGCAAGGGCCAACACTTCCGGCACGATGCGCTCGCGCGCCTCGATCGTGACGGTGCGGTTGTGGCGGTCGGCCTGGCTCCAGGCCTGCTGGATAAGGTGGCCGAAATCGCGGCGCACGCGGTCGCGCTCGAGTTCGCCCGGCGCTGCGACCAGAATCTCGCCGTTCACCTCGGCGACCAGCTCCAGATGAGCGATCCAGGTCTCGAATCTCACGTCGCCCAGGCGGCGGCGGACAGACTCCCGCACCCCGGCCCAGATGGCCGGCGCGCCGGCCTCTTCCGTCCCGCCCTCCCCGGCCGGGCTCTTGCGGACGGGAGACGGCTCAGCCAGCCGCGCTGGCCCGCCTGCGCCGTTGGCGGAAAAACGTGTGGTGTTTTGGTTGCTTATCATTGAGCCCCTCATCGTACCCAGTACCCACAGTCCTTGGCGATGGACCTCTCCTCCTCAGACACGGACACAATGACTTCCCGACGGCCCAAGCCCCGGGAGCCGCAGAAACGTGTCCGAACAAGGAGAGGTACTCGCTACAGAGGGGAGTTTTTCGCCGAACGGCGGCACACGTCAACAGGACAAAAGCCGCACAGGAGAATTAAATTTTAACCAAACTGTCTTGAAAGGTATTGCCACTGTATTCGTTGGCGTTTTTGGGCATTTTTAAGCCCCGGATGCGACATGATTTGCGTGGGAAGATATGACGCATACGGACGAATATTTGCGCGTGAATTTTACCGCCCCGCGACTTCGCGGCGCGTACAGGGATTCAACCTGCGGGTAGCGTCCTGATCGTACTTGGAACCGCCCCCCGAAAGGGATCGGGCTCCCCCTTCTTACGCCATGCCCTTCACGCGGGCCGCCAGGCGAGAAACCTTGCGGGACGCGGTATTCTTGTGAAGCACGCCCTTTGTCACGCCACGCATGATCTCGGGCTCGGCCGCCTTCAGAGCGGTCGTGGCGGCCTTTTTGTCGCCAGTGGCGACGGCTTCCTCGACCTTGCGCACGAAGGTGCGGAGGCGCGAACGGCGCGATTTGTTGACCTCGGTCCGCCGCGCAATCTTGCGCACCATCTTCTTGGCGGATTTCGTATTGGCCATCGCGTCTTTCCTGCTTCGCTTTTCCTTGGCCGGACCGTGGCCCGGGGTTCAAGGGAGCGGCGTCTTAACAGCGTGCCTGTGAGCGGTCAATTCGGGTCCTGCCAGAATTGACCGGCTGCCCGAGCGTCGCCCGGCAACCAATCCGATCACGTATTCGAAAACTTCGCCGGACGCTTGTCGACGAACGCAGCCATGCCTTCTTTTTGGTCGCTGGTCGAAAACATCGAGTGGAACAACCGCCGCTCGAACAGCACGCCCTGGCTGAGCGAGGTTTCATAGGCGGCGTTGACGGCCTCCTTGGTCATCATCGCGATCGGCCGCGACATTCCGGCGATCTTCTTGGCGACCGCCTTCGCCTCTTCCATCAGCTTGTCGGCGGGAAGCACACGGGAAACCAGCCCGGCGCGTTCGGCCTCGGCCGCATCCATCATGCGGCCTGTGAGGCACATCTCCATCGCTTTCGACTTGCCGACGAACCGCGTCAGGCGCTGCGTGCCGCCAATGCCCGGCATGACGCCGAGGTTGATTTCCGGCTGGCCGAACTTCGCGGCTTCCGATGCAAGAATGAAATCGCACAGCATCGCCACCTCGCACCCGCCGCCCAGCGCAAAGCCGTTCACCGCCGCAATCAGCGGCTTGCGGAAAGTCGACAGCGCGCGCTCGAACGCGCCGAACATGTCGCCCTTGTAGACATCCATGTAGGACTGCGGCGCCATCTCTTTGATGTCGGCGCCGGCGGCGAACGCGCGCCCGGCGCCTGTCAGGATCACGCAGCCGATCGCCGCATCCGCCTCGAACGCAGCGAGCGCCGCGATCATTTCGTCGCCCAGCTTCCGGTTGAGCGCGTTCAGCGCCTCGGGACGGTTGAGCGTGATGACGCCCACCGCACCCTCGGTTTCGACCAGCAGCGTTTCGTAAGCCATCGCAATTCTCCTAGGTGCGCGTCGGCGCCTTTGTGGAGACTTGCTTACTCCGGCAGTTTCGTCGAGGCGAGCTTGACGACGAGTTCGAAAATCACATTCAGCGGCGAGTTGACGCCGGCCGCCGGCTCGATCGACAGCGTCAGCCGCTCATGCTCGCGCGTGAAAACCAGCCTGCCGCCAATCCTAGAGTCCGGCCCATCCCCTTCCCACTTCCAGCCCAGGGCCGGCAACGAGGCGAGATAGAAGTCCCGCACGGTCGCATAGTCCGCATTGCCTGAGGCGCTCGTCCGCACCACGCGGCCGAGGTCGGATTCGAACACCACCGGCTCGGCCGTCTCGGTCAGCCCTGCAATCAGCGGCACATCATCGATCGCCTTCAGGAACTCCGCCGCGTGCGCTGGCGCAGCTGCAAACGCCGCTGCGGCGATTGCGGCACAGGTGAGATGATGAAACCGCCTGGACACGCTGGGCCTCCGAGTCCCAGCGATTGTCGCGGAGTTCGCGCGCGCTGGCAAATCCGCGGCGCGCTTAGGCCGGGTTCGTCACGGCGACCACGATCTGGGCCATGATCAACACCAGGCCCAAAGTTGCAGCGTTCCAGCTGAACGTCCTCAACCAGGGAGCGCCGATCGCGTAGAGCGGCAGGAACAGCATCCGGCCGCCGACATAGATCAGCGCGCCCCAGCGGCTGAGGTCGCCTTCGGCGCCAAGATGCTCGACCATGAGGATGGCGGCGACGGCGACCGCAAACGTCTCGAGGAAGTTGCGCTGCGCCCGGTCGAGCCGGCCGGCCACGCCGGTCGGCCGCTTGTCTTCATCGCGCGCGCCCACAGTGTAGCGATTGCCGACCTGCGCCTTGAACGTGAAGGAGGCCGCCGTCAGGTGCGCCAGCGCCAGCACCATGGCGGCGAACAGACACCAGAGTTCGATCGACATGCGCACCTCCCCGTTTTTCGTTCGCGGCACTCTGCGTCTGGCCCGCGGACCAGGGAATACTGTCGTTGCGGCAATCGCCTCGGGCTTGCGGCGCGTCCCTCCCTGCCGCCTTATCGGCTTCGCGCAACAGCGGAGGCGCCTGCATGTCCATCATCACCGAACGCGACGGCCCGGTCGCCATCATCACCATCAACCGGCCGCAGGCGCGCAACGCCGTCGATCCTGAAACCGCCGCCGCGCTCTACGACGCCTTCTGCGACGCCGAACGCGAGGACACCGTGCTCGCGACCGTCCTTACCGGCGCAGAAGGCGCCTTCTGCGCCGGAGCTGACCTCAAGCGCGTCGCGACCGCCTCCGGCCCGCCGTCCAAGAAACATCGGCAGCAGGCGCCCATGGGCCCGACCCGGCTCCTTGCTGATCGAGACTCACCCGACCCCTTCATCTCCCTCTCCAAACCTCTCATCGCCGCCATCGAAGGCCACGCCGTCGCCGGCGGCCTCGAACTCGCCCTGATGGCCGACATGCGCGTTGCATCCGAGACCGCGATCTTCGGCGTCTATTGCCGCCGCTGGGGCGTGCCGTTGATCGATGGCGGAACGCTGCGCCTGCCGCGCGTCATCGGACAGGGCCGCGCCATGGACATGATCCTCACCGGCCGCGCCGTCGATGCGACCGAAGCCTATCAGTGGGGCCTCGCCAACCGGCTGGTGAAAGCCGGTGAAGCCCGCGCCGCCGCCATCGCGCTCGCCAAGGAGATCGCGCGCTTCCCGCAGGCCTGCCTGCGCGCCGACCGCGCCAGCGCCTATGCCGGCTGGAGCCGCGATCTCGACGATGGCCTCAAGCAAGAGGCCCGGCGCGGCGCGCCGGTGATCGCCAAGGAGTCCACCGCCGGCGCCGCGCGCTTCGCCAGCGGCAAGGGCCGCGGCGGCGACTTTGGCGACATCTAGGAATTGCGGACGATCTCAGTATCAGCCGCCAGCCTGCTATCGCCGGTTGTTGAAGCAACACCCCCCGCTGTCATCCCGGCCGGAGCGCAGCGGAGAGCCGGGACCCATCCCTCGACAACGGGACTCGCAGACCCTTGGGTCCCGGCTCTTCAGCGCTCACGCGCTTCCGGCCGGTATGACAGCGTCGGGACTTGCATCGCCGTCCGACACCATCCGGGACACAATCCGACAATCTTCCCAGCAAATTCAGAGCCCGAAGAAAAATCTCCGGGAAAGTTATCCTACACTTGCCGAGCTGAGCGATAATTCCCTTCATCGCCTCCGCACGGAGGGCAGTCGTACGCTGTTCAGCGACGCGAAGGCGATGCGATCGAGCGTGAGGAGTTCCGGACGAACGCGGCGTGAAGCGCCGCCAAGGCCGGGAGATGAACCTTCTGGTTCTTGGGCCTTCTGGCCCGAAGCCAGAGCTGAGTGTCGCCGGGACCATGGGACGATGAACAGCCCAATGGCCTGCACGCCGCCGGCGACCATGCCAGGGGAGCGAAAACAACTCCCTGTGCACGGGCTGGCGAATAACGATCGAGGGGGGTCGACGCATTCGTCGACGGATGACGCGTTTCTCTTTGACTACCGGTAGCGCTGGGCAACCAGCGTCGCCCAACTCAACGCGGGGCATCCCGCGTCCCCACGCCCTCCACTTAAGGAGGCGCACCGCATCCCGGACGGCTCAAGCCGGTCCGAACGCGAGCGTGCGCCTGAGAGTGGGAGTGTCCGGGGTGAGACGCGAAGCCGATGTTTGAAATGTCCAGACCGCCCGCGTCGGCGCCTCAGCGCTGGCAGCTCGAGCAATAGAAGGTCGAGCGTCCCGACTGCACCATGCGCTTGATCGGCTTTTTGCAGACCACGCACGGATCGCCCGCCCGGTCATAGACCTGGAAGCGGTGCTGGAAATAGCCGAGCTCTCCGGTCGTCGTCTCGAAGTCGGAAATGGTCGACCCGCCTGCCTCGATCGCCTCGTCGATCACCTTGCGGACTTCCAAGGCCAGCTTCTCGAGCCTGTCGCGCCTGATCGCACCGGCGAGCTTCTTCGGATTGATGCCCGACCGGAACAGCGCCTCGGACACATAGATATTGCCCATCCCGGCCACCACGCGCTGGTCGAGCAGCGCCGCCTTCACCGGCGTCTTCTTCCCCTCGAACGCCTCTTCGAGATAGGCGCCCGAAAACGCATTCGACATCGGCTCCGGCCCCATGCCGTCGAAGCCGGGATAGGTTTCAAGCTCGCCCGCCGGCCAGAGGTCCATGAAGCCGAACCGCCGCGCATCGTTGAAGACGACCTTCGCCCCGCCCTGCATCTCGAACACGACATGATCGTGCTTCTCGCCCTCGCCGGCTTCGAGATGAAACTTGCCTGGTTTTTTCGGATCTGGCCTTTTCGGTTTCGGCCCCGAAACCGTGAAGCGTCCTGTCATGCCGAGGTGCATGATCAGCGCCTCGCCGGTCGAAAGTTCGCCGACGAGATATTTCGCACGTCGCCCCATATGCTTCAGCTTCGCCCCGGCGATCCGTTGGTTAAAGTTCGCGGGGAAAGGGAAACGCAGGTCTTTCCGGCGCGTCTCGACGCGCAGGATCCGCTTTCCCTCCATCGCGGGGGCCAGTCCGCGACGAACGGTCTCGACTTCGGGAAGTTCGGGCATGGCCTCGCGTATAGCTCTCGTTAGGTCCTTCGCCTATGTTTCGAAGGCGATGGACGAGGACAAGGTCTCCTTCGGGTTCGAGGATGTCAGCCGGGATGAAAAATCCCGCCGCGTCAAAGGCGTCTTTGCGTCCGTCGCCGGCAGTTATGATCTCATGAACGACCTCATGTCGGCCGGCGTCCACCGCGTGTGGAAGGCCAACATGATCTCGTGGCTGAACCCCCAGCCCGGCGAGACGCTGATCGATGTCGCCGGCGGCACGGGCGATGTCGCCCGCGCCTTCCTGAAGCGCGCCCGCGAAGTCGCCAAGCGCCGCAACAGCGACGCGAAATCCTTTGCGGTCGTCTCCGACATCAATGAGGCGATGCTGGTCGCCGGCATCAAGCCGACCGACGAGGACATGCCGCGCGTCGCCTGCGATGCAGCCTGGCTGCCCTTCCCGGACCGCTGCGCTGACGCCCTCACCATCTCCTTCGGCATCCGCAATGTGGTCGACATCGACAAGGCGCTGCACGAATTCCGCCGCGTGCTGAAACCGGGCGGCCGCTTCGCCTGCCTCGAATTCTCGCACATGAGCCACCGCGTCCTGCAGGACGCCTACGACAAGTACTCCTTCGCGGTCATCCCGGCGTTGGGCGAGTTCGTCGCCGGCGACCGGGCCAGCTATCAGTATCTCGTCGAGTCGATCCGGCGCTTCCCAAATCAGGAGGACTTCGCCGCCAAGGTGAAGGCCGCCGGCTTCGGCCAGGTCTCTTACGCCAACTATTCCGGCGGCGTCGCCGCGCTCCACACGGGCTGGGCGGTGTAGCCCATGTTCGACGCTCTTTCCGACTACATGCGCCTCGCCCGCGCCGGCGCCGTCATGGTCCGGCACGATGTGGTCATACCGGCGGCCTACCGCTCGCGCATGCCGTGGGCTGCGCGCTTCGCCGGTTCTTTCTTGCGCCTCCTTCCCGGCGGCGGCGGCAGCGGCCGCCCAGGCGAGCGCTTCGCCCGAGCGTTGGAGAAACTCGGGCCTGCCTGGATCAAGCTCGGCCAGTTCATGGCGACGCGGCCCGACGTCATCGGCGTCGCGGCCGCAACCGACCTCTCCCGCCTCAAGGACGCGCTGCCGCCCTTCCCGAAAGCGCAGGCGATAAAGTCGCTGCGCGCCGAATTCGGCGAGAATGCCGACCGCTTGTTCGCCAATCTCGGCGATTCGGTCGCCGCGGCCTCGGTCGCGCAGGTCCACCGTCTCGAAACGCCCAACGGCTCCAAAGCCGTGAAAATTCTGCGCCCGGGGATCGAGCTGAAGATGGAGCTTGAGCTGCGCGCCATGCGCCGCATCGCCTATTCCGCCCAGAAGCACGGGCCTCCGGAAGTTCAGCGCCTTGAGCCTGCCGCCTTCATCGACACCATGGCCCGCTCCCTCACGCGCGAGATGGACCTGCGCTTCGAGGCCGGGGCCGCTTCCGAATTCGCCGAGATCGCCGCACTCGACAACTATGTCTACGCCCCGAAAGTCGACTGGGAGCGCACCAGCCAGCGCGTCCTCACCACCGAATGGATCGAGGGCCGCTCGCTCACCGATCCCGGCGCGATCGGCTCGACCGACCGCATCGACCTCGCCAACCGCATCACCCGCGGCTTCCTTAGCAGCGCGCTTGACCACGGCTTCTTCCACGCCGACCTGCACGAAGGAAACATGATCCTCGCGCCCGACGGCCGCCTGGTTCTGGTCGATTTCGGCATCATGGGCCGCATCGGCCCCGACGAGCGCCTGTTCCTTGCCGAGATTCTGAAGGGCTTCCTCGAGCGCGATTACAAGCGCGTCTCGGAAGTCCACTTCGAGGCCGGCTACGTTCCGGCTAACCACTCGATGGACGAATTCGCCCAAGCCCTGCGCTCTGTCGGCGAGCCGATTTTCGGCAAGGACGCCACCGAAGTCTCCATGGCGCGCGTCCTTCTCCAGCTCTTCGACATCACCCGGCAGTTCGGCATGCACCTCCGCCCCGAACTGATCCTTCTCCAGAAAACCATGGTCCAGGTCGAAGGCGTCGCCCGCTCGATCGACCCCGCCCACAATATCTGGCAAGCCGCCAAGCCGGTGGTCGACCGCTGGTCGCGCCGCGAGTTCGGCCCCGAAGGCATCCGCAAGCTGGCGCTGTCGACCGCGCGCGAAGCCCTGTCGCGCCTGCGCCGCCTGCCCGAGACTCTTGAGAAGCTGGACGCCGCCCTCAATCGCGCCGCCGGACCGCCGCCCGCTCCGGCGGTCATGAGCCGCACGTCAGGCTGGGGCTGGCTGCTCACCGGCTTCGCGATCGCCGGCGTTTCCGCCGCCGGCCTGTGGTGGCTGTTCGAAATAAGGCCCTAGAGGCCCGCAAACAAAGCAAAACCGGCGCGACCGTTGGGCGCGCCGGCTTCAGCTGATCAGAGCGGATCCGGGGTTTCCGGTTTACATGGCCGCCGGCGGCATCGGCGCGACAACCATCGGCTTCGGCGCAACCTTCTTCACGACCCTCTTGCGGGCAACCGGCGGGCGCTTGGCGGAGGCCGCTTTGCGGACCGGCTTCTTCGCGGACTTCTTCGGCGCCGACTTCTTCGCGACCTTGGATTTCGCCGCGACCGACTTCTTGCCGCCCTTTTTGGCGACCGGCTTCTTCGTCATCTTCGACTTCGATTTGGTAGTGCGCATGTGTGTCTCCTGAGTTCTGGTTGCGTGGCGACCGAGTGGTGCAGCTCAGCCGTGAGGTGATCTCATGCGATGCAAACTGCGCTGAGAAGCTGAACACGAAGTTTCCAAAAACGCTCGCGCGAGACTCGCACGAAACTTTTTTCGACTTGGCTGCAGATTTTTTCTCGCGCAAAAAGTCGCGCGACGAGATGCGATCAGAAGAGGTCCATCTGCGTCTTCGGCGGCGGCGCCTTTGCTGCTTTCGCCGCGCTCTGCTCACGCAGCTCCCAATTGCCTTCGTCGTCGAACGTACGCAGCAGAGACTTCACTTGCGAGAGTGGCGCATCAACTTCGCCGAGCCACACCGGCCAATCTTCTTGCTGAAGGATGCCAGGCATTCGATCAGTGACTTTCGAGATCAACGGATTCGCCGGCACGGTGATCTGGATGAAAGCAAGCTCCTCCGCTCCGCCTTCGCCCTCCCACTCTTCCCAGATCACGGCTAGTGCGAGCGGCTTGCGATCCTTCGGGCGGACTACCCACTGTTTGGTCTTGCCGCTCTCGAGCTTCTCACCTTCGTTGAATGTTTCGACCAGCAGTATGCCCCGCCGCTCACCGAACGCGTCGCAGAACCGGGGCTTGGAATCCACAGTTTCGCCGCGCGCATGCATGAAATCTGGCTTGAAAATAGCTACGCCGTGCTTCGAGAACCCCCAGCGCATGGCAACCAGCTCGCGTCGGCCAGCCTCATCAAGCCGCACTATCTTGGCGATGCGCATCGGTGTCGAAACCGTGACCGGTCCATCTTCCTTGATGGCGACAAGCGGCTGGGAGAAGGCGACAACGTCCTTCCACGACGCCATCTGGGTGAACTTGCCGCACATGCCGTCTAGCGCTTCCGTCCGCCGAAAAGCCCGCGCAGCACGTATTTGGTCAGCTCGCGCGACGCCGTGCGCATGAAGGTGTTGGTCGCGGCCTCGGTCGGCGTCTGGCGGGTGGATTTCCGCGCCGGCGCCCGCGTGGTCTTGGGCGCGTAATTGTCGGGCTTATACGCGACCTGCGCCCTCCGCGCCTTCGCGGCTTCGGCTTCGGCCTTCTCGCGCTTGGCCAGCTCTGCCGCGTCTTTCGCCGCCTGCGTCTCCCGGCCGCTGAGCAGCTCATAGGCCGACTCGCGGTCAACCGTCGCGTCGTACTTGCCCGCCACCGGGCTCAGCGCCTGCACCGCAGCTCGTTCGGCATCGCTTGCCGGGCCGAGCCGCGAGGATGGCGGACGGATCAGCGTCCGCTCCACCATGGTTGGCGCGCCCTTGAGGTCGAGCGAAGAGACCAGCGCCTCGCCGGTGCCCAGCTCGGTTATCGCCTGCTCGGTGTCGATAGCGGGGTTGGGGCGGAAGCTCTGCGCCGCCGCCTTCACCCCCTTGCGCTCGGTCGGGGTATACGCCCGCAGCGCGTGCTGGATGCGGCACCCGAGCTGCGCCAGCACGCTTTCCGGCAGGTCGCGCGGGTTCTGGGTGACGAAATAGACGCCGACGCCTTTGGACCGGATCAGCCGCACCACCTGCTCGATCTTGTCGGTGAGCGCCTTGGGCGCGTCGTTGAACAAGAGGTGAGCCTCGTCGAAGAAGAACACCAGCTTGGGCTTCTCGGGATCGCCGACCTCTGGAAGCTGTTCGAACAGCTCCGCCAGCAGCCACAACAGGAATGTTGAATAGAGCTTGGGCGAATTGATCAGCGTGGTGGCGTCGAGAACGTTCACGATCCCCCGCCCCTGCGCATCCACGCGCATGAAGTCGGACAGCTCCAGCGCAGGCTCCCCGAAGAACGTCTCCGCCCCTTCCCGCTCCAGCATCAGCAACTGGCGCTGCACCGCGCCCACGGACGTCGCCGCCACGTTGCCGTAAGTCTTCTGGATATCCGCCGAGATGGTCGAGATGTGCGCCAGCAGGCTGCGGAGGTCCTTGAAGTCGAGCAGCAGCAGGTCGTTGTCGTCGGCATACTGGAAGGCGATGGTCAGCACGCCTTCCTGCGTGTCGTTGAGCTGCAGCAGGCGCGCCAGGAGCTGCGGCCCCATTTCCGAGATCGTCGCCCGGATCGGATGGCCGCGCTTGCCATAGATGTCCCAGAACACGCAGGGCGCCGCCCCGAACGTGATCGGCGGCAGGCCGATGTCGGCCGCGCGTGCGTTAAGCTTTTCAGAGACTTTCGCCGCCGGATCGCCTGCGATGCATATGCCCGACAGGTCGCCCTTCACGTCCGCGCAGAAAACCGGCACGCCGGCCGCTGAAAACTGCTCGGCCATGATCTGCAGCGTCACCGTTTTTCCGGTGCCCGTCGCTCCCGCCACCAGCCCGTGCCGGTTGGCCCGCACGAGCAGCAGGTTCTGCGCCGCCTTGTGGTCCGGCCCGCCGCCGCCGAGGAAGATACTGTCGCTCATGGACCTGCTCCGACTTGCGATTCCATAGCTAGCAGAGCGACCGGCGCCTGCAAGCCGCACCATTTCGCATGCCCGTAAGGGGCGAAACGCGTTGGGCGCGAGTAGATTTGCATACGCAGCCGACTAGCATAAGTCTTGGCCCATGCAGCAACCGGCGGCGGTCACCAGCAGAACCTACATGACGGCGGGGGTGTGGATCATCGCCACCGTCGCCATCGGCATGACGCTTGCCCAAGGCGCCCACATCCTGGCCCCCTTCGCCCTCGCCATTTTCGTCTGGCTGGTGATGGAGGGCTTCGCCCGCGCCATCCGCAAGCCCATGCCCAACATTCCCGGCTGGGCCGCCCACCTGTTCGCCATGGCGGTCATCGCCATCAGCATTGTCATCTTCATCGGCGTGCTGCGCGGCGCGGTGATGGAGTTCGCCAGTAAGTCGGATCTCTACGAAGCGCGCATCAACCAGATGATCGTTCAGATCTACACCATGCTTGGCCTCACCGACGCCCCGCGCCTGTCGACGCTGATCTTCTCCGACGCCACCGTCCGCTTCGTCGAGCCCGCAATCTCTTCAGTTCAAGGCCTCGCCGGCGACATGGTGCTGATCTTGATCTATGTCGGTTTTCTGTATGTGACCTCGTCAGGCTTTTCGCGGAAGCTCGACCGCATCTTCGTGCGGCCCCACGACCGCGAACGCGCCCGCCTTATCGGCGCCCAGATTCGCCGCACCATGGAGCAGTATCTGTGGGTGCAGACCGCCCTCTCGATCATCACCACCGTCCTTACTTACATCACATTGCTCGCCATCGGTCTCGATAACGCGCTGTTCTGGGCGTTCGTGATCTTCGTCCTCAACTACATTCCGACCGTCGGCTCGATCGCCGCGACCGTCCTCCCGGCGCTGTTCGCCATCGCCCAGCCGGTGTGGCCGCCCTGGATGCCGAACGACCCGCTGCTGTGTGCGCTGACCGTCTTCCTTGGCGTTAGCGTCTGGCAGTTCGTCATCGGCAACTTCGTCGGCCCACGCATGACATCGAACAGCCTCAACCTGTCCGCGCTGGTTGTGCTGCTGTCCCTCGCCGTGTGGGGCGCTCTCTGGGGCCTGCCGGGCATGTTCCTGTCGGCGCCGCTCACCGTGCTGATCATGATCGTACTGGCGCAGATACCAGGCGCCCGCTGGATCGCTGTCCTGATGTCTGCGGACGGCAATCCAGGCGAATACGCTGCAAAGCAGCACGACATGCATATTGACTACCGTCACGAACAGATGACGGACATCTGAAACGTCTTTCAAACGCCGCCAAACCAGCCGGGCCCCGCCTGCCCCCTTGAGGGAGCGGCTTTGCGGGTCTAGCTCTCTCGTACGCAGATTCCTGCTGTTGCTTTCCCATTCCCTATTTCGCCCGGAGGCGGCTTGAACCGGTTCAACGAACAGGCGTTCTCGAAGGAGAGCTTTCTCGCCGCCGTCGAGAAGCTGGCGCCCAAGCGCAAAGGCAAGCCAACGCTCGCCGCGCTTCAGTCCTTCCTCGACCAATACCAGGCCGACGCCTTTATCGAGGACTTCATCTCGTTGACCACCGAAGACGCCGCCTCGCTCGCCCTCGACCTGTGGGAGTTCGACCAGCACAACCAGAAGGACGCGCGCCGCGTCATCCGCACGCGCCGCGCGACCGGCGCCGGCGATAAGGCGCTGCCGCTGGATGTCGCCGAGATCGTCGGCCCCGACCTTGCCTTCCTCGTCGACAGCGCCATCGCCGCCTGCCAGGAGGCCAAGGTCGAGGTTCGCGCTGTCCTGCATCCGATCGTGCCCGGCCTCGCGGGCAAGCGCTCCACCATCCAGATCCACCTGCCACAGCTTGACGACGCTCTGCTCGCCGGGCTGCAGAAGACGCTGGAGGAAACCTTCGCCGATGTAGCGGTAGTCAACGCCGACCACATGGCGATGCGCGCCAAGATGCAGGAAGCGCATGAACGGCTGGCAACATTGAAGGTCACACCCGATCGCAGCACCGAAGAGATTTCGGAAGGGCGCCAGTTCCTGTCTTGGCTGCTGGACGAGAACTTCACTTTCCTTGGCGCCCGCGACTACACGTTCGCACTCGGGGACAACGGCCAGCTGGCCAACGAGGAGCCCATTGTCGACGAGGGCTCAGGTCTCGGCATCCTGCGCGACATGGCGCGCAACGTGCTGTCGCGCGCAGCCGAGCCCACAGTTCTTACGCCCGCCATCCGCGCCTTCATCAATGAGCCCAGCCCGATCATTGTCGCCAAGGCCAGCTTCATCTCCCACGTGCACCGCCGCAGCCATGCCGACTATATCGGCGTCAAGCGCTATGACGCTCGCGGCGAAGTCATCGGCGAAACGCGTTTCGTCGGCCTGTTCACCTCTGAAGGCTACACTCGCACAGCCGACGAGGTGCCGCTGATCCGCCGCAAGATATCGAAGGTAAAGGCTGCATCCGCATCCGGTTCGCGCTTCTCGATGAAGCAGCTCGATTCAGTGCTGATGAACTATCCGCGGGACGAGCTGTTCCAGATTTCGGAGCAGGACCTCGCGCGCATCTCCGCCGGCGTCCTGCGCCTCTACCTGCGCCCGCGCACTCGTTTGTTCATCCGCCGCGACCGGTTCGACCGCTATGTCTCCGCCCTGCTCTTCGTTCCGCGAGACAGCTACAATTCAGACCTGCGCAACCGCGCCCACAAGATCATCGCAGACGCCTTTGGCGGGCGCACGTCGGCCTACTATCCGTCCTTCAACGAAGGACCGCTCGCCCGCGTTCACCTGATCGTCGGCCTCACGCGAGGCCATCCCGAGCCGGACGAGGATGGCCTCGACCTGCAGATGCGACAGCTGTTCGAAAGCTGGGAGGACGCGCTCGGCCGCGTCGCACGCTCGACCGATTCCGAACAGTCGCTGATGTCGCGCGCGCGTTTCACCGCCGCCTACAAGGAATCGTTCCAGCCCGAGGAAGGCCTTGCCGACCTGATCGCTATCGGGGCCCTGCCGCCAGGCAAGGCGCTGCGCGCCCGTATCTGGGGTCCGGAAATGGACACGGCCTCCCACGTAAAGATCTATCATCGTGACCAGCCGCTCGACCTCTCGGAGATCGTGCCTGTGCTGGAGCGCATGGGCCTGCGTGTGCGCGCCGAGGTCGGCTATCCGATCCGCTTCTCAGCCGCACGCGGCGAGCAGGAAGGCTCTGTCTATGTGCACGACCTCGCCATCGACCGCTTGCCTGGCCAGAAGCGGCTCGATGCGCGCTTCGAGGCGGCGTTCGAAGCGATCTGGGCGCGCGACACCGAAAACGACCGCTTCAACAGCCTCGTCGTAGCGCTTGGCGTCGACTGGCGCGCAGCCGCCCTGCTCCGCACGCTGGCCCGCTTCCGCAGCCAGTCCGGCCTCGATCCGTCCGAAACCGTGCAAGTGAAGGCGCTGGCCGAGCATCCGGACATCGCCGCCAACCTGCTGAAGCTGTTCGCCATCAAGTTCGACCCATCCGCCAAGGGCGACCTCGACGCGCGCCGCAAGCTGGCCGATCCGGTCATTGCGGCAATCGGGAAGCAGCTCGAAGCGGTCGCCACGCTCGACGCCGACCGCGTCCTGCGCCGCCTGCTGGCGCTGGTGAAGGCCGCCCAGCGCACCAACTTCTACATGAGGGACGCCGACGGCCGCGCTTTCCGGCACATCGCCGTCAAGATCGCGAGCCGCGAGGCCGATCCGCTGCCCGCGCCGCGCCCCTTCCGTGAAATCTTCGTCTGGTCACCCGACGTCGAGGGCGTTCACCTGCGCTTCGGCCCGGTCGCGCGCGGCGGCCTGCGCTGGTCCGATAGGCGCGAGGACTTTCGTACCGAGGTGCTCGGCCTCGTGAAAGCGCAGCAGGTAAAGAACGCCGTCATCGTGCCGGTCGGCTCCAAAGGCGGCTTCTATCCAAAGCGGCTTCCGACCAACGGCACGCGCGAGGAAGTCGCTGCAGCGGGCGTCGCGGCGTACAAGATCTTCGTCGGCGCCCTGCTCCAGCTCACCGACAACATCGTCAAGGGGCAGACGGTCCGGCCCAAGAACGTAGTCGCTTGGGACGGTGACGATCCGTATCTGGTGGTCGCCGCCGACAAGGGCACAGCAACCTTCTCTGACATCGCGAACGGACTGTCCGCCGACTATGATTTCTGGCTTGGCGACGCCTTCGCGTCCGGCGGATCAGTCGGTTACGACCACAAGAAGATGGGCATCACCGCGCGGGGCGCGTGGGAGGCGGTGAAGCGCCATTTCCGCGAGATGGGCCGCGACACGCAGACCCAGCCCTTCTCCGTCATCGGCATAGGCGACATGTCGGGCGACGTCTTCGGCAACGGCATGCTGCTGTCGAAATTCATCCAGCTCAGGGCGGCATTCGACCATCGCCACATCTTCCTCGACCCCAACCCTACAAACCTCGACGCCTCGTTCAACGAGCGCAAGCGCATGTTCGACCTGCCGCGCTCGTCCTGGACCGACTACGACAAGAAGCTGATCTCCAAGGGAGGCGGCGTGTTCGAACGGTCGGCCAAATCGATCCCGCTGTCGCCCGAGATCAAGGCGCTCACCGGCCTCACAGAAGACGCCGTCACGCCCGATGTGCTGATGAAGGCGCTGCTGCTGGCCGAGGTCGACCTTCTCTGGTTCGGCGGCATCGGCGCTTACATCAAGGCATCGACGCAGAGCCACGCCGATGTCGGCGACAAGGCCAACGACATCATCCGCGTCGACGGCAAGGACGTGAGGGCGAAGGTCATCGCTGAAGGCGCCAATCTCGGCGTCACGCAGGCGGGCCGCATCGAGTTCGCCCGGCATGGCGGCCGCATCAACACCGACGCCATCGATAATTCCGCCGGCGTCGACTCATCCGACCATGAGGTCAACATCAAGATCCTCACGACGGAGGCGATCAGCGAAGGCGCGCTCAAGGCCGCCGACCGCAACGCCCTGCTCGCCTCGATGACCGACGAGGTCGGTCGCCTGGTGCTGGAAAACAACTACGACCAGACCGGCGCCCTTTCCGTTATGGAGGCGACCGCCGCGGCCGATCTCGACAGCCACGAACGCCTGATCGATACGCTGGAAAGCCAGGGCAAGCTTGATCGCGCCGTGGAAGGCCTTCCATCGGCCGAGCAGTTCCGCAAGCTGCGCGAAGCCCAGCAGGGCCTCACACGGCCGGAACTTGCCGTCATGATGGCCTACGCCAAGCTCGACCTGTTCTCCTCGCTCATTGCGTCAGAGGCGCCGGACGATTCGGCGTTCGAGGACCTGCTCGCGACCTATTTCCCGAAACCGCTTGAGAGGTTCTCCGAGGCCCGCAAGCGTCACCGCCTGCGCCGCGAGATCATTGCGACACGCCTCTCCAACCGGCTGGTCAACATGACCGGCGCATCCTTCGGCGTGCAGAAGCGCGATGCTGAGGGCATCGATATCGGCAAGCTCGCCGAGGCGTTCGAGGCCGCCTACGCCGCCTTCCACTTCGACGACCTGTTCGCTCGCATCAACGCGTTGGACGGCAAGGCCCCCGCCGCCGCGCAGATCCTGATGATGGTCGAAACCGCCGCCAACCTGCGCATGCTCGCGAGCGCCTTTGTGTTGGAGGCAACGATGGTAAAGACGGGATCGGTCGCGAAAGTGATCGAGCGCTATCGCGCCGCCATCGCCGAGATTCGCGGCGCTCTGCCTGCCGCGCTTTCGCCGCTGGTGCTCGACCGCGTCGAATCCCGCGCGGAGAAGTATCGCGCGGCCGGCGCGCCGAACGACATCGCCAGCGATGTGGCTCTTGTCCGGGCGCTCGCCTCGGCGCGGGAGACGGTGGAGATCGCCGAGCAGACCCGCTGGCCGCTCACGTCCGCGCTTTTCGTCCAGCACCAGATCGGCGAACAGCTCGGCCTCGACCGTATGCGCGCCGCCGCTCGCGACCTCGAACCGCGCGACCACTGGGATCGGCTCGCCCTGCAGCGCGTCGCTGACGATCTGCCTCGCCAACAGAGCGAGCTCGCCATTGCCGCCATACGGCAGGCTGCAGGCCAGCCGGTTGCGGACCGGGGCGCCGCCCGGGAGCTGGTCGAGGGTTGGATCGCCCCGCACCGCGTGCTGGCCGACCGCCTTACCCAGCCTATGGGCTCTTTCGACCGGCAGGGCGTCTGGTCGCTTGCAAAACTGGTGCTTCTGGGCGACGCCGTGCGCGAGTTCGTTTATGCTTCGCGGGCCGAAACGCCTGCGGCCAAGAAGTAGTAGGAGAGCCCGGCCTGGACCGCGACATGACCTTTCGCGACGCGCGCGAAAGCGACGCGGCCGATCTCGCGGAGATCGGACGGGACACGTTTGCTGAAACGTTCGGCCATCTTTATTCGCCCGGCGATCTCAAGACTTATCTCGACGAGACCTATTCGATCGAAAAGATGCAGGCGGACCTGCGCGATCCTCAGGTCGAGGTGCGCATGGCCTTCTCCGGCCGCCGCATTGTCGCTTATTGCAAGATCGGGCCGGTGAAGCTGCCGACGGATGTCGGACCCGACCCGGCGCTGGAACTCCACCGGGTCTATGTCAGTCAGGCCCGCCAGGGCGTCGGCGTCGGCCGCATCCTGCTGACCTGGGCGATCGAGCGCGCCCGCCGGCGTGGGGCGAAGAACCTGTTCCTCGGCGTCTGGCAAGGAAACGAGCGGGCGATTTCGCTCTATGAAAGCCGGGGGTTCGAGAAAGTCGGAACCTATAAGTTCAAGGTCGGCGACACGCTCGACGATGAGTTTATCATGAGGCTTCACCTCGGGTGAGGCCTCGCACTTGACCGTTTCCCCTTAACGCCCGCGCCGGTTCGCCTTAGAGAATCGCTTGGACTTGCCGCTAGGCCCACGGAGATCTTGTCGACATGGACTTCTCACTCGAGCCGCTGTTGACCGATCCCACCGCCTGGGCGGCGCTGATTTCCCTGGTCATCATGGAGATCGTGCTCGGCATCGACAACCTGATCTTCATCTCGATCCTCACCAACAAGCTGCCCGAGGCGAGCCGCGCCAAGGCGCGCAATATCGGCATCAGCCTCGCCCTGATCATGCGTCTCGCCCTCTTGGGTTCGATTGCCTGGCTGGTTGGCCTTGTCGACCCCGTGTTCAATCTTGGCGTCTCGGGCGCGATCGACACCCATACCAACCAGCCGCAATTCGAGACCGCCTTTTCCTGGCGCGATCTTATCCTGATCGCCGGCGGACTATTCCTGGTCTGGAAGGCCACCACCGAAATCCATCACACGATGGATCCCGAGACCCACAAGAACGAGGACACGCCGGTCGCCGGCCGCGCCGTCGTGAACTTCGGCGCTGCGATCGTGCAGATCCTGATCCTCGACATGGTGTTCTCGATCGACTCGATTCTCACAGCCGTCGGCATGACCGACCATCTCGCGATCATGTTCATCGCGGTTATCTCCGCGGTCCTCGTGATGCTGCTGGCCTCGGGGCCCCTCTCCCGCTTCATCAACGCCAATCCCAGCGTCGTCATGCTGGCGCTTGGGTTCCTCCTGATGATCGGCATGGTGCTTATCGCCGATGGCTTCGGCATCCACGTGCCCAAGGGCTATGTCTACGCCGCGATGGCTTTCTCGGCCTTCGTGGAGACCCTCAATCTCGCCTCGCGCAAACGAAAAGACAAAGGGCGCGCCGCCTGAGGCGCATCACTAGACCGGCGCTGCTGAATCTGCCTCTCTGGGTCCGCGGTCGGACTGGGCGCCACACGTCGGGGAGTTGTCAGTGAAAGCGTTTCTGAGTTTCGCCGCGTTTGCCTTGCTAGTGCTCAGCCTCGGCCAGCCCGCTGCCGCGCAGACTCCCGAACCAGCTCCGGCCGCGGCGGTCGTCGCTGCGCCATCCGCCCCCCAGGGCCCGTCCGAAGTGAAAGTCGGCCTCTACATCAACGACATCCAGTCGATCGACCTGCACACCTATTCCTTCGTCGCTGACGTCTATGTTTGGTTCCGCGACAGCGACCCCGCCATCGTTCCGGGCTCGACGTTCGAGTGGATGAACATGTTCGCGCCCGACGACCACGTGCAGACCGCGACCTACGAAACGCCTCAGCCTCAGCCCGACGGCTCCGAATACCAGGTGTTCCGCCACCAGGGTCCGTTCGCCGCCAAGTTCTCGGTCAAGACCTACCCCTTCGACACTCACAAGCTGACGATCGATATAGAGGATCGCGAGTGGGACGCCGGCAGGCTCGTCTACGTCGTCGACGGCGTGTCGATAAACCCGAACATCGAGCTGCCAGGCTTCATCATCGGCAAGCCGACGATCGAGATCGTCAACAAGCCCTACACCACCGCCTTCGGCGACCTTTCCGCGCCGAGCCCCGCGCCCTATTCGCGCGTGGTGGTGTCGCTGCCGATTTCACGGCCGATCCTGTCGGGCATAACCAAGGCGCTGCTGCCGGTCTTCATCGTCGTGCTGGTCGCTGCCGCCGCCCTGCTGCTCAGCCCGACCCATGTCGAGGCGCGGGTCGGCCTGTCGATCACTGCGCTGCTCACGCTCGTGGCGCTGCAGTTCAACGCCACCGCCGGCTTGCCGGACGTCGGCTACCTGCTGATGCTCGACCAGATTTACCTCGCCTCCTACGGCTTCGTGCTTCTGGTCGTGGCCCTGCTCGTCATGTCGACCGACAAGGAGGATGAAGCGCAGATCTCGGGCGGGGCCGACGCCATTACGCGCGGCGGGCCGCTGGTGGCTTTCCTGGCGGTGCTGCTCTACGCAGCGGTCATAGGAGCGCTGCTGTTCGCGAACCTGCGCTGACTGAGAAGTACGGCGACAGTGGGCATTGGTCCTCTGACTCCAATATACCTCGACTAATCCCCCTTTCGCCCCAATTGGCGCCGCCCGGCGGCCTCAATCCCCTGCGACAACTTGATCATCGCGGGACCGGACGCTGGCCCCCCGCGCATGACGGGGACAGCCGTGCACAAGAGCATTCGTCTCGCCCTTACTGCCTTCGCTGTCGGCGGCATCACTTTCGCCGCTTCCGGCAAGCCGCTTCCCTTCCTTGCCCCAGCTCACCAACTGACCGTCGCGCTCGCCGCGCCGCTGCCGCCTGCTTCGCCTGACGGCCTCGCACCGGACATGCAGCGCGCCGCAAGCCTTGTCCCTCTCCGCCTCCAGTAGTGTCCGCCTGCTCACCCCTTTGGGAACCCCGCCGATGAAACCCGCCCGTACCGCCCTCGCCGTCGTTCTGGCGCTTGCTGCGGCAACTTTCGCCACCTCCGCCACCGCCAAGACGCCTCGCACGGCCTCGATCCACTCCTACATCCTGCTCGACCGCACCGGCTCGATGGAGCCGATCTGGACCGAAGCCCTTTCCTCGGTGAACGCCTACGCCGACGGTCTCGCCACGCTAGATGGCGGACCGCGCGTCGACGCCGACATCACGCTGGCCGCCTTCGACGCCAATGACGGCTTCCAGTTCGACGTGCTGCGCTCCGGCGTCGATGCCGAGCGCTGGCGGAAGGTGACCAACGACGAGGTGAACCCGCGCGGCATGACGCCGCTCTACGACGCCATCGGCAAGATCGTCACGCTGGCCGAAAAGGACCGTCCCGAGAAGGCCGTCATCGTCATCATGACTGACGGCGAGGAGAACTCGTCCCAGGAGATGACCAAGGCCTCCGCCAAGGCCGCGCTCGACCGCATACGCAAGAGGGGCTGGGAAGTCGTCTTCCTCGGCACCGAGTTCTCCAACTTCAACGACGCCGAAGGCGTCGGCCAGACCTCGTCGCGCAACATGGCCGTCGCGAAGGAGCAGCTGAACGATTCGATGCGCAGCCTCGCCCAGAAGTCCAAGGACTATGCATCCGGCGCCGCGCCCACAGTCGAGTTCAACGCCCAGGACCGCGCCGTCGCCAAGGAAGAGGAAGTGAAGCAGCGCACGGGCAACCGCTAGCTCTATGCGAGTTGACGAAAGGGTCGCGCTTCGGCCTCCGACCAGTTCCGGCGCGCGATCCTCCAAAAACCGGCCAGCGGCGACCTTCTCCCCGCCGCTGGCCGGCCTCGCATCAGGCCTTTGCCCCTAGCATTCGGCTATCACTTGTCTTTCGCTGTTGTTTGCGTCTTTCTCCCGCCTCCTCCCCGTGGATGACAGAGAGACACGCATGCTCCGATCCAGCCTGACTGCTTGCCTATTGCTCCTCCTCGCTCTGGGCGCCTGCCAGCCGCAGGGTCTCAAGATCAGCGAGGCGTCCGCGCCCGCGGTCGCCGCGGCGCCCACCGACTGCGCCGTCCACGTCGAGAAGCCCTGGATCGACGAGGACGCCCCGCTCCGCCGTTATACGTCCGAGGCCACGACCATGGGCCCGGTGTGCGACGCCGCCGTGGTGACGCTGGTGATCCGCGCCCGCGAAGGCTCGCCCGTCTATGTGTGGGCCGGCGTCACGCGGGATATCTTCGGCCTCAAGGATGCGCCCGATCGCGCCGCGATGCGGTTTGCGCTGGACTCGTGGCTCGACCAGTCGAACGCCATGCTGAAGACCAGCGCCGACCTGCCGCCCTGGGAAGAGACCGAGGGCCAGCCGAAGCGCACCGAATTCCCCTTCCATCCGGAGAGCTGGTACGACGCCGCCGCCTGGGAGGAGCTCCGCAAGGCGAAGCTCGACATGTTCTGCTTCCCGCAGGGCGGCGAGAGTCTCGACTGCGCCGCGCTGCGCGACGGGCAGATGGAGCGCGTCGGGCTGCAGCAGTTTCCCGGCTAGCGGCGCACCCGTCGTCTAGAAGTCCGCGCAGATAGCCCTGTCCGTGCGCAGCACCGCATCCTGCGTGAACGCCTTGAGGTAGGCTGCGCGGATCGCCTCGATCCCCGCCGACGCCTCCGCACCGCCGTCATGGAAGCGCACCAGCACGCGCGAAGGCTCCCGCTCGGTCACCTGACGCTGCTCCGAATACCACAGCCCCTGCCCGCTCAGGATCGTGAAGCCTTCCTTCCAGCGCGGCGTCACTTCGGCTTCGACGAAGCGCGCGAACTGGTCCTCGCTTACCGACCCCGTCGGCGTCGCCAGGCCGAGAAAGAGCATGGTTTCGACCATCTGCTCGCCGACAACGCAGCCTGGACGCTGCGCAACGGCGCGCGTCTCCGATACGGTTATGCACCCCGGAAGCAGCAGCGCAGCGGCGGCGGCCAGCAGTTGACGCATAGGTGTCCCCTCGAGATTGCGGTGCGGCGGCGAGCCTATCGCATCCCCCTGCACAGCCTGCAACGGCCCCGGATTCGCGCGCCGCGCGCGCCATTCCACCGCCCGCGGCTCCTGTTTAAGCCTCTGCTTTCGCTCGCGCTTCGTCTCGCTCAGCGGCGCAAGCGTCGTCTGCGTCGTCGCGCGCGGCGTCGTCGTCGCAGCGACGCGCGGCGCGGCGACAATTCACGAAGGCGACGAAGTATCGCCACGGGCGCGCGCATCCCCGATGGCGGCCCGGACCTGGCCCGGCCGGTCCATGGCGGGGAGGGGGCCTCCTCCGGTGCAGGGCCCCGGCGCCAGGCGAGGTGACATAAAGCTCATGTGGGCTTCCGGCCCGACCCGCATGGCTAACGCTGGCGAAATGCCCTCGTTCCGGTCGCGTCGTCTCCGCGACAGCGCCGCTCTCGCTTTATTCGCAAAACCCCTGTATTGCGGCGCACAAATTCAGCCCTCCCCGGCAAAGTACATCTCATGCAGCTGCGTAACATCGCCATCATCGCCCACGTCGACCACGGCAAGACGACGCTGGTCGACTGCCTGCTGAAGCAGTCGGGCTCGTTCCGGGAGAACGAGGCCACGTCCGAACGGATGATGGATTCCAACGATCTCGAGCGCGAGCGCGGCATCACCATCCTGGCGAAAGCCACGTCGGTCGTCTGGAAAGACATCCGCATCAACATCGTCGACACGCCCGGCCACGCCGACTTCGGCGGCGAGGTGGAGCGCATCCTCAACATGGTCGACGGCGCCATCGTGCTGGTCGACGCCGCCGAAGGCCCGATGCCGCAGACCAAGTTCGTGGTCTCGAAAGCCCTGAAAGTCGGCCTGCGCCCCATCGTGTGCATCAACAAGATCGACAAGCCGGAAGAGCGCCATGTCGAAGTGGTCAACGAGGTGTTCGACCTCTTCGCCAATCTCGACGCCACCGACGAGCAGCTCGATTTTCCGATCATCTACGGTTCGGCCAAGAATGGCTGGATGAGCACGGACCCGGCCAAGAAGACCACCGACATGGCGGCGCTGTTCGAGACCGTGCTTCGCCACGTCCCCCCGCCGCGCGTCGACAACGGTCCGTTCCGCATGCTCGGCACCACGATCGGCGCCGACCCCTTCCTCGGCCGCATCCTCACCGGCCGGGTCGACTCGGGCTCGGTGAAGCCGAACCAGACCGTGAAAGTCCTCTCGCGCACCGGCCAGCTGATCGAACAGGGCCGGATCTCGAAAGTGCTCGCCTTCCGCGGCCTCGTCCGCACGCCGATCGACGAAGGCAAAGCCGGCGACATCATTTCGATCTCGGGCCTCACCAAGGCGACCGTCGCCGACACGATCTGCGATCCGTCCGTCACCGAGGCGATGCCCGCCCAGCCGATCGATCCGCCGACCCTGTCCATGACCTTCCGCGTCAACGACAGCCCGCTCGCCGGCACCGAGGGCAAGAAAGTCACCAGCCGCGTCATCTGGGACCGCCTGATGCGCGAAGCCGAAGGCAACGTCGCCCTGCGCATCACCCGCGCGCCCGACTCCGATGCGTTCGAAGTCGCCGGCCGAGGCGAACTCCAGCTCGCCGTCCTGATCGAAACGATGCGCCGCGAAGGCTTCGAACTCGGCGTCTCGCGCCCCAAGGTCGTGATGCAGAAGGACGAGACCACAGGCGAGACGCTCGAGCCGATCGAGGAAGTCGTCATCGACGTCGACGACGACCATTCCGGCGTCGTTGTGTCGAAGCTTTCCGAGCGCCGCGCCGAGATGATGGACATGCGCCCCTCGGGCGTCGGCCGCACCCGCCTGGTGTTCCACGCCCCTACCCGCGGCCTCATCGGCTATCAGGGCGAGCTGCTGTCGGACACGCGCGGCACGGCCGTGATGAACCGGATCTTCTACCAGTACGCGCCGTACAAGGGCGAAATCCGCGGCCGCCACACCGGCGTGCTGATCTCCAACGGCGCGGGCGAAAGCGTCGCCTTCGCGCTGTGGAACCTCGAAGACCGCGGCCCGATGATGATCGACCCGGGCATCAAGGTCTATGAAGGCATGATCGTCGGCGAGCACACGCGCGGCAACGACCTCGAAGTAAACGTGCTCAAAGGCAAGAAGCTCACCAACGTGCGCGCCTCGGGCACCGACGAAGCCGTGCGCCTTACCCCGCCGATCCGCATGACGCTGGAAAAGGCCCTGGCCTACATCCAGGACGACGAGCTGGTCGAAGTGACGCCGGAGAACATCCGCCTGCGCAAGATCTATCTCGACCCCAACGACCGCAAGCGCTTCTCGCGCGCGGCCGCGGCTGAGGCGTGACGCGCTGCGGGCTGGATTGGGATAAGGTGCCGTTCGGTATTTGTAGCGCCGCGATCGTGATATAGCGGACCTCAAAATTGGGGGTCGCCATGAGCGAATGGGACGTCGCCCGGCTTCAGAGACTCATCGACGACAGAACGTCAGAGAGTCTGCTGTTAGACTACAAAGCCTCTGGAGCGCTGGACAAAGGCGCAGCAACTGAAATCAGCAAGGATGTCTCAGCGTTCGCAAACGCTGCGGGCGGCACGATAATCTATGGGATTGAGGAGGACCCGAATAACCGACATTTGCCGCTCAGGATTGATGAAGGGACTGACCCAAAACGAATTCGCCGCGAATGGATTGAGGATGTAGTCAAAAATATCCGGCCGCGAATCGACGGCTTGCTGATCCATCCGGTGCCGCTGGCCAACGGCAACTTCGCGTATGTTGTCGAAATTCCGCAGGGCATGACGGCGCATCAAGCGACAGACCATCGATACTACCGCCGTCTCAATTTCTCACGCGAACCCATGTTCGATCATGAGATACGAGACGTAATGCGCCGGGCCGATGGCCCGAGGATCGAAGCAAAGTTCGACTACGTCAGAATCCTCACAAGTGGCACTCTTCACAAGTACCAGCTTGAAATCGAACTCACCAATGCGGGAACCAGGCGCGCTCGAGATTTCAAACTTCAATTCCTGTTCCCTCGCGGAATAGAGATCGAGCCTTCGTCTACTATGCAGCCGATCGAACTCGTCCGCATTCAAGGTGTGCCCCTGGAGTTCGATCGATACGTTGTTATCCTCAAAGACTCATTCGTCCTGTTTCCTCAAGACACGTGGAAATTGGCGGACAATAATCTTTGGCTGGGGTATCGCGTCGACCACAAAAGTCATGCCATCGCAGATCACGCTGATGCGGCGATCCATTGGTGGCTCTGGGCTGACGATGCCCAGCCGCAGGCTGGAATTGTCCCCTTCTCCGACCTCTCCGAATTCTGATCCGATGTTACGCCGAAGCTGAGCCCGCTCGTCCTTCGTCGACTCCATCACGATGTAGCTCGAGATCGCCAACACCTGAGGCGCCGTGCCGAGGATCTCGGTGTGGAACGCCTTGTGGGCGGCGAGGTCCTTCGCCTCGGCGGGCAGGACGTGTTCGATCGCGCCGGTGACGTTGTGGCGGCGACGCTCTATCCGGTCGTGTTCGGCTCGCATTGACGGGCGTCAAGGCGCAGCTCACGCCCGCGTCACTTGCTCCCGGCCGCTGCTGCGCTATCCCTGCGCCAGCAGAGGAGATCCCCATGATCGTTCGCGCCGGTGTTCTTGCGGCAGTTTTCGCGCTTTGCGTGACGGCCTGCGGAGAAAAACCCGCGACGACCAGCGCAACCGCCGAAGCCCCGCCCGCCGAGGCGCCCATCGTTCCGCCGCCTCCGCCGGCCGACCCGCTCGCCGTCGGATCGCAGGAGGCGAAGGACGATCTTTACTGCGCCGGCGTGATCTTCGCCGCCAATCCTTCGCCGGACGGTGCGTTGAACCCCACCGACGAAGCCGTGCTGCGCAAGGCGCAGGCGCTCGGCATCATGCTGGCCGAGGCCGGCATCAACAAACTCGTCATCGAGAAGGCGGCCCACGCCACGCACGGCGCCTTGATCTCCGACGCCTACGCCGCCGCGGCCGCGAAGGATTTCGACGCCAACGCGCCGCGCATCTCGCTCGACGAGTGCAACGCGCGCGCGAAGGCGCTGCCGCCGGTGCAGTAGGGCGCGTTGACCGAGCAGAAACCAAGAATCGCGCGATGCGCTCTTTTCCGCCACAGTCCCGGCCCGATCCGCTGGCGGTCCTGCACGCTCATGCGTGAGGGACCCGGATGATCAAGAAGATCCTGCTGTGGGGCGGAGGGGCGATTCTCGCCTTCATCGCCGCCGTCATTCTCTACAATGGCTCGTGGTTCGATAGCCCGCATGGCGATGGCCGGATCAAGCTGGTCGCCCACCGCGGCGTGCACCAGACCTTTTCCAAGGAAGGCGTCGGCAACGACACCTGCACCGCCGAAAAGATCCATCCGCCGACCCACGACTTCATCGAGAACACCCTGCCCTCGATGGAGGCCGCCTTCGCGGCCGGCGCGGATGTGGTCGAGCTCGACGTCCACCTGACGCCCGACAAGCAGTTCGCCGTCATGCACGACTGGACGGTCGACTGCCGCACGGAGGGCAAGGGCGTGACCGAGCAGCTCGACATGGCCTACCTGAAGACGCTCGATCTCGGCTATGGCTACACCGCCGACGGCGGCAAGACCTTTCCGCTTCGCGGCAAGGGCGTCGGCATGACGCCGACCCTGCCCGAAATTCTCGCGCGCTTTCCGGACAGGCAGTTCCTGATCAATTTCAAGAGCCGCCGCGCCGAGGAAGGCGAAGCGCTGGCGGAGCTCATCGGCCGGCGCCCCGAGTGGCGCAACGCGATATGGGCCAGCTATGGCGGCGTCGAGCCAACCGAAGTCAGCGTTCAACGCATTGCCGGCCTCAAGGGCCTGACGCGCCGCTCCATGATCGACTGCCTCATCGGATACGAACTCACCGGATGGACCGGCCTGATTCCGGACAAGTGCCGCAACACCCTCGTGATGGTTCCATCGAACCTTGCCTGGATCGCCTGGGGCTGGCCGCACAAGTTCACCAAGCGAATGGCAAAGGCAGGCTCGATCGTCATCCTCGTCGGGCCTTTCGAGGACGGAGACATCGGCACCAGCGGCATCGATTCGCCGGAGCAGCTGAAGGCCGTCCCGAAGAACTTCGCCGGCTATGTCTGGACCAACCGGATCGAGCTTATTGGACCGGAGCTGGAGAAGCAGGGGCGGTAGCGACCTCGCCCTCGTCGCGCTGTCTCTGTTCCGCCGTCCGCGGATCGCATACGCGCAGCGCGGCGGTCACGTCGGCGGTCTTCCAGAATTCCGGTCTTTCGGTTTCGAACCGCGCGCAGCGCTCCACGATCGGCCTTGCCAGCTCCGGATCGGCCAGCGCCTGCGTCGCCTCGCGCAACGCGCCGACATAGCCTGCGGTGTAGATCGCGTCCGACAGCATCACGCCGCCATCCGGCGCGGTGATCCTGAGGCCCAGCGTCTCGCCGGCCTCGATCGCCTCCAGCAGCGCCGCGACCGGTTCGTCGCGGATATTCTGCGGCACATAGAACACCCAGGGCTCGAACCCGCGCTCCAGCGCGTCCTTGTCGTCGCGGAGATCCGCCGCCGCGATGCCCCAGGAATAGCCAGAGAAGACGACGCCGGCCTTGCCCGTGATGTCGATCCTGGCGCCGCCCTCGCCGTCGGGCCATTTCATCGCATCGACATAGGCGCCGGTCATGTCGGCCAGCGCCTCCTGCGATTTCGCGGCCTTGAGGTTGGGCACCGGCAGTTTCAGCTGCGCCGACATCAGCGCGAGGCCGTAGGGCTCAGGCGCGCCGCCGCCCGGCGTGCGGTATTCGATCGTCAGCGTCGTGCGCCGCGCATTCGTGCCGCGCAGGCTGGAGACGGTCTCCTCGATCGTCAGCGGCCGTCCCGCCGCGCCGCCCTGTCCGCGCGTCGCATGGAGGCTGAGCTTGATGGAGGCGCCATAGTCCTGCCCGCCTTCCTTCACCACGCCGGCGGATTCGACGAACCAGTTGACCTGTCCGGCGACGCCCGAAGCCTGGCCCGCGCCCTGCCCGAAATCACTCATCGGATCGCAGTTGGGCGAGCGCAGGCAGTGCTGCAGCATCAGGGGCCACATCGCGCCTGGATTGTCGGATGCGGCGACGACGCGCTCCGACGCCGCGCTTTTGGGGCCCTCAGGCCCGCACGCGGCGGCCAGCACCAGACCTGCAAATCCCGCCGCGATCATGCGCATGGTCTGCATCCTAGCTCAGCCCCGGGTCGCATCGAAGCCATATATCCAGTCCTGCCGCGAGTTGACGAAGCCCGGCATCAGAAGGGCCGCGAGCTTCATGGGGCCGTAGGTCGCCGCCTGCGTCAGGAAGGTGGAGCGGTGGAACACGCGCATGTTGGCGCGGGCGCTCGCCAGCACTTTGGTGGTGCGCGGCTTGCGCAGCGCTTCGTACTGCGCCAGCGCCGCCTCGGGTTCGCCCTGTTTCAGGCAGCGCGCCAGCACCACCGCATCTTCGATCGCCATCGCCGCGCCCTGCGCCTGGAAGGGCGGCATCGCATGGCAGGCGTCGCCCAGCAGCGTCACGCGCCCGTCCGACCAGCGCGCCAGCGGCTCGCGGTCGAACAGCGCCCAGCGATGGCACGACCGCCCCGCGCCGATCACGCGGGTCACGGGCGGCGCCCAGCCGGCGAACGCCTTCGCCAGGTCGGCCGTGTCGCCCTTTTCGTCCCAGCCTTCCTCGCGCCAGTCTTCCTGCTCGGTGACGCCGACGAAGTTGATCAACTCGCCGCGCCGGACGCGATAGGTCACCGCATGGCGCCCAGCGCCCGCCCAGACGACGGCGGCGTTGGGCAGGTCGGGATAGGCCGAGATCGGCGCCAGCAGCCGCCATGCCACGCTGCCCGTGAAGCGCGGATGGTCGAGGCCGAACAACTGCCGGCGAACGCTCGACCGCATGCCGTCCGCGCCGACCAGGAGGTCGCCGGACAGGATGTCGCCGGTGTCGAGGCCAACGCGGATTTCCGCGCCGTCGCGGGTGAACGCCGAAACGCGCGCGCCGAAGCGGATCCGCGCGCCGGCCTGCTGCGCCGCCGTCGCGAGTATCCCGGCAAGGTCGGCGCGATGCACATGCAGATAGGGGGCGCCATATCGCTTGCGCGCCGCCTGCGCCATCGGGATCGAGAACACGACGGCGCCGGACTTGCCGATCCGCAGATCCAGAGTCGCGGGCTCGGACCCGACCTTGCCGATCGCCTCGGCGACGCCCAGCGAGGCGAGGCACTTCATCGCATTGGGAGAGAGCTGCAGGCCGGCGCCTACCTCCATCAGCTCGGCGGCCCGCTCGACGACCACGACCTTGAACCCCGCCCGCGCCAGCGCCAGCGCCGCGCTAAGCCCCCCGATCCCTGCTCCGGCGATGATGATCTTCATCGGATTCCAATGTGGCCGAGGCGAAGGGCTTTCGACCCGCCGCCGGGAGAAGGGATACAGGATTCAGGGATCGGACAGATAGCCGCCGAATTTCCAGCCTGACGGGCGCTGCGGGCGTTGCTGGCTCGCTAACCGCGCATTGCCGTTCTAGGGACCTGCCGCCAACTTGCGGCATGCCTCCGAACGTGGCCTCTCTGCGGGCGAAGAAGTTCGTCCCCGCAGCGAATAACAGGCCGCCTCCGCGCGTTGTCGATCGACGACACCGTCGCGGGCGTCTCCGACGGAGATACGCCCGATTTCGCTGGCGTTGGCGGAGGCGCCCGGTTCACGGTAACTGGAGGCCTCCGCCTCGGCCGGGGGGCGTCTCGCCCGCATGAAAGGATTGCAGATGAAGCCACTGTCCCCTGCGAACGTATTGGCCCTGGCTGGACTCGCTTGCGGCAGCGGGGGAGTCGCTAACGCTCAGACCGTCCAGGTCAGCGTCGGCGCCGAGTATTCCACCGGCGCCTACGGCGGCGCCGAAGACACGGTCATCTACGAGACGCCCGTGACCCTGCGATATCGAGCGGGCGACTGGTCCTTCAGGGCGCGGATCCCTTTTGCATCTGTCGATGGCCCCGGCGGGGTCGTGCCCGGCGGCGCCGACGACAATGGCGGGGACCGAAGCGGCCCGGGCGGCGGGGATGATGATGTGGTCCTCAACCCGCTGGGCGAAGTGCTTGGCGGCGTGCGCGCCTCCGGTCTCGCCGACATTTCGCTCTCTGCGACATGGACCAGGGATTTCGGCGCCAACAGCTATGTCGATCTGACAGGCCGCGCGACCCTCCCGACCGGCGACGCCGACAAGGATCTCGGCACCGGCGAGACAGACTTCGGGCTTGCTGCCGAAATCGGTCACGATATTGGCGATGGCAGCGTCTATGCATTCGCCGGATACAAGTTTCGCGGCGGCGCGGGCCGGAAGGATGGCGCTCAGCTGGGGGGCGGCGGCTACATTCGATTGGGAGATGGCGTAATCGCCGGCCTCGACGCAGGCTGGTCGGAATCCTCTCTCAACAATCTCGACCAGTCGGCGGAACTGACCGGTTATGCGAGCTTCGGCCTGTCGAATGATTTCCGGCTCTCGGTGTTCGCGCTGACAGGCCTCACCGACAATGCTCCCGATTTCGGGGCTGGCCTGACGCTGACCTGGCACGCCGATTTCCGGCGTCCGACGGAATAGGGCGCCTGCTTCGCGAGCGACGGCGCCCGCGCAGGATGGCCATCAGCGCGCGGCCTGCCCCCAGCCCGAAGCGATTGCGCTAGCCTCGCCAAGGGTGTCGAGAACCTCGGTTACGCCAACACGCGCGCGCGCTGCGTCGAGCTCCGGCGCCCCAGGTCCCTCAGCCATCGAATACCCCACGGGGCCCGCCATCGCCGGCGTTGCGGCGAGGGCCTCAAGGCCCCAGCCATCCCTGCTCCTGCACGACAGTCCGGTTGAGGCGTGCAACTGGAACTCCCGGCAATATCGGCCGGAGGCGTCGCGAAAGGTGAGCCGCACAACGAGTGGATGGTCGGCAACGCGCGCGACTTCACCGGCGCGGATACGGTCAAGCGCGCGGCCCACCTCCTCCGAGGCGACAGCCATGCCGCCGGCATTGACGGCGAAGGACGCTGCCGCATCGTTCGATGGAAGCAACCCGCGCCCCACCATCACGCCAAGGACAAGACTTGCCGCAAGGGCTGCGAGCTGCCGGGACGAGACGGGAAAGGCTCTTAGCCTCGCGCGCGCCGGCGCGGCGACTGACGGACCTCGCGGCGCCCGCAGCAAGGCCTCCAGGCGAGCTGGAACCGGCTCTTCGAGGGCCCCGGCAAAAGCGGAGCGCAGATGCTCGTCGGCTGCTCTGATCTCCGCCAGCCTGGCCGCCGCCGACGCATCAGCGGCGATCGCCGCCTCGACCTCGGCCAGCGCTGCGTCAGACAGTTCGCCATCAAGGTACGCCGACAACTGCTCATGCGTTATCTTCGTCATTGCGCGCCTCTGTGAGCCGGCGCCGCCGGGGTCTCCATCAGGGCCACGAGCCTGGTCCGCGCCCTTGCCAGCCTGCTCATCACCGTGCCGATGGGAATGTCGAGAACGCTTGCCGCCTCCCGGTAGCTCAGCCCCTCGATGGCGACGAGCGCCAGCACGGCTCTTTCATCGTGATGAAGGCGCGCCATCATCTCTCGGGCGCGCGCAAGGTTGACCTTGGCGTCGAATGATCTGCGGCCGTCTTCGCCGGCAACCGAAAGGCTTTCGGACAGCGGCTCGACGATGCGCAATCGCCGCCCCTCCGTCCTCTTGGTATCGATCCATGTGGTCTGCATGATACGGTAAATCCAACTGTCCAACCGCGTGCCTGAGGCAAACTGGTCCTGCCGTGAGAGCGCCTTCTCGACCGCGTCCTGAAGAAGATCGTCGCCGTCATCCTTTGAGCCCGTAAGCGCTTGACCAAAGCGACGCAGACGCGGAATGAGCGCCCGCAGCTGGTCCCGGAAACTGTCGTCTCCCATGCAAATCCACCAAGACAACGACACAGGCAGGCGGTCTATTCGCCAAGCCGCAAGAAATTTTTCGGTCGCCTCGACAACCCCTATCGGGTAGAATCCATTGAATGAAGCCTATTCGTTGCATGATCGGCGGGGCAAGCTTGGCTGCCTGCGTACTGATGCAGCCCATGGCCGCAAGCGCGCTCATGGGACCGCCCGACGAGGACATTGCCCGCCGCGCCGAACACGCTTCCGAGCGCGCCCAAAAGGCTGCCGAACGGGCCGCCGAAGCCGCACAACGTGCCGCTGAGCGTGCAGAGCGGGACAGGGGCGATCTGATGCGCCGCGAGGCCGACGCCGGCCTTCGTGCGCAACGCGACGCCGACAAGTCAGCTGAACGCCTGGCCCGCGACATCGCCCGTCGGGAAGAAGTCGAGCTTGAGGCGGTCACAAAGACCAGCGAAGCGTCCGCCCTCCTGGCAGGTGAAAGCGGGAGCTCCGAGGGCGGTTCTTCTTCCGATGGCGTGCAACTTGCTGAATCAGGCGGGACGTCGGGCGGCGACCGCATTTCCGGGTCTGACGCAACATCCTCGTCCAGTTCCGGATCCTCGTCCAATCCGGATCCTCGTCCAATTCCGGATCCTCCTCAAACTCCGGATCCGGATCGTCAGATTCGGGCGGAGATGATGACGACCACGCCGACGACGACGATCAACAGGGGACTCTGCAAGCCGGGCGCGGCGAACAGCTCGACAAAGACGAATTCGGCAGCCCCTACAGGGCAAATGAGCTTGTGATTCTCGCCGACGATGCGGGCATTGTTGAACGAGCACGTACGCTTGGATTTGCGATCATCGACTCCTCGACTCTTGCCGCCGTGGGATCGGTGCTAGTCCGGGTGCGCCGGCCGGACGGCATCAGCTCCGCGCAGGCCCTGCAGCTGCTGCGCGCCAGCGAGCCAGCCGCCGCGTCCGGATACAACTACGTCTACGACCTGTCGGGGCCGCCTCTTACGGCAGCGGTCGTTCCCGCTGCAAGCTCACAGTCGAAGCAGGCTCCTGCAGGACGAGCCGTTGTCGGCGTCATCGACGGTTTTCGGGCCGACAGCGTGTCGGGATGGAAAGTCGACCGGCTGGTGTCGAACCCTGCACGCGCGGCCCACGGAGACGCCGTGACGGCGATCCTGCTTAAGGACCTCGAGGACTACGATGCTCCGTTGAAGAAAATGCTGCTGATCGACGTCGTGTCGAACACAGGTCAGGCCGATGTCGCAGCCCTCATCCTCGCGCTGGACGCGCTCGTCAAGCAGCGGGCGACCTACGCCAACATCAGCCTGGCAGGACCTGATCACCCCGCCCTGAGACGCGCCGTCGAACGCTCCCAGGGCTCCGGCCTCACCATCGTTGCTGCGGTCGGAAACGCTGGCCCTGCTGCAGCGCCGGCCTTCCCTGCCGCCTATGACGGCGTCGTCGGGGTAGCCGCAGTCGATCGCCTAGGACGTCCCTATATCTATTCCGGACGCGGAACGCAGGTCGATGTCGCAGCCCCGGGCGTCGATGAGATGGTGACGGGCAGTCCTGCGCTGCTTTCAGGCACGTCGTATGCAGCCCCGCACGTCACCGCTTTCCTGGCCGCGCGGCGTCCCGTGCTGGACACGAACCTGGTGGAGCGCGTCCTGAGCGCCGAAACGCAGGATGTAGGAACGCCTGGCCGCGATCCAATCTACGGCTTGGGAATACTTGACCCGACGCACTCTCTGGCCAGCGCTGCGACCGGCGCCAAGCTTGCGGCCGCCTCCGCGCAGACCCGCAACTAGCCTCAAACCCGAAAAATTCGACCAGCCCCGAACACGCCCGGTTCACCTCGGGGGGCCGATCGCGCCGGGTCTCCGCAATTATTTGGCGCACGCGAGAATAAGCGGCGGCCGGCCGCGTTGTCTCTCCGGGTGGCGCATGATCGTGGAAGGCCTGCCGCGTGGAGTCCAAACTATTGCGATCTCGCGAGGATGTTCAGCTTCGCGCCGGCGCTGCCAGCCAGGCTGGAAATGGCGTCGCTATGGCCCAGCCGCGCATCGAGTCGATCCACGCGCTGCCGGAGACAAGCCGCAGACCCATCGCCAGGCGGATTGAGTCAGCCAGGCTTTCCTTTGTCGCCCGCCGATCCTCTTTGGAATCTGTGTTCGGAATTTCGAAGGACGCGCGACCGCAGGCAGGCGATCTCTTGCTGGCGAGGGTAACTGAAGTCGGGCAGCACGGCCGCCTGGAGAACCCGAACGGACGGCGGGCGCAACTCTATGCGGGCGACGAGATCATCGTAGCCTTCGGCGCGCGATACGCGCCTGACCAGTTCGAGTCGATCGTGCCGGCGGATCTTGGGCCGTGCGATCTTGTCGCCGGCGGCGGCATCGCCGGGCGAACGGTAGCGCGCCACGCACGCATGAAGAAACCGACCGCGATCACGCCGATTGGACTGCTGGTCGACAGCTCGGGACAAGCCATCAACGTCCGGCGTTTCGCTCTGCCGGCGCCGCCACGCCGCCGATACAAGCGAAACGTGATGGCGGTGGTCGGCACCTCGATGAATGCGGGCAAGACCACGCTGGCCGCGAGCCTCATACGCGGCCTGTCGAGAAGCGGCGTGCGCGTCGGCGCATGCAAGGTAACAGGCACAGGCTCGGGGGGCGATCTCTGGTCGATGCTCGATGCCGGCGCCGTCCGCGCCCTCGATTTCACTGACGCGGGATACGCAACTACTGCCGGAATTTCCGTGCAGGAGGCCGAGGAGGCCGCACATCTGCTTGTCTCTCACCTGGAAGCGGAAGATGTCGATGTCGTGGTCGTCGAAATCGCCGACGGCCTGCTCCAGCGCGAAACGTCGGCGCTGCTGAGCGCGTCCTCGACGTTCGTGCCGCGCATCGATGGAGTCATGCTGGCCGCCGCCGACGCCCTGGGCGCAACGGCGGGGGCCGACTGGCTGATCAAGCGCGGCCTGCCGCTGCGGGCCATCAGCGGCCTCGTCGGAATGTCGCCGCTTGCCTCACGCGAGGTCGAACAGGCTACCGGACTATGCGTCATCCCGTCCGAGAGCTTTCTCGACGGCGAGGCCGCTGCGCGCATGTGCTTTCATGCACATTGCGCAACGCCCAGCATCCGGGCCGGTTCGTGATCCGCCTCATCTCTCGAACGAGGCGCCTGCTGGTTGCAAGCCTCATCGCAGCCAGCATTGGACAGGCAGGGCTTGCCGTTCTCGCCGCGTGGTGCATTCAGCGAGTCTTTGACGCCCTGCTCGTCGGGCTCGACCAGACCGGCGCGGGAGACCTTGTGTCAGTCGCGGCGGCGTTTGCGACAGCCGCGCTCGCAGCGAGCGGCCTTGAGATCTACCGCGCATGGGCCGGCGAGCGCCTGGGCGTCAGCTATGTCTCCGAACTGCGCGAAGTCTTGTATGAGCGCATCATCAATGCTGCGCCTGAAACCCTGAAGGAGCAGAGAACAGGCGGACTGCTTCTCCCCTTCATCGGCGATCTTACAGCGATCAAGAGATGGGTAAGTGACGGCTTCGTCCGACTGATCTCGGCCAGCGCGATGGGGGTCGTGCTGCTGACGGCGCTTGCAACAGCAAGCCTGGTCCTGGCGGCCGCGAGCGGTCTCATTCTGGTCTGCTTCGGTGCGGTCCTGTTCTGGATGAGCGGCCCGTTGTCGCTCGCCATTCGCGAGGCGCGGTCGAAACGCGGCGCAGTGGCGAATTTTGTCACAAGCAGCCTCGGCGCCGCCTCGACAATCCAGCTCTTTGACAAGCTGCCGCGCGAACTGAAGCGGCTAAGGCGCCGCAACGACGCTCTCATGCACGCCAGCCTGCGCCTCGCCCGGCTGACGGGGATGATGTCTGCGATCTCGCACTTGACCTCGGTTGCGCTGATGGGCGCAACGTTGGCGATCGGCATCGTCGAGGTTGGCGCCGGGGTCATGACCGCCGGCTCGGTTGCAGCCGCAATGTCGATTGCGGGGCTGCTCGCCAACGTGATCCGCGATCTCGGCGTCTCCTTCGATCTGGGACGCCGGGCCGATGCAGCCTTCGCACGCGTGTCCGTGACGATGAAACTCCCCTCACTGGTGCGAGCATCGGGTTCGCGCCGCCAGCTAGCAGGCGATCAGCCTGGCCTCGTGCTCGAGAACGCCTCCATCGCCGGCATTCTGGAGGATGTCAGCGCCGCGGCCCTTCCCAACACAATCACGCAGGTCGTTGGCGCCAGCGGAAGCGGCAAATCGGCCCTCATCGCTGCGATCGCGGGCATGCGTCCGGTTGACGGCGGCCGGATCCTGCTCGGCGGGCGAAACATCAGCCGGACACCCACATCCTGGCTGAGACGCCGCATCGGCTTTGCGGGACCTTCAGTGCCGCTTCTCCGGGGCACGCTGGGAATGAACCTGCGCTATCGCAGGCCGAACGCTGCGGATGCGGAAATCGAGCAGGTCATTGACTGCTGCAATCTCCAGCCGGTCGTGGACCGGTTGCCTCAGGGACTGGCGACAAGGCTGAGCGACGGCGCACCGGAACTCTCGAAGGGCGAGATCGCGCGCGTCCTTATTGCGCGCGCCATGCTGGGCTCGCCCGACATGCTGCTGCTCGATGAAATGGACATCCATCTGGACGAGTTGTCCGCGACGAGGATCGCCGCTTCCCTCCGAGACTTTGCCGGCGTGATTGTTCTGACGGCGACATGCCCGGCGTTCCAGCAGGCGGCCCAGGAGATCTGGCGGATAGAGGAAGGCGGTCTCCGGCTGGGGGAACGCGTCGAGTCCGGCGCGGGACCGGGACCCGCAGAGATCACCAGCACGCCCAGCCTCCTCGCCGCGGGGCCCTTGCAGTGATGGCGATGAAGATGTCGGACCCAAACGGGGAGATCCTGGCAGATCGCCGCATCGCCTTCCACGATGTGACGGAGGGTGCTCCGCTGCGCTACTTCCTGTTCCGCCCATCAACCGAGCGCCGGGGCGCGCCCGTGGCGGTGTCTGTACACGGCATCGCACGGAACGCGGCCTCGCATGCCTTTCGCCTGATGGAAGAGGCGGAGCGCTATGGCGTCTGCGTCCTCGCTCCGCTCTTTGAGAAGGACCGATTCGGCCAGTACCAGCAGCTGCTCGACCGACGGACCGCAGCGCGAAGCGATCTTGCCCTCGTCGCCATGCTCGAGCACGCAGCGCTCCGCTGTCTCGCAGATCCGGCCAGGATCCTGCTGTTCGGCTTTTCCGGCGGAGCACAGTTCGGACACCGTTTTGCAATGGCGCACCCCGAGCGGGTGGCTTCCGCAGTCATCGCCTCCGCCGGGTGGTACACCCTGCCGTTTGCAGATGCGCCCTACCCCTACGGGCTCGACACCTCCGTTCTCCCGCTCGACATACGGTTCGACCCTGCGAAGTTTGCGCGCGTTCCCTTCCATGTATTCGTGGGCGAGCTGGATACCGAACGCGATGGCTCCCTGAGGCAATCGCGCCTGATCGACGCAACCCAGGGATCAGACCGAACCGATCGCGCACGGACCTGGGTCGAAGCGATGTCGCGGGCGGCGGCGCACATTGAAGGGGCCCGCATCCCGACGCTGCGCGTGATGCCTGGGGTCGGGCACGATTTCAACGACTGTATCGAGCGCGCCGGGCTCGCGCGCGCCGCCTTCCAGCTTTTTTCAGAGGACGCAGCGCTGACCCCGTCAACGCTTGAGTGAGGAGACTATGATGCCGAAGTTAGCAGGACTTGCCACCAGCGCGCTTGCATTTGCTTGGTGCGCCGCCGGCGCCGCCAGCGCGCAGGACGCCGTCAAGATCGACTCGCAAGGTCTTGAGTACCGGTCTGCGGACGGCGCTTTCCGCCTGGAGCTTGGCGGGCGCCTACACCTCGACGCCGCCTCGGTGGATGATGGAGCGGTCACAACGGAGGACGCCGAAGTGCGGCGCGGCCGTCTGGAGCTCAGCCTTCGCTTTGGCGACAAGTGGCGCGCGCGCATTGACCGCGAGTTTGCCAGCGGCGGCGGCTGGCGCAATGTGTGGCTCCGCTATGATGTTAACGACCGCCTCAACGTCAAGGCGGGCAATTTCATCGCGCCCTTCAGCATGGAGGATGTTGGCAGCTCCAACAACACCATGTTCATGGAGCGCTCGCTCTCCCAGGCGCTCTCCCCCGGATTCGGGGTGGGAGTTGGCGTTACCTATGAGGGCAAGCAATTCACCCTGTCCGGCGGCTATTTTGGAGACGCCCTGGACGTCGAAGACAACATTCAGGCGAGCAAGGGCACGGGCTTTGCGGGGCGCGCAACCTGGAGCCCTCTGGAGAAACGCAACGGTACTCTGCACTTTGGCGCCGGCGCCGAGATGCGTGAATTTGATGCGGGCGATGTCAGGCGCATCAGCTCGACGCCCGAAGCATCGCTTGCTCCGACGGTCGTGTCCACCGGAGGCATCGCCAACCTCGACACCGCAGCAAGCTACAATCTTGAAGCCGCGTATTCGGGAGGAGGCTTCCTGCTTGCAGGGCAATTGATCTCGACGAAGCTCAGCAGAACCATCGGTCAGGATGTCGAGCTCGATGGCGGCTATGCCCAGCTGGGTTGGATACTCACGGGCGAGCGGTATGAATACGCCGACGGGTCCGGGACCTTCTCGGTCCCTGACAAGATTCGCGGTTGGGGCGCAGTCGAACTGGCCGCCAGGTACAGCGTGCTCGACCTGACTGACATCGGCGCCTCCGGGGCCAAGGCGACCGATGTGACGGCCGGCGTGAACTGGTATGTGACGCGGAATGTCCGCCTCGCGGCAAACTACGTTCACTCCGACGTCGAGGGCGTCGTCGCCACACTCGACCGTAAGGTAGATGTGGTGGAAATGCGCGCGCAGCTTAGTTTCTAGTCGCCTGCCCCGCTTGCTGCTCGAAACCTGCGCCCGGCTTCAAACGCCGGCGCCGGGGAGTTAAGTCCATCGACACGGCGCAGATCCTTGACGGGATCGCCGATCCGCCTGTCGCCGCGAGGGAGGCGTGATGCTGGGGCGCAACGCCTATCGAGCCATATCCGCACGCAATGAAAAAACTGCGGCGGGCTGACGATGGGCCCACAAACAGGTTCCGGACAAAGGCGGCTTCCCCTCGCAGGTTGATGCGAAGCCAATAGTTAGTTTTTATTAGGCTTTTGGAGCGGGCGATGAGATTCGAACTCACGACCCCGACCTTGGCAAGGTTTCGCTGCGTTTCGATGCGCGGCCGCAGTCCGGGCGCCGACCTGCACGTGGTCAGATGCCTTTGAGTTACAGTCCTTTTATCTGTTTTGCCGGCAAGAGAAAGCGCCCATCACGCTGGAACAGTCAGGCGGGCCGGTCGACTTCGCTACTTGAGCGCTGAAGCTGTGCTTGCGATGTCGATGGCGGCCAGCGCCTTCACCCCGCCTCCCATGGAATAGCTCCCCGGGCCAGGGAAAACCATGAAGCGGTGGACAGCAGCGATGTCGTCGCACGCATTCCTGAAGCCCGCGGGAGCGCCGGCCGGCGCGCTACGTTTGACTTCGAAGGCGGCGAGCCGGCCCGGGGACAGCTCAAGCACCAGGTCAATTTCGGCGCCGGCGCTGGTGCGGTAGAACCAGGGCGTCGCCCGCTCCGGCGCCGCGGCAATGATCGCCTCGATCGCGCACCCCTCCCAGGAAACGCCGACGACAGGATGGCCCAGCAGATCCTCGCGGGTTTCGAGATTGAGCAACGCGTGAACGATGCCGCTGTCGCGAAGATAGACCTTAGGCGAGGCCACCACCCGCTTGCCGATGTTGAAACGCCATGGCCGAAGCGTGCGCACCAGCAGCAAGCCTTCCAGGAGGTCGAGATATCGACCGACAGTGCGCGCTGAAACATCCAGGCTTTTGGCAAAGCGTGACGCGTTGAAGAGGCCTCCTTGCGCGTGCGCCAGCATCGTCCAGAGCCGTCCGATGACCTGGGGGCTTATTCCGCCCGCAAACTGCTGGATGTCGCGTTCTAGGTAGGACCGGATGAAATCCTCGCGCCAACGAAGGCTTTCAGCATCGCTCGCAGCGGTAAGGCTGTCGGGAAAGCCGCCCCTCAGCCAGAGCGCATCAAGGCTTTGCGGATCGTGACCGAGCGCCTCCTCGATCGTGACCGGACCCATCTCTACATAAGCGATCCGGCCGGCGAGGGTCTCTGAAGACTGTTTTAGGAGATCGAGCGATGCCGATCCCAGAATCAGGAACTGGCCGGTGCGATGGCCGGCAGCTCGCCGCCGGTCGATCAGGCCGCGCAACTCCTCGAACAATCGTGGACTGCGATGGACTTCGTCGATGACGACCAGCCTACCTGCGAGGGGTTCGAGAAAGGCTTCGGGATCGGCGAGACGCGCCAGGTCTGCGGCTCGCTCAAGATCGAGGTAAACCGACTGGGGACGACTTGCCGCGATGGACTTGGCGAGCGTGGTCTTGCCCACCTGTCGCGGCCCCAGAAGCGCCACTGCGGGGGATCGGATAAGAGCCTTTTCAGCTTCCCCGGCTGCGTTGCGAAAGATCATGCCTTGTATATTGGGCATACACTGCCGGATTTGCAAGAATATTAGCGTTTTAGGTCCGAACGAATGCTGGTCTTTTGGCATCAGAAGGAGCCCCCGACCCCTTCCTACAACCGCCGACGCGATCTGTCCGATGACCTACGACGCCCTGGCGGGGAAACAACTGCATCCGGGGACGCGCACGCCCACGCATGCGACTGCTGCCGCAAACTCTGCCCGCTTGGTTAGGGCGCGAGTGCACTTGATCAGCGCCTGTATAGGACCCGGCCAGAGATTTGCCGACCGGCCTCCGAAGCCGCCCAGCGACGTCCCTCCGGGAAGGTCAAAAGAGAAATAGTAGCGTCGTAGTGATCCGCGAAGATCGTCATTTCCCGGACCGGTGCATCATTCAACCAGACGCCGGGCGGATGAAGCGTACCCTCCTTGGAAGTGACCGCCGCAGGTCCGCAATGCGCGAGCGACGCCACGGGCAGAGGCATGCCGGAGGGAAAGAAGATTCTCTGTTTTCGCGCCGCCTCGCTACCACGCGCCCACAACACGTGTCCGTCGATCGCATAGACCAACGAAGCCGCGGTCGAAGTAAACGCGATCCACTTCAACGCGGCTAACGGTAAACACCACCGCATCTAGTGGTGTGCTTGCTCCATAATGCCGGAGAGTTTTGGCTCGTCGTAATCCTTCAAGGGGTACATGATGAGACAGAGAACTCGGCCGAACGGACGAGATTCAGGAGGGCGAAAGTCGATCCGCCCCATCGCGTTATTTGAGAGGCTGAGCACCGCTGGGCAGGCCGGACCTGAATATGGTCGCCGCTAACGCCAATTGGTTCTGGTGGTTACTTGGTGCTTACCCAAAACGGACGCGAGCCGCTCCGGCAGAAGCCGGTTTCTTTAATATTCTGTTTTAATTGGGCTTTTTGGAGCGGGCGATGAGATTCGAACTCACGACCCCGACCTTGGCAAGGTCGTGCTCTACCCCTGAGCTACGCCCGCATCCTGGGTAAAAACCAAGCCTTTCAGCTGGGAGGGCGTCTTAAACCCCAAAGAGGTCGGGATGGCAAGGGGCGGGTTCATTCGCACGAATTCAGCGGCTTTTGCTTCCGGCCCTGCGCTTCGGGCGTTCGACGGACCGCGCCTCACCCACCCAGCCCCGGCAGAGGCGGCTTGGGCGTCTTCAGCCTGCGCTTGGTGACGTGGGTTCCGGCGGAATCGCCCGTCGCCACGTTCTGGCCCTTCATGTAGTGGCGCTGCCAGCGCGCCTTCATCGCCTCGGCTTCCTTGGTCTTGAGCCGCTTGTTGAAGTCGCCCCGGCTTTCGGCCCAGACGGTATATTCCTCGTTCAGCGCCTCGTTGCTCGACAGAAGCCTCAATGAAGGCTGGACCTCTTCCAGCTTCTTGTCCTGCACCAGCGTGATGAAGCAGAACGGCTCGCCCTTCTCGAAGCGGACTTTGCCCGGCCGCGTCATCTGCCAGTTCATGGTGAAGGGAAACGGCAGCCATTCGGTCTCGATGACGCCGGACAAGGGATAGATCCCGTCCTTGGGCTCGTTCGGCGGGCCCATCGCCCAGACGGCCCAGCCGGGATCGGTACGGAACAGGTGGCCGGTGTGGAAGGTCACGATCCCGCGCCGGAAATGGCTGTCGGCGACGGAGGTCACCGGCGGCCAGGGCTCGTCGCCCGTGATCTTGACGTTCTCCTCCATCATGCCGCCATCCCACTCGATGGTGAGGCCGACGGGGCAGATGATCTCCCAGCCCGAACAGTTCGCCATGGTCAGCGGCAGGCAGCGATAGGGGTGGCGGTCCTGGAAAGCGTCCATCCAGGCGCGCCGGCCCTCGCCCGGCACGATCTGCGGCGCCCATTCGTGGATCTTGTAGCAGTCGAGGCGCATGCGGGATCCCGTGGCAGCAAGCGGGCTTCCCGTCCCGCACGCCGCACTCTAGACCACGGCCGGATGACAGATCAAAGCACTCCGGCTCAGTCCCAACCCGCAGCGCCCCAACCCGCGTCGCAACGCGGCCCCATGCCGGCGCCGGACGATTTCTCGCGGGAGCCGGAAAAGCCGCTGTTCGCCCTGCTCGACCGGCTCGGCGTCAAGACGACCACGGCGACCCACGCCAAGGTCTTCACCGTCGCCGACAGCGCCCTCGTGAAGACGGACATTCCCGGCGGCCACACCAAGAATCTCTTCATGAAGGACAAGCGCGGCCAGCTTGCCCTCATCTCCGCCCACGCGGAAAGCCAGCTTCCCCTCAACCAGGTCCACAAGGCGCTGGGCATGCAGCGCCTGTCCTTCACCGACGCCCCGCTGCTGTGGGATGCGCTGGGCGTGACACCCGGCTCGGTCACCGGCCTCGCCCTGATGAATGACCCCGGGCCCAGGGTGAAATTCGTCGCCGACGAGGCGCTGCTGGCCTTCGAAACCCTCAATTTCCATCCCCTGCGGAACGACATGACCACGTCCATTTCCCGGGCGGATTTCCTCGCTTTTGCCGAGGCGACAGGGCATACCGTCACCCGCATCGATTTCACGAAACTGGGCGGCTAGGCATCGCGCGGAAAAGCGCCTTCCGGTTTTCCGCAAAGCGATGCGAGAACAAAGGACTACTGAAAACGTTGCTGTTTTGAGTTCCGGCGCCCATCTATGCTGGCAAATCAGGCCGGCAGCCGGCCCATTCGAAGTGTTTGAAGGAGCTACCGATGGACATCATCGGCGCAGGACGTCCCGCTGGATCGAATGGCGGCCACAAGAGCCCGCATGTCACGGACGGCACCGACCAGTCCTTCATGACCGACGTGATCGAGCCGTCGAAGACGGTTCCTGTCATCGTCGACTTCTGGGCCACCTGGTGCGGGCCCTGCCGCTCGCTCGGACCCACGCTCGAGAAGGTCGTCGGCGAGAACAACGGCGCCGTGAAGATGGTGAAGATCGACGTCGACAAGAATCCCGCCGTCTTCGCCCAGATCGCGCGCCAGACCGGCTCGCAGTCCATCCCCACCGTCGTCGCCTTCAAGGGCGGCCGCCCGGTGGACGCCTTCATGGGCGCCCTGCCCGAAAGCCAGGTCCGCGCCTTCATCAACCGCCTCAAGGGCGATGCGCCCGCCGGTCCAAGCGTTGCCGAAATGCTCGCCGCCGCTGAAGACGCGAGCGACGCGGGCGATTTCGCCGCCGCCGCCGATATCTTCGCCGCCGTGCTGGAGCAGGAGCAGGACAATATCGAGGCCCTCGCCGGCCTCGCCCGCTGCTATCTGAAAGCCGGAGACACCGAGCGCGCCCGCCAGATCGCCGAAATGATCCCGGAGGCCAACCGCAAGCATCCGTCCGCGGCCGGCGTCTTCTCGACGCTCGACCTCGCCAGCCATGTCGCCAAGCCGGACGAGGCGCTGGAGCTTTCGACCCGCGTGCGCAATTCCCCCGGCGATCTTGACGCCCGCTTCGATCTTGCCGGCGTTCTCGCCGGCCAGGGCAAGCACGAGGACGCCGCCGAACAGCTCCTCGCCATCCTCGAGAAGAACCTCAACTGGAAGGAAGGCGCGGCGAAGGAGCAGCTCCTCAAGATCTTCGAAGCCGCAGGCCCCAAGGCCGAGGTCACGAAGGAAGGCCGCCGCAGGCTCTCCGCGATTCTCTTTAGGTAGGATGGACAGAGGGCGAGGCCCAAAACCCACCCTATGCTTTGCAAGCTTCCAGGAACGCCGCCCTTATCTGCGCCGGGCTCATGCCCAGCGGAGGCGTTTTCTCGGTCGACGCCGCGATGTCGGCGACGATCATCCGCGGTCCCGGCGCGCTCTTCCACGTCTCGGCCGTCAGGTCGGAAAGATTGAAGCAGCTCGCGGCCCCGAAGATGGAGCGCCCGACCGCCAGCCAGTCGAGATCGCGCGTCGGCGTCGGCACGCTGGCGGTGTACTCGTAGATCCCGTTGTCGAGCACGATCACCGCCAGGTTCTTCTGCCTGGCCCCGGCGATCGTCAGCAGCGACGTCAGGTTCATCGCCAGCGCGCCATCCCCGCACACGGCCAGCACCTGCTCGTTCGGCCGGCAGGCCGCGAGCCCCAGCGCCACAGACGACGCGAGCCCCATCGGCCCGGAGATATAGAGATTGCGCGCATGGTGCGAGGCCGCCTTCAGCCACGCCGACTGCGAGCCGATATCGCTCACCGCAAACGGGCGCTTGTCGTAGAGCGCCAGCGCCCGCGCGATGGCGTCCTTCTGCGAGGGAAGATTCCTGGTTCCGCTCACAGCGATTTCTCCAGCGCGATCACGGCCGGCCGGCGCGCCGCCTCGGCCCATTTGAACGCCGCGGGCACGAGATCATCCGGCAGGCTGGAGGCGGGATAGGAGAACACGGGCGTCATGGCTCTAACGCCGCTTTCGAACGCCATGAACTTCTCGATGTCGTAGGAATTGGGGTCGGCCAGCACGCCCCTGTTCGTCACCAGGATGACAAAGGGCAGCCCGTAGCGGATGCCCATCGTCGCCAGCGCGCCCAGCGAATTGAGCAGCCCCGCATTCTGCACCAGCACCACGGCGCGCTCGCCCGCCATCGCCGCGCCGCAGGCGACGCCGATGCACTCTTCCTCGCGCGCGCAGGCTATGTAGGGAAAATCGGGCGAGGCCTCGCACAGCATGATGGTCTGCGCCAGCATGCCGTCCGGCACGCCGGTCACCAGTCTCGGCTTCGCGGCCTCAATCGACCTGAAGAGCCTGTCTCCGCCAGATGCCTGTTCGGCCACGCAATGCCCCGCTGTCGTCGTTGAACCGTCCTAGGTCGCAGGCGCGGATGTATCAAGCCGCCACGCAAAAAGGCGGGCGAAGCATACACTTCGCCCGCCAGGCCGTCGGAGGTTACAAGAGAAAAGGCGTCTGGGCTATTTCAGGCTCACCGAATCGGCGACGCGCGCGCCGTCCTTCATCGTCCAGCGCACCGTCACCTTGTCGCCCGCCTTGTAGCTGGGGCTGGTGATCGCCGGCGCGAGTTTGAACTGCTCGCCCGCGCTCAGCTTCAGCATCCGCGTGTCCGGCGCATAGGCCGAGACGACGCCGGTCGTGTATTCCGCGGTGCCGATCTTCAGCGTGTCGGCCGCGTGAGCTTTCGCCTTGTGCGTCTTGGGCGGCGCGGCGTGAGCGGCCATTGGCGCGGCGATGGCCATGATGGCCGCCGAAGCGATCAGTATCTTCTTCATGGGGAAGGCGTCCTTGGATCCCCGCCCGTTTGCTGGGCCGGGGGGAGTTGGCGAACAGTCGTGGAGCGTCGGGTCGCGGTGGTCCGTCATCGCCGCCGGCGCGCCTCTGTTCGCAGTCGAATCTGCGCCCGCTCCAGATCGAAGTCATCGCTCGAGGAAATAATGTCCCTGCAATCTTGGCGTCATCTTCCGCAACGACACCTTGCTGCACTGTCGGGCCTCTCGTCTCCGTCCTCCCCGGAACGCTCGTTTCCCGACACGTCCTGAACTATCCTTTCGCCATGTCTTTCCGGACGGGCGAGTCCGGTCCACTGTCCTCTTCCCCAGGGAGGACAGTGGATCATGGACGTGCTTTTCAACATGAGTTCGGTGCAGGCGGCGGCCCTCGATATCGGCCTGCTGATCCTGTTGATGCTTGGCCTCAAGATTTATGTCGGCAACCGGCGCGCAAAACACAAGGTTCCCTCGGGCGACGTGACCCATCCCGAGTTCAGCCGCGCCACGCGCGTACAGCTCAACGCAGTCGAGGACGTGCCGGTCCTGATGGTCGGCATAATGGGCCTCGCCCTTCTCGGCATGCCCGCCTGGTACATTCACATGGCGGGATGGGTGCTGGTCGTCTCGCGCATCCTGCATGCGTTCGGCCTCGCTTCCTCCAGCGGCACCTCGATCGGCCGCTTCGCAGGCACCATCGGAACGCTTCTGGTCTATCTCGCGGTCGCCGGCGCCCTGCTCTTCCACGCCTTCACACCCTGACGATCGGCCCGCGCCGCCAAAAACTGGACTTTCAGCCTCCGCGGCGCCAAGTTCACGCCAGTAAAGCTGTCGTGTGGGGGTCGCACTAGGGCACGAGGGCCAGGGCATTGCCGCGCGGCTACAGAAAACCTTCCGACCTTCCCATTGCCATACCGGTGTTCCCGTTGGGGGGCGCGCTGCTCTTTCCCCGCGCCTTGCTGCCCCTCAACATCTTCGAGCCGCGCTATCTGTCGATGGTGGACGCTGCCCTCGCCGGCCACCGCATCATCGGCATGATCCAGCCCGCAGGCCTCATCGCCCCCGCCAACGATGAAACGCCGCACCTTGCGGAGGTCGGCTGCGCCGGCCGCATCACCAGCCTGCAGGAGACGGACGACGGCCGCTATCTCATCGCGCTGACCGGCATCAGCCGCTTCCGCGTCAAGGAAGAGATCCGCCAGGATACGCCCTACCGCATCGTGCGCGCCGACTGGAACGCCTTCGCCGGGGATCTCGCACGCCCGCAGCCGGTCGACGACGTCGTGCGCGGGCAGCTGGTATCCGCGTTGCATGCCTATCTCGATCGCTCGGGGCTGAAAGCCGACTGGGCGGCGGTGGAAGAGGCGCCGGTCGATGCGCTTATCAACTCACTTTCGGCCGGGTGCCCCTTTACGAATCCGGAGAAGCAGGCGCTTCTTGAAGCGCGCACGCTTGAGGACAGGTGCGCGGCGCTCATAACTCTGCTAAAGATGGAGCGGCCGGGCCAGGGTGGCGGATACGTACAATGACGAATGCTGCAAAGAATTTCGACGACGCAGGCGAAGCCGATCCCGGCGTCGATCCTCGTCTCCTCGAAGTGCTGGTCTGCCCGGTGACGCGCGCGGCGCTCACCTATGACCGCGAGGCGAACGAGCTGGTCTCCAAGGCAGCGGGCCTCGCCTTCCCCATCCGCAATGGCGTTCCGGTGATGCTGCGCGATGAAGCGCGCGATATCGGAGCCCCGAAATAGTGGCTGCAAAGCCCGCCCCGCCCTGGCCAGCCGAACTCAAATTCCGCAAGGCTCAGGCTGAACTCCACATTCGCTTCGATGACGGCTTTACGGGCTCGATCCCCTACGAGCTCCTGCGCATCGAAAGCCCGAGCGCCGAAACCAAGGGTCACGGATCGGAACGCCCGCCCCCACCCTCGAAAAAGCGCAAGGTGAGCGTAACCGGCGCCGAGCCCGTCGGCCGCTACGCCGTCCGCATCCGCTTCGACGACGGCCACGACACCGGCCTTTACACCTGGGCCCTGCTCCGCGAACTCGCCGAACAGAAGGACGCGCGCATGATCGCCTATGTGGCGCAGATGAAGAAGCTGGGATTGCCGCGGGAATGACGCGGCCCGCAGCTATGAATAGGCCAGCCACCAGCCGCTTCGGCGCCGCTTGAAGCCCGCCCACCAGCGCGAGATCGGGTATAGGACAGCCAGCCCCGCGACCCATGCGAGATAGACGACGGGCAACCCGAACCCGCTGCCGGCAAGGCCTGGCTCGGGCACGATCACCTTGCCGATCGCATCGAACATAGGCGCCAGATCGCGCCCCAGAACGAGCAGCGCGATCAGGCCAAGCGTGTGCATCACAAAGAAATGCGCGACATAGGAAAACAGCGGCGCTGCGCCGAAGGCGCGGAGAAACGCGGCCGCCGGCCCGCGCAGCCGCGCCATCAGCGGCGTCAGCACGAAGACCAGTCCCAGCGTCGCAAGGAAATAGTGCAGGGAGGGCGGGAATTTCTGGACGTTGAGAAACGCCATGACGGTCCGCGAGGCGTCTTGCTGCGCGCGCCACGGCCCCGGGTCGCCGTAGAGATTCATCCCACGCAGGATCACGAAAGCGGCGAGCATTGCCGCGCCGAGCCAGAACAGGGCGCGGTCGCGCTTCCCCGGATCGGCCGAGAAAAGCGGCCCGAGCCCATAGCCGACCAGCGTCACGGCCACCCACGGGATCAGCGAATAATCGGCGACCAGCAGAAGCTGACCCTTTTCCTGCACATAGAGATAGCCGTGAAGCAGCTGCCAGACGGCCCCGACGGGACCGTCCTGAACCCAGTGGTAGCGGTCGAACAGGTTGTGGCCCGCGAGCGCCGCGACGCCCAGCGCGAGCACCAGCGGGCGCGGCAGCCAGAGAAGCACCGCCAGAGCCAGCATCGCGCAACCCGTCGCGCCGAGCGCCTGGAACAGCACCGGCGGCGGCAGCGCGAAATTGCGCACGACCGTGAGGATGCTGATCTCGATCACGACCAGCCACGCCCCGCGCGTTGCAAGATAGCGCGAGAGGTCCGCCTTCCCGGCGCCGGCGGCGCCGCGCAGATAGGCAGAGACGCCGGCGAGCAAGGCCAGTATCGGGGCGCAGACATGCGTGACCCAGCGGGTCGCAAAAATGGCCGCCGTCGTCCGCTCGGGATCAAGAGGGTCAAATTCGTAGAGAGCGCCGTGGAAGTATTGCCGAGCCGCTTCGAGCACGAGCAGAACGAGAGCGAGGCCGCGCAGGAGATCGACAACATCGACGCGCCCCGCTGCAGGAGCGGCGTGGCCAGGCATGTCGATCGGAACAGTCATTGCAGCAATATCCGCGCGCTACGTTCGTCACACTAGCCTAGCCTGTCGCGCGCGCGGCCATCGCGATCTCCTCATGGCTGAACCCGCGCCCCGATCCCTCGCCTCCGACGCGTTCCAGGCAGAGGCCGTCTTTAGCAGTAAACGACTTATTGCGTCTCAAACCGCCCTCATGAGACTCGGCAACTCGCCCAGATCGCCGCCCGCCTCGCGCGCGAACAGCTTGCGGGCCTCACGCACCGAGCCGGCCGCCTGCAGCGCCAGCCCCGCCGCCAGCCGCACCGGCAGCGGGCCAGAGAACACCCGCGCAAACGCCTCCATCGCCGCCGCCGTCGCCGCCACGTCGGCGCGCCGCCAGCGGGTATAGGGCTCAAGCGCGCTCTCGGCCCCGATGTCGAGCCCGGCCTTGCCTGCATCCGCGATCACGTCGACCAGCGCCGCGACATCCTTGAGGCCCAGATTGAGCCCCTGCCCGCCCAGCGGATGGATCACATGTGCGCTGTCGCCGGCGATCGCCGCGCGCGGCGCGTGGAAACGCTCGGCCATATAGAGGCCAAGCCCGAACGCGTGTCTCGGCCCGGCCAGCTTCGCATCCGGCAGGAAGGCCCCCGCCTTTTTCGCCAGCTCCGCCTCGAACCCCGCCTCGTCGAGCCCGACCAGCGCATCGGCCACCACTGAGCGCTCCGTCCAGATCAGGTTGGCGCGATTGCCCTTCAGCGGCAGCACCGCCATCGGCCCGCCGGGCATGAAGATCTGCCGCGCCGCGCCATTGTGCGGCCTTGCCAGCTGAACGGTCGTCGAGATCGCCTTGGCGTCGTAGTCCCTGCCCTCGAACCGCAGCCCGGCCGATTTGCGCACGATGGACTTCGCGCCGTCGCAGCCGATCACCAGCGAGGCATGCGCCTCCCCGCCGCCGTAGCGTATCGACGCCAGCGGATCGCCGAACGTGACGCTTTCGATCTTCGCGCCGGACACCAGCCTGACGCGCGCCTCGGCCTTCACCGCGGCATGGAGAATCGGCGCAAGCTGCGCCGCCTCGATCATGTAGCCGAGCACCGGCTCGTTCTCGCAATCCTCCGCCAGGAAGGAGATGCCGCCGATGCGCCCCTCCGCCTCGACGCTGGTCACAGGCTCGGCGTGAACGAGCAGCTTCTCTTCGAGGCCGAGCGCCCGGAAAATCCGCCAGCATCCATAGGCGATGAAAAACGCGCGGCTGTCGGCCGACGGCTTGCCCGCCGCCAGAGCCGGCGCCGCATCCACCACGACGCTGTCATACCCGCGCCGGGCGAGCGCCAGCGCCAGCGTCAGCCCGACCGGCCCGCCGCCGGCGATGGCGACGTCGCTTTGCTGTGCCCTGGTCGAGGAGGCGGCCATGCAGATGACTTAGACCCGCCTCTTCCAAAAGAAAAAGACCCAAAAGAAAAAGGGGCGCGACCAAAAGGCCGCGCCCCGATCCCCCTTGTTCCCATCCTGGGTCCCCGTCCTGGCGCCGCGCCGGCAGCGCCAGCCCCGGCCGGGGTCTGCGGGGGTGTCTTCCGAAGCGCTTACGGGTGGTAAGCGGCCTCGCCGTGTTCGTTGATGTCGAGACCTTCTTCCTCGACGTCCTGCGACACGCGCAGCAGTCCCAGCATGCGGAGGGCGAACCAGATCGCAAAGCTGATGACGCCGGACCAGACCAGCGTGACGAGCACGCCCGTGGCCTGAGCCGTCATCTGCGTCGCGAGGTTGTAGTCGGCCACCGGGCAGGTCGCGAGGACCTTGCCGGCTTCCGAGCAGCCGACATAGTCGACCACGCCAGCGCCGCCCCAGGCCGGATTGACCAGGAGGCCGGTGCCGAGCGCTCCGATGATGCCGCCGACAGCGTGAATGCCGAACACGTCGAGCGCGTCGTCATAGCCGAAGATCTTCTTCACTTGCGCGCAGAAGAAGAGGCAGACCGGCGAGACGACGAGGCCGAGGATGATCGCGCCGACCGGACCGGCGAAGCCTGCCGCCGGAGTGACGGCGACAAGCCCCGCGACGATGCCCGAGCACATGCCGAGCAGGCTCGGACGCTTGCGCAGGATCCACTCGATCAGCATCCACGAGAAGCCGGCTGCTGCCGTGGCGAGGAAGGTGTTCGCCATGGCAAGGCCCGCATAGTAGTTCGACTCGAGGTTGGAGCCGGCGTTGAAGCCGAACCAGCCCACCCACAGAAGGCCGGCGCCGATCAGCGTCATCGTCAGCGAATGCGGCGGCATCGGCTCTTTCTTGTAACCGGTGCGCTTGCCGAGGACGATCGCGCCCATCAGGGCGGCGATGCCCGCATTGATGTGGACGACGGTGCCGCCGGCGAAGTCGAGCGCGCCCTTGCCCCAGATGAAGCCCGCACGGATCGGATCTTCCGGGTGCGAAGCGACGGCGTCGGGGCCGGGCCAGAACCAGACCATGTGCGCCAGCGGATAGTAGACCAGCAGCGGCCACACGATCGAGAACACCACGATGCCCGCGAACTTCACGCGCTCGGCGAGACCGCCGAGAACGAGCGCGGCGGTGATGCACGCGAAGGTCATCTGGAAGCAGATGAAGACGATCTCGTGGATGTAGACGCCGGTCGAGAACGTCGCCGCAAGGTTGTCGGAAAGGTCGGTGTTGGCTCCCTCGACCACATCGTTCAAGAACAGCCTGGTGGTCGGGCTGCCGATGAATTCGTTGAGCCCTCCCCCGTCGGTGAAGGAGAGGCTGTAGCCCCACAGCGCCCAAGCGATCATGCCGATCACGGTGACGGTGGAGACCTGCATCAGCACCGACAGCATGTTCTTGGTGCGCACGAGGCCGCCATAGAACAGCGCGAGGCCGGGAATGATCATCAGAAGGACGAGGATGGTCGAGACCAGCATCCAGGTCTCGTCGCCCTTATCCACGGTCATCTCAGGGGCTTCGATCGCCCCGGGCGCCGCTGCGGGTTCCTCAGGCGCCGCCGCTTCCGGCGCCGGCGCCGCATCCGGCGCCACGCCTGGCGCCGCTTCCGGCGCCGCAACTGGCGCCTCGCTCGTCGGCGGAGCGGGCTGCTGCGCCGTCGCAGGGGTAAGTGTCGCCGTCATGACAATGCCGGCGGCAAGCGCCAGCAATCCGGCCCTCAAGCCAGCCCCCCAAAGCGAAAGTCGATCTAGTCGACTGATTCTATTAAACATTTTGTTCCCCTTGGGTTGACCAGCAACCGGCGCCAAAACCAATGCGCATCCCACCCGGACGTGTCCGCCCCTGGACGATGCGACCCGATAGGGGCGTCCGGCTGCCCAATCGACAAGCAGAGCCCCCTGCGGCTTCTTGGGAGGACGCGTAATTGCACAGTTTTTAGGCGCCCTGCCCGACGACTCGCCGCCTGACAGGGCAAGGCTTTCCGCCGAGGGCCGCCCTAGCGCCTATCCCCGTGCGGTCAGTGCAAACCCGTCTAACTCTGCGCGGGTGAACCGCCGCAAGGCCGGATCATGGGGATAGGTCCCGGAAGCCCCCGCCAGTCACTGGACGTGGCGCTTCCGGGACCCTTTTTGCCGCGATCCTGCAACGAAATTTCACCGCCGAAAGCCGCTAAAGGCCCGCGCCGTTTGCATGGCGTTAAGCCCCCGAGCCGCACTGTCGTCCTGCTTCACTTAACCCTGTTCGAGCGAGGACGAAGGCATGCCGCAGACGCGTGCGCCCCACTCTGGCGACGAAGGCTACGAAGCGCGTGGTTCAAGCGCGTTAAGCAGATTCATGTCTGGCCTTCTCGCGTTTTCAGCGGGCGTCTTCATCTGCGGCGCGTGCGGCTCCTATTCGCCGACCGACCCCAGCCTCAACTCCGCTGTCGCGGGCGAGGCCTCGAACCTGTTCGGCCGCGCCGGCGCGCTCGGCGCCGACCTGATGACCCAGGGCTTCGGCTGGACCGCCTGGCTGATCGGCTTTGCGCTCATGGTAGGCGGGCTGCGCCGCACGCTCGGCATAGGCCAGCGCGACCCCGCCGCCTGGATGTGGGGCACGGCCGCTCTTGTGCTCGCCGCGTGCTGCCTCGCCGAATGGCCGATCCCGAAGACATGGGTTCTTTCCGCCGGCCTCGGCGGCGTCGTCGGCGACGTGCTGCTTTCGGTCGCAGCAACGCCTTTCGCCGCCCTCAAGGTTCCTGACGCGCAGCTCTGGGCCTCCACCCTCTCCGGCGTCGGCGCCATCCTTTTCGCCGCCATGGCCATGGGCCTCGGCGCCAGCGACGGCGCATCGCTCTGGCGCGCCCTCACATCGAAGCCGGAGCGTCCCGAGCCGATGCGGCAGATGCACCAGCCGATGGTCGCCCTTCCGAACCTCACCTCCGAACCGGCCCGCGACGGCGGATTCGGCGGCATGTTCGGCGCCCTCGGCCGCCTGATCGGCAGAAAACCGCAGGAAGTGGTCGAACCGATCGTCGTCACGGCCGACGACGATTTCGAGGATGGCGATCGCGGCTTCTTCTCCGCCGTCGAGAAGGCCGAAGGCGCCGACCGCACGCGCCCCATCGCGCCGCGCGTTCTCGAGAGCCGCCCGATCCCCGAGGCCGCGCCCGGCCCGACGCCGCGCACCGTCAAGTCGCAGTCCGCCGCGCGCCAGTCCGCCGCGAAGACGCCGGTCGTTCGCGACGCTTCATCCGTCGTGCCGCCGATCGAACTGCTCGACGTGCCGCCGCCGCGTTCCTCCGAGGTCGACGAAGCCCGCCTGCTCGAAATGGCGGACCGCCTCGCGGTGGTGTTCAACGATTTCGGCGTCAAGGGCCGCATCACCGAGGTCCGCCCCGGCCCCGTGGTGACTTTGTTCGAGCTCGAACCTGCGCCCGGCGTCAAATCGTCCCGCGTCATCGCGCTGGCCGACGACATCGCCCGCTCGATGTCGGCGACCTCCGCGCGCGTCGCCGTCATACCCGGCCGCAACGCCATCGGCATCGAACTGCCCAATCCGACGCGCGAGACCGTCTACCTGCGCGACCTTCTGACCGCGAACGAGTTCTCGCGCTCGCGCATGGCGCTGCCGCTCGCCCTCGGCGAGTCCATCGAAGGCCAGCCGATGATCGGCGACCTCGGCAAGATGCCGCACCTGCTGATCGCCGGCACCACCGGCTCGGGCAAGTCGGTCGGCATCAACGCGATGATCCTGTCGCTGATGTTCAAGCTGCCGCCCGAAAAGTGCCGCTTCATCATGATCGACCCGAAAATGCTCGAACTGTCGATCTACGAGGGCGTGCCTCACCTGCTCTCCCCTGTCGTCACCGATCCGCAGAAGGCCGTTCTGGCGCTGAAGTGGGTGGTTCGCGAGATGGAGAGCCGCTACGAGATCATGTCCAAGATGGGCGTACGCAACATCGCCGGCTTCAACCAGAAGGCGGAAGAAGCCATGGCGAAGGGCGAGCACCTCACGCGCCAGGTTCAGACCGGCTGGAACAAGGAAACCGGCGAGGCGGTGTGGGAGAACGAGCTGATCAGGCCGGACCCGATGCCGCACATCGTCGTCGTCATCGATGAAATGGCCGACCTCATGCTCGTCGCCGGCAAGGACATCGAGGGCGCCGTCCAGCGCATCGCCCAGATGGCGCGCGCCGCCGGCATCCACCTCATTACCGCCACGCAGCGTCCCTCGGTCGACGTCATCACCGGCACGATCAAGGCGAACTTCCCGACCCGCATCTCCTACATGGTCACCACCAAGATCGACTCGCGCACCATCCTTGGCGAACAGGGGGCCGAACAGCTGCTCGGCATGGGCGACCTTCTCTGGATGCAGTCGGGCGGCAAGATCACCCGCGTCCACGGCCCCTTCGTCAAGGACGAGGAAGTCGAGCGCGTTGTCTCCTGGCTCAAGGACCAGGGCACGCCGCAATACGTGCCGGGCGTCACTGAAGCGGTCGAAGGCGAGGAACCGTCGGTTTCCGACAACGCCTTCGGCACGAGCTCGGGCGATCCGGAAGAGGACATGTACCGCGAGGCCGTCGCTGCGGTTCTCCGCGACAAGCGTCCGACCACGTCCTACGTCCAGCGCGTTCTGCGCATCGGCTACAACCGCGCGGCCTCGATGATCGAGCGGATGGAGCGCGAAGGCGTCATCACCGCCGCCGACCATTCCGGCAAACGCCAGATCACCACCCGCGAATCGCGCGAAAGCCGCGAGGACGCCGCCTGATCCGGGCCGCCTGATCCGGGCCGCCTGATCCGGACAGTCTGATCCGGACAGTCCGGCCCCTGCCCGGCAGCGCCGCGAAGCGGCGGTTGTTCCAAACGACGAAGGCCGGCTCATCGAGCCGGCCTTTTCATTTTCAGCGCAGCGAAACTGCTAGGCGATCTTTTCGGCGGCGGCCGCCTTGCGTGCGGAAACCTTTTTGGCGCGCGCAGCGGCCATGCCCACCTGGCGGGCTTTCTTGCGCTCAATCAGCGCCGCGGCGTTCGCCGTGCGGCGCGTCTCGGCGGCGGCGGCGATGATCGGAAGCAGCCGGGCGGCTTCCGCCTGCTGCTTTGGGGAGCCGGACTGGGCGAGACGCTCTGCGTTGACGCGCAGGTTCTCGAGCTCCTTGTCCGTCATTTCGGGGATACGCTCTTCGATGGTCACGTGGGGCTCCTGCAGGCGGTCCACCCCGGCGGCCGAAGCACGGCCCGGTGGTCGCCAATCGCGTCCCCGCGCAGCGAATGCTCACGCTTTTGAAGAACGACCTTTATGAAATGCGCTCCCGGAGGCCTTTTATCAAGCGGAATGCTGGAGGACCCCTGTCCCAAAAGGGTTTTCTTGCGCATGGCGCCGTCCGCCTTTGCCAATCCTCCGTTTCAGGAGTATATGCCCCCCATCGAGTTTCGGCCGACGACTTGGCCTCGCCTTCCCGGCGCACGCTGACGACATCCCCACACTTGATGCACCAGGCGCACGCACTCGCGCGGACGTCGTCACTTACGTAAGGAAGACTAATCGAATGGCTACGGGAACAGTGAAGTGGTTCAATACCACCAAAGGCTACGGCTTCATCCAGCCCGACAACGGCAGCAAGGACGTGTTCGTCCATATCAGCGCGCTTGAAGCCGCTGGCATGCGCGGCCTCGTCGAAGGCCAGAAGATCTCGTTCGAAGAACAGGCCGACAAGCGCTCCGGCAAAATGTCGGCGGTCAACCTCCGCGCGGTCTAAGACCACGCGAAGGATCGAATGATCCGAAGGACTAGGAAAAGGCCGGCTCGCAGGAGCCGGCCTTTTTGTTTGGGTTCGCTAGGTTTTGTGGATCGGATCGATCCACGCAACGTCTTCCGGCGCCTCCGCCGGCTCGATGTCGAGATTGACGACGACGGCCTCGTTGTCGGAACGCACCAGCACGCACTCCAGCGGCTCGTCGCGGCTGGCGTTGATTTCCTGGTGCGGCACGTAGGGCGGCACGTAGATGAAATCGCCCGGCCCCGCCTCGGCGGTGAATTCGAGATTGTCGCCCCAGCGCATTCGCGCCCTGCCCCGCACGACGTAGATCACGCTTTCCAGCTCGCCATGATGGTGCGCGCCGGTCTTGGCGTTGGGCTGGATCGCAACCGTCCCGGCCCAGATCTTCTGCGCCCCGACACGCGCAAGGTTGATCGCCGCCCGCCGATCCATGCCCGGCGTCTGCGCCGTGTTGGGGTCGAGCGAATTGCCCGGAATCACCCGCACGCCATCATGCTTCCAGCGCGGCATGTGGTCGTCGCCGTGCGGATGATCGTGATCGTGCGCCATGTCGGCTCCCTGCTTGGCCCGACGCTACCCGCCTCACCCTCGTCCGCAAGCCCGCCCTCCGTCCGTCGTTCACGCACCCCGCCGCTGTCATCTCGGAAGCGCGAAGCGCACCCAACGCTTTCATTCCGGGCGGAGCAGCGAAGCTGCGCAGACCCGGAACCTAGGGGCTCGATGCGAGATCTCGAAACGCAGCTCCTGGGTTCCGGCTCTACAGCGCTCACGCGCTTCCGGCCGGGATGACAGCGTCGGGACTTGCATCGCCGTCCGACACCATCCGGGACACAATCCGACAATCTTCCCAGCAAATTCAGAGCCCGAAGAAAAATCTCCGGGAAAGTTATCCTACACTTTCAGACCTGAGCGATAATCCCTCCATCGCCTCCGCAGGAGGGCAGTCGTACGCTGTTCGAGCGACGCAGGAGCGATGCGATCGAGCGTGAGAAGTTCCGGACGAACGCGGCGTGAAGCGCCGCCAAGCCTGGGAGATGAACCTTCTGGTTCTTGGGCCTTCTGGCCCGAAGCCAGAGCTGAGTGTCGCCGGGACCATGGGACGATGAACAGCCCAATGGCCTGCACGCCGCCGGCGACCATGCCAGGGGAGTGAACACAGCTCCCTGTGCACGGGCTGGCGAATAACGGTCGCTGGGGGTCGACGCATTCGTCGACGGATGACGCGTTTCTCTTTGACTACCGGTAGCGCTGGGCAACCAGCGTCGCCCAACCACGCGGGGCATCCCGCGTCCCCACGCCCTCCACATGATTGGAGGCGCACCGCATCCCGGACGGCTCAAGCCGGTCCGAATGAGAGCGTGCGTCCGGGAAAACAAAGGAGCCCGTCATTTTACTGCAACCCCACGAACCTCGCCGCGGCAATACGGTTCGGTCCGGTGCGTCGCGATGGCCGCTATGTCTGCGGCGGCGCGGAACAGAAGAACTGCGAGAAGACGCCCCAGCATTCCAGCAGCGTCTTGTCGCCGGACCTGGTCGTGTACTTCGTGGCGACGATCAGGTCCTCGAAGTCGTCCGACCGCGTCGCCTCCTCGATGACGCCGCCGATGAAGCCGCCTATGTCGCCGGCGCCGCCCTGCTCCTTGCGCTCGGCCGCGAAGACCTCCTCGGCGTGCTTGCGGTGCGCCTCCAGCGTCGGCTTCGAGAGGAAAGCGCCGCCGGCCAGCGCGGCCAGCAGGATCAGGACCAGCAGCGATCTCATCCTATCTTCCTTCTCGACCTGCCCTTGGAGCCGGGCGCCTTCTTCGGCAGAGCGGGCAGCGTCTCGCCCGCATCGAACTTCTTCAGCCACGTCTTGGGCGCGTTGTGGCGCCATTGCCGTGTCAGATAGCCGCGCAGCGTCTTCACATCCAGCCGCTTCAGCCGCGCCAGCACGTAAGGATAATTCCGGTAATGATCGGTGAAGTGGAAGGTCTCGGGATCCGCCGCGCAGATGATCTCGCGCTCGTCGAGCGGCACCTGCCCCAACACAACGCTGTCGTCCTCCTTCCTCAAGCGCGTGAGGAACTTGCCGAACGCCTTGTAGGCGGGCTGGCCATAGGACGTGGTGAGTTCTGTTTCCGGAAAGGCCATGACCACGTCGTGAAACTGTTTCGGCCCCATCGCGTTAGCTATCCCTGCAACCGCACGCCATCACTCCAGGCCAACACTCCAGGCCAACACTTCACGCCAACACTAGGACTGAACCGATGTTCATGAAAACAGGGCGAAAAAACCTTGGCGGCGTCTTGTTTTCGCCGGGTCGCAAGACGAGGTTCGACAGCATGAGCATCCTCCTGTCGACCGTTTTTCCGCTTGCCCTCTCCGGCGCCCTGCCCGCCGCTTACGCCCAGCCGGCGGCCCTGCCTTCTGCAGCCTTGCCTGCGACGGCCCAGTTCGCGAAAGCGCAGGCGACGCCCGTTCAGGTCAAGCTGACGCCGCCCGCGGCGAAGCCGGTCCCAAAGCCCGCGGGCATCGTCGCGCCTCCCGCCGCTAAACCCGAACTTATCCAGATCCAGCAACCGGGCCCCTCGCCCGCCCCCGCCCCGCAATCGGCGCCGGCCGCCGTTGACCGCGCCGCCATCATCGACCGCGTCGGAAAGGCGCTGACCGACGTGCGGACCGTGCAGGGCAAGTTCGACCAGGTCGACGCCCGCGGCGGCTCATCCTCGGGCGCCTTCTACATCAACCGTCCCGGCAAGATCCGCTTCGAGTACACGATGCCGGAGCCGGTTTTCATCGTCTCCGACGGTGCGTCCGTGTCGATCGAAGAGCCCAAGCGCCAGTCGTACGACGCCGTGCCGTTGTCCTCGACGCCGCTGCATCTCTTCCTGCGCTCCAACGTCGACCTGAAACGCGACGGCAGCGTCACCGACGTCGCCTCGTCGGGCGGCTCGCATTTCGTCACTCTGGTCGACAGGACCGGCGAGGCGGAAGGCAAGATGATCCTCGAATTTCGCGCCTCGGATTTCGAACTGCTCGGCTGGCGCTCGATTGACGGCACAGGCGCGGAAACCCGCGTGAAGCTTTCGGACACGAAGAAGAACGTCTCGCTGAAAGCTTCTCTGTTCATTGTGAAGGATCCCGCCGACGCAGCGCGCGAACGCCGTTAGCGAACTGACGCCCGCGCTGGCGACAGGGCGGCACACAAATTTTTTAGGCGACCACGTTGCCAAATCTTCGCGTGAGTGGCGTAATTGCAACGTGGTTCGACGCCGTTCGTGACCGAGCTTCCCCCCGCGGTCGCTGGAGCGGCTCGATTGGCCGGAGCTATCCCCGGCTTCCATCGCGCCCCCGGGGCGCAAAACGCGCCTGGTCGTCCCCGCGGCCGGGCGCGTTTGTTTGACCTCGCGCTGAATTTCCGCCTGTCGTCTTTGCGCGATTGATTTGCCGGGCGGCGCACACGAAGGTGCTCGCCAACCCGAAAACGCGAGCGCCTCCCCGCCTCATGACTGGCCTTCACCTGGCGACCTGGAACATCAATTCGGTGCGCCTCCGCATCGATCGCGTCATCGCGTTCCTCAAGCGCGAGAAGCCCGATGTCCTGTGCCTGCAGGAAATCAAATGCCTCGACGACCAGTTTCCGAGGAAGGCGTTCGAGGCGGCGGGCTACAAGCACATCCACCTCTTCGGCCAGAAAGGCATGCACGGCGTCGCCATCGTCTCCAGGCGCGAGATCGGCGAGGCCGAACCGCCCCCCTTCTGCCGGCACGGACATGCGCGTTGCGCCGCCGTGAAAGTCGGCGGCTTCGAGCTGCACAACCTCTACGTGCCCGCGGGCGCCGACATTCCCGATCCCGCGCTGAACGAGAAGTTCGCCCACAAGCTCGACTTCATCGAACGCATGCACGACTTCTACGCTGCACGCGCGGCCAGGCGTTCAGCGCCTCCCCTACTCGTCGCCGGGGACATCAATATCGCGCCCGAGGAAAACGACGTCTGGTCGCACCGCCAGCTTCTCAACGTGGTGAGCCACACGCCGGTCGAAACCGACGGCCTCAAACGCATCCTCGCCGACGGCAAGTTCACCGACATCGCCCGCGCCAAGCATCCGCCGGCCGACAAGCTCTATACTTGGTGGAGTTACCGCGCCGCCGACTGGAAGCTGTCGAACCGCGGCCGCCGGCTGGACCATTGGTGGGCCGACAAGCGCGCCGCCCCGCTGGTCGATATCGCAAGTTACCAGATCCATTCGGAAGAGCGCGGCGGCGAAAAGCCGAGCGACCACGTGCCGGTGACGGTGACGGTCACGTCCGCTGCATAGCCGCCGCCGCGCGCAGGCCTGCGAGAAAAGCACGCACGTCCTGTCTGAGCTTGCCGCTCTCGAACGCCCGCAGACCCTGCTGCGTCCAGCCTTCCGCAGGCTGCAAGGCCAGCATCAACGCCGTTCGCTCTTCCCGCTCGCGTGGGCACAATCGCAGCCTGCCCGCTTCGCGCAGCAACAACAGAAGCTCGTGCACTTGACGCAAAGTGCGCAGGGCGTCGAACATTGCTCGTGCAACCTCGGCGCCTTCTCTCCACGACCGGCCTGGAAAAATTTCCCGGCTCACGCGCTGACCCGCGCCCAGGCAGTCGTAGCGAACACAACCGCCGAATCCGTGCGCGGCCAGATTGTCGTGAATCGAGCAGGCGCCGCACGAGGTGAGATGCCGGCAGGCGATGCCTGCGGGCTTGTCGTACGCAAACAATTCCGAGCGGTCGAAGGCGAGCCCAACGCAGCACAGCCCTTCGCATTGCGCGCAATCAGCGCGCAGCATTGCCTCGTCCATTGCGATGTCCCCTTGGCCGCAAGGCTTCGCCAGCGCGGCGGGCGCGGCGAGCAGTTGCGGCAATTGCTGAAAATGAAATCGCCGACCCTTCAGGGGTCGGCGATGATGCAGGGCTATCAGCCCGCCTTCTGGGGCGTCAAGCGGCCTTAGGCCTGCAGCCTATAGCCGCCCGATTCCGTCAGCAGTAGCCGCGCATTCGTGGGATCGGGTTCAATCTTCTGCCGCAGGCGATAGATGTGCGTCTCAAGCGTGTGCGTGGTGACGTTGGCGTTATAGCCCCACACTTCCGAGAGCAGCTCCTCGCGCCCAACCGGCTTGCCGCCGGCGCGGTAGAGATACTTCAGGATGTTGGTCTCTTTCTCGGTGAGACGTATCTTGCGCTCCTTCTCGTCGATCAGCAGCTTCGCCGCCGGCCGGAATTCATAGGGTCCGAGACGGAAGGTAGCATCCTCGCTCTGCTCGAACGTGCGCAGGTGCGCGCGCACGCGGGCGAGCAGCACCGAAAACTTGAATGGCTTGGTCACATAGTCATTGGCGCCGGAATCGAGGCCCAGGATGGCGTCGGCGTCGGTCACCTGCCCGGTCAGCATGACGATCGGCGCGGCAATGCCGTGCTTTCTCATAAGGCGACAGGCGTCCCGTCCGTCCATGTCCGGCAGCTCGACGTCCAGGATCACCAGATCGGCGCGGGTCGCCTCGGCCTTGCGGATGCCCTCGCCTGCCGAGCCTGCATGTTCGACCCTGAATCCCTCGTGGAGCTGGAACTGCTCGGCCAGGGCCTCGCGCAGCTCCGTATCGTCGTCCACGAGCAGGATCGTCTTGGCTGTCGTCATTCCGCCCTCCCGGCGCCGCATCTTCCGTGCGGCGCGTGCGGAGTCTAGGTACGATGGCGCGAGCTAGGAAGCCATGGCTGAAAACCGGACACCGGAATTTGAAGCAACGTCAGGGGGCAGGCTGCGCTGGGCCGACCACGATGTGCGCTGCAGCCTCGGTCGCCGCGGCGTTGTCGGCGCCGAAAACAAGCGCGAAGGCGACGGCGCGACGCCTCTGGGGCGCTGGCCGATGCGCCAGGTTTTCTGGCGTCCGGACCGCGTGCCGAGGCCCGAGACACAGCTTCCCCTGGTGGCGTTGAGTCCGCTGATGGGCTGGTGTGACGATCCCGGTCATCCGCTTTACAATCGCAGGGTCGAGCTGCCCTTCCCAGCCAGCCACGAAACGCTCTGGCGCGAGGATCATGTCTACGACCTAATCGTCGCGCTTGGTTACAACGACGATCCCGTGGTCGCGGGCCGGGGCTCCGCGATCTTCCTTCATCTCGCACGGCCGGACTTTTCACCCACAGAGGGCTGCGTCGCCTGCGTAGCGACCGATCTGCTTGCCCTGCTGAAGCTGGCGAGGCCTGGAGATGCGCTGGCGATCGTCCGCTAGGGCTTACGTCGCGTGAAATCGACAGGCGCTGTGGCGGGGGCTAGGCAGGCGCATGACACCAGAAACCGCCGCTCCTTCCAGCAACGCAGCCCGGATCATCTTTTATGTCGGCGCTGCGATCGCGCTTTCCCATCTGGCGAACGAATGGGTGAGGTTGGCCCAGCCCTGGGGCCCGGCGTGGAAGTGCGCCGGCATTGTCGTGCTTGGCCTCTACGCGCTGATGAGCGGCGCAAGACTCGCAGCGCTTGGCTTCTTCTTCTCCGCCGCAGGCGATGTCCTGCTCGAACTCGACGGACTGTTCGTAGGCGGCATGGCGGCGTTCGGCCTTGCCCACGTCTGCTACACGGCTGTTTTCATCGGCATCATCCGCCGCGGCGGCGTCAACAAGGGCGCCTGGCCGCTGGCGGCTCTTGTGCTCGTCGTATCCCTGGCGCTCGGGGCTTGGCTTGCGCCCGGAATGGCGGAGCTGACCGCGCCCGCTCTCGCCTATCAGGCCATCATTTCGGCCATGGTGGTAAGCGCCGTGCTGTCGAAGGCGCCGCTGGTCGCGCGCGCTGGCGCGGTGGTCTTCATGCTGTCCGACTCGCTGATCGCCGTCGGCATGTTCCGCGGGATCGATGTCGTCCCCGGCTCGGTGTGGATCACCTACGCCGCCGCGCAGATCATGCTGGCCCGGGGCTTCGTGAAAGCGCAGAGCGCCTAGCTGCGCTCTCCAAACAGCGCCGATCCGACCCGAACGCTCGTCGCGCCGAACAGCACGGCGATTTCGTAGTCCGCACTCATTCCCATCGACAGCTTCGCCAGCCCGTTGCGCGCTGCGATCTTTGCAAGCAACGCAAAGTGCAGACCCGCAGGCTCATCAGCCGGCGGAATGCACATCAGACCCTCCGGCTCGAAGCCGTAGTCGCGGCGGACCGAAGCGATGAACGCATCGGCCTCCGGCGGCGCAACACCTGCCTTCTGTTCTTCCTCGCCGGTGTTGACCTGTACATAGAGTCTCGGCGCACGCCCCGCCTTCGACGCCGCATCCGCCAGCGCGCCTGCAAGCTTCGGCCGGTCGAGGGTCTCGATGACGTCGAACAGCGCCACCGCCTCTTTCGCCTTGTTGGTCTGCAGCGGCCCTATGAGGTGAAGCGCGATGTCGGGGTGTTCAGCGCGGCGAGCTGTCCAGCGCGCCTGGGCTTCCTGTACGCGGTTCTCGCCGAAGAAGTGCTGGCCCGCCGCCAGCATGGCTTCGATACGTTCGTCTGGCTGCACTTTCGAGACCGCGACAAGCGCAATCGATGCCGGATCGCGACCGGCGGACTTGGCTGCAGCCGCGATGCGCGCAAGAACATCGGCGCGCGCCGCCGCGATGGTTTTGCCGAGTTGTTCGTCCATGGCCCTGTCTCAAGCCCAAGCCGCCGCCCGCCGCAAGCTTCTTGCGGCCATGCGCATGGCGAAGCCGGCCAGCGCCCGCAACGGCCGCACCCTGCCCCGCGCCTGGTTTATGACCGACCCCAAGAGAACGCCGCATCCGGAGCTTGTCGCCGCACGCCTGCCCGCAGGCTTCGGCGTGATCTTCCGGCACTTTGGCGCATTGGACAGGCATGAGGCCGGCAACCGCCTTGCCCGCATCTGCCGGTTTAGACGCCTGGTGCTGCTAGTCTCCGCCGATACCGATCTTGCGCGCGCCATCGGCGCCGACGGGGTCCATTGGCCTGAAGCGAGGCTGTCCGGCGTGCGCCGGCGCAGCCAGGACTGGATCGAGACTGCTTCAGCCCACTCGAGAGCCGCCATCGCTCGAGCAGCTCGGCTTGGCGCCGACGCCGCAATTTTTTCGCCGGTGTTCGAAAGCGCTGGCCCGAGCGTGGGCCGGCCCATCGGCGCCCTCGCCTTCCGCTCGATTTCGCGCGCGGCGCCGCTGCCGGTCTACGCGCTCGGCGGGATCAAAGCCGGCAATGCCGCGCGCATAAGCGCTCAGACAGCCGGATGGGCTGCAATCGATGCGGTGATGTCAGTCTGGGGCGACTAGAACGAGAAGGCCGATTCGACGCGGACCGACGCTTCGCTGAGCTCTTGCCTGAAATCCGAGCCGGGCTTGGTTAGGGAGCTGGAGAGCGAGTCGCCCTTCATGCCGACGCCGCCGCCGAGGCGGAAACGCGGGGTGACCTGGTAGTAGGCGCCGGCGAACATCTCTTCACGCGGCAAAATCTGGTTGTCCGACCGGCTGGTCAGGTCGAGCGTGATGCCCCACTTGGCCCCCGGTTTCCAGGACAGCTCCACCTGGTCTTTTTCTATCGGCGCGATCGGGAGAAGCGTACGCTCCTCCGTGCTCTTGCTGAGGCCGAAATTCAGCTTCGGAGACGGCTGCTGGACCTGCGGCCGGGCAGCCAGGTTTTGCGAGTTCAGGGTCTGCGGAGCGGCGGACGCAGGTCTGCTATCCTTCCCGACCTGCGCAAAGGCGGGCGCAGACGCCAGGGAGGCGGCGAGACAAAAAAGATGTGCGGTGAAACGCATGTCCTGCCCTCTGGTTTGAGATAATACGCCCGAGTCGCTTCGCAAAAGTTAACGAGAATTAATTGCCCCCTACAAGGCAATTATTATCCCTCGGGTGTCGCTAATTCCGCACAGTCAGTTCCAGAACTAGCCCGTCATTACTGGCATTTGTGTGGCCTAGGCTGGGACCCGACAGCACAGGCAGGTCGGCCTCCGCCGAAGTCCAGGCCAGCCCCACATCGACATTTTCGTTAATCTTGCGGCTCGCCCCGACCAGCCAGGAAGCGCCCTCCGTGGCTGTCAGCCGATCTTCCGACCAGCCGGCTTCAATTCCGAAACGCCACTTATCGCCCTGATGGACGAGCCCTGCCTCCCAGGCCTCGTAGTCGCCATTTCCCGAATCCCACGCATTGTTGCTGGAAAGCCACCGCAATCCGCCCGTCCATCCACCCCTTTCCAGCTCCAGCCCTGCCCCCCAGGCTTCGTAGTCGCCAAAGCCCGCAAGCGCCGAGCCGCTCGAAGCGGTCACGTAGGTCACGGCTGCGCGCACGCGCAGATCCTGCTGGGCGAATTGCCGGGCAAAGGACGCGGCGCCTTCCCAGACATCCTCGAGTTCCGCCTTGCCGAGACCGGCGCCGCCGAAGTCGGGATCGAAATCGGCGCCGCGCTGGTCGGCCTTAGGCGTGAACGAGCCGCCGAGGCGGAAACCGATCCAACGCGGGGTCATATAGCTGACCTTGGCGCTCGGGCCGGTGGCGTCATTGCGGGCGCGGGTGGTGACAAGGCCTGTAGGATCAAGGCCAGGCGCGCTTGCCGACACGCGCTGGAGCACGGTGGGCGAACGTGCGTCGAGGCGCGCTGCGACGCCGGAATCGAGGCCAATGACGCCCTCCCCCCAGGGTCCGGAAAGCGACGCCGACGCGCCTTCGATCGAGGCCAGCGCATCCGCCTCCGCAAATGGTCCATCGGCCGCTAGCCCCGTGGCGGGGGAAACCGGCGACAGGAAACCGCCGGGACCGACTATGCGCGGGCATAGCGGGCTCACCGCCGGACAGTCGCCGAGGGCGCCGGCAAACGAGGGCCGCGAGGCGATGTCGCGGTCGAACCTGCCCTCCGCCCGCCATTCAAGGGTGAGCCCGTTCTCGAATGTGTCCGAGCGGGCGATCACGACAGATCCTGAGCCGACAAAGCTGTCTGACGCGGGCGCCAGCGCACCCTCATCCTCGATCGCGGCGCCGGCCAGCGTCAGCGCAGCATCGACCTGCCATCCCTCCCCCGTACCGGCCTGGGCCAGAGCGGCCGGGGCCGCCCCCAAGGCCAGCGCAGCCAGCGTAAGACATCCCCGCATGCCAGAATTCCTCCGCAATCTGCGTTCATTGCATCGATCTAACCTGAGGCGAAGCCCCGGCGAGCCCGCAGCATACGGGCCTTGCGTGCCGGACAGCCTCACAGATAAGGAAGCTGTGGCTGAAGCTTCCGGGGCGCGACAAGCGCCGGGCAACGGAGATGATGTGGTGATGTTTTCGCGTGTGGCGGCTGCGGCCGTGGCGATTTCTGCTGTTCTGGTTGCGGGCGGCTGTTCCATCTTCGGCAGCTCGACAGCGAATACCTCAAGCGCATCCAGTGCGGACCTCGGCCCCGAGGAAACCGGAGGCATCGGCGTCAACGCCTATCTGTGGCGCGCCGCCCTCGACACGCTGGACTTCCTGCCGCTGGCCTCGGCGGATCCCTATGGCGGCGTCATCATCACGGACTGGTACGCCAATCCGGAAAAGGCAGACGAGCGCCTGAAGGCGACCGTATACATTCTCGACACGCGCCTGCGCGCTGACGGCGTCTCGGCCGCCGTGTTCCGCGAAACCAAGGTCAACGGCGTTTGGACCACCGCGGCGGTGAGCGCGGAGACCAATGTCGCCCTAGAAAACGCGATCCTGTCCAAGGCGCGTCAGCTTCGACTTTCCAACCTCGAGTAAACCGCTGGCCTCAGCTCGCGCCAAGCGCGATCGGGTCTTAAGGTGCAGGGCGGATTCACGACTCGCGCCGAGAGGTCGCGAGGCGATCCGACCTGGCTCTTGGGCTGACGCCAGAGACGTGCAATCTCCGGCGTGAGCCCGGTATGGACAGGCGACTTCGATGGCGATCCGCTACAACCCCAAAGAGACCGAGCCCAAATGGCGCGCCGCGTGGGAGCGCGCACAGGTATTCCGCGCCAAGTCCGCCAAGGAAGCGGGCGGTATGCCCAAGGCTTACGTCCTCGAGATGTTCCCCTACCCGTCCGGCCGACTGCACATGGGCCATGTCCGCAACTATGCGATGGGCGACGTCGTCGCGCGCTATCGCCTGGCCAACGGCTACAACGTGCTGCACCCGATGGGTTGGGACGCGTTCGGCCTGCCGGCGGAAAACGCCGCGATCGAGAGACAAGCCCAACCGCGTCAATGGACGCTGCAGAACATTCAGGCGATGAAGGACCAGTTCGCGCCCCTGGGTCTCACCTTCGACTGGTCGCGTGAAGTCACAACTTGCGAGCCCAACTACTACGCCCACCAGCAGCGCATCTTCCTCAAGATGTGGGAGAACGATCTCGTCTACCGGAAGTCCGCGAAAGTGAACTGGGACCCGGTCGAGAACACTGTGCTCGCCAACGAGCAGGTGGTCGACGGCAAAGGTTGGCGCTCCGGCGCCCCGGTCGAAAGCCGCGAGCTTGAGCAATGGTTCTTCCGCATCACCCGCTATGGCGACGACTTGCTGGCCGCGTTGGACACGCTCGACCGCTGGCCGGAAAAAGTCCGCATCATGCAGGCCAACTGGATCGGCAAAAGCCAGGGCGCCCGCTTCCGATGGAAGCTGACCAAGCCTGTCGGCTCGACGAACGAGATCGAAGTCTTCTCGACGCGCCCCGACACGCTGTTCGGCGCCGCCTTCGTTGCGCTGGCCGCCGACCATCCGCTGACGAAAGAGATCGCTGCGAAGAATCCCGAGGTCGCGAGGTTCGTGGCCAAGGCCGCGCAGCTCGGCACATCCGAAGCCGACATCGAGAAGGCCGAGAAGATCGGCGTCGATCTCGGCATCAGAGTGCAGCACCCGTTCGACCCGAGTTGGGAGCTGCCCGTGTGGGCGGCCAATTTCGTGCTGTCGACCTACGGCTCTGGCGCGATCTTTGGCTCGCCTGCAGGAGATGAACGCGACATCGAGTTCGCGAACAGGTATAGCCTGCCCTTCAAGCCGGTGGTCCTGCCCCCCGGCGCCGATCCCGCAACCTACACGGTGACGACCGAGGCCTACACAGGCGAAGGCACGATCTACAATTCGAAATTCCTCGACGGCCTCTCGACCAAGGACGCGATCGCGCGCGCCATCCAGGAACTGGTGAAGCTCGGCGCCGGTGAAGCCACAACGCAATACCGCCTGCGCGACTGGGGCGTCTCGCGCCAGCGCTACTGGGGCTGCCCGATACCGGTCATCCGCTGCGCCAAATGCGGTGCGGTTCCTGTGCCTGAGAAGGACCTGCCGGTCCTGTTGCCCGACAACGCGGACTTCTCGGAACCGGGCAATCCCCTCGTCCGCCACCCGACATGGAAGCACACGACCTGCCCGAAGTGCGCGGGCAAGGCGGAGCGCGAAACCGACACGATGGATACGTTCGTCGACTCGTCCTGGTACTTCGCGCGCTTCTGCAACCCCGATGCGAAAGAGCCGATCGACAAGGCCGAAGCCGCCTACTGGCTGCCGGTCGATCAATATATCGGCGGCGTCGAACACGCCGTCCTCCACCTGCTTTACTCGCGCTTCTTCTGCCGCGCGCTGCGCGACTGCGGGCTGCTCGACCTGCCGAGCGGCGAGCCGTTCGCGGGCCTCTTCACGCAAGGCATGGTCACGCACGAGACTTACAGGTCGGCCGACGGCCAGTGGCTGCTGCCAGAAGAGATCGAACGCCGCGACGGTGCGATCATTGAGATTGGGACCGGCAAACCCGTCTCGCTTGGCGGCGCCGAGAAGATGTCGAAGTCGAAGAAGAACGTCGTCGACCCGGTCGCGATCATCGCCGACTACGGCGCCGACGTCGCGCGCTGGTTCGTACTTTCCGAACTCGCCGCCCGAGCGTGATTTTGAATGGTCCGATTCTGGCGTGCGCGGCGCGTGGGGCTCCGTCCAGAAGATGTGGGCGCTCGCCGACGCTGCGCCTGAAGCCGACGATGGCCCGGCTGACTCCGGCGAGGCGCTGGAGCTGCGCCGCATTGCGCACCGCACCATCCGCGACGTGACCCAGGGCATTGAGCGTTTCCACTTCAATGTCGGTATCGCCCGCATGAACGAGTTGGCGAATGCACTCCGCAAGGCCGAGGCGACGAGGGCCCCGGGCATCGCGACCGCCCGCCGCGAAGCGATCCGTCTGTTAGCGCAGCTTTCCGCCCCCTTCGCCCCGCACCTCGCCGAGGAATGCTGGGCGCGTATCGGCGGCAAGGGCATGGTCGCAACCGCCAAATGGCCGGTGGCCGACCCCGCCCTGCTGGTGTCCGACACCGTCCTCATGCCCGTGCAGGTCAACGGCAAAAAGCGCGCTGAGATCACCCTGCCGCGGGATGCGGACGCTGCGGCCGTCGAGGCCGCCGCCAGGGCCGACGAAGGCGTCAAACCCTTCCTGGCCGGCCTCACCGTGCGAAAGGTGATTGTCGTGCCGGGCCGCATCGTGAATATCGTGGCGTCATGATCAGAGCCATCAGCCTCGCGCTTGCCCTGCTGCCGCTGTCCGCGTGCGGCTTCACGCCCGTCTACGGATCGAGCTCGGAGATGGCCAACGCCGGCCCGATCTCGATTCCGGAGATAAAAGGCCGCACCGGGCACTTCCTGCGACAGGAGCTTATCCGCTCCATCGGCCGCGGACTGCCCGGCGTGAATGGAGAAGCCGAGCTCGATGTGAGGCTGACCGAAGGCATCGAACGCCTGGCCTTCACCCCGGACCAGGCCGCGTCGCGTTCGGACTTCGTCGGCTCGGCGACATGGGCGCTGCGGGCGCCGAACGGATCGATGCTCGCGTCCGGCGGCGTCGTGGAGCGCGCCAGCTTCAATTTCTCCGATGCCGCCTATGCCGACCTTGCCGCACAGACTGCGGCGCAGGAGCGTCTCGCGACGCTGCTCGCTCGTTCGATCCGCGAGCAGATGGTGATCGAGATCGGCAACCCGCGCCCTGGCGCCCCGCCAGTGCAAACTGCGCCTGCGGCAACACCGGCAACTCCAGGCGCGCCGACCACGACGCCCGATCCGCTCCTGCCGCCCTCGCCTCGCAAGCAATGAAGCAGGTCGGCGCACGCGCGCTTGCCTTCTGCGAGCATCCGCCCGCCAAGCCCCGCATCGCCCTGATCTTCGGCGCCGACCCGGGGCTCGTCTCGACCTCGGCCGAGATGCTGGCGAATAACTGGCTGCCCGGCGCCGACCCGATGAACCTTGTGAAGCTGGGCGACGACGATCTCCGCCGCGACCCGCAACTGCTCGCCGACGAACTCGTCGCACGCTCGCTGCTGGGCGGCGACCGCCTCGTTCGCGTGCGCGCAGAGAAGGATGCGAGCTCGAAGCTGATGCTCGAAATCCTCGCCGACATCGACAAGGGTTCGCTGAACCCCGAAGCGTTCTGGATCATCGAGGCAGGCGAGCTCAACAAGTCGAACAAGCTGCGCGCCGGGTTTGAAGATTCGCCCGGCGCGATAGCGCTGCAGCTCTTTGCCGACGATGAATCGACGATCGCGGATCTGGTCACCAAGCGGCTCGCCGCGGCGGGCGTCGCCATCGAACCGGAAGCGCTTTCCGCCTTCGTGGCGGAACTGCCGGGCGACCGCCGGCTGGCGCTATCGGAGCTGGAGAAGCTTGAGTTATATGCGGTAGGGCTGGGTAGGGCTGTAGCGCCTGCTGATGTCACGCTGCTCGCGTCGGCAGAACAGCCGCGCGGCGCGGACGACGCGGCGGACGCCGCCATTCTGGGCGATGCGCCTGCTGCAACACTGTCCGTGAACCGCTATCTCGACGCCGGGGGCAACCCGATCTCAGCGCTGCGCACTCTGCATTTTCGTCTGCTGCGCGTGTCGGACGCGGTCGCGTCCGGCGCTGGAACCGGCATGCGATTGCGGCCGCCGATTTTCGAGCGCGAGTGGCCGGCGTTCTCGCGTGCGCTTCGCGACTGGAATGCGCACGCGATCCATCGCGCCTTCACTCGGCTCTACGAAGCAGAAAAGCAGTGCAAGCAGGCAGGCGCGCCGTCAGACGCAATCCTGCGCCAGCTCATTCACCGTGTTGCGGTGAGGTCGCTCTAGGCAGCGTCGTCGCTGGTGACGATGCGCGGACGCGAGAGCAGGCGGCAGATTTCGTCGAGCTGCTCGAGTTGCGAGTAACGGATGCGCACCTCGCCGCCCTTGCCGTTGATGTGGCGGATGTCGACATCAAGTCCGAGCGAACGCTGGAGGTCGAGTTCGAGCGCCTTGGTGTCGACGTCCTTGTCTTCGGAAGACGATGAACCCTTCGCGCTTCTTGCCGGGCCGGCCTTATCGACTTTGGCAAGCGCTTCGGTGTCGCGCACCGACAGGCTTTTCGCGATGACGGTCAGCGCGATCGCCGACGGATCCTGCGTCTTCATGAGCGCGCGCGCGTGGCCGGCAGTCAGGCGCCCTTCCCGTACATGCTCGCGCACGTCGTCGGGCAGGTTCAGAAGGCGCAGCGTGTTCGAGACGTGCTCGCGGCTCTTGCCCACCTGGGTCGCAACAGATTCCTGCGTGCGGCCGAAGCGATCGATCAGAGCCTTGTAGGCTTCAGCTTCTTCCACCGGGTTGAGGTCGGCGCGCTGCACGTTCTCGATGATGGCGATCTCGAGCATCTCGCGATCGTCCATCGTGCGCACGACCGCCGGGATGGCGGTAAGACCGGCGCGACGCGCCGCGCGCCAGCGGCGCTCGCCGGCGACGATCTCGTACATGTCGGCGTTCGATGGGTCAGGACGGACCAGGATGGCCTGGAGCACGCCCTTGGCGCGGATCGACTCGGCGAGCTCCTGCAGCTCGGCTTCCGCAAACGTGCGGCGCGGCTGCTTGGGGTTCGGCACGATACGGTCGATCGCGAGCTCGGATGTGAGGAGGCCGTCAGCCGCCTCGTCGGCGACAGCGCCGCCTTCGGATGGCGTCGGCGCATCGATGGCGTTGCGTGCGCCGGCGTAATCGCCGAGCAGGGCGGAGAGACCCCGGCCAAGCCGCGCTTGTTTCAGTTGCTGAGTCACGCCGCAGCCCTCTCGCGTTCGCGTTGCATGAGTTCCTGCGCAAGCATTATGTAAGCCTCACTACCAGAACATTTATGGTCGTAGAGAATGGCCGGAAGCCCGAAGGACGGCGCCTCCGACAGCCTGACATTGCGCGGGATCACGGTCTGATAAACCTTGGGTCCAAAGAAACTTCTCACCTCCCCCGCCACCTGGTCGGAGAGGTTGTTGCGCTTGTCGTACATGGTCAGAACAACGCCCTGGATTTCCAGATCAGGGTTCAGCGCCGAGCGCACCAGGTCCACGGTGCGCAGCAGTTGGGAGAGACCTTCGAGCGCGAGGAACTCGCACTGCAGAGGAACGAGCACCGCGTTTGCCGCAACCATCGCATTGATCGTGACTGTCGACAGCGACGGCGGGCAATCGATAAGGACGGTCTCGTAAGGCGCGCCCTGCATGCGGTACGCATCGAAGGCTTCCTTGAGACGGAAGTTCTTGTTCTGGATATCGTGAAGCAGCGTCTCCACGCCGGCGAGGTTTTCATCGCCCGGCACCAGGTCGAGGTTCGGCACCTTGGTCGGAATGATGGCTTCAACGAGCGTGCCCTCGCCGACCAGAACGTCATAGCTGGTCTTGCGGCGCGAGACGGGCTCGACGCCGAGGCCCGTCGAGGCGTTGCCCTGGGCGTCACAATCCATGACCAGGACGCGCCTGCCCACGGCCGCCAAGGCGGTCCCGAGGTTGATGGCGGTGGTGGTTTTGCCCACCCCGCCCTTTTGATTGGCGACCGCGATTACGCGCATTAAGCCCTCCAAGGCCCCAATGCTGACACTGTGAGAATCTGTCCTTCGGGACTGCTGAGGCTCGTGCCCATGGACACTTCAAAGGTCCAGGATTCTCGAGCCACGGTCAATTCTGCGACCGCGTCCCTCCCTTTCATCAGGAGGGCCTTACCAGAAGGTTTCAGCCATCCGTACGCGTAACCCATCAACTTGGGTAAAGGGGCCAGCGCCCGGGCGGTGACCACGTCGAACTTTTCCCTCGGCGCAGGGTCCTCCAGCCGCTGGTTCAGGACCCTGACCGGCAGGTCCACCGCCCTCGCCGCGGCCACCAAGAACTCGGATTTCCGGGGACTTTTCTCGACCAGCGTCACAGACGCTCCCGGCCGCTCGGCCAGGGCGCATGCCAGGATCAGGCCTGGAAAACCCGCCCCTGATCCCAGGTCAGCGACTCGCAAATCTGTCGCAGAAATATTTTCGATGAGCTGAAGCGAATCCAGGACGTGACGCCGCCAGAGGTGACGTCCCTCCCCCGGACCGATCAGGTTGATTCGCTCCCGCCACTCGCCGAGCACGGCGAGGTAGCCATGAATATTCGACAATGTTTCACGTGAAACAGAGACTAGCCCGGCCAGCTGCTCGGGTCCGAACCCATCCTCGTCCTGGTCCGGAAACCTCACGCCGAGGCCTTGGCCGCTCGCTTGAGGTGTCCAAGCAGGGCCGTGATGGCCCCCGGGGTCAGCCCCTCGATCCGGGCAGCCTGGCCCAGGGTCGCCGGCCGCACAGTGCTGAGCTTTTCCTTGGCCTCATTCGAAAGGCCGCCGATGATCTGGTAGTCGAGATCGGCCGGCAGGCGCAGATCCTCGTCCTTCCGGAACGCGATGACGTCCGCCTCCTGCCGGTCGAGATAACCGGCATAGGCCGCTTCGATTTCCATCTGCTCGGCGACCTGACGGCTCGTTGAATCGAGCTCCGGCCAGATCCGGCAGAGCGTCTCGAACGTCACGCCAGCGTACGCCAGCACCTCGAGCGCAGTCCGCCGGCGGCCATCCAGATTGATCTGGACGCCATGGGTCCGGGCCTCGTTGGGGGTAAGGGTCAGGGCCTCCAGGCGCGACCGGGCAGTCTCGATCGAATCGCGTTTCACGTGAAACCGGTCCCGGCGGACCGCGCCCACGACCCCTGCCTCGATGCCGACCGGGGTCAGGCGTTGGTCGGCATTGTCGGCCCGCAGGGTCAGCCGGTATTCGGCGCGGGAGGTGAACATCCGATAGGGTTCGGAGACGCCTCTTGTCACCAGGTCGTCGATCATTACGCCGATATAGGCACGGCTCCGGTCGAGGATGAAAGGCGACGAGCCGGCGGCGAACCGTGCGGCGTTGAGGCCCGCCACCAGGCCCTGTCCGGCCGCCTCTTCATAGCCCGTGGTCCCGTTGATCTGGCCGGCCAGGTAGAGCCCCGGCATGCGTTTCACCCCCAGCGCGGGGTCCAGCTCCCGCGGGTCCACGTAGTCGTATTCGATGGCGTACCCGAACCGTTTGATCGCGACGTTCTCGAGACCGGGGATTTTCCGGATGAAGGCCTCCTGCACATCTTCCGGCAGCGAGGTCGATATGCCGTTCGGATAGATCGTGTTGTCGTCCAAGCCCTCCGGTTCGAGAAAGATCTGGTGCCGGTCGCGGTCGGCAAAGCGCTTCACCTTGTCCTCGATCGAGGGGCAATAGCGTGGACCCCGGCCCGCGATGGCGCCGGAGTAGACGGCCGACTTGGTGATGTTGTCGCCGATGATCCTGTGCACGTCGGATGTGGTCCAGGTGATCCCGCAGGCAATCTGGGGCGTGGTGATCTTGTCCGTGAGGAACGAGAACGGGATCGGCTCCTCATCGGCCGCCTGCATCTCGATGCCGGTCCAGTCGATGGTCGAACCGTCGAGCCGGGCCGGGGTGCCCGTCTTGAGCCGGCCCATCCGGAGGCCCATTCCGTAAAGCCGGTCGGACAGTCCCACGGCCGGGGCCTCGCCGACACGGCCGGCCGGGATGCGCTTTTCGCCGATATGGATCAGGCCTTTCAGGAAGGTGCCGGTGGTGACCACGACGGCCCCGGCGCGCCAGGACCGGCCCGACATGCCGATCACGCCAGCCACCCGTCCGTCCTCGACAATCAGGTCTTCGACCCCGTCCTCGATGAGGGTGAGGTTCTCGTACTCTGACAGGATGGACTGTACCGCCTGGCGATAAAGCTTCCTGTCCGCCTGGGTCCGGGGACCGCGGACGGCGGGGCCCTTGGAGCGGTTGAGCATCCGGAACTGGATGCCCCCCCGGTCGGCGGCGCGGCCCATAACGCCATCGAGGGCGTCGACTTCCCGGACAAGGTGACCCTTGCCCAGACCCCCGATGGCCGGGTTGCAGGACATCTCGCCAATGGTCGAGAGCTTGTGAGTGACCAAGGCCGTCCTGGCCCCGAACCGCGCGGCGGCCGCGGCGGCTTCAGCCCCGGCGTGGCCGCCCCCAATGACGATGACGTCGAAAGTCTGCTCGGGCGTACTCATGACGGCGGCTGCCTGTGGATGATCGCGGTCATTTAGTGGAGCCGGGCCCCGCCGTCGAGGTGATTCACTGTCCAGCGCGGTGCGACCAGAGAATGTCCCAGGGCGTGACGAGACGGGGCGGGCGGGAACTCGGATAGGCCAGACCGCGTTTCAGCCTGGTCCAGACCCGCCGGGGCCGAGCCCCTCCGGTTTCTCAGTCAATTACGACGGTTTCACGTGAAACGTTTTCGACAGCTTCGCCTATCACTTGCCGACGCAGAACTGGGAGAAGATCCGGTCGAGCAGGTCTTCGGCATCTATTGAGCCTGTGATCCGTCCCAGGGCGCGGGCGGCGAGGCGGAGGTCCTCCGAGACCAGCTCGGCGCCGATCCCGATTCTTGCCCCTTCCAAGGCCCGCTCGACAGCCGCCAGCGCCCCCTCGACCAGCTCGCGGTGTCGCGCCCTGGTGATCAGCGGCGCCTCGTCGGCCTCGAGCCGCTCGCGGACGATCTGGACCAGCCGGCGCTCAAAGGCATCGAACCCCGCGCCGGTCCTGGCTGACACCACGAAAGCTTCCGGCCCGGTCGACGGGCCCGTGTCGAGCAGGTCGGCCTTGTTCAACACGATGAGGTCTCCCGCACGAGGCGATCCGGCGCCGGATGTTTCACGTGAAACATGCGCCATCTCGTTTTGCGAAACATCGCTCACCCAGATCCGGAGGTCGGCTTCCTCGGCCCGCGCGAGCGCCCGGCGGACGCCCTCCGCCTCGATCGCATCCTTAGCTTCCCGAAGACCCGCAGTGTCCGCGACCCAGACCGGATAGCCGGCCAGGACCAGCCTCACCTCCACGACGTCGCGTGTCGTTCCAGCGATCGGTGAGACGATTGCGGCCTCGCGCCGGGCTAGCCGGTTCATCAGGCTCGACTTGCCGGCGTTGGGCGGTCCGAGGATCGCAATTCGGAATCCTTCCTTGACGCTCTTCAACCGCCCCGCATCTCCGAGTGCGGATTCGAGGTCGTGGGCGAGCGCTTCGATAGGCTCGAGCGCGGCGAGATCGATCTCGCCCGGAATATCCGCCTCGTCGGGGAAGTCGATCGAGGCTTCCAACGCGGCCATCGCTGACATCAGTAGACCGCGCCAGGCCTCGAAAGTGAGGGCCGCCTCGCCCTGATAGAGCCGCGCCGCCTGCCGCCTCTGACCCTCGGTCTCGGCGTCGATCAAGTCGGCGATCGCTTCGGCCTGGGTGAGGTCGAGGCGCCCGGCGGCGAAGGCCCTGCGCGTGAACTCGCCGGGGTCTGCCATACGGCAAAGGCGAGAACTCAAGGCGGCGCCGAGGACGGCCTCCACGACGGCGCTACCGCCATGGAGGTGAAGCTCTACCACGTCCTGGCCGGTGTAGGATTCGGGGCCGGGCATCCAGAGCACCAGCGCCTCATCGAGAAAGTCCCCGTCACCATTGCGAAGCACGCGAACGCTGGCTCGGCGCGGCGAGGGGATTTCCTCAGGCGAAAAATGCGCGAGCACGCCTGCAGCCCCCGGGCCCGATACGCGCACTACCGCAACGCCGGCGCGGCCGGCGCCGCTGGCGAGGGCGATTATGGTATCGGTAGTGCCGCGGGCCTCGCCCATGTGTTGTCCGGTAATACCCCCGGGCGCTTGCTTGCTCCGGCAGGGTCGAGCACTACAACTCGCTCAACGAACAATCCAGAAGCCGGAGACCCACATGGGCCGCAGGGTGACGATCCCGATCAAGGACGGCAACGGCAAGGACGGAGCGTTCAGCGCATATGTCGCCGACGGCAGGAAGGGCGGCCCCGCCATCGTGGTCATCCAGGAGATTTTCGGGGTCAACAAAGTGATGCGCGACACATGCGACTGGCTCGCCGGCGAAGGCTACACCGCGATCTGTCCGGATCTCTTCTGGCGCATCGAGCCGGGCATCGACATCACCGACCAGACCGATGCGGAGTGGGAAAAGGCGTTCTCCTACTTCAAGGCGTTCAACGTCGACAAAGGCATCGAGGATATCGCCGCCACGATCGCATGGGTGCGCGGCGAGGGGCATGGGAAGGTCGGGGCGGTCGGGTATTGCCTCGGCGGCCTGCTCGCTTTCCTGACTGCTACGCGAACCAATGCCGACGCGGCCGTCGGCTACTACGGCGTCGGCATCGACAACTATGTCGGCGAGGCCGCCAAGGCGAATAAGCCCATCCTGCTCCACATCGCGGAGGAAGACGGCTTCGTATCGAAGGAGAGCCAGGCGAAAATGAAGTCGGCGCTCAACGCGCCCAACTTCACCCTGCACTCTTACCCGGGCCGCGATCACGCCTTCGCCCGCGTCGGCGGCAAGCATTACGACCAAGGCGATGCGGCGACGGCGAACGGTCGCACGCTCGATTTCTTCGCCCGCCACCTAACCTAGCAATACCGTTTGCGACTCTCGGTAGCGCCACCGCGCGAGTCTCCGATCTTAACCCCCGGGTAACGGTATGGCGGCGGTAGGGCCGCCAGCGGGGGCAGGGGAGGGGAGGCGCTCATCGCGTCAGGACGTCAAACGCGATCTCGGCCGAGGGTGTCGCGTTCAACGACTGCGTCGGGTCCGACGTGTCGACATCGAAAAGTTTGCCGAGGCGGTTGCCGGCAAGATCCTCGATCACGCCGTCGACCCGGATCGCGTGACGACCTGGCGCCCAGGCGCCATCAGGACGGAATCTGAATCGCGTCTCGCTTTCCTCGAGCGAGATTTTTCCGGCGACCGGCGAGCCGTCATGCGTCACGCTGATCGCGCGCTGGGCAAGTGCATGGTCGAGCGGACGATCGAACGCAATGACGAGGTCGCTCGTCGTGGAAGCTGGCGGTTCGACTCGCCAGTGTTTTATGTCCACGGCTTCACGCAGAGCTTCAGCGACTCGAATCGTCCGCGAGAATTCTTGAGAGAGCCGGGCGCCGTTCGCGTCGCGCATCGCCGGATCGACTTCGAGGGTTACGGTGCGGCCCGGCATCAGCGGCGGACCGGACTCGTCATTGTCGATCAGGCCGCGCTTGATGCGGCCGGGATCGAAGAGAAGCGTGAGGCGCGTTCCGGTTGGATCCCACAGCTCGGGCTCGATCTCGACGAAGGGGTCGACGACCTCGCGACCCTGATCGTCGCGCACTCGTACATGTGCGTACGCATCGCCGCTCCCCATCGGCGCAGAGAACTCGACATACATTTTGAGCGTATTGGCCGGCCACGTGTCGGATGACGGATAGACATGCGCGACTTTTGTCGTTGCAGCGACTGCCTTCGCAGGCTCGCCGAAGGTTGCGGAAATTTCCGGTGCGTTCACCGGTTTGAATAAAGCGTGAAGCTCGACGCCCGGCGACGGTGCGAAGCGTGGCGTGAAAGTGATGACGCCGCCGCTCTCTTCATACTCGCCGAGCAGGACAGGCGCCGATGCGTCGTCGCCCACGCGAATGACGAACACGCTTTCCCACCCAGCCGGCGGCGGCGGCCCGATCCATCCCTCAGCGCGCACGATGCCGTCGTCATAGGTGAGTAGCGGTTCGCGCGCGCCGCACGCACAGAGAAGAAGAGCAACGGCGAAAATGAAAGGCCGAGCGGAGAAAGATCCGCGCTCCGCTCGGCCTGTCTGGTATCTGTCGTCCATGTCCTGGCGGATCAGGGCAGGGCGATGGTCTTGAGCGAGGTCTTCTTGTCCGCGTCCGCGGTGACGATCACAGCCGACGTGTCGTCGATCTTGTCGAGCTGCACGACGCTGTTGTTGTACTCGGCGAGCGTTTCGTAAGGAACGCCGGCCTTGTCCGCGATGCGGGATTCGATCTTGGTCGCCGCGGCGTGCTTCTCGATTTCCTTCACGTCGATCTTCATCATGCCGCGGGCCGAGTTGGCCATCAGGATGAAATCCTTGCCGCCCTTCTTGTAGGCGATCATGTCGAGCGGCCGGTTGCGGTTGCCGAGTTCGGCGATGGTGGTCGCCTTGATCTTGGCGCCCGGTTTGAACTCCTCGACCGGGATCTTCACCAGCGGCGTGCAGGTATATGCCGCGAGCACGTTGGGTTTGCCGCCGATGTCATACGTCATGAAGGTGCGCACCGGGGCCGCGGTTTCGAACTGGCCGTGGGCGCCATGATACATCTCGATCGAGGCGCCCTTGGCGGCCGCCTGGAACGGATAGGCGAAGGAGCGCATCGAGGATGCGAACTCTTCATTGGATAGGCCGGCGACAAGCACCTGGCCGTTCACATAGCCAAGGTCGGTGATGGCTTCGGTCCGCATCAGCTGGCCGCGCGCATTCTTGGCGTCGGGCGCCGGAGCGTCAGACAGGGATACGGCGGTGTGCTTCAGCGCGTCCACTTTCACCTCGGTGAGAGCGCCTTTGCGATCCGCCTTGAGGACAACCGGCTTCGCCCCGGCGCCGAGCCCGCGCGCCACGGCGATGTAGACCGATCCCGAGACCGGGTTCACGGCGACATCGTTGACGGCGATCTGGTCCGCCGTCGTCCCGAGCATGGCGGCTATCTTGCCGCTCAGGTCGGCGATCTCGACCTTGCCGGCGCCGCCCTTGGCGGTGTCGCCGGTTTCGACGGCGACGATCTGACCGCCGGCGCTATCGCCGATCAGCAGCACGCCGCCGGGCGCGAAGGCGAGGGCGCCGGCTGATTGCAGCACGACCTTGTCTCCCGGCGCGGCGCTGGCGGTGAATGCGATGGCGGCAACGGCGCCGGCGATCGCGGTGGCGGCGAACAATCTGGCTGTCGTTTTCATAGCTTCCTCCCTTGGGTCCCAGGCCCGACTTGGCGGCGAGCCTATCGGTGAGGGCGAACGACCGCGAGGGCGCGCGAGGATCGCCACGAAGATGTGAAGCTTACGTCCGCGGCAAGCGCAAAGCTCGCAAAATCCGAACGTCCGCGACCGTCGACAATCGTTCAGTCCACAAGTCGACCAGCCTCACGAGATCGACGCTGGACGCTTTGACCGCCCTCCGCGCGTTATGCTCGGTTCCAGTCGTCCTGCGGGACGCTAACGCGGAGACTCAGCGCGCCCTGGGGATGCGCTTACGCCTTCCGATAGTTGAAGCTGACACTGACGCGGGGAGAGGCCGCGCGGTTTACTGTAACTTCATGGCGTAGCCAGCTTTCCCAAAGCAGCAGTTCGCCCGCCTTCGGGGCGAGGTAAACGAAGCGCTGGTGCTCCAGGCTGGCGTCTTCGCGCGGCGAAGGCGCCGCCATCATCAGGCCGAGGCGCGGGTCCTCGAACTTGATGGCGCTCGCTCCATCCGGGACGCGCACGTAGTATGTGCCGGAGAGCACGCAATGCGGATGGATGTGGCCCGAATGCGATCCGCCGGGCTCGAGCACGTTGACCCAGATATTGTCGAGCTTCAGCCGCTTGCCGCGCAGGTCCATCTGCAGTTTTTCGGCGAACGCGTCAGCGTGCGGCTTGATCAGCTTCGCGAGCGCATCGAAGCAGCTCGCGCGTGTGATGAGGTCGTCGAGCGAGGAATAGGACGTGTAGCCCTGATAGCCGTTGTCCTTGCACCAGGCGCGGCCGGCCTTGTCTTCCTTGGCGAGCATGCGCGCCGTCTCGCTGATATCGGCGTTCAGTTCGCGCACGTCGCCGAGAGAGGCGCGATGAATTTCCGTGACGAAGAGGCGAGAGAGATCCATGCCGCGTGATTAGCATGAGGCACATGCGGTCGCCTCATTCTTCTTGCGTGAGGCGATGCGCGTTTGTGTTTCGGCAACTCCGTTCGCCGATAGTGATCGTGCGGCGGGAAGAAAGGGCTGACGATTGCAGAAAAGCCAACAGCAGGCATTCGATACGAAGTGGCGGCCGGAAAGCGTCGAGGTCGAGAAGGAAACGAGAAGTGCGAGAGTTGTGTCGATCGAGGAGTTGAGAAGAAGGTTGGGCCTTGAACGGACCGAACCGACCGCCGCGAGGGCGGCGCCGAAGACGGAGCATGCGCCTCCGCGGATCGTGTTGCGGCGAGAGGGCGCGATGCGCGCGCCGGAGCTCATGGCCGAGTGAGCTGAAAGAAAAACCCCGCCCTCCACGGAGGAGGGCGGGGCTCATTCCAAAGAACACGAGGCCGAGCGGCGTTAGTTGTTCATCGCCTGGAAGAACTCGCTGTTCGTCTTGGTCTGTTTGAGCTTGTCGAGCAGGAATTCGATCGCGTCCTGGGCGCCCATCGGGTTGAGGATGCGACGGAGGATGTAGATCTTCTGCAGCTCCTTCTGGTCGGTGAGCAGCTCTTCCTTCCGCGTGCCCGACTTGATGATGTCGATCGCCGGGAAGACGCGTTTGTCGGCCACTTTCCGGTCGAGGATGATCTCCGAGTTACCCGTACCCTTGAATTCCTCGAAGATGACCTCGTCCATCCGGCTGCCGGTATCGATCAGCGCCGTGGCGATGATGGTCAGCGATCCGCCTTCTTCCAGGTTACGCGCGGCGCCGAAGAAGCGCTTCGGCTTTTGCAGCGCGTTGGCGTCGACGCCGCCCGTCAGCACCTTGCCGGAGGAGGGGACGACGGTGTTGTAGGCGCGGCCGAGGCGCGTGATCGAGTCGAGCAGGATGATCACGTCGCGGCCGTGTTCGGCGAGACGTTTGGCTTTTTCAATCACCATCTCGGCGACGGCGACGTGGCGCGTCGCAGGTTCGTCGAAGGTCGAGGAGATGACTTCGCCGCGCACGGAGCGCTGCATGTCGGTGACTTCCTCGGGACGCTCGTCGATCAGGAGAACGATCAGGTAGCATTCGGGGTGATTTTCAGCGACCGACTGCGCGATATTCTGCAGGAGCACGGTCTTGCCGGTTCTGGGCGGGGCGACGATCAGCGCGCGCTGGCCTTTGCCGATCGGCGCGACGATGTCGATGACGCGGCCCGAGCGATCCTTCTTGGTCGGATCCTGCGGCTCCATGTGGAGGCGCTTGTCCGGATAGAGCGGCGTCAGGTTGTCGAACGGCACCTTGTGGCGGGCGCGTTCGGGATCCTCGAAATTAACGGTCGAGACGCGGACAAGCGCAAAATAGCGCTCGCCGTCGCGCGGGCCGCGGATCGTGCCTTCGACGGTATCGCCGGTGCGCAGGCCCATTTTCCGGATCTGCTGCGGCGCGACGTAGATATCGTCAGGGCCGGCGAGGTAGTTGGACTGCGGCGAGCGCATGAAGCCGAAGCCATCGGGCAGCACCTCGATAACGCCCGCGCCGATGATCTCGACATCGCGCTCGGCCAATTCCTTGAGGATGCCGAACAGCAGTTCGGACTTGGAAAGCAGGGACGCGCTCTCGACCTCGAGGTCTTCGGCCATCGCCAGCAGCTCGGCTGGCGGTTTTTTCTTGAGGTCGTTGAGGAGTACGCGTTCGCGCGCTTCGGTCACGTCATCGGACATCGGTGCGTTTCATTTCAGTTGCGGGTTGTCCGGGGAGGCCCCGCGCGGAACTCGCGCTCGAACGGGTCTCTGGAACAACTGTAGGAGGGGTTCGCCGACCAGGACGGCCGACGGGCGGTATAAACAGCGAAAACCCTGTCCGGTCAAGCGAAAGAGGCGCCCGGAAGGCTCAAAACCCCTACAAACATGGGCAATCGCGCTATCGGGCGAACGGTTGGACCACCACCAAGATCACAGCGAAGACGGCAATGACCATGGGGATTTCGTTGAGCATCCGAAGCCGTTTGGGCTCCACTGGCCGTTCGCCGGCCGAGATTTTCCGGCCAAGGCCTATCAGGTAGCCGTGAACACCGGACAGCGCGACCACCAGCAGGATTTTGCCCCAGAACCAGGGCTGGCCGACGTAATACGCCCAATTGTCGCCGAACAGCGCAAGGCCCATCAGCCAGACCAGGATTATCGACGGCATCAGGATCACGTTGCCGAGGCTCTTGGCCGCCTTGTCCATCGCCGTCTCGAAACCGGAGTTTCCAGCCGCTTCCAGCCGGTAGACCAGCAGGCGGGGATACATCAGCAGGCCGGCCATCCAGGCGATGACAGCGATGATATGGATCGCGCGAAACCAATCATACGTATTCATCTGGTCTCTCCGTCAGGCGGCTACCGGCCGCCGGTTGGGGCAGTCACGCCAGTCTCTCGGACAGATGCGGTTGCTGCAGGACGAACGCACGGTCGAAGAGGCTGTGTCCTTCACTGCATCCTCGACCAGGCCGGCCAGCGTTTCGATGAAGCCGGCTTCAACGCCGAGGGCAGGGGCGCGGATATAGGCCTTGGCGCCGGCAGCTTCCGCGACATGGCGATAGTCGATGTCGAGTTCAACCAGCGTCTCGATATGCTCAGACACGAAAGCGATAGGCGAGACGAGGATGGTCTTCCCGTCCTTTGCCGCCCTTGTGATCGACTCTTCCGTCGGCGGTCCAATCCACTTCAACGGACCCACACGCGACTGGTAGCAGATTTCCGTCTCCCAATCGGCGGGGAGGAGAGGCTTCAATGCTGCGACGGTGCGCTCGATCTGCCATTGATACGGATCGCCGGACTTCACGACGGTCTCCGGAAGGCCATGGGCCGACAGGAGCGCCCGCACATTCGATGGTTTGCCCGCGATCTGCCAGGCCGTCAGCAGCTTCCCGGCATGGGCCGCGATGAATTTCGGCGCGTCAGGATAGCAGCAGACCGCGACGCCTGAAGGACCGCCAGCATCCTTCCATGACTTCAGCGATGAGCCTGTCGTCGTCGTCGAGAACTGCGGATAGAGCGGCAACAAGACAACCTTGTCGGCGCCCCAGGCGACAACTTCTCTAACCGCTTCGGCCGCGTAAGGCTTCCAATAGCGCATGGCGATAAAGCACCTCGCGTCATGGCCGCGCCGCTTCAGCTCTGCGTCCAGCGCATCAGCCTGCTTTTTCGTCTCCGGGAGCAGGGGAGAACCGCCGCCCATCTTGGCGTAGTTCTCGCGCGCCGACGGCGCCCGCGATTTCGAAATCAATCGCGATATCAACCAGCGCACAGGCGCTGGCGCGCGGATGATCGCCGGGTCGCTGAACAGGTTCTTGAGGAAAGGCTGCACGGCGTCGGGACCATCGGGTCCGCCGAGATTGAACAGCACGACGGCAATCTTACTGCCCATCAGGCCATGCCCCGCAGCGTGGCAAGCACCCGCTCGACGTGCGCAATCGGCGTTTCCGGAACGACACCATGGCCAAGATTGAAGATGTGCGGCCGCCCGCGCAGGCCATCGACGATCTCGCGCACACGCGTTTCGAGACCAGGTCCGCCCGCAACCAGGCGCATCGGATCGAGACAGCCTTGAACGGCCATGCCCTTGGGCAGCAGCGCCGCCCGCGCCAGCGGAAACGCCGTATCGAGACCTACCGCCTGGACGCCTGTTTTCTCTGCATAGTCGATCGTCAGCGCGCCTGCGCCGCGCGGAAATCCGATGATCGGTTGTTTCACGCCCAGCGCACGGACACGCTTCACCAGCCTCGCTGTCGGCTCGATCACCCAGCTGCGGAACGCATCGTCGGCAAGACCTTCGGCCCAGCTCTCGAACAGCATCAGCGCGTCCGCGCCCGCCTTGGCCTGCATCGCCAGATAGTGAGCTGATGCTTCGACCAGCCGATCTAGCATGCCTGCGAGTTCTGCGGGGTGCTCATAGCCGAACTTCCTCGAATCCGACTTGTCCGTGCCGCCGCGTCCCTCGATGGCATAGACCGCAACGGTCCAGGGAGATCCGGCAAAACCAATCAGCGTCGTTTCATCGCCAAGAGCGCCGCGCACGCGCTCGACCGTTTCGCCGACCGGCGCAAGGCGAGCGAGGATCTTCTCCATCGGCGCGCCGGCAAGTTCCGCCGCTTTCGTAGCCGGATCGACCCTTGGTCCTTCACCTTCGATAAAGCGCACATTGCGACCCATCGCATCGAGAACCAGCAGGATGTCGGCGAACAGGATCGCCCCATCCATCCCATAGCGGCGAACCGGCTGCAGCGTCGCTTCCGCTGCGAGGGAAGGGGAATAGCAGAAATCCAGGAAGTCGCGCGCCTTCGATCTAAGCTCGCGATATTCCGGAAGATGCCGTCCCGCCTGACGCATCATCCAGACAGGAACCGGATCCAGTCTTTCTCCGTTCAGCACTCTTAGCAGACGTCTGGTCGTCACGCGTCACCTGGAAAGAAAGACTCTTCTTATTGAATCTGATTCTAAGAAGACTCTGGTGGTGTCTAGTCGCTTGATAAGTGCGAGCAACGCGCGATCCCCAGACCACTCACACGCCCACTCACCGATGACCTTCATACGTTCCGACAGGGCGGTTGGTGTTAAGACCTCGTTAACGTCTTCGTTAACAACAGCTTAACGAGAGTCGAGTCCCCCAAGCCTGACTCCTGGGCGCCCAATACGGGAGTCTTGCTCAGCTCCTCCACCTGTCGACAACGGTGTTAGCGAGTCTTGGACGAGACTCCGGCCTAGAGCTTGTCCACAATCAGCTCTCAGCGGTATGGGACGTCTTGCCTCCATCCTGAGGATGGAAGGCGAGCAGCCGAAGCGGGAAAATGAACTTCGAGACCTATTTCAATGTGCATCTGGTCTCGGACTCGACCGGCGAAACCCTCAATGCGGTGATGCGCGCGGCGGTCGCCCAGTTCGACGGGATCTCGCCGCTGGAACACAATTACTACCTCGTTCGCTCGCCAAAACAGCTCGAGCGGGTGCTCCAGGAGATAGAGAACGCCCCCGGCGTGGTGCTCTACACCATCACCGACGAGGGCCTGCGCTCCCGGCTGGAGGAACGCTGCCGCGAGCTCGGTTCGCCGACGCTCCCGGTGATCGACGGGGCTGTGAATATGCTGTCGCGCTATCTCGGTCTGAAGTCGGCGCACAAGGTCGCCGGCCAGTACCACCTCGACGCCGAATACTTTCAACGCATCGAGACCATTAATTTCGCGCTCCAGCACGATGACGGCCAGCACACCGATCATCTGCGTGAAGCCGACGTTGTTTTGGTTGGCGTTTCGCGCACATCCAAGACGCCGACCTGCGTCTATCTCGGCAACCGCGGCGTGAAGGCCGCCAACGTTCCGCTGGTCCCCGGCGTCGAAGTCCCGGAAATCCTCACCGGCCCCGGCGCACCGCTTGTTGTTGCGCTGAAAATCTCGCCCGACCGGCTGGTGCAGATCCGCCGCCAGCGCCTGCTGTCGCTGAACGAATCCTCCGACACCACCTACGCCGACGAGGACGCGGTGAGGGAAGAGGTCACCCAGGCCAACCGCCTGTTCGTGCGTATGAAATGGCCGACCATCGATGTGAGCAGACGCTCTGTGGAGGAAACCGCTGCGGCGATCCTCAACATCATCCAGGAACACGGGCGATAGCGATGCCCGATCCGCAACATCGCCTTGTACTTGCTTCCAAAAGCGCCGCGCGCGCCGCCGTGCTGAAAGGCGCAGGCCTAGACTTCGAACAAATCACAGCTGGTGTGGATGAGGAGTTGATAAAAGCCTCGCTCAGGAGTGAAGGCGCCCCGCCATCGCGGCAGGCGGACCTGCTTGCCGAAACAAAAGCGATGCGGGTGTCGATCTCGCACTACGGCGTCATCCTCGGCGCCGACCAGATGCTCGATCTCGACGGCGAGGGCTTCGACAAGCCGGCAACCCGCCAGGAAGCGCGCGAGCAGTTGAAACGCCTGCGCGGCAAGACCCATATCCTGCAGACCGCCCTGGTCGCCTGCGTCGAAGGCGCGGCCGTCTGGCGCCATCTCTCCCAGCCCCGGCTGCGCATGCGCGATTTCTCCGACCAGTTCCTCGACGACTATCTGGACGCCATCGGCCCGGCCGCCTTCGACAGCGTTGGCGCCTATCAGATCGAGGGCAGGGGAGCGCAGCTCTTCGACCGCATCGACGGCGACTATTTTTCCATTCTGGGACTGCCGCTGCTGCCGCTGCTGCAATGGCTGCGCGATCGCGGGACGGTGGCGTCATGACCATCACCCCCGCAACCAAACTCTATGGCGTCGTCGGCGATCCCATCGCGCACTCCCTGTCGCCCCTGATTCACAATCGCTGGATACGCGAAGCCGGGATCGACGCTGCCTATGTCGCGCTTCACCTCCAGTCGCCCGACGCGACAGCGGATCTCCGCGCGCTCGCGCGAGCGGGTTTCGCAGGGCTCAATATCACGCTGCCGCACAAGGTCGCGGCGCTGAAGTCAGCCGCCAACGCCTCCCCTGAAGCAAGGCTCGTCGGCGCCGCCAATACGCTGACGCGCGATAGCGGCGCAGGCTGGGCGGCCGACAATACGGACATAGAAGGCTTTTCGCTTGCGCTCGCGCATGCACTGTCGGGCGATCCGCGCGGCCGGCGCGTCGTGCTGATCGGCGCCGGCGGCGCAGCGCGCGCCGCAGCCTATGCGCTCGGTCTGCTTGGCGCGGAGCTTGCCATCGTGAACCGAACCAGGGCGAACGCCGAGGTGCTGGCGAAAGAGCTTGCGCCGCAAGCGGAAGCGGCGGAGCTGACCCAACTCAATACCCTCGCGGAGTGCGCGGACATCGTGGTGAATTCGGCCAGTCTCGGTCATGCCGCAGCAAGCCTGCCGCAACTGCCGGCGGGCAGGGGCCGGCCTTTCCTCGACTTGTCCTATGGCAAGGCCGCGAAAGAAACGCTCGCCGCGGCAAAGGCTGCCGGCTGGACGTCGCACGACGGCCTGCGCATGCTGGTCGGCCAGGCGGCGTCGGCATTCAAGATCTGGTTCGACATCTCTCCGGACGTGCCGGGCGCGCTCAGCGCCTGCGAAGCGATCATGGCGGTCAGGCGATGATCAAGCTCGCGCTCACCGGCTCCATCGGCATGGGAAAGACGGCGACTGCGGCGCTGTTCGCCGCGCGCGGCATCCCGGTGCACGACGCCGATTCAGCAGTGCATGCCGCCTATGGCAAGGGCGGCGAAGCCGTCGCCCCGCTTGAATGGGCGTTCCCGGGCGTGATCGCGAGGGACGGCAGCGTCGACCGGGCAAAACTGCGCGAGAAAGTCGCGCACAACCCTGACGCGATGAAGAAGCTTGAATCCATCGTCCATCCGATCGTCGCCGCCGTGCAGCGCGCCTTCCTGAAGAAGGCGGAGGCCGAGGGCCACGACATCGTCGTGCTCGATATCCCGCTGCTGTTCGAAACCGGCGGCGAGAAGCGGGCCGATGCAATAGTTGTGGTTACAGCCCCGCCGGATGTGCAAAGAGAGCGTGTGCTGGCCCGCGGACAGATGACGGAAGCGCAGTTCGAAGCGATACTCGCCCGCCAGACGCCCGATTCGGTCAAGCGGAGCCGCGCGGATTTCGTCGTCAATACGGGCTTCGGCTTTCCCTATGCCGAGGCGCAGGTCGACGAGATCCTCGAGACACTGCGCACCCGTTTGAAGGCCCCAGGAGCCGACGCGAACACATGCGCGAAGTCATCTTCGACACCGAAACCACCGGGCTCTACCCCGACCAGGGAGACCGCATCGTAGAGGTGGGCTGCATCGAGCTCGTGAACTATCTGCCCACCGGCCGCGAGTTCCAGATCTACATCAATCCCGGCCGACCGGTCTCAGAAGCGACCGTTCGCATCACCGGCATCACCAACGAAACCCTGCGCGGCAAGAACCCGTTTTCGCACCCGGACGTCGTCGACCGGCTGATGGGATTCTTCGGCGACGATCCGATCGTCGCGCACAACGCCGAGTTCGACCGCGGCTTTCTGAACGCCGAGCTCGCCCTTCTGGGCCGCCCCGCGCTGCCGAAGGAGCGCTTCATCGACACGCTTGTCCTGGCGCGCGAGCACCGGCCCGGCTCTCCGGCCTCGCTCGATGCGGTGTGCAAGCGCTTCAACATCTCGATCGAGGGCAGGGAGCTGCACGGAGCGCTGAAGGATTGCCGGCTTCTCGCGATGGCCTATCTCGAGCTCAAAGGCGGGCGTGAGCGCGTCTTCGACTTCTCCGCCGCCGCTGGCGGCGCTGCGGCGCAGGCGGCTCAAACGCCACGCGCGGTGCGGCCCAAGCCGCTCGCCCCGCGCATCAACCGGCAGGAACAGGAAGCCCACGCCGCCTTTGTGGCGGAACTCGGCGAAGGCGCTCTCTGGAAGAAATACTCCTGAAGCCGGACTGGTATGCCGGGATCAGGCTTCTGCGGCCTGCGCCTCGGCGCGCTGACGCTGCTGGCGGTAGAGGCCGACGAAATCGATCGGATCGATCATCAGCGGCGGATGGCCGCCCTCGCGCGTGACGTCGGCGATGATGCGCCGGGCGAAGGGGAACAGCAGGCGAGGGCACTCGATCAGCAGCATCGGCTCGATGTCTTCGCGCCGTGTCTCCTGCAGCTGGAAGACGCCAGTGTAGAGCAGCTCGACGATGAAGACGACGCTTTCCTGGCGTTTGGCCTTGGCCGACAGGCGCAGCTCGACCGCGAAGATGGATTCAGGGGCCGCGCCCGGCTCGACCCGCACATCGATGCCCAGCTCGATTTCAGGGGCGCCGTTGCCCTGGCCGGCCGCGAACAGCCCCGGGTTTTCGAATGAAAGGTCTTTCACATACTGCGCTAGCACCCGGATAACGGGGGCTGCGCTGGCTGGGTTGCCATCCGCTGGCTGGTCCGGGGAGGGCGCGTCAGACATGGGTTTTCCGGTCCAATCCTAGCATATCGTGAAGGCTGGCCTGCTATCACGCTAGCGAGACACCCCGCAACTGCGGGCTGACTCTGCGGCTTTTGTGTCTATATTGAACACTACCGTGGAGGCGAACGTCTCCGTGTGGCTGTATTTGAAGGCGTAGCGTGAATATCGAGCTTATTATCCTCGCAGCGATCGCAGTGTTCGTGATCTCACGCCTGTACGCCGTGCTTGGCACCAAGACCGGACACGAACAGCAGCCCGCCCGGCGCTTCAACAAGGAAGCAAGCGTACGCACGCCCGAGCGCGAAGACGAAACCCCCGCCGCCGAGGAAGAACGCGCCCGCATCCGCCCGGCCTTCACCGGCCCCGCCGCCGCCGGCCTCGAGGCCATCGCCGCCGCCGACGCCGGCTTCAGCCCGGACGATTTCACCAAGGGCGCCCGCCGCGCCTACGAGTTGATCGTCAACGCCTACGCCGATGGCGATCGCGAGGCGCTGAAACAGCTGGTCGATGACGACGTCATGGAAGTCTACACCCAGGCCATCGCCGACCGGGAAAAGGCGGGAACCGAGCCTATGCGCCTTGCTCGCCTACGCCAGGCCCGCATCGTCGAAGCTTCGGTCGACGACGTCCAGATGGCCCGCGTCGCCGTCTCGTTCGAAAGCGAGCTCAGCGACGGCGACACTCTGCGTCCTGCAAAAGAGATCTGGACCTTCAAGCGTTCGCTCAAAAGCAACGACCCGAACTGGCTCCTCGACGAGGTCGCCACGGCTTCCTAACGCTCGCCGTGCTACGCATTCCCCATGAGTCGACCGCTGTCATCCGAGGAACGCCGGCTGTGGAGCCGCGTCGCGCGCACCGTGCGACTGGCGCCCGGCCGCCGCATCGAGCCTGACGACAGCGACACGCCTGCATCGCCAGCGGCGCCGACTGCTGCGCCGAAGGCGGCGGCAGGGGAGAAACCCCGCGCCGCCAACCGCGTCACTCCGCCCGAAGACCTATCAGGCCAGCGCCGCATCCGTCGCGGCCAGTCGGAGGTCGACGCCCGCCTCGACCTGCACGGCCACACGCAGGACACCGCCCATCGCGAGCTGATCGACTTCATCCTGCGCCAGAGCCGCTTGGGCGCGCGCTGTGTGCTGGTCATCACCGGCAAGGGCCGCCTCGGAACCGGCGTCCTGCGCGCGCGCCTCTTCGATTGGATCGCCGATCCCGACCTCAGGCCCCTCGTCGCTGGCTACGCTCGCGCCCACCCGCGCCATGGCGGCGAGGGAGCAACCTACATCTTCCTCAGGGCGAGCCGCTGATGCGCGAGCCTTTCAGCTCGACATCCGCAAACTGCCACATCGCCTTGAAGTGTTCGCGCTGCATGTCTGCGTCGGTCGTCTTCTTCTGCGCCTCCAGCGCTTGGATCAGACCGAAGGTCGACCAACCGTTGTGCGGGTAGACGTCGAGGTCCCGGCGGTAGACCGCTTCAGCTTCCGCCGCCTTGCCCGCTTTCAACAGAGCGGCGCCGAGCGATTGCCGCGTCGGATAGTACCAGAACGGCGGCTCGGTGTAGGGCAAGGCGTCCTGGCTGGCGACTGCGGCGGTGAACTTCGCGACCGCGGCCTTTGTGTCGCCTGAAGCCATGGCGATCTCGCCCAGCAGCAGATTGTCGGCAATCGCCAGAAGCTGGCTGGCGGGATAATCGCTCCCGTCAAGCTTCATCACCTTCTCATTGGCCTTCAGCGGGACAAGCGCTGCTTGTTCGGCCTTTGCGCCCTTGATGTCGCCCTTGTTGGCCAGGGCGACGCCGCGCGCGTAACGCCAGATGGCGTTGGAGAAGGCGAGATCGGCGCGCGGCTGCGGTTCGCTCAGGATCTCGTCCCAATGCCCGAACTGCACCAGCGAGAGCAGGGGAATGGTGTGGAAGAACTCTACCGTCGGGAACTGGTCGATCTGCTCCAGCCGCACATTCGCGGCGAGTTTGCGCGCCGCCTCGATCGCCGCCTTGCTCTGGCCCTGCATGGACGAAGCGGCCCACAGGAAGTGGATGTTGTGGGGATAGTACATCGCGGGATAGAAGCCCTGCGCGTTGCAGGCGGCGATATAATCCTCGTCCACCTTGGCGGCCTGCACGTTGGCCTCGGCCGCATCATTGTAGCGTCCGACGCGCCAGAAGATGTGAGCCGGCATGTGCACCAGGTGTCCCGATCCCGGCACGAGCGTAAAGAGCGTGTCGGCCGCCGCCTCCGCCTTCTGCGGCGTCGAGGATGCTTCCATCGCGTGGATGTAGAGATGCAGCGCCAGCGGATGTTTCGGGCTGCGCGCCAGCGTCGATTCGAGTGTTGCGATGACGGGGACAATTTCTGGGCGCGGCGTCTCGCCATCGGACCAGTAGTTCCACGGCATCGTGTTCATCCACGCTTCGGCATACATGGCCGCGATATCGTCGTCCGCCGGATACTTCTTCACCAGCTCGCCCAGCGCCGTCGCATAGGCTTGGTCCAGCGCCGTCCGGTCATCGGTGGGCGCCGGCGCATATCGCTTGGTCAGCGCCTGGATCAGGTCGCGCTCGATGGCGGGCTTGCCATTGGTCAGCGTGACTGCGTTTTCCAGCGCCCTGAAGGCCGCGACCTGTTCTTCGGGCGACATGACCGCCTTGCCCTTGGCCGTCACATTGATGTTGGGCCCGGTCGCCAGAGCCTCGCCCCAGAAACACATCGCGCAGTTAGGGTCGAGTTTCTGTGCGGCGCGGAACGAGCGGATCGCCTCGGCGTGATTGAAGCCGAAGGCCAGCACCATGCCCTGGTCGAAATAGCGCTGCGCGCCAGGGTCCTTCGTGTCGATCACACGGTGATAGTCGCCCATGCCCTTGAACAGCGGCGCGCCTGCGCGCGCTGCAAGCTGCGTGTCCGTCTCCGGCGCTTTCGAGCAGGCAACGGCGAAAAGCGGAATGAAGGCAAGAACAGCGAAACGAGAGATACGCATCTGATCCCCTATCGAACGTCCCTAAAACTATCACTCTCCAGGGGCAGGGGAACAGGCGCCGCTCAGGTCAGGTCTTCGGGCGCGACGCCTTTTCGGCAAGGCCGGACTTGCCCTGCCGGCCTTCGAGCACTTTCGCCACGTCATCGAGCGTCACGCCACGCGAGCGCAGCGCCACAAGCAGGTGATAGACCAGGTCCGCTGCCTCGGCCGCGACCTCTTTGTCGCTCTGGTGCGCTACCGCCAGCGCCGCCTCGACGGCTTCCTCGCCCAGCTTCTTCGCTGTGACGCCCGGGCCGCCCGCCAGCAACTTCGCCGTCCACGACGCCTCGGGGTCGCTCCCGGCGCGCGCATCGACCGTCTTTGCGAGCTCGGCAAGAACCTCGCCGAGGAACGCCGCCGAACCGAGCGGTTCATGATGCATCTTCATCAGCCTGCCTCCGCCGTTGGCCTCACCGGTGCGCCGGCTTTCGCCAGGGCGCGCTTGGCGTCGGCGATCGTCGCCTCGCCGAAGTGGAAGATCGACGCCGCCAGCACCGCATCCGCGCCGCCCTTTATCACCGCATCCGCCATGTGCTGCACATTGCCTGCGCCGCCCGAGGCGACGATCGGCACGTTCACGACCGCGCGCACCGCGCGCAGCAGGTCGATGTCATAGCCATCCTTGGTGCCGTCGCGGTCCATCGACGTCAGCAGGATCTCACCGGCGCCCAGCTCCGCAGCGCGCTTGGCGAACGCCACCGCATCCTTGCCCGCCGCCTTGCGCCCGCCATGGGTATAAACGCCCCAGCCGCCTTCCTGGCGGCGCACATCCAGCGCCATCACCACTGCCTGCGCGCCCACTTTTCGCGCGCACGCCGTCAGAATTTCCGGCTCCAGCACCGCCGCCGTGTTGATCGCTACCTTGTCGGCGCCCGCCTTCAGCATCGCCACCATGTCCTCTGGCGTTCGCACGCCGCCGCCCACCGTCAGCGGCATGAAGCAGGCGTCCGCCGTGCGCTCGATCACGCCGATCATGGCGCTGCGGCCTTCGACAGAGGCAGTAATGTCGAGGAAGCAGAGCTCGTCCGCCCCCTGCGCATCATAGGCGCGGGCCAGCGTCACCGGATCGCCGGCGTCGCGCAGGTCGACGAAGTTGACGCCCTTCACGGTGCGCCCGTCCTTCACGTCGAGACAGGGAATGACCCGAACCTTGAGCATGGCTTCTAGTCGCCCGAGCGGAGCGGCAAGGCAAGTAGAACGGGGCAAGTAGAGCAGGGCGGAGTCAGCGCCTAGCGGACTGCCGCCAGCGCCTCTTTCGGGTCGATGTCGCCATCGTAGAGCGCACGGCCGAGGATCACTCCCGCCACCGGCCGGCCGGGCCGGGCCCGCAACGCCCTGATGTCGTCGACATTCTTCAGGCCCCCCGAGGCGATCACCGGAATGGACACAGCATCCGCCAACGCCCCGGTCAGCTCGACATTGACGCCGGTCTTCAGCCCATCGCGGCCGATATCCGTCACGATGATCCCTGCAACGCCGCATCCCTCAAAAGCGCGCGCGAGATCCAGCGCCATCATGTCCGTCGTCTCGGCCCAGCCATGCACCGCCACCCGCCCGTCGCGCGCATCGATGCCGACGATCACCTGGTCCGGAAAGGCGCGCGCCGCTTCCTTCACCAGCTGCGGATCGCGCACCGCCGCCGTGCCCAGGATCACCCGTGTGACCCCCGCATTCAGCCAGCGCTCGATCCCCATCATGTCGCGTATGCCGCCGCCGAGCTGCACCGGCGCGGGCATGGCGTCGAGAATGGCCGAGACGGCGTTGTGGTTCACCGATACGCCCTCGAACGCGCCATTGAGATCGACGACGTGCAGCCGGTCGAACCCCATATCGGAAAACCGCCGCGCCTGGTCGGCCGGATCGTCGTTGAACGACGTCGCGGTCGCCATCTCGCCGCGCAGCAGGCGCACGCAATGGCCGTCCTTCAGGTCGATGGCGGGATAGAGTTTCATGGCCGTGCTTGGAGGCGGGAAGCGCCGTCTTGTCAACGCCGGGGAATTGCCCTTGTCAGGTCTTCTTTCAGGGCTTCCACTTGAGGAAATTGGCCAGCAGCGTCTGTCCCGCCTGCTGGCTTTTCTCCGGGTGGAACTGCGTGCCGAAGATGTTGTCGCGTGCTACGGCCGCAACGAACGGGACACCGTAGTCGCAGCGCGCCACGACCTGGTCGCGCTTTTCCGCAATCAAGGCATAGGAATGCACGAAATAGACGTGGGGCTCGGGCCCCAGCCCCGCCAGCACCGGGTGCGGCTTTATGTCGGTCAGCACATTCCACCCCATGTGGGGAACGGGCAGGGGCGTGCCGTCGGCCGCTTTGCCCGGCCTGATCCGCTCCACCGCGCCGGGGATCCAGCCGAGCCCGCGCGTGTCGACATCCTCGCGGCCGACATCGGCCATCAGCTGCATGCCCACACACACGCCAAGGAAAGGCACGCCCTTTCGGAACACCGCCTCGACCAGCGCCTCGGTGACGCCATGGCGCGAGGCGAGCCCCGCCGCGCAGTCCGCAAAGTGCCCGACGCCCGGCAGGACGATGCGGTCCGCACGCCGGATCCGGTCGGCGTCGTCGGTAAGGTCCGTCTCCAGCTTCACGCCCGCCGAGCCCGCTGCGCTCTCCAGCGCACGCGAAACCGACCGGACATTGCCCGATCCGTAGTCGATGATTGCAAGGCGGGTCATGACTTGGAGATAGCGCGCCCGCGGGGTCGTGTCATCGGCGCGGGAGCTAGAGACTGCCCTTGGTCGACGCCGCCTGGCCCTTCAGACGCGTGTCCGGCGCCGCGGCCGTCCGCAGGGCACGGGCCAAGGACTTGAAGCTCGCTTCGGCGATGTGGTGCGAGTTCTCGCCATAGAGCAGCTCAAGGTGCAGGCAAACGCCCGCGTTCATCGCGAAGGCGTGAAAGAATTCCTTGAACAGCTCGGTGTCGACCTGGCCGACCTTGTCCCGGGTGAACGACACCTTCCAGATCAGGTAAGGCCGGTTGCACAGGTCGACCGACGCCCGCACCAGCGTTTCATCCATCGGAATGTAGGCGTGACCGAACCGGATCACGCTCGAATAACCGCCCACTGCCTCCTTGAAGGCCTGGCCGAGCACGATGCCGACGTCCTCCATGGTGTGGTGCTGGTCGATATGGAGGTCGCCCTTGGCCTCCACGTTAATATCCATGGCGGAGTGTTTGGCGAAGCTTTCCAGCATGTGGTCGAAGAAGCCGACGCCCGTCGAAATCGTCGCCTTTCCAGAGCCATCGACGTCGATGGAGACCTTGATCCGGGTCTCCTTGGTTTCGCGGACGATCTCCGCCTTGCGCTTGGTTTCGGCCACGTCGGCCCTCCGGCATTAACTGCGTGTTCGCTTCCCGAACCTAGCCTTACGCGCGAACGGTCGAGGAATCCTGAATTCAGGCGAGCATTTAGGGTCTCGGCGCACTGAACGCCACCGGATTCGCGCAAGGACGGCGCCCATGCCAGCCACAACTGGTCCAGCGAAACAGGCCGGCAAGCCGGCGGGCCCGCGGGCGGCCAAGCGGCTTGGCCTGGCGGGCCGGGTCGCCATGATCGCAGTGGCCGCCGCCTTGGTCGCGGCGCTGGCGCAATGGGTGATCACGCCCCTGCTGGCGCAGAGCGAAATCCGCAACCAGCGACACATCGCCGTCACTTCCGGCGCGAACCTGCTGGCCGATGTCGCCCGCGTCCATGCCGAGGCCGGACACTGGAGCGAGATTCCGACCTTGGTCGATGCGCTTTCGAACGGGCTGCCGGAAGGCCAGTCCGCCGTATTCGACGCCGACTGGACGCTGCTTGGCCGCGACGGCGCCGATGTGCCGCTCCCTTCCCGCAGCACGCTCGAGGCGCTGGCGAAGCAGGACAACGGGATCCTCACCCAGGGTTCGCGCTTCTACGCGGCCCGCCCGGTCATCGCCCATGGCAAGACCTTCGGGTACGCCGTCTACTCCTTCGTGCCGCGCCCATTCGTGAGCGTGTGGCTGATCGTGGTGTCGCTCAACGCGATCGTGCTGTCGCTGGTGCTGCTGGCCATCGGCCCGCTCGTCTACCGGCTGGCGCGCCTCGCCATGAAGCCCGTCACGGATCTCGAGCGCCGCATCCGCAGCCGCGACCCGAAGGATAAATCCAAACTTGCCGATTCCTCCGACGATCGCCTGCTGAAGCCGCTGCTTGCCGCCATCGACGAGGTTCACGAGCGCTCCGAAGCCGCCATGCGCCGCGCCCTGGCGCTCGCCTACACCGACCCGGCGACGCGTCTGCCCAACCGTCTGCGCTTCGTTTCCAAACTCGAATCCCTCGTCGATCGCGGGGAAGGGAAGAGCGTCTATCTCGCCGTCTGCGACATAGACAGCTTCCGCAAGATCAATGTCAGCCACGGTCCTCGCGTCGCCGATTCCATCCTTGCAATCGTCGCCGAGCGCCTGCGCACCGCCGCCAACGACACAGCCCCCGGAGCCCTGTTTATCGGCCGTATCGGGGCCGACCAGTTTGGCGTCATAGCGCCGGGGGTCGAGCAAAGCATCCTCAAGACGTTTCTTGCCGCTTCCGAGCGCCTCATCGCCGAGCCTATCGCCATCGAGCGCGAGCACATCTCCGTCACCGTCTCCTTCGGCGCTGCCTTGGCGCCGGCGGATGCCGCAACGGCCACGGAGCTGATGAAGCAGGCCGAGATCGCACTCAAGGAAGCCAAGCACATGCCCTCGGCGCGCCGCGCTTTCTACGACGCGCGCCTGCAGGAAAAAGCCCGCGCCCAGGCCAGGCTCGAAGCCGAAGTGCGCGAAGGCCTTGAGCGCGGCGAATTCGTCGCCGTCTTCCAGCCCAAGGTGAAGCTCGAAACCGGCGAGCTCGTCGGCGCCGAGGCGCTCGCCCGCTGGCGCAGGCCCGATGGCGCGATCGTCTCGCCCGGCCGTTTCGTCCCGATCGCCGAGGAGATGGGCCTCATCTCCAAGCTCGGCAACAGCGTGATGCGCGACGCCTGCTTCGCCGCCGCCGGCTGGAACAAGAAGGGCATCGTCTCGCGCATCGCGGTCAACGTCTCGCCCTACCAGTTCGACGAACCGGATTTCACCGAACAGGTCTATCGCGCGCTCGACGATTCAGGTCTCAATCCGGAGCTGCTCGAACTCGAGATCACCGAGTCCGCCGCCGTCAGCGACCCCGACCGCGTCGCACGCATCATGTGGCCGCTCCGCAATCGCGGCGTGCGTCTCGCCATCGACGATTTCGGCACCGGCCATTCCAACTTCGCCTCGATCACCCGCCTGCCGTTCGATGTCTTCAAGATCGACCAGCAGTTCATCCGCGCGCTCCACACCGATCCGCACGCGCCCGCTATTGTCGAGATGATCCTCGCCATGGCCGAGGCGCTGGGCCAGGAGACCGTGGCCGAGGGCGTTGAAACGAAGGAACAGGCCGACTTCCTCTTGCGCCGCGCCTGCACGATCGGGCAGGGCTACTACTACTCCCCGCCGCTCCCGGCCGAGGAGTTCGACCTCTTCGTCCGCTCTTGGCGCCCGAGGCCCGCGAACCGGTTCGCGGCCTAGACGGTCTTGCGCAGCCTTTGGCCCTGAAGGACCGCGGCATCCGGTTCGGCCCCAGACCCTTCGAACTGTACAACCGAGCCGCTGCCGGGCGTGATTTCGACGCGAATCGACTCCGGCTGCGTGTAGGGTTCTGCAACGGAATGCAGGACGCCGCAGCGCAAGTGAATGTCTTCGCCCTCCAGCGTGACGTCGACCCGACCAAAAATGTCGCTTTCGTAGACCCCGGCATAGGCGTCGCGCGGCCGTTTGAGCCGCCACGGTCGCTTCGCCCGGTTGGCGCGGTCGCGCGAGATCGCCGCGACCATCTGGTCGCGCCGCGCCACGATCTGTGTCAGGGCGGCTTCGTACCGGCGCATGGCCTCGTCCCGATCCCGCGCGCGGTCGTAGACATAGTTGGCGATCGCATCGACCACAGGCGCTGCGACCGTGCTGTCATTGACCATCCCGGCCACCCCCAACTTGCGGCCGGGCAAGTAGGAGAAGTGAGACCGGAATCCGGCGAAACCGCCGAAGTGATGCAGCATCGGATCGCCGCGATAGGGACCGAGAAACCAGCCCAGCCCGTACTGTTCGCGGCTATAGCCTTCATACGTGTCCTTGACGGCCGCGCGGGGCGATCGTGTGGCGGCCACGGCGGCGGTTGGCGCAACCTGCCGTCCGCCGACCCGGCCGTCTTCGATCATCAGCTCCAGCCAGCGGAGCGCATCATTGGCGCTTAGGATGATTCCGCCGGCAGACTGCATCGTCTGATCGGTCTTCTGCAGGTAAACTGGCGCCACGCGCCCGTCGGCGCCCGCCATATGTGGCTTCGCCACCGACCATCTGCCGGCGGCGGCGCGCGACATCACGGCGCTCGATCGTGTCATGCCGGCAGGCGCAAAGATCTCACGGTCCAGCAGATCCTGCCAGCGCACGCCGAGCTTGCGGTCAGTCAGGATGGTCGCGATATTGTAGCCAAGGTTGGTGTATTCGAACTTGCCGTGCGGGGCGTCCGCGTTGGGCTGGCACGCCGCCAGAAGGCGCCATAGCGTCTCCGGGTCGTGCTGCCCGCTGTAGGCGACGCGAAAGCCGATGCCTGCATTGTCGACGCCGCTGGTGTGGGAGAGCAGGTCGCGCAGCCTTACCTCGTCGGGCCGAATCGCCGCCGGAAAATGGGCATCCGGCGCATATCCCGCAAGCGTTGCATCGAGGTCGATACGCCGCTGCTCGTGCAGGCTCGCCAGCGTCAGGCCCAGGAACGACTTGGTTGCGGATGCAATGTAGAAAGCTGTGTCCGCTGTAGCGGGCTCTCCAGTGCCGACATCCGCGACGCCAAAGCCGCGCGCATACCGCCCGTCTGGTGCATAGACCGCAATGCCGAGCCCGGGAGCGAAGCCAAGGGCCATTGAGCGTTCAATGACGGTGTCGACGTCGGATTCCAGCGTCGCGCCGGAGGGCGCAAGCTTGACGGCCGGGGCCGCGCAGGAGGCTAGCGTGGCAGCGCCAGCGGCGAGAAGTGAGCGTCGGTTCATCCTGCGCCTCCAAGAATCGGAAGCAGAACCTAGGCGGAAGGCTAGCTGGAATATTGGACGTTCTTAACCGGCGGTCGCGATCACCCGCTCGACCAGCTGGCGATGAGCGCCCGGTGCGCGACCGCTGACCCGCTGGAACGCTCTGCTCATATGGCTCTGGTCATAAAAGCCGGCTGCAAGGGCGACATCACTGAGCGTGGCCCCGGGTCTCGACATCAGAGCGATGGCGCGGCGGACGCCGTGCGCCTGCGCGTGTTGGGTAATCGAGACGCCATAGCAACGGCGGAACGTACGTGAGGCGTGCGCGGGATGAACGCCGGCCTCGCGTGCGCGGGCTGCGACGTCGATCTGGGCAAGACTTGTTGTCGCGATCTCCTGTCTGAGGCGGACAAGCCAAGGGGAAGGCGTTGTCGCACGGTCCTGCTCCGCGGAAGATGCGGCGATCAGGTCGGCGCACGCCGTATCGATCGCCCCGGCATCTCGCGCGAGCGCGCCTTCCAGCAAAGAAGCGCCGATCCTCGCCGCCGCCATGTCGCTGCACCGGCGCCAGCAGTCCGCATCGAGATGCGTGAGGCGAAGATCATCGTCCTCGAATTCAACCGAAAACAGCACCGCCCCGTCACTGCCGAATGCGTCCTCGTGCTGCACCGTGCACGATTTCAGCAGCAGGCCGCCTGCAGCCATCGTTACAGCGCCCCCTGGTCCTTCTTCACGAAAACCGCCGCGCAGCACTAGGCTGATCCGCGAACGCTGATCGCGGTGCCGCGCCTGCTGCGCGCCTGCCGGATAACGAGAGATGGTGGCGGAAAAACCGCGTGCGGACATCAGGGTCGATCGCATGTCTATCCAAGTCCTTGGCCGATTTACCCATTTTATAGGCGAAGTGACCGTCCCAAGCTAGCGGTTTTATCGAAGATCGATAAATCTGCTGGCGCCGCCCGGTCGATCGCGATATGGTCCTCCCCGGTCAGGATAAGGACTGCGCTCGCCCATGACTTCGACTTCGCTGCCAGACTGGCACTCGACGACAATCCTTGCGGTTCGCAAGGGCAAGAAGCTGGTGCTGATCGGCGATGGCCAGGTCTCGATGGGCGAGACCATCATGAAGGGCAATGCCCGCAAGGTCCGCCGCATTGGCGAGAAAGGCGAGATCCTCGCGGGTTTCGCCGGCGCCACCGCCGACGCCTTCACGCTGTTTGAGCGCCTCGAGCAAAAGCTCGAACGCTTCCCCGGCAATCTGCAGCGCGCCGCCGTCGAACTCGCCAAGGACTGGCGTACCGACAAATACCTCCGCAACCTCGAAGCGCTGATCATTGTCGGCGACGCGACGTCTCTGCTGGTCGTCACGGGCAGGGGAGATGTGCTGGAGCCCGAATTCCCAATCGCCGCGATCGGTTCCGGCGGTAACTACGCGCTGTCTGCCGCGCGCGCTTTGTATGAGTACGAGAACGACGCCGAGACTATCGCGCGCAAGGCGATGACGATCGCCGCGGAAGTCTGCGTCTACACCAACTCAAAATTCGTCGTGGAGACACTCGATGTTTGACAAGAGCGACATTCGCGCGGCTGTCGAAGCCAGCGCGATCAGCGAAGACGCCGCAAAGCGCCTCGAAGCTTTCCTCAAGGCGCGCAACGATCCCGATCGCATGCTCGATCCGGAAAACCTGCGCTTCCTGTCCAATTTCAACGACATCTTCCTCACCATCGGCATCGCCATCCTGATGACGGGCCTCGGCTTCCTGTCGTGGATCGCGGCCAGCAACATTTTCGGCATCGCGGCCATGTTCGAGGGCGGCCAGCCCGCTCCGGACGTCATCAACCGGTTCAAGATTGCCGCGGCTCTTGTGCCGTCCGTGCTCATTCTCGGCGCCTGGCTGCTTGCCGAATATTTCTGCGGCAAGCGCAGGCTTCTGCTGCCGTCCATGGCCCTGTCGGTCACCATCGTCAGCGCAGCGGCCGCACTTGTGACGATCCTCATGATGCCGACCGCGGAAAGCGAGTTCACACGGCGCGGCGACGATGTTGAGGGCTTCTTCTTTGGCCTCGGCTATGGCGCCTTCGGCGCGGCGGTCTTCGCCTCGGCCGCCATCTTCTGGCGCTTTCGCCTGCCGTTCTCGCTCTTTCTTCTGGCATGTTCGATCGCCGGCCTGTTCTACACGCTCGTCGGCGACCTTCTTGGCGGCGATCAGATCTTCAGCGGCGCCAGCATGCTTGTGGTCGGCGTAGCCACGCTCCTCGTGGCGATTTGGTTCGACATGCGCGATCCGCTGCGCTCCAGCCGCACCTCCGACCACGCCTTCTGGCTGCACCTGGCGGCTGCGCCCCAGATCATCTGGGGCGTCCGCTACCTGGTGCTGGGTTCGGGCTTTGCCCCTGCCGGCGTAGCCGACGCAACCGTGATGCTGGCGGTGTTGATAGCCTTCGGCGTCCTGTCGCTGGCGCTCAACAGGCGCGCGCTCATCGTGTCGGGCCTGCTGACATTTGGCGGCACGCTTTGGGTTCTGGTCGACAATTTCGGCGGCGGCGGAAACGTGCTCAACAACGTGATGCTGACCGCACTGATCGTCGGCGGCGCCATCGTGCTGCTGGGCGGCGGCTGGCGCACCGCACGCCGGGGGCTTCTGAAGCTGATCCCGTCACAAGGGCTCACCGCCCGCATCTTCCCGCCCGAACCGGCCTGAGAGGGCCTGCCTGAGAAGAACCTGCTTGAACCCGTGCACACCCCTGAGCTAGCGAAGGCGCTTCGGCCTTCCTAGCTTAGGCTGCCCAGGCTTCCCAGGTATTCATGTCCGAATTCACCCCGCGCGAAATCGTCTCCGAGCTCGACCGTTTCATCGTCGGCCAGCCGGACGCCAAGCGCGCGGTCGCCCTCGCCCTGCGCAGTCGCTGGCGCCGCAAGCAGCTTCCCGAAGCCCTGCGCGAGGAAGTGACGCCGAAGAACATCCTGATGATCGGCCCCACCGGCGTCGGCAAGACCGAGATCGCGCGCCGCCTCGCGAAGCTGGCGAAGGCGCCCTTCCTGAAAGTCGAAGCCACCAAGTTTACCGAGGTCGGCTATGTCGGCCGCGACGTCGAACAGATCGTCCGCGACCTGGTTGAGATCGCCATCGGCCAGGTGAAGGAAAAGCGCCGCAAGGAAGTTGAGGCCAAGGCCGAATCGTCCGCCGAGGAGCGCGTGCTCAACGCCCTCGTGGGCGCCACCGCACAGGCCTCCACCCGCGAAAGCTTCCGCGTGAAGCTCAGGGCAGGGCAGCTCGACGACAAGGAGATCGACATCGACGTCGCCGACACGTCCTCGCCTTTTGGCGGCATGGATATTCCCGGCCAGCCCGGCGCCAGCGTCGGCATGCTCAATCTCAGCGACCTGCTCTCCAAAGGCTTCGGCGGCCGCACCAAGCGCGTGCGCACCACCGTGAAAGAAGCCTACAAGCCGCTGATCGCCGAGGAGTCCGACAAGCTGCTCGACTCGGACGCCGTCACCCGCGAGGCGCTGCGCGTCACGGAGGAAGACGGCATCGTCTTCCTCGACGAGATCGACAAGATCGCCTCGCGCTCCGAACGCGCCGGCGCCGACATCAGCCGCGAAGGCGTCCAGCGCGACCTGCTGCCGCTGATCGAAGGCACCACCGTCGCCACCAAGCATGGCACGGTGAAGACCGACCACATCCTGTTCATCGCGTCGGGCGCCTTCCATGTCGCCAAGCCTTCGGATCTCCTGCCTGAACTGCAGGGCCGCCTGCCCATCCGCGTCGAGCTGAAACCGCTGTCGCGCGACGATTTCCGCCGCATTCTCACCGAACCGGAAGCCAACCTCATCACGCAGTACACGGCGCTGATGAAGACCGAGGGCGTCGACCTGTCGTTCGATCCCGACGCCGTCGAAGCCATCGCCGACCTCGCCGTGCAGGTGAACGAGTCGATCGAGAACATCGGCGCGCGCCGCCTGCACACCGTCATGGAGCGCGTGCTCGACGAGATCAGCTTCACCGCTTCCGACAAGGCCGGCCAGACCTTCCGCATCACCGGCCAGTACGTCCGCGAGAAAGTCGGCGCCATGGCCGGCGACAAGGACCTGTCGAAATATATCCTCTGATCAGGCAAAGACCGGGTTCGCGGCGGCTAGTTCGGCTTTACCAGCTCGCGATAGCGGAACAGTTCGCGCAGGTCGGCCAGCAGCTTTCTGGGCGCGGTCACGCCGCAGCCCGTGTTGAAGTGGACTTTCTTCTGCGCCCCATCGACGCCGCGCCGCGTGAACTCCACGGCCGGAAGGTCGTTGATGCAGTAGACCCCGCCGAGCTGGGACATGTTGTCGACGGCCATCCGTTCAGGCATCGCGGCGAAGTCCGCCTCGGCGAACGCCGCCTCCGCCTTCGCCCACACATCCGGCCCCAGCGCGCCCGAGCTTGCCGTGTCGGGCTGGCCTGGCGTGAAGCGGGTCAGCGTGTAGTTCCCGTTCGGCGCCACTTCGATCGCGTAGCTGATGCAGGTCGGGAAATAGCAGGGCGATTCATAAAGCCGGATCATCGGCGCGAGCGCCGGCCCGCTGAAGGGCGTTGCGGAGTTTTGCGTGGCCGGCGTCGAAGCGGCGCAGGCGGAGGCGAGGGCGGCGGCAACAACCGCGACAGAGATTTTCATTTCGCAAGCCTATCGGCGGTGCGCGATTCTGGCGAGGCGGCGCCATTTCTGGCGCCACGCTCGGCGCCAACGGAGACGCCAGAAATGGCGCCCGCCAGTGGGTTTCTAAAAAGTACTTACGCTTTCGCCGCTTCGCGCCGCACCGGCATGTGCTTCTTCCCCCAGTCCTTCAGGCCGACCAGGGCGGGGGCGAAATCCTGCCCCTTATCGGTCAGCCGATAGTCGTACCGCACCGGCCTCGCCTGGTATGGGTTCTTTTCCAGAACCCCTAGCGCCACCAGCCGTTTCAGCCGGTCCGACAAGAGGTGCCGCGTTACGCCCAGACTGGCCTGGAACTCGTCAAACCTTGATTTCCCTAGGAAACAATCGCGCACGATCAGTAACGTCCAGCGGTCGCCGATCACCGACAGCGCCCGCGCTACCGGGCACCAGTCAGCAGCCAAGTCGTTCCACTTCTGGGTTCGAGGTCGCGTCCGTTCCATTTTCATACCCTGCATCGATTGCGCCGGCCTGCAAAGGGTATAGGTTCTTTTTCTGAACGGAGAGTGTCCGATGTCAGAAGCCGGAAAAGGGAAGCGTGCCGTCCTCGTCGTCGGCGCGGGCGACGCCACGGGCGGGGCCATCGCCCGCCGCTTCGCCCGCGAGGGCTACGTCGCCGTCTGCACCCGCCGCGAGCTGCCCGCGCTCGAATCCCTTCTTGCCCAGATCCGCGCCGATGGCGGCGAAGCCCATGGCTTCGGCTCCGACGCCCGCGTCGAGGAAGAAGTCGTCAAACTGTTCGAGACCATCGAGCGCGACATCGCGCCCCTGGAAGCGGTCGTCTTCAACATCGGCGCAAACGTGAACTTCCCGATCCGCGAGACCACGACACGCGTCTACCGCAAGGTGTGGGAGATGGCCGCCCTCGGCGGCTTCCTCGCCGGTCGCGAAGCCGCCCGCGTCATGGTCCCGCGCGGTCGCGGCACCATCATCTTCACCGGCGCCACCGCCTCCATCCGCGGCCGCGAAGGGTTCGCCGCTTTCGCCGGCGCCAAGTTCGCGCTGCGCGCCCTCGCGCAATCCATGGCGCGGGAGCTCGGCCCGCAAGGCATCCACGTCGCCCACACGATCATCGACGGTGCGATCGACACCGAATGGATCGCTAAGAACTTCCCGCAACGCCATGCGCTGAAAGATCAGGACGGCATCCTCAATCCCAACCATATCGCCGACGCCTACTGGATGCTGCACCAGCAGCCACGCGACGCCTGGACACACGAACTCGACCTGCGCCCCTGGATGGAAAAGATGGCGTAAGCCGCGACACACAAACGAGAGGAACGCCAATGCCAAAGACCGTCGAATTCTTCTACGACTTCACCAGCCCCACGGCCTATCTCGCCTGGGCGCGGCTGCCGTCGATCGTCCAGCGCACCGGCGCGAAGCTGGTCTACCGGCCGATGTTCCTCGGCGGCGTGATGCAGGCGACGGGCAACCGCCCGCCCGGCACGGTCGAGGCGAAGGGAAAATGGATGGCCGCCGATCTGCAGCGCTGGGCCAAACGTTTCGGCACGCCCTTCGCGCGCAATCCTCACTTCCCGATGATGACCCTGATGGTCCAGCGCGCGGCCCATGGCTGGATCGACCGCCCGGACTTCGAGAGGTATCTCGCCGCCATCTTCAACGCCGCCTGGCAGAAGCAACAGAACATTGCCGACAAGGACACGCTCGCCGCCATTGTCGCCGAGGCCGGCTTCTCCGCAGCCGATTTTTTCGCCGCCGCTGAAAATCCCGCCAACAAGGAAAAGCTGAAAGCCACGACAGACGAAGCCATCGCCCGCGGCGTCTTTGGCGCGCCAACCTTCTTCGTCGGCGAGGAAATGCATTTCGGTCAGGACAGGCTCGATTTCGTCGAAGAGGCGCTGGCGCGCTAGCAGGACGAGGGCGGGCTTCCTGTCCTAGACCTTCAACCCCGCCGCGATCGCCAGCTCGCGCAGGTTCACGCTCGGCCGCGGGCCGATATGTGAAATCACCTCACCGGCGCACAGATTGCCCAACTTCGCCGCATCCAGCAGCGACAGGCCGTGCGTCACGCCATAGAGCACGCCGGCCGCATACTGGTCGCCTGCGCCCGTCGCATCCACCACCGGCGCCGGCGTCACCGGCGCCACCCACGACTCCGATCCCGAAATGATCACTGATCCTTTGGCCGAACGCGTCACCGCCGCGATCTGGCTATCCTGGCGGATCTGCATCGCCGCCTTGTCGAAATCGTCCGTCTGGTAAAGCGCCAGCAGCTCCGCCTCGTTGGCGAACACCAGGTCGCAATGCGTGCGGATCAGATGGATGAAGCTCTCGCGGTGCCGCTCGATGCAGAACACGTCCGACATGGTGATCGCGACCTTCCGCCCCGAAGACCGCGCCACTTCCGAGGCGTGCACGAATGCCGTCTTCGCCGCCGGCTTGTCGAACAGATAGCCCTCAAGATAGAGCCACTCGCCGCTCGCCACCGCGCGCGCATCGACGTCCGCCGCCGCGAACTCGGTCGAGGCGCCGAGATACGTGTTCATCGACCGCTCGCCGTCCGGCGTCACCGCGATCATCGACCGCGCCGTCGAAACGCCGCCCTTCAGCGGCGCGCCATAGAAGTCGGCGCCGATCTTCTTCATGTCCGCGACATAGCTGCGGCCCAGCGCGTCATCGCCTACCTTGCCGAGGAAGGCCGCCCGCGCGCCAAGGCTCCTCAGCCCCGCCACGGTGTTCCCGGCCGATCCGCCCGACACTTCGACCCGGCTCTTGGGCAGCGCATTGTAGAGATACTCGCACCGCTCCGGATCGATCAGGTTGGTGCGCGCCTTGGGGATCGAATGCCGGATCAGGAAATCGTCATCGACATGCGCGATCACGTCCATGATGGCGTTGCCGAGGGCGACGACATCGTACTTCACCACCATGAGAAAATATCCCCGCGCGCCGCCGCCTTCCGGGATGGATAGGGGCGGCGGCAGGTCTTAAAGACCGGGCGCCCTCCGATTGCAAGCGCGTGGACCCGAGATGACCCCGATAGCCCTGCTGATCTCCGCCGACATGGCCTCGGGTGCGCCAGATCGCCGCGCGGACGCCTATCTGTTCGACGAGCAGCTCGACATCCTGCGCGCCGGCTACGCCCCGCAGGGCCTGTTGGTCGAGCCGGTGCTCTGGGCGCAGCCGGGCGTCGACTGGAAGCGCTTCGGCGCCGTCACGGTCCATTGCGCCTGGGACTATCAGGACGATCACGAGGCGTTCCTCGGGAAGCTGGACGAGATCGCGGGCTTAGGCGTTCCCGTCTTCAACTCGCCCGCCACCGTCCGCTGGAACATCCGCAAGACCTATCTGCGCGACTTCGAGGCGCGCGGCGTGCCCGTCATCCCGACCCTGTGGCCGGAACATCCGACGGCGACTGACATCCACGCCGCCTTCGCCGAATTCGACTGCGACGATGTGGTGCTCAAGCGCCAGGTCGGCGGCGGCGCGCGCGGCCAGACGCGCTATTCGAAAGCGACCGCTCCCCGGTCGGGGTCCGTGCTCGACCGGCCCGCCATGATCCAGCCCTTCATCCGCTCGATCGCGACGGAGGGCGAATACTCCTTCCTCTTCGTCGACGGCGAATTCAGCCACGCTCTGGTCAAGCGCGCGAAGCCGGGCGAGTACCGTATCCAGGAAGCCTATGGCGGCGTTTCGGAAAAGATCGAAGCCGCGCGCGCCGACCAGGAACAGGCCCGCGCCGTGCTCGACGCGCTGGACGAGAAACAACTCTACGCGCGCGTCGACATGGTGCGCGGCGCCGACGGCCGCCTGCTCCTGATGGAGCTCGAAGTCATTGAGCCCTTCCTCTATCCCAAAGGCCCCGGCATAGGCGTCATGCTGGGCAAGGCGCTGAGGAAGCGTCTTTCAAGATAGCCCGAGCCACATAGCGATTGAGCTGGAACAATCCAAATGAAGCCACGGGAGTTGATCGCGACGGCAAGGGTTCCGGGAGGCGTCGAGCTTCGCCTCATCCGGCACGACGACGACTTTGTCATCATGCTCGACGCCAACGAGCTCATGAACAGCCGGCTGGGCGGGTCGGAAGCAGCGCTCGCGGCGATGACCATCGAGCGGCTGCGCAGAGCCGCCGACCCGCACCTCCTCATCGGCGGCTATGGCATGGGCTTCACCCTGCGCGCCGCGCTGGCCATTCTCGGCAAAGGCGCGCGCGTGACGGTGGCCGAGCTCGTCCCGGAAATCATCGACTGGGCGCGCGGCCCCATGGCGAAGCTGACGGCCGGCTGCCTCGACGATCCCCGCGTCCAACTGGTTGCGGGAGACGTCGCGGCGGCGATCGGCGCCGCGCCGGGCCGCTACGACGCCATCCTGCTCGATGTCGACAACGGCCCGTCCGGGCTCACGCGCGCCGCCAATGACAGGCTCTATTCGATGCGTGGTCTTGCGACAGCGAAGGCCGCGCTCAGGCCGGGCGGCATACTGGCGATCTGGTCGGCGGCGCCGGACGCCGCATTTTCGCGCCGCCTGAAGGACGCCGGCTTCAAGGTCGAGGAGGTCGCCGTGCGCGCGCGAAGCAATGGCAAGGGGCCGCGCCACGTCATCTGGTTCGCGGGCGCCTGATCAGGCGTCAGCCGCGCCGTGCGGCCTCGATCGCGGCGACGTCAGGCAGGGGACCGTTTGAGGCGAAGACGCGAAATGACGAGCGTCAGGACACAGACTGCCAGATAGCCCAGCATGAAATACTTGCCGTTGAAATCCGCCTCAGGCGAAACGCCTTACAGTTTCAGCCCGGCTGCGCCAAGAGCGTAGGCTCCGACAATCATCAGCAGGACATATTCGGAAAGCGGCTTTGCCTTGAGACTGACGAGGATGAAGATCGAACCGGTCAGCAGGTTGGAGATGCCGAAGGCCCCGAGAAGCATCAGCTGATCCTGCGCCGCTGCGGAAAGATCCAGATGCGCGAAAGTCGTCACCGCCCAGTCGATGAAAAAGGTGTGCAGGGCTCCCCGCAACAGATCGAGCAATCCCAATATCAGAAGCACAGACGACGCCAGCGCATATCGACCGTCGGAATCCGCGTTCATTGTCTGCTCCTCGGCCGCCCGGCCTGCCATTCTAGGAGCCGATCCCGTTGATCGTCGAGGCAGGCATGCGTGCGGGGCGGGGAGTCAGCAATGGGGCCCATCTGGAACGCGGCGGGAAGCGACTCCTTCAGACGTCTGGATTTGCGACTCCCGCCGTCTGCGGGGGGCTTTCCCTCGCGGCCGGTTCTCCGCCGGAAGGCGACATTCGCAATCACTAGAACTGTCAAAGCCGTCGCACCGCTTGGCAGTGCGTGATCACCCGGTGGCGCGGTCGATCTGCCCCAGAATGTCCGCCAGATCGTCGCCTGAGCCGGCTACAGCCGCTGGCTGGGCCGGATTTACGCTCTCGTCCGAACCAACGGCAGCGCCGCGGCGACCGTCCTGGGCAGGGCGTTTGCCTTCCAGAACCCTCGACATCTCGGTCAGCAGCGCGGTCCGATCAACTGGTTTGGACGTGTAACCTGACATGCCCATATTGAGGAACCGGTCGCGATCGCCGCTCATCGCGTCGGCGGTGAGGGCGATCACGGGGAGTTGCGCCCAAGGTCTCGTTGAGCGGCGGATGTGAGCGATCGTCTCGGGCCCATCCATGACGGGCATGTGAGCATCGAGGAGAACCAGATCAAATGAGTTCGCCTCCAACTGCGATAGCGCTTCGAGCCCGTTCTCGGCCTCGGCAATTGCAGCGTGGAATGGCGCCAGGAGAAGTCGAACCACCTTCCGATTCAACGCATTGTCATCCACCACGAGCACACTCAATTCCTCCAGGCTGGAGAAATCAGCGTTCACCGCGGCTGCGGCTTTCGGCGCAGGCGATGCAACGGCATCGTTCGCGACAAAGGTGAAGCAGAACGTCGACCCTTTTCCGGGTTCACTTTCGACAGCGATGTCTCCGCCCATCAACCGGGCCAACTTGCGGGCGATCGCAAGACCGAGACCCGTGCCGCCGAACCGTCGTGTCGTTGAGTTGTCGGCCTGATTGAAGACCTCAAACAGTCTCCCACATGCCTCTTTCGAGAGTCCGATGCCGGTGTCCACGACGCGAATCTGGATGGTCCAGGCTCCCGGGTGCGCCGGTCGGCAGGTCGCGAACACGGATACCGTCCCCGTTTCCGTGAACTTGACCGCATTCGAGACGAGATTCGATAGGCACTGCTGCATGCGGCTGGAATCGAACGACAGGCGAGCGGGCAAGTCGGCGTCCACCTCCGCAATCAGCTGAAGCCCTTTCGCTTCGGCGTTAGCGCTGAAAAGCCGTTGGACCCGACGAACGACGTGACGAAAATCGCAGTCGGTCGGTGATAGCTCCACCTTTCCCGCTTCGATCTTCGAGAGATCAAGAACGTCGTTGAGTATCGTCACGAGATTCTGACCGGACTCCCGAATGGTCGACACCAACTGACGTTCCTCGGACGCCAGATCCCGCGCCTCAAGCGCCTGCGCCATTCCCAAGACGCCGTTGAGCGGCGTCCGGATCTCATGACTCATATTTGCGAGGAAGGATGATTTCGCTCGGCTGGCCGCCTCGGCCGCGTCGCGAGCTTCTGCGAGTAGTGCTTCATGGGCGCTTCTGACGCCCAGATACTGGCGCAGGAGCAGGAGTCCGACGCCAGACAGGATCGAGAGCCCCAGAATGATGGCGATCGACAAGCTTTCGAAGGTCTTGATGGAACGCGCTTCGCTGCTCGAAAGAAAATCGGAATTGGGACGGCCTGCCCACAGGACCCAGGCCCCCTGCGCATCCAACCCGCCCAGCTTGATGGCGGTGGAAAAGAGCAGGTCCGGATCCGGCTCGCCCGCGACAACATGCTTGAGGGAAGTCCGTTCAACGCCCGGCGCTGAGGGCAGCACAGTGTAAGATTGAGCCGTGTTGTACAAAGCGGCATTGGTGATCGGAAGGTAACCAGCCAGCGCGCCGGTGCGCACGATCGCTGAAATGGCGCCCTTCAAGGCGCCGTCCACGCCATAGAACGGGACCGACAGAATGATCCCGGAGCGATCTGCGTCGAGATGCGTATGGATGAAGACGGTGTTGTCGCAGGTGATCAATTCACGGGTCGAGAGCATCGGCCGGTCAAGACCCGTGAACACGCCGTCGGTTGGATAGTGGGCGCGAAGCCATGTCATCTGGTCGCGCAGGGCGCGGTATTCAAAGATCTCGACCTCGGGCTCTTCTTCTTCGCCTTCCTCCTCGATCAGCGCGCCGCTTTCCCGAGCCCGCGCCGCCGCGTTCACGATCAGCTCGTCAAACATCAGGATCGGTTCATCCGGGGCGTCAGCCTGGGCGCCGGCGCCATCGGGGTCGAGGTCAACCGGAACGATATAGACCTCGGAAACGTCGACATTTCCCTTCAGGTTGTTGTAGAGCTGTTGGATCGATGCTTTCGCGTCAGCATCGATATTCTCGCCGTGAGGATCGATTTTCCTTACGCCGGGCAACAGGCTGATCGTGCGAAGGCCCTGCTGAATCTGTTGAAGCCTCTCGCCAATTTCGTGGCCTGCGCGTTCAGCCTCCTTACGGGATTCAGTTCGATAGGCGCCAAGAGCGCCGGCCCAGTCGGTTTCCGCCTTGGAGCGAACCATCGCGATGAGCCCTGCGCTGGTAACGGCCAACACCCCGAGGCATGCGAGAAGCCGTACTGGAATCGGGTTGCTCACGAGGTGGGAGGCGTCATCACGAGGTGGCGAGTGGTCTTGGGATGTCTGTCCGTTGCGGTTTCGCCCACTTGATATCGACCGAACTCCCGTCTTCGACGCCGACTGGGGCGGACGGTCTGCATTTGCGTCGTTTCGCAACCAGGCGAACATCAGGGTGAATCCGTAGCGGAGAAGCATCCGGCGCCGACAAAACTCCACCGTTTGCCTTAACGAGTTATGTACCAGAAACAGAGGCGGGGCCGTCCAACCGCTGGCGTCCACTGGGTCAAGTATCCAGCGCCGATCGCTTTGCGCTGTCCCTGAGCTCTCGGCGCGAGGATTGCAGGAGCGGATTATCTGGTTGGGTTTTGTTGCCTGGCTTGGATTCGCGCGCAACCGGCGTTAACGCTTTGCGATACGGCGCAAGGTCACCGAACGCGACGCTGGCAAGGATAAAGGGTTCATGATGCGGCTTCTCTCCCCTTTTGTGGTGTTGCTGACTTTGGCGCTGACGGCGGCGCCGATCGCGCAATCTCAAACACAAGCCGTGAGTGCTCTACCGGTTATTGCCGTCAGCCTGTCAGGCGATAATCTGGTCGTGCGAATGACGCGCGGGGTGATGGGCCACACGCCCGATACCAGGGTCCGGGAGCTACGGGTTCGCGCGGTGAATTCCGCCGGAACGGTCATCGAGGAGCGTGTCGTTGTCGTCGGCAAACGACTGACTTATGCCTCGATCCCGCTATCGGCCGCGATGCGGTCCGCATCGCGCATTATCGTGACAGGCGAATAGCTCACGAGCTTATCCGAGCCCCAAGGTCAGCCGGACGCCAATCGTTACGTCGTCGCCCGAGTTTCGGTCGGCAAAACTGACGCCAAGATCCAGAGAGATCCCATCGGCGAAGTCGCGCCCGATCGACAGCTCCAATCGATCGAGCTGGGCCTCGCCAAGGATGACGTCATCATCCTGCCCCGAGACAATGGCCGATGCGCGCCAGTCGCCGCTGCGAACCGTTCCACTGAGTGTGTAGAACGAGCGGTCTGCGCCCCGCACGCCATCAGCATTCGATACGGCGGCAACCTCGCCGAAGACATCGGCGTTCCAGCTGCTCCCGAGATCAAGCGTGTAGTTCGCCCCGATAACGGCTGCGGTCTCGTCCGCGCCTCCATCTATCCCGCCGGCGAGGGTCCGCACGCCCAGGGAGTAGCCGAATCCGGCCTCTGTCGCGCCGTCCAGGCTCGCTGAGTACGATTTCAGACCCTGGGTGTTTCCCGCCCCGCCGTCCGCCAGCTTAAGCCGCCCGCGACTGGCGCCAATCGAGTCGCTCAGAACGGAGCGATCTTTCGCAAATAGCGCAGCGCTCAGCACGTGCTCGCCGGCAAGGCCCGGCACGATTGCGCCGAGATTGACGTCGCCCCCGGCGCCGATCATTTCAACAAGCTCATAGGATTCACCGATCTCGGCGCCGTAAAGACCGGGCGCGAGCGCCGCCGCCGACCCGAATACGGGGGAGATTTTCCCGGCGTAGAGGGTGAAAGCGTCTCCGGCATATTGAACGTTCAGCGTATCAACATATGCGCCTTCGCTGCGGAAGTAGGAATCCCCATCTGCCTCATCGACCGGTTCGAGCACGAGGGAGCCCTGGATTGTCCAGCGTTCGACCAGGCGCGCAGCCACCGCGTATTCCAGAGTCGCAGCTGCAACGTCGGCAGAGTCGTCGACATGATCCCACGTCAACTCCAGCACCCCTTCGTGGGAGAAGACGGCGGGTTCCTCTTTCGAAGCTTGGGCGTAGGCGGACTGCGCCAGGAAGAGCGCCACGCCTGCGGCTGCAACGTTTGACCTGATTGTCATTGAATTAAGCTCTTGCTGGCTCGATCAACGAGCGTCGACCTGTTGAGCCCAAAGCTAGCAATCCGATGCTAAATCCACGCGAAAAGCAGACGGCGGATTCTGGTTAACGGATTAACCCTGCGGTTACTCGTGCAGCTGGGGTCTTGAGAAATCTCGGATCACGGGCATGGCGCCGCGGCGGTCGTCTTGCTCCGGCGCCCAACGAGACGCGGCAAATCTAGGCATCGGGCCAACGGCTGCCGCTTGCCCCCGAATGGACAGGCGCCTGATGGCGGCTGAAACCAGCCACGTCGCTGCAAGAAAGCAGGGCGGCAGATCAGGCCAAACCTGTCGTTCGGTTCACCGCCAAGGTCGGCAGGCGGTCGCTGGAAGCAGACATCCGCACGCGCAGATCGCCTTCCCCTATCGCGTCGTCGTCTGGTAGCGGATCTGGAGTGAGCCGTTAGCGGGAATAGCGACCCGGAAGATCGGGCGGCCGTTCTTCTGGGCGGCGGGGCGATCGGCCGTCACCAGGCTTTGTCCGTCGTCGAGTTGGAGACGGATTTCAGCCTGGATCGCAAACGGCCGCGCATTGGTGACCTCGATGCGGGTGGTTTCATCGAGGGGCGAGCGCCGATTGGCGCCCGGCAGGAAGGGCGGGGCCGGCCGCGGCGGGCCCGCGATCTCCCGGCTCTCCGTGACCTGTCGGATCTGTACATCCGGGCTCTCCGAGAGACGGAGCTCGGTCTCCTCGTTGACGGCGATATCGCGGAGGCTGGTCTCGGCGGCAAGCAGGCGCCGGGCTGCGGCGCCGCGTCCGGTGGTCTCGAACACCGAAACCCGCCCGGACGGCAGCGGCACGCCGAGATTGTTCTTGGCGTCGTTGCGCGTGCGCAGCAGCACCGTCATCGGCGCGTAGTCGATGTCGTCGTTGGCGTAGAGATCGGCCTCGTAGAGCTTGGTGACCGGCACGCCGGCCTTGTCGAGCATGCGGACCTGTTTGGACTGGCGGCTGGCGACAGTCGTGCGGTCCGGCACGCGGTAGAGTTTCAGGTCTCCGAGTTCTTCCTGCTCCACCCGATTCGCGCCGGTGACGACCACGTCTTGGGCGCGGTCCATCATCGACTTCGGCGCTGTCGGCGCAGGCATCGCCATCGCGACGCGACCGAAGCGGTCCGGGTCGAACCCCAGCGGAAACGCGCGTTCGATATAGATCGGCTCCGGGCTGTCGCTGGTCGAGCCCTGCGGCCAGCACTGGGCGAGGATGGGCCGGCCGATGTCGATCGGTTCAACCTCTCCGGTTTCGCGATTGAGGGTTCCCGCAACGATCTGCACGCGGGCGTCCTTGAAGCCCGCACCATTGCCGTTGGCGAGCGTCACCCAGGCGCCGAGATCGAACTTGCCGGTTCCTGCGCCCATGTTGACGACATAGTCGGCCGACCAGTCGAACCCGCGCGACAGGTAGGACAGCTGCACCACCGCCTCCACGCGCTGCGTCGCGCGCGTGAGCACGGACAGGGTCGGCAGGGCCGACAGCCCGGTCGTCGAGGATTCGAAGCCGAAGGTTTCGGACAGGCCCGAGCAGCGCAGCGCCTCGATCCCGTTGGGCGTCTCGAACACCACGCCGCCGTCTGCGGCGGAGCGGATCGTTCCTTCGACGCGCGTCGTCGCCCCGGTTGCGGGATTTGTGCGGGCAAAGACCACGCGCCCGTTCTGCGCCTGCGCGAGTTCGACGAGGGCTGCGGGGCTGAGCAGCGCGGCGTCCCGGTTCTTCTCGACCACGCCGGATGGCAGGCCCGTCACGATGGCCGAGGCGGGCTCGATCCCGTCAGCCACGCCTTCGAAGCGAAGGCGATGGTCGCCGGGCGCCAGCACGACCCGCCGTGTCTCGGTGATCAGCGCAAAGCCCTCAAGGTTGTCGAGATCGAAGCCGCCCTCGCCGCGGTTGGGATCGCGATAGACCGTGACCGAGATATCGACCGGGGGGCCGGCCAGCGTATCCCGCGCCTGCGCCATCGCCGGGGCAGCCAGTGCGGCGAGCCCGGCGGCGATCAGCAGGCCTTTGGGATGCGCGGCGCGCATGGGCCCTCAATACTGGGAGTCGAAGGTGACGGTGACGTCCGCCGACCCGTTGGCCGGCACGTTGACGGTCCATTGCGCCATGTCTGCGTTGACCCGCGTGCTCCGCTGGCTCTCGGTCTCGATCCTGGTGTCGCCCCAGAGTCCATCCTGCTGCAGCGCCACGGTGACGGCCCTCGGGCTGGCGTTGGTCAGCGAATATTTCATCGTCGTCTTCCAGCGCCGGTTGGTAATGCGCTCGCGCTTCTCGACGGTCGGCTTCACCTTGATGTCGAACGCATCGCCCGTGGACAGCGACAGGGTAGAACCCATCGGCGTGTGGTCGATCGCGCTTTCGCCGATGAATTGCGGATCGCCCTTCTTGTCGCGCATGTAGAAGCGCAGCACGCCCGCCGGCAGCTGGTCGCCCAGGCCCTTCGCCGAGCCGGTCGAGAACTTGTAGACGGTCTTGGCGCTCTGCGGCTCTTCCTGCGTGCCCATCCAGTAGTTGCGGTATTCATACCCGTGTTCCGCCGGCACGCCGTGCACGTCGAGGAAGCTCACCTGCTTGGTCTGCATGTTTGCAACGGTGGTGCGCTCGGCCAGCGGGTAGAGATAGAAATCGCCGAGCCGTTCGCGGTCGCCCGTCTCTGTCCCCGCCTGCTGCAGCTGCGGGCGCGACTGCGGCCGGCCGTATTGCGGACCGCGATAGCCGCCGTCCGCTTGCATGGGCGAGCCGGCGACCAGCGTGGTCTGCGCGTTGTCGTAGGTCGCGCCGCTGGAATTGGTCAGCGTCACCCAGCCCTGCACGTCGATCTTGGAGGAGGCGTCGTCGTAGAGCGCCACATAGTCCGCGCGCCAGCCGAGGCCGGGGGTAAGGTAGCTCAGCGTCGCCTGCCTCGATCCTCGGCGGTCGCCATTGACCGTGACGGACAGCGTCGGCTTCGAGCGCAGATTCTCGGGCACCTTGTCGAAGATCACCCGCACCGGCAGGCCATCGTCGCGCAAGACCTCGATGCGATTGCCGATCTTCAGCACCACGCCGCCATTGGTGGCCAGCACCTCCGCCTGCTCGCGTGTTTCCACGCCGGTCGATGGATTGACGCGGACGATCGTCACCACGCTGCCAACCGCCTTCTCCATCAGCTTGGCGGGGGTGAGCAGGTCGAAGTCGAAATTCTGTTCGGCGATGGTGATGCCCGTAGCGGAGAGCGACACGGTCTCAGGCCGGATCTGCGCGGAGACGCCGGCGAACTCCAGCCGCTGGCGCCCGCCCGTGATGTCCACCGGCCTCTTGTCCTGCACCAGCGCCAGATCGTCGGCATAGATGGTGAGCGCCAGCGCCCGCTCCTGGGCGGAAGCTACCGATGCTGTCCATGGCAGGGCGACCAGCGCACATGACGCCGCTAGACCTACGCGAAATCCCATGAGGCCGCCTCCCGCGGTTTGACGAAGGAACCTAACGCGCTTTTGGCCTGACTAGAAACCAGTTTTGCCGAAAGGTGAAACTCCTGTCGCCCGCTCAGCGTGGCGTCCGATTGGGCCAACTCCGGCCGCAACGGCGTTTATTCCGAATGACGGGGTCGATCAAAAACCGGCCGTTCTCATCCAGCCATCGGGCGCCGCGGCTAGGCGTGGCCGAACGCGCCTGTCCACGCAGTCTTTCCGTCAAGCCGCTTCCTCACACCCAAAGTCCGCGCATTCGTTGATCTGGCGAAAGCGTCTTTTGAAGCCTCTCTCCAGAACATCTCGCTCTGACGGAATTGGGCGAGATAGCGACGCAGCCGGGAAATGTCGCCAACAGCAGGACGCTCAACATCTGCCTTTCGCGGCCACCGGGATAAACGGCAAGAAATCGCACCCCAACCTCGGCTACGGGACCGTCGATCTCGCCGGAGCTCACCGCGCTCCAGAACGTCCGCGTCACAGGTCACCGACGACCGCAAATTCCACCGCACCCGCGAGATCAGGGGCAACACGCTCCTTGCCTGGTACGATTCGCGTTCGTCGACCCCGACGGCGGCGCGTACGTCTGGTCCGACTGGGCATCTGGCACTGGGTCGCCGGACGCTGGGCCCGCCTGGAGATCTTGACCTCGACGACGAGGCCGCGGCCCGGGCCCGGTTCGAGGAGCTCGCGGTGGAGTCCAGGACGCCGCACGTCGACCACGCGGTGTACGCAACTGGTCCGCGGCAGCTGGCTGGAGCGCTACGACCCGACCCACGACCACGCTGCGGATTCGCCCCTGACATCAGCTTCGAGGATCGTCTCTTCGGCGTCTCGCTCCCTGCACTCGAGGGCGTCGACCCGATCATGAGCAACATCGAGGCCGGAACGAGCTGTTCGGCCCACCGACATGGAGCCCGTCGCCGTGCGGGGCGAGCACCCCGTGTTGGTACGCACCCGCCACATCGCCATCCGGCTTCGAGCTGACTCACCATGATCTTCGAGACCACGACGCCGACCGGATCTGCCCCATATGGTGTCGTTCGATGACGCCGCGCTCGTCCAGGCCCATGAGGAGCTCAAGGCGCGGCACGCCACGATCGAAGGGCCCGCGCACTCCGCCGTCGATCGAGTTGCCGCGGCGCTCTCGAGTGCACTGAATCGGCCGCTGGAGGCGTTCACCACGTTCTGCGAGCCCCGACTCGCCGCCTCGACCACGCACCGCTCGGATTCCCCGCTGCGACGAGGTGGAAGCGTTCGTTCGCAGGCCCCGGACGCTGCTCGATTTGGCACCGGACACCATGGGGTCCCGCGCCGAGTGGAGAGTCGAGGACGCGTCGGGCTCCGCACCGAGCACCAGCAATCGGTCACGCCAGAGGGCAACGAGGACGAAGTCGAACTCGCCACATCGTGATGAGCGTCTTCGACAACGATTCATGGAACGGCTCGAGTACTTCCCCGAGGACCGCCGGGCCGACGCGCTCGCACTCTACGACGAATGGGCGGCGAAACCCTCGACCGATCCGCGCCGCCGGCGACTCGGGCGTTCGACGGGGCGGGCTTCGGTTCGAGCTGCTCGCACGCGGGGGATCGGGACGCGGGGCCTGCCACCCCGCACCCAACTTCATCCGCGACGATCGGCGCCGGGGCATGAACTCGGCACGATCCGGTCCCGCCGAGGATTGGGCCGTCTGGATGCGACTGCTCGCCGGCAATGACGTCGGCTCGCACCCGGAGATGTCACGCCGCTCGAGACCATCGGCGAGGATTCCCGCCCGTGCGCGACCCCGCATCCAGTCACACCGACAGCCTCGAGGTCGCTATCTGATCGTCGTCGAAGAAACCGACGAGGCCTCCGCCGCCGCTACCAACTTCGACCTCGAATACCTGGCGACGAAGGCCTCGGCTCTCCTGCACCAGCTGGGCCGCGCGAGCCGGAGCTGTCGCGCCCACCTTATCGAACGCCGCTACCCAGAGGCTCGCGCCGTATCCGAGCGGTTCGCCGCCCGCGAACTGGAGTGGACCGGCGACATGATGGACGAGGCTGCGGTCAGCGACGATCGCCGGGTCGCGGTGAGTGGCGGCGTAGTGATCGGACAGCGACGCGATCGTGAAGCTGACCCAAGGCCTCGCCGACGTTGGCTTCACCACCATCTACCGAGCAGCCAACGCGATCCGGGTGATCGGCTCGCGCTGGTCTGCCGTACCTGGCACGACCCGCACGGGTTCGACCTCCCGCTCGTCGCATTGATGGAGTTCACCGATGCCGAGCAGATGATCTCCAACATCATGTGGGACCTCGAGGACTTGGACACCGCGTACGCGGAAATGGACGGTCGCTACCTCGCCGGGGAAGGCGAGCGCCACCGCGAAATCCTGGAACCACTCGTCTTTCGATTCATACACTGCTACAACACCGCGCGATTCGGCGGCGCTTGCAACCCTGCCGCTCGGTTCGGACACCGTCTTCGTGGACCACCGTCCCGCCTCCTACGGCGAGATGCTCGGCGTCGATCAACTCGTCCAGTATCTCCAGACGATGCTGGAACTCGTCCCGGATTTGACCGTCCGCACGGCGGAGATCCCTGCGGTTGGCCACCACTCCGCCCTGTTCCGCATGCTCGGAAACGGCTACACCAGCGATGGCGGCGAGGTCGAGTTCGAGGTGTTCGAACTGCTCCACGATCATCGACGGCGCTGTGCGAACCGAGACCTACGCGGCGGACCAGCTCGACGCCGCCCTCGCCCGCTTCGACGATTTCGAGCACACCACAGAACCTCCGTCACCCTGACTGTCGGCCCGGTCACGGCGACGGCGCGATCAGATCCAGAACCAGGTGACGCTGGATCTGACCGGTCGCAGCCGTGCGCGGGATGGTGTCGAGGATCTCGACACGACGCGGGAGTTTGAATCCTGCGATTCGACTGGCCGCGAACGCACGGAGGACTTCGAGGGTCGGTGGCTCGGCGTCGTCAGTTCCCACCACGACGGCGCACACGATCTCTCCATAGTCATCGTCGAGAACTCCCACGACCGCGACGTCGGCAACCGACGGATGAGCACGCAGCACCGCCTCCACCTCTGCGGGCACGACGGTCTCACCACCAGTACGGATCACGGTGTTGGCCCGTCCGACGATCGAGACGAACCCTTCGGCATCGACTTCGGCAAGGTCGCCGGTCCGGTACCAGCCATCGATCAGCGCGTCGGAGGTCGCATCCGGGTCGTCGAAGTACCCGTCGAAGAGCAGCGGACCGGACACCTCCAAACCGCCGAGCTCGGTGATCCGGGCCCGCGTATGCAAGCTGGGCACGCCGACCGACCCCGGCTTGCGCTCGAAGTCCGGCGCCTCCAACGTCATGACATTGCCTGCCTCAGTGGATCCGTAGAACACGCGCACCGTTGCGCTCGGAAGCAGGGCGCGCAGCGCCGCCAGCAGTTCGACCGGCGTCGCTGACGTTCCGGTATCGGCAAACCTCAGCGATGCCAGCCGCCGCCAGCGGCGACTTCGCCTGCCGCCACGTGCTCCAGGATCCGGCGCCACACCAGCGGAATGCAGTTGAGTCGGGTGGCCCGATGCCGTTCGACCGCCGCACACAACGAACCGGGGTCTGCGGATCGTACGAGGATCAGTGCATCGCGCGCTGCCACTGTCGGATCGCGATCGTCCAGCCCGCCATGTGGAACAGAGGAAACATGCAGACCGCGGCACCGCGTGGTTCGAACTGCGCGCCGGGATGCGTGCGCAGCAAGTTGACGCGATGCGAAAGCACCGCGCCCTTGGGCGTGCCGGTGCTCCCGCTGGTGAAGAAGATCACGTGCGGAGACTGCTCGTCGATCTCGACGATCGGATCGACTGCGCTCTCGGCACCGACGACATCTTCCAACTGCGCAACCGGAACGTCGAACACCGACCCGAGCACGCGCGCAGCTCCCATCCGATCTGCGTCCGCGAGGATGAGCGTCGGGCGTGCGGCCCGCACGATGGGCTCGGCTTCGTCCCGACCCAGTCCCGGGTTGACCGGCACGAATACAACCCCGACCTTCGCGGCAGGCCGCGAAGACGGTGACCACGTTCAGGTTGGTCGCGCTCCACACCACGGCCCGATCACCGACACCGATCGGCATCTCGACCAGCGCAGCGGCCGCACCGTTGGCAAGGCGATCGAGCCGCCCAAAGGTCAGGGACCCCTCGTCCAGCACCACTGCGACCCGGTTCGGCACCGCGCGAGCGCAGTTGCGGAACAGGTCACCGACGAGGAGGCCGGCCACGCTTCAGTCCTTCAACTCGACGATGATCTCGTGAAAATCTTCCGTCCCGACATTCACCGCGGTCTCGACACCACCGCGGCGATGGACGCTGAAATCGCCGGGCCTGATCGCGGCTTCGAGGTAGGGGCCCCAGGGCGTTGGCGAATCCGGCTCTGACTCCACCGCGATCCGATCTCCCCGGATCTGAACGAGCACGTGATCGAGGTCGTGGCGATGGACCGCGCCCGCTCGCCCGGTGCGAGTTTGACTTCCCACACGCGTACCCGGTCATTCTCGAACAACATCTTCGTCCCAACGGTTCCAAAATCTCGTGCCATCTCTCCCCCTCTCGGTGCGGTTGATCGACCGCAAGTTACCGGTATGGCCGACCTGTGGTAGGGCGTGATCAACTCGGGATCCAAAACCGATCGGAGCGAACATGACCACCTCGTTGCACCAGCTGCAGCCCGTCGGCCTCGGGTTTCTCGACACTGCGCCGGTTCGGTTCGACTTCGAGGCCGAGCTTCCCGCGCCCCTTCCCGACGTCTTCGCCGCCATCAGCGCCGACCCGAGCACATGGACCTGGTTCCCAGGTCTGTCCGAGGGACGATACGAAAGCGCAACCCCGCACGGTGTCGGCACCACGCGTGCTGTGGTGATGGACGGCACGACCTACCGAGAGACCATCCTCGCTTGGGACGCACCGACCCGCTGGGCGTACCGCGTGGATGAGAGCTCCGAACCGACCTTCAACGCACTCGCCGAGGACTGGGTGATCGAAGCGCACGAGCGCGGTTCGATCCTCCGATGGACGTTTGCCGTCGAACCGCCGCTGGAGCTGGTCGAACTGATCGCCGGTGCCCGCGAGACGATCGATGCGGTTTTCGTCAAGGCGATGGCGGGACTCGCAAACTTCCTCGGCTGATCACCGCGGCAGGACCGTCACCACAAGTCTCTGGCCACCGTGTACGCAGGCTTGGGCGTGAAATCCTCGCGCAGTAATCCGAAGTTCTCGTCCGCATTGGCCGAGCCGGTGTTCGCATCCCGACTGGCGTGCCAGAACAGCGGACCGGTAAACGCCCATGCTCGCCAGATGAGGGTCTCCTGCCCCAGCCAGGTTGCCTGGGTCGATTCCGAGACACACCGTTCACAACGGCCCGTCGGCGGACCGGTTTCGGTCCCCCAAATCTGTTTGTAACCATCTCCGTGCGCCGCCATGATCCCGTAGAGCGTCGGGGTGTAGGCGAAGGAGTTCCAACCCATGGCGCCGGGATCGTCCGAGAGCGGCCCGTACGGCACCGATGCATACGGATGATGCCCGAATGCATCGAAGTTCCCTTGGGCCCCGAAGAAATACATCGCGTTGAGAAAGTTGATCGGATGGGCGCCGTTCTGCGGGTCCTGGTTCAAGTCTCCGTTCGGCGCGAGTCCGCCACTGACCACGATCGCTCCGGGATTCGCCCGTTTCACCGCCGCATAGGAGTGGCGCAACAGCTCCGCGTATCGGGCCGGATCGGGGGCACCGACCCAGAACGGCGCGTGGTTCGGTTCGTTCCAGATCTCCCAAGCCCGGATACTCAACCCCGCCGGCCCGCCGTACCGGTATCGACGCACTGCGGTTTCGAGAAACCGCGCGTAGTCCGCCGGGTCATTGGGCGGGACGTTGCCGGCCCGACCACCATTCGCCCACCCCGGGGTCCAGATCGCGACGGCGAGAACCTCGAGTCCCTGCTCCTGAGCGAGCCGCGCCTGCGCGTCGAACGCACTGAAGTTCCATTCGTTGGGACCGCTCGGCTGCACCGTGTCCCATTCGAGGTTCAGGCGAATCCAATGCGCGCCGGTCTGCTTCATCCGCGCCAGCTCGATCGCCTGCTCTCCGCTCGTGCGGAGCGCGAAATGGTCCGTGACCGAGATCCCGGCCGTTTGAGGGACGCGATACCTGCACGCGACACCCCCGAGGGAGAGCACGAGCCCGATCACGACGACGGTGCGGATTTGACGAAGGCGACGCATGTATCTCAGGGTCCGGCGGGGAGCCGCGTGAGTTCGCGGAGCAGCGACAGAAGTCGCAGCACTTCCATGTAGAGCCACACGACGGTGATCGTGATGCCGACCGCGCCGTACCACTCCATCGACCGCGGCGACCCCGCCACCACCATCCGCCGCACGAACTCGAAATCGACGAACAGGTTGAGCGCGGCGACGAAACAGATCACCACGCTGATCCCGATCCCGAGCGGGCTGGGTTCGTTCCAGAAGTTCAGGTCCACGCCGAAGATCGACAGCAGGAACGACGCCATGTACATCAGGAAGATCCCCGCCGTCGCCGCGAACACCACGAAGATGAACTTGTTCGTCACCTTCACCGCCCCGCTCACGTACAGCGCGAGACAGACGACGAAGACCGCCATGGTCGCCATCACGGCCTGGACCACGATGCCGCTCCACTGGGTCTCGTACGCCTTCGAGATCGCCCCGAGGAACACCCCCTCGGCGATGGCATACAGGGGAGCCGTGATCGGCGCGGTCTTCGGGACGAAGATGCACGCCAGTGCGAAACCCAGCGCGACGATCAGCGCGATCCAGATCCACCCCGGGATCACGACTCCGCCGAACTTGTTGGTGGTGACCTGGGACCAGCCGTACACGCCACCCGCGAGGAGCAGCGCCCAGAGCACGAAGGTCTTGGCAAAGGTGCCGTTCGCGGACATGAGCCCCGCGTTGCCGGTCGTGACCGGCGGCGCGCCCTCGGGTCCCATCGGCGCAGCCCCAGTCGGCGCCGCCCAACCGGGGGCCAGCTCCGCGGCCGTGGCTTTGAGTCGCTTGTCGTTCAGAACCGGGTTCGCCATCGTCGTATCTCCTTCGCGGGGCCCTGCAGGCTACGGCCCCGACGTGAAGTTGTCGCATCCCCCTTTTGCCCGATTTATCCAGGTCGTGGTGACGGTGCGATCCGGGGACGACGGGCTCGAAGCGACCTGAACCCGGGCCTGAACACCCGTGCCAAGATGCGCCGATGGCCGTGGCCCGGGTACCGCTCCCTATACCCGATGAGTTGCGGGGCGACGTACGCGAACTGCTCCCGCTCATTGCCAAACCCGGTCGCGAGCCCGCGCGGACGATGGCCGTGCTGGCCCGTCAACCGGACCTTCTCGCACCGTTTCTCGGGTGGGCAGCCGCACTCGCACTCCACGGAGTCCTCTCCGATCGCCACCATGAACTTCTCGCGCTCCGAACCGCGTGGAACTGTCGCTCGGAGTTCGAGTGGGGCGAACACGCTGACTACGCTGTGGACGGCAGGAATCACCGACGCCGAGATCGCTGCGGTCGCACGCTCCGACGGCGTTTGGAATCCGCCCGAAGCCGCGCTCCTCCGCGCCGCGGACGAGCTGCACTCCGATACCAGTGTGGACGACGAAACGTGGGCGGCGTTGAGCTCGCACTTCGACACCCCCGCCCTCGTCGAGGTGCTGTTCATCGTCGGTCAGTACACGATGCTTTCGATGGTGGCCAACGCAACCGGGATCGCGCTCCCGCACGGACTCGATGCACTGCCGACTGAACTGGCATAGCGGCGCGGCAGCCCCGTGGCGCGACCCAAGGAGTTGCCATGAACCCGCTCGAAACGGTTGAGATCTTCGGAGCCGCGTGGGCCAACCACGATCTCGACGAAGCACTGCGGCTCGTGACCGACGACTGCATCTTCAACGCGACCGGTCCGGCCCCGGACGGCACCCGCTGCGTCGGTGAAGACGCCATCCGGACCGCGTGGCAACCGATCTTCGAAGATGCCGCGAGTCGAATCGTCGTCGAGGAGACCTTCGCGGCCGGCGATCGTGTGGATCCAACTGTGGCGCTACGAATGGGCCGACGGCCACGTTCGAGGGGTGGACGTCTTCCGCGTCCGAGACGGACTCATCGCGGAGAAGTTCTCCTACGTCAAGGGCTGATCAGTTGACACCGACCCGGAACACGGTCGACCAACTCAGGGCGCTCCGTCGCCATCCGGTTCCGGCCTGGTGGCGGGACGCCAAGCTCGGAATCTTCGTCCACTGGACACCCGCCTCGGTACCGGGGTTCGCGCCGGTGGATGCCGAGATCGGGGAGCTGCTCCGGTCGGGCGGAATCGACCCACTCGCGAACTCGCCGTACACCGAATGGTACGAGAACTCGCTGCGGTTCCCGAACAGTGAAGTCGCGCGCCATCACCGTGAAAACTACGGCGACCGTCCGTACGAAGCGTTTGCCGCCGATTGGGAGGCCGGTCTGGCCGACTGGGACCCGGACGTGTGGGCGGATCGCTTTGCCGCGACCGGCGCGCGCTGACGTGGTGTTCGTCGCCAAACACGCAGACGGCTACTGCCTCTGGCCTACCGATATCGCCCACCCGCGCCGATCCGGGTGGCACTGCACGCGGCGACGTTGTCGGCGAGATGGCCGAAGCGGTGCGCGGCGCCGGAATGCGCTTCGGAATCTATTACTGCGGCGGGCTCGATTGGAGTTTCGAGCCCCGACCGATGGGCACGATGGCGGGGACCATCGCATCGATTCCGCGGGGCACCTACCCCGCGTACGCCGAGGCACAGATGCTTGAACTCATCACGCGTTATCGCCCTCACGTGTTGTGGAACGACGTCGCGTGGCCCAGAGAAGCTGACCATCTCTGGCCCTTGTTCGCCCGCTACTACCAACTGGTTCCGGACGGAGTCGTCAACGACCGATGGATGCCGTGGAACCGCGTGCTCTCGGTTGTGCGCACCGCGCTGGGTGCCCGAATCATCGACGCGGCTTCCCGCCGCCAGACCCGCCGGGACGGTGGACTGCTCCCGCCGAAGCCTCCGCACTTCGATGTCCGCACCCCTGAGTACCTGACGTTCACCGATGTTGCAGCGCGAGCCCTGGGAGACGGTGCGCGGCATGGATCGCAGCTTCGGGTACAACGCGAACTCTCGCACCGAGCACTTCCTTTCCCACGGTGACCTCCTGTGGATGCTGGCCGACGTCGCAGCCAAAGGTGGGAACCTGCTCCTGAACGTGGGGCCGCGGGGATCGACGCCCAGATCCCCGATGAACAGCTCACCCGGCTCGGGTGGCTTGCGGACTGGGTCGGACCGCTTCGCGGTGCCATCATCGGCACCCGGCCGTGGATCGCCGCGGGTACGGCGACGGCCGAAGGCCATCCGCTTCGGTACACCGCGCGCGACGACACCGTCTTCGCGTTCGTCCGCGACTCGGACGGGCTCATCACCCTCCCTGAACTCCGCGCGACCCGCACGACCACGGTGACAACGGTCGCCGGGTCCCCCGTCAGGTGGCGCGACTCGCCGGACGGCGTCGTCGTCGAACTGCAGCCGGCAACACCGGTTCCGATCCCGCGGTCGTTGCATTCCACCGAGTGGACGCGTCACCTCAGGTGGACGCGGCAAGCAGTGCTCAGTTCACCTGCCGGTGATCAAGCCGGCAGGTCGCGGGGTCTGTTGGCCCAAAAGACCGGAACCGGGTCGCGCTCGGTCATCCGCGCGAACCTGAGACCTTCTCGACTCGGTCGAGGAACACCTCGAGCGCGATGCGCCCTTCGAGCCTGGCCAATGCTGCTCCCGGACAAACGTGAGGACCGCCGCCGACCGAGGTGGTCCTTGGGACTCGCCCGATCCAAACGGAAGGAGTCCGGATCGTCATAGTGCTGATCGTCATGGTTCGCCGGACGCAAGCCCGAACGCAACCTTGCAACCGAGCGGGATCGTGACATCGGAGATCACGGCTTCGGCAATGCAATCTCTCGAAGAGCACATGGATCGGCGGATCCCGACGCAACGACTCCTCCACCATGATCGGAACGAGATCGCGGTTGGTCTGAACCCGTGCGAACAATGCGGCATCGAGTGCAGATCACTTCGAGCAGGTTGCCGATCAGATGCTGGGTCGTCCCTTCCCGAGATGAGCAAGGACCGCGAGTTGCGTGCGCATCTCGATATCACTCAGTCGACGGCCGTCTACCTCGGTATGGAGGAGGCGGGTGACGAAATCGTCGGGCGGATCGAGGACATTTCCGCTCGGCGATCATCGCGTTCATGTAGGCGACGAACTCGCGCCGCGGTACCCGCGACCCTTCGCCGTCTTCGCCATCCTCCCGCCGGCTCTTCCGTCGGATAGGTGGATTGAACGACCTGATCGGACCATCCAGCAGGGCGAACTTGTCGTTGCTCGCGGATTCGCACCCAAGCATGTCGCGCGATGACCGCGGCGGGAATTCGGAAGCGACGTACTGGCCACCAGATCGCCGCCGCCGCGCTCGACGATGCCGTCGAACAGCTCGTCGCAGAGGTCACGCGCGCGGAACGACCCCACGTCGACTCGATGCCTGGCGATCGCCGAGTTGATGATGCGACGAATTCGATCTCGCCGTGACGCGATTCGGCGAATGTCGCTGATCGAGTTGCTCTTCGGGCGGCACGACCACGCCGGGCTCGCGAAAGCTCGCCTGAACGTGTCGATGTTCTTGGTTGCCGCGAGTAC
>CAVTXH010000018.1:0-106737 GCA_963738625.1 uncultured Alphaproteobacteria bacterium | reverse complement strand
CGGATCGGCGAGCGAAGCCGCATACATTTCCGCGTACTTTTCGGCGTTCACCAGCGCCTTGGCGGCGAACTCCGGCGGCACGGGATAGACGTGGGCTTCGGACATCTGGGCATCTGTCATCGCGGAAACACTCTGGCCGGGACATCCCTGCCCTCTGACACAAAAAAATGCGCAGGCTGCGATGGCCTGCAGCCTGCAGAAAAAGCCTTGGGAGGTACAACACAGATAATGCGGCGGATCTCCTCTTCGGCTGACGTTAAGTTAGGATTCTCGGTAGACAGCGAACGCGATCCCAGCACCTTAAAGCACTCGCGGCTGCGTCGCGTCGAGGAACGTCGTTCGGCACGCAGTTGGGTTTCCAAACATCCAGAAACCCGCCGCGTGTTGGACGTCACGCCGCGTCTCAACCTCTCGCTAAAGCCGCAGAAACCTCCCCGTCGAACTCCCTGACCAGTGAGCACGAAGGGGAAAGCTCAGTCGGCTCCCGCACGTACGTTTGGACTGACGTATCGCCTTACTCGATTGGGGGGTGCTGATAGCCCTCAGAATGTCTGCTTCACCGCGAACTCGAGCGTACGGCCCAGCGAATTGCCCAGCAGCGGGTCATAACCCATTTCTGTCTGGGCTTTGGGCGGGTCTCTATCGAGGATGTTGTTGGCCGAAAACGTGAGACGGAGATTGTCGGTGACATTGAAGAGGTAGGTGAAGTCCAGTGTCGCCCAAGCTTCGCCGTTTTCTCCATATTGGACGCCGGCGCGCTCGTCCGTAACTGCGCTCACATAGTTATAGCCAAGTCGGAAATTGTGCGCATCAATCGCGTAATTCGCGAAGACGTTACCGCGCCATTTGGGCGCGACCTGAGCCGTCCCGCTGAAGTTTAGCGTACCGAGACGGTTGTCGCCGTCGGTGATCTGAACACCATCGAGCGCGGTCGGCCCAGTGAAGAGTTTTGTCACCTGCGTCGCAGTCAGTCCAAGCGAGAGGTCGCCTGGCCCGACGGGCATCTCGTAGGAGATCTGGTAGTCAAAGCCGGCGGTCGCCTGACCAGGCCCATTGCCGCGGACGGTGGAGATTGCGGAAAACGCTCCGGTAGCGTTCAGACCAGCGCTGCATGGAACGTTGAATGAAACGCGGTTCAAGAGCGGCTGCACGTTGGAGTCGCAGGTAGTGATGGTATTTCCTGGGCCGTTGAAGACCAGGGCGACGATCCGGTTCACGTCGGCCAGCACACCGATCGGGTTTTCCGTCTCGATATTGAAGTAGTCGACGATGATCCTGAGGTCGTGATCGGGCGCAAAGCCCTCAGACTGCCAGATCACGCCCGTGTTCCAGGATGTCGCCGTTTCGGGGACAATGCCGCTGGCCGTTGTCGTAATCGCGCCAAGCCACGCACCTCCAGCGGTGGCGTAGTTGTTGGACCCATTGATCACCTGACCTGGGATCAAGGCAACCGGCGGCGCCTGGTAGTTGGTGCCGTACGAACCCCGTACAGACAGTGGGCCCCAGACGTCCCACTTGCCCGAAACCTTGTACACCGTCGCGCCGAGCCCGCCCGAGAACTCTTCGCGGCGAAGTGCGAGCTGCAGGTGGAGCGTATCGAGTACAGGAGCCTCGACTTCTCCAAACACGGAGAACTGCTGCCGGTCATTGTAGTCCGGCTGGTTGGGACCGTAAAAGGCGAACGGGCCAGGACGGTCCGGCGTGCAGCCACGGAAGCTCGCCGACGTTGTGGTCACTGGGATCTGCGGCAGTGAGGGCGAGCCCACGCCATTCTGGCTGGTAAAGTTCGTTGGCCATTCGCATGGCATACTGCCGTTGTAGAATTCGCCGGAGATCTGTTCACGTAGCTCCAGCTGACGACCCTGGACACCTAGCGCCCAGCCAACCTCTCCCCCCGGCAGGCTGATGCCAGACGTGCCATTGAACACGGCATCAAGCGTTAGGTCGCTGTTGATCGTTTCGCCCGCGCGAGGGTCAAACAACCACTTCACGAGGTCAAAGGAGTTTTCCTGCCCCGCGACGTATTGCGGGTTGGTAAGCCCGCGTGTCGGCGCCGACGCGAAGCTTGTGGCAAAAGGGTTCCAATAGGAGCAGCCATTCTTACCGGCCGCACCGGGATTCTGCGTGCCAAAGCGGTTCGGATCAAGGTCGGTTGCACTGCAACCAGCCCCACCGAAACCGTTCAACGCTTCTTGAAAGCGGAAGTTGAGAACTTCCGGTAGGTCGGAATAGGCGATCGACTGGTTGTAGGTCAGTCCGACCTGATAGCCGACGTCGCTTGCAAAGCCCGCCCAGGCTCCCAGCGTTCCTTTTATGTCGGATGAGATATGCCAGACTTGATTGTCGACCTTCGTGGGTGACCCCCAGCCGTCACCGCCCCCTTCCTGGCCAAGCGGATTGCCGCCATGCGCCAAGGTGCGGTACGTCCACGCCGTGAACCCTTGGGTCCCCGCAGGCGCCGCATGCGACGCCGCAAAGGCGGCCGCATACGGGTTTGTGGTCGGCACATAGAACTGGTTGAGTTGCCCTATCGCCATCGCCGTCCCGCGCAGCGGCGCACCGGCCGGCGATCCAATGACGTGGGGCGAGAGGACCTGCCCGTACGAAACGTCAATGTGGAAATCCATGTTGTCGCTGATCGCCGAATTGAACTGAGCGTACGCGCGATAGGCGTCGCTGCCATCAACAAGGTTCAGGTACGAAGCATAGTTGTACCCACATCGCGCGGGCGTTGAGCCGGCCGGCGCAACGTAGCTGCCGCCAATCGCGGCGCAATTCGTAGGTGTGAAGTCTGCGATTGCGGCGCCCGTGGCAGTTCCGAACTCGTTGGCGACGCTGGGAGACGCCGGCAGCGCACCCCTTGGCGTCCAAGCGTCGAGATTGGTGATGTTGGACCATGGCGCTGGGTTCACGGAGCGGTCGAAGGACGCAATCGCATAGTCGCGTTCGTCCATGTTCAGGCGGGAACGGTGCTGCCACTCCACCGACCAAAGAAAATTAGAATCTCCTTCGCCGAAACCGCCAAGCAAGCTGGCGCCATAGTCGCCATCCGACCCAGCAATCGCGGTGTACTTGGCGCTCGCTTCAAGACCAACAAAGTTGTCGCGCGTGATAAAGTTGACAACCCCGCCGGTTGCGTCTGCTCCGTAGATAACAGCCGCCCCATCCTTAAGGAGTTCCGTTCGCGCCAGAGCGGCGGAGGGAATGTTATTGGCATTTTGCGAAATGCGACGCCCATTGAGAAGCGTCAGAGTCTTGTCGGAGCCAAGCCCTCGAAGATTGAATCGAATAGTGCCAGCATTTGCGGCGCCAGCATTGTAGTAGGACTCGCCAGTCGTTGGCCCTGAGATAGCAAGCGATTTCGCAAATTCGAGAACAGAAGGCGCGCCCCGCTTTTCCTGATCTTCCTGCGAGTACACTTCGACCGGCAGGGCGGCATCTTCCGCAGACCCCTGGATGAACGAACCAGTGACAACAACTCGATCCTGTGTGTCCTGTTCGGCTTCCGGCTCGTCAACCGTCTGCGGGGTGACCTGAGCCCAGGCGGGAAATGCACCCGCCAAACCGATGAGTATTGCAGCGCTCGACACGCTGCGAAGCGACAGTTTCATCATGGTATCCCTCCCTGAGTTCATATCTCTTGCGGATCACCGCATCCGTTCTGATTGGCTGCTTCGCCGGAAATCGAACCGACCAATGACAATCAGACTTCCTTCTATTCTCTGGTCTTATAGCCTTTTGAGGTCGATTTTGTCGCTCCAGGCGAATTCCTAGATTCACTTGCTCAGTCGGCGGTCCCGGTCATTTGAAAATACGCACTCGCGCTCATAAATCGTCGATGCTGCTGGGCGTCCAAGCCATCGGCGTCATTGCACCGGCACGAGGACGTGCGCCCTGGCGACTAGGTTGCGTGACTTGTCTCGCTGGATGAAAAGATTTCCGTCGGCAAACCAGGCCTGCACTTGAGGCGTCCTGTAGAGTGGAGCCAGTGGGGTCCCAGCAGGCGCGTCCCACCAAACCTCGGAGATGCCATCGACTTCAGGCATCATTAGTCCGCCCTTTGCCGCTTGCGTGCTCACGAGCTCGTTCAGCACAAATCCCTTGAGGACCTCGACCTCAGTCGCCATCGGTCCATGCGTACCTAACCAGTGCTGCATGTATGCCTCATGCGTCGTACCGTCCTTGCGAACGATCAGCGTGACAGTCTTATCTGTCCCTTCTCGCGGCGGAACTGGAATGAACGTGTGCTCCCGCGACACGAAGGTCGTATTTCGCGAGAACAGCGCATCCGTTGCAGCCCACCAACTCTTGCCGGCTGCCGAAGCCATCAACGCGGTATAGTCTGCCTCGCTCTTCGTCCACACCTCCAACATTCCGTCGATGTCCAGACCCGAGAGCGCAAATGGAGGGGACATGGACATGATCTCGGACAGTACGAGACCCGTCAGGCCCGACAGCGATGCGGCCAGCCGGCCTTGCTGCAGAGCCGCCGAAACGAATTCATCATGAGTCATGCCAGGCGCGCGTGTAACGAAGTTCAGGCGGCGAACTCGCCCATCGGTCGGCGCGGCAACCGCCGCTCCGCCCGCGCATGAGGCGGACGCCAACGCTCCGGCGGCTACCAGCAATCCGCGACGAGACAGCTCGAACGATTGAGGTGTGGAATTCACGACAGTCCCCTTTGACGATCGGACGGACAATAACTGCGCTCCCATGCCGGGAGCGCGATCTCTAGTTTCGAGCTTGCACTTTCGCGCCAATCGGCTTTGCGTAGTAGACTAGCATTCCTCCGGTTCGCCCTATCGCGCCGGGCGGAAATGGTCGCGTGAGGCCGTCACGAAGACGCCTGTCGACCTCGCCTACTGACGCGCCGAGATCGTAAGTCTGGAATTCGTAGTAGGCGACATAACCTGGCGCTGACTTGGAGGCGGGCAGCACCTTCGCGAGCTTGGCACGATCGCCCCGAAGAAAGCCCGGATTTCGCATTACGTCCGGCAGATGCGTATTGTTGTAGAATTCGTTGAACTTGGCTTCGGTTTCAGCACCCTCGCCTGCACTCAGATGAGCGAACAGATAATAGCGAGATATCTCGGACTTGCCGACCACGACGTGAGCCGCAGGCGCGCTACCAGGTACATCCTTCGGCGCCTCGAGATGGGGACCAATGTCAGCGTAAGCAGCGGTCGTGGATGACAGAATGGTCGGCGATTTGACCAAGCCCGCAAGTGCATCAAGCGCGGCCGAAATGTTTGGAGTGTCGATATTGTACACGGTGAGGTAACTGCCGGGTACAGAAGGCGTGGCGTCCATCTTCTTGATTTCGAAGCGCTGCGCCGACTCGAAGCCCGTCAGTTGCATAGCGGAGGGAATTACCCGTTCGACCTGGTCCTTCGAATAGACCGCTTCCTCGCCAGCAACCGGCGTGCTGTACACGAAGACGATGTGCTGTTGCGCTTCTGCGCGGGCCGCCACGGAAGATATCGCCAGCGCCATAGTGGAGGCGATGCCAACGCGCTGTATCAGCGCCCACTTCGCCTCAAATTTTCCGCTCCCGATCATCGGCCCCACCTTTGCTCACCGGCTAAGCCGACAAGTAATCCGCCGAGCAATCACGACAACTGCGTATAGTGTCAATAGGTCATTTTTATGGACTATTGACCCGCACGTCAATTTACCTGGACGCGAAGCCCCGCCCGTCAGTGCGGTCTGGAACGAGGCTGGTCGCTATTCCGCCGCTACTGCTGCATTGCCTGCAATGCTCGAAGAGCACGGAATCATTTGCGTCAGGAGACCAGGCTGCGGCGCGTTGCTAGTTGACCCGCGTTTCGCCGAGCGCTCGGACGACCCGACAATACGCCGATCAAGCGGCGCGTCGAAGTCGTGCTCGCCTTCATGCTCGGCCGCCGCCCCTCGCGGCCAGAGAATCACGCTGTGCGACATACTTGCCGGCACAGGCTCCGGTCAGGTGAGGAGACGAAACATGATGGCTACAGCGCCCCGCTGTCGCAAAAGGGGGCAGCCATTTCCGATGCCGCCGCCGAAAACTCCCCGCCGATCTACCTCGAAGGAGAGCGGCGGGGACAGTTCGGGAGAGGTAATCCAATCGCGTGCGCGATCCAATTTTTCGCACACTCCGAAAAACGATCATCCCGCGCAAATGTCAATAGCCCATTCATTCATGTCTATGACCTTTGTCCTGTAGCGGCGTTCGCGCAGAGCGGCTCTGCGCTCGGCCACAGCTTCGCGTGTTAGGTCATATCGTTGGCCTATTGACTTAAGCGGGGCGTCTTCCGAAGGTGCCCGCGGAGAATGGGTCAGGCCGAACCCGGCAACAGCCCGCCCACCCACACAGCGCGTCGGTGCGAATGCGCAGGAGAGGAACATGCGAGCCAGGCTGCAGACCGTCATTTTCTGTGCATCGATGCTGGCGCTCGCCGCTTGCCAGACCGAGAATCCGACCACCGCGGAATCTGGCGCCGCGACGGCTGCAGTCGCCGCACCATCGCCTCCCGCAAAGACTTCCAGCCCGGTGACGCAAGTAGCTATGGGGGCCTCGAGCCCGGGGGAAGCAATCTACAAGCAGCACTGCGCTGCCTGTCACGACAACAACGAAGCCACGCGGGCGCCAACCCGCGAGAGCCTTCAGAGCATGAACTTCCGCGTCATGAACTTTACGTTGACCGGCGGCAAAATGAAGGCGCAGGGCGCAGCTCTGTCTCCAACAGAGCGCTCAGTCCTCATAAACTACCTTACCGGCCGCGAGGGTAGCGCATCCGACGACTGGGCCAAGACCATGATGTGCGCAGGCGCGCGTGGCGGCGCACAGATCCGCGCAGATAGCGTGGCGACGTCGGTTGGGTTCGGCATCACGCATAACAACAACCGCAAGCTCACGGCGCAACAGGCCGGCCTCACAACATCGCAACTATCGAACCTGGAACTGGCATGGGCCATAGCCGTGCCTGAGGCCTCAACGATGCGCTCTCAGGGACCTGTCGTTGGCAAGACGATATTCTGGCCGGCGACCGACCTTGGGCAAGTCTATGCCATGAACCTCGAGGGGGCGAAGCCCTGCATTGATTGGGTCTACAAGACGCCAGGCGGAACACCGCTCCGCTCCAGCGTGGCCTATGGCGTCCTGACTGATGGGACGCCACTCCTTGCCGTCTCCGGGGTTGACGGAACCGTACATGCGATCGACGCCCGCAACGGGAAAGCGCTGTGGACGAAGAACGTCGCTTACTACTCGTTCTCGATGACGACGGGAACGCCAACCATCCTCAAGGACCGCATGATTGTGCCAGTGTCCCAGGGCGAAATCACCGCCGGCGCCGACACAAAGATCGAGTGCTGCACGAACCACGGCATGGTGCTGTCGCTCGACCCGAAGACGGGCGCCCAGCAATGGCGCTACGACACGATGCCGGACGCAACCGTCCAGCGCGACCGGGGCGATGGGAAACCCCTGAAAGGACCTTCAGGGGCGCCGATCTGGAATTCGCCGGCCGTCGATGAAGCGCGCGGGCTCATTTACTTCGGCACCGGTGAAAGCAATTCGCCGCCCGCGCACAAGAACACAAACGCACTGATTGCAATCGGTCTCGCAGACGGCAAGGAAAAGTGGAGCTTCCAGGCCACTTCCGACGACATCTACAATTCGGGATGCGGGCTCAACCCGCGTGCAGATCAGCTGAATTGCACCAAGCCGCCCGAGACGGTTTTTCGTGACGTGGATTTCGGCGGCTCATCGGTCCTCGGTCGCCAAAGCAACGGCAAGGAACTTGTCTATTCAGGCCAGAAGTCCGGGTCCGTGTGGGCGCTCGAGCCGGAGACCGGCAAGGTTGTCTGGCGCACCATCCTGGGGACTGGCGGCCCGTCAGGCGGCGTCCACTGGGGCGTGGCCTTCGACAACGACACCGTCTACGCCCCCATCGTGCAGGTAGGCCAGGCCATTCCAGGGGAATGGGACTACGATCCCAAGATCAAACCGGGTCTCTACGCACTCAATGCCCTGAACGGGAAGATAAAGTGGCAATTCAATCCGGCCCCTCCCGCCGGTGTGGACGCCACGGCCTCTACGAACTCCCGAAACGGCTGGCGTGGAAACGTGTTCTCGGCCGTGCCTATCGTGATTGATGGCGCAGTCGTCTCCGCGGCGATGGACGGCACGGTTTTCGTCAATGACAAGAACACCGGGACGCTTCTCTGGTCCTATCAGACTGCGCGAGACTTTGACGGTATCAACGGGGTCAAGGGCAGCGGTGGATCGATCGATTCAAACTCGATCATCGCTGCGAATGGCCTCCTGCTGGTCAACTCCGGGTACGGCACGATGGGCAAGCCGGGCAACATGCTGCTGGCCTTCAAACCAAAACGCTGAACGTGTCGGCGCGTGGGGCGGTGCTGAAAACGGAAGCATCGGCGCGCAAGCTGCGTGGGAGAAGCTATGATGAGACAAGCGGCCGGGCTTGTAGCGCTGGCTTTGTTGACGGCGGGAGCGGGTCTCTCCTCCTGCATGCTAGACGAGCGCCCTTCGGCGATCGCTACGGTGGGCGCTTCGTCTCCGGGCAAGGAAGCGCTTTTCAGAGGCGAATGGACCTATTGGGGCGGCGACCCGCAATCGACGCGCTACACCCCGCTGAACCAGATCAACGCTGCGAACGTCGGAAACCTGGAGATCGCATGGCGCTGGACAGCGGATGCGGCGGGCGACGCCTCCTCCTCCAACTACAAGGCGACGCCGCTGATGGCTGGCGGTGTCCTCTACGTGCCGTGGGTGAGCCATGGCATGGCCGCGATCGACGGCGCCACAGGCAAGACTCTCTGGACATTCAAGCCAACGCCTTCGGCCCTGCCCGGCCGCGCGGCCTCGCTCGCGCCGCGCTCGCTGTCCTACTGGTCGGACGGAATCAACAAACGACTTTTCCACAATTCGCTGGATGGGCGCCTTATCTCGGTGGATGCCGCGACAGGAAGAGCTGATCCGAAGTTCGGCAAGAATGGCTGGATCAACCTTCGCACCGGCGCAACCGAGGGCCGGGAGATCAAGGATGTCGGCTCGGTTTCTCCCGCGATCGTCGCCGGGGACCTGATCATCGCGCAGATCATCGTCGGAGGCGGTCGTAGCATGCAGGGCGTGCCAGGTTATGTCCGCGCCTACGACGTGCATGACGGCCATCTGGTATGGACGTGGAATCCTGTGCCGCAGAAGGGAGAGTTCGGCAACGAGACCTGGGAGAACGGCAGCGCCGAGTATTCAGGCAGCGCCGGTGCCTGGACGATGATGAGCTACGACCCCGAGCTCGGCTATCTCTACATCCCGCACGAGGCGCCAACCAACGAGTTCTATGGCGGCCACCGTCTGGGCTACAACCTTTTCGGCGACACTCTCGTCTGCCTCGACGTCAAGACCGGCAAGCGTGTGTGGCACTTCCAGACCCAGCATCACGGCCTTTGGGACTATGACCTGCCGGCCGCGCCAATCCTCCACGACATCGTCAAGGACGGTAAGCGCATAAAGGTCGTCAGCCAGCTGACCAAGCAGGGCCTGACATTCGTGTTTGACCGCAAGACCGGCGCGCCGATCTGGCCGATCGAGGAGCGGCCCGTTCCGCAATCTGCCGTGCCAGGCGAACGCACGTCGCCGACGCAACCCTTCCCGACCAAGCCCGAACCATTCTTGCGCCTCGACTACGATGAGGACGACCTGATCGACTTCACTCCGGAGCTACGGAAAGAGGCTATCGCGTTGGCCTCGCAATACACCAAGGGGCCGCTCTACACTGTGCCGTCGATCATCACGGCCACCAACAAGGGCACCTGGCTCTACCCCGGCAGCGGCGGCGGGCCGAACTGGAATGGCGCGGCCGTCGATCCGGAAACAGGCGTCATGTACACGCCCGTGCGCCTGAAGCCCAGTTACGCTGGTCTGCGCGCGGGCGATCCCAAGGTAACCAACCAGGCGTACTATGGCGGCGGCGGAGGCGCGCCGATCGAGGGCCCGCAGGGCCTGCCGATCCTCAAGCCGCCCTATTCCCTGATCTTCGCCACCGACATGAATACGGGCAAGCATCTCTGGAAGACGCCGATCGGCGGCGCGTCGGATTTCATCCGCAACCACCCGGCGCTCAAGGGCCTCAAGCTCGATTTCGACCACATGGGCCTCGAGGTGCGCCCCTCGCCGATGCTGACGCCCGACCTTTTGTTCATGGGCGAAGGCGGCAACCTGTCTGTCGGTGCGGGTGGACCGATGTTCCGCGCATATGACAAGAAAACCGGGGCTGTCGCCTGGGAGCACAAGCTACCCAACATCGTCACCGGCGGGCCAATGACCTATATGGTCGGCGACCGGCAGTATGTTGCCGTCGCTGTTTCGTCCCTCGGAAAGCCGGCGGAGATTATTGCGCTCACGCTCGGTGATGGCGTCGATGACGCCGGCGTCGCCAATCCGGCGCCCGCGCCTCCGGGCGCTCTATCGGCTCCGCTGCCACCCGTGACAGCGACACCAGAGGAACTGGCCGTCGGTCGCACTGCGTTTGCCAGCGGCTGTGCGCTCTGCCACGGCCCGACCGGGGCGGGCATTCCTGGCGGCTCCGCGCCTCCGATCGCCGGCCGACGCGATACAACCGAAATCATACGCGTTATCAACCAGGGCGCAGGCGAGATGCCTTCCCTTGCTGCAGCGCTGACGCCTGACCAGATCAATGCAGTGGCGAAATTCATTGGCGCAGGTCTCGGCAGCCGTGCCGGCCCGCCCCCTGATGGCCAATAAGATTGCGCGTTCGACCCAGGTGCAGCCTGCCAAGTCGCCGCTCTACACACTGATGATGTCCGCCGCCTGAAGCAGCTCGAGGTCGAGAACGGGCGGCTGTGTGCTTGTCGCCTGCGGTCTCGAGATCGAGGTGTTGTAGGAGATCGCCTCTTATAGTTGGTGAGCGTGCAGGCCCGTCTCTCTCGCAGTGTCGTTCGCTTCTTCGCGGCGTATCGCAACGCCGCGCTTGCTCGCTTCTCGTCGTTGCGCGCTCAGCGCTTCGCTATTTCTCTCTCCTCTCTTTCTTTTTTCTCTCCATCTTTTTCTCAGTGGCCGCGCAGTCGCCGCAGTTTCCTCTCTTGCTATCGGCGTATCTCTCTCTTCCTTCGTCTCGTCTTTTTCTATAGAGTTTCTCGGGCGCATCCTCTCTCTCAGTCTTCTCCTCTTCTTTTTCCTTTTTTATCTTTCTCTTAGCGCAGGCCAGCAGACGCCCTCTCCCCATCTCCCCCTTTCTCCCTTTCCATTTTTTTATCTTTTTTTTTTTCTTCTTCTTTTTCTCCTTTTTTCATTCTCTTTTTTTCCTTTCTTTTTTCTTCTCTTTTTCTTTCTTTTTTCTCTCCTTCTTTTTCTTTTTTCTCTTTCTCTCTCCTCTCTTTTTCTTCTTTCTTTCTCTTTTTTTCTCTTTTCTTCTCTCTCCTCTTTTTCTTCTTTCTTTCTTTCTTCCTTCTTTCTTCTCTCTCTCTCTTCTTTTTTTTTTCTTCTTCCTTTTCTTCTTTTCTTCTCTTTTCTTTCCCTTCTATCCTTCTCTTTTTCTCTACCTTTATCTTCTTCCTCTTTTTCCTTTTTTCTTTCCTTTCTCTCTTTTCTTTCTTTTCTCTCTTCTTATCTTTTTTCCTTTTCTCTCTCTTCTCCTTCTCTTCTTTTTTTTTCTTTCTCTTTCTTCTCTCTTCTTCTTTTCTCCTTTCTTTTTTTTCTCCTTTTTCTCCTCCTTCTCATCTCTCTTTTTCTCTTCTTCTCTTTCCTCTTCTTTTCTTTTTTCCTTCTCTCTCCTTTTTTTTTTTTTTTTTTTTTTTTTTTTTTTTTTTTTTTTTTTTTTTTTTTTTTTTTTTTTTTTTTTTTTTTTTTTTTTTTTTTTTTTTTTTTTTTTTTTTTTTTTTTTTTTTTTTTTTTTTTTTTTTTTTTTTTTTTTTTTTTTTTTTTTTTTTTTTTTTTTTTTTTTTTTTTTTTTTTTTTTTTTTTTTTTTTTTTTTTTTTTTTTTTTTTTTTTTTTTTTTTTTTTTTTTTTTTTTTTTTTTTTTTTTTTTTTTTTTTTTTTTTTTTTTTTTTTTTTTTTTTTTTTTTTTTTTTTTTTTTTTTTTTTTTTTTTTTTTTTTTTTTTTTTTTTTTTTTTTTTTTTTTTTTTTTTTTTTTTTTTTTTTTTTTTTTTTTTTTTTTTTTTTTTTTTTTTTTTTTTTTTTTTTTTTTTTTTTTTTTTTTTTTTTTTTTTCTCCTTTCTTTTTTTCCTTCTTCTTCTCCTCCACGGAATTCTGATCCCGCCTCCGGGAACGAAGCACGCTCGACGTTACAGCTGTTAGCCGCCGTGCGCGTCGCCGCCTTCTAGATATTGTACTATTACCTGACCTATTGCCTTTTTTGGCCTTGAGGGGGAAATTCCCGCGAGCAGACTCGCTGACCGGAATGTCTAAAATCTGGCTCTGATACTTTGCCGATCGATCTGACAGCGGCGCAAGGCGCGGCGCGAAGTTGATCGCTAAGATTCTGACGAGGATTCGAAAACAGGCCGTCACAAGACCGCTGAAGTTGGAGGAAGTGCGATGAGGGGACTAGTGCTCGTTGGCTCGGTAACACTCGCCATCATCCTTGGGACCGGCGCGGCAGAGGCCCAGAGGACCGGCGGAAATTCTGGCGTCCCCTTTGCCAATCCGAATGAGACGGTCGACGGACCCAAGACAATTGCCGGCTCAAAGAGCTTTGTTTCGCCGCTGCCCTATTTCAGAGATCTCAAGCCCTGGGATCCCAACTACAAGGCGCCGCTGGCCGCAGATGGCCACCCGGACCTTACCGGGGTCTGGTCGACCGCCTCCCTGACGAGGATGACTCGCGGCGGCGCCGACAAGAACCCGAAAATGACCACGCTCGTAATTCCTGAAGACAGGCTCGCCGAGTTCACAAACGAAGACCACTACACCAAGAACTGGGTCAACAGCCAAAAGCGCACGGACCCCAATGCCGGCGTCTTTACCGACAAGGATGTCGGCGCTGGCTACAACACATTCTGGTCTGACCCCGGCTCAGAGTGGGGGAAGGTCAACACGGAATGGCGCTCGTCCTGGATCACGTCGCCTGCCAACGGCGAAATCCCCTACAACAACGGGGGCCGCACCGCCAATCGCGCGCGCGTGGCTTCGGCACGCAGTAACGCCAACACAGGCCCGGAAATCCGGACCAGCAGCGATAGGTGCCTGGCCTTCGGGGGGCCGGGCGCGCCGCTCAGCAACGGTCTCTACAACAACAATTATCAGTTCGTGCAAACCAGCTGACGCCTTGGTCATCGAAGCGGAGATGATCCATGATGTTCGCATTGTCGGGATCGCGAATAAGGGCGAGGGCAAGTTCCGGCCGGCCGCGATCAAGCAGTGGTTCGGCGACAGCGTCGGATACTGGGAGGGCAAGACGCTCGTCGTCGAGACGAAGAGCCTCAGCCCCACCCAGGGCGGCCGCGTTCCGGTATCCCCGACAGGCAAGATCACCGAACGGTTCACGCGCGTTTCGGACGACATCATCGACTATCAGTTCGAGATTGATGATCCTACGCTCTACACACAGGTATGGACCGGCCAGATCCCGCTGCGGCGCTCGAACGAGCGCGTGTTCGAATACGCCTGTCACGAGGGGAATTATGCAATGCCCGGAATTCTTCGCGGTGATGCGATGGGCCTGGACACCGCCCTCGAAGCCGAGGGCGAATAGATCTCGCGGAGCTCTCTCCAGGCAGGCAATTTTCGACAGTGAGAGCGACGGAGAAACGTCTGGCCCCGAAATCCAGCGCAGAATCTGTTTTGGGAAAAGCATTCGGGCGTTCAACTCCAGAGCTTCGCATCATCGACCGTTACGACATTGATCGGTCGGCCGCTCAGAAATGCGAGCAAGGCCTGCGCGCTGCGCTGATAGCTCGAGCGCATGAAGTCGTGCGTCGCGTATCCGATATGCGGGGACAGAATTACCTGAGGCAGGGCCCTTAGCGGGTGATCAATCGGTAGCGGCTCAGTGGTGAAAACGTCGAGCGCCGCCCCCGCGATCTGACCCGCTTTCAGGGCGGCTATCAGGGCGGCCTCATCCAATAGCGCGCCCCGCGAAGTATTGATCATGACGGCTGATCGTTTCATGCGAGCCAGCTCATCGCGACCGACGAGGCCGGTGGAGCGATCGCTGAGTCTGTAGTGAATGGTGACGAAGTCGCTTCGTTCAAACAGCGTCGCCTTGCTGACGCACTCAGCGTTTGATCCCTCGACGTCGCGTAGCGTGAGATTCTGGCTCCAAGCCAGAACTTTCATGCCGAACGCTGCGGCATAGCCTGCAACACACCGGCCGATCTCGCCAAAGCCGACCACTCCGAGCGTGCGGCCATACAGGCGCGTTCCATTGTCGACATTCCACCCACCTGCCCGGATGGCCGCATCTTCCTGCGGTAGGCGCCGAGCGGCTGCCATGAGGAGCGCCCACGTCATCTCTGCGGCGGCGCTTGGAACAGGTCGTGTCGCCTTTTCCGCCGGGACCACCGTGCGCGAGACTGTGACACCACGTTCGCGCAATGCGGCCATGTCGAGTGCTGCGTTGGCCGAGCCGCTGAATACAACGAACCGAAGTTTGGGCAGTTGTTCGATCAGCGTCCGCGGAAGCGCCATGCGTTCCCGCATCAGAACGAGGAGGCTGAAGTCCTTGAGTACCCTCGCGGCTTCAGCTTCGCTCAGATGAGCCCTGAACGCCGTAACCGGCGCAATCCTCTGCACCTCTGACCAGTCGGCCAGATCAAGCGCATTGCCAACATAGTCATCCAGGATGGCTGTGCGATGCAGGGCTTCAGTCAGGCAATGTCTCGCTCGCTATGGATACTTCGCGGCTCCGAAGGCGCCGCCGCGCGCCATTCGGACAGCATGACCAGCGCGGGTCTCCCGACGGGCATGCGCGTTTGGCCTATCCTCCTTCGATCACTTGACCAGCGCCGAATACACCAGCCGCGCCGACTCGTTTCTGAGGTTGGCTGAACCGGGCCGCGAAGCGCCCTGGCGTTGGATCATTCCAACGAAGAACAGGTCGTTCGCGGGATCGATCCAGAACCAGGTTCCCGCGAATCCAGTCCAGTAGTAGCTACCCTTGCCATATGGCTGACCTGACTTGGCGCTGTCCTCAAACACCGCAAAATCGAGCCCGAATCCAACTCCGGGTGTGCCCGGGTTTGCCGTCGTGCCATCGCTGTTCATACGCAAATCGCCGATGTGGTTCTGCGTCATCAAGGCAACAGTTTCGGGCTTGAGGAGGCGATTTCCGGCCAGCTCGCCCTTGTTGAGCATCATCATGCAGAACCGCGCATAGTCGTGCGCGGTGGATACGAGCCCGCTGCCGCCGCTCTGAAGCCGTTCGGGCACGAAGAAGCTGGGCCGATTGGGCGCGTCCGGATTGATCACCAGACCGTCCTTCTCCCAGTGATAGACATCGGTGAACCGCGATTTCTGGTCAGGGCGAACGTAGAACGACGTGTCGATCATGCTCAGAGGCGCAAACACGTGCCTGTCGAGGTAGTCGCCCAGTTTTTCGCCGGAGATCTTCTCGACCAGATAGCCCTGCACATCTACCGCCGAGGAGTAGGACCACCTGGTCCCCGGATCATAAACGAGCGGGATCTCGATGATCTTTTTCATCATTTCGTCCAGGTTCGCAGATCCAAGGACGTTCTTTTCGACAAAGGCCAGATTGGAAGGAATGTAGTCCGGAGATTTTGGAGACATGCAGCAGAGGCCGTAGGAAAGGCCCGCGGTATGGGTCATCAGCTCTCGCATCGTTGGGGATCGTGACGCGTCAACGACAATGGGGTTGCCGCTTGCGTCGAGCTCCGCCCTGCCGTCCTTCCAGCTCAGGCGTTTGAGGCGATCAAACTCCGGGATGAACTTGCTGACCGGATCGTCGAGCCGCCACTTCCCTTTTTCGTAGAGCTGCATCATGGCGACGCCGACCAATGGCTTCGTCATCGAATAGATGCGGAAAACGGAATCCTTCTGCATGGGCGGCCCCGCCAAGGGGTCGCCGGACTGCACACCATACGCCTTGTACTGAACGATCTCGCCCTTGTGGACCAGCAACGTGACGAGCCCCGCCACATCCTTGTCAGCTACAGACTTCGCCATTTTCGCGTCGAGCGCCGAAAGACCCTCGGCTGTGAACGCGCTACTTGCGTCCCCCATTGCGGAGTTCGCTGGCCACGCGGCGGCGCTTGCGCTCAGTGCGAGCCCCGGCTGTCCGCCCTGCTCGGTTGCACAGCCGAGCGTCGATGCCATGGCGACGGCGAAACTGATGCTGGTGACTGCCCGAGCCCAGGTTCTCATGTCGAAGTTTCCTCGCAGGTGTTGTCTTCTATCGCAGTTCCAGTCGCGCGCAGGCCCGTGGGCGCATCGTTATCGCCGGCAGTCGGTTGGCTCTCAGATTGTCGCGCACCAACACATACTTGCGGTCTGCGCCGCAGTTGCGTCGAACTACCGAGGCGTTCAGCGCGGCTCGGCCGAGAGCAGGAGGCTGCGCCAGCCATCGTGCTGACGATGGAGCAGATACCTGGCTGGACGCCGGACTCCCGATCTGAATCAGTCCGCGGTCAAACGCGTCCCGACGCGCTACTTGCTTCCTTCATCCTCGCCTTCGCGGTCCTCGCCCCTGAACGTGATACCTTCGCGTTCAGCCCGGCGGCCGGCGTTCAGAATGCTTCCCATGGAATAGTTGGCTTCGTGGCAAGCGTATTCGAAGATCGTGTCCTTCGTGGCGTTCAGCGGCATCTCCCCCTTCCAGGGCTGTGAGTAGATCGTGGGATCGGTCACGGTGAACTCGTAGGTGATCTGGCGGTCGTTCCAGCGCGTGAACCGCTCAACCAGCACGCCATCCCTCGACAAGAAGCCGCCCTGGATCGGATTCACGTTCTTGGTTTCCACCACAAGCGTGTCGCCTTCATACCAGCCGACCGAATCGCCGAGCCATTTTTTGATGACTTCCGGACCGTGGTGCGCTTCAGCTGCGGACTTCACGATGGGAATGATGCGAACATCATGGACCATCTCGACTTCGATCATGACCGTGCCGGGCGCCTGAACGATCTGATAGCGATTGTTGTAGAGGACATTCGTCATTACCGGCCCACCGGTATTGCCGAAGCCCACCAGGCAGCGCTCGCCGACCGATCGCACCTCTGGTCCCTCGGTACGCGCCCGGTTGCCTTCCCGCGCAGGGGCTTTGCCGGGGAGATAGGGAATCTTTCCATTCTCGGGTGAAACGATCCAGGAGGAGCGATACTCGCCCTTCACGTTCCCCACGCTCGAACCAACATCGATATAGGCGGCGTCGTACCCGCCGCGTCCCTGCAGCAGATCCTTGCCATCCATCGGCTTGACCTTGTCGTAGTTGGCAAGGTCGACCGGCTTCTTCTCGGCTTCGGTACGGACGACGTAATAGTCTGTCTCTGCGATGCGCTTGGCATCCTCTGGCGAGATGATCAGGCTCTTGTGCTCGGGCGGGCGTTGCATCTTCGTGATTGAGGTGTTGGTCCAGACACCCTGCAGGTCAGGCTCCCCCAAGCTTGTCTTCGGAGCGGTGTAGCCCGGCGCGGACTGGGCCAGGGCGGAGGGCGCGATGGCCAACGCGATTGCAGCAACGGACGCCAGTGTCCTGAGCGAAGCACGCATTAGAATGTCCTCTCCTAGTGTGTCGAGACTCGCCGCCACGGGCGACAACTCCGACAATGCGATCTGCGTTTCCGGTTTGGCGCGAGGACTTCATGGTTGGAGAAGCCGCGCCCTGTTCGTGCGCACTCTTGGCGCTACCCAACGTCAAGTCAATAGGTCATGGTTCTGTACTATGTGTTTTTGAGTCGACAGGATTCTCAAGAATGCGTGTCGGTGACCCGCAGCGCCCGCTGAGACCTGCCTTGCCGCTCGCGTCAGCTTCGGTCGCGTGTCTGAGATCGCTTCCTACAGCGCGCGCAGCCAAGTCTCGGCGCCTGATCTTTTGATTCGTAGTATTGACCTATTGACCTTTTCAATTTCTGTTTGCGCGTCGTGCGGGTCGCTACCGACCGGGGACGCGCGTTTGACCGCCCCGCGGTCACGCAACGCCTACGCCTGGCCGGCCAAGTTGGCTTCGGGAGGGTCCTATGAAGGCATTTGCATTGGCAGCCTCGACGGCGCTGTGTTTCGCCGTGCTTGCGGCCCCGGCAGATGCACAGCGGATAGGCGGCAATTCGGGCGTGCCCTTTGCAGACCCGACCGAGAAAGTTGACGGACCGAAGACGATAGCGGGAAGCCGGTCGTACGATTCGCCTCTCCCCTACTTCCACGACCTGGCCCCGTGGAAACCCGACTACAGAGCGCCCCGCACGCCCGACGGCCATCCCGACCTGCAAGGCGTATGGTCGACCGCCTCTTTGACCACGATGACGCGCAGCAGCGACAAGTCGCTTGGCCTGACCGAGCTTGTCATTTCCCCCGAGAAGATCGGCGAGCTGACCGCGAACGCGCACTATACAAAGAACTGGATCAATAGCCAGAAACGAACCGACCCAAACGCGGGCGTCTTCACGGACAAGGACGTTGCCGCTGGATACAATACGTTCTGGTCGGACCCCGGGTCCGAGTGGGCCAAGGTCAATACCGAATGGCGTTCGTCCTGGATCACATCGCCTGCCAACGGCCAGGCGCCCTTCAACGAGGCGGGCCGGTCGCTTCGAGGCGCCCGCATGAAGGCCGTCCGGACGATCAACAATACCGGTCCCGAAATTCGAACGGTTGGCGATCGCTGCCTGGCTTCGTTTGGCAGTCACGCAGGGCCGCCGCTCAACAACGCGCTTTACAACAACAACTATCAGATCGTGCAGACTGCCGACTCGGTCGCGATCGTCGTGGAAATGAACCACGACGTTCGAATTGTGCGGGTGCAAGACAAGGAAGAAGATGCCGCCTTCCGGCCTGAGGCCCTGCAGCCATGGTTTGGCGACAGTGTCGGGCACTGGGAGAATGAAGTCCTGGTGGTCGAAACGAAGAACTTCAATCCAACCCAGATCCAGAGCGGGGCGTTTCCCGTTTCGCCGCGTGGCAGGGTCACCGAACGCTTCCGGCGGGTGTCGGATGACGTCATCCAGTATACCTTCGAAGTCGAGGATCCGACTTACTATTCGCAGATCTGGACCGGCGAGATCCCTCTCCGTCGATCCAGGGAGCAGCTGTTCGAATATGCCTGCCATGAAGGCAACTATGCACTGCCTGGCATCCTCCGCGGCGACGCCCTAGGCGCTGATACGGCCATCGCTGCTGAAGGCGAATAGGGAGACCGGCGGTTTGTCAGACAACTGCGCGCGCCAGACAGTGGAGTTCCGTACCCTATCATCTTGAAAGTTGTTAAGTCGGATTGTGCAGCTAGGCTGCGAGATCGCCAACCAGCGCGGCATAGCGACTGCGGTGTGCCGCTGCGGTTCCATACTGATTGGCCACAACCATCGCCTTCCGGACGAACAGGCCCACGTCGTACTCGTCGGTGTAGCCGATGGCGCCATGAAGCTGGATGGCCTCGCGCGCGACAAGCATCGCAGTGTCGGCGGCTCGAGATTTTGCGCGCGAGACAGCAAGCGCCCGCGCCGTGCTATCAACGCCTGCATCCAGGGCAGCAGCAGCCCCCTCCACGCTAGCGCGGCACAGGGTCAGCTGAATCTTCATATCGACCATCCGGTGCTGAAGCGCCTGAAAGGCAGCAAGGGACTGATCGAACTGGCGGCGCACTTTCAGATAGTCGAGCGTCATCTCGAAGGCGCGCTCGGACACACCGAGGAGGTAGGCTGACGTCGCAAGCGCAGCTTCATCAAAGGCTTTTGCGAAAGCCGGCCCAACATCTCCCGTCAGAAGGCGGCCGCTATCGTCCGGCGCCTCAATGGTCGTGGCCAGTCCCCCGTCCTGCAGGGCTTCAAGGTGAAACGTGACCTCTGATTTCTGGACCAGGCGGACGACGAGGCCGTTGGCGTCAAATTCAGGCAGAAGATAGATTTCAGCCAGCCCGGACATCGTCGCCAGGCGACGCCTCGCCTGCTCCGCGTTGCGGAGGCGTCATCGCATCCGGTCTGCCGGCCCAGGCTGTCGAGACGAGCGTCTTTCCAACGAGCAGTTGCGTCAGGATTTCAGTTTCCCCGGCCGCAGCCAGCAGTCCTGCTGATAGCGCCGCCGAGACGAGCGGCTCGGGCGCGAGGCCCCGGCCAAGTTCCTCGGCGAGAGCGACCGTCTCGGACATCCCGAACCCGATTCCGCCCTGTTCTTCCGGAAGCGCGATGCCAATCCATCCGAGCTCCGCCATGTCCCGCCATACGTCGGGGTCGAAGTCAGGCTGTTTGAATCGCAGCGCACGGATGCGGCTGAGATCGCCATTGCGTGGCGCCACGGCGGCCGCGCTTGCGCGCACCATGGCGACCTGGCTCGACCGGCTGTCTTCAGGCATCATGATGCACCGCTGCTCTTTTCGAGGACGTCGCCAGCTTCCTTCGGATCGAGTCCCAGCCAGTCTGTCAGCACCTCAGCACTGTGCTCCCCCAAACGCGGAGGCGGCCGGTCGTAGGACACTGGCGTGTCGGACAGTCTTACCGGGTTCGCCACGAACCGCAGCTTTCCGGAATTCGGATCGGCGATTTCGCGAAGTACGCCGCGATGGACAACCTGGGGATCTTCCAACATCGACGCGATCGTGTGCAGGGGGCCGCAGGCGACGCCGGCGGAATTGAGAACATCGACCCAATCGGCGGCCGACTTCTTTGCAAGCGCTCCCTCAATCAGCGGGATGAGAGCGGCCTTGTTGGGCATCCGGTCGCGAATTCTTGCAAAGCGCGGGTCGGCTGCCAGCTCCGGCAGGCCTATGGCCTTGGCGAAGTCGGCAAATTGCCGGTCATTCCCGACTGCCACCATGAGTTGTCCCTCTGCGGTCGGGAAGACCTGCCAGGGCGTCAGGATCTGCGAGGCGGCTCCCGCCCGAACAGGCGTTTTTCCGGACGCGAGATAGTTCTGGACGATGTGAGAGTGGGCAGCAATCTGCGTATCCAGCAGCGCGATATCGATATGCTGACCCTCGCCGGTCACCGCATCGCGCGCGCGAAGCGCCGTCAGGATTGAGATCGTGGCATAGAGGCCAGCGTTGATATCCGACACGCTGTAGCCCACCAGGACCGGCCCTGCCCCAGGGGCGTGTTCAGGCTGACCCGTGATGCTCATGAGCCCGCTCAGCGCCTGGAAGACTGGATCATATCCGGGCTGGGCTGAGTATGGGCCGCTCTGGCCATAGCCCGTGATTGAACAATAGATCAGTCGCGGGTTCAGTTTCGCGAGGCTTGTGTAGTCGAGTCCGAACTTGGCAAGGCCGCCGACCTTGAAATTCTCGATGAGGACGTCCGCCTTGAGCGCCAGCTGGCGCAGGGTGGACTGCCCTGCCGCGCTCGCCATGTCGAGCGACAATGACCGCTTGTTGCGGTTCATCGCCAGATAGGAAGATGTATGGGGCGTATCTTTTCCCTGCATGTCCTTTTGCGCGGGACCCATCCGCCGAACCTCGTCTCCTCCGACGGGATGTTCGACCTTCACCACGTCGGCTCCGAAATCGGCGAGCATCTGCGACGCCCACGGGCCTGCGAAGACCCGCGTCAGGTCGAGAACCCGAATTCCTGCAAGCGCTTTCTTCATTTGCCGGGCATCCCCAAGCTGGTCTTTGCGATTACGTTGCGGAGGATCTCGGAGGACCCTCCGAAGATCGTACCGGTGCGCGACAGGAGATACTGGCCGGAAGGCTGCAGTCCGCTTGGAAGAGGCTCGCGGAGGCCGGCCCCTTCGCCCGCTATTCCAAGGCCCGCTTCCGTAATTCGCTGCGCAAGTTCTGTCTGGACGATCTTGAGAATTGAGACTTCCGGGCCCAGGGACTCTCCACGCCCTACTGACGCCACGACGGATTCGTAAAGCGCCTTCAGGTCCGCAAGGTCCATTAGGAATCGTCTGTATGTTGCGATGAATTCCGGATCACCGGAAACACCCATCTCTTCGGCCAGCTGCTTCAGTCGGGCGAGTGCGTTGCTCGAAAGCTTGGGACTGCCGATCGCGATGCGCTCGAAGCCCAGGAGCGCCTTGGCGTAGGTCCAACCCTTGTTGACCTCGCCAAGGACCATCGATTTGGGCACGGCCACGTTCTCGAAAAACATCTCCGCGAACTCATCGCCGAGGTCGATGTTGGTAATGCCCCTGACGGTCAGGCCCGGGCTGTCGATGGGCACAAGCAGGAAGGAAATACCTTCCTGCTTGCGACCTGACTTGTCGGTTCGCGCGAGGACGAACGCCCAGTTGGCGTCTGTCCCGAGCGTGATCCACGTCTTCTGCCCGTTCAGAACCCAGTGATCCCCCCTGTCCTCGGCCTCAAGGCGCAGGGCCGCAAGGTCTGAACCAGCGTTGGGTTCGGAGTAACACTGAGCCCAGATGTGTTCCCCGGAGAGGATCCGCGGAAGAAAGAAATTCTTCTGCTCCTGCGTGCCGTAATTGATGATGAGGGGTCCGAGCATCAACAAGCCCTGGTCGTTGAACCGGGCTGCGCCGAATCTCTCGATCTCTTCAATGAGAATGAGCTGGCGGGCGCCGGACAGGCCCATCCCGCCAAATTCCCGCGGCCAGCCGGGCGCGATCCAACCCTTCTCGGACAGTTTCCTGAACCAGGGGTTGGTTTCGCTCCAGAAGAGTCGCCGCGCCGGGTGCCGCTGCATGCCGGAGGGATAATTGGCGGCGATCCACTCTCGCACTTCAAGTCGGAAAACCTCGTCCGTCAGGGACGCGAGGCGATCCAACTCGGCATTGGCCGCGGCGCTCATCTCGCTACCTTCCCTTGAACACGGGCTTGCGTTTCTCACGGAAGGCGGCCAGCGCTTCCTTCGTGTCCTCTGTCTCCGCCAGAGCCGCCGTCTGAGTCTGCTCGTAGCGGTAGCCATCCCTGAGCGGCATCTCTTCGGTCAGGCCGAAGGACCGTTTTGCAGCGACAACGGCCAGGGGGACTTTCTCGGAGATCAGGGCGCCGATCTTCTGTGCTTCGGCAACGACTGACTCGCGCGGAACACAGACGGAGGCGGCATTCATTCTCAGGAGCTCCGGGCCGGTGATCCGCTTCGCCGTGTAGATCATCAACCTGGCGTCTGACGGGCTGAATGAGCGCAGCACGTGGCGAACGCCGCCTGCAAGGCCGTAGTCAACCTCCGTCATCGACAGGAAGGCTTCTTCGGCAACCACAACGATGTCGCAGCAGAGTGCGAGGACACAACCTGCGCCAATCGCGGCGCCGTTGACAGCTGCGATAATCGGTTTGGGGCATTCTATCACGCAGTCAAAGGCGGCGCGCACAAGCCTGTTGTGACGGGAGTATCCGCCCGGCTCCGCGAGGATGGCGGGGCGCTCCGAAAGATCGGCGCCCGCCGAGAACGCCTTTCCATTTCCAGTCAGCACGATAGCCCGCACGTCGGGGGAGGATCCCAGGATGTCGAACATGCGAATGCTCTCCTCCCGGAAGGCGCGATCCTGCGCATTCACGGGCGGCGCGTCCATCCTCACGGTCGCGACGTAGTCGGCGACTTCCAGTTTGAACCGGGTAAGATCTTCGAGGCCTCTCATTGAGCTTTTCCTTTAAATCCGTAGAGCCAAGCAGGATTGTCCACGAGAATACGCCGCCGAACATTTTCGTCGGTCGTCCACTCATGAAAGATGTCCAAAAGCTTGCCCGCATCGGGGGCGGGACTCATGCGGACGTATGGCCAGTCCGAGCCCCAGACGAGTCGGCCGGACATGCGGCTGACCAGGGCGTCGTGAAACGGCCGGACGTCCTCATAGGTCGGGATCTTCGCTACCCTGCACACGGTGAGCTTGATCCAGAGGTCGCCGCTATCGCCGAGTTCAAGGATCCTGCTGAAGTCGGTCCCGCTGACGCCCTGACTCACATCGGGGCAGGCCATGTGATCCAGCACCAGGGGCAAGCCGGTGGGCAGGAGCCTCGGAAGCCAGGACACGAGATCGGCGGCGCTCGCCCACAGCTGCGCGTGAAGGCCCAGGCGGCGCATTCGGGGAGCCATCTTCACGAGCTCGTCGAATGAAACGCTGCCAGGGTATCGCGCGCCGGTCGGCGCGCGCATTTCGACGAAGCGTAGACCGACAATTCCCGCTGCGCGCCATCGCTCGAGCGTCGAGTCCGGTGTTGCGCTGCCGGCGGCCGCAACGCCTCGCAAATCGTCCGGCGCTTCGGAGATAGCCGAGAGCATTGCTGCGGGATCATCTGCATAGGGAGCCGGCTGTGTCAGAACCCCTCGGGAAATCCCAAGCCGCCTGCGAACAGACAAATGAGTGCGGGGCGATGCGTCGGGCAAGGCGTAGACGGAAGCCTGCGCGGGCGGGAAGCGATCGAATGGCCCGAACACATGGCTATGCGCGTCGCACGCGCCCGCAGGCAGCTGGTGCGCCGGCGCGGATGCCTCTGGAGCTGCGACTACGTCGAGACTCGGGGCCATCAGTCACACTCGAGCTTGGCGGCTGGAAGTGTAACAAGGGACGGCACTTGAGCCAGAGGCGGCGCACCCGTCGGGACGGGGATCAGGTGCGCATTGAGGGTCATGGCAACCATCGTGTAATACCCGATGACAGCCGTGAGCTCCACGACGCCGCGTGTCTCCCAGCGATCCTGCACTGCCCGATAGAGGTCCGCGGGCACTTGCCCATCCTGCTGAAGGAGGCGGGCAAATTCGTAAATTTCGAAATGCTCCCGGTCCTTGAAGACCGGCGGTCTCAGGTCGCGGATTGCCTCGATGATGGAGGCGGAAATCCCGGCCTCCGCCGCGATGCGCGCGTGCGCCCACCATTCCACCTGGCTCGTCCAGCGCCGGCCTGTCACCAGAATCGCAAGCTCCGTCAGAGCAAGCGGTATCGTGGTCCTGAACCGCAGATACTCCCCAAACGCCGACCAGAGCTTCGCCAGTTCGGGGCTATGCATGGCCGCGCGCAGCGGCCCGATCATCTGGCCGCGAGGACCCGACACGACCTGCTCGTAGACGAGACGCTGTTCCTCGTTCATCTCCTCGACGGCAAGAAGAGGAATACGCGGCGCCTCGACGGCATCGTTCACAAAGCTCTCAGCCGTACCCATCTTCATGTCACACCATTTTCCGAGAGGGTCTTGAGGTCAGCATCGTTGAATCCGAACTCGGCCAGGACGGCGGCCGTGTCCTGGCCGAGCAAGCGGCGGCGCGCGGTCATAGACAAAGGGGGTGTCGGCAAAGCGGATCGGACTGACGACTTGCGGCACGGTACCGCCCAGGGGATGCGGCAGGTGCTGGAGCATTCCCCTGTGGCGCACCTGCGCGTCGTCGAACACCTTGGGCACATCGTTGATCGGGGCGCTCGGAACCCCGGCAGCGTCCAGAGCGGCCACGATATCGTGCTGCGTCCATTTCTCGAACTCGACCGTCAGCAGATCCGTCAGGACGACAGTCATGCCAACGCGGGCCGCATTTGTCTTGAAGCGTGAGTCCTGGGCCCACTCCGGTCGCCCGAGCACATCACACAGCTTTCCAAACTGGCTGTCATTTCCGACTGCGAGCACGAAGAAGCCGTCCTTGCAGCGAAATACGTCCTGCGGCTGGATGTTGGGATGGCGGTTCCCGCCACGCTTGGGCGTTCTGCCTGACACGAGGAAATTCATCGCCTGGTTGGCAAGGAATGCTGTGGCGACATCTAGCATGGCGATGTCGATGGTTTCTCCGGCCCCCGTTTCTGCACGACGTGTGAGTGCAGCTAGAATTCCGGTTGCGGCATACATGCCCGTCATGAGGTCCACGATGGGGAGGCCGACCTTTTGCGGGCCTCCACCCGGCGCGTCATCGCGCTCGCCGGTAATGCTCATCAGGCCACCCATCGCCTGAATGGCAAAATCGTAGGCCGCCTGATCGCGTCGCGGACCATCCTGGCCGAATCCCGTGATCGAGCAGTAGATGAGGCTTGGCTTGATGGCGCGCAGCGACGCGGCGTCGAGACCGTATCGCGCCAGCGCTCCCACCTTGAAGTTCTCGACGACGACGTCCGACTGTTCTGCAATCTTGCGGATGATGTCCTGCCCTTGCGGGGTCGCCATGTCGATTGTCACGGACCGCTTGCCGCGGTTGACCGACAGATAGTAGCCCGCCTCCTTCGTTGGTGAACCGTCAGCTCCCTTCAGGAAAGGCGGCCCCCAGCTGCGCGTATCATCGCCAGCTCCCGGCTTTTCAATCTTGATGACGTCGGCGCCCATGTCAGCGAGTATCTGGGTCGCCCACGGCGCCGCCATGATCCGCCCCATGTCTAGAACGCGGATATGCGAAAGCGGTCCCTCTCGATCAGCCATCGGCGACCTCCGTCAGGACCGAAGAAGGACGCTTGGAAAAACTGGCATGCCAGAGCGCGAGTTTGGGCCTGCCGTCACGCCAGCGGAGTTCCTCGAAGCGAAAATCCAGATAGGAAAGTGCGCATCCAATCGTAATTTGCCCGATGCCATACTTTCCGGCGGCGAGTTCGCCCGCAATCGACTCGAGGCGGTCGAGCGTTGCGGCTGCCTTCTGTGCAAACGCCGAGAGCCATTCCGGCGTCTGACGGCTTTCGGGCTTTTCGCGCTCGTTGCGCCAGAGGATCAACAGGTCGAGCAGACCGTCTCCCAGAGCTTGCCAGGTAAGCGCTGTCCATCTCGCAGCGCCCGCCTGGGGCAAGAGGCGGCCTCCTCCAGCCTGTGCGTCGAGATATTCGCAAATTGTTTGCGAACCGAAGATCGCCTCGCCGTGATCAAGCACAAGCGTCGGGATCTTCGAGAGCGGGTTGTCGGCCATGATTGCTGGATTTGGTGTCTTCATGGCAGCTACGGACCGAACCTTTTCGATTCGATCCTGCAAGCCAAGTTCGTGCGCAACGATCATCACTTTGCGTACGTAGGGCGATTTTGGCGACCAGTGCAGCTTCACGAGGTCACGCCCTTTCTGCGCGCTGATGCGCGAACGACCAGCGCCGCAGCGCGCTCAGAGGCCTTCAGTCCCGCGCACATTCATCATCATCCCTCTGTCGAAAATAATCTTTAGGTTAGCTTTATGGTTTTTGTAAATCCGGCATCTGACTGGCCGGAAGCGCCTCTCATGATCGGCGACGGCGGCGCTCCCTGCCGCAGGGCAACCTGGCGCCTAGGTAGGAGCCCGAGCGGCGGAACTCGCGCCAATAGCGGCGCCGAGAATCGCGACGCCGGAACATGTCAATTTCCGGATCCACTCTCCCCCGCCGCACCGCATCTCGCCCGACTCCAGAACACCACGGCGGCAGGTTCCTCGCAGTATGGAGGCAAGTCAATAGGTCATTTATACGTACTATGTGTCCTGGATTGTGGGCGCGCGATGCGGAAGCCACGCGCGCACGATCGGGCTGCCCGCCGAGGACCAGAAACTGTCGCAATAACAGCACATTTTGAATTCCGCGCTTGCGGCAGAGGTCTGGTCGAGCTTACTGGTGGCGCGAGAAAATCATGACAAAAACGATCGATCAAAAAGCCGACCTCACGCGCAGCAGCATCGCTCGCTACATTCAATTGTCTACACTTTTCAGACGTCGCATTGAGAGCGGCGCCTGGGCGTCCGGGCAGCAGATCCCAACGGTCGACGAACTCGCGGAAGAATTCGGCGTCGCACGCGCGACCATCCGCCAAGCCATCGGACTTCTGGAAACCGACGGACTCGTTTCCAGGTTTCGCGCCAAGGGGACTTTCGTAAATGCGCGCCCCCAGGTTCCCGTCTGGTGCGAAGTCACGACTGACTGGAACGGGCTTCTCACAAACCGCGAAGGCGCCGAGATCGAAATCCTCAAGGACTATGGAGAAGTTCCCCCGCCTCCACTTGAACTGAAGATAGGAAATCCGTCGAAAAGCTACCGGTACCTGCGCAGGCGGCACTGGCGAGACAATCACCCCTACCTAATAGCGGATGTGTATATCGACGCGCAGCTAAGCGCGCGCCTCGATGAATCGGAGTTCAAGGTCAAGACAGCGATGCGCCTGGCGGCCTCGATCCCGCGCGTGCGAATTGTTGCCGCTCAGCAAATCCTCACGGTCGGAAGCGCAGATATCGAAACGGCGGCGCAGCTCGACGTGCAACTGAACGCGCCCGTCTGCTTCGTGGACAGGTACGCAGTCGATCAGAGAGACCGGCTGGTCCTGATCGCAAAGGGTATCTATCGCGGCGATATCATCCGCATGGACATCAAGTTGAAATAGCCAACGGCCGGCGCCGTCTCAGCAAGCGCGGCGCGTCCTAAAAGCCCGCCGCGGATCGCCTCGCCGGACTTTACGCGCCTCTCCAACTTATGCATAGTCTATAAGATTGGTTCTTTGGCTGATAGCTCCGCGTGGCTGTCATGTCGCCGATCCGTTCAGTGCGGCCCCAGGCGTTCTGCGGTCGGAGAGACTGCCGACGCAGACAGGCTGTTCCTGACGGATGCGCCTGGCGATCATGCAGTAGCGTGCGTTTGGGAGGTTCGGGCCTCACTGGCCGCGCAACGAGAAAAGTGAATGCGAAAAATCGCATCAGGGGCGCCGCAGGCGCAGAGGAGACGCAGGTGACTGATCGCATGTCCCCCTCGGGCGCAGATGCGGCGTATCGGAAGATTCTCTTCCGCATACTTCCGCTTCTCGTGGTCTGCTACATCCTCGCCTACATCGACCGGCAGAATATCGGCTTCGCCAAGCTGCAATTCATGGAGCAGCTCGGGTTTTCTGCGGCCGTCTACGGATTGGGCGGCGGCCTGTTTTATCTTGGCTACAGCCTGTTCGAGGTGCCGAGCAACCTCATGCTCAAGCGAATTGGCGCTCGCGCCACCATGCTGCGGATCATGGTGGGCTGGGGGCTCGTTGCAACTCTTTTTGCCTTCATGCAGACACCCATTCATTTCTATCTGCTGCGGTTCCTGCTCGGCGTAGCCGAGGCGGGCTTTTTCCCCGGTGTCCTTCTCTACATTTCCTTTTGGGTGCCTCGCTCCCGGCGCGCGGCATTCACAGCGGCGTTCATGGCGGCGATGCCGATATCGAGCGTTATCAGCGCGCCGCTCTCAGGTACAATCATGGAGTCGATGGGCGGTCTTGGCGGCATGGCCGGCTGGCAATGGATGTTCGTGATCCAGGGCATTCCATCGGTGATCATGGCATTTGTCGTCTACCGGCTGCTTCCCAACAAGCCGGCCGACGCCACGTGGCTTTCGAATGACGAAAAGAGCGGGTTGCAGGCGGAACTGGACGAAGACGTCAGGAAAGCTGGGGAGCCCGCGCATCCGAATTTCCTGGCGGCTCTCGCCAACTGGCGACTCTACGGGCTCGCTGCGATGTCGTTCGCGCTCATCTCCTCGATCGCGGGGCTGCAACTCTGGCTACCGACCCTGATTCAGGGGGCGGGCGTGTCCGATCTCTACCAGCTCGGAGCGCTGGCAGCGCTTCCACCTCTGGTCGCCATCTTTGCACAGCAGTTCAACGCGCGTCGCTCTGATCGCGTTCAGGAAAGACGCTGGCATGCCGCGATTCCGACATTCGTGGCGGCAGCCGGGTTTGCGCTGATACCTGCCGTGCAGGGCAATCTTATCGCGTCGATGGCATGCCTGATTGTCATCTCGATCGGACTGTATTCCGCGACAGGTCCATACTGGACCCTGCCATCGACCCAGCTGGCGGGTAGCGCCGCAGCGGGCGGCATTGCGATCGTGACAACGATCGGAGGCCTCGGAGCCTTTGTCAGCAGCTGGATCGTGGGGATCATTGTCGAGTGGACCGGCAGCCCCAATTCAGGCCTGCTCTACTACGCTGGCTTGGCGGCGGTGGGCGCTGTCCTGATGCTGCTCGCCACCAAGCCCGCAGGATCGCCCGTTGCGAAACCTGCAGCGCGGCCGACATGACCCCTCTCTCTGGCTTGCAGCAAACCACCAAAGCCGACGGGCCGACTACAGCGCCGACGGGCGCCAAGGCGTTCCCCTGGCTCGCGTACCTGAAAATCATGCTGGCCGGCGGCGATCTCAACGGTGCAGAACGCTGCCATTTTGCTTCACCGACACTTGCAACTGCAGGGCAATCGCCGTGTTTCTAGATTTCGCCTCCAGGCTGGCTAAATGGCTCGATCGGCGTAGCGCCAGCGCCAGATTTGATCTCGAGTTCTTCGACTACCCGATTCAGGCGGGAGCCTTTGCTCAAACCGATTCCGGTGAAGATGGCGGCGATCCTGGCTGCACGCAGCTCCAAGTCACAGTCGACTTCGTCGCGAGACTCACCGAAGGGCAAACTTACCGGCGCAAATACGCTCACAAGCCTTCTGCGGAACGGAGACCTTCCTCCAAGACTCCGGCGTCGCAAACCGCCAGGCGACAAAGACCGACCTAACGCGTCAATGCGACCAAGAACCGGGAGAAGCCGCGCGATGCCCAAGACGGACAGCGAAAGTCGTTCTACTTTCTCGCTCCAAAGTCGTCGCCACCTACTAGCCTCGATAGCAGCCACAGGGATTGCATCGGCGTCGGGCTGCAGTACGCCGCAACCAGACAGACATGTAGCTACAGCGCAGACGAGCTGGATCCCCGAACCGCGACAGCCTCCAACAAAGGAGGACTTCGCTGACCTTGGAGACGTCCGCCTGTGGTATTCGGACACAGGTGGGGCCAATGAGCCTGTCATTGCGCTGCATCCCATGACGGGCAGCGACGCCGTCTGGAGCTATCAACGACCAGCGTTTGTGGACGCAGGATTCAGGTTCATCGCCTATTCGCGTCGTGGTCATGGCAAGTCTGAACCAGGTCCGCCGAACGATCCCGGTTACGGCGCCCGCGATCTTGAAGCGTTGGCAAGCATTCTGGGGCTAACCCGGTTTCACCTTCTTGGGACTGCAGCGGGGGGATTCCTGGCGCCGGACTTCGCCTTGTCCTATCCAGATCGACTGTTGAGCCTGGTCATCGCGTGTAGCTTGGGAGGCATCACGGACAGCCAGTATCGAGCGACAACCACCCGTATCACCGGTCCCGACTTTTACCGTATGCCCTCGTCGTTTCGAGAGCTGGGGCCATCCTACCGGGCGGCATGCCCGGAAGGTGTCCGTCGCTGGGAGGAGTTGGAACATGCCTCCCGTTCTGGCCCCTTGATCCAGCAACTCCTCTTGAACGATCTGTCCTGGGAAGCCCTCGCAAAGATCACGGCGCCAACGCTGGTTCTCACGGGAGACGCCGATCTTTATCAGCCTCCATCCAGAATGCGGGAGTTCGCTTCGCACATCCAAAAAGCGAAGACGGTTGTCATACCCGAGTCGGGGCATTCGGCTTATTGGGAGCAACCGATAGCTTTCAATTCCGCGGTTTTGAGCTTTCTCGAGATGCATAGAGCGTAACGTAAGCGGGGCGACGGCGCCCTGTCGATCGGATCTTGACGATCTGGGATCAGTAGCCATCCGCGTCGGCCGCAGGCTCATTTGGGCGGGTCAGAGTTCTCGCGGTGGATCTCAAGAAGGTTTTTGAGCTCATCGACGCCTTCGTCGGTGAACGCCATGATGCCGTCCTCGCCGAGGCCTTCGACCCAGATGACGCCATCCTCTCGGTCCATGCCGAGCGAGATTTCGTGCAGCAGATCTTCATCGACGCCGAGTTGGCGGGCGACAGCGGAGATAACGGTGACGGAGTATACCTTGTTACGTTGCATTGTCGGACACGGTGAAGGGGTTAGGGTGATCAGGCGGCGTGTCGCTGATCTTGCGCGGCTGAGCCCAACCGGGTGTAAGCCTCAGCCCAGGGCAGGAGATCATCGAGCTTCGCCTCCGGCCAGCCATTGACCAGCTTGCCGAGCACATCGGCGAGCCAGGCCTCAGCATTGACCTCATTCAACTTACAGGTCTCGATGAACGAGGCCAGCATCGCGCAATGCTCGGCGCCCTCATCGCAACCGGCGAACAACGAGTTCTTGGCGTTGAGCTTGATCGGCCGCATGGCGCGCTCAACCGCGTTGGTGTCCATCTCGATGCGGCCATCGTCGAGGTAGAGCGTCAGGTCATCCCAGTGAGTCTGCGCGTAGCGGATCGCGCCGGCGGTGTCGCTCTTGCCAGATACCGCCTTGAGCGAGGCAGCGAGCCATCGTTCAAGCGCCTCGACCAGTGGTCGGGCGTGTGCCTGCCGGCCTTCGCGACGCTCCTTGGCCGATCGACCGCGCAAGTCGGCCTCGATGACGTAGAGCTGGGCTATGCGCTGCAACGCCTCAGTCGCGACCGGAGCGGGCGCCGGCGCCGCTTTGCCGAGCTGGTCCCGTTATGCCTCGGCCTTCCGAATTCAGCCAACGCCGCCTACAAGTTGGTGCTTTGATCGCACATTCGATTTGCTATAGTTGGTCGCGCGGGGGGAGTGCGTGGCGCCAGACACCCGGAATTGGACAGGGCAAGACTCAGTGCTCGCAGCGCCGAACGCTTCCGCTATGTCATCGGCGCCATCGTTTCGCGCCTCGCATCCGGCCGAAGCGTATGGCGCGAGCATTTCGTACCTGGCCAGGATGCCAATCCCATCGCAGGTGCTGCTGTCACACCTTCAATCGCGGGCGGTTGCGGCCGAGTAAGCGCTCTCCGCGTCCGTCGCCGATCCCGCGCGCGGTCTCATCATGCTGGCGACGGCGCTTGGTCCCGCCATCACGGCGACCTTCCTTGCCGCCAACACGATCGAGGTCATCGTCAATCCTGACGACCGCGTCTGGGTCGAACGCGTGGATCGCGGAACGAGACTGCGGGCTTCAGACTGGAGCCAACAGAAACCGAACGCACGATCCGCCTCATCGCCACCCTCACCGGCGCCGAGATTGCGCGCGACAAACCCATCGTCTCGGCGGACCTCCCGCCACGTGGCGAATGCTTTGAAGGCGTCCTTTCGCCGGTCGCCCCCGCCCCCTGCTTTACTATCCGCAACCCGGCGCGCCGGATCATTGAGCTGACCGGCTATATCGCAATCGGCGTGGTCAGCGAGGACCAGCGTTCGACGCTGCGGGACGCGATCAAGGCGCGGGCCAACATCATCGTCGCGGGCGGAACGGGTTCAGGCAAGACAACGCTTGCCAACGCGCAAGCTCACAGACCACGTTGATCGCAGTCACTGAACCCGCTGGAAAAACTGCAATACAGCCTGGTTGAATGCTTCCGGCTGTTCCCAGTAGACGGAATGTCCCGCATCAACAGCTACCAGCAGCTGTGCGTTCTGCATGTTCTCGACAAGTGCGCGCGCGCGCGTCGGCGGCATGTAGAGATCGGCGTCTCCGGTGATGAAAAGGGTGGGCGTCTTGATCGCCCTGACTGCTTCCCAGGTTATCCGGTTTTGCAAGCGCTGACGCACGGGCTGCAGGGCTGCCAAAGACTGCCGTTCTAGCGCCTCCCAGTCTGCGACGCCTTGCGGGTTCGCAGCGCGATAGGAGGGACCGAGCTCCCTAAACGACGCCGGCATCTTGCTCCACGGCTCCGGCGTGAGCGCGGCGGTCTGCTGGACATAGTCAGCCTCCTGCACACCGGCCATCGTGCTGGCGAGAACGATCCCCCGCAGGCGATCAGGATGGGATATGGCATAGTCGACGGCCGTGTATCCGCCCAAGGCAGTTCCAAGCAGAAAAAAACGGTCTAGTCCCAGATGCGTCACGAGTTGATGCAGATCGCCCGTCGACGTCCCCGGATCGGCGTCTACTTCGACCTCGCTGCGGCGATGGCCGCGCCGCGAGTATCCGATCACGCGGAATCCCGCCGCGGCAAGAGCCGGCTGCTGATAATCCCAACCCTCGCCGCTGCCGGTTCCGGCATGAAGCAAGATGATCGGAACGCCCTTGCCTCCGGTATCCCAGTACCATAATCGCGCGCCGCCCACGGCGAGCAATCCTTCCTGTGCAGGGCGCTGCGGAGGAACACCTTGCCAGACTCGTTGCGCATCCAACCGCTGCTCGATGTCTCGCCTCGGCGACGCCACACAACCCGCCAGCAACACGACGATCAAACTCGCGACCGTCGGCAGTAAGCGTTGGCGCGAACGGGCGAGTGGATCTCGGCTCATCTTCCCACACTTCAGGTTGTTGTCTCTTCGCAAGAAAGCGAGCAACCGCGCCAGTCTGGCGCCCGCGCATATTTGAAATATGTCGCCCCGACATTCCCCCTCGCCAACACGGCGGCTCAGGGCTGCGAGATCGTGTTGGCGAAAAAGATAGGCAGGAAAGGGCGACAGCGATGGCCTCGCCGCCTATTCTAGCGTCCTACCATTGGAAACGAAGCCCCACTTTGAAGTTTCGCCCAACATAGTCGTAAGGATTGCCGCCACTGTTCAGCGCCGCGATCGCCAGAATCGGAGGCTGCCTGTTCAACAGGTTGTCGATCGCGCCGAACAGTTGCATTTTTGCTTCCCCGACGGCAAAATCATAAGACGCGTTCATCGAAAAATACGGCACTGACGGGAAGCGGTTCACGTTGATGCTGTTCGGAAGCGTCGGGCTGTATCCATCCTCGTCCGGGCCGATCAGCGAGGGATCATACCGGATCTCAGAGAATACACGCGCTCGCAGGCCTACCCTTAAGCCGTCCAAAGCATAGTTGACGCCGAACGTTCCGGTGAGCTTCGGCGTACCGCCGCCCATCGAGTAGCCCGCATAGTCCACGGCGATGGCAGCGGGGCCGGGAACGTCTACTCGCTCAAGCTTGTCCGTGTAGTTGACCAGAGAGTTGATGTTGAGCTCCCCGGGAATGCCGAACTCCTCGATTGGTACGCCGTAGGCAATCTCGAAATCGACGCCGCTGGTGCTCAACTCGGCCTGGTTGAACGGGGCGAGGTTGATGTTCCTGATATTGCCGTTGCCCTGAGGAACGAACTCGATCTGCTGGCAGTAGTTCTGGTTGCCGGCAAAACACCGGTTCAACACATCCGAGCTGGCGACCGCGGAGACAACTCCCTCGATCGTGATGTCGTAGAAATCGAGAGAGGCGCGGAGTCCGGACCATCCATCCCAAGTCGGTTCAAAAACGATGCCAGCCGTGACCGTATCGGCGATCTCAGGCGTGAGGAACGGGTTGCCCCGGGTTGTTGTTGTCAGGCGCTCAGTCACTCCGTTGAAGGGGTTGAACACCGAGTTGGCGGGCAGTACCGAGCCCGAGAACGAGAAAAGCTCTGCAAGGTTGGGGGCGCGGATATCGCGCGAGCGCGTGCCGCGGAACCGGAGCAGATCATTGGGCTCATAGGTGAGGCCCACCTTCCAGGTCGTGACTGCGCCGCTGGTCTGGTAATTCGTGTGGCGGACGGCCGCATTGAGATCCAGCGCGTCGATGAGCGGAAGATCTCTCAGCAGCGGCACACCCGCTTCAACGAACCCCTCGACGACTTTGTTTTTGCCGCTCCAGCTTTTGTTGTTGCCGTTGGTATAGATACCGCGCTCTTGAAGTGGGTCGGCTGTCTGACGGACCGATTCTTCGCGGTATTCTATGCCCGTCGCCACCGTCAGCGCGCCTGCCGGCAAAGCGAGCAGGTCGCCCGCCAAGCTTGCTGCGGCAACGTTCTGCCGAATGTCGAGCTTCGTCAGCTGTTCGCCGCTGACGTAGTCGATCGCAGCATTCGTGTTATTCCCGATCCCGAAAGGATTGAACGGCACGCAGTTCGGCAGAACGAAGTCCGGATTGACAAGCGCGGACAGGCGGCTCGCGGCAAAGTTCGGGTTGGTCGCCAGCGGCCCGCACATCGGCTGCCCATTGGGCCCTGTCACAACATACTGAGCCGCGAGAAGGCTCGATTCGCGCGTGTGATTCAGACGCCCAATTCCCAGCGTCCGGCCGTACTGAACGTAGGCGTCCCACGTCCAAGTATCGAAAATCTCCCCCTTGAAGCCGGATGCGATGCTCAGCGTATCGAATGTGTTGTGCGTAAGCGCGCCGCCCCATTCAGAATCGACGCGTCCGATGTCGATCTCAGTCAGATTGCGCTGCACCATCTGGTCGCGGATGACCTGCGGCAGGAATGGGTTGTCGCGCAGGATCGTGACCCGAGGCTGCGTGTGGTAACTTGAGAACCCGTCGATGTCGGTGCGTGCATAGGTCGCCTCGAGAAACACCTCCGTCGACTCCGCTAGGTCGTAGTTAATCAAAAGCATCCCCGTCGCGCGGTCGTTCGGCGTCTTCAATCCCCAGTTCGAAAGCGGTGTAGATCCGTAGTTCGTGGTCACTCCTTGCATTAGGTTTCCGTAGATTGTTCCCCGGAGGAAATTGAACGGCAGACCGTCTTCGTCAAACGCGATGAAATTCAGCGCGGTTGACCCAGCGCCGGTCGCCGTCCTAGCGCCTGTGATGACGCTCCCTTTGGTCATTGCGGAGAACTCGACCATAGGCAGGAAGCCACGCGAGGGCGTTCCCGGCGGCCGGTTTGCGCCTGAGAATGTAATCGGAGTTGCAGTGTTTCCCGGCTCGATGCTCGTCCGCGGACGGGAATAGATGTTGCCGATTCCATCGTTAAGATTGAAGTCGACTCCGATGATAGCGCTACCACGACCGTCGGCGAACGACATTCCAGCGTTCAGGTTTCCACCGAACTCGTTGTTATCACCATAGCGCGACTGGCCTGCGTGAAACGATCCGCTTACGCCCTCGAACCCGTCCCTCAAGATGAAGTTGACGACGCCAGCCACGGCGTCGGAGCCGTAAGCGGCAGACGCGCCGCCCGTGACAACCTCGATCCGCTCGATCAGACCAACAGGGATGACCTGCGTGTTCACGCTGCCGGCGGTATTCGTGCTGACGAACCGTCGGCCATTGACCAGTGTGAGCGTCCGCGGGGCGCCAAGCCCGCGGAGATCGGACGTCGCCTGGCCCGCAAGGGGGCCTACAAGATTGCGCTGGCTTTGCACAGGCCCGCTGCTGGCCCGGAAACTGGGCATCTCGCTAAGCAGTTCGGAGATGCCGCCAGGGACCTGCGACTGGATCTGCTCCACACCCACAACTGTCGTCGGCGAAGGGGCGGAGAACCCTGTCTGAAGGCGCGATCCCGTTATCACGACCCTGTCGGTGTCAGCTTCGGATTCACCGTCTGCGGGTTGCGTCCCTTGTTGTGCAACCTGCACCGCTTCCTGCGCTTGGGCGGCGAAGCCCTGAACCCAAACCGCGGTTGTCGCCAGTAGCAGAGCAACAGTCTTTCGGCGCTGCATCGTCCCTCTCCTAATGCGCGGCCGTAGCCGATGTCAGGATGTTGCGAACGATCGCTTAATGTCAATAGTCCGATCTTTTGGATTATCTTTGACGCTACGCGTGCGGCTTACAGCGTAACGGTCGCCGACCTGTGTCCAGCACGCGACAAGGATGGGCAGCCCTTTGGCCTGCATGATTTGACCTAATTCGGCGGCGCCCTCATGCGCCGTCTGCAGACCACCCAGACGAGGCCTTCGCCTCGGCCTGCGGTTACATGTCAATTTCCGATCCCACTCAAACACTTGAACTCGCTGTCCGCGAATCCGGGAGCAGCCGACCGACCGCAGGCTCTGAACGCATTCATCCTGCGCTCCGGTCACTGAAGTGACAGGGAGCGCAGGATGTTGAGCGCCGGATAGGGCGAACTGCGCTGGTTAGAAGTTGAACCGCACGCCAGCCACATAACGGCGTCCGACGAGGTCATAGGGGTTGCCGCCCGAGTTGATTGCGACCGCCGCAAAAACCGGAGGATCGTTGTCCAGCAGGTTATTGATCCGCCCAAAGATCTGAATCTTGGTGTCGCCAGAGTCCACCAGATTGTACGAAGCTCCAAGACTCCAATAGACCTCCGCCGGAAACACGTTGTCTGCGATGCTGTTGGAGGCCGCCGGACTGTAGGTCGGCGAATCCGGGCCGACGAGCGTCGAGTTGTACAGAGACTCGTCGATGTAGCGGGCGCTGACGTTTACGGCGAGCGCATCGAGCTTGTAAGATGCAGTGAAGTTGGCCGTCCATTCGGGCACGCCATTGTTCTGTAGCGAGCCAGCGCGTTCGATCGGCGCCGCGCCTGGAGCGGTGCTGGTCAGCTTGTCCATGTGGCTTCCGATCAGCCTGAGATTCAGGCTTCCCGGCAACTGCAGCGGCAGCGACTCGAGCGGGACGTCGTAGGCGATCTCGTAGTCGAAACCGCTCGCCTGGAGCTCGTTGAGGTTGAAGTTTGAGGTCGCCACGTTGGCGATGCCGAACGGCGTGCTGTTGAAGGTAATGAATGCACAGTATTGAGTCAGGCCAGCAGCGCAGTTCGTGATAATCTGTGTCGCTCCGATGCCGCCAATCGCGCCATCGATCTGGATGTCGAAGAAGTCGACTGACGCGCTCAGTCCGCTCAGCAGGTCCCATGAGGGCTGAATAACAACGCCCCATGTCAGCGTATCCGCCAACTCTGGTAGCAGCCCAAGGTTCCCCGAGGCCGACGTGTTCAGTACGCCCGTCTGGCCGTTCACCGGGTTCAGGAAGCTGGCGACGTTCACGCCGGATCCCGTCAGCGCGTAGAGCTGGCCCAGGTCAGGCGCGCGAATGTCGCGCGACTTGGTCGCCCTGAATCTCAGCGCCTCGATCGGCTCATAGGTGAAGCCCACTTTCCAGGTGTCGACCGCACCAGAAATGCTGTAGTCGGTCCGACGGAATGCGGCGTTGAAGTCGAGTGCATTTGCGAGGAACTGGTCTGCGGCGAGCGGCACACCGACCTCGGCGAAGGTCTCCGTGACGTCCTGGCGACCGCTGTAGATCTGGTTGTTGTAAAAGGCCCAGAGCTGCTGGATCGAGTTGTTGTCGGCTTTGTTGGTGAGGCTGTCCTCCCGGTATTCGATGCCGGCCGCCACCTGAACATCGCCCGCCCAGGTTGAAATCGGCGATCCATTGATCTCCGCGCTCCAGCCTGTTCGCGTGTAGCCCTGCCCCTGGAATGCCGTCCCGGTGATGTAGTCCTGCGCCGCGTCGGAAAACGACCCGGCGCCAAAAATGTTCACCGGGACGCATCCAGGCTGAACCAGAGGACGCGTGATCGCCGTAAGGTTGGGGTTGGTTGCAATCGGCCCGCACGCCGGGGCGCCGTTCGGGCCCGTGACGGCGGAGACGGCCGCGGCGTAGTTCGCGGGCAGCACCATGCTGTACACAAACTGGTCGGTGGTGTTGTGACCGGCCTGGTAGGCGACGCTCCAGTCCCAGTCGTCAAAAACCGTCCCCCTGAGCCCGACAATCCCGCGAACCGTTTCGCGCTGGAAGAGCTGCGGGTAACCACCGCCATCGACGGTCGATAGGACCCGACCGACAGTGATCGTGTTGAGATTTGACGTAACCATCTGGCTTCGAATGGAAGCCGGCACGAACGGGTTGTCCCGGGCGATAATCCAAGAGCCCTGATGGAAGCTCGTAAAGCCCGTCCCATCCGAATAGCCGTAGTTGATGTCTGCAAAGGCCGACAGAGTCTCGCTGAAATCGTAGGTGACGCGGCCGAGAAGCGCCCGACGCCGGATCGGCGTATCTAGCGGCCAGTTGCCGAACGGGTTCATGCCCGGATTGGAACCGCCGACCATCAGGTTGCTGTAAATCGTTCCGTAGTTGAAGTTGTAGGGCTGCCCGCCAACATCAAATGCTACTCCCCTCAGGGGACCCGCAGTGATTAGGCCGCCCGCCGACTGCGCAGAATAGGTCACGTTAGAGAGGAACGCCCTCGAGGGAACGCCCGCTGGGCGAACGTTGCCGTACGCGATGAGGCCGCCCTGTTCCTGGCCCCAATCGCGCGTGTAGATTGTTCCCACGCCAGAACTCTCGGCAATTTCTGCACCGATGAGGAGCTGCCCTCGTCCGTCAGCGAATGAAGTACCCGCTGCCAGGTTCAGGACAGGCTGCTGCTGGTCGCCTTCTTCGCTGATACCGTACTGTACGGTGCCCTGAATACCCTCCAGGTGATCCTTCAGAATGATGTTGATCACACCTGATACCGCGTCGGAACCATAAGCGGCGGATGCGCCGCCGGTCACGACGTCGATTCGTTCGATGAGACCCGCGGGGATCATGTTGGTGTCGAAAGAACCATCGCTGTTGGTCGGCGTGAAACGCTGGTTGTCGACGAGGACCAGCGTCCGTCCGCGCCCGAGGCCCCGCAAGTCAAGCGTGTTCTGGCCGGCGCCAACGTTCCGCTGGTTCTGGCTCGGACCGGTGCTCGCGCGGAACGTAGGCATCTGGGACAGGACATCGCCGAGGGATACGGCAGGTTGTGCGTCGAGAACCTCCCGATCGAACTGGGTAACAGGCGTCGGGGCGGTGAATCCCGTGGCTCCGAGGCGCGATCCGGTGATCACGACCCGATCGGCGCCCTCAGGCTCCTCCGCCGGCCCAGCGGGCGCGGTCTGGTCAACGCCAGTGGCGGCCGACTGCGGCTGAGCGTCCTTGGCGGCCTGAGCCCAAGCTCCCTGCACGCCCAGCGCAGGCATGGCAAGCACGGACGCCCCGGCGAGTAGCCGGGCAGCAAAAGAGTTCAGCATTGTTCCATCCCTAGTTTTTTCTTTGTGGGTAAGGCCGCCATCCCTGCCGCTCTCATCGGAAGCGCGACGCCCATCCCCGGCCGTCACGATCAATGCTGCGCCTGCGAAATTCCGGAACCTTCCCCTGCTCCTGATGCTTCAGCTTCAAGGGGCAAAGCTCATAAGTCAATAGGTCATTCCTATGGTCTTTTGACCTAGAGACAGTGCCTAGAGCGGGATCAGATTGGCTTGAAGCGATAACCTGAGTTGGCGACATAGTTGGCGCATTCCTCGGCGGAGAAGGCTTTGAGGAGCTCGGCGATGCGGTCCCAGGTGCGCTCGGTGGTTCGTTCCTGGGCCTTGCGGAGCAGGTGTTTGAGCTTCGAGAACACCTGCTCGATCGGATTGAGATCAGGGCTGTAGGGCGGCAGGAACCAGACTCGAGCGCCGGCCTTTCGGATCATCGAGCGGACAGCCTGGCTTTTGTGGCTGCCGAGATTGTCCAACACCACGATGTCGCCAGGCCGCAAGGACGGCACAAGCACTTCGGAGATGTAGGTTCGGAAGATCTCGCCGTTGATCGGCCCCTCGAAGACGAAGGGAGCGGTGATCGCATCTGTACGCAGGCCTGCCAGGAAGGTGGATGTCTTCCAGCGGCCGTGCGGGGCATAGCCAAGGAGCCTTGTTCCGCAGGCGCTCCAGCCTCTCAGCGGGGCCATGTCAGTCTTCACCCAGGTCTCGTCGATGAAGACCAGGCGGTCAGGATCGAGCCGGGTCTGAAGGTCGCGCCAGCGCTTACGGCGCCTTACGACGTCAGGCCGCAGCCGCTCATCGGCGATGGCGGTTTTTTTTAAAACTCAGACCGTCGCCGCGGATGAAGTTCCAGATCGCACCGTAACTTGCCTGTGTCCCACGCTCAGAAAGCTCAGCCTGAAGTCCACGGATCGTCGTGTCGGCCTTCGCCTTGAACCGCGCGCGGATGTAGTCGCGATCCTTATCCTTCAGCACGTAAGGTTTGTGGCCGACCATCTTCTTCGGTGCACAGCTTCCCGTCGTCCGCTGACGCTGCGACCACTTCACCACCGAAGAGGGAGCAACCTCCAGCGTTGCAGCTATCGAACGAACGCTCTCTCCCTTCTCAAGACGAGCCATTGCCCGCTTGCGAAGATCCATCGACAGGGCTCGCGTCATGCCTGCCGGCCTCCTGTCCGGCCGACAGACACGGAATCAGAATTCAGCCGAAACTGGAATCCCCGCCGGATTCAGATGTTTGTGATACCGCTCTAGTGCGACCCGCCCACGTGTCGCGCTGAACTACTATATTACTATTCAAGGCTCTCGATGCGATGCTTCCCGCGCGCACAGGTGACGAAACTGATGCATCGGGGCCACGCTGCCACGTCAGATCATGCTGATTGGCGGGCCCAGGGCCTCAGGATCCGCATCGTATGGGCATTTCCTGATGCCCCGTCAGCGCGGCCTCATAAACGCGCCGGATCTGAGGGCATGCAGGCCAGGAACAGGCTTACGGACCGGGGTCAGAAACCGCGCCGATGTCTGCGCCCACCGCGAATACAAGGGCTATAGCCTCCCGCTAGTCCGACCGTGTCGATGAACGGACGCGCAGGATAAGCGTCTGACTTCCGGTGGCCATGAGCTCCCCCGTTTCGGCGAAGAGATTGACCTGCGTATGTGCAAAGCCGCGCTCGATCCCGCACACCTGAACGTCGACGACAATCCAGGCAGTAGGAACAATCCTCAGGATACGAATTGTGTTGTCGAGGCTATTGCCGCCAGCGTTGGCGCCCAAGGCGTTCCCCACCCCGTTTGGCGCCAGATCTCCCAGCAGTGCGAGTAGTGCGGCGTCCACGCCAACTGGGGTCCTGGGTCGCGCCCATATAATCAACCGACCATCACGCGCCGGGTGGCCTTCCCTGTCGGTGCTGTAGCGCCCGCGTGCCGCTCTGACCTCCAGCTGGCCATGCAGACCCGTATGATCGCCTCGCCAGTGTGAGACGGCAGCACAGGCGTCAGGGGACGGAATGCGAGGCATCTCAAGCCATTGCCCCTTGACGGTATCGCCGCGCGCGCCGGTAGCTGCAGTCACGCAGAGAACTTCCTGGTCCCCATGACGACCGACAACCATAATCTGCGACGTGGCCCGCCCCTCCGTGCTCACCTGAACGCCAAGCTTCAGCTCGTGTCCGGAAGGCATGGGCGCCAGATACTGTGCAGTTGCCCATATGAGCGGTCGTCCGCTCGCCTGCTCGGCGGCCGCGACTGCTGCTGCAAGGCCGACGCCGCCAAACATGTAGCGCTCATCCGCGGGCCCCACACTCAGGGCCGGGATGATGAAAATACCAAAATCGCTGGCCGTGGGGCCGGTTCGAAGCGTGATGAAACTGCCCATTTCGCAATCAGTCTTCCATGCGCCTGCAAGAGCCGTCGGTACTTCCGAAACGGCAAACGATCGGTTGTCGCCTGTCTCTAGCCACCGTAGAATTTCGTCGCGATGAGAGGCGCTTCGGCATGAACTCTCGAAGTGGTTTTTCTCGGATGCAACTGTGACGCCTCAACTGAAACACCTGATGGACCTACGCGTGGATGTCGGCGCGCCGACGGTGATATCCGAAATATCCCCTGGCCGACGATTCGTCCCGATCATTGGCGGCAGCGTCGAGGGCGACTTGGGCGGCGTCGTTTTGCCCGGCGGCGGCGACTGGCAGAGCGTTGCCCAGGACGGCACGCTGGAGATAGATGCACACTACATCCTCGATCTCAGCGATCATGGCGCCGTCGAGGTCCGCTCCCAGGGCGTGCGGTGGGGCAGTCCCCCGGTCCTTGCCGCATTGGCGCGCGGCGAGCCTGTCGATCCGTCGGAATACTATTTCCGTACCTTCATTCGGCTGAGGACGAACGCGCCTGGGTTGTTGCGGCTCAATCACGTGCTTGCGATGGCGATGGGCGCGCGCGCTGCAAATGCGGTTCGTCTCAATGTCTTCGAACTGGGGTAAGCGGCAGGTAGACATCCCGTCCTCCTCAGAGCCTGCGGCCGCACGAACAGGTTTCAGACCGAACTAGGGCGTGTAACTCGGCTTGGCGTTGAGGGCCGCCGGGTCGAAGCCGGCTACCTTCTTGTACTCGGCCGCGATGGTGGCGCGCTCTGACATGGGGAAGCGGGCATCAAGATCGTCTCCCGGTTCTGGGGCCCGCTCTTCTGCAACGTCCATGACCTTGTCCGGCCCCTGCGCGCGATTCATCAGAACGATACGTGACGTTGCTTCCCGCCGTTCCGCCTCGTAAGCCGCGAGGCCCTCGTCCACTCCGCCTGCGGTCTGAAGATGGTAGGCCAGCGCGCGCGCGTCGATGATGGCCTGTGTCGCCCCGTTCGAGCCGATTGGGTACATTGGGTGGGCCGCATCCCCGATCAGCGTTACGCGTCCAAACGTCCAGCGCGGATTGGGATCCCGGTCGACCATGGGAAATTCGTAGATGGATCCCGCTGAGCGGATGATCTCCGGCACATCCACACCGGACCACCGCCAATTCGCGAAGGCTGGGAGGATATCCGCCGGATCACCGCGCTTGTTCCAGTCCTCCTTGCCAGGCGTATCGCCGCTGTCGGCCTTGAGGTCGCAGATCCAGTTCAGCAGCGTTTCTCCGGATGCGGGGTCATGTTTTATGGGATACGCGACAAACTTCTGGCGCGAATGCCCAGCCCACAGCATGGAAGGCCCGAGGGAGAAGTGCGAAAGCTGGAGCGTGGAGCGCCACAGGGTGACACGGTTCCACTTCGGCATGCCTTCATTGGGATAGAATTTGCGCCGGACTGCCGAATGAATTCCGTCAGCGGCGATCAGCAGGTCAGTGGTAACGCTCTCGGCCGCGCCACCGCCACGGCTGACGAAGTTGGCGGCAACCGCTCCGTCGCGCAATTCGAGGTCGGCCAGCGCCCGATCAAACTTCACGGCATCCGGTCCCAGCCGCTCGATGACCTTGGCGAGCAGCAACATCTGCAGCTCTCCGCGATGGACCGCGATCTGAGGCCAGTTGTAGCCCGCCTTGATACCGCGCGGCTCTCGCCAGATCTCGCGGCCATAGCGCGTGAGATAGAACAGGTCCTGAATTTCCACGCCGATCCGGCGCATGTCGTCCAACAGACCGAGCGCAGCAAACTCCCGCATGGCGTGGGGAAGCACATTTATGCCAACACCAAGCGGGGCCGGCGTCGTGACTGCCTCAAATACGGTGGGCCTGAATCCGGCAGCATGCAGACTGAGGGCCGCCGTGAGGCCGCCTATGCCGGCGCCGACGATTGCGATTCTCATGTCCGCGCCTCCCGTTGGTCTGCCACGTTCGACATGCGCGATGCCGACAGGCATAAATACATGCGCTCAGGCGGCGCCGGCCTTCTCCAGACGTGCGGTTCCCGCGCGTGGCAGCTGGATGAAACATAACAGGGCCACTGAGCCAATCAAAATCGCTGCCCCCCCCACCGCCTGGTAGTTGGCGAATTTGACGAGTGTGCCGCCGAGTAGCGGGCCTACCGCCGCCCCCGACATCATCATGGCCGGCGTCGCGGCAAGCACACGGCCCGTGGTCTCCATGCTGGCAAGAAGGCCAAACCCGAAAACGTGCGTGAATAGCATCACAGCGGCGAAGCTCGTCCCCGCGACTGCGTAGGGCCAGAACGACGCGGAGTTGAAAACCGTGAACACCAGGATGGCTTGCACCCCCGCCCCTGCCATCAACACGTATTTTGCCGCCACGCGCTTTTGAAGAATGGCCGCGAGCGCAGTCGGGAAGAGATTCACGAAGCCCACGGCCATAAGGACCGCCGCTACCTGCTCAACCCCAAAGCCGCTGTCGGCCCCTATTCTCTCGAGAAAACTGAACCCCATCGCCTGCACAATGCTCATGCAACACAGGCCGATTATGCCGGCCCATATCATGCGTGTTGATGAACCGCGGGACTGGGGAGCCGGCGCAGGAGCGGGGCCCGCTGCATCAAGCGCCGGAAAGGCCAGCAGCGACGTCACTGCTCCCACAAGCATGACTGCCGCAAAGATCCGGAAAAACAGCGGTCCACCATACTGCGCCACAAGTGGTGGAACTGTACTCAGGAAGACCAAGGCAAATGCGCCGAGGGCTGCTCCGCACATGGCGAAAAGGCGATGCGGATTTGCGCTACGTGCGATGGTCCCGTCCTTGACGCTAAGCGCCGCGCCGATCGCCAAACCTCCAATCCCGTGTAGGAGCGCCATCACTTCGAAACTGGACGTCTGCGACAGCGTGAAGAAGATCAGACTAGCTGCAGCAAAAGCCACAGCTGCAACCCATCGACCGGATTTCAGCCGATGAAAAAGCGGGGCGATCACGATGCTGGACAGGACGGCGCCGGACAAAAAGAGAGTGACAAGCAGCCCAGACTGTTGCGGGTCGAACTTGTAGTGCAGAACCAGAGTTCCCACCCAGACGGGCAATGCGACCAGGTCCACCATTCCCGCGCATTGCGCCACGGCCAGCGCCGTCCGCCCGCGGACTGAGTCGGTTCTCGTCATGCCCTGTCTCCTCAAAAAAGTTCGGGACTGCCAGCGACAGCGGTCGCTCTTCTGGCAGCGGTAAAATGGTCTAGTCTCCTGCCGCGATCTTGCGCGCGACGACAGCGATGGTGAGGCGGGCAATACAGGTCGGCCTGCCGCGGCCGTCCTTGATGTCGATACCCCAGACCTGACTCGTTTTCCCCAGATGGAATGGTCGCGCCACGGCCGTGACGAAGCCCTCGCGCACCGATCGGAGATGGTTCGCATTCACCTCCTGTCCGACGCAGAAGAACTTTTCCCCATCCACACAGAGGTTCGCTGCAACGCTGGCCAGGCTCTCGGCCAGCACCACGGAGGCGCCCCCGTGTAGTATCCCCATCGGCTGGCGTGTCCGGGCATCGACCGGCATGCGGCCTTCAAGCCAGTCAGAGCCGCATCCGGTCAACTCGATCCCGAGATGTCCGTTGATATCTGCAGCGTGACGGGTGTTGATCAAGTCCAGATCAACGTCGGCGAACCAGATCCTAGCGGCCATTGCTGTCGTCACTCCCCTTCAAAGGATCTGGCATGCCTGATCAAACTCCAGCCGAGGATTACGAGGCCGGAGTTTTGCGGCATCGCCAAAGCCGATGTTGACCAGGAAATCCGACTTCCAACGACCATCGGGGAAGAAGTCCGCATCGAGGGAAGCGGCGTTGAAGCCTGACATCGGGCCGCAATCGAGGCCGAGCGATCGCGCCGCCAGTATCAGGTAGGCCCCCTGGAGTGTCGCGTTGCGCGTTGAAGTTACCGCGGCGAGCGGCGGGTTTTTGCTCGAAGTGTTCCCGCAGAGGCCGCCCGGGAAGCAGCTGTGGCATGAAATCGTGGAACCGGGCGTCCTTCGCGACAATCACGCAGACCGGTGCGGACATTGTCTTTTCAACATTGTTGGGCATGAGATGCGCGACAAGACGTTTTTTGGCGTCAGCCGACCGCACGAAAAGGAATCTTCCCGGATTCGAATTCATGCTGGTCGGCGCCCACCGAAGACGCTGGTAGAGGGTGGCGAGAAGTCCGTCAGGGACCTCCCGGCTCAACCATCCGCTATGCGTTCTCGCCCCCTCGAACAGCACCGCGGCGACATCGGGATCTAACGCGTGGTTCATTTGGTCCTGTCTCTGACGATTGGCTAGGGAACACACGCTGCCCACCCGACAGGCGGGCTCTGCGAGGCCTAGTTGGGCTTGCCCTGACGTTCCTGATTACGCGCTCCGGCCAGGATCGCTGTCAGCGCGTAGTTGCCTTCGTGACAGGCGTATTCGTAGATCACGCCATCGAGGGGATGGAAGACATACTCACCGCCCCACGGCTTCTCCCACGTGTCAGGATCATCAACCTCAAAACGGTAGGTGATGCTTGCGGGCGAGGTGCGGGTGAACCACTCGGTGACCTTGAGATCTTTCCATGACCCGGCGAAGCCTTGCGCCTGAGGAAGGTTTGTCGTTTCCACCACCAGCGTGTTTCCGTCATAACGACCGACTGCATCCCCGTTCCATGGCCGTAGCCCATCGGTGCGGTGTCTGGCGTTGAGCCGGATGATACGGACGTCATGAATGTGCTCCACCTGGATCACGACTGAATTGGCGGTCTGCACGATCTGATAGTTGTTGTTGTAGTATCCATTGGGCAGCATGGGTGGAGGTGCGTTGCGTGCGAAGCCAATGCAGCGATCGCCGAGAGGCCGGTTCTCATAGCTTTCGTACTCTCCGCCCGGCGGACGCGTGGTCGACGGCTTTGGAGCGTCGGCTTTGCGCGGAGGGAACTGGCCGTTCGGCGTCGTCAGGATCGATGTCCGGTATTCGCCGTTGATTTCCAGGATGTGAGTTCCCGGATCCAGCCAGTATGTATTGTACCCGCCCACAGCCCCGCCGGAATTTGCAAAGTCGGAGCGGGCGGCAATCAGTTGCGCATCCTTGGCCTTGTCTTCGGCATTTCCAGGCAGAGAGTTGGTGTCGGAGACGACGGCGTCACGCGCTTCAAGCGCGGCCGCAAACGTCTGCTCCCTGCTCTTTGCTTCCGCCGCCGTCAGCACGGCCTTGTCAGAAAGCTTCGGATCGCGCGTCAACGGCGTGAGCGTCACGTTCGTCCAGAAGCCACTGAGGTCGGGCTGGCGGAAAGCATTTTTCGGCGGCGCCCAGGGCGTCACCGGCGCAGCGGAGGCGGTCGCCGCCTTGCCCGCTGAGGAGGGCTCCTGCGCAATGGCCGCAGCACTGACCGCACAAATCGCGCAGATCGCCGCTCCGGGCATAAATGTTCTGGCTAGCATCGTTTCCTCCCTGTTGACCTATACGCTTGCGGCACGCGACAGCCCCCCTGTTGGGGCTTCGTGGATCGATTTCAAAGATCGTCCGCTGGCGTTACGCACCTTCACTAGCCGGACGCCAGGTGAGGACGAAGACAGCAAGAAATGCCAATGCGATGACCGGCAACATCGCAAGCATCACGTCAGATGCGCTGCGCCCCGCGGCCAGGATTCCTGCCGCCAACGCCGGTCCCGCGACAGAACCAAGTCGCCCCACCGCGACACCCCACCCAACCCCCGCTCCACGGTACCGGGACGGGTACATTGTCGGGGAGAGGCCATAGAGCAGGAACTGAGCTCCGATCACAAAGAAGCCGATCGCGAACGCACATGCCAGCATCGCACCGATGTCGTGCGTAATCGACGCCATGGCGAAGATCGCGGCGGCCATGCAAGCGTACGACACTGCGACGATGATCCGCCACCCCAGATGCGTCATCAGGACCCCAAGCACGACCGCCCCAACGGCGCCGCCGACCGAGAACAGCAGCGTTCCAAGGGTCGCATCTGAGCGTTCGAACCCCTTGCCGATGAGGAGCGACGGCAGCCAGTTGAGGATCAGGTAGAGAACCACCAGCGTGAAGAAGAAGCCGGCCCATAGCAGGAGAGTTGGAAGGCTCCTGCCGCCGCCAAACAGGGCGCGAGCGGTGGCCGAGTGAGCAGTTGCATCCGAAGGCTGCGCCCTCGCAACGCTCCTTGTCTCCTGCAGCAAGAACAGAATTGCGATACCAACTACGATCGGGGCGATACCGCCGACCCAGAAAATGATCTTCCAGTCGAGAGCGGCCCCAACGAGCGCGAGCACGCCGGCGAGCGCGCCGCCAAGCGGCATTCCCGCCGTGATCAGGATCACCTTCCGTGCGCGATTCTCACGAGATCCCGTCTCCGCGGTCATGGCGACCAGATTGGGCAGGGCCCCGCCCAGGCCTAGCCCTGTGAGGAACCGCATCGCGATAAACACGTCGGCGCTGGGAGCAAAGGCAGTGCCAAGCGAGAAGAGGCCGAACAGGAACATGGAGGCGATCAGGATGACGCGACGCCCGACCCTGTCAGAGAGCCCCCCGCCAATTGCGGCGCCAAGAAACAACCCGAACGTGTTCGCGCTGAATACCCAACCCAAAGCGGCGGGGTCGAGCGCGTAGACCGGCCCGAATTTGGGCGCTGCAACGCCTGCCGACTGCAGGTCGAAACCCTCAACCAGCGCCGCAAGGAAGCACAGGACGAATGTCGTGGCGTCTCGTAACTTTAGCGGCGCGGCGGCCGTCGCAGGCGACCGATCGATTTCGGACATGGAGCGACTTTCGAAGTTAGGTTGATGGCCAGGACTGGCGCGCCCTGCCTTCGATCCTACCTCCGTCGCGTGCGCATTTGCCATCGTGAATTGGGCCCTCAGGCAACGGCGCGTTCAGGCGTGAATGCGATTGGCAGGCGCGTGATCGCATTGAACCAGATCGAGCGAAGCCATTCAGGCTCGCCGATAATCTGGAAATCGGGAATGCGGGTCACGATCTGCTTCAGAAGCGCGTGAAGCTGCATTCGCGCCAAACGGGCGCCGATGCACACATGTGGTCCGGTTCCGAAGGACAGATGCTTGCGGGCATTTGCGCGTGTGATGTCGAAGACATGCGGCGCCTCAAACACGGCTGGGTCGTGATTGGCTGCGGCGTACGACATGTAGATCTTGTCACCCTTCTTGACGGCATGACCGCCAATTTCGGTATCCATGGTCGCCGTGCGCCTGAAATTGGTCGTGGTGGAGGTAAACCGCAGAACCTCCTCGATGGCATTCTCGAGATGCTTGTCCACATCGCTGCGCAACAGCCGATACTGGTCAGGGTGCGCCTTCATCATATGCATGAAGTGAGCGGCGGTGCTGCGCGTTGTTTCATGCCCTGCCACCGAGAAGACAATAAAGAACATGTTGATGTTGATCTGGCTGAGGCCGAGCGTCTTGTCGTGAACCAGCAGGCTCATGAGCGAACCGTCCGGTTGTTGCCGCTTCATCTCCGAGATTTCCTCGGCGATTGCGAACAACTGGAATGTCGGATCGAGCGTGTGCTGGCCCCGCGTTTCCACATCGGCCATGGCGTTCCCGAGATCGACGACGCGGGCGCGCATGCTTTCCGGAATGCCCATCAGCTCGCAGAACGTGTAGACGGGAAGCTTGGAGGCGACGTCGAACACGAACTCACATTGACCGCGATTGATGACCTCATCGACCAGTTCGCGCGCCAGTCTGTCGATCTCCGGCGCCATCGCATTCATCACTTTGGGCGCGAATGCGGGCATTACCACTTGCTTGACGGCGGTATGATCGGCGGGCTGCATGCCCATCAGGTTCGCCCTGTGCAGGGCCAGCTCGCCGTCTTCCAGATCCCAGATGACGAAGCCCTCATCGAAGGAGCTGAAGCGATCGGTGTCGCGGGAGACATCGAACACGTCCTGATATCGCGTCAGAACCCAGAAGCCCTTGGTCATGGAGGAGGCAGGTACGTTTGGTACGTAGCTCGGCGTCGGCGGGTTCCAGTGGACCGGATCCTGCGCCCGCCAGAGATCGAACAGCGCATGCGGCGGCCCCTTCTCCTGCGGAAAGATATCGGGATCAAGAAGATTGGAGTCCATCTGCCATTTCGTCATGGTCGCCTCCTCGTTCGCCTGGCCGACCGCGCGTCTCCACGCTATGGCCGATCAAGATCTGTTTTCGCGCCAACTGCGCCTAAACTTCCGCAACCACCCGGGCTTCGATGAAGCCGAGCTTGTCGATTTCGATACGTGTGACGTCACCCGCCTTGAGATACTTCGGCGGCTTCATCGCGGCGCCAACGCCGCCCGGCGTACCGGTAAAAATCACGTCGCCAGGTTCAAGCGTCATCGCCTGAGACAGGTAGGCGATCTGATCATAGACGCTGAAAACGAGGTTCGCCGTGTTCGAATCCTGGCGCTTCTCGCCGTTTACAAGCGCGCGAATTCCCAGCGTGTGCGGATCGTCGATTTCGTCCGCCGTCACGATTGCGGGGCCGAAGGGCGCATGGGTGTCGAAGCTCTTGCCGACGATCCACTGCGAGGTCCGCATTTGCCAGTCGCGCACCGAAACATCGTTCCCGACGCAGTATCCGAAGATGACGCTGCGGGCATCGTCCCTGGAGACATGCTTCGCACGCGCGCCGATGATGACGGCGAGTTCGGCCTCGTAATCCAGTCGTTTGGAGACCTTGGGCAGCAGGATGGGCGCATAGGGGCCGTTCACGGCGGTGACTTGTTTGCCGAACCAGACCTGGTGCTCGGGCGTCGTTTGACCGCTCTCAACGATGTGGTCCGCATAGTTGAGCCCAATGGCCATGATCTTTCCGGGACGCGGCACGGGCGCTTCAAGTGAAACCGATGCTAACGGAAAGTCAGCTGCGCGAGAGGCAGCATTCGCGACCTTCGCACGGTGATCAGCCCAGCCCGCGATCAAGCTGATCATGTCCCGCGGCAGACTAGGGTCTGCCTTGGCCAGATCGACGATCCCCTCGTCCTTGAGGAGACCTATGCGGGTTCCGGCGCCGTCAATGAATGTGGCGAGCCTCACCACTTCACTCCACTGCCAGAAGGGTTGCGACACCCTGTTGGCCGAAGGAATTGGTGTAGCGCGTCTGCGCACCGATCTCCAAAGGCGGCGGACCAGCATAGGTCACCGTACCTTTGAAGTCCTCGGCGTTGATGGTCGCCGTGTTAGACGCCGGATCGTAAGTGAAAGCGCCCTTGAAGCCGCGGTCGTTGGCAACTGTGCCATTGGCATTGTCGAAAACCACGGTGAGCGCATCGCCGCCGTCATCGGTGAACTTTACTGTCAGTTTCATGTCTTCCTCCTCCGTTCGCCTTCAGTCTCGTGTCTTGGCCGAAGCTCGAACATTTTGCGTCTCGTCTGGTTCAAGTGCGCGGTGGGAACTGCCCTAGCGCCACGCGGCGAACCTGCTCACTGTCTGTTGGTTGGTGGCCGACTGCATGTGTGGGCGCCGGTGTTTCCTGCACGGTGTTGCTGACGCGCCCCACGCCGGTCACTTCGACCTCAACGACATCACCGGGATTCATCGGCCGCGAGTTGGCCGGCGTTCCCGACAGCACGACGTCGCCGGGCAGGAAGGTGATGTGCCGCGACAGGTCGGCCATGATGTAGGGGATGTCGAAAGTCATCTCGCTAACAGGTCCGTCCTGGACGACCTTTCCATTGATGTAGGTGCGCACGCGCGACTCGCGAATGTCGACACCACGTACGATGCCAGGGCCGATGGGACAGAAGCCGTCCTGGCCTTTGACACGCAGCATCGAGCCAGCATCCGTGTCGCGGAAATCCTGCGCGCCGACGTCGTTGGCGGCGGCGAAGCCAGCCAGATAGTCCCAGACGTCGGCCGGCGCCACGTTGCGCATCGGCTTGCCGACGATCACGGCGATCTCGCCCTCGTAGTTGAGGTACTGGCAGTCGGCCGGCCGGTTCAATTTTCCTCGATGCGCGTTGAGGGTCGTCAGCGGCTTCTGGAAATAGGTCGGTGTCGTCAGCGCAGGCGCATGGAATTCAACGCGACGTGATTCGTAGTTCAGGTGGATGCAGATGATCTTGGTCGGGTCGCACGGCGGCAGGTAGATAGCGCTGGCTTCGGATGTCGTCCGCCCGTCGCCCAGGCGCAGCACGTCGCCTTCTGGCTTCACCCAGACGGGTGTTCCCTCGAACAGAATGCGTCGCCATTCTTCGCGCGGTCCAGTCAGTACAGACACGGGCTTTTCTCCTTGGTGATTTTCAACCGAAGACTCGGACCTGGCCAAAGCGACCACCGAGGTAAGCTAGGGGCTCGTCCGCACCGCTCTCGAACGAGGTGACCTCGCCGATCAAAATGTCGTGGTCACCGGCGCGGTTGACGCTGAAGGTTCGGCATTCGAAGGCGGCGGCGGCGGCTTCAAGAACAGGCGCGCCGCCAGCTCCGCTGCGGATTTGTATGCCCGAGAAGCGCTCTTCCGCGGGTCGCCGGAGCGCTTCGATCAGCGCCTTCTGACTTTCGGCGAGCACGCTGATCGCAAAATGGGCTACCCGTGAGAACACGGGACGGCTGCGGGCGGTGTGCGCGAGGCACCAGCTTACGAGCGGCGGATCCATTGAGACAGAGGTGAAGGAGTTGACCAGCAAGCCGACCGGCGCGCCATCAGGCGCAGACGCCGCCGCGAATGCAACGCCGGTTGGAAAGCGGCCGAGAGCCTCGCGGTAGCGTATCCGCTGCTCGTCGCCGGGAGGTTGGTACGCGCGCGTGGAGCTCATACAGGCTCCATGCTTGGCTTGACCACTCCGGGCACCGATTGGTGACCGTATGTGTCGCGCTGGTAGTACTCCGATTGGTACGACGCAGACCGTGCGCCCCAGCCGATCTCCGACATGAAACCCGACGGATTCATGAAATAGAACGAATACATCTGGTCGTTGGCGTGGCGACCGGGCTCGATGCCGATCTTGACGCCGGCCTTCTTCACGGTCTCGTAGGCGAGGCCGACATCGTCAAAGCTTTCGACTTCGAACATCAGGTGGTTGATGCGCTTCTTCCCCGGAGCGCCAAACGCCACGGTGTGATCGCGCTCATTGCAGTGGAAAAACATGAGGTCGTGCGGCCGCGGGAGATCGGGCACCGGGACGCGGTACTCGATCCCGCCACGCATCCCAAGAAGTCGGTAGAACGCGTATGTTTTTTCGAACCCTGCCCTGTCGGTCTGCATGACGTGGCCAAGGCCCCCAGCGCCGGTCTTGAAGGCGCCGTGCATCCGGCGCCCCGGGTAGAAGGGGTTGCTCGCCTGGACGTGTGGTCCGTGAAAGATCTCGATCGGATACCCGCTCGGATCCTGAAGCATCATGACCTCAAGAACATGCCGCTCATAGGCTTCATCGAAGGATCCTCGCCGCACCTTGACGCCAGACGCATCGAGGTGCTTCGCCAGCTCACCGAACTCGTCCGGTCCGGCCACGCGGAACCCCAGGAGCTTCAGATCATCGGACCCGTCTTCTTCAAGCGTGATACGATGATGCCAGTAGTCCATCCGCAGATAAGCGCGGTTCGACTTGTCGCCGGCGACAACTTCAAGCCCGAGAATGTCGCCCGCGAAGGCCTTCCACTGTTCAAGATTGCTCACGCCCAGCGTGAGGTAGCCAAGCTCTGTGACCTGGACCACGTAAGCCTCCCTAGTGTTTGAACGAGCCTTTGCGTACGGCCACGTTCTTGATGTCGCAGTAGAAATCAAAGCTCCAAGTACCGCCCTCACGGCCGATGCCTGACACACGCGAGCCGCCGAAGGGAGCTGCGAGTTCACGAACAAAGAAGCAGTTCACCCAGATCGTGCCCGCGACGACTTGAGATGCCATGCGCATGGCGCGCGCCTCGTCGCTCGTGAACAGCGTGCCAGCGAGGCCGTACTTAGTCGCGTTGGCCACCTCGATCACTTCGTCGTCGGAGCGGAAGGTGTTCCAGGTCAGAACCGGCCCGAAGACTTCCGACTGGAAGATTTCCGAATCGAGTTTGGCGCCGGCAATCAGGGTTGGCTGGAAGTAGAGGTCGCCCTTGTTGTGACGCGCGCCACCCCAGAGGAATTCCACGCCGTCCTTGCGGGCACGCTCAACGAAACCCTGAACGCGCTCGAAGTGCTCAGGATGGATCAGCGGGCCGACCCGCGTCGTCGGCTCGCGTGGATCGCCCACGGTCATGTGCCCGACGGCGTCGCGGACGAGTTCCAGGAACTCTCCGGCAATCTTCTCCTCGACCAGGATGCGGGTGCCTGCGAGGCACACCTGCCCGGCGTTGATGTACTGGCCCGCAACGGTCTGGGCTGCGGCCTTCAGGTCTGCGTCCGCACAGACGATGAACGGCGACTTGCCGCCGAGTTCCGAACTCATCGGTGTAATGCTGCGCGCCGCAGCTGTGCCGATGATCTTCGCGGTGTCCGTCGAACCTGTGAAGCTGATCCGGTCGATATCATTTTGCTCGACAAGCGCAGCGCCAGCATCCTCGCCAATGCCCTGGACGACATTGAGCACGCCTGCCGGGACGCCAGCTGCTTCCGCGATATCAGCCAGCAGCGAGCAAGTGAGCGGGGCCCATTCCGGCGGCTTGATCACGATCGCGTTGCCGGCAGCGAGCGCCGGACCGACCTTCCAAGTCGTCAGCATCAGCGGTGCATTCCACGGTGTCACCAGCACCGCGACGCCGGCCGGGTCGTAGTGAACGTGGTTCACCACCTCGGGCGAGTCGATCGTATGGCCGCGCAGGGTCAAGGCGTGCTCGGCAAAATAGGATATATTCAGCGCCGCACGCGGAATGACGCGGTGCTGGTTGCCGGTCAGGAGTGAGCCGTTGTCGATGGTTTCGACTGCCGCCAGATCTGCGGTGCGGGCCTTGATGCCTTCAGCGAAGCGTTGAAGGATCGGTGCGCGGCCTTCAGGCCCAAGAGCGGCCCATGTGGGGAATGCCTTGCGCGCAGCCGCGACAGCCGCATCAGCTTCGTTCTTGCCGCCCGCTGAGATGTCAGCAAGCTTGGAGCCATCGACCGGTGAACGATCGAGAAAGCGATCTTTTGACGCTACGCGGCGTCCGTCGATATAGTGATCGGTGGAGACGTCTACTCCGGCGACATTCACGCGGCCTTCGGACATGCCGAGCCTCCCTTGGCGTCTTGTGATTGAAGGTTGACGAATTGGTCGACCAGACGATTGGCGCGCGCCGGATCCGAGAACATTTCGTGTGTCTGGCGGTTGCGCGCGCCTGAGCCCAGATAGAAGCGCTCGTACTGTTCGTTGCGGCTTGCCAGCGCGCTGCCGACGAAATCCCAGGCGAGGCGATAGACCCGCACGCGCTCATCGGCCTTCACGTCGCCCGCGCCGCGCAGGTAGTGGTCGATCAGATCCTTAAGGTCGGGATTGCGCATCTGCGCTTCGGTCGGCGCCGCGAACACGTTGTGCGAACCGAGAAGACGGATGATCTCGTTCACACGCGGAACCCAGAATGGCAGGGACGACCGCAGGGCATGCAAGGGCCGCACGTCAGGGAACCAGACGCCGCCCGGATACTCCTTCGCCTGCATCTCGGAGGCGTAGATTGCCGAGCGCGCGAACTCGGAGAATGACCAGATTTCCCCGAGCATCTCCTGTGCAGCCGGGTTCTTGCCGTTGATGCATTTCAGCATCCGGCTCGCGAGACCCCATGCGAACTCGAGCTTGGTCTGCGCCCGGATCATGGTCTGCTGCATGATGTTGGGGGACCATGACGTCCGCATAACCGAATTGTACGCGGCGAGGTTCGCATTGATGAACACGCGATCCTTCGGAACTTCGACATCGTCGAAGATAACGAAGGCGTCTTGTTCGTCGAAGCGGCCGGACAGCGGGAAGTCGTGAGCATTCTTTGGCGCCGAATAGCTGTCGCGGCACAGGATCTTCATGCCGGGTGTCGTCATCGGAATGCTGAAGGCCAGTGCGTAGGCGTCCGACCCCTCCGGCAGCGGATAGGACGGATAGACCGCCATCTCGTCTGCAAAAGGCGCCAAGGTCGCGAGGATACGGGAGCCACGCACGACGATGCTGTGCTCGGTTTCACCAACCTTCTGGAGCGCCACGTCATTGCCGGCTCGCGGTACGTCGCCCTGCGCCTTGTCGACCGTGGGGTGAATGATGGTGTGGGTAAGCGAAAGATCGTTCTGACGAAGCTCTTTCTGGAAGGCGACTAGATTTTCTGCGCCCTGTTCGTTTCCTTTTTGCGCCCACTCGTCGGGACGCGCAGCGAACCCGGCGAAGGTGACGTTCATGTAGTCAGGCGTCCGCCCCATGATGCCGACGCTGTGCTCGGCGCAGACTTCCAGCGCCGCGTGGCGCTTGAACAGATCGTCGCGAGAACGCGGGATCAGATGGCTCGCGTTGATCAGCTCGCCAGTTTCCGGGTCAGGCACAAGGCAGCGCGTCGCTTCAGCATGCTGCAGATCGAAGACTGCTGCGAGTTCCTCCGCGGCGCCGCTGAATTCGGAATGCGAGGCGACGTCGGTAACGCGCTCATCTCCGACATAGATTTCGCGTGGCGTTTTCAGACCATCCAGGAACTGCTGGCCGGTTCTTGCAGGCATGGTTGTACCTCCCAGGCGGCATGGGCCGTCTTGCGTGGTTCAAGTTGCTGGCTTTCTTGGCCTTAGCCCTGAGTGATCAGGTCAGGCCGCGCATCAAAAGTCCAAGTTCGGTACGCAAGTCGCGGTCGAATTGCTCTCGGTCGACGTATCCATTGAGCATTGCGCCTAGGTGAAGGTAGTAGATTGCGAAAAGGCTGCGGGCCGAGGCGAGCAATGGACTCGATGCCGCGACTTCGCCCCTACCCTTGGCGTCTTCAACCAGAAGGGCGAGTTTGCCGTACACCGACCTCATGAGCTCCCGCACAAGCGTGCGCTGGTCGTCGCCACTCACATAGCCCAGTTGCCGCATCAGGGCGCGCGCAAGCGGCAGATCACGCGCGTGGTAGGCAACCATCGTTTCGAAGAAGACGACCACTTGATCGAGAAGGTCGGGCCGTTTGCGCGCCGCCTTGTAGGCATCTTCGGCAACCTCAAGCATCTCGTCATGGAAGACGAGGATCAGCAGATCTTCCTTGGTCTTGGCGTAGGTGAATACGGTGCCCGCAGCGACGCCAGCAGCGTCCGCGATTTCTTGCGTCGTGGTGGCGTCGAACCCCTTGTGGGTGAACAGGGCGCGCGCCGCCGCAATGATACGGCCGCGCTTCTCGACCTTGTTCTGGTCACGACGGCTCTGAACTGGCCCGGCCATGTCCCTACCCTTGAGGATCTGCGACGCTCAAAAAATACGCCCAGAAGAGCAGCGTCCGTCAACATAATAATTGAGCGCACTCATATTTTTGTGCAGTATGTCAATGGTGTCGATTGGCCTTTCATTAGTGTGACTATGAGGCGGCCTGACGCAACGGCAAATCGGAATTCACTCAGAATTATGGAAGGCAAACACTCGATGCGACCCGTCCTTGTGCGCTACCCTGCTGGCCGAAGGCCGCACCGTTCTGAATGGGTGGTCGGTGATCCCCGGAGGCTTCCTGGCGGAGGTGATGGCCTCGCTCGGCTGGGATTCGCTGACGGTCGACGCCCAGCACGGCATGATCGGACACACCGACATGGTCGCGATGCTTCAGGCCATTTCGACAACCACGCTCACGCCGATTGTCCGCCTGGCCGCAAACGATCCCACCCTTGTTGGTCAAGCGCTTGATGCAGGCGCCATGGGTCTAATCTGCCCTCTCATCAATTCATCGGAGGAAGCCGCCGCATTCGTCGCTGCGAGCCGCTATCCTCCCAAAGGCATCCGTAGTTCGGGGGCCACGCGCGCGATGATCTATGCGGGCTTCGACTATGGCGCGCATGCGGATGCTGAAGTGCTTCGCTTTGCCATGATCGAAACCGCTGACGCGCTCCGCCGTGTTGACGAGATCGCGGCGACGCCTGGTCTCGACGGCCTCTATGTCGGCCCTTCGGACCTTTCTCTCGCACTGGGTGGTGGTCAGGGCTTCGACAAGGACGAGCCACACATGCTCGAGGCCTATCAGGCAGTTGTCGAAGCCTGCAGGAAGCACGGAATCACTGCGGGAATACACACGGCGACGCCTGCATTCGCGGCGCGGATGTCGGAGTTCGGTTTCCGCTTCATCACGCTTGTCGGCGATTTCAACTTCATCCTGGCCGGCCGCGCCGCTGTCCGGCAGACGCGCTCGCTCCTGGAAGCGCCAACGAAATAAGAGAGCTGGAGACTCAAATGACCATCGCCCCTGAAGCCATTCTCGACGCCGCACGTCGCCTGCACGAGGCCGAACGCACCAAGGTGCGGATCCCACAGCTCTCCCGCCAATTCCCCGAGATGACGATGGCGGATGGGTACACGATTCAGTCCGCCTGGCTGGACATCAAACGGGCCGAAGGCCGGAAGACGATTGGCTACAAGATCGGCCTTACGTCTCGCGCCATGCAAATCAACTCGCAGATCAACGAACCGGACTACGGCGCGCTGCTCGACGACATGCTCTTCGCCGAAGGCTCGGACATCCCGACCCAACGTTTCATCAAACCATTAGTCGAAGTGGAGCTCGCCTTCATGCTCGGCAAGCCTCTCGCCGGCCCGAACATCACGCTCTTCGACGTGCTTGCTGCAACGGAGTATGTGACGCCTGCACTCGAAATCATCGACCTGCGTGTTCACCCCGTCGATCCTGAGACCAAAGCGATGTCCAGGGCGCTCGACACAATCTCGGACAATGCCGCTTGCGCAGGTGTTGTGCTGGGTGGCCGGCCGGTCAGGCCGGATGCGGTCGACCTACGCTGGGTTGGCTGCCTCCTCCACCGGAACGGCGTCATTGAAGAGACTGGCCTGGCCGCAGGCGTTCTGAATCACCCTGCAACTGGCATCGCGTGGTTGGCCAACAAGCTCGCGCCGTTCGACACAAAGCTTGAGCCAGGCCAGATCCTTCTCTGCGGCTCCTTCACGCGCCCGGTCTTCGCCAGCCCCGGCGATGTCTTCCACGCCGACTATGGGGCGCTGGGCGGGATCGGCGTGAGGTTTGTGTGACAGCGGCGAGCCGCGGGTCAGCCGACATAGGTCTCATCGACCTTTGCCGCCGGGCTTCGCTTTCTCAAAGGCAGCGACCCAGGTAGCGTCCAGAGTCTTTCGTACATTGCTCAAGCGGCCGCGGCTCCTGGGTTGGTGGTCATGTCCTGCAGCGGTTTCATGTTCACGTAGCGTTTGGTCGCTCATCCACGCCATCAAAATACGCGCTCGCCTTGCGCAGGATCTCGTTGGCCTGCACAGGCGCACGGGAACGCTGCTGCTTACAGGCGTTAAACCAGTCTCAGAGTTCTTCGCTGACTTCCACGAAGCTTCGCCGTCTCGTTCATCGGGTTGATAGTGCCTACGATTCTTCGCGTATCGAGTACGACGTGCTGCGTCCGCCGCCCTCTCTTTGCAGTATCCCGAAGCCCACGAGCGCCTCGATGTCGCGTAGCGCGGTGTCGTGGGAGCACTTGGCGATCTTCGACCATTTGGACGTTGTGAGTTTGCCCTCGAAGCCATCGAGCAGCTTGTTCAGCATGAGGCGCTGCCGCTCGTTGATGCTGTGCTTGGCGTTGCGCTCCCAGAATTCCGCCTTGTGCAAGACTGCGCCGAGGATGTCCTCTGCCCCCGTGAAGGCGTGGTCGAGGCAGGCGAGGAACCAATCCAGCCAGTCCGTGATGTCGAGATCGCTTTTCTGGGTCGCTTCCAAGATGTCGTAGTAGCCGTTCCGCTCGGCTCGGATTTGCGTGGACATCGAATAGAAGCGCTGCGCGGAGTTTTCCGAGCGAGCAAGGCTCATGTCGGCAATCGCGCGCGCGATACGTCCGTTGCCATCCGCAAACGGGTGGATGGTGACAAACCACAAATGCGAGATCGCGGCTTTGAGCACCGGGTCGATGGCATGGGCTTTGTTATACCAAGCAAGGAAGGCCTTCATCTCTTTCTTGAGCAGCTTGGCTTCGGGCGCTTCGTAGTGAACTTTTTCGCGGCCTATCGGGCCAGAGACAACCTGCATCGGCCCCGATGAATCATCGCGCCAGTTTCCAACGATGATCTTGCTCATGCCGCTCCGCCCTGTCGGGAAGAGGGCGGCGTGCCATCCGAACAGGCGCTCGTCTGTGAGAGGCTCCGCATAATTCTGCGTCGCATCCAACATCATCTCGACAACGCCTTCGACGTTGCGGTCGGTGGGTGTCAGCGCGCCAATGTCGATGCCAAGTCTGCGCGCGAGCGACGAGCGGACTTGCTCGGGGTTCAGGACTTCGCCTTCGATCTCACTGGTCTTGATGACATCTGCCGTGAGGGTGCGTAGGACAGCCTCGCTTCTAAGCGAGAAGCCAAGCGCTTCCATACGGCCCAGAAGCCGTCCTTGGCGGCGGCTCAGGCCTGTAAGCTGTTTGGCGATCTTGGCTTCGTTCCAGCGGAATTTCGGCCAGTCCTCCCGCTCATGGATATAGGTCATTCGACGCACCTCTTGCGTAGATTATGACAGGCTTTGCGGCGAATAGCCAGCTTATTCGACGCATACTATGCGTAGATTATGGGCCGTATTCGACGCATGGCGTTGAAAACGCTCTCATTTCTGACCCATTCCCGCTGGGGACAAATGGCTGTTTTTCTTCATTTTTCGGGAGTGGGTGGGTGGCGCTGGTTTGGTGGCCAGTGGTCTTCCTTAGGGATCGATCCGCTTGGAGAATGCAGCCTTTGAGAATGGAGCCTGACCGAGGCCGCGTGAGGCGCAACCCCGCTCGCTTCCGCGCTTCGTTTCACTTCGCTTGTGCAGCTCCGCGCCCCTCGGGCCTCCGGGGGTTTGCGCCTCCCGCTAATGCCTCGGTCGAGCCGTCTCCATCAGGCCGCAATCAAGCGGTTCGAGCACAAAGGAGACAATCATGTCCGACACCAAATCCAACAAGCCAACCTTCATCCTCTACTCCGTCAAAGGCGATGGCGACGATGCCAACTGGTCGCGCATCGGCGCAGCGTGGGATCACAAAGACGGCGGAGGTTTCTCGCTCAAGCTGGAACTCCTGCCCCTCGATGGCCGCATCGTCATGCGCAAGGAGAAAGCTGAGAAGGGAGGTGCGCAATGAGCGCCTCCACCATCTCCGGCCTCGCGGAACAGAATGACGCTTTCCGCCGCTCGTGCGAATGGCTCCTCCCGCTCAAAGGCGAGCGAGTCCACACCTCCGGCATCGAAGGCTTTGGATTGGAAACCGTCCTCGACATTTGGGCCAAGGTGCGCAGCTTTGTCAGCTTCACCGAAGACAACGACCCTTATGGTGAGCATGACTTCGGCAGCTTCGATCATCCGCACGCAGGCAAGGTCTTCTGGAAGATCGACTACTACGATCAAAGCCTTCAATTCGGCTCGGAAGACCCGGTTGATCCCGCCAACACGCGGCGCGTTCTCACCGTCATGCTGGCAAGCGAATACTGACTTTCATGGAAGCGCGCGGCAGCGCGCTTCCTTCTGGGAACAGGTCCCAACCTCAACATGACCATCGGCTGGAAGCGCATCCGAAGCCCGTCGCTCGCTCTCGGGGTTAGCCTGCCGCTGATTTGACAACGCTCGGCAGCTTGAGCTTGTCCTTGAAGGGGTTGAGATCGCCGCGGCTGAAACGAGCGATGCGCCGGCGGATGAAAGCGCCGAGGCTGCTGATGCGCCTGCGGGCGTTGATCAGGCCAGGAAGCCCCGCCGCCGCCCTCGCGTGTCGGACGCACCGCCGCGCCAGCGGGTTCTGTTCGACCCTGGCGAGGACTGCCCCGCGTGCGGCGGTCCGCTGCGGACGATCTGCGAAGACGTGAGATCGACATGATCCGCAAGCCTACCTCACAGACGTGCTGTCACGCATCCACGACCACAAGATCAACCAGCTTGACGACCTTCTCCGAGGAGGCGCCGTACTGCTTGCGCCGCATCTGTGCGATCAGCGCCTTAAGATGCTTGATCTCGACGTCTCCGGCTTCCAGCGCCGCCTCCCCTCCCCCCTCTCCTCGCGCTCCAGGATCACGATGTCCCGGTCCGCGATCGTCGCGCGCGCTTCGCGTAGCGCTGCTTTCAGCGCATCGATGTCATCGGGAAGGTCAGCGGCGTTGGACACGAAGAGCAATCTAACTGCTTCGCCGCGCACGCAAAATATCTCAACCCGCGAGTCATTTGGCCGCTTTGCACAGCAATGCGATTCATCGGCCATGCTCACGCATCGCGCTCGGGCGTCGGACGCGCGCTCCACCTCGGCATCCGCCAGTCTATTCCTTCAGCCAGCATCGCCACTGCGCAGCTGTCAGCGAGATCACGCCATCCTTGGCCTGGGGCCAGGTGAAGCGGCCCTTCTCCAGGCGCTTGGCGTAGAGCACCAGGCCCTGGCCGTCCCAGTACAGCGCCTTGACGATGTCGCCGCGGCGGCCCCGGAAAATGTAAAGCGAACCGCCATAGGGATCGGCCATAAGATCGTGCTCGATCCGCGCGACCAAGCCATTGAAGCCCTTGCGCATGTCGGTGACGCCACACGCGATGAAGATGCGCACCTGCGAGGGGAGCGCCAGCATCAGCAGAGCGCTTTCAGCACCGCGCCAAGCGCGCGCAGATCCACCGCGCCTTCAATGCGCACCCTGGTTCCGCGCGGTGTCTCGATCTCGATCCGGTTCGCAGGCGGCGTGGCGGGTTACCCGCCGGCGCGGCGATCTGCACCGCCGCAAAGCCGGGCGGCGCGGCGGTCAGCGCTTGCTTGCGCCACGTATAATACAAGCTGCTGGAGATGCCGTGCCGACGCATCACGTCCGCCGGGACCGCGCCCGCCGCCATGCCCTCCCGCAGGATCTCAAGCTTCTCACTTGGGGTCCAAACCCGCTTGCGGATCGGGCGCACCTCAAAGACCGCCTCGCTCTTATGAGCGCTCACCCGAGGCTCGTAAGAGCGCTCATCTGACTGGTCATCATCCATCCGGCGGCCCCGCGCTGCCCGGAAAGCCGATCACACCGCCGCTACTGGCCGCAAGGCGGGTTTCAGATGACGCTTACCCGTCATCTATGACGCCCGCGCACCAATCGATCATCAGTTCGGCCTGCCAGTTTCGACTGATCCCAATTCGTCCGAAGGCGGCCGCTCGACGTTGCATCGCATTGCGTGGCTGAAACGACTGAACAGTTGAGACGCCAAAGGCAATCAGGGCCTGATTTAAGCTCCCTATTACAGCAGGTCGCCACCACAGGCGCCTGCGGTCGTACCGGTTGCCTTGAACGCCTTGATCACGTTGCGGCCCGTCGTCCAGCGGTGGACCTCGTCCGGCCCATCGACCAGGCGTTGCGAACGGATGTGGGTGTACCAGGCGGCAAGCGGCGTATCACGCGAATACCGTAGAGGTCTGCAAGTCGCAATTCATAGCTCTGGAAGCGTGCGCTTCATGAAGCCGTCAAAGAGCGGCACGGTGAACGCCGTGTCGCCGTGCGCGGGGCTGTAGATCATGCCCTTGGCGATCAATCCGTTTCGGACAGGGGCTACCGACGTCACCTTGGATTTCAAGACGTCTGCAATGTCCCCCGACCGGTGCGGGCCGGGCCCGAGCTCGGCCATGGCTCGCATGTATCTTTTCTCGGCGGGCGTCAGACGGTCAAATCGGACGCGAAAAAAACTTGCGTCCAGTTCAGCGAGCGCGTCCACGGTTGCTCGCGCCGCATCCTTCAAACCGATGGGCGAAGCATCAGCGACGTTCCAGCTGTGCTTGCCCCACTCCTGCAGGAAGTAAGGATACCCTTTCGTCTGCTCGAGGATCTCAGCTACGGCGTCCGCATCATATGCGACGCCAAGGTCAGAAGCGGGGACGATAATGGCGGCTCGCGCGGCCTTGTCCTCAAGCCGGTCGACCGGAGCAAATTCAAATAACCTTTCCGCATAGGACTTCGCCCTTCCGGTTTGCCCGACGAGTTGCGGCAGTCCCGCCGCCACCATCGTAATCGGAATTTGCTCCTGGCTGATGTCGTGAAGTGCTGAGATCAGAGACGCCGACTGCTCCTCTGGCACATACTGCAGCTCGTCGATGTAAAGAACGACGGCGGTATTGCGCTCAGCGGCGGCTTGGCCGACCACCCTCAGAAGCTCGGTGAGATCGTTGTCGAGATTGCCGCTGTCGGCGACACCCTTTTCCACCGCCCCATCGACGCCGAATTCCAAATCTTGGTATTTGATCTTTAGCGCCTGCGCGAAGCTGCCAAGAACCCGCAACGCCTTGGCCGCGCCGGCCTTTGCAGCCTCGATCCGGCTTAGACGGATGAGGGCGGCTCGCAGCGCAGGCGCCAACAGCGCGGGTAAGGAGCGTCCTTCGGGCGCCTCCACCTTGACGCTGATGAGGCCGCGAGCCTCTGCATCCAGCCGGATGCGGTTAAGCAGAACCGTTTTCCCGACACCGCGCAGTCCATAGAGTATGAAACTGCGGGCCGCTCGACCGGCGCGTATGCGATCAAGCGCTATCGCCGCCTTCTCAATAAGGTCGTCTCGCCCGGCCAATTCGGGTGGGGATTACCAGCTCCCGGCGAATAGGGATTCTTCCGAGGGTCCATATTGAGTGATGTTATCCGAAGTTACGGATTTCTTGTAAAGTGCCTAAGAGCCAAATAACCGGCCTACTCCGATCCCGGCCTCGCCCCTAAGTGCGTTGGATGTCCATTCTCTGGTTAACCTTGCAAATTTAACATGACGCGTGGAATATGCATGGATGATTCTTCGGTCGGCTGAACAGGATATCCGAGCGGCGCTGGGCCGGCAGGCGGCGGTCGCGATCATTGGCCCGCGCCAGGTCGGCAAGACCACGCTGGCGCAGGAGATCGCAGAGGGCCAACCATCGGTCTATCTCGATCTGGAATCTCCCCAGGATCGAGCCCGCCTCCAGGAACCGGAACTCTATTTCGAACAGCAGGCGGGCAAGCTCGTAGTCCTCGATGAAATCCACCGCGTCCCAGACCTGTTTCAGCCTCTGCGCGGCGTCATCGATCGCGCTCGTAGAGCAGGACGCCGGACCGGTCTTTTTCTGATCCTTGGTTCGGCATCGATCGATCTTCTTCGCCAATCGGGCGAGACGCTCGCTGGCCGGATTGCCTATGTGAACCTTACGCCCGTAACGGCTCTGGAGGTTGATCCCGACCGGCGTTCACAGGAACGACTCTGGCTCCGGGGTGGTTTCCCCGACAGCCTGCTGGCGAAGTCCGACAAGGACAGCTTTGCCTACCGACGCGACCTTGTCCGAACCTACCTCGAAAGGGACGTGCCGCAGTTCGGTCCACGCATTCCGGCGGAGACCCTCCATCGGCTCTGGACCATGCTGGCCCACAATCAGGGACAGCTGCTCAATGCCTCCCGGTTGGCGGCCTCGCTGGAGGTTTCCTCCCCCACCATCTCGCGGTACATCGATTTGCTGGCGGACCTGCTGTTAGTGCGGCGCTTGCCGCCTCTTATCAGCAACGCAGGGAAACGCCTGGTGAAGTCGCCGAAGGTCTATGTCCGGGATAGCGGCCTTGTCCATTCGCTGCTCGGCCTTCCTACTCTCAACGAGGTGCTGGGTCATCCGGTGGCGGGGTCGAGCTGGGAAGGCTTAGTCCTTGAGACGCTTATTGCCGCCGCGCCGGATGCTGCCGCCACTTTTTACCGGACGGCGGCCGGCGCCGAAGTGGACCTCGTTCTGGAGCTGGGAGGGCGACAAGGGCGCTGGGCGATCGAAATCAAGCGCAGCACGTCTCCGTCTGTCTCCAAGGGGCTGCACAACGCGATCTTGGACCTGAAGCCGTCGCGCACGTTCATCGTTCACGCGGGCGAAGATTCTTTTCCTCTGACCGGTGGTGTGGAGGCGATAGGATTGAGAGCGTTGGGAGAGCAGCTGAGGGCAAGATAAGCAACCGCCGCGCATTTTCATGCACGGCGTTGTCTGCACATATTTTTTTCCGCCGCAGCTTTCGCCTGCGAGGCTCACTCGCAAAGAGCGTTGTTCGCTGATAGGCTGCAAGTGCTCGCAAGGCCTGTGGTGTAACGGTTACAACCACGTTCATGAGCCAGCACGAAGCCGAATTTGAAGTCGCCATCGGAGCTATCGCCAAGGAAGCGCCCCCGGCGACCGGAACGATGCGTGTCGGTAGAGCGCGCGCACGATCAGGCGGCGCTTCAGGCGCCCTGAAACAGCCGGCAGCCGAACGCACAGGCGTCCGCCCTCACTATCGGAAGGCTCGAGCGCGCGCGCCGCGTGTCGTTGCGCCAACCACGCGCAGGGTTATCGTGAAGACCCGGATCGTTCCTCATGGCGCAGGCGCCAGGGGCGCGCTGCGCACCCACGTCGCCTACCTTGGCCGCGAGCAAGGTAGACAGGCAGCTTCCTTGGAACGCGGCGGAGAGCTCGCCAGCGAGGGCCAAGAACAAGGCCTCGGTCGGGAGGTCGACTACCTGTCGCGCGAGGAACAACCCGGCCGGGCGCTCAATGCTTTCTATGACGCGCGTTCCCCGGACGTGGATGCCCGCGCCCTGACGAAAGGATGGACGGACGATGTGCGGCACTTTCGACTGATCATCAGCCCTGAGGACGGGGCCGACCTCGGCGACCTTCGACCCTTCGTGCGGGAGGTGATGGATCAGCTGGGCCGGAAGCTCGGCACGCGGCTGGAATGGGTCGGGGTCGATCATTGGGACACCGACAACCCGCACTCGCATGTCCTGGTCCGGGGGCGGCGGGCCGATGGAGCGGCGCTCATCATTCCCAACCGCCTGCTGACCCAGGGTATCCGGGAGCATGCGCAGGAGGTTGCAACCCGCGTGCTTGGGCCGCGCCAGGAGGTGTCGCCGGAACTAGCAAGGCGGCGCACGCTGGAACTGGATGCTCAGCGCCTGACACCGCTGGATCGGGAGATAATCGCCCGGTCGCGGAATAATGTTATTGCCCTGCCCGAGCGGGGGCGCACCGACCTGATCGCCCGCCTGAACCGGCTGGAGAACTGGGACCTTGCCCAGCGACGCCCGGATGGCGGCTGGGACATTTCGCCGGAGCTCCGGCCCGCCCTGGAGGCCATGGGCGAACGCCAGACAGTGCGGCGCATGATGGAGCACGCAGGAGTCCGCGAACACTGAAGAATTGGACTTGTTCGCGGCGGACGGACACGGAAACGGTTCTCGGCCGGTTGGTGCATGTCGGGCACGCCGACGAATGGGATGTGCACCACACCGCAGTCATCGAGGATGAGCACGGACGGCTTCAGTACGCCCGCTTCGAGTCAGCAAACGACGTGGCGCTGATCACGACGGCGCGCCCGGGCGCCATTGTCGAGCTGGCGCCGCGACAGGTACAGCACCGACCATCCGACGAGGCCGTCGCGCGCATCGCCGAGCACACGGGCGGCTACTATTCGATCGCCCGACACGCCCAGGTTGAACCAGGCAGTCTACGCTCGGCATGCCGAGGCCAACATCCGCCGCCTTGAAGCGATGCGACAGCGGGGCCTCGTCGCTCGCCACTACACCGGCGACTTTCTCATCGCGCCCAATCATCGCGATATCGCGCGCGCATTCGAGGCCGAACGCGTCGTGCGGACGCCTGTCACGGCGCGCATTGTGAGCTACTGGTCACTTGAGGAACAGATCCAGGCATTCGCCCCGACACAACTCGACCGGGTCCTGGCGCGCGAAGAGAACGCGCCAGAAGGAAACGGGCGCGTCTCCCGCGACTTCCAGGCCGCGCTGCAGCAGCGGCGACTGTTCCTGATCGAGCAAGGTCTCATGGGAGCGGGAGATCAGATGCTGTCCCGCGATGCTCTCTATCAATTGTCGCAGCATGAACGATCTCAGCTGATCAAGGAAATGGAGGAGGTCTATCGCCGTCCCGGTCCAAACCTATGTCAGATCAACCGTCGAAGGCATTTATGCGCGCCGTGTCGACCTTGCGCAGGGGCGCGTCGCCGTGCTGTGGCGGGAACGGTCCCTACAGATCGTGCCGTGGCAACCGGCGCTCGAACAGTTCGGCGGAAAGCTGGTCCAGGGCCAGGTTCGCAACTATGGCCAGACACAGGGGCTCGCCCTCGGCGCAGGGCCTCGGCCTCGACATGACCATCGGCTGGAAGCGCATCCGGAGCCCTTCGCTCGGACTCGGCGTCAGTCTGCCGCCGATGTGAGGCGGTAATTCGCGGCAAGCCCGCCGCTTTTTCGCAAAGTCACATGTTCAAGAATGGCGAGTTTCTGCACACGAGCGACAGCTCATGTTAAAGAAAAGCCGAATTTGTAACTTGAGCCGATCCTCATGTTGCAACCGACCTGACCTGCCCCAGAATTTTCGAAACAAGCGCACCCCAAATGGGAGCTGCGAGCCCCGCCCCTGCCGGCCCGCCACGATCCGACGGAAGGCCGAGCCGCTTGTGAACTGCCTTTCCGGGGGACCAGTGTGCTAGCCGGCATTCATGGGACGATCCCCACAGAGCGACAGGAACTACGCCCTTGACGAGGTACGGCGTTGCCGTATATATGCGTCATGGATAAGCTGCTGACCGTCATCGAAACTCCAGCTTTCCTTTCCGACGCCGATTATGCGGGGATGACTGAAGAAGATCGTTCAGCGGCTGTAGATCACGTCTCGCGCAACCCGGAAGATGGCGACGAACTCGGCGGCGGTTTGTTCAAGGTGCGCGTCGCTCGTCCCGGTCGCGGCAAGAGCAAGGGTTGGCGGATGCTGGTTGGCTACCGCAGAGGCGCTGACACAGTTTATCTGCTGACCGTCTTCGCCAAAGGCGACAAAGCGAACCTAACGAAACAGGAATTGCAGTTCCTGAAAGACCTGATGAAGAAGGAGCTTGGAAATGAAAAAGATTAGGAAGACAACCGCTAAGGTTGCGGCCCGCCCTTCTATTGCTGAGCGTACGGCCGTCGCCATCAAGCAGGCTGGCGCGCACGCGCGCGGCGAGCACGTTCCGGGTCTGGTTGCCCGCAAGCCGGTCGACGTCAAAGCGGTCCGCGCGAAGGTCGACATGTCGCAGAATGAATTCGCCACGACATTCGGTTTTACGCTCGGCGCAGTGCGCGACTGGGAGCAACATCGCCGCACGCCAGAGCGCGCGGCGGCAACCCTCATGCGCGTAATCGAGATAGCACCGGAGATCGCGAAGAAGGCCGCAAGCGAGGCGGCGTAGACACGCTTCGCATTCAGCTCGGCGAGCGTCGCCGGCTGCTGTCCTTCGGCGGGCGATTTCTGCTTTTTTCCTTCGGGTCCTCCGTCCACGGAGTGTGTGTCTGGTCATGGCGAAGGGGCCGAACCCAGCAAACCTCGGTTCAAACTACTCGGTTTGTTGACAAGGTGGCCTGCCACAGGAATTTCGAACCAAGCGCACCGCGAATGGCAACTTGGGGGCCCCAACTCGCGCGCATGGCCACCAGCCCACGACCGGCCTACGCCATCAATTGAAGTCATTCGGAGGCGGAGGTGAGCCAACCTAGCATGTCTCCCCCGCCGGCATGGTGCGGGCGGGTGAGCAGAAGGCTCACGACGATGACATTCGAACTCGTTCAAAAATCTCCGGTTCGCTCCGGCGGTCGGGCTCAGGTTGTTACGGGCAGGAAACTCACCGGCCAGAAACCCGCCCTCAAGATGAAAGAGGTCATGGCCATCCGCATTCGACTCCAGATGGCGGGGAAGATTCGTGAACTCGCCCTCTTCAATCTCGGGATCGACAGCAAACTGCGAGGATGTGACCTCGTTCGACTTCGGGTGGAGGATGTGGCCGTCGCTGGAACGGTCAAGAACCGGGCTGCCATTGTGCAGAAGAAGACCGGGCGGCCAGTGCAGTTCGAAATCACCGACCAGGCCCGGGCGGCGGTTGGCGATCTGATCCAGAAGCACCGCTTGTCGGGTTCTGACTTCCTGTTTCACAGCCGCCTTGCATCTTCGGAGCGATTGTCGACCCGGCAGTACGCAAGGCTGGTTCAAGGCTGGGTAAGTTCAATCGGTCTCAACCCGGCCACCTACGGCACGCATTCGCTACGGCGAACCAAGGTGGCGATGATCTACCGAAAGACCGGCAACCTACGCGCCGTCCAGCTCCTGCTGGGACACACCAAGCTCGAAAGCACTATTCGCTACCTGGGCGTGGAGGTCGATGACGCCCTGGCTCTTTCCGAGCAGGTCGACCTCTGAGGGCCTCAACGGACCTGGCCGGCGCGCTTCAGTCCAGCCATTTCCGCCGTCCCGGGTGCAATGCACGGACCTCGCCCATAAGGCGACATTCGCGCAACCGCTGATGTCGGCTATCTCGCTTCAAGCATGACAGACGGCGTTTCGATCCGGCCGGCTGCCACGAAACCGTCGACGCGATAGCGCCCGGACGGAAGCATCAGAGGAAGCTTGTCCGCAGGGAACATCAGGATGCGGTCAGTTGGAACGACCCCGAGCGACGCGCTTTCAGGTCGCGCTTCCACGATCACGCGCTCAGTCATGTTGAGAAACTGCCTGGGAACGGCAGTCGGGATGTCTCCTGCCTCTTGCCGCCAGGCCGGCCGTCCATCTCGGAACGCCAAAGAGGGATGGCCGACGTAAAGATCAACCGGTGAGCCAACCTCCGCCTTGCCGTCTAAGTCCAAGCGCGTCTCGGCAACAACTGAAGCGGCAGTTTGCGATTGGCAGTCAATTTGACTGATCGTCAGCGGATCGCGTCCCGTCGCCATCTTCAGCCGTTCGGCCATCCAGACGCTATCGCTCTTGCTCCACGGCGCCCTGCGTTCCCACGCATGAGCATCGCCCACATGGATAACGACCTTTGTGTCCGGCTCGTCCCTGAAGATTGCGGCCATCAGGTTTTCAGTCTGGCTGGCTTCCCGCCGGTTGATTTGGCTCGCTTGCGGTTGAGCGGCTGCGCTGACGCGGTCCTGATCTGGGGTCTGTTCATAGGCAAGGAGTTTGTAGCCGAGCGACTTTGCTAACCGGACGGTGCGCCCGAAAATGGGCTCGTTCGAATACCAGCCGTAGTTGCCAAGCACATCATTGCCAGCGAGATCCTCGCCCGATGTGAACGCCTCGGCGGCATAGATCGAGTATCCTTCGGCAACCAAGGCCCGCAGAACCCTGCCGACGAAATGGCGTTCGAGCGGTGCGCCATGACTCTCGTTGATGATCACGATGTTGGTGGCACGAGCGCGCGCGACGATGCGCAGAACCGGGTCTCCCTCCATCGCAACACAGGTGCGCCGATCTTCGGCCATCGCGCTTGCTACCAGGTCATCTCGGCCAGCGGCGCTTGCGACTTGTCCCGCTATTTTCCCGGCTGGGTACTGGCCCGGCTTTGCGGCAACAACATACCTGAAGACCAAATCTCGAAGCGAACTCTGCACTTCCTCAGCCGGGCTTTCTTTGAGGGGCGTCTGCCCATGCACGGTCGCGACGCACGAAAAAGTTGCACCAATCGCCACTGCACAGCCAAAACTCCTGAGGGAAACCCGCATACTGTTCTCTCCTGCGCAGTCAACGAACAATAGCGCCGAGGGGTGCGAAGTCCAACGAGCTGCTCGCTGAAGCTGTCTCGCGAGAGGAGGCGGCCGGTTACGCGAACGCCAGCAATGGGCCCCAGCGCCGCCGTAACCCGGAATGTGGCGATCCGGCTGAGCCGCCCAAGAGCGGCCAGTCATCCTGCCCTGACGGATCCGGCGGTACTGTCGCCTCAAGGGCGACATTAGCCGTGTGCGGTTCCCCGTGCGGACGGAACCCTGTTATAGTGGCGGCAGAACTCGCCTTCGGAGGTTCTCCATGTGGTTTAAAGATCCGTCCGCCAGAACTGGTATGAAGCGTCTCGCCATCATCTCCGGGTCAGTGATTGCTCTTACCGCAGCCACGCCTGCCTTCGGCGACGATCTCACCGGCAACTGGTTGTTCGACACGTCGAAGTTCGCGCAGAACGACTGCCAGATCACCGGCCACATCACCTTCAACGCGACCTCTATCAAGAACACGTACACCTGCAAGTTCGAGAGTGAGCAGACCTGCGGGCCTACTAACGGTAACCTCTACATCCGCGTGCAACAGGTCTGCACCGCCCAGCGCGTGGGCAATGTGGTGGCCATCAAGACCACGGTGGATAAAGTGCTCGAGCGCCGACCGAAGATCGACCATCCCGAGTTGAGCTATCTGGCGGACGACTTCATCGTCCAGATGCAGAAGAGCCTCGTCGAGATGATCGGCCAGCACTACGACGAGGTGCGCCAGCTCAAGGTCCGCTTTTGGCGCGACACCGAATTATTCCCAGGAAGCGGCGGGACACCAGCGCCGCACTGAAGCTGTTGAAAAGGTTGCTTCGCGATCAGGTGTCGACCTGGAGTGCATCGTGGTCGATGGCGAGAATTCATGTGGCATTCAGATTGAAGGTCGGTGAGCGAGCTCATTCGAGATCCGGTCTATACCACGAGGTCCTGGTGCCCGTGGACGGCGCGATGGCGCGATGGCGCGAGCGTCCGCAAAGGGCCCAATCATGTGAATTCGTAATGTGGGCTGGACTGTCCGGAGTCAGGCGCCACAATTGCCGGAATGGCCGCTGGTTACCCACAGCCCGTCACTTTACTCGCCGGTCAGAGGATTGCGCTCCGGCGCGCATCTCAGGTTGGGCGTCTCAAGTATGCTGAAAGGTCACGCCATACGCGAATTCCGCGCGGCGGTTCCGCCGCAAATGCAACGATGACTTGTCTCCTGTGTACAAGTTCTGATTGGCGCCCTTCCATCGGCGCGAGCTTGTCCAGGGGCCAGCAGTGCGTGCGAGTTCGAAGCCGATCGTAGACGACGAATGGTGGACGACCGAAATGGTCTGCGCCTTTCTGAAGATCGGCCGTAAGGCGCTTTGGGAACGGCGACGGAACGCTGCACTTTAGCGATGCCTCGGGCATATCAGATGGCGGGCAAGCGCAACCTCTATCGTTCAGAGGAAATCCGCGAATGGGCAGCATGGATCGCGGGCTTGCCCATCGAAAACCAGACCGGCCGAAGTGGCGGCCTTCAGCGCGAAGCGCTCGGCATGGCCCGCCGCCGGCCGCGCCGCCGAACCCTCGCGTTACCCGCAGGACACCAGACGGAAATCGGATCAACCGTCAGCGAACGCCAACCAGCTTTCGCTTTCTTTCTGAATGTCCGCCGGTTTGATCGGGCCGCTCGGCTGCGGGGAAACGATCTGCATCAGTGTGTCCGCCCATTTCTGAAGCGCTTGCCGCTTCTCGTCCGCATAATCATAGCGATTGTAGATCAGAGTGACCGCAGCGCCGCTCGGAGTGTGGTTGAGAACCCTCGAAATGATTTCGGTGAGCACACGGCAGCGCGACGACGCCATGAAACTGGCGCCGGTGCGTCGGAGATCATGCGCTGATGCGCCCTTGACTCCGGCTTCCTGTAGTACGCGTCCCATTCCGCGCGACACCGTATGTCGATCAATGGATTCTCCGGCACGAACCCAGGAAGGGAAGAGCGGACCCTTGTAGCGTTCGATGACATCGCGATCAGCCAAGGGGAATGGCCCTTTGTATGTCCGTAGGCGTGCTTTCACCCTACTGACCGCCGTACCGGCGCGATCAACGCCGCTCATCCTGAAGTCGGTCAAGGCCAGCGAGACGGCGGCGCAAAGCACTTCCATGGCTTGGACCGAAAGTGGGACGATGTGCGTCCGGCCGTTTTTCGTCCGCTCGCCTGGGAGAATCCAGACCCCGTCCCTCCAGTCAATCTCTGACGCCGTCATACCTGCTATCTCGCCAGCGCGCTGAAGCGTCAGCGCGCAGAGCTTCAACGCCAACACTGTCGCCGGCGACACCGGAACATCGCGATCCGTCATTGCCGCTTCAGCAGTCACCCAGAAGCGCCTGACTTCTGTTTCGCTCAGGACGCGCTCCCTCGTCTTGTACTCGAACACGCGAGGCATTGACGCTGGATTGAACTCCAGCCTTTCCTCCTGGATCGCGAAATTGAGAAGCTGGCGCACCAGCGCGTGGGCGTAGTTCGCCGTTCGCGGCCCGGCGTCCTGCCCTACCTTGCGGACAAAGGCCAGAATGTCTGGCCTGCGAAGCTCGATGATCCGTGCCTTGCCCAGGCGCGGGGCCACGTGCTTTCCCCACAGCCAGCGCTCGTATGCGATGGTGTTGGCCTTCTTGCGCGCTGCGGCCGCTGCAAAGTACTCGTCGGTCAGTTGTTCGAGCGTATCGACGCGCACGGTCATCGCGGCCTTGCGGCGCTCTTCCTTCACAGCCACCGGATCCTCTCCGCTGGCGACCTTGCCGAGCGACTGCATCGCGAGCTTGCGCGCATCGGCGAGGCCGATTGCCGGGAACCTGCCGATCGTCAGCTTTCGCCTCTGGCCGTCGATCCGATACCGAAGCATCCAAGTCTTCACGCCCGCGGGTGTGATGCGAAGCACCAAACCCTCGGCGCCGCCAACGGCGATTTCGATGCGACGGGATGGATCGGGCCGAAGCGCTTCGACGGTCTTTGAGGTTAGCATTCGACGCAGTCCCGTTTCAAATATTACCCGGGTCAATTTGGCCCCAGAAGTCTGAGAACATGAGCTGGGGGCCCGCTGGGGGCCCAACTGAACGAACCCTGACGAAACGAAGGAAAACGCGAAAATCCACAAATCGTCAATAGTTTCAGCTAGATGCGAACACAACGAAACATAACGAAACGTACAGAAACACCCTCTGGCGAGACTACGAATCTGGGGGTCAGGAGTTCGAATCTCTTCGGGCGCGCCAGGTTTTTGGCTGACATCACGGATCAGGCGTGGGCGTCACCGCAGCGTGAGGCCTTCCAGCTTGCCGGTGTCCCGCCAGGCCTTGAGCATCTCGAAGAACTGGATGGGACCGCCACCATACATGTCGGTCATGAAGCCGGCGCGGTTCCCGGGGGCGCCTTCGCTGTTGTAATAGCCGGGCGTGCATTCCTGGTAGAAGCGCACGCCGAGGCGAGCCTTGTCGCGGATTTCCTGCACGAAGGCGTCTTCCGTATTGAGCGTGGGTTCGAGCACGGCATGGCCGCGGCGCCGGGTCTCGGTGACCATGTAGGTGACATGGCGCGCCTGCTCGTTGAGCGCCATCGGCACGCTGACCGTGATCGCCGACTGGACGAAGCCGAGGAAAAAGCAGTTGGGGAAACCCGCTGACGTGAGGCCGTGCAGCGTGCGGTATCCGTCGCGCCAGTGTTCCGACAGCGTCGGGCCATGGCGGCCGATGATGTCGTAGCCGGCGCGGCGCGTGTAGGATGTGCCAACCTCGAAGCCGGTGGCGAAGATCAGGCAGTCGAGGCCGTATTCGCGGCCATTGGCGACGACGCCGCGCTCGGTCATGCGCTCGACGCCTTTGCCGTGGGTGTCGACAAGCGTGACGTTGGGCCGATTGTAGGTCTGCAGGTATTCGTCGTGGAAGCACGGGCGCTTGCAGAACTGGCGATACCAGGGCTTGAGCGCTTCGGCTGTGGCGGGGTCCTGGACGATCGCATCCACCCGGGCCCGCACCTGGTTCATCTTGCGGTAGTCGGCAAGCTCCAGCAGTTCGGCGCGCTCGGCGCTGGTGAGGCGGCGGCCAAGCTTCCTGCCGGCCTCCTTGACCGCCGGACCCATGAGATTGCGGAAAATGTCGGTCCAGCCGTCATGGACAAGGTCCTCGTCCTGGTGGCCGCCGGCCGTGAGAATGTTGAAATTCTCCATGCGCCGCTGCTGCCAGCCCGGCTGCAGCGACGCCGCCCATTCGGGATCCGTCTCGGCATTGTTGCGGACGTCGATGGAGGACGGCGTGCGCTGGAAGACGTAAAGCTGCTTCGACCATTCGCCCAGATGCGGAATGGCCTGCACGGCGGTGGCGCCGGTGCCGATAATTCCGACACGCTTGTCTTTCAGGCCCGTCAGATTCCCGAAACTGTCGCCGCCGGTGTAGCGATAGTCCCAGCGGCTGGTGTGGAAGGTATAGCCTTGGAAGTCGTTGATGCCGGGGATGCCGGGCAGCTTCGGCCGGCTGAGCGGGCCATTGGCCATGGCGACATACTGCGTGCGGAACCTGTCGCCGCGGCTGGTGGAGACGATCCAGCGGGCCGCAGCGTCGTCCCAGCGCAGCTCGGTGATCGCAGTCTGCAGCAGTGCATCGTCATAGAGGCGATAGTGGCGCGCGATCCTCTTCGAGTGTTCGAGGATTTCCGGGGCGAAGGAATACTTGTGCTTCGGCATGTAGCCGAGCTCTTCGAGCAGCGGCAGGTAGCAGTACGATTCCACATCGCACATCGCGCCGGGATAGCGATTCCAGTACCAGGTGCCGCCGAAATCGCCTGCCGTCTCGACCACGCGGATTTTTTCGCAGCCGACCTCGCGCAGGCGTGCGCCCATCAGCAGGCCGCCGAAACCGCCGCCAATGATCGTGAACTCGACTTCGTCGAAGACCGGCTCGCGTGTGAAGCCAGGATCGACATAGGGATCATCGACGTAGCGCGAGAACTCGGCCGTCACCTCGACATATTGGCCGATGCCGTCGGAGCGGAGACGCTTGTCGCGCTCGGCGAGATATCTGGCGTGCAGCGCCTCCGGGTCGAAGTCGATCCTGCCGGCAAGGGCGGCTATCTCTGGACGTATGCTCATGACGCGTAGTGTAAGCCCGGGGCAGAAGGTAACAAGCGCGTCTTTTCCTGGCCATCGACAGGGCGCAGTCAGGCTTTACTTAGCGGCATACACGCCGCGGGCGATGGCCCGCGCGAGGCAGGCCGCCGCGAGTTCACCTATCCGGGCCAACACGAATGGGCGGGCATCCGTGCGCTCGATTTCCGCCGTGGACAGGGCGAACACCACGTCGCCGTCGAATGGCGCAAAGCTGGGACGGACGGCGCGCGCGATGCCGGACATGGCCATCTTGGCGATGCGTTGAGCCTCCGGCGGCGTGAGCGCGACATTGGTAGCGACGCAGGCCAGCGTAGTGTTGGTGCGGCCGGCAGCCTCCTGCCATGGGAGGCAGCGGGCGGAGCCCGGGATTGGACTTGGCCTGTCCCCAGTCGTCGAGGTCGAGTGTGAACCCCGGCGGCGGGCGGCCGCCGCCGAATTCACCGCCCTGCTCGAAGGGCCACGCCCAGAAGACGTCCGTGCCCGGCATTGTCGTCGAACCGTGCGAGTTCACGGCAGCCAGGGCGCCGACGGCGATGCCGTCGTGGGTGATGCAGCTTGCGGAGCCGACGCCGCCAGGCGCCAGTCCGGCGCGAGCGCCATAGCCGGCGCCGGCGCGGCCGAACTGGAACTCGATCCTGGCATCCTTCAGTGCAGCGATGCCAAGCGCCCGGTAGGGCGGGTTCTCGCCCCACGCCTTGGTTCCGGAATTCGCGAGGTCATAGAGAATTGCGGCCGGGACGATGGGTGACGGCGGAACCGTCGCGTTGGGGAAAAGCGCATAGCCCTGCCCTGCAGCACCGAGCGCAGCTGCAACGCCGTCTGCGGCGCCGAGGCCGTAGACCGAGCCGCCCGAGAACACGATCGCGTCGATCGCGTCTACCAGCGTGTCAGGCCCGAGCGCGTCGGTCTCGCGTGTGCCCGGACCGCCGCCTGCGACTACCACAGCCGCAACGGCGCGCGCATCCGGCCGGATCACGGTTACGCCGGTCTGGGCTGTGGAATCGTGCGCCATACCTATTTTGAGGCCTGCAACGTCAGTAATGAGATTCAGAGGGCCGGGTCGCGCAGTCACTCTATGCCTCAACGATTGTTGCAGTTGCTCTCTGGCGCCGCCTGTATGATGGTCCGGCCTGTTCCACGCAACAAGGAGCGCTTTTCCATGCGCTTTGCACGACGCTTTGGTCTTGTCTCTCTCCTGGCGCTGGCGATGGCCGCATGCGCGGTCCCGCCCCTGGCGACCGATTCGTCGGCCCAGCAGGCCCGGCCGGCGAAAGCGGCGGCGTGGCGGCTGCAGGGCCGCGCGATGGCGGCGGCGGCGGACAGGCGCGCGGTGGATGCGGCGCTGCAGGCGATGCGTGATGGTGGGAGCGCGGTGGATGCGGCGATTGCGGCGCACGCTGTGCTGGGCCTCGTGGAGCCGCAGAGTTCCGGGCTGGGCGGCGGCGGGTTCATGGTCGTCTACGAGAGGAAGTCGGGGAAGGTGATGGTGTTCGACGGGCGCGAGACGGCCCCCGCGACCGCGACGGCAGACTACTTCACCGTCAACGGACAGAATCTCGGCTTTGGCGCCGCGATCCAGTCGGGCAAGTCGGTGGGCACGCCGGGCACGGTGGCGCTCTACAAGGCGGCGCACGAGAAGTTCGGCAAGTTGCCCTGGGGCAAGGAATTCGACGCCGCGATCAAGCTGGCGGATGAAGGCTTCATTGTCTCGCCGCGCCTTGCCAACTCGCTTGGCGACCGGTTCAAGAACGGGCCGCTGGGCAAGAATCCGGAGTCGGGCGCGTACTTCTTCCCGAACGGCAAGGCGTTGGCTGTGGGAGACAAGCGCACCAATCCCGACTACGCCGCCACGCTGCGCGGAATCGCCAAGGATGGACCGTCGGCTTTCTATTCCGGCAAGATCGCGCAGAACATCGTCAACGCCGTGCATGCGGGCGAGATTCAGGGCGATCTCAGCCTGAGCGATCTGGCGAACTATAGGGTGAACTTCGTCGCGGCGATCTGCGGACCGTTCCGTGACTACAGGATTTGTTCGGCGCCGCCATCATCTTCGGGCGGCGTGGCGATGAACCAGATCCTGTCGCTCTATGATGCGATCAGCAGGAAGTCCGGCGCATCGACCGAAGAAGCTAAGCTGCGCGACTTCGTGCTGGCGAACCAGCTCGGCTACGCCGATCGTGACCACTATATCGCCGACGCGGCCGCTGTGCCTGTGCCGGTGGCGGATCTGCTCAATCCTGCCTACATCAAGGCGCGCGCAGAAAGCGGGTTCAAGCCCGGCGACACGCCCAGGCCGGGCGACACGGGCGCCAAGGTGAATGGCCAGCCGATTTTCGACATGTGGGGCAAGGACGCCAACGCCGCCCAGCCGGGCACGTCGCACATGTCGTTCGTAGATTTTGACGGTAACGCCGTTGCGTTCACCGACACCGTCGAGAGTGGATTCGGATCCTCGCGCTGGACCAACGGCTTCCTGCTGAACAACCAACTGACCGACTTCACGCGCCCGGCGACGCTCAATGGCAAGCCCGTCGCCAACGCGCCAGGGCCGGGCAAGCGGCCGCGCTCCTCCATGTCGCCGACCATCGTGCTCGACAAGAATGGCGACGTGTTCATGGTGACAGGATCACCGGGAGGCAACTCGATCGTCGGCTATGTCGCGAAGACGCTGGTCGCCGTGCTCGACTGGGGCAAGACGGCGCAGGAGGCGAGCAGCTTGCCCAACGTCGTGGCGCGCGGGCCGATGGTGCGCGTCGAGACATCAGACGCTACAGCCGGACCGAACGCGACGGGCAAGGCGTGGCTGAAGATGCTGCAGGACGCCGGCTTCAAGACGCAGGAAGTCTCCGGCGAAGTCTCCGGCCTCAACCTTATCGTAGCGCGCCAGGACAGGCTCGAGGGCGGCGCCGACCCGCGGCGCGAGGGCGTGGCTGTCGAGATCGTGAAATAGCTAAAGCAGGAAGCGCGAGCGGGCCTGGGTGCGCATGAAGACGCGCATCTCTTCCAGACTGGTGCGCTCGAACGCACGCGCAACTTCGAGCTTTGCCGCGAAGGTGGACGCGCCTTCGAAGCGCTCGATCGCGACGCGAATGTTGCCGCGATACTGTTCGTAGCGCTCGACTTCCCGTGCAGGGGCGAAGCCGTCCTCCAGCGCGCGCCACGCCAGCGCGAACAGGGCGACAAGGATGACGGCGACTTCAATCTTCTTGGCCAGCTCAGGCGCCCCGCTCAGTGCAGGCGGCAGGAACGGCACGAAGAAGCCCACGATATGCAGTGTGATGATCAGGCTCACGCAGGTCCAGCCGATCCGGCCGAAAAGCTTTTCCTGCTGGTGGAGCGTCAGGGTCTTCTTCCCCTTGTGAGAGAGCTTCGAGCGGATGTATTCGGCCTGCCAGCCAAGGCGGAATTTCAGCCAGGCGGCTTCGGCATCGGCAATGACGGCGGGATCGCCCTTGGTGTCGGCCGGCTGCGCGGCGACAAACCCTTCGAAGCCCGTTTCCCCCTCCCGCCGGATGATGCGCGCCAGCTCCTCTTCGGGATTTGCGAGCACCTGCTTCTGGACGCGCTCCAGCGCTGCAGTGCGGTCCTCGGCATAGCGTTTCTGCCAGTCGCGCGCGCGCGCGGGGGGAGCAACGATCTCCGGCAGCCGTGAAGACAGATAGTAGAAATGAAAGAGGCGCATCGTCTCGGTCTTCAGCCGCGCATGCAGCCACTTCCGACGCGAAGCCTGCTTTCCCATTCCCAGGATGCCGAGAATCGTTCCCGCGAGACCCAGAGCCGCCGAGATCAGGCCGAGGATCGTGTGCGGATCCTTGAGGCTCGGGACATGCGCCTCGCCGTGGATCGCGCCTTCGCCTTCGAGCAGCGTCCCCGCCGAAGCAATCATCAAGGCAATGAGGACAAGCATGACGCCTGTGACGCCAAACGCGCGCGCCATGCGGCGCGCCGCCAGCGCATCTGCATCCGGCTTTTCGAACGCCTTGTTCAGCTCGGGAAAATCGAATGCGAACGCAATGCTCGGCGGAGGCGCGTTCGATCCTTCGATCTTGAGATCGCGGTTGGTGAGACCGTGCCCTGGGTCTTCATTGCTCAAGAAATGATCCGCCCCGCTCGCCAGGCCCCCGTTTTGCCCGGGACTGGGCGAACGTCAATGCCGCAGGCTCGTCTCGCCCGCAGCGGGCATGCGCAGCGTAAAGGCCGCACCACCTGGGTCGGAATTCGAGAGCTCGAGTTCGCCCTTCATGCCGCGCGCCAGCTCGCGGGCGATGGCGAGTCCCAGCCCTGCCCCATCGCGCGAGGCGGAACCCGAGAAGGGCTGAAAGAGACGCGCGATCACGGCGTTGGGGATGCCCGGGCCGTTGTCGGCGATCTCGACGATCACATTATCGCCCTGCTGGAAGGCGCGTGCATTGATCCGTCCGGCCCCGTTGCGCTCTGGCTGTCCCGAGATGGCGCGACCGGCATTGCGCACGAGGTTGGCGACGATGCGGTGCACATGGTCGGCGTCGGCGGCGGCGCAGAGAGACTTCGGCGCCTCCAGTTTCCATTCGATGTCGGGAAAGCCCGCGAGGCCTTCGGCAGCCGCTTCCTCGAGCGCCGGAATGATGTTGACCGTCTGGACATTGGGACCGGGCGGCTCGGCGCGGCCATAGCGCAGCGTCGCCTCGGCCAGACCAATAGCGCGCTCGATGGCGCGCTCGAGGCGTGGGGCGGCGCGCTTGACGCGTGGGTCCTCCGATTGCACGAGGCCCTCCGAGACGATCTGTGCGGCGGCGAGAGAGTTGCGCAGGTCGTGATTGATCTTGGCGACTGCCTCGCCGAGATCGGCCAGCCGCTTGCGCTGGCGGAAGGCGGCGGAAACGGTTTTCTGCATTGCCTGCAGCGCCGTGTTGGCCCTCGCCATTTCGGCGGCGGCGCCAGGAATCTCCTTGATCTCCGCGCTCTCGGGATGCTCTGAGAAGCGTACGATAGATCGGGTGAGGTGCTGCATCGGGCGCACGACGAGACGATAGATCGCGAAATAGACAACGGCGCCTGCCATCAGCGAAACCAAGACGGAGATGAGGAGCATGGTGCGCGAGAAGGCGAAGAGGCCGGATTTCAGGGCCGACTCCGGGACGATCACTTCCATCTCGGCGTCCTGCGTCATCGAGGGCGTCAGCACGATGCGAAGAAAGCGGCCCTCAGGCGCGAACATGTGGCCGAAGGCGCCGGTGACGCCTGAAAAGGCGGTGGTCTTGCGCAGGTCGATCGTCTGGAGCGGACCAGTGACTCTGGCCGGCGATGACAGGATCAGCTCGCGGAAATCTTCGCCCTGTACGGCCACAGAGACGACTTGCGCCTGGGACAGCAATTCCCGTGACAGTTCATCGCTGACCTGACCTTCCGGGGCGGCCTCGACGGCCAGGGCGGCAATTTGGGCGGCCTGTGCGCGGCCGTTCAGCCAGGAATCCCGGTAGATTCCGGCAAGCGCCGGGAAGATCAGAAGCTGTGCGACAAGGACGAACACGGCCGTCAGGATCAGCAGGCGCCCCCGCAATCCCGCGAAAAACGAGCGAGGTTGCGCCGCTGGCTCAGCAGCGGCGACCCTTACCCCCTCCAGATGCTGCGTCTCGCTCAGTTCCTCGCCCCCTGGTCCTCGCCACCTGGGCGTTACCTACCTGGTCGTCGGTCCTCCGGCTGATCTCCACCTTGAGACCATAACCCCGAAATGGGGGCGATCCGCGGTCGCATGTGGCTTGCGGCCACAAAATAATGGTGCGCCGGTCAGTCTGACCTATCCCGCGCGCCATCCTGTTGTACGCGACAGGGGCTGGAAACCGTCGCTCAATCAGGGTGTTTCCGGGAACGTGTGTGGTTCAGCCAACTGCTTGACTTGCCTGGGGCGAAGGGGTAGTTCCCCCGCCTTCGCGAAGGAACCAAGGGGCGTGACCCGTGTCCACCAAACGGACTTTCCAGCCCAGCAATCTCAAGCGCAAGCGGCGCCATGGTTTCCGTTCGCGCATGGCGACGAAAAACGGCCAGAAAGTGCTTCAGCGCCGCCGCGCCAAGGGCCGCAAGAAACTCAGCGCCTAGGGTCTGGGCAGGCCTCCAAAGCCTCCAATTCAGCTCCATTGCCGATCGAGCGCCTGCGGGTTCGCCGCGAATTCCTGTACGTCGCAGAGGGTCTCAGCGAGCGCAAGCGGACTCTGGTTGTCCAGGCTCGCACGCGGCTGGAACCCCGCCCGGCGGCAGGCGCGGGCTTTACCGCGACAAAGAAGGTTGGCTCATCGGTCATTCGCAACCGCGCGCGTCGGCGGATGCGGGAGGCCGTACGGGTTCTCCTGCCGCTTCAAGGCGTTGCGGGAACCGACTACGTGTTCATCGCCCGCCAGGAGACGCCCGACTGCCCGTGGCCGCGTTTGCTTGACGATATGGAAATCGCGTTGCTAAGCCTCCGCCGCCGTATCACGGCTAGCGAGATTGCGTCTTCGGCGCACGCTGGCCGAACCCCTCCGACCAAGGGCTGACCCCATGGAACCTGCCGACCAGCGAAACATGCTGCTGGCGCTCGTCCTGTGTGTTGGACTGCTCATCATCTATCAGACGTTCGTGGCCGGACCGCAGCAACGCGCGGCCGAACAGGCTCGAGCCCGCTCGCAGGACCAGATCGTCGCCACGACGCCCTCGCCAACCCAGCAGCTCAAGCCCCGCAACGATGTCATCAGCGCCGACATCGCGGCCGCCACCCGCGTGCCATTCGAGGCGCCCTCGATCAATGGCTCCATCTCCCTCAAGGGCGGGCTGATCGACGATGTCTCGCTCAAGGATTTCTACGAGACCATCGAGGACAAGAAGGCGAGGCGCGACGCCGGACGTGTCCACCTGCTCTCGCCCGTCGGGACCGAGCGCGCCTTCCTGGCTGCGGTAGCCTGGAAGACCCAAGCGTTTTCCACCGCCGATGCGATGTGGACCGTCACCAGCCCGGGCGTGTTCACGCCCGAAAATCCGTTGCGTCTCAGCTATGCCGGACAGAGCGTCCATATCGATCGCACGATCGCGGTGGACGCGGACTACATGTTCACTGTCACGGACACGCTCTCCAACACGGGCACGGCGCCGATCACACTGACGCCTTCGGTGGAACTGCGTCAGCGCTCGCTGACCGAGCTGATCAAACCGGCCCCTGGCGCGCACGCGGGCGTCATCGGCACCTATGGTTCGAAGAAGAACCAGACCGTCTGGTACAACGATCTCAACAAGGGCAAGGGCGTCGCGGAGGAAGTGAACGGCGGCTGGATCGGGCTCACGACCAAATACTGGATGGCCGCTGCCGTGCCGCCGCAGGGCGAGCCGGTGCAGATGAAGGCAAGCGTCACCAAGGGCAATGGCGAAACGGTGTTCAATGCAGGCTATGACGCGACACCCTACACGATCCAGCCAGGCCAGAGCCTGACCAAGACGGCCCAGGTGTTCGCCGGCGCCAAACGCGTCGCGATCCTGGACCGCTATGAGCATGACCAGAAGATCCCGGCCTTCACCGATGCCGTGGACTGGAGCTGGATGTTCTTCATTACCAAGCCGTTCTTCTACCTGCTGCAAGCCTTCTCGGGCTGGTTCGGCTCGTTCGGGCTGGCCATCCTGGCGCTGACGGTCGTGGTAAAAACGGTGTTCTACCCACTCCTCTACATGCAGTCGAAGTCGATGGCCAAGATGCGCAAGATCCAGCCGGAGATGAAATCGATCCAAGAGCGTTTCGCCGCCGACCCGCAGCGAATGCGCGTCGAGCAAGGCAATCTATGGAAGCGCGAGAAGGCGAACCCGCTTTCCGGATGCCTGCCGATCATCCCGACCATGTTCGTGTTCTGGGCGCTCTATCACACGCTGATCGTCACCATCGAAATGCGCCACACGCCGTTCCTCGGGACCTGGATCCAGGACATGTCGGCGCCGGATCCACTGTCCATCTTCAACGGCTTCGGGTTGATCCCGTGGAACCCCGGCTCAGTGCCGCTGATCGGCTCGTTCCTGCTGATCGGACCGTGGGCGCTGCTTTACGGCCTCACCATGGTGATGCTGCAGAGCCTGTCTGCGCCGCCGACCGACCCGATGCAGCGCGCGATCATGCGCTGGATCCCGCTGATCTTCATGGTGCTGTTCGCCGGCTTCGCTTCGGGCCTCGTGATCTACTATGTCTGGTCCAACCTGATCACAGTGATCCAGCAGTACATCGTGATGCGCCACACCGGCGCCGAAACCGAGATCGACAAGTTCATCCAGAAGCGGTTCGGCAAAAAGGTAGATCCGTCGTAGGCTGGCCTGCGATGACAGAAAGTCCCTTCACCGAAGACGAGATCGAGGCGGGGCGGAAGCTGTTCGCGGCGCCAGTCAATTTCATCAAGGGCGCAGTCAGTCTTGACGGCCTGCCGACCGGCGATCGGCTAGAAATCGCATTCGCCGGCCGCTCCAATGTCGGCAAGTCGAGCCTGATCAATGCGCTGTGCAATCGCAAGAATCTTGCGCGCGCCTCAAACACGCCTGGCCGCACGCAGGAGATCAATTTCTTCGATATCGGCGAGGGCCGGCTTATCCTCGTCGACTTGCCTGGCTATGGCTTCGCCGATGCGCCGAGGAGAAATGTCGACGCCTGGCGCCGCTTTACACTCGACTACCTGCGCGGCCGCTCGAAGCTGAAGCGCGCGTTCGTACTTGTCGATAGCCGCCGGGGCATCGGCGAGGTCGACCGCGATTTCTTCGCCCAGCTCGACAGCGCGGCCGTCGCCTATCAAGTCGTCCTCACAAAGGCCGACAAGATCAAGGCGCCGGAGCTTGAAAATGTCATCGCCGCGACCATTGCGGGGCTCAAGTCTCAACCTGCCGCCCACCCACGCGTCATCACGACATCCGCGGAAAAGGGACTGGGCCTGCCCGATCTTCGGGCCGAAATCGCCGCACTGGCCTGAGCCGGGCGAACGCGGTATCCTCCCCAAAATCCAGGGGGAGATCATGAAGCCTGTCTCGCCAATCCTCGCAGCGACCCTGCTGCTGTCCTTCGCAGGCGCTGCTCACGCGCAGGTTCCGCGTGGCTACGCCCCGCAACCCGAAGATGCGCGCCGCCTTGAAAGCAATACTGGCCTTTCCGCCGGCCGCCTGCAGGACGGGGTCAACGCCATCCAGAACAAGAACTTCGATCTGGCGGAAAACATCTTCGAGGACATCCTGCGCCAGACCCCCAACCATCCCGATGCAAGCTTTATGGCGGGCGTCGCCGAAATGAGCCTCGGCAAATGGTCGGAGGCAAAGCAGCACCTCGAAATCGCCGTGAAGAAGAATCCGAAAAGCCCCGACCCCAAGAGCCGCCTCGGCGTCACCCTTGCCAAGCTCGGCGACACGGACGGCGCACTCAACCAGCGCGCCGAGCTCGCGAAAATGGACAAGGCCTGCAAGGGCGCTTGCCCTAACGCCCAGTGGATCACCAACGGCATCGCTATGATCGACGGGGTGCTGCCGCCGAAACCGTAGGCCGCCAACTCTCCGGCAGAGTTTTTCTCGCCCTCAATGTCTGCGCCAGCGATCTTCGATCGCCCTACTGGACAGCAGTGTCCAAAGGCCCCACATGCCCCCGGAGCGCGCCGCCAGAGCCCTCATAAGCGCTATTGCAGGGAACTTCCCGCCACATGCCGCCAGTCCTCTCCATCCGGGGTCTCAATAAGTCCTACAAGGGCGGCCTCGTCGCGCTGAAGGACATCAACCTCGAAATCGACAAGGGCGAAATCTTCGCCCTGCTCGGCCCCAACGGCGCAGGCAAGACGACGCTGATCAACGCCGTATGCGGGATCGTGACGCCGACCTCAGGACAGATTACTGCGGCGGGCTTCGATGTGCTCAAGCAGTACCGGCACGCACGCTCCCTGATCGGCCTGGTGCCGCAGGAGATGCATATCGACATCTTCGAGACAGTCTGGGCCGTCACGACTTATTCGCGCGGTCTCTTCGGCATGCCGCCCAATGATGCGCACATCGAAAAGGTGCTAAAGGACCTGTCGCTCTGGGACAAGCGCAAGACAAAACTCATGGAGCTGTCCGGCGGCATGAAGCGCCGGGTGCTGATCGCCAAAGCCCTGGCGCACGAGCCGGAGATCTTGTTCCTCGACGAGCCCACGGCGGGCGTCGATGTCGAGCTGCGGCGTGACATGTGGGCCCTGGTCCGTCAGATGCGCGAGCGAGGCGTCACCGTTATCCTCACAACTCACTATATCGAGGAAGCCGAGGAGATGGCCGACCGAGTGGGCGTGATCTCCAAGGGCGAGCTCGTTGTCGTCGAGGAAAAGAAGGCGTTGATGAAGAAGCTCGGCAAGAAGACCGTGAACTTCAACCTCAACGAGCCACTTGCGGCGATTCCAGACGGCCTCAGGGAGTGGCAGCTGTCGCTGAAGGATTCCGGCCACGTGCTGGAATACACTTTCGACACGCAGGCCGAACGGACGGGCGTCACGTCGCTGCTGCGAAAGATGGGCGAGCTGGGCGTGGCCTTCCGCGATCTCGACACCAAATCGTCCTCGCTCGAAGATATTTTCGTCAGCCTTGTCCACACACCCAAGTCTGAAGCCCAGACCGCACAAGCGAGGCAGAGCTGATCATGGCCGACGCAGCAAGCACTGCCCAGTCCGCCCCGCCTCAGGCGCCCGCACGCCGCCACGTCCCGGCGTTCAACGCCTTCAGCATCTGGGCGATGTACCGTTTCCAGATGGTGCGTTTCTTCCGGACGCTGGGCGAAAGCCTAGCGACCCCGGTCATCACGACTGCGCTCTATTTCGTGGTGTTCGGATCGGCGATCGGCAACCGGATGCAGCCTGTCGTAGAAGGCCTGGAATTCGGCTCGTTCATCGTACCGGGCCTGATCATGCTGTCGATATTCACCAACTCGATATTCAACGCCAGCTTCGGCATCTACTTCCCGAAATTCACCGGAACGATCTACGAGCTTCTGTCGGCGCCGGTGTCGTATCTCGAGATCGTGGTCGCGTTCGTCGGCGCGGCGGCTACCAAGTCGGTGATTCTCGGACTCGTCATCCTTGTCACGGCCTATTTCTTCGTTCCGGTGAAAATTCTCCACCCGGTCGAGATGGTGGCGATGCTGGTCCTGGTGTCGTTCACCTTCAGCCTGTTCGGCTTCGTCATCGGCATCTGGGCGCAGAGTTTCGAGCAGCTCAACTTCATCCCCATGCTGATTGTCACGCCGCTAACCTTCCTGGGCGGGGCGTTCTACACGATCGAGATGCTGCCCGAGGCCTGGCGCGGTGTCGCCATGCTGAACCCAGTTGTCTACCTCATCTCCGGCTTCCGATGGACGTTCTTCGGCCTAGGCAGCGACAATGTCGGCCTGAGCCTCGGCGTCACACTGATCTTCCTGTTTATCCTGCTCGGCGTCGTCGGATGGATCTTCAAGACCGGATACCGGCTGAAGAACTAGGTTGAAGGCAATGACAAGGTCGGCAACCGCCCTCGGCCGCATCCGCGGCCTCGACTACACCGTAATCTTCATGCGCGATGCAGCCGCGATGCGCCGCTTCTACCGGGACGTAATGCAGTTTCCGGTCGAGCGCGAACTTGGTCCAGACTGGATCGAGCATCGTGTCGGCTCGAACATCCTGGCCCTGGCCAGGCCGCATGTCGCCAGGGGCGACGCGCCGACGCCGATGGGCGCAGCCTCGCTCCAGCTTGCCTTCCGCGTGACCCCGCCCGATGTCAGTCGCTGCGAGGAGGAACTGAAGGCGGCCGGCGTCTCCATGATGAGCCCGGCCACCGATCAGCCATGGGGCCATCGCACGCTGTTTTTCCGCGACCCGGACGGCAACATTCTCGAGATCTACGCGGACATTTGAGGCCTCTTCATCCCGGCGGAAAAACCCTGTAAACCCCCGGCCATGACGAATACTGAGATCGCCGCCATGAACGCCCTCGCCGCCAGTGATGCCTTCGCGACGGCGCGCACGCTGTCCGAGGCGCTGCCCTACATCCAGCGCTATGACAACAAGACCATCGTGATCAAGTTCGGCGGTCACGCGATGGAGAACGACGATCTCGCGGCGTTGTTCGCCAAGGATGTCGTGCTGCTGAAACTGCTCGGCATCAATCCGGTCGTGGTCCATGGCGGTGGCCCGCAGATCGGGCGGATGCTCGACAAGCTCGGCATCGTCTCGACCTTCGAGGACGGGCTGCGCGTCACAGACGCCGCCTCGATGGAGATCGTCGAGATGGTCCTAGCCGGCGCCATCAATAAATCCATTGTCCGCGCGATCAACGCCGCCGGCGGCAAGGCGGTGGGCCTGTCGGGTTCCGACGCCAACCTCATCAGCGCGGTCAAGGCCACCAAGACCCGCAAGGACCCTGATTCGAACATCGAGCGCGTCGTCGACCTTGGCTTCGTCGGCGAACCCGACAAGGTGGACGCGTCGGTCCTGCGCGCCCTTGCCGCACAGGCCGAGGACGATTTCATCCCGGTGGTCGCGCCCGTAGGGGTCGGATCGGACGGAAAAAGCTTCAACATCAACGCCGATACAGCTGCCGGAGCGGTGGCTGCTGCCCTCAAGGCCAGCCGGGTGCTCTTCCTGACGGATGTGGCTGGCGTGCTCGATAAATCAGGCAATTTGATCAAACAGCTCACGGTTGCCGAGGCGAAAGGACTCATTGCCGACGGCACTGCAAAAGGCGGTATGATTCCCAAGCTTGAAACCGCGATGCAGGCAGTGGAAAAAGGCGTCGAAGCGGCCGTCATCCTGGATGGCCGGAAGCCGCACGCGCTTCTGATGGAGCTTTTCACCGAACATGGCGCCGGCACGCTTGTCCGATAACGCACGCTGGATCGCCAAGGCCCTGTTGGCCGCGGCGATGCTGCTCGGCGCCGTTGCAGCGCCCGCCTCCTCGCAATCTTCCTCCGACGGATGGGAACTCTGCAATCAGACCAGCTTCGTGCTCGAAGCGGCGACCGGCCGCCCCGAGGGCCAGACCGTGATCGTCGAAGGCTGGACGCGCATCCGTCCTGGCGAGTGCCGCCTCGCTCTCAATGGCGCACTGAAGCCCGGCGTCTATTTCGTCTTCGCCCGTTCGTCCAAGGCACACCGCGGCGGACAACGGGTGTGGAATGGCGAGATCCCGCTGTGCGTGGATCCCAATGGCTCTTTCGCCGTCGAGAATCCCTCGTCCTGCGCGCAGATGGGACTCGAACAGCGCGGCTTCCAGGCCGTGCGCATCGACAAGCGCAATGGAACGTCGATGACGTTCCGCGAGACGGACGGCTACAACAAGAGCGGACAGTCGGCCGAAAACGCCGGCATCCAGCGCCTGCTCGACGACGCCGGCATCTTCTCGGACCTTGTCGATGGCTATCTCGGCCGCGAAAGCCGCGCCGCGATCACCAGCTTCCTGGCGGAGCGCAAACTGCCTGTCGCCCTTGTGAGCAACTCCGCCGAACTCACCGACATCCTTGAGGACGTGGCGCGCAATCGCTCGCTCGAGGTGGGCATGATGTTGTGCAACCGCACCGACAACAAGATCACCGCCGCCATTGGCCGCCAGCGCGCCGAAGGCTGGGAGTCTCGCGGCTGGTGGACGCTGGATGCACAGGCCTGCGTGCGCACGGTCGATGAAAGCCTGATCACCACGCCGCACTATGTCTTTGCCGAGATGGAGACGCAGCAAGGCGTGCGTCACCTGTCGGGCGCGGAAACACCGTTCTGCACGTCGCGCTCGCGCTTCGCCATTCTCGGCCGCGAGAATTGTGAGTCACGCCACTTCCGCCAGGCCAACTTCTCGGCCACCGCCGTGCCGGAAGACGGAAAACTGGTCTACGAATTCTTCGACCGCGCCTTCGGCCCGCCGCAACGCAAGCAGCCGTGAGCATCGATCTCTCGCACGTTGACGCCTGGGTCTTCGATCTCGACAACACGCTCTACCCGGCGCGCTGCAACCTCTTCGCGCAGATTGACGTGAAGATGACGGATTTCGTCGCGCGCACGCTGTCCCTTCCGCATGACGAAGCAAGAGCGCTGCAGAAGCGCTACTATGCCGAGCATGGCACGACGCTGTCGGGCTTGATGAACGTCAACAAGATCCAGCCGTCCGAATTCCTCGACTATGTGCACGAGATCGATCTCGCCCCGCTCGATGGAGTACCCGATCTTTCGGCTTCGCTCGCGGCCCTGCCAGGCAAGCGCTATGTCTTCACCAACGGCTCGCGCCGCCATGCCGAGAACGTCACGCGTAGGCTCAAGATCGACCATCTGTTCGATGACATGTTCGACATCCACGCGGCCAACTATCAGCCCAAGCCGAAGTCCGAGGCGTTCGATCTCTTCTTTGAGGCTACAGGCGCCGCCCCAACTCGTTCGGCCATGTTCGAGGATCTGGCGCGCAACCTCGTGCCGGCGCATGCACGCGGCATGACCACGGTGCTGGTGAGCCCGGGACCCGGCTGGGGGCCCGTTCCCGGCGAGCATCCTGGGGCGACGGACCATATCCATCATATCGCGGACGATCTCGGCGAGTTTCTGGGGACGCTGCATTTCAAACAGGTTGGCGGAGACCCCGGGAAGCGCTAATCCGCTGCGTCCAAGACGGAGACACGCGTGAGCAACGCCCGAGACCTAGCCGCCACCATCGACGCTGCGTGGGAAGATCGCGCCTCACTCTCGGTGCAAACCAAAGGCAAGGTGCGCGAAGCGGTCGAAAGCAGCGCTGGCCTGGCTGGATGAGGGCTCGCAGCGTGTCGCGGAGAAATCCGTCTCCGGCCATTGGACCGTGAACCAGTGGCTGAAGAAGGCCGTGCTGCTCTCCTTCCGTCTGAGCCCCAACCGCCTGATGGGCCAGGGCGCGGTCGGCGCACACGACAAGGCCCAGCCGGGCCCGTGGTGGGACAAGGTTCCGACCAAGTTCCAGGACTGGACCGACGCCAAATTCATGGCGGCGGGATTCCGTGCGGTGCCTGGCGCCGTGGTACGCGCGGGCGCCTATGTGGCGAAGGACGCGGTGCTGATGCCCTCCTTCGTCAACATCGGCGCCTATGTCGGCGAGGGCACGATGGTCGACACCTGGACGACGGTCGGCTCCTGCGCCCAGATCGGCAAGCACTGCCACCTCTCCGGCGGCGTTGGCATCGGCGGCGTGCTTGAGCCGCTGCAGGCCAACCCGGTCATCATCGAGGACAACTGCTTTGTCGGGGCCCGCTCGGAAGTCGCCGAGGGCGTGATCGTGCGCGAGGGCTCGGTGCTCGGCATGGGCGTCTATCTCGGCCAGTCGACCCCGATCATCAACCGCGCCACCGGCGAGACGCTCTATGGCGAAGTTCCACCCTACTCCGTCGTGGTCGCCGGCAACCGCCCGTCCGCCAATCCCATGCCCGGCCAGAACTGGTCCCCCAGCCTCTACTGCGCCGTGATCGTCAAGCAGGTTGATGCCCAGACCCGCTCCAAGACCAGCGTCAACGAGCTTCTGCGCGCCTGAGATGGCGAGGAAGTCATCTCCCTCGGCCGCAGCCGGTTACTCGGGCAAGAGCCTGATCGACAAGCTGGGGTGGAAGGCAGGCTCCAAAGCCATCGCCATTGCGCCGCCCGCCAACTACAGCGGCCTGACGGACGACGCCGGCATCACACCGAAGAAGACCGCGCCCACAACCGGCAGCTTCGACTTCATCCACGTCTTCGTCCCCGACATGGCGAGCCTATCCCGCGACCTGCCCAAACTCGAACCGCGCCTCGCCGAAGGCGGCATGATCTGGGTCAGCTGGCCCAAGAAGACCTCTCCCCTGTTCAAGGACTTGACCGAGGACGGCATCCGCAAAGTCTGCCTGCCCATAGGCCTGGTCGACGTGAAGGTCTGCGCCGTGGATGCGGACTGGTCAGGGCTGAAGCTCTATCGCCGCAAGAAATAGCGGTTCTACCCACACACCAGATCGGCCAGCTCCTGCGGCGGCGCGCAGTTCCGGCTGGGCTCTTCCGCCGGGCCGTCCGCAAGCCGGATATCGACCCGGCGCTGGTTGGGGCAGTTCTGGTTGTCGGCTAGTCCGTCCAGCTCGCCCACGCCAGCCAGCTCGGCCACCTTGATGCCCTTTGCCTTGAGGAATTCTGCAACCGTGCTCGCCCGGGCGCCGCCGAGATAGGTGTTGTAGACGGACGGTCCCCGCGTGTCAGCATAGCCCGACACGGCCAGCTGCCTGTCCCTGAAGCAAGCATCCCAGTCGGCGAGATTTTTGTCGAGCGACGCCTTGGCCGCGTCCGTCAGATCGGCGCGGTCGGTGCAGAACCAGGCGCGCATCACCTGCCCCGAAGGACATGCAGATACGGCTGCCGTCGCAGGGGGCGCGGGCGCAACCTCTGGCGCCGGCAATTTGGGCGTGAGATCCACCGGCTTGTCGCCGAACGGGTCCGCCAACGGCGCCGGCGGAGGAGGCGGCGGCGCAATGGCGGGCGCCGTCGAGGCGACCTGCACCAGTTTCTCGGACGCCTGCTCGCCACCACCGGGCATGAAGTAGAGCCCTGCCAGCAGGAGGAGTGCGAGCACGATCAGCGCGCCGATCAGGTCGTCCTGGTTGAAAGCGCGGTCAATAGTCGGCGCCCTGCCGCCACCGCCGCTTCCGGACCCCGCACCGCCACCGCCGCCGCGCCGCGTCGCCGGCTTTTCGTTTGCGTACGACGACACGACTTCGGGCGTCACGACTTCTGGTTCGGCCGCAGGAGCTGGCTTCGCTTCTGGCGCGGGCTCATCGGCCGCGACGGCGCTGGTTGTCGTAACCAGCACCATGGACGACGACCTGGCCGTCCTGCGCCAGCGCCTGACCCCGGCCTCTTCCAGCCGCATGCCAGCGACGGCGTCGGCCACGTGGTCCTCGCGCGGGCCGACAACCTCCAGCGATGCGCCATTGGAGAGGAGGCGCCGAGACGACGGCGGCGAGACTAGCCCGTCGACATGCACGGGGCGGATGTCCTCGGCGATGCCTGGCGGCGGCGCGGGCGGCGGCGCCGTGCGGTCAAGCGGATTGTGGAACGGAGCGCTGGCGCCGCCGGCGCTCTTTTTCGCGAACGCATCTGGCTTCAGCACGCCTGCCTTCTTCGGCGCTTTGTCTCGGAAATGGTCGTGGGCGGTCGCAAACCGGGCCACTGACGGAGCAACAGGCCTGTTGACTGTATCCTTCGAGGAAGAGGCGCCGCTCATATGCCTCGTTTCCCTGTCTGGTTGAATCCAGTGCGCCGGGGTCCACCATGTCCCCTGGCAGACACAACGTTATCGGCCCATCGCGACACACCGCAAGTGCGCCAGATCAAGCGATGGCGGGTGACCCCTTCGTTGCGGCTGCGAACAGACGGCCTAGCCTCAGCTTGCCTGCTTCCGCAGCACCCAGACGTCCTGCCCGATCGCCTCGGCCACGCCGTCAACCCGCAGCGACGCCGCAACGAAGTGCGGCCCGAACAGGCGCTGCCCAGCAACCTCGTTCATGTAGCTCGCATAGACACGGCTGCCCGGCGCGGCCCCGCCAAGCTCGACATAGTCGCCTGCATCGAACCGTGCGCGCAGCACCGGAGACAGCCTCCCCGCTGTGCGCTCGCCATGCGTCGTCAGGACCCCAATGCCGCCGGGCTTCAGCACGCGCGCAATCTCGGCGACCCACGCCCGCGCCGATGCTTCTCCGAGATGCGTGAGGATCGACACGCCATAGACGGCGTCGAATGTCTTCTCCGCCCAGGGCAGCGGCGGATCGAACCTGCTGACTTGCAGCTTCAGGTGAGGATGCGCGTTGCTCGCCCACGCAATGGCGCCGCGATGCGGATCGCACCCGAAATAGATCGCGCCAGGATCATTCAGCGCTTGAGGCAGGCGAGCCAGGATGCGCGTCGGCCCGCACCCCCATTCGAGGATGGACGGTGCGCCCGCCACGCCGGCTTCCCGCAGCAACGCCGCGAGCGCCTCGGCGTGCCTCCGCCCGGTCGTGTCGTAGAGATCGTAGGTGGCATAGCCCTGCACCTCGTAGATCAGGGTCGGCGGAGGAAGCTTTGCGCCAGCATGCTCGGCGGCATATTCCGCATTCTCCTTGCGCGCCTTCCATGCCGCCATGACTGCAGCAGCCTTGTCAGCCGCGCCGATCAGGTGGGCCCGGCGCAGGACGTTGATGAGGGCTCGGCGGATGCTCATGTCCGCGGCGGTCATATGGGGCAGGTGTTCGGGCCGCAACCCCACATCCTTCCCTGCGAACACAGGCCGGGCTAAAGCCAGCCCCATGACAAAGCCAATTCAAGACGCCCTGCTGGATCCCGTCCTCCTGGCGCAGAACCTGATCCGTCAGCCGACGGTGAACCCCTGCCATGACGGGGCGCAGGATCATCTTGCCGGCGCGCTCGAATCGCTTGGTTTCCGGACGAAGCGCTATCCTTTCGAGGGCGTCGACAATCTCTATGCACGCATCGGAACGGCCGCCCCGAATTTTTGTTTCGCTGGCCACACCGACGTGGTGCCCGTGGGGGATGCATCCGGCTGGACCACCGACCCGTTCGGCGCGGAGATCAAGGGCGGGGTCATGTATGGCCGCGGCACGTCGGACATGAAGGGCGCGATCGCCGCCTTCGTCTCAGCCTCCGCCCGCTACCTCGCCGACCACGGACAGCCGAGGGGGTCGATCTCGCTGCTCATCACGGGTGACGAGGAAGGCCCTGGCTTGCACGGCACGCGCCGCCTCCTGCCCGCCGTCATTGCCGATGGCGAGACGATCGATCACTGCATTGTCGGTGAACCCACCTCCGAGGACATCATCGCCGACATCGTCAAAAACGGCCGGCGCGGCAGCCTGAACGGCGTGATCAAGACGACGGGTCGTCAGGGGCATGTCGCCTATCCAGAAAAGTCGGCCAACCCTGTCCCCGTCCTGCTCGACGCGTTAACCAAGCTGCGCGCGATGAAGCTCGACAATGGCTCGCCTGGCTTCCAGCCATCCAACCTCGAAGTGACCACGATCGATGTGGGGAACCCGGCGCACAATGTGATTCCGGCCTCGGCGACGGCCAAGTTCAACATCCGCTTCAATCCGAACCACAAGGGCGACGACCTGATGGCCCGGATCCGCCAGCTGCTCGGTAGTGCCAGCGGCGACGTCGGTATTACCCTCGACATGCGCGTTTCCGGCGAGGCCTTCTACACAAACCCGGGCAAACTCACCGACCTGATCATCGCCGCCGTGACGGGTGAGACCGGTCGTACTCCCCAACTCACAACCGGCGGAGGAACTTCGGACGCGCGCTACATCAAGGACGTGTGCCCGGTTGCTGAACTCGGCGTCAGAAACGAGATGGCGCACAAGGTGGACGAGAACATTCCGGTCGACGAAATCGAAACGCTTTGCCGGATATATTACCGCCTGCTGGCCGGCTACTTTGCCGCGGCTGATTAACTGGCGACTCGGCACCCGCGCAGCCCTGCTCCGCACATGGTGAATCCAGACCCGCCACGAGATTGCCGCGGCGTGATGTTTGCTTCGCGTCCAGGCCGCGCGCGCGGCGATTTCTAGGTGTTGCGTCGGTCCCCGGCGCCGAGTGAGTGAATGGCGTTCGGGCGTTCCAGTCTGCGCTGCGCCGGCCGGAGCCTTATGGTTCTGGCGCTGGGCCTGCTCGCCTTCCTCGCCGCCCCTGCCTTTGCCCAGACCGCCCGTGTCTCTGTTGATGGCATTCCGCCAGCACTGCAGGATGGCCTCAAGCGGGTGCAGCGTGAGGAGCCCGCGCCTGCGACCCTGTTTGAAGCGCAACGCCAAGCGGATCGCACCGCTGTCGTCGTGCGCGACTATCTCGAATCCGAAGGCTACTACCGGGCGGAGGCAGAGCCCTTTGCCGATGAGGGGGAGCCGCCGACCCGCGGGGTGCGCGCCGCGATCGGGTTCCTCTTCACCTATGCCAGCGCGCAGATCGAGTATCTCGGCGGCGAGCCGGATGCGGAGACGCGCGCCGAACTCGAATCCGCGCTGGCGGACATCGCCGTCGGCGCACCTGCCCGTGCGCAGCCCGTAATCGAGACGGGCGACAAGCTCATCGCGCAGCTTCGCGCGGCCGGCTATCCGGACGCACGCGCCGAACCGGTGGATGCGCTCGCCGACGCACGCTTCCAGACGATCGACCTGACGTACAGGCTGCAGCCCGGCTTCCGCGCTTCGTTCGGCAGCGTCACCTTCAAGGGCCTCGATCACACGCGCGCCGACTATCTGGACGATCTCAAACCCTGGAAGTACGGCGATCTCTATTCGCCGGAGAAGCTCGACGCGTTCCGCGGCCGACTTGCCGAGACCGGCCTGTTCGACACGGCCGCCGCGCACCTCTCTGCGAGCGGCGCGCCGGAGCCGAACGGATTCTTCTCGCGCGATGTCGAAGTCGAGATCAAGGAGCGTGAGCGGCGAACGATCGCGTTCGGCGCGTCGGCCTCGACCAGCGACGGCTATGGGGTCGATGGCGAGTGGGAGATACGCAATCTTTCCGGACGTGGCGAGTCCATCACCTTGAACGCGCAGGTCGCGAGCCTGGAGCGCCGCTTGCAGGCGACCTATCGGAGGCCCAACATCAAGCGCTATGGCCGCAATGTCCGCCTGGGCGCCGAGATCGAAGATTTCGAAACCGATGCCTTCGACCAGTCCGGCGCCAATGTCTCGGCAACAGTCGAGGAACAACTGACGCCTCGCGTGCGCGGCTCGCTGGGAGCCGAAGTGGGCTATGCCAGCATCCTCGACCAGGCGGCCAAGGCTGCGGGAACCGGCCGGCGCGACCTCTACCTGCTCAACGCGACCGCGACCGCCGAATACATCGGCGTGCGGGATGTGCTCGATCCGCAGAATGGCGTGCGCGGCCGCGTGCTGGCCGAGCCGGGCCTCACCTTTGGCGATACCAATATCGGCTATACCCGCTTCTCCGGCGAGATCAGCATCTATGGCGATCTCGGGACGGATGACTTTGTCGGCGCCCTGCGCGGCCGGATCGGAACCATTGCCGGCGCCAATGGCGCGCCGCCTGACCGGCTCTTCTTCGCCGGCGGCGGCGGATCCGTGCGCGGCTATGAATACCAGTCGCTTTCGCCTCGCGACGCCAGCAACGCCCTGATCGGGGGCCGATCGCTCGTGGAGCTGAGCGCCGAGCTCCGCTGGCGAGCAAGCGACCGCTTTGGGTATGTGGCTTTCCTCGATGCAGGAGCGGCGGGCTCCAACGTCGAACCGCCGATCGACCAGATGCGTGCGGGCGTTGGCGTGGGCCTGCGCTACTATGCCGGTTTCGGTCCGCTGCGCTTCGACTTCGCCGTTCCACTGAACAAGGAGCAGGGCGATGCCGACTTCCAGGTCTATATCTCCATCGGACAGGCGTTCTGATGGCGGAAACCGTGAAACCGACGAAGCGCAGGAAGGTCCCGCTCTGGGCGCGGATCGCGATCGGCGTTGTCGTCGCCATCGCCGCGATGGCGGCGGCCGGCGTGTTCCTGCGCTACTGGATCACCAGCGATGGCGGCCGGGCGTTCATTGTTTCCCAGATCGACGGGAGGCGCATCGGCCCGCTCGGAACCGTCCGCGTCCAGGGCAAGATGGAGGGTGATCCGCTGGAAGCGGCGACCCTCGCCGACATCGCCCTGGTTGATGACGATGGCGTCTGGCTGCGCGCCCGGGACGTCCGCGTCGAGTGGACGCCCTCGAAGCTGTTCAGCGGCGAACTGGAAATCCAGGCGATCCAGGTGAAGATCGTCGACGTGCTGCGCCGGCCGCGCACCACCTACCAGAGCAAGAACAACCCGCCGCCTGACATCGGGCTGAAGCTCGACAGCATTCTCATCGAGGAGCTGAAGATCGCCGAGACCATCTTTCGCCCTGCCGCCAGCTACCGTATTGCGGGCGGCGCCGCTCGGCCGCGCGACGGGTCGGGCTTTGCGCGCTTCGATCTCGCCCCTCTCACCGGCCCTGGCGACAAGCTCAAGGCCGATGCGCAATGGACGGTCGATGGCGCCCTCAAGGGCCAGGCGACCGCTACCGGCCCCGCCGGCGGCCTGATCGCCACCATCGTGCAGGCCCCCGAAGGCGCCGCCGTGACTTTCGCGGCCAGCCTCGACGGCATGATCACCAAGTTCACAGGCGAAGCGCACCTCGGCTTCAACGGACAGTCCGTGGCGGCAGTCAACATCTCGCGGGAGGGGGGACGCGCGCATCAGCGCCAGCCTCAACCCCGACATCTGGCCGGCGCTCGCGCCCATCTCGCGCCGCACCGGCGGCGCGATCGCGCTCACCGGCGCCGCCAACCTCACCACACTCGCCAGCGCGCCCATCACGCTCCAGCTCACCGCGCCCGCCGGCCGCATCGACCTCGCGACCACCGCCGACGCCGAGGCCATGCGCCTCACCGCACCCGTCACCCTCTCCACCCGCGCGCTCGACCTCGCGCTCATTGCGCCGCCCCTCACCGGCACAGTCGACGCCACCGGCACAGCACGCCTCATCGGCGCATTCAACTTCGAGTGGACGGGCAACGCCACCGCAACCGACATCACATGGCCCAGCGGCGCCGCCACCCGCATCACCGCACCCCTCACCCTCGCCCGCGACGGCTCCACCATCTCCTGGGAGACGCGCACCGCAACCATCGAGGGCGCACGCATCACCGCACTCAGGCAGCTCGCACCCGCGCGCTACACCGCCGCCACGCGCGGCGAAGTCAACCTCGCCACCCGCACCGTCGACATCACCACCGCACGCATCACAGGCGCGCCTGGCGACGCCACCGCACGCGGCACCTACGCCATCACCACCGGCGCCTTCGCCTACACAGGCGCCGCCAGCTTCGCACGCCTCTCCGACATCGCACCGCTCACCGGATCCGCGCGCGGACAGTGGACCGTATCGCGCACCAACCACGACGCCCCCATCCGCATCACAGCCGACGCCACAGGGCGCAACGTATCATCGCACACAGCCACCCTCGCGGCGCTCACCGGACCCTCCCCCACAGCGCGCATCACAGGCGTCGTGCGGAATGGGCGGTTTACCCTCGAATCCGGCCGCGTGGCGGGCGCCGGGGCCAGCGCAAGCATGACCGGACGGGTCTCCGACCTGGGGGCGATCAGCGCGCGCGCCACCGGGTCGCTCAGCCGGCCGCTCACCCTGCCGGGCGCCACGACACTCTCCTCCCTTGCTTTCGCCGCCGATATTTCCGGCCAGGTGACCGCGCCGCGCGTCGCGCTGCGGCTCGCCGACGGCGCGATTTCCGTGGCCGGGATGAGGGCCGACCGCGTCGTCGGCCAGGCGCAGGTGACGCTCGGCGAGAAGATCAGCGGCGACTTTGCCCTGTCGGGCGGATCCGCCGGCCAGCCTCTTGTGGCGCGTGGGCGGCTTGCCGGCGGAAAGGGCGTCTGGCGCATCAACAACCTCAACGCCACCCTTGGCGGCCTGCAGCTCAACGCCCCGCAGATGCAGTATGCCGACGGCGTGTTCTCGGCCGCATTCGACGCCAGCGGATCGCTGGTCGGCTATGCCGGCCTCGACCGCGGCACGCTGTCAGCGCGGGGCACGGTGTCGGCCGGCGAGGACCTCGCGGCGGACATCAGCGGCCAGCTCCTGAATCTGCGCCATGGCGAGATGCAGGTCGATCTCGTCAGCTTCGACGCCGACGCGAAGAATGGCGATGCGACGATCTCGGGAAAGCTGAAAGGCCGCTTCGGGGCCCCGGTCGATCTCGCCTTTGACGCCAAGGCCCGCCGCGCCGACTATGCCTGGGCAGGTACGGCGAACCTGACGGGGACGATCGACCAGTACCCTGTCGCGACAGAGCGGCCTGCAAACTGGCGCTTTGGCGGCGGCGGCTGGATGGTGGATTCCCGCTTCGCGGCGTTCAAGGGCACGCTCGACGCGGACCTTGCCTCCTCCGCGGCAGGCGCCAAGGCGCATTTCGACCTCCAGAAGGTAGAGGTGCGCGGGCTCTCACGGCTCGCCCGCATCACGCCGATCGATGGGCAGATGACCGGCAGCGCCGATTTCAACAATGGCGCCGGTCCGGCCACGGGCAATATCAGGCTCAGGATCGAGAACGCAAACCCGGTAGGCGTCAAGGCCAACCCGATCGAAGTCATGATCAGCAGCGACCTCGAGAACGGCAAGCTGACGAGCACAGCGAACGGCAAGGGCCAGGGGTTCACGCTGAAGGCGGACTCGGCCATCCGGTTGGTCGCTGGCGATGGCTTCGACGTGCGGCCAGACATGGCGGCGCCGGCCGAGGGCAGCGTGACGCTCAATGGCCGCGCCGAGCAGCTCTGGGCGCTGTTCGGTCCGGATGGCCAGGATCTACGGGGGCAGCTGAGTGCGGATGTGAGCCTGGCCGGCACGCTGGGCGAGCCGCTGCTGACGGGCGGCTTCCAGGTAGCCGACGCCGCCTACCAGCATGGCGAGACCGGCCTCAGCCTGCGCAACCTCAAGGGCAAGGGCGTGTTCGACCAGCGGTCGGCCCGCATCACCGAGGTGTCCGCCGACGATGGCCAGGGCGGCACGATTTCGGGCGAAGGCAGGATCGACTGGGACAGCGGCATCGACGGCGGCGTGCAGTTCAAGGCTTCGAACCTGCGAGCGCTGGCGCGCGACGATCGCAGCGCCGTCGTCTCCGGCGACGGCGCCGTGACCATCGAACCGGAAGCCATCCGCGTCACGGGCGAACTCGATGTCAGCCAGGCGCGCATATCGATCGAGCAACCGGCGTCGGCGCGCATTCCGAAACTGCCGACGATCCGGCGGGCCAACTTCCCGAATCAGGAGGAAGCGGAGCCGCCCAAGCCTGACAACAAAGACAAGAACGAGGAAATCCCGCTGCTCAGCCGGCCCGTGCAGCTCGACCTCAAGATCACTGCGCCCCGGCGCGTGGTGGTGTTCGGCCGTGGTCTCGACACGGAATGGTCGGCGGACTTCCGCGTGCAGGGAGCGATCGCCAATCCCGAGGTGCAGGGCACGGCCACGCTGGTCCGCGGCGATCTCGACCTTGCCGGACGCCGCTTCCAGTTCGACACCGGCTCGATCAACCTCGACGGGCCGATCAGGAGCGCACGCATCGACATCAAAGCCGAGCGGACCGCCGAGGACATCGACGCCACCGTGCACGTGACGGGATCGCCGGTGGAGCCGAAGTTCGAGCTGGAATCGACCCCATCCCTGCCACAGGACGAAATCCTCGCGCGCGTGCTGTTCGGCCGCTCGATGGCCGAACTCTCCGCGTTCGAGGCGGCGCAGCTTGCAGCAGGCCTGACGCAGCTTGCAGGCGGCAATGCGGGTTTCGATCCGGTCGGCCTGGTCCGCCAGGCGACAGGGCTGGATCGCGTGTCAGTAGGCGCATCGGGCGGCGTCGCCACGGTTTCGGCAGGCAAATACGTTGCGAAGGACGTCTACCTGCAGATAGGCGCAGGCGGCGAAGGCGGCGTCGGCGCGGAGGTGGAATGGGAACCGCGCGACAACCTCGCGATCACCTCCTCGGCGCAAGGCAATGGCGACACCAAGATCGCGGTGCGCTGGAAGAACGACTACTAGGTCGGTGACGTCCGCCGTCGATCCCTGGCACGCCGGTGATGCTGGCGGCGGCGAGGACAAGCTCTCAGAGTTTCAAGCGGGCGCCTCTTTCGCCCTCTGCCGAGGCTCATAGCTGACGCTGACAAGATAAAGCCCTTCGGCCGGCGCGACAGGCCCGCAGCGCGTGCGGTCTGCCGCTTTCAGGATATCCGCGATCCAGGCTTCGCTCTCCCGGCCGCGGCCCACTTCGGCAAGCGAGCCCACCATCGAGCGCACCTGGCGGTGCAGGAAGGAGCGCGCCGCAGTGTTCACCTCGATCTCCTCGCCACGGCGGACGATGGAGATCGAGTCGAGCGTCTTTACCGGTGTGTCCGCCTGGCAGTTGCTGTCGCGGAAGGTCGTGAAGTCATGGCGGCCGACCAGCGCCTGCGCTGCGCGATGCATCGCCTCGGCGTCCAGCGGGACCGCCACGCGCCAGGCATGTCCACGATCCAGCGTCAGGTCCGCCCGGCGGTTGATGATGCGGTAAAGATAACTGCGCCCGGTCGCATCGAAGCGTGCGTGGAAGCCTGGCGCCGCGTCTTCGGCCGTCAGGATGGATACCGCGTGGGGCCGCAGGTGCGCATTCAAGGCGTCGCGCACGGTGTCGGCGCGCAGGGCTTTCTGCAGGTCGAGATGGGCGACCTGGCCAAGCGCATGGACGCCGGAATCCGTGCGGCCTGCGCCGATCACCAGGACAGGCGCGCCATCGAGCGCGAGCGCGGCATCCTCGACAGCCTGCTGCACCGACGGCGCGCTTTCCTGGCGCTGCCATCCAGCGAAGGCGGTCCCATCGTATTCCAGCGTGAGCTTGTATCTCGGCACGGCTATCCTTCGCGCCTCGGCGCGCCATCGAAGGCAGCCGGGAAGACCAGACGCCCGGACATGGGCGGCCCGTGACGCAGGCGCATGGCCATGAAGTGCGGGCCGGCATAGATGGTCTCGAAGCCCTTGGCTGCCGCAACCGAGAAGCCGAATTTCGGATAGAAATTCTCGTGGCCGAGCACGAAGACGATCGGAACCTGGGCGCCGTTCGCCTCGAGCATGCCGGCGCGGACAAGGTCTGAGCCAACGCCCTGGTTCTGCATCCACGGATCGACGCTCATCGGACCGAGGCCGAGGGCGCCGAGCTTGCCGAACACGCCAAGCGGATAGAACAGGATGTGGCCGACGATCTGGCCGTCATACTCGGCGACAAGTTCGAGCCAGATCTGATCGTCCTTCTCGAGCTGGGTGATGATGCGCGCTTCGTCGGGCTGCTTGAAGGCGCGGGTGGTGAGATCGAGGACGGCCGCGCGGTCGGCGGGTCGGAACGGGCGAACGAGAGTTTCGGCTTTCATGAGAGTCTCCGTCCGCGGGGGATCTTGGCGCCGCGCTGGAAGTCGCCGGCAGTCATCGGGCTCTTGCCGGCGCGCTGCAGGCGCGTGAGGCGCACGGCGCCCTCGCCGCACGCGACCAGCAGGTCGTCATCAATGACGTCGCCGGGGACTGCGCCCGGGGAGGCGTCCTGCCCTGATCTGGCGTGCAGCACCTTGATGCGCTGGCCGTCCAGCTCGAACCACGCGCCGGGAAAGGGCGACAGGCCGCGGATGTGGGCGCTGACCGCGCTGGCGGGTCTGGTCCAGTCGATCCTCGCTTCGGCGGGCGACACTTTCGCGGCGAGGGTGAGGCCGGCTTCGGCCTGTGGCGTGAGAGTCACGGCGCCGGCTTCGAGCCTGGCGAGCGCCTCGACCATCAGCCTTGCGCCGAGGAGGGAGAGGCGGTCATGGACGTCGCCGGTGGTGTCTTCTTCGGTGATCGGCGTCGTGGCGGTGAGCATCACCGGGCCGGTGTCGAGGCCGGCTTCCATCTTCATCACCTGCACGCCGGTGATTGTGTCTCCCGCCATCACAGCGCGGTGGATCGGCGCGGCGCCACGCCAGCGCGGCAGGAGGGAGCCGTGGATGTTGAAACAGCCGAGCCGCGGGGCGTCGAGGATCGCCCGGGGCAGGATCAGGCCGTAGGCGACGACGACGGCGGCGTCGAGCCTGAGGGCGGCGAACGCCTCGCGGTCGGCGGGCGCCCTGAAATTCTCGGGCGTGCGAACCTCCAGGCCGCGAGCGGCGGCGAGATCATGCACGGCGGTACGCTGCACCTGCTTGCCCCGCCCTGCCGGCCGCGGCGGCTGAGAGTAGACGCAGGCGACGTCATGCCCGGCGGCGAGGATCGCCTCGAGCATCGGCACGGCGAAATCGGGCGAACCCATGAAGGCAAGGCGCAGGGACATGGCGCCCTTCTAGCCAAGGCCGGCGCGAACCGGAAGCAATTCGGCTGCGGTCATTCCTCCAGGCCGGCAAGGCGCGTTCGCGATGACCAGGCGAAGTGACGGCGGCGTTTGGGGCTGCTAAACTTCGGCCATGGAGTTCAAGCCTCACGAAATCGCGCTGATCGCGCTGGCTCTGATCGTCCCGATCGGGGCGTTCGCCGTGCTGCTGACGCCCGGGGCGCTGGGCGCGGTGCTGGACATCCTGTTCCAGCCGGGCTGGCGCGAGCTGATCTTCTATGGCGGGGCCGCGATCTGCTTCGGCGTCCTAGCCTTCCGGCTCTACCGCCGGATGCGGCCAAAGGGGCGCTCCGCGGATCGCACCCAGCCGCCAGGGGAAACACGCTGACCCTCGCGCCGGTGGCTTTTTCCCCGGATTTGCGTATGATGGCTCTGCATCCGTTGGGGAGCCGCATGAAACCCGGCACGACCATCGCCCTCGCCATCGCGATCCTGTTTCCGGCGGGCGTGGCGTTTCTGCTGTTATGGCCGGGCGCGATGCGTGCGACGATCGAGGGATTGCTTGTTCTTCTGCGCTTCCCCGGCGGCGCAGGGTTCATGGTCATTTTCATGTCAGCCTTCGGCCTTGTCGGACTTGGGTGGGCGATCCGGTATCTCTACCGCGCGGAGACCGATGCTTCCGACAGAACGCAAACGGCCAGCGACGCGTCCTAGAACGGCAGCTTGAAGCCCGGGAGCATTTCGCCGAGGCCGCCGGTGGCCTGCTTCATTCTGCTTCGGCGTTCTCGCCCTTCGCCTCTACCGCCGTATGCGCCCGAAGGGCCGCGCGAGCGATCGGGCAGACGAGCCAAACTAGGTTTCCCTACGAGTTCCAAATATTGTTCCGCGTATCAGTCTACGGGACGCCGCTCTCTGCCGATCGTCGCGCTCTGGGCATTTCTTCGACTTGCAGAACGGCAGGTTACGGCATGACCACAGAAGGCACAGGCCAGTCGTACGTTAGCCAAGCCCACCAGTGCAACGCTGACCAGCCCACGGCGACAACCGCCAAAAATATCATGGTTTGCTTGTCCCTCAGAAGGCGAAAGATCAGGAACTGAATCATCCCGTTTGTAAGCAAGGTGAAACTGGTACCCGGAAGGGTGAGTTGCATGTTGCGGTCGATTGTCTGCCAAAGCGATTCGTCAACGCCTCGTATCAGAACGACCACCGGCAACGCCATAGCCGCGAAGGTGACTGTCGCGGCGATCCAAAACAGCAACACATGCTTGCCGATCTGCGCCGCCACAATCCCTCGCAAC
>CAVTXH010000017.1:0-201992 GCA_963738625.1 uncultured Alphaproteobacteria bacterium | reverse complement strand
GGCCCCAATCACGTGAATTCGTAATGTTTGGCGCAAGTGTCCGGGGTTGGAGGCCATTCCGGCCATTCCTCATATCGCCGGTGTTGGCGCTGCGATAAGGCCTGCCAGCAATTCTATTCTTCGCGATCCGAAGTCAGTGCCAGGCCGATCATCAGACCGACTGCCAGCTCCAGAATGGTGACAACGCCCCAGAGGAATCCATAGCTTAAGAAAAAACCCAGCACCACGATCGACGACATCCCGAGCATGATCAGCCGAGCCCGCCGTGTCCTCCTGTCCTTTCGGGATGCTCCGATGACAGCGCCAGTCAGTCCGCCAATCATGAAGACAAAGACAAAATAGGAGATCTGAAACACCGGGCTTCTCCCTTTTACGATTATCTGCCTCACCGGTGGTGTCAGACGAAAGCGACCCGGTCTCGAATAGCGCGGATTGCCGGCGTCAGGCCACGCATATTTGACGCTGTGAATCGGCGCCCGCTGATGACCCCCTGCCCCAAAACAGATTCAATGAGGTAGCGCGCCGATCGGCATCCTCACCCCATGCCTGTTCACACCGGAGTAGCTCAACGGCCTCTCCGGGCAACGGCTTTCGATGCTCGCGACGCATCTTTGTCCGTTCAGCAGGGACGGTCCAAATGCCTCGCGCAAGATCGAACTCGGACCATGTCGCACAGCGAAGCTCCCCTGGCCGAGGATAGAGAAGAGCCATGAGCTTTAGGGCAATTTGAGTTTCGGGCTGACCTCCATACGACCACACAGCACGAATAAGGCGCGCGAACCCTTCGCCATCGGTGAGAGCGGCACGGTGAGTCACGCGCGGAGATGCGATCGCTCCGCGAAGGCCATAGGTCGGGTCGGAATCTGCACGCGCGGTCGAAATAGCATACCTGAAGACCTGCCCAATCGCCGCACGAAGCCGGCGCGCGGACTCGAGATTGCCATCCCCCTCGACCTTCCGAAGAGGCGTCAAAATGTCGAGGGCTGTTATCTCCCTGATCGGCCGCGAACCAAAACTCGACTTCGCCATTTCCAGAAGCCAGCGCTTCTTTGCGAGCGTGCTCTCAGCTCGACCCTCCCGCTCGGTCTTCTCGAGAAAGTCGTCGGCGATCGCGCTAAAAGTGTTGCGCGCACCCAGTTGCCGTTGCTGCTTTACGATCCTGACCTGCTGCGAAGGATCGACACCCTCTGCGAGTAGAACCTTTGCTTCCTCTCGTCGCTTTCTGGCGGCAGCGAGTGAAGTCTCGGGGTAGCGGCCAAACGACAGAAGTTTTTGCCGGCCAGCGAACCGATATGACATACGCCAGAGCTTCGAACCGCTGGGTGGGACGAAGATGTGCAGGCCGCCGCCGTCGCTAATCTTAGTAGTGCCGTGCCCGGGTTTCAGAGCGCGGAGCTTAGTATCGGTCAGTGACATTGTTGGCGGTCTAAACGCGGACTCGAACCACCATCGGCCCGAGAGCACCAACAAAACTACCAACAAAAATGCCGGATGGCACAAGCCCGGCCGGACTACATCGGACCGTGTCGGACCACTTTGCTTTGAATGTTGGGGATTTATTTCACACGCTGGACGATGAAGGACCCGGTCAGACGAGATCCTGGTGCCCAGAAGAGGACTCGAACCTCCACGGTGTTACCCGCTAGTACCTGAAACTAGTGCGTCTACCAATTCCGCCATCTGGGCAGATAGCAAGGGGGGCGTGATACAGGCCCCTGCCCTTGGATTCAAGGGGCAAACCGGCCCTCCGCCAAGCGAACAGAATAGCCCCTGCGGGCCTATTGCTCAGGGCATCGTGCAGCCCCGAGTTTAGTGCGGCCTTCAATGATCTGGGCGGTTCAGGCGAGCTTGCCCACCGGACCGCTGATCTCCCAGTTGTCGCCGGCCGCCTTGCCGGCCCCGAGCGGGATGCGGATTTTCACTTCACCGCGGGCAGTCATGCAAAGCTTGCCGTCTTTCCGGCGCCCAGAAGCCGGCCGCCCACATGCCCCGCACATTGGTCTGTTCAAACCTGCCGCGTTCGGAAGCCAGCACAGTGGTGATGCCGCCATGGGTGTCGGTGGGCGTCGGCGTTGTTTTCACAAGTACGTTGAGCGTGTTTGCGGCTCCCGAGCCGGCGGCGCCGAGAGCGATCGCTGCGGCAACCAAGATGCGGCTCACCAGCGCGCTTCTCACTTGAAGTTCCAGACGAGGCGCATGCCGATCTGGTCCATGCCCTGGTTGCGGCCCTCGCCGAGTATCTGCCCGTGGCTGATGTGCTCGTAGATCGCCTGCAGCGACCAACTCGCCGTGATATCGTATGTCAGCGACAGGTTGGTGCGGAAGAGGTCCTGCGAGCCGAGCAGCACATGGTTGCTCGAATAGTCGACCGCTTCCTGCGTGCCCGATGGAAAGCGGTTGTTGGTTGCGCCATCGTGCATGATGTAGCCGAGACCGGGTTCGAAGTGCCAGCGGTCGGCTATTGCGATATCCCACTCAAGCCCGAAGCCGGCATAGGAGGTGTTGCCGTCCGTGTTCACCGAAGCCATCACGTAAGGGTGCGGCGACAGCGCCCAATCCAGAAAACCTGGCGATGCGAAGCGGATCTCGCCATTGATGTCGACGCCGCTTTCCTTGTTGGCGTTCTTGCAGTCGGTGACGCAGATGTTGTGATCCATTACACCGAGGCGAATGCTGTCGACCTGGGCGGCGGCTTCCGGCGCAACAGCAACAGCCGCCGCGGCCAGGGCGGTAGACACTAGTTTCATGCAAGGCGCTCCCGACGTTTTGGCCGAAGCTAGACCATGTTCTGTTGCAACAGTGAACTGATCAGTATCAGTTGCCCTGCAGCGCTCCCGACGCTTGCCGGGAGCACCCCCTTGCCCCGGATCCCGCAGCGGCTCCCCGGATTACTGGCCAGCTATTGCCGGTGACGATCCCCCGCGTTGCATAACCCTGCAAATGTGTTGCCCCCGCCCCCCGCGTCAAAGCTGCAGACAGCGGGACCTTTCGGCGTGCTTGCGCTGGCCAATACCCCATGTAAAACCCGGCGACCCTGAAATGGGGTGAGGTGGCCGAGTGGTCGAAGGCGCACGCTTGGAAAGCGTGTATACGGGAAACCGTATCGTGGGTTCGAATCCCACCCTCACCGCCAGCGCTCAAAACGCGAACCGCGGGGACGGTTCAACCGAGCAGCTGCCTAGCGGTCGATATTGACTCAAGAGCGCTCTCCGGCATCCGCTTCCTTCAGGATAAAGGACCGGTGCAATAAGCCATTGTCGAGGGAATCTTCGATGGAAATAGACACAGACAAGGTGGACGACGCGGTGCTTGCGCTTCTGCGCCTCGGGTTGCACGACCACGACCGGGTGTGGAAATCGTGCGATTGGGGCGCTATGGACCGGCTCCACAAGAAGGGCTTCATCACCGACCCCGTCGGCAAGACAAAATCGGTGCTGCTGACGGCGGAAGGCGCCGTTAAATCGAAACAGCTGTCTCAGGAACTCTTTGGGCGCCGGTGACCCAAGCGCTACTTTCGGCATTGGCTGCAGTTGATTTTAGGCTGACGCAAATTGTGGCCAGATGCGGGAAGTGCAAACCTGCAGAACCCGAATCGAGATGGGGTCAGGGACTTGGCTGGACGCAAGTACGGGGTTTGGACGCCTCGCCGCATGGCAGAGCGACCTGTGCTGCCTGATGCCACGGAGAAACGCCAGATCATTGCGGCGTGCGAGAGCTTCATTCAGGATGTCTTGAAGCCTCGTTTCCTGCCTCGAATCAGGCCAACCGAATGGAACTATGTGGTGGACATCCACGGCGCCTGGGCAGGGGGGCGGTACCGCTTCATGCAGCGCTATAGGTCGGGCTTCGAGCACAATCGCGACGAGGAGTTCGATGCTCCGTTCGCACGGATTGATCGGGTCGGTCCCGGCAGCTTCGATATATATTGGATGCGGCATACGGGAAAATGGTGGCGGCTGCATTCCGGCGTCACGCTCGCCCAAGCGTTGCGTCTTCTTGAGACGGACGGTCTGCTTCATCCTCGCTGATGCGGCCCGCGGAATCTCCGGCGCAAGGTCAGATCGCCGCGCCGCCGAACCGGAAGCCTGAATGAGCGAATATCAATAATACGAATTCCGTACGATCGACCGTCCGCTCAGCAACGCGGATCAACGGGCGTTGAGGGCGCTGTCGACGCGCGCCGAGATCACGGCCACGAGCTTCACGAATTCTTACGCGTGGGGCGACTTCAAAGGCGATCCGGCGGAGCTGATGGCGCGCTGGTTCGACCTCCATCTCTACCTGGCGAACTGGGGCTCGCGCCGGCTGATGATGCGGCTGCCGAAGCGGCTGGTCGATCAGCGGCGTCTTGGGACTATCCTGAGTGAAGTCGATTGCGTCGATATCTGGATCGTCGGCGACAATGTGATCCTCGACATCGGCTTCGACGATATGGAGCCCGACGAGGAGTGGGACGACGCGCCTGGCTGGCTGGAGGCGCTGGCGCCGCTGCGGGCGGACGTGCTCGCGGGCGACCTGCGGCTGTTCTATCTCCTATGGCTACAGGCGGCGGGTGTGACGCGTTGACGACAAACGCATCGGAGCCGCTGCCGGGGATCGGTCCGATGACCGGCGCGCTCGAAGCCTTCGCGAGCTTCTCCGGCCTCGACCGCGATCTCGCAGCGGCGGCAGCTGAACGCTCCGCAGCACCGGGCGCAGCGTCGCCGGAAGCCGCCCACAGGACCATCGCAGCGATAGGTGATCGCGACAAGACCGACATGCTTGTGCGCTTGTTTGAAGGCGATCCACATGTAGCGGCCGAGTTGCGAGCGATGGTTCGAGACCGCCAGCCCGGGTCAAGCGTCTCGCCCGACGCACGCACCGCCGGCGACCTGCGCTCCCGCGCCCTGGCCATCCGTTTCGCCCGCGAGCGCGCCGAAGCCGACACTGCTGCCGCAGAGCAGCGCCGCCTAGCGACGGAGGAAGCGAAGGCGCTACAGGCTCGACTTGCCTCGACCGCGTACCGGGGCGAAAGCGTCTGGCGCGAGATCGAGGCCGAAATCGAGAAGCGCAACGCGGCGGGTTACGATCGCGCCACAAACCTTCTCCTCGACTTGCGAATGATAGCTGAGGAACGGGGCGCGACCGAGGACTTCGTCCGCCGGTTCCGCACTATCCGCGAACGACATGCGCGAAAAGGAAGCCTCATCAAGCGACTGTCGAGGATCGGTTAGGCGCTGACCGGTGCGACCCGGATGGTCCGCTTGGGCGGTTTCCATCGGGCTTAGTCCCCAGAGCCGAGCCCCCAGCGCGAGAGACCGGTTCGCTCGCCATAGGCGTCAGGAGAGGCATATTGGTCAGCAAGCCGGGCCTCCCTGCGCGGACAGGCGGCGGACTCAACCGACAGAAGAGCCTTGCTTCAGAGGCCGGGCCTGCCCCGGGGCGCTCACGGCAGGCGAATGCAACCCGATGCCGTCCGACGCCTCAGTCAAACCGCATCGAGATCAGCCTCTTTGTTAGGATCGATTTGGATGTTCGCGCCCGCATCGACAAGAATCTCATCGACAAGGACCTTAGGGGACCTGATCGCATTGGGCGTGGGCGTGATGAGTTACGACAAGGCGATCGACGCGAGCGAGCCTCGAACCCCACGCGAACTTCCCTTCCCTGACGCCGGCGAATAGCCGCTGGAAAGAGTTCCCGGGCCTGCGGCTGTTCGACTCGCTGCCGCAATTGCCTTGTCCCGGTATCGTTTTTTGGGCTTTTCGGCGCAAAACAGGGCTTGTCTTTCCGGCTTGTCCGCGCGCCGATATAAAATTCGGTGCGCAAAGTCGGGGAGGACAGCTTGCATATATCTAGGCGCACGGGTCTGAGGCTCGCGGCAGGCGCGATGATTACGCCCGCGCTGGCGGCATGGTCCGGCAGCGCGTCCGCCGCGCCTCAGCTTGGCCACAGCGTCGCATCGCTCTCGCCCGACGAAGAGCCTTCGGTCGATGACCTGCGCCAGATGCAGCTCGATGCGATGGTGACGGAAGACGGGGCCAACGGAGCGGACGGCGCCTTCAACTGGCAGAACTATTCGCTCGACAACGAGCTGCGCGCCCTGATCCGCCGACAGCGCGTCATCCCCCGCATCATCGACAAGCAGCTCAACGCCGAGCTCGTCCCGGACGCCCTGTCGCCGAACTACAACCATCTCGCCGGCCTCGGCTCGTCGGGCGCCACGTTCACGCTCAACGATGCCGTCCTGACTCGCATGGCGGCCGCCAACGGTTTCGATACCTCATTCGCAACGCCTCTCATTGGCGGCGCGCAACCCCAGAACCGCATCGTCATCTTCGGCCTGCGCGGCGCGAGGCTGGCGCCGAATGCCGCGCCTCGCATCATGTCAGACGCCATCGAGCTAACCGAAGCCGAGATCGACCATCGCAGCAAGAACTGCATCATGGGCGTATGGGACCGGCAGACGAAGCAGGTATCCGCCTTCACCGCCTCGACCGTGCCTCACCTGATGTACATGCAGATGTTCCGCATCAACCTGCACCTGCTCGGCGACATCACGCTTAACGACGCCACCTTCAAGCCGGACGATGTCATCTCCGAAGAAGAAAAGACGAGGCGGCGCAAATCGCTCGCCTGGACCGCCAACCAGCTCGCCCAGGGCCTGCACCTGATGCAGGTCGGCACGCATCAGGGGAAATACAAAGACCTGCTCGTCCAGCACATGACATGGTGCGGACCGGTGATGCGCGCGAAGGACGGCCTCGCCTATACCGTCAAGACCTGGGATCGCAGGAAAGGCCGGGTCGGCGACAATATCCATCCGTGCTGGGCGGTCGACGGCGTCGACTTCTCCTCGGCGGGATGCAACCTGATCGAGGGGCAGAGCAAGAAGAGCCCCGGCTATGGCGGTCCCTTCGCGGACTTCCTCAAGCAGGCGCGAATTGTCGGAGAGGCCGGGGCGGCGGCAGGCGACACAAAGACCTACTACTACATGCTGCTGAGCGGCCGAGAGGCGCGCATGCACGCTCAGGCGGCAACGACATTCGATCCGGCGCTGAAACGGCTGCGTTTCGGATCGACCGGAGTGGACGTGACGAACTTGCAGGCGAACGTGCTAGGTTTTCCGGCGGCGCAGGCAACTGGCGTCTTCGATTTCGCCACACACAGCGCAGTGCTGAAGTGGCAGTTGGAGAACAGGTTTGCCGAAGACGGCGTTGTGACGCCGAAACTGCTGGCCTGAACGGTCGGCAGGAACGAGTTGAGGGGCTTCGGCAGTGTCGCGTTATCTTATCGTTGTTGCTGAAGGAGGCGCCCGAAGCGGCGAACGGCTTCTCGTCCAGCCCCTCGTCGATGGGAAATTCCTCGTCGGCCGCGCCCTTCGCGCCGACGTCCCCGTGCCTGCGGAAGAAAGCGCCGTGGGCCAGCAGCACTGTTATCTTCGTATCCAGGGCGGCGCGGTGTGGCTCGACGCCCTTCCATCCCAGGAGGTCTATGTCGACGCTGGCCGTTCGGCGCGCCAGCCGCAGAGCATCGCGCCGCAGACCTCGGTGAAGCTCCTGCCGTTCGACAAGCTCAGCGAACGCATCATCGAACTCGGCGGCCTTGCACGGAACGTCGAACGCGCCGGCGGCCCGTTCACCGGCGTTGGCCGCACGCGCCTCAAGATCAGGCTCGCCAACAACAAGGATGCGAAGGTCCCGACGGAACAGGAGAAGCGCGCCCTCAGCCGCCAGAAAGCCACGCTGTCCAGCAGCCGCTGGCTCCAGCTCCTGTCCATAGGTCTTTCCGCGCTGGTTCTTGTCGTGATCGCGGGAGGCGTTTTCTTCGTGGCGCCGCCCGCCCTAGCTATGCTGAACGGCATCAGAGGCGACACCACGGCCATCGCCGGCGCGACGGACGAGATCAACCAGACGACCCGGCAAATTAGCATCAGCCTCGAGGAGATGAACCGCAAGCTCGACCGGCAGGACGGCGACCTCTCCCAATACTATCAGGGCGTCATCCGCTCGATCCAGGAGCAGAACCGTCAGACGGTCGAACTTGTATCCTCGCTCCCGGAAAAATTCGCCGCCGCCGGGCCCAGATATTACAAGGACAGCCAGGGCGCCGTGTGGGTGGCCGGATCGATCGACAAGGTCACCGGCGCATTCGAGGGCGTTGGAACGGCGTGGGTCATGGACAAGGCGTCCACACCCGGTCGCCGTTCGCTCATCACCAACAACCACGTGCTCGGCATCCTCAAGGCGCGGCTTGCCAAGGGCGGCCTTCCCGCAATCCGCCGCACGGGCGACACTAACGAAGTGCTGCAGCATCCGCTCGATCCTGCCGCGCTGGCCGATCCGAAGTCATCCCATCCGGACTTCGAAACGCTCAACCGCAAGCAGCAGGGCGTGCGCAACCGCGTCAACGTGTTCGACGTGGCGCGCCTGACGCTCGCCGATCCGGCAAAAGATGCGGAACTGGGCCCCGGCCTCAGCATCGCAACCGAAGGCGAGCTCAAGGCGCTGTCGCGTCAGACGCAGGTCGGCTATATCGGCTTCCCGTACGAGAACCTCTCCGCCAGCGGCGTCAATGTCGACCTGCCCTCGCCGGTCTATGTGCGGGGCCAGATCTCGAACATGAACGACGCCTTCCTGCTCAACGTGCCTGACAATCGCTGGCAGGAGCGCCAGCTTCTTATCGTCAACGCGGCCGCGATGGGCGGCGCGAGCGGCAGCCCTGTCTTCAACGACCAGGGCCATGTGATCGGCCTCGTATCCGGCGGCGACGTGCTGCAGATCGACAAGTCGGTCCTTTCCGACGCCACACGCGCCAGCGCCAATCTCAATGCAGAGCAGGACCTGTTCCGCGTGCCGATCGGCTTTGCCTATGTGATCCGCGCCGACGTCGTTACCGAGCTGGTCAAGGGCGAGCGTCCGCCCACCCGCGACGAGCAATGGACCCGTGCGCTCAACGAAATCGACAAGGCCGGCGATCGCGCGGAATTCACCAGCTGGAAATTCCGCAATTGCGGCGACGCCAGTCCCGAGCATTTTTCCGACGCGGACAAACTGGACGCGAACGGCGTCTATTCGGACGGCCTCGACAACGTGACCGGCAAGGCGCTCTACATCTCCGCGCAGGTCACCGACAGCGCCGGCAGGCTGTCCACGCTCGACATCCTGATGGGTGATGACAAGGAATCGCCTGCCGCCGCTCTCCCTTCACGCCTCAATACCCAGACGCAGACCAACATCCGTCAGCCCGGCAAGGTGAAGCTGGTTCTGAAAGGCGCGCCGCTGACCGCTGTCACCATCGACCGCTATTCCTGCCCGCTGCGGAAGCCAGCGGCCGGAGCCGGCCAATGAACGATATCGTGACCGAGATTGCCGACCTGTTGCGTAGGGGCAGGCTTACGGCCGTGTTTGCGCGCTCGGAAAAGATGAACTCCCCGATGCTCGCGATCCTGCGCGCTCGCGCGTTCATCGTGCTCGGCTATGCGGCAAGCTCGGATCGCGCGGACGGCACGGCCATGTCGATCCTGTCGAAACTCGAACGCGATCCAGACGGCGACGTCGCCCTGCTCGCGCAGATCGAACTGCTGCACGCACGCTATGTCGCCGCCATGATGGGCGATGGCCGCGCACCATCCATCGCCGAGGCCATTGCGCTCGGCGCCCGTGCGGGAGAGCGTCCCGGCGTCCAGACCGCTGTGCGCTTTCTTGCCGGCTATCTTGCCGGCCAACTTGCCATCCGGGCGCGCCGGTTCGAAGTCGGCCGGGACGAACTGCTCAAGATCAGGAAGCTCGCGGAATCGAAAGGCGACGGCGCGATGCTTGCCACCGCTGAAACCGCGCTCGGCCGGCTCAGCGCCTGGCAAGGCCGCGCCGAAGTCGCGGCCAGCTATCTCGCGCGCGCCATCGCCTACTGGGAGTCGCAGGACAACCAGCTGATGGTCGCCCACACCCGCTACGAGCTCGGCGTGCTTCACACCGATCGGCGCGACTGGACGCAGGCGATCGAGGAGTTGCGCAAGGTTATCGCCGCCTACGAGGAAAGCCATGTGCATCGAGGCTATCTCGACCGCGCGCGGCAGGCGCTGGCGAATGCCCTCATCGGCGGCAAGCAGTTCGCGGACGCCGGTCCGCTGCTGGAAACGCTGCGCGGCGCGAAGGATCCCTATCGCGCGGCCATGGTTCAGCGCGACCTGGCCCGTCTCAATCTCGCCCTGGCCGAAACCGCCACGGGCGATGAGGCAAAGACGTTTCTCGAGTGCGCCCACAAGGAGTGGCAAACCGGCCACGCACTCGTGAAGGATGACGGACCGGACGACTTCGCGGTTCTCTCGCTCCGCTCCGTCGAAGGCCAGCTGATCGCAGCGGATCCCGTCATGATGAAGGCGGAAAGCGCCGCCGTCGGCGGCGATGTTCTGGCGCGCGTCGCCGAACTGTTCAGCGCGCCATCCCAGCTGGCAAGAAAGCCGGGCGAGAACGAAATTCTGATGCAGGTGGAGCGCCCGCACGAGATTAACGCCCGCATCGCCGCGATCCGCGCCTACATCACAGCCGGCAAGGCGACGCCGGGCGCCGCCAAATCGCTTTTCGCGGCCGCTCTGACCGAAGCAGAACGCCTGCGCGAAGCGATGGCGGCAATTGACCTTCCGCTCGATGAAGACGTCGCCACGCTGGTGTCGCAGGCCGAAGAACTCGCCGGCAAGCCGAAGTCCATCACGGCAGGCGCTGGCGCAAGCCGGCCGTCCGCCAGTGAGGAATCGCTGCTCAATTTCATGCGGCGAGACACGCCGAAGCCCGAGCGGCTGGAAATTCTCGCGCGGCTCGCCCTTGATCTCGACCGGATCTACGGCATGGGCGTAAAGCCCTGCGGCCTCGGGCCCGGCGACGTTGTCGTCCGCAGCCGCAATGTTCCCGTCATCAAGACTTTCGAGGGTCCCGCCGCTCCGCTGCGGCCCGAACGGGCGGCCGAGCGCATATTCATGGCGCCGGAAATCCTGAAGCCGGGCGCCGCCGCGGATTTCCGCGCCGATCTTTATGTGATCGGCGCCCTGCTGGTTGCCTGGTTTGGCGAAGACCCGCCCGCCAATCGCGGATTCTGGCTGGCGCTGGCGCGGGCCTGGAAGCAGCCGCTGAAGCAGCTCGGCAGCCCACTGGCGGAACTCGCGCTGGAGCTGACTGCACTCAAGCCGGAAAACCGGCCGGAAAGTGCATCGGTTGTCGCCGACCGGCTGCACCAGGCCGCCATTGCGCTGAGGGCTGGCAAGGGCCCGGCGTGAGCGCCACGATCGACCCTCTCGATGCACATCATCGCGTCGCCGTCATCCGGGCCTTCACGGATGCGTTGCATCAGTGTTCCCGTCGGGGTAAGCGGCGTGATCCGGCTTCGCCGAACTGCCGGGCGGACGCCCGGCAGTCCCAGATCGCTAAGCCGCCATCATCCCCTTGAGGCGCTTGCCGATGATGTCCTCGGCTTCCCTCATGATGCGGTCGATCAGCTCCTTCACCGTGGGAATGTCGTGGATCAGCCCGGCCACCATGCCGCAGCTCCACGCGCCGGCGTCCATGTCGCCCTGCTGCATGATCTTGGGATAGACGCCGCCGACCTGCGCGATGATGTCCTCGAACTTCACGTTCGCGCCTTTTTCCCTTTCCATTGCGAGGATCTTGTCGACGCCGGCATTGTTCAGCACCCGCTCTGTGTTGCGCAGCGGGCGCATGATCAGGCGCGTGTCGAGCTCGCTTGCCTTTACCAGCGCATCCTTCACATTCTGATGGATCGGCGCTTCTTTCGTCGCCATGAAACGCGTGCCCATGTTCATGCCTTCGGCGCCCAACGCCAGCGCCGCAACGAGCGAGCGCCCATCCGCCATGCCGCCCGAGGCGACGAACGGAATCTTGAGCTCCTCGGCTGCGCGCGGCAGCAGGATGAAGTTCGGCACATCGTCTTCGCCCGGATGCCCGCCGCACTCGAACCCGTCGACGCTCACCGCATCGCAGCCGATCGCTTCAGCCTTCTTGGAGTGCCGCACCGACGTGCACTTGTGGATCACCTTGATGCCCGCCTCCTTGAAGAAGGGCATGACCTGGCTCGGATTGTTCCCGGCCGTCTCGACGATCTTGATGCCTTCCTGGATGATCGTACGCACGAAGCCCGGATAGTCTGGCGGCGTCACCGCCGGGAGGAAGGTGAGGTTCACGCCGAACGGCTTGTCGGTCATTTCCCTGCAGCGCCGGATCTCCTTTGCGAGGTTCTCCGGCGTGCGTTGCGTGAGGCCGGTGATGATCCCGAGCCCCCCGGCGTTCGACACCGCGGCCGCCATCTCGGCAAAGCCAACATAGTGCATGCCGCCCTGGATGATGGGGTGCTGGATGTCGAGCAGCTCCGTGATCCGCGTCTTCATTGAGAATTTCCTCCTGACCTGAACTATCAGGAAACTGCCTGCCAGACGCCGTCAAGCCCGACGCCACGTAAGACTGCGATGTCAGCGGATGCGATCGGCCAGAGGCTTCTTCGCGCTGTAGTAAACCCGCGCCGCGCGAACGCTTACCAGCTCACGCTCCGGCCAGCGCAGCGCCGTCAGCTCGCCGCCATAGCAGCACCCGGTATCGAGGCAGATGGTGTTGTTAAGCCATTCGACGGTCGGCGCCGCGATATGGCCGTAGACGATGGCGGCCTCGCCCGAATAGTCCGCGGCCCAATTGCGCCGGACGGGATAGCCATCCTCGTCCATTTCGCCCGTCGTGTCGCCATAGAGCGCGAACGACCGCACCTTGCCGCTTTCCTGCCCAATCATCTCTTGCTTGAGACCGGCATGAGCAACCACCAACTGGCCGCCATCGAGCCAGAGATAGGTGGGCAGTCCTGCAACGAACGCTATTGCGCTTTCCCTGAATTCCGGACCTGCGGCTTGCGTCTCGTCGATCGACGGCTGCATGCCGTTGTTGACCTTCACCCCGGCGCCGCCGAGCCAGCGGCCGAACTTGTTGTCGTGATTGCCCTCGACACACAGCGCAGCGCCGCTCTCGACCATCGACATCGCAACGCGCAGCACATCCGCGATGCGCGGCCCGCGATCCACAAGATCCCCGACGAACACCAGCGTGCGTCCGGCCGGCGGCGTCACCGTCACCACGCCATCGCGGCGCCACTCGACCTGATAGCCCAGCGTTTCTAGCAGCAGCTCCAGCTCGTCGCAGCAGCCATGGACATCGCCGACAATGTCGAACGGCCCGATCAGCTCGCGCCGGTCAAACGCCGGCCGCGTCATGCGGCTGTTCGACCGGCGCGCCGATACCGTGTGCCCGGCGCCGGCGGCGGCTCGGCGCGGCCGGCGAAGCACTGCGCCATAGCCATCCATTCCTTGGCGACGGGGCCCACGCACTCGAGCCTGGTGTCGGCGATGTTGCGCACCTGCGTCACGACCTGGCAGAACTCCGTCGCATCGCCGACGATGGCGCTGTCGGCATCGGGCTCGCCCCACGTCCAGGTCGCTCCCGAAGGCGCGGTCAGCCGCACATGCGGCATCTTTTCCGGCGTGGCCATGTTGCGCACGGCATACGTCCAGCCAAAGGTCGAAACGCCGAGATGCGCGATGTTGCGGATACGGTCCGCATTGACCCGCTCGACGCCCAGCGTGTCGTACACTTCCTGTCCGTGCGCCCAGGTTTCCATCAGCCGCGCGGTGATGGAGGACCGCGCGCTCATGTCCGGCCCGGCCCACTTCAATCGCCGCTTCGGATCTGCGCCGGAATAGAGCCCAGCGACCTCTCCGGCCGTCTTCCGCCAGGCAGCAGTCAGCGCCTGCCCGGACAGGCCCTTCAGCTCCTCACGCTCGAATGCGCGCATGCCGCCGGCCGCGCCGCCAATCAGCCGCTGAAGCTCCGCTTCGTCGGTAAGCTGGAACCCCGCCGCGCGGTTCCAGAAGTGCAGATGGCGGACGACATCGTTGATCGTCCATCCCTTGAACTGCGTCGTCTCCTCGAACGCCGCATCCTCCAGCGGAGCGATCAGCGCGAACAGCGCTTCTGTCTCGTCCCGGAAATCCGCTGCCTGCTCCATCTTGCCTTCAAAGTGTCCGTGCGATCAGCAACTTCATGATCTCGTTGGTGCCGCCATAGATACGCTGAATACGGCTGTCGCGATACATGCGGCTGATCGGATACTCGTCCATGAAGCCATAGCCGCCGAACAGCTGCAGGCAGCGATCGACGATCTTGCCCTCTAGATCGGTCAGCCAGTATTTCGCCATCGACGCCGTCGCCGCATCGAGCTTCCCGGCAAGATGCACGCCAATGCAATGGTTGACGAACACCCGCGCCACCGTCGCCTCGGTCTTGCACTCGGCGAGCACGAACTGCGTGTTCTGGAAATCGAGGATCTTCTTCCCGAACGCCGAGCGCTGCTTCACATAGTCGATGGTCAATTCCAGCGCCCGCTCGATCGTGGTGATCGCCTGCACCGCAATGTTGAGCCGCTCCTGCGGCAGCTGCCCCATCAGCTGGTAGAAGCCCTTGCCTTCTTCCATGCCGAGAAGGTTGTCGCCGGGAATTTTCACGTCGTTGAAGAACAGCTCGGATGTGTCCTGCGCGTCCTGGCCCAGCTTCTTGAGATTGCGCCCGCGCTCGAACCCCTCGGCGCCGTCGGTCTCGAGGAAGACCAGCGACACGCCCTTGGCGCCCTGCGTCTTGTCGGTCTTCACCACGACGCAGATCAGGTTCGCGGTCTGGCCGTTGGTGATGAAGGTCTTCGAGCCGTTGATGACATAGCCATTGCCCGATCGCATCGCCGTCGTCTTGATACCCTGCAGGTCGGAACCCGCCCCCGGCTCGGTCATGGCGATGGCGGTGACGAATTCACCTGTCGCCATGCGCGGCAGCCAGCGCTTCTTCTGCTCCTCGGTGCCGTAGTGGAGGATGTACGGCGCGACGATGGCGTTGTGCAGGCTTGCCCCGAAACCGTCCGCGCCCTTGGCGCCGATCTGCTCCATGAGGATGACTTCGTGGCGATAGTCGCCGCCCATGCCGCCATATTCTTCCGGCATGGACAGGTTCAACAGGCCCGCCTCGCCGGCCTTGGTCCACAGCTCGCGGTCGACGCAGTGGTTGGCGCGCCAGCGTTCGACGTCTTCCGGCTTGGCGTTCTGCTCGAAGAACCTGCCGACGGAATCCTCGAACATGCGGATCTCTTCATCCTGCATGAAATCCGGACGCTCGACATTCAGTACCGGCACAATTCACTCCACGAGCCATGCGTCGGCCCTGCAAATTGGCCTTACGCGCGCGTCATCCATGCATATGCCGGGAACAGGAGTCCACGCGAAGTTTCGGCTTACGCAGCGTCCGCAAAGCTGGGACTGCCGGCCGCCCGGCGGTCCCGGATCACACCGCCACAACGCCAGCGCCGGGCGCCGCCGCGAACAGCGCCGCCACGTCGTCTGCGCGGTGATCCTGCGCCACGCGCTGGTTGACATAGCCCTTGTCGGTGATCTCGCCGGCGTCGAGCGAAGGCGGCGTCGTCAGCACCTTGAACCGGCCGACGCGCCGCGACGAGCCGGGCTGCGTCCGGTTGAACGCCGCGAGCTTGGCCGCGATTTCGACCGTCAGCGCTCCGATCGCCCTGGCGGCGTCGCCGCCTGCCGCCTCCATCGCGCCCTTCATCGCCACCGGCGAAGGCCATATCAGCGCGCCGACGAACGGCTTGTCCTGTCCGCACACCACCGCGTCCGCCACCAGCGGCGCGCATGCCGCCACGATGTCGGGCCGCAGCGTGCCGACCGACACCCAGGTTCCCGAATTGAGCTTGAAGTCCTCGGTCACGCGGCCATCGAAAACGAGGCCTTTCTCGGGATGCTCGGGATCGGAGAATCGCGCCGCATCGCCGAGGCAGTAGAAGCCTTCCTCGTCGAACACCTCGGCGTTCTTCTCCGGCAGGTTGAGATAGCCCTTCATCACCATCGGGCCCTTGACGCGGACTTCCATCTTGGCGCCGCACGGCACGAGTTTCAGCGTCTGCCCTGGCAGCGGCACGCCGACCATGCCGACCCGCTCCAGCTCCCAGTGCACCATGGTGACGCCCTGGGTCTCCGTCGCGCCATACATCGTCGTCAGCGGGATGCGCATGCCGGTCGACTGGATCGCCAGCGCCTGGATGCGGTCATACAGATCGTCCGACAGCGTAGCGCCGCCATAAACCATGTATTGCATGCGGCTGAAGAAAGCGTCGCGGAAGGCTGGGTCCTGCTCCATCGCCTCGGCCAGCATTGCGTAGGCGATCGGCGCCGAGCCGAAATACTGCGGACGGATTTCGGCGGCGTTCTTCATCGTCGTCTGGAACAGGCCCGGCATCGGCCTGCCCTCGTCGATGTGGAATGTGCCGCCGAGCGAAAGGCACCCGTTGAAACCGACATTGCCGCCGGAGATGTGGCTCCATGGCATCCAGTCGAGATTCTGCAGGATGTCGTCGGGATTGTGATCTGGCGGCGGCTGGTCGATCGCCTGGCGCGCGGCGATCTGCGCCGTCATCTGGCCCTGTGACTGTGGCGCCGGCTTGGGCATACCCGTCGAGCCGGAGGTGAAGAGATACTTGCCGACCGAATCCGGCCCCAGCCAGTCCATCGCGGTATCCACGGTCGACGTGGCTGGTGTCGCGCCAAGCGTTGCGAAGGCTTCCGATCCTTCCGAGCCGTCCGCCGAGATGATCACTACCCCCTCGAGCGGCAGCGTCGAGAGCGCCTTGCGGAACGGGTCCATCGTCTGGACGAAGATCGCCTTCGGCTTCACCGCGTTGAAGCAGTGCTTAAGCTTGGCGAAGTCGGTCGACATGACGGAATAGGCCATCGAGATCGGCGTCGCCGGGGCGCCTATCCGCTGGGCGGCGAGGCTCATCAGCGCATGCTCGATCGAATTGCCCGACAGGATCAGAAGAGGCGCATCCGGCCCGAGCCCACGATCCAGCAGGGCCTGTGCAAGCGAGCGCGTGATCCGCGCGCCTTCGCCATATGTCACCATGCGCCACGGCCCGTGATTGGGCAGGCGCTGTTTCAGCCACGGCCGGTCGGGATGCTTCGCCGCCTGCTCATCCAGCACGTGCGGGATGGAGCGCGGCGGCTTCGGCAGCGGCGTGCGCGACGACAGGTAGACCTCGCCATTGGGTCCGCGCCGCACCTCGATATCCGGCCCCTTGAAGGGCAGCGGCCGGAATGGTGGAAGCTTGGCGCTCGCATTGGCGCCAACTGGCGCGTTCGCCGTATCCGCCGGCATGGTCTTCTCCCTGACGTTTCTCGCTTTTTGCGAGACTAGCGCCGCTGCCCGGTCCCACAACTCCCAATCCTGTCATCCGGCCGGAATACGGCGCCCTCGGGGCCCCGTCATTCCGGCGGCCCCGACCAGTACCAATCGCCGCCGGCGTCTTGCTTCCAGCCGGAATCGGCTGCTCTTTTCCCGGAATCGTCGTCGTGTGCCCGCGTGCCGGAATCGTCGTCGTCGTTGCGGCGATCGCCAGAATTGTCGGTGTCAGAATCGTCGTCGTCAGAATCGTCGCCATGCGCCTCTACGCCGGAATCGTCGTCGGCTGATCTCGCGCTGGAATCGTCGTCGTCGGGCCGCTCGACCTCTTGCGGCCAGAAATCCATGCGGCGGCCGCATTTCGGGCAGCAGTCTTCGGCCAACCGGCTGTCTTCGAGCCTATGCGCCGCGGTAATCTCCTCCAGCGCGCATTCGGCCGCCTGGTGGAGTTGGTAATAGGCGGTCTGCTTTTCCGCCCACCATTTCGTCAGGCGCTCGCGCTCCTCCCGCCATCTGGCCTCTTCCTGGTCGCCGGCGGACTGTTCAGCCTGCGCGAACCGGACAGCGAGGCGGATCGCTCGATCAGCCTCGTCCAGCCGGCCCTGTCGAAGCAGGTTGTCGGCCATCGCCATGGCAAGCTTCCGTGCCGGGACCGGTCCTTCGCCCATGGCGCCGGGTAGCTGGGCGCCGGGTAGCTGGGCGCCGGGTAGCCGGGCGCCGGGTAGCCGGGCGCCGGGAAGCCGGCCGCCTGGAGCGACCGCTTCCAACTCGGCTTTCGAGGTCTCCAGCGCGTCGCGCATTTTCGCCGCCTGTTCCAACTTCGTCTTGCGTTCGACCGCCGTGAGCTCGTTGATCATTTCGAGAGCCGCCTTGCCCAGTTCGGCGTCGCGGACGGTCACCAGATCCTTGCGCCGCCATCCGCCACGATGGGCCCGGCCCGCGAGCGTCGATATCGGGATGCCGAGCGCATGCGCAACTTGAGCGCGAGGCTCGCCCGCACGCACGCGGCGTTCAGCCTCCAGCGTGATCGCAGTCAGTTCTTCCTGCGTCTTTCCGTACATGCGCTTTCTCCTTTTGGAGGCATTTTACGGCTGGCCGGAGGGTGTAGGAAAACTCTCCTACATTTTTTCTGAGAGCCTTGGCCGAGTTGGGAAAAGCGGAGCGGAGGTGTTGGTAGCGGGGCCGCATTCTTCGATGACTGTTACGACCGCCAGGGTCAGTTGCCTTCTGCCGCGTTTACCGGGCGGGCGCCTGGCGGCCCCGGCGCTGACTCAAACTGCGAAGTGTACGTTTGGCGCAGCGAAATGCGCCATCGCGCCACGTCCGCGAAAGAGGTGGATTTCGCTTTGCTCAATCCACCCTACGTTTTTTCGACGAACACCGTTCCCGCCGAATAGCCGGCGCCGAAGGAGCAGATCAGGCCGCGGTCGCCCGGCCGGAAGTCAGCCGAGTGTTTGTGGAAGGCGATGATCGAGCCGGCGGAGGAAGTGTTGGCGTAGGTGTCGAGCACGGTCGGGCTTTCGTCCTCGCTCGCCTCGTGGCCCAGCACTTTGGCGGCGATCAGCCGGTTCATGCTGGCGTTGGCCTGGTGCAGCCACATGCGCTTGAGGTCGGTCGGCTTGAGGCCGAGGCGGTCCATCTCGCCCTGGATCATGGCCGACACCATCGGCACGACTTCCTTGAAGACCTTGCGGCCCTCCTGGACGAACAGCTTGTCGGCCTTGCCGACGCCTTCCGGATCGCCGCGGTTGAGGAAGCCGAAATTGTTGCGGATGTTGTTGGAGAACTGCGTCTTGAGGTGCGTGCCGAGGATCGACCACGATCCCTTGGGCGCGAAATCATCCGCCTCGATCAGCACCGCCGTCGCCACGTCGCCGAAGATGAAGTGGCTGTCGCGATCGGTAAAATTGAGGTGCCCCGAGCAGATCTCCGGATTCACCATCAGCACCGAGCGCGCATGGCCGGCCCGCACGAAGTCCGCGCCGGTCTGGATGCCGAACGTCGCCGACGAGCACGCAACGTTCATGTCGAAGGCAAACCCCTGCGCGCCAATGGCGGCCTGCACCTCGACCGCCATGGCCGGGTAGGCCCGCTGCATGTTGGACGCGGCGCAGATCACCGCATCGATGTCTTGTCCTACGCGCCCCGCCTTCGCCATCGCTTCTTTCGCGGCGTTGACGGCGATTTCGGCGAGTATGGAAATCTGTTCGTTCGGCCGTTCCGGAATATGCGGCCGCATCACTTTCGGATCGATCACGCCGGTCTTCTCGACCACGTAGCGCGACTTGATGCCTGAAGCCTTCTCGATGAACTCGACGGAGGAATGCTGCTTGGCTTCCAGCGTGCCGGCGGCAATCTCCGCCGCATGCTCGGCATTCCAGTTGTCGGTCCACGCATTGAGGCTCGCGACAAGCTCCTCGTTGGAAACTGAAAACGGCGGCGTGTAGAGCCCGGTCGCCGAGATAACTGGACGCGTCATGACTGCACCTGGAAACAAGGGCACAGGTCTAAACCCGGGCCCCAAGGCCGTCGAGTCACGCCTGCAAGCCCGATTTCCGCGGCGTCAGCCACGTTGCTGGGCCTCGAGCGTGCCGTGATAGCCGGGCTGGTCGATCATTGCCTGCGCCAGCACGCTGTCGCGCAGATAGGCGTGCAGATCCCTGCCCTTGAGATCGATATCGCCTGCGCGAATCGCAGCGCACAGGCCGGCGCGCAGATCCTGAACCTCGCCATCCGCCTTCAGCAGGTTGCGAAGCGCCTGAAACTCCCACGCCGCCGCATCGCGCCCCATCGCCAGCTCGCGCAGCACGATGTCGACCGAGTTCGCCGCCACGCGCGCGAGGAACCCGCCGCGCCCCTGCATCTCCTTCGCCGCCTCGTTGCGCAGGAAATCCCGCACGCCTGTCAGCAGCTCGTCCGTGCGCGGCAGCGCCATGGTCGACAGGAGCCGTGTGATCTCCTGCGGCTTCCGTCCCCAGTCCGGGATCAGCATGTTGACGCAATCGACCTGGCACTCCGAGCTACGCCGGCCGATCGCCGGGCGCTCGACGCTCGGGTTGCTTCCATTGCGGTAGGACTGCGCCATGGACAGGCACCCCACCGCCCACCAGAACGAGCCGAACACTTCCCAGAACCGCACCGCGTCGCGATCGACCTTCTTGCCCGAGACCGCCTCGTAGCCCGCGAAGAGATCGTCGTATTCGCCGAAGCCGCCCACCGGCTTCTCCGGCACGCCGAACCGCCACGAGCGCGTCGCGAGCCAGCCAAGGTCGCGCATCGGATCGCCGATATGCGCCAGCTCCCAGTCGAGCACGGCGACGACGCCCTTGTCGGGATCGACGATCAGATTGCCATTCCGGAAATCGCTGTGCACCAGCGCCAGCGGCCCCTCGTCCGGCAGGTTGGCCAGCAGCCATTTCGCGGTATAGTCGATCATCGGCTGGGGCGTTTCGAGCTCCATGTACGCCGCATGCGTCTTGCGCACGGCGTGTTCGGGCGTGAATTGCTCCAGCGCGCCATCAAGGCCGGTGGCTTCGATATCCACCTTGTGCAGCCGTGCGAGAATCTCGCCGCACTGCCGCGCCAGCTTTCGCCGCACATCGAAGAACTCCGTGCCGCGCGCGATCTTCGCGCCTAGCGTCTCGCCCTCGATCCACTCCATGACGAAGCCCGTGCCGAGCCCGTCGCCGCGCTTCAGCACGAAGATGACCTCCGGCCCGGGCACGCCCGCCCCGCGCGCGGCCTTGAACAGTTTCGCTTCGCCTTCGAGGCCGGGCCCCTGGCCCATGGCCGACACGCCCTCGTCCGGCGCGCGGCGCAGCGCGAGCAGCCTTTGCTTGCCGCCGGCGCTGATCCTGATCTTGTATGTTTCACGGCTCGCGCCCGCGGACAGGCGCTCGCACGAGACAAGCTTCTCGCAGCCGCTCTTCATGCGGGCCTTAAGAACCGTCTCGAGCCTGTCCTGGTCGATCATGAGCCCACACTCGTTCCGCGCGTCGGCATGCTGCTGGCCGGCATTCTACTCTTTGACGCCCTTCGGCGCACGCTGGTCCATGAAGCCGAACATGTAGCCCGCGACGCGGCGCATCTGAATCTCCTCCGACCCTTCCGTGATCCGGTAGCGCCGGTGGTGCCGGTAGATATGCTCGAAAGGCTTGTGACGGGAATAGCCCAGCCCGCCATGCACCTGCATCGCCCGGTCGGCCGCCTCGCAGCACAGCCGGTTCGCCCAGTAATTGCACATGGACACCTTGTCGGAGACCGCGAAGGTTCCAACCGTGTCCATCTGCCAGGCCGTCTTCTGGATCAGGGCGCGCAGCATCTCGCACTGCGTCTGCAGCTCGACCAGCGGGAACTGGATCGCCTGGTTGGACGACAGTTTTTTGCCGAACGGCGCCCGCTCGTTGGCGTAGGCCACGGCCTCGTTGATGCAGTACTGCGCGGCGCCGAGGCTCGACGCCGCCTGGCGGATACGGTTCTCGTTGAAGAAGTGCTGCACGACCTGCAGGCCTCTTCCTTCGCCGCCGAACACCGCGCTGTCCGGAACCCGTACGCCCTTGAGCGTCACATGCGCGTGGTCGCTCGGCATGTTGAAGGTCCAGAGATATTCCTCGATGGTGAAGCCAGGCGACTTGATCGGCACAAGAAAGGCAGTGATGCCGTTGCCGTCACCGGGCTTTCCGGAGGTGCGCGCCATGATCATGTCGTGGCTAGCCTTGTGGACGCCGGTATTCCACGTCTTCTCGCCGTCGATTATCCAATGGTCGCCCTCGCGGCGCGCCGCCGTTTCCATATGCGTGGCGTCGGAGCCGTGCTTCGGTTCGGTGATGCCGAAGGCGAAGCCGCGCTTGCCTGCGGCGAGATCCTCGAGCCACTCCTTTTTCTGGGCGTCCGTTCCGTAGTGCCACATCAGCAGCGCGCCGACGCTGTTGCCGACGATCGAGTGTTCGTTCTGCAGGTCGTTGTGGAGACCGAGGCCCCTGGCGGCGAGATGCTCGCGGATCACCGCCATGGCGAGGTTGCCGCCGGCCTTGCCGCCCATCTCCCTGGGCAGGGCGAAGCGGAAATGGCCCGCCTTGTCGGCGCGGTCCTTGGCCTGGCGCAGCAGGTCTTCCCACTCCTCGCGTGGCAAGCCGCCCCGGTCCCAGTCGGTGCGCGCATGTTCGCGGCGATGGTCGAAGAAGCGGATATTGTCGTCCGCCTGCTCCAGCGGGCGGATCTCCGCCGCGATGAAACGGTCGAGTTCCTTAAGGTAAGCGACAAGATCGGGCGGCAGGTTGAAATCCAAGCGGGCCTCCAGCGTTCTGGAGACAGTCTTTCGCTACTCCGCCGGAACCGCAACCGCCTCAGGCTCGGACCTAGGCTTTTTGTCCTTCGGCGCCAGCAGCAGATACATCGGCGGCGTAACGATTCGCGCCACCAGCGTCGAGGACACCAGCCCGCCAATGATCACCATGGCCAGGGGCGAGTAGAGCGGTGAGTTCTCGAACACAAGCGGGGTCAAACCGCCGATCGCCGTCATCGAGGTCAACAGCACCGGCAGGAACCTCACCTCGCCCGCCCGCTCGATCGCTTCCCTCAATGGCGCGCCCTTGGCGCGCAGCTGGTTGGCGAACTCAACCAGCAGGATTGAGTTCTTTATCTCGATGCCGATGAGGGCGATGAAGCCGATGACGGCCACAAAGGACAGCGATTGGCCGCCGAGATAGAGAGCGATCAGCCCGCCCATCACGCCGAATGGAATGACGAAGGCCACGACTGCGGCGCTGGCGAACGACCCGAACTCCAGGAGCAGCACAGCGACCACGCCAAAGGTCGCGATCAGGATCGCCGGGCCAAGGCCGCCAAAGCTTTCCGCCTGCGCCTCGGCCTCGCCGCCCATGCTGTAGCTGTAACCCGCCGGCAAGGCTATCGGCGCGAGCTTCTGCGCCACCGCCTCCGTCACTTCTCCTGTCAGCCGCCCGGGCTGGGTGTAGGCCGTGACGGTCACCGTCCGTTCGCGGTTGTAGCGGCTGATTTTCGCGGGACCGGAGTCGATGCTCGGCTTGGCGAACTCGGACAATGGCGCTGCTGATCCCGTACCCGTCCAGATATAGAGCCGCTCGAGGTCGGCGATGGTCATGCGCTCGGCCTTGGGCGCGCGCAGCACGATCGGATATGCATCGCCTACCGGATCGCGGAACGAGGCCACCCGCGCTCCGCCGACAGCAATCCTGAGCGTCTGATCGATCGCGCCGGCCTGAACCCCGCGAAGCGCCGCCGCCTCGGTGTCGATGTTGAGATCGAGGTCGAGCAGCCGTTCGGCCAGCGGGTTGGTGACGTTGCGCACGCCGTCGGTTCCGGCGATCGTCCGTTCGAAATCCGCGGCGATGCCGGTTAGCACTTCGATGTCGGCGCCCTGGATGCGCACCGCGATCGGCGCCTCGATCGGCGGACCGTTCACGAACCGCTTCACATTGAATCGCGCCCCCGGAAACTCCTTCAATTCCGTGCGCAGCGCCTCCAGCTCGGCAGATCCGGTCTTTGCTTCCCAGTGATCGAACCTCGCATAGAGGCCGCCGACATTGGTCGCCTGCTCGCTGGGGCTCTCGTTATAGTAGACGCGCGGATTGCCGCGGCCGGAGTTGGCGAACCGCCAGGTGATGTTCTCGCGCCTCGCGAGCACCGCATCGGCGAATTGCACGGCGCGATCAGTTTCCTCCACCGAAACGCCCTGCGGCAGCTCCACCTCGACCATGAAGTAGGGGCTGTCATTCTCAGGAAACAGGCTGAAACCCAGCTTCGGGATCAGCGTAAGCGATGCTGCAAAAAGAGCGAGGCCCGCAATCACCGTGAAGCGCGGTGCAGCCAGCGCCAGCTTGAGGATCGGACGATAGATCGCATGGATCGCGCCCATCACCACGTCGAGAAAGATGTTGGAATGTCCGTGCTTGGGCAGCAGCCGGCTAGCCAGGAACGGGATCACCGTTAGCGCAACGAACAGCGAGGCCGCGATGGTGCACACCACCGCCATCGGCAGCGAGCGGATGAAATCCCCGGCCCCCGCCGGCAGGTTCAACAGCGGCAGGAAAGCCAGCAGGAGCGTCGCCGTGCAGCCCACCACCGCGACGTTGATTTCCTGGACACCTGCAATGGCTGCATCGCGCGGCGTAAGTCCTTCACGCAGCCGCCGCGAGATGTTCTCGGTCACCACGATGGAATCATCCACCAGCAGGCCAAGCGCCAGCACGAAGCCCGCAATGGACAGCTGGTTCAGCGAATAGCCGAGCTGGTGGAGCGCAATCACGCCGATGGCGAAAGACGCCGGGATCGAAACCATCACCACGATCGAGGCGCGAAACCCCAGCGGCAGCAGCGTCAGAAGCACTAGCGCGATCGCGATTGCGAAGTCGCGTCCGAGCGACGACAGGCGGTGCGCCACGGTTTCGGACTGGTCGAAGCCGCGCTCCAGCCGGATCTCCGGCGGCAGGCGCTGCTCGAACCTGTCGACCTGGGCGCGGATGTTGGTCATCACGTCAAAGATCGTCGCGCCAAGCTTTGCTCGCGCCGTCACAAAGAGAGCGCGCTGGCCGTTGAACCGCGTGATGTGCACCTGCTCGTCATTGGTCCATTCGACGTTGGCGACATCGCCTACCGTGACGGCGACGCCGTCCGCTGTGCGCAGCACGACCTCACGTATCTCATCCAGGCTGTCGAATGGACCTGTCGCTTCGACGTTGAAGCGCCTGCCGCTTGTCTCCACCGCGCCGATGGGAATGTCCGCGCCTTCGCGTTCGATCGCTTCGGCCACGGCGCCGATCGGCAGCCGGTAGGCGGCCAGCCGGTCGAGGTCCGGCGTCACGCGCACCTCCGCGGTCGGCACGCCCCAGATTTCCGACTGTTGCACGCCGTCGGCGCGCTCGACGGCGTCGCGCAGCTCGCGCGCATAGGCCTCCATCCGGCGGTAGGACGCCGTTTCGCTCACCAGGGCCATCTGGATGATGTTGGTCTGCGCCGGGTTCTGCCGGTCGGCGCGCAGCAGCGTGATTCCATCGGGCAGCCTGGCGCGAATGACGTTTAACTCGCGCACCACCTCATCGTATTTCTTCTCCGGGTCCGAGCCGTAGACGAACGTCACGCCGATCGACGCGAGGCCGGCCTGGCTGGTAGACTGGATTTCGTCGACGTCCTCGAGGCCGTTGAGCGCCGTCTCGATGGGTATGGCGACCACCCGCTCCATCTGTTCGGCGTCGGCGCCGGGCAGCACCACGAAGACCCCGACGCCGGGGAACGAGACGATCGGGTCTTCGGATTTTGGGATCGACATCACCGACTGGATGCCAAGCCCGAACAACATAACGAACAGGATCAGGGTAAACTGCCAGCGGTCGACGAAGAACCGGGTAAACGCCTGCATCGCCCCAATCCCCGACGCTACTCGCCCGCAACCCGGACAGGTTCGCCGTCACGCACCATCGAAGCGCCGCGCGTGATGACCCGGTCGCCCTGCGCAAGGCCCTTGAGAATGACAACGCCCCTGTCGCTGACGCCGCCGGTCTCGACCGCGCGCTGGCGCGCCCTGCCGCTGGCATCGACCACGAACACGATGCCCTGGTCGGCGCGTGCATCGATCAACGAGAGCGCGGGCACAGTGAACTGCGGCGTGATGGGCGCCGCCACATCCCTTCCGGCGATCAGAACCTCGGCCACTTCGCCCGAGCGCAATCCGTCGGCCTGATCGACCAGCACCTCGATCTCGAACGCGCCGGTTGATTCCGAACTCTTGGCGGCGATGCGCGCTACCTTGCCGGCAAGCGGCCCGCGTTCGCGGATGTTGACCGTGGCCGTGTCGCCGACCTTGATTCGCGAGACCTCAGCGGAGGTCACCGGCGCCTGTACGATCAGCCCGGTCCTTGCCTCGCCTATCCACAGGATTGGCTGACCGGCGCTTACCATCTGCCCGCGCTCCGCCTCGCGCCTCAGCACCACCCCGGATGCCGGGGCCGTCACCGCCACGCGCTCGCGCGCCCGCTCGAGGGCCAAACGCGCATTGTCGAGATCGACCTGCGCAGCAGCTCCGTTGGCATGCAAGCGGGTGATCCGCTCGAAATTCTGTTCCGCCGTCTGGCGCGCCAGCAAAGACTCGCCTGCATCCGCGCCGCCGGTTGTCTTGCGCAGCGTCGCCAGCGTCTGGCCAGCATGAACCTTGTCGCCTTCGTCGACGCTGAGCGTCTCGATTTCGCCGGGCGCGCCGAAGGCCAGCGCCGTTTCTCGTTTGTAGGAGACCAGCCCGCTCGCGCGAATCGTTCCGGCTATCTCCGCCGAGGCCACCTTCAGCGTTTCCACCAGCGGCGGCGCCGTTGCGGATACCTGCTCGGGACTTTCGGCTTCGCCCTGGCAACCGGCCAAGGCCATAGCCCCCGCTGTTAACCATACCCTCCAACTCAAAGCTGACAGCGCCCTCTGCATGTGTCACCTAATTGACTTATCGGGTTGGCTTGACACTGTCTAGGATTGTATAGACACTGTCAAGCATACACAGGCCGCACATGACCGTTACCAGAGTAGCTTCGAAGGATGACGTTCGCGCCGAAATCCTTCACGCGAGTCTTCAGCTTATGAACGAGGGCGGCCTCGGCGCGCTGTCGATGCGCGAAGTCGCGCGCCGCGCCGGCGTCAGCCACCAGGCGCCGTATCACTACTTCGCCGACCGCGAGACGATCCTCGCCGAGCTTGCAGGCGACGGCTTCGACAAGCTCTATGATTACATGGTGAGCGCCCTTGGCCACGCAAGGGACCGGCAGAGCCGCGCCCGGGCCATCGGCGAGGCCTATATCCGCTTCGCGCTCAACCATCAGGAAGTCTTCAAGCTGATGTTCCGCTGCGAGATGTGCGACCTGTCGCGCTATCCCGAAGCCAAGGCCAAGGCCGACCGCTGCTTCAACGCCGTGGTTACGGCGCTCGATGCGCATGGCGCCGCGGCCGACAAGTCCAATCCCGATCTGGTTCCGGTGATCGCCGCCTGGTCGATGGCGCACGGCCTCGCCACGCTGCTGCTCGAAGGCAAGCTCGGCATGACGTTCGGCGATACGCTCGACCAGCGCGAGGCGGCATCCAGGCGCGTCATCGCCTTTTTCGCAGAACGCTTCGGCAACTAGCCCTAGCACCACGCGCCTGAAATCGGGATCACCTGGCCGGACACGAAGCCGCTTCTGCCCAGCACGAGCAGCTCTACCAGCGCGGCGACTTCCTCCGCCTCGCCCAGCCTGCCCATAGGCACGCGCGCCAGCAGCTTCGGTCCCCTCACCGGATCATTGAGCAGGGCCTTGGGATAGTAGGTCTCGGTCTGGATGAAATTGGCCGCCACCGCATTCACCGAAATCCCGTCCGCCGCCAACTCCAGCGCCAGCGTGCGCACGACGCCGTTCACCGCCGAGCGCGCCGCGGCGTAGGCGGCGAAGCCCGGTATGCCGCCGATAGGACCCGACGAAGAGCCGAACACGATGCGCCCGGCCTTGTTCGGCCGCATCGCTTTGGCGGCCGCTCCGGCGAAGGCTATCGATTCAGCCGCCAGCCGCTGGAAATACGGCATCAGGATTTCGATTGTCAGGTCTTCTGCCTTGATGCGCGGCGCCGGCATGGCGGAGGAAATCAGGATTGCGTCCAGCCTGCCGCCGAAACGCTGTGTTGCGCTTGCGACGAGATCGGCGGGCGAGGCCCAGCCGATCGCCTCGATGCCGCTTTCCTCGCCGTCCGACTCTATCCCTGGATCGCAGGCGATCACCCGCGCTCCGGCCGCACGCAGCTTTTCCGCGATCACGGGATTGGCGAAACCGCGCAGGTCGGTGAGGAAAACGTTCCTTGGCTCGGCCATCTATTCCCCAGCGCGCGGTCGTGGCGGCGGGGCGTTCGGCCCGAAAATGCCGGGCCCTGGCTTGTTCGCCTTGCCCTGCGCTTCGAGAATACGAGCTCCGCCGAGAATGCCTTCCATAGCATAATTGCCCTCGTGGCAGGCATATTCGTAGACCGACTCCTCGCGCTTGTTGAGGCTCTGCTCGGCGCGCCAAGTCTGCGTGTAGTAGGCGGGATCGTCGACGATGAACTCGTAGAAGATCTGCTTGTCCGCCACGCGGCTGAATTTCTCCGTGACCTTGGCCTGCGGGCTGAGAATGATCTGGCCCTGCGCGCCCTGTTGCGGATTGACGTTGACCGTTTCGACGACAAGCGTGTCGCCTTCCCACCAGCCGACGCTGTCGCCCAGCCAGGGCGTGATCACGTTGGGCTTGTGTTTGACGGCCCCCCTGTCCGCGGCGATCGGAACGATGCGCGCATCGTGCACCATCTCGACGAGGATCATCACCGAATCTTTCGTCTGCACGATCTGATAGTTGTTGTTGTAGATCGTGTTCAGCATGCCCGGCCCGCCCGCGCCGGTGAAGCCGATCAGGCAGCGCTCCGCGATCGGCAGCGTCTCCGGCCCCTGATACATCGTCGCGCGCTTTGGCGCGCTCGCATCGGCCCGCGCCTTCTGGCCCGCCGGCGAGACAGGCACGCGGCCATCTGCGGGATCGACAATCCATGAGGTGCGGATCTCGCCCTTAACGGTGGCGAACTCGACGCCTGGATCGATCCAGAACGTGTTGTAGCCGCGGTCGTTGTTCTTGTCCTCCAGCAGGCCGTCATTGAGTTTGGAGGCGCCCTCCTCGCTCTGGGCCAGAAGGATCCAGGGATTGTCCTTCACCAGCTCCTTCGCCTCGTCCTTTGTCACGCTCAGCTTCATGTTGGGCGTGCGCGACAGATTGGTGAGCGACTGGTTTGACCAGACGCCCTGCAGGTCAGGCTTCCCGTCCGGCGTACGCGGCGGCGAATAGGGCGTCTGCGCGGTCGCGGACAGAGCCTGCGTCAGCAGCGCTGCGGCGCATGAAGCGAGTGCGGATTTCATTGTGTCTCCTCCAGGAGCGGCGCGGCGAGCGTTTTCGCCCTCTCCATGCATCGGCTGGAAGCATAGGCCCGGTTTCCGCGCGCAGAAAGAATGACGCGACGACAGCGGCGGCGCGGAGGCTCACAATGTCGGGAGGCTGGGAGGCGTCAGGCGACCATGGCCGGCTTGGCGACGAGAGGCTTGCCCTCCAGCATGCCGACATATTTCGTCGCGAGCTCGCGCGCGTCGATCGGCTTTGCGATGTAGTCGCTCATCCCCATGCCGAGATAGCGTTCCTTGTCGCCGCTCATCGCATCGGCGGTCAGCGCAATCACCGGAATGCCGCGCCACGGCTTGTCGCTCGCCCGGATGCGCTTGATCGTCTCCTTGCCGTCGAGCACCGGCATGTGCACGTCGAGCAGCACGATATCGAAGGGCTGTTCCTCCAGCCTGTCGAGCGCTTCCTGGCCGTTCATCGCCTCGACGATCTGAGGTCCGAGCTGCGCCATGAAAAGCTTCACGACCTGGCGGTTGACGGCGTTGTCATCGACCAGCAGCACGCGGGCGCCTGCCACATTGCGCGGCGGCTCGGCCGGCGCCGCCTCGTCGCCGTCCGTTGCTTCGGCGGCCGCACGCTCCGCCGCGGCTTCGGCTACGAAAGTGAAATAGAAGGTTGAGCCCTCGCCGGGCTTGCTCTCGACGCCGACGTCGCCGCCCATCAGCCGCGCAAGCTGGCGCGTGATAGCAAGCCCCAGGCCCGAGCCGCCAAAGCGCCGCGAGATCGAGCCGTCGGCTTGCGTGAAGGCGCCGAACAGGCGCTGCACCGTCGCCTCGTCCATGCCGATACCGGTGTCGGTAACCGCGATCTTCGCCAGCCACGCGGTCTCGCCAATCATCTCGGCTGTGAGCGCAATCGTTATCTTGCCCTGCTCCGTGAACTTGATGGCGTTGGAGAGAAGGTTGCCGACGCATTGGCGCACGCGCACCGGATCGTAGCGCAGCTGCTTCGGCAGGCCGGCAGGCATTTCGAGCTTGACCGACAGGCCGCGTTCCTGCGCGCGCGCCTGGAAGAGCTGACGCATTCGCTCGAGCGTGAGCGCCAGATCGCCCTCGACGCCTGCGATCTCCATCTTGCCGGCTTCGATCTTGGAGATGTCGAGCACGTCGTTGAGCAGCGCCATCAGCGTCTGGCCCGATTCCGAGATCACGCTGACGCGCTCCTTCTGCGCCTCTGTGAGTTCGTCGGCCGCAAGCACCTGCGTCATGCCGAGAATGCCGTTGAGCGGCGTGCGAATCTCGTGGCTCATCGAGGCGAGGAAATTCGACTTCGCGACCGTCGCCGCATCGGCCTGCCGCATGGCCTCGATCAGCGCCAGCTCCTGTCGCTTGTGGCTGTCGATGTCGAGCATCAGCCCGACCGCCCTCACCGGAACGCCCTGAGCATCGTGCTGCACACGCGTGAACATGCGCACCCACCGGCCATCGCCCTCGGGGCAGTAGAGGCGGGTATCTATGCCTTGCGTGACGCCCGTCTTGAGGCAGCGCGACCAGCTTTCGCGGACGCGCTCCTGCTCGTCGTCCATGTACATGCCGAAGGGCGCGATCTGCTCGCGCTCCAAGGCCTCAGGCCCCATGAGTTGCTTGAACTGTTCGGACGACCAGCGCTGGGCGGTGCGCAGGTCGATCTCGTAGACGCCGGCGTTGGCCGCCGACATCGCCATTTCGAGGCGCTCTGACATGGTGTCGGCCTGGTCGCGCGCGCGCGCGGAGTCGGTCATGTTCTGGCTCATGCCGAACATTTCGTACTTGCCCGACGGCAGCTGGCGGCCGCTGCGGTAGTGCACGCGCATCGTGGCCCACTCCCCGGCGGCCGACCGGACGCGGATTTCGCCGATGTCGGCGCCGCCCTGGGTGGTGAGGCGCTGGCGGATCGCCTCGTCCTTGTCGATGTCGTCGGGATGCTGGACGTTCTTCAGGCTGGCCAGCGGCACGGGCTTGGCCGCTTCCATGTGGCCGAGCGAAAGATGGCTGGAGAAATGATACAGTTCGGCGTCTGGATCGTAGCGCCAGGCGCCGACTTCCGCATCGGCCAGAAGGCGGTCGTGCACGGCGCGCGAGGCGACTATCATGGTCAGCGCGCGCCACTCTTCGGTGACGTCGACCAGCGAGACCACGACACGCGTGGGAAGGGATACGCGATGCAGGCGCACCCAGCATTCACCCTGCCCCGACTTGAGGCGATAGCAATTGGCGCCCTGGGAGTGCGCTTCGTCCAGCGCGGCGCCGCGCATCAGCTGCAGAAGCTCGACGCCGATGAGGTTGGCGACGGGACGGTTGAGCTTGGCCGCGAAGGCGGCGTTGACCTCGACAATCCGCTCACGCTGGTCGATCACCGCGCATGGCGTTGCGGCCAGCACAGCCAGCGCAACATCCGGATTGTCCAAAAGCGTGGGTTGGGACGTCATACGCAAAAGCCCGCCGTAAACGAAATCGCGCGCTATCTTTACCAGCCATTGGTTTAATGACCCTTCCTTCCCTCGGGTTCTACGAGGTTACCGGTTCGTTAACCGCCCCCCAAAACGCTGCGGCAACTAAGAGCGGATTTTTCACATCCGCTTGGTCGCGGACCCGCAAACGGGTGCGGCCTCGCTGACGCGAGTCGGGAGACGGGCGAGTTTGATTTTGCGCTGGAGCCAGCGCGGCGCGCGGGTTTCCGCGCGGCACAACCTCACATCTGCAGGTGACGACTGGGCCGCGCTACGGTTTGAAACCGGTCAATTGCTCAATCCTTCGACTGGCTCGTCGGCAATGCTCTTTTTGGGATCGGCGACGGCGAAGGCCATCCTGTGAACCAAATAGGCTGAGGCTTTCTTAGCCTTCGCTTCCTCAGACGCGACGCTCCAGCCGCCGCCGCATTTCGATGAAATCCGGACCGCAGGACAAACGTCTCGCTATTGGGCTCTTTTCGTCGATCACCCGCCAGAATGGCGTCACCGCGTCCACGGGCTTGCCTTGCGCCATTTCTTCCAGCGCCGCTTCGGCGGCGATCCTCGCAAAGATGCTGGTAGAGAGAGGGCAAGCGATATCGGCCTTGTGAGCTTTCGCGAGATCGCTCCGCATCTGCACCACGGATCGCGCTTCGCCTTCAGGCACCGTACGCATGTAGCCGTCGATCAGGCGTGGCGTGCCAACCAACATCCTCGCGCCCTTCGGGGCGCCGCCGAATGCCTTCGTCAACGTCTCGACGTGAGCGGGCTTGCCGCTCTCGAGCTTTTGCCTCCAGGTCTTGGGCATGCGCCGTCCTATAACCTCCTCAGCACATTAGCGGCGCATCCGCCGGTGCGCGAGCCTTTGCGAAATCCGGAACCCGGGGGCGCGGAGCGCAGGGGGCGAGGTCTCGGCATGTGGCCGCCCTTCGCAGGGCTGCTGGCCAGTTCGTCTGCTTCGCGGACCGCCCCAGCCTTTCAAAAAATCTTGCGCTCTTCTCTTTACTCCCAGGCCGGCCATGTTGTATATAACTGACTGGTCAGTTATATACAAGAGCCGTCATGCCCAGACTCTCCCCGCCCGCCAAACCGCTCAAAAAAGCGAAAAACAAGGCCGAAGCCGCCAAGCCGGACGCTGCCGCCGCGCCGAAATGGCGGCGGCGGGCGGAAGCGCGCCCCGTGGAAATTGTTCGCGCGGCTTACGAGGTGTTTGCCGAGAAGGGCTTTGCCGCCGCCCGGCTTGACGACATCGCTCAGCGCGCCGGCGTCTCGAAGGGCGCTCTCTATCTCTACTTCGAGACCAAGGAAGATATCTTCCAAGCCGTCGTGAAGGACGCGGTGGCGCCGAACATCGGCGCGATCGAGACGTTCGCGCTGAGCTTTCCCGGACCGTTCGAGCAGCTGATCCGCATGATGGCCCCGCGCTTGGCCATGCTCGCCGACCAGTCCAACATGGGCAAGGTAGTCAAGATGGTTGTCGGTGAGTCCGGCAACTTCCCCGAGATCGCCCGCGTCTGGCACGACGACATCATCGTCAAGGGGATCGGCGTGCTGACCAACGTGATTGCGCGGGCGCAGGAGCGCGGCGAGGTTCGCGCCGGCGATCCGCGCCACTACGCGCTGACAATCATCGGCCCTCTGCTCACCGCCGTGATCTTCCGCGAGACGTTTGTCCCCGTCGGGGCGAAGCCTTTCGACATCCCCGCCCTCATGCAGCAGCATCTCGAAACCATGCTGCCCGGACTTCTGACGACAGGCGCAAAGCCATGAAACCGAAACCGCAGCAGATACTCGTCGGCGCTCTTCTTCTCTCAGCCGCCGCACTCGCAACCTTCCTCGCCTTCGGACGCGGCGGGCCGAATGGCGCAACGCTGTCCGGCTATGTCGAAGGCGAGGCGCTCTATCCGGCGTCGCCCCTTGCCGGCCGCCTCGTGCGCATCGACGTGCAGCGTGGCGACGAGGTTGCAGCCGGCGCGCCGCTGTTCGCGATCGACCCTTCGCAGGGCGCAGCCGTGCGCGACCAGGCGGCGGCGGAAACAGCGGCGGCCAGGGCCCTCGCAATCGACGCAAGGCGGGGCCAGCGCCCGGCCGAACTTGGCGTGTTCGAGGCGCAACTCGCCTCCGCTCGCGCCGTGCTCAACGAGGCGGAGACTTCGCTCAAGCGTGTGCAGCCGCTTGCCGAAGCCGGGGCCGCATCCCGCGCGCAGCTGGATGCGGCCGTCGCCTCGCGCGACACGGCGCGGGCAAATGTCCGCGCGCTGGAGAAACAGCTGCAGGTTGCGAAGATGGGCCAGCGCGAGGATCAGGCGCGCGCAGCCGAAGACCGCGTGCGCCAGGCGGAAGCGGCGCTGAACGCCGCCGAGTCGCGTCTAACGGATCTTGCGCCGACCGCACCGGCGGCGGGGCGCGTCGAGGACGTGTTCTTCCAGCTCGGCGAGTGGGTCCCCGCGAATGCGCCCGTGCTCTCTCTCCTGCCCGCCGGCCGGGTGCGCCTGAGGTTCTTCGTGCCGCAGGATCAGGTCGCGAATTATCCGATCGGCGCGAGCGTCAGCTTCGCATGCGACGGATGCGCAAAGGATCTGTCGGCGAAAATCTCCTACGTGTCGCCGCGTCCCGAATTCACTCCTCCGGTGATCTACAGCCGCGAGAGGCGCAACCGGATGGTGTTCCTTGTGGAGGCGGCGCCCGCAGCCAGCGCCGGGCTTGTGCCGGGACTGCCGATCGACGTGACGCCGGTGAAAGCTGCGCGCAAATGAGCTCGGCTGCCGCCTCCCCGGCCAACCTCGCCATCGACGTGAAGGGTCTCAACAAATCCTTCGGCGACAAGCATGTCGTGAAGGATTTCTCGATCCAGGTTCCGCGCGGCCGGATCACCGGCTTTCTCGGCCCCAACGGCTCGGGCAAGACGACGACGCTGCGCATGCTGTGCGGCCTGCTGACGCCGGATTCAGGCTCGGGCGCATGCCTCGGCTACGATATTCTTGGCCAGCCCGACGAGATCAAGCTGCGCGTCGGCTACATGACGCAGAGATTCTCGCTCTACGAAGACCTGACCATCGAAGAGAACCTGATGTTCATGGCGCGGGTGCACGGCCTCGACCGCCGGCGCGAGCGCGTGAAGGAGGCCCTCGACCGCCTCGGCCTCCACGAGCGCCGCACGCAGCTGGCGGGGAAACTCTCCGGCGGCTGGAAGCAGCGCCTCGCGCTTGCTGCCTCCACCCTGCACGAGCCGCAGCTCCTGCTGCTCGACGAACCCACAGCGGGCGTCGACCCCAAAGCGCGGCGCACTTTCTGGGACGAGATCCACGCGCTTTCCGCCGAAGGCCTCACCGTCCTGGTCTCGACCCATTACATGGACGAGGCCGAGCGCTGCCACGACATCGCCTACATCGCCTACGGCAAGCTGATCGCGCGCGGCACGGCCGAGGAAATCCTCGCCGGCGTCGGGCTGGTCACGTGGGAAGGCGAAGGCCCCGGCGTCGACCGCCTGTCGCTCGAACTGTCGAGGCGCCCGGGCGTCGACGCCGCCGCGCCGTTCGGCGTCACGCTGCACGTCTCCGGCAGGGACGAGCAGAAGCTCGATCAGGCGCTGGCGCCCTATCGCCGCGAACCGTTCACCTGGACGCGGACACAGCCTACGCTGGAGGACGCCTTTATCCACCTGATGTCGCAGTCGGAGGACAATTTCCGATGAGCGCGATGATGAGCGGCGAAGTCTCCCGTACGCCGCCGAAGAATTTCGGGGCGACCCGCATTCTCGCCGTGCTGGCCAAGGAGTTCGTGCAGCTGACGCGCGACCGGCTGACCTACGCGATGATCCTGATGATCCCGATCGTGCAGCTCCTGCTGTTCGGCTATGCGATCAACAACGAACCGCGCCATCTGCCTACCGCCGTGCTGGTGCAGGACGATTCCCAGTTCGCCCGCTCGACGCTGGCCGCGCTGGTCAACACCCAGTTCTTCGACATCACTTACGAGGCCCGGTCCGTCGAGGAGATGGACCAGCTGCTCCGCCGCGGCGACGTCCAGTTCGCGCTCACCATCCCCGGCGACTTCACCCGCCGCGTCGCCCGTGGCGACAAGCCGCAGATACTTCTCGAAGCGGACGCAACGGATCCCGCCGCCACCGGCGCCGCCGTCTCGGCCGCCAGCGCCCTGCCGATGTACGCGTTGAACCACGACCTTAAGGGCGGCATGGCGGCCCGGGCCCCGCAGAAGGCGCCGTTCGAGGTCGTCGTCCACCGCCGCTACAACCCCGAGAGCATCACCGCCTACAACATCGTCCCCGGTCTTCTCGGCGTCATCCTCTCCATGACCTTGGTGATGATGACGGCGCTTTCGGTCACCCGCGAGACGGAGCGCGGCACAATGGAATCGCTTCTTGCGACGCCGGCCCAACCTATCGAGGTGATGGTCGGCAAGCTCGCGCCCTACGTGATGGTCGGCCTGATGCAGACGGCGGTGATCCTCATCATGGCCGCGATCCTCTTTCAGGTGCCGATGGAAGGCGGCTGGATCGCGCTCGGCCTCGGGGTCCTGATGTTCATCACCGGATCGCTGGCGCTCGGCTTCCTCATCTCCACTCTCGCCCGCACCCAGCTGCAGGCGATGCAGATGTCGTTCTTCTACATGCTGCCTTCGATCCTGCTGTCCGGCTTCATGTTCCCCTTCCGCGGCATGCCGGAATGGGCGCAGGCCATCGGCACGGCGATCCCGGTGACGCACTTCCTGCGCCTCGTCCGCGGCGCGCTGCTCAAAGGCGAAGGCCTGGCCACGCTGTGGCCAAGCCATGTCGCACTCGGCGTTTTCGTGTGCATCGTGACGGCCCTGGCGATGCTCCGCTACCGCCGCACCCTGGACTAGAAAAGGAAATGCCGGACGAACGTGGGTCTGGAGCCTCCACGAACATCCGGCAGTTTGCTCTTCCCCCGAGGCGGACTTTGCCGGGACTCTGTGGTCCATGGCTCGCCTCGTTTATGCGCGCCCTTCTACGTCGCGGCCGCCGTCTGACTTGATGTCTGACCGGCGCCGACATTCCTCGCCTGACGCGACAGGCGCGCAGCCCACGGGCTGTGCGGCTTCATCATCACGCGCTCGGAGGCAAGCGCCTCCGCCGTCGACTTCATTCCGGCCTTCATAGCCGCATGCAGCGCGGTGAGCGCAAGCACGTCGCGCTGGGCGTGACTTCCGCCAAAGCGCTGGGCCAGTCCCCGCACGGAGGTGAGCTTTTCAGTCGCCTCCGCATGACGGCCGGCCGAGAAAGCGACGAAGGCCTCCGCGGCGGGCAGTCCGACTTCACGCGACATCCGGGCGTTGTCGCCCTCGCCATGCGCTGCACGCCGCAGCGTGTCGAGCATGCGATCGGCGTCCCGCGTGCGGCCGGCGCCGAGGAAGGCCATGATGGCGTGCAGGTCGTTGAAGGCGTAGACGCCATCGTCGACCGTCCGCTCCCAGGCGCGGGCAAGGCGTGCGAAACGGTCGCCGGTGTCGACGCCGTCCAGATGCAGCCGCCACAGCAGGGCCGAGGCGTCGACCATTTCGAGGATGACGTTGGCGTCGTCCTTCGGCCGCACCCGCTCGTCATAGAGCTTCAGCGCCGCCTTGTGGTCCTGCATGTCGAGATGCAGCAGGGCGAGGTGCCACCAGTTGTGATAGGCAAAGCCGCAATCGGTGGACCAGCCGTCAACCGTTCCCTCAAGCCAGCCCCTGCCTTCCTCCACATCGCCGCGCATTTCATGCACGTGCGCGACGGCATGAGCAGCCCAAGCGTCGTTAGGTTCGGATTCGATCGCCTCCATGCCCATCGCTTCGGCCCGCACATAGTCGCCGCACTCTTCAAGGCCGAAGGCGGCCATGCCGAGAATGGCGTGCCAGGCCTCGTCGCCATGGCGATGCGCGCGGATCGCCTGCAGCGGCCAGTCGCGCAGGTCGAACTGCCGGCCGGTGAAGAAACAGCCGACATGCCCGTTCTGCAGCGCGAGCACGTCGCGCGGATTTTCCTGGGCGATACGGCCGAAGATGGCCGTGCCCTCTTGGAAGCGGCCTTCCGCCCAGGCGACGGCCGCCGCGAAATGGCCACGCTCGCCATCGTTCATCGGCGAGGCTGCAGCCGCCGTCAGGCTGCGCTGGATCTCGTCGGCGTAGAGGCGGTCCGTGAGCTGGGCGAGCACGATCGCGCGTGTCGTCCATGCCAGTGCGAACTTCGGATCGAGTTCGACGGCCTGGTCGAGCGTGGCGATCGGATCGCCATGATAGGTGCGGATCTGGCGCTGGGCCTCGCCGAATTTTTCGGCGGCCTGACGCGAGGAGGTGGAGAGGGAGTTGCCGTAAATGTCCTTGGTCATCGCAATTTTCCTTTTGAGCCCGTCGGCGCGAGCTCCACAGGGGAGACTTGGCGCCGCCGATGCCCTCGCCCTTCTTTGGGGCTGCTAGCTTGTGGGTTGGCGTTTCAGACGAAGTTGATCGTGGCGGGACCTGAAAGGGTCGCGATCACGAACAGGGTCGCGGCGCAGATGGCCGAGAATTCTACGACCAGGGCGACCATTGCAATGTTCTTCAGCATGGGGAGGCTCTTTCGTTTCTCTTTTTTTGCGGCGGCTTTTGCCGCTCCGGGTTCAGTCGATGTAGGTCCCCGTTCGGTTCATCGATAGAGCGGCACGCTTCACACCACGGAAAATTTTTTCCCGTGATTTCAGGCGATAACAGTCGTTACGCTGGTCCGCTTACGGCGTGCGGGGAAAACGCTGCATCAAGGGTGCAGTGAAAATCCTCGCGGGCGCAGGCGCTTCCGCCGGGCTTCAGGTCGGCCCGGTTTCCCGCTCGCCATACTGCTGCGAGCCGTAGGACAGCATACGCTTTCTCTGCTCGGACCGAGGATCGTTCTCGACGCGCGGCCCGGCGGGCGTTTCGTCCCACACCATCGTCTCGCGCTTCGCCGAGGAGTATTTCGGCCAGTTCGGCGTCTTGCCGCCATTCGGATCGCCATTGCGCGCGAAGCTCGCCCACGCCGCGCTCATGCGGTCGGCTAGGTTCTGCGCATTGGCGGTAGGCTCGCCGCCGATCGAGGTCGCGCGCGACAGCGTGTCGAACACGAACGGAATCTCGGAGGCGTGCGGCGTGTGATAGCGCCCGCCCTCCAGCGGAGTCGCGCGATAGAATTGGTAGACCCACACGGGGGCCGCGTTCTGGTCGGCCTTGCGGCCCGCAAGAATGGTCGTGTCAAGGAAATAGCCACAGTCGGTCGAGGCCATGTAGAGAATCTCGTCGCGCTTCGCCTGCGGGTAGAGGCGGCGATACATGTCGATGGTCGAGGCGCCCTCGCCTGCGGGGACCAGCGCCTGCACGCGCTGCTGCAACGAGGCTTCGTCGAGATTGATGATATTCGGGTTGCCGCCAAGGAAGACCGACGCCTCCGTTCGGTTCGAACCTACGATCATCGGCACTTTGGCCGACATCGCAGGCGCCGCCGGATCGAAGGGGTGCGCCGGGAAGGACGGCGAGCCGATCACCGGCCGGAACTGGCCCGACCCGGCGACCGCGCCGGGCATGGCGGCGAGGATCTCGTCCTGGCTCACCGTCCATAGCCTCGACAGGTCGGTCTTCGGGATGTTGAGCGCCTTGAGCAGCTTCTCCGTGCGCTCCATGCCGACTGCCGGCATATCGAGCCGCAGCTGCGAGCCCGACTGAACGACGCAGCGATGGAACAGGCCCTGCGCCGGGACCATCGCCATCATCGAAGACGTCTTCCGGCCGCCGCCGCTCTCGCCATAGATCAGCACGCGCTTGGGATCGCCGCCGAAGCTCTCGATATTGTCCTTCACCCATTGCAGGGCGAGCACGCAGTCGAGCATGCCGACGCTGGCCGCGTCCTTGAATTCGCCGCCGCCAAGATCGCCGAGATAGAGATAGCCGAACGCGTTGAGGCGGTGGTTGATCGTGACGACCACCACATCCTGTTTCGAGGCGACGCGCACGCCGTCATACCAGGCCGACGAGCCCGAGCCCGCCGAGAAGCCGCCGCCGTGCAGCCAGACGAGGACAGGGCGCTTGGCATTGTCCGTCGCCGGCGTCCACACATTGAGGACAAGGCAGTCTTCGGACTGCTTGCCCGAGGGGGCGTTGTTGATCAGCGGCGGGGGCGAGCCTGCCGGGCGCGGCGCTGGCGGCGGCGCGGTGGAAGGCGCGCCCTGCGGCGTCGGCGGACCGTAGGCGATGGTCTCCTTCACGCCGGTCCATGGCGCGGGCGGTTTGGGCGCGCGGAAGCGGTTCTGCCCGCCGGTCGATGCGCCATAGGGAATGCCCTTGAAGACGCAGACGCCGCCGTCGACCAGGCCCTGCACCTTGCCGGCTGACGTCGTGACGACCGGTGGGCCGGCGGAGGCCGGCGAGACGGACGTGCAGGCGGCAAGGCCGCCGGCGAGGCCGGTCATCAGGAGCGTGCGGCGATCGAGGCGGGTCATGGTCGTCTCTCCCAACTTATGTTTTGCGGAATCGGTAAGCCCTGCCCGGCGGCTGCGTCAAATGCGATCCGTCAATTCTGACGGTTTCCACCGAACCTGGGCTGGAGCCCTGTGGCGCCGCTGCACTGCGCCTGCTGCGTGTTTGAGGTTTCGGGCGCGCAAGGAAGGGGCTAATCGTAGGGCGGACCTGGGCATGACGCTGGCGACAGGCGCGACCTGGTCTTGGGGTGACGGGATGCTGTTGGTTCGTATCGTTCATTTCCTCATCGGCGCAGTTCTGGCCGGCGGCGGGGGCTTCCTCGCCTGGACCGAGCGCGCGCGTGCGCTGTCGCTGTTCCCGCCGGATCCGGCCGGGGCCCCGTGGTTGCTGGTAGCTGGAGTTGCGGGGGTGACCGCCGGCGTCGTGTTCCTGGCGAGCGCCGTGATGCCCCGCCCCAAACGCGCCGCACAAGCCGCCGCCGAGGCCGAACGCCGCCGGGAAGCGCTTGCCGCCGCCGACGCCTTTTATGCCGAACGCAGCCGGGCGGCGGACCGGGACTGGCGGTCTGGGGACTTGCCGCCGGTACCTACGCCGGCGCAGCCGCCTCACCCCCCCGAAGCGGACCTGCTGTTCGCGCCGGAGCCTGCGCCCGCCGCACCCCGCGGCGCCGCGCCGCGCGTCGCTGTGACGGAGACGCCGCGCGCGACTGCGATGGAGACGCGCACGGCGCCGCTGGCGACGGCGGCGCCGAAACCGCCTGAGCCAAAGACGCCTGAGCCAAAGACGCCTGAGCCAAAAACACTGGAGTCTGGGCCTGCGATGCCGGAACTGGCGCTGACCACGCCGATGCGGGCGCCCCCCGCGCTGAAGCCGGTTGCGACCTCGGCGCCGCCGCCGGCGGGGGATACGCCCTTCCCGTCAATGGCGACGCTGACGCCCATCCCGCGCCCGGCGGAGCCGCCGCCGGCGCCCGTCATGACGGTGCAGGCCCCGGCGCCCACAGCCGCTGGCGGCGCCGCAGCCGCAGCCGGAGGCGCCTACGCCGCCATCCGCGCCGCCATCGCCGAAGGCCGCCTCGCGGAAGCCGACAAGCTACTCACCGAAGAGCGCGAAAAGGCGCAGGGCCAGGCATTGGCTGAACTCACCGGCCTCGCCGGCGATCACGCCGCCGCAGCCGGCCGCACCAGCAACGCCAAATGGCTATGGCGCCTGGCGCTGAAGCGCTTCGGGGAGCTCAACGCGATGGACTCGCCCGCCGCACGCGCCGTCTCGGAACGACTGCGGCTCGCCGACCAGTAAGGCCAGCGAGCCGCGTGTTGCAGGTCTGCTGTGTCGCTACCTGGCGATACGCAGCATCGAGATGGACGTGGCGATCTGCTTGAAGGCCTTCTTCAACTCGGTCGAGTTGTCGGCGAGATAGTAGTGATCGTCGTCGGTGGCGCACGCGTTGAGGAACGTGTCCGCTCCGCTGCCGGCGCCGACTTCGAAGCCGACCGTATAGACGATGATGCCCTCATCTTTCATGTTGGTGCAGAGGTTGCTCGCCTGGGTGAAGGGATCGCCGTTGGTGGCGTCGCAGTTTATGCGGTCGCTGGTGTTGCTGACGCCGTAATTCTCCGACACGACGCCGTTGCAGTGGGCGGTGTTGAACTCGCCGTCCGTCATCAGCACGACGACCTTCTTGAGGTCTGTCTGCTCGTAGGGACCCGGCGCGCTGTCAGCATCGGGCCACAGATAGCCCCAGTCCGGCGCGACCATATACCAGCCCCAGGCGGCGCCCATCTGGCCGGCGGTCGAGCCGGCGAGCTGCATACCGCCGGTCTTGTTGAGTTTGGCGTTGAGCACGGTCTTGTCGGACGTCAGCGGAACTATGTCGTTCGCAGCTTCACAGTAGATATTCCCCCCCGTGCCCGCATAGTCGCGGCCAACAAATGTGGTGCTAGGCGCCGCATCGTCATACAGATGCGCTCCAACGCGTTCGCTGACGCACGTGGAGATCGGCCGGATCACAACTGCTGGCGTGCTCGCGATATTGGTGAAGCGATACTTCGCGCACCCCTGTTGAAGGCACTGGGCCCTGCCCGCCGTGCCGGTGTAGTTGCTCGTGTAGCTGGGGCCGATGGAACCCGAGAGGATGAAGTTGTCGCCAGACAGGGATTCAATCTGGTGGGATGCGTTGCTCGAATTGTTCAGGCCGGTCCATCCGCTCGGCATGCTGGTGACTTGAACATACTGGCCATTGGCGGTCAGACCGTGATCGGCGGCTGTGACCTTCACTTCGCATGTGTCGGTAAAGCACTCCTGGATCGTGCCGCCGGTGGCGGCGGTAGTGGTGGAGTTGGGGCTGCCGAGCGTCGGCCCGACGGCGGTGAGGAACGCCACAGTGGACGTCGGCGCGGTGGGTGAGTCTGCCACCTGCCACGGGCTGCCAGCCGCGTTGTTGAGCGTGCTGTAGGGCGCGCCGAAGCCGGTGAGATGAACCCAGTCGTCGCCGGACAGGTTGTTCGACCCACTGCTGGACAGGCGCATCTGGCAGAGCGCGTTGAGGCATTCCTGTACGCGCCAGCTGGTGCCGTTGGTGCTGCCGCTGGGCGGCGTAATATAGACGCCGCTGGTGTCCTGAAGATCGAAGGTCACCGTCGTCGTGCCAGACCGGTTGACGACCTTGTAGGCCCTGTTCCTGTACGACGCGTAGCTGCCGTTGGCCGAACCGGATGCCGGTGTGTAGAGGCCGACCACATCACCTTCGGCGAGCGCAGTAGGCGTGCCGGTCACGGTTATCCGCACGCGGCCGGACACTTTCGAGATTGTCGAGACGGTGAATTCCGAACCGGTGCGCCAGGTTGCGCTGACCGAGCTGACCGCCGCCTCCTTTTTCCAGCTTGCCGCCGTGACTGTGGCTGCAGGGATCACGGTCCCGCGGATGCTGTCTGCAAGGCTGCCGACGTTGACGTTGTTTGCCCAGGGAACGATGGCGATGCGAGAATAGAACGGCGCTTCGGGCGGCTGCACGTCGCTGACAACCGTGTCAACCAGATCCACGGCCGCCGCGCGCAGCGTCGAAATGCGCGAGTTGGGATCGCTGTCGTCGCCCATGGACCCGGTGACGTCGAGCGCGAGCGTCACTTCGACGTTGTTGCCGCCGCGCTTCACTTCGCTTTCCGCCGACACCGTCACGGTCGGCTGCCCGACGAGCGGCATGAAGTACGTGTTGATAGTCACTTCACCCTTGAGGATGAGCGTTTCTTCCTCGTCGCCGAGATCTTCCATTTCCAGGGAGATTGGCCCGTTGTGCTCGCCATGGAAGTTGGCGTTGACGAACTTGTAAGCGACCAGGTTGAGGTCGGATGCTTCATCGGTCGTGGAGCCGATCGCGAGCGCCGCGGCGTCGAGGGCCGAAGCCAGCTCATAGCGCGCAAGGAACGCGCGGCCGCCATCAATCGACAGGCCGGTGCAAATCGTCAGCGGCACAGCCATCAGCGCGAACTGCATGGCGAATGCGCCCCTGGTGTCCTTCGCAAAAGTTCCAACCGACCTGAACATCGTAGCTCCGCGTTTTCAAGAACCGGCTTCGACGCCGGCTTCCGTCGCAAATTTAATCGTCATGTGCCGAAGGGTTTAGTCGCGCCGCCGTCCGTCTGCTCGCCGTCGAGCGTGATCACCCGCTCGACGCGCGGCCGCGTAAAGGCTTCGCGTTCGATCCACACCACAGGCCCGCCGAACAAGGTGGACAGCACGCTCTCATACCGATAGCGGACGCCGACGCGGACCACCGTTTCACCCTCGAGGCCCATGTCGGCCGCGTCGGATAGGGCGAAGTCGACCTCGGTGCCGGCGACACGCCGCCAGAATACCGTCGGCGTTTTTTCCGCGCCGACGAACCCTATCGAAGTAATGTCGAGATCGAGGTTGTCGGTGGTGTCGAGCGGCATCATCATGTTCGGAGCGGCCTGGTAGATGATGTCGAGCTCGTCCTCCACCAGACTGTTTTCGCGTCCGATCAGATCGGCCACCTGATGTACATAGCGCGTGGCCCCGTCCCCAGCCCGGAAGCGGAACGACATCTCAAGCACGCCCATCACAAGGAAGATAAGAGCCGGCGCAATGAGCGCAAACTCGACAGCGGCGATGCCGCGGCGGTCCGACGCGAAATGACGGCGTCTTGATTGGATGCGCGTGATCAGGCCCATGGCTCGTTCCTGACAACGACGAAGCTGTTCACGATCGCTGGCATGTCGGGGCCAATGCGGAACAACTTGTCCATGAAGGGCGTGAAGAACTGATGCTCGATCGTCGCGCGGACGACGGAGTACTCGTTGGGGCCGCCCGGCTCGAAGACGAAGTTCGTGGGATTGCCGTCCTCGTCGAACTCCACGGGCGGATACGTGACCTCGTCGAGCTCGTCGAATGAGCGGACATCGTACTTGATGGATTCGCAATCCATCAGCACTCCGGCATGGGCGCAGACCTCCTCCTCGAAGGCTGCCTGCATGTCTTCGGCGGTTTGGACCTCGCCAGTCTGCAGGTTGCGCGCTGCTTCGTAGACCACGTAATTGAGCGTGTACGCCTTGTACTGGTAGAGCACGAACTCAATCAGGCCCATGATGAGCATGAAGAACACAGGAGCGAGCAACGCGAACTCAATCAGCGTTGTGCCGTCCTCCGACTTGGAGAAGCTCTTGGTCGTTCTCATTGGTGTCCCGTCTATTTATTCGACGCATTGTGCGCCTTCAGATTTAATTATTGGCTTCGCCCGAGACGGGATTTGAAAGAGTTCCGGGAGACGGCGTTTACCCGCCGTTCACGGGATGGCCCGGATTGGCGCATCGCCGCCTCGCACCCCTGCCCTTTGTTCGCTGCCGCTGGACGTTGACGCGCGCGTAGTCTTAAGTCGGGACATGGCCCGCACCGTCACCGCCGCAATCATCCTGATCGGAGATGAGCTTCTCTCCGGCCGCACCCAGGATTCAAATCTAAAGACAATCGCCGAATTCCTTAACCCTCTGGGCGTTGAGGTCCGCGAGGCGCGGGTCATCGGCGACAACCACGAAGCGATCGTCGCCACCTTGCAGCACCTGCGGAAGGCGCATGATTACGTCTTTACTACCGGAGGCATCGGCCCGACCCATGATGACATCACCGCCGACGCCGTGGCGGCCGCCTTCGGACGGACAATTGATGTGCGGCCGGACGCGCTTGCGGTCCTCTCTTCTTATTATGCCGAGCGCGGGACTGAGATGAACCAAAGCCGGCTCAGGATGGCGCGTATTCCAGCGGGGGCGGAGCTGCTGGCCAACCCGGTTTCAGGCGCGCCGGGTTTCCGTATGGGGAATGTGTTCGTGCTGGCGGGTGTGCCTTCGATCATGCGCGGGATGCTGGAGGATGTCGGCCACCGCATAGAAGGGGGCGCGGTGGTGCACCAGCATACGGTGCGGGCGAAAGGAGTTCGCGAGGGCGACATCGCCGTGCCGCTCGGCGCGCTGGCCAAGGCGCGCCCGGAAGTGAATTTCGGCTCCTATCCCTGGATGAAGCCGGGAAAGAGCGGGGCGGACTTCGGGGTCAATCTGGTGGCGCGCTGCAGCGATCCGGACCTGATTGCCGCAGCGGTCGATGCAATGGCCGAGATCCTGCGCGCCCAGGGGGCCAAGCCCGAGATCGATCCAAAGACCTGAATGTTGGGGATGAGCACATGACCGAGCAGAGCGAACCACTTCTTCTTGTCGAGCGCGACGGGCCTGTCGCTGTAATGACCATGAACCGGCCCAAGGCGATGAACGCCCTGTCCATCGCCCTGCGGACCGAGATGGTGCGGACGATCCGCGAGCTTTCAAAGGCAAGCGACATCCGCGCAGTGATCGTAACCGGATCGGGACGGGCGTTCTCGGCCGGGGTCGATCTCAAGGAAGCGGGACAGAGCGGATTCACGCTTGGGGCGGGGAAGTTTTCTGACGGCGGAGATCTCGACCTGGCGCGCGCATTCGGCGCCTGTCCGTGGCCGATCATCGGGGCGATCAATGGCTTTGCGATCACCGGCGGGTTCGAGGTGGCGCTGATGTGCGATGTGCTGCTGGCCTCGAGCGAGGCGAAGTTCGGCGACACCCATGGCCGCGTCGGGCTGATGCCGGTGTGGGGCCTGTCTCAGAAACTGCCGCGGCTGATCGGGGCGGCGCGCGCCAAGGAGATGTCGCTAACCGGCAACTTCATCGACGCAGCGACGGCGGAGCGATGGGGGCTGGTGAACCGCGTGGTCGCTCCGGACGAGCTGCTTCCCGCTGCGAAGAAGATGGCGCTGGAGATGGCGCAGGTCGACGGCGCCTTGCTGAAACGGATCAAGTCAGTGATCGATGACGGGCTGCAGCTGCCGCTCGACAAGGCTCTGGAGCTCGAGATCGAGCGCGGCAACGAGCACAACTCCACCATCTCCGCCGACTTCGCGGAGCAGTCGCGCGGGGCGGTGATGGCGAGAGGTCGAGAGCAGAAGGGGTGAACTGGTCGCGCATATATGACGGCGATGCGCCGCAACGCGTCAACAGGTGGCTGGCGCAGTCAGGCGTGTGTTCGCGACGCGAGGCGGAGGCGCTGATCGAGTCAGGCGCCGTTTTCATCGACGGCGAGAGGGTCGATGATGTCGGGCGCAAGATTGCGCCGGGGCAGACCCTGGCGCTGAACGATCGGGCGGAGGCTGGTCTCGCCGCGCAGATATCAGTGGTCATCCACAAGCCAGTCGGCCTGGTGTCGGCGCAGCCGGAGGGAGACCAGGTTCCCGCGGCGCGGCTGCTCAATCGCGAGAATCTGTTCGGCCATGCAGCGATCGTTCCGAGCTCGCGGGCGAGTCTCGCGCCGATAGGGCGGCTCGACCAGGACAGCCGCGGACTTCTGGTGCTGTCCGAGGACGGCGTGCTGGCGAAGGCGGTGATCGGGCCGGAAAGCCAGGTCGACAAGGAATATGTAGTGACGGTGAAGGGACGCGTCGATCGCTCCAAGATTGCCCTGCTCCGCCATGGCCTGGAGCTGGACGGACGGAAGCTGAAGCCCGCGAAGGTGAAGCTGGAAGACACCCAGGTGCTGCGCATCGTGCTGACCGAAGGGCGCAACAGGCAGATCCGGCGCATGTGCGAGCTTGTGCAACTTGAAGTAACGGACCTGCTGCGCGTCCGCATCGGGCCGCTGGCGCTCGGCGATTTGCCAGAAGGCAAATGGCGTCCGCTGACGGGCGCGGAGCGCGATGCGCTGATCGAGGCGTCAGCTTCTAAGACCTAGGATAGTAGCGCGGCAGCGCCGATTCATAGACGGCGCGCGTAGCGGCATCGAAGCAGCAGAAAATGATGTCGATCTCCGGGCCGGATACATTCATGAAGAGCGCCGCCTCGCTAACGGCGACCTCTGTCGCATCGACTACAGGATACCCGTACGCCCCGGTCGAGATCGCGGGAAACACGATCGACCTGCATCCGTGCGAGACGGCTAGCTCCAGCGACTTGCGATAGCAGCTGGCGAGCAGCCGTGGCTCTCCGCCACTGCCGCCCCGCCAAATCGGACCCACGGTATGAATGACATGGCGATGCGGCAGGTTGTAGGCGGCAGTGATTTTCGCCTCGCCCGGCGGACACCCGCCCAGCTTGCGGCACTCCTCGAGCAGACTTGGGCCGGCCGCTCGATGGATTGCGCCGTCGACTCCTCCCCCGCCGAGGAGCGAGGAATTGGCGGCGTTGACGATGGCATCCGCGCGTGTGCGCGTGATGTCGCCCTGCTCGATGATAATGGCGCGGGGCATCGCCGCCCTCAAGCAAGTATGAAACCGCACATAGCCAGCACGACAAGCGTAGTGAGCGCGAGGCCGATGATGTCTGAAACCGTGAGCTGCACGGCCGATGGCGTGCTGTCGGTCTTCGCCAGGCGCATCTCCCGCGCGACAAGGAAGAGCGGGAAGGTGACGCTGATGGCGATAGCGAAGCCGAGTATCACATAGAGCCAGACCAAGCGGATGCCGAGCCTGCGCGCCTCGACCACCATCAGGGCGACAGCTGCAAGCAGAAGCAGACCGATATCGACCGTGAAGGAGCGCGCGGCGCCGTTGACCTTGAGATCGAGAATGTATCTTGCGAAGCCCGCAGGTTCGGACCCCGTGAAATAGAGAAGGTTCTGGCTCCATGTGGCTATCAGGGCGATCAGCGCGACCATCCCGTAGAAAATGCACAGAATCTGACGTGTGCGGGACATCAGGCTTCTCCCCAGTATCGACTATCTTGCCGGGAAACAGCCGCCCCCAGCTTGTTTGTGCCGCCACATTGCAGAATCGGCTCGGTCGCGTAAATGACGCTCGAAACGCGGCGCCGACCTTTGCTGGACATCCGAGCATGAAGCCTGATCTCGCCCCTCTTCTTGCTCCGCAGGACGAGGCGTCTGCGAAGAGCCACGGGTTGAAGCCGAACGAGTACCAGATCATTCTCGACCGGCTGGGGCGGAAGCCGAACCTCGTCGAGATGGGCATCTTCTCGGTGATGTGGTCGGAGCACTGCTCGTACAAGTCAACGCGGCGGCATCTCAGCAAGTTTCCGACCAAAGGATCGAGGGTCATTCAGGGTCCCGGAGAAAACGCGGGCGTCGTCGATATCGGCGATGGACAAGCCTGCATCTTCAAGATGGAGAGCCACAATCACCCGAGCTATATTGAGCCCTATCAGGGCGCGGCGACGGGCGTGGGCGGCATCCTGCGCGACGTGTTCACGATGGGCGCGCGGCCGATCGCGCTGGTGAATGCTCTGCGCTTCGGCGATCCGTCTCACCCGAAAACGCGCAGCCTGGTTGCGGGCGTGGTTGGGGGCATCGGCGGCTACGGCAACTGCGTTGGCGTGCCCACGGTCGCAGGCGAGACGCAGTTTCACAAGGGATACAACGGCAACATCCTCGTCAACGCGATGGCTGTCGGTCTCGCGGACCAGGACAAGATTTTCTATTCGCGCGGCGCCGAGCCGGGGAATGCGATCTTCTATGTCGGCTCCAAGACCGGTCGCGACGGCATCCATGGCGCGACCATGGCGTCCGCGGAATTCTCGGAGGGCGATGAAGAGAAGCGGCCGACTGTGCAGGTAGGCGACCCCTTCACCGAGAAACTGCTGATCGAAGCCTGCCTCGAACTGATGGCCACAGACTGGATTCAATCTATCCAGGACATGGGCGCAGCGGGCCTCACTTCCTCTTCCGTCGAGATCGCCGACAAGGGCGGCGTCGGCGTCGAGATGGACATGGACAAGGTGCCCCAGCGCGAGACGGGCATGACGGCCTACGAGATCATGCTGTCCGAATCTCAAGAGCGGATGCTGATGGTGCTCAAGCCCGGGCGCGAGGCGGACGCGAAGAAGATCTTCGACAAGTGGGACCTCGACGCCGAAGTGATCGGCCACACGACGAACACGGGACGTCTGGTGCTGAAGCAAGCTGGGCAAGTCGTGTGCGATATTCCGGTCCCGCCGCTCTCGCAGGATGCGCCGAACTACGACCGGCCGTGGAACCCGCCAAAACCCGCGCCTGCGCTCGACATCTCGAAATACCCTGAGCCTGCCGATTATGGCGAAGTGCTGCTCAAGCTCATGTCGTCGCCGGACATGGCCTCGAAGCGCTGGATCTGGGAACAGTATGATCGCCACGTGATGGGCGACACGATCGATTCATCGCAGTCTGGTGGCGACGCCGCCATCGTGCGCATCCACGGCACGAACAAGGCGCTGGCGATCTGCTCCGACTGCAACCCGCACTATGTGGCGGCCGACCCCTATGAGGGCGGCAAGCAGGCGGTGGCGGAGGCGTATCGCAATCTCAGCGCGGTTGGCGCGACTCCAATCGCGATCACGGACAACCTCAATTTCGGCAACCCGGAGAAGCCGGACACGATGGGCGTCATCGTCAAGGCGATCGAGGGCATGGCCGAGGCGTGCCGCGTGCTCGACTTCCCGGTCGTGAGTGGGAACGTCTCTCTCTATAACGAGACCGACGGCATAGGGATTCCCCCTACTCCGGTGGTTGGCGGAATTGGGTTGATCGAAGACCTCTCGAAGATCGCGACGCTGAAAGGGTGCGCAGGCGGACGACAGGTTACTCATTGTGCGGGGCCATGGGTGCATCATGGTGCGTCGCTATTCGCCCGCGTGCAGCTCGGGCTTGATGGATCGCGGCAGGATCAGCACCGCCAATCGATCTCGCACATGAAAAGACGCCATGCCGATTTCGTGCGCGAGCCTGTCACCACTGGTCTCGCTCACGCAGTTCACGACATCAGCGAAGGCGGCATTGCCTGTGCCGCTGCCGAGATGGCGATTTCGCTGCGGAATCGCGGCTTTCGCTAAACGTGGACTGAACTCTCAGGCCGTACCGGCAACGCCCTTACGGCGCGAGTGCCTTGACGCTACTGTTTGGAGAGGGTCGCAAGCTCGCTATCTGCTGGCCGCGAAGCGCCAGCGAGCACCAGACAACCATTTACGCGATGCGCGACAAAGCAAGTGCCGGCTGCCGGTTGCAGGCCGCGATGTTGAGGATAGGCGGCTTTCAGTGCACCTCAAGCATTCTCAATTGGATGAGCGCGGTGACTGGGAAGTTCCCTCTCTCCACCCTTCGCGCCGCGCACGAAGGTTGGCTGCCCGCCTACATGCAGGGCTGAGCACTCTTCTCGTAACACGCGGGAACCTGAATCAATTCGCCACATTTGCAGAGCCGGAACCGGCCGCCACGGCGGCAGCGTCTCACCTCCAGACGGGGGGCGGGGCGCTAATTTTGGAGAGCCACATGCCCCGCCTCATGCTTTTCAGCGCCGCTTGCCTCACCGCGCTGGCGCTCTCCGCCTGCGGCGACAATTCGAGCGACTGTGCGACCGACGCCACAGCGCCGGCGAACAATCCGGCGCTCACGCAGCCGGCTTCCGTCACCCCCGATACCGAGACCAGCATCCGCAAGGCGCAGGACTTCGTCAACGCCGCCGGCAAGGGCGGCATCGTCGAGATCCGCACCAGCGAAATGGCGCTCGAAAAATCCAAGAACGCCGCGGTGAAGGCTTTCGCCCAGAAGATGATCGACGACCACAAGGCCGCCGTTGAAAAGCCGAAGGCAGCCGCATCCGCCGCCCTCGCCCCGCCGCCGGAAATGCCGGACGACTTCCAGATGCGCCGGATCAACGACTTGGTCGAAACCGATGGCGATGAGGATTTCGACTGCGATTACGCTGCCCTGTAGATCGACACTCACAATCACGCGATCAAGTTGTTCGAAGATTATTCCAAGGACTCGGCGACGATCTCGCAGGTCAAGATGTTCGCTGACGAGACCTTGCCGACCCTTGCTTCGCGCAAGCTGGAAGCCGGAAAGGTGCGCGACTCGGTGAAGGCCGCAAGCGACGAGAAGAACCCGAGCCGACCTTTGGCGTCAGGAATCTGGCCTGAAGCGCCGCGGTCCCCCAGATCGCTGCGTTCACCCATTGCAAGGACGTAATCTGGGGTTAGATACATTCCTATCGGGACAAGCCGGATCGACCGCGAGCGAGAACGAGCGGAGATCCAGGGAGGGACACCCAATGGCGATGGATCGCGCCACGCTCGAGGCGTATCTGCGTGAGGCGTTTCCGAACGCCGTCATCACGCTGACCGACCTTGCCGGCGACAACGATCACTGGAGCGCGGAAATCGTGGCGGAACAATTCCGCGGTAAGTCGCGCGTCGCGCAGCACCAGCTCGTCTACGCCGCCCTCAAGGGGCGAATGGGCGGCGCGTTGCATGCCCTCGCCCTCGCCACCCGCGCGCCTGACTAAGACGTGGCGGCTGTGACTCAACAACGCACCAGCGACAAGTCACACGGCATTCGCCGCCTTGGCTTCGGGGTCAGCGGGCCGCATGGCACGCCGCTGGTCAAAGCCGAACACACCTATCACCTGATCGAGCATGCCTTCGCGCGCGGCGTGCGCCTGTTCGATACAGCGCCGGCCTATGGCGCTGGCGAGGCTGAGCGCCGGCTGGGCGAAGCGATGAAGCGCCTGCCTCGCTATGAATGCATCATCTCAACCAAAGTTGGCGTCACCTCTTCCGGTCTTACCAAGCGCAAGCGCGATTTCTCTCCTGATGCGATACGTCGCTCGCTCGACGCCTCGCTCAAGCGTATGAAGCTGACGCGCATCGACTGGCTGCTGCTGCATGGGCCCTCAACCAGGGAGCTGACCGATCACCTCCTCAAGACACTGATCGATCTCAAGTATGGCGGAGAGGTCGGCGCGATCGGTATCGCGGGCCGCGGAGAGGAGCTGGACGTGGCGGTCGCGACCGGACAGTTCACGGTGTTCATGGCGCCGGTGCACGCCGCCCTGCCGCGCGAGCAGATCGAGCGCCTGCAGCGAATCAAGGGAAGCGGCGCCGAGCTCGTCGGCATCGAGACTTTGATGCCGGCCCAGCGGCGCTTTCCGGCGCCTGTATCGACGGGCTCCACCTGGCGCCTGGCGCGGGCCCTGCTCGGCAGATCACAAGCCTCGGCCGCGACCCCGATGAGCCCGGAAGAATGCCTCTACTGGGCCCTGTACGAGGCCGTCGCCCACCGTGTGGTCACCACCACGACCCGGATAGAGCGCCTGGAAGCCAATATCCATGCTGTGGAAGTGCTGCGCAGCGGCAAGATGATCGCCCGCTGAGGCGCCACGTTAGCTCTGCCCGCTTGATTAGCGGCCAAGGCAGGCTTAGCTGAAGGACAGAAGGAGCCCTTTTGGGCTGGAATTCGCCAGGAAAGGCGCGTTAGCGATGAGCCAGGACATCAACGCCCGTATCCAGGGGCTGATCGATTCCAACCCGGTTTTCCTCTTCATGAAGGGGACGCCAACGTTCCCGCAGTGCGGCTTCTCCGCGACCGTGATCGCCATCCTTGATCATGTCGGGGTCGAATACGGCTCGGCCAACATTCTGGAGGATGCCGAACTTCGCCAGGGCATCAAGGACTTCTCGAACTGGCCGACCATTCCGCAACTCTACGTGAAGGGCGAGTTCGTCGGCGGCTGCGACATCGCGAAGGAAATGTTCCAGTCGGGCGAGCTCAAGTCGATGCTGATCGACAAGGGCGTGCTTCAGCCAGCCTGAGGCCTAAACTAGTCCGGCCATCGCTTTCGCGCCCGCGCTGTCGGGGAACACCATCCCGTCGAGATCGCTCGCCGCCCAGCCGAGCTGGTCGCGCAGGACCCCCTTGAACACCTGGCGCGCATCGACCGCCGGCATCAGGTCGCGGTTCTCGAACAGCGCCGATGGTTTGAGCGTCGGCCAGTCGCCATGCATGCGTCCGCCCTTGATCGCCCCGCCGGCAAGGATGGCGAGACCGCCCGTGCCGTGGTCGGTGCCCTGCGCCCCATTGACGCGAACCGTGCGGCCAAACTCCGAGATCGCGACCACTGCGGTTTTCTTCCAGGCCTCGCCGAGCGTTTCCTTCAGCGCCTTCACGCCACTATCGAGCGCCGCAAAACGCTGCTGCAGCGCGCCATTCTGCCCGGCATGCGTGTCCCAGCCTTCGAGGCTCACAACAGCGATCTCTGGCCCATCGGGCTGAGCGAGGAATTTTCCTGCCGCCTGAAGCTGCGGAAGGTATTGGGCAGGGCCGCCGCGTCCGCCGCCCATTCCGCCTTTCTGGTCCGCCATCGTGCTGGCGATCGCGTTGTCCGCCAGCGCGGAGCTCAGCGAGGCTTTGAGAACAGGGTCGTTGTCGTAGAGCTCCATCAGCCGATTGAGCGTATCGTCGCTCGCCTCGGGCAGGACCGCCGGAGACCATGACGATATGCGGGTCGATGCGCCCCGGAGGATCAGCGGCTGGGACGGACCGATCGAGACCGCTGCATAGGCGGCAGGGGCTTTCTGAAGGGCGCGGTTGAGCCAGCCGTCATTGCTGACGGATTTGACGCCGCCGCATTCTAGGAGGTCCTGAGCTTCGAAATGAGAGCGTTCGCGATAGGGGCCCGCTATCGCGGGAATAAACGCCGCTTCGCCTGACCGGTACATTGCGGCGAGCGTCGGCATGGCCGAGTGAAGCGCGAAGCCGTCGCTGAGCGGGATCGCCTTGGCGTCAATCAGCGTTGCGCGGTGGGCGCGGATATCCGGATCATCCGTCTTGGGCAAGGCGGCAATGCCGTCCATCGCGCCGCGCAGGATGATGACGACTATCTTCCGGCCCTGGCTTTGGGGCGTCGCCGCGGGAGCGGAGGGAGCAACAGTAACGAGCGATGCGGCGCAGCCGGCGAGGAGCAGCGAGCGGCGGCTAAGGGGGTGGAGCGGGTTCATCTCATTTACCTCCGCTGGAACTCGGGAGACATCAGGGCGAGGGTGAAGCCCTGCTCCGCGCTTTCGGCGCGAGCGACCGCCTGCCGAGTTTTCGCGCCAGCTATGGGACCCAGCGCTGCATCAAGGAATTCCGTCGGCGACTTGCCCCGCGCCATGCGGCGCGAAACGGCGTTGGCCCATTCAAGACGCTTCTTGATGGCGTCGGAGCCCGACCACGACGCCGCGTCGTCGGGCCAACCGGCCGGCGATGGAGCGCTGAAAGGTTGCTGAGCAAGCGATTGATAGACGGCGCGCTGGTCGCGGCCGAACGCTGCGTCACCCCCCGAAGAGCGAGCGACAGAGACGAGAAGCTCCTCTGGCGTCTTGAATTTCTGCGGCGTCTCGCCCCAAGCCTCGTCAAGATCGACCACAGCGCGAGCAAGCACGGAAAGATCACCGTCAGATTTGAGGTAGGCGACTTCAAGCGTCTTGATCGCACTTTCGGGCGGTTGATCGGCCACGAAATGACGCGCGAGCTTGGTTGCGATGTGGCGCGCCGTGGCTGGCTTCATCGCCAGATCATCCAGAATGGCGGCCGCCTGATTCTTCGCGGCGACGCTATACGTCTTGCCAAGCACTTTGCGCGCCCCGGGTTCGTGAAGCTGCTCCAGGAAGAGTGTCTCGCCAATCTCCTGCTGCGTTTCGCTGGCCGGCGATTTTGCACCCCTGCCTTGAGACCGCAGGCTGGCGAGACGCGCCGTGCGCGGATTGCCGATGGTCCAACCGGTGAGCGCCTTGGCGAACTCGACGATGTCGGCCTGCGTATAGCCCGAGCCCACGCCCATCGTGTGCAACTCGAGAATCTCCCGCGCCAGGTTTTCATTCAGGCCGGCGTCTCGCCGTTGCGCTGCCGGTGTAGACGGGCCGATGGAACGATTGGCGTCGAGATAGACCAGCATTGCGGGGTGGAAGGTGGAGGCGCCGAGCAGACGTGCGAAACTGCCGAACACGTTGGGACGGATCGCTTCGCGCTCGAAAGGGCCGACAAGACCTATGGTCTGGGCGTTGCGGGCGGCGACGGTGAAATGGTTCGACCAGAAGCGCGCCCAGCGCTCCGCAAAAGAGCTTGGCGTTGCTGCGGCGTGACGACCGCGAGCAGCGATCTCCAGCGCCAGGCCGTCGCGCGCTTCTTTCTGGACCTGCTTCTGGATCACCTGTTGCGCCTCGGTGCGGAGGTCGCCGTTTGCGCCATTCCCGCTCGCGTCAGGCATCATGTTCTCATAGGCGTCAGTGCGCGCCTCGAAGACTTCCTTCGCCGACAGCAAGCCATCGGCGGGAACATCAGCGGCGCCGGCCTTGATCTGGGATTTGAGCCAGCCACGCGGATCTGACGATGCCGCTTCAATCTCTCCTCGGAGCGCGCCCATTCCGAACCGGGTTGCCGCGATAGCGCCTTGAAGCTGGGTCATGCATCAGCCTCCCATGGACAGCTCAGAAGATAGGCCTGCGCGTCGCCAAGATTATGTCGCCTGTGTAAGCGAGTGTATCAAAATGTCTCCTGAATCGCCGATGAACGGCTCATTGCTGGGCAATGCCAGCGTCTGTATCGCGCGCTGGCGACTTTGTGTTCTTCGAGCCCATGCGTGTGCGATGGGCGGATGTCGACATGCAGGGCATCGCCTTTGGTCCGAACTATCTGGTCTAAGCCGACAATGCGATGACCGTGCATAAGCGCGCGGTGGGCTTCCCCTGTCCGCAGGCTCTGCTGCTGTCAGGCACGCGTATCTGGCGGTAGAATCTCAGATCGACTTCAAAGCATCGGCGCGGTTCGATGACGAGCTGCGAGTGGACGTGCCGATCGAGGGAATCGGCAAGACAGGCTCCGGTTCCGCATCGCGGCATTCCGGGACGAGGGGCTGCTGTCGGACGTCCGCACGACTCATATCTGTGTAACGCCGAGCGAGACGCGGACGGCCCGTCTGCGCCTGAGAGATCTATTTCGGCGGTCGACGGCCTCGAACGGCTAAAGCCCGAACGTTAGCGGTTTTCACTCACCCGTGTAGCGAGCCCGTGGGCGGATTATGCGACCGGTCTCGCGCTGTTCAATCGCGTGAGCGAGCCAGCCGGTCATGCGGGCAAGCGCGAAGATCGAGAATGTCGCTTCCGAAGGAAGATCGAGTTCGCGCGTCATCGCGGCAAGCGCTGCGTCGCAATTGGGCTTCTCGCCGGTTTCCTTCTCAATTGCCCGCAACACCTTGGCGATGGCGGAACGCGGCTTCAGCGCGGAGAGCAGATCCAGCGCTCTTACATCCCCGTCGGGATAGAGAGGGTGAGACCAACCGGAAATCTGGTCGCCACGCGCGACCATGGCCTTCGCCTCCGCTGCTATATCTGTCGCCGCCAGAAGCCGGTCGAGTTGCGCCAGGGCGCGCGAAGCTGCTTCCCCATGCAGGGGCCCAACCAACGTCGACAAACCAGCCAGCGCACAGGCAGCAAGCGGCGCGCCGGTGGAAGCCGCAATGCGTACGGCGAATGTTGACGGATTGAGTTCGTGATCGCTCATCAGCACGAGAGCGCGGCGGACAAGATCTGCGCCCCTGCCCCGGACCCTCCAGGCATCCGCGAGGCGCAAGTGCAGAGCCCGCGAACTGACGTCACCAGTCAGGGCATCCGCGAAGCCCGCGAGAATCGACCAAGCATCCCGCTGAAGCGCTGCCGGGCCGCGGCTCAGGGCCGGCGAATCATTCGCCGCGCGATACGAGAGAAAAGCGAAAGCCCGCGCCTTGGGCGTTGCGCCTGCCGCCTTGGTTCGCGCGCCGTTGCTCGACAATTGTTCAGACCGCCAGAGTAGGCGCGCTATGTCCTCCAGCGACGCGGACCTCGCCAGCGCCACGGCGGACTTGCCGCGATAGATCAGATCGCCGTCGCGGACGGTGGATATCGCGCTTTCCAGCACCGGCTCGCCCCAGGCGATGGCGCCGGCGGCGACTTCGGAGCGGCGGCGCGCGCCGCGCCGGCGGCCTCGCAGCTTCCGGATGTCGTCGGCCGAATAGAGACTGCGGCGCGGATCGGCGTCGTCGGCCTTCGCCCGCACCAGCCCGCGGCTGACATAGGCATAGAGCGTCTGGCGCTGGACGCGGAGCTCGGCGAGCGCATCGTCTACGGCAAGCCAGTCCATCTGCTTTGGCCTTATGTTGATTTAATTGATCAATCTTGACGATGGCGACCGTGAACCTCCATCTCAACTGCGTCAACTGAGGAGCGCTCAATGGACGCGGGTCTGGAAAAAATCGTGGCGGCGGAGACTGTTCTATCGGATGTGCAGGGCGCGGAAGGCCGTCTCATCATCCGCGGCAAAGACGTCGAGGACCTTGCGCAGACGTTCAATTTCGAGGAAGCGGCTCGCCATCTCTGGTCTGGATTTTTCGAGAAGGACCTGCCGGCTGCAGAACTGAAATCCACCCTGGGCAAGGCGCGCGTTGCGGCGTTCGAACGCTTGACGCCGGACTTCACTAGACTGGCGAACCTTCCCGAGATCGACGCGCTACGCGCCGCCCTTGCCCTCGCATCCGACGGACACGACCTCAGCGCCGCCATCGACCTTGCCGCGACTATGGCCGTCGCGAGCGGCGTCATAGCGCGACTGAAGGCCGGGCTCGCGCCGCTACCGCCCGTTGCGGACGCCCAGCACGGCGCGGACCTCCTGCACATGATCCGAGGCGATGCGCCCTCCCCGGACGAAGCACGCGCACTCGACGCCTATCTCGTCACAATCTCCGACCATGGCCTGAACGCCTCTACCTTTGTCTCGCGCTGCGTGGCGTCGACGCGCGCCGGCCTCGGCTCCGCTGTGATCGCCGCGCTCTCCGCGCTGAAAGGCCCGCTGCACGGCGGCGCGCCTGGGCCGGTGCTCGACATGTTGGACGGCATTGGCGATGCGGATCGCGCCGAAAGCTGGATCCGCACCGCGCTCGGCCGCGGCGACCGGCTGATGGGCTTCGGCCATCGCGTCTACCGCACGCGCGACCCGCGCGCCGACGTGCTGAAGCGCGTCGTCCAGACCCTGCCCGCCAGCTCTGGCAGGCTGGCGCTGGCGCAATCGATCGAGGGGCGCATTCTGCAGCGGTTGGCGGCGGAAAAGCCCGACCGCAAGCTCGATACTAACGTGGAATACTATACCGCCATTCTGCTGGAAGCGCTGGGCGTTCCGCGCGGCCTGTTCACCTGCATGTTCGCGTGCGGGCGCGTCACCGGGTGGATCGCGCACGCACGCGAGCAGCTTGCAACCAGCAGGCTGGTGCGGCCGGCCTCGGTCTACGTCGGACCGAAGCCGGCCGGCAGCATCGCAGCTTAGCTATTTTGCGCCGGCTTCAGCGGCGCTCGCTACATCCAACGCGTCCTTGCGGAAATTGGTGCGGACGCCAGAGGGCGCGCCGAACTCCATCAGCTGGTCGGTCTTGGCGTCGTATTTCGGCCAGACCGGGCCCGATGCGCATTTGGGTTCGCCAGTCTTCGCGAACGCCACCCAGCACGAGTGCATCAGCGCGGCCATCGCCCTGTCTTCGTCCGTCGGCGCCGGCGGCGGCGCAAGGGCGCTGCCGGCGGCGGCAGGCGGCGCGCCAGGGGCGCGCATCTGGCCCCCGAACACGTAAGAGATTTCCGAAGCGTGGGCCGCACCGGGCGAATCTGGCGTGCGGCGCGCGGTGGCGACATAGGAGAAGAAGTAGAGCCAGCTCGGCTTGCCATCAGCGGATTTGGCCGCGATGAACCGCGCGGGCGCGCCAGCCTGGCTGTTGGTCCAGTCGGTCTGCGCCTGACCCTGAAGCTGACGGGCGAGCGAGGCTTCGTAGCTGTTGGAGCCGACCATGAGCGGCACGTCCAGCGCGCGTTGATTTGCCATGGCGGAGAGCGACGTCTCGGTCATAAAGCGGCCATCGACGATCGGAAAGCGCGCGCCATTGGCGGCGGCGACCAGCTTGTCGGCGGGGATCGCACGAAGATCGGCAAGCGTTGCGGCATCGGTTGCGCCGGCGCGGACCACGAGCTCCTTGCCGTCCTTTTCAGCATCCGCGAGCGGCGTACTGACGCCCCAGGTAATGTTGGATTCAAGGATCGCCTGACTGAACAGGTCCTTCGAGGATTTGAGACCGAGCAGCGCGTAGATATCGATGGCGCCGGCGGATTCGCCGAACACGGTGACGCGCTTGGGATCGCCGCCGAACGCCTCGATGTTCTTCTGCACCCATTGCAACGCCGCTGTCTGGTCCATCAGGCCGTAGTTGGCGAGCGGGTCCTTGGGCCCTGCGGCCTTCGTCAGTTCGGGATGAGCGAAAAAGCCGAGTGCGCCCATGCGATAGTTGATGGTCACCGCAACGATGCCGCTCTTCGCGAAGGCAGGGCCGTTGTAGACCGAGCCCGAACCGTTGAGGTTCGATCCGCCGTGAATCCACACCATCACGGGCGCGTTCTTCGCATCTTTCGGAGCGAACACGTTGAGATAGAGGCAGTCCTCCGAAACCTTGGCTTCGGCGCCGAGACGAGAGTTCTGCGAACAGCTTGCGCCGTACTCGGTCGCGGCGCGCTCGTCGGTCCAGTTAGCGACGGGCTGCGGCGCTTTCCAGCGCAGCTCGCCAACGGGCGGCGCAGCAAACGGGATACCCTTGTAGCTGGCGACGCCTTCGGCGAGATCGCCGGCCAGCACGCCATTGGCCACCTTGGCTTTCACCGATTCCGCATAGGCGGCGCCGGAAAGCGCGATTGCGACAGCGCACGCGATTGCGATTTTCATGAACTACCTCCCCGCGGACACGGCTTTCGCGCCGCCTTTCGGGAGGCTTATACCGTCCGTCGACTAAAGAAACAAAGGCCCGCGGCGGCGTGTGCGCGCTAGATCGGCATTCGCATGATATCCTGGTATGCCTTGATCACCTCGTCACGCACTGCGACGACGGTCTCGAGCGTGGCTTCCGCCGCGGCGACCGCCGTCACGACATCGACCAGGTCGGCGCGGCCCATGGCGGCGTTGGTGATCGCCCCCTCCGCGCTGGCCCCGGCCTGACTGATAGAGTTGACGGCGGAGTTGAGAACCTCGCCGAAGCCGGGACCGGAAACTCCTTGCGTGGGTTGGCCCGCTGCCCCGGACATTGCCTGCGCGGTCGAGAGATAGGCCTTGGCGGCCGAAACACCGAGATCAGACATCTATCGCTCCCTCACGCTTTCAGGAGGCCGACGACGCCGAGCAGCATGGCGCGGCTCGACTCGATGACGTTGAGGTTGGCCTCGTAGGCGCGTTGGGCCTCGCGAAGATCTGCCATCTCGATCAGTGAAGATACATTCGACATCTTCACATAGCCGCGCGCATCCGCAGCGGGATGCGAAGGATCGTACTTTTCGGGAAAGGGCGTCGTGTCGAGGCGCGAGCCTGTGACCTTCACCGTGTCTGCGCCGACCTCGCGGTCGTAGTAGGTGCGGAACACCGGCGCCTTGCGGCGATACGGATCGCCGCCCGGCGTGGAAGCGGTCGTGTCGGCGTTGGCGAGGTTCTCGGCCGAGATGCGGATGCGGACGGTCTGCGCCCGCAGGCCGGTCGCAGCCGCGCCCATGGCGGACATAAGGTCGGAGGACATGAGAGTCTCCTAGAGGCGACGTCTCACCGCGAGGGTGAGCGCGACGCCAGCCGCAGCAGGCCTAGACTCTTCTGGTACAGGCCTACCATGGTCTCGAAATCCGTTCGGGTTTCGGCGATTTTCATCATCTGCTCCTCGACCACCACGGCATTGCCGTCGAGTGTGGTTTCGGAGTCGGGATTCTTGTGTGTTACGACGCCAATCGAGGACGAGCCCGCAGGCGTCATGTGTCCGGCCTGGGTCACCGCCAGCGCAGGCCGCGCAAGGCCCGCGCCGGGCTTGCCAGCCATGCGCTCCAAGGTCGCAGCGAATGCGTCCTGGTCGATGTCGCTCGGGACATAGCCGGGGGTCGATACGTTGGCGACGTTCTCGGCAATGACTTTTTGGCGATCGCCCAGCATTTGCAGGCGAGCCTTCATCAGTGAGAAGACCGTCATATGGGTGGGGTCGGGCATCTGCTCCTAGCCTTTCACTAGGCAAATTCGACCGGTTTTCTTAAGGCAAGATTAAGGGCCGCCACGATCCGTTAACCCCTCGTTTACCGGCTTTTCCGAAGGGTTAACCAAGACCCGGCCCGAACGGCCGCATCAGCTGGCTCGTCCGACCATGGACATCTTCGACGCCCTTCGCGCAGCAGGCGCGCTTATCCTCGTCCTGGGGATACTGCTCGGCTTCGCCTGGCTGCTGCGACGCTATGGCGGATCGATCGGGCTCAAGATGGGCGCCGAGGCCTCTGACCTGCGCGTCGTGGAATGGCGCTCGCTCGACATGCGCAGGAAGCTGGCGGTAGTCCGCTGGGGTGGGCGTGACCATCTACTCTGCCTCAGCCCAACGGGCGACATTGTCGTCGGCTCGCGCGAGACGCCGGCTGCACCGGCCAACGCCGCCCCGCCCGCCGCAAACGACGAGAGCGGCTCGTGATCGGTCGTATTCTCCGCTTCGCTTCGGTAGCAGCCCTGTGCGCAGTTGTGGCGCCGGCGGCGCTGCCGCAGACCGTCTCTGTCGATCTGGGCACGGGACAGGGCCTGACGTCGGGCATCGTACAGCTGATCGCGGCGATCACCGTTCTGTCGCTGGCGCCATCTATCCTGGTAATGACGACGTCGTTCGTGCGGATCGTGGTGGTGCTCTCGCTTCTGCGCACGGCTATCGGCCTGCAGAACGCGCCGCCGAACTCGGTGGTGATCTCGCTGTCGCTGTTCCTTACCGCCTTCGTCATGGCGCCGACCTTCTCGGCGGCCTACACGGCGGGGATCCAGCCCTATATGGCGGAGACCATCACGCTGGAACAGGCGATCCCGCGAACGCTCGCCCCCGTCCAGGCTTTCATGGGGCAGCACGCAAACCCGCAGGATGTCGAGCTCTTCGCCAACATGGCGAAGATCGAGAATCTTCAAAGTCCGGAACAGGCCCCTTTCCATGTGCTGGCGCCGGCCTTCATGATCTCGGAACTGAAGCGCGCCTTTGAGATCGGCTTCATGGTGTTCCTGCCCTTCCTGATCATCGATCTCGTCGTGTCGTCAATCCTGATGGCGATGGGCATGATGATGCTGCCGCCGGTCACGATCTCGCTCCCGTTCAAGCTGATATTCTTCGTGCTGGTTGATGGATGGCGGATGCTGGCGGGATCGCTGGTGGAAAGCTTCATGGCGGGTCCGCCGCCAACGTGATCTTTCAGAGGCGCGCGCAGGCAGCGAAAATCCGCAAAAAGACAGGTTCGCTGCCTGCTAAAAGCATCTAGAAGTTCGGATCGAGAGCGGATCCCACATGGCCGACGATCTTTCTTCAAGTCCCGAGCAAGATGCCGACGCTGCGGAATTCTCGGCGCTGCATCCGGTATTCGCTGACGCGCCCACGAGCGTGACATTCCGCAAGCTGCGGAAGCGGCTGGTGCGGCAAGCGCAGGACGCGATCAGATCCTTCGGCATGGTGACAGAAAATACGCCGAAGCGGCCCCGCTGGCTGGTCTGCTTGTCGGGCGGAAAAGACAGCTACACCCTGCTGTCGGTGCTGCTCGACCTGCAATGGCAAGGCGCGCTGCCGGTCGATTTGCTGGCGTGCAACCTGGATCAAGGCCAGCCGGGCTTCCCAAAAGACGTGCTGCCGAGCTACCTCGCGCGCGTGGGCGTGCAGCATCGCATCATCACTCAAGACACCTACTCGGTCGTTACCGAAAAAGTGCCGGCGTCGAACACCTACTGCTCGCTGTGCTCACGTATGCGCCGGGGCATTCTCTATCGTGTGGCGCGTGAGGAGGGATGCGAGGCAGTCGTGCTCGGTCATCATCGCGATGATTCCCTCGAGACATTCATGCTCAACTTCCTGCATGGCGGCCGCCTCGCCGCCATGCCGCCGAAGCTGGTGAACGATGCTGGCGATCTCTACGTGCTGCGCCCGCTAATCCGCTGCGCTGAGGATGATATCCGGAAGTTTGCTGCCCAGATGCAGTTTCCGATCATTCCCTGCAACCTCTGCGGATCGCAGGAAGGCCTGCAGCGCATGGCGGTCAAATCCATGCTGGACGACTGGGAGAAGCGCAATCCCGGCAAGCGACAGATCATGGCGCGAGCGCTTTCGCATGTTCGCCCGTCGCACCTGTTGGACGGCGAGCTGTTCGATTTCGAAGGCCTCGAGCTCGGCCAACCTGGCACGAAAGATGACGGGCTCTAGCGGGCGCCGCCAGATGTGGCGGGCTTGGCCGCCGGCGCGGCTGCAGCGCTCTGGCCCGGCGCAGCTACAGGAGCAACCGCTGGCGCCGGGGCAGCTGGTTGAGCAGCGGTGGTCACCGGGGCTGTCTTGGGCTTTTCGAAGCGCTGTTTCATGGCCGCAGCGAACGCATCGACGCGCGGCGCATCCGCCAACCGCCGGACGGCTTCCGACAGCGCGGCGCCTGAAATGTCCGACTGCGATGTGATCAGATCGAAGCTAGCCTTGTTGGGATTGCCTTCGAACGTGCTGGCATAACGGCGCAGGTCGAGGAGGATGGCGGGATCTTTCGCCATCCGTCCGGCGATCGCCGCCTTCAACGCAATGTCTGCATCCTTGGGCTGGACCTGCCCCGGCGCTGGCAGCATGGCGATGAAAGCGCGCGCGGCATCGGGCCATTTGCGATCGCGCCAGTAGGCTTCCGCAAGCAGCGACTTGGCTTCGACGCCGTCGAGCGGCTCAACGAGCTCGACAACGTGATCGTAGCGACCAAGGTCGCGGTAGGCGGCCGCTTCCAAAAGGCGACGCTCGAGCGCAAGTTCCTTCGGCAAGGCTGGCTGGCGCGACGTGTTGATCGCCTCGAGAGCGCGATCGGGACGCTTGTCCCAGAGATAGATCGTCGCAAGGTCGACGGCGATGGCGGCCTTGCCGACGCCACGCATGCGGTTGTCGACCTGATACTGCAGAAGCTGCGCCGCAGGCTCTAGAAGGTCGAACGCAACAAGCCGCTGGGCGAGCTTGCGCACCATCTGGTCGCCATCAGTGCCGATTGGCGTCAGGTCATTGCCAAACTCGTAGAACAGAGCGAGCGCCTGGATCGGATCGAGCCGATCAGCTTCTCCCGCCAAGAACAGCCGGCGGAAATAGTCAGACAGCTTGATGCGCAATTCGCGAGATCCCGGCGCACTGGCATCGCGCAGAGCAGTCGACTGCGCCAGCAGCAGCGCTTCACGGAAGCGGCCGACTCGCATGTACTGGTCGGAAAGAATGCCGACGGTCGCCATCTCCACGCCATCGCCGCGCCAGCGGAAACGCAGCGATTCCAGCTCGCCTGCCGCATCATTCGCCGTCATCCGCCCGGCAGCGACGCCGAGTTCGAGCCGCTTCAGTTCTGCGCGGACGGCATTGGGCTCAAGAGCTTGACGCGAAAGGCGCTCGAACTCCGGATAGGCGGCGGCGGAGCCATCAATGATCGACGTCAGTGTGGCCAGCACGATCTGGCCACGCTCCCTGGTTTCGCGGTCGCCGTTGAGTACTGCTTGTTCGGCTTGGCGTCGCGCCACGTCGAAATCGTTGGTGTTGAGGGCGGCCTCCGCCCAGGCGACGGCGAATTCGGCCGCCTTGGCAGGCGGATAGGAGAAGATCTGATCGCCTGCATCCCGGAAAAGCTCCCCGGCGCGCTCCCATTCGCTGCGCTCGCTCGCAACCAGCGCGCGCCACAGGGCAGCGGAAGGGTCTTCGCGCAGCACGCCTCTCGAAAGATCGGCTTCAGCTTCGGCAAGGCGGTGAGACATGGCGTTCGCCGCGCCGCGCATGCCGAGGAAGTAAGGATCTTGCTCGATCTCCGGCCGTTCTGTAACAGCAAATTTGAGAATGCCCAGCGCTTCAAGATCCATCTCATGACCGACATAGAAGCGCGCGAGGTCCAGCAGCGCCGCGCCGCCCTGCACAGTTGCAGGATCGGCTTCAGCCGCAGCGGCTTCGAGCGCCATGCGGCGCTTGAAGAACTCTTCGCCTGTTTCCTTGCCCCAGCGAGCGAAGTCGATGTGACCTGGCTTCGCGGCAATCTTTGGAGCGTCGGAGGCTTCCGCAGGCTTGTCGATCGGCGTCTGCGATCCCGCCAGCATGGACACGACGACGCGCTCGCGCTCGATCGTAACCGCGACATCATCGGACTTTGGCGCGATGGCGAGGCCGTGGGCCGTAGCAGGTAGCGAGGCCTCGACGAAATCACGCGGCGTTGGCGAAGCGGAAGACGGGCCGTACGAAACTGCGACGGCCAGCATGTCGCCGATCACCGGGTCCTCAAACCAGACCAGCCCCTCGGCGCCGGCCAGCATGGTCTCGATACGCGCGCGCGCGCCATCGCCGGACTTGCGTTCCGGCTTCAGAAAGCGCTGCGGCTTGATGGCGGTAGGCGCAAGGCGGATGGTCCACGTGGAGCCTTCCGATTCAGCGGACATCGTGAGGCCCTTCGGCGCCTCGATCCGCATCATGGTAGCGTTCTTCACGCGCATCGTCCGCACGCGATAACCAGCCGGAAGCTGGGTCTGATCCACCTTGAGATCTGCGTTGGCCGCGAACACCGCCCACACGGCAGCGCCGCGCGAGAATACGGCGGCGGGCGCCGGCGCGACGAAGGCGACTTCGAGATCGAGGCCGGATGCAAGCGGGGACAGCTTGACGTCCACGACGCCCGTGCGAGGCGCCGGGTCGCTCCACTTGCTGGAAAGGTCGGTAACGCGCTCAGGGCCGCCAAGCGTTGCATCCGCCATCGCCTTCTGGTCGGCTGCAGCCCGCTCGGCGGCTTCGGCGGCGATCGCCTCATCGCTTTTCAGCAGCGCCTTAGGCGGAGAAAGCAGGATCGGTTTTTCCTCGGGCTTTTTCGCGGCGACTGGCTCGGGCTTGGGCGCGGGCGGTTTAGGCACGGCCACAACAGGCGGCGCCGGCTTAGTAATATCGACGACCGGAATGTCGCCTTCGAAGAAATGCTTGATAGGCAGCTTGTCCTTCGAGGTGATGGTGACGAGGTAGCCCCTGTCGGTGTTCTCGCCCTTGAAGTCGCCGAGATTGGACGGCGGCGTGATGTGCATGTAGGCGAGATCCGCCTTGGCGCGCTTGGCGAACAGCAGCTTCAGCATGCCTTCGCCCTGCTCCACGACCCTGTAGCCCACCTTGCCCGGCCAGTAGAATGCGATGCGCGAGGAGTTGTCGGCTTGGCTGCCGCGCACTTCCAGGTCCTCGATCCCGGGCGGCGGCGGGATGGCGGCGAGGCGCTTGGCCTCGGCCTCCTTCGCACGCTTGGCCGCCAGCGGCGAGACGACGCTGGGCGGATCAGCTTTGACGTCTTTCGGTACGAGATCGACGGCCGCAAGATCATACGATGTCGAAACGTGGAGACGCGATGCTTGCTTTAGGCCGATGCGTACGGTCGCGCCGTCGGGATCCATGCGCGTGGCTGAAGCCCAGCTCGGCAGGCCTTCGCGCAGCGCATCGAGATTGACGGTTATCTTCTGGTCGAAACGCAGGATCAGAACCTGGTCCGCACCCTCCACCGATGCCTTGATCTTCGGCGCGGCCTCGTCGCCATCGCCCCACTTTGCGGTGATGCGCGCATAGCCCGGCGCCTCCTTGAAGGAGAGCTGGACCGGGCGATCGGCGAAAGCCGGCGCAACCGCGCCGATCGCCGCCACGCCCACAAGCGTGAAGCGGATTGCCCAGCCTGAAGGAGGGCGGCCTTTGGTCACGTTGGCGCCTTCTGCAGCGCATCGATGCTGGTCGGCGGCTTGGCAAGTTCGGCCAACAGTCGGGTGAGGGTTTCGGCGCGCTTGGGCTGCATCAGTTGCATGACCGGTGCGAGGTTGGCGGGCTTCATGCCCTTGGCAAGATCGATCAGGATCTTGTCGTCCATGCCATCGAAGATCTCGGCGGCGTCCTTTGGTTTCATGGCCTCATAGGTCTTGATCAGGGCCGTCATGCGCTCATCGCGCTTGGCGTCCATTGAGGTGAGCAGCGCTTGAACCTCGGATTCGACCTTTTTGAGTTCCGCGATCTGGTCCTGCAGGCGCGATTCAGCCGCCGCCGCCGCCTGTTCGCGCGTCTCGACGCCGGCCTCGCGTTCGTCCAGCTCCTTGCGACGATCGGCGAGGCTGCGCAGAACCAGCACTTCCTGCGACGTAATGCCGAGCTCCGCGGCGTAGTCGAGGCTAGGCAGGCAGACATCCGCTTTCGGCGATGCAGGCGCTGGCGATGCGCCCTGCGCCGCGGTCTCTGCAACAGCCTGGCTGGGGCGATCGCCGACGCCGGCGGTAAGCTCTGTCTCGGGCTTGGGCGCTGCATCGCCTTCAACCGCTTGGGCGACCGCCTCGTAGATGTCGACGCCCTTGAATGCGAGCACCCCGATCGACACGGCGATCAGGGCCGGCAGAACACGAACCGCGGAAACCATGATCCGTCTCCCTAGAGTATCGTGCGCCGGCGCAGCGTGAAATCGACGCTGCCGCGATCGCTGTCGCGTCCGCGTTCAGAAGGAACCTCCCGGACCAGCGGCTGCGCCGCCATGGCGCGCGCTTCGTCGATCTTCGCCTGCAGCTCTTTGCCCGCGGCATCAGCCGAGCGCCGCATGGCGGTGACGGCGTTTTCAGCATGGACGACCGAGGACTGCAGCTCCCTCGCGGCTTCCAGCATGCGCGCGTTGCCGGTGCGCAGCGCTTTCAATCTGCCATCAAGCCGCCAGCAGTAAGCGATCGCGATCAGAAGGAGGCTGGCGAGGATGATTTCCATCGTCATCGAGAAATAGGCGCTCATCGTGCCTCCAGGACGCGCTTTTTGGCTGCATGCGTGATCGGCGCCTCGACCCGCATAGCGACTTTCTGGCCGATGCGGCCGACCTGGCCGTGAGTGAGGTGGATATCGCCGCACATCAGCTGGGCCTTCGAGTCTGGCGTGGCGTTCATCACCAGCGTGTCCCCGACGGCTAGGTTCATCACCTTGCCAAGCGGGGCCTTGAACTCGTCCAGAACAACACGGAGTGTCGTAGGGGCCGACCAAAGTTCGGTCGCAAGGTGGCCCTCCCAGATGTTGTCGCGGCCGAACTTCTCGCCCATGAAATTCTGCAGCAGCATCTTCCGGATCGGCTCGAGGGTTGCATAGGGCAGCAGTAGTTCGCAGCGGCCGCCGCGGTCTTCCATGTCGATGCGCAGCTTCACCAGGATGGCCGCATTGGCGGGCTGCGCGATGGCGGCAAAGCGTGGGTTGGTCTCGATGCGGTCGAGTTCGAAGTCGACCGCCGTCAAGGGATCGAACGCCTTGCGCGCATCGTGCAGGATTACCTCGACCAGTCGCGTCACGAGGACGCGCTCGATCGTGGTGTACGGCCTGCCCTCGACACGCATCGCGATGGTGCCGCGGCGACCGCCGAGAAGCACGTCGACGATCGAATAGATCAGGTTCGAATCGACCGTCAGCAAGCCGAAATTGTCGAGCTGCTTGGCCTTGAACACGGCAAGGATGGCCGGCAGCGGGATCGAGTTGAGATAGTCGCCGAACCGCATCGACTGGATCGCATCGAGCGATACTTCAACGTTGTCGGAGGTGAAATTGCGTAGGCTGGTGGTCATCAGTCGCACGAGGCGGTCGAACACCACTTCCAGCATCGGCAGGCGTTCGTATGAGACCAACGCGGAGTTGATGAGCGCGCGAATGCCGCTGCGCTTGGCCCCGTTCTCTTCTTCCAGCGAGAAGCCGAGCAGGCTGTCGATTTCGTCCTGGTTCAGGATGCGCTCGGACCCCACAGCGGCCTGTGCGAGCGTCTGGCCTTCGGCCGGCGCAGCGATCTGGCCGGTCTCGGCTTCCCACGCGCCCTCGGCGCCGCCGGCGGGTTTGCCGGACGCAACACTGGCTTCCCAGCCCGCAGCCATTTCCTCGTCGGTTTCCTGCGCCACCTGGCTGACCCTACTGCTGCATCACGAGAAAGCTTTCGATCAACACGGCGTCTGCTTTGGCCGGCGCCATCACGATGTTGAACCGCTTCAGAAGCTCGATGCGGAGCCGATAAGAGCCCGCCGAACCGTTGATATCTTCCACGCGCAGCTCACGCAGGAAGGACTGGAACGCATCTCTCAGCCGCGGCATTTCCGTCGGCACCGAATCAAATGCGCTGGCATCCGAAGCCTCGAGTGTGAGTACGAGTTCCAGAAGCTGTGACTGATTGCCGGAACCTGCGAGGTTCACGATCATCTTCGGCAATGCGTAGTAGGATGGCTCGCCATCCTCACCGACGGTGAGAGCGCCGACATCCGCCGCCGCGCCTTCGGCGCCGCCGGCCGCCGCATGCTCGCCGCCACCGCCGCTGGCGCCATGGTCTTCTTTCTTCTCCGGCTTCTTGTCGGGCTTTTCCTTCTTGTGCTCGCCTTCCCCGCCATGGGCCGCATCCGCGACTTCAGTCTTCTTGCCGCCGCCGAGCAGCATCATTGCCGCAGCTCCCCCGCCGCCCAGCACGATCACGGCGGGAAGGACGATGAAGAGCACCAGCGTCTTGCCGGCCATCTTCTTCTTGGGCGCAACTGCGCCTTCCTCGCCCTCGACCGCAGGCTCTTCAGCCTCTGGGTCTTCGGGCTTTTTCGCCTTGTCCTTCTTGGCCATGACGCCCCTCGGGGAACGAGAATCTGTTCCGCCCCGATCATTCGGGGCGCCCGGCAAATTCCGCCGTCTATGGTTAAGGATTGGTGGATGATGGGCAAAAGCTGCCGGGTAGACGCTGCCGCGGGGTCCGGCCTGGCAATACCCCGTTAACCGCCCACGCCCATGATGAGCCGACAAATTCATGCGCCTGCCGCAGAAAACGCGGGCGCGGGACAGCCTGGCCCTGATCGCGACAAAGCGCGCGTCTCGGGGACAAACGGCGGCCTATGGACAACTCCTTCATGGTCGGCCTGTCCGCGCAGCAGGTGCTGCGGCAACGGATGGACATGACCGCCAATAACCTTGCGAACATGACGACGGCCGGTTTCAAGACCGAACGGCTGGTGACGCGCGAATTGTCTGAGCGCCCGGCGGCGGCGCACGACACGCCTACCGACATCTCTTTCGTCGATGCGTGGATGCTTCAACGCGATTTTTCGGCCGGGCCGCTGGAGCAGACAGGCAATGCGCTGGATCTCGCGATTGAAGGCGAAGGCTTTTTTGTCATCCAGACGGCGGCCGGCGAAGCCTACACGCGTGATGGCCGCTTCACTCTGGACGATCAGGGCCGCGTCGTGACCCGCAATGGCGATCCGGTGCTGGGCAACAGCGGAGCGATCACTGTCGACCCTAATGCTGGCGAATTTTCGATCTCGCGTGAAGGCACGCTGACCCAGAACAACGCTCAGTTGGCGACCTTCCGTACGGTCGCCTTCGCCACGCCCGCCGCGCTCGAAAAGATCGGCAACAATCTCTGGCGCTCGACAGGCGAGACGTCGCGCGCGCCGGAGAACAGCCACATTGCGCCAGGCTTCATCGAAGGCTCGAACGTCAATGCGGTATCCGAACTAACGCAGATGATCGAGATCAGCCGCGCCTATCAGGCTGTGAGCAAGATGATCTCACAATCGGATGAACTTAGGGGCGCTTCTATCGATAAGCTGGCCCGTGTCGGATAACGCCCAGGAGGCAAGTTAAATGCGCGCTCTCAATACCGCCGCCACGGGCATGCAGGCCCAGCAGCTCAACGTCGAGGTGATCGCGAACAACATCGCGAACATGAACACGACGGGCTTCAAGCGCCAGCGCGCCGAATTCCAGGATCTGCTCTACCAGAACGTTGAACGGATGGGAGTCACGTCATCTGACGCCGGCACTATCGTCCCGACCGGCGTGCAAGTCGGCGTCGGCGTGAAGGCAGGGTCCGTCTATCGCGTCACCGAACAGGGCGGCATTATCCAGTCGACCAACGCCTACGATGTCGCGATCCAGGGCGAGGGCTATTACATCGTCCAGATGCCGGACGGCCGGGACGCCTACACGCGCGCTGGCAACTTCTCGCTTTCCCCCGATGGGCAGATCGTCACCGAAGACGGCTTTATCGTCGCTCCCGGCATTTCGGTCCCGCAAGAGGCGCTGGGCGTTTCGATCAACCGCGAAGGCGTCGTGCAGGCAATTATGCCGGATGGCAGCGCCCCGCAGGATGTCGGCGCGTTCGAACTGGCCCGCTTCGTGAACCCGGCGGGCCTCGAAGCCATCGGCGACAACCTGTTCCTCGAAACGCCTGCATCCGGAGCAGCCAACCGCGGCCAACCGGGCTCGGTGGGCTTCGGCACGATCCAGCAGGGCTTTCTTGAGACCTCGAATGTCAATGCGGTCACCGAAATCTCTGCTCTGATCACGGCGCAGCGCGCCTACGAGATGAACTCCAAAGTCATCACCACGACGGACGAGATGCTGCGCTCCGCCAGCAACCTCCGGTAAGACAGATGATCCGCACGGCCCTTGCCCTAGCTGTCGCCTTTTCTCTCAATCCTCTTGCGAGCGCGCAGGTCGTCGTGAAAGGCGAGTGGATCTCACTCGGCGACGTCGCCCCGGTGACCGGCGATGCCGCGGCCATCCTCATCGGCCCCGCCCCGCCTCCCGGCGAAAAGCTTGCGCTCGATCCGGTCTTTCTGACATCGGTCGCCAAACGTTCTGGCGTGCTCCTCGCCCTGCCGCTCGACCAGCCGATCTGGGTGACGCGCTCGGTTGGCTCGGCGCCGGCTGCGAAACAGGCGAACATTGCGCGGCCAGCCAATCCAGCTCCAGTCGCAGGCGGACAATCCTCGACACCCGTCGAAGTGCTTGTGCTCGTCCGCGATGTTGCGCGGGGGCAGCGCATAGGCGACGCCGATGTCGAATGGGCCGATGCAGCCAGCACACGCACCGGACGCAACCACGCGACCGACATCGACCTCGTCCTTGGTATGGAAACGAGGCGCGGGCTCAAAGCGGGCCAGCCGATCCAGACAAGCGACCTCAAGACGCCGGCCCTGATCCGCAAGGGCGAGCCGGTGAAGCTGGTCTACGCGTCGCCAGGGCTCAGGCTCGTGGTTGACGGACAAGCGCAGAGCGACGCCGGCAAGGGCGAGAGCGTCCGCGTGCTGAACACCTTTTCCAAACGCATGATCGACGCCGTGGCCGAGGCCGATGGCGAGGCGCGTGTAGCGAATCGATAGGAGACGCCGATGAAAGACACGCTCAAGGCTGGCGCGGGCCTCGCGGCTCTGATGCTCGGCGGATGCGCCGGGCTCTCCGATGCGATCGCCTCACCTCAACTCACGCCAATTTCCAACCCGGCGACACTCGCCGGCGGCAGCCGGGTGTCTATGCCCCTGCCCGCGCCGAACACCGAGCCTGCCGGGCCGAACTCGCTTTGGCGCACGGGCGCGCGTTCGTTCTTTGGCGACCAGCGGGCAACCAACATCGGCGACATCCTGACAGTCAATATCGAGATCGCGGACTCGGCGCAGGTGAACAACTCGACCCAGCGCAGCCGCTCAACCTCGGAGGAATCCGGCATCCAGGCGCTGCTCGGCTTCGAGGCCAACCTGCAGAAGGCGTTGCCGGGCGCGCCTTCGCTTGATCCCGCCATCGGTTTCGATTCGAATTCCGCATCGAACGGATCGGGCTCCGTCAATCGCCAGGAATCGGTAAGCCTCACGGTTGCGGCGGTGATCACCGACAAACTGCCCAACGGCAACCTCGTGATCGGCGGCAGCCAGGAAGTGCGCATCAACCACGAACTGCGCGAACTTCTGGTTTCGGGCGTTATCCGGCCGGAAGACATCGCAGCCGACAACACGATCGACCACACGAAGATAGCCGAAGCGCGGATCTCTTATGGCGGCCGCGGCGACATCAGCCAGGTACAGCGCGACCGCTATGGCGCGCGCGTCTACCAGCAAGTCGCGCCGTTCTGATCTGAACGGCTAGTCGATTGGCGTATTGTCGAGCTTGCCCCCGCGGGCAAGCTTCCTGAGGCCCATCCAGGCGCCGAGCGCGCACACCGCTGTGACGCCAAGCATCAGCAATACGACGACAATCTCACGCAGCGGCGAACCGATGAAATCGAGCCGATGCGGCGCCATGTGCCACCAGCGGAAATCGCGCGCGCCGGGATCGGCGGCGAACCTTACGTCCCCCGAGACAGGATCGAGATAGAAGCGCGTGTTGCGCGCGTCCGGCACGGTAACGCGCAGGATTGGCAGGTCTGACGATGACGCGCCCGGGTAGTAGTATTCGTCGCCCGACGTCAGCAGGTCGGTTTTGGCCGTTGCGCCCTCGCCGGCCAGAAGCTCCGCCGCCCGGTCGCGGTCTGCATCGTCGAACGGCGCCGGCGCGCCGTCCGGGCCGAAACGCGCGCGCGCGCCGTCGGCCAGCCGCCACAGGAAGTTAGGTTGGCCATCTGATTGCGAGAAGCCGATGAGCGCGACACCGCGCTGTTCGCTGCGCAAGGTCGCCAGTTGGGCTTCAAGCGCGGGGCGCGCCTCTTCCCATGTGACAGGCTCGCCGCTCAGGCGGCCGACCGCCCTACCGGTCTCCTCGTTCGATTCGAGCCAACCCCAGGGCTGCATCGAGGTAAAGCCGGAGAACACCCAGGTCAGCACAAGCACGCCGAAGACGAGGCCCAGCATGTGGTGCCAGAACTTCGCGCCGCGATAGGGCGAGGCGAGCCTGCCGGTGGAGCGGCGGCGGCGGAACTGGCGGATGCCGACAAAGAGACCCAGCGCGGTAAGAAAGCTGCCGGCGAGCGAAGTGTAAATGACTACGTTGCCCCAGAGCTTCCCGTCCTTGCGAAGCTCGCTGAAGTAGAGCCAGTGCGGGATTGCGCCTATCCAGGTCCAGAAGCGGAGCGAAGCTGTCGTGCGCTGGCGGACATCCCCTGTCTTGGACGAGATGTAGAGGGTAGTATCTTCCGGGTCGTTGAGTCCGACGTGCCAGAACGGACCGCCGCGCATGCCGACGCTGAATTCGTCGCGCTCCTTTCGAGCCTTTATCGATGGTTCACCGGCGATGCGGTGGCGCACGATGTAGGTCTTGGCGACCCCGAGCGCTTCGGCTTCACTGACTTCTTCGATCTTCTGCGCGGTCGAAAGATCAAACAGGCCGCGACCGCTGCTCTCGCCTGCCAGCCAGGCAAGCGTGATCACCGGGCGATCGGCGAGCATTTCCACCTGCGCGGCGGAGAGTGTCGCGCTGGCCGGAATTCTGGGAAGCGTGATCTGATCGGGCAACGCGATCGGCGCCAGGCCTTCGACGCGATAGTCGCGGTCGCCCAGCGTTGTGGACGGATAGGGCCACCAGATCATCACAAGGCCGGACAGGCACCACAGCAGCATGAGCAGGCCGAGAAAGACGCCTGACCAGCGATGCAGTGCGAACAGGAAGCGGATCAGCCTAGCCTTCAAGAGACTCCCCGCCTCACGCAACAGCCGCCCGGCTTGTATACAAAGCGAGCGGGATATCGGAAGCGGTTTCTGGAAAAGCTGCTTAGGCCGCAGCGGCTTTCTTGGCCTTCTTCACCTTGTTGATGGCGAAGTTGCGCTTCAACCGGGACAGATGGTCGATGAACAGCGTGCCCTGCAAGTGGTCCATCTCATGCTGGATGCACACCGCGTACATGCCCTCGGCCCATTCGACGACTTCCTTGCCGTCATAGCCGAGGTATTTCAGCTTCACGCGCTTGGGCCGCTCGACCTCGTCGAAGAAGTCGGGCACCGACAGGCAGCCTTCCTCGTAGGTTTGGGTCTCCTCGATCGTCTCGAGGATTTCCGGGTTCACGAAGTACCGCGGCGCCGGCTTCTCATCTTCCTTGGCGAGATCCATCACGATTACGCAGATAGGCACGCCGACCTGCACGGCCGCCAAGCCGATGCCGGGCGCCGCGTACATCGTCTCCAGCATGTCGTCCATCAGCGCGCGCGTCTCGTCGGTGACGGCGTCTACGCGCTTGGAAACCTGTTTGAGAACAGGGTCCGGGACGGTGAGGATGGGACGAATTGCCATAACGGCTAGCTATGAAGCGAAGCGTCGAACGTCAAGTGAACGCAACCGTCAGACGGGCTGAATCCGGGGTTTGCGCGCCCGCCCGTTAGACCTTGGCCTTACCGCGCGGCGCCGGCAGCGCGCGTTCTGCTTCCGATGGCAGGCTGTCCAGCAGTGTCAGCTGGCGAGGCGCCACCTCCACCTGCTGCGGCTCTTCGATGGGCTTGCTGGGGTCGGCGAACTGCAGCTCTTCCAGCTTCCGGGTGGCTGGCAGCACGCGGCTTTCCAGCGAGCCCACCATGTCGTTGTAGGCCTTCACCGCATTGCCGAGCCCGCCGCCGACGCGGCTCATATGCTCGGTGAACTTGGTCATGCGATCGTAGAGTTCCTGGCCCAGCTTCTTCGCCTGCTCGGCGTTCTTGGCCATCTGCTCCTGGCGCCAGCCATAGGCCACGGCCTTCGCCAGCCCGAGTAGCGTCGCTGGCGTCACGATGATCACGTTGTTCTTGGCCGCAAAATCGAAGATATCCCGGTCATGCTCCAAAGCCGCCACGTAGGAGCTCTCCACCGGAATGAACATCGCGACGAAGTCGACCCGCTCGGAGAAGTCCTTCCAGTATTCCTTGCGCGTCAGCGACTGCACGTGCGTGCGCACCCGCGCCGCATGAGCCGTCATTTTCTGGCGCCGCAATCCGGGGTCGGTCTGGTCGGTGGCTGACAGATAGTCTTCAAGCGACAGCTTGGAATCGATCACCAGCTCGCGCCCGCCCGGCATTCGGATGATGCAGTCCGGCCGCTGCCGGCCCTTGTCGGTATCATTCGACGTCTGCTCGGTGAAATCGGCGTAGGGCGACAGCCCCGCCATCTCGAGCACGTTGCGCAGCGTATCCTCGCCCCAGCGCCCGCCCGAGCGCGGCGCCGTTAGCGCCCCGGTCAGCTTGCTCGCTGCGTCGCGTGTCTCGTTGACGCTCTTGCCGACGAGCTTGATCTGCTCTTCCAGCTTGGCGCGGTCCTCGGCGCTGACTTTCTGGATCGCCTCGACCTTCTCCCGGAACTGGCCAAACGTCTCCTGGATCGGCTTCAGCATCTTGCCGAGTTCGCCGGATGCCCCGGCTTGGTGCTTCTTCAGCGTTTCGTCTGCGATCTGGACGAACTGCTGCTGCGACTTGAGGAGTGCAGCGTCGGCCAGCGATTTGAACCGCGCCTCACTTTCGGCCTGCATCTTTGCGAGCTGTTCGCGCTCGCGCATCATGCTGGCGTCGCGCTCGGCCATGGTCGCGTTCTGCGCATCGAGCCTGCGTTCAGCCGTCTCGGCGCGCGCTCGCTGCTGGTCGCGCTCGACCTTCATCGTCGCCCGCTCCTCGCGCTCCCGCGCCAGTTCGGCGGTAAGCCCAGCAGTGTCCGGCTTGCCTTTCAGGCCTAGCCACAGCGCCGCGGCGGACGCGCCGATGGCCATGATCAGCAAAACGATGTGGAGGTTGTCGATTGTCATGGCGTGACCATAAGTTCTTTATTTGTTCCCGGCAACCGATTGGCGCCGGAAGGTCACGTGATTCTGGCTGGCGGGCGAATAGGCAGCGCCTACAGGCGCGCGATGCAGTCGTCCCAAAGACTCTCAGTGCTTCGGATGGCTCTTCTTTTCGAACTTTGGCTTGGTGGGAAGCATCTCGAACCTCGGCTTGTAGCCGTGATCCTCATAGTCGGTCCGGTGCATTGCCATCTGGAACCGCTCGTCATAGCTGACTTGGATCCAGCCGCCGCTGTCCCGATATAGGCCTCTTGGCATCGCCGCCTCCTCCTGGATGTCGCCGAGCATACAGGAAAATGGCGTTCGGTGGAGCAGCGGCGAGTCCGGCGCCGCGATCAGTCCCGCAAGCCACGCTTGGGTCGCCAGCCGTCCGGCATGTGCGGGTAGTTGGCGACGCCTTCGAACGCATCGTCGGGCAGGTCGGTCGAGAACACGTCGAGCGGATTCCGCCCCAGGCGCCTGGCCGTGGGCTCGACAGCCTTCACGGCGGACTTGGCGGCGGTGCGAATCTTGTCCCGCATGAGCCACATGCCAATGCCTACGCCGACGCCAATGGCGGCCACCGTCAACAGAACCGGGACATCACTGCGTTTCACCATGGGACGCCTATCCGCATCTTACCGTCGCGACGCCATTGCCGCGGCGATCGTGCCATCGTCTAGATGGTCCAATTCCCCACCTACAGGCACGCCGTGGGCCAGGCGCGTCACCTTCACCGGCAGATGCGCCAGACGATCCGTGATGTAATGAACCGTGGTCTGACCGTCCACCGTCGCATTCAGGGCGAGGATGACTTCGCGAACATCTCCGCCAGCCGCGCGCGCCACCAGGCTGGAGATGTTAAGCTGATCTGGCCCGACCCCGTCGAGCGCCGAAAGCGTGCCTCCGACGACATGGTATCGGCCCCGGAAGACGCCCGAACGCTCCATCGCCCACAGGTCCCCGACCTCCTCCACCGCGCAGATGACCGACGCATCGCGGCCGGGAGCAGAGCAGACGGAACATGGGTTCACGGTGTCGAAGTTTCCGCACACCTGGCAGGCGACCACCTTCTCGGCGGCATCCGCCAGCGCTGCGGCAAGGGGATTGAGGAGCTGATCAGGCTTCTTGAGCAGGTGCAGAGCGGCGCGCCGGGCCGATCGGGGCCCCAGCCCCGGCAGCTTGGCCAGAAGGTCGATCAGACGAAGGATTTCGGGACCAGCCGAGCGAGTGGTCATAAGCGGCTCCTCACCCAATCGAGATAGTCTCCCGCGGCGATCTGCGAAACTCCCGCCAGGCTGCCGGCATGGCGATAGGCGTGGGCTGTGACCTGCGGGCCATCAAAAAGCTCAGCCGCCGCGCGTTCGCGGGCTATTCCGGGCATGCGTCCGCGCTCCCGCAGGTGAACGCTGCGGGGCGCGGCGCCGGCGTTCGGGTAATGGCTATCCGGGTTCATGCCACACATCGATCGCGCGCTGGGCCAGGGCTTGCGCGATGTCCATGCCATCGCGCACGGCGAGCCTGCCGCTGGTGCGTTTGTCCCAGCGGATGCTCCAGGACCTGAGGCGCAACTCGCGCGGCGCATTCAGCGTGCGATTTGCCTTCTTTATTCGCGCCAGCGCCCGGGCAAGGCGCATCGCACAGGCTTGCCCGCCGCTCAGCACGCGGCGCAGGGCCTCGATCCGGCGGGCAAGGCCGCGCGATGGCAAGTCATGCTCGCGACGCGGCTTCTTCGGACGCCGCTCGCCATCCCGGCGCTCGCGCGCCTGCCGCAGCACGGGGAACGAGACCTTCCACGTCGTCGGATCATGCCACAACGTGCGCTGGAATCGCGGCTCGCCCCACGCATGTGACGGCCCGGCCGCGACCGGGTTCAGCTCGAGCGTCAGCGCCGCGATCATGACGATGCGCCGAACCAGGGTTTCGAGGCTGCGCAGCCAGTCGGTGCAGTGGCGATACTCAAATCCGGACAGGCATCGACGCCGCATCAGCGAGGCCGAATCTCCCCAGAGTACGCAGATCTCGTTCCAGACACGCGCGGCCAGGCCCCACAGCTCGGGCAGCGCATCGCGCGGATTTTCCGGAGGCTCGCGCTGTGGAAAGCGCCTATCGTCCGATGGGGGTATCCAGGCGCCGCTGCGCCTGTCCCAGCGCCAATCCGCTTCTGCAACCTGCCCGTTCGTCATCGCCCAGCCTCGTCCATGGGTGACGGGCCAGTATGAGTCCCAGCTTTCAGGCTGGGGGATTGTTTATTTTTGGAAAGGTTGGCGCGGCGAACAACGGCAGCGCGGTCACTTCCGCTTTTCGACGCGGCGGCAGATCGTGTGCAGCTCGTCGAAATCGAGCCGCAGGATGTAGGCGCGCACGAAATCAACGCCGACAACCCGCTCGATGAAGTTGGCGAACATCCAATCGACATCCTGACGGGCGACGAGGCCGCGGCGCGTGAGGCCGGTGACGAACTCGAAGAAGTTGAGCAGGTCGATCAGCTCGCTCTCCAGCTCCTTCGGCATGCCTGGCGTAGCAAGCTCGTCCATCAATTGCGCGAACTCCGGCGCTTCGGGATTGGCCAGCACGAAGCGGATGCGGCGGTAGCGCTGATTGTCGAAGAACATGCGGTAGAGTTCGCGCACCTGTTCCGTCTGGCGCAGCCGTTCCGAGCGCAGATAACGGAACAAGCCGAACAGGCCCGCCGCGAGCGCGACGAAGAATGTGAAAGCCGCCGCGGAATCACGGGCGAATTGCGACCAGGCCACCCAGTCGGATTGGGGATTCATCGCGTCTCCGGATCAAGTCAGCTGGTCTTCAGCTTCTGGCAGAGATTCTTGTCCGACGGGATAGTCGAGCGCCATTCGTATTCAAGATGATGCGGGGCGCGCACGGGCTGACCGTTCTTGGTCGCCGGCACAAACTGCTGGACTGTGAGGCATAACCGCGTCGGCTCGAGGAAGATTGGGTCGCTGCAGACCCCGTCGGCTTTCAGCACCTCGCCCTTGGCGCCGATTTCGAGGTCCATCTGACAACAGCCCGAAAGACCCGCCTTCCGCGCCGAGGGCGGATAGCGGCATGCCTGCGGATGGAAACCGCCGACATAGCGCGCCTCGGTGCTGTTCTTGAGCTGGGCGGAAGCGGGAAAAGTCAGGCAGACGAGCCCGGCGGTTGCGGCAAGAATCAGGGCCCGAGGGTGATGCATGCCGGTCTTCCCTTCGCGCAAAGGCTAGCGCGGAGGCGACCCGGGCTGCAACGGTCCGATACGGCCCGACACGCTCAAAGCCTCGTTGCGGGGAACCGAAAATCGCGCTGACAGTGGGCCGGCCGTGCAAATCGCCCTTCTCTCCGTGCTCGACTACGCCGGTGTCGCAACCTTCGCGGCCACCGGCGCGCTGATGGCGGCCCAGAAGAAGCAGGATGTCCTGACCTTCATCTTTTTTGCAGCGATAACCGGAGTGGGCGGCGGCACGCTGCGCGACCTGCTGATCGGAGCGGAGGTGTTCTGGGTGCTGGACCCGGGATACGTGGTGGTGTGCTCGGCAGTGGCGGTCCTGGTGTGGCTGACGCGCGGACGGGTGCTGCCGGGACAAACGCTCGCGTGGCTGGATGCGGCGGGATTGTGCGTCTACGCGGTCGTAGGGGCGGCAAAGGCGCTGTCGCTAGGCGTATCGCCGGCGGTGTGCGTGGTGATGGGCGTGCTGACGGCGACGTTCGGCGGGATAATACGAGACGTTCTGGCGGCGGAGCCATCTATCCTGCTGCGCCGCGAACTCTACATCTCGGCGGCGCTCGTGAGCGCGGCTGTATTCGTCGCCCTGCGCACGATTGGCGTGGACTGGACATGGGCGAGCGGTGCTGGGGTTGCACTGGGCTTCATCGTGCGCGCCGGTGCGATCATCTGGAAATGGAGCCTGCCGGAGTTCCAGCCGCCGCAGAAACGCGACTAGGCGCCCGCTCCCAGCAAACTGCAGCGCTTGCTTGCTTCCGCGCTCATCGCCATGAAGTCTTCGCGGGATTTGGGCGTGCGAGGAAAATGCGTACGCGTAAATGTTCTTGAAAATCCTTCACGCACGCCGCCCGCCCTGAGGCGTGGTTCGTGGGAGCGCTGTAGCTCGCATTGGATTTCGGCATCGACATAGCCGGGATGCGTGCAGACAGCTTTCGCCGACAAAGCTTTCCCGGTTTTGTCTATCTCCACGGTGACGCGGCAGCATTCAGGCTTGGTTGAGCGCTCCGCAGGGTCGGGACAACTATAACTCCCTTGGACCTGTGCTCCCGCCGGCGCCCACGGCGGTGTCCGCGCACTTGCGGTCGAGCCAGCGGCAACGACAATAAAAAAGACGATGATCCGCAACACCGCCTGAGCCCCCAAACTATACATGGGCACGCTAGTCGCCTGCGTCTGCGAAGCAAGGGAGGAAGGCTACTTGGCCCGTCCTGATCAGTCGTCGCGGATCGTGCGTTCCTTGCGCTCGTGGCGTTCCTGCGCCTCGAGGCAGAGCGTGGCGATCGGACGGGCTTCGAGGCGCTTCACGCCGATCGGCTCGCCGGTTTCCTCGCAGTAGCCGTATTCCCCAAGCTCGATACGGCGCAGCGCCGCGTCGATCTTGTTGATCAGCTTGCGCTCACGGTCGCGGGTGCGCAGCTCGAGGGCCCGATCGGCTTCGGATGACGCCCGGTCCACGAGATCCGGGATCGGGGCGACGTTTTCCTGCATGCCGCTGATGGTCTCGCGGTTGCCCTGGAGGATCTCTTCCTTCCAGGCCTGCAGTTTTTCCTTGAAGTATTTGAGCTGTTTCTTGCCCATGTAGGGCTCGTTCTCAGTCGGACGATACGTCGCCGTCTTGGAACTCATTCTGACACTCCCTGGCGGGTCCCACCCGTATACGCCGCCTGCGATGGGGGGCGTGTATAGCCGAGTCATTTGGGCCCGTAAACGGCTCACATCATCCTGCGGGCGATTGATTCTAATGCAGTTTTTGGGCCAAGTGATTAGAGTTCGGCGTTTTCCGCGCCGCGGCAACTACAGTTAGGCGAGCTCGGCCGCCCGCTCCAGCTTGGCGGCTTCGACGGCGGCGCGGACCTCGGCCCAGTTGAGCGTGTCGTCGAGGGCGACATCCCCGCTCGCCTCGCGCTCGTCGGCCAGGGCGCCGTTGAGCAGGGCGAGATGCCGCTGGGTCGGCCCATCGCCCAGGATGGCGACCTGCAGACGGTCGAGCGCGTCCAGTATCCGGCGGCCCTTGCGCAGCGCCCGGGCGCGGGCTTCCGGCCCGCCGATTCCCTGCAGCGCCAGCAGCGCGCCGACGCCCGACACGGCGCTTGCCGCCGCAGCGCCGGACACGGGCGTGCGGGCGGAAACGCCGCCTTCAGACAGCAGCAGGCGGAAGCCGTCGGCGGCGGGTTTCGCCGCGCCGGCGCCTGCGGCGGTGGACGTGCTGGAGGCCGAGCTGACCTTCATCGGAAGCGAGTCTCCTCGCCCTGACACTTCGCGGTGTTGGTTAATGGCGGCTTAATAAAGCTTTACCGGCTTAAACAGCGATTAAAGCTTTGTTTCGGATTGCCGGGCGAGACTCGCATCAGAACGCTGCGGCCAGAACGGTCGGACATCTCCATCCGTCTCACTCCCGTTCCGGGGCCACATGCGCGCGCCAGTACCTTACATTGTCCGTACTCTTGCCGTCTTCGCGACCGTCGTGGCGACCGTCACGGCGACGATCACGCCCGTGGGCGCCGGCACGCGCCTGAAGGACATCATCGACATCGAGGGCGTGCGCGAGAACCAGCTGCTGGGCTATGGCGTCGTCACCGGCCTCAACGGCACGGGCGACTCGCTGCGCAACTGCGCCTTCACCCGCCAGAGCCTCGAATCGATGATGGAGCGGCTCGGCATCAACACCCGCAACGCCACGCTCAACACGCAGAACGCCGCCGCCGTGATGGTGACGGCCAACCTGCCGCCCTTCTCCACCAGCGGCAGCCGCATCGACGTGACGATCTCGGCCATGTGCGATTCTGAAAGCCTCGAAGGCGGCGTTCTGATCGCAACGCCCCTGCTCGGCGCCGATGGCCAGGTCTATGCCGTGGCCCAGGGTTCCGTGGCTGTCGGATCCTTTGCTGCGTCAGGCAGTTCCGGCACCTCGCTGACCCGAAACGTTCCGACCAATGGCCGCATTCCCAACGGCGCCCTGATAGAGCGCGAACTGAAATTCGACCTCGCCGGCCAGACCGAGCTCAGGCTGGCGCTGCGCAATCCTGATTTCACGACCGCAAGCCGCGTCGCCGTCGCCATCAACGCCTTCGTCGGATCGAAGGCCGCCTCCGCAACCGACCCGGGCACGGTGCGCCTGCGCCGTCCGGCGAGCTTCAGCGACATGGCCGGCCTCATCTCGCAGATCGAGCTGTTGGAGATCGAGCCCGACCAGCCCGCGCGCATCATCATCAACGAGACGACCGGCGTCATCGTGATGGGCGAGAATGTGCGCGTCTCCACGGTCGCCATCGCGCAGGGCAACCTGACCATCCAGGTGCAGGAGACCCCGGGCGTCGCCATGCCCAACTCGTTCACCAACGCCCCTCCCGTCGTCGTGCCGCAGACCGACATCTCGGTCGCTGAGGACGCCGCCAAGCTGGCCATGATCGGCGGCAAGGGCGTGCCGCTGCGCGAACTCGTGGCCGGGCTCAACGCGCTGGGGGTATCGCCCCGCGACCTCATCGCCATCCTGCAGGCCCTCAAGGCCTCCGGCGCCCTCCAGGCTGAAATCGAGCTGATGTAATGGCCGACATCGCGCTGACCGCCCCGCCCGTCGATGTGCTGGCCCAGCGCAAGGCCAGCGCGCCCAACGTCGCCGACGTGAAGACCCGCGAGCAGGCCCAGGCCGTCGCCCAGCAGTTCGAGCGCTTGTTCATCACCGAAATGCTGCAGCCCATGTTCTCAGGCATCGAAACCGACGGGCCGTTCGGCGGCGGACAGGGCGAGGATGTGTTCCGGCCCATGCTGCTGGACCAATATGCCGATGCGGTCGCCCGTGGCGGCGGCGTGGGCATCGCGGATTCGGTTCTGAAAGAAATCCTTCGCATGCAGGGGCTCGAATGACCCGACCCGGCCAGACTTCTTCCAGAGAGACATCTTCCAATAAGGCTTCCCCCAGCCAGATGGGCCCCAGCCAGACAGCCCCTAATCCGTCGGGCCATGAGCGCGCCGACCAGCTGCTGGCGATGACACGGCGGCTGGCCTTGCTGGTCAACGCCGAGATCGCGGCGCTCGATTCGAGACGGCTCGATGGCGCATCGGCGGACTGGGACGAGAAGGAGCGCCTCGCCCACACCTGGCGGCTCGAGGTCGCCTACATCAAGCAGAACCCGGCGGCGCTGGCCGATGTGCCGGCGGCGGTAAAGGCTACGTTGCGCGAGGCGGCGCGCGACCTTGAGACAGCGCTCGACACACACGCTCGTTCGCTTGCCGCAATGAAACATGTGACCGAGGGACTCGTCCGTTCGATCGCCGCGGAGATCGCCTCCGCGCGCAGCGGGCCGGCCGCTTATGGACGCGGCGGAATCGTTAATCCTCAGACACGAAACGAGGCGTCCGGCCTGACCCTAGACGCGAAAGCCTGATTTACAGGCTTTTCTGGCCCGAAGCGTGCAAGTGCGACATTCCTATTGTGAGTTTTTTTAGCTCTAGGGCGCCATGTCCTATTGATCTATCCGCGCTCCCGGAAAACAAAGGGAGCAGGCGGGGGTGCGCCTAGTGATCCAGAGGGCGAGGAGCTCGACGGTGTCACTTGTAAGATTACGGAAGCGGGCTCGATGAATCGCCGTCGCAAGCACCGACTGCCGTTCGCGGCATATGCCGCCCTCATCTTCAACGCGGCTATCTGCCTGTCGCCCTTTCTTGCGGCGCGCGCGATATCGACCGCGTATGGCGATAAGCGCCCGGCCTTCGAGGCGACATCCGAAGCCCTGACTGCGACCCGTCTGGCGATGGATGCGCGCTTCGAGCGCCTTGCTTCCAACGGCAATGGCGCGCCGCGCGATGTGTGGTCGGGCTTTGTCCGCGACGAACTCGAAGCCGGCGACATGGCCACCGTGAACGGCCTGATGCTGGCCGCGCCCGCCATGCTGGGCGGACCAGATGGCGAGGCCCTGAGAGAGCGGATCGCCGTTTCCGAGCAGACCGGCGAACAGGCCCTGATCGACGCCGCCGTCACCTATCTTCCCGAGGACGTGCAGGACGCCTATGAGCGCCGCAGCGCCTCGATCATGTCGATGTTCTCGAACAACGCCCCGCCCGCCTCTGTCGCCGGCACGGCGGCCGAGACGGCGCAGCTCGCCAGCGCCGAGGAAGATTCCGGCCACGCCGAGTTCAACATACTGGGCGACCTGCGCGACCTCGCCTTCACCGCCGCCCGCTGGGCGCGCAACGACCGCATCGACGAGTTCGCCTTCATACTGGCCGGCGTCGGCCTGACCGTCGCCGATCCGGAAGCCCGCGAAGGCGCCTCGATCGCGCTCTCCGCCCGGCGCGCGCAGCGCCTCGATCCCGACTTCGAACTCTATCTCGAGCGCAAGCTGTTCGAGGCCGCCCCGCCGCAGGAGCTGAAGCGCCTGCTCGAGGGAGAATTCCAGAGCGAGTACGGCGCGGGCGCCAAGGGCCCATCGATCGTCGACGCCGTGTTCAAGTCGAGCGTCGATCGCGAGGCGCTGGAGTCGGTGCTGTCCGACCTGCGCATCCTGCGCGACATCGCGCGCGACACATCGCCGATCTCCGCCGTCGCCATCCTCAGCCCGGTGAAGGACGGCGCCGACCTGCGCCGCGCCCGTCTGGTGGCGCAAGCCGGCGGCGACCGCGCCGTGGCGCTGGCGCGCTATGACGGCGACCACCTGCTGGACACGGCGCGCACCACGATCAACTGGAACAATGCGCTGCGCATGCAGCTGGCCGGCCTGATCGCCTGCCTCGCCCTGCTCGGCGTCATCGCGCTTTCGGTGTTCTGGAAGTCAGTGACGCGCGACCGCCCCAAGAAGGTCAGCGCCGTCTACCGCATGGACGAGCCGGCGCGGGTGCGCTGAGGCGCGCTGGTGCGGCGCTTATCGGCCTTACCTGCCGCTGTCATTCCGACTGCTCGCGCTGCTGGCTTTCGCCGAAAGGCGTCGCTCGCGCTACGCTTTCCTGACGGGGCATGTGTTGATGCCCAGCACGGCATAGAGGGGGCAGAACCCCACCAGGCCTGTTGCGAGAGGAATGAGGCCCAGATATGCCCATGGCGTCTGCGGTCCGATAAACGCCAGTGACAGCACGCCTGCGCCGACGACCACACGCAGGACGCGATCGACAAGCCCTTCATTGACTTTCATGGCGCGCTCCTTGGCTAAGACTATTCAAGGCATGCTGGCACAGGGCCCGCGCGGCATCTGTGACAAAGTCACATTGCTGCGGCGGCAAGTTGTGTCAGGGCGTCGCGGCGGTGAATAGCCACCCGGCCTCGAGCAAGCGCAACGATGCCCTGCTTGGCTAAGACCGCAAGCTGCCGGCTCACCACCTCCCTCGCCGATCCGATTTCAGCCGCCAGCTCTTCATGCGTGACGTGAGCGATGCCTTCCGCATCGGCCAGCCTGAGCAGCGCCGACGCCACACGCTGTTCAAGTCCCGTGAACGCCAGCGCCTCTACGGTGTGCTCGAAATCGACAAAGCGCGCTGCGACCGATGACAAGATAGCGGCCCGGAAGGCGGCATCCTCGCTCATCAGCCGATCAAATGCCGCCGGAGGAATGAGCAGCGCCTCGACATCTTCCTCGACAACGCCTTCGGCTGCATACGTCTTGTCTTGCGCCAGGCACGTGAAGGTCTGGAGGCAAATCTCGCCGGGATGCACGCGGTACAGAACGATCTCGCGCCCTCCCAATGACGTCATCGTCACTTTGATGGCGCCGCGCTGGAGAGCGACGAACCCGCGGCACGCATCGCCGCTTCGAAACAGTCGCTCGCCTGCCGCTGCCCGTAGAGGGCTTACCCCGGCAGTCCTGATGGCGCTGTAGATCATTGGGTTGTGCGGCATGACACTTACTCCGACACACGGCCTTCAATCTGACGGCATCGACGGTTACGGCAATTGATTTAGTTCAAGGGCCGTGGCCCAGTCGTACGAACGCGACAACAGACTCGCCGTTTTGACGCTTTTGGGGCCGCCAATGATCGCCACGTCTCTGCCTGCATGCCTTCGTCCGAGCGTCCTTGCGCTTGGATTGCTCCTGACGGCCTGCGCCACGCCCGCCGGTGAAGGCAAGGCGAACGCCAGCGCCCCGCAGATCTTCACCGACCGGGGGTCGTTCGAGGTCGGGGTCGCCACTCTGAGCCTCAGCGACCGCAAGATCGAGGTCTACTATCCGGCTGCGCCTGGAGCAGCGACCGGCAGGACGAACGAAGTCTACCTGCAGACCGACCCGCTGCCGCCGATGCTTAAGGGGCTTGCCGCGAAGATCCCGGAAGGGGTCGATCTCAAGGTCTCGGTGCCTGCCTTCCGGGACGCTCCGGCGGCCAGCGGACACAGCTACCCGCTCGTGATTTTCTCTCACGGGGCCGGCGGCTGGCGCAGCGGACATGGAAAGCTGCTGTCGGGCATCGCGTCATGGGGCTTCGTGGTGGCGTCGGTGGACTTTCCCGAGTACGGATTTTCCTCTTTCGCGGGAGGCGGCGCGCGCGACATGGCCGCGCGCCGCACCACCAGCGCTGCAGCGGTCGATGCCGCGCTCGACCTGCTTGACAGCACGACACACGCCCCAGGCGGACTTCTGACCGGATTGATCGACATGTCGCGGGTGGCGGCCATGGGACACTCCGCAGGCGGCGGCACAATGTTCGCGCAAATCGACAATCCGCGGATCGACACTGTCATCGGCTGGGCGCCAGTCCCGCCGCAGGGACCGGGGACAACGAGCAAGCCAACTTTCATCATCGCAGCCGAGATCGACTCCGGCATTCCCGTCGCAACGCTCGTGTCGGCTTACGACTCCCTGAAGGCGCCCAAGCGCCTGGCGATCGTTCCGCGCATGGGCCACAATGCCTTCAGCGACTCATGTCTCGCGATCCAGAGCGGCAATGACCTGATCTCCGCAGTGAAGCAGATGGGGCTCAACGTCCCGGGGCCGCTCCTCGATCTCGCCCAGAATGGCTGCCGCAACGAAGACCTCGATACGGCCACGGGATGGGCCATTATCCAGCACCTCACGGTAACCCAACTCAAATCCAGCCTCGGCCTTCCCGGCGCGCCCCGGACAATTGCGGTCGACATCGGGCCCCGCTTTGGAGCGTCGCCGTTTGCGCTCCGTGAGGTCTCTCTCTTGCCGGCAAACTAGCGTGAACGCCGTGGCGACGAAACTCGGGCGGGAGAAGGTGAACTGGCAGCCAAGCTGACGCCGCCTGTTCTTCGAACGCAACCGGCCTCCGCTCGCGTGCGGAGTTGATCGCCTCGATCCGAGCCTAGGCGGACGCAGACATGCGCTCAATCCATCCAAGGATGGATGCAACAGAGTCCGGCGCGTTCCCGCGACCCGCGCCAGCGGGAACGAGGCTGGCCGCTAATCCGTCGGCAGCGAAAGCACCCGCGAATCCCACTGCCAGGATGTGAACAGATACTGCCCGCCGCCTGGGCGGTTGGTCAGCGCCGCCTGCACCTTGAATCGCGTTCCAACCGGATAGTCGTCCACCAGGCTCTTATTGCCTTCCAGACGAAGCGCGACCGGGAATTTCTGGCCTCGCAGCGGCCGGAGAAGTATTTTTCCTTGAGCGCCGGAACGGTCCGTATCCTGGAAGCTCTCGATCTCGACGGATTGGTGGTCGACCGGCGGGTTCATACGCATCTCCATAATCAGAGTTCAGGGTCCCGACCCGGATCGGTGGAAACCGGCGAACCCGCAGCTGCTGACGGCGCCGCAACATTGCGGCGCCTGACGCTGACTTGTTGGACCTAAGACTTGTTGGACCTAAGAAATGACGCTCCCGCGCCAGGGCGGGAACGCGACGGCCTCCGATGACGGGGCGCCAGTCGAAGCAGTCGTCGCACGCTTACAGCACGAAAGGCCGTGACGAGCCAGACGCGAATGCTCTTTACTCCCTTTACTCCCAGAGCTGGACCCGCCGCTGGCTGGAAGGGCCGCATTGCGTCGTCCTGTCGCCGCCGCAATCCCGGCGGCTAGCCTGCCTGTATGCCGAACGCGCCGATGATCCCGTCGATCATCAGCTGGACCGCGAGCGCGGAGAGGATGACGCCGAAGATGCGCGTGATGGCGCCGGCAATGCTCTGCCCCATCACCTTCATCAGCGGGCCCGCGGCGAGGAAGATGAGGCCGGTGAGGACGAGGTTGAGCCCGATCGCGGCCGAGACGATGCCGACGGCGACGGGATCGGCGCCCGCGTTCTGCATGTAGAGCATGGCGGTGGCGATCGAGCCCGGGCCGGCGATCATCGGGATGCCGATCGGGAAGACGGAAATGTCGTCGAGGCGGCCGGCGGCCTCTTCCTCGGCGAGCTTCTGGTCCGCCCTGCTCTTCTGGCGCTGCTGGCGTTTCTCGAACACCATTTCAAGCGCGATGAGGAAGAGCAGCGCCCCGCCCGCGGCACGGAACGCATCGAGCGAGATGCCGAGATGATCGAGCAGCCAGGGCCCGACGAAGGCGAAGAAGAACAGGATCAGCGTCGCGACCACGGTCGACTTGATCGCCATGCGCCGCGCATAGGCGGCGCCGCCGGGAGCGGTGAGCGAGGCGAAGACGGGAGCGACGCCGACCGCGTCGATCACCACGAAGAAGGTGACGAAGGCGGCGACCGCCTGTTCGACCTGGAGTTCGTTCAGCATGCCGGTTCGCCCCAGCTTGGGCCCAGATTGAGGGCGCCTAGTTGCGGAACAGCGCCAGCAGGGTGTGCGGCGCGTTGTTGACGATGCCGACCGACTGGGCGCTCAGCTCCTGCTTGACCTGGAGCGCCTGGATCAGCGCGCTTTCGAGGCCGAGATCGGCGTCGACCATGCGGCCGACGCCGTTGGCCAGCGCATCGGCGAGCTTCAGGACAAAGCCTTTCTGGGCCTCGATGCGCTTGCGCTCGGAGACCATCTCGGTGAGCTCTTCGCCGACATTCTTGATCGACTGGTCAAGCGACCGCATCGTCTCGGCGGCGCTTTCGGGCGTGTGCAGGTCGTCGTACTGGTCGAGCGTGACGATGCCGAGACCCGGCAGGAAGTTGCGGCCGGAAAGGGTGAGCGTGACGGTGGCTTCGGAATCGGCGATGAAGCTGACGCCGGCGGGCTTGGAGCCGTTGAGGATGTTGGAATCGTCGAACGAGGCGTTATGGACGAAGGTCTCGATCTGCATCTTCTGCTCGGCGAACCGCGACATGTAGGCCTGGCGCTGCTGCGGGGTGAGATCCTCGCCCTGGGCTGCGACCACGGTCTCCTTCATCCCGATGAGGAGTTTGGATATCTGCTCGGCGGCGCCGATGGCGGTGTCGGAGATGGACTCGGCGCGGCTGAGGCTGAGGGTGACGGCGTTGAGCGAGCCGCTCTGGGCCTTCATGATCTCGGCGGAGTGGTAGGCGGTGGCGTTGTCCCGGGCCGAATTGACCTTGAGGCCCGAGGATATGCGTCCTTCGGCGCGCGACAGGTCGGATGTCGAACTCTGGAGGTATTTGAGAGCGCCGAGCACTCCGGTCGAGTTGTTGATCCTGTCGACCATGACCCCCTCCTAGGGCCGATCCGTCATGGTGAACGAATCGTCAATGCAGGGTCAGTCTTCGTTAGCGAAGGTTAACAGACCGTTGCGGGAGGCCCCGGACCGGCGAAGGCCGCCCGCATGCGACCGCGGACGGCCTTGACCGCAGGCGCTTTTCGCCCGGGCCTAGCTGCGGAACAGCGACAGCAGGACCTGCGGCGACTGGTTGGCGATCGACAGGGCCTGGGCGCCGAGCTGCTGCTTGATCTGCAGCGACTGCAGGCGGGCCGATTCCTTCGCCAGGTCGGCGTCGACGAGGCTGGAAACGCCCTTCTCGACCGTGTCCGACAGGGTCGAGAGGAAGGATTGCTGGATGTCCAGCGCCTTCGACTGCGAACCCAGCGTGGCGAGGTTCGAGTTGAGCGCGGTCATCGCTATGTCGAGCGCCGCGACGGCGGCTGCCGCGCCTGTGGTGGTGGCGCCGCCGATGTCGAGCGTCAGCAGCGAGTTCAGCGGGCCCGTGCCGCCGACCCTGAGGTCGAAGCCGATGATGGTCGCCGTCGAGCTGGGGCGCGCGTCCGCCGCGTCCACGGCGGCCGCCGCGGTGGTAGCGGCGACGCCGTTGATGAAGTCCGACCGGCGGGCGGTTCCCGAACCGTCGGCGGCCGTGTTGATCTCGACGGTAAAGGCGGCGGTCGCGATGGCGGCGGTGGCCTGGTAGGAGATGATGCCGGTCGCGTCATTGTAGGAGGCGGTGATCCGGCCGCCCGTCGCGGCGTTGACGCCGTCGATCAGCTGCTGGACCGTCGTGGTCGCCGTGACCTGGACGGAGTAGGTGTTGTTGCCCTGCGTGAGCACGACATAGTCGTTGGCGACGAGGGTGTTGTTGGCCGCATCCCAGCTTTCAGACGCGTTGATCACCAGATCCGACCGCGACGGCGTCGTCGCCGTAGCGGGCTTGGTTGCGCCCGTGACCGTGCCGACGTTGCCGGCGCCTACGCCGGTGTCGAGGTCGGACTGCAGCACGCGCAGCGCCGGGGTCGTGTTGTCCACCAGGTTGGCGCCGTTGAAGGTCGCCGTGCTGACGATGGTGTTGATGGTGTTGCGCAGCTGGTTGAAGTCGCCGTTGAAGGCGTCGCGCTGCGAGGCGGAGAGATCTTCCGACTGGGCCGCGACGGCCTTGGCCTTGAGCTGGACAAGCAGGTCCGAGACCTTGCTGCCGGCATTGAGCGCCGAGTCGACCACGTTGATGGCGCGATCGATGCCGTCGCGAACCGCGGCGAGGCCGCTAATCCTCGCGCGCTGGCCCTGGGCGATGGCGAACACCGCGCCATTGTCCTTGGCGTTGGCGACCTTGAGGCCGGTGCTGATCTTGTTCTGCACCGTCTCCAGTTCGTTGTTGGTATAGTTGAGGTTCTGGAGCGCGACCATCGCGCTGTAGTTGGTGTTGACGCTCAGCATCGGATCAGCTCCGTCAGTTCGCTTACGCCCAATGCGGGCGCCGGTCCGCCTCTCAGGTACAAGCCTCATGCCAACCCGTTAAGGTTAACGGCCATGGGCAAAAGCCCCGTGGCGATGGGCTTTGCGTAGTTAACGACAGGGGATGTCAGGTCAGGGGCGCTAGGCAGCAATGATTGGACCCGGCAGGTTTTGCCCGGCCAAAACCAGTCCCGGCCGGGCGGGACTTGCCGGCGCCTGCCCTGGATGGCGGCGCCCAAACGGAAAGCGGGCGCGGCCATTCTGGCCACGCCCGCCTGCCCACCAGCCCGCCTTTGCGTCGTAGATACGCTTCGTCCATGCCTCCGCTTTCGAAGACCGCCTTTGCGGTATCCGTTCGGGAGTGCTGACGAAGACGGGAAAAAAGAAGTGCTGAAACCGGCAGGGCCGGCCGCTGAGGCGGCCGGCCCCTTTCCGGTATTAGCGGAAGAACGACAGGAGCAGCGACGGCGCCTGGTTCGCGATCGAGAGAGCCTGCGCACCGAGCTGCTGCTTGATCTGCAGCGACTGGAGGCGGGCCGATTCTTTCGCAAGGTCAGCGTCGACGAGGTTGCTCAGGCCTTTTTCGATCGTGTCCGAGAGCTTCGTGAGGAACGAGCTCTGGATGTCGAGCGCTTTCGACTGCGAACCCATCGTCGCGAGTTGCGAGTTCAGGGTTGAAATCGCTGTGTCGAGAGCCGCAACGGCAGCGGTCGCGCCCGTGGTGGTGGCGCCGCCGATGTTGAGGGACAGGAGCGAGTTGAGAGCGCCCGTGCCGCCGACGCGGAAGTCATAGCCGGAAACCGTCATGACCGAGCTCGGACGAGTGTCGGCCTGGTCGGTCGCAGTCGCCGTGGTGGCGGCCGCAACGCCGTTCACGAAGTCCGACCGGCGGGCGGTGCCCGTGGCGGTGGCGTTCGAGTCGACGTCGACCGTGAAGCCGGCAGTCGCGATCGCGGCGTTCGCCTGGTAGCTCAGGACGCCCGTCGCGTCGTCGTAGGAGGCCGTGATACGGCCGCCCGTCGCGGCGTTAACGCCGTCAATGAACTGCTGGACCGTGGTCGTCGCAGTAACCTGGACGGCGTAGGTGTTGCCGGCCTGAGTGAACACGACGTAGTCGTTGGCGACCAGCGTGTTGTTGGTGGCGTCCCAGGCTTCCGAAGCGTTGATCATCAGATCGGAACGCGCCGGGGTGACCGCGGTCGACGGCTTGGCGGCGCCCGAGACGGTCGCAACCGAACCGGCGCCCGTGCCGGTGTTGAGGTCCGACTGCAGAACGCGCATCGTCGCGGTCGTGTTGTCGACCAGGTTGGCGCCGTTCACGAGAGCCGTGCTGACCGTGGTGTTGATGGTCGAACGGATCTGGTTGAAGTCGGTCTGGTAGGCGTCACGCTGAGACTGCGAGAGGTCGGACGACTGGGCCGCGACCGCTTTGGCTTTCAGCTGGTTGAGGAGGTCGGAGACCGCGTTGCCGGCGTTGAGAGCAGCGTCGATAACGTTCGTCACGCGATCGATGCCGTCTTTCACCGAGGCGAGCGAGCTCACGCGAGCGCGTTGGCCCTGGGCGATAGCGAACACAGCGCCGTTGTCTTTTGCGCTCGACACTTTGAGGCCGGTGTTGATGCGGCTCTGGACTTCGTCGAGTTCTCTGTTGGTGGAGTTGAGGGATTGGAGCGCAATGGCTGCGCCGTAGTTGCTATTCACGCTAATCATAGCGGTAGTCTCCGTTCTGGGGTCGAAGACCGATCATTTTGATCGGCCGCCAGCGCGTTTTGCGCCGACATTTCGCCAGACTGCCGGAAACATCTTAATTAGAGGTGTCGGATCGGTAATAGAACTCCTGCCGGCCGGCTAACCAATACTGTCGAATTCAGTATTGCGGCGCCGCAGCGGACGCTGGGGAAGGCGACAGTCCCTGCATGATCGTACGGTTGATGTCGATCAACACGTCGAACGAGGCCCCTTCCCGCATCACGGCGCGCGAATGCTTGTCGACGAAGATCGACAGGGAGATGATCTGAGCGCGCAGCGCCGCAGGCAGCACGTTGCCTTCGACGCCGCAGTCAGCGGCCAGCACGACCCAGAGCTGGCGGTTCTTCGCCAACGCCTCGCTGCGGCGGCCGAACTCTGTCGCCGGCAAAGCCGCAGCGTCAATCAGCCCGCGCGTGACGAGGGCGAAGGCGCGATACTCCGTCTGGCGCGGAGTTTCAGTCTTCTGCGCTGTCGCTTGATACGCCTGGATCGACATTGCCTAACAGCCCCTGTTCGTAAGCCAGCAGTTTCCGGCACCTTGTGAGCGCCTTGTAGTAGTCCTGCGCCATGACCTCCCTGGAGAGGGAGACGCAGTCCTTGAGAACATCGGTGGAGCGGATGACGCCCATGAACTCGTTCAGACGCATCACGAACTCGTCGTAATACCGGTTCGCCTCGGGCGGATCGAGGTACATCATCATGATCGGGAAATAGATCCGCCGCGCCGGCGTGTTCACGTCGTCGGGCTGGATGATGTCCTTCTCGCGGAGGATGGAGGCCTTGTTCTGCAACAGCAGCACGGCCCGGCGGTCGCCATTCTGAAGGACCGCGCCGTTCACGACAAAGCGTTCGCCCGGTTTGAGCGAAAGTTTGAGCGGCATACGAGTCCTCCCGGCCGGTCATCTCCCCCAACTTGCCGGGAGTCTGGACGTGGCCGCCTGACGGGTCTAGCCGCGCTTCCTTAAGTTTTGCTTGCCCCGAAGTAACCGAAGGGGCGTGGGGAGTAGGGAGTAGTGTTCCCATGGCTAAACGCCCGAAAACTACTCCCTACTCCCCATTCCCTACTCCCCATTCTCCGTTCCCTATTCCCTCGCGCCTGTGGCGCGACGCCGCTTTTCACGTGAACGGAAATCCGCTCTAACCTGTTGTTTACTGTACCAGCGGGGTTTTCGAGATGGCCGACAAGAAGCGCTTCGAGGGAAGCGACCACTATGTTGCGACCGACGACCTGAAGGTCGCCGTGAACGCATCGATCGCGCTCGAGCGCCCCCTGCTCGTCAAGGGCGAGCCGGGCACCGGCAAGACCGTGCTGGCGATCGAGGTCGCCCGCGCGCTGGGCATGCCGATCATCGAATGGCACATCAAGTCGACCACCAAGGCCCATCAGGGCCTTTATGAGTACGATGCGGTCGCCCGCCTGAGAGATGGCCAGCTTGGAGAAGAACGCGCCAGGGACATCCGCAACTACATCAAGAAGGGCAAGCTCTGGGAGGCGTTCACCGCGCCGGTGCGTCCCGTGCTGCTGATCGACGAGATCGACAAGGCCGACATCGAATTCCCGAACGACCTCCTGCAGGAGCTCGACCGCATGGAGTTCTACGTCTACGAACTCGACGAGACGGTGAAAGCCAAGGTTCGCCCGGTCGTCATCATCACATCCAACAACGAGAAGGAGCTGCCGGACGCTTTCCTGCGCCGCTGCTTCTTCCACTACATCAAATTCCCGGACAACGAGACGATGAACCAGATCGTCGACGTCCACTTCCCGGGCATCAAGAAGCGCCTCGTCTCGGAGGCGCTGGCGACCTTCTATCGAATGAGGGACGTGCCGGGCCTCAAGAAGAAGCCATCGACATCGGAGCTGCTCGACTGGCTGAAGCTCTTGATGTCGGAAGACATCGACATCGAGACGCTGCGCGAGAAGAACCCGAACAAGCTGGTCCCTCCCCTGCACGGCGCGCTGCTCAAGAACGAGCAGGATATCCAGCTCTTCGAACGCCTGGCCTTCCTGGCGCGCCGGGAGAATGGCTGAGCTATTGAGCGTTCGCCGGCGCGGCAGATCCTTCGGAAGATTCAACTGAAGGCGCCGCGCCCTGCGTCTCCGCAGGCGGGCCGGTAACGGCGGTGGCTTGGGCGGGCGGCGCTTCGACTGGCGCAACTGCAGGTGGCGTTGCGGCTGCCGGCGGGGTGACGGCAGCTGGCGTGCGCACCGCCGGCGCCGCTGCATTTGGCGCAGCCATGGGGACGACAACATCGCGCGCAAGGCGGAAGCCGAGATAGTCACGACGTTCGCCGGGCTGATCGCCGCCGCGCGCAGCGGACCGGAGCAGGTCTCCGCCGGTCAGCCATGAGCCGCCGCGATAGCCGCGCGTGCCGCAGGTTTGGGACGGGACATAAGCCTTGCCGTTCAGCGGATGATTGTCGGTATAGGGCTTGCCCTTGTCATAGCAGTCTTCGACCCACTCCCAGACGTTGCCGTGCATGTCGTGCACGCCGAACGGGTTTGCCTGGTATGATCCGACGGGGGCGGTCTTGGCATACCTGTCATCGCAGCTGCGCGGTTTCATGGCGTTGCGCTTGTCTTCCGACGTGCCGGCGGCGAGGCGTCCGGCCCAACCCTTGGCGTCGAGACTGTTCATGAAAGTGCATTCGTCTTCGATTTGCGGATCGAATGAATAGGGCTGCTCTCCTCGCCCGCCCTCGGCCACATATTCCCACTCGGCTTCGGTTGGCAGGCGGTAGTGCTGGCCGGTCGTCTCCGACAGCCATTTCGCGAACGCCTTCGCGTCTTCCCAGCGGACATTCGTGACCGGGTAGGTTCCGTCGGGCGCCTCATCTTTTTTTGCGGGCTCGCATTTGCGGGCCCGGGCGCAGGCGTTGTATTCGCGCCACGTCACTTCGTGCGTGCTCATTGCGAAGGCGGGAATGTCGGCATCGCGCGGCTTGCCGTTGCGGTCGTGCTCGTCCCTGCGCCCCTCTCCCTCGGGGGAGCCAAGGCGGAATCCGCCGCGCGGGATGGCAACCATCTCCAGGCAATAGGCGGCTGCGCAGTCCCTGAAGAGCCGCGCTTTCAGTTCACCAGCTTCCGCGTCGCGCGAATCCGCCTGCCCGGGATCGCGGACCAGCCAGTCGGCGACAAACTGTTCGGCCGCTGCGAAGGCTTCAGGCGCGCTGCCCACTGGGGCACCGGCCACCACGACGATGCGGTCGCTGGGCTGCTCGGGCGGGATCTCGGCTGCGGCCGACATGTCGCTCAAAGGCCCCAGCCACAGCCAGAGGCCGCCAACCGCAGCGCCTGTCAGCGCAACAGCGCCGACGCTCACGGCTGCGATCAGCAGGCCGTTCGATTTCTTCTTCCTGTCCTCTTTGCGCGGCCGCTTCTTCGCATTTCGGGAGATGGCGGCTGCCTGAACGGCTGCCAGCGCCGGCTTTTCCGCGGGCCTAACTTCGATCGCCTTCTGCGGTTCCGCATATCCCGCGAGAAGATCCTTGCTCTTGTCCTTCTGCTCCTGCCTGCGCTGCTCGGCGACCCGGCGCTTGGCCGCCAGATTGGCCGTCGAGGCGGCGTGCGTCAGGCGCTCGACCTCTTCCCAGGCCGGCGCCGCCAGCGGATCGTCGGAATTGGCTTCAGCCCAATCGCCTAGCGCGGAAAGCCTTTGAGGATCACCTTCCGACGGAAGCCGCACATAGTCAGCAAGGCCGGGCCGCTTCAGCAGCGTGCCGAGGCGAACCAGAATCGCCTGCCACCCTTTGTGTGTTGCCGCCTCCGACGGATTGCTGCGCGCCATGTTGGCCCAGCCGATCATGTCCGGTGTGTGGATGGTGTTGAACGGGGTGTGCGGCACAAGGCCAGTCTGATTGCCGACAACGCATGCGGCGAGTTTCTTGTCCTCAAGGCCGACCATGGCCTCCGCTTCCACCCATTGCGAAGCCAGCGCGCCGGGCGACCAGCACACCAGAATGGCTTTTGCAGCCTTCGATTCCCGTCCGATCTCCTTGGAAAAGCTTTCGCCCGCCTCGAGCCGGGCGTCGAACCAGACGTCGATCGAAAGCGCCTTCAGCGCCTTCGCGATCTCCTCGATCTCCGCACGCTCGTTGCGCTTATAGCTTATAAATACGTCCGCCACGGCCGCCCCCGGCTTCTTCCGGCATGACGAATCCGCCCGCCGCCCATCATCCCGGTTGCTTGTTTACCGTCAGGCGTGATGAATTCCAAGGCTTTCGGTGGGAGGGCGCGTTGGATTCCAGAATTGCGTTGATGTTGATCGCCAGCGGCGTTTTGGCGGGATGCCAACCGGCCGTGAAGGAAGCTGCGCCGGCGACTGCGCCGGGCGATTTCTCTGCGCTAGTCACGGAGCCCAAGACGGTCGCGCAGGTGTCGGCTGACATAGCTTCCGGCGCTTCGACGGCGGAGGCGATGACGAAATTCTATCTCGACCGCATCGCGGCGGTGGACGATGCGGGGCCGAAGCTGAATGCGGTGCTGGCGATCAATCCCAACGCGCTGGCCAATGCGCAGGCGCTCGATGGCCTGACCAAGGGCGGCGTTGCGCGCGGACCGCTGCATGGCGTGCCGATCCTGATCAAGGACAATATCGAGAGCAACGATCCCATGCCGACAACGGCGGGATCGCTGGCGCTGCAGGCCAATGTGACCAATCGCGACAGCCCAGTGGCGGCGCGGCTGCGCGCCGCCGGCGCCGTCATCCTCGGCAAGACGAACCTTTCGGAGTGGGCGAACTTCCGGTCCAGCAATTCGACGTCAGGCTGGTCGGGCGTGGGCGGGCAGACGAAGAACCCCTTCGTGCTCGACCGTAATCCGTGCGGCTCGTCGTCAGGATCGGGCGCAGCGGTCGCGGCGGGGCTTGCGGCGGCGGCGATCGGCACGGAGACGGATGGCTCGATCGTGTGCCCCGCCTCCGCCAGCGGCCTTGTCGGCATCAAGCCGACCGTGGGCCTGGTCCCGCGCACGCACATCGTGCCGATCAGCGCGAGCCAGGATACGGCGGGGCCGATGGCGCTGACCGTCGCGGACGCAGCCCTCATCCTCACGGTCATCGCCGGCTCGGACGCGTCCGATCCCGCGACCAAAGAGGCCGATGCGCGCAAGCAAGATTACGCCCAGGCGCTCGACCCCAACGCGCTGTCCGGCAAGCGGATCGGCGTCGCGCGCTTCGCCGCGGGCTATCACAAGCCGACCGATGCGGTGTTCGACAAGGCGCTTGAGGACCTGAAGGCGGCGGGCGCCGCCCTGGTCGAGATCAAAGACTTCCCGAAGGAAAGCGAGGTCGGCGATGCGGAATTCACGGTTCTGCTCGCCGAGTTCAAGGCAGGGGTGGAGTCGTATCTCGCCACAACGCCCGAGGCGGTGAAATCGCGTACGCTCGCCGACCTTATCGCGTTCAACAGCGCAACGCCGGCGGAACTCGACTTCTTCGACCAGAGCATTTTCGAACTGGCGGCCAAGGCGCCGGCGCTGACGGACAAGGCCTACAAGGACGCGCGCGCGACATCGTTGCGCCTCGCGGGCAAGGACGGCATCGACAAGATGCTCGCCGACAACAAGCTCGACGCGCTGGTGGCGCCCACGGGCGGGCCGGCATGGACGACGGACCTGGTCACCGGCGATCATTTCCTGGGCGCGTCCTCGACGCTACCTGCCGTCGCCGGCTATCCGAACGTCACCGTGCCGATGGGCATGGTGCGCGACCTGCCGGTCGGCATTTCGTTCTTCGCCGGCGCGTGGTCGGAAGCGAAGCTGATCGGGATGGCCTACGCCTACGAGCAGAAGTCGAAAGCCCGGAAGGCGCCGCGCTTCCTCGCATCGTCTCCTTTGCCCTGAGCGCTAGGCGCCTCGAACGGACAGGTGCTAGCCTGACATGTGCGGATGGTTCACGGGCGATTTTTTTGGGGTGATTTCATGAAACGCTTCTTGCTCGGGCTTGGCGCGCTTGCGCTGTCCGCCTGCGCCTCGATGGAGGCTGTATCGACTGGCTCGGGCTATTCGGAAGAGATGGTCTCGGCCAACCGCTATCGCATCAGCTACACGGGACCCGCCGAAGCCAAGCCGGCGCTGATCGCCGACCGCACCCTGGCGCACGCAGCGAAGGTGACGCTCGACAAGGGCAATGAGTGGTTCGAAGTGGCGAGCAAGATCAATGGCGAGCACGCCCAGACGCTGGTGATCGTGATGGGCAAGGGCGAGACGCTCGCCGGCGGACCGCAGATGTACGATGCGAAGGACACGCTGAATCGCCTCAAGGGCAAAATCAGCTAGCCGGGTCAGCTAGCCCCGCAGCCGCATCGGCTTGACGCTGTCAAGGTGTTGGCGGAAGCTGGCTGCAATCAACATGGGAGCGCTGCATGGCGCGCGTTCTGGTCACCGGCGCATCGGGCTTCGTCGCCCAGCACCTCATCCTGCAGCTTCTGGCGAAGGGCTACAGCGTTCGCGGCACGCTGCGTTCGATGAAGCGGGCCGATGAAGTCCGCGCCGTGCTGGCGAAGCACGATCCCCGCGCAAAGGACATCGAGCTGGTCGAAGCGGACCTCGGCTCTGACGCCGGCTGGATCGAAGCCGTCAAGGGCTGCGAGTTCGTCCAGCATGTCGCCTCGCCCTTCCCCGCCGTTCACCCGAAGGACGAGATGGAGCTGATCCGGCCGGCGCGGGACGGCGCGCTGCGCGTGCTGAGGGCGGCGAAGGCTGCGGGTGTGAAGCGCGTGGTGATGACGTCGTCGATGGCGGCGATCGCCTATGGCCATGGCGACAAGCGCGCGGAAGTCTCCGACGAGACGATGTGGTCGGATCCGAACGGACCGGACAACACGCCTTACACCAAATCCAAGACCATCGCGGAGCGCGCGGCGTGGGACTATGTCGCCGGCAAAAGTCATGGGGGCGAAGGCAAGGGTCTAGAGCTGGCGGTGATCAATCCGACCGGCATTCTCGGGCCGGCGCTTTCCAAGGATGTGTCGACGTCGCTGGAGATCCCGATCCGGCTGATGAACGGGAAGACGCCGGGCCTGCCTCGGCTGGGCTTTTCGTTCGTCGATGTCCGCGATGTAGCCGAGTGCCACGTGAAGGCGATGGAAATTCCGGCGGCGGCGGGCGAGCGTTTCATCGCATCGGAGGATTTCGTGTGGTTCAGCGAAGCCGCCGCGATGGTGCGCGAGGCGTTTCCCGCCTACGACGGAAAAATTCCAAAGCGCAACGTGCCGGACTGGTTGCTGAAAGTGATGGCTGTGTTCCAGCCGATCTACAGGCAGACGGTGACCGAGCTTGGCCGCACGCGCCGGGCCAACAATGCGAAAGCGACGCGCGTGCTTGGCGTCAAGTTCCGCACGGCCAAGGAAGCGCTGCTCTCTTCGGCGCAATCGCTGATCGACCTGAAGGTGGTGTGAGCCGCCAGCGCCGCAGAAATGCATCGCCGGAGCGGCCGAGCCGAAATATCGCGCCAGCCCGAAGAGAAAGCCTGGGGGGCATTCGATGCCGGCATGCGGCAAAGTACGACATAACACTTCAGAGAGCGCCCCCGCGGACCGTGGGGACCCGGCTTCTCATGACAGCTGCTGATGCTCTAAGTGTCCTGCCACGATCGATCGGCGGGTTTCACGCCGGCGAAGACACGGGGAGAGATTTTATGGTCAGGTCCATCGGCCTTGCGGCGTTTCTGATGCTCGGCGCTTGCGCCGCGATGCCCGGCGCGAAGGACGCCTCAGCCCAGCCGGCCGACGTCTATGCCGGCAAGAGCGTGCTGGACGCAGCTATCGCCGCGGCCGGCGGGGAAGCGGCCCTCAAGCAGGTAAAAGAGCTGGAGTGGACCGGCGCTGCGACGATCAATGCGGGCGGCAAGACGACCGAGGTGTTGGTGGACGCCATCGTGCGGCCGTTCTCGTTTGCGCGCTCGACAAGCTGGCCAAAGGACAAGGGCGAGATGGCGGGCAAGACGATCCAGGCCGAGAAGGGCAAAGCGTGGGCGGTCACGAGGTCGAGCTGGGACCCCATGCCGGAGCCGCAGGCGCAGCATGAGCTGCAGCAGTTCGCGCTGTATGGCGTGATGACTGCTCGTCCCGCTGAAGGACCCCGCCGTCAAGGTTCAAGAGACGGCGCCCGGCAAGGACGGCACGCGCAACCTGCATGTCGAGCATCCGAATGCGCCGCCAATGGACCTGCGCTTCGACAAGGCCGGCAAGCTGGTCCGCATCGCCAACAGCGTGCGCGATCCAGCGGGTGGAGCGACCCCGATCCCGCAGGCGGTCGAGCTGTCCGGCGAGATCGTCAGCAACGGCGTCAAATGGCCAAAGCGCATCTCGATCAAGCAGAACGACCAGCCCTATTTCGATCTGGAGATCGCGACGTTCGACGCCCGGACGACGTTCTCGCTGGCGCCGATCAAGCACACGCTCGATACGGACGACCGGGCCCCCAACCAGAGCGGGGCGGATGCGGGCTGAGGCGCGGCGAATTCGCGTCTTTTACTCCGCCCTTTGCTCTCCGGGCGGTCGCGGGTTACCTTGCCCCGCGTCCGCCGGAGACTGACTGATGTTCCAGCACTTCTTCCATGAGCTGCGCGCCGCCAAAGTGCCGGTGACGCTCAAGGAATACCTCACGCTGATCGAAGCCATGGACAAGGGCGTGGTCGGCGGCGACGGCGGCAACGAGGTGCAGGATTTCTACTACCTCTCGCGCGCCGCGCTGGTGAAGGACGAGAAGCATCTCGACCGGTTCGACAAGGTGTTCGGCCATGTCTTCAAGGGGCTCGACAGTTTCTCGGACGGCGTCGACGTGCACCAGTTTCCGGACGAGTGGCTGAAGAAGCTCGGCGAGAAATATCTCACCGAGGAAGAGCGCAAGCAGATCGAAGCCATGGGCGGCTGGGACAAGCTGATGGAGACGCTCAAGGAGCGGATGAAGGAGCAGAAGAAGCGCCACGAGGGCGGCAACAAGATGATCGGCACGGCCGGAACGTCTCCTTACGGGGCTTACGGCTACAATCCCGAGGGCGTGCGGATCGGTCAGAAGAAATCGCGGCACCAGCGCGCCGTGAAAGTGTGGGACAAGCGCGAGTTCAAGAACCTCGACGACTCGGTGGAGATCGGAACGCGCAACCTGAAAGTGGCGCTGCGCCGCCTGCGCAAATGGGCGCGCGACGGGGCCGCGGAAGAACTCGATCTCGACGGCACGGTGAAGAAGTCAGCGCGCGAAGGCTATATCGACATCGTGATGCGGCCGGAGCGGCGCAATGCGGTGAAGCTGCTGATGTTCCTCGACATCGGCGGATCGATGGACCCGCACGTCAAGGCTTGCGAGGAGCTGTTCTCGGCGGCGCGGACCGAGTTCAAGAATCTCGAATTCTTCTATTTCCACAACTGCATCTATGAGGGCGTGTGGAAGGACAACCGGCGTCGCGGGGTACACAAGATCCCGACCTGGGACGTGCTGCATCGCTATCCGGCGGACTACAAAGTGATCGTGGTTGGCGATGCCGCGATGAGCCCGTACGAGATCACCTATCCCGGCGGCTCGGTGGAGCACTGGAACGAGGAGCCGGGTGCGATCTGGCTGCAGCGGCTCGCCGAGGTCTACCCTCACCTTGTCTGGCTGAACCCGACGCATCCTTCGGGATGGGAGTATTCCGGATCGACCGAGCTGATCCGCGACCTGGTCGGCCACCACCGCATGTTCCCGCTGACCGTGAAGGGCGTCGAGGAAGCGACGAAAGAGCTGGGCCGGTAGGCGCACACGCGTGGCGTTAAGCCGTGCGCTGTTGCGCCAGATTTCTCGAGTTCTTCGCTCTGCGTCGGGTTGTTCTGCGCTAACTCACTCTCGTTGCGCGGATGCGTTGCTCAAGCGCGTGGGTAGAATCGGAAGCGAAACGAAAGACAGTTTGAGCTACGGTGACGTAGGGAATCCGTCTTTAAGCATGCGCTGTTAACTTGCGGGCATCCGACTCCGTGTCTTGATGAGCGAACGTGAAGAGGGACAGGCGGTCCCGGATATTCTGTCCAAATGGTAATGTGCCCGCCACATAACGGCCCCCATCGACTCACGGAATGTAACGAGGGTGAAATGGAGGGGTCGGGCACACGTAGCTGAAGGGCTCGCTGTGGAAAATTTCCTTTCGGACGTCGCCGCTTTTCTTGGCGGCTCTTTTTTTGGCGGCATCCCCAACTGGATCCTGCTGCTGGCGATTGCGGTCCTGTTCTTCGGCGGCGTCTTCGAACGCTGGGGCGTATGGCTGAAAGAGCACGGCCAGAACGCCCGCGCCCACTGCAACGAAAAGATCGCCTCGCACCGGGCAGATGAACTTCAGGACCGGCTGCTGGTTCTCGAGGACCGCATCGGCCATCGCGCGGCCAAGCTGACCAAAGAGATCGTCCCGATCGTCCAGAAGCTCGACAAGAGCACCGAGGCGCTCGCCGCCCGCGCCGCCGTCATTTCCGACTGCAACATGGAAGACACGGCCGAGCGCGCCTTCCGCGCCGCTCTGCCCTCTATGGAGCGGTCGCGCGACCTTACCAAGCTCGAGAAAAGCATCGCCCAGAACACGGGCCAGACGATGCGAGCCCAGCTCAATGAGTTCCGCCCGGCGCTGAAAGCCATCGAGACCGAAGGGCCGCGCCTGCGCGAAGTCGCGGGCAAGCTCGGCGAGACCGAGAGGCGCTTCAACCAAGGCGTCGATGAGGTCAACAAGGCTTTCACCGAGTTCGAGACGATCGTGAAGTCCGAGGACCGCACGAAAATCGCCGCGCGCGCCTCAATCGTCATTCCGTGGCTGATCGCACTTCTGATCACCGGCATCGCGCTGTCGGGCGTCTTCCTCAACTTCTTCCTGATCGAGCGGCCGATGGCCGAGATCGTCGGCGAAGGGGCGCGTATCGCCGGCATCGGCCTGCCGACGTTTGCGGCGATGATCGTGATCTTCCTCGAATTCGTGGCCGGCATCGTGCTGATGGACGCAGCCGGCTTCACGCGCCTGATCCCCGCCTTCCATTCCATGCCGGATCGCGGACGCAAGGTGATGTTCTTCGTCGCGTTCGGCTTCCTCGCCGCCTTCTCGGTCTTAGAGATGACGCTGTCGATCGTGCGCGAACAGATTATCGAGCGTCAGCAGGAAACGCGCGACCTAGCCATCCAGGCCCTGACTGCGCCGCCGGTGGCGGCGCCTCAGCCTGCCGCCGGCGCCGCGACCACGGCCGCGGAACAGCCAGCTCTTGCGCCGAGCGATCCGCGCAAGGATGGACTGGCGCTGGCGACCGTCGCCCAGCTCATCCTCGCCGCGCTGATCCCGTGGCTGCTTGCGGCTGCGGCTCTGCCGCTCGAGACCATCGTGCGCAACTCTGTCTTCATCCTGAGCATAGCCAGCAGTTATTTCCTGCTGATCCTCGCTTTCATCTGCAGGACGATCGGGGCGCCGTTCCAGAGCATCGCCCGGCTCTTCCCCTCCTCGGCGGACAAGAACCGAGACAGCAAGCCGGCCAAGGAGCGCAAGCAGCGCAAGGAAGACGCCAGGGCCGGAACGGCCGGGGACGACGACCTGATGACGCTGAGCGAGGAAGAAGAGCAGCCCTCCAAGCGGGACCGCGAGCGGGAGCGCAAACGCGCATGACGAGCCGGTTTCTGCTGGGGGCTGTGTTCGCGACAGCGATCGCAGCCCTGTCGGCCTGCGGACTCGTCACATCGACCAACCGCTCGGTCTTCGTCGTGTTCGACGTTTCCGGCACCTATGTGAAGGCGGTGCCGGACGCGACCAAATACGCCAACCTGCTCATCACCGAGCTACAGCCTGGCGACTGGTTCGGCGCCAGCCAGATCAGCGCGTGCTCGTTCTCCGAGAAGGAGATCATTCTGCAGCGGCAGCTGCCAGAGACGCCTAGCATGGCGGACCAGACCAAGCGCGAGCTGTTCCAGCAGCTGTCGGCCTATGCCGGGCAGGTGAAGTCGGCGAAATACACGGACATACATGGCGCGATTGCGCAGGCGGCGTTCGAGCTGCGCCAGCGGCCGGAAGCGGCGCGCTACATCGTGCTGTTCTCAGACATGGTGGGTGACTACAGCAAGTCCTGCGACACATCGGACATCAAGCTCGACCTCGCGGGCATCCATGTGATTGCCGCCAACGTCATCAAGTCGGATTCCGCCAACCCGGAGAAGTATTTCGAGCTTCTCAAGAAGTGGGAGACGACCGTGACGGAAGCCGGAGGCACGTGGAGCCTGGTGTCCTCGCCCGACCAGTTGCCCAAGCTGGTGACGCAGGGCAGATAGACGCCTGTTGAGTCGTGTGGCGTTTGGAGAAGCCCATGAGGCGCGTTGTCAGTATCGCCGTCGCAGCGCTTGCGCTCGCCGCGTGCTCCAAGCCGACGGAACTCGCATCCGAAGCCAACGCCGTCTACGAGAAGGGCAAGCCTACGGCCCTGCCGCCTGAATCGGTGACGCTGGATTCGATCGTGCCGGTGGAGCCGCCGGCGGACGTCGTTGACCCGAACGCGGCGCCGGGATCGGTGGGCGGACAGTTCCCCGACTACCTGCCCAAGACCACGACGGACACGGTGACGGACTATCGTCCCAGCGTTGCCGGCGATATCGCGGCCCTGCCCCGCATCGGCGATCCGGCGGCGCTGGCGCAGGCCTATATCGACTGGAAGGCGCGCGCGATTGCCTCGCCCGGCGCATTCGAAGCGGGCGCGGTCCAGCTCGGCGCCGATGTGCAGGAGTATCGCCCATCGGACGCAGAGCTGGTGGCGGCGGAGGCTGGCGACCGACTTTCGGCGGCGCTGAACGGCGCCGATGACGCCGCGAAGGTTTCGGTCTCGGCCGTGCTGGGACCGGATCCGGCGGCGCGCAACTACAAGCGCTTCGACTTCCGCCATTCCGACGTCATGGGCAGCGGACGGTATTTCTATTCGTCGGGCCCCAAGGACGCGACCGTTCCGGGCGTCTAACGCTGCCTCTGGCGCTGCGTCTGGCGCTTCAGGCAAATCCCTCCATATTGGCGGCGCATGAGCCGACGCAGACCGCATCCGCATTTTCGACTGCCCGGGCCGGCGGATGGCATGGCGATCGGCATCATGGGCGGATCGTTCGATCCGGCGCATTCGGGGCATGCCCATGTGATCGAGACGGCGCGCAAGGCGCTGGGGCTGGATCGCGTGTGGCTGTTCGTGGCGGCGGGCAACCCGCTGAAGAAGACGCAGACGGCGTTCATCGATCGCTTCGGTTCGGCGCAGCGCAGGCTGGGCGGGCGGCGCACGCTTGTCTCGGCGCTCGAGGCGGAGCTGGGGCTCGTCTACACCATAGACCTGCTGCGGCGGCTGAAACGGCGGGCGCCGCGGGCGCGGTTCGTGTGGATCATGGGCGGAGACAATCTCGCGGACTTCCATCGCTGGCGGCGGTGGAAGGAGATCGCGCGGCTGGTTCCGATGGCGGTGATCTCGCGGCCCGGCGCGAACCCGAAGGCCGGGTTGTCGCGGTTCGCCGTCTCGTTCCCGGGCGCGCGGATTCCGGAAGAGGCTGCGCAGACGCTGAAGACGAGGCGCGCGCCGGCGTGGGTGTGGATTCCGGCGCCGCTGGATGCGACGTCCTCGACCGAACTGCGGGGCCAGATGCTTGCGAGCACGCTGCCGCCGATCTAGGTTCAGCGGGAGCAGCTCACGCAGGCCGGGGCCAACGGCGAGATCGCAGTATCGTCGGCAAAAAGGCTGCGGGGCTGCGCGCTGCAGCTGGCGAGTGTCACGGCGGCCGCGATCACGGCCATTAAGACAAATCCAAGCTTCGACATCTGCGCCCACCTTTTTCCTGAGACTATTTCTTCGGCGGCGAATTGATCGCCCAAGTGACGCCGAACGGATCGGCGAGCTGGCCGTACTTGTCGCCCCAGGGGGCGACGGCGAAGGGCATCTTTTCCTTGCAACCTGCCTTGACCGCGCGATCCCACCAGGCGTCGCCGTCGGCGACGACCAGCTGCATGGTGTAGCTGTGCGAGCGCTGAATCGGCGGCAGGCCGAACTCCACGAAATTGTCGGCGAGCATGAGAGCGCCGCCATTGATCTCGAGCTGGCAGTGCATGATCCGCTTGCCATCCTCGCCGTGCATGCGCGCGATTTCCCTGGCGCCGAAAGCCTTGACGTAGAAGGCAGCCGCTTCGCCGGCGCCATCAAAGCTGAGATAGGGAACAACGCCCGGGGGAAGCGCGGAGGCTGCGGGGGCAACCGCCTGATCCGCCGGCGGATAGAACTGCTTGTACTCCACGAACTCGACCGTGCCGTCGCCCATCGTCTCTAGCTGCCGCGAAAGCTGAGCGACTAGCGCGTCTCGCGAGTCCGCATTGATGATGGAGAAGCCGCCCGCGGCCATCCATCCGCCATCGCCCTTGGGCGGCGCTTCGACCGTCACCTTGCCGTTGTTCAGCGTTACGCGACCGCCTGTTGTCGCACGAAAGCCCATGCCGCCGGTGGTGACCATGGCGCCGGCAGCAACCGCTTCCCTGATCTGCGCCTGGACCCTGGCGATGTGCTCTGGCTTCGGCGGACCGGACGGCGGCGCGGAGCTGGCGAAAATGGCGATGAAGCGCATGGGGAATCCTCCTCTCAGTTTGCAATCAGAGTGTCTGCGCGAGCGCTTCGAGCTGCCTGGCGCAGATCGTCCAACCGGGGATGAAGCCCATCTGTTCGTGCTGCGCCTTGGCTTCGGCCGTCCAGTGACGCGCCTTCGCCGTGTACTTCGTCTTGCCCGGCCCTGCGTCCTCGAAAGTGAGTTCGCAGGAGAAGAAAGGCGCGCCTTCCTTGGGGACCCAGTTGCCGACGAAGGCGTCCGTGAAGACGAGCTTCCTGTTCGGTACGACTTCCAAGTACTGGCCTGGGTTGGGGAAGTCCTGGCCTTCGGGCGATCTCATCACCACCAGGCTGGCGCCGCCGGGACGCAGGTCGTTTTCAGCGTGCGGCGTCGTCCAAGGCGCAGGCGCGAACCACTGCTTCATCAGCTCGGGCTCGGTCCAGCCGCGGTAGAGTTTTTCCTTCGGCGCGTTGAGCACCAGTTCGAGGACTAGTTCGTGCGTTGCGGAGGTCATGGCGTTTCTCTTTTCATCTGCGTCGGTTCGAGAATCGGTTCAGGTCGGCCGGACGAAGCTGGGCGTCCTCTCCCTTTCCTTCTCTTGTTCCGGGCTCAGCGCCTTTGCTTACGACCCCAGGACGGCCGGCGCGACGCGGTTCCGACACGGGCGGGAACTTTTTTGAAAAAGCTGGCCCCCCAGGCGAAACGGCGGTTACGCTCGTTTCGCCTTTTCGCTGTCGGCGATCAGGCGGTCGATGTGCATGCGGATGTGGGACGCTTCCGCTGCGGTATTTGCCAAGGAAATGGCGCGGTCGAAAGCTTCGCGCGCTTCCCTGCTGCGGCCGAGTTGCAGCAGCAGGCCGCCGCGGGCGCCATGGAAATGGAAGTAGGCCGCGAGCTTGGACGCCAGCGGGTCGATCATGTCGAGCGCCGCCTGAGGGCCCTTGGTTTTCGACACCGCCACGGCGCGGTTGAGCGTGATGACGGGCGACGGCGTCAGCCGTTCGAGTGTGGTATAGAGGGCGTCGATGCCGTTCCAGTCCGTATCCTCGAAGCGCGGCGCGCGGGCGTGGAGCGCGGCGACGGCGGCCTGGACGAGATACGGGCCGGTGCGCTGGTGGCGCACGGCTTTCTCGACGATGACGACGCCTTCCTGGATCAGCTTGGCGCGCCACTTCGTGCGGTCCTGATCTTCGAGCAGGACAATGTCGCCCTTGTCGTCGAACCGCGCATCGACGCGCGAATGCTGGAGCAGCATGAGGGCGAGAAGGCCCAGCACTTCGGGCTCGCCGGAGAACATGCGGAGCAGGAGGCGGCCGAGGCGAATCGCCTCGTCGGCAAGGCCTCCCCTCGCCTCGTCCTTGGGACCGGCGGAATAGCCTTCGTTGAAGACGAGGTAGATCATCGCCATGACGGCGGCGAGCCGTTCCGAGCGCTCGACGGCGCCGGGCGTTTCGAACGGCACGCCGGCTTCCGCGACCTTCGCCTTGGCCCGCGTAATGCGCTGTTCCATCGCCGCTTCGCCGACGAGGAAGGCGCGGGCGATCTGCTTTACCGAAAGGCCGGAGACGACGCGCAAGGCGAGCGCGATCTGCTGCGTCGCCGGAAGTTCGGGATGGCAGCAGATGAAGAGGAGCCGCAGCACGTCGTCGCGATACTGACTTTCATCGAGCCGTTCCGCCATCGGCGTTTCGACGTCTTCGAGATCGGAGACGGCGTCCTCGTCCGGCATAGCCGCCAGTTTCGAACGCTTGCGCGCGCCGTCGAGCGCGGCGTTGCGGCCGACCATAATGAGCCATGACGTCGGATCGCGCGGCGGGCCGTTGGCGGCCCAATTCTTCAGCGCCTTGAGGCAGGCGTCCTGATAGGCCTCCTCGGCCGTGTCGAGGTCGCGAAAATACCGCAGCAGCGCCGCAACCGCCTGGGGCCGCGCGGCGACGAGCGCCGCATCGATCCAGGCGATATCCGTCACTGTGCGTACTGCCGTTCGGTTGCATAGACGCCATTGATCGGGGCGCCCGGCAGGTAGAGCTGGATGGGGCGCAGCTCGTATGCCCCGCCGGGATTTGCCTGCGCTAGGTCGCGGGCGAATTCGAGGCCTTCATCAAGGCTGGCGACATCGATGATGTAGAAGCCGAGCAGCGCTTCCTTGGTCTCGGCGTAGGGACCGTCTATCACCAGGTCCTTCTGCTTGTGCAGGGTGGTGGCGGAGGACGTCGGCAGGAGCCGGATGGCGGGCTTCAGCTTGCCGGCTCTTTCCCACTTGTCGTGGGCCTTGGAGAGGGCGGCCATCACGGCGTCGTCCTGCTCCTTGGACCAGCCGCAGACCATCTCTTCGTCGTTGTAGCAGAGCACGGCGTACATCATCTCGGGCGCACTTTTCCTGATGTCTGTTCATGCCTAGGACGGGCCAGATTAGCCCGGCCCGACATAGCCCGGCAAAAAAAGTGCGGCTGGTCTGAAAGGCCCGTTTGCGGAACAGGCCTAGAACGTGCCGGAGGCCCGGATCGAGAAGACCTGCGTGCCCTCCGGGCCGCCCTTCTGCTTGCGCTCCTCGGTGCGGAGGATGACGTCTGAAGCGCGCGTGCCGGTGTAGAAGGTGCGGACGCGGAACTCTTCCGGATGGAAGATGTTCGAAGCCCCGGCCCGCAGGGTGACGCCCTTGATGGCGGTGGTTTCGACAAACAGGTCGATCCGGTCGCCGGGACGCTCCAACGAGATGTCTTCGATGCGCTTGAACTCCCAGCGGTCGGAAACGCGGAGCGCGCTGGCGCCCCAGGCCGCCTTGAACGCGGGCAGTTCCTGCCGGAACGAGACGTTGTAGTTCCATTCGTTCTCGCCGGCGAAGCGACGCTCCTGGCCGGTGACGCTGTCGGTGACTTCCGTCTCCTGCCACATGCCGGAGAAGCGCAGCTCGGCGTTGGGGATCAGCGGCGACAGCGGGGCGGCGCCGCGAATCTCCACACCCGAGCGCGCGCCTTCACCGAGATTGCCGTAGGCGTCGTTGGCGCCGATGACGACGAGATCCTGCACGTCCTCGACCTTGTCGTGAAAGACGGCGAGCGTCAGCGCGCCGCGCTTGCCGAAGCGGCGCTCCCACTCGGCGCGCGCCTTCCAGGTTTTTTCAGGCTCGAGGTTGGGGTTGCCGATGATGGAGAATGCGTCGACCACGTTGATGGACGAAGCGAACTGGGCGAAGTCGAGCTGGGCCACGTCGCGTACGATGCTGGCGCGCAGCTGATCGGCGGCGCCGGCCTGCCAGGTGAGAATAGCGCGCGGTTTGGGATAGCTGAACTCACGCTCGCGGCTTTCATCGCCCGTCTGCGTTATGCGCGAGGCCTCGAAGATGAAGCCGGTTTCCAGCGTGAGCTGCGGCGAAAGCTTCCAGACGTCGGTGATGAAAGGCTCGACCCGTTCTTCCTCAACCCGCGCGTTCGAGACGGGAAGCGGCTGCGGCACCGGGCCCGCGCCATTGTTGTTGAAGATGTCGAGCGTTGTGTCTCGGAAGTTGAACGCGCCCTCGACGCCGACATCGACGGTGTGGCCGGCGCCGGGTCGCCAGGTGAGGAAGCCGCGCGCGACCCGCTCGCCGCCTTCCGTGGTTCGGTTCAGCGTCTGCGTGTTGGCGAGGCCGCCCGGACCAGCGCCTGCAGGCGTGAAGATGCGGAATGCGTCGTCCTGGTCGACGCTCGTCTGGGTGACGAGGCCGATGAGCTTGACGGAGAGCTCCGGCGAGAAGCGGTGCTCCCAGTCGGCGCCGGCCTCCGCCGCATAGTTGTTGGAGTATTCGCTGAAGCCGAACGTGCCTCTGGTGAAGACTCCCGCCGGCGAGCGGTCGATGGCGCCGATGTTGGTGGTGTTCCAGGTCGGCGCGACCTGCGCGTTGAAGCTGACGGTGTCGCGCGCCGTCGGCCGCCATTTCAGCACGCCCGAGCCCTGCAGGCCGATCTGGTTGGGCTGGCCGAACTGTTCGCGATAGCTGGTGACGATGCCGGCTGCGTTGCGTACGGCTTCGAAACTCTCGATGCGGCCGCGCAGGTTGGGCGTCTGGAAGTCGAGCGTCAGTTCGGCGTTGTCGCCGAGCGCAAAATTGCGCGTAAGCTGGACCTGCCAGCCGACGCGTTCGGAGTACTGGAGGTCGCGCAGGTCGACGACCCAGGTCGTGGGCGAGCCGCCTTTGTTCGCCTGCTTCAGCACGACGTTGACGAGCTGTGTCTGGCCGCGGACGTCGACGTCCGAGGCGCTGCCCGAGATCAGTTCGATCTTCACCACGGAATCCGCCGAGATGCGCTTGAGCTGCTCGGAGATCAGCACTTTCGAGGATGGCCGCTCGCCATTGACCAACACGTTGCCGGCGGTGGCGCCGAAGCCGCGCAGGGCCTCGCCGTCGTCGATCTCGAAGCCCGGCACGCGATTGACGATGTCGGCGGCTGTCACCGGGTTGTACTGGCGGAAGTAGGCTGCCTCGAACGTCTGCACACCCTCTTGGGGCGAGGCCTGCGCGGGCGCGACCGGGGCGGTCGACGCCGCCGGCGGTTGCTGGGCGAGGGCGGCTGGCGAGATGCCCACGGCAAGGGCGGCGAGCCCGATCGCTCGCTTGACGCGGTCCATTGCCGTCCTCCCCGACCATAGGTAAGTTCAACTTCTGAACTCACCCTGCACAGCTCAGCTGCTGCTGGCAATTGCGGCAAGGACACACGTCACGCACGAATTGGAGAGCGGCCGATGCGCTGGAGCGAGATCGACGCCATCCCCTGCCCCGTGGCGCAGGCCATGTCGGTGATCGGGGACAGCTGGACAACGCTTATCCTGCGCGACGCTATTCGCGGCGCGACGAAGTTCGACGAATTTCAGCAGTCCACGCGCGCCTCTCGGGCGATCCTGTCAGACCGGCTGTCGCATCTTGTCGAACATGGCGTATTCGAACGGGTTCAGTACGAAGCCCGCCCGCCGCGCTACGAATACAGACTCACGCCGCGCGGGAACGCCCTGAAGCCGGTGATGATGGTGCTGGCCCATTGGGGCGAAACGCACCTGCCCGTCCGCGTCCGCCGGTCCACCCGCCGGCACACCGAATGCGGCCATCGCTTCGCCCCCGTCGTATCCTGCTCGGAATGCGGCGAGCCGATCCGGCCCGGAACAGTCACGTTCGATTTTCCGCCGGCGCTCGCGCGGCAACGCGAAGGCGCCTGACCTAGTCGAGGGGCGTGGATCGCATCGGCGTCGCTGAGACGGTCGTAGGCGTTGTGGCTGGACCAGCCGCGCAGCACTTCGACCCGCTCGATGTCGAGGACGTCGACCACAGAGACCGGGATCGGAACCTCTTGGAGGTGCTCGCCAATCCGCCGGGCATCATGGCGATCCGGCCGCCGGCCAGCACGATAGTAGCGGTGTTGCAGACTGAAGAGATTTCCTGCGGGTCCGAGGCCTGACCCGGTCCCACAACCTGCGGGGGGCGGGCGGATGAGCTGCCTGCTATTTGGGGACCGGGCGCGACCCGGAAAGCCGCCAGGGCGGCGGCCAACAGACCCTATTTCAACCGGTTACTCGACTAACTGTGGGAAGATTTCGCTCCGACGGATGCGGCCATTCGCCATGCGTTCGATCCTTCCTTGTGACCTTCCTTGTGAGCGCTGGCATCTCAACGACATAAAGACGACTAAAGTGGCAGTATTAGTTGGGTTTAGAATTCCTGCGCAGGTCGAGCCTCGCCTGGAACGGCCGCCGGGCTAGCGGCAGCCGCCTTACAGAATCCGGCATTGGGCAGGAAACCGGCCCTTTCCGCTCGCCGCCCAAGATCCCACGTGTTAACGTGGAAGACCGTTGCCACAGACCGAAGGAAAGAGCCCTGTCCGCCCTGCGCAGTTCCAAATCCGGCAAGAGCGCTGACTCCAAGCCGGCCTCCGCCCCGACAAAAGCGACCAGCATCGACCCGGCCGAACTGGCCAAGCTCGTCGCAGCGCAGCTGGAACAGGACAAGGCCGAGAACATCCTCGAAATCCCGCTCGCGGGAAAATCGCCGATGGCCGACACCATGATCGTCGCCTCCGGCCGTTCAGCGCGTCACGTAGCGGCGCTGGCCGACCACGTCTTCCGCAAGCTCAAGGAAGCCGGCGCATCGAAAGTGCGCATGGAAGGCATGCCGAACGCCGACTGGGTGCTGATCGATGCAGGCGACATCATCGTCCACATTTTCCGTCCCGAAGTGCGTGAATTCTACAATCTCGAGCGCATCTGGGCGTCGGACACGCCTGCCTCCGCCGCCGCGCGCTAGCGCGTCGTTCTCATGCGAATCCGTATCCTGTGCGTCGGGCGTCTGAAGGACGGGCCTGAGCGTGAGCTCGTGGACGACTATGTCGCGCGGGCTGTGAAGACGGGAAAGCAGCTCGGCTATCGCGGCGTCGAGGAAATCGAGATCGCCAGCGGATCGACACAGGATGAAGGCGAGCGACTGCTGGCCAAGCATGCCAAGGGTATTCTTGTCCGGCTCGACGAGCGTGGCGAGGCCTGGACGTCGCATGATCTTTCCAGACAACTTGCCCGCTGGCGCGACGCAGGCGAGGAAGCGGCCGATTTCCTGATCGGCGGCGCGGACGGCACGTCCGCGGCTGTCGCCTCCAAAGCGCGCCATACGATCAGCTTCGGGCCGCAAACCTGGCCGCACCGGCTGGTGCGGGTGATGTTGGCCGAGCAGATCTACCGGGCTCTTTCGATCGAGGCCGGATCACCTTACCACCGCGAGTAGCGAGGGGCAGTCCATGTAGCGGCCGAGTTGGTCCGGTGGGCCAGTTCGAGCGACGAACGCCCCGGAGCGCAGGCGAAGGGCATGGCGACAGTAGGAACAATGCGTTTTCTGGCCCTTACCCTGCTGGTCTTGGCCGCTTCCGCAAGCGGCCAGACGCCGTCGCAGAAACCGCGCGACACCTACACTGCCGACGATCTCGCCAAGGTGGAGGCGGCGCGCGATGCTGCGCTGAAGCGCCTCAAGGCGCTGGAGACGGCGTCCAAGTCGGCGGCGCGGGAAGTCTCCGACATCGATATCGATCTTCTGATCGCCGCATCCGACTCCAGCCGGCGCGAGGAAGCCGCCAACGCGGCCGAGGAGCGGCTGATGCTGCTGTCCTCCGACATGGATCTTGCGCGCCAGCGCTTGACCGGCGATGAGGCGGCGCTCGAAGACCTGCTTGCCGCGCTGATGACGTTCGGGTCCCGCCGTCCGCCGGCGCTGGCCGCGAGCCCGGAAGACGCCGGCGCAGCGGTGCGCGCGGCTATCCTGATGGGCGAGGCCGCGCCTGCCCTGTCAGCGCGCGCCAGAACGCTCAAATCCCAGATCGAAGTCCTGAACTCGCTCACCGCACAGACGCAGCGCGAACGCGAGATCCTGACCAACGAAGAAGCCGCCCTGAACGCCCGCCGCGAGGAGATCGAGGCGCTGGCTGCCGAGAAACGCCTGTCGTCGGTCTCCCTCGCCTCCGAGACCCGCGCCCTGCGCGAGGAAACAGACCGGTTGGGCCGCGAGGCGGAGACGCTGCGCGATCTGCTCGAAGGCCTCGCCAGGGCGGCGCCCGCAACGCCGGGGCTGAAGCCGCCCGGCCGGAAGCCGGCCAGCAAACCGCCCCTAAAGCCCAAAATCGCATCAACGATTAAGCCGCGCGACCTGCCCGGCGGGGCAAGCTCCGCCGCCACGCTGCGCCCTTCCCCTTCTGTCGCCGCCGGCTCGCCACTTGCCCCAGCGGTCGGCACTCGGCTGCGAAAGTTCGGCGCAGTGGTGGACGGCGTGAAGAATGAAGGCCTAACGCTCGCCACCCGGTCCGCGGCGCAGGTGGTAGCGCCGAAGGACGCCAGGGTTCAGTATGCTGGCGTTTTCCGCACCTACGGGCTGATGGCGATCCTCGACGTCGGCGACGGCGTGCTGGTCATCATTTCGGGGCTGGATTCGCTTTATCCCGAGGCGGGACAGTGGGTTCTGGCGGGCGAACCTATCGGCCGCATGGCGGACCAGAAGTCGCCCTCTCCTGAACTTTATCTGGAGGTAAGGCGTAACGGAGAGCCGGTTGACCCCGAGAAATGGCTCGGTCGCGGCGCCTGACATGCAGCAATCCTGACGGCGCGGCGCAATGGCCGGTTGAATCCTTGGCCGATGCAGGCAAAGTGGACCGACGCGGGACGTTTACAGAGGAGCGGCGCAGCATGCGCAAGTGGTTGATGGGTCCGGTCATGGTTGCCGGCCTGGTCGGCGCAGGGCTTGGCGTCGGTTTCTCCGCGCTTTCGGCCTTCGCGGTCACCACCACCCAGGCCGAAAAGCGGGCGGAAACCTTCCGCCAGCTCGAGCTCTTCGCCGAGATCGTGGCCAAGGCCCAATCTAATTACGTCACCGAATTCGACGAGAGCGAAGCGATTGAAGCCGCCATCAACGGCATGCTCTCTTCCCTCGATCCCCATTCCAGCTACCTCGACCCGGATGACTTCAAGGACATGCAGGCCCAGACCTCGGGCGAGTATGGCGGCCTTGGCATCGAGGTGACGGCCCAGGACGGCTTCGTGAAAGTCGTCGCCCCGATGGACGGCACGCCCGCCTCGCGCGCCGGCGTCAAGTCCGGCGACTTCCTTACCGCCATCGACGGCAAGTCGATCGTCGGCCTGCCGCTGAATGACGCCGTCAAACAGATGCGCGGCGCAGTCGGCACCAGCCTCGCCGTCACCATCGTGCGCGAAGGCGTCGAGCCGTTCGACGTCTCCCTGACCCGCGAAGTGATCCGGCCGGAAGTCGTCAAGGTGAAAGCCATTGGCGATGTCGGCTATGTCCGCATCACCACATTCAACGAGCAGACGACCAAGGCGCTCGACAAGGCGCTCGATCAGGTCCGCAAGGATGTGAAGGGCGGCCTAAAGGGCCTCGTGCTCGACCTGCGCGACAACCCGGGTGGCCTGCTCGACTCCTCGATCGAAGTCTCCTCGCGCTTCCTCAATGGCGGCGAAGTCGTCTCCACGCGCGGCCGCCGCGAAAGCGACGTTGAGCGCTACAACGCCCGCCGCGTGAACCGCTTCCCCAACGTCCCCGTCGTGGTGCTGATCAACCAGGGCTCGGCTTCGGCGGCGGAGATCGTCGCCGGCGCGCTGCAGGATCGCGGCCGCGCCGTCGTCCTCGGCACGACCTCGTTCGGCAAGGGCTCGGTGCAGACCGTGATCCCGCTCGGACCGAGCAAGGGCGCGATGCGTCTCACCACCTCGCGCTACTACACGCCGTCCGGCAAATCGATCCAGGGCGCCGGCATCGAACCCAATATCGAAGTGGCGCAGGTCCGCCTCTCCGACAAGGACATCGCCGAGCTCAAGACACGCGCCGCGCGCTACAGCGAAGCCGCTCTCCCGCACGCGCTAGAGAACGACCAGGGCGCCGAGCGCAAGCCGCCGCACATTCCGGCCGACATGCCGCCTGCTGACTACAAAGGCGAGGACTACCAGCTCGACCAGGCCGTTGCGCTGATCCGCGCCGGCAAGGCCGTTCCTGCGCCGAAAGCGGTCGCCGCTGCTGCGCCCGCGCCCGCCGCAACACCGACGCCCACACAGACGCCGTGATCTGAACTGACAGACTAGATCGGAAGGGCCCGGCTCACCGCCGGGCCCTTTTGTTTGCCCGCGGGCAACTCGCGGGCTGAACAAATAGCCCTGAGCGCCGTGTGGCAGGAAGTGCTGGATGTTTGTCATTTCCGCCAAGCACGCCGGCGCCTACCTAAACATGGTCAGCAGGAAAGGACGTCACACATGGACAGGCGACTCTTTCTTGGCTCGGGTCTTGGCCTCATCGCCGCCACCGCGACCAGCTGCGTTGGCACGACGCCCACGGCTTACAACGCGCCAGACGTCCCAGCGGACGAACACGCCCGCACTGTCAAGGCGATGGCGCCGCCAAAGCGAAGCCGCCCGCTCATTGCGGTACTGGCTGACAATATGGGATCGGAAACGACAGACTTCATCATCCCATGGAGCGTGCTCACCCGCTCCGGCGTCGCCGACGTCGTCACAGTGAGCACTGAGCCGGGCGTCGTTCAGATGATGCCCGCGCTGAAGATTAAGGCACAGCAAACCACAGCGGAGTTCGACGCGGCGCACCCGGACGGGCCGGACTACGTCATCGTTCCCGCCTATCACGACTGGAAAGCGCCGAAGGCTGTAGCGTGGATGCAGCAGGCGGCGAAAGGCGGCGCGACGATCGTCGGCATCTGCGCAGGCGCGCTGACTGTCGGGCAAGCCGGACTGCTCGAAGGCCGCGCAGGCACGACGCACTGGTATTCCGTCGGCGATCTCAAGAAAGTATCGCCCAGCATGACATGGCGGCCAGACCGGCGGTTTGTAGCTGACCGGGGCGTCGTCACCACAACAGGCGTTTCGGCCTCGCTGCCGGCTTCGATGGCGCTGGTCGAGGCGATCGCGGGGCGAGCCCGCGCGGAGGCGCTTGCCGCCGAACTCGAGGTCGCCTCGTTCGACGAGCGGCACGACAGTAGCGCCTTTTCCGCCGACGGTGAATTCTACAGCCTCGCTGCGGTGAACACTGTTGCTTTTGTCAACCACGAGACGCTGGGCATCCGCGTGGCGGATGGCATCGACGAGATCTGCCTGGCCTTTGCCGCAGACGCCTGGTCTCGGACCTACAAGTCGAAATGCCTGACCGTGGCGTCTATGCCGACCGTGCGCACGCTCAGCGGCCTCGAGATCGTCGTTGACCGCTCCGACGACAAGAGGCTGGAGCTGGTGGACCTGTCGCCGGCGAAGCCGGGGCGAAGCCTCGACGCGACGCTGGCAATGGTGAAAGCACGATACGGGCGCTCGACCGCACGCCACGTCGCCATGCAGCTCGAACATCCCTGGAGTGCAGCTTAGCCCGCGTTTGCCGGCGCAGCGCACCTTGCGGCGCGGGAGGTGACGTCGGCGGGCTGGGCGTTGAACACCTGCAGCACCGAAGCTGCGCTCGCGGCGATCGCCCGGGCAGTGTCCTGCTGCGAGCGTTTGCGCACGAGTCCCTCCGTGCTCGCGCTCGCCTCCGCCGCGGTGCGCGCCGTCTGCAGCGCCTGCACATCGCCGAGGCCCTTCAGCGGCCGCGCCGTCTTGGCGCGATCGAGCGCGAAAGTAAGATGACCCGCACAGTTGATGGCGTTGCCATAGAACTCAGCCTTCGCGACCAGCGGCTCGACCAGATCGCCGATATTGCTCTGCGGATTGGACGCCAGCGGTTCGGGCGACTGCTTCTTCTGCGCGGCGGTCATCGCATTCCACTTGTCGTGGAGATCCGTCTCCCATGTGGTGATCAGCTTCAGCGCGTCCTCATAGGACTCCACCAGTCCGGCGCCGCCGCGCATGGCGTGGTTGAACAGCGCATCGCCGAAATAGGTCCAGTCGCGGCTGGGCTCGCAGCCGAAGGATGTCTTGTCCGCAGCGGCGGCGGTCAACACGATGGCGCCGGGATCGGAGATGAAGGGCGCGATGAAATGGCCCGAGAAGCACGCCGAAACGATCAAGACCTTGTTGCGGATGCCTGCCTGCTGCAGCGAGGCGCGCAGCGGCAGGACGCGCAGGCCGCCGCCCAGACGCTCCTTCTCCTGCAGCGCGACCGTGCCGTCCGGCGCGCCATGCGAGGTCATGAACACGATGACCAGGTCCTCGGCGGGATCGATGGTCGCGCCGATCTTGCCGAGCGCCGCCTGGAAATTGTTGGGCGTCGCCGCCGGATAGGTCCGCGCCGCGCCGCCGCCGCGCCCGGCGGAGATAATGATGGTGCGGTCCGACGCATCGTAGCGGCGGGCGAGGATCGCCGCAGCTTCCTTGGCCTCGGCCTCGAACACCGGATCGTTCCAGAAGGACACCGAGAGTATGTAGGTATCGACGACGCCCGGACGCTGTGGCTGCAGCGAGGTCAGCGCGGCGGCCATCATCTCGACCTGCTTGGCTGCCTCAGCGGGCGGCATGGCGGCTTCGGTCACGCCGAACGCGCCGCCGAGCGGATCGACGGCACGCTGCGGCTGGCCTTGCGGCGGCCGCTGCGCATGGGCTGCGCCTGCTCCCAGGAGCGCCAATGACAGCGCCGTTGTGAGCGCCAATCTTTTCAGCATGCCGGCAAGTCCCGAGAATTTGACCCTGCGCCAGCTTCTCGCGGCCAGTGGCGGGGCGCAAGCGGGCTCGTTCAGGCGTCCCTGCCGCCGCGAATGATGCGCAGCGCGGCGCGCTTTTCGGCAGGCGTGAGCCTGGGCTCGGGCGGAGTTCCAGTCACGGGTTCGGCCGACAGGTCCTCGTTTACATCGCGCACGCGCGGACCGGACCGCGCGCCCATCGGGTTTTTTCGCTTGAAGGCGGAGCGCTTGAGCTGGGGCCTCCGCTCTTTGGCCGTGTCCTTGCCCGACGCGCCCGGCCCGGGTGCGTCCGCCTTTGCCTTGCGCGATTTCTTGTCGATCACGCGAGCAACCTGGGCCTGGCGCTGGGAGAGCGCGTCTTCCAGCCTGCCCTTGCCGGGATCGCGGAAGGCCGAGCCGTATTTCTCCAGCCGGCCGCTGACGCCTTCGACGAAGTCCTTTTCCCAGGTGGTAAGGCCCGGCCCACCCTCTTCCGTGGCGCGCTCAGCCGCGCGGCGCAGCTTTCGCAGCGCCTTCCGCGTCTTGTGCTTGTCGACCTCGCGCTTGGCCATGGCGAGGAGAGGCTAGCGCGATTTGCCTAATGGCTAAAATGCGTTGGACTAAATCTCGCCCAGCGCCAGCAAGTAAGTGTCGAGGATGGCTTCCTGCTCCTCGCGCTCCTGCCGGTCGGTCTTGCGGAAGCGGATCACGCTGCGCAGGGCCTTGGTGTCGTAACCCATGGACTTGGCTTCGGCATAGACGTCCTTGATCTGGCCGCCGACCTCTTTCTTCTCTTCCTCAAGGCGCTCAATCTTCGAGACAACCTGTTTCAGCTTTTCACGTGCAGCCTCTGTGAGGGCGGCCGCCGCTGCGCCGTCGTCCATGATGCTCATCTCCGGAAAGCCAGTTTCGAAGCCCGAGTTTAGACGGCGGCGCCACCACATCCAACGACGCCAGCGACGCACGCGGCGATTCCCTGTGCATCAGCCTGTGAGCAGAGTTTCTTGTGGAAAGTTAGAGCGGCATGCCTTCGACGATGCGGATCAGGCGCTTTTCGCCCTGCTTGGCCGCCGCCGCATTGGGATGCACTTCAAGCGCCTTGCGGTAGGCCAGCAGCGCGGCCTCCGGACGTTCGATCGACTCGAAGATCATTCCCAGGCCGATCCAGGCGCCGAAATGGCGTGGCTCGTGGACCAGGGTCGATTCCAGATCGGCGACCGCCTCGTCATACTTGCCGTCGTTGAAGAACAGCAGGGCGCGGCGGTTCCATCCCTCGGCGTATTCCGGACGGATGGCGATGACGCGGTCGAACATCTCGCGCGCGCCCTCGACGTCCTCCTGCTCCTGATATTCGAGCCCGCGCTTCATCAGGATGTCGACGGTGCCGGAGCCGGAGACCAACCAGGCGTCCCAGATCTCTTCCTCGAGCCGGGCGGCCTCCGCGTCGCTGTCGGTGGTCTTGAGCTTATCGAGAAGCTCCTGGGAAACGTTCCCGAGTTCCTTGCCCTTTTCCTCGCCCGGCTTGGCCTCGCCCGTGGGCTTGGCGGACAGGGCGTCAGCCTGGGCGGCGACGGAGGGCTTGTCCTTGTCCGCGCCGGCGGCGACTTCTTTCGCGGCTGGCTGTCCGCAGGCGGCCGCAAGCGTCGCGGCTGCAACGAGGCTGGCGGATATGCGCACAAGGGCGGAGAAACTCATGGCCACACTATGCTGAGGCCTTGCCGCATCGGCAAGCGCGAGCAACCGCTGAGCGGCGCCGGCAGGCTCAACAAAACGGGAGATCAGCCTTGCTTGGCCTTGAAGCGCGGGTCGGTCTTGTTGATCACGTAAACCCGACCCTTGCGGCGCACGATCTTGCAATCGCGATGGCGGCCCTTCAGCGACTTGAGTGAGCTTCTGACTTTCATGGGGCCAACGGCGTCTGGAATTGCGGGACCGGGGGACTTAACGAGGCCTGTGGGGCCTGTCAACCAGCGCCCATAGCACCAGCGAAGCGCTGAATCTGTACCGGAAATCGCCATCAGGTTCGGGCTTCGTTCACGAAATCACCAGCCAGATTGCCGCAGACTGTGATGGGTTATCTATTCGCGTGTTGGCCACCGGGGAGGCCGGACGCGGGAGCGAGGGAGTTGGGCATGGCTGTTCGAACCTTCCGCTGGGCCGTCGCGGGGATCGCCATGGGCCTGGCGCTGGTCGGTTGCGAGACCCAGGAAGGCGACAGTTCGCCCGCCGCCCCGCCCGAGCAATCCGGCCCCCCTGGCTCCGGCTCGTCATCCGCGGGGGCGCCCGCCCCTCTTATCGCGTTCAAATCCTCAGGCGATCCTCAGTTCGACGCCTGGCGCGATTCCTTCGTCGGCAAAGCCGACGCCGCCGGCCGCAACCGCGCAGCCATCATCGCCGTGCTGTCGGACCTCGAGCCGATCCCTGCGGAAGTGCAGATTGCCACCTTCGACAACCAGGCCGAGTTCGTGAAGCCGATCTGGGACTATGCGAAGTCCGCGGTCTCGCCCACACGCGTCACCAACGGTCAGGCGAGGCTCGCCGAGAACGCAGCAGTATTTGACGGCATCGAGCAGTCATATGCGACGCCGCGCGAAATCGTGGCGGCGATCTGGGGGATGGAGTCGGGCTACGGCGCCATCATCGGCGACATCGATGCGCCGCGCACGCTGGCAAGCCAGGCGGCCGCCGGGCGCCGCAAGGATTTCAACGAGGGCGAACTGCTCGCCGTCATGCAGCTTATCGAGAACGGCTCGGCGACGCGCGACCAGTTCCGCCTGGCCTCCTGGGCAGGCGCCGTCGGCCAGACGCAGTTCATGCCCTCCACCTTCCTGCAGCACGGCCGCGACTTCGACATGGACGGCAAGAAGGACCTCTGGACCAACACCGGCGATGCGCTTGCCTCGGCCGCCAACTATCTCACCACCTCCGGCTGGCGGAAGGGCGAGCCGTGGGCGATCGAGGCGAAGCTGCCGGCCGGGTTCGATTTCTCGCTAGGCGATGGCCGCAAACTCGCCGTCGCTGCGTGGAAGGCGATGGGCGTTGCGCCTGCGACCGCCCCGCAGTTCGGCAATTCGGATGCGCTGGAAGCCGAGCTCTTCCTGCCTGCCGGCTCATACGGTCCCGTCTTCCTGTTGTTCGACAATTTCTACGCCATCAAGAGGTACAACAACGCCGACAGCTACGCGCTCGCCGTCGGCCTGCTCGCCGATCGTCTCGCGGGACGGCCAGACCTGTCGCGGCCATGGCCTACCGAGATTGTCATGCTGACGCAGCAGCAGGCGAAGGATCTGCAGACCGCGCTTAACAAGCTCGGCTATAGCCCCGGCGCCGTCGACGGCGTCATCGGGCGAGGAACCCGCCGGGCGCTGCAGGGATTCCAGAAGGACAAAGGCCTTGTCGCTGATGGCTTCCCGACCGCCGAGATGCTAGACAAGGTGATCGCAGCAGCGAGCTGAAGGCTGAAGTTTGGCTCGCTGGCGACGGGTCGATTGGTTGCAGGCCGTGGCGATCTTCTCGCGCGCCGAAGCTGCGATCACTCCGACGCGGTTTCCTTGGCGATGACTTCCCTGGTCGGCGGCGCCGACTGCGCCGTGAACCAGGCGTAGACCGCCATGCCCGCCAGCAGCATCGCACAGAAAATGAAGGGCGAAGCCGGCGAGAAGTGCTGGTACATCCACAGGCCGAACAGGGGCGAGACCACGAAGCCCATGCCGTTGGCGGCGGTGATCAGCCCGGCGGCATCGCCCTGCTGCTCCTGGCTCGCCGCCAGCGAGGCGCCCGCGGAGAAGCCGGGCCGCGCCAGCCCCTGCCCGAAGCCGATCATCATCTGCGAGAAGGCGAACAGCGCGAAGTCCTGCGCCCACACCATGAACACCGACGCCAACGCCAGCATGATCGCGCCATAGACCATCAGCGACCGTACCGGCAGTTTGAGGCGCGGTATCAGCACCAGCTGGGCAATCAGCGTCGCCATAGCGCCGATCGTCATCGGCGGCGCGGTCGCCTGCGCCGCGGCGGTGCCTTCGACATGCATGCGATCCATGATCACATAGGGGAAAGTCTGCGTCAGCACGCCCGTCACCAGCGAAAGTCCCACGGCGTAGACGAGGTAGGGCAGTATCGCCGGATCGCGCCAAAGCCCCTTCGCTCCCGACCTGCCAAGGCCCGCATCCTGTTTCGGCGGCCGGTGTTCGGGCAGTTTCGTCAACACGATCCAGCCGATCACCGCCGCGACGATGCAGATCACGAAGGTTGGCGCGACCAGGCCGAATGTCGGCGACAACAGGCCGCCCAACCCCATCAGCACGCCAGCGGCGGCGGGGCCCGCCACCTGACCCAGCGTGAAGCCGGATGTCAGCGTCGCGATCTCGTCGGTGCGCTCCTCGCGGCTGGTGCGGTCAGCGACGTAGGCCTGCGCGGCCGGATTGGTCGCCGAGCCGAAAACACCGAACAGCGTACGGGCCGTCAGCAACAGCACGAAGATCAGCACCCATCCCGACATCCAGCCGAGCAGTGCCGCCAGCGACACTGCACCGAACAGCAGCATCGAAATGGCGAAACCGAACATGCCGATGGCCGTGACCGGCCTGCGTCCCCAGTTATTCGACCGGTTGCCCCAATAGGGCGCGGTGACCACCCACACGCCGGCGGACAACGAAAAAATCGCCCCCGCCGTCCAGTCCGGCAGGCCTAGCTCTCGCGTAAGCGGCGGCAGCACCGTGGACGTCAGCATCATGTTGCCGGCGCCTACCGCGAACAGGCAGCAGAAAAGAAGAATGAAGGCGCCTCGGCGGTCGGGGCGTGAAGCCTGGTTTGACGGCGTCTCCATCTTGTCCGGATAGGCCCGCCCGCGATTCCCCTCAAGCGGGATGCGGCGACTTCCTGATCACAGTCCCGTCCCTCCCCTCGACCGCGGCAGGATTTGAGGGAAAACTGCGCGCCGGGGGAAGCCTCCGCCACCAGGAAGCATGCGCATGATCGAACGGTTCGGGCTTGTAGGGCTGGCTCTGGCGATGGCGGCGCCCGCGGCGCTGGCGCAATCGCGCATCCTGACCATGCCAGGCTACGAAAACTGGGCGAAAGTGTCGCCGCAGATTTCAGGCTCGGTGAAGCTCGGCTCGATCAACGCCAGCTGGGCCGAAGATTCGAAATCCTTCGACTATTCGCTTGACGGCAAGCGGTGGCGTTTCGATCTCGCGACGCTAAAGGCCAGCGAAGCGCCGCCAAGGAGCGCCGCGGAGGAATCGCATCTGCCGACAGCGGCCTCCGGGGGCCTCGTGCTGGCTCGCGGCCGCGGCGCGGAGGCCAACGTCACCTCGCCCGACGGGCAGAACCGCGCCTTCTCGCGCGACTACAATGTCTGGGTGGCGCCCGTCGCCGGCAGCAACGAAAAGCAGATCTCAACCGACGGCTCTGCTGTGGCCCGCATCCGAAACGGCGTCGGCTCCTACCTCTATCTCGAAGAGTTCAATGTCTCCTCGCCGGTCTGGTGGTCGCCCGACAGCCGCAAGATCGCGTGGATGCGCTACGATGAATCCATGGTGGAGGACTATTTTCTCCAGCTCGACCAGACGAAGAAGCTCTCCACCGTCCTCACCGAGGCCTATCCGCATCCTGGATCGAACAACCCCGTCGCCGACCTCATGGTCTACGACCTCGACACCGGCGTCACCACCAAGATGGACGTGCGCGACGGCAAGTCTTTCACTAACGATGTTGTCGGCCATTATGCTTGGGCCGCGCAGTGGACTAAGGACGGATCGGAAATCCTGATCCGCCGCGCCGACCGCCTTCAAAAGATCTATGATCTCGCCGCTTGCTTGCCCACTACCGGCGCCTGCCGCTCCGTCGTGCGCGAGAGCCGTCCGCAGTCTTGGGCCACCGGAACTGCGCCGCGTCTGCTGGAAGACGGCAAGCGCTTCATCTGGGTGTCGGAGCGCAACGACCACAGGAATTTCTATCTCTACAACCTGCTGGGCAAGCAGCTCGCGCGCCTCACCAATCACAACGCCGATGTCGGCGAGATCGTGAAGGTTGACGAGAAGGCGGGCCTGCTGTGGTACACAGCGCGCACCGGCGACAATCACATGAAGCTTCAGCTTCACCGCGTGAAGCTGAACGGATCCGGCGACAGGCGCCTCACCGATCCAACCTTCACTCACCGCGTCGACGTCGCGCCGGACGGCCAGCACTTTGTCGATGTCGCGCAGACGCACGACACGGCGCCGGTCTCGCGCCTTCTCGACCTCAACGGCAAAGTTGTCGCCGAGATCGCCGCCAGCGACACATCCAAGTTCGACAGCCTTGGCCTCAGACGCACCGAGTTCTTCACCTTCACTTCGGCCGACGGAAAGACGCCGCTGCACGGCGCGCTGCAATTCCCCTCCGACTTCGACCCTTCGAAGACCTATCCGATGCTGGTCAGCGTCTATGGCGGCCCAGGCTCCGGCGGGCTGACGGAGACCTTCTCGCAGGCCAACCCCATCACCGAATACGGGTTCCTTTTGCTGCGCCTTGATGCGCGCACCAACTCCGGCAAGGGGCGGAAGATTCTCGACGCGGCCTACAAGCAGCTCGGCATCGTCGAGATGGACGATTTCGCCGCCGGGATTCGCTCGCTCTACAGCCGCCCCTATGTCGACCGCGCGCGTGTCGGCATCTACGGCACGTCTTATGGCGGCACCTCGTCCGCCACAGTGCTGATGCGCCACCCAGACGTCGTCGCGGCCGCCGTCTCCAATTCGCCGGTCACGGACTACCGCCTCTACGACACAGCTTATTCGGAGCGCTATCTGGGCCTGCCTCAGACCGACAAAGATGCATACGACCGCGCCGCCGTCCTCACCTATGCGAGCCAGCTCAAGGGCGACCTGCTGATTTACTACGGGACTTCGGACGACAACGTTCACCCGAAGAACGCCATACAGCTCATCAAGGCGCTGCAGACTGCGGGCAAGAGTTTCGAGGTCCAGGTTGGACCCGACCGGGGCCATACCGGCCTCGACCTCGCCCGTATGATGGAGTTCTTCATCCGCCATCTGGTGATCGAAAAGCAGGCGGCGCCAGCTTCTCGCCCAGCGGCGTTAACCGGCCCGCGGGCGGCTGACGCCACCCCCTAACTCCTTAAAACTCTCACTTTTTTGCCTGAAATGCCGCAATCGCGCAGGGGGATATGGAGCCCCGGCGGTTTACTGTGTTAGAAGCCTCCCCCGGGACGCGACGGACAAGACCACAAATAGGCCGCGCCTGAGGGGATTTGCTCAAGGGTGTGGTCGCGGCAGACCGCCGGTAGGCGGTCTCGTCCAAGGATGCCAGAGCTGTGCAGTTGCCGTTTGTTGCCTCGGGCGCCCAGCCCGCCTCCCGCTATCAGGATCAACCCAACGCCGGGGTCGCGACATGGACGCGCGCCTGATCATGGACACATCCGTACCGACAGGCGTGTCCGCCAGCGCCGGCTTCAGCCGGTGCCCACCCCAGTCCCCGCTCGAAATGCCGATGCAGCCGCTGTCGTGCGCCCGCACGCCGCCGCCGCGCGAAAGCGACGGCCGATGGCGCCTGCTCGTGATCATCATCGGCTCGGTGGCGCTCACCTCATGGGCGACGCGCGAGATGATCGGCGGCTTCGCCAAGGACGGCGTCAATCCGCTCGAATGGCTCGCCATCGTCATCTTCGCCATTAACTTCTTCTGGCTGACCTCCGCCGCCGCCACCGCCTTCGCGGGATGCTCCGTCCTCCTCTCGACCAAGCGTCAGGCCGCGCCTTCGGAAGTTAAGTCCCGCTCCCGCACCGCCATCGTCATTCCGCTCTACAACGAGCGCGCAGCGAAGGTCGTCGGCGCCGCCGAAGCGATGTGGGAAGCACTCAAAGAGCGAGACGCCCAGAACAATTTCGAGATCTTCTTCCTCAGCGACACGTCCGATCCGCAGCTCGCCGAAGCCGAAGAGGCCGTGATCCAGGACGTGCTGCGCCGGCGCGGACACGAGCCTTTCTTCTATCGCCGCCGCAAACACAACTGGATGAAGAAGCAGGGCAATATCGGCGACTTCGTCCAGCGCTGGGGCGGCCGCTACGAATACATGGCCGTGCTCGACGCCGACAGCCTGATGACGCCAGACGGCCTCATCGAGCTCGTCCGCCGCATGGACCAGAGCCCCAAGACCGCGTTGATCCAGACACTGCCGATGATCGTCAGCGCCCGCACGGTTTCTGCGCGCGGCCAGCAGTTCGGCCTGCGCGCCCATGGCGGCCTGTTCGGGGCGGGCCTCGCCTGGTGGTCCGGCGGCGCCGGCAACTTCTGGGGCCACAACGCCATCATCCGCGTGAAGCCGTTCGCGAGCCACGCCAAGCTCCCCGACCTTCCAGGCAAGGCGCCGCTCGGCGGCCCGATCCTCAGCCACGACTTCATCGAAGCCGCCCTTCTCCGCCGCGCCGGCTGGCGCGTCGAGATCGCGCCGGACATCGAAGGCAGCTACGAGGAAACGCCGCCGACGCTCATCGATGTCGCCGCGCGAGACCGCAGGTGGGCTCAGGGCAACATCCAGCAGATACAGATTCTCTTCGCCAAGGGCTTCGACTGGATCAACCGCGCCCACATCCTCGCCGGTCTTGCCGGCTATCTCTCCGGCGCGATGTGGCTCAGCCTTATCATCACCGGCGTGCTGATAGCGCTGCAGGCGAAGTTCTTCCCTGCCGCAATCGACGCCGGCGCCATTCCCTCGCCTGTGGCCGACGATCCGTGGCGCGCCGTGCGCCTGCTTGTGCTCACTGCTTTCATCCTGCTGTCGCCGAAATGGCTGGCGGTCATCGCCTGGTCCGCGGGCAAGCTTCCCGGCTGGACCAAGCATCCGCGCTTCCTCGCCCGGATCGTCGCCGATGCAATTCTCACCGCCCTCGTCGCGCCGATCATGATGGTCAACCACGCCGGCTCGATCATCGCGACGCTCGCCGGCCGCGACGCCGGCTGGCGCCCGCAGGTGCGCGACCGCGATACCTTCGCTTGGAGCGACCTTGTCAGGCACTATCGCCCGCACATGATCGTCGGCTTCGGCCTTTTGTTCGCCGCCGCCATCATCGGCTGGCACTTCGTGCTCCAGACCCTTCCGGTCGCGGGCGCGCTGATGTTCGCCCCGCTTCTTGTGGCGGTGCTTTCCGGACGAGTCCGCCGCGGCTCGATGATGTGGAAGCTGTTCGCGACGCCTGAGGATGAATCGACGCCCGAGATCGTCCGCGCCGCCGAGCGCATGAGCCTTCGCTTCCCGCAGGCCAACGACAGCTGGCGCAAGCCCTCCGGCGTCCGCGGCACGCGCCTCGCCCGCCTCAGCGTCGTCGTCCGCCGCGCCGTCCGCCGCATGCGCAAGTCGCAGCAGCCCGCGCGCGTGCGCGTCCCTACCAGGCGCGGCGGCTGATCCGGGGCATCTCTCAGGAAGGAGGTTCGGATCAGGGCGTCGCGAATTTCGGCGGCGCCATCTCGATCCGCTCCGGCGTCGGCTGCCCCTTGAAGAACGCCAGCACGGCGTCGGCCACGCGCTGGTCGGCTTCATAGATGTTGTGCCCGCCATTCTCCACGATCAGCCGCCGCTTGTTGGAGAAGCCCTTGATCTCTTCCGCCGCTTCCTCCGGGTAGGTTCGCCCGTCCAGCGTCGCCGAGATGAACAGCGCCGGTATGTCCGACTTGAACGGCGCGCGAAACGCATCGCCTGCGTCGATCTGCGGCCTGACGCCCATGATGTGCGGCATCGGGAAGTTGAGCGTGTCGGCCAGCAGCGATGTCTCTGCCTCTTTGGTCACCAGCGCCAGCCTCGCTGCTGTCGCGCCGGATGCCAGGTCCATCGCATCCGGCATGCCGCGGAAGCCGACAAGCTGCTGGCGGAAATTGTAGACTTGGCGCGCGACCTGCTCGTAACTTCCCCTGTCGGCGGCGTAGACGGCGAGCGGCACGTTGGCGATAGCCGGCGGATCGGCGATCGACTGCGAAGCGAGCAGCTGCAGCGCATATCCGTTGAAGGTGACGGTCACCGGCGTGGCTGAGCCCTGCGGCGTGAACGTGACCATCGCGGGCTGTGCATTCAGCCTCGCCACGACGCGGCGCATCATGCCGGCAAGATCGGGATAGACCGCCTTCGCTTTCGGGTCGGCGTCGATGAGTTCCTGCACGTGAGCGAACATCTTGTCGGTCATGGCGGGGCGTTTGATCGTCTGGTCCAGCCCCTCGATGCCCGACAGCACCGCCTTGTTCACCGAGCCGCCATGATACTTCATGAAGGCAAGGCCAAGGTGCGAGCCATAGCTGATGCCCCACAGATTCAGCTTGCGCGCGCCGAGCGCCTTGCGCAGGTCTTCCATGTCATGCGCGCTCTCGATCGTGGTGTAGGCGTCGATGTCGATGCCCTGGCTTTCCCACCAGTCGAAGCAGCGCGTCAGGCCGGCGCGATAGAACGCCGTCAGGCTCGCCCGCGTGATCGGCGCACTCATGTCGAAGGCAGGCTCGGCGCGGCAGAACGGCGTCGGCGTGGAGAAACCGGTCCCGCGCTGGTCGTAGGCGATCACGTCGGCAACTTCCCGCAGCGCCATGAACAGCGGAAAGCGCGGTCCCTGCGCGGTGCCCGTTCCCGTGCCGCCCGGTCCGCCCGCGAGATAGACGATGGGATCGCCCGGGTTGGCTGACGTCGACTTGAACCGCACAAAGCCGATCTTGATCTTTCGCGAGTTGGGATCCTTGCGGTTCTCGAGAACCTCGAATGTTCCCCGCTCGGCTTCCACCTTTACGCCATTCGGCCCCGTGAATGTGTAGGGCTCGACGGTCAACAGCGGCGCTGGCGCTGCAACAACCGCCCGTTGAGCCGGCGCAGCGTCGGGGGGCGGCGCAGCCACACACGCAGCCAAGGCCAATAGCGCTACAGATGACAGCAACCTCATCAGGTCCTCCCGGAACATGCGATCTCAGCTTGTTATGCCGCTGCTCCACGCACTTTCCCGGTCCACATCGGCCAATGGCGCCGGATTTCCGGCGAACGGCATGTCATCGGTGAACGGACACAAATGCCCGGCGAATGACACGCGCGTCTTCGGCAAAACTGCTAGAGTGCCGCCATGACACTGCGCGCAATCGCTCTTCTGCTTGCGTTGCTGCTCGCGCCAGCGGCTGCAGCCCAGTCGGTCGAAGCCTCGATCGGGCAGTTCGGCGGGCCGCCTCGTCCCATCTCCGGCCTGGAGGATCGGCGGGCCTGCGGCAGCCTCGGCAGGAGCGATGATCCCTCCGACATCGACGCCGCATCATGCCGATCCTTCGACGATCTCGGTCAGGTCGACTCACAGAACCGCGTCATCTGGGTCACCGGCCGCTTCCGCATCGAGGAAGGCTACCCTGGCGCCGCGCCGCTCGGTCTCTACACCGGCGCGCTCGCCTCTCGCGACATCTGGTGGAATGGCGAACGCATCGGCTCGGTCGGCCGCGTCGGCGCCTCGCGCGAAGCCGAGACTCCAGGCGACCTCGATGCGGTCACGTGGATTCCTCCACATCTGATTCACGCCGGCGACAACCAGGTCGCCGTCCGCTACTCAACCTTCCACCTTTCGATGCCGATCGCGACGCCGCTGCACTATATCTACGGCGCCCGGATGGGCGTCAGCCGCTCGCTGCTCGGACAATACGGCCCGAGCCTCGCGGCGACCGGCGCGCTGATCGCCGCCGCGTTGTTTTTCGGCTTCACCTTCATCATGAGCCGGTCGCTTGGTCCTCTGTTCATCGCACTGATGTCGGTGTTCACCGTCGGCCAGCTTTGGCTCGAGTCCCTGCGGGGGTTCATCAGTTTTGCGTACCCGCTGCAGCTCTGGCGTCTGTCGGCCATCGGCGTTCTCGCCTTCGCCTTTGGCATGGCGCTCACCGCCTACATTGCGCACCGCTTCGCTTGTCGCCGCTGGCGGCTCCACGTTGTGATGGCCGCTGCCGCGGCGCTGGCGCTCTGGCCGATCCTGCCCGGGTTCGACGGAATGGCGCTCGGCTTCATCCTCGGGCCATCTGTCGTCTCGCTTCTGGCCGCTGCGCAGGGCGCACGCGCGCGCCTGCCCGGGGCCATAGCGACGGCGGTTGCACTCGCCGTCTTCATCGCGCTGCAACTCATCGAGAACGCCTTGTTCCTGGACCGCACCTTCTATGTCGCCGTCAGCCTGCTGATGCTCGTGCTGTTCGTCGATCAGGTGCGCGTCCTGCGACGCGCCCGCGAGGCGGAAGAGCAGGCGCGCCGTCGCGCCGACCTGCTGGAGCTCGAACTTCTCCGCCGCCGCATAGCGCCACACTTCCTGATGAACACGCTCAACGCGTTGATCGAGTGGGTCGAGTCCGATCCCAAGACCGGCGTGAAGATGATCGAGGCGCTGGCGGAAGAATTCCGCCTCCTCTCGCAGGTCAGCGACCGGCCGCTGATTTCCCTCAGTGAAGAGATCGCCCTCTGCCGCCGCCACCTCGACGTCATGTCCTACCGCGTCGACCGGCCCTTCTCGCTGGCGATGCGCAATATCGATGAAGCCGCCGAAGTCCCGCCCGGCGTGCTCCACACGCTCATCGAGAACGCCTTCACCCACGGCCGCTTCGCCGACGGCGGTGAATTCGTCCTCACGCGGGAGGACGGCGAAGGCGCCAGTCGCCTCGTCCTGATCACCCCGCCGTCAAGCGAACCGCAGCCGCGCAGCGAAGAGGCGCGCGCCACGACCGGTGAAGGCCTCGCCTATGTTCGCCGTCGCCTCGAAGCCGCGTTCGGGTCAGGCGCGCGCGTCGAAAGCGGCGCGGCCGACAGCGGCTGGCGCACAGTGCTTACAATCCCCCGTGCGCGGTTCGCCATATGAACGTCCTCATCGCAGAGGACGAAGCTCCCGCGGCGCGCCGCCTCGAGCGCATGGTGCGCGAAAGCCTCGGCGCGCGCATCGGCGACCTGACGGTCGCTTCCACGGTCGAAGCCGCCAGCACTGCGCTCGCCTCCTCGCGCGTCGATCTCCTGCTGCTTGACCTCAATCTCAACGGCGCCGACGGCTTCTCGATTCTCAGCTCGGCGCATCGCCCGCCCACCATCGTCGTCTCGGCCAACTCCAGCCGCGCCATCGACGCTTTCGACCATGCGGTCATCGACTTTGTCGCCAAGCCGGTCTCCGCGGAACGCTTAGGTATCGCGCTCAACCGCGCCCTCGACCGCTCCGCGGTGCGCGGGCCCGGCCAGACCAGCCTCGCCGTTCGCTCCGCCGGTCGCATAGACCTCGCCGCTTTCGCTGACATCGTCGCGCTGTCAGGCGCAGACGATTATGTCGAGGTCGTCCTCGCCGATGGCCGGCGTTTCCTGCATGACACGCGACTCAACGATCTCGAGCGCCGCCTCCCGCCCGGCTTTGTGCGCGTGCACCGGTCCCATATCGCCAATACCGCTCACCTGCGCGTTATCCGCACGCTCGCCAACCGCCGCCGGATGCTGGAGCTTGCCGGCGGCGCGCAGATTCCGGTTAGCCGCAGCCGGCTTGCCCGGATCGAGCAGCTCCTGCCGCGCTAGGGATAACTCACCAGGCGTGCCGCAGGCTCACCCACACGGCGGCTTCAGGCTTCGCGCTGGCGACGTGATTGGGCTGGATCGACAGCGCCGCCGCCGTTTCCAGCGTCGTCATGTCTCCAAGGTTCGTCACCCATGCCGTTTCGAGATCGAGTTCGCGGCCGCTGGGCGTCAGCCCGGCGATGCGGTGTTCGTACAGGATGGCGCCGGTGCGCGTCACCTCGATCGGCGCATCGAACGCGAGCTCGCCGCCTTCGGCCCGGCGCGGCTGCGCCGCCGTAAAGCGCAGCGCCCCGCCCGCGAAGGGGCGCTCGGCCGACAGCGACCATGAGCTGGTCCAGAGGCCGGTGACGCCGAGATCGTCGATCCGCGCCTGAGCGCCCTCGACCGCGCCGCTGAACGTCCATCTGCCCGCAAGCTTTCTGGCCTTCGAGGCTGACAGCCGACAGTTTCGTGGCTGTCCCCGCCGCCGAAGCGGCTCTGCAGCGTGCCGCCCAGCGTAGCGCTGGCGTCTTTCAGCGCGGCATAGCCGAGGCGCACCGCCCAGTCCTCGCCCGACTTGCCGATGCCGACGCTCGACGCTGCGCGGCCGCCCCCCGACGACGAGCGGAAGTCGAGCTCGACCGGCCCAAAGGAATGGCTCGCGCTCGCCCAGCTGTCGCCCGTGCCGAGTGTGGTCGGGCCCGGATGGATCGTCGACCAGCGTCATGCCCGGCGTCAGGCGCCGCGGGCCGCCGCCGCGCCCGGCCGCGACCCTGCTGTTAGTGAAGCTGTAGCTCACCTGGAAGGTAGGATCGGGCGCTTCCATCCACGGCGCACGCGGATCGTAGGCGGGCTTGGGCGCATTGAACCACGAGATCGAGGCCGGCCCGAGATTGAGCGCCCGCGCCTGTCCGCGCGCGTAATCCGATCGCAGTGTGAAATCCGAGAACGGCGCACGCGCCTCTGCAAGCTTGACCTCGCCGATGCGGAAGCCGCGCTCATAGCTGTCCTGGAAGACGAGGCCGTTGAAAGCGCCGGACGCCTCGACCCAGTCGCCCAGCGCGCCGCGCGCCGGCCCCATCGCCGCGCCCAGCTCAACCTCGCGTCCCGCGAAATTGAGGCTCACCGTGCCGACCGGCGACAGCGCGCGCTGCAGGTTGAGAATGCCGCGTCCGCCCACGATGTCCGTGCCCGCGCCCGCAGCCGTTCCGGTGATGGCGTCCAGATTCGTGTTAACGTAATCGTCCGCGGTGGTCAGCAGGATGGCGAGCGCATTTTCCGGTGTGATATTGGGGAAGATGTCGAGCATCAGCGCCAGCGCGCCGGCCACGATCGGCGCGGCAAACGAGGTGCCGGAAACCAACCAGTAGTTTCCATTGGTGTCGGCGTCGTTGCAAGGCGTGGTTTGCCCAGGTGTACATGTCGGGTCGTTAGGATTGCGCACATTGTCGTCGACGCCCGCGGTGACCACACGCTGACCGGGCGCCAGGAGATAGAAGTCCGCGGTGGTGCCTGCCCGGTTCGAGAAAGTCGGGATCGTGCGATCGACGTTGTTGATCGCACCGACGGCCACGACGCGGCCGCGCAGCGCGGGATCGTTGGCGACGATCGCCGGCTCGGTTGGGTTGAGGCCCTTGGCTGCCGTGCCGCCGCTTGCCGCCGCGCCTTCATTGCCGGCGGCGATGGTGAACAGCACGCCCTGGTTGACGGCGTTGATCATTGCGGTGCGCAGCTGCGGCGAAATCTGCGAACCGTCCTCGCCGCCCAGCGACATGTTGATGATCTTGGCGCCCTGGCTGACCGCGTGGTTGATCGCGGCGATCAGCGTCGAGTCGTTAAATGTGCAGCCTCCGTCGTCGTCCCCTACTGGCTGGTTCTGGCACGAGCCGCGCGTGTCTGCGCGGATGGCGAGAACTTTTGCTTCGTAGGCAATGCCGTGCATCCCCGTGCCGTTCTTGTTAGCGACGATGACGCTGCTCACCATCGTGCCATGGCCGTTGGTGTCGATGTCGCTGGCCGCGCGACCAGTGGCGTTCACGTCGAAACTGCTGCTGATCTGGCCGGTCAACTCGCTGATCGAGGTGTCGACATTGGTGTCGATGACGGCGACGGTGATCCCTGCTCCGGTCCCGCCTAGCGAATAGGCGCTGGAGGCGTGGATCTGGGCGTTGCCGGCGCGGTTGCCGCTCTGGAAAGCGCCGAAATATTCCGGCGTCTCGAACGTTGCTGCAGGCGCGACCGGCGGCGGCAGCGGCGGCACAAGCGGAGGCGGTGGCGGCGGAGGTGGAGGCGGCGGCAAGATCGGCGGCGGCGGAAGCGAACCGCCGCCCCCACCGCCCCCGCCGCCACACCCCGCAGCGGCGGCGGCCAGCGAAACCAGCAGGCTTGCCCTCACGACCTTGGCAAACGACCAGGATTCCTGCGGCGAACGTCGAGACCGGTCCTGCGCCATGGCTGAGTCTCCCTGGAGCCCAAAGGGCTTTGCGTTGCCAGCCGACTGTCCCGGAACGGATGCTGACGCGTGTCAAGGCGAAGGGTCAAGCGGAATGCTTTCCACCTGATTAGCGTGGATTTGTTGTAACGATATTGGACGCTAGCGGGCGAACGCCCGGCCAAGGAAAAGCGGCACGGAATTCAGCGGCGTCTCGACCCAGTCGAGCAGGAGATCGTGGCGATCGACCGGGATCACGTCCGCCTGCTGCTGCGCATAGGCGATTCCGAGATAGAACACGCGCCCCGTCGAGCGAAGCGCGGCGATTGCGCGGTCGTAATGACCCTTGCCATAGCCGAGCCGGCGCCCGCGCGCATCGAACGCCAGCAGGGGCGTCAGCACCAGGTTGGGCCGCACGATCTCCGCTGCAGCCGACGGTTGGGTAAGGCCGAACGGCCCTTTCTCGAGCGTGGCGCGCGTCGCATCGCGGAACGTCATCGCGCCATCGCTTTCGACGCGCGGCAGGACGATGCGCGCGCCTGCGCCGGCGAGGCGAGCGAGAAGCGGCGCGGGGTCAAGCTCGTCGCCGATCGCGACATAGCCGGAGACGACCGGCCCATAGCGATCGAACAGTTTGATGGGAAAGCGCGCCGCGAGACGGCCGGCGGCATCGGGATCGCGTGCGGCGGCCTCGGTACGGATTTCCATCATATGTCCGCGCAGGATCGCCTTCTGTTCGGCGATCTCCGCAGAGCTGATAGTGGAATTAGAGTCGCTCAGGATCATGCGCTCCGCATGGCGCGCGAACGGGCACGCTTGAGAGAGGGAATGGGTGGCGGGGCCACGTGCGCCGTACGAGCTTTTCATTCCCGTTCGACCCAGCAAGCTAGGTGGGCGCCAGGTGATGGGGACCACGGTCCCCGCCAGAGCCAGCTCCCTGACAGAAATGTACGGTCGACGGAATGGTTTGCCGTTCGAACGCTGCAGCTTACCGCCAATGACAAGGTAGGGGTCTGGCAGGTTTCCAACAAGTGAATTCAGCGCTTGCCTTTTCTGCGAAAAGCACGTGCGCGGGCGGCTCCGGCCTGGCTTGGGCCAGGCGGAGCGGTGTTAGCGGATGGGCGCGCCGGTCAGCTAGGCGCGGGTAAGTCCTGGCTGCGGATTCCCGCAGCAGCCATGAGCGTCATCCCCACGGCAAGCGCGTGAGCGCTGGAGAGCCGGAACCCATGGATCTGCGAGACCCGATGCCGGGGAATGGATCCCGGCCATCCTTGTTTGAGAATGGGCTTCGCGCTTCCGGGATGACAATCCCCTTGGGGCGCCAGCCCGTGGCTAACGGCGGCAATCCCGCTCGCTCTTCGCTATCGCTTCGGGCGTTCGTCGCTCGATTTGGTCCACTGGACCAAATCGTCCCTGCGGGACCGCTCCTCACCGGCAGGAGGACTTCGGTCGTCTCGCGGCTGCTTGCGTTTGCAGCAGCGGTTCGGCATCCGCTCGTCGTCGTCGTCGTCGTCGACGGGGGCGGGCCGGGGGCGTGCTCCTCGATTTTGTCGCGGTCCTGTTGGGGCAGAGACGCAGGCGCTGGCGGCGTGTCACACTCACGCGCCCGGCGGCTGGGGCTCATCTGGAAGGTTGCGGCGACGGCCGACCAGAGCATCGCAAACGCACGCAGCAGCGCCTCCATCCAGTGATGGATCGGCGAAGGGGTCCTACTCCAGTTTGCGCGCGGGTGTGCCGTGGTCATGACCGGCATTATGCGCCCGCCCCGGAGGGCGTAGGAAAACTCTCCTGAAGAATGTCTCACTCTTTTTTCTAGAGCGCTGGATTCACTCGGGAGATTTTCGCGAGGCTCGCCAGAACACTGCTGTATTGTGACACGGCCGACATGTGATGGTCCCGCGCCGCTAACCGCGGAAAGTGTGGCGCCGGCGCCGAAACATTTTGCGTCATCCCGTCTTCACGCAACTGAGAACGAGCGGTCACACAACGCCTCTAAGTCCCGCCAACGCGTCCGCACACGGACGTCAACGGGACGGAGGGGATTACAATGAAACTCGGATTGCTGATGGGCGTGGCGATGGCCTCGCTCTGTGCGGGAACAGCCCACGGACAGGCCGACCCTTCGGAAATCGATCCCAATCGCGATGTGGTCGTCATCCTCGGCCAGGGCGAGACGCGCCAGGTCCAGACGCTGACAGACAAGGATTTCGCCCTCGAAGCGCCCGGATCGAGCGCGCTGAAGCTGATCGAGAGCTTGCCGGGCGTGAACTACACCGCCGCCGATCCGTTCGGCGCCTATGAGTGGGCGGTCAACATCAACATTCGCGGCTTCCAGAAGGACCAGCTCGGCTACACGCTCGACGGCGTGCCGCTGGGCGACATGTCCTACGGCAATTACAACGGCCTGCACTCCAGCCGCGCCATCATCTCGGAGAACGTCGAACGGGTAGAGCTGGCGCAGGGCGCAGCCCTTGTGTCGACCAACTCGACTTCGAATCTCGGCGGCACGCTGCAGTTCTATTCGCTTGCACCGAAGGACGAGTTCGGCGGCGTGGTCCAGCTCACCGGCGGCGACGAAAACACCTTCCGCGGCTTCGCGCGCCTCGAGACAGGCGTCATTCCGGGGCTAGGCGGCAAGGCCTATATTTCCTACGTCGACTCGACCACCGACAAATGGAAGGGCGACGGTCCGCAGGAATACAAGCAGGCCAACTTCCGCTTCGAACAGCCGCTGCCGCTGGGCGTGCTGTCGGGCTATTACGACTGGTCGCAGCGCCGCGAGACCGACTATCAGGATCTCTCGCTGAATGCCGAGGCGGCGATCTCGCGCCTGGGCTATGGCTGGGACAATTTCGCGCCCGACTGGACGCTTGCCCAGCGCGTGGCGGACATCGCCAACAACCGCGGCGACACCGGCGCGCCCGTGACCAATGCGGGAGCTGGAACCGTCTATCCGTCTCCGATCACAACTGTAGACGACGCCTACTACGACGCGTCGGGACTGCGCGACGACACGCTGGCGCGTCTGACCTGGGATGCGGACCTGACCGACGCCTTCAGCGTGTCGGCAACCGCCTACCTGCACGAGGACGAAGGCCAGGGCATCTGGTTCACGCCTTATGTCAGCCCGTTCTCCTTCGGCCAGGGCGGACCGACCGTGTCGCCGATCTCCGTGCGTACGACCGAATACGACATGAACCGCAGCGGCATTTTCGGCTCCGCGGCGTGGACGCTTGGACCGCACCTGATCGAGGGCGGCGCCTGGTATGAGTACAACGACTTCAACCAGGATCGGCGCTTCTACGCCAACACCCGCGCAGCGCCGCGTCCGACGCTGGAGTTCATGCGCAATCCGTTCGCGACGCAGTGGTCGTTCTCGTACGATTTCGAAACCACGCAGTTCTGGCTGCGCGACACCTGGACCATCACCGACAAGCTGACCGTCAATGCCGGCTTCAAGTCGGTGACGGTGGACATGACCGTAGGCACGAACGTCAACGGCTTCGTGGTTCCCGTGACCGGATCAGCCGCCGATCTCGAAGGCACGATCACCTCGGAAGATAACTTCCAGCCGCAACTGGGCGTCAGCTATCAACTGGCCGACAACAGCGAACTGTTCGCGGGCTACACCGAGAACATGCGCGCCTACACGCTTGCGCCGGCTAACAACCAGACGCAGACCGCCTTCGACCTCATCAAGACGTCGACGAACCCTGAAAGCTCGAAGACGACCGAGGCCGGCTGGCGCTATCGCAACGGACCGTTCGAAGGCGTTGCGGCGATCTACTATGTGACATTCGAGGACCGGCTGCTCGGCATCGCGCAGGGCGCCGGCATCATCGGCAACGTGTCGATCATCCAGAACGTCGGCGGCGTCACCACCAAGGGCCTCGAACTCGCGGGCAGCTACGAGTTCACCGACGAGTGGTCGCTGTTCGGATCCTACTCCTATAACGACTCGACCTATGACGACGATGTGAGGAACTCTCTCGGCGCCGTGCTGCAGGCGACCGGCGGCAAGACGGTGGTCAACGCGCCCGAACACCTGTTCAAGGCCGACCTCGGCTACGACAATGGGTCGCTCTACGGAGAGCTGTCGATCGCCTACACCGGCGACCGCTTCTTCTCCTACACCGAGAACCCCGCCGCCATTGCCGACGGCTACACGGTCGTCGACCTGTCGGGCGGCTACCGCTTCAGCGGCAATGAGTTCCTCGAGGGGCTGGAGGTCCAGCTCAACGTCTCGAACCTGATGGATGAAGAGTTCATCTCGACCGTCGGCACCAATGGCTTCGGCACGGGCGACCGGCAGACGCTGATGGTGGGCTCGCCGCGGCAGGTGTTCGCCACGATCCGCAAGTCCTTCTGATACGCCCGTTCGGATGGACGGTCCCTTGCGCCGCCGGAGCAATACGCTTCGGCGGCGTTTTTGTTCGGATCGAATTTCCGGAACGCGCCTAAACGAACGACTTGGCGAGTTTGTCGATGGCCATGATCTGGCGCATCAGCTCCTCGAGCTGGTTGAGCGGCACCATGTTGGGGCCATCGCTTGGGGCCTTGTCGGGGTTCTCATGCGTCTCGATGAACACGGCGGCGACGCCCACGGCGGCGGCGGCGCGGGCGAGGACGGGGACGTACTGGCGCTGGCCGCCGGAGGTCGTGCCCTGCCCGCCTGGCTGCTGCACCGAGTGGGTGGCGTCGAACACCACTGGCGCGCCGGTCGCGGCCAATTCCGGGATGGCGCGCATGTCAGAGACGAGCGTGTTGTAGCCGAAGGAGACGCCGCGCTCGCACACCAGCACATCGCGGCAGCCGGACTGCACCAGCTTGTTCACGACGTTCCTCATGTCCCAGGGGGCCAGGAACTGGCCCTTCTTGACGTTGACAGGCTTGCCGGTTTGAGCCGCCGCAACCAGAAGATCGGTCTGGCGCGAGAGGAAGGCGGGAATCTGCAGGACGTCGACGGCCTTCGCCGCCTCGGCGCACTGTTCGGGCAGGTGGACGTCGGTGAGCACCGGCAGGCCCGACGTCTCGCGGATCTCGGCGAAGATATCGAGCGCGCCTTCGAGGCCCAGCCCGCGGGCGGTGTTGATGCTGGAGCGGTTCGCCTTGTCGAAGCTGGTCTTGTAGATCAGGTGGCAGCCCAGCCTGTCGGCGATCTCGCGCAGGCGGGCCGACATCTCCAGCGCATGCGCCCGGCTTTCGAGCTGGCAGGGGCCTGCGATGAAGGCGACCGGAAGCTCCTGGCCGATGCGGACCTTTCCGCGCGGGGCCGGGATCTCGACGACGCGGTTGGGCGTGAGGTCCAGGCCGTCTGCCATGGGTGAACTCCTCTTCGTCAGCCCATATGGCGCCATCGGCCCACGAAGGCCATAGGGTGCGGCAGGACGCCCGAATCAGTCCTTGTCGAGCGCCGCCAGCACGCCGTCGACGGCCTCCTTCACGAGGTCTTCGGTCTCGGCCTGCGCCATCACACGCAGGATCGGTTCGGTGCCGGATTTGCGCACCAGCAGCCGGCCGCGCGCGCCGAGCGATTTCTCGGCGGCGGCGATGGCGTCGATCACGCCTTTCCGGGAAAGCGGATCGCCGCCCTTGTAGGGACGGTTCACCAGCTTCTGCGGCGCCGGATCGAAGACATGCGCGAGCTCGGAGAGGCGCTTGCCGGTCTCGACCATCGCCGCGAGCACCTGCAGCGCCGCGATCAGGCCGTCGCCCGTGGTTGAGAAATCCGACAGCACGATGTGGCCGGACTGCTCGCCGCCGACATTGAGGCCCTTCTCCATCATGCGCGCGACAACATAGCGGTCGCCCACCTGTGTGCGCTCCAGCTTGACGCCGATGCCCTTGAGATGCGTCTCCAGGCCAAGATTGGACATGACAGTGGCAACCACTGCGTTCTTGGCGAGGCGGCCCTGCGCCTTCCAGGTTTGTGCGATGAGGCCGAGCAGCTGGTCGCCATCGATGATACGGCCGTTCTCGTCGCACATCACCACGCGATCCGCATCGCCGTCGAGCGCTATGCCGATGTCGGCGCGATAGCGGTGAACCGCTTCGACCATGGTGCGCGTATCGGTCGAGCCGACCTCGCGGTTGATGTTGAAACCGTTAGGCTCGTCGCCGATCGGGAAAATCTCGGCGCCCAGCTCGTAGAGCGCCTTGGGCGCGACCTTGTAGGCGGCGCCGTTGGCGCAATCGATCACGATGCGCAGGCCCGAGAGACGCAGCTTCCGGGGGAAGGTCGCCTTGACGATTTCGACATAGCGCGACTGGGCGTCGTCCACCCGTTGGGCGCGGCCGAGGTCGGGCGAGGCCGCGAGGTCCTCATCGAGCGGCCTGGCCATCAGGCCCTCGATCGCCAGCTCGGCCTCGTCCGACAGCTTGTAGCCGTCAGGCCCGAACAGCTTGATGCCGTTGTCCTGATAGGAATTGTGCGAGGCCGAGATCATCACGCCAAGATCGGCGCGAAGCGAGCGCGTCAGCATCGAGACGCCGGGCGTCGGCAGCGGCCCGAACAACACCACGTCCATGCCCTTGGCGGTGAACCCGGCCGTCAGAGCCGGCTCCAGCATGTAGCCGGACAGGCGCGTGTCCTTGCCGATGACGACGAGATGCCGGCGCGGATCGGACTTGCGGAAATAGGTGGCGGCCGCCATGCCCAGCCGCATCGCCATCTCGGGCGTCACCGGCCAAGCGTTCGCCGTGCCGCGTATGCCGTCCGTGCCGAAAATCTTGCGCCCCGTCATCGTCCCTTCCACTCCACCTTCACTCAGCCTGCGGACTTTCCGCCACATCGGCAGGCGGATCAGCCATTGCGGCCGTTAATACGCCATATCCGGACGCCAAGTCGTGATCTTCATGACCAAGGCTGACCACTATTTGCAATATCTTTAGGCGATACGCGCTGTAGAGGCCCGGGGTCGGGGGCTGTAGATTCAGCGGAACCAGCGTTCGGGAGTTCGCCATGTGCGGCATTATCGGTATCCTCAGCGACCAGCCGGCCGCCCCGCGCCTGGTCGAAGCGCTGAAGCGACTGGAATATCGCGGCTATGATTCGGCCGGCGTCGCCCTGCTCGAAGGCGGGCGGTTGAAGCGCCTGCGCGCGCCGGGCAAGCTCGCCAATCTCGACGAGAAAGTGCGCGAGATCAGCCTCAAGGCCGGGGTCGGCATCGGCCATACGCGCTGGGCCACGCATGGCCAGCCCAACGAGACCAACGCCCACCCGCACGCCGCCGGCCGCGTCGCCATCGTCCACAACGGCATCATCGAGAATTTCCGCGAGCTGCGCGAGGCGATGGAAGGGCGCGGCCGCAAGTTCGAGACGGAGACGGATTCGGAAACCATCGCCCACCTGATCGACGAAGGCCTCGGCAACGGCCTGTCGCCGAAGGACGCATTCAAGGCGACGCTCGACCAGCTGCGCGGCGCATTCGCCATCGCGGCCATCATCGAGGGCGAGGACAACCTCATCCTCGGCGGCCGGCGCGGCTCGCCGCTGGTGATCGGCATCGGCGACAAGGAAATGTTCCTGGGGTCCGACGCCCTCGCCGTCGGACCCTTCACCCAGCGCGTCATCTATCTCGAGGAAGGCGACTGGTGCCTGCTGACGCGCACCAGCTACGATGTGTTCGACGCTTCAGGCAAGAAAGTGACGCGCGCCGAGACGCATGTGCCGGCCGCCGGCGCAGCTGCTGAAAAAGGCAATCACCGCCACTTCATGCAGAAGGAAATCTACGAGCAGCCTGACTTCGCCGGCCGCACCATCTCCGCCTATGTCGACGCCTACGACCTCAAGGCCGTCCTGCCCTCACGCCCCGGCAAGAAGACGCTCGACTTCACCAAGTTCGACCGCATCCAGATCGTCGCCTGCGGCACGGCCTACTATGCCGGCTTCGTCGCCAAATACTGGTTCGAGCAGATCGCCGGCATCGTCACCGATGTCGATGTCGCCTCCGAATTCCGCTATCGCGATCCGGTCCTGACCAAGAACACGCTGGCGTTGATGGTCACGCAGTCGGGCGAGACGGCCGATACCAAGGCCGCGATGGAATACTGCAAGGCGCAGGGCGTGATGACCGCCGCCGTCGTCAACGTGCCGACTTCATCCATCGCGCGCGAATGCGACGCCGTGCTGCCGACGCTGGCCGGCGTCGAGATCGGCGTTGCTTCGACCAAGGCTTTCACCGCCCAACTCTGCGCGCTCCTTGCCACGGCGGTAGCCGCAGGCCGCGCGCGCAACAAGTTCTCCCGCGAGGACGAGAAGAAGCTCGTCGCCGCCATGCTCGAACTGCCGCGCCTTATAGGCGAAGCGCTGAAGGTCGAGGACAAGGTGATGGCGCTGGCCGTCGAGATCGCCAAGGCGCGCGACATTCTCTATCTCGGTCGCGGCCAGCACTATCCCATCGCGCTCGAAGGCGCGCTGAAGCTGAAGGAAATTTCCTACATCCACGCCGAAGGCTATGCCGCCGGCGAGCTGAAGCACGGCCCCATCGCGCTGATCGATGAAAAGACGCCGGTGATCATGGCGGCGCCGCACGACCACCTGTTCGAGAAATCGCTGTCCAACCTGCAGGAAGTCTCGGCCCGCCACGGCCGCGTGCTGCTGATCTCCGATGCGGCCGGCATCAAGGCGGCCGGCAAGGCGCCCTGGGCGACGATCGAAATCCCGGCCTGCGAGCGGATCATCCAGCCGATCGTGACGATCATCCCGTTGCAGCTGCTCGCCTATCATGTGGCGGTCGAAAAAGGCACGGACGTCGACCAGCCGCGCAACCTCGCCAAGTCCGTCACCGTCGAGTAATAGCCTTCCGCTATGGCAGGCGGGTTGCAGCCTCACGCGCATAGGGATTGCGCGCCAGTCTCGTTGTCGCGTCCTGGAGCATCTTAGGAATTTACCATGAAGCCTGTACGCAAGGCCGTCCTCCCCGTCGCCGGTTTCGGCACGCGCGTCCTGCCGGCCACCAAGGCGGTGCCGAAGGAGATGCTGACGGTGTTCGACCGTCCGGCCCTGCAATACGTGGTCGACGAGGCGCGCGAGGCAGGCATCGAGCATTTCGTGTTCGTCACCGGCCGCGGCAAGCAGGCGATCGAGGACTATTTCGACAAGGCCTATGAACTCGAAGCGACACTCGAAGCGAAGAAAAAGGACGCCATCCTCGCCGAAGTACGCGCCGCCGCCCTGCCGCCCGGCGCATCGAGCTTCACGCGCCAGCAGGCCGCGCTCGGCCTAGGCCACGCCGTGCTCTGCGCCCGCGACATCATTGGCGATGAACCCTTCGCCGTTCTGCTTCCCGATGTGATCGTGAAGGGCAATGGCGGCTCGTGCCTGAAGCAGATGGTCGACGCCTACAACGAAGTCGGCGGCAACATCATCGCCGTCGATGAAGTGCCGCAGGACCGCGTCAACCAGTATGGCGTCATCGATCCCGTGACCGCCGGCGACCCTGCTGGTTCCAAGGGGGGACGGCTGGTGAAGATGAAGGGCATGGTCGAAAAGCCCGCCATCGACAAAGCCCCCTCCCGCCTCAAGATCACCGGCCGCTACATCTTGCAGCCGGAAGTTTTCGATCTTCTCGCCACGCAGACGCCCGGGGCCGGCGGCGAGATCCAGCTCACCGACGCGATGCAGCGCCTGATGGGCAGCCAAGACTTCCATGCCTTCAAATACGACGGCAAGGATTATGACTGCGGCGACAAGCTCTTGTACCTCGAAGCCTTCGCCGCCATGGCTCTCAACCACCCCGAACTCGGCGGCAAGGCGCGCGACGTTCTCGAAGGCGTGCTGAAGCGGAAATAGACCGCTGGCGCTTACGCCTCTGCCGGCGTTGGCCTGCTCACGCTGGCGGCCGGAATCTTCAGATTCCAGCCCCGATTCCAGCCCGAAATCGGCGCGCCGGCGTTTGACAGGCAACGCCCATAGCGTCTATATGCGCGCTCCCCGCTCGCAGCCCCCTGCGGGCGGCACGATATTTTGGCTGTCAGCCTGCTGGTAGCCCCCTGAAAAACAAGAGAATTTGCGATGTTCGCGGTCATCAAGACGGGCGGAAAACAGTACCGGGTCGCGGGAGGCCAGGAGATCGTCATCGAGAAGCTCGAGGGCGAAGCCGGCGACACGCTGGTCTTCGGCGAAGTGCTGATGATCGGCGATGGCGACAAGGTCGACATGGGCGCCCCCCTGATTTCGGGCGCGCAGGTTGTCGGCGAAGTCGTCGAACAGCGCCGCGGCGCCAAGATCATCACCTTCAAGAAGAAGCCACGCAACACCTACCGCCGCAAGCTCGGCCACCGTCAGCACCAGACGGTGATCAAGATCACCGAGATCCTCGCCAAGGGCGGCGCCACGGCCAAGAAGTCGGACAAGAAGCCGGCGCCGAAGGCTGAGGCGAAAGCTGCGCCGAAGGCCGCCGCAAAGCCGGCAGCCGGCGGCAAGGCCGACGACCTCACCAAGCTCACGGGCGTGGGCAAGGTTGCGGCCGGCAAGCTGAACGAGGCGGGCTTCACGACGTTCGCCCAGATCGCTGCGCTGACCAATGCGCAGTTCTCGGAACTGGACGAAGCCGTCTTCAAGGGCCGCGTGCCCAAGGACCAGATCGTCGCCGAGGCCAAAGAGCTCGCGAAGGCCTGAGAGAACAAGTTCCGGCCGCAAGGCCGGTGATGCTTACGACGCCCTGAAGCTTCGGCTGACGGGACCTGAACGAAGGAGGGCTTCATGGCCCACAAGAAAGCCGGCGGGTCTACGCGGAACGGTCGCGACTCGAACTCCAAGCGCCTCGGCGTGAAACGCTTCGGCGGCGAGGACGTTCTTGCTGGCAACATTCTCGTGCGCCAGCGTGGCACGCAGTTCCACCCGGGCGTGAATGTCGGCCTCGGCCGCGATCACACGCTCTTCGCCACCGAAACGGGCAAGGTCTCGTTCCGTGAAGGCGCCAAGGGCCGGATGTTTGTCTCGGTAACCCCGAACGACAAGCCGACCGAATAAGGCGGACTGGATCGAATCCGGACCGCCTCCCACCAGGGCAGCGGTCCGAACCTGAAAATGTTCAGGGGAGGCGGATCGCCTCCCCTTCTTATTTTCACCTCCCCTGACCGGCGTCCGCAAAGGACGGGCGCCGCCCAACAAAGGGGAAGTCGAATGTTGCGGACCATAGAGACAACAAGACTGACGTTGCGGCCGTTTCGCGAGGACGATGCCCGCCGCATCACCTATCTCGCGGGCGACTATGACGTGGCCAAGATGTGCGGACGCGTGCCTCATCCCTACCCGCTCGCCGCGGCTCATAGCTGGATCGAAGGCATGGACCGCGCACGCGACACGGGCGCCGAATTCCCGTTCGCCGTCGAGGCGCGGATCGACGGATTGATCGGCGCGTGCGGCGTCACGCGCGTCGGCGACGCTTCGGAAGCGACGTGGGAAATCGGCTACTGGCTCGGCATGCCTTACTGGGGCTTCGGCTATGCCTATGAAGCCGCACGGGCCGTGATGGGTTGGGCGCGGGACACCATCGGCGCCGAGATGTTCGTCGCCGGCCACTTCGCTGACAACCCGGCATCGGGAAAGATCCTGCGCAAGCTGGGCTTCTCACATGCCGGCTCGGCGGAGCTGTTCGGTCTGGCGCGCCAACGCACCTCCCCGGTCGAGCGTTATGTGTGGCCGGAAGGCGCGGTCGCGGCTAAGTTGGCCGAGCATCAGGGGGCGCATCGCCCCCACTGATACTGGCCATGACCGAACTCACCTTCCACCCGCTGACGCCTGACCGCTGGGACGACCTTGTCGATCTGTTCGAGACGGATTCGATCACCCGCATGTGCTGGTGCATGGCCCCGCGCCTCACCGGCGCGGAGCGGCGCGAGTTCAAGCCGGCCGACCGGAAGAAGATGTTCCAGTCGCTGGTGAAGCAGGGCCAGAAGAACGGAACGCCGCCGGGCCTTCTTGCCTACAAGGGCAAGGAGGCCGTCGGCTGGGTCGCTGTCGCGCCCCGCGCGATGACGCCGGACTGGAACCGCGGCCGCAAGTCTTCCGCTGTCGAAAATGACGCCGATGCGGCCGATGCCGGCTGCTGGGGCGCCTCCTGCTTCTTCGTCCGCTCTGGCCATCGCAAGCAGGGCATGACGACCGAGCTGCTCGACGCCGGCATAGCCCATGCGAAGAAGGGCGGCGCGAAGCGTCTCGAAGCCTGCCCGATCAGTCATGACGACAAGAGATCCGCCATGGGCATGTTCGTCGGCCCGCTGCGCGCGTTCGAACGCGCAGGCTTCGAGAAGGTGCTGGAGCGCAAACCTGGCCGCCCGCTGATGCGGCTCGACCTCAAGAAATCGGCCGCCAAGAAGCCGGCCGCCAAAAAGAAACCCGCGTCCGCGACAAAGGCCGCCAGAACGAAGGCGCGCGCGCCCAAAGGTTCGCAGACATGAAGTTCCTCGACCAGTGCAAGGTCTATGTGAAGTCCGGCGGCGGCGGGGACGGCTGTGTCTCTTTCCGGCGCGAGAAGTTCATTCCGTTCGGCGGACCTGACGGCGGCGATGGCGGCCGGGGCGGCGACGTCATCATTGAGGCGGTCGAAGGCCTCAACACGCTGATCGATTACCGCTACCTGCAGCACTACAAAGCCCAGCGCGGCGTCCATGGCATGGGCGCGAACCGCACGGGCTCGGACGCGCCGACGCTGGTGTTGAAGGTCCCGGTGGGCACGCAAGTGTTCGAGGAAGACCAGGAAACGCTGATCGCAGACCTCAGCAAGCTCGGCGACAAGGTGCTGCTGGCCAAGGGCGGTTCAGGCGGCTGGGGCAACACCAAGTTCAAGTCTTCCACCAACCAGGCGCCGCGCCGATTCAATCCCGGCCACGAGGGCGAAGAACGCTGGATCTGGCTGCGCCTGAAGCTGATCGCGGACGCCGGCCTGCTGGGCATGCCGAACGCCGGCAAGTCCACCTTCCTAGCCGCCGTCAGCGCGGCCAAGCCGAAGATCGCCGACTATCCCTTCACCACCCTCGTCCCCAATCTCGGCGTCGTCTCTCTCGGCATCGGCGCGAGCTTCGTGCTCGCCGACATCCCGGGCCTCATCGAAGGGGCCGCTGAAGGCGCCGGCGTCGGCACGCGCTTTCTCGGCCATGTCGAGCGCTGCGCCGTGCTGCTGCACCTAGTCGACGGCACGCAGGACGATGTCGCCGAAGCCTATCGCGTCATCCGCGCCGAGCTGAAAGCCTATGGCGGCGGCCTCAGCGAGAAGCCCGAGATCGTGGCGCTCAACAAGATAGACGCCATGACGCCGGACGAGATCAGCGAGAAGGCGAAGCAGCTCAAGAAGGCCTGTGGTCAGACGCCGCTGCGCATCTCCGGCGCCTCGCAGAAAGGCGTGCCTGAGGCGGTCAAGAAGCTGTACGAGATCATCTCCGAAGATCGCCGGGTCCGCCGCGAGGCGGAGATCGAAGCAGCAGATGACGCCCGAGCAGAAGCAAGAAGGGTGGACGCCGTGACGTCTGCGCCTCTCTCAAAGGCCAGACGCGTCGTCATCAAGGTCGGCTCGTCGCTGCTGATCGATCAGGAAACGGGCCAGCCGCATGCGGCGCGTTTCGCCGCCATCGCCGCTGACGCAGCCAAGCTGCGCGCCGAAGGCAAGGCAATTGTCATCGTCTCATCCGGCGCCGTGGCGCTCGGCCGCCGCGCGCTGGGCCTCAAGACGGGCAAGCTGCGGTTGGAGGAAAAGCAGGCCGCCGCCGCCGCGGGTCAGCCCCGGCTGATGCGCGCGTGGGAAGATGCGCTGGCCAGGCATGGCGCGCCCGTAGCCCAGGCCCTGCTGACGCTCGACGACACCGAACAGCGCCGCCGCTGGCTCAATGCGCGCTCCACGCTGGAAACGCTGCTCGAACGCGGCGCGGTTCCCGTGGTCAACGAGAACGATACGGTTGCGACCGAAGAGATCCGCTATGGCGACAATGACCGGCTCGCCGCCCGCGTCGCCCAGATGCTCGGCGCCGACGTGCTCGCGCTTCTCTCCGACATAGACGGCCTCTATGACGCGGATCCGCGCAGCAATCCGCGCGCCCAGCACGTTCCCGAAGTGCGTGGCGAGATCACGCCTGCCATCATCGCTATGGCCGGCGGCGCCAACATGCGCGACGCCGTCGGCTCGGGCGGCATGGCCACCAAGCTCGACGCGGCCCGCATCGCCATGACGGCGGGCTGCGCCACCGTCATCACGCTGGGCGACCAGCCGGGCGGCCCGCTTGCCGCCGTCGCCTCAGGCGCGCGCGCCACCTGGTTTATCCCCGATGTGTCGCCCGAAACCGCGCGACGCCAATGGCTCGCCGGCGCACTCAAGCCCGCAGGCATCGTCCGCGTCGACGCCGGCGCCGCAAACGCGCTCAGGTCGGGCAAGTCGCTTCTTGCTGCGGGCGTCACTGCAGTCTCCGGCCGCTTCGAGCGCGGCGACGCCGTCGATGTCGTCGATCCGGACGGCCGCACCATCGCGCGCGGCGTTTCGGCCTATTCGGCGGAAGACGCAGCCAAGCTCGTCGGTCGCAAGTCGGATGATTTCGAAGCGATCCTCGGCTATCGCGGCCGGCCGTCGCTGATCCATGTCGACGACATGGTGCTGGTCTAGTTCTTTGCCGTCGCCAGCGGTGTTGGCGGCGTCAGGGAAGCATCCGGCAGCGGCGGGGCTTCCGCCCGCATGCTGTCCGGCGTTAGGCCCAGGCGCAGGAATTCCGCAGCCGCCGCCGAGGCCTTGGCGATGTCGTCCTCGCCTTCAGGCGTCCGTCCGAGGGCCAGCGCCGCCAGCCCACGCCCGTAGAGCGACAGCGTCAGCGAGGGATCCGACGAGACCGCACTGTCATAATCTTCCCACGCTTCACTCCACCTGCCCTGGCGCAGCCCCACGAGCCCGCGGCTGTCATGCGCGGCCGACCAGTTCTCCTTCGCCAGCGCTGCATCGCACGCCGCCCGCGCTACATCGAGGTCGCGGTTCGCGACGGCGCGCGACCAGCACTTCGCATTGAGCAGCTCGGTGTTTGCGGGCAGCAGTTTTTCAGCGGCATCGGCATCCGCGATCGCTGCGTCAAAATCGCCCGCGCTCAAACGCGCTTCGGACCGCATCGACAGCAGCGCCGCCTGTTCGGATTTGTCTTTCGCCAGCCGCATGCTGTTCGTGCACGAAACCACGCGCTCGGCCGCCGGCTGCCGCCGGTCGGCGCATTTCAACATTGAGTCGAGAAGGCCCTGCGCATCGGCCGAGCCTGCGCCGCACGCCATCACACCGAATGCGATCAATGCCCGCACGCAATATCCCCCTGCACGCCTTTGTCGCCGATCCGGCCACAGAGTCGGGGCGACGCGCAACCGCATCCGGAGGACGAGCTGCAAAAAACTCCGGAAAATCAGGCGACCAGGTCGCGATAGGTCTTGCTGCCGCGCAGCCAGGCCGCCGCGTAGCCGCATACGGGAACAACCCGCCAGCCTTGGGCGCGGGCTTGTTCGGCGAGAAGGTTCATCAGCTTGCCAGCCGCCCCGGCGCCGCGAAGCGCGGGCGGCGCTTCGACCCACAGGATGGTGAGTACGCCGTCGGCGCGGCGATAGTTGGCGAACACCGTCTGGCCTTCGACATCCAGCTCGTACCGGCCAGCGGCGGCATTGTCGCGAAGATCGTTCATGGGCGTCTCCCGGCCGGCGGCTGCGCGATGGATACTAGCGCCAACGGCGCGCGCGTCGACCTGGTCCCGCGCCACACACGCGCACGCATGAGCGCCTGACGCTTTCCCCAGCGCGCGCCGACTGATATGAGCCCGGGCATGACGATCGCGACGCCCCTTTCCACGTCCACGGCGGCCCTCGCCGGAACCATGCTGGCCATGGGCGAGAGTGCGCGCAGCGCCTCCGCCGCCATCGCCAAGGCAGGCCCGGAGAAACGCACCGCCGCGCTCAAGGCGATGGCCGCGCGCATCCGCTCGTCCGCCGCCGCCATCCTCGCCGCCAACGACAAGGACATGACCGCCGCGCGCGCCAAGGGCCTGTCCGGCGCAATGCTCGACCGCCTCGAACTCACCCCTGCGCGCATCGAGGACATGGCAAGAGGCATCGACGACGTCGCCGCCCTTCCCGATCCCGTCGGCGCCGTGCTCGCGACATGGACGCGCCCCAACGGCCTCGCGATCAGCCGCGTGCGCGGACCCATCGGCGTCATCGGCATCATCTATGAGAGCCGCCCGAACGTCACCGCGGATGCAGGCGCGCTTTGCCTGCGCGCGGCCAACGCCGCCATTTTGCGCGGCGGCTCGGAAAGTCTTCACTCCAGCCGCGCCATCGCCGATGCGCTGCGCGCCGGACTTGCCGACGCCGGCCTGCCCGCCGACGCCATCCAGCTCGTGCAGACAAGCGACCGCGCTGCTGTCGGCCATGATGCTGTCCGGCCTCGAAGGCAGGCTCGACGTCGTCGTCCCGCGCGGCGGCAAGAGCCTGGTCGCGCGCGTGCAGGACGAGGCGCGCGTCCCCGTCATCGGCCACCTCGAAGGCCTTTGCCACACCTACATCCACAGCGGCGCGGACCCCGCCAAGGCTGAGGCCATCATCGTCAACGCCAAGCTGCGCCGCGTCGGCGTGTGCGGCTCGACCGAGACCATGCTGATCGACGCCGCGATCGCGCCTTCCCTGCTGCCGCGCCTCGCCGCGGCGCTCGTCGCAGCGGGCTGCGAGCTGCGCGGCGACGAGCGTGCGCGCGCCATCGCGCCGATGGGCGTCGCCAGCGAAAGCGACTGGACCACGGAATACCTCGCCCCGATCCTCTCTGTCGCGGTGGTCGACAACATCGACGGCGCCATGGCGCACATCGCGCGCTACGGCTCGCAGCACACCGAGAGCATCGTCACCGAAGACGCCGCCGCCGCCGAGCGTTTCCTCGCCGAGGTCGACTCGGCCATCGTCATGCACAACGCCTCCACGCAGTTTGCCGACGGCGCGGAGTTCGGCATGGGCGCGGAGATCGGCATCGCCACCGGCCGCCTGCACGCGCGCGGCCCTGTCGGCGCGGAGCAGCTCACCATCTTCAAATATGTCGTGCGCGGCACAGGCCAGATCCGCCCCTGAAGCGCGCCTGACGCGAGCGTAAGCTCAGTCGGCGGGGGCGCAGGAGCTCCTGTCTTCTTCAGCGACCGCGTCGTCGTCGCCCGCGGCGCGGCGACACTTCGGCGTCGCGACGCATCTTCGTCGTCGCGACGCGTCTTCGTCATCGCGCCGCGGGGGGTCGATGGCCCCGATCAGCCATTCCACCTGTTCGAGGCGGCGGCGCAGGTCGTTAAGACGGCGGCTGGCGGCGCCAGGATCGCCCCGGGACCAGATGATGCCCGCTTTGTCCGGGTCAACCCGCCCCCACGCAACCGCCGGACGCCGGTGCGGGCCGGAAAGCTCCCAGCCGAAGCCGGGGCGCGATGCGCGGACGCCGCCGGTTCCGAATCGGGACGCCCGCCGCCCCGCGGAGACGTTCATTTCACACGTCTGAGTCGGGTTTTTCGCCAAAAAAGCCATTCAAATCAGACATCTCACACGTCAAACCGCCGCAGGCCCGTTTCCGGCTTCTTAACGTTAGGGCCGCAAGTTCGGCCTCTTCTACGGGTGGGTTTGAGAGGACTTGCATGCCTGCGTCTCGGAACGCCGAAACTTCGGCACTGCGGACCGGTCTTAGTCAGCTTGCGCTGAGCCTTGCCGCTTTCGGCACGCTCTCCGTAGCCGCCATCGGCGCCGCGATGATTTTCGGCAGCGACGACGCCGGCGGCCCGCGCGTCGACATTGCGCTTTTCTCCGACCAGAACGGCCCGCCGCCGCTGCTGAAGACCCGCCTGACCAATACGCTCGACGGCGAGGAAAGCCTCGAGCCGAGCCTGCCGGGCGTCGAATATGACGATAACGGCATGCCCGAAGGCTTGGGCGATGGCGACGCCTCGATCACCGTCACCGAGATTTCCTCCAATGCCGCGCCGGCCCCGGCCGCAGCGCCGCTGCCGAAAGCGCCGATCCAGGGTTTCTTCGAGCGCACGCCCGCCGGCGACCTGCCGCGCATCGCAGCCAACGGCCAGACGCCCGCCCAGGCCTATGCCCGACCCTTCGCCGGCGCGCCCGGCGCGCCGCGCGTCTCAATCATCGTCGGCGGCCTCGGCCTCAACCAGAACCACACCCTGTCGGCCATCAACGAATTGCCGCCGGAAGTGACGCTGTCCTTCGTGCCCTACGCCAACGACCTGCAGACCTGGATCAACCGGGCGCGTGCAGCGGGCCACGAAGTGCTGCTTGAACTGCCGATGGAGGCCTATGATTATCCCAATGTGGATACGGGCCCGCATACGCTGCTGACTTCCGCCAAGCCGGAAGAGAACGTCCGCCGCCTAGGCCTGCTGATGGGCAAGGCGTCAGGCTATTTCGGCGTCACCAACTATCAGGGGGCGAAGTTCGCCACCGACGCGCGCGCCGCCCAGCCAGTGCTGAAAGCCATCAAGGATCGCGGCCTCGTCTTCATGCATGACGGCGCCGCCGCCCGCTCGGTCCTGCCGCAGGCCGCGCAGGATACGGGCCTCACCTTCTCTGTCGCCGACCGCATCGTCGATAGCGAACCGTCGGCCGACGCCATCGACCGCGAGCTGCTGCAGCTCGAAGCGCTCGCCATCCAGAACGGCAAGGCTGTCGGCGTGGGGTATGCCTACCCCGTCACCATCGAGACCTTCCGTCTGTGGACGCAAGGGCTGAAGGCGAAAGGCTATGTGCTGGCCCCGGCCTCGTCCGCAGTCGGCGTGAAAGCCATCGGAGCCCCGGCGCCGTGACCTTCCACGCCCACCCGATTCAGGGCGGGCGGGACCCATCGCTCTATCGGCCCAATGTCGGTCTCGCCATCTTCTCCAAGAAGGGCCACGTCATGCTCGGCCGCCGCGCGGGCGTGCGCCGGGACGAGGTGAAGTACGCCTGGCAGATGCCGCAGGGCGGCGTCGACCGCGGCGAACAGCCCGGCGAGGCCGCGATCCGCGAACTCGGCGAAGAGACGGGCCTTCTCCCCAAGCATGTCGAGCTGCTCGAGGAAGTGGACGACTGGCTCTACTATGACTTTCCGCCCGCGCTGAAAGCGCGGCTTGCGGGCCCCTATTTCGGCCAGCGCCAGAAATGGTTCGCCTTCCGTCTGATCGGCTCGGACACGGATGTCCGCCTCGACAGCCACACGCCCGAGTTTGACGCGTGGAAATGGACGAGACTGGAAGACGCGCCTGGACTGGTGATTCCGTTCAAGGCGGCGGTCTATGAGGAAATCGCCAAGCGCTTTGCGAAGTGGACCGAGGCGGTTTAGGCAAGCCGCCGCGGTTGGGAGCGCCGGGCGCCTGCCCGGCATGCCGCCGCAACAGCAAACATCATTGGAGTTTGACGGGCTGGGCCGGGCAGGCGCCCGGCGCTCCCGACTAGTGCGCCGCGCCCGCGACAGCCGCACGCAGCGCTTCGAGATATTCCAGACGCTCGGCGGCGCGTTTGCGGCGGGTCTCGTCGCCCGGGTCGGCGGCGTCGGATTTCACATTGGCGATTTCCGCGTCGAGTCCGGCGACGTCGACATCGGCAAGACGAATGGCTTCCTCGGCGAGAATGGTGAGGCCCTGCGGCGTCACGTCGGCGAAGCCGCCGCGCACGAACACCGGCGTCACCTGCCCGCCTTCATAGATACGGACGACGCCGGGCTTCAGCGTGGTCATGAACGGGGCGTGTTGCGGCAGCACGCCGAACTCGCCCTCTGTGCCCGGGGCGTCGACTTGGCTGACCGCGCCGGAAAATAGCTCGCGCTCGGGCGAGACCAGCGAGAAATGAAGCGTTTCGGCCATGGGAACCCCAAACAACCCGGGTGTCGGTGCGCAGCGGTCTAGCAGGCTGGATAGCCCTGTAAAGGCGACGATTTGGCCTCGGGTTCAGGAGACGCCCCGCAGGGTTACCACGGCGATTTCAGGGGGCTGGAGGAAGCGGGCCGGAACAATCGAGACGCCTACCCCGCCGGTCACGTAAAGCTTGCGCCCGCGCACCTCGTAGAGGCCGCACGGCCATTTCGCCGAGCCGGTGGAGGCGTGGATCAAGCGGCCGAAGACCGGCAGGTTCACCTGCCCGCAATGGCTGTGCGCCGCGAGCGTGAGGGCGACGTTGTCGGGCGCGGCGGCGAACACGTCCGGCCAGTGCGCCAGGGCGAGGATTGGGTCATTGCCTTCGAGGTCGCCCAGCGTGTCCGAGTAGGACGGCTTGGTGCGTAGGGAGTCGTAGTCGGCGAGGCCCGCCACCCAGAAGGCGCCGCCGGGCCGGTCGATGCGGGCGCGGGAGTTTTCAAGCACGCGGACATTGGCGGCGGCGAGGCCCTTCTCGATCGCCGCGCCGTCATACCACCAGTCGTGATTGCCCAGGACCGCAAAGACGCCGAGCGGCGCCTGGAGCTTTGCGAACGGCGGCAGGCCCGACATCACGCGCGCCTGGTCGCCCCGGCTCCGCTGCGCCGCGGGGAGATGATCGCCGGCGAAATCGCCGAGCAGCACGACGATATCCGGCCGCTCGGTGTTCATGTCGCGCACGATGCCATTGAGGCGCGCAACGCTCATGTGCGGGGCGCCCATATGGGTGTCGGAGATGACGCCGATGCGCAGCGGCGGTCCGGTCCAGGCGCGGCTGACGATCTCGACGCGGCGGATCACCAGCGTCTCGGGCTCCCACAGGAAGGCGCGGATGCCCAGAAGCCAGAAGCCGGAGACGACGGCGATCAGCGCCCAGCCGGACGGATTGGGTCCCCGCCCCTTCTTCAGCCCGCGCCACAGCGCGTAGAGCAGCAGCGCCGGCCAGCCGACGGCGCCGGCCCAGGCCAAAAGGAGGATCGTCGCGCCCATCGGGCCAATCTATTTCAGGAGGCTGAAAACACCGCTGCGGTGACGACGCTGAATCGCGACTGGTGGCCGGGCATGCCGGGGTCCGATCCCGACAGCGTGACCATCATGCTCTTGCCGCCGACTGCGCCCGTCAGGTTCTGGCCGAGGCCATTGGGCGATGCGCCGCCGGCGAGCCGTTCGAAGCCGGCCGCCACGAGCTGCTGCGCCAGCGCCCGGATCGTCGTTGCGGCCGGCGGGCCGTAGACGGAGACGACGCAGCGGCCGGATTTCTCGCGGATGGTGACGACGCCCTTGCCGGCCATAACGTCCCACACGGCCTCATCGGCCGCGGCGCCGGACTGCTTGCGCGTGGCGGGGTCCGTCGTCGCCCGCAGCTTGGCGCGTGCGTCTGCGGGAATGGCGCCGCTGGCGACAGCGGGTACGCAGATGGCGACGACGGCATCGTTGAATACGGCGGCCGCGGCTTCGGGCGACAGGGTCGCGGAGACCGCTTCGCGCTGGGCGAAGGCCGGCGCGGCCAGTCCCACCACAGCCGCGATCAGGAGCGCAAATCTCATTTCGGTCCCTCGATCCGCCCCGCTTCAAGCTAGCCGGGACGGCTGAAATTCGCCAGCAATCTTGGAAATCTTGCTTGGACCAACTACTTGGACTACATTGGTCCAATGAAGACGGAAATGAACATCGCCGAAGCCAAGGGCAAGCTTTCAAGCCTGGTCCAGAAGGCGCTGGACGGCGAGGAAGTCGTCATCGCCCGCGATGGCAAGCCTGCCGTGCGCCTTGTGCCGGTCGAGACGAAACCCAAGCGCCGCTTCGGGATACTGAAGGAAATGGGCTACACGTTCGATGCGCCCTACGAGTTTTTCGCGCCCGACCCTGAGGATGCTAAAATCAGCCCTCTCTTCCCGGATGATCCGGACGACGTCGGCGAAGCAACGTCCAAATCCGGCGCCTGATGATCCTTCTTCTGGATTCGCACACGCTGTTCTGGGTGCTTCGAGGTTCGCCGGAACTTTCCCCGCGAGTTCAGCGGACGCTGGCGGACGATTCGAACGAGGTCTACTTCAGCCCCGTGTCCTGCTACGAACTTTCGCTGAAAGCAGCGTTGGGAAAGATGCCTGAATTTCCAGGCTCGCTCGCGGTCATCGCCATCGGACAGGGTTACAAGGAACTGCCCCTTACCTCCACGCACGCTGACCGCGCCGCCCGATTGCCCCTGGTTCACCGGGATCCGTGGGACAGGCTCATCGCCGGTCAAGCCCTTTCCGAGAGCATGACGGTCGCAACCATAGACCCACAGATCACCGCCCTCGGTGCGCCGACGTTTTGGTAGAATCGCGCCAGTTACATGATGCGCCGGTAGGAGCAATCCGCCTCTCGCCCCGGGACGATCGAGGCAATGAACCGCCGCTCTGTTAGGCCGGGTTTCAGGTTTGTCGTCATCACGACCGCGATCGACTTGCCCTCGCCCACATCGTCGGTCGTGCAAACGGCATCGCGCGCATCGCCCGGGTACCGGATGGGAGACACGAAGCAAGACGCACAGCCGCAAACGAAAGCAGGCGCGGACGGCGTCCTGCACCTGCTTCGTTTTCAACGATCTGCGTCAGATCACGCCGCTTCGGCGGCCATCTTCTGGGCCTTGGCGACGACATCGTCGATCTTGCCGCACATCAGGAAGGCCTGTTCCGGGATGTCGTCGTGCTTGCCTTCGAGGATTTCCTTGAAGCCCTGCACGGTGTCCTTCACGTCGACGAACTGGCCGTCGAGGTTGGTGAAGGCCTGCGCCACGAAGAAGGGCTGGCTCAGGAAGCGCTCGATCTTGCGGGCGCGAGCGACGACGAGTTTGTCTTCTTCCGACAGTTCGTCCATGCCGAGGATGGCGATGATGTCCTGCAGGCCTTTGTACTTCTGCAGGATCTCCTGCACGCCGCGCGCGACGTTGTAATGGTCCTGGCCGACGATGTTCGGATCGAGGATGCGCGAGGAGCTGTCGAGCGGGTCCACGGCCGGGTAGATGCCTTTTTCCGAGATCGCGCGGTTGAGGACGGTCTGCGCATCGAGGTGCGCGAACGAGGCGGCCGGCGCGGGGTCGGTCAGGTCGTCGGCGGGCACGTAGATGGCCTGCACCGACGTGATCGAGCCCTTGGTGGTCGAGGTGATGCGCTCCTGCAGCTGGCCCATGTCGGTCGCCAGCGTCGGCTGGTAGCCCACCGCCGAAGGGATGCGGCCGAGCAGCGCCGACATTTCCGAGCCCGCCTGGGTGAAGCGGAAGATGTTGTCGACGAAGAACAGGATGTCCTTGCCCTGGTCGCGGAAGTGTTCGGCGACGGTAAGACCGGTGAGAGCGACGCGCGCGCGCGCGCCCGGCGGCTCGTTCATCTGGCCGAACACGAGGGCGCAGCGCGACTTGCCGCCGCCGCCTTCCTGGTTCACGCCAGACTCGTTCATCTCGTGATAGAGGTCGTTGCCTTCGCGGGTGCGCTCGCCGACGCCGGCGAACACGGAATAGCCGCCATAGGCTTTCGCGATGTTGTTGATCAGCTCCTGGATCAGCACGGTCTTGCCGACGCCCGCGCCGCCGAACAGGCCGATCTTGCCGCCCTTGGCGTAGGGGCACAGCAGGTCGACGACCTTGATGCCCGTCGGCAGGATTTCCGGCACCGGCTTCTGGTCGACAAAGGACGGGGCGAGCTGGTGGATGCCGCGCTTATGGTCCGACTTGATCGGGCCGGCTTCGTCGATCGGCTCGCCGATCACGTTCATGATGCGGCCGAGCGTCGCCTCGCCGACCGGCACGCGGATCGAGTCGCCCGTGTCGCGGACTTCGTGGCCGCGCGTCAGGCCTTCGGTCGAGTCCATCGCGATGGTGCGGACCGAGTTCTCGCCGAGGTGCTGGGCGACTTCGAGAACAAGGCGCGCGCCGTTGTTCGTGGTCTCCAGCGCGTTGAGGATGTTCGGCAGGACGCCGTCGAAATCGACGTCGACGACGGCGCCGATGACCTGGCTTACGCGGCCCTTCACGTTCGTTGCGGTTTTCGTGCTCATCTGTGGCCTCTTGTGTGCGTCGTCTGGATCTCTAGAGCGCTTCGGCGCCAGAGATGATTTCGATCAGTTCTTTGGTGATCTGCGCCTGGCGGGCGCGGTTGTAGCGGAGCTGCAGCGACTTGATCATGTCGCCGGCGTTGCGGGTGGCGTTGTCCATCGCGGTCATCTGCGCGCCCTGGAAGCCGGCTTCGGTCTCCAAGAGCGCCGACAGGATCACCGTCGACAGGTAGCGCGGCAGCAGCGCCTCGAGGATCTCGTCCTGTTCGGGCTCGTAGATGTAGCTGGCGCCGGCGAGGTCGATCTTCGGCGCGTCGGCCGGGGCTTTGGCGGGGATCAGCTGCGTCGCGGTCGGGACCTGCGTCAGCAGGTTCTTGAAGCGGGCGAACACCAGGGTCGCGACATCGAATTCGAGGTTCTCGAACCGCGTCGTGATCTCGCGCGCGATGTTAGCGGCGCCTTCGGACGTCACGCGGCGTTCGTTCTTGCGGTCGATGTGGCCGACGATCATCTGGCTGTACTGGCGCTTGAGCGCATCGGCGCCCTTCTTGCCGATGGTGAGGATCTTCACCGTCTTGCCGGCCTCGCGCAGGCGTTTGATCTCGGCGCGCGCCAGCTTGACGATGTTGGCGTTGAAGCCGCCGCACAGGCCGCGCTCGGACGTCAGCACGACCAGCAGGTGCACCTCGTCATTGCCGGTGCCGGTGATCAGCTTCGGTCCGCCGGATCCCGGCGTTGCGCTGCTGGCGAGGTTGGCGATGACGGCCGCCATGCGCGAGGCATAGGGACGCGCCGCTTGCGCCGCTTCCTGCGCACGCTTCAGCTTGGCGGTGGCCACCATCTGCAGCGCCTTGGTGATCTTCTGCGTGGATTTCACGCTGGCGATCCGGAGGCGGAATTCCTTCAAGCTGGGCATGGACTAGGCCTTGCTCCTCTTCCCTGCCCGATTACGCGAAGGTCTTGGTGAAATTCTCGAGCAACGCCTTGATCGCGTCCTCGATCTTGCCGCCCGAGGCGCCGTTCTTGGAGATGTCCTTCTCCTTGCGGATGTCCTCGAGCAGTTGCTTGTGGTCGGCCCGGACGGTGCGCAGCAGTTCCTGTTCGAAACGGCCGACCTGGTCCACGGGGATCTTGTCGAGAAAGCCGCGCGTGCCGGAGTAGATCACCACGACCTGCTCTTCCATCGACAGCGGCGAGTATTGCGGCTGCTTGAGGAGCTGGGTGAGGCGCGAGCCGCGGTTGAGCTGGCGCTGCGTCGCGGCGTCGAGGTCGGAGCCGAACTTCGCAAAGGCGGCCATTTCCCTGTACTGGGAGAGCTCGGACTTCATCGTGCCCGACACCTGCTTGGTCGATTTCACCTGGGCCGAACCGCCCACGCGCGAGACGGAGAGGCCGACGTTCACGGCGGGGCGGATGCCCGAGTTGAACAGGTCGGTCTCGAGGAAGATCTGGCCGTCGGTGATCGAGATGACGTTGGTCGGGATGTAGGCCGACACGTCGTTGGCCTGCGTCTCGATGATCGGCAGCGCCGTCAGCGAGCCCGAGCCGTGATCCTTGTTCAGTTTCGCAGCGCGCTCGAGGAGACGGCTGTGGAGATAGAACACATCGCCCGGATAGGCTTCGCGGCCCGGCGGGCGGCGCAGCAGCAGCGACATCTGGCGATAGGCGACAGCCTGTTTCGACAGGTCGTCATACACGATGAGGGCGTGCATGCCGTTGTCGCGGAACCATTCGCCGATCGTGCAGCCGGTGAACGGCGCGAGGTATTGCAGCGGGGCCGGCTCGGACGCCGTGGCGGCGACGACGACGGTGTATTCCAGCGCGCCGCGCTCTTCGAGCGACTTCACGACCTGGGCGACGGTCGAACGCTTCTGACCGATGCAGACATAGATGCAGTAGAGCTTCTCGCTCTCGTTGCCGCGCTGGTTGATGGCTTTCTGGTTGAGGATGGTGTCGATCGCGACCGCGGTCTTGCCGGTCTGGCGGTCGCCGATGATCAGCTCGCGCTGGCCGCGGCCGATCGGAACCAGGGTGTCGATGGCCTTGATGCCGGTCGACATCGGCTCGTGCACGGATTTGCGCGGCAGGATGCCGGGGGCTTTCACATCGACGCGGCGGCGCTCGGCCACGTTCTTGAGCGGGCCCTTGCCGTCGATCGGCTCGCCCAGGGCGTCGACGACGCGGCCGAGCAGGGCCTTGCCGACCGGGGCGGCCACGATTTCCTGCGTCCGCTTGACGTTGTCGCCTTCCTTGATGGAGCGGTCGTCGCCGAAGATCACGACGCCGACATTGTCGCGCTCGAGGTTGAGGGCCATGCCCTTAACGCCGCTTTCGAACTGGACCATCTCGCCGGCCTGGCAGTTGTCGAGGCCGTGCACGCGGGCGATGCCGTCGCCAACCGACAGCACCTGGCCGACGTCCGAGACTTCGGCTTCCGAACCGAAATTCTTGATCTGGGCCTTCAGGATGTCGGAGATTTCACCGGCGCGAATGTCCATGGGCTCAGGCCCCCTTCATGAGGTTCGTCAGATTGTTCAGCTTGGTGCGGATCGAGGCGTCGACGAGACGCGATCCAATCTTGAGTTGCATGCCGCCGATCAGCGAGGGATCGACTTCGACATCGACGGTGACGGAGCGGCCCAGCGATTTCGAAACCGCGGACTCGATCTGCATGACCTGGTCCTTGCTCACCGCCCGCGCGACGCGGGCGACGACGCGGGACGAGCCGCGATGCTTGGCGGCCTTGTCGGCGAACGCCTTGGCCATCGAAGGGATGTCGCCTGCCCGGCGGTTCAGGGCGACGACGCCGACAAAGCGGCGCGCGAGTTCAGAGAGGCCGAGCTTTTCGCCGAGGGCGGCAAGCACGCCAGCCTTCTCCTCGGACTTGTAGAGCGGGGATTTGAGGACGCGGGAGAGGGTCGCATCGCCCTCGATCACCTTGGCCAGCGACATCAGTCCGGCATCCACCGCATCGACCTCGCCCGAGTCGAGCGCGAGGTCGAAAACCGCATTCGCGTAACGCTGCGAAGCCTGGTCAAACGAGGTGGTTGCTGAGCCCGCCAAAACCTATGCCCCTGCCCCGAATCCGACGCGCCGGCTCGGGGCAAAAAATCGTTGGAAAACAGCCGCATGGGATACGGCAAGACGTAGCGCCGTCCGTCGCGCGGGTTGCTAGCACGCGGCAAGCCCGTGTGACAACACGATGGAAACGGGATTTTCGCCCGTGTTTCTGGACGTTTCGTCGCGGCGCCGTCGCCTACTCCAGCGGCGCTGGCTCTCCGGCCGTGAGCGAGCGGATATAGGCCATCAGATTGATCCGCTCGCTTTCGCGCTTCATGCCGGCGAACACCATGACGGTGTTGGGCGTGAGCTGTTTCGGGTTCTCGAGGAAGCTATCGAGCTTCGCGGCATCCCACGCGCCGTTGACGCCGGACAGCGAGCCGGGCCCGGCCGAATAGTTGAACCCGGACACGGAGGCGATGTCGCGGCCGAACAGGTCGTAGAGGGGCGGCCCCATCAGGGTTTTGTTGGCCTCGGTCATGTCGTGGCACATGGTGCACTTGACCGCGAGGCCCTTGCCCTCCTCGAGGTTCGCCGCGGCAAACAGCGCCTTGTAGTCCGGACCGGCAGGCGCGGGGGACGGAGGCGGCAGGGCTTCGGGGGCGGGCGCCGACGTTGCGCCAGGTGTCGCCGCGGCGCCGGCGTCGGGCGCTGAAGCGGCCGCCGGCGGAGCATCCGGATGAGGGGCGGCGTCACCGCCTGCGGGCGAGCCTTCCGTCGCAGAGGCTACCGGCGCCGCAGATTCGGTCTCTGGCGCGACGGTCGTTGGCGCGGCGGCCGCTCCCGGGGCGGAGGCATGTTCGAGACCCGGAAGTGCGACGGCCTGGCGGGGCGAATGTTCCTCACCGGCGCCGGAAACCCGGCGCCAGATTTCGCTTCCGCTGACACCAATCAGGGCGATCGTCAGGACGCCGGCTGCTATCTTGTTGAACAGAAGGCCGCTCATGACGTCGTTCGCCGGCAACGTTGACTAGTTGTCACGTCTCGCACGACCTCGGCGTCGATGCATCTGCTTCTTCGCCGCACCGGGTCGCCTGCCGGCAGATGCGGCGGGCGCGCCGTCATGGGCATTGTGTTGGTCTGGGAAAGATTCTCCCCGCGTCTTGCCAGCCTCGGGCAAGGCTGTTTCCCAAAAGCAACCGGCCGGACACTTGTCGTGTCCGGCCGGCGCCAGTCTTCATATCGCGGTCAGCCTAGGTCGGGTTGCGTCGGCCGTTACGGCGCTGGGCTTCCATCTGCTCCATCGCCGCGCCGAGCTCCTGCATCGACAGGCCGCCATCCTTGTCGGCGTCGATCTGCGCGAAGTTCGCCTTGAACTGCTGGTGCAGCGGGGCCAGGCTATCGCCGGTCACGTTCTGGGCGCCCGGTTCGGAGTCGATCCGCAACTCGGCTTCCTGGAGTTTGCCGTCGCGATTGTCGTCCGCCATGGTCAACAGAATGCCCTGCTCCAGCTGCGCCTGAAGGTCGTCGCGCGGCTTGGCGGCGGTCTCGTCCTTCCACCGGAACTGGATGGCCGTAAACAGCATCTCCTGGAAGGATTGGTCTCCCCAGAAGATTTTCTGTTCCGGATTGGTCATGGCCTTGGTGTTGTCGCCATACAGCGCCTTGTTGTTCTTCGAGTTGTCGTACCAGTAGTCGGCGACGAGTTTCGTGCCGGCCGGCAGCTCGATCAGATCCTTGAAGACGTAGTCACGCTGCCAGTTGAAGTCGTAATGCGGCATGTTGAGGAGAATTTCCTCCTTGCCGTCCGGATAGATGGCCGTGAGTTTTGAGGCATAGCCGCGATAGTGCGCGTGCACTTGCGCAGCGTAAATCTGCACGTCGGCCGGGAACTGCACGTAGGCCGTCTCGTGGTGACGCGCCTGGTTCGGCGCGATCTCGATCGACGGGTCGGCGATGACGATCTGACGCTTCATCATCTCCGGAGCTTCGTCCTGGAAGTAGAACGCGATCTTCGAGTTGTCCGTGAAGGCCTTGCCGGTTGGCGTGTAGTGCATCTGGAAGGAGATGGCCCCGCCCGCCGGAATCCACGTCGCCCAATTGGCCGGCGCCGTATTCGATTCATTCCCAACGGCGTAGCCGCCCATCGAGATATCCCAGTCGAATCCGCGGCCCGATTTCGGATATTTCGGCATCCAGCCAGCCAGGATGTGGTGCACGCCCTGGCGGTTGCCGGGCTTGAAGGTTGTCGCCTTCAGCCACTTGCCTTTTGTAAGCGGGCTCTTCACGGCAGGAATCTGGTAGTCGACCACGCCCTGAGCGGGGACGTCATAGGACGGGATGTCGACGATAAGATCCGGCTTGCCGAGCGGCCAGTCCGGCCGGCCGGCGGCAACCTTGACCAGGGGATCCTCGCCGCCTGTCGGAATATCGCTCGGAGCGCCCGCGTCGATCCAGTGGATCAAAGTCTTGATCTCTGCCTCGCTGAGGTTCTCGTTCTTGGCGAAGGCGCGATAGTGGTTGTCCGCATCGAACGGAGGCATCCGGTCGCGGCGGATCGCTTCGCGGATCATCGGCGCGAAACCTTTGACCACCTGGTAGTTCGTCATCTGCCACGGTGCGATGCCGTTCGGCTGGTGGCAGTCGACACACTTGGCCTGGAGGATCGGCACGACGTCGTTGACGTACGAGATCTTGGCGAACTCGGCTTCCTTGCCGCGGTCGGCGAACACGAGCTTCGTGCCCTTGCCTGCGACTGCTGCCTTGGTGACCGGCGCGCCGGCGACGACTTCCTTGAGCGCCGCATCGAGCGCGCTCACCGGGCCGTGGAAGGCGACCTTCCAGTCCTTCGGGCTCACGATCACCGCTTCGCCGGCATAGCTGAAGCCGAGCGAGTTGCCGATCAGCTGGTACTCGTCGTCGAGCAGCGGCAGCGTGATGCCCTGCTCTTTTGCTTCCGCCGAGATCGTGTCGCGCGTGTCGTCCGCGCTCGAGTTGATCAGGTGGAAGACGACGTTGGGATTCTTCGCGGCGATCTCCTGCGCGGCCTTGGCGGCAGCGCGCGAGCCTTCATCGCCGTTGACGTAGGACATCAGCACGACAGCAGGCGTTTGCGTGTCGTACCTCAGGATGTGACCCATGCCGTTCTGGTCGACCAGCATGTAGTCATCGACGGTCGAGCCGACCAGTTTGGCTGCCGGTTCGTTGGAGCAGGCGGCAACTGTGAGCGCAGAAACGCCCGCCAGCAGCAGTGCCCCCAACCTTTTCAGGCGAGGCGTCATCATGGGAGGAAACTCCTTGGTATCCCGATTCCGGCGGACAGTACTGCCGATTGACACTGTCAACAATGAGCTGCCCTAGCGGCGCCCTGCTAAATTTAACGTCACGCTTGGACGAAATGACTTGCCGGCTCGCCTGATGGCTTTGGGGTCTTGAGGCCCGCAGCACGGGTTCAGGCCGCCGCTCCCGGGATTGGCGGAGGCGTATGCGGCCGCGCCGCCTGCGCCAGCCGCCAGATTTCCACCCCTAGCGCGACGCCCCAGATCAGCGCGGCGGCCAGCATGCCGACGCCGAAAGCCATATCGAGCGTATGCTGCAGCCTCTCAGCGCGCGCCTCTGCGCCTGCTATGCCTGTGACATCGACAAGCGACCCCGCGCGGTAGAGGGTCCACAGCACCGCCAGGCCGGTAATGTGCCCGGCAATGCTGACCAGCGAGCGCAGCCGGCTCCACGCCGGATGGACGATATCGGCGACATGCACCGCCGCGACGAGCAGGGCCAGAACCAGGATCGGCGTGTGCAGCGGCGCCCAGGCGGCCGACAGATGCACATCGACGCCGTCGCTGTCCTGCATCGGCCATTGGTCGGGAAAGCGCACAACCTTGGTCCACCACAAGATGAAGATGGCGTCGAAGGCCAGCGCGAACACGGTTTCGAACAGCCCCCGAGGCTTGCGGATATTGTCGTGCGGCAGCGCCTTGGGATTCCAGCCCTGCGCGATTCGCACATGTGTCTTTGTGCGCTCCAGCACGATGAAGACGACGGTGATGACGCCAAACACCCAGATCGCCGCCTCGATCGCTGCCCCTATGCCCTGCAGCACAGCCTGCATCGGTCGCTCGGACGTGAACGCTCTCACGGCCGCGATGGCGATCAAGATCGCGAAGACAAGGCCGACGCCCGTGCGCTGGGCGCCCCAGAACCACGGATAGAGGTTCGGCCCGATCAGATAATCCTGGCCGGAATAGCGCGAGGCGACCACGACCGGATGCCCGAACTCCTTGAGGATGGAGGCAATGTCGTCATCGCCGGCCGGCCGGCCCAGCGCCTCTTCCTTCGCCTCGGTCTTCGAGCCGATAGCCTCGCGCAGCTCGGCGATGATGTCCTTCGCCTGCTCTTCCGGCAGGCGGCGTTCGACCGCCGCAAGATAGCGTTCCATGAGATCGGTCATTGCATCCCCTCCTTGAGGCCCGGCGTCGCCGAAGGCGGCGTTTCAAGAATGGCTTCGAGCGCGCGGTTCATCGCGCGCCACTCTTCGGTGAGCTGTTCAAGCGCCGCCGCGCCGCCGGGCGAGAGACGGTAGAACCGCTTCTGCCGCTTGGCGTCTTCTCGCCATTCCGAGGTGAGAAGGCCCTGGGTCTCGAGACGCCGCAGCATCGGATAGAGCGCGCCCTCGTCGATCTCGACGCCCTGTTCGGCCAGTTGGGCGCGCAGCGTGTAGCCGTATTTCTCGCTCCTGAGCGCCGCCAGAACCGCCAGGATCAGCGTCCCGCGGCGCAACTCCAGCCGCAAACTTTCAATGATTTCAGGGCCGGACGGCATGTGTCTCACATAGTGTGCAGCGCATAGTATGTAGCGTACAGGCTATGAGAGTGCAAGAGGAATCTTCGAAAACCCCATCCCCCGCTGTCATCCCGGCCGGAAGCGCGCAAGCGCTGGAGAGCCGGGACCCATCGGTCTGCGAGTCCCGATGCCGGGACATGGGTCCCGGATAGCGCTGTGCGCTTCCGGGATGACAGCCATGGCGTGGTCAGCATTCTCCCCTCAGCGCGTCATTCTCGGACAAGCGAAGCGCGACCCGAGAATCCTGTCTTGAGTTCGTGGAACCGCCCGTCCCCCGACCGCTCATCCCGACGAAAGTCGGGACCCAGGAACCGTGTCGCCCCTTGTCCAGGATTAAAGCTTCAAGCCGGAGCAAGCTTCACCGCCAGCCCTGGATCCCGACTTTCGTCGGGGTTGATGCGAAGCATCAACGCGGCGGATAGAGCCGGGCGCTACCACCACTTCCGCGCCCGTCGGCGAAAAATCTCCCGCGCCATTTCAGCGGCTTGCGAAAAAGAGTCAGAAAAATCCAGGAAAGTTATCCTACACTTGCCGAGCTGAGCGATAATCCCTCCATCGCCTCCGCACGGAGGGCAGTCGTGCACCTGTTCAGCGACGCAGGGGCGATGCGATCGAGCGTGAGAAGTTCCGGACGAACGCGGCGTGAAGCGCCGCCAAGGCCGGGAGATGGACCTTCTGGTTCTTGGGCCTTCTGGCCCGAAGCCAGAGCTGAGTGTCGCCGGGACCATGGGACGATGAACAGCCCAATGGCCTGCACGCCGCCGGCGACCATGCCAGGGGAGTGAACACAGCTCCCTGTGCACGGGCTGGCGAATAACGGTCGCTGGGGGTCGACGCATTCGTCGACGGATGACGCGTTTCTCTTTGACTACCGGTAGCGCTGGGCAACCAGCGTCGCCCAACTCACGCGGGGCATCCCGCGTCCCCACGCCCTCCACTTAAGGAGGCGCACCGCATCCCGGACGGCTCAGGCCGGTCCGAACGAGAGCGTGCGAGAAAAACGCCGCTATTGCAGGCCTTACCCGCGATGCATATCGCTTCACACAATGCGGCCTACTATGACCTCTCGAAGATTCGCACCAAAGGCCCTTCCATGACGACGACTGTCCGCCGCCGCACCAAGATCCTCGCCACGCTCGGCCCCGCCAGCGACGGCGCGCTCAAGATGGAGGAACTCCTTCGCGCCGGCGTCGATCTGTTCCGCGTCAACTTCAGCCATGGCGACCATGCGCAGCACGCCGCCCGCATCGCCGCAGCGCGTGAAGCCGAAAAAGCCGCCGGCCGGCCCATCGCGCTGCTTGCCGACCTGCAGGGACCGAAACTCCGCGTCGGCGACCTCCCTGGCGGCAGCATCGATGTCCGCGTCAGCTCGGAGCTGCGCCTCACCGCCGCCGCCAAGTCGGACGATCCGGAAATCATCCCCGTCCCGCATCCCGAACTCCTCGCCTCGCTCCAGCTCGGCGACCGGCTGCTGATCGACGACGGCAAGATGATGCTGGTGATCGTGAAGGTCGACGGCGCCGACCGCATCGCCCGCCCTGTCGCGCCCGGCCGCATCATGAGCCGCAAGGGCATCGCCGCGCCTGGCCGCCCGATTCCGATTCCCGCCATCACCGAGAAAGACATCGCCGACGGCAAGTTCGCGCTTACCCAGGGCGTCGACTATCTCGCCCTCTCCTTCGTCCAGCGCGCCAGCGACATCACCCTCGCCCGCCAGACTTTCGGTCCCGGCATCCCGCTGATCGCCAAGATCGAGAAGCCCACCGCGCTCGACGACCTCGAAGCGATCGTGCGCGAGGCCGACGGCGTCATGGTGGCGCGCGGCGATCTCGGCGTCGAACTCTCGCCCGAGCAGGTGCCGATCGCACAGCGCCGCATCGTGCGCACCGCCCGCGCGCACGGCAAGCCGGTGATCGTCGCCACCCACATGCTGGAATTGATGGTCGAGGCGCTGGTGCCGACGCGCGCCGAGGCCAACGACGTCGCCACCGCCGTCTATCAGGGCGCGGACGCGGTGATGCTCTCCGCCGAAAGCGCCGTCGGCCGCCATCCTACCGCCGCCGTCGCCATCATGGACCGCATCATCCGCGCCATCGAGACAGACCGCGACGCCAACCCGTCCTCGCAGGCGGCGCCCGCGCCGGCCACGGTGACGACCGCCGACGCCTGCGCGCTCGCCGCGTCCAAACTCGCCGACGATCTCGACTGCCCGATGGTCGTGTTCACCCGCTCGGGCTCGTCCGCCCAGCGCGTTTCCGCCACGCGCCCGCGCCAGCCGATCCACGCCCTGACGCCGCAGCTGTCGACCGCGCGCAAGCTGTCGCTGATCTGGGGCGTCTCCGCCGACCTGGAGCCGGAAGAGCCGAAAAGCTTCGACGACATCCTCGACGCCGTGAACCGTCACGAGGCGGCCTCCAACATCAAGCGCTTCGTGATCACCGCCGGCTACCCCTACGCCAGCGACAATTCCACCGACACGATCAAGGTCGTGGAAAAGAAATAGCGCGCCGGTTTAGGATGGGGGCGCAATGGGGCGCTAAGCCCCGCCTGGAATTGCGATGGACCTGCTCGCAGGGCTTCCAGGGCCTGGCGTGGCGGCCTGTTCCTTTTTTGCGGATCAGAGCCTGAACGGCGACGGCAGAAGCTGCGCCAGCGTCTGCGTGCCGACGCCATCGATCCAGACCGGCGCGGACGGCGCCATGAACTCCACCATCACCTGCCGGCATGCGCCGCACGGCATGCGCGTATGCTCGCCCTGGTGCGGATGGGAATCGTCGCCGGCGCTGACCGCCATCGCGACAATCCTCGCGCCGGGATGCTGCACCCGGGCCGAAAAGATCGCGACGCGCTCGGCGCAGCAGGTGAGCCCATAGCTGGCGTTCTCGATATTCGAGCCGAGCACCACCGCGCCATTGTCGAGCTGCAGGGCGGCGCCCACGCGGAATTTCGAATAGGGCGCATAGGCCAGCGCACGCGCGGCCCGCGCCTCCTCGCCGAGTTTCTGGATGTTGACGTTGGTCATGAACGCAGAGTAGCCCGCAATGACGAAAAGATCATTGCGGGCTACGCAGCGTTTTGAATTCAGTAAAGCCTAGACGAGGCCCTTCTCGAAGGTCGCGAGCAGACGAGCCCAGGCCTTGTCGGCCTGCACCTGGTCGAACACCTGGCTGTCGGGCGGGCACCAGCCGTGCTGGGCCGGATAGACCTCGAGCTCGACCGGGATTTTCTGCGCCTCGAATGCCGCTTTCACCTTGTCCTTGACGGTCGGGTCCTGCTGGTCGTCGTTCTGCGCGACGGCGATCAGCACGGCTTTCGCCTTCATCTGCGGAACCAGAAGGTGCGGGCTGGTCGGCGCGGCGGTGGCGAGGCCGCCGCCATGGAAGCTGCCGCCAGCCTTCACGCGATCCGGCGCGAACGCCATCGTGCGCATCACCAGCGGGCCGCCCATGCAGTAGCCCGTGGTGCCGATGCCGCGCTTGGTGTCGACCTGTTTCTGCTTGTCGAGCCAGGCAACCGCGGCAGTCGCGTCCTTGCGGGTGTTCTCGGGATTGCCGGTCGCTGGTCCCATCAGGCCGACGAGACGCTGGCGCACCGGCGGGTCGGAGAATTTCTCGGTGGTGGCGTCGAACACCTGGCCTTTCTGCGCGCGATAGAACGGGTTCACGGTCAGCACCGCATAGCCCGACTCGGCGAGGCGCTTGCCCATGATGCGGAAGGCTGGGCGCAGACCCATGATGTCCGGCCAGACGAGAACGGCGGGGTGCTTGCCCGACATCGGCGCCACGAAGTGCGCGTCCATCATGCCGTCTGCAGTTGTGATTTCCACTTCCTGTTCGGCGACGCCAACGGCGCCTTCGGGGCTGGTGGCGCAGGCGGCGAGCGCCGCGGCCGACATCAGGCCAAAGCCGCGGCGCGACAGGCTTCCGGATTTCTCCAGCTCTTCATTGCTGTGTTCGGTATGTTCATCGCACATGTTTGTCTCCCACCTGAGTGACGCCCCTGTCCTCAATGGGCGGAGCTTGGCGGCAACCTAGCACAGGTGGCATTCGCGATTGCAAGTTCGCGTTGGTGACAGCCGCCTCAAAAAAACTGCGAAAGTCACGCAGGGATTGGCGTCATGCCGCCTTGCGGAATGTTCGCCGGTAGCGTCAGAACCCTTGAGATGCCGCCTTCCGCGCTCGCCCAGTCGATTGCCTTCGTCCGCGCCAACACGCGGCCGCTTGCCGTGCCAGGCCTCGACGGTATCGCAATTTTTACCGCGGACGCGCTGACCCCGATCTGGGAGGCGACGGAAAAGGACCTTGAGGCCCAGAACATGGCCCCGCCCTTCTGGGCTTTCCCGTGGGCGGGAGGACAGGCGCTGTCGCGTCACATTCTCGATCATCCCGAGATCGTGCGCGGCAAGCGCGTGTTCGACCTTGCGTCCGGCTCGGGTCTTGTGGCCATGGCGGCGGCGAAGGCGGGCGCGGCTCTGGTCGTCGCCAACGACATCGATCGGATGTGCGAGGCAGCCATCGCGGCGAACGCGGAACTGAATGGCGTGGAAATCATCTATCTTGGCGGCGACCTGCTCGGCGGTGAATTGCCAATCGCGGACGTCGTGCTTGCGGCGGATGTCTTCTACGAACAGACGCCCGCAAAGCGCTTTTACGCTTTCCTGCACCGCGCACACGAGGCGGGCATCGCGGTGTTCGCCGGCGATCCGGGCCGGACCTATTTCCCGCGCGATGTGTTCAGGCAGGTTGCCGAGTATGACGTCGAGACATCGATGGAGATCGAGAACGCGCCGGTCAAGACAGCGCGCGTATGGACGCTCTAAGTGGACGCTCTAATCAGCTCGCTACAATCTGCGGCCGTCACGGGACCTTGATCCCGGAGAGCCTCAGCCCTTGGGCTCGAAGCCTTTGGCCATCAGGACGACCGCGTCAGCGCCGGCTTTCCTGTCCTTCGCTATCGCGAGATATTCCGGCGAATCCTGGAAGCGCATCGCCTCAGCCTCGTCCGGAAAGGCGAGGATCACCATCTTGTCGCTCGGCCAGTCGCCCTCGATCACGCGGGGAGATTCGTCGGCGACCAGAACCCTGGCGTTGAACTTCGCGAACACCGCCGGAAAGGCTTTCTGGTAGCGGCGATAGGCATCGATGTTCGTGAACTTCAGCTGGGCGATTGTGTAGACGGGCATGGCCCCTCTCCTCTCACACCAGAACAAAACGTACGCCGACGAGGTCGACGTGGGACTCGCCGGTTTTGGCGCCGGCTTTCTTCGCCGCCGCCAGTACGCCCGCCTTGTCCTTGCATTTCAGATGCACGGCGCGGAGGCCTTCGCCGCGATCATCGCGCAGGGGCCCAAAGCGCACGAAGGCGTTGTCGAGCACGATCTCGGCGCCGCCGCCTTCCCGTGTCTTGACCACCGGCCGTTGCAGCAGCTGGCTCCAGCGCTCGGCCAGCGCGTCGGGATCGGGCGACTGGATGCCGGCGCCGACGATGGCGCTGATCGTCTTCGAGCGGTCGTGCTTCTGCCATTCCGGTCCGGCCCAGTGATAGCCGCCCTTGATGTCGGCGCCGCCGGAATGGCGGTCGATGGACAGGAGACAACCGCCAGTGTCCTTCGGATGCAGGTGGATTGCCTCTGAGGTCGAGACATCGTCGCCCGACTTGAGGTCCTGCACGATGCGGACGCCCATCGCCCTGAAATGCTCGCGCCGTGCTTCGAGATTGTCGCAATCGACGATGTACATGTAGCCGCCATCGCCCTTGCGCCGTTCGAGATAGCGGCCGCCTGCCGTATCGGGCCGCGTCGGCGAAACGATCTCCAGAAAAGTGCCGCCCATCGCGAACAGTGCGTTGTGCAGGCCGTACTTGCCGACGCCAGGATCGCGGTAGCAGATCTCCAGCCCCAACACGTCCTCGATCGTCTTTTCGGAAGCGGCGAGATCGTGCGCCACCAGGCAGATTTGGCGCAGGCGAAGGTATTTGCTCATGTGGCGCGCTCCTCAAGGTTATCGCGAAGCTTGGCGCCCCTCGATGATGTGACGCAATGCTGACGTACGGGCAGCGATGAAATCGTTGAACGCCTTCACGTGCGGCAACAATCGCATCTCCTCGCGCGTAATGAGGACGAGATCGTAGTCGGCTTCGTCGAACAGGAAGCACTGGACCATCATCGGATCGAGGCCGCCGAGCATGCAGGGTATGGGGCCGACCCCGAGGCCGCTCCGGATCGCGGAGGCGATATTCAGGAGGGACGAAGACGCGCTGCGCACCACGGCGCCTGCGGCCTTGGCGTGTTTGAAGAATTCCGGCTCGACACTCGCGAGTTCGCCGGCGCCGCCGACGAGGGAGTGTTTCACCAGCTCATCCGCGGCTTCCGGTCTGCCGTACTCGGCCGCGTAGGCCTTGGAGCAGTACATGCCCCACTTTCCGGTGCACAGCCGCCGCACCACCAGCCCGTCGCCGATGACCGGCGTCCGCCCGGCGCGCAAGGCGATATCGGCCTCGCCACGCGACAGGTCGAGCTTCTCGTTGGTGACGATGGTCTCAAGCTGCACCACCGGGAAACGGCGGTTGAAATCGCCTAGCCAAGGATTGAGCAGGGCGTCAGCGAATACATCGTTGGTGGTGAAGCGGATAACCCCTGACAGCCTGCGGCTTCGCTGGGCCACCATCCGCGCAAAAGCCTCGATTTCGGCTTCGACACGCTCCGCGTTCGGCACCATTGCAGAACCAACGTCAGTTAGCCGGTAGCCCCCGGCAGCCCGCTCGAACAGCTTTTCGCCGAGCGATTCCTCAAGAGCCGCAATCCGCCGGGCCACCGTTGTCTGATTTACCGCCAGCAATTTTGCAGCTGCCAGAGTCGAGCCGCCGCGTGCCACAGCGAGGAAATGCCTTAGATCGCTCCATTCGAACATGCTGCGTTATGCATATTTGCAGAACGGTCTGCAATACTTCGGATTGAGGCGGCCTGCGACACCCCGTACTCACACTCGCACAAGGACAGGACCTCAAAGAGGCAGTCTGCAAAAAAAGAAGACTACGAGAGACCTCCCCATGGCCTCCAAACCAGCAACCTCCCAGTCGATGCGGCTTCACTACGATCCCGCATCGACAACCTGCCGGCCGGTTATCCTGTTCGCCGCCGAAGCGGACATTCCCCTCGACATGGTGCGCGTCGACCTGTTCAGCGCCGAGCACCAGGGCGATGTGTTCACCCGCCTCAACCCGAACCAGGCCGTGCCGGTGCTCGAGCACGACGGTTTCGTGCTGACCGAGAGCTCGGCGATCCTGAAATACCTGGCCGATCTCACCGGCTCGCTCGCCTACCCGCGCGAGCTGCGCGCCCGCGCCCGCGTCAACGAGATGATGGACTGGTTCAACACCAGCTTCATGCGCGACTTCTGCTACGGCGTCGTCTACGCCCGCGTCCTGTCGCACTATCGACTGCCCGAGCCCGGCTTCAGCCAGGCGCTGGCGATCCACGAGCCGCGCGCCAGGAAGCGCCTCAAGGCGCTCGACACCTGGATCGGCTCGAAGCCTTTCGTGTGCGGCCAAGAGATCAGCCTCGCCGACTATTTCGGCTCGGGCCTCGTCTCGTCCGGCGAGCTGATCGAATACGATTTCCGGCCGTGGCCGAACGTCTCCCGCTGGCTCAGCGCCATGGAGTCGCGGCCGATGTGGGATGAAGTCCACGCCGCCTTCTATGGCTGGAAAAGCGCTGTCGCAGCCCAGATGAGGGCATCTGCATGAAGACACGGACGGGCCGTCGCGTCTGACGGCGCCCAACTGACAAAACAACCGGGGAAACACCCGGACATCAAAACAGAAACGTCACAACACAGGCGACCGGCGCACACGCCGGCGAAAGGACCTCCCCATGGCTATGCACGCCTCGAATATCCGCGCCCACTCCGCCTTCATCCTCGTCGCCAGCCTGCTCGCCTTGCAGGGCTGCGGCGGACCGGTTTCGGCCTCCCCTGCTGTCACCGCGCCTGCCGCGGTCAGCACGTCAGCGAAGCCCATGACACGCGTCGTCGGCAGCTCGCAGATCGAAGAAGGCCGCTATCTCGTGAAGATCGGCGGCTGCAATGACTGCCACACGCCGGGGTTTGCGATGACCAACGGCGCCTCGCCTGCCGAACCCGAATGGCTGACCGGCGACTCCACGGGCTACTCCGGACCCTGGGGCGTGAGCTATCCTGCGAACCTGCGTCTGTCTTTCCAGAACATGTCGGAAGACGAGTTCGTGACCATGGCGCGCGAAGGCAAAGGCCGCCCGCCGATGCCTTGGCCCAGCCTGATGGCGATGAGCGATTCAGACCTGCGGGCGATCTACGCCTACGTCAAACAGCTCGGCCCCAAGGGAGCTCCTGCCCCCGCCGCGCTGTCGCCCGGCGTCACGCCCGACCGGCCGCACATCGCGTTCGTCCCGCAGATGCCGCCGATCTCCGGCGCGAAGAACCAGTAGCCGAACCAGAAGAGTTCACCGGCGATACGGGGGCAATCCCGGCGCCGGCACAAAGAAAGAGACTTCCCATGATGACGACCGAAACCCTTGCTCCACCTGCCGACGTCGCGAAAGCCGTGACTATGCCGAAGCTGCGCTTCCTCTATCCGCTCGCGGCCGTTCTCGCCTGCGCGGTGTTCCTCGCGCCCGGCGCTGGCGAGGCGCAGACGCCGAAGCTGCGGCCCGACCAGCAGCGCGCGGTCGAAGCGGCGCTGAAGGACGTCGAACCCTCGATGCGTCCCATGGCCCGCGAGCAGTTGGCCAAGACGTTCGCGCCGTTCAGCGAGCAGCAGATCGCCATGATGACGGCGAAGATGGAAGGGAACAGACGAGCCGAAGCGGCGAAGCCCGCCAAGGTGAAGGAAGAGCCCAAACGCCCGGCGACGTCTGAAGATCTCGCCTACAACCGCGCCCAGTTCGAACCGGTGATCCGCAAGCACCACGCCGTGCAGAAGCGGTTCGACGAGTTCGCCAACGCCAAGCTGACAGCCTACTGCCCCGGCCGCGACGACTATGCGCGTTTCGGTTCAGGCTGGCGCTACGAGCAGGGCGAGTTCATGCAGCCGAGCGCGCTTGCGACCTGGAATGTGGACTCCAACGTCGAGGTTGCCGCTCAGGCCTATGCCCCCCAGGACGGCCGCTACAATTTCGACTTCTCGAAAGTGCGCATGACGTTCGATGAGAGGGCCGTCGACGCCGCGATCAAGCAGGCGTGCGATCAGGTGAGGGTGAAAGGCCAGGAGTTCCTCGCCAAGGTCGATCCCCTGCTCGCAAAGAAAGACTGGGACGCAGCCTTCCTCGCTGAAGGCGCGGCGCAGGCCAAGCTTGAGCCGATCCGCACCGAGCTGAAGGCGAAGTTCGACAGGATCTCGCCGGGAGACTTCACGGAAATCCAGATGGCAATGATGAACGCCAGGCCGGTGAAATGATGGACCACAGGAACTGAACAGGATCAGGCGGTCGCTCAATCCCCCCGAGTTCAAAGCCGTACCAAGAAGACGGTGGACCGCCTTCAAACTGGATAGCGCAGGCCGCCTCCCGGGGTAGTCTGCGTTTTTGTTTTTACATGAAGCTGTAGGGCTCGACATCGAGCGCGACGCGGACGCTGGGCGGAAGTTTCACCCGCTCTTTCCAGGCCGACAGGAAAGCCGAAAGGTCGACATTGCGGTCCGAGCGCACGAGGAAGCGCCGGCGATGACGGCCGCGCAGGATGGCGATCGGCGCCGGCGCGGGGCCCCACACTTCGACGCCGGGGGCATTGGGCGCCGCCGCCCCGAAGACCGCCGCCATCTCGTTCGCCTGCTCCGACGAGCCGGCTGCCAGGATCACCGCGCCGAGGCGGCCGAAAGGAGGGAACCCCATCTGCTTGCGTTGTTCCATCTCGAACTGGACGAAGCCGTCGCGATCGCCCGCGGCCAAGAGGGCGATAGCCGGGCTCTCCGTCGCATAGGTCTGGATGATGGCGCGGCCTGGCTTGTCGGCGCGACCCGCCCTGCCCGCGACCTGCAACAGAAGTTGGAACGTGCGCTCGCCCGCGCGGAGGTCCCCGCCGCGCAGGCCCGCGTCTGCATCGACAACGCCGACCAGGGTCAGCGCCGGGAAGTTGTGCCCCTTGGCCACGATCTGCGTGCCGATAAGGATATCAATGGCGCCGCCTTCCATCCTGGCGATCAGCTCGCGCAGGGAATCGGGCGACGTCACGGTGTCGGACGACAGCACTTCGACGCGCGCGCTGCGGAAGCGCGTGTGCACTTCCTCCGCCAGCCGCTCGACGCCTGGGCCAACGCCGGTAAGCGATCCCTTTGCGCCGCAGTGCGGACAGGCCAGCGGCTTTTCCATCGTGAAGCCGGTGAGATGGCAGATCAGACGGCCCGAATAGCGATGCTCGGTAAGCCAGGAATCGCTGTCGGGCGCTTTCAACCGTTCGCCGCACGCGCGGCACAGCACCAGCGGCGCATAGCCGCGGCGGTTGAGGAACAGAAGCGCCTGCTCCTTCGCCGCCAGCACTTCCTCGATCGCTTTCGCCAGCTGCGGCCCGATCCAGCGGCCAGCTTCCGGCGGCGCTTCGCGCAGGTCGGCGAGCGCGATCTCAGGCAGGCGCGAGACGCCCGGCCGCGCGCTGAGCCTCAGGTGCGTGTACTTGCCGGCATTGGCGTTCTGCAGCGTTTCGAGCGAAGGCGTCGCCGACGCCAACACAATGGCGCAGCCCTCGATATGCGCGCGCATCACGGCGAGATCGCGGGCGTGATAGATCACGCCTTCCTCCTGCTTGTAGGACTGGTCGTGCTCTTCATCGACCACGATGAGATGCAGCTTGCGATAGGGCAGAAACAGCGCCGAACGCGCGCCGACGACAATGCGCGCCCTGCCCGCGGCGACTTCGCGCCAGACACGGCGGCGCGCCTTCGAGCCGGCGGCGGAATGCCATTCGGCGGGGGCGACGCCGAAGCGCTCCTCGAAACGGGACGTCACCGCCTGCGTGAGCGCGATCTCGGGCAACAGCACGAGCACCTGTGCTTCGGGATCGTCTTTCAGCGCTTGCGCGATGGCTTCGAAATAAACCTCAGTCTTGCCTGAGCCTGTGATGCCATCGAGCAGCGCCGCCTTGAAGGCGCGTTCGCGCACATGGGCTTTGAGGACTTCGGCGGCGGCCGCCTGCTCGTCGGTAAGATCGCGTGACGGACAGTCGGGATCGGGCTCCGGGAATGGCGGATCGAGCGAGCGCTCGACATGCATAAGCGCGCCGGCGTCGATGAGGCCCTTCACCACACCGGATGAGACGCCTGCCGCCCGCGCCAGATCGGCGGAGGAGAGCGGCGCGCCCGCCTCGGCCAGAACTTTCTCGCGCGCCGGCGTCATGCGTTCGGGCGTCTCCCCGGAGGCCACGACCAGAAGCTCGACAGGCGGTTCTTCCAATGCCTCGCGCGAGCGCATCGTCATGGCGAGGAGGTTGCCCATCGGGGCGCAGACATATTTTGACGCTCGCTCGATGAAGGTGCGCATCGCTGGAGGAAGAGGCGGCGCCGGCGCGATCACTTCCGTCACGGGCTTGAGCTTGCGGTTGGACGGGACGGAGCGTTCGCTCCACACCACGCCAATCACTTCGCGCGGCCCAAGCGGCACGACGACAAAACTTCCCGGCGGGGCGGTCATCCCCTCGGGCAGTTCGTAGTCGAAAGGCTCCGGCAGGGGCTGCGGCAGCAGCACCGACACGATTCGGGGACCAGGCGGCATGGCGGGAGAATGACCGGGCAAGCGCTACGGTTCAACCAAGCTAAGCTGTTGAAAACCCGTGGGGTCGGAGCGTGGGGCGTGTCCGGTCGCGCATATCGAGCGGCGTTGCATGGCAGTGTGGGCCGCGCCAAATTCCAGCGCGAACACTAATGAGTCCTAAGATGGCGGCGCGGGCGACACGCTCGCCACTGGCTGGTAGGAAGGAAACGCCCCCTTAATCCGACCCCCTCATCTTGCCCCAATGGGTAAGGCGCGTACGGCCACCGAAGCGTTGCAGGAGTTCACGGTCTGGTTGGAGACCGAGCGCCGCGCGTCGGACAAAACCATCGAGGCCTACCAGCGCGATATCGCCAACTTCATCGCCTTTCTGGTCGAGCATCTGGGGCAGGAGCCGCATGTCTCGGACCTCGCGCGCCTGTCGCGCCATGACGTGATCGCCTGGCTCGCCAAGCGCCGCAGCCAGGACAATCTGGCGGCGACGTCCCGCGCGCGTGCTGCGTCCTCGCTGCGCGCCTTTTTCAAGTTTCTCGACCGCAGGCTGGATAGCCCCAACGCCAAGGCGATGATGTTCGAAAGCCCGCGCCGTCCGCACCGCCTGCCCCGCCCCTTGCCTGTGTCGCTGGCGTCGAAGGCGATCGACATGGCAGGCGAAGGCGACGATGTGATCGATGCGCCGGAATGGGTGCTGGCGCGCGACGCCGCCATGCTGTCGCTGCTTTACGGCGCGGGGCTTCGCCTCTCGGAAGCGCTGGCGCTGACCGGCAGGGATGTTCCAGCGCCCCAGGCTTTGCGCGTGCTCGGCAAGGGTCGCAAGGTTCGTCTAGTGCCGCTGATCGATGTCGTGCGGCAGGCGGTGAACGCCTACGTGAAAGTCTGCCCCTACCCGGCCGCGCCCGGCGAGCCGATCTTCCGCGGCACAAAGGGAGGCCCGCTTAATCCGCGGCTGGTGCAGCGGCTGATGGAGAGGCTGCGCCACCAGCTCGGCCTGCCGGAAACGGCGACGCCACACGCGTTGCGCCACTCCTTCGCGACGCACCTGCTGGCAAATGGCGGCGACCTGCGCTCGATCCAAGCGCTGCTGGGCCATGCCAGCCTGTCGACGACCCAAATCTACACCGGCGTCGACGCTGCGCGCCTGATGAAAGTGCACTCCGAGGCGCACCCCAGGGCGTGACCTGAGACGCGCCTACTGCGCGGTCTCCTTCATATATTCCTTCGACGCCGCGCAGCCCTTCAGCGTCTGGCCTTTGTAGGCGACGCTCGCCGCCCAGGGATATTTGCGGTCGGACATGCCGTCCATGCACTCCTTCTTGGTCAGCGTCATCACGATGTCGCCGTCGGGCGATGTCGAGGTCAGCACGATAGCGCCGCCTGCGCCTTTCGATTCGACGGGATAACCGGCTTCGAGTTCGCTTTCGCCCGGACGGCTGAACTTGGCGGTATTGGCCTCCTTAGAGATCTGCATCGCCCAGAACGGCTCGGTGCCAACGAGGTTGAAATCGCTTGCGAGCGGCGATTCGCCCGAGCACGCGGAAAGCGCCGCGGCAGCAAGCATTGAAGCGGCGAGGAGGCGAAGGCGGTTGTTGGGCATGGAAGGCGTCTCCCTATTCCGGGAGAAACTAGCGCGAAGATCGGTGGAGCCCAAACGGAAGCGGCAGCGGATTTCTCCGCTGCCGGACCGGTCAGCTCGCGATGGCCCTAGTTCGGACGCGGCGCTGCGGCCGGGGCGGCGGCCGGCGGCCCGCCAGGCGCCGGCGGAGCGGGCGGCGGAGACGGCGGATTCCATGAGCCATTCTTGATCTTGCCGCCCTTGGCCGAAACGGCGAGCGCGATCAGCTTGTCCGTTACATTAGGCTCGAGGCCTTCGGTGTGGCCTTTCTGGAGGCGCACCACGTCGGCGACAACGCGGCCGTCCTTGCAGCCGGGATAGGTGTAGACGGTTGCGCGGCCCGAGCGGGGATAGCGGCCCCAGCCGTCCGTGCCGGGATCCTGGCGCGTTGCATCCCAGACATAGCCGGGCTTGGGATCGACCACGTCCTCTTCCTTGCGGCGCATCTGGCAGCCGAATTTGTCGGCCAGCGGCGAGGTCTCGCCGGGGATCGATTCGTATTCGCCGTTGGTGAAGATGAAGGAATAATCGCACGCGCCGCCGGGAGGGCCGGACGGAGCAGCGCCGAGCGGGCGCGGCGCGGGCGCGGGCGGCGCCTGGCCGGGGATTTGCTGATAGACCGGCAGCCCGCCGGCGCCGAAGCCGCGGCCAGCCGGGGTCGTCGGTCCGATGCGTCCGCCCGAAAGTGAGATGCGAACATCGACCTTGTCCTTGAAATAGTCGGTGCAGATAATCCGGTTCGACGTCATCCCGCCCTGGCTGTGGCCGGCGAGAATGAAGCGCTCGACATTGCCCTTGCCTACTGCCTCGACGACGCGGTCGACGATGTTGTGCAGGTATTCATCGTCCGCTGCGCTCCAGGTGCGCGTGGGCGAGCCGGGCGTCATGATGACCAGCTTGTGCTTGTCCTTCACGTCCATGAAGGGCGCGTAGTTGCGCTGCCAGTTGGCGTAGGAGCCGGCGCCGTGCAGCGACAGAACGAGATTGACCTTGTCGCCCGGCTTGTAGCCGGCGGGGCAGTCGAGGAAATAAGTCCGGCGCGTCTTCATCTCGACCGTGTTGCCGGGCTGGGTGACGCGGTCGCTTTCGCAGGCCGTATCGGGACAGTGCAGCGCCGGCGGGGCGTTGCAATTGACCCCCAGCAGACTCGCGGCGGCCGGCGCAGGCGTCTGCGCCAGCGCGCTTCCGCCGATGACGGCCAGCAAGCCGGCGGTCGACAGCCGCCGCATCCAGTTCGTCGCTTTCATCTTTATCCCCGCGATAACCCCGGCGATGGGGTTCTTCCGGCCCTGCGCGCTTCGTCAGAGCCGGACACCTATCAACGATAGATGGCTCTTTTATCCTGCCTTTGCGGCTATCCCCAACATAAATCGTTGCGGCGCCTGCGAACGGCGGGATCACATTCCTGCAAGGCATTGCGGAGGGCGGTTCGCGCGCCGCGCCAATCGCCGAGGCTGGCGCGGCGCGGCGCGGGCGCTAGAGTGGATTGCGGGAGGCGTCCCCCATGAACCTCGACAGCGACCTTGCGCGGGTATCCGCCGCAACACTGGCGGCGGGGCTGAAGAAGAAATCTTTCAGCGCCGTCGAGCTTTGCGATGCATCGATTGCCAGAATCGAAGCGCTCGATCCGCAGATCAACGCCGTTGTCGTTCGCGACTTCGAGCGGGCGCAGGCCGAAGCGCGGATGGCCGACAATCTGATTGCCCGCGGCGAGACCAAGCCGCTGCTCGGCATTCCCATGACGGTGAAGGAAAGCTACGACCTGCGCGGACATCCGACCACGTGGGGATTTCCGGAACACTTCGAGTATCGCGCGCGCGAGGATGCTCTGGCGGTGCAGAGACTGAAAGCGGCGGGCGCGGTCGTGCTGGGCAAGACCAACGTTCCGCCTGCGCTTGGCGACTGGCAGTCGGCGAACCCGATCTATGGGCGCACCAACAATCCGCACGATTTGACGAGATCTCCCGGAGGTTCGTCCGGCGGATGCGCCGCGGCGATCGCGATGGGCTTCTCGGCGCTGGAGATGGGCTCAGACATTGGCGGATCGATCCGCGTGCCGGCGGCGTTCTGCGGCGTCTATGGGCACAAGACCAGCCATGGCGTGATTCCGATGGGCGGGCATACCTATGGCGGAGTGCAGGTCGCGCCGCAGCTGCTGAGCGTGCTCGGCCCGCTGGCCCGGTCTGCGGCGGATCTCGCAACGGCGCTCGACCTGGTGGCGGGGCCGGATGCGGAATCGCCGGCCAACAAGCTGATCCTTCCGCGGGCGAGGCATGGGCGGCTGGCGAGTTTCCGCGTATTCGTGCTCGACGAACATCCAGCGGCGCGGGCGGATGCGGATATCAGAGGCGCCATCGAGAAACTTGCCGACCGCCTTACCCGCGAAGGGGCGAGCGTTGCCCGGCAATCGAGCCTGCTGCCGGACCTTTCGGTGTCGTGGAAGACCTATCAGGCGTTGCTCCACACCATCATCACCCGCCGGGGCAAGAGCGATCGTCCGCCGATCACGGCGCATGACTGGCTGGGCCATCTTGACGACCAGCTGAGAATTCGACGGCAGTGGTCCGACTTCTTCCGCCATTTCGATATCGTGCTCTGCCCTGCTTTCGGCACGCCGGCCTTCCCGCATTCCGAAGAGGCTGACTGGCGAAGGCGCAAGCTCATGCTGGACGGCGAGCACAGCAATTTCGGCGCACAGCTGGCGTGGGCCGGCATCGCCACGGTGGCCAACCTGCCGTCGACGGCCATTCCGCTGGGGCTGAACGCCCAAGGGCTGCCGCTCGGCGTGCAGGCGATCGGGCCCTTCCTCGAGGATCATACCACCATCGCGTTTGCCGGGATGGTCGGCCATGAGATCGAACCGCCTGCACTCGCCGGCTAGCTACCAGGTTCGCGCCCCCGCGGTTTGCGTGATGCGTGGCTTGGCGAGCAGCCAGACGCCGAGGATTGTCAGCGCCATGGCGATGATGTGAGGCAGGCCGAAGGGTTCATGCAGCACGACGACGGCGGCCCAGGCCGCGATGACGGGACCGACGCCGCCGATGGCGCTCATCGGCCCGGGGCCGATGCGGTTGATGGCCTCGGCGATCATGAAGCTGGGGATGACGGTGCAGAGCATCGCGAGCACGAGGCTGAGCCACAAGCCGTTGGCGGTGACCATCGGCATGCCGTTGAGCGCGATCTCGACGCCGCTCTGGGCGAGGAAGGCGACCGAAGCTGAGCTCATCGCGAAGGCGGTGAACAGCGTCGAGCCCATGGCGGCGATGATCGGCTTCGAGGCCGTGACATAGACCGCATAAATCAGCGCGCCCGCGAAAATGAGGCCGCCGCCGAGCAGAGCGTTGGGGCCCTGATGCCCGATCTCGGCGCCGAACAGGATGGCGACGCCGGCATAGGCGAGCACGAGCGCAAGCACATGCCGCTTGGTGATCGGCTGCTTGTAGAAAGCCCAGGTCATCAGCGCGACCATGGTGGGATAGATGTAGAGGATCAGGCGTTCGAGCTGGGCCGAGACGTATTTCAGCCCCTCGAAGTTCAGCCACGAGGAAATGTAATAGCTCATGATCCCGAGGCCGGCGGCGATGGCGTAGAGCCTCGCTGTGGGTTTCTGTTTGATGCGCAGATAGGCGTAGACGCCAATCGCCAGATAGACCGGCAGCGCGAAAGCCATGCGGAAGGTGAGAAGCTGGCTGACGCCCATGCCTTCGGCGAAGGCGAGCTTGATGACCACGCCCTTGAGCGAGAAGAGGCCTGCGCCGCCGGCGGCGAGAAAAACGCCGATGGTGCGGTTGCGCGTCTCTTGCGCGGTTGGAACGGCCGCGGGGGTCATCCTGGTCTCTCCGCTCGTCCTCAAGTCTGGCTGCGGAGAGGTCGGTCGGGACGAGGATCGCCGGCGCTTCCGCCGCCGGCCTTGTCGCTCTAGTCGCGACGCGCCGGCGCAGGCCATGTGATGGCCTGCCATTTGAGTCGAAGCATGGCGGCGCGGGTCGTCATGGGCGCGGGGATAGGCTCGTTCAGCGAACGAGGCAATCGGGGCGGGAATAAATGAATCAGATTTCGGATTACTGCGCGGGAAGGGGGCGTGCGGCTGCCGCTCCGGAAGCTGGCGCTTCGGAGCAGTGTAAGTTGGGTTCGAGCGCGAGCGGTCAGCTAGGCGCGCGCGAGTCCCAGCAGCGAAATCTCGCAACAACCAAGCCTGTCATCCCCACGGCAAGCGCGTGAGCGCTGGAGAGCCGGGATCCATGGGTCTGCGAGTCCCGATGTTGGGAAATGGGTCCCGGCCATCCTTGTTTGGGAATGGGCTCCGCGCTTCCGGGATGACACTCCCCTGATGCGCCAGCTTGGTGCTGGCGGCGGCGCGCCCGCTTTCGATGCGGAGGCGTCTTACTGCTTCAAGACGGACGCTTCGCGTCCCCTGAGCACGGGCTTCGGCAGTTTGGCGGCTGGTTGGTGCAGCCTGTTCGGTTTCCTCGATTGGGTCGCACTCCTGTTGGGGCAGAGCTGCAGGCGTCACGTCCGTGTGGCATTCACGGGGAAGACGGCTGGGGCGCATCCCGACAATCGTCGCAACGGCCGACCAGAGCATCGCAAACGCACGCAGCAGCGCCTCGAGCCAAAGCTCGGTGAGCGAAGGGGTCCTACTCCAGTTTGCGCGCGGGTGTGCCCAGGTCATGACCGGCATTATGCGCCCGGCCCGAGAGGCGTAGGAAAACTCTCCTGAAGATGTCTCGATCTTTTTTCTAGAGCGCTGGATTCGCGCGGGAGATTTTTCTCGAAACCGCCCGCAGGTGTGGGCCCGGTAACGCACTTATCCCACACCAACGGCGTCATTGCCGGCGTAGCGAAGCGGAGACCCGGAAGCCAGGCGCTCGATGCGAGGTCTCAACGCGTGGCCCCTGGCTTCCGGATAACGCTGCGCGTTTCCGGAATGACAGTCGGTGGTGGAAAATGACCGGCGGTTCCGGATTATTTCGCGGTGTGCGCGGCGGCCCATTGGCCGAGGCGCTGGATGGCGTGGCGGGCCTGGCCCAGCATTGAGTAGCGCGCCTGGAAGATGTGGAACATGTCCGGCCAGATCTCGAGCGTGACCGGCACGCCGGCGGCGCCGAGGCGTTCGGCGAGCGCGGTTGAATCCGACATCAGGATTTCGGCTTCGCCGGTCTGGATGAAGGCGGGCGGCAGACCGCGCAGGTCGGCGTCGAGAATATCGAGATTGGCGGCGCCTTCGCCGAGATACTGTTTGGCGCGAACCGACAGGCCGTTGGAGGTGAGGAAGGGATCGCGCGTCTGCTTCGCGCCGTGGCTCCAGCCGCGGTTGGCGAGATCGACCCACGGAGAGAGCAGCATGAGACCGGCGGGAAGCTGGACGCCCTGCTCTTTCAGCTTGAGCGCCGTGGCGACGGCGAGACCGCCGCCGGCGCTGTCGCCAGCGAGGATGACGTTGCGGGCCTCGACGCCTTCCTTGAGGACGGCGGCATAGGCGGCGACGCAGTCGTCGAGCGCAGCGGGATGATGATGTTCGGGCGCGAGGCGATAGTCGGGCAGGACAGCCGCCGTGCGGGCTATGGCGGCAATCTGGGAGGCGAGCCCTTTGTGGGAGCGCGAAGAGCCCATGGCGAAGCCGCCGCCGTGCAGCCAGAACACGACATGATCGCCGCTCGAACCCTTGGGCAGGAGGCCGAGGCAGGAAACGCCGCCAAGATCGATGTCCGAGCTGGTGGCCAGGTCGGGCATGGGATCGTTTTCGGCGAAGGCGTCGTAAGCGCGGCGCATGGCCGGAAAATCGGTGGGGTCGACGCCGCGCAGCCGTCCGGCAACCGCTTCACGCGCCATTGCGAGTTCGTTGGTGAGGGCTGCAACGGTGCTCACGCCCGTTTCCTCCACGTCGCCCGGCTACCCTGCCGGGTCCAATCGCCCCAGCAACCAGCATGCCGACTCACATCTGCATGGTCCAGCCTTCAACTGCCATGGACGCCTGCCGAACTGCTTCCGTGAGAGTCGGGTGGGCGTGGCAGGTGCGAGCGATATCTTCGGAGGAAGCCCCGAATTCCATGGCGACGCAGATTTCGGCGACGATCTCGCCGACGCCGACGCCTACGAGATGGGCGCCCAGCACACGGTCGGTTACTGCATCCGCGAGGATCTTAACGAATCCGTCCGTCTCGTGGTTGGTCTTGGCGCGCGAGTTCGCCGAGAAGGGGAATTTGCCGGTCTTGTAGGCGATCCCCTCGGCCTTGAGCTCTTCCTCGGTTTTGCCGACCCAGGCGATCTCCGGCTTGGTGTAAACGACGCCCGGGATGATGCCATAGTCGACGTGGCCGGCCTTGCCCGCAATGGTCTCGGCGCAGGCAACGCCCTCATCCTCGGCTTTGTGCGCCAGCATGGGACCGGCGGTGACATCGCCGATGACCCAGACGCCATCCGCGGACGTGCGGTAATGGTCGTTGGCGATCTGGCCGCGCTTGTCCGGCGTGACGCCCACGGTCTCGAGGCCGAGGCCCTTGGTGTAGGGGCGGCGGCCGACGGCGAGGAGAACGACGTCGGCGTCGATCGATTCCGTTTCGCCGCCAGCAGCCGGCTGCATGTTCAGCTTGAGCTTGGACTTCAACTTGTCGACGCCGGTCACCTTCATGCCGAGTTTGAACTCGATGCCCTGCTTGGTGAAGATACGCTGCGACTGTTTGGCGACTTCGCCGTCGGCGCCCGGGAGGATGCGGTCGAGATATTCGACCACTGTGACCTCTGCTCCAAGACGCCGCCAGACCGAGCCGAGTTCGAGGCCGATGATGCCCGCGCCGATGACGATCATCTTCTTCGGCACGGCTTTGAGGGACAAGGCGCCGGTGGAGGAGACGATGCGCTCCTCGTCGATCTCGACGCCCGGCAGCGGCGTTGGCTCGGAGCCGGTGGCGATGACGATGTGTTTCGTCTCAAGGACCTTATCGCCCCCATCTGAAAGCGAAATGGCGACGCGGCCCGGGCCGTCGATGCGGCCCTCGCCCGAAATGACCGTGACCTTGTTCTTCTTCATGATGAAGGCGACGCCGGCGGTGAGGCCGTTCACGGCGTCCTGCTTCTGCTTCAGCATGTTGTCGAGATTGAGCTTGAGGCCCGTGACCTCGATGCCCATGCCGGCGAAATCCTTAGCGGCGGTCTCGTAGAGTTCAGAGGCGTGCAGCAGCGCCTTGGACGGGATGCAGCCGACGTTGAGGCATGTGCCGCCAAGCTTGTCGCGCTTCTCTATCAGGGCGACCTTCAATCCGAGCTGGCCGCAGCGGGTGGCGCAGTTGTAGCCGCCCGGGCCCGCGCCGATGATGACGACATCATAGCTCTCGCTCATGCTTTCAGTCTTTCAAGCTCAGCCGATTTTCGCGCGAAGCTATACGCGGGCGGTTTCAGATCAACAAACGGAATATGGGGACGCGGGCGGACGTGCGAAACGCCGTTAAACTGGCCGATTAGACGAGCTAACCGCGACCCAGAAGGGCGACAACCCCTGCAAGGCTGAGCAGGGCGATGGAGAGGATCGTCTGGTTCTCCCAGAGACGCCAGTCGCCGGTCCATACAAGGCCGCCCACATACATAGCGTAGCCGGCGGCGATGACCCCGCCGATCATTGCGATGGCGGCGCCGCCGACGCCGCCAATCAGGGCGATCATGCCGCCGCCGACGCCGAGCACCGCGGCGATGGCGGGATAGGCGAAGTCGGGATTTGCGTATTCGCGGCGGAGCATTTCGACGAGGCCGATCTCGCCGAAGCCGTGATGGCGCCAGGCGAGCTGGTAGAGCATCCACGCCGACGTCGCGATCAGCAGCAGAGCAACAAGTCGCCTCATGTCACGCGCCCCCCCCAACTCGAGGCGCAAGATTAGGCCGATGCGTTGCCCGCTAGCAATGTCGTTTCAGTGAAGCAGCCCGCGAAAGGCGGCGAGCCAGACGAGGCCGGCTATGGCGAGCGAGACCCAGCCGGCGTTGACGGTGGACTGGCTGGGGCGGGCGTGCTCGGCGGTTTCGGGAGAGGGGGCGCGGCGGGCGGTGTGCTCTCGCCAGAGGAAGTAGACGCCCTGCCCCAGCACCAGCAGCGCGACCATGCCGGAAGCGAAGGGATGCATGAGGATCATGGCGAGCGCGGCAGCGGCGAGGACGACGGCCTGCGCCGCTATCCAGCCGCGGCGGGCGCGGTCGTCGCGCTCGGTCCAGGCTTCACTTGGGTCGGGGGCCGGGCGCGGCGTTATCGGCTCGTCGGCGCCGGGTTCGAGATCGCGCGCCAGGCGCTCGACCCGGTCGGCCATGTTGTCGAGGGCCATCTCGCCGCGGATCGAGCGGAAGAGCATGAAGGCGCCGACCAGCCAGAAAGCGCCGGCGATGCGTATGATCCATTCGAGCAGGAGGTTGGAGAGCTGCTCGAAGGTCATTGTCGGCTTGGATCAGAGATCGAGCAGCAGGCGCTCGGGGTCTTCCAGCGCTTCCTTGACGCGGACGAGGAAGGTGACCGCTTCCTTGCCGTCGACGAGGCGGTGGTCGTAGGAGAGCGCGAGATACATCATCGGGCGGGCGATGATCTTGCCCTCGACGACAACAGGACGCTCCTCGATGCGGTGCATGCCGAGCACCCCGGACTGCGGCGGGTTGAGGATCGGCGTCGACATCAGCGAGCCGTAGACGCCGCCATTGGTGATGGTGAAGGTGCCGCCCTGCAGGTCTTCCATCGCGAGCTTGCCGTCGCGCGCAAGACGGCCGAGGCGGCCGATCTCGGTCTCGATTTCGGCGAGCGTCATGGTGTCGGCGTCGCGCACGACGGGGACGACGAGGCCTTTGTCGGTGCCGACGGCGACGCCCATGTTGTAGAAATTCTTGTAGATGATGTCGCCGCCGTCGATCTCGGCGTTGACCGACGGGATCTCTTTCAGCGCGGCGACGCAGGCGCGGACGAAGAAGCCCATGAAGCCGAGCTTGACGCCGTGCTTCTTTTCGAAGGCGTCCTTGTGGCGTTTGCGCAGCTCCATCACTTCCGACATGTCGACGTCGTTGAACGTCGTCAGCATGGCGGCGGTGTTCTGCGCTTCCTTAAGGCGGCGCGCGATGGTCTGGCGCAGGCGCGTCATCTTCACGCGTTCCTCGCGGGGACCGAGTTCGCGCGGGGCGCGGGCCGGAGCTTCGGCAACGGGGGCGCGGGCGATAGCCGGGGCGGGCGTCGAGGCGACATAGCTGAGCGCGTCGCCCTTGGTGGCGCGGCCGCCTTTGCCGGTGCCGGGGATGTCGGCGGGGTTGACGCCGGCTTCGGCGGCAATGCGGGTGACGGAGGGGGCGACCTTGTCGGTGGCGCGCTGGGTCGTGGCGGCGGGGCCGTTGGCCTTGGCGGCGGGCGGCGCGGCGGAGGCGGCGGGCCTGGCCGGCGCTGCGGTTCCGGCGGCGCCTTCGGTAAGGCGCGCGATGACCTTGCCGATCTGGACGGTCTCGCCTTCCTTGACGAGCTGTTCGGTGATGACGCCGGAGGCCGGCGCGGGCACTTCAACAGCGACCTTGTCGGTCTCGATCTCGGCGATCGGATCGTCCTGCTTCACGGCCTGGCCAGGTTTCACGAGCCAGTGGGCGAGCGTTCCTTCGGTCACGCTCTCGCCCATCGCGGGCACCTTGATATCCATGACGTCTCCAGACGTATCGTGTCGCCGGCGGATCCGGCGCGGTGGGTTTAGCCCCGTATGGGGCAAATGTGGAGGGGCGAAGCGCCCGTGGTAAGTTCTGCCCCTTCCGGGGCGCTCGTCACTCGATTTGATCCCCCCGGATCAAGTCGCGCCTTGCGGCGCCGCTCCTCTCACTTCTCGAACGCCGCGTCGAGGAACGCCTGCAATTCCTTCTGGTGCAGCGCCATGGTGCCGGCGGCGGTGGAGGCCGAGGCGGGGCGGCCGACATAGCGGGCGCGCTTGTGCTTCACGTCCAGCTTTTCGAGCGTCTTCTCGATGTTCCAGTCGACGAAGTTCCACGAGCCCATGTTGCGCGGCTCTTCCTGGCACCAGACCATGTCGGCGTTCGGGAAACGGGCGAGCTCCTTCATCAGGGACGCGACCGGGAACGGATAGAGCTGCTCGATGCGCAGCAGGTAGACGTCGTCGACCTTGCGCTTCTCGCGGTCTTCGAACAGGTCGAAATAGACCTTGCCCGAGCACATCACGACGCGGCGGATGTCCTTGTCGGCCTTGAGGGTGACCTCGGCCTTGCATTCGGGAACTTCCGCGCCGTCGTGCAGGATGCGGTGGAAGGACGTGTTCGGCGTCATGTCCTTAAAGAACGACACCGCGCGCTTGTGGCGCAGCAGCGACTTCGGCGTCATGACGATCAGCGGCTTGCGGAAGTCGCGGAGGACCTGGCGCCTCAGAGCGTGGAAATAGTTCGCCGGCGTCGTGCAGTTGACGACCTGCATGTTGTCCTGCGCGCACATTTGCAGAAAGCGCTCGAGACGGGCGGAGGAGTGTTCCGGGCCCTGCCCCTCATAGCCGTGCGGCAGCAGGCAGACGAGACCGGACATGCGCAGCCATTTGCGCTCGCCGGAGGAAATGAACTGGTCGAACAGGACCTGGGCGCCGTTGGCGAAGTCGCCGAACTGCGCTTCCCACAGCACCAGCGTGTTCGGCGCGGTGAGCGAATAGCCGTACTCGTAGCCGAGGACCGCTTCTTCGGAGAGCAGCGAGTCGATGACTTCGTAGTTGGCCTGGGTCGGGCTGATATGGTTGAGCGGCGTGTAGCGTTCCTCGGTCACCTGGTCGATCAGGTGGGAGTGGCGCTGGGTGAAGGTGCCGCGGCAGGAATCCTGGCCCGACAGGCGGACCGGGAAGCCTTCATCGACCAGCGAGGCGAAAGCCATGTGCTCGGCCATGCCCCAGTCGATGTTCTCGCCGGTCTCGGCCATCTTGCGGCGAGCCTCGATCGTGCGGGCGACCGTCTTGTGGATGTTGAAGCCCTTCGGGATCTCGGTGATCTTCCTGCCGACCTCCTTCAGCTTGGCGATGGGGACGCCGGTCTTGCCGCGGCCTTCCTCGTCCTTGGGCAGGCCGAGGCCGGCCCATTTGCCGTCGAGCCAGTCGGCGGCGCCGGGCTTGAAGGTCTTCGACTTCTCGAACTCGTCGTTGAGATGGGCGTCCATCTCCGCGATCATGTTGTCGACAGCCTGCTCGGTGATGACGCCTTCCTCGATCAGGCGGCGCGAGTAGAGTTCGCGCGTCGACAGCTGGTCGCGGATCTTCGCGTACATGATGGGCTGCGTCATCGTCGGATCGTCGCCCTCGTTGTGGCCGAACCGGCGATAGCAGAACATGTCGATCACCACGTCCTTGCAGAACTTTTGCCGGTACTCGATGGCGACCTTGGCGGCGTGGACGACGGCTTCCGGATCGTCGCCATTGACGTGGAAGATCGGCGCCTGGACCATCAGGGCGACGTCCGAGGGATACGGGGACGAGCGCGAGAAGGACGGCGCAGTGGTAAAGCCGATCTGGTTGTTGACGATGAAGTGCATCGCCCCGCCCGTGCGGTAGCCGGTGAGGCCGGAGAGCGCGAGGCATTCGGAGACGACGCCCTGGCCTGCGAAGGCGGCGTCGCCATGCAGCAGCATCGGGAGGACCTTGGCGCGCGATGCGCGCTTGTCTTCCTGCAGGTCGAACGACTGTTTCGCACGCGCCTTGCCGAGCACGACGGGGTTGACGATTTCGAGGTGGGACGGGTTCGCAGTCAGCGACAGGTGGACCTTGTGGTTGTCGAAGGTGCGGTCCGACGAGGCGCCGAGGTGGTATTTCACGTCGCCCGAGCCGTAGTCGTCGCCGCCCTGTGTGTTGCCGCCGCCGAACTCGAAGAAGATCTTGTGGTAGGGCTTGCCCATCACCGCCGCCAGGACGTTGAGACGGCCGCGGTGCGGCATGCCGAGGATGATCTCGTCGACGCCGAGGGCGCCGCCGCGCTTGATGATCTGCTCGAGCGCCGGGACGCAGGCTTCGCCGCCATCGAGACCGAAGCGCTTGGTGCCGGGATAGCGCTTGTGCAGGAAGCGTTCGAAGGCCTCGGCCTCGACCAGCTTCTTGAGGATGGCGCGCTTGCCCTGGGGCGTGAACGAGATTTCCTTGTCCTTGCCCTCGATGCGGTTCTGGATCCAGGACTTCTCCTCCGGATCCGAGATGTGCATGAATTCGACAGCGAAGGTGCCGCAATAGGTGCGCTTCAGGATGTCGATCATCTGGCGCGGGGTCGCGTATTCGAGGCCCATCACGTTGTCGATGTAGATCTTGCGATCCATGTCCTTCGGACCGAAGCCGTAGGTCTTGGGATCGAGTTCAGGCTGTTCTTCGCGCTTGAGGATGCCCAGCGGATCGAGGTGCGCCGCCAGGTGGCCGCGGATGCGGTAGGCGCGGATCATCATCAGCGCGCGGATGGAATCCTGGACCTGCTGGGAGAGATCCTGCGGAGCGAGGGCCGGGCCGACCTGCGGCGCCTTCTTCGCTTCCTTCCTGGCTTCCGCGCCCCAATTGCCGTCGAGAGCCGAGACGAGTTCGCCGTTCGGGGTCTTCAGCGGCTCGCGCCATTCCGGGCCTTTGGCGGCCTTGGTGGCGTCGGCGCCGACATCATCGACCTGACGGAAGAAGTCCTGCCAGCTCTCGGGGACGGAGGAGGGATCCTCGACATACTGGGCGTGGAGCTGTTCGATCCAGGCGGCGTTCGCACCATAGAGAAACGCCGTGTCCAGCATGGCCTCGTTCTGGGAGCCGCGGCCTTCGCCAGACTTCGCCTCGATCGTCATGTGTGCGTCCTGTTCAGCGGTGGAGCCCCTGCTCCCGCCCGCCTTTCGGTGGCCCTGAGATGTCGCTTTTTACGCGCCGACTCAACCCGTCGGGGTGAGACAAACTGCTCATATCCCAGTTACCGGTAGGCGGATCGTTTCGACGGCGTAATCTGCCCATGAATCAGGGAAAGAGATGGTTAATTTCTCCCGGTTCCCCTGGCCGATCAGCCCTTGAGCAGCTCCGCCATCGTCCGGCCGAGGCGGGCAGGCGACGGGGAGACGCGAATGCCGGCCGATTCCATGGCGGCGATCTTGGATTCAGCGTCGCCCTTGCCGCCGGAAACGATCGCGCCGGCATGGCCCATCGTGCGGCCCTTGGGAGCGGTGACGCCGGCGATGAAGCCGACCATGGGCTTCTTGCGGCCGCGCCTGGCCTCGTCCTTGAGGAACTGGGCGGCGTCTTCTTCGCCCGAGCCGCCGATCTCGCCGATCATGACGATGGACTGGGTCTCGTCGTCTTTCAGGAACAGCTCGAGCACGTCGATGAAGTCGGTGCCTTTGACCGGATCGCCGCCGATGCCGACGCAGGAGGACTGGCCGAGGCCGACCTGGGTGGTCTGGAAGACGGCTTCATAGGTGAGCGTTCCAGAGCGCGAGACGATGCCGACCGAGCCGCGCTTGTGGATGTGCCCCGGCATGATGCCGATCTTGCACTCGCCCGGCGTGATGACGCCCGGGCAGTTGGGGCCGACAAGGCGCGACTTCGACTTGATGAGCCTGTCCTTGACGCGGACCATGTCGAGCACAGGCACGCCTTCTGTGATGGTGACGATCAGCGGGATTTCGGCGTCGATCGCTTCTTCGATGGCGGCGGCGCAGAATTTCGGCGGAACGTAGATGACGGTGGCGTTGGCGCCGGTGGCGGCTTTCGCCTCGGCGACCGTGTTGAACATCGGACGCTCGACCTTTTCGCCGTTCGGCAGCGTGCCCTGCCATTTCGTCCCGCCCTTGCCGGGCGTGACGCCCGCAACCATCTGCGTGCCGTAGGCGATGCCTTGCTCCGTGTGAAACGTGCCGGTCGCGCCGGTCATGCCCTGGGTGAGGACCTTAGTGTTCCTGTCGACGAGGATGGACATCGGCTTACTTGCCCTTCACTGCGGCGACAATCTTCTGGGCAGCGTCATCGAGGTCGTTGGCTGAGATGACGTTGAGGCCTGAGTCCTTGATGATCTTCTTGCCGAGCTCGACATTGGTGCCTTCGAGGCGGACGACCAGCGGGACTTTGAGGTTGGTTTCCTTGACCGCGGCGAGCACGCCCTCGGCGATGACATCGCACTTCATGATGCCGCCGAAGATGTTGACCAGGATACCCTTCACCTTGGGATCCTTCATGATGATCTTGAAAGCCGCAGCCACCTTCTCCTTGCCGGCGCCGCCGCCGACGTCGCAGAAGTTCGCAGGCTCCTCGCCGTAGAGCTTGATGATGTCCATGGTCGCCATGGCGAGGCCGGCGCCGTTGACCATGCAGCCGATCGTGCCGTCGAGGGCGATGTAGGCGAGGTCCCACTCGGCCGCCTCGATTTCCTTCTCGTCCTCCTCGGTCTTGTCGCGCAGGGCGACGATGTCGGGGTGGCGGAAGAGCGCGTTGTTGTCGAACGAGACCTTGGCGTCCAGCACGCGGACGCGGCCGTTCTTCATGACGATGAGCGGGTTGATCTCGAGCATCGACATGTCCTTGTCGATGAACGCCTTGTAAAGCTTCTTGGCCACGTCGAGCATGTCGGCGCGCGCCTGATCCCTCAGGTTGAGCGCATCGCAGAGCTTGCCCGCGACAGCGTCCGTGACGCCGGCCGCCGGGTCGATCGTGAGCGTGATGATCTTCTCGGGCGTATCGTGCGCGACCTGCTCGATATCCATGCCGCCTTCGGTCGAGGCGACGAACGCCACTCGGCCCGAACCGCGGTCGACGAGCAGCGAGAGGTAGAGCTCCTTCTCGATGTCGGCGCCGTCTTCGATGTAGATGCGGTTGACCTGTTTGCCGGCGGCGGAGGTCTGCTTGGTGACGAGATGCTTGCCGAGCATCGCCTTCACATGCTCAAGCGCCTGCTCTTTCGAGAAGCCGAGGCGCACGCCGCCCTTCTCGCCTGCGTCCTTCTCGATGAACTTGCCCTTGCCGCGTCCGCCCGCGTGGATCTGCGATTTCACCACCCAGAGCGGGCCAGGCAGGCTGTCTATCGCGCGTTTCGCGTCATCGAGGGAAAAAACCGCCACGCCATTCGCCAGCGGCACGCCAAACTGCTTCAGGACGTCCTTCGCCTGATGCTCGTGGATGTTCATGAGATTCGCCCCTCGAGGGAGGGCCGCTGGGCCCTGCGAGGCTGGCGATTAGCGCACCCTGACCCTAGAGGCAACTTCGGCTTTGCGGGGCGAATTGCACCGGGATTTCCGAGGTTTCAAACCGGTTGCCCGGCGCCCTGGGCCGGCCCAGGCGGACGCTCGGCCTCTTCGTGCACCTCGCCCTCGACCACGCTGGTGCCGGAGACAGCGATAAAGGGCGTGCGGTGCGCGGCCTCGGGCCGCTTCATCACCGAGACGCGCCAGAGGTTGGACGCCATCAGCGCAAAGTAGAACACGGCGATGACGGCGAAGACGCCGGGCTGGCCGAGCTGCGTGTCGGCGGTGACGCCGGTGATGATGGGGCCGGCGACTGATCCGGCAGCCCAGACGAACAGCATGCCCGACATGACGGATGCGATCTGGCCAGGTTCGGACCGGTCGGTCGCGTGACTTGCGGAGACCGAATAAAACGAGAGCGCTCCGCCGCCCCACACTGCGGCGAGCATCACCGTCACCGAGAACGAGACGCGTCCGGCGGTCATGAACAGCGCGATGCAGGCCACGAGCGCCATCAGCGCAAGGCCAGCCACGACGAAGCGGCGATCGATGCGATCGGACAGCAAGCCGGCCGGCCATTGCGTGATCGTGCCGCCCATCCATGCGGCGATGGAGAGCGTGGTCGCAGCAGACGCCCCGGCGCTGGGCTCGAGCTCCTTCGCATAGAGCGGCAGCTGGCTCATGATGCCGGTGTTGGCGATGCCGGCCACGATGGCCCCTGCCAGTGCGGCAGGCGGTATCTTCAGCATGCCGGCGATGCTGATGGCCTCGCGATCCGGCAGGACGGGCTGGGAGCGGCGCGTAGCGCAGAGCGGGATGACGGCGAGCACCATCAAGAGGCCGGCCCAGATGAAGGGACGAATATCGTCGGGCGCATGATCGACGATCAGCAGCGGGCCGCAGGACATCGCCACTTTGAGAAGAAGTTGGTACATGCCCATCACGCCGCCGCGCTTCGACCGGGGCGTTGAATCCGCGATCCAGCTTTCGGCGGCGGTGAACATGACGGCCGAGGCGGCGCCCTGCAGGAAACGCAGCGGGCCCCAGGCGACGGGATCGAACGCCAGCGCCATGCCGAGGATGCCTGCCGCATAGATCGCCGCCGCTGCAGAGTAGGCGCGGATATGGCCGATCTGGCGCACGACGTCGGGCGCGAACCAGGCGCCGAGCATGAAGCCGGCCGAAAACACCGCCGCGACGACGCCAACGCCCAGAGCCGATGCGCCCATATAGTCGAGCGCGAGCGGCGTCGTGACGCTTAGGATGCCGGAGGCGGCCTGCAGCAGCATGACCGCGAGGATCAGGGACGCGACGTTGCGATAGACGGTCATTGCAGGGCGTATCGGGGCGCTTGGCGATTCTTGTTTGCGCCGGTGCTTACGCCCGTTTGCCGCAATGCGCGTCTAAATTCTTGTTACGGAATCTGCGTCCTCATCACCTTTGCAGGAGAAGAGGACGCGCCGGTCCCTAGCTGTTCCAAGTCCCGTGGAAGCCGAGGGGCCAGGAGTAGTCGGCCTGCCAGATGGCGATGGGTCCCTCTTCTATGTCGGCTGTGTCGAAGACCGATACTTCGCTCTTGCCGGCGGAAAGATTGATTGCCGTGCCGATGAGCCAGGAGTCGCGCTCGGACGCACTTCCGGGTTTCGGAACGAACACGTGCTCCTCGACCATGTAGTCAACGCCATAGTCGTAGGCTTGCGCCTTGCCGGTCTTCCAGTCCTGCAGCCGCAGCGTTGTCGGACCCGGGCGGCCGGGCGCGCCGCCGCCGACCAGCGCCGTGAGGCGCCGCGGCAGGCCGTGGAAGCGCGGATCGACCTGCGGGAATTCGCCGCCGAGTGTCGTTTCCACCAGTTTCGCGTCGCCATTGGGAGGAATGACCATCTGCGTCAGGACAGCGCCCGGGCCTACGCCGCCCTGGGGGTACTGGCCCCTGATCTCGGCTGCGCCGCCGCCGACGCCGAACGCAGGCTGACGCGAGAAGCAGGCATCGAGACGTATCGTGCCGTCGCTTTCCTCCCACGCGGCGCCGGTGTGATAGAAGGCGCGTGCATCGGCCTGGACCCAGCGCTGTTTCTTCAGGTCGTCCTTGTCGACGATCAGCGTCTTGAGGCCTTCCCGCGGACGCCATTCGAAACCGCCGATGCCAGGATGCGAGTTGGTGTTGATCCAGGGCTGGACCAGGATGATCAACTTGCGCTCGGTCATCGACCAGTCGTGGATGTAGGCGGGCGCGCCGATGTCGACCATGCCGAAATCCTGAAGCTCGCCGCCCGCGCCGATGCGGTAGATGCCGATCATCGATCCGCCGGTAGACAGGCTGGCGACCGCGAGATTCCAGAGTCGTCCGTCGGGTTCGCGCTTCGGGTGGGCCAGGAAGGGCATGGCCGCGAGATCCTTGCGCCAGATCTTGGGGCCGCGGGTTTCGAGCGTCACCGGATCGAGGCGGATGGCGGAGCCCGCCTCCCACAGCGCCAGCATCTCGCCGCCGGACATCACGACGGACGTGTTGGCGGCATTGACGTCGTCGACGCTGCCGACAGCGTAGGAGGGATCGCCCGCCGTGGAGAAGCCGGGAGCAAGGAAGCGTTGCGCTTTCTGTTCGGCATTGCGCTTGACGGTGTCGACGAAGCGGCCGGTATGGAGCGCTTTTCCGTCAGCGATGGCGACGCGGTGGACCATGCCGTCGCCATCGAACCAGTGACTGGCATAGGCCTCGCCATAGCGGAACTGCGCAGGGCCGTTGCGGTATAGAGCTCCAGAAAGTCCGGCGGGCGCCTTGCCTGAGACGAGACGCATCGGCGAGGGGCCGAGGCCTTTCGCCGGCGGCGTCGTGTAGCCCAGCGTCCAGGCGGGCGCTTTCGGTTCGGCGAAGACGTTGGGAGCGATCGCCAGCGCCGTTCCGGCGGCGATGCCGGAGCCGAGCAGCGTCCGGCGGGAAAGGGATGACGTGGTCATGACGGCCCTACCCTAATTCAGCTTGATGGAATGGGCGGTGGCGGGCGCGCCGACGTCGAATGCAGCGGCCTCCCACTTGGCCGGGCCATACTGGGCCGGGGCGTTGTTTGAGAAGCCGTAGGGCTCGAGAGGCATGCCGAACGGGTTGGTTCCCATCTTTCCATCGCCATCGACGTCGTGGAACATCTTGACGCCATAGCGGCCCGGAGGAAGGTCGATGATCGTGCTGACAGTCGTTGCGGTGACGGGAACGGCGGCCCGGGCGACGGCGGCGTCCTTGTCATAACCGGTTCGATCGAAGACGGCGATCATCACAGCGCCCTTGGCGTCCTTGATGCCGGTGACCGTGAGGGTGAGCTTTGCCGGGGTTTCAGCCGTGGCCGGCTGGGGCAGGAAAATGGCTGCGGCGATGACCAGGGCAGGAACAGGCGCGAGGGCGGCCATGATCGGGGAGAGGATGGGGAGGCGCATGATTTGGAACTCCGTGGGTTCGGGGCTTATCTTGGGCCGGTTTCCTGGCCGGCGCGGGCAAGATCGGGCCTGATCGCCAGGCTCGCCACGGGAATTGCGTAAAGCGCCTGTTTTGCTTCGTGAAGTCAGGCCATAAACCGTTCGCGAAGCGTGAAATACAGGGCCTGGAAAGCTTGCGAACCGCGATCGACTGGAAGGCAGTGGGGCGAAATATCGCCATCTATGCCGGGTTCGGCGTTTTTCTCGCCGTGCTGAAACCGTTTGGGTCGGTCGGCGGCGTGCCTTTCCCTCTGGCCGTCCTTTATTGGGCCGGGCTGATCGTCTGGGGCGGGATGTCGGGCGAGGTTTTCGGCTGGCTGATACAGAGGAGGTCGCCCGGTCTGCCGGTGTGGGCGTTCGTGGTCATCCTGTCGATCGCCCAGACCGTTGTCATCCTGCCTGCCGTGGCCCTGGCGCAGTGGCTGATAGGGGACCCGATCACCGCCGACGCCTGGGCGACAATGACGTTCTTCGTCTGGCTCCTGGCGGCGTCCGGCACGGCGCTGCGCCTTCTGATCATTCATGCCCTTGGCAAGAAAGCCGAAGCGCCCGCTGTGGGCGAAGTGGCCAAACCGTCAGCCTTCCTCGACCGGCTGCCCGTGCGGCTGAGGTCTGCGGATCTCTGGGCGGTGGAATCGGAAGACCACTATCTACGCGTGCATACCAGCGCGGGGTCTGAGCTGATCCTGATGCGGCTGGCCGATGCGGTGCGGGAGCTTTCCTGCCTGGAGGGTTTGCAGACGCATCGGTCGTGGTGGGTGGCCAAGCAGGGCCTCGCCGATGTGGTCAAGGGCGACGGCAAGCTGGCGTTGAAACTCAAGTCAGGCGCCGAGGCGCCCGTGAGTCGGACTTACCTGAAGACCGTCAAGGACGCAGGCTGGCTCTAGCTAGATGCGCGCGTGCCTGTCCTGCGCGCCCAGCTTGTCGAGCAGTTCGGCGACAAAGCGGATGTGGCTGCGCAGGCGGTAGAGATCGTCGGTGTAGCTGACGGGCACCTGCACGTTGCCGGCCTGCGCCTGAAGGTCGGCGAGCTTGGCGCGGACCTCGGTGCGCTCGGCGGGCGTGGCGGCTGCGCGGCCCTGGGATTCGAGATCGCGCAGGTCCTTGTACCAAATGTAGATCTTGCGGCGGATGCGCCAGCGATAGAGCGGCGGGGCGGCGCGCACCAGCGGAATGAGCAGCGTGATCAGCGGGATCGCCAGCACCCAGGCGCGCTCGAGGAAGTTAGCGACGCTGAACGGGAAGACGCGGCGGAGGAAAGTGGGGCCGTCCTTGTAGTAGCGCGCGGCTTCTTCCGCGACCGGGATGTCGGACAGCTCAGGCGTCGGGAAGCGCCCCGGATCGGACAACAGGGATGCGCCGCCATGCTCCGCGAAGGCTTCCTCGATGAGGAGAGACTGGATCGCCGGATGCAGATCCTCGCGAACAACGATCTGCGCGGCGGGCGCGATCAGCAGCACGTCTTCCCTCGGCAGGATGTTCGCCAGATCGACGACGCCGCGATAGAGCATGACTTCGTCGAGATAGGTGTGGCGGCGCGCAAGGGCGTGCGCTTCCTTGACCGACATCAGCTTTACATTGGGATCGGCAATGAGGTCGGCGATAAAGGGCGTTGTGGCGCCGGAGACGACCAGCGCGACATCGATCTCGCCGGCCTTGAGCGCATTTGCCGCCGCTTGCCCTGCCAGGGGCATGGCCGTGAATTTTTCCGGCGTGACGCCGGCTTCTTCCAGCAGCACGCTCGCAAGAACGCGGACGCCCGAGCCTTCCGGACCGATGGCGACACGCTTGCCGGCAACGTCCTGCAACTCCTCCATCGGTATGCCGGCGCGATGGAAAACCCAGAGCGGCTCGTAGAACACCGCGCCG
>CAVTXH010000016.1:0-6392 GCA_963738625.1 uncultured Alphaproteobacteria bacterium | reverse complement strand
AGCGCCCAATAAGCGTCATCCGCAATCTTCGGAAATCCGAGACGAGATTCGACCTTTCCCGGAAGGTCATGTAACCCTGCAACATTCCAGCGGGGTCGGGCGTGCCGGACATTTTCCTCTCCTACAGCCGCGAGGACCAGGCCGCCCAAGGTCTTTGCAGAGGCGTTCGAGCCCAGGGCTTTGATGTCTGGTGGGATACGGCCTTACGCCCGGCGAGGCCTATGACGAGGTGACCGAGACTGCCCTGCGCGAGGCCAAGGCTGTTGTCGTTCTGTGGTCGAAGAAGTCGGTCGTCTCAAGATGGGTTCGCGCGGAAGCCAGCATCGGGCAAGAGCACAAACACCTTGCTCCGGTGAAGATCGAAGCCTGCGATCTGCCGGTGATGTTTCGCCTGGTCCAGACGGCGGAGCTCTCGCACTGGAAGGGCGAGGCCAAGGACCCTGCATGGCTCGCTTTTCTGTCGGACGTCCGCAAATTTGTCGAGCAGGATGCGCCAAGTCCGTCGCCAGAGACTTGCTCCGCCGCGCCCGCATTTCGACCACGCGCACTCTACTTCGCCGACCCCTTGTCCTTGGTGGTTTCGCAACAGCCGCCGTGGCGGTCCTTGCAATTGCAGCGATGAACCTGATGGCGCCATCGCAGACGGCAGGGAACAACCGGCTCACAGCCTTCTTCGGCTTCAACGCGGCGGGCGATGATCCGGCGGTCTCGACCATTGCGGGCGACGCCAATGCCGAGACGTACAGGACATTCGCTGCGCTGGGACTGGAGACGGCGTCGGAAGCGTCGACCAGCAATGTGCCGCTGGCGCAGCAGCTCAACACCGCCGTCAAGCTGAACGCGCGCTATGCCGTCGGCGGAGATGTGCGCAAGTCGGCCGGCGGCTTCGACATCTCGCTGCGCATCGACGACACGCAGTCCGGCAAGACGCTGTGGCGTGAGACGATCTCAGGAGGCGAAACAAGACACCGTGACCTTGCCCGTGGCGGCGGCGGAGCAGGCAGGCGGCACGGTCCGCTGTCTGAACAGAATGTTCAAGGATATCCCGCGCCCAAGCGAAGAGTTGATGACGGCGCTGCCCCGCGCCTGCGCTACCCGGCGCCTGTCGTCGGAAGACAGGGTTCAGGCCTGGCGTGCGGCCGCAAGGCTCGCGCCCGACTCGCCAGCCGTCCTCGCAATGCTTGGGAGTTCCCTATCTGCGCAGGTCTTCGGCTTCCGGCGTCCAGGACGAGGAACTGGCCAAGAAATAGGCGCAATCCTGACGCGGGCCTTGAAGCTCGAACCGGGGTTGATGGACGTCCAAGCCAACCTCGCGCTAAATGGAGCCGGAGGCGCCGCCAACTATGACAAGCGCCTGGCAGAAGCTGCAACGGCATCGCCTGGCGATGTTGAGCCGGTGGAGCCGGGCGTGCCCGACATGGCTGAGGGGTCTCGGTTTGGCGAGCGCCGGCCAGTTTGCCGACGCGCTTCCGCATTTCCGGCACGCCGTGCAGGCCGATCCGCTTTTCTATGCCGCGAAAGGGTGGCTTGGCATGTCGCTGATCGAGAACGGCCAAAAGCGCGAAGGCCGTGCTGTGTACGGGCGAGTTATTACGAGGACGGCTTCACCCTTCTACTGGAGCTCGTGGGCGATGCAGGAAATATCGGACCCTGAGGCGCTTAAGCATGCGCTAGAGATGGCCCCGCCGGGCATTGCCGCGGATACGACGGATTGCCTGCGGAGCCTTGCCGTCGTCCTGACCGAAAACGCCCCGAGGCGCACGCTGGGGCGTCGGACCTGTGCTGGCCTGTCTGCAGCGAACTAGCGGGGCCTTCGTGACGCCGGGCGTGAGCGCATTGGGAGACCTCGACGATGCCTTTGCGTCGGCGATCAGGCGGGCCTCAGGGTGTGCAGTCTGTCCAACTGCAAATGACGGTGACGCGGCCCATGCGCGCCGACCCGCGCTTCCTGCCGCTGATGAAGAAGGCTGGCACTTGGCAATACTGGGTGGAGACCGGGACAATGCCTGACTGGTGCAAGCTGCCCGAGGAGCAGGACTTCGAGACGTGTGCCGAGTTACGTAAGGCACAGGCAAAGTAGCCCAGCGAATGTCCGCAACGGGCCCCGGTTCCGCCGTGACCCAGAATGTGGCGATCCGGCTAAGTCGATCCAATCTAGTCATTCGACGACGATGCTGCCCTGCGGCTGGAGCTCGCCCAATTCCGGTCACCTGAACTCAGGTGTGGTGCGCCTGCGCAACCGCCAAGTGCTCACTTCCGCGCAAGCTTAAATGTCGGCTCGTAGTTGGGCTCAGTTGTGACGCGACCAAGCGGAATGACCTCCGCAGCATCACTAGCCAAGCTGACGTCAAAGCGTTGCAGCAGATGGGCCAATACGATTTGCGCTTCCGCGAGCGCAAAGCTTAGGCCGATGCAGATACGCGGGCCGGCGCCAAAGGGCATATAGGCAGGCATCTGCACCCATGGCGCAGCTGTTCCGGCAAAGCGGTCTGGCAAGAATGCCGTGGGATGGCGCCAGAACTTGCGGTGCCGATGCATGACCCACGGGCTTACCCAAACCTGGTCACCCGAATTGATGTCGAACTCGCCGACTATGTCCGGGCCCACCGCTTGACGTAAAATCTGGGGCAATGGCGGATAGAGTCGCAGCGCTTCGAAGATGACATTGCGCAGGCGTGGCCAATTCTCGAGGTCCTTGAGCGTGTTGATGCGTTCCGGCGGATGGCTTGCAATCTCGGCACCTGCCCGCTCCAGTTCGCTCGTGTCCAGCGACAGCAAGTACATCGCCCAAAACATAAGCCGGGCAGTGGTTTCCGAGCCGCGAAGAACATGGTGGCCATTGGTCGCGGATCTCGGCGTCGGCCAAGCCTTCGCCGGTCTCGGCGTCCCTCAACCCAACGAGAAGATCGAGCATGTCGCGATGACTGGACATCGGTGCCCGCGCCTGGCGCGCGGCGACGACCGCCTCGATTAAACCAAACCATTCGCGCTGAAACCGTCGCCGCTTACCGAGGGCAAAGGCAAAGAAATCGTCTCGCTTCGCAAAACCGTCGAATAGGCCCGGGCGGCCCGGACCGGCGACGAATGCGCGTACGACGCTGCCCAGTTTCTCCCGCGCCGCGTCCTCTGGCAACGAGAAAAGCGCGCGTCGCAGCACCGCCTCAAGCGCTGTGTCCTGAAATTGCTGGCTTAGGTTGGCCTCCCCTCGTTCGCCAATCGCGCGGAGGAGATGCAGCGCAGCTGCGTGGAAGTGCGGCACAAGGATGTCGAGACTTCCTGGGTGAAGGCCGGCGCCAAAATTCGGCGCTGCCGCCGCCAGTCCGTACCTTCCGCAAGAAAAAGCCCATTGCCGCCAACTGGGAGCGCCACGCGCCGGATGGTTGAGGGGCGGCGATAGTTGGCGGCGTTTGCCGTCAGGACGTAGCGAACCCACTCGGGATCGTTCACCAGCAGAGCAGACAATCCCAGCGTCGTTCTCTTGTTCACCAGTACATCGAACGCGTAGTCGGGCCATACCCCAAGACTGGACTCGAGCATGCGGGCGACAAGCCGCCACGTCGGAAGATCAGTCGCAGGGACCTGCGGTGCCGGCGGCGTGATCGGGGTCACGACATCTAACCCAGCCAAACGCGTTGGCGCGCTGGCAGAATTCATGACGACACCATCCTAGTCAGCTGGCGCACAAGGTATGTGACGTCCGGCTACGATTAAAGCTCGGTCGACGAGAAGGCGACGCGCCGGTCACATCTTCGCAAACATACTGATGAATGGCTGCTCCGCTCAACTACGGACGCTCCCGCTTCCCCGCGCGATCAGGCTGGAGCTCTTTAGCGTTGTTGGACGCCGGCCAGGCACGGAATTGGCCGCGGCTACGTTGGCCGGCGTCCAACAACGCCGAGTGTAGGTAACCGCGGGAGACGGGTGGGAGCGCGCTATGGGGATAGTACGGCGCCGGCCGCGACCGGAGCGCTAGATCGGCGCCCTGCCCGATGCGCGAGGAAGGCTTCGGCCTCATTCACAAAGAGGTCTGGCGCGTTAGAGATGCGGGTTGAGGCCATGCAAGCCGGTGCAGCCAGGCGACCGGCACAAGCGCTCGCATCGGCGCGGAGGTGTCGCGTCGTACGTGGTGGTCGGCATCATCGCGATAGTGGCTTTGGTCATGATGTGTCGGGCCGCTTCACGATAAGGCTGGTCACGACCGAGCCGCGTTCGATGATCTGGCTGAGGATCATCCTGCCCCCGCAGCACGGGCATGGCGCCGGCAGAGGCGCGGCCTCGGCGATCGGCTCTGCAATCTCGGGCGCAGGCAATGGCGGCGTCACCCGGTCGGCCAACAACTCGCGGGCGCGAGCGATCTGCCTGGCGCGCTGTGCGTTGGCGAGGAACCCGACATGGCGGATGCGGTGGAACCCGTTGGGGAGGACATGGGAGAGGAACCGCCGCATGAACTCAGCTCGCGCTGAGGGTCATCGATCCGTAGCGGTCTGCGCCGGCCTTGCGGTAATCCTTGACCTTGAACGTGACCCGCTCGCCGTTGAATGCGGTGATGCGGCTGTTCGAGATGGCAATGCGGTGGGTGTAGCGCGCGAGATAGGCCAGCACCTGTTCGGGCCCGGCGAACGGCGCCTTGGCGTAGACCACCCAGTCGCGCTGGCGCTCGCGCCGGATGCAGAGCGGCGAACGCGCCCTGCTCGGCGAGGCCCTCATTGCGCCCGAAGAACCGGAGCTCGCCTTTGGCATGGAGGGCTTCGAGGCGCTCGCACATCAGCCGGCGGAACAGGCTCGAGAGCACCTCGCACGGGCAGGAAGAACCTGGGCCGGCAGTCGATCCATCGCGTCCCATCCGCGGAGAGGCCGCCGCCAGGAACAATGCCGTGGATGTGGGGGTGGTGGGTCATCGCCGAGCCCCAGGTGTGCAGCACCAGGGTTGCGCCAAGCCGGGCGCCAAGATGCTTCGGGTCAGCGCCGATGATCATCAGCGTCTCCGCCGTCGCCTTGAACAGGGCGTCATAGACCGCAGCCTTGTTGGTGAACGCGATGTCGGCGATCGCCGCCGGCAGCGTGAACACGACGTGGTAATAGGCCACGGGAAGAAGATCCCGCTTGCGCGCTTCGAGCCAGTCATAGGCGGCCGCGGCCTGGCACTTCGGGCAATGCCGGTTGCGACAGGAGTTATAAGCGACGTCGATGTGGGCGCAGTCCTGGCAAGCGCTGACATGGCCGCCGAGAACAGCGGTGCGACAGGCCTCGATCGCCGAGACGGCACGATGCTGGTCGCGGCTGAGCCCGGCTCGCAACGACGCCCCGAGGCTGCGGACGATATCCGCAACCTCGAACGCGGGTCTGGGCATGGCTCAGCGCCGCGGTCGATCCTCCACTCTTCCTGGGTGAATGGGCCGTTCCTTGAGGGCAAGCTGCTCGAACGGACCTGCGATGCTCTGGATCAGTCTTGGCGAGACCGCCGCATAGATCGTGGTCGTCTCGATCCGTTTGTGGCCGAGCATCACCTGGATCACCCTGATATCGACCCCGGCATCGAGCAGGTGGGTGGCGAAGGAATGCCGAAGCATGTGCGGGTTGACCGGCTTGCCCAGCTTGGCTCTGACGGCGGCGGTCTGACAGGCGCGCGTGAACTGGCGGGCGCTGATGTGATCGAACGCGCTCATCCGGCTGGGGAACAGATAGACGCGGGGCCGCGACGCCTTCCACCAGGCGCGCAGCTCTTCGAGCAGCAGAGGCGAGAGCTTGGCGAGGCGATCGCGCCCGCCCTTGCCGTTCTCGATGCGCAGCACCATGCGCTCGCTGTCGATATCCGACACCTTGATGCCGATGACCTCCGAGACCCTGAGGCCCGCGCCATAGGCGAGGCTCAGGGCTGCCCGATACTTGGGATGTTGCGCCGCCTCGATCAGGCGCGCGACCTCGTCCGGCCTCAGCACCTGGCGCAGCCTCTCGGGCTCCCGCGCCTGCGGGATCATCTGCGACGCATCGCGTTGGCCCAGGGTGACGCGGAAGAAGAACCGCAGCGCGGTGATCTGCCTGTTGACCGAGTTGGCGGCCAGGCCCGACTGCACCAGATGCAGCTGCCAGGCGCGCACGTCCTCGTAGCTGAGCTTGTCGGGCGAGCGCCCAAAATGCCGGCTGAACCTGGAAACGGCGCTCAGGTAGGCGGCCTGCGTTCCGGGCGCCAGGCGCCGGATCGTCATGTCCTCGATCATGCGCTGGCGCAGCGGGCTGATCGGCCCCGCAAGGCTGCTGGTGGAAATGGTGTTGGGATCGTCGGCCATGGGCTCTCTCCTCAAGCGCCGTGGACAATCCACGCGCTGGAGGAAAAGGGGGCCGCCGACAAAACCGCAGGCCTAGCGGCTTAGCCTACCGCGCGAGCGGTTTAG
>CAVTXH010000015.1:0-18942 GCA_963738625.1 uncultured Alphaproteobacteria bacterium | reverse complement strand
TGATCATGTCCTTCTTCAGCGTGAACATGCAGAGGAAGAAGCACAGCGCCGAGACCGCATAGAGCACCGTGATCACCAGCATCGAGGTTTGCGTCGCCTGCGAGTTGGCGGGCCCGCAGAATGCGTACTGCGCCTCGGTGATCGGCCTCGCGAGGCCTGCAAGCACGTCCGCGACGTTGGCGGAGGCGCCGCCCGCGCGCCGGATCGCCTCGGCGGCCGCATCGCACCCTGCGTTGGTGAAGCCCGGGAAGCCCGCCGCGGTGGCCGCCTGGGAGAAGAAGTAGTCAGACAGCAGGCCAGCGAATGGCGGTCCAAGGCCATAGCCCAGGATGTTGATGATGAAGAGCATCACCGCAGTCGAGGTCGCGCGCACGCGCATCGACACGACGGCCTGGCTGATCGTGTATTGCGCCGCGAGGTAGCCATACTTCACGAAGTGGCCCAGCGAGAGGCCGACGGCGCAGATCACCAGGCTGGCGGACGTGAAGCCCCACACATAGAACGGGATCGAGATGAAGAGGCCGATGGCCGAAATCCAGGCGATAGCCGTGATGGATTTTGCCCGCATCTTCATGGCGAGCCAGCCGGTGATCACCGTGCCCAGCGCGCCTGCCGCATAGGCCGGAGCGTTGACCCAGAGCGAAGCCTCGCCTGCGCTCAGCCCGAATGTGCGCTGGATATAGAGGGACTGGAAGCCCGCGATCGCATAGCCGCAGAACGCCGCGAGCGTGGCGCCCGCGGTCATCGTCCAGAACGATCTCTTAGAGAACATCTCCCTGATCGACGGCCAGAGTTCGGCGCGCGCCTGTTTCTTCGCCTCCGGCGTTTCGGAAAAGCCGCGCGGCGGCTCCTTGATCGTAAGGACGAAGAAGATCGCGATCACGATCCCCGGCACGCCCATCACGATGAACGCCCAGCGCCAGCCGAACATGTCGGTGATCTGCCCGCCGATGATGTTGGCCAGCATGGTGCCGAGCGTCACGCCCATGGCGTAGTAGCCCAGCGCCGCAGAGCGCTTGGCCGCCGGATAGTAGTCGGCGATCAGCGAGTTGGCGGGCGGCGTGCAGCCTGCCTCGCCAATGCCGACCCCGACGCGGCAGATCAGCAGCGCCATGAAGCCGGTGAGCACCACAGTCCCGCCGATGACGACGTCGGCCGAAAACCCGGTCAGCGCCGTGAACGCGGACCAGATCGCAAGGCTTATCCCGATGATCCATACGCGGTTCTTGCGCTCTGACATGCGCGCCAGCGGGATGCCGACGATGGTATAGAAGACGGCAAAGCCCGCGCCGGTAAGAAGACCGAACGCAAGATCGGAGATTGCAATCTCCGCCTTGAGCGGACGCGCCACGACCGAAAGCAGCGCCCGGTCCATGAAGGAGAGGATGTAGATGATGAGCAGCGCATTCAGCACGTAGCTGCGATAGCTAGGCGTGCCGAAGCCGGTGAGGTGCCCGTCGGACGCGTCACCGGACGTAGCCGCGCCGGCGGCCGCGGCGCTCGTTCCCATGATTTCCTCCCCGATTCTGCCTTGTCCTGGCCGCTTGCCGGGCCAGTGACGCAATTACCGAGAGCAGGCTGACTGTTTTGCTGTCTGCGGTCCATCCCGATTCCGCTGCATGGCGAACGCCGATGACTGACAACGCCGTGTTGCTGCGAATGCAAACGGCCGGACCTCCGATTGAGGCCCGGCCGCGTGTAACGGTCGCTACGCCAGTGCTCAGACAGGCCAGTCCTCAGACAGGCCAGTCCTCAGACAGGCTTGGCGACCATGTCCTTCTTCAGCGTCAGCGATGCGATCAGGTAGAACGCCGCCGCGGGGATGAAGAACAGCACTGTCGCCGTCATCGACTGGCGCACGCCCTCGCCATAGGCGGTAATGCAAACGGCCTGCTGATCGGGAGCCAGCGCCGAAAGATCGCGGGCGCGGCAGATCGCGTTGGTGAGCGTATCGCCCATGCCCGCAGCTTCGATCTGCATGCGCATGAACATGTCGGACAGGATGCCGACGATCTGTGGTCCCAGCCCGTTGCCGATCAGGGCGATGATAAAGAGCAGGACGGCGATCGCCGATGCGCGGGAGCGCTGCGAGACGACGCCCTGCCCGATCGTGTACTGGGCGCCGAGATAGCTGTAGTGCGCGGCGGCGCCGGCGCCCCATACCAGCAGCTGCGGCGTGCCCGGCGCCATATAGAAGCCCCAGATGTAGAGCGGGATCGAGATCAGAAGACCTGCGGCCGGCAGCCACGCCACCGCCGTTGGCGAGCGGGGCGTCAGCGTCTCGGCCAGGTAACCGCCAAGGAATGTCCCGACCGCCGACATCAGCGCCAGCGGCACGCCGTACTGCAGGGCGAACGTGCCGGGCGACATGCCATGCACACGCTGCATCATCGGCGCCTGGAAGCCGAACAACCCGTACCCGACGAGCGCCACCAGGGCGGCGCCAAGCGCCATGGTCCAGAAGGTCGGCTTGGAGCCGAGTTCCTTCAGCGTCTCGATGATGCTGGCCTTCTGCACGCGCTGAACCCCCGGCGGATCGGAGAACCCGCGCGGCGGCTCCTTCACCGTGAAAAGCAGGAGCAGCGCGATGACAAGCCCGGGCAGGCCCAGTGCGATGAAGGCGAAGCGCCAGCCGAAATTCTCGCCCCAGCCGAGCTGCTCATGAATGTCGCCGATGCCGACGCTGGCGAAGAAGCTTACGACCGTCTCGTCGGTCAGCTGCGCGATGGGTCCGCCGAACCCGCTGGCCAGCGCGCCGCCGATGGTTACGCCCATCGCGAAAATGCCGAGGGCGTTGGCCCGGCTCTTGGGCTTGAAGTAGTCCGCGATGATGGAGTTGGACGGCGGCGTGCCGCCCGCCTCGCCGATGGCGACGCCGACCCTCGCGATCAGCAGGAATACAAAGCTCGAGGCGAACCCGCACAGCGCGGTCATCAGCGACCACACGGCAATGCACAACGCCATGATCACGACGCGATTGTAGCGGTCGGCGGCCATGGCGATCGGGATGCCCATCAGGGCGTAGAACAGCGCGAACGGAGGGCCATTGAGGAACCCGTACTCGGTGTCGCTGAGCCCGAACTCGGCGATGATCGGCTGGGCGACGACGCCCAGGAGGTTCCGGTCGATGAAGTTAAGCGTGTAGACCAAGGTCAGCGACAGCAGCACATAGCCGCGATACGCGGGTGACCCGTAACTCTGCCCACCCGCCGGGGCTTCCCCCGCCGGCGCCGCTGCAACGCTTGCCAAATCGACCTCCCTGACGGCGACTGGCGCGCCGTTCCGCCTCGCACCCTAGCTTTGCGCTTTGCAAGGGCAAGCGGAAACGGGTGGTGTCTCAGCTTGATTTTGCAGCCGGTTGCTTTTTGTAAGGCCAACGCGGCCCCGGCTTCGGCGCCCGCGCATCCATCAGCGCCACGATATCTTCCATCCTCCAGAGCTTGTCGGTGATGCCGGCGGCCATCGCAGGCGTGACGCGCTGGGACTTATGGATGCGGCAGAAATTGTGGAACGCGAAGTAGAGCGCCAGCGCGTGAACGTGGCTGGTGAACTTCTTGGAGAACGCATTGGTGAGGCGCGTGAAGAGGCGGTTCATCATGCGGATAGAGAGGTTCGAACGCGCCACGTAGGACGTGCTGATGTGCTTCTTCTCGCGCGCCCCGGCGATGATGCGGTCCTTGGCGCCGATGCATTCGGCGGGGCTGTATTTGCGCTCAGGCGCGTAGGCCGTTTTTTCCGCGCCATAGATTTTATCGAGCATCGCGGCGTCAAGCATACGCTGAATGCGGATTGACTCATCCGCTGCAAGAATCCCCTGCTGATTCGTTGCATGGGCGGGGGTATTGACTTATATGTCAATATGAGATGAGATACAGATTGCTATCGATAAGGGGAGGTTGCACTACCTGCCGCCGGAGTATCCGGGGGAAGGGCCGCAGCGCTGGGTCTATGTCATTCCAGAGCTTTGGACGTTTCTTCGTTTACCGTGGGACGACGACCACGAAAGCCGCGAGCTGCATGAAATTGCGCGCGCGACTTTGGACGCCTTCTCGCAAGGGTACGACATCGCCATTGCGGACAAGCCGCGGTTTAAGGAATCTCATACGGTCCTGGCGCGAGTGGACCCCATTCAAGAGGAGTGTTGGGATTTTCGATGCTTGGCGCCTGACGACGGCATGCGGATTTTCGGCCGGTTTTCCGAAAGAGACCGCTTCGTCGCGCTCGCATGGGACTACAGGGGCAACATCGGGGACGAGAATGCTTGGGTAGATCTTGTTAGAGCCGCCGCCGCCAAATGGCGCGAACTTTTTTCATCACCGCCACGAAGAGGAGAGACATCAATGACTACGTCTCGCCGCCGTTCACGATCACCAACAAAAAAGACGCCAGCAAAAAGCGCTAGCGCTGCCATTCCCGGCCGGTTTGCATACTTGCGGACACGCAATCGTCTTCGCTTGCATTCGATTGTGCTGCAGGAGTTCAAGCGGGCGAATATCAGCAAAGCCGAACTGGCTCGGCGCATGGGAAAAGCGCCAGAGATCGTCACACGGCTGTTGGGAGCGCCAGGCAATTGGACGCTGGATACGGTGAGCGATCTGCTTTTCGCTATCTGCAACAGCGAATTAAAGTACGAGGTTCGCCTCCTGTCGCAGACGCCGCAGACTGATCGGGCGCCTCAGCTCGACGCACCGATCGCGAACACGACGGGGGCGACCCAAACGACGGTGCAAATCACCTATTCCGCCGAAGCTAAGGCAAAACTGCTCTTGCAGTCCGTTTAACCATGGCCAATAAGCCGCGCGCAAAAAAATTGGCCGTTGGTATGGTGGCGCTGTGCGACTACGCCACGAAGAGCGAAGGCAGTAAGCACACCCTCGTCAACATCTACTCTGGCGATGTAATCGTTGGTGCGTTTCCGGCCCAGATGCACTTCGGATTCTACGCTGAAGTAGTGCCGGGGGAGATCGCCCCGGAAAAAGCGATCCTAACACTGTTGCTCAACAGGAAGAAATTCGCCGGGATGGAGATCGGGTTTGCCAACGCCAGGCCAAATCGACCCGCAGTCATACTCATTCCCGCTCTCGGGTTTGACGTTGAAAGTCCGGTCACTATGGAGTTTGTTTTGGATGTCGATGGCTACAGCACAACGCAACTTCTGAAGAAGGAAGTTCGACTTGCGGAGACTAGCGACTCTGCCACCGCTTGGCGGCCGCCTGCTTAGCGATTTCCGAACGCTTCCGAGCAGACAGAGCCTTAGCCCTAGCAACCCCGCCCTTCTTGCCAAGCGCGGCGGCGTTCGGGTCCTTGCCCGTGGCCTTCGGCATGTCTTGCTGATCCTCGCCGGTCGCGAGGCGGGCCACCTTGATGGCGTTGCCGATGACGTCGGCGGGGCGCTTCTGGCCTTTAGGCCCTTTTGGCATGGGGGTCTCTCTGGGACAAAACTGTAACGCGCCATTCGCCGTCTGGTGCGTCGGACTCGCCCATCGCTCTGTTGGCTGCGGCGACGATCTCTTCGGCCTCTTCCACTGAGTGAGAGAGGGGATCAAGGTCCGTGTAAACAACCACCGACCTTTTCCACTTCATTGAGCCCTCGTCATAAATCGCCTGCACTTCTGCACGAAGAACGCTGGGGCGACCGATCCTGATCTCCATTTACCCCCCCTGCTTGCCACCAAGCATACAGGATTCCGCGCTCAATTCAGCCAATGCGCTGTCGATCGGCGCGCGGGTGGACTTCACTTCGATCAGCGCAGCTTCCGCATCCGTGAGCCGCGCCTCGTAGCGGCGCCGAATAGTGCGGAGCCTGCGGCGGCGCCTCTCCAGTGATCCGCCGGAGAACATGATCAGGTAGAGGGCTTCGTTCGACCCGATGGCGCCAGGCATGGCGAACGCCGCTGCCCAAGTCCCATGTCAAGCGAGGGCAAATTCAAGCCGACCCACCACCCGGAAACGCCCGGCGCCGCAGCGCAGCGTGCGGTACCGCCGCGAGGGGTTGGCTAGATCAGCCCTTTTGCTTTCATGCTGACAGTTTCGACGGCGCCGACGACCAGGTGGTCGTGCAGCCTGATCGCCAGCGGCGCGAGCGCTTTCTCGATGTCGCGGGTCAGGTCGACATCGGCCTTGGACGGCGTCGGATCGCCGCTCGGGTGGTTGTGCACCAGGATCACGGCCGAGGCTTGCAGCTCAAGCGCCCGCTTGGCGATTTCGCGCGGATAGACCGGCGCATGATCGACCGTTCCGCGCCCTGCGATCTCGTCCGCAATCAGCCTGTTCTTGCGGTCGAGATACAGCACCCGCGCCTGTTCGGCCTTTTCGTGCCGCAGCGCCAGCTTCACATAGTTGAGCAGCGCCGCCCAGTTCGAGATCACCGGACGATCCTGCACCTCATCGCGCGCCGCCCGCTGCATCAGCAGGTTGGCGGCCCGGATATAGGCCGCCGTCGGCTCGCCTATGCCCTTCACCTCCATCAGCCGCTCCGGCGGCGCCGCGAACGCGCCCGAGACCGACCCGAACCTGGCGATCAGCTCCTTGGCGATCGGCTTCACGTCCACCCGCGGGATGAACGCGCACAAGAGCAGCTCGAGCAGCTCGTACTCCTGCAGCCCCGCCCCCTCATCCTTCAGGATGCGCTGGCGCAACCGCTCGCGATGCCCATGGAAATGCTTCGCCGGGCCTGTCGCCGTTGTGCTTTTTGGTGTCGTCCCCCCGCCCGCCATTTCAGCCCGCCATTTCAGCCCGTCAGGTCTTCACGCCCGACGCGTGCGGCGTGTGCTGTCCCGTCGGCGAGACAGTGAATATCTCGCAGCCCTTATCGGTCACGCCGATCGAATGTTCGTACTGCGCCGACAGCGACCGGTCGCGCGTCACCGCCGTCCAGCCATCCGCCAGCAGCGCGACATCCTTGCGTCCGAGATTGATCATCGGCTCGACCGTGAAAATCATCCCCGGCAGCAGCCGCTCGCCCTGACCGCGCCGGCCGAAATGCAGGATGTTCGGCGAATCGTGGAAGACGCGCCCGAGTCCGTGGCCGCAGAACGCCTCGACCACCGAATAGCGCTGCCGCTCCGCATGCTCCTGGATCGCAGCGCCCAGATCGCCCAGACGCGCGCCCGGCTTGATCGCCTCTATGCCGCGCATCATGCACTCGTAGGTGACGTCCATCAGGCGCATCGCCTTGCGCTTCACTTCGCCTACCGAATACATGCGCGAAGTGTCGCCATGCCATCCATCGACAATCACCGTCACGTCGATGTTGACGATGTCGCCGTCCTTCAGCGCCTTGGCGCCGGGAATGCCGTGGCACACCACATGGTTCACCGACGTGCAGACTGTGTGGCGATAGCCCTTGTAGAACAGACAGGCCGGCAAGCCGCCGCGCTCCAGCACGAACTCCCGCGCGAGATCGTCCAGCGCAGACGTCAGGACGCCGGGTACAACATGCGGCGCAAGCATGTCGAGGCATTCCGCCGCCAGGCGCCCGGCCTTGCGCATGCCGGCAAAGGCTTCGGGCCCATGCAGCTTGATCTGCCCGGTCGCACGGGCCGGAGCTTCGCTTGCGTCGATGAAGGCGGTCATCTCGTGATCCTGTCGGGCAGGCTCAAATCTTGAACTGCGTGATCTTGCATACTAGCACAGCCCGTCAATCGGGTAACCGGCGGGCGACCTGCGCTATCCGCACGAAAACCTGCAAAAAACAGCGCTAGTTCAGCTTGGCCCGCTTCCTCGGCGGCTCGGGCGCAAACGGCTTGGGCAGCGGCATGGCCGGCACGCCCTCCTCGATCAGGTCCTTGGCGATTTCAGGCGTCACCTCGCCCCACACCGGCCGCGTCTCCGCCTCGCCATAATACATCGAGCGCGCCTCCTCGGCGAACCTGTCGCCGACATAGTCGTGCGTGTCGGCGATGTGGCGGCGGATTTCGCCGGCCATTTTTGCGGCCATCGCCTCGGGCGTCTCCTGCACGGATTTCTCGGAAGCGCGGATCGCCGGCGCCATGATCTGCTTGCGCACGTCGTGCGTGCCGCACACGGGGCACTCCACCAGCTTTTTCTTGCGCTGGACGTCATACGCCTTCGAGTTCGAGAACCAGGCCTCGAACTCGTGTTCCCCCACACAGGCGAGAGAATAGCGGATCACGTCACACAGCCTTTCTTTCCCTCGGCGCATCGGCGCCGGCGAGCCCAGCTTCCGCAAGCAGGGGCTCCAGCCTACCGGCGCGGTCAAGGTCGTATATGTCGTCGGAGCCGCCGACATGGCGGTCATTGATGAACACTTGCGGATAGGTCGAGCCGCCCTGGCTGCGCTGGATCATCTCGCGCCGCCTCTCGGGATCATCGCCCGCGGCGTATTCGGTGAACGCCACGCCCTTGGACGCGAGCAACGCCTTCGCCCGCGTGCAGTAGCCGCAATAGTCCCGGGTGTAGATTTCGACCTTTGCCGTCACCGGCACGCTCCGTATCTCGTTGTTCCCAGCCAATCTCCGCCGGAGAAGCTGAACAACTGCCAAACGACAGGGGCAAATAGGCAGGCGATGCACCCTGGAATCGTTCCAAAAACTATATGGGCGCCGCGCGCGGGGCCGCAACTCGCGCCAGGGTGACCACATCGACGCAGCTTGCCCCCGGCGCGTTTCAGGGCCCTGGAACAGGCCTCCGCCGTGGCCCCGGTGGTCAAAACATCATCGACCAGCAAGATCTTCTGATCCTTCACCATATGCTGACGGGACCTCCGCACCCGGAATACCCCCCGTACATTCCTCCTCCGCCCCTCCGCCGAGAGCCCACCCTGTATCGGCGTCGAACGCGTGCGCCTGAGGACATCCATGCCCAGCCTCGCGCCGGTCAGGCGAGTCAGCGATCCTGCCAGCCAGGCCGACTGGTTGAACCCCCGGCGCAGCAGGCGGAAATAATGTAGAGGTACAGGAACGATCAGATGCTCATCTGTCACCAGCTCAGCGGCGGCCAGCGCCATCCACCCCCCAAGCAGGTCGAGCCCGTCGCGGCGCCCCTGGTATTTCAGCCCCAGCACCAGGTCGCGGGAAACCTCGCCATATTCCAGCGCTGCGCGGGCGCGGGTGTAGGCCGGCGGCCGGGCAAGGCATGCGCCGCACAGCTGGCCCTCTTCGACGGCGATCTCGAAGGGCTCACCGCAAGTTGCGCACACCGGATCGGAAATGAACCGCAGCTTCGCCCATAGTTCAGGCTCCAGCGAGCCCGGACCCGCAAGTTCGCGGCCTGTCATCAGCGAGCGTTGCGGCCATATCAGGCCGGCAAGGCCGCCGGAATGAACGCGCCGCGCCCGGCGCCTATCCCGCGCCGTCCTAGCCGCTACATAGTCCCGAGATGTCTGGTCCAACCCCCATGCCCCCCGGCGCAATGCGCATCTTCGACCGGCGCCTCCATGCCCTGCGACGGGCGCGGGCGGCAGGCCGCTACGCCGTCCATTCTTTCCTGAAACAGGCCGCGGCGGAAGACATTGCCTTGCGACTGTCCGCGATCAACCGCGGGTTCGAGCGCGTGCTCGATCTCGGCGCGCATGACGGAACGCTATCGCGTGTCCTGAGGTCCGACCCCGCCCTTGCCGGCCGCATCGGCGATATCGTCTCCAGCGATCTCTCGCCCGCCTTCGCCAGGCCGCCGCTGGGCGTCGCGGCGGACGAGGAGGCGCTGCCGTTTGCCGATGCGAGTTTCGATCTCATCGTCTCGGCGCTGTCGCTGCACTGGGTCAACGATCTTCCGGGGGCACTGATCCAGATCCGGCGTGCGCTGAAACCCGACGGGCTTTTCATCGGCGTGGTTCTCGGCGGGCGCACGCTCATGGAGCTGCGCCAGTCGCTGCTGGCGGCGGAGGAAGAAGTCCGCGGCGGCGCGGCCAATCGCGTCTCGCCCTTCATGGATGTGATCGACGGCGCGGGCCTGCTGCAGCGAACCGGGTTCGCCATGCCGGTTGCCGACAACGATGCGCGCACAGTGCGCTACGCCAACCCGTTGCGCCTGCTCGATGATCTGCGCGGCATGGGCGAGACGTTAGCGCCGGCAAGCCGCGGCGGACCGCGCCTGACGCGCACGATCCTGATGCGGGCGATGGAGATCTACGCGCAGCGCTTTGCAGATCCCGACACGCGTATTCGCGCCACCTTCGAGTTCGTTGCGATTTCCGGCTGGGCGCCGGCGCCGGACCAGCCCAAGCCGATGCGCCCGGGCAGCGCGACCGTGCGCCTCGCCGATGCCCTTGGCGTCCGGGAGCGGAACGCCGGCGAGAAAGCGGGCGGAAGATTCTAGGGCTCAGTTGAAGCCGGCGTTTGCCGCCTGGTATGCGTCGTTGGCGGAGCTGCCGAGCGCCGTTACGCCGCCGACGATGGCGATACAGATGATGCCCGCGAGCAAGCAGTATTCGACCGCCGTTGCGCCGGAACGGTTGCGCGTAAAGCGCAGGAGGTTGTGAACGAGTTTCATGCGCGTCCCGCTTTCGACCAATCTATGAAGCGCTCATACAGGGGTAGATCGGCATCCGGCGCGGGATAGCGCCTGATCTCCTCGGCCGACACCCATGCGAGCTGTTGCCCCTCACGAGCTTGCAATTCCCCGCCCCAGCGCCGGATCATGAACACCGGCATCAGAAGGTGGAACGTCTCATAGGCGTGCGAGACAAAGCCGAACGCCTCTGCATCGCTTATCGCGATTTCGAGGCCGAGCTCCTCACGGAGTTCGCGGACCAGCGCACCCTCGGGGGTTTCGCTGGACTCGACCTTGCCGCCTGGGAATTCCCAGAGACCCGCCATGTGCTTTCCTTCAGGCCTCTGCTGCAGAAGCAGACGCCCATCGCTCCGTACCAACGCCGCCGCGGCAACGAGCACCAACGGTCTTGCGCCTGAAGGTTGTGTCATGGCGAGGTAAGAGTCGGATGCATTGCGGCGATCAACTTCTGTAGGCGCCGTTTATCTTCACGTAACCATCGGTGAGGTCGCACGTCCAAACACGCGCTTTTCCGCGTCCGACGCCAACATCGGCGCGGATGAAGATCTCCGGCCCCTTGACGGCCTTTGTCGCAGCTTCCTCGGAATAGTCCGCCGAACGTGCGCCGTCCCTGGCGACGAGATGATTGCCGAACCAGATGCCGAGACGGTCGCGCTCGACCGGCTCGCCAGACTTGCCGACGGCCATCACCACCCTGCCCCAGTTGGCGTCGCCCGCCGCCAGCGCGGTCTTGACCAGCGGCGAGTTGGCGATCGAGGCGGCGATCGTCTTGGCGGACTTGTCGGACGCCGCGCCGGTGACCTCGATCTCGATGATCTTGCTGGCCCCTTCCCCGTCGCGGACGATCTGGAGCGCGAGGTCTTTCAGGACGCGGTGCAGCGCCTCGCCGAAATCCTTCAGCCTCGGATCGTCCGGATTGTCGATCGGCTCGCCGCCCGCGGCGCCTGTCGCGAACAGCATCAGCGTGTCGGACGTCGAGGTGTCGCTATCCACCGTGATACAATTATACGTCACCTCACAGTATTTCGCGATCAGCGCCTGGGCGACGCGCGGCGTCAGCGCGGCGTCGGTGAACACGTAGTTCAGCGTCGTCGCCATGTTCGGCTGGATCATCCCCGAGCCCTTCGCGAAGCCCGCTATGCTCACATTGCGCCGGTTCAGATCCGCAATCTCGCCTGCAGCCTTCGCGAACGTGTCCGTCGTACGGATCGCATTCGCGGCCTTCTCCCAATCAGGCGCAGCGAGCTTGCTCCACGCCGCTTTCACGCCGTCAGCGACCACATGCGCGGGAAGAGGCTCACCGATCACGCCGGTCGCCGCGAGAAACACTTCATGCGCGGGACACTCCGCGAGCGCGGACGCAGCAGCGACTGTCGCGCGGTTCTTCGCGATCCCCGCAGCGCCGGTAAACGCATTCGAGTTCCCCGCGTTCACGGCGAGCACTTGCGCCTTGCCGCCGCCCGCCTTCAGCGCCTCGCGACACCAGTCCACATCCGCAGAGCGCGTCGTGGACGTCGTGAACACACCGCCCGCCGCCGCACCGGCCGGAAAGTGCGCCAGCAGCAGATCGTCGCGCGCCCTGCCCTTATAGAGCCCCAGCGAATGTGTCGCCATACGCATGCCGCCCACCTTCGGCAGCTGCGGGAACCGCTCCGGCGCGAGCGGCGATACCGGCAGATCCTTATGCGTGCTCACCTGCCTTAACTCATTCCGCTCTAGCTATTGCCCGTCGCCTGGACGCGTCTCGCCCACCGGACCGGTCGGCGTCGGGGCCGTTGTCGCAGGCGCGGTTGCGGCGGGCTTTGGCGGGGGCGCCGCCGGCTTCGGCCCAGCGGCAGGCGCAGGCGCCGCCGCCGTCACAGGCGGCTTCACCGCCGTCACAGGCGGCTTCACCGCCGTCGCAGGCTGCGTCACCGTCGTCGTCGCGCGCGGCGTCGTCGTCGCAGCGACGCGCGGCGCGGCGCCGCTGCTCCCACCCGTTGGGGTAGCGGGGGCCGGCGTCACAACCGGCGCCGGAGGGGGCGAAGCGGCCGCCGGAGCGGGCGCACCGTCGCCGAGGTCCCCGACCGGCGGACGGGGAGCGGAGGCTTCGAAGGAGGGGGGCAAGACCGGCCTGGCGGGTTCGGCTGCCGGGGCGTCGAAGCTATCGACGTCCAGCGTCGAGTTACGCGGCGAGGTCTGCTTCTCGATCCGGGATTCCTTGCGCAACTCCTTCAGCACCTCGCCGATCTGCATCATGGTGAGGTGTTTGAGGATCGGCCCGCGCAGCTCCTCGATCGAGGGCGGCCGTTCCTTGCGGCGCTCGTCGATCTTGGCAATGTGCCAGCCCATGTCGGTCTCGAACGGCTTCGAGATGCCGCCCGTCGGCGTGTCGCGGATCACTTTGGCGAATTCGGGCGTCGCTTCCTCGGCGGTCATGTAGCCGAGGTCGCCGCCCTCCATGCGGGTGGCGTCGTCGGCGGACCGCCGCGATGCGACCACTGCGAAGTCCGCCCCGCCCTTGAGCTCTCCGGCGATCTTGTCGATGTCTTCCTTCGTCGGGGCGAGGATGTGGCGGACATGCGCCTCGTCGCCCAGCTCCCAGATTGCGATCTGGGTTTCGTACATCTTCTTGATCGCGGCCTCGTCGACCCGCTCCTCGACCACCCGGTCGACCAGGATATTGCCGAGAATGTTGTCGCGGGCGGTGGCCAGCCGGTGACGGGACTCGGGCTCTTCATCAAGGCCGCGCGACATCGCCTCCATGGCCAGGAGTTTGATGTCGATGAGCTGGTCGAGGATTTCGTTGAATTCGGCCGAATCAACCTCGAGCTTCTCGCCGTCGTCGATCAGGTTCTGGACCTTGGCCTCGAGCTCCACGTCCGAGACGTAGATCGGCTCGCCGTTAACCTGGGCCGCGACCGCGGAGGGGTCGGCCATGGCCGCATCCTCGCGCGCCGGCGCCTGCTTGCCGCACCCGGCCAGGCCCAGCGCCAGCGCCAGAACAAGCGCAGACCCCACCCCCAACAGGCGATTCCGCATTGCCATGCCCAGGCTCCTAAAGCTGCTTAATGCTGTATTCAGGCAGTCGAGGCTATCCAGTGTTCGGATTGACACTGGGTAGCCCGGTCCTTACGTCTCGCGAAAGCGCAAGTCGAGGGAGTTTCCCCCCTGTTGTTTTCGGGGAGACCCTCCCGCATCGCGCCATCGTAGCCGAGGCCGGATAACTCCCCCGGATACACTATATATCATGGGGCGCCGCGACGGTCGCGGAAGGCTGGCAGCGGGTAGGCGTGAATGTTCGGGATCGCCCAAAAACTTCTTGGATCTGTTAACGAGCGCAAAATCCGGCCTTATCGGAGCATCGTCCAGCGCATCAACGCGCTGGAGCCGGTCACCGAGGCGCTGTCGGACGAAGCGCTGAAACAGCGCACCCGCGACTTCCGCCAGCAGGTCGCCAACGGCGCCAAGCTCGACGACATCCTTCCCGAAGCCTTTGCGACAGTCCGCGAGGCGGCAAAACGCACCCTCGGCATGCGGCATTTCGACGTGCAGCTGATCGGCGGGATGATCCTGCACTCGGGCGCCATCGCCGAGATGCGCACCGGCGAAGGCAAGACGCTGGTTGCGACCGCGCCGGTCTACCTCAACGCCCTCGAAGGCCGCGGCGTCCACGTCATCACCGTCAACGACTATCTTGCCAGCCGCGATGCGGAATGGATGGGCAAGGTCTATCGCTTCCTTGGACTCTCGGTCGGGAAGATAGTCCATGGTCTCGACGATACCCAGCGCCGCGCCTCTTATGCGTGCGACGTCACGTATGGCACCAACAACGAATTCGGCTTCGACTATCTCCGCGACAACATGAAGTACTCGCTGGCGGAGATGGTGCAGCGCGGACACCGCTTCGCCATCGTCGATGAAGTCGACTCCATCCTCGTCGACGAGAGCCGCACGCCGCTGATCATCTCCGGCCCGACGGACGACCGCTCGGAGCTCTACACCGCCATCGACGCCATCATTCCGAAGCTGACCGAGAAAGACTTCACGCTGGATGAGAAGCAGCGTTCGGTCGTCTACAGCGAGGAAGGCAACGAGAAGATCGAAGAGCTGATGATCGAGGCCGGCGTCCTGCAGGGATCGCTGTACGAGCCCGCCAACATCACGCTGGTCCACCACGCCAACCAGGCGCTGCGCGCGCATAAGCTGTTCCATCGCGACAAGGACTACATCGTCAAGAACAACGAGATCGTCCTGATCGACGAGTTCACCGGCCGCATGATGCAGGGCCGCCGTCTTTCCGAAGGCCTGCACCAGGCCATCGAGGCCAAGGAACGCACGAAGATCCAGCCCGAGAACCAGACGCTGGCCTCGATCACCTTCCAGAACTATTTCCGCCTTTACGACAAGCTCTGCGGCATGACCGGGACGGCCGCGACCGAAGCGCAGGAATTCCAGGACATCTACAAGCTGGAAGTGGTCGAGGTGCCGACCAACCAGCCGGTGAAGCGGATCGACGAGGACGACGTCGTCTACCGGACCGCGAAAGAGAAATTCAAGGCGGTGATCGCCGACATCCGCGACTGCGTGCGCAGGCAGCAGCCCGTGCTGGTGGGCACGGTGTCGATCGAGAAGTCGGAAGTGCTGTCGAACCTTCTGGCGGCCGAGAAGATCCCGCACCAGGTGCTGAACGCGCGCCACCACGAACGCGAAGCCCACATCATCGCGCAGGCCGGCGTGCCGGGTTCGGTGACGGTCGCCACCAACATGGCCGGCCGCGGCACCGACATCCAGCTCGGCGGCAATATCGAGATGCGGATGGAGGACGAGGGCGCGGAGCGCGCCAAGGCGCTGGGACGCGAACTCAACGACGAAGAGATCAAGGAACTGCGCGCCGACATCGTCGCCGACGTCGAGAAGAAGAAGCGCCAGGCGCTGGACGCGGGCGGCCTCTACGTGCTCGCCACCGAACGCCACGAAAGCCGCCGCATCGACAACCAGCTGCGTGGCCGGACCGGCCGCCAGGGCGATCCGGGCCGTTCGAAATTCTACATCTGCCTCGAGGACGACCTGCTGCGCATCTTCGCGGCCGAACGCCTCGACAGCATCATGCGCAGCCTCGGCATCAAGGAAGACGAGGCCATCACCCACAAGTGGATGAACAAGGCGCTTGAGACATCCCAGAAGCGCGTCGAGCAGCGTAACTTCGAGATCCGCAAGAACCTGCTGAAGTTCGACGACGTCATCAACGACCAGCGCAAGGCGATCTTCGAACAGCGCATCGAGTTCATGCGCGCAGCGAGCGTTTCCGAGACCATCAACGACATGCGCCGCAACGTCGTGGACGACATGTGCACCCGCCATATGCCGGAGAAGGCGTATGCCGAGCAGTGGAACATGGGCGATCTCGAGGAAGAGATTTCCGACACGCTGGGCATGCAGCTTCCCGTCCGCGAATGGGCGAATGAAGAGGGCGTGGGCCACGAGGAAGTCGCGCAGAAGCTGAATGCGGCAGCGGACGAATACTACGCCCGCAAGTCCGGCCAGGTCGGCGAAGAGCGCATGCGCTGGCTCGAGAAGCAGATCCTGCTTCAGGAAGTCGATACGCGCTGGCGCGAACACCTCTGGCATCTCGACCAGCTTCGCTCGGTCATCCACCTGCGCGGCTATGCGCAGCGCGACCCGCTGAACGAGTTCAAGAACGAGTGCTTCACGCTGTTCTCGACGCTGCTCGCCGACCTTCGCCGCGCGGTGACGCGCGTGCTGATGCGCGGGCAGTTTGTGCCTGAGCAGCCTCCCAGCGCCGATGGCGGCGATGCGCGCGCGCAGACCATGGCGCAGGCGCGCCCTGCTCCGGCGCCGGCGCAGGCCGCCCCGTCGCATACGCCCCAGGCGCCTGGGGCGGATCCGGCCTGGGCCTCGACGCCGCGCAATGCACCCTGCCCGTGCGGCTCGGGCAAGCGCTACAAGAACTGCCATGGCGACGTGACCGCCGCGGCGCGGGCGTAACAGGCGTAGGGTGCATTAGGCCCCTTCGAGACGCCGCCTGGCGGCGGCTCCTCAGGGTGAACTAAGGCCGCAATGCACCGCTTCCCTTCAACTCGATCCACCGGTGGTTGGTGAGCCAAGGTGCATTACGCGCTTCGCGCTAATGCACCCTACGCCGCTGCACCATCCACCCCAAGGCTATTCGCCACAGGCTCCTCTCGCATGTTCAGCAGCGCGGGCGTGAGCAGCGGCAGGAGGCCGAGGGCCGAGAGGCCTGCGCCCATCATCATGGATGGACGCACGCCGACCGCTTCGGCGATGGCGCCGGCGAGCACGATAGCGACGGTGAGGCCGATGCCGGAGACCGCCTGGTTGAGGCCGTTGGCGCGAGCGATCTCGTCCTCCGGCAGCAGCTTCTGCTGCAGGCTGGTCGAGAGGATGACGAAGATCATCAGGCCGGAATCGCCGAAGAGCTGCTGGGCCACCAGGAAGGGCACGGCCGCCCAGCCCTGGAAGAAGGCGGCCGGGATCAGCATCGACATGCCGAGCGCGCAGAGGGCGAAGCCCATGACGAGCGCCGGGCCGAAGCCGAAGCGGCGAGCCATCGGGCGAGCGGCGAGCGAGCCCAGGAGCGCGCTGGCGCCGCCGACCGAGATGATCATGCCCATCAGCGTCGGCGAGAGCCCCGTCTCGCGCAGCATGAAGATCGTGAACAGGCCCGCGAAGAACCCCGCGCCGACATAGAGCAAGGCGTTGGCCGCCAGGATGGCGCGCAGCGGCGGGCGGCGGACCAGGGCATGGAAGCCGACGGTGACGTCCGTCCAGAGCGTTGCGAGCGGCGATGCCGTCGGAGGCGGCTGCTCTTCAACGGGACGGCCCGTCTCCTTCGGGATGCGCCACAACCAGAAAGCGGACCACAGGAAGGTCAGCGCATCGGCGATCATCGCGATAGGCGCGGTGAGGAGGTCGATCAGCACGCCGGCTATGCCCGGCCCGGTGAGCTCGGCGATGGATTCCGTCGCCTGAAGGCGGGAGTTCGCCTCCACCAGCTGGTCCTTGCCGACGATGCGCGGAAGGATCGAGATGTCGGCGTTGGCGAAAAGCGCGCTGGAGAGGCCGGCGGCTATGGCGATGACGCAGAGCAGCGGGAAGTTGAGCGCGCCCAGCTGCCAGGCGATAGGCGCGGCGATGACGAGGAGAAAGCGCACGAGGTCGAGCGCCACCATCAGGCGGAGCTTGTTCGAGCGCTCGACGAAACCGCCGCCGAGCAGCCCGGCGAGGACGGCGGGCGCGTAGGAGAGAGCCGCAAGGAGAGCTGCCTCGCCGGGGCCGACGGCGAGGACCGTGACGGCGATGATGGGGATGGCGGTCCGCGTGATGCGGTTGCCGAAGGCGGAGAGGGCCTGGGCGGCCCAGAGCCTATTGAACGAGGCGTGCGCCCATAGGGGCGAGGAACGCCGGAGGAATTCCAACATTGGTTTTGCTTCCGAAGATTGTGCAGGGACGCGCTGCGGCTACGGCCGCGAGGCGTTCAGGGTGCAAGGCCGGACGGGTTTCCGGCGCGGATCAGACGGTCGAGGCCCTCATGGCGCTCTCCAGAAGGAAGCGGACGAGCTTCTGCTACCGAAACAGCCGCTGGTCAACTGCGCCCGACTTGAAGAAACCGAAATCCGGCTATGCGAAGCCTTCGCGGCCGATGGCGTAGAAGCGCTCTTTGCGCTGGGCGCGGAGGTCGTCGGGCGAGAGGCCAACGAGGCCGGCCAGCGCTTCCTCGATCGCGTCGCCGACTTTCTGCATCGCGTCCTTCGGATCGCGGTGCGCGCCGCCCATCGGCTCGGGCACGATAGCATCGACGATGCGGAATTTCGCGAGATCCTGTGCGGTGATCTTCATCGCCTCGGCGGTGTCCTTGGCGCGCTTGGCGTCATGGAAGAGGATCGAGGCCGCGCCTTCGGGCGAGATGACCGAATAGACCGCGTGCTCCATCATCAGCACCTTGTTGCCTGACGCGAGTGCGACGGCGCCGCCCGAGCCGCCCTCGCCCACGATGACGGAGATCATCGGCGTGTCCAGCGTGAGGCAGGCTTCGATGGAGCGGGCCAGCGCTTCGGCCTGGCCACGCTCCTCGCCGCCCTTGCCCGGGAAGGCGCCGGAGGTGTCGACGAGCGCGACGACCGGAAGGTTAAAGCGGCCGGCAAGTTCGAGCAGGCGCACCGCCTTGCGATAGCCTTCGGGCTTGCCCATGCCGAAATTGTGCTTGAGGCGGGTCTGCGTATCGCGGCCCTTCTCGTGCCCGACGACCACGATCGGACGGCCGCGGAAGCGCGCCAGGCCGCCGAGGATGGCGTCGTCATTCATGAACTTGCGGTCGCCGGCAAGTTCGACGAACTCCTCGAACAGGTTCTCGACATAGTCGAGGAAGTGCGGCCGGTCCGGGTGCCGGGCGACTTGCGTCTTCTGCCAGGCGTTGAGGTGGCTGTAGATGTGCTCGAGCTGCTTCGC
>CAVTXH010000014.1:0-4393 GCA_963738625.1 uncultured Alphaproteobacteria bacterium | reverse complement strand
TGCAAGTCATGAGCGGATGACCTGCCCCAGGATTTTCGGACCAAGAGTTGCTTGAGAAGTGGCCTTCTGGGAAGAGGGCTCCATGCGCAAGGCGCGTTTTACAGACGAACAGATGGTGGCGATCCTGCGGGAAGCGGATCGCGAGACGCCGGCGGTTGTCGCGAAGCGGCACAAGGTCAGCGAGCAGACGATCTATAACTGGCGCAAGAAGTTCGGCGCGCTGGGGACGGATGAGGTCCGCCGCCTGAAGCAGCTCGAGGTCGAGAACGGGCGGCTGAAGAAGCTTGTCGCCGAGCGCGATCTCGAGATCGAGGTGATGAAGGAGATCGCCACAAAAAAATGGTGAGCGTGCAGGCCCGTCGCGCCGCAGTGGCGTTTGCGACGACCCGAGGCGTATCGCAACGCCGCGCCTGCACGCTTCTGGATGTTGCGCGATCAGCGCTTGGCTATTGCTCGCGCCTGGCGTCGAAGGACGCACCAGCGTTGAAGCGGATGGCCGAGCTGTCGCTGCAGTATCCGCGCTATGGCTATCGGCGGATCGCGATCTTCCTGCGTCGCGACGGGCATGAGATGAGTTTCGGACGGGCGCATCGTCTCTGGCAGGCGTCTCGGCTGCAATTGCCGAAGAAGCGCGGGCGGAAGCGCATTGCCAGCGGACGCCCGCGCCCCAACGCCCCCAATGGCCCGAACCAGGTTTGGAGCTATGATTTTGTCTTCGACTGGTGCGCCAACGGACAGAAGCTGAAGTGCCTGACGGTGAGCGACGAGTGGACGAAGGAAGGTCTCGCCATCGAGGTCGATGGCCGCATCCGGTCGCCCCGCGTGATCGAGGTTCTGTCGCGCCTGGTCTCGGAACGTGGCGCGCCGCGTTATCTGCGGTCAGACAACGGACCCGAGTTCGTCTCTCGCGCATTGCTGAAGTGGATCATCGATCAGGGCATCGAGACAGCGCTCATCGATCCCGGCAAGCCCTGGCAGAATGGCGCCACGGAGAGCTTCAACGGCAAGTTCCGCGACGAATGCCTGTCGCTCGAATGGTTCAGGTCGCGCGCCGAAGCGAAGGTCCTGATCGAGAGCTGGCGCCGTCACTTCAATGAGGTGCGTCCGCATTCTTCGCTCGGCTACATGACACCGAACGAGTTTGTCGCCAGTATCGCCACCAACGCAGCGCCCGTGACCGCGACGGAGCGGACCGCTGCGGTACGTGGGGCCTCCGCGCTCCGCTCCGTCGCTCAACCGCTCCGGACAAGGGCAAACACAGAAGGCAGAACTGGCCGCCTACTCAAACTAGCGCTGGTCCGAAGAAACGAGGCAGGTCAACAGCGCGCGCCACGGCCTCCGCCGGCGGTTCTTTTGCGCTGCGTTGGCCCAGCTCAAGAGGTGACGCATGCATCTGTTCGACGCCCCCATGCCCGCCCCCAATCCGCGCCGGGTCCGCACCTATCTCGCGGAGAAGGGATTGAGCCTCCCCACAACTGTCATTGACCTTGCCAAGGGCCAGCACAGAAAGCCGGACTATCTCGCGGTCAATCCACTTGGCCGCGTGCCCTCCTCAAGCTGGATGACGGTCGCGTCGTGACAGAGAGCGTCGCGATCTGCCGGTATATCGTAAGCGCCACGAGCGCCCCACCCCCAAGGCGACTTCCGCCTTCTTCAGCTGAGGTCCATCGTTTGGGCAACGTTGGAGCTCGGCTTTGCAGAAAACTTTGCAAACTTTCCTGCAATCGAACGATGAGCGCGTTTCCCGGCTGGAGGTGCTTGAGGGCCCGACGGGCCGAAGAAAATGGCCTGACGAGGTTAAGGCGCGGATCGTCTCCGAGACGCTGGTTGAGGGCGCCCGGGTTTGCGAAGTAGCTGATCGCCATGGCGTTGCACCGCAGTATCTGACGACCTGGCGGAGGCTGGCGCGTGAAGGCAGGCTGATCCGCGAGGGCGTCATGAAACTCTCGGTTGCCCAGTTCGAAGCACTTTTTGCCAGCCTGGACTGGCGTAAGGTGCACACGCCGAAGGTGATGCCACCGGCTGCGGCGGAGTGACTCATCACAGACAAATCTGCGCGCCGGTCTGCAGCTGAGGCGCGAAGCAAGTTATAATGCTTACCGTGACCGACGCACTCGCCAAGCTCGATCTGTCTTCACTCCCGACCGACGTTCGGGAGGTGCTTCTTGCGCAACAAGACATCATCAAGACGGAGCGCGAAGCGCGGGAACAAGAGCGCGTGGCGCACGCAGCGACGCGTGAGACGCGGGCGATGCTCGAAGATCAGAATGCCGAGCTCAGCGCCTACAACGCGCGCCTCGAATATCTGGTGAAAGAGTTCCACCAAGCCCTTTACGCAAAGCGCTCTGAGAAACTCAATCCGGACCAGCTTGATCTTCTGTTCGAGGAGCTCGAGACGGCGATCGCACAGACGAGGGCTGAGGCAGAGACGCGTGATCCCCCCAAACGTCGTGACCAGGCTCAACGCAATATCGGCCGCCTGCCGGAGCACCTGCCGCGTATCGAGCGGGTGATCGCGCCAGCCTCCACGCTCTGCCCCTGCGGGTGCGGTGAGATGGCCAGGATCGGCGAGGATCGCACCGAGCGTCTCGACATCATCCCGGCGCAGTTCCAGGTGATCGTCACCGTCCGTCCAAAGTATGCGTGTCGGACGTGCGAGACGGGCGTCGTTCAGGCATTGGCGCCGGCGCACCTGATCGAGGGCGGGCTGCCGACCGAGGCGCTGATCGCGCACGTGCTGGTCGGCAAGTATGCTGATCATCTTCCCTTGTACCGTCAGGCGCAGATCTTCTGCCCGTTCCGGGGTTGATCTTGATCGCTCGACGCTTGCGGGCTGGAGCGGCAAGGCCGGGTTCCATCTTGCGCCTCTCGTTGATCGGCTGGCGGAGCTTCTGAAGCGGTCGGGCACACTGTTCATGGATGAGACCCGGGCGCCGGTGCTCGACCCGGGCGGGGCACGAACCAAGACCGGCTATCTCTGGGCGCTGGCGCGCGATGAGCGCGGCTGGAGCGGGGCTGATCCTCCTGGCGTGGTCTACTTCTATGGCGATGGGCGCAGCGGCGACTTCGCCGCCGAGTTCCTCGACGGCTTTACCGGTACGCTGCAGGTTGATGGCTATGCCGGCTACAAGCAGCCTGACGCGCGAAGGGCGCAATGGCGGCCCGATCGTGCTCGCCAACTGCTGGGCGCATGCGCGTAGAAAGCTGAAGGAGATCTTCGATGCCAGCGGTTCGCCGATCGCTGAGGAAGGGCTGAAGCGGATCGCGGAGATCTATCGCATCGAGACCGACATCCGTGGGCTTGGGCCCGACCGGCGCCTCGCCATGCGTCAGCAACTCTCAGCACCGTTGGTCGCCGCGTTCGGCGGCCTGGCTCAAGGAGAAGCGTTCACGCATCTCGGCGAAATCGCGGCTCGGCGAGAAGCTCGCCTATATCGCCAACCACTGGGATGGACTTCAGGTCTTCCTCACCGACGGCCGGGTCGAGATCGACAACAATCCCGTTGAAAACCGCATCAGGCCGATCGCTCTTGGCAGGAAGAATCATCTCTTCTGCGGCCATGACGAAGGCGGCCGTTCCTGGGCCCGCATCGCCTCTCTGGTCGAAACCTGCAAGCTCAACGGCGTCGATCCGCTCGCCTATCTCACGGCGACACTCGACGGCCATCGCCAATGGCCATCCATGGGCTCGTCTTGATGAGCTTCTGCCAGGGCCGTTCGCATGCGCACGCTGACCGAAGCCGACCTGGATCGTCTCGATCTCTATCTCTCGGAGCTTGACGATGACGCCATGCTGCTGAGCGAGCTCGACGGCTATCTCGCGGGCGTCATCGTCTGCCCGGAGATGATCCAGCCGAGCGAATGGCTGCCGCGTGTCTGGGGCGAAGGCCACGTGTTCGAGAGCCCGGAAGAGGCCCAGGAACTGCTCCCGATCGTCATGGCGTTCTACAATGAAGTCGCTCGCGCGATTGGCCGCCCCAGAACCTATGTTCCCCGACTGGACGCCGACATGGATGGCTCGGCCGTACTGGGAGTTGTGGGCGTCCGGGTTCGGCCGTGCGCTCGATCTTCGACCCTGGGCCTGGTCCGTATACGACGACATGGCCGAGGACGACCCGGAAGCCATACCGTTCAGATTACTCAACGCGCTGCAACCGCCGCCGAGGAACCGGGCGGATCCGATCTGCACGAGGACCTTCAGAAACTCCTGCGCGACAATGCCGAGACCATCCTTGGCGCCGGCGTCGAGCTTGAACCGGACACGGCTTGCCGCGCTCCAGGCAGAACGGCCGACAAAGATCGGGCGCAACGATCCATGCCCCTGCGGCTCGGGCAAGAAATACAAGAAGTGCTGCCTGCAAGCCCAAAACCCGTGAGCCGCTCGCACCGCTTA
>CAVTXH010000013.1:0-40570 GCA_963738625.1 uncultured Alphaproteobacteria bacterium | reverse complement strand
CGCAACCGACCTTGTGGGGGCACGGCGGAATAATGCCCGGATACATGCCGCGAAGTTGGGCCTCGGTAGGAGAGATCTGTAAATCGCTGCTGGCGAACTTCTCGGTCCAGGTCGGTCCACAATCGCCGCGCGGCAGACCGTTCTTCGGTTTGCACGGATCGGCCTCGAGCAGGCTACGCAAGCCGAGCGGCGCGCCTGATCCCGTAAGCGTTGAGTTGCCCAGATAGACCCCGCCCTCCTCCTCGGATGAAGCGCCCCTGGCGATGGCGGGCTGAGTTGCGGCCTGTTGCTTTTGATCCTTGGTGGCAGGCGCCCCCGGGCCTTTGACTTGGCCTCTGAGCGCGGCGGCGCTTTCGGCGCATCGGGAGGCGCTGGGCGCGTGCCGCGCGGCGGGGTGGGCGTCTCGGCCACCAGCATCACTTCGAGGCTCGGCGGCGGTGCGGCCACGCGCGGTGGCTTGGAGGTTGCCGCGAGCATGCTGACCGCGGCCGTACCCAGGAATACATGGGCGACAACCGATACGGCCGCCGGCGCATTGCGTCGCCATCCAGACCATCGCATCCAGCCGACTATGCGCTCCCGTAGCTTCATGGCGCACGATCATGCACCCGTGAACTGCGTTCGCCAACACGGGTAATTACAACGAGGTCAAAGGATTTCTTGCTCACTGTCCGTCGTCAGATAATTTGAGACAGCTGGCGGGTTGATCTGGAGGAGTCCCGGCTCATCTGGTTTCAGTTTAAGCAGCGGCTCTGGCGTGCTGCAAGCGCCTCAGTTTCATCGTGCTCCTTTTCGTCTTCTCGCGTTCGAGCAGTATGGTGTGGCCGCGACCCGTGTAGACGTCGGCCGGCGTGAGGTTGCTCAGGCTCTCGTGGTAGCGTTGATGGTTGTAGTGACCGACGAACGCCGCGATGTGCGCTTCGAGATCGCCGGGCAGGAAGTAGTTCTCAAGCAGGATGCGGTTCTTCAGCGTCTGATGCCAGCGTTCGATCTTGCCCTGAGTTTGCGGATGGTAGGGCGCGCCGCGCGTGTGCGGCATGCCCTTGTCTTCTTTACGGAGACTTCCCATGAAGCGCCCACTGGTTGTTGCTGGTCTATTTCTTTTGTCCGCCACGCCGTCCTTCGCTCAGGGCGAGACGACGCTCCAGTATTTACTTGCAAAGGGCGTCGTCATTCACGCAACAAGCCGTCAGGGGCAACCGCTTGAAATGCACGTGACCTACAAGGCCGACGGTACATCCGCCATGACCGTGATGGGGAAGGACCTAAGCGGCAAATGGCGTGTCGATGGCGACAAGTTCTGCACGGTCAATGCAATGAATCCGGTTGAGGCCTGCTTCGATATCCCGCCCGGAAAGAAACCTGGCGACGAGTTCCGAGTGACAACGCCAGCGTTGGGCGAGGTCACCATGACGATCAACCCGTAGATACGCTTCGGGTCATCCGTCCTCTATGCCCCCGGCGCCACTAGACGCCCCTAGCGGCCTTCCGTTTGCCATCTAGGATGGCCACATGGTCAGGATTATCATCTTCGTCGTCTTGGCTATCGCGGCCGCGATTTGGTGGATACGCCGCCGCCGCTAGACGCTGCTTGAAGCCACCCGCTTGCGGCACTCGATAACACTCCAGCGCACGCACTTGATCAGTTCGCGGGGTCGCATTCGCTCCCGGGTCCGAAACATCCAGTTGAACATCTGGCACCCGCCCTCGGGTGACGGCTTCGAGGCGATGTCCAGCCGGGTTCGTCAGGGCAGAGGGAATGGCTGCTCTGGATCAACCCAGCCGGATCGCCACAGCTTGCGCTTTGGAGATCTCGGGGCACTTCCCGGAAGGGCGGGGAAAGACACGCAGGGCCTGACCGCTCAGGCTCTCATCAGTGTGCGGATGGTCTGTGAGCCTCCTGATAGGCCTCAATGATGTCCAGCACCGGAGAGTTTGTGGTGACGGCGGCGGCGCCTTTTGCGTCGAATTGCATGAGTGACCCGCCGGCAACGTAAGCCGGCCAGATGGGGCGAGATCCTCCGTTTGGATTGCCGGTGCGCATGAAGTCGGCCCAGTAGTCGCCGATCAGGTCCGCTTCAGCGCGATCGGCGGCGGTGGCGGGCGCGCCCATGTCCTGCATGTTGCCGCCCATTTCCTGCAAGTTGCCGAACACGTAGAAGATGTCGCCCGTGTGCGGGGCGCCGGTAACAGTTGGGCGGAGGTTCTCGGGGACGTAGGCGAACTGGTAGAGATAGCTGCCGTGCGCGGAGGCGTGCCGGGCTTGGAAGCGTGCGGGTTCGGTGAACATGGCGTCCTGCATGACGGTGCGGTCCATCGCTTCCTTCGATCCGTAGGCCTGCTCGAGTGCGGGGATGGTGTCGCCCAGGCGCTGCTTGGCCATTGCCGTGAGCGGGCCACGCATGGCTTGGGGGAACATGCCGATCTCGTAGTCGTTGTTGCCGGCCATGTAGGGCACGGGTGCCTGCTTGCCGGCGGCGAAGGCCGTGTCGACGTCAGAGGTGACGGACTTTCCGTCGTTGAAGACGCCGGTATAGGTCTGGTCGTTTAGGTTGCCGTTCGCCGTGTCCGTGCTGAGAGCGCGCAGGGCGGCGGCGGTTGCATCCGGCGCGCCGGCGCGCTTGGCGAAGGCGATGCCGACTTGCTCCGCCTCGGCTTGGCTCTTGGTTCGGTCGCGGCTGCCGCCAGATTGCGAGATGGCGCGTTGGAACAGGCCGCGCGCGTCCTGGATGATCATCAACTGGTTCACCGATCCACCACCGGCGGATTTGCCGGCGATGGTCACGCGGTTCGGATCGCCGCCGAAGGCCGTGATGTTGTCGCGCACCCACCTGAGCGCGAGGACCTGGTCCATGAGGCCGAAATTGCCGGTTGCGGTGAGCCCGCTTCCGCGGTGAGGGCCGGATGCGCGAAGAAACCGAGGCGGCCGAGGCGGTAGTTGATTGTCACAATCACAAGGCCGCGTTGCGCGAGGCGCGTACCGTCATACATGCCCTGGGCGCCGTTGCCCGTGGTGAACCCGCCGCCGTGGAGCCAGACCATGACCGGCGCTCCGCCAGCGACGGGGCTCGAAGGCGTCCAGACGTTGAGGGTGAGGGAATCCTCACTCATCGGCGCGTTGGTGCGTCCGCGATCATCCCAGACCGCACGCTTCTGCGGACAGTCGTTGCCATACTCGGTAGCGGCGCGGACACCTTGCCAGGGCGTAGCCGGCTGCGGTGCCCGCCAGCGATTATTGCCAACAGGAGGAACCGCATATGGGATGCCCTTGAAGGACACTATCCCATCGACCGCGAGGCCCTGCAGTTCACCGGTGGCGATCTTCACGGTCGCGGTCGCGAGTGCGGCGGCGGCGATGGCGTCGGTGGGCCGCGTAACGTGTTCCTGATTGGCGCAACTCGCAGCTGTCAGCAAAGCAGCGACAATCAAACCGCAGGCGATCTTGCGCATTATTTTCTCCGGCCATTCATTGAGCGCGTCATACAGCGGCCGACGCATTTGCAGATGTCATTGTCCATGTGGATAATAAATCTCGCAGAGGGAACTCCTCCGAGAGGGCTTTATCCGATTGACCGACTAGCGGTTGCAGGGTTCTCGCGTTCGATTGCCATCAGCAGCCATACCCAGTCTATTGATACCGACTGGAGACAGTTAGGGCTCATGACCTGCCTCAGGAATTTCAGACCGAGCTAACCGCGAATGGCGTCTTTGAGGCGATCAAACGCCGCAGCGCAGCATCATCGCTGAATGACGTGTGTTGATCGACTTAGCCGTATTGCCACGTTCCGGGTTACGGCGAACTCGGGGCCCTTTCTTGCCGGTCGCCATTCAAGCAAACTGTGGCCCCGAAAATCTCGGGGCAGGTCACTCCGATTGGTAAAAAAGCTAGGCCACTCGCGGTAACCGCTGGCCTTGAAGAGCTAGTGCAATCGGCTTCCCGCCGATCAGTTGGAATTGCGCTACAGAACCGGATCCCGGCGTGATTTCCACCCGCACGGAATTGGGTTGCGTAAACGGTTCAGCAACGCAGTGCAGCACGCCGCATCGCAAGTGCATTGCATCGCCGTCAAGATTTACATCGACGCTCCCAAAGACGTCGCTCTCATACGATCCGACGTAAGCTTCGCGCGGCTGGGTCAGAGTCCATGGGCGCTTGGCGCGCTTGGTGCGATCCGCTGCGCGCGCGACGGTCGTTTGCCGCGCTTTGGTCGCTGTCCCTTTCAGGGCGTCGTCAAATCGACGCGCCGCTTCGTCGCGATCGATCGCGTGGTCGTAGACATAGTTCGCGATGGCGTCGACAATCGGGAAGGCTACGGTGCTGTCGTTGACGAACACAGCAACACCCACTCGCCGGCGGGGCAGGTAAGACACATGAGTGCGGAAGCCGGCGAAGCTACCGAAATCGTGCAGCATCGGTTCTCCGCGATACGGACCCAGATACCAGCCGAGCCCATATTGCTCGCGGCGATATCCCTCGAACATGTCGCCAACCTGCGCCATTGGCGTGCGAGATTGGGCGATCGCACTGACGGGAATGATCTGGCGACCGCCCAAGCGTCCATCCTCGATCATCAACTCCAACAGGCGCAGCGCATCATTGGCGCTCATGATGACGCCGCCGGCTGATTGCATGGTCTGGTCTGTCTTCTGAAGATAGATTGGAGCAACCTTGCCATCGGCACCGGCCATGTGCGGTCGCGCGATCGACCACGCCTGCGACGTCGGGCGTGACATTCGTGCGCTCGAACGCATCATGCCGGCGGGCGCAAATATTTCGCGCTCAAGCAGGTCCTGCCAACGCACCCCCAGTTTTCTATCCGTCAGGATGGTCGCGATGTTATAACCCAGATTTGTGTATTCGAACCGGCCGGGGGGCGCACGCGGATTGGGTTCACAGGCCGCCAGGAGGCTCCAGAGCTTCGCGGGATCATGCTGCCCGGAGAACGCCAACCGGAAGCCAATGCCCGGATTGTCCATGCCGCCGGTATGCGACAGCAGCTGCCGGAAGGTGACATCGGCCGGCCGCACCTCAGCAGGCAGGGCGGCCTCCGGAGCATAAGCGGCGAGGCTGGCGTCGAGATCGAACTCTCCACGTGCATGCAGACTGGCAAACGCCAGCGACGTCAGCGATTTGGTGGAGGAGGCGATATAGAATGCCGTATCTGCCGTGGCCTGCTCAGTTGCTCCGACAGTAGTGACGCCGAACCCGCGCGCATATGCGGCATCCGGTGAATAGACCGCAACGCCGAGTCCGGGTGCAAAGCCGAGCGCCATGGCGCGGCCAATCATCTCATCGAGGTCATCCTTGAGCGTAGCGCCTGCACGCGCCACGGAAAGGGCGGGGGAGCGGGGAGCGGCGCACGCCGCTAGAGTTGCTGCGCCAGCGGCAAGCAGCGAGCGTCGGTTCATGCAGGGCCTCCACGAATTGGGAGACTAGAAATCCGCCGTTTGCCTGTCTTGGACGCTCTTAACTGCCAACCGCGATAATTGTGCGCTCCATGAGCCGGCGATACGTGCCCGGCACCCGGCCAGTCACTCGTCGGAAAATGCGGTTCATGTGGCTCTGATCATAGAATCCGGCGGAGAGCGCGACGTCGCTAAGCGTTGCGCTGGGCCGGGACATCAGTTCGATGGCGCGCCGCACGCTATGGGCTTGGGCGTACTCGGTGATCGAGGAGCCGACGCAGCGCCGGAAGAGTCGGGAAACATGGGCTGGATGCACGCCCGCCTCCCTGGCGCGAGCAGCGACATCGATCCGTGCAAGGCTCGATGTCTCCACTTCGTCCCGGAGACGCGTCAGCCATGCTGGCGCAATCGCGCGTGGCGTACCGTGTTCGGACGCAACGGCCAGCAGGTCTGCACAGGCCGAATCGACGGAAATCGCGTCCTGCGCCAGGATGCTTTCGCGTAGCGATGCACCAAGCCGCAGCGCCATGCCATCCTCTCGCTTACGCCAGCACTCAGTGTCCACCTGCGCAAGTCGCTCGCCGCTTCCATCAAACTCCACCGTGAGTAGAAGGGCGCCATCCGGGCCGAAAGTATCCTCGTGGCGCACGGTCTGCGACTTCAGCAGCACCCCGCCGGCGCCCAAAGCGATGGAGCCCGACGGCCCGTCCTCTCGAAAGCCCCCGCGCAGGACCAGACTCACTCGAGACAGCTGGTCTCTATGCAGCGGCTGTCGCGCGCCCGGCGCGTAGCGCGACGCCACCACGGCAATCCCTCGCCCGGACCATAAGATCGACCGCAACCTGTCACCTTTCACTCGCTGGCGCTTCTGTTCCTAACCCGCCGCTCCGGGGTGAGTAATTTTCGCGGATCGCACAACATCGCCAACTCTATGCTACCTGACGCCAGAAACTGGCTGCCGTCATCTGCGCCAGCTGGCATCTTCGGCTCGACGACGGTGCTTGTCTGTCCCGCGGCCCGCAGGGCATATGGTCGTTCGTGTGCATCCCGGCGATCGGTGGACAGGGGCGAAGGCTTGCGAAAGGGACGGGGAAGGTTGATCGGCCTGGTTGATGATGGCTCGGGTCGACCCATACATGAGCGAGTGGCCTCCCACATAAGGAAGCTAATCAACGATGGCGCGATCAGCCCGGGGGCCCGGTTGCCGGCGCAGCGTATGCTGGCGAAAGACTGGTCGGTCTCGCGAAACACGGTGACAACTGCCTTTCAGCAACTGGTTAGCGAAGGTGTTCTGGAGGCGCGGGTAGGATCGGGAACCTATGTTTCGGCAGAGGCGATTTCATTGGCGACAACGCCACGCAAACGCCGACGGACCGTGCCCTCTCCACGATACCTGCCGCTTGATGTCGGCGCTCCCGACATCGAGATGTTTCCCCTCGAGACTTGGAATCGCACCCAGGCTCAGTGCTGGAGGCGAATGACGCGGTCGGCGCTTCAGGAGGGACATCCTGCCGGTTGGCCTGACCTGCGGGAGATTATCGCCGACCGCGTTGGAGCGATGCGCGGATTGTCATGCGAGCCCGAGCAGGTGTTCGTGACATCCTCCTCCCAGGCTGCGGTCGCACTGGCGACCTCCGTACTGACGAAGCCCGGCGATGTCGGCTGGATGGAGGATCCGGGGTACTGGAGAACGCGTGACGCGATGAGCAGCGCCGGCGTTGCCGTACTGCCAGTCCCGCTGGACGAGGAGGGATTCAACCTTGCAGCGGCACGCCGTGGCGGGCCCGCGCGAGTTGTAAGCCTTACAACATGCGCCCAGTTCCCAACCGGTGTGACAATGTCGTCGAACAGACGAGCAGCGATGCTGGCCTGGGCTAGTGAGGAGGGCAGCTGGATAATCGAGGACGATTTTGAGTCAGACTTCTATTTCGACGGTCCTCCTCCTCTGCCCCTCGCTGCCGATGCGCTCAACGATCGCGTCGTCTACGTAGGCACGTTCAACAATATTTTATTCCCGGCCTTGCGTGTCGCCTTTCTGGTGGCGCCCAAATCGCAGATCGACGCTTTTCTGGCCGCGCCGGAAGCAGCGATGCGCGCATCAAGCACATCAACGCAGATTGTGCTCCATGCATTCATGGACCAAGGCCATCTTGCGGCCCATATCCGCAATTGCAGAGAGGTCTTTGCAGATCGTCGTAGCATTCTGATCGAGAACCTTGCCGCAGAACTAGGTTCGCGATGGACAGTGCACGTTCCGAAGATGGGCCTGCTCGTTCAGGCTTGGCTCCCGGCCGACGGCGACGATCTCGCGCTGAAAGAGACGGCGAGAAATCACGGTGTGATTGTCAGCGCGATGAGAGGGCATGCCCAGTTGCCAACTCGCCCAGGCCTGTTTCTCGGCTTTGCGGCCCACAGCAATGCAGCCATCCGAAAAGCCGTACGCGGACTTGCTCGGGCCGCTGACATTATGCCCCGGTAAGAATTGGCGCCCTGGTGGCCAAACAATTGGCTCTGTACACATTGGGAATCCACTCGCTATTCGTCATGCGCGGCGTCAGCGGGAGAAGATCAATGCGCACCAGCCAGATCGCGCTTGTCGTATCCGGCTTCCTGACCCTAGGGGGCGCTGTACAAGCCCAGCAGACGCCGCAACTCCAACCTCCTGCAAGTTGCACGGCCGCAAAGCATCACGTTTTCGACTTCTGGATTGGCGAGTGGCGAGCCTATGTGACCGGTACACAGGAACTTGCCGGACTAAGCACGATTGAGAGCGTGGATGGCGGATGCGTCATCACGGAGCACTGGCGCAGCCAGAAGAGCGCGTTCACTGGACGAAGCCTCAATATCTATTCCGCCGAAGAGAACCATTGGGAACAGTTCTGGGTCGACAGCGCGGGGGATCTGACGCACTTCATGGGCGGTCCGACCGCGGATGGAATGGTGTTAACGGCCGAAGACGATCGATCTCCCGGCGCCGCGTCGCCGGTCTTCAACCGCATGACGTTCACGCGCAACGCAGACGGCACAGTCCGTCAGCACGGCCAAACCTCCGATGATCGCGGCAAGTCTTGGACCGACCGATACGACTTCACTTATCGGCGCGTGCAAGAATGAATTGTGTGCCTCGCCGCCCGGGGCCATTTTAGCTGGGCCACCAAATTTCTTTCGGGAGATACGAAATGAAGAAGTTCCTCGTTCTTTATCACTCACCGGTTTCGGCCCGTGAGCAGATGGCCAACGCGACACCGGAGCAGGCGAAGGCCGGCATGGATGCCTGGATGGCCTGGGCTGGCCGCGCGGGTTCCTCAATCGTCGACATGGGTGCGCCGGTCGGCGATCCCATTATCGTCGGTAACGGCAAAGCAAGCGCCGGACATATCGGAGGTTATGGCGTGGTGCAGGCGAGCTCGGAGAGGGACGCGAAGAAGCTCTTCGAAGGGCATCCACATCTGATGATGCCGGGCGCATCGATCGAACTGCTCGAACTCCTGTCGATGCCCGGCATGTAGGCCCGATCGCGCAGATGAACACCAATCCGGTCGTCGATGCGTGGTTCAAGACCTACAACAATCCGCAGAAGGAGCTCGTGCAGGCCGTGCGCGAGGCAATCCTGAAATCTGACAAGCGCATCACCGAGACCATCAGGTGGCAGGCGCCGACTTTCGTCTACAAGGGCAATCTCGCAAGCTTCTTTCCGAAGACCAAGACCCACGCCAGCCTGATGTTCCACAAGGGCGCGACCATCAAGGGCAAATTTATGCACCTCGAAGGCGAGGGCAAGGAAGCCCGCACCATGAAGTTCGCCGACCTCAAGGACCTCAAGTCCAAGTCGGTTGAACTCAAAGCCATCGTGAAGGCCTGGTGCGATCAAATGGACGACTAGCGATCGCTCGCGGTCCGGCGGCGCGACCTCTGTTCGATTGTCATTTGAGGTGCGCCGTCAGCGGCTCCCAGTACAACTTGCTCCAGCCGGCGCCCAAGTGTTCGTCTGCTGACGAGGGATGACCGGATTGATCCAAGACGACCCGCGTTTGTGATCCTTCCGCGCGCAGGTCAAACCGCACGATGGAATACTCGCCCGGCGGCCACCTGGCAGCTGGCGGGGACGGATGGTTGGCCTAACCATTGGTGTGGCACGTCACATTCCGTTTGACAGATAAACTGTCAGGCTCCATATTGACAGTATGCCTGTCAAAAGCATCAATATCAGCGACGCGATTGCACCCGTTGAAGCTTGGGCACGCATGTATGCTGAGGGGCTGACTTACGCAACGTTCTTTGGCTTGTTGGTGATCTTTGGGCTCCTCGAACTCGTTGTAGCGCGATCCCGCGTGAAGCCTGAACGGGGGCGGCGATGGAGCGTCAATGCGTTTCTGACGGTCGCGTGGGTATTCGCCGGCGCCGCGTTGCCGCTGTCTCTGCTCGGCGTGTCCGACTGGGCTCGGACGAATGGGGTGGGACTTCTCAACATGCCGTTCGTGTCGCCTTTCGCTGCCCTGGCGGTCGGCTTCTTGTTGCGCAGTCTCATCTCGTACCTGACGCATGTGGCCATGCATAAAGTCCCCATCCTGTGGCGGCTTCACCGCGTTCACCATATGGACACCCAGCTCGACATCAGCACGACGGCTCGCTTTCATCCCCTCGAAGCCATCGCTTCGGCCCCCATCGCGCTTGCCGGCGTCGTCGCCCTCGGCATCTCGCCGCTCGCTGTGCTTCTTTACGAGGTGTTCGACGCGGCGATCGTCGTGTTCAGTCACGCGAATATTCGCTTGCCGAACTGGCTCGATCGTGTGCTGCGACTCGTGATTGTCACGCCCAATATGCATCGCGTTCACCACAGCGCATTCCAACCTGAGACCGACAGCAATTACGGCGCAACGTTTTCGTTCTGGGATCGCTTGTTCGGCACCTATCGGCGAAAGGCGCCGGAAGACATGGGAGAGCTCATGCTTGGTCTCTCGGAAGTGCAGGACAGACGCGCACACAACGTTTTCTGGCAACTGGCGTCGCCCTTGTTCGGTCTCGCTCGCCTACGGAGAGACGCGCCATGACGGAGGCAGCAGATGACCTCACAGAGACGATCGCTGGAATCCGTCGCTGCTTCTGGCTGCTCGGCGCGGTCAGCGACGAGATGATTGCGGATCTGGGACTAACCGCATCGTTGCGCGCGGTTCTGGAGCACCTGCACCAGCATGGCGACGCCACGGTCCCGCAGATCGCTACAGAAAAAGCCGTGAAGCGGCAGTCCATCCAAGCGCTCGCGGATCAGTTGCGGGAGCTCGGCTTGACTGCCACGCGGGAAAACCCGGCGCACAAGCGCTCCGCGCTAATCACACTCACCGCGAAGGGAGCCCGCACTTTCCGGGCCATTCAGTCCCGTGAACGCGCACGGCTCAAGGAGTTCCGCCAACACTTGGACTCCGACGACCTCGCGCGGACGGCGCGGACCTTGAAGGACATGACGGCGAAACTGCGCGAAATCGTGAATGGAGAAGGTGATGACGACACCTGAATCAATCCATTGGGGACGTCGCGATGATCGCCCCTGGAGAGCGGAACTCCTCCGAGCGGTTTGTCTCCTTGCGGCGGTCGGCGTTTCCGCGGTCGCATTGCATTGGGCGATCGGCCGCGTGCTTGCCAGCATTGCGCCTGACGCCAGCCTCAAGTTTGTGGACGCATTCGCGCTCACGTCAGCCGTCGGTTTGATTGCGCTCATGCTGGGCGTAGCGTGGCGCTTTGGCGACGGAACGCGTTCATGAGTCTTCGCTCAGCCCTTGTGTCGCAGTTCAGGCGTCCCACCGGCAGCCTTGGCGCGCTGGCGGGCTGGATCATGGCCAACCGGCCGTCCAACATTGCACGTAACCGCTGGACTGTGGAGCTGCTCGACCTCGACCCTAGCGATGTTGTGCTCGAGATCGGCTGCGGCCCAGGCCTCGCCTTGGCTCAAGTCGCCTCTATCGTGCAGCAGGGGCGGGTCATTGGCATCGACCACTCGCCGGTCATGGTGCGGCAAGCCTCGCAGCGGCTCGCCGGAGCGATCCGTCTGGGCAGGGTAAGCGTACGCCGCATGGCGGTTGAAGAGGTCCCGGCGCTGGGGCTGACGTTTGACAAAATCTACTCGGCGAACGTCACCCAATTCTTCGCTGATCCCGTAGCGACGTTTCAGACGCTGTATGGGTGCCTCAAGCCAGGTGGGCTCATCGCCTCGACGCATCAGCCCAGAAACAAAGGCGCAAGTCCGAAGGATGCAGCGCGCGCGGCAGATAAGCTCTCTGCAAACCTTCTTGCGGCGGGCTTCAAAGGCCTTCGCCGTGAGGTGCTTGATCTAAGCCCATCGCCTGCGATCTGCTTGATTGGCGGCGCGTAAACTGACTGCTTGGGTTCGAGTCCTAGACAACAAGATTCACCCAATACTGCGAGCCGCGAACTCAAGAAGGTTCCGCTGGCGCCTCTGAGAGCGTGAAGTCGAGTTGGGTGAACCGGCGTGGGTCCCGACCCCGATCGGCGCGCCGCCGGGCTGATTTCGTTAGGTGGCAAGGGGTCATCTTCCGGCGCCGGTTCACACCGCCACGGCGCGAAGTTGGGTTTATGTCCGCGATGGCAGCGCCTCTTGACATCTATATAAGTTACGACTTACGGTAAGCGATGGCTTACAATAAATCGCCTGAACGCACTCTCGCAGCTCTTGCTGACCCGACCCGCCGCGCCGTGTTCGAACGGTTGCGCGCCGGGCCGCTTTCGGTCGGGGAGATCGCCGCAAGCCTGCCGGTCAGCCGACCGGCTGTTTCGCAACACCTCAAAGCGTTGAAACAAGCGGACCTAGTGCGGGACGAGCCGCGCGGTACCGCACGAATCTACCGCATCCACGCCTCAGGCCTCCTCGTCCTGCACGATTGGGTCGAGAGCTTCTGGGAAGATGCGTTGGCAAGCTTCAAGGCTTATGCGGAGAACAAAAAATGAGAGCCGTTGAGCTATCCGCTGTGCTGAAATCCGTGGATGTGCGCTGTTCTGCGCGCGATGCGTTCGCGGCTTTCACCGACGAGATCAGCGCGTGGTGGCCGATGGCTACGCACACGCGCGCCAAAACCGCCGAAGGCCAGAAGACTGTCCGCGTGACCATCGAGCCCCGCGTGGGCGGGCGCGTTTATGAGACCCTTGCCGACGGCGTGGAACTCGATTGGGGCGAAGTGCTTGCCTACGTGCCCGGCACGCTGATCGAACTGCAATGGCGCATGGGCCGACCGGCCGAGCAGGGCACGCTTGTTTCGGTGCGGTTCGAGCCTTTGACGGAAAAGAGTTGCCGGGTCACGCTTACCCACGAGAACTGGGAGCGCGTGGGAGAGGAAGCCGAGAGAATGCGCAAATCTTACGACAATGGCTGGGCCACCGTGTTCGAGGATGGTTTCGCAATTCATGCGGGCGCATGTGAAGGGGGCAGTCATGACTACAGAAGCTAACAAAAAGATCGTTCGTGAGTTCACGCGCATTTTCAAGAACGAGCATAATGCGGACGACATTGACCACCTATTTGCGCCAGATTTCCGGCATAATTTTCCAGCCCCGCTGCGCCCCGGGCTTAATGGCTTCAAGGACATTGGGCGCATGATGAACAGCGCCTTTCCCGATGTCGTAGTGACCGAGAAGGATCTCATCGCCACCGAGGATACGGTGGTCGAGCGCAGCCATGCGGAAGCCACCAATCTCGGCCCGTTCCAAACCTACCCGGCTACAGGCGAGCGCTGCCACTGGTCGGAGATTCACATCTATCGCCTTCGAGATCGCAAGATCGTTGAGCATTGGGTCGAGCTCAGCAGGTTGGAATTGATGATGCAGATCGGCGCAGTTAAGTCGGCCTGATGTATTGTCTGCCGCACCCTGCGCTCCGTGCCCGGAAGATGAGGAGGTTCAAATGACAATCGCAACGCGTGAAGCTTGGCTCGAAGCGCGCCTGGCGCTTATGCGGAAGGAAAAGGCCCTCACGCGCTTGCACGACGAGATCGCGGCCGAGAGGCGCGCGCTGCCACGCATACTTGTCGAGACGGATTATCGCTTCGACACGCCCGATGGCGAACGCACTTTACCCGAACTCTTTGATGGCAAGAGCCAGCTCATCATTTATCATTTCATGCTTGGCCCCAATGCGCAGGCGCCCTGCAAGAGCTGCTCGTTTTGGTCGGAGCATTTTGACGGCATCCGAACCCATCTCCTGCACCGTGACGCCAATCTGATCGCGGCGTCGCGTGCGCCCCTAGCGAAGATCGTTGAAGTGAAGCAGCGTTTCGGCTGGCGCTTCCCGTGGGTGTCGACTGGCCGCTCACGCTTCAACTTCGATTTCGGGGTTTCCTTCACGGAGGAAGACATAGGCAAGAAGTTGTACAATCTCGGGCTGCAAAAAGCCGCCAATGGAGAACTACCTGGCCTCTCCGTGTTTCTGAAGGACGATGCGGGCAAAGTGCATCACACCTATTCCACCTATGCGCGCGGCCTCGACGGGCTGAACGGCACCTACCAGATGCTCGATGTCCTGCCTCATGGACGCGGCGAGGATGGTCTAACCCACTCGATGAGTTGGCTGCGCCTAAAGGACCAATATGAAAGCGCTCGCGCCTACGGCTCGCAGGGGAGCTAAGATTTACGCGGCGGAGCCGTAGTTGTGAACCGGCGTGGGGTCCCGACGCCGATCGGCGCGCCACCGAGTTGATCTCGTTGGGAGGTGATCCGCGATGCCTTTGCACGCCCTCGCGTGCGGATCTGAAATCACGCGGCGTCCATCTCGAGACTGCGAGTCCCAGGAGCCTCTAGTTCTTCTACAGCGACGGGTTCGAACTTCCGGGGCGCAGACAGCCTGTGATGGAGCTATCCTGCCGCGTGTCGGCAAGCGGATATTGCGGGGATCGGCGAAGCATCGCCAGATGGGCGCACCGACCCAGTACCGAATGACACGGATGACGACTTCGAGGCGACCTGCCGCCGCGTCCGCGAGGGCAGGACCACCGGCAAGATTGGATATGACTTAGCCGTTTCGCCACAATCGCCGGTTCGGTCTACTCGGGATGACACTGCCATTGATGATATTGCGGAGGACGGCGTCGAATAGCTTCGAGGTCGCGGGCTACGCCAGCCCGAGGAACGTCTGCAGACGTTCAAGTTCTTCGTCGAGCGCTCGCTTGAACCTCGCATCTCGGGGCGGCTTGCCGGACACATAGCCGAGCTGGGACTGCAGCCGGTTATCAACTACAGCGAGGTTGCCCCAACCAATAACGGCGTCGCGCCACAAAAGCGGCAGGGCATAATATCCGCGCACCCGCTTGGCCGCCGGGACATAGGCCTCGAAGCGGTAAGCCCAACCCCATAGTGTTTCGAAGCGGCGACGGTCCCAGACGATCGGATCGAACGGCGCAAGGAGGCGCACTTCGCCTTCTGCGACTTCAACGGAGCTCCATCGTTTGGCGCTCGGGTTCTCGTTGGCAGGCCAGTACCAACGCGTGTCGTCGACTTCGGCGGACGGCAGTCTCGTCCGCGAACGTTGAATTGCGGCGCGGCAATCATTCGCCCACTGCGGGGCGCCGCTTCGGAGCCGACCCACAAGCTCTGCCAACGACCGCTCAGGCAAGGGCGCATACTTCTTGACGATAACGTCCACGAGCATGTCCATCGCGACTTGAGGGTCCACCGGCGGCGGTGTGGCTTCGCGCGCCGCGTAGAGACGGGTGCCGCTCGCGCGACCGGCTATTCGCACGAGGCCGCGATAGTGCATTTGGTCCAGCAGTTGAGTGCTGGCGTTGGTCGAGCCGCCGAACCAATTCCGTACTTTCCCATGTTGGAATTGTGCGTCGACGTCGTGTGGGTGCACGACCCCTTGTTCGCGCACAAACGCAAGTACGGCGGCGGCTTTGTCCCCATGCGATTTTGACCACGTTGTCCGCGGCGTGCGTGGATGCAGGAGCGCATGCGTGTCGCGCGGCAGGAATCCATAGTTGACGAAGAAGTCTTCTTCGATCGCGAGCTTTGGATAACGACGCTCAAGGTCGCCAGCACGATAGTCGCGCACACGATGGCGCAGGATCAGATCCTGGGCGCGCGCTGGTGCGCGAATTGGATCGGCCTGGACAAAGCCCAGGCGCTCGATCGCACGAGCTAGCGTCACGGGGCCGAACAATGTTCGCGCTACCGTGTATTTACGAAGCTCTGCAAGGGTGATCGGGTGCCGGGTCAAGATATTCACCCACTAACCCTCGCCAACCCTTTTGTCTCCGCTTGGCAGTTTGCGAATGACGCTTTTGAGGCGATCAACCGCCGGCGCCGGCCTGCCAAGCCCTATGGCAGTTCTTGGGTTACGGTGACGGTCGTAATCTTGTGCCGCCAGGGCAGCACCGGGGCCCTAAGCGGTCAACGGCGGCGGTTCAGCGTCAAGGACTGCCGGAAGCGGATGAACGCTAGGGGCGACTAGCGCCAGTACAATAGCAGGAACCCGCCCACCAAGCAGACCGCGAACAACACGAACCCGAGGGCGGCATTCTTCGTCATCCCGCCATCCTACACGGCGAAAAGCCTCAACGGCTAGCAAAGAGGTACGCCTCCGCCGAGGGCCGCCTTGCGGCGGATGGCGTGATCGGGAGTATCGGCTGCTACGACTAGTTTGATGAGAGGTCTCTAAACTAGTCGCTGAGGGAGGCGGCGTGGAGATCATCGGGGGAGAGCCGCGTCGGCGGTGGTCGCTGGAGCAGAAGCTCGCGACGGTTGAAGCGACCTTTCAGCCTGGCGCGAGCGTCAACGGCGTGGCGCGACAGCTTGGGGTAAACGCAGGTATGCTGTTCTCCTGGCGCAAGGAGTTCCGCGACCAGCTGGGTTTTCCTGAACCGCCGAAGACGAAGGGCTTTGCCCCGGTCATGCTGTCGGCGCCCGAGGGAAGGGTTGATCAGCCTCTCGGCGTCATCGAGGTCGAGTTTCCTGGCGGTGTGCGGTTGAGAGCCGTCGGTGCGGTCAGGCCCGATCTGGCCGCCGCTGTCGCCGGCGCCTTGGCGAGGCGATGATCGCGATCCCCTCGAACGTTCGAGTGTGGCTTGCCGCGGGCCATACCGATATGCGGCGCGGCATGCAGGGTCTGGCGCTGCAGGTCCAGGAAGGCCTTCACCGCGACCCGCATGCCGGCGATCTCTTTGTCTTCCGCGGCAAGCGCGGCGATCTTGTAAAAATCATCTGGCACGATGGGCTCGGCCTGTCGCTTTACGCCAAGCGATTGGACCGCGGTCGGTTCGTCTGGCCGGTGACCGCGAGCGGGTCGGTTTCTCTGTCACCCGCCCAGGTCGGCTATATGCTCGAGGGCATCGACTGGCGTAATCCCCAACATACCTGGAGACCCGAAGCGGCCGGCTGATCCTGCGGCTTTCTAACTCACAGCCAAGTTGTTTAAGGGGGCGCCTCAAGCGTGGATTTTTATGCTTCGATCCTCTCCATGGGCGCTGAGCTTCCCGAAGATATCGAGGCGTTGAAGGCGTTGCTGATCGCCGCGCGCGCCGACGTCGACACTGTGACTGCTGAACGGGACGCCGCTGTTGTCGGGCGGAACGCTGCTGTCGCCGAGCGTGATGCCGTCGCCGCCGAACGCGATGTCGCCGCCGCAGATGCCGCCGCCGCACGCGCCGAGGTCTCCGATATCCAGGCGATGATCGCCTACCTCAAGCTTGAGATCGCCAAGCTGAAGCGCCAGCATCTCGGCCAGACCTCAGAACGCTCCAGTCGTCTGATCGACCAGATGGAGCTGCAACTCGAAGAGCTCGAGGCGACGGCTTCGGAGGACGACCTCCTCGCGGAGATGGCGGTTGCGAAGACCACCAATGTCACAGCGTTCACCCGTAAGAAGCCCTCCCGCAAGCCCTTCCCCGAGCATCTGCCGCGTGAGCGCATCGTCCATGCGAGCCCGACCTCCTGCAGCTGCTGTGGCGGGATCCGCCTCTCCAAGCTGGGCGAGGACGTCACCGAGACCCTCGAGGTCATCCCCCGCTCCTGGAAGGTGATCCAACACGTCCGGGAGAAGTTCTCCTGTCGGGACTGCGAGACGATCTCCCAGGCGCCGGCCCCGTTCCATGTCGTCCCCCGCGGCTGGGCCGGCCCCAGTCTCCTGGCGATGATCCTCTTCGAGAAGTACGGCCAGCATCAGCCTTTGAACCGCCAGGCGACACGCTATGCCCTGGAAGGCGTCGATCTCAGCTTGTCGACCCTGGCTGATCAGGTCGGCCATTGCGCCGTCGCCCTGGCGCCGCTGGTCCAACGCCTAAAAGCCCACGTGATGGGCGCATCACGCCTGCATGGCGACGACACCCACGTGCCGGTCCTCGCCAAGGGGAAGGCAGATGTCGGCCGAAGTTGGACGTATGTCCGAGACGACCGCCCGTTCGGCGGTGCGGCAGCGCCAGCGGCTCTGTTCTACTACTCCCGCAACCGCGGCGGGGTGCACATTCGAGAACATCTCGATGGCTGGACCGGCATTCTTCAGGCCGATGCGTTTGGCGGATACTCCAAGCTCTATGCCGCCGACCGTCAGCCTGCGCCCATTCTGGAAGCAGCGTGTTGGGCCCACAGCCGGCGCAAGTTCTTCGAGCTTGCAGACATCGAAGCCAGCGCCCGCCGCAAGGCCGAAGGTGACAAGCCATCGCCGATCTCGCCCATGGCGCTGGAAGCGGTCCGTCGGATCGACGCCCTGTTCGAGATCGAGCGCGCGATCAACGGCAAGTCCGCCGAGGAGCGTCTCGCCGCCCGCCAAGAGCATAGCGCACCGCTGGTCGCCGATCTCGAAGCCTGGATGCGCTCCCATCGCGCCAAGCTCTCGCGCGGCGGCCATGTCGCCAAGGCGATGGATTATATGCTGACCCGCTGGAGCGCGTTCGCCAGGTTCCTCGAGGATGGCCGGATCTGTCTGACGAACAATGCGGCTGAGCGGGCCCTCAGAGGCATAGCCCTTGGTCGCAAGTCGTGGCTGTTCGCCGGATCCGATCGCGGTGGGCAGCGGGCGGCGGTCATGTACTCGCTCATCGTCACCGCCAAGATGAATGACGTCGATCCGCAGGCCTGGCTCGCCGATGTCCTCGGCCGCATCGCCGATCACCCGGCATCCAAGCTCGATGAGCTGTTGCCGTGGAACTGGAAACGCCTCTGGAAGGCGGTTACTATAGCGGCCTAACCATGCCGCAGCCTGTCCGCTTCGTCCGCACCATCGCCGCCGTCGCCGAAATGCTCGGCGAAAGCGAGGAGCTGTTGTGGGAGCTCTCCGACGAGATGGATCAGTACGACGGGAAGATCTGGGTTGGCGATGCGCTCGGCAAAGAAACCCGGGCGTTCACTCCCGACGGCATCGAACGACTGAAAGAGCTCCTCGAAGAACACGAGGAAGATCCCAACGAACTGCTACGTCGAAACCAACGGAGGTGGTGACGCCGCGGTTCTCACCGTATGCTTACGCAAAGAGCGCCCCTAACGCGTGAGACAAGTGTCCAGTTTCGCGATGAACTACCGGGTTCGGCCTTAGGCGGGTCGACTGGCCGGACTGTATCAACTCAGCCGGATCGCTGTAATCCGCACTCCGGCGAACGGTGGCCCAGAACGGACATACCGCCAAGGAAGCACTCGCCCGCGTGAGCAATCGATGCTGTTCTTGCAAAGTGAGGGGTTTTTGATGACCGACAAACTCGAGGAAATCCGGAGAGCCGTACAAGCAATTGCCGACGCACGCGAGAAATCCGAAAGCGAGGAATTTCTAGCTAAGAAAGCAGCGGCAAACGACCTCCAAAACGTCTGGCTCGATGCGCTTGAGCGATCTGTTGCGAGGGGAGAGACAGGCGTCTACCTCAGGTGCGACGACTTCTACGATCTGTCGGAATACCAGTTGGAGTTGATCACTGAGCGAGCCCCGAAATTTCTAGGCCAGGTGACTACGTTCTGGCTTCACTCAATGGAGTACAATTTGGCTTACGCCGCCGAGCTGGAGCGCCTACTTGGTCCGCCGTTCAAAGTGGGTTTTGGAACTCGACGCAGTCCCGAAAAACGAGACCACTGGCGACAAGGGGTGGTCATTTTGGTACGTGAGTATCAGTGCTGACGGTTAGTGACAGTAGTGTCCGTTTTGAGGCGAACTCCGTTCGCATTGCGCCTTTGGCGCTCACTGACGGCTTTGGATCGACCTTGCCGTCCGTAACCTTGCGCTGCTCGGGCAGGACGGGGCCCATTCAGCCAGCCGAGATTTTCATCGTCGTGCTAGGGTGCCGTCGGAAGATAAGAGTTAAGGAGAGTGTTTGGCGCGTCAGCTCAGCAGCATCTGAAGGGGAGAACGCGATGAGGACGAGCGAGCAGCACCCACGCAGTGTCTGGATTGCGGCGGACGCGCATGGTGGAGCCAAGGGCCACGTGCTTTGGCTAGCTGGAGCGCTAGTCTTGAGCTTCATGATCGCCTTCATAGGCGTGTCGATGCTCGCGCTGCCCCGGGAGGCTTTTGTTCTGCTCCACGTGGCGACGTCAGGCGCATTTGTGCTCAGCTACGCGAGGTGGGCACAACTCGATGTGCGCATGTTCTCGGCCCGATTGTGGACCGGCCTGCTTGCCGGGACCGCTGCATCAGTATTTTCCGTAGCGTTCGTCCTGTCGCAACCTGGTTCGGTTGGCCCGACAGGTGTGAGCCTGCTCTGGAGCATCCTCTGGCTTGGCATCGTCTATGGCGCCCTAGACGCACTGTTGCTCACGGTTCTCCCAGTAACCGCGGTCTGGGCGATATCGGGTGATCGCGCGACACGCGGCGTCGTGGCTGCAATCTCGGTCGGGGCGGCGTCCCTTGCGGCGAGCGCGATGATTACCGCAGCTTATCATCTGGGGTTTCCCGAGTTCCGCGGGCCAGAGCTAGCCCAGCCGCTAATCGGCAATACAATAATCACGCTCGCATACCTCTTGAGCGGCAACCGGTCCTCACCGATTTTTGCTCATATTGCGCTTCACTTGGCTTCGGTGGTTCACGCCTACGGAACATCCATCCCGTTGCCTCCGCATTATTCCGGCTGAGACGGCTCAGTGACCGAAAATGGGCGAGGTCCCGCCGCAACGCAGCACCGTCTGTGACAGGTCCATATGGACACATTACAACGCTTCAGGCCTCTTCTGGCGACGTTTCTTGCGCGGCCGGCTTGGTGTCGTGAATCCAATTTCGATGCATGCGGCCCTTGAGCCGCCGACGATGCGGCCGGCCGCATCGATCAGCTGGCCAAGCTCGCGGTAGTCTTCCAGTGAAAGCTGAATTTTGCCGCTCTCGTGGTCGCGGCGAATTTGGCCCGGCGTCGCCGCATGTGATCCAGTCCACTTGCGGAAACCATCCAAGATTGCATCGCGGGTCCATCGCCGCGTTCGGTCCAACGCGATCCCGAGTTCCGCGTTCGCCGCTTGAGCGCCATCGGCATAGCGAACAACGTGATGAGTCATACCAGCCGTCTGAAATTCTGACTCGGGGGATTCCCGGGTCGAGGCGAGCGTGATTCCTTCAAGCGATTGAGTCGCATGGAGGGAGGCGATGGCGGTTGCGATCGAGCGGGACGAGTTGTCGGCCGGGGAGTTGCGAGCGGCGGCGCGGCGGTCGAAGGACGTGGCTCAGGCTCGGCGTCTGTTGGCGCTCGCGCTGGTGCTGGAAGGGGCGTCGCGGACCGAGGCGGCTGAGGCGGCGGGGATGGACCGCCAGACGCTGCGCGATTGGGTTCACCGCTACAATGAGGAAGGCATCGAGGGCTTGAGCGACCGGCAGCGGCCGGGCCGGCCCTCGCGGTTGAGCGAGGAGCAGAAGGCCGAGTTGGCCGAACTCGTCGAGGAGGGTCCTGATGTCGCCGTCACCGGCATGGTGCGCTGGCGTTGTGTCGATCTTCAGGGTGAGATCAAGGTGCGCTTTGGCGTCGACCTCTCTGAGCGCCAAGTCGAACGGGTCTTGAAGCAGCTCGACTTCACACGCTTGTCGGTGCGCCCACGCCACCCCAAAGCCGACGAGGCCGCGCAAGAGGCGTTTAAAAAAAGTTCCCGGCCCTCGTGAAGGCGGCGCTGCCAGCCGAAGCCCAAGACAAGCCGCTGGAGATCTGGTTCCAGATGCTATGAGAGCGGACACCGCCAGGGCTAATCGTTCAAACTGGCAGGCATCCGCAACCAGCTGAAGGAGCCTGCCATTATGCGATCCGAGAACACCATACACATCGCTATCGAACTCAGCCTCTCGACGTGGCTGGTCGCAGCGCAATTGCCTGGCGCCCCGAAGGCGCGATTGCACCGGATCGAGGGCGGCGACAAGGAAGCGCTGCTGGCGCTGATCGGCGAGCTGCGATCACGCGCATCGACTACTCTCGAGCGACCTGTGGAAGTCGTCTGCTGTTTCGAGGCCGGTCGAGACGGTTTCTGGCTGCACCGATTGCTCGCCGCGCATGGAGTTACCGCCTATGTGCTCGAGCCGACCAGCATCCTCGTGAACCGACGCGCACGCAGGGCGAAGACTGACCGGCTCGATGCCGAAGGCATGTTGCGTGTGCTGGCAACCTGGCTAAACGGTGACCGAGAGGTCTGCAGCATGGTGCGCGTACCCACTCCTGCGGAAGAGGATGCCAAGCGCCCGCACCGCGAGCGCGAGCACCTCGTACAAGAAAGGCTGCGCATCGAGAACAGAATCGAGGCGTTGCTGTTCACACAGGGCATCCGGGGAAGGCCGTCGCTACGCTCATGGGAGCGCGACATGGCTGAGCTACGAACCGGTGATGGCCGCGCGTTGCCTTCCCTGATGCAGGCCGAGATCAACCGCCTGCGCCGCCGGCTTATGCTGGTTATGGAGCTGATCCGCGAACTGGAAAACGAGCGCGCCGAGACAATGGCTGCAACGGCCAACGACGAGATAACTCAAAAGATCGCAGACTTGCAGCGCATCCGCGGCATCGGAGCGAACTTCGCCGCCGTGCTGGTTCGCGAGGTGCTCTACCGCCCCTTCGCCAATCGCCGGCAACTCGCCAGCTACGTCGGCATTGCGCCAATGCCTTTTCAGAGTGGAGGCATTGACCGAGACCGAAGCATCAGTCGTGCGGGCAACCCGCGGGCGCGCAAGACCTTAATCCAACTCGCTTGGCTATGGCTGCGTTACCAGCCCGATAGCGCACTCGCCGCATGGTTTCGCGAGCGTGTTGGCGTGCTCCAGGGACGCACGCGGCGAATCGCCATCGTGGCGATGGCAAGACGGCTTCTCATTGCGCTCTGGCGCTACGTCGAAACCGGCGTAGTTCCGGACGGCGTGCATATCGGAGCGCCGACGCAAGTGACCGCATGATCTGAGGAGATTGTCGCAAAAGGCTGAATCAGCGTCGGCGACGATACGGGAAGCACGACCGTCTTCTTCTTTGGTAGCGTATTGCTGCCGCGTTTCAGGTTGGTCGCGCTCACCCCGGGCAACGCCTCGTGTATGAGGCATTATGGTGCGGGCTTCCTTCACAGGACCCGACCGCATGTAAGGTTACGCAGCTGTTGCTGCCACAGGGAACTCGCCCGGGGGCCCGAGACGAACGTCACTGACCTCATATCCCAACGGAGGACCCGATGTAGAAACGACATTGACAGCCGAACCCTCATGTAAGGATGAAGCGCGCATCGGCCAGAAGGGAACACTGACGCGCATCTGGGCCAAGCGCGGCTCGCGGCCGCGGGCCCGGCGCGACACCCGCTATGAATGGGCCTATCTGTTCGGCGCGGTCTGTCCTGAACGCGGCGTCGGCGCCGCCCTGGTGCTGCCTCAGGTCAACGCCGAGGCCATGAACCTGCATCTTGAGGAAATCGGCCGCAGCATCGCTCCCGACGCCCACGCCGCCTTGGTGATCGACGGGGCCGGCTGGCATTCCCCGACCGCCATACGTCCGCCGAGCAATGTCACGCTCATCTACCTGCCGCCCTACGCGCCCGAGTTGAACCCGGTCGAAAACGTCTGGGAGTTCCTGCGCGCCAACAATCTCGCGCTGCGAATCTACGAGACTTACGACGCCATCGTCGATGCTTGCTGCACCGCCTGGAACGGTCTCATCGCAACGCCGGCCCGTCTCACCTCCATCACCCAGCGCAAGTGGGCGACCGCGTCATGATTTATGGCGGCTGGTATCAGGCCCGACGCCTGGTTGATCACCGACGTTGGATAAGAAACACCGTTTCGTGCGGCATGCCTGACCTGGCTCGGCGTTGCGCCATGCTCACGGTGGAACGCCTCCCACCGTGCCAGTGTGGACGCGCGATCCCATTGCTGGGTGCTGGCGTGTGCCTGGCCGAGCAGGCAGCGCAGGTTGCGTACGCCACCAAGCCATTTCTTGATGTAGATGCTCGCCGTGTTGTAGGTAGGGCCGTCGCGATCCGCCCAGCGGCCGCGCTTGCGCAGCCAGTCCTCCGCGGGGAAATGCCCATCAGGCATCTGCGCCGCCAGATGCCTGCAGAACTCCAAGAGCTCGTCGGCGTTCGACCAATGGGAGCTCTCGATCTGTCGGTCGGTTGCCCGGTCGAAGACGAACGGCTGGACCGTTCCTATGTGGGCCTCAAGAATGCCGGACAAGGTCTCGTCACTGAAACAGTCGTTGAACTCGATCCCTAGGAATTGCGGGTTGGCGGCGTTAAAGGCTTCCTTCTGCCGGCGCTTCGCCTCATACGTGGCCGCGTCGTGTCCGCGGGGCTTGTCGCCCCAAATTTCTACATCGACCCGGCCCGAGCGCCCTTCGAAATGCAGGTCGTAGAAGCCGTAGGCCCTTCCGGTCGCTTCTTCGTAGGCCTCGGGGTAGCGCTCGCCTTTCTTGTGCCTGATCCCGCGGGCATGGAGAAAATTCGAGAGGCTCGCTTCGGGATGGCTACGCCAGCGTATACCGCTTCGCAACTCCACAAACTGGCTGGCATTGAAATCGCCCAACGCCTCGCGTAGCTCCTCCCAAGATCGGTCGAGGTAATAGACGCTAGTGACGAGCGTGCCTTGCCGTTCTCCACGAACCAGGCCGCGGGCGGCAGGTATCCCATCCCAGATTTGATCGTCTCCGTTTCGCGGACGATGCGCTCCCAGGTCCAGCGCTCGATGTTGCGTCCCTTGCGGATGAGAGGGCGCGTCGGCGCGATAGGCTTTATAGGCCTCGCTCAGGCCGAGACGGTCGATCAGCTTTCGGATGTCGATGCCACGCTCGAACAGATGGAAGTAGAGGTTGTCGTGCGCCTTCAGAGCCTTGAAGGTCAGGGCATCGAAGCCGTGGTGTTGGTAGAGGTGGCGGCAATGCTCGACCAGCTCTTCTTCCGACATCAGGCTGAACCGCGCCTTCTTGGGGCGGCCTCCGCGTTCCGGGCTCATGGCCGATGATTGTGCGATTCTCTTGGATAAAAGAATGGCTCTCGGGTCGTCCTCTCAGCCGCGCCCAAGGAGCGCGTCTTCTCGCCCGCTGTGTCAAGCGGCATGACTATAGCTTCACACCGCCGGCTAGCATCTCGGTCCGCGCCTTTTCCGCGCGGGGAAGCCATGTGGCAAATCCTGAGCGACGCAGCACGCTCGGCCACCATCTCCAAATTTCGTCCGGTCTCCAGAACGCCGCCTCCGGCTTTTCAAAGAGCTGGCGCCATTGGTCTCGCTTTGCTTCGGGCACGTCATTTAGCGCGAGGTCCAGGCCGTCTCGCAACGCCAGCGCATGGAAAGCCTTGGTCCGAAAATCCTGGGGCAGGTCACTGGATCCCGCCAGACGCGAACGCGGTCAATCGGTGGGCAATGAACAATGTCAAAAGGGACTTGATCTCTGGTTTGCGATTAGACAACTCAGCCGGCCGTAACCTTCTATGGGGACTCGCCCTCGGGATCGTGAAGCTCGTCGTTCAGGGGAAACAGCCTCAGCTCCTGCAAGCTGGATTCGATGCCGGCAGGCTCAAGCGATGAGCGCAGCATAGATAAGCGATCGCGAGCCCATTGGTTCATTCGATCGAGGCTGGCTGGATTGCCTCGTTTGTCCCACGCCGCCAGCCACTCCTTCAGACGGGCAATCTCGCGCTGTTGGTCGGATAAGCTTGTTAGGAATGTCAGCCGCTTGGTTTCACGCTCGCGGCGTAGGCGTGCTTTCTCGCGTCTCTTTGCGAGATGTTCGTATTTTCTCTGGCAAATCTCTCCCTGTTCTCGCTGTTCCTTCTCCCCGGCGAGATAGGCGCGAATGCCGATCACGATTTCGTCGAGCATGAGCTCAACCTTTTGGGTTCGACCATCGGCCCAGCGCCGACGAAGGCCTTGCCCGCCGTAACCTTCAATCTGAACAACGAGCTCGCCCGAGCAGATGATGTCCCATTCGGGATAGGTACGTTCATAGGGACCAAGATCAATGTTGGCCCATGGATCTGTCTGGCTCCATCGGTCCTGACGACGCCTGCGCTTCTGCTCCTCCGCCTTCAGCTCTTCTGGCGTAGCTATATGCTTTTGGCGTCGCGCCTTTTCTGTCAGCGTGAATGAAAGGTCGTCCTGGCCCACTGCGACTTTCACAGCCTTTCCGAATGCATTGAGGACCAGCCCGGCGCCTCCAGTCGGCGCACAAGCCCGTCCAAGACAAATACTGCTCGTTCCACCTGGGCGGGGGAGACAATGATGCCGTGCATGCCTTCGTCTAGCGCGCGCACCAGACCATCATGCGACGGTTTCGACTTCCGCAGTGTCAAAGCGGTCAGCTTGATCGACTTGTGAAGACCCACGACGGGGAAGGGAGCAGCTGGCTGCTCAGCCTTGATGTTTGCTTCGGAAAGCACTTGTCGCGCCGCCTCGGATATTCGAGAACTCGTCGAGTGGATGGTGATCCGTTCGGCGTCGCCTTCGGCTTGGCGCGACAGCGGCTGTTGCTCCACCCTCTGTCCCGATTGCAGGCGCGCCCAATAGCCTCTCGGGGGCTTGGGTATGCCATGTCGGGCACAAGTCTTTCCTAAGCCGACGTCGGTGATGCCGAACTCTTTTGCGACGTCGCGCATCGGTCGCGACCAGACGAGATCGTATAACTCTTTGCGGGTTATCGTGCGAAAGGAAACCAAGGTATTGCGCCTGCTGTGGTCAAGCAGTCAGCCGCGATGAGGGTTTCTCGTCAAGGCTCTCCATCATGCGTACAACGTCGTCCAACGCATTGAAGCCGGGTGAATTTCGTCCCGTGACCCTTCGCACCGCGTATTAGCGGGTCAAACCCCTGATTCCAAATTCCGGATCAGTTCCTTCACCAAGGGTGTGTCGTGGCTCCATAGCACGCACAGGTGGTCGGTCGGCCGGGTTAGGGCGACATACATGAGCGCTCGGTCGTCATCGCCCTGGAGGTCGTCCGCCGCGACGAGGATGACCGCCTCGGGCCTGAAGACCGCGCGCGCCGTGGATGGTGCTGACGGTTACGGGGAGGCCGCGCTCATCGAACTCGGCAGCGATCCGTTCGCAAAGCGTGTTGCGCTTGCAGAGCACCATGATCTCCCGCATGTCGAGCGGCGGGGAGCCGTTCAGGAGGTCGTTGACGATCCCGACGCATCGGCCGATCTGCGCATCGAGGCTGGCGGCCTGGATGATGGCGGGCCGGGGGCCGGACCGCGGAGTTCTCGCGGCCGCAGCGCGACGGCGTGGGGCAGGTCCTCATCGCCCGCCAACTCCGGCAAGCCGAAGCTCCATGCTGCGGTAACGATCTCGCGCGTGTTGCGGTAGTTGCGAGCGAACTTGCGCGTTCGGCCGCCTCGCTTTCACGCCGACCTTGCTCCAGTTGGGGAGCTTCGAGCGGTAAAGATTCTGGCTGACATCGTAGGCAATGATCAGCGTGCCGTCCGCGGGTTCCTTGAGAGCGAGCACGGCGCTCTGGAACCAGGAAGAAGGGAAATCCTGCCCTTCATCGATCAGCACGGCGTCGTATTTCCGGCTTCTCCGCCGCCGGATTCCAGGATGGTGAGCAGGCCCGCTCCCGAATGCATCTCGATCATCGAGATCAGGCGGTGCACTCTGGCTGCGCGCCCAGAAGCCGAATGTGTGGACGCCTGACGCCCGCATGAGGCGCCAGCGTCTTTGCCAGATATCGCCGCAGGGTGTGATTGTAGCAGAGCACCAGCACCGACATGGTTCGCTTCCGCCAGCAATCTTGCGCGCCGCGATGAGGACGACGGTCTTTCCCGAAGCCGGGCACGCCGTAGAGGATGCGGTGGCCCGATCCCAGTTGCCGCGCCACTTTCTCCTGCTCGATGTCGAGCACATGCACGGAGACCGTGCCGTGGCGCGTCATCGCCGAACAGCGAACCCGTCTCGACGCGGCTCGATGGGCTGACGACGGACCGGATCGTGCGGCCCGTTCTGGCGGTATCGGGGTGATCGGTATTTCCGGAGTAGATCGCTGCCTTCAGCGCCGACATCAAAGCTGATGGCGTGCCGGCAAGATCGTCGAACTCGTTGGCGCAAAGCGTCGCGCCGCGCGGAAGAGGCTCGCCCATGGGCTCGCGTCCAGCTCGTCGCGATGCATGGACGTCATGATGGCGAGCTGGCCGAAGGCAAACGAGAAATGCCCGTTCCGATCTCAACTCATCGGCCGAAGGATGCAGGCTGCACGCACTCATCAGGCGGTTCATGTATTCGCGCGCCTGGCGGGAAGGGTGGGGTTGACTGCTGAGCGATTTCCGCCTTGCGTGTATTTGATGTGTGAGAGTCCGCATGCGTGATCCACTTCAGCGGGATGCCCTTTCACCTCGATCACGATCACGCCGATCGTAAGGCGCGATGACGATGAAGTCCGGGAAACGGCGGCGGATCACCGGTTCGTAGTAGACGACCACATCGTCGGGCAGGGACTGCAAGGCGGCAAAGACCCGCCGTTCGCCCTGGGACGTTCCGTCAGGCAGGAATTCCGAAATCATTTCCGCCAATGACCAGCCCCCAACGAAACGCCTACCTGCGTGGCACTCGCTAGCCCGTCGATAATCAACCTCGGCAGTCTTGTGTCCAGCGATCGAAGCAAATTCAAGAACTCCAGTAACGATCGAGGGAGCCGAGACCTCATGCAAGTAAGTTCGAAATCAACTCTCCATTTTCGGCGTTACGCAGCACAGAGCCCGAAGAGCCGGGAAAGCCGCTTGGGGTTGACGACGACGGCGCATAGGCTGCCTTAGATTGGTCCCCCGCGTTCAGTGACCTGCGGACCTTCCGACATGCCGCGCGCGAGGAGATAACGTGCCTACGGGTCCCGTGCAATTCTCACACTTCGACCTTATCCAGTCAGCGCCTTGGCGTGCGGCTCTTTTTACGAGTTTTCCGCTGAGCCTTTCCTTCTTTGAAGCGGCGCCGCTTATCAAACTACGTGCCGGCAATTGCCGCCAGATCACTATTCTTGCTGACGTACTCGGGTACGCCGCCTCCCTCAGTGAACGAGGGTCGGTCGGCGACCGGGCGGACCTACGAGCTCCGCCCCATACTGGTCAACGGCGGAGGCTGCTTCCATCCTAAGGTGTGCCTGCTGCTCGGGGACGACGGGCCGCGCGCGGTCGTGGGATCCGGAAACCTCACCTTCACAGGTTGGGGTCGCAACCTCGAACTTGCCGACTATCTCTGCCCGCAAACGACCGGATTGGCGCTGCGCCACCTCGGACAATTCCTCGAGAGGCTGCCGAATTCGGGACGGACATCGGCGATGTCGGTGATCTTGAGCAATTCATAAACGCCTGCAGCAATTGCCCTGAGACCGGGCCCGCCGTCCGCCTCATCGACGATCTCGATCGGCCGATACTTCAACCATTGATCGACGCCGTGGAGGCGGAGGGCGGAGCGAAGAAAGTCACGATCATCTCGCCCTATTTCGGCAACGGCCAAGGAGTTATCGAACTTGCAACATGGCTCGGCGTCGATGCCGTGTCGGTCTTCGCACCAGCACAGACGAGAGAGCTCTTCCCCGCGCAGGCGGCCGCATCGGCCGGGCTCATCGTCCATTACGTGACATCACCACTTTTGGTTGATCCCAGTCGATCGCTTCACGGCAAAGGGATTGAAATCGAGACTAACTCCGGAAGCCGCGTGCTTCTCACGGGCAGCGTCAACGCGACCAAGAGCGCCCTCTGCGATGGGGTCAATGTCGAACTCGGTGTGCTGCGCGTACTGACCGACCGATCGTTCTTTGGTTGGAGTTCCACGGCGCATGTTCCTGAATTCGACCCCCTGTCTTTCGATAGCGGAGCAAGAGCCCCAGTTATCAGCGCCGCCTTCGCCGAGGGTGAGGTTACCGGACAAATTCTCTGGGGCGCGCCCGTAAACGGTCTATGGACTGGGACGCTACACGTCGGACTGCGGCGCTTCGAGTTTCTGAGCCCGGTCAGCGTAGACCTCGGGGGCCGCTTCCGAATCGAGTCGAAGGACATGGGCGACACCATTCTGCGTGCGAGCGCTCTACAGCTGGAGCTTCGCCGCGAGGGCCAGGTCGCGCGCGGCTGGGTCGATCTACCCGACTACCTCGACGCCGTGCGGGAGCGCGGGCCGCTGGCCGAGGCCCTGGTCAGAGTAATCACGGACACACACGACATCAATGACCTTGAAGTCATCCTCGAATTCGCAGCGCGAGAGCCGGCGGCGTTCGCGCGGCGGGTGGCCGTCGCTGCACCAGGAAAATTGGAAGAGAGCGAAACCAGCGACCGGTTGATCGATCCGAAAGCACTAGCGCCCCGGTCTGCGCCGGTCGGCCTCGTTCCCGCAATTCCCGGCATCCGGTCGGCGTTTGATAGACTGGTTGACGCTCTGTGCGCCAAAATGGAAACCGGCCGCAGAAACGCGGTTGGCTTTGCGCCTGACGCAGAGGAGCCCGATGACGAGGGCGGCAACAGCGCGGGCGCAACCGCTGCTGGGGTCCACCGCAAGTACTTCGATCGCTTGTTCGACGTCTTCAAGCGGCGCATTCGGTCGACACAATCAGCAGAAGACCGACGACGCGATCTCGCGACGTTGCTCAATTTCATGCACTACTGCGCTGACCGGCTGGAGGACTGGGATGAAGACGGGCCGGGGTACCAAAGGCATTGGTTGGAGCTCGCTGCCGAATGTTCGCAAGGCGCCGACGGTGTCAACGCCGTGGACGTCGGCTACGCTCTCGGCGCCTGTCGTGACGTTCTTATGAACCAGAGGACAGCGGCAGAAGTCCACGGCCGCCTGCAAAAGCGGTGGTTGGGCCCGCTGTCAGACAACATCAGCACAGCGCTAGGCCGAGCTATCGCGGATGGAAAGGGGTCAGATTGGCTGCCGTCCGCCAGCATCAGCCGTTGGCGAGGCGCACTGGAGGCGACGCTCGCAGCAACTACGCAATGCCAGCATGCCAACGCGTTGCTCGAAAGTGTCCGGGCCGGGACGCTAACTCTCAGCCCGCAAGGCTTTGAGAACCATGCCGCCGTCCCCGGATTGCACGCCCAGGTTCTCCGCAAGCGGCGGGATCGCCTGATCCCCATGCAGCAGTTGGGAAGGGCGCGCCTACATTGTCCGGGTTGTAGCATCAAGCTGACCACATCAGCCGAGGAGGACCTGCGGCACACCCGTTTGTCCAAGTGCTCCGATCTGATGTGCGGCCGCTACCTTATCTACGTCGGACCCTAAGGTGGGGTGATGGAAGAACGCGCACTAGCCAACGTCGATCAGGACTACGCGACGGCTGATGGACCACTCGTCGTCCAAGCCTGGAAGGCTGACGACACTGGCGTGGATCCGCTTGGGCTACGGCAAGTCAATCTCGATATGATGGATGCGCTGCTGCCGGGCATCAACAACGTCACCCGGCATGTGCGCGTTTACACGCTGATGACATGGGCCTGGTGGAAGGCGGGTCAACTCATTTCCGGCGGCGGGCAGCACGGCGCCTCGCTCAACCGCATGCGCGATTATGTTGACCGGGTTGACGCCGTGTTTTCCTGGTCGCAATTCGACTTGGTCCCGACTGCGACTCTGCCAGGCAGCACGGTACTGCCGCAAAATCTGAACCGCAGCGGCCCCATAGCCTATGATTTCTCCCAACCTGATTGGGAGAAGCTGCGGAAGTCGCGGCGCAATAGCACCGACCTGCTCGCCGCCATCCAATATGGCCCCTCCATTCGTGGCGCGGGCGGCCTTCACTGGTTAGTTGAGAGCGAAGGCGCCTTCGCTCCATCAACCGAAGTTCTGCCTGCGGTCGAAGCATTTGACGCTGCCGTTGCGCCCCATCTTCCCCTTTGCCTGCGTGACCCAGCCTCAACAACACTGGCGCTCGATGAGCTGGCGCAAATTGGTCCGGTTTGGGACCACCGCAATCCTCTTGCTGCGGAACGCACGGCCTTCATCAACCAATTTTCCGGCGCTTACGAACCGAACAATAGAAACACGAGACAGGCGTCCCGTAGAGCGACGCTGAACCTGATGATGCATGCTCTGACAGGCGCAGGGGCGTCCTCCACCGTCGAAAAGGTTCGCGCCAGAATGTTCGGCATTGAGGCCGACGTTCTTCCTGACGGACCGTTGCTCAAGGCGCGTCACGCCTGGCGCGTCCTGCAACTGCGGCAGCTTCAGCGCTTGGCCATCGAGGCTTTGTACCTGTCGATCGAAACGCGTCTTAGGGCTGAGAGCTTGCCAATCGCCGGAATACTGGAGTTCCTTGCGGACAGCCTCGAAGTCGACGGCATCGATGTCGAGGCATCGACCGACGCGATGCTCGACCAGGCTTTCGCGCCGTGGGTTGCGGATCCGAACGGCGCCGTGTTCCAGCTGATGGCCGAGCTGGAGCAAAGACAGCGCTCCGATCCGGCGACGATCCCGCGGTTTTCTCTGGCGGCGCTGCGCTGCGTCCACCTGCTTGCGGGAGCGGAACGAGATCATCAAACCGGGGCCGATTTTCTTCGAGCATTCGAGCGGGAGGCGGACCGTCTGCCGCTGGGTCTCTTCATCAACCGCATGGACGCCTTGGGGCCCCGCCCAGCAGAAGGCCCTTCAGGAGATCGTCGAGGCTTGGATATTCGGGCAGCACCTGCGCTGGTCCATCACTCGGAGCGGTGATGGAAAGCAACGCCTGCGCGTCGGGCTTGATGAACGCGGCTGGACGCTCCTGCGGGCCGGCGGCAGCGGCCCTTTTGCGCCGACACGCGACCGCCTTCGCTCGGCGCTACGCCTTTTTGCCGACTGCGGTCTGGTCACCGAAACAGGGCTCGACGAGTGGCGCGCAAACAGCGCCTGACAATCGCCGTTTGTGGGCGGCGAGCAGCGCCGGCAAGAACATCCACAAAGGGGTATGGCTTTCGTGCCTTCACCGGCCTTGGCGCGTTGACGCATTTGTTTGCAATTCTACGGCCTTATGGAGCAAATGCACCAAGGGTGCGCCGCTCCAAAAATCCCCTCAGATTTTAGGGGGCCGTGAATGATCGCGGCCATCCTCGCCATTGCGTTCTTCGGTGCCCCATTTTCGGCCCGTCCCGCCGTTCAGGTCATAATGCCCGAAGCTCACGAGCCAGTAGTAGCTCAAGCTTACTGCAGTTCGCGAGGCTGCCCAAGAGCATCTTCGTAGCGGATCAGGCCGGACACACTCACGAACGGTGCTTCATACTCGGCAGTGCCAGCCATTCCGCCAGAACTACCCTTGTGAGAAGCAAGAAACTCCAAGGAGAATTTCGTCGCACCGAGGGTAGAAAACGCTTGTTCGGCCTTTGCCGGGATGTCGGTTGGCAAAGTCTCAATGCGATGGGCTGTTGGTTCGCCGGTCGGTCGGCCCATGTCGTCGGTTTGAGGAGTGTAGACGAATTCGGCGTCCAACTTGGCGTTAAGCGCGGGCGTCTGACCACTGTTGAAGACAAACAGTGTGATCGAGAAATGCCCACCCTCTCTTACGGTGAATTGGCCGCGGAGAACTTCGAGGTAGGCTCGCGTCTGATCCTTGCTCAGCTTCTGTTGGGCTCGGAAGATCAGCACCAGAGCAATGACACTTCCCAGCGTGAAGACGGCCGAAGCGGCGGTGGCGATGAAAATAGGATTGGACCAGCGCGCCATCTCCTGTTGGGCGCTCAGGTCATCGGCAGCGTGCTTCTTTTCCTCGGCGGCCTTGGCCTCGTTCCCCTGGGCATCCTGCGAAGCAGCGATGCGCTCCAAGGCGTCTTTGATCGCGCGAAGTTCAGCGTTGCGCGCCTCGTCCTGTGGGTTGGGCTGACTCTCTGCGCCGCCTGCTCTGCGTGGGCGTCGCCAGCTACTGAGTATTGCAGGGCAATCCCCGCCAGCAGTCCGACTATCCACCCACCGCGCATTCGCCGTTCCCCTTTGGCGAAACAGCTAGCACGACTTAGCGGATGACGGAGTCCGGCTGTGATCGCGGCGGCGCTGTGTGCGCTATTTCGATTTCTTAGCCTGAGAATAGCGGCGGCCTTCACGTCGCTCAGCCGATCATCGAACCGTACGCCGATGTCTACGATGTCGCCCGTCAAACGGCCGGTCATGCCCCAGAACGGAAATTTGTGGAGTTCTCCGACGCGTCTTCGTACCTGATCATTCCGCCGATCATGAGGATCGGAAGGCTATGGAGAGCGGGGGGCTCGTATTCCGGCTCCAAACACTCGAACGAGAATTTCGCTGCCCAGTAGACGCCGAGCGATCTGCTTTCTCTAACCGGCAATATATTGAGACGGCCAAACTGGTGCTGGGCCCGAATCAGAGTCAAGGACATTGGTGGGAAGAGCGATGGGCGGCCTATAGCTCACATGAACCTCGGCGCTGATGTCGAGCGCGGGAGTCTGACCGCTGTTGAACATGGTGAAATAGACGAAGAAGGCCTTGTCTCGCTGCGCTGAACCGTGGCCTGCACGAGTTCCAGATAGGCCCTTCCTTGCGCCCGGTTAGTTTTTGCTTCGCCAAGAACGTCATAATGAACGCGGTAACGCTCAGCGCGCTAGAGATGAAACCAAGCGCGCTCCACCAGAAAATGCCATAGGCGAACGACGCCATATCTGCTGAGCACGAAGGTCAGCTTGATCGTGCTTTGCCTCGCGTGTGGCGCGGTTTTCTGGCTCGCGCGCTCAGCGATGTCCTGAGGCGTCGGCCGCTGAACACGCTCGGCGTATTTTCGGTCTGCTCGGGCTCGGCGTAGCGGCCTGTTCGCGCTCAGCCTTGCGCGCCCGCTGATCTGACACGGTGTCTTCCCAAACGTGCACCGTGACTGCCGCGAGTAGCATTAGACCCGCGAGGACGAGGGCCATCTGACCAATGGCTCGGAGCGAGCGTCTTAGTCGCTGACGTTTAGCGAAGTCGCTTTCACCGCTATCAGACATTGCAGCATGAACGCGGCCGAGAAGCCGCCCCTGCTGATCTTGTTAGCCAGGTTGCGCTCGGTCTCATGGACCCCAGCGCGTCCAGCTTCTCGACAAGGTCCGCATACGTAACCCCCCTCCGTGTCAGCTCCCCTTTTAGGAGGTTTTTGGCGCGAAGTTCCGAATTCGACGGTTGCAGGGTCCGCTGCGGCTTTGAGGAGGGGAACTCAGCCGTGTAGCCAAATCGGGGTCACGGCGAACTCGGGGACCCTCCTGGCCATCCGAGGTTGCACTGAGAGCGGAGAAACACCGCAAGGCCTTCGAGCGCGGTCTTCGCGCGACCCGAAGCATTAGCGAGCATGTCCCGTGTAACCAAGGGCGGCCTCGCGTCACCACGGCGGTGAATTTCGCTGGGCGCGGTCATTTGGGCGGCCAAATCCTGCTCAATCGAGATGCGGTCATCGGCCGAAAGAAACGCGGGGCTTTCGAAATAGACCAACCGGCGGCCAAGTTCCCGAACTCTTGGATCCTCGATCCGCGCCAGGATCGCTGGGCGTTCAACCCAGGGCGCCTGGTGGAAGGCCGCCATGCGTTTGGTGTCAGCAGGTCCGACAAAGCCGTCATAGATCCGCTGTTCAACGTAGAGCGGCGCATGATACTCCTTTTGCGTCGCAAGATGTGGTTTGCCAGCCGCTGGCCAAATAGCGGGTCGGTCTTGAGTAGCGCGAGCTGCTGCTGCTGAATGTGGTCCGAGGGAGCCGCGCCAGTAGGCACTGAGGCGCATCCTTACGCGCACCAGCGTTAGGGCGGTATCGAGCTTCAGGCGCCTGATTGGCTTCGGCGCGCGCTTTGCCTTTGCGGCCAGTTCCTGATCGGAGGCGCCGCACAGCTCTTGCAATCGACGGACAACTGCCGACCAGGGCCGTGCTGGTTCGCTTGGATCGAAGCCGATCAAGGTCCCAACATAGGCAACAGGTTTATTGTAGTAGAACTCGACCGCAACAAAACGGTCTTCGTTCGCGACGAACTGGTGAGCCGCAGTCTTGGGAAGGTAGCGCAAGAAGTTGGACCACAGCTCAGGCGCTCGTTCACGGATCAGTCTGCAGAGTTGAAGCGTGGCCTCAACATCACTCAGAGCGTCGTGAGCGTTGGCGAGTTCAATGCCGTTGGCTGCCGCGAGCAAGCCCAACTTGAAGAGTGGCTTGCCCTCTGGCGCAGGAATCTCAAGCACGCCAGGCGCCAGGGCAGATGCGGCCTGGGCAAGCCTCATCACATCGCCGCGGCAATTACCTCCGGTATTTGTAAGATAGGGCGGGTGGAGCGCTGATACAGCGCCTGACGAAGAAGGTCCTCGTCGAACTTGATGCTGTTGTAGCCAAGAAAAGTTGCGGGCGACCAGGCAGAGAGCTTCGCATGAATTGCTCGAACCATCTGGTAATGGGATGGGTGCGTTGGATTGGTGATGTCCTCGATCGACATGCCGGTGATCGCCATGGCGCCGGGGGAGGGGACGACGCGCGGCAGGAGCCGCGATCGAACTTCGAAGCGATCAACTTCATTGAAATCGGCGTCAGTCCTGATCGCTGCAAATTGCAGGATCTGGTAAAACGCGGGTTCTGTGCCGGTCGTTTCGCAGTCGTAAAAAACAAAGCTCATGACCCAACTCCAATTGCCGCGGTTCCATCGCGGCGGGCGCGTTCGCCGTCGGTCATATGTTTGTCGTAGACACAGAGCGGGGCCGGCAGAGAAGTCCGATTTGGCGCGGGTGCATCTGACATCAGGCAGGGTGCGCACAGCGGGAAGGTGATGCTGCTGGCAACCCACTGACCCTCGACGGCCGGATCGGAAATCCGCTCGCCGTTGCCGGCGCGCTTTCCCACGCCGACCGAGGGCTCGACGATACCGAGGTTTTGCGTCAGATCGGCGGCGTCACGTTGGCCGCGGCCGCGGCCCTTGACGCCAGCGCGCCCGGCTTGATCCTCTTGCCGGAAGTTGAAACGGCATCCCCCAGCCTCATCGGTCAGATATTCGCCAGTCTGCTCGGCGCCGTCTGCGTCCGTGAGCGTGAGCGTTTCCCCGCGGCGAAGAATATCAACTTGCTCCAGCACGTGCCTGAGGCTCTGCGCCCGAAACGCGTCGCTCTCGAGATAGTCAATGAGACCGTGCTTCTCGGCCAGAGTGAGGATTGGGCCGCGACGGCTTCCGCCCCTGGCGCGCTTTGGCTTGTAGGAGGCGCTACGCGGGATGAGTGGAGCGACCACCTCGCGATCGAGATCCTTGAAGAAGGCCTCCAGGCGCAGGTCTGACGGATCGCGGTCGATCATCAGCTGCTGGCGAACGGAAGGCGGCGAGGCGCCGCCCGCCACGACAGAATGCCGGCTTGGCTGCATCACATAGCCGCCCTGCGTCGCGACGAACTGTTTCAAGAGGCGATGATTGGCGTTGCTCAGAATGACGAGGCTGTTCTTGCCGTAGCCGCAGGCGCGCCCGACCAATCCCTGCAACAGGGAGTTGAGGTCAGATGACTTGGTGGAAAGATCGATGAAATAACGAACGTCCGACGGGAATTGATCGCCCATCCGCGCCTTTGACGTGACCAAGAAGAGGTAGGGCAGATCGGGCCGAGCGCGGCGGCTGATGACCCGCTTGACGGTCATGCCTTTGCCCTCGTGGCCGAAGAAGCGCACAAGTTCAACCCGAGATGCTGGCAGCCGGAGATCAACCAGAAGCTGTTCCGTCCGGTCGTTATCATTCATCGCGCGGAGGCAGATGCCCGCGGCGCCTCCTCTGCCAGGGCCAAGACCAGGCTGCGGAGCGCTGCCACACAAGCCGCCCGGTAGGCGTTCCAGTCTCCCGGATAACCGATCTTGTCGCGCAGCCGCTCAAAACCGCGGCTCTTGGCATAGGCGGATGCATTAACGCTCGCCAGAAATGGGATCCCGAATTTTTGCGCGGCCTGCGACAGAGAGAGCGAGGCGGGCGGAGCAATCTTTACGTCGGCGTCGATGGGGCGACCGCCAAAGTCGTTGAAGCCGCGATAGGCTGGCGCAAGTCTCTGGAAGACCTTCCAGACGCGCTCCAGAGAGTGCAGCTCAAATGGCGTCGCTGAAAGGCCGATGACCTTGAGGCGGTCTGCGTCGGCTCCAATCTTTGCGCGGATCTCTTTCTCGATCCGGCTAAGCAGGCAATCCACGACAACGCGATCGCCGTTGACGCGGACGATACGGTCACTGGCGCCAAACTGCGGCTCGTCAACAATCAGCAGCGGCGTGAAGCCGGCGCGCGCCATCTTCTGGCACGCCTGCGCGAGCTCCCTGATCGCTTTGCCGCGCACCCGTTTGTGGACCAGATCATCAAGATTCGCTGGCTTGTAGATGTCCCGAAAATCGCTGTGCCCCTGCAACACGACTTCGCGGTAAGTCTCCAGGTTGGGCGACATCGAAAAGACCTGGGGGACGCTATTCCCACGCAGGTAGTTCCTCAGGCGGCAACGCTTGCCGTCGAAGAGAATGTCAATTTCGCCGTAGAGCGCGATGAAGTGCGCCAGCTCGTTACGAAATTGCTCTTCATGGCTGTTCTGGCTGGTGGTGAGGTAGAAGGGGAAGACCCGCTGTCCGGTCACCAGATAGACTGCCGGGCCCGCGAACTGGAGCGCCAACGCAGTCGTCGTTTTGCCTGACTGCAGCGCGCCGAGGATGAGTCCAGATTGTGAGGCGACTTGATGATCTCAACAATCGCGTCTACCGCGGTGACGATCTGCTCGCGATAGAGCACGCCGGGGCGTTCGGGTGAAAAGAAGCCCTGAATTCCGACGATGCGTGCGGCCCAGGCGCGTCCGGGTGACAAGATCAGTCGCATCGAGATGCACGCCCAGTCCGCGGGCGTCGGACTGCTGATTGAAAGCCGCGACGACGTCGTCGAGATGCTCAACAAACGCCGTGCATTGATCTTGAAAGTTCGCGTCCATCGGCGTGCTCGTGTTGCGATTTGGGTGGGGGCTGGGACTGGCTGCGTCAGTTGATGGTGGCGTCGATCGGCGCTCCCTGGATGCAAGCGCCCTCACTCTCACAGTGCTGGTTGGCCTGCCTGGCGATCGCGCTGAGCAACAGAGCCAGGACCTGCCGGGGATCGCCGCCCAGCTGCAGGCCCATGTCCGCCGCCAGCGAGACCAGAGCAAAGGCGACCTCAGAGGGCGCCGCGCCGCTCTCTAGCGAGCAGTGGATCAGGCCCGCAACGCGATGGGTAAGCTCGGCCGTGTTCACGACATTTCATCCCGTTCTGGAGGGCCAGGCTCGTTTTCGATGAAGCCAAGGTAAGAAAGATTTTGTACTCGTCAATAAGAAAATTCATGTTTGGGTAAAATTATTTCTCGATCCAAGAAGCATACATAAAAACAATGCAGTGAGGTCAAGCTAGGTCTCGACTACGGTCGCAAACATGGCCTGGTCAGGCCAATTCGGGAAGTCAAGCCATTTTTATCTTGCTTGTGCATAAATATTTTTGTACAAGACGCACATGAAGATACTGGTGAGCTGGATCGGCACGGCGGATCTCGACGCCTCAAAGGCGGGGTCTGAGGCGAACCTTGGGCCCGTGGCGAACGCGCTCAAAGCGATCGCCTTCGACCGCGTCCTGCTCTTGGCAAATCAGCCCCCGGCGGAGTTGAAGGCCTATGAGCGCTGGCTCGGCGGACGAGCAGCCACAGAAATCGATGTGCGACGTGTCGTTCTTGATGACCCAACCGATCTTACGCGTATCCATGAGATCGTGACGGAGGTCCTCGACGAGGTGCGCGAGCGGTTTGATGGCGCCGAGCTCGCCTTTCATCTCAGTCCCGGCACGTGGGCGATGGCCGCGGTGTGGAGCATCCTGAGCGCAACGCGCTTCCCCGCACAGTTGCTCCAGTCGTCGAAAGAGCGAGGCGTCCAGGTCGTCCAATTTCCATTTGAACTTGCAGCAGAGTTCCTGCCCACGATTTTCGGGGCCGATCGACAAGAGGCTGTCCGAACTGAGCCTTGGATATTTTGGCGAGGGCTTCGGCGACATTGTGTTCAGAGTTCGTCGATGCTGAGGCTCGGCGACAAAGCGAAAAAGGCAGCGAATCGATCGTTCACAACTTTGATCATGGGCGAGGCCGGAACCGAGGCTCCGGCGCTGGCGCGTATGATCCATTCCTACGGGGCGCGTTCATCCGAGGCTTTTGTCGCAATCGATTGCGCGGCTTTGGAGGGCGAGCTCCAGATCGATACTATCTTTGGCGGCGCTGACGCAGAGGGCATACTATGCGCGCGCGGGGGAACTCTCTTTCTTGAGAATGTCGAGCATCTCTCGTTAGGGGCGCAAAGGCGGCTGTCTGATTATCTCGAGGCCACAACCAACATTCCTGCCCGCCCGGAGCCTCCCGGATCATCGCATCTGCCAGCGAAAAACTCCTTGAAGAAGTCTCGGGCGGGCGCTTCCTGGAAAAGCTCTACTACCAACTCGGCGTTCTTGTGCTCAAGATCCGCCGCTGCGCGAAAGGCGGGGGGACCTAAGCGGTCTGATCGATGCCATTCTCGACACCATAAACAAGCAGTGCGCGCCTGAACCTGGCTTTGTCACCAGAAGCTCTCCCCGCCGGCCAAGACCGTACTGCTGGGGCATTCATGGCCGGGCAACGCGCGCGAACTTGAAAACGTGTTGCGACGGGCCGTGGTGTGGTCAGATGGGGAGCGGATTACCGAAGCTGAAATTCTGATGCGCTTGTTTCGTTGCCGGCCCCGCCGATCAACGCCACCGGCGCAGTTATTGGCTCAATCGGAGACGGCGTAGACTTGCAGGCCATTATGGGCGAGGTGGCAAGAGCTATCTGAGCCGAGCGCTTGAGGCTGAGCAATACTGAACTGAACCAAGGCGGCAAAAAAAA
>CAVTXH010000012.1:0-40284 GCA_963738625.1 uncultured Alphaproteobacteria bacterium | reverse complement strand
GAGTCACCCGAAGTGGAAATTGTGGCCATCCGGCTGAGTCGCCCAGGAGCTGCCGGTCATCCTGCCGTTACGGACCCGGCTGAAAATCGCCCAGGAACGGTCGCTCACGCCCGCCCTCGCGTGCGCAACTCTTGCGCCAGATCAATGTGCGCTGGCCCATGGATTGGCTTGATTTCCTAGGATCGAACGCGGGAGTTCGATATGGAATCCATCAAGCGCGTCGGCGCTGGCATTTGCTTCATTCTGGTGCCGCTCATCCTGATTTTGGGATTCGGCGCCCATCCGAACTTGGCCGAATTGCAACCGGCGGGCCGTGACGCCGAGAAATGGGTTGGCGAATTTCACGGCAACGAAATGTGGCGCGCAGCGCATATTGCAGTGCTGTGGGCTACCATCCCAATCGCCGTCATTTTTCTGACGTGGATGCAGCTGCTCAAGGAAAAGGCGCCAGTCCTGTCGTTTGTGGCCGGGGCTATGGGTATCGTCGGCAGCTTCATGCTCGCCGCCGACAAGGGCGCGCTTGCCCTCGTGCCCACCGCCTTCGACACGCTTGCCGAGGAAGAGTTCCGCCAATTGCTGCCCGGGCTCCAAGCGATGATCGAACACAAGGGTTATCTGTGGATGGCGCAGCTCTACATCTTGATGCCGGTCGCCTTCATCCTGATGGCGATCGCATTGGTGCGAACGAAGGCGGTTCCGCGCTGGCAAGGAATTGCCGTCGGGCTCGGAGGACTGCTGCTCTTGAATCCGGACATCGATCTGATTTCTCTGGTCGCATCGGGCGTGCTCGCGATCGGACTGGCGCCGATGGGCATGACCATTCTGAGAGACGCCGCCTGACGAGCGCGTCGCCGGAGGTGCTGTGCAAACGACGACCGCGCCAGATGAGACTCGGGAGCCGCGCCCGGCGCGCGCTTGGCGCTTTGTTGCGAGCTGCGGCCTGCTGATCCTGCCGATTCTGCTTTGGAACGTGGCGTTCACCCGCTATCTGCCGCCGGCGCTGGGGCCGGCCGAGTTCTGGCGGGACATCCCGCCCGTCGTCGCTTATGGCGAGAACGCGTTTCGTGTCGCCGTCGTCGTGCTCCCCTTTCTCATGCCGCTCGACCTGTCGACGGCGGCACGGCGGCGAGAGCTTTGGTTTTTCGTTGCCGGAATGCTTGTTTATTTCGCGGCGTGGATTCCGCTCATGCTCGCGCCGCACTCGCCGTGGAGCACGAGTTGGTTCGGCTTCCTCGCGCCCGCCTATACGCCGTTCTTGTGGCTTGCCGGTATCGGCCTTGTCGGCCGCAAGCTCTATTGGCGTTTGCCCTATCGTCCCTGGGTCTACCTCGCCCTAGGCACCGCGTTCGTCGCCTTCCACGTCACGCACGCGGCGATCGTGTACGCGAGAGTCTCTGCCGTCTTTCAGGCTTGATGGAGATCGCCGAACGCGGTGAGACTTGCTTAGAATCAAACCGCTCCCCGGCGTTTCGCGCCAGTCTTGAGGTTGATGACCACGCCGTTTCGTGACCCGGCCGAGAATGACGCCATCCTACGCCATTTCTATCGCGACTGGCGCCCGACGCGCTTGGCCAGAATCCACAATGCGCTTTGGGCATGGGCGTCCGGGCTTGGCTTGCCCCCTCCTAGCGTGCTCACGCTGCAAACGCGCAATCCGAGCAGCGGCAATCTCAACTCAACCGTACTCGCCCCCGTCGATTTTAGAGGTCGGATTTACCTTGTCTCCATGCTCGGCCATGGCTCGCAATGGGTGCAGAATGCGCGCGCGTCGAGCGGCGACGCCTTTATCAAACGCGGGCGAACGCGCCGCGTCACGCTCGTCGAGCTTCCGACCGTGGAACGCGCGCCATCTTGAAAGCCTGGTGCCAAGTGGCGACGAGCGGCAGGCGGCACTTGCCTGTGCCGTACAATGCGCCGGTCACCTCTTTCGAGGCGATCGCTCAGAACTACCCAGTGTTTCGTATCGACCCCAGCGGAAAACTAGCCGCTGCGACAGACTGAAACGGGCCATTCCGGCCCGGGTCGCCATATTGTTACAGGCGGCACGACCGCTCAAGACCTGCCGGTCCGGTCGCGCCGGCCCGACCGGGTCAAAGTCGCCGACGAGCGTCGCTCTCATGCGTTTGACCTATTTGTATGCGCCGCAGCCGCACCTCGCCGCCATCACGGGTTTTCCAAAGGCGCGTTTGATCGAACGCAACGATCACCGCTTAGAAGCGCCCATCGAAGACCCGCCGTTTCATGAAGGGCTTTCAGTCCTGCGACCTGACGCGCCGGGAGCGTAACATGGGAGAGCCGCACGTCTTTGCGACGCGAATTGCGCTCGTCGGCTACGGCCCGGTGGGGCGGGCGATTGCGCCGCTCCTGTCCGCCGTCGGCAAGGATGTGCGCGTTGTGCAACGGCGGGTGCCCGCTTCGATCCCAGACGGATGCTCCTTTGTTTCGGCCGACATTGAAGACGCATCGGAAGCCGCAAGGGCCTGCGCGGGCGTCGACGTTGTCGTTTGCGCCGTCGGCATTCCTTACATCTCGCGTGTCTATGTCCATGCTTGGCCCAAGGTTATGCGCAATCTGCTCGATGCTTGCGCGGCGTCACAAGCGCGTTTCGTCTTCGCAGACAGCCTCTACATGTACGGCCCACAAACGCGCCCGTTGGTGGAGGACATGCCGCTGACCTCCTACGGTCAAAAGCCGCGGATTAGGGCGGATATCACGCGGCTTTGGCAGGACGCTCATGCGCGAGGGAGTGTTCGCGCAATCGCCGTGCGCGCTTCGGATTTCTATGGGCCGGATGTGAACACGTCCGTACTGTCATCGTATGGCGTCGCCCGGCTGTTGGCGGGAAAGAGCGCCCTTGCGCCGTATAATCCCGATCATCCGCATGATTTCACCTACGTGCCAGATTACGCGCGCGCCGTGGCGACGTTGATTGACGCGCCCGACGACGCCTATGGCCAAGCTTGGCACGTGCCCAACGCGCCGACCCGAACGCTACGGGAGCTGCTCACCCTCGCGTCGCAGCTCTTGGGGGTCGCGCCCCGAATCTCCGTGCTGCCTGACGCGCTCGCGCCGTTTGTCGGCTTCTTCCAGCCGCAAGTGCGCGAACTTGCCGAAATGCGCTTTCAATGGGATCGCCCCTACATCGTGGACGCGAGCAAATTTGCCGCCCGATTCTGGAACGATCCGACATCTTTCGAAGTCGGGCTTAAGGCGACAATCGAATACTATCGCCGGACGCGGCCGACAAACTAGCGTTTGGTATCAATCACAGCCGTCTCAGTGTCTGTTTTGATGGGGTGGACGCCCCCAAACGGCATCGGTGTGCCAAAGTAGAGGTATCAACAACACTACTTGATGGAAGCGTCCGTGGAGAAGGTTAGCATAATCGGGCTGGATATCGCCAAGTCTGTTTTTCAAGCGCACGGGGCGGATGCCTCGGGTGGCGTTGTGTTCCGCAAGAAGATCAACCGCGCCAAGCTGCTGGATTTCTTCGCCTTACAGCCGCCGTGCACCGTGGCGATGGAGGCTTGCGGCGGAGCTCACCACTGGGCTCGCGAGATCACCAAGCTCGGCCACGAGGTCAAGTTGATTGCGCCGAAATACGTCAAGCCGTTCGTCAAGCGCCAGAAGAACGATGTAGCCGATGCAGAGGCGATCTGCGAAGCGGCCTGTCGCCCGACCATGCGCTTTGTGGCGATCAAGAGCGAGACGGTTCAGGCAAGCGCCCTGGTGTTCCGCACCCGCGATATCCTGGTCCGCCAGCGCACTCAGATCACCAACGCCGTGCGTGGTCATCTTGCCGAGTATGGCCTCGTCGTTCCGCAAGGCGCCGGCCATTTCAAGAAGCTGGCCGCGCATCTGGAGGATCCAGCGTCCCCTCTTCCCGACGAGGTTCGCTCGATCCTGTCGCTGCTCGCCCAGACCGCAAGCGCGTTGGACGAGAAGATAGGCTTGCTCGATAAGGAGATCACTCGCCGCACTCGAGAGGATGAAGTCGCGCGGCGTCTGATGACCATTCCGGGCATCGGCCCGATCACTGCAACCGCAATCGCGGCCCTTGCGCCGCCGGCTGCAACGTTCAGGAGGGGACGAGACTTCGCCGCCTGGGTTGGGCTTACGCCCCTGCAGAAATCAACCGGGGGCAAGCAGAAGCTCGGCGCAACCTCAAAGATGGGGGAGCGAACCATACGTCGCCTGCTCATCATCGGCGCCGCCGCCGCAATCCATCACGCGGTGCGTCGAGGGGTTCCGCCGACAAGCTGGCTGGGCCGTATGCTCGCGCGCAAGCCGCGCATGCTGGTGACGGTGGCTCTGGCCAACAAGACAGCCCGGATCGTCTGGGCGCTCCTGGTCAAAGGTGAGGATTACAAATCTCCGGAGGTCGCAGCGGCGTAAGCCGCAGCGCTCCCTCCGCGAGGTCGTTGAAGGCGTAAGGTGGTCAAAGGAGAGTATGGCGCAACGGTCGATGAGACGAGGTCAGGAAAACCAGTGGGGCCCTACGTGCGCACAGCACGCTGCTTTGATTTGGACCTGATCTTCGAACTCCCATACCGGCCCGCGGCGATCTACTGGCCGCAACAGAGGCCGGACAGATGGCTGCACCCCGACTACGCGCGCTAAATTTTTCTGAGAAACATCTTGCACCGGGGCGGGCGTTCCACAGATGGGCCCCTTCCGGCCCGGTTCGCCAAAATGTTACGAGTGGCGGCGTCCGTCGAAACCTGCCCGCTATGGCGGTGCTATTTCGTCCGTAGCGCCTTGAGAATTTCTGGTCCTGTCCGACCGACAAGTTCCATGCCCAGTTCGCGCACCAGAACGGCTTCAAGCTGCTTGTCGTAGCGTCGGCGCATCTCGCCCAAGGTCCGCGGCGCGGCGACAATGACCAGATGCTTGATGTCGCCTGTCGATGCTTGTTGGTTAAGCCAGAGTACAACAGCGGCGGCGTGCGAATCCTCTTCAAGCTGGTGTCCAGCCGGATTGCCTGAACTCGAGAAATGGCGAGCACCAGCGTTCTTGTTGTGCTCGTCAAGCTTAGGCGCATGCATCGGTGCGAGATCAGGCGCGGACTCGTTCCCGGCATTGCGATGGAGTTCAAATCTCTCGCCGTCAACCACTGCAACAATGGTCCCGTGGGGAAGCAGCATTTCGTCTCCTGAGGAAATTTATGGGGACGCGTATCAGAGCACCCAGTGTGATCATGCCCCATTAGGCAGCTTTGGGCCATACCGTCGCCGTTCGGCCTATCTAGCTTGAACGGCTGCACATCGCCAAACCGCCGCAGCCGATGCGCTCAAGAGCGTCGACTTTCTGGCGGCGTCGGGACACGCCTCCTCCTCAGCTGGTGAGAGATCGTCCCCCGAACTGTTTCAGGCGGGCGTCATATCGCTCCACCGCGGCAAACAGATCATTGCCAGCTTGCCGTACGCGCGGATTGTCCAGATTGCTGGGCGTGCTGACGCGCCCGCGACTGCCTTTTATGAGCAGTCCCGCTTCCACCAGGGCGTTCGTTTTGCGACGGACGGTTTCTCTCGACAGGTGCGTCCGTTCGGAAATCATCAGCCGAGTGATGGAGCCGCGGAATTCTTCGGGCGGCTTCACCGCCCGGCGGGCCTGATCTGAAACATCAGATCCAAGCATCAAGGGACTCATGGTGGCCTCCGCCACGCAATAGTAGATGATGACGCTTTCCAGATCGAGATCAACAACGGTCCGCGCGATGCGGCAGGCATCGAGCAGAAGCTGCACGCCGGCAAATGCGCGCGGTCTTGTATCTATGCTCAGCATGAAAAGCCCGACCTTCAATAAAATGCGCGAATTGTGATGCGCTTCATGACAAATCTCTGCCGGTGACGCTCCGTTTCGCAAGTTAGAAGCGGGACAAGCGGGCAGATTGACTGAAATCAAGACGGCGCCTGCTGCGTCTAGCGCGCCTGTCGGTCCACGCCAGGGGCGCCGCCAGCGCCCTTCTAGAAGTCCCTGCGCAAACCGATATTGAAGAACACGCCAGTCTCCCGGGTCGTCACCAGAATGTTGTTCTGGTCCGAGTATTGGCCGCCGAACTCCAGATCGAGGTGCGTCATCCTGTTGTAGTTGTAGCTGAGGGCGAGCGAGCCGCGCACCGAGACCTCGTCAGAGGAATTGTCCTTGCGGATGCGCTGGTCGACGCGGAGCTTTGTGTTCAACCGGATGTCGCGCGTGATGGGGTAGCGCCCATTCGCCTGCAGCGTGTACTGCTCGTTCATTGCCAGATCGGCGTAGCGCAGGCCGACGATGAGGATGGCGCCCTCCTTGAAGATATCCGAGGCCACGAGCTGGCCGGACCAGAAGAGTTCCGTCCCGGTCGGAGGCTGGGCATCGACGCCAGCGGAGGCTTTCGTGCTCGACACGTTTGTGGCGATGACATCGACGTTGAACTGCAGCTTTTCCGCCAGCGGCCGTGAATAGCTCAACGAGGCCGATCGGGAATAAGCGGTGCGATCTTCGGCCAGCTGGTAGATCTCGCGCTCGGTGTAAGTGGGCAGAAGAAGATTCGGATCGTCGACGCCCTGACCGATGATTGCGTTCTGTGTCGTCAGCAGAGGCGCGCGGCGATAGTCCACGGAAACCGAGAAGCTCGAATTGTCCTTGAACTGGAACATCCCGTTCAGCAGGGCGAGGTTCAGCTTGCCGTAGTGCACGTCATAGTCGAACACGCCATAGGCGCTGCGTTCGGCGTCGAAATAGCGAAACTCGAGCCCGACCGCTCTGCGGTCGATGAGATCGCCGTATGACTGGTCGATGTAGTAGAGGCCGGTGTCCAGATGGTCAGGGACGAGGGAGAGGTCGACGCTGCCGCCGTAGAATACACGATCGGTATTGATTTCCAGATCGCGTGAGGACTGGACCGGAAGGCCGGCGACAGCGTTGAACTTGATCCGGTCAGCCACCTGCACCGACGCGAGAGCGCCGTCAAATCGCCCAAACACGCCGCCCGTGTTTCGGGTCTGCCGCCCGAGCCGGAATGAGGAATTCCACTCGCGGTCGGAGACATCGAAATAAAGAGCGCTGATCGCACCTTCGTCGCGCGGCGCGTCGGCGCGAAAGTCGTCCCGGTAGATGCCTGAGAACCGCAGCAAGGCCTCGGTTCGATCGTTTCCAACCGACAGGTTCAGATCGGCGCCATAGAGGACTTCATCGAGATTGGTTCGATTCTCCTCGATCGGGTCGGGGTTCACCTCTGGTCCGCCGACCACGGGTACGTCCTGGAAAAGAAAGCCGCTTTCATCGTGTTGGTACAGAACAGACAGGCTTCCGGAAGCCTCTCCACGAACGGGAGCTTCTTCCTTTGCGCCAGTCGCAGTGGTTTTCGCGACCGCGTCAGGTCGCTGCTCCTCGCCGAGGAGCGCCGCCAGGCGTTGCCTCACGCGCGGTGCGCCTTCGTTGGCCGGATATCTCTGCAGGTAGGTCTCGTATTCGGCTCTGGCGTGCGCGAGCTGCTGGTTGCGCTCACGCGCGAGACCGAGCAATTCCTGCGCCTCCGGAGAGGCTGCGCTTTCCGGCAAGCCGAGGATGTTCTGCGCGAGTCTTATGGCCTCAGCGTTGTCGCCCGCCGCAAGCTTTGATCGAAGATCGGCGAGCAGCGCCTCTGCCTGGGGATTGACGGAAAGCGCTGCGCCGCCCGATTGCGGCGCCGCCTGCCCTCTGGCCGCGAGCCATGCCTGATAGACCCGATCACGCTCCGTGCGATCAAGGCGGGTGACCCAGGCGTCGGGGTATTGCTTCTGGACTTCGGCGAGCACTCGTTCCGCATCGGCTCGGGTCGCAAACATGCCGAGGCGCAGGCGCGCCCAGGTCACGCCGTTCTCCTCGGACGTATAGGCGTACGCCGCATAGCGACTGAAGGCGTCAACGGTCTTTATCGTGTTGGGCGCAACCTCCGCGCCCCGGTTGGACGAAAGGTTGATCGAATAGTTGCCGGTCGGATCGAGCTTGTCCGGTATGGTCTTGGTAACCGAGAGAATAATGTTGCTGGCCTGGCTTGTTGCCGTGGCGGAGGCCCCGCCTGGAACACAGCCGTCGCGTGCACTGCGTGAGACCTTGATGACAAGGCGGGCTACGTTCTTGTCGGCTTCGACCTTCCAGGTCGCGTCGTGATCGAACTGCACTACCAGCGTCGGCCCGGCCGGATCGGATGCGTCATAGGTAATCTGCTGAATGCCGGCGATCTTGCTGGCAGGAGGCCGCACGCTTTCGGCTGCGCGTCCCGTGGAAAGGCTGCCTCGATTGGTATTCACTGGCTGGACGCCGATCCGCAGTTCGCGGCCGCCGATTTCCGGAAAGTGGGAGGTGTAACGAACCGGAACGTTGAAATCGACATTGACCGTGGCGCAGGCGCCGTTCTCCTGGGCGGTCACGCGGGAGAGATACTTGTCCTGTACGGTCTGAGCGAACGCCGGCAGGAGTTGACCTGACAACGACGCCGCCAGACCTGCGGTCAGGACAGCGCGACTTGAGCCCCGCTTGTTCCCGCGTGACGTCATGAATTCCTCCACCACTGCTTTCTAGTCGAAGCCGCCGTCCGTCACCCGATGCTCCGAGTTCCGGCGGGTCTTGATGGTGGTCATGCTGCTGTCAGTGTAGATGTGACACGCGCCTGTACAGTCGCGCAGCTCGGACACCGTGTAGCGAACTGTCGTCGGGGTCTCGTATTTCTTGTGCGGATCGGATCTGAAGTCGTTTGCGTGGCATGCTGCGCAATCCGGCTGGTAGGTTGCATTGGGCCACGCCACCTGCTGCGCATTTGTCGTATGGCAGCTCACGCAATCCAGCTGGCTCCGGTGATCGCCTGGATATCCGCCGCCTGTGTGAACGTAGCGAACGGTCACCCAGCTGGTCGTCGTATGGCACTCGTCGCACTGAACGCTGGTCTGGAAATGCGTGGCCGGCTTGCCCGTCGCCGACGTCCCGTTGTGACAGGTCGAGCAGGAGCCGGTGACGCTGGCGTGATTGAAGCTGGCTGGAATCCACTTGAGCGTCGTATGGCACTCGTCGCACTGGCCGCTCGTGGAAATGTGGAAGGCGGGCTTGCCAGCAGCAGTCGCGCCGTTGTGGCAGGATGAGCATGCGCCGGTGACCGCACTGTGATCCACGCGAACGGTCGTCCAGTTGGTTGTCAGGTGGCAGTTGTCGCAGGTCGCGGTCGAAGCGATGTGGGTGGCGGGCTTGCCGCGCGCCGACGTCCCGTTGTGGCAAGTCGCGCAAGACCCGGTCACCGAAGAGTGGTCGAAGCGAACGTTGGTCCAGTTCGTGGTGACATGGCAGCTGTCGCACGCTCCGGACGTCGCGATATGCGTGGCCGGCTTGCCGCGCGCCGACGTCCCGTTGTGGCAGGTGGCGCACGAGCCGGTGACCGCTGCGTGGTCGAAGCGGACGTTGGTCCAGCTGGTCGTGACGTGGCAGCTGTCGCAGGCTCCGGACGTCGCGATGTGGGTGGCGGGCTTGCCCCTTGCCGACGTTCCGTTGTGGCAGGTCGCGCAAGACCCGGTCACTGCAGAGTGATCAAAGCGAACGTTGGTCCAGTTCGTGGTGACGTGGCAGCTGTCGCACGCTCCCGATGTCGCGATGTGCGTGGCCGGCTTGCCGCGCGCCGACGTCCCGTTGTGGCAGGTGGCGCACGAGCCGGTGACCGCGGCATGGTCGAACCGGACCGCAGTCCAATTGGAAGTAATGTGGCAGGTATCGCAGGTTGCGCTTGTGGTGATGTGGCCGCTGGCTTTGCCCTGCGCCGTCGTGCCGTTGTGACAGGTCGTACAGGCGCCCGTAACCGCATTGTGGTCGTAGCGGACGTTGGACCAGCTTGAGGTGACATGACACGAATCGCAGTTGGCTGCGGTCTGGATGTGCCGAAGAGGCTTGCCCGGCGCGCGGACGCCGTTGTGGCAGTCGCTGCAGCGGCTCGGGAGCGCAACGAACTGGCCGCCGGAGTGACAGCTCTCGCACGAAAGGGATCTGTGTGCGCCGTCAAGCGCAAATCCCGTCGAGAGATGGTCGAATGATCGCGAGTTCTGCTGCGCAAACGTCGGCTGCAGCTTAGCGGCGGCCGCGCTTGCCAACAGAAGCAGGAGTCCGAAAAGCAGAGTGCGCGCGACGAGCGCGAAGCCTGGAGCCGCCCTTGACCGCTTCGCAGTCGAAGCTTCCGGACTTGGAAAGACGCTCGCGTACCCGCTCAAGAGCGAGACCCCTCTGATCCGTCCGGCCTCCCCGCCCGAGGTTAAGGTCGGAGACTATTCGCTCCAACAATCCTCCGGAGCAACCCGGATAGAGCGCCCGTAGATTAATAATAGTTGAGCAATTAAAATACCCGATCTGGGTACTGAGAATGCAATTCAAAAACCGACCGGAAAGTTCAGCTATCGGGCAAGAAGATCGCGAGTCGAAACGATCGAGACTCGTTGCCAGCGAGCGCTGCTATCTGCCTATCGAAACAGCCCAGAAGCCTTCAGTCGTGTGGCATCGTTCGCAACCCGAACCAAACGCGCCGCGGTGTTTGTCGTCGGCGATGTGGCAGCTGACGCAGCGCGTCGACAGGTTGATCTCCTTGCGAACGGGATTGCGGTGACAGCTCTCGCAGGTCTGGCCGCGATGCTTGCCAGTCAGCGGATAACTTGTCTGCTTGTCGTGGTCGAAACGCCAACGCGCCCAATCGGTGGGGTTGTGGCATGTCGCGCAATTCGGACCGAGGCGGCCTTTGTGAACGTCTTCCTTGGCATGACACGAGGCGCACTCCGACTTCGCGTCCAGAAACGCGCTTGTGGCGTGGCAGTCCTTGCACGTCGCGTTGGCGTGCTTGCCGAGCAGCGGAAAATCGGTGAGGCCGTGGTCGAATCTGACCGCCTCCTTCCAGCTGATCTCGCCATGGCAACGACCACAGCCGTCGCCCAGTTGTCCCTTGTGCGAGTCTTCCTTGCGATGGCAGCCGATGCAGCTTGTCGCAGGCGATTTTACTTTTACGGGCTGCAGGTGGCAGGCCGCGCATTTCGCTGACGCGTGCTTCCCGCGTAGTGCGAAGTTGGCGTCCTTTGCGTGATCAAAACGAATGGTCGCCCAGGACCTTTCAACATGGCAGTCCTGGCAATCGGGACCCAGCAGGCCCTTGTGCCGATCATCCTTCTGGTGGCACCCGAGACAACCGGTCGGGGGCTTCCAGGCAGAGGTGGGCTTGGTGTGACAGGCCTCGCACTTGGTCGAGATGTGTTTGCCGAGCAGCGGAAATTTCGTCTTCGAATGGTCGAACCTGATATCGGTCCAGTTGGCGGCCGTGTGGCAGCTGGCGCATGCCGTACCGTTTCCGCCTTTGTGCACGTCGTCTCGCGCGTGACAGCCATTGCAGGTCGTTGGCAGAGGCGCTGAGACCGAAACCTTGTGACAGGCTTGGCATTCTGCCTGTGCGTGCTTGCCAACGAGCGCAAAGCCCGTCTTGGCGTGGTCGAATGTCGAGACTTTCCAACCTTGCGCGCTGTGACAGGACGCACAATCCTTTCCAAGTTTCCCTTCGTGAACGTCGTCCTTTGCATGACAAGACACACAGGTCATGGGCAGGTTCTTCCATGCCTGGTCGACATGGCAGGCCGCGCATTCCTCGCGTGCATGAAGGCCGGTCAGCGGGAACTTCGTCTTCGAGTGGTCGAACGAGATGGTCTGCCAGTCGGTGACCGCATGACAGCTCGCGCAAGCCGTTCCCAATCGTCCCAGGTGGGGATCATCGGGCGCGTGGCACCCTATGCATTCCGTCGGCGCCGCCGAGTATTTCTCCTTTGTTTTATGGCATTCCGCGCACTCGACCTTTGCGTGACCACCCAGGAGCGGGAAATCGGTGAACGAGTGGTCGAAGGTCTTGCGATCAACGGAGGCGATCCTCGCGTTGAGCCCCGCGTGCTCCGTGTGGCAGGCCTTGCATTCGGCGCCGGAGACCAACCTGGAAAGACCGTGAAATCCACGCTTGCTTCGGATGTCCGCCGCAACTTCCTTGTGGCAGTCGAGGCAAAGCGTGGCCTGCGCGGACTTGTTGAACGAGACGTGGCAGGATCCGCACTTGGCTTCGAGGTCCTGGTGAGCTGCTGAAAGTTTTCCTGGCGAAACGAGCCGCTCCAGCGGCGTCTGGGCAAACGCCGGCAGCATGCCCATCACGAGCCACGCGAAAGCGATCGCGACGAAGGCAGAGGGAACCCTAATAGAGGTGAACCGCAACGACATGGATTACCGCGGCAACCACCATCAGAGCAAAGAGCGGCAGGTGCATGACATGCCACAATGCGAAGAGTCGCTCGAAGAACGTCAGATAGGACGCACCTTTCAGGGTCCTGCAATACTCGCGAACCAGGGCAGATGCGTTCTTGCGAAGAAGCACGCCCGACCTCAGTCCTATCGACCCTCTTGACGAGACAACGGTCGAGCCGCGCCTGATCGCTTTCAGCATCTGGTTCTGGGCCCGCGAGATGCGTGAGGACGCCCCAAGCGCGTAGGCGAGCGCGCTGAATACATTGGTAGGTGCAACGCGCAGGGTACTCTCGAGCGACTCCGCAATGTCAGCAACCTGTGCAAAATCGTTCATGAACGTCTGGCGGAGCTGAGCTGCTTCGAGCGCAAGTGACCGGACCTCCCGCTTCTGACCTGTCAGGCCTTTGTGCACGCGAACGTAGATGAGGCGGCCCACGACGCCGCTGCCGGCGACGACCAGCATCGCGGTCAACGCGATCTCCGCGTTCATCGATCCGGTACGAAACGTTGCGTGATAGAGGATGAGAACTGGCGCCAGCAGGCCCAGCGCCATGTGCAGATGAAACCAGGCCGGCACCGACCCCATGAAGGCAAGCTTCGGGGCGCGCTTGCGGAGGGGGTAGATCAGAAGCAGTCCGACGCATGACATACCGGCAATGCCAAGCCAGTACCCGGCGCCCTGCTCAGGCGTCAGGCCAAGGGCATCGCGATTGACCCAGCCATATGCCGTCGCCCCGATTATCAGCAGGGTGAACGACGAGAAGACAAAGCCGCCCGCTCCGGATGTCTTGCGAATGTTTCGCACGGGAGCGGATGCCTGCCGCAGCGGACTTCCGGATCGGCTCACGCGTGATGGGCTGGCGGGGGGCGGCAAGGGCAATTCCCTCCACTTGATAACGCTCCCCAGAGCATCGCTCTGAATACACGCGAAATCGGCGCCGGGGAAAGCGTTTTACGAAAGCCTCTGAAAGAATAATAAGTCGCTACCTGCCGGCCCCCCGCATCTCAATGTTTGCGGACGACGTGAAATAGCTGCTAACAGAACCGCAAGGGGCGCATTGTTTTCGACTTAAGGTCCAATGATGCTCAACGAAATTGGACTCTTCTCGCTGATAGCCGCCCTGTTGGTTACGCTTGCGCAATCGTCGGTCCCGCTTCTGGGGGCCGCTCGAGGCAAGCCGCGTCTGATGGCGTTCGCGGCGTCTGCGGCCGTGGCCCAGCTGGCTCTTGTCGCCCTGGCGTTCGGCTGTCTGGTCTATGCATTTGCAACTTCCGATTTCTCGGTGCGCGTCGTCGCAGCGAATTCCCACACCCTGAAGCCGATGTTCTACAAAATTTCCGCCGCCTGGGGGCAGCACGAAGGCTCGATGCTCCTCTGGGTGCTGGTGCTGGCGCTCTTTGGCGCCGCAGTCGCCGTCTTCGGCGTCAACCTGCCGGCGACCCTCAAGGCCCGGACGCTGGCCGTTCAGGGCATGATCGGAGCCGCTTTTCTCGCCTTCCTGATCTTCACGTCCAACCCTTTCGCACGACTTGTCCCGGCGCCGTCTGAAGGCATGGGCTTCAATCCCCTGCTTCAGGATCCGGGTCTCGCGGTGCATCCGCCGATGCTCTACCTCGGGTATGTCGGCTTCTCCATCGCCTACTCCTTCTCCGTCGCCGCCCTGATCGAAGGCCGCGTCGATGCCGCGTGGGCCCGGTGGGTGCGTCCCTGGGTTCTTGCTGCATGGTGCTTTCTGACCATCGGCATCACGCTTGGCAGCCTCTGGGCATACTACGAACTTGGATGGGGCGGATGGTGGTTCTGGGACCCGGTTGAGAACGCATCCTTCATGCCCTGGCTGATCGGTACTGCGCTCCTTCACTGCGCCCTCGTCGTGGAGCGGCGTCATGCACTGGTGAACTGGACCCTGCTGCTGTCGATCCTGACCTTCACGCTCAGCCTCATTGGCACGTTCCTGGTTCGGTCGGGCGTTCTGACAAGTGTTCACGCATTCGCCGTGGATCCGGCGCGCGGCGTCTTTATCCTGGTGATGATCCTGGCGGCTTCGGGCGGCGCCCTCACGCTCTACGCCGTGCGCGTCCGTTCCATTCAGCCCGGTCCGCCTTTCGCGCCCGTCAGCCGCGAAGGCGCCATTCTCGGAAACAACCTGCTGCTCCTTGTCGCCACAGGCATGGTCTTTCTGGGCACGTTCTATCCTCTGGTGATCGACACGATGGGGGGCGATAAGATCTCTGTCGGCCCTCCCTATTTCGAGATGACGTTCGCTCCGGTAATGCTCCTGGTGGCTGCGCTGATGGCCTATGGCCCGCTTCTACGCTGGCGCAGCGATGAAGCCCGGCCGGCGGCGCGCAAGTTGGGCTTCCCGGCGCTAGGCGGCGGCGTCGCCGGACTGGCGGCTGCGATCCTCGGCAGAGATATCTGGGGCGGCCTGGGCTTCGCGTTTGCAGCTTTTGTCGTCCTTGGCCTTCTTTCCTGGTTCCTCGCGCGCACCCGGCTAGGCGCGGTTCCTCTTCGGCAGTCGCTGAGCATGGCGCGCGCCTTTCCGGGTGCGACCTGGGGCTTCCTTGGCGCGCATCTTGGCTTCGCGGTGGCCATGTTTGGCGTAACCGCAATGTCGGCGTGGGACGGGGAATCTGTCTCCCCGATCAAGCGGGGAGGAATGGCGACCATAGGCTCATACGGCTTTGTACTCGATGCCGTCGAAACCATTGCTGGCCCCAACTATGAAGCGCAAAGACTGACGTTCCGGGTTCTGCAGGATGGCCGCCCTGATGGCAGCATCAGCACCGAACGGCGCTTTTATCCCGAGCGCGAGATGATCACGACAGAGGCCGGCATAAGACCCGGCATGTTCGCCAACCTGTATGTCGCCGCAGGAGAAGAAGATGAGTCCGGCAGATTCACCGTCCGGCTCAACTATCATCCCCTGGCGATGTGGATCTGGGCTGGCGGATTCATGATCGCGGCCGGCGGACTGGTCTCGCTCTCGGATCGACGCTTCAGGATCGGCGCCCCGCACCGCGCACGCGCCGCCGCAGCACCCGTCGCAGCCTAGGAAGGATCAAGGCCTTGGCCGATTCAACACTTCCGGAATCTGCGAGCAGGCGGCCCTTCCCGCTCTGGATCGCAATTGTTCCAGCCGCCCTGCTCGCTGTTGTCAGCGGCGTCTTCGCGATCGGACTGACGCGTGATCCGCATCGCCTCCCCTCAATGCTGATCGACCGGAAGATGCCGGCTTTCACCCTCGGACCATTGGTCGAACAGCGTCCAGCGCTCAAGAACGAGGATCTCATCGGCCGCGTTTCGATCGTGAACGTGTTCGGGTCCTGGTGCGTTGCCTGCGTGGTCGAACACCCCAAACTCTTGGAGATAGCCGAATCGGGAGCGATACCGATCTTTGGCGTCGACTGGAGGGACAAGCCCGGCGCCGGCGCTGCCTGGCTTGAACGTTATGGGGACCCGTATTCGCTCGTCGGCGTGGACGCTGACAGCCGGCTGGCAATTGACCTTGGCGTCACCGGGCGCCCGAGTCCTTCCTCGTCGATACGGAAGGGCGCATCCGCTATAAGCACGTCGGGCCGATCACATCGGAGGTCTGGACGGAAACGCTGCTTCCGCTCGTCAGACGCCTTGAAGTGGAGGGCTCGTGAAACGTTTTCTTGTCGCTCTCGCGCTCGTCGCGGGCGCGCTTGCCGCGCCAACCGATCTGCAGGCGCAGGAGGCCGCCTTCGACCCTGGTGTGGAGATGGAGGCGCGCGACGTAGGCAAGTCGCTGCGCTGCGTGGTCTGCCAGAATCAATCGATTGAGGACTCGAGCGCACCACTGGCTGCGGACATGCGCCTGCTTGTTCGCGAGCGCCTGGCGGCGGGAGACACGCCGGATCAGGTCAGGAGTTACATGACCGAGCGCTACGGCAATTTTGTCTTGATGAAGCCGCCCTTCCAGGCCGACACCCTTCTGCTCTGGCTTGGTCCGATCGGGTTCGTGGCGTTGGCCGCAGCGGGCTGGCTGGCCTATGTGCGGCCCCGCGCGCGAGCTTCCGTGGCGCCGTCCCCGCTTTCGGCGGAAGAAGAAGCGGCCCTTGCCCGGCGTCTCGCAGAGGAGACCGGAACATGATGCTATGGTTCGCCGCCACACTGATCATGGCCCTGACGGTCGCGGCTGTAGTATGGCCGCTGGTGTTCGCACGACGGGTCACGTCGGGAACGAGTGAAGCCGTCTATCGCTCCCAGCTTCAGGAAATCGATCGCGAAGAAAACGCCGGGCTCCTTCCCGCCGAGGACGCACGGATGGCGCGCACGGAAGTTCAGCGCCGGCTGATCGCCACGACACGGAATTCTGATCCAATCGAGGACACCGGAATGACTCTGACGGACCGGACCACCTTCATAGCAGTCGCCGCATTGCTCGCGATCGGGTCTGCACTGCTTTACGGAACCCTTGGAACGCCCGGCGTCGGTTCGGCGGCGAACGACGACGGTTTCTCCGCTGCAATCGACGCGAAGCTGCGGGGAGGCGCAGGGGGTGACGCATCGGGGAATGTCGCGCCCGTCGACGAGATGATCTCGAATCTCGAAGCGCGCCTGCAACAGCAACCTGAAGACGCCGAAGGCTGGCGAATGCTGGGCTGGTCGAAATTCCGTACCGACGACTTCGCGGGCGCGGCCAAGGCGTACTCGGAAGCTGTGCGCCTCGCACCCGGCGATGCCGAGACCCAGGCGGCCTATGGTGAGGCTCTGGCGAGGGCTTCCAACGGCCTCGTGACGCCCGAGGCGGCCGACGTCCTTGCGCGCGCTCTCAAGCTGGACCCCTTCAACGCCCGGGCGCGATTCCTTTTGGGCCTCAGGAAGGAGCAGAGCGGCGCCTCCGCGGCAGCGATTGACGACTGGCTCGCACTCCTCAAGGACGCGAAGCCCGAAGACGACTGGTATGACGACGTGCGCGGCCGGATCCTCGAACTTTCCGAAGCATCCGGAGTTGACGTGAAGGGCCGGATCCCGCCGCCGCGAGTAAGCGTTGGCGGCGTACAGGCCGGAGCCGGCGGACCGACGGCGAGCGACATCAACCAGGCGGACGCGTTGTCCCCTGAAGACCGTCAAGCGATGATCGACGGCATGGTGGGAAGGCTTGATCAAAGGCTGAAGGACGACCCCAAGGATCTTGATGGCTGGCTGCGCCTTATCCGCGCGCGCCGCGTTCTCGGGCAGCAGGACCTCGCGGATCGCGCCCTTGCCAGCGGTTCGGCAGCGTTTGCCGGCGACAGCGACGCCCTGGGTCAGTTGAAGCGCAGCGCGAACGAGCCTCTGGACTCTCCCTGATTCCTCCATCGAGATCGAGTGCACCTTGGATGATCTGCTCGCAGTCCTGATATATCTGGTTCCGTTCGCCGGAGCCCTCATCCTTTATGCAACGTTCAAGGAACGCGCGTCCCGCCGGGCGGCCGCTATCCGCGCCGAATCTGAAGAAGCAGGCCTGACGGAGCCGGCCTCCCTCCATCCTCACATCAACTTGTCCCTGTGCTGCGGATCTGCGGCCTGCGTGTCGGCATGTCCGGAGAAGACGGTCATCGGCATCGTCAACGGCAAGGCGCAACTTATTGATCCGACGGCGTGCATCGGGCACGGCGCCTGCGCGGCCGCTTGCCCTACCCAGGCGATCACGCTTGTTTTCGGCAGCGAAACGCGCGGCGTTGAGCTGCCTGTGATTTCACCCACGTTCGAGACGAATATCCCGGGCATCTTCATTGCCGGCGAACTCGGCGGCATGGGCCTCATACGCAACGCCATCGAACAGGGGCGGCAGGCCGTTGACGCGATCGCGCGACTGCCCGGGCTGAGAAGGCCTGACCGGCTCGACCTTCTCATCGTTGGCGCTGGACCTGCCGGCTTCTCCGCCAGCCTGGCTGCGAAAGCGCACGGGTTGCGTTTCATGACCATTGATCAGGAGACATTCGGGGGAACGATCGCCCATTTTCCGCGCGGCAAGCTGGTGATGACCCAGCCGGCCCAGCTGCCGATCGTCGGCCGGATGAATTTCAGGGACGTCTCCAAGGAGTCGCTTCTCGCATTCTGGGAGTCGGCGCGCCGCCAGGCTGGGATCGAGATCCGGTACCAGGAGAGGCTCGAGGCGCTCGTTGCCCATCAGGACGGCTTCCAGGCAAGAACAACCGCGGGGGCCGTCGCTGCACGCGCCGTCCTTCTGGCGATTGGGCGCAGAGGCACACCGCGACAGCTGGACGTGCCAGGTGAAGAACTGTCCAAGGTCGTCTACAGGCTCGTCGATCCTGACCAGTATGCCGGACGCCGCGTCCTGATCGTTGGCGGCGGCGATAGCGCTCTCGAAGCCGCGGCGACGCTGGCCGAGGAAACCGATGCCGTCGTCTGCCTTTCCTATCGCGGCGATGCATTTCAGCGAGCCAAGCGACGAAACCGGAAGCGAATCGAGGAGTCGTCACAGCGAGGCCGGCTGAGGGTCGAACTCAAGTCCGAGGTCATTTCGATTGCGCCGGCCACGGTTGCCCTGAAGACGCAGAATGGACGGGTAGACCTACCCAACGACGACGTGATCGTCTGCGCCGGCGGCATACTGCCGACGCCTTTTCTCAAAACCCTCGGTATCGAAACGGTCACCAAGCACGGCGAGGCATAGTCAGCGGCGCTTGAAAAAGCGTCCACTCTGGATTCGCGCCGGACCAGTTCGCGGCGAAACGGTGGAGTTGCCTTTCACAATCGCGAACTGGGTTGGTTGTGCTGGCCGCGATGCGGCGCTGAAACTGAATGGCGTTGGATCGTCGGCTGATGAGCGCCCGTGACGTCCGCCGTCAGAACGCCGTTTGAATGCGTAGCCTTAGTTCCGCCCATCGAGTCTTTGTGGATCTAGAGGTCGCCCGTTCGATCCGGGCTGGCGGTACCACGGACCCCAATAAGATCAGCATTTTCTTGGAGCTTCCGTCGTCTTGATCCGCTCCCTGAAAACGCCCTCGTTCTGACCTGGAAAATTCCGCGCTGGCTTCCCTGGCTGGGAGGAGCGGAAGGCACCGCGCGGTCGCAGTGTTCGGACGCCCGGAAGGCATTCATCATCTGGCAGGGCGAGGACGGTCTGCGGCGACGGTCGCTGCGAAACACATCGGTGGTTTAGGCGACTTCGTTCAGGGCATTGCGCAGCGTATCGACGATCTGCCCGATCTGGCTCTTCTCGATTATCAGCGGCGGAGAAAGCGCGATGATATCGCCCGTGACTCGGATCAGCAGACCGCGGTCAAAACAGGTGCGGTAGCATTCAAGCGCACGCTGTGTCGGGGCGTTGCGCCGCGGTTCGAGTTCGATGCCGCCAATGAGCCCCAGATTTCGGATGTCGATGACATGCCGTGCATCCCGCAGCGAATGCAGCGCATCTTCCCAGTAGGGCGCCAGCTCGGCGGCGCGCCCGAACAGGTTTTCCTCGCGGAATGTATCCAGCGTCGCGAGGCCCGCGGCGCATGCGAGAGGGTGGCCGCTCGTGGTATAGCCGTGGAAGAGCTCGATCGGCGTATCCGATGCGGCGAGGACGGTATCGTAGATCTCACGGCTTGCCGCTACCGCGCCCATGGGAACCGCTGCATTGGTGATTGCCTTGGCCATGGTGATAATGTCGGGCCTGACGTCGAAGAAGTGCGAAGCGAATGGCGCGCCTAGACGGCCGAAACCTGTGATCACCTCGTCGAAGATCAGCAAGATGTCGTGTTTCGTACAAAGCTCGCGCAACCTGGCGAGATAGCCCCTCGGCGGAATGATGACCCCGGTCGATCCGGCCACGGGCTCGACGATCACCGCCGCGATGGTCGATGCGTCATGCAGTTGCACCAGCCGCTCGAGCGCCTCGGCATATTCCACGCCGTGTTCCGGCAGGCCGCGCGAGAATGCGTTGCGCGAGATGTCGAGTGTGTGCGGGATATGATCGACGCCGCCGATCATCGGGCCGAACGCCGCTCGGTTGCGGCCAATGCCGCCCACAGAGACGCCGCCGAAATTGACCCCGTGATAGCCCCGTTCACGCCCGATCAGCCGGAACTTGCCTGGTTTGCCGCGCGCCGTCTGGTAGGCAAGCGCGATCTTCAGCGCGGTGTCCGCGCTTTCTGACCCCGAGTTGGTGAACGCGATACGATCCAGGCCTGCCGGCAGGATGCCGGCCAGGCGATTGGCGAACTCGAACGCCAGCGGATGTCCGAGGTTGAACGTCGTCGAGTAGTCGAGGTCTGCCGCAGCACGCTGGATGGCTTCCACGATGCGCGGCCGCGCGTGACCCGCCGCCACACACCAGAGACCTGCTGTGCCATCGAGAATGGAACGTCCGTCGGGCGTGAAATAGTGCATGCCCTGTGCGCGCACGATCATGCGCGGATCCGCCTTGAACGCCCGGTTCGGCGTGAACGGCATCCAGAAGGCGTCGAGGGAGTTTAGGCGTTCGGCCATTGATCAAGTCTGGTTCGGGTTCCGGCGCGCGGCAAGTGGCCGGGGGTGTCGCAAGGGCAGCCGCTACACACGGCTCACATGAAGCGGCGGAGTACGGCCAGCCCACGGCATCTCCTGCTCCAGAACGCGCGCGAGTTGGAGCACGACATGATCCTCTGCCGGGCGGCCGGCGATCTGTACGCCGATCGGCAATCCCGTGGAATGCACCGCAAGCGGCAGCGAGATTGCAGGCGTGCCCATCAGGTTGTGCACGACCGTGTATTGCGTCACCGGCGCGAAAATCGACTCGCCGATGCTGTCGAAGTCGACGCCGGGTCGCGACAGGCCGTAACGCCCCCACGGCTCGGAAACGCCCGGCGTGGTCGGCGACAGCCAGATGTCGAACTTGGCATAGAAGGCGCCGAGCGCGCGGCGCGCGGTGTTGGCCTCGCTCCAGGCTGCGGTGAACCTGGCGGGGGTGATCTCTCTGGCGCGCTGATAGATAGACCAGATTGCCGGCTCGAGCGTATCCGGGCCGGGCTTCAGACCGGAACGCTTGCCATATCCGTCGAGCCGGTTGTCGAAGTCGAAGAAAAAAAGATCGCGCGTCGTGCGCGAAAGATCGACCCCGCCAGTGCTGACCGCGGCGATCTCGACATGATGGCCAAGCGCCGCGAGCTTCTCGCCCACCTGCTTTACCGCTGCTGCGACCTCAGGGTCGGGCGCAACGCCCAGTATCCTGTCCACCACGATGCCGATCCTCAACGGCCCGGGCGCCCGCTCCGTCAGTTCAGCATAACTTGCCTCCGGCTTCGGAATGATGAAGGGATCGCCGACCGCAGGCGTCGAGACCGCGTCCAGCATGGCCGCCGCATCGCGCATCGTCCGTGTCTGCACGAAGTTGATCGACCATCCCCAACCGACTTCGTCGACGACCGGCCCGAGTGACACGCGCATGCGCGAGGGCTTGAACCCGACCACTCCGCACATCGCCGCCGGTATGCGGATCGAGCCGCCGATGTCCGATGAGTGCGCCAGCGGCACGACGCCGGCCGAAACGGCCGCTGACGCGCCCCCAGAGGACCCGCCCGCCGAATAGCCCTGTTTCCACGGCGTCGAGCAATTGCCGTAGAGTTCACCTTCCGTGGTGGCCGCCATCGAGAACTCCGGCGCTGCGGAACGGCCCAGGTTGTTGACACCCGCTTTGCGCAAAAGAACCATCAGATTGGTGTCGGCGGGAGCGACCATGCCCCTGCACAGGCGCGACCCGAACTCGATCTTGCGCCCCTTCTCGTGGCCGAATACGTCCTTGATCAGGAATGGCACGCCACGGAACGGTCCATCTCCCAGCATCGCTTCATCGAGGCCGGCGATACGATCGGGATAGGTCTCCACCACCGCGCCAAGGACCGGATTGACCTTGTCGATCGCTTCGGCCGCGGTCCGCGCAAGCTCGCGTGGGCTTACCTCGCCCCGAGCGACAAGCCCCGCCAGGCCCAGGCCGTCGAAAGCGGAATACTCGGACAGGTTCATGTCTCACCTCGCTCAACGGCCGCGGCGCCGCCTCGGCGTCACATGAATCTTAGGCGCGCGCAGCAAGCAATGGAAGAACGCGATCCAACCTGCGGCCGCCTTGGGGTTGGCCACGAACGGCCGACACGCCCAACTCCAGCCGCCGCAACCTTCGTCCTTCGGCATTTTCGCGTCATCGCCATCGCTCCACGTCCTGAGATCAGGGTACATCTTGCGCCGATCGGTGAACTCACCGCCTATATGTGCCTTACCGTCACAGGGCTATGAGCGTCCGATTGTCGATGCATTCCGCACCCGCCCAGACTGCTAGCGACGGCGCCGGGCGACAAGTTGCTGCCCCGCGCCCTCGCTCGAATCGTTGGCCAACCTCAAATCGCTATCGGGCGGCGGCGACCACAGAGCCGCATGTAATCGATGCGCACGATTTCAGGCCTGCATCGTCATCACCGGACGCGGCGTGGGCGCACGTGCGCACTTACGGCGCCATCGTCGTGTTTGTTCTGTTGACATCTTGCAGCCGAGGCGCGCCCGTAACGGCAACCGCAACCCGCCTTCCCTGCTCCATGATAGACAGGGCCGAGCCTGCGCCTTCGACTGCTGGCATGACCCATGTAGCGGGCGGCGACTTTCTAATGGGCGCCAAACCGATGCGTAGCGAGGAAGGCCCGCCGCGCAAGACGCACGTCGGATCGTTCTGGATCGACACAACCGAGGTGACCAATCGCGACTTCGCGCGCTTTGTCTCCGCAACCGGCTACGTGACTCTCGCAGAACGACCGCTTGACCCGATTGCCTACCCCGGACTGGCCGCTGATCTCCTGAAGCCATCCGGCCTGGTGTTCGTCGGCGCCGACGACCCACGCGCAGGGCCTAGCGATTGGTGGGCGGTCATTTCTGGGGCTAGCTGGCGACATCCGCTGGGGCCCAAGAGTTCGATCGACGGCCGCGAGATGTGGCCGGTTGTGCTTGTCGCCTGGCCCGATGCAATGGCGTATGCAAGTTGGCTGGGTCGCGATCTTCCGACCGAAGCGGAGTGGGAATATGCGGCTCGCGGCGGCATCGACAACGCTGCCTACGCCTGGGGCGATGATCCACCGGGGAAGAAGCCAATGGCCAACACCTGGCAGGGCATCTTTCCGCTGAGCGATGCCGGCACGGACGGTTACAAGGCCGAGACTGCGCCGGTCGGGTGCTTCCAGGCCAACGGGTTTGGACTTTACGACATGTCAGGCAATGTCTGGGAGTGGACCCGGGACTGGTATGCGCCGGGACTCGATCCTGACGACGCCGCCGCTGCCGGGCCTACAGAAGCTCACGCCTTTGATCCGAACGAGCCTGGCATCGCTAAGCACGTTGTCAAAGGCGGTTCGTTTCTCTGTGCAGACAACTATTGCCTTCGGTATCGCCCGCCAGCGCGCGAGGCGGGACCGACCGACACGGGCTCGAGCCACATTGGCTTCCGCACTGTGCTGCGCGACGCCACCCCTGCGGAACAGTAGCCGTCCAGCGGAGGACGTGGTTGGCTCCCTGGGCAATGCTGGAGGCCCAGGGGCAAGATGGACCGGTTCACAAAAGCTCTGATGTGTGCGTTGCTGGCAGCGGCTGCGTGCGCTTCGCAAGCCTGCGCTCCACCGAAGGCGCCGGCGCCGGGCGCGAAGCTGGCAGACCATCCCAGAAACATCGTCTTCGTCTTGCTCGACGATCTGCGCTTCGACGCCATGGGCTTTCTCACGCCCGGCCTTGAGACGCCCAACATCGACTACCTCGCGGCGCACGGCGTCTACTTTCCGAACGCCGTCGTAACCACCTCGCTATGCTCGCCGAGCCGCGCAACGATCTTGACGGGGCAGACCACGGCCAACCATCGCGTCGTGGACAACAACAACTCCTCCGAGGAGGGCCTCGTCTTCTTTCCGGAATACCTGCAACAAGCCGGCTACCAGACCGGCTTCTTCGGCAAGTGGCACATGGGCAACGCGACCGATGCTCCGCGCCCTGGCTTTGACAAGTGGGTAAGCTTCAAGGGACAGGGAACGTATTTTCCTACAGACGCGCTCTCGCCAGATCAGATCGCCAAGGGTCAGGTGCAGATGCTGAATGTCGACGGCAAGGAAACGAAGCGGACCGGCTACATCACCGATGAGCTGACGGACTACGCGCTCGACTGGCTTCGACATGGCCGCGATCCGTCAAAGCCCTTCTTCCTCTACCTGTCGCACAAGGCCGTTCACAGCGATCCTCTGACCACAGAGAAACACAAGGATCAGTACAAGAATCTCGACATCAAACTTCCAGCCAGCATGGCCAACACCGAAGCGAACAACCGCGGCAAACCGATGTGGGTGCGCAACCAGCGTAACTCTTGGCACGGTGTCGATTTCCCGTATCACTCCGACCAGGATCTTCGGGAATATGTGAGGCAATACTTCCGGACGCTGAGCCCGGTGGACGATAGCGTCGGCAGGATACTCGCCTATCTGCAGGAAGAAGGGCTCGATCAGAATACGCTGATCGTCTTTTACAGCGACAACGGCTTCCTGTTCGGAGATCACGGTCTGATCGACAAGCGAAACGCCTACGAACCTTCTGTGCGTGTGCCGCTCGTCATGTATGCGCCCGGTCTCCTGCCCGAGGGCGCGATCAACACCACGAGAGTAAGAAATCTCGACATGGCGCCGACCCTGCTTGACGCGGCGCACGTGCCCCAGCCCAAGCAGTTCGAGGGCCGCAGCTTCCTGAACGCGGCCACAGGCGACGTAACGCCAGAGGCGTGGAACGCGCCCGACTTTATTTACTCATACTATTGGGAATGGACCTTCCCGCATACGCCGACGACGTTCGCGATCGAGCGGGGGACTACCAAGTACATCCAGTATCATGGCGTGTGGGACATCGAGGAGCTTTATGACCTCTCGAAGGATCCGGGCGAGCTCAACAATCTGATCGACGATCCGGCATGGCGCGAAATCAAGATCGATCTTCGTGACCGCCTCTATGCAGGGCTCGCGAATGCAGATGGTGAACACATCGTTCCCTATAGCGAACGCACCGCCGAAGGGATCGTCTGGCGGAACGAGCAGGGCGCGCGCGCAGCGGATTTCCCCGCAAAATGGCTCAAGGCCCCCAACCGGCCGGACAAGCTGAGCGGCCTCTTTCCGCAGGCGCCCGCAAACCGCAGCGGCGACTAGCGCGGGACGGTCGTTTCAGAGATCGCGCTCTCCCGGTAGCCGTAGCGTATGGCCTTGGCTTCGACGCGATCGCCGGGACGGACGTCGAATGGTCTTACATAGAGCGCCCACGGAGCCGCCGCATTCTTCGCATTGACCCGGTAGCCGAGCGAAGCGCCGCCGGTCAGAGACTGCAGCTCCACCGTCAACTTGCCAGTAGGATCCAGGACGGATCGAATGAATGGCGCACCAGTCAGCGGCTGAACGCCGCCTGGCCACATCAAACGTTCAACCATGTCGCGCTCCGGGATCGCGCCAAGATCCGGCGTGTCCGCCTGCCAGCGCTCGAGGGCCTGACGGAGTCTCAGCCTGTCATCAGCATGACGGGGGTCGCCGGCGAGATTGTTCACTTCGTGCGGATCCTCGGCGAGATCGTACAGTTCCTCGGTCGGCCGCGGCGTCGCAAAATAACGCGCCTGCAGAGGCGACAGTTTTCCTTCGGCGAGCAGCCGCCTCATTTCGCGCATGGTCGCAAGATTATCGCGGAAAGGAATGTCGCCATAGAACGGCACGTCCGGCAAATCGTTGCGGATATACTTGAAGGTCCTGGATCGCACCGCCCTACTGTGGTCCACGTAGACCTCATCGAACCGGTCGCGGCCGGCGAACACATAGGTCTGATCGGGCAGTCTCCGATCGAGAATGTTCCGCCCCTTCAGGTGGGAAGGAACATCAACCCCGGCCAGAGCCAGCAGGGTTGGCGCCAGATCGATGAAGGAGATGAGGCCGCCATCGACACTCCCTGCGCCGCGCCCATCGGGAAGGCGAACAATCATCGGAACCTTGAGACCGGAATCGTAAAGTGATCGCTTTGCGCGCGGCAAGCCGTCTCCGTGGTCCGACGTCCAGATGACAATGGTGTTTTCCAGCAGGCCGGCCTGCTCGAGTTGCCTCATCCGCTCGCCCACCCAGACATCCATCAACTGGACGTTGTCATACTGACGGGCGATCTCCTCCCGGACGGCCTGAGTGTCGGGATAGTAGGGTGGAACCTCGACATCCCGCGGCGGCGTGCGATGATTCAGCAGTCTGCGCTGCGATTCAGCGAGCACTGCATTCGGCGCCACGGCCTCGCCTGCAGCGTTGGTGGCGCCTGGCTGGAACAGCGCGCTTTCGTGCGTCAGGTTGAAACTGAACATCGCAAAGAACGGCGCGCCTTCAGGTCGATCCCTCCAGTCCGCATCGGGCCCGTTCTCGTCCCACACGGTAAAGGGATTGCCGAACTGATAGTCCGTCTTCGAGTTGTTGACAGCGAAGTAGCCGGCAGCCCGCATGTATTCCGGAAAGGCTTTTACATAGGGAGGAGGCGTCGCCTCGTATCCCCTGCGATCGGATCCGGGCCAGACAAACGCTGACGTCCGCATGTTCTGAGCGCCGATCGATGACTGATGCATGCCTGTGATCAGAGCGGCTCGGCTCGGAGCGCACACGCCAGCGGTCGTGAACACGTTCGTGAAGCGCACGCCCTCGGCCGCGAGCCGATCAAGGTTCGGCGTTCTCGCAATCCTGTCGCCGAACGCGCCGATGCGTGGACTGAGATCCTCGACCACCATCAAGACTATGTTGAACCGGGAGGCATGGGGGCCGGCGCCTGGCGCCTCAATCGAGGAGCAACTCCCGACCAGAACGCTCAGCAAGGCGATGAGGCCGAACACTCGGATTCCGGTTGCTGTCCGCATTCGACCTATCCTGGCCGCAGTTCGGGGTGATTTCGGCTTCAATCTCGCATCTGACGGCCGCCCCGTCGAGCGTCACGCCGCGGAGGCGGAAGCCAAGCTTGGCCCAACCTGCAGATCAAGCACCTGGCTCATCCGCACGACAAGCTCGCGCTGATCGACCGGCTTGCTGAGGTACTCCGTCATGCCCAGCGCAAGCAGTTTTTCCCGATCACCGACCATGGCGTCGGCGGTCAACGCGATCACTGGAATGCTTCGCCATGGCGCAGCGCTCGATCGTATGTGCCGGATTGCTTCCTTGCCGTCCATGACCGGCATGTGGACATCCATCAATACAAGATCGAACGACGCTGCCGCAAGTTTGTCGAGCGCCTCCTGGCCGTTGGTTGCTTCCGTGATCTCGCAGCCATGCGGAGCGAGAAACAGCTTGATGACCTGCCGGTTGATCGCATTGTCGTCCGTCAACAGCACGCGGCGGCCGCGAAGCGTCATGCTGGACGCGGAAGGCGCAGGGCTAGGCGCCTCGATCATCGGGACGGGCTTTCTGTCCAGAATGCAAATCTTGGCCCGGAAGGTGAACGTGAAGCGCGATCCTTGGCCCTCTACGCTCTCTACGCAGATGTCTCCGTCCATGAGGCGGGCCAGCTGGCGCGAGATAGCGAGGCCGAGACCAGTTCCGCCAAAGCGGCGGGTTGTTGAGGCGTCCGCCTGGGTGAACACCTGAAACAGGCTGGCCTGAACCTCCGGGCTCATGCCAATCCCGGTATCCGCAATTTCGATAACGGCGAGGCGTTCACCATCGGCCAGCGGCCGCGTCGAAACCGATACTGTGACGCCTCCCTTCTCCGTGAACTTGATCGCATTCGAAAGCAGGTTGCCGATGCATTGGCGCACGCGCACGGAGTCGAATACGAGATGGTTTTCGATGCTGGGGTCACGGCTGACGGTCAGCTTAAGACCCTTTTCGTTGGCCTGAACTTCGAACAGCCTGGTCGTGCGCTTCAGCGTGTGCAGGAGGTCGCCCGGGATTGGCGCGATGTCGAGTTTTCCGGCCTCAATCTTCGAGAAGTCGAGGACATCGTTCAACAACGTCATCAGCGAACCGCCCGATTCCCTGATGATCGACACTTTCTCGCGCTCGGCCGGCGGCAGCGCGTCGGTGTCGATCGCCTGCGCCATTCCGAGGATGCCGTTCATCGGCGTGCGGATTTCGTGACTCATCGAAGCCAGGAAGTTCGACTTTGCCTGGTTGGCGTGTTCCAACTCTTGCGCTTTTCTGATCGCGGCGGCCTGCCGCTGCATCACTTTTCCAAGGTTGTGACCGTACAGCGTCACGCCCGACACCATGATCACAATAAGCAGGCCAATAACCAACTCGATCCCTTGCAGTTTGTGCGCGCTGGCGACTTGTTCATCCAGGTGCCCAACCTGAATGGACTGCACGAGCTTTACAGTTGCCGAGATGCTGCGCGTCAGACGGGCGTAGGCGCGATCCATCGACGCCATCCGTTGTCCAGCGGAGCGAGGATCGGAGGCTTCGAAGTACCGGAATATCTGCTCGGCCTCGGCGATCATCTCGTCCATTGCCTGTCGGGTGACGCCCAGGGATGTCGAGATTTGTTGACGCTCGTCGTTCGTCACGCCGCGCACAAGTTCGGACTGAATGTCTGCAAGCTGCGCGTTGAACAAAGCCAGCGCGGCATCGCGCTTGGCGCGTTCGGACGGGACGTTGTTGTTGTCAAACACGTCATTGCCGGGCGCGTTGGCCGCCTGCGCCAGATCTCCCAACTGGCTGATCGTGCTGAGCCGGCCGGACCAGGCGCGGTTGGTTTCCGCGGACTGGGAATACATGGTCATCAAAGTGTGAGAGAGAGTCAGGCTGATCAGGACGGTCAGCAGGTCAAACGCGGCAAGCGCAAAGTAGACGAGGTGCCATCGCGGAGCGCCATTCTTTCCCCGAAGCAGGTTCATCGCTTACGCCTCCGCAGACGGCGTGACCCTTGGTCCACCGCCTCCCGATTTGCCCCGCGACGAGCTTGGCAGGCTTTTGGTTAATGATTTCGGACAGTTGCTTCTTGACCGCGCCGGGGTCAAACCCGTTTTGGGTAGTCGGCGGAAACGTTGCGTCCAGCCAGCCCTTTCGGTGATGGCCCATGCCCGGCTGACGCCGGCAAGCTAAGCCGAAAGGGTTTCCGAAACGGCGCGTTAACATTGCGCTAGCGCAAGCCCGGCGCACCTGACCGCTGCTAGGAGGGTATGCCGACCACAACCGGAGTCGGTCATGGCGATCAGCAGCCATACCCTGTCGAGACGCACGCTTGGCGTGGGCCTTGGCCTGTCAGTGTTAGCTGGTTGCGGCGCCAGCGCGGACGATTACGCAAGGGCGGCCGCACAGATGCGCCGACCGCTCGATGCATCGGCGACCGACCCCATCCCTGAACTCGTACGTTTCGCAACGCTCGCTGCCAATGGGCACAATACCCAACCCTGGCGCTTTCGGCGGACGCTGGCCGGGGTCGATATTGCGCCCGACACAACCCGGCGCACGCCGGTCGTCGATCCCGACGACCACCACGCTTTCGTGAGCCTCGGTGCGGCAGCCGAAAGCCTCTTGATCAGCGCCCCGACCCTGCGCCGCGCCGGCGCGTTTGCATTCGACGCCGACGGCCCGCGAATCTCGATCGCGCTGGAGACGACCGCTGCCGGCGGCGACGATCCGCTTGTCGCCGCCATTCCACGCCGCCAGTGCACGCGTTCGGAATACGAAGCACGGACGCCTTCACCCCAAGATCTCTCCCTGATTCAGACAGCGGCCCAGATCGAAGGCGTTGAGCTTCGCCTGTTGAGCGCACGCTCCGACATTGACGCTGTGCGCGACTACGTCGTCGAAGGCAATCGTGCGCAGATGAGCGACCCGGCCTTTGTGCGAGAGCTCAAGGATTGGATCCGCTTCAACCCCCAGGCGGCGATCGGAACCGGAGACGGTCTCTACAGCGCAAGTTCCGGCAACCCGACCCTGCCAGATTGGGTCGCCGGTGTGATGTTCGACATGGCGTTTACGATCAAGAGCGAAACCGAGAAATACGTCAGGCAGCTGAACACGAGCGCTGGCGTTGCTGTTTTCACGGGCGCCACGGCGACGCCGGCGCACTGGATTCAAGTCGGCCGCGCCTATCAGCGCTTTGCGCTGCAAGCGACGCTTCTTGGCCTGAAGCACGCCTTTGTGAATCAGCCCGTTGAAGCGCCGGCCGTTCGCGCGCAGTTCGCCGCCTACCTCGGCATCGGCGATATGCGGCCAGACCTCGTCGTTCGCTTCGGCTACGCGCCAGATCTTCCATTCTCGTTGCGCCGCCCGGTCAGCGAGGTGTTGTCGACATGACGCGGCGCTGACGCAGGGCGCCGTGCGTTGGTTCATCGCGCCGCGTGCCGGGTCGATCGCCGACAGGCGCGTGGCCAGGTGATCCGCAGCCGCACCGGACGATGGGTAAGGCGGCTGTTGCAAGCGACTATTCATCCGCTCGCTGCCCATTGGCGAAGCAAGCTAATCGACATGCGGGGTCCGAGTTCGAGCTCCAGGCGCACTTTCCCCCGATTGCGCCCTAAGCCGACAACGGGTCAATCACACACCCGCAATGTTACGAATGGCTGGGGCGTCCTACAGGGCTGTCGCTCGCCGGACCCGTTTCAACCCCTGGCGACATCGACGACGAAGACGTTCCGGCGCAGGATCATGGCGCCTATCCCTGTCGAGCGGATCGCCCCGTCTACGGCGCCCAGGGGAAGTTGTTCAGGTGGACAAGGGCGCGAACTCGCGCCCTCAGAGACTCCCGATTGTAACGGGAGCATAGTGAGGAACGTACACACAGAGTGGAACCCGGGCTAGGTTCACGTCCCTGGAGACAAGGCATGCCGCCACAGCCGTCCCGCACGGCCTTTGTTTTCGCTGGCGGGGGCAGCCTTGGCGCCATTCAGGTAGGCGCTCTGAGAGAACTCGTGCGCGCGGGCGAACGGCCGGACCTGGTCGTCGGCGCCTCGGTCGGCGCGCTTAATGCTTGTTTCTACGCGGCGCGCCCGGATGCGGCCGGGGTTGAGGCGCTGGAGGCGATCTGGCGCGGCCTCAAGCGCAACGATGTTTTCCCGCTCACGCTGCACGGCGCGATAGGCTGGTTTCGCGGCGGCGGCAGTCTGTTTAAATCGCTCGCCCTGCGCCGCCTGGTCGAGCGGCATCTGCCGTTCCGCAATCTCGAAGACGCCGCCATCCCCGTTCATGTGGTCGCCACCAATCTGAGCGGCGCTCCAGTGTCTCTCTCGCGCGGACCAGCCGTGGACGCAGTTCTGGCGAGCACGGCGATCCCAATCGCCTTCCCCTCCGTGCGCATTGGCGGGGATCATCTGATGGACGGCGCCATCGCCGGCAACACGCCTGTTCTCACCGCTGCTGGACTCGGCGCCACGCGCATCATCGTGCTGCAAACCGGCTATGCATGTTCGATCGACGGCCCCCCGCAAGGCGCGGTGGCGCGCGGCATGCATGCGCTGACGCTCTTGATCGCCAATCAGATGGCGCGCGATCTCCGCCTGCTTGAAGGCAAGGTCGAGGTACATGTCGCGCCGCATCTGTGCCCGCTCGACGTCTCGCCGTTCAATTTCGACCATTCCGCCGCCCTGATCGAGCGTGCGTCGCAGCAGACGCGCGCCTGGCTCGACGCGGGCGGGCTCTCGCACTCCGATTCGCCTGACATCTTCGAACACGATCACGCCGCCATGATGACGGCCACGCCGGCGGCGGACGGATACGACGTCGTCAGCTATTTCGCCGACGGCGCGGCGCCGCGCATGGGCCTGCCGGAGTTGCGGGTCGAATACGAAGGCCGCTTCTATCTCTTCGCCGACGCCGCCAATCGCGATCTGTTCGCGGCCGATCCCGCGCGCTATTTGCCCCAATATGGCGGATACTGCGCCTTTGCCATGGCGGGTGGCGCACACGTCAAAGGCGATCCGCGCGTCTACCGGGTGATCGACGGGCGGCTGTTCTTCAATCTCAACGCGCGCGTGCACGCACGATGGGAACGCGACGCAAAGGATCAAATTCGTCGGGCCGACGGCCATTGGCGCGCGGGCTAAGCAGGACCGGGGGCTACTTGTCAACGCCTGAAAGCGACATCCGCCTGATACGTGTTTGGGAGCATGATCGCCGTTGGGCGGCGGAACCAGCTTTCCCGCCACATCGCGCGCCTTGGCCAGGGTAAGGCGCGTGTCTTCGCCCCCTTGCATCTTCATTGACATCGCGCTGGCTTTGGCAGGTATTGCACGGCGGAGCGAAACATGTCCGAGCAGACCGCCGCAATCATTTGGCTCTTGCTCGCCGCATATCTTGGCGTTGGTCTCGTCGTCGCCGGCCTCACGCTTCTCTTCGGGCTCGGCAGGCTCGAGCCAGGCGCCGCCGGCATGACGGTTCGCGTCCGCGTGCTGGTCTTTCCCGGGTTGGCGGCGCTATGGCCGCTCGTCTTGATGCGCCTTTGCGGCGTGCGTCCAAAGGAGGACCGGCAATGAACCGCAATCAACGGCGCGCCCATGCGCTCCTCTGGCCGCTTCTGCTGGTTGCGCTGATCGCGGTGTGCGCGGCGGCGCTCTTGGCGAAGTCCCGCGTCGAACACGCGGCGGAACATGCCGCTGTCATGCGCACTCAGTAGGATCGAGCATGGCGCAGGGCTACAAGCTTGTTCAATGGACCCCGTTCAAGAAGCGATATGACGCCGTGCTTCTGCTCGGCGTCGTCGTTTTTGTCGGCGCCTATCTGGCGGCGGGACTCATGCTGTCGCCCTCGAGCGGGAAAGCGCTGCCTATTCAAGTGGCGCTGCGCGCGGTCGGCGCCTGCGCCTTTGCGCTGTTGACGCTCATCCTCCTGGTCGGCCCGCTTGCGCGGCTGTCGCCGCGCTTTCTGCCGCTCCTCTACAACCGCCGGCACCTCGGCGTGACATGTTTTCTCTTGGCGCTCGCGCACGGGGCGCTCGTGATCCTCTGGTATCACGGCTTTTCCGACCTTAACCCCCTGGTGTCGCTGCTCACGTCCAATCCGCGCTATGATTCCATTCAGGGCTTCCCGTTCGAAAGCCTCGGCGTAGCCGCGCTGTTCGTCCTCTTCCTGATGGCCGCGACCAGCCACGATTTCTGGAATACCATCCTAGGCCCCAATATGTGGAAGGCGCTCCACATGAGCGTGTACTGGGCCTATGCGCTCATCGTCGCGCACGTGATGCTAGGCGCCGTCCAAGGCGAAAAGAGCCCTCTCTACGCCATCGTCGTCGGCGTGAGCGGGGGTCTCGTCGCGCTGATCCACATTTTCGCCGGCGCGCGCGAAGCGAAACGGGACGCGAACGCCGTCGAACCGGATGCAGAAGGCTGGCTGCGCGTCGGACCGCCGAATGACATTCCCGACACACGCGCGCGCATCGTCACGCCGCAGAGCGGCGAGCGCATCGCCGTCTTCCGCGATGGCGCACGCATCTATGCGATCAGCAATGTCTGCCGCCATCAAGGTGGACCGCTTGGCGAGGGACGCATCATCGACGGCTGCGTCACCTGCCCCTGGCATGGCTTTCAATATCGCCCGCAAGATGGGCGTGCGCCGGCGCCCTTTACCGAAAGAATCGCTGTTTACCGCACACGCATCGCAGGCGGCGTGGTCTTCGTTAATCCCGAGCCAATCACCAGCGGCGACGAAGTCCCGCCCTCTAGCGCGGATGGAGCGTCGCTGTGAGGAAAGACGACTTCTTCATCGGCTGGAGCGGGGACACGCCAGAGGCAGACCGTCGCTTCCTCTTGGGCGCGAGCCTCGCGCTCGTCACGGGCGGCGGCGCGCTCGGCGCCGCCCTGGCCCTTGATCGCCCACCCGTCGGCGACGGCGTCTGGGACCAGGGAACGCCGCGCACGCTGCGCGGCGTGCTCACCGGTCGTGACGCCTACCCCGCGCTGCGCACACGCGACCTCGACGGGGCGGTGCGCACGGTCTTCCTTGCGACTTCAGGCAAGACCGCGCCCAGGATCACAGCTCGCTTCTTCGATAGCGGCGCGGAGGTTGAAGGCACGCTGATCACGCGCGGCCGAAACGCGATGCATGCGGTCGTCGACATTCGAATGCTGCCGCCCGGGGACATCGACGTCGCAGCCCTTGCCCCGCCGGCTCTCGTCGATCGCGGGCCAGTAATGCTGGTGGGCGAAATTCTCGACGCCAAGTGCTGGTTCGGCGCCATGCGTCCCGGTTACGGCAAGACGCACAAAGCCTGCGCCACACTCTGTGCGCGCGGGGGCTTGCCGCTCGCATTCTGCCGGCTTGGCGCCTGCGGCGATGGCGCCGACGCGCCGCTTCTGCTCGATCAGAACGGTCGCCCATTCGGTCGCGAAGTTTTGCCCCTCGTCGCCGATCCTGTCGTGCTTCAAGGACGCTTGATCGAGGCTGGCGACGTCGCGGCCGTCCACACGCCGCTTAGCGGCATTCGCCGACTTTAGGAGCGCTCGTCCCATGCTTGATTTCACTGGCCAAACCATCGTCGTCACGGGCGCGGCTGGCAATCTCGGCTCCGCCATCGCCGAGACGCTGGCGCGCCTCGGCGCAAGCCTTGCGCTTGCCGACATGCGCCGGGAAAGCCTGCAACAGGCGGCCGCGCGCATCGGCGCCACTCCACTTTTGATCGCCGGCGCCGACGTGCGCAGCAAGGACGGGGCGGCGCAGATAGTCCGCGAATGCATGGCGAGGTTCGGGCGCATCGATGGCCTCGCCAACACAGTCGGAACGTTCAAAATGGCCAATGTGGACGAGGGCGCCGCCGAAGATTGGTCCTTTCTCATGGACCTCAACGCGCTCTCGGCGCTGCGCTTGTCGGAGGCCGTACTGCCCGTGATGATCGCACAGGGCTATGGCCGCATCGTGCATGTCGCCGCCGGCGCCGGCGCCAGGAGCTTCGCGGGCGCCAGCGTCTACGCGGCCTCCAAGGCCGCAGTCTTGCGCATTACCGAGGCGATCTCGGAAGAGAACAAGGCCAAGGGCGTCACCGCCAACTGCGTGATGCCCGGCACAATCGACACGCCGCAGAACCGCGCCGCCATGCCCGGCGCCGACTTTTCCACTTGGGTGCAACCTGCCGACATCGCCGCTGTGATTGCCTTTCTGCTCTCGCGTCAAGCTGGCGCCGTTACAGGCGCCGCTGTGCCGATAGCGGGCAGACAGTAGGCCGGTGCGCCCAGCCCATTGCGAATGGGTCTTTGGCGGTCTGCGCCTTACAAATCGAACCCGAGCACCCGGTCGCCGAAGTCGTAAGTAGGCGCAAGAGCGATCGTTCGAGTCTGATGCATCAGCCGGACCGAAATCGCCGAAAGCCGTGCTCACATTCCTTGGGCGGACCAATCGCGGCTAGCCCTTCCCCTTGCGAGTCAAATGCCGCCAGTCCTTACATGCGCTCGATAATGATCGCCGGCGCCATGCCGCCTGCCGCGCACATCGTGACCAAGCCGCGCTTGAGATCGCGCCGCTCCAGTTCATCAAGGATCGTTCCGATCAGTATGGAACCGGTCGCGCCAATCGGGTGGCCCAGAGCCATCGCCCCGCCATTCACGTTCACCCTGTCGCGGTCCAGCTTGAGATCGCGGATGAACTTTTCGGCTACGACGGCGAAGGCTTCGTTGATTTCGAAGAGATCGATGTCATCGAGGGTGAGCCCGGCTTTTTCCAGAACCTTCCTGGCGGCCGGAACGGGCGCATTGAGCATCAGGGTCGGACTGTCGCCCATGTTCGCCATAGCGACGACGCGGGCGCGAGGCGTCAGGCCATTCTTCCTCGCATAGTCCGGCGAAGCGAGGAGGATGGCCGCGGCGCCGTCGACGACTCCAGACGAGTTCCCGGCATGATGCACGTGCCTGATCGCGAGGTCGGGATAAACCTGGCGGATCAACCCCCCGTAAGTCGTGCCCTTCTCGTCGAGCGGGAACTCAGCCATTGCCTCGAACGCCGGCTTCAGACCCGCAAGCCCCTCGCGCGTGGTTTGCGGCCGCGGGAACTCCTCCTTGTCCAGCGCCAGCGTTCCGTCTTCCTTGTGCACCGGAACGAGACTCTTCCTGAAATGGCCGCCTTTGATTGCCTTGTCGGCGCGTATCTGGCTTTCGAGGGCCAGCGCATCGAGATCCTCCCGCGCGATGCCCTCCATCGTGGCGATTGCGTCGGCGCATACGCCCTGATGACTCTGCGGATGCCGCGCGCGCAGACGCAGATTGCCCGCATCCATGAAGGCCGGAGACTTCGGGTCCGCCATCGAAGAGGTGTAGCTCATCATCTCCGTGCCGCCTGCGACTACCAGGTCCGACATGCCCGCAATGATGGTCGACGCGGCGAGATTCACCGACGTGATGCCCGAACCGCAGAAGCGGTCAATCGTCACACCCGAGGCGCGCACATCGTAGCCCGCATCCAGCGCCGCCATCCGCGCAAGGTCCCTGCCCTGCTTGCCGCTCTGGCTGGAGGTGCCCCAGATCACATCGTCGACCTCGGCCGTATTGATCGAGTTCCGGTCCGCAATCGCCTTGAGCACAGTGGCGCCGAGCTGCTGGGGATGCATTTCGGCCAATGCCCCTTTTCCGACGCGACCAATTCCGCGCGGCGTGCGGCAAGCATCGATAATGTAGGCTTCGGTCATTGCTTCTTCCCTCGTCAGCCGCACGCAGGCAGCAACTTTCGCTGGAGATCGCCGCAGGAGCCGACAGCGTTCAGCGGCCGGATCCATATCGGAAAATCGATCTGCGTCGCCCACGGTGCTGGATCGGCGGGACAAATACAAGTTGTCGCTCGCCCCGGCTCGCAGGGCGTTGTCGACGCTGCGTCAGTCCATCTCGCTCGGCGCCGTTCTCGACCCTTGATGCAGTTGAATGATAGAGAACAGCCAGAGAGCTCCGGAGACGCTGATGCTGATCGACAATTCAATTGCGGCCGTCGTGACCGGCGGCGCCTCGGGCCTTGGCAAGGCGAGCGCTCAGGCGCTGGCCAGAGCCGGCGCTCGCGTTGCGATTTTCGATATCAACGACACGGCTGGAGAGATCGTTGCGAAGGAGATTGGCGGCGTCTTCTGCAAGGTCAACATTCTGAGCGAAGAGAGCGCTGTTGCGGGATTCGACAGGGCGCGAAGCGCCATTGGACAGGAGCGCATCTGTGTACACTGCGCGATGACGGCGCGGCGTGGGAAGACGCTCTCCTTCGACAAGGCGACGGGAGGCTACAAGAGAACGTCCACGGAAGACTACGCCTTCGGCGTCGAAGGGATTCTGGTTGCGAGCTATCGGATTGCCTCGCTCTCGGCGCTCGGCATGGCGAGCCTGCAACCGCTCGAGGACGGCGAACGCGGCGTCATCACGCTTACGGCCTCCGTCGCCGCTCAGGATGCGCAGATCGGCCAGGTAATCTATGGCTCCGCGAAGGCGGGCGTGAACGGCCTTGTCCTGCCGATGGCGCGCGACTTGATGGATTTGGGCATCCGCGTGAATTCGATCATGCCTGGCATCTTCGCGACCCCCCTTATGCTCGGGGCCCAGCAAAACGTGTTGGATAGTCTCGCGGCGTCGGTCCCCTTCCCCAAACGCCTAGGCAAACCCGAAGAGTTCGCCAGCCTCGTACTGGAACTCGCGCGCAACGCGTACTTCAACGGGCAGTGCATTCGCCTGGATGGCGGCATTCGAATGGCGCCGCGTTAGTTCTGAGGACGAGCTTCCTTCTTGCTGCAGGCGCCAGGACACGGGGCCCTCGATGAGGCGGCGCCAAATCCAGTAGGAGCGTGCTGAGCTGGTGTGCAAGCAGATACGCTCGAAGTCGCGAAACGTCCCACGCCGTCAGAACTTGCCGGATAGCTGGATGGTGTAGCTGCGCGTGCCGTCCATCCCGCCCTTGTTCATTCGGCTTTCCGTGCGAGCGACAACCCCGCTCGAGCGGTCGGGCGTATAGAAGGTGCGGATGCGTTCCTCCTGCGGCGAGAAGACGTTGCCGACGCCCAGGCGCAGGCTGACGCCGGGAATCGCGGTAGTTTCCCAACTGAGATCCATACGGTCGACCGGCCGGTCGATCGATATGTCCTCCAGCAGCTTGAACTCCTCTCGGGCGGCGTTGCGCGCCAGGCTAAGCGACCAGGATGACTTGAGCATCGGAAGCTCTTGGCGCACGGAAACGACATAACCCCAATCGCGGTTGCCGACATTGAGCGGGGGCGGTCCGCCGCCGGCCCCGCCGCTGCGCGGTCCCGAATTGCTGTTGTCGCCCGAGGAGAAGGACCGCGTCTCGCCCGTCAGCGGGTCGGTGACACGCGTCTGCTGGTAGGTTGTGTTGAAGCGGAAGTCAGCGCCTTTGATTCCAATGAAGTCGAGCGGCAAGGTCCCGCGCAAGTCCAGGCCGGTGCGGCGCCCGTCGCCGAGATTTCCCACGGCGTCGGCCAGCCGGACAGCCGGTCCCGGGTCAATGTCGCGAACGACGAGATCGCGCACGTCCTCGACTTCGTCGTGGAAAATTCCGATCGTCAACGCGCCGCGCTTGCCGAAACGGTGATCCCATTCGACGCGGGCCTTCCACGCCTGTTCCGGCGTCAGGTCCGGATTGCCTACCAGCGTGATGTTGTCGATTGAGTTCACAGAGGTGGCGAATTCAGCGAAATCGAGCTGCGACACATCGCGTTTGATGCTGGCGCGAACGGTGCTCCCCGCCGCCAGCTGCCACGTCGCGGCAATGCTTGGCTTGGCGTAGGTAAACTCCCGCTCCTTGCTCTCGTCTCCGGTCTGAGTGATGCGCGAGGCCTCAAATGCAAAACCTGTCTCCAGCGTCAGGCCCTCGCCAAGCTGCCAGATGTCGGTCGCTGAGGCTTCGCCGCGCACTTCCTCCACTCGTGTATTTGCGACATCCAGCGCAACCGGTGTGATCGGACCTCCCGGCGCCTGGTTGGAGATCGACAGCGTGCTGTCCCGGAAATTGAAAGCTCCCTCAGCGCCAAATTCCAGCGTGTGGACGTCGCTGGCCTTCCAAGTTATCGCGGCCCGGCCGACACGTTCGCCATTCTCCGAGCCCGAGGATTGCCTGCGGACATTCGCAAGCCCGGTGTTCAGGTACGTGCTCAACACCTGGTCCTGGTCGGCCTGGGAAAACGTGGCGAGGCCGATCAGTTTCGCGCTGAGCCCGTCGCCGAAACGGTGCTCCCAGTCCGCGCCGAGCTCGCCGCGCTGCTGGGTGGGAAACTCGGTGCGGCCGTAGGTGGAACTCGACAGGACGCCGGACGGCAGAAACTCCAGATTGCCAATGCCGATGGAATTGTCGCTGGGGTTGTAAAGTGCGTTGACGTTCAGCGTGTCGGCGGCGTCGAGGCGCCATTTGAGGCTCGCCGCCGCCTGGAGGCCGATGAAGTTGAGCTGGTTGTACTGATCGCGGTATCGTGTGAGCGCGCCGGCGGAATTCCGGACCGCTTCGAACGCGATGGTTCGGCCGCGGATGTTGGGCGCCTGAAGGTCCAGGGCCAGCTCCGCACTGTCTCCCAGCTTGAACGACTTCGAGAGCTGCAGCGTATAGCCGAGCCGGTCTGAGTATTGGAGGTGTCGCGCCGCGGCGACCCAGGTCAAGGGGCTGCCGCCGTCGGCCGTCGGCCGCAGAACGACGTTCACGAGGCGCGACTGCCCGCGCACGTCTACGCCGCTGGCGCTGCCTGACAGGAGTTCGACCCGCAGGACCGATCCCGCAGGAATCCGGCGGAGCTGCTCGGAAATCGACGCCTTGGAACTCGGGCGTTCGCCGTTGACGAGGACGTTGCCGGCCGTCGCTCCAAATCCCCGGCGGTCATCGCCGTCGATGATCTCGGTTCCGGGCACCCGGGCAACCATGTCGCCCGCATTGACCGGGTTGTAAGGGGCGAAGAACGTTGACTCAAGACGCTCACGCCCTGCGACGAGGTCCGCCGGGGGCGGTTGCCTCGACCGCGCCCACCGCCTGTCCGTGCGCATTCGGGCAAGCCCGGGCGCAAGCATCAGAGCAAGCGCCGCGCGCGCCCTCGAGACCACGATCATCCCCGACTCTCCCCGTTCTGTATGTCGCATACAACGCGGCGTTTCTGCGCGCTACCGGAAGAGGGGGCTGTCAGGCGAATGTGACATG
>CAVTXH010000011.1:0-40856 GCA_963738625.1 uncultured Alphaproteobacteria bacterium | reverse complement strand
CACGTCCAATCCGCGCTATGATTTCATTCAGGGCTTCCCGTTCGAAAGCCTGGCCTAGCCGCGCTGTTCGTCCTCTTCCTCATGGCCGCGACCACCACTTTCTGGAATTCCGTCCTAGGCCCCGATATGTGGAAGGCGCTCCACATGAGCGTGTACTGGGCCTATGCGCTCATCGTCGCGCACGTGATGCTAGGCGCAGTCCAAGGCGAAAAGAGCCCTCTCTACGCCATCGTCGTCGGCGTGAGCGGGGGTCTCGTCGCGCTGATCCACATTTTCGCCGGCGCGCGCGAAGCGAAACGGGACGCGAACGCCGTCGAACCGGATGCAGAAGGCTGGCTGCGCGTCGGACCGCCGAATGACATTCCCGACACACGCGCGCGCATCGTCACGCCGCAGAGCGGCGAGCGCATCGCCGTCTTCCGCGATGGCGCACGCATCTATGCGATCAGCAATGTCTGCCGCCATCAAGGCGGACCGCTTGGCGAGGGACGCATCATCAACGGCTGCGTCACCTGCCCCTGGCACGGCTTTCAATATCGCCCGCAAGATGGGCGTGCGCCGGCGCCCTTTACCGAAAGAATCGCTGTTTACCGCACACGCATCGCAGGCGGCGTGGTCTTCGTTAATCCCGAGCCAATCACCAGCGGCGACGAAGTCCCGCCCTCTAGCGCGGATGGAGCGTCGCTGTGAGGAAAGACGACTTCTTCATTGGCTGGAGCGGGGACACGCCAGAGGCAGACCGTCGCTTCCTCTTGGGCGCGAGCCTCGCGCTCGTCACGGGCGGCGGCGCGCTCGGCGCCGCCCTGGCCCTTGATCGCCCACCCGTCGGCGACGGCGTCTGGGACCAGGGAACGCCGCGCACGCTGCGCGGCGTGCTCACCGGTCGTGACGCCTACCCCGCGCTGCGCACACGCGACCTCGACGGGGCGGTGCGCACGGTCTTCCTTGCGACTTCAGGCAAGACCGCGCCCAGGATCGCAGCTCGCTTCTTCGATAGCGGCGCGGAGGTTGAAGGCACGCTGATCACGCGCGGCCGAAACGCGATGCATGCGGTCGTCGACATTCGAATGCTGCCGCCCGGGGACATCGACGTCGCAGCCCTTGCCCCGCCGGCTCTCGTCGATCGCGGGCCAGTAATGCTGGTGGGCGAAATTCTCGACGCCAAGTGCTGGTTCGGCGCCATGCGTCCCGGTTACGGCAAGACGCACAAAGCCTGCGCCACACTCTGTGCGCGCGGGGGCTTGCCGCTCGCATTCTGCCGGCTTGGCGCCTGCGGCGATGGCGCCGACGCGCCGCTTCTGCTCGATCAGAACGGTCGCCCATTCGGTCGCGAAGTTTTGCCCCTCGTCGCCGATCCTGTCGTGCTTCAAGGACGCTTGATCGAGGCTGGCGACGTCGCGGCCGTCCACACGCCGCTTAGCGGCATTCGCCGACTTTAGGAGCGCTCGTCCCATGCTTGATTTCACTGGCCAAACCATCGTCGTCACTGGCGCGGCTGGCAATCTCGGCTCCGCCATCGCCGAGACGCTGGCGCGCCTCGGCGCAAGCCTTGCGCTTGCCGACATGCGCCGGGAAAGCCTGCAACAGGCGGCCGCGCGCATCGGCGCCACTCCACTTTTGATCGCCGGCGCCGACGTGCGCAGCAAGGACGGGACGGCGCAGATAGTCCGCGAATGCATGGCGAGGTTCGGGCGCATCGATGGCCTCGCCAACACAGTCGGAACGTTCAAAATGGCCAATGTGGACGAGGGCGCCGCCGAAGATTGGTCCTTTCTCATGGACCTCAACGCGCTCTCGGCGCTGCGCTTGTCGGAGGCCGTACTGCCCGTGATGATCGCACAGGGCTATGGCCGCATCGTGCATGTCGCCGCCGGCGCCGGCGCCAGGAGCTTCGCGGGCGCCAGCGTCTACGCGGCCTCCAAGGCCGCAGTCTTGCGCATTACCGAGGCGATCTCGGAAGAGAACAAGGCCAAGGGCGTCACCGCCAACTGCGTGATGCCCGGCACAATCGACACGCCGCAGAACCGCGCCGCCATGCCCGGCGCCGACTTTTCCACTTGGGTGCAACCTGCCGACATCGCCGCTGTGATTGCCTTTCTGCTCTCGCGTCAAGCTGGCGCCGTTACAGGCGCCGCTGTGCCGATAGCGGGCAGACAGTAGGCCGGTGCGCCCAGCCCATTGCGAATGGGTCTTTGGCGGTCTGCGCCTTACAAATCGAACCCGAGCACCCGGTCGCCGAAGTCGTAAGTAGGCGCAAGAGCGATCGTTCGAGTCTGATGCATCAGCCGGACCGAAATCGCCGAAAGCCGTGCTCACATTCCTTGGGCGGACCAATCGCGGCTAGCCCTTCCCCTTGCGAGTCAAATGCCGCCAGTCCTTACATGCGCTCGATAATGATCGCCGGCGCCATGCCGCCTGCCGCGCACATCGTGACCAAGCCGCGCTTGAGATCGCGCCGCTCCAGTTCATCAAGGATCGTTCCGATCAGTATGGAACCGGTCGCGCCAATCGGGTGGCCCAGAGCCATCGCCCCGCCATTCACGTTCACCCTGTCGCGGTCCAGCTTGAGATCGCGGATGAACTTTTCGGCTACGACGGCGAAGGCTTCGTTGATTTCGAAGAGATCGATGTCATCGAGGGTGAGCCCGGCTTTTTCCAGAACCTTCCTGGCGGCCGGAACGGGCGCATTGAGCATCAGGGTCGGACTGTCGCCCATGTTCGCCATAGCGACGACGCGGGCGCGAGGCGTCAGGCCATTCTTCCTCGCATAGTCCGGCGAAGCGAGGAGGATGGCCGCGGCGCCGTCGACGACTCCAGACGAGTTCCCGGCATGATGCACGTGCCTGATCGCGAGGTCGGGATAAACCTGGCGGATCAACCCCCCGTAAGTCGTGCCCTTCTCGTCGAGCGGGAACTCAGCCATTGCCTCGAACGCCGGCTTCAGACCCGCAAGCCCCTCGCGCGTGGTTTGCGGCCGCGGGAACTCCTCCTTGTCCAGCGCCAGCGTTCCGTCTTCCTTGTGCACCGGAACGAGACTCTTCCTGAAATGGCCGCCTTTGATTGCCTTGTCGGCGCGTATCTGGCTTTCGAGGGCCAGCGCATCGAGATCCTCCCGCGCGATGCCCTCCATCGTGGCGATTGCGTCGGCGCATACGCCCTGATGACTCTGCGGATGCCGCGCGCGCAGACGCAGATTGCCCGCATCCATGAAGGCCGGAGACTTCGGATCCGCCATCGAAGAGGTGTAGCTCATCATCTCCGTGCCGCCTGCGACTACCAGGTCCGACATGCCCGCAATGATGGTCGACGCGGCGAGATTCACCGACGTGATGCCCGAACCGCAGAAGCGGTCAATCGTCACACCCGAGGCGCGCACATCGTAGCCCGCATCCAGCGCCGCCATCCGCGCAAGGTCCCTGCCCTGCTTGCCGGTCTGGCTGGAGGTGCCCCAGATCACATCGTCGACCTCGGCCGTATTGATCGAGTTCCGGTCCGCAATCGCCTTGAGCACAGTGGCGCCGAGCTGCTGGGGATGCATTTCGGCCAATGCCCCTTTTCCGACGCGACCAATTCCGCGCGGCGTGCGGCAAGCATCGATAATGTAGGCTTCGGTCATTGCTTCTTCCCTCGTCAGCCGCACGCAGGCAGCAACTTTCGCTGGAGATCGCCGCAGGAGCCGACAGCGTTCAGCGGCCGGATCCATATCGGAAAATCGATCTGCGTCGCCCACGGTGCTGGATCGGCGGGACAAATACAAGTTGTCGCTCGCCCCGGCTCGCAGGGCGTTGTCGACGCTGCGTCAGTCCATCTCGCTCGGCGCCGTTCTCGACCCTTGATGCAGTTGAATGATAGAGAACAGCCAGAGAGCTCCGGAGACGCTGATGCTGATCGACAATTCAATTGCGGCCGTCGTGACCGGCGGCGCCTCGGGCCTTGGCAAGGCGAGCGCTCAGGCGCTGGCCAGAGCCGGCGCTCGCGTTGCGATTTTCGATATCAACGACACGGCTGGAGAGATCGTTGCGAAGGAGATTGGCGGCGTCTTCTGCAAGGTCAACATCCTGAGCGAAGAGAGCACTGTTGCGGGATTCGACAGGGCGCGAAGCGCCAACGGACAGGAGCGCATCTGTGTACACTGCGCGATGACGGCGCGGCGTGGGAAGACGCTCTCCTTCGACAAGGCGACGGGAGGCTACAAGAGAACGTCGACGGAAGACTACGCCTTCGGCGTCGAAGGGATTCTGGTTGCGAGCTATCGGATTGCCTCGCTCTCGGCGCTCGGCATGGCGAGCTTGCAACCGCTCGAGGACGGCGAACGCGGCGTCATCACGCTTACGGCCTCCGTCGCCGCTCAGGATGCGCAGATCGGCCAGGTGATCTACGGCTCCGCGAAGGCGGGCGTGAACGGCCTTGTCCTGCCGATGGCGCGTGACCTGATGGATCTGGGCATACGCGTGAATTCGATCATGCCTGGCATCTTCGCGACCCCCCTTATGCTCGGGGCCCAGCAAAACGTGTTGGATAGTCTCGCGGCGTCGGTCCCCTTCCCGAAACGCCTAGGCAAACCCGAAGAGTTCGCCAGCCTCGTACTGGAACTCGCGCGCAACGCGTACTTCAACGGGCAGTGCATTCGCCTGGATGGCGGCATTCGAATGGCGCCGCGCTAGTTCTGAGGACGAGCTTCCTTCTTGCTGCAGGCGCCAGGACACGGGGCCCTCGATGAGGCGGCGCCAAATCCAGTAGGAGCGTGCTGAGCTGGTGTGCAAGCAGATACGCTCGAAGTCGCGAAACGTCCCACGCCGTCAGAACTTGCCGGATAGCTGGATGGTGTAGCTGCGCGTGCCGTCCATCCCGCCCTTGTTCATTCGGCTTTCCGTGCGAGCGACAACCCCGCTCGAGCGGTCGGGCGTATAGAAGGTGCGGATGCGTTCCTCCTGCGGCGAGAAGACGTTGCCGACGCCCAGGCGCAGGCTGACGCCGGGAATCGCGGTAGTTTCCCAACTGAGATCCATACGGTCGACCGGCCGGTCGATCGATATGTCCTCCAGCAGCTTGAACTCCTCTCGGGCGGCGTTGCGCGCCAGGCTAAGCGACCAGGATGACTTGAGCATCGGAAGCTCTTGGCGCACGGAAACGACATAACCCCAATCGCGGTTGCCGACATTGAGCGGGGGCGGTCCGCCGCCGGCCCCGCCGCTGCGCGGTCCCGAATTGCTGTTGTCGCCCGAGGAGAAGGACCGCGTCTCGCCCGTCAGCGGGTCGGTGACACGCGTCTGCTGGTAGGTTGTGTTGAAGCGGAAGTCAGCGCCTTTGATTCCAATGAAGTCGAGCGGCAAGGTCCCGCGCAAGTCCAGGCCGGTGCGGCGCCCGTCGCCGAGATTTCCCACGGCGTCGGCCAGCCGGACAGCCGGTCCCGGGTCAATGTCGCGAACGACGAGATCGCGCACGTCCTCGACTTCGTCGTGGAAAATTCCGATCGTCAACGCGCCGCGCTTGCCGAAACGGTGATCCCATTCGACGCGGGCCTTCCACGCCTGTTCCGGCGTCAGGTCCGGATTGCCTACCAGCGTGATGTTGTCGATTGAGTTCACAGAGGTGGCGAATTCCGCGAAATCGAGCTGCGACACATCGCGTTTGATGCTGGCGCGAACGGTGCTCCCCGCCGCCAGCTGCCACGTCGCGGCAATGCTTGGCTTGGCGTAGGTAAACTCCCGTTCCTTGCTCTCGTCTCCGGTCTGAGTGATGCGCGAGGCCTCAAATGCAAAACCTGTCTCAAGCGTCAGGCCCTCGCCAACCTGCCAGATGTCGGTCGCTGAGGCTTCGCCGCGCACCTCCTCCACACGTGTATTTGCGACATCCAGCGCAACCGGTGTGATCGGACCTCCCGGCGCCTGGTTGGAGATCGACAGCGTGCTGTCCCGGAAATTGAAAGCTCCCTCAACGCCAAATTCCAGCGTGTGGACGTCGCTGGCCTTCCAAGTTATCGCGGCCCGGCCGACACGTTCGCCATTCTCCGAGCCCGAGGATTGCCTGCGGACATTCGCAAGCCCGGTGTTCAGGTACGTGCTCAACACCTGGTCCTGGTCGGCCTGGGAAAACGTGGCGAGGCCGATCAGTTTCGCGCTGAGCCCGTCGCCGAAACGGTGCTCCCAGTCCGCGCCGAGCTCGCCGCGCTGCTGGGTGGGAAACTCGGTGCGGCCGTAGGTGGAACTCGACAGGACGCCGGACGGCAGAAACTCCAGATTGCCAATGCCGATGGAATTGTCGCTGGGGTTGTAAAGTGCGTTGACGTTCAGCGTGTCGGCGGCGTCGAGGCGCCATTTGAGGCTCGCCGCCGCCTGGAGGCCGATGAAGTTGAGCTGGTTGTACTGATCGCGGTATCGTGTGAGCGCGCCGGCGGAATTCCGGACCGCTTCGAACGCGATGGTTCGGCCGCGGATGTTGGGCGCCTGAAGGTCCAGGGCCAGCTCCGCACTGTCTCCCAGCTTGAACGACTTCGAGAGCTGCAGCGTATAGCCGAGCCGGTCTGAGTATTGGAGGTGTCGCGCCGCGGCGACCCAGGTCAAGGGGCTGCCGCCGTCGGCCGTCGGCCGCAGAACGACGTTCACGAGGCGCGACTGCCCGCGCACGTCTACGCCGCTGGCGCTGCCTGACAGGAGTTCGACCCGCAGGACCGATCCCGCAGGAATCCGGCGGAGCTGCTCGGAAATCGACGCCTTGGAACTCGGGCGTTCGCCGTTGACGAGGACGTTGCCGGCCGTCGCTCCAAATCCCCGGCGGTCATCGCCGTCGTTGATCTCGAATCCGGGCACCCGGGCAACCATGTCGCCCGCATTGACCGGGTTGTAAGGGGCGAAGAACGTTCACTCGAAGACGCTCACGCCCTGCGACGAGGCGCCGGGGGCGGTTGCCTCGACCGCGCCCACCGCCTGTCCGTGCGCATTCGGGGCAAGCCCGGGCGCAAGCATCAGAGCAAGCGCCGCGCGCGCCCTCGAGACCACGATCATCCCCGACTCTCCCCGTTCTGTATGTCGCATACAACGCGGCGTTTCTGCACGCTACCGGAAGAGGGAGCTGTCAGGCGAATGTGACATGTCGCTGGCATGGCCTGCTTTCAGCGGCAGGAGCCCCCAAAATGTGGCGACTCTCGTTCAAGCGTCACCGCTTTCCGGCCGAGGCGATCCGGCTCTGCTTCCGCTTCGCCCTGAGTTTTCGAGACGTCGAAGAACTTCTGGCGCAGCGCGGGATCGGTGCTAGCTACGAGACCATTCGCTGCTGGACGATCAAGCTCAGGCTGCAGATCGCCGCCAGCCTTCGCCGCCGCAAGGCGCCGCCATCGCCGCGTTGGCGCTTGGATGAGATGAATTGTAACATCAACTAGAGAACGCGTGTATCTCTGGCGCGCAGTCGACGATGAAGGCGAGGTTCCGGATCTCGTCGTTCAGAAACGCCGCAACACCGGCGCTGCGCTGAAACTGCTGAAGCGATTGCTGCGGAATCAAAGTACGCCTCCGCCGAGGGCCGCCTTGCGGCGGATGGCGTGATCGGGAGTATCGGCTGCTACGACTAGTTTGATGAGAGGTCTCTAAACTAGTCGCTGAGGGAGGCGGCGTGGAGATCATCGGAGGAGAGCCGCGTCGGCGGTGGTCGCTGGAGCAGAAGCTCGCGACGGTTGAAGCGACCTTTCAGCCTGGCGCGAGCGTCAACGGCGTGGCGCGACAGCTTGGGGTAAACGCAGGTATGCTGTTCTCCTGGCGCAAGGAGTTCCGCGACCAGCTGGGTTTTCCTGAACCGCCGAAGACGAAGGGCTTTGCCCCGGTCATGCTGTCGGCGCCCGAGGGAAGGGTTGATCAGCCTCTCGGCGTCATCGAGGTCGAGTTTCCTGGCGGTGTGCGGTTGAGAGCCGTCGGTGCGGTCAGGCCCGATCTGGCCGCCGCTGTCGCCGGCGCCTTGGCGAGGCGATGATCGCGATCCCCTCGAACGTTCGAGTGTGGCTTGCCGCGGGCCATACCGATATGCGGCGCGGCATGCAGGGTCTGGCGCTGCAGGTCCAGGAAGGCCTTCACCGCGACCCGCATGCCGGCGATCTCTTTGTCTTCCGCGGCAAGCGCGGCGATCTTGTAAAAATCATCTGGCACGATGGGCTCGGCCTGTCGCTTTACGCCAAGCGATTGGACCGCGGTCGGTTCGTCTGGCCGGTGACCGCGAGCGGGTCGGTTTCTCTGTCACCCGCCCAGGTCGGCTATATGCTCGAGGGCATCGACTGGCGTAATCCCCAACATACCTGGAGACCCGAAGCGGCCGGCTGATCCTGCGGCTTTCTGACTCACAGCCAAGTTGTTTAAGGGGGCGCCTCAAGCGTGGATTTTTATGCTTCGATCCTCTCCATGGGCGCTGAGCTTCCCGAAGATATCGAGGCGTTGAAGGCGTTGCTGATCGCCGCGCGCGCCGACGTCGACACTGTGACTGCTGAACGGGACGCCGCTGTTGTCGGGCGGAACGCTGCTGTCGCCGAGCGTGATGCCGTCGCCGCCGAACGCGATGTCGCCGCCGCAGATGCCGCCGCCGCACGCGCCGAGGTCTCCGATATCCAGGCGATGATCGCCTACCTCAAGCTTGAGATCGCCAAGCTGAAGCGCCAGCATCTCGGCCAGACCTCAGAACGCTCCAGTCGTCTGATCGACCAGATGGAGCTGCAACTCGAAGAGCTCGAGGCGACGGCTTCGGAGGACGACCTCCTCGCGGAGATGGCGGTTGCGAAGACCACCAATGTCACAGCGTTCACCCGTAAGAAGCCCTCCCGCAAGCCCTTCCCCGAGCATCTGCCGCGTGAGCGCATCGTCCATGCGAGCCCGACCTCCTGCAGCTGCTGTGGCGGGATCCGCCTCTCCAAGCTGGGCGAGGACGTCACCGAGACCCTCGAGGTCATCCCCCGCTCCTGGAAGGTGATCCAACACGTCCGGGAGAAGTTCTCCTGTCGGGACTGCGAGACGATCTCCCAGGCGCCGGCCCCGTTCCATGTCGTCCCCCGCGGCTGGGCCGGCCCCAGTCTCCTGGCGATGATCCTCTTCGAGAAGTACGGCCAGCATCAGCCTTTGAACCGCCAGGCGACACGCTATGCCCTGGAAGGCGTCGATCTCAGCTTGTCGACCCTGGCTGATCAGGTCGGCCATTGCGCCGTCGCCCTGGCGCCGCTGGTCCAACGCCTAAAAGCCCACGTGATGGGCGCATCACGCCTGCATGGCGACGACACCCACGTGCCGGTCCTCGCCAAGGGGAAGGCAGATGTCGGCCGAAGTTGGACGTATGTCCGAGACGACCGCCCGTTCGGCGGTGCGGCAGCGCCAGCGGCTCTGTTCTACTACTCCCGCAACCGCGGCGGGGTGCACATTCGAGAACATCTCGATGGCTGGACCGGCATTCTTCAGGCCGATGCGTTTGGCGGATACTCCAAGCTCTATGCCGCCGACCGTCAGCCTGCGCCCATTCTGGAAGCAGCGTGTTGGGCCCACAGCCGGCGCAAGTTCTTCGAGCTTGCAGACATCGAAGCCAGCGCCCGCCGCAAGGCCGAAGGTGACAAGCCATCGCCGATCTCGCCCATGGCGCTGGAAGCGGTCCGTCGGATCGACGCCCTGTTCGAGATCGAGCGCGCGATCAACGGCAAGTCCGCCGAGGAGCGTCTCGCCGCCCGCCAAGAGCATAGCGCACCGCTGGTCGCCGATCTCGAAGCCTGGATGCGCTCCCATCGCGCCAAGCTCTCGCGCGGCGGCCATGTCGCCAAGGCGATGGATTATATGCTGACCCGCTGGAGCGCGTTCGCCAGGTTCCTCGAGGATGGCCGGATCTGTCTGACGAACAATGCGGCTGAGCGGGCCCTCAGAGGCATAGCCCTTGGTCGCAAGTCGTGGCTGTTCGCCGGATCCGATCGCGGTGGGCAGCGGGCGGCGGTCATGTACTCGCTCATCGTCACCGCCAAGATGAATGACGTCGATCCGCAGGCCTGGCTCGCCGATGTCCTCGGCCGCATCGCCGATCACCCGGCATCCAAGCTCGATGAGCTGTTGCCGTGGAACTGGAAACGCCTCTGGAAGGCGGTTACTATAGCGGCCTAACCATGCCGCAGCCTGTCCGCTTCGTCCGCACCATCGCCGCCGTCGCCGAAATGCTCGGCGAAAGCGAGGAGCTGTTGTGGGAGCTCTCCGACGAGATGGATCAGTACGACGGGAAGATCTGGGTTGGCGATGCGCTCGGCAAAGAAACCCGGGCGTTCACTCCCGACGGCATCGAACGACTGAAAGAGCTCCTCGAAGAACACGAGGAAGATCCCAACGAACTGCTACGTCGAAACCAACGGAGGTGGTGACGCCGCGGTTCTCACCGTATGCTTACGAATCAAAAAGTGACGCTTGAGACGATCGTCACCGATGGTCTGGCCTCGTACAGCTCCGAGCTAAGAGCGTTCCGCATGCAGGGTCGTCACGCGCCGGACGTCGGAATCTATGTAAGGCAGTTTACTTATCCGTTGCGTTCCTTTTCGCACTCAGTCGAAGTGGAGGATCAGATCAATGCCGAACATCCGCGGCATCGAAAAATTGTATGTCTGGTAGCCGACCTGATCTGAGGGCCGGAATGTGTCGGCCGAAATGCTGGTGGTCTGCTCGTTGTCCGTCAGGTTGCGCACCCAAACAGTGATCCCGAGCTTTTTGTCCGTCGAATACCAGTTTAGGCGAGCGTCGAGGTTGTCGTATGAGGGCGATTTCTCCAGCGGATTGTTAAAGAACGAGTCGTAGAAGGAATCCCGCCACGAGTAGGAGACCGTCGGCAGGAAGTAGGAGCCGTCCTGCATGTCGATTCGATAGGACGCGTTGAGCGCAACCTTGTGCTTGGGCGATTGAGACAGAGTACTGCCCTTCACCGACCGGACGCGGAGCGGATCCGTTGGGCCGCGCGAGGCGTCGGCGTACTCATCCGACTCCGCCACCTCGGCGTTGAGGAAGGCGTAGGTAAAGCCGATGTTGAGCGGATCGATTGGGTTCCAGTTGGTCTCCAGTTCGAAGCCAGTTGTTTCCACCTCCGGCAGGTTCACGAAGCGGGAGAACTCGGTCTGGGCCTGCGTGTTCGGATCGACCGTGACTACCGTCAGCGGCGCCTGGGCATCGGTGTACTTATAGTAGAACAGTGCAGCGTTGGTCGTGAGGTTCCAGTCGGCCCAGGTCTGCTTCCATCCACCCTCTAGGGCATCAACAAATTCCGGATCGGTGTAAGGCTCTGCGCCGAAGCCGAGATTGTTGAAACCACCTGACTTGTAGCCGCGTGAGTACGTGGCGAACAGCATCGTGTCGTCGAACGGCCGGTACTCGATGCCAGCTGTGCCGGTAAGGGCTTCCCACGATCCATTCAACCTGCGGTTGGCAAAGCCCCGACCATCGAAGGTAGCGTCGGGAACAACGCCGAAGGCATCACGCGTGAAATTGTAATAGTCGATCCCGCAGATGACGTAGCAGGCGAGGAAGGCCTCCTCGCGCGACTCCTTGATGTCTTTCGACCAGCGCAGTCCCGCCGTCGCCTTCCACCGATCGTTGATCTCGTAGTCGATCTGGCCGTAGACGCCGTAGGCGTTGAACAGGCTGGTGTTGCGGAAGTACTGCAGGAAACGTTCGGGGTTGGAGACAACGCCGAGCACCGGATCGAAATAAAAATCCGCAAGAGGTTCATCGCGCAGATACTGAATCTGACCCGGCTGATCGGAGTTCTCCTGGTATTGATAGATACCGAACAGCCACTGGAGCGGACCGTCGGTATTCGAGATCAGATTGATCTCGTTCGAGAAGAACGAGCGGCTCTCCCGATAGAGATTGGTGACGTTAGGATGCAGTGTCTTGGGCGCGCTCGCTGTAGCGCAGGGACCCGCAATGGACACAGGCGCTCCGATCGGCACCGGATCGCAAGGTGCAACTGGCGCGATCGCTGTTGCGGCGTTGTAGGTGACCGACGTCACAGGCGTTCCGTCGGCATCGCCGTCGAGCAGGTAATCGTAGAAAGTGTAACCGCCTACATATTTGATATCGAACCAGTCGGTCGAATAAGTGGCTTCGAAGATCGCCTCGTCATAGGCCGGCAGGTGGGCAACCGCCTCGATGTTTTCGTTGTAGGCGTGCTCGCGGTCGGTGGCGAACGGCGCGTCCCGACGGTTGCCCGCCTGGGCAAAGCCTCCAATCGAGGTATCGCCAGTAAATGCGTAGGCCGGGTTAGGCGTCAGTGATCCTGTGAGGAAGAACGTCTCGGACGGCACGTTGGTCACATAGGGCGCCGTGCTGAAGCTCGCCGTGCGTCCGCCGGGGGGCCCCGACTTGTTGAATTCGTAATCAGCAACCTTGAGCCACCAGCTGAAACGGTCTCCGACGTCACCCTCGAGCTGGAGTTCATAATAGGTGTCGTCGATCTCCCACCCTTCCTTTCCGCCGGTTGCGTAATTGGGGTCGATCCCCTCGCGGATCTCGCGAAAGGCTGTTGCGCGGTAGCGTAGTGAATCATTGATCGGGCCAGTCACGGCAATGCCAGCCTTGCGATAGTCGTAGTTTCCTGCGCCCAGCACGGCATCGAGCTCGAACTCGTCGGAAGGCCGCTTGGAAATGGTGTTAATGGCGCCGCCGATGGCGTTGCGGCCATAGAGCGTGCCCTGCGGTCCGCGCAGAACCTCGACGCGATCTATCAGCATCGGGTCCTTGCCCGCGAAGACGGCGAACGCGGTGTAAATGCCGTCATTGTAGTTGGCCACGCCCGGATCGGCTCCGAAGCTGTTGGTCAGGCGCCCAATGCCGCGCAGCGTCACCCGCTCGTTACCCGGAGTATAGGAGAGACCCGGCGTCACGTTAGTCAGGTCGGTGACGGTGATGACCCCCATTTCCTGCTTGGTCTCGGACGTGACAGCCGTCACCGCCACAGCGATATCCTGTAGCGTTTCTTCCCGCTTGTTCGCGGTGACCACGACAACGTCGCGTTCCCGCTCCTGCGGCTGCGGCTGCGGGGCTTCCTGCGCGAATGCCGGCGTGGCCGCCGCGATCGCAATCAGGCTGGCGACCAACTGGTGTTTGATGCGCATGCTGACGTCCTCCCTGGGTCGATCTCATTCGATTGCCGGTCGCGGGAGGGTCGACCGGTATGTCGAGCGTCAGATCAGTTTTCGCGACAGGTTCTGCCCGTCGCCGGATGGAATGACGTCTCGTCAGGGATTGGTTGCGAAGGCCAAGTCCCTCGCTGCTGCGTACACACTCGTACGCTTGTACCGGGCGCTCTTGCCACGCTGCTTCCCTTGTTACGCCTCTTCCCTTCGGTCGCCTGTGGCGGCCGTTTGCTCGCCTCATTGTTTTCGAGGTTGAGCATGGGATAACGTGAAGCCTTATTCCTGACGCGTCAATCGCAATGCGCCGCAAGCGCCCGAGTGCCTATCAACGCCATTTCGATGATGACGCTCCGGAAGGCGCGTATGTGCTTGCGGCCAATTCAAAATCGGATTGAACATCTCGTTTGCGAGAATGATGTCCGTGTAGCATTTTTGCCGAAGCCGAAGCTGCGCCCCAAAGCCTAGGTGGTCACGCGCAGAAAGTGGAGAACGCCATGCCGAACTCGACGCTGCATCTCGAACCTTTCCGCCAAGCCCCGCATGCACGCCGCGCGATATCGGTCGCGGTGATTGCAGCATCCCTGTTGGCTGCAACGCCGGCTTTCGCCCAGGAAGCGAAGACGAGGCCGGCGGCTGAGCCGCCTGCGCCTGAAAACTATCTCGATCTTGCGCTGGCGACCGGCGAAAAAACGGGTGTCCGTTTCGCAAACGCCAACGAGAAGGCCGAAGGTCCGCAGACGATTGCGGGGTCGCGATCCTATCAGAGCCCGCTCCCCTTCTTCAGGGACCTCAAACCGTGGGATACGAGCTACAGGCCCCCGCGCCTGGCTGACGGTCATCCGGATCTTCAGGGCGTGTGGTCATCGGCGTCACTCACAACGATGGAGCGCGGCGAAAACGGCGACAAGGTCGGCGACACGTTGGTCATTCCGCCTGAGAAGATTGCGGCAATTACGAGGAACTCGGCCTACTCCAAAGCTGCCGCCCAGAGTCAGAACCGGACTGATCCAAAGGCGGGCACATTCACGGACAAGAACGCCGAGGCCGGCTACAATGCTTTCTGGATCGACCCCGGTTCGGAATACGCCAGGGTCAATACCGAGTGGCGCTCGTCTTGGATCACGTCGCCGGCGAATGGTCTCGTGCCCTTCTCCAAGAGCGGGCAGGCGCAACGCGAGCAACGCTATTCAAACATCAAGGCGATCGCCAACACCGGCCCTGAAATACGTCCCGTTGGCGACCGGTGCCTTGCCTCGTTCGGCAGCCAGGCCGGCCCGCCGCTCAACAACACAATGTACAACAACAACTACCAGATCGTGCAGACGCCGGCATCACTCATGATCAACGTGGAAATGAACCACGACGTGCGCATCATCAATGTAACGGACAAGTCGAGCCCGGCAGCGCGGCCAGACGTCATCAAGCCGTGGTTCGGAGACTCCATCGCTCACTGGGAGGGCGACACGCTCGTCGTCGTCACGCGCAATTTAAACCCGACGCAGCTGCAGGTAGGCGCCTATCCCGTTTCAGACGAGGGCGAAGTAATTGAACGTTTCACACGAGCCTCCGACGAGTTGATCGACTACAGGTTCGAAGTGAAGGACCCATTCTACTACACGCAGAACTGGTCGGGTCAGATGCCGCTGCGCCGCTCGAAGGAGAGGGTTTATGAGTACGCCTGTCACGAAGGGAATTACGCCCTTCCGGGCATTCTGCGCGCTGACGCTCTCGGCCAGGACACCGCAATCCTCTCAAATGGAGAGTGAACGGTAGCGCAAACCTGCGCGTACACGATGTATCCGCCCGCAGGGTACCTGCTGCGTCAGGAAAAAGGGGCGTGGCGGTAAGATTCTTATGTCCCGATCCGGCGACGCGAGCGCAAGATGCTCGGGTTCAAGTCCCTGCTCTCGGCCCAGCGCCTCTTCACGAGCACGGGCGGATTCTGTCTGGCCGCCGGCGGCCGTTTGAGCGCCGCTATGCGCCAAGCGTCGGAGCCTGCGCCGGACGTCTAATACCAGCCGCCATAAATCATGACGCGGTCGCCCACTTGCGCTGGGTGATGGAGGTGAGACGGGCCGGCGTTGCGATGAGACCGTTCCAGGCGGTGCAGCAAGCATCGACGATGGCGTCGTAAGTCTCGTAGATTCGCAGCGCGAGATTGTTGGCGCGCAGGAACTCCCAGACGTTTTCGACCGGGTTCAACTCGGGCGCGTAGGGCGGCAGGTAGATGAGCGTGACATTGCTCGGCGGACGTATGGCGGTCGGGGAATGCCAGCCGGCCCCGTCGATCACCAAGGCGGCGTGGGCGTCGGGAGCGATGCTGCGGCCGATTTCCTCAAGATGCAGGTTCATGGCCTCGGCGTTGACCTGAGGCAGCACCAGGGCGGCGCCGACGCCGCGTTCAGGACAGACCGCGCCGAACAGATAGGCCCATTCATAGCGGGTGTCGCGCCGGGCCCGCGGCCGCGAGCCGCGCTTGGCCCAGATGCGCGTCAGTGTTCCCTTCTGGCCGATGCGCGCTTCATCCTTACATGAGGGTTCGGCTGTCAATGTCGTTTCTACATCGGGTCCTCCGTTGGGATATGAGGTCAGTGACGTTCGTCTCGGGCCCCCGGGCGAGTTCCCTGTGGCAGCAACAGCTGCGTAACCTTACATGCGGTCGGGTCCTGTGAAGGAAGCCCGCACCATAATGCCTCATACACGAGGCGTTGCCCGGGGTGAGCGCGACCAACCTGAAACGCGGCAGCAATACGCTACCAAAGAAGAAGACGGTCGTGCTTCCCGTATCGTCGCCGACGCTGATTCAGCCTTTTGCGACAATCTCCTCAGATCATGCGGTCACTTGCGTCGGCGCTCCGATATGCACGCCGTCCGGAACTACGCCGGTTTCGACGTAGCGCCAGAGCGCAATGAGAAGCCGTCTTGCCATCGCCACGATGGCGATTCGCCGCGTGCGTCCCTGGAGCACGCCAACACGCTCGCGAAACCATGCGGCGAGTGCGCTATCGGGCTGGTAACGCAGCCATAGCCAAGCGAGTTGGATTAAGGTCTTGCGCGCCCGCGGGTTGCCCGCACGACTGATGCTTCGGTCTCGGTCAATGCCTCCACTCTGAAAAGGCATTGGCGCAATGCCGACGTAGCTGGCGAGTTGCCGGCGATTGGCGAAGGGGCGGTAGAGCACCTCGCGAACCAGCACGGCGGCGAAGTTCGCTCCGATGCCGCGGATGCGCTGCAAGTCTGCGATCTTTTGAGTTATCTCGTCGTTGGCCGTTGCAGCCATTGTCTCGGCGCGCTCGTTTTCCAGTTCGCGGATCAGCTCCATAACCAGCATAAGCCGGCGGCGCAGGCGGTTGATCTCGGCCTGCATCAGGGAAGGCAACGCGCGGCCATCACCGGTTCGTAGCTCAGCCATGTCGCGCTCCCATGAGCGTAGCGACGGCCTTCCCCGGATGCCCTGTGTGAACAGCAACGCCTCGATTCTGTTCTCGATGCGCAGCCTTTCTTGTACGAGGTGCTCGCGCTCGCGGTGCGGGCGCTTGGCATCCTCTTCCGCAGGAGTGGGTACGCGCACCATGCTGCAGACCTCTCGGTCACCGTTTAGCCAGGTTGCCAGCACACGCAACATGCCTTCGGCATCGAGCCGGTCAGTCTTCGCCCTGCGTGCGCGTCGGTTCACGAGGATGCTGGTCGGCTCGAGCACATAGGCGGTAACTCCATGCGCGGCGAGCAATCGGTGCAGCCAGAAACCGTCTCGACCGGCCTCGAAACAGCAGACGACTTCCACAGGTCGCTCGAGAGTAGTCGATGCGCGTGATCGCAGCTCGCCGATCAGCGCCAGCAGCGCTTCCTTGTCGCCGCCCTCGATCCGGTGCAATCGCGCCTTCGGGGCGCCAGGCAATTGCGCTGCGACCAGCCACGTCGAGAGGCTGAGTTCGATAGCGATGTGTATGGTGTTCTCGGATCGCATAATGGCAGGCTCCTTCAGCTGGTTGCGGATGCCTGCCAGTTTGAACGATTAGCCCTGGCGGTGTCCGCTCTCATAGCATCTGGAACCAGATCTCCAGCGGCTTGTCTTGGGCTTCGGCTGGCAGCGCCGCCTTCACGAGGGCCGGGAACTTTTTTTAAACGCCTCTTGCGCGGCCTCGTCGGCTTTGGGGTGGCGTGGGCGCACCGACAAGCGTGTGAAGTCGAGCTGCTTCAAGACCCGTTCGACCTGGCGCTCAGAGAGGTCGACGCCAAAGCGCACCTTGATCTCACCCTGAAGATCGACACAACGCCAGCGCACCATGCCGGTGACGGCGACATCAGGACCCTCCTCGACGAGTTCGGCCAACTCGGCCTTCTGCTCCTCGCTCAACCGCGAGGGCCGGCCCGGCCGCTGCCGGTCGCTCAAGCCCTCGATGCCTTCCTCATTGTAGCGGTGAACCCAATCGCGCAGCGTCTGGCGGTCCATCCCCGCCGCCTCAGCCGCCTCGGTCCGCGACGCCCCTTCCAGCACCAGCGCGAGCGCCAACAGACGCCGAGCCTGAGCCACGTCCTTCGACCGCCGCGCCGCCGCTCGCAACTCCCCGGCCGACAACTCGTCCCGCTCGATCGCAACCGCCATCGCCTCCCTCCATGCGACTCAATCGCTTGAAGGAATCACGCTCGCCTCGACCCGGGAATCCCCCGAGTCAGAATTTCAGACGGCTGGTATAACGTGACCGCACCGGCTTAAGCACAATCCAACACCGCGAAGCGGCTAACCTTCTCGACGCCAGTGACTACCCTGTTATGGCATCAACTCGCTGGGCAGCCGGTGGTGGAAGGGACTGGATACACGTCCCTTTATGCATCAACCGCCTGCTGTGCCCTTCGCGAAATGATACCCCCAAAATACCCCATCGCAGTCTGTCAGGAATTTCGTGGCGCGTGGCGATGAAGCAACACTCTCATTCGCGCTCAAACTGCCGCAAGCTGTCGCATCAGTGAACTCAACCGCGATATCGCCCGCCGCCGTGATCTCTGCGTGCGCTCAGCGCGCGTCAAAGCTGCGTCCTATAACAACGTCGCCTTCACCCCAACGGCCGACGCGGCCTCGCTCATGCGCCGATCCAGTGTGCATAGCTCGGCGCCATGCTCGGCGCAGACAGCCAGGTGCAGCGCATCCCCTGCCCGCAGCCCGAGCTGTGACTGATCTGAAAACAGCGCGGCCGTGCGGAAGTTGACAGTCGAGACGGCGAACACGTCGAAGCTCTGCTCGTACATCGTTGCAAAGGCGGCGAGTGCGTTGGCGCGATGGGCCGCATCGATGTCGCGAGCTCTGAGCTTCATCGACAGCGCCGCCGAGAACTCTGTTGCGACCCAAGCGCTGATCGCAATCGCGCCTGGCGCCCGCGCCGCAAGCCACGTCTGCATGCGTCCGGTTTCCGCCTCCTTCGTGAGCGCGGCGACCAAGACAGACGTATCTATGTAAAGACTCAATAGCGTGTGTCGTCCCGCATGCGCCGAATGAACTTGCGGGCGCCTTCGGCTTGCTTTGGCGCTCCGTCAGTTACTGCTTTCAGAGCTTCTAACGACACCGCCTTCCTGGACCGGTCAGCGGCGACGATGTTCGCGACCGGCTTGCCCCGGCGTAGAATCTGTACCGGCTCACCTGCCGCGGCTTGCTCCACAAGCTCGCTGAGGCGGGCCTTTGCGTCGGCGAGGTTCACTTTGGACATGTTGGCTTCCTGACCATCTAGTTGGTCACTTATAGCAGATTTCGCCGCAGTTCCAAGACCGCACTGCACGGGCCGCAACATGTTTGCCGGATCGCCGGCCCCGTTCACGACCGTCGCGCTCTGACCGCTAGCAAGAGGTAAAGCACCTGGGTCCGGTCGAGCCGGCGCACCGGACCATCTTCCAGAACCCGGCCATGCCGAATTCGAATGCCTGGAACGAGGCCATCCTTCAGCCGCCGCGCAACCGTCGCCCGCGAAATTCCGAAGATGCTGTCAATCTCTTTATGGGCCAGCAGCACCCTGTCCGTAGAAATCTCCTTGATCGACCGCTTGGCCGCGATGATGAGCTCGGTCTGATAGGTCGGCATGTCTTCGACTGTGAGCATCCGGGCTGGCAGTTCTGTAAAGCGCGGGCGGGCGGGCGGCGCGGCTTGCGACGGGGGGACCGTCTCGGTGGGGGACGGCAAGTTCACGGCGTCAGAACGGTGGTTTAGCGTGAGCGTCGATAATCGATCGGCCCCTGCCCTCAAGACCTCCCGTCGTGACAGCTTTCCCAGCGCGGATCTTCTTCTACGCTGTCATTGTCCAGCGCGGCATCCAGAGCATCCATGTCACCACGCAGACGCGCAAGCTCGGCTTCTTCTTCGTCCGTGAACTCGCGCCAGTCGGGTTGAAGTCGCATCGCAGCATAGCCGCCATCGGCGCGACCCTGACCGAGGCTATTCTCAACCCAACCCAACCCCACCCCTGAGCCAGCCAGCTATTCCGCTCCCCTTCGAGTTTCTTTTCGGCCAGCTGCGCCATCAGTGCGGGGTCTTCAACGTAGACAGCTTCAGGATCAAAGAGATCGCGCACCACGGCGCCCCCGGCGAGTTCGTAAGCTTCAAGACAGACGAACTTCGTCAGCCGATCCGAAGCGCGCATACGCCCTTCCAAAAGACGCGCGCGAACGGAACCCGCATGCGTCACGGGCCGGCCAAGGGTGCGGAATACAGCTTCTTGCTGGACATGGCATTCGACGAGGCAGAACGCGCGCGCCGCTTCAAGACTGACATCTCCGCGTTTCCAGGCGGCCTTGATCTTGGGCGACAATCCCGCGAGCGCGAGGCGTTGGTCGACGTGACGACGGGTGACGCCGAAGCGGCGGGCGACGTCGTCTGGCGTGGCGCCTTCGGCAACCAGCGCTGCGAAAACATCGACTTCATCCATGGCGTCCATGGCGACACGATGGATGTTCTCGATCAACGAGACCTCGCGGCCATCCTCCAACGCAACGATATGGCAGGGCACCGGAAAGTCCTTTGCGATGACGCCATCCTTGGCGAGCTTCTTAAGCGCCATAAGCCGGCGACGGCCGGCATCGACTTCGAACCGGTCTCCTTCTCCGGGGACAACGCAAAGATTCTGAAGCAATCCGCAGGATGCGATCGACGCGGCGAGGGCATCGATATCGGCCTTGCGATCCTTTCGACGGACATTGCGCGGCGATGCGATCAGCTTGCTGAGCGGAATATTCTGGAAGGTCTGAGTTACGGCCGTCATGGGATGCTCCTTTGAGCACTCCCGGCGGCAGGATGCGACGCCGGGGCCGCTTGCGCGACCCCGTACCAGCGCCTGCCGCTGGAGGCCGCTGCTCAAGGGCGAAGAGCGCCAGCGTCCCTTGAACAGCGGACGCGGCAGGCGAGACGGGAAAGCACGCGCAAGCGACACCGGCGTTGCCGATGTCAAACGCGGCAGGCCGCAACTCGGACTTCTAGAGAGCAACCAGCAGGCTGACGCTTCCGAGAATATCGTCGGCAGACGTCACGCCGAAATATCTTCCATCATAGGAGTCCGCCGTGTCGCCAACAAGCAGGACGTCCGAAGGCCCGAGGGTCCGACAACCAAGCCAGACAGGCAGCTTCTCTCCGGAACCTGATGCGCCCTTGGCTACTGCTGCTGCCGATCCGTTCACCGTGATGTCCACCCGTCACGACACACTTTATCTCCCTGCCCGGCAACAATACGCTTTATGAGGAGCTTGCCGCGCGGAAGCACGCCGCGGCGCTTCAGGTCATCGGCGAGCAGATCAGATGGCCGAACGGCAACGCGGTCACCAACATGCCAGTTGCCTTGCTCGATGCTGTAAAGTCCCGTCGGTGCACTCGGCGTGGCATTCCAGACAAGGCGCGCTGAGTTGGCGCCACGGGAACGACAAGCATCGCGACCGCAGCCGTCGGGCAGCTTAGGCCCAAGGGCGGGGCGATATCCGGTGCGCCTGTTGACGTCGCGGGCTATCGGCCTGACCGGAAGCCTCGCCAGGCCGAGACCTCAGATCTTGTCGGGGTTGCGGAGCCGGTTGCGGATGTCAGCCTTCTGCTTGTCGAGTTCGGACTGTAATTCGCTGCGGAGGTCGCCACGCAGCCGTGCAAGCGCATCGGCCACCTCGGCAACCGCGTCTACGCGTGTAGTTTCGCTCGCTTGTTTCGGTGTCGGGCCTGATAGCGACATGCCTTGCTTGCTCTCGATCTCGCCGATCGCCCAGAAATGCTCGGGGGATGAATAGGCATCAAGCGTCGCGAACGGCACGCGGAAATAGCCCTGATCGCCCCAGCCCGCGCCCCAGGAGTTGCGCACCAGCCAGGTCTTCGACGGCATGTCATAACCGACGATCAGCATGGCGTGGCCGCCGGCATTGGGATCCTTCTGGCCAGTCGGCAGCGGCATCAGGCCAGTTCGACCCGCCTCGTCATAGAAGGCTGACGGGATATAGGTCCCGAACACGACCGGCAGGCCGGCGCCGACGGCCTGTATGGCGGACTGCCCAAGCGGACAGCGCGCATATTGCACCGCCTCATGCAGTTGCGCGTTCTGGTAGGCCTGTTGCGGCGGCTGCATCACAACCTGCCCGAGGTCGAACGGCCAGACCGCCTCCTCGCAAGCGCCGTGCGCGAGAACCGAAGCCATGGCGTGGTGGATGTAGCTTCCGCAGTCCTGACCCTGCGAATCCGACAGCTTGCGCGCGTTGTAGTAGACGAATAGACGCGAGATGTCGGTGAACTGGCCGCCGGCCTTGCGCTGGTGGAACTCCAGCGCGCCGACGGTGGCGTTGGCCGTGCATGAGTTGGACTGGCCCTGATCCTCGACCGGCGAACAGAAGGACCGCAGATCAACCTTGTCCGGCACGCTTCCCATCGGTACGCGCAGCACAGGCGCCGCCGCCGGGCGGTGTTCCATCAGGCAGCCATCAAGCCGGCGGGCGCTGGCGGGCAGTGGCGGGCCCTTGTAACCGCGCGCGGCGGCGGGGATGGACCCGGCGCGGCTGCCTTGGCTTTCGTACCCCCATTGGCGGAGGTGGCCGCCGCACTTCGGGCATGTGAAAGGATTGGGCAGCTGCCATTCCTGCCAGACAAAGGTTTCGGTACAACTTTGGCACATCCAGCCGCTCTTGTCGTGCGGCGCCTGTGGCGCGGCGGCGGGCTTGTTCATGCGCTGAGCCACCAATCGCCTTAGCGCCTCGTCCATGTCGGCCCTGGCGGTCTTCTGAATGTCGCGAAGCGACTGCTTTGCGGACGCGCCAACCAGGGACCCGCCCTGCACGCCCTCGATGGCGCCCAGCACCCAGTAGCAGTCTGGCGGTGAATAGACTTCAAGCGTCGCGTAAGGAATCCGCAGATAGCCCTTGTCGCCCCATCTCGCGCCCCACGAGTTGCGAACGATCCATTGCTTGGCGGCATTGTCGTACCCGACAATCAGCATGGCGTGCCCGCCGGCGGGTTGCTCGATCTGCTCGGCTGGCATCGGCATCACCGCCGTCCGCGTGGCTTCCTCGTAGAAACGGTCCGGAACGAATGTGCCAAAGACAACCGGAAATCCCGCCGCCAGAGCCGCCTGGACACCAACGCCGGGCGTTACACGCGCGAACGAGATCGCCTCGTGAAGCTCGGCTTCCTTGTAGGCCTGCGCGTTGGGCCGCGTCAGAATGGCCGCTTCATCGAACGGCCAGAGCGCCTCATCGCACGACCCGAAGCCAAGCGCGGCCGCCATTACCAGCGGCATCAGTGTGCCGCAATCCTCGCCCTCTTTCTCCGCCAGCTTGCGGGCGTTGTAGTAGATGAACAAACGCGACAGGTTGGTGAACTTGCCCCCCAATTTCGCCTCCTGATACTCCAACGCACCGACGATTGCGTTGCAGGCACAGGAGCTTGTGCGCTGCTGATCCTCGATCTCGAAACTCGCGAAACCGGGGCGCAGGTCAACATTGTCCGGCACGGCCCCCAGGGGGGCGCGGAAGACCGGCGCCGGTATCGGACGCGGATCGAAAAGCAGGCCCTGAAGCTTGCGCTCGCTTACCGGAATGTTTGGCATTGAACCGCCCCTGTGACTGGAGTTTCCGCAGTACGGACAGACCGATGAGCCATCCGGCAACCTCGCGCCGCAATTGTTGCAGGTCATTCCGCCAAGAGCCGCGGCGCCCGGCCTGGTCGAGCTCAGCACAACAGCGGCGCCGCAAACAGGACACGGATATGTCCCGTCGGGAAAGTAACCGCCACAGTTGTTGCAGTGCACACCACCAAGGCGGCCATCGTTGAAATGTGCCGTTGTCGCCTGTGTCGTTGTCGCCTGCGCCTTGGTCGAGCAATTTGGACAAATCTTGGTGTTGTCCGCAAACACGCGACCGCAGGTCGGGCAATAGGTTGCGCCTTGGCTGCTCATGGGCAGGGTGCTCCCGGTTGATGATTGATGTGGAACTGCGCATTGACCATTCGGCCCGAGCCGTAAGGATCGAGCGTCTGGTACTGGATGTGGCACCCGCCATCGAATGCTCCGACCGCCTGGCCTGTTCCGTAGGCGTTGCCAAACGCGAAATCGAAGCGAGATCCGTTGAAGGTTCCGATCATCTGCGTGCCGGCGAAATTTCCGCCGGTGGCCTTGGCCTTCACGCGACCGGCGCGATCGATGCCAACCGTCCAGTTGTCACCAAAATCATCGGTCCAGTAGCCCTGAAAAGCGGCGTAGGGCGACCTGGTGGGCGGAGGGGGTGGTGGCCGAGGAGGAGGCGGGGGGAGCGGGGTCGGATCGACGTCGCGATCGCGCGGCGTCGGCCCACCGTCAAGCTCGTCGTCGGGGACGGCATTACCCGCGTGAACCAGCTTCAGTGTTCCCCAGACAGCGACGGTCGCAAGCGCGAGCAGGCCCAATGTCACCACGACGGCAAGTCCGCCCCGCACGGCCTTCCTGGTCGCTAGTTGTAACGGACGTCCCGAGAAGGTCAGCACCTCGAGCCAGCTCACCATGCTCTGGATCATCAGCATGATCCCCGCGAACGGCATGTTCAGCGTCTTCAGGATCGGCGCGAGAAAGTCCGGAATCTTCCAGGTGTTGACGACCACCTTGGGGCCGGGATCCGGCTTGGGATCAGGCTTCCGGTCTGGTTTCGGCTTGGGTCCGGGCTTGGGATCGACGCCCTCGCCGAGCGCCGCTTCGAGTTGCTTGCAGAACTCCTCGGCTGACTGCGGCCGACGACGCGGCGCGTTGGATAGACCTACCTGAATCAACGCATCGACAGCGGGCGGCACATCCTTCCGGTCAGCACTGGGGGCCTGCCAATGGCCGGCCAGCGCCACGCCGGTCAGCAACTCATAGAAAATCATCGAGACCGAATAGATGTCGGCCGATGGCTGCAGCGCCTCGCCCGAAATTGTCAGCGCTTCCGGCGCTCGATACGGATTGGCGCCAAAGCCAGTCGCGCCCGTCTCGGAGGCCGCAGTCAGAAGCGGAATGCCGACATCGACGAGCTTGATCCGGATGCCCGGTTGCGCCGGATCGGACAGCAGCATGATCTTTGCCGCCGAGACATCGGCAACAAGCTTGCGGATGTGGATCGTCGTTATGGCGTCAAGTATCGTGAAAATCAGCGCCGAGATCGACGACATGCCGAGTTCCGAGCCAGACGTCAGCCGGCGACGGTTCCAGTCGCGCAGCGAAACGCCCCCCACCACCTCGGTGGTGAAATAGGCCTGCCCGTCGGATTCACTGACATCGTAGACTGCGGCGATGCCAGGATGGCGGATGTCCCGTGCTGCTGCCGCCTCGCGGACAAATCGCTGCACCGAGCCTGCGCCGAAACGCGGATCAGGGCGGACCAGTTTCAGAACAATGTCGGCGTTGGCGACGCTGTCGTGCGCAAGATAGGCGTCGATGACGGGCGATCCATCCAGCGCCGTCCGGATCTCGTAACGCGCCGCGAAAACGGTTCCGGGATTCAGTTGTCCCGGCTTTGGTTCCCTTTGAATGGTCGAGTTCGACCGTATGCATGCTGGAAAGATCGCTGGCCGTCGGGTCGAGCGTTGCGGTCACGGGCCGGCCGCAATTGCCGCAGAATTTTGCGTCATCGACAATCTGCGCCTTGCAGCCCGGGCAGATCATGACGCGCCTTCGGAGGTGGCGAGAGGGTCCGGTCCGTAGGCGTTGTCACCATGGGCGCCTTTGGGCAGGCCCATCAGAATGCCGACGATCGTGCCGAATACGGGGATCGCAACCAACGCAGCGAGCCATCCCGTATAACCAAGATCGTGCATGCGGCGGCTGGCAAGCGCCACGGATGGCGTGACGAGGACAAGCCAGACAAACCCGGTCGCGACCAACGCTGGACTATCATAATCGCCGCCCGCCCCGCCGGCGCCGTCGATCACCCCCGCTGCAAAGAAGACAGCGAAAGCGCCAACGTTGAAGCCCCAGTATTCCTTGCGATGCGCCCGACCCTTGCCGGCGGCATAGGCTTTCGTGATGTCGTAAATGAACCACTGCCATAGGGTTTTCTCGCCGGTCGGCGTCGCGGCATACCCGCTTGATTTGAGCCCTCGAACATCTGCGTTGGTCTTCGATTTATCGACGAGCGTTCCGATCAGGCCGCCCTTGCCGATGAAATCAGTTGTCCGCTTGATTGCGTCCTGGACTTCCGGGCGGTCGGCCCAGGTGCCGCCTCCGCCGGTTGTTCCGCCAGGCCGCTGCTTCAAGGCAGCGTCAAGCGCATCGCGATACTCGGCAACGGTCTGGTATCGCGTTCGCGGGCTGGGTGAGAGGCCCTTCTGGATCAACTGATCGATTGCAACAGGCACATCGGCGCGCCCGCCGCTCGGAGGCTGCCAGTAATTCTGCGGCACAACGCCAACCAGCAATTCGTAGAACATCACCGACAAGGAGAAGAGATCAGCGGAAGCCTGGGCTGCATCCGGCGCCGTCATTTGCTCGGGCGCCATGTAACCGGGCTTGCCGAGGCTGGTTGCGCCCGTGTCGCCCGAATTGGATGCCCGGGCGATGCCGAAATCGAGAAGCTTGAGCTGCACGCTGACATCTGAAGGTTCGGACAGAAGCATGACGTTCTCGGGCGAGAGGTCGCGGTGAATGACGCCTGCCTTGTGAGCCGCTTCCAGGCCAGACAGAATTTCACGAATGATGCCGGCCGCTGTCTTCATTGAACATTCCGCGCCCTGCATATGCTCGCGGTTGAAGGCGCGGAGGCTCTTGCCGGCGACAAACTCCATCGACATGAAGGGCTGACCCTCGGCCTCGCCGACATCATAAACGGCGATGACGTTGGGATGGCGTATGTCGCGCGAGGTGACGCCCTCGCGGATCAGGCGCTTGACGGCATCGGTTCCGGCGAGCCGTTCAGCGCGTATCAGCTTCAGCGCCACAACCTTTTCGGTGAGACTATCAGTGGCGCGGTAGACGACGCCCATCCCGCCCTCGCCGATCAGTTGGCTGATGTTGTACCGCCCGGCGAATATGTCGCCGGGCTGCATGCGTTTCTGCTCGGATCGCGATGGCTGGTGTGTCTTGACATCATCGACCGTCTGCAGCGCGGCAAAATCGATCTCCGGCTCGGCGACTTTTTCCACCTCGGGTTGGGAAACAGGCTTGCCGCAGGCGCCGCAGAACCGGGCGTCGGCAGTCAGGTCAGCCTTGCAGTTCGGGCACTTCATCGGGAGCCTTCCGGAACGGCGGGTATGCGCGTGATCGTGATGTCCTCAATCTCTCCAAAGTTGGCCCGCATGCGCACTTGCAGCGCCAGGGCGTCGGGATGCTTCGGCAGGACATGGATGATCTCGTCCTGATCGACCGGCTCGATGCCGTCGCGCTGGACACGACGGTCGCCGATCACGACACCGGACTCACCGGCGGCCTGGATGAACAGGCGGCCATTCTGCAGGAAAAAATTGATATGGCGGCGCGAGATGGCGCGGGAAAGTTCCTCGTTGATCTCGCCCTCGTCGTCACGGGCCAGCAACCGCACATCGGCGTCGCCACCCGCCTCCTTCAGGGTCGACCGACCGGCGCAAATCAACGCATCGTCGGTTGTGATTGGCCTGGAAGCTGGCGCCTCGGCCTTTGCGAAGCCTTTCCACGAGATGACCGCGTTGCGCTGGATGGTTGCGCCCTTCAGCGGGCCGGATGTGTAGCCGCGCACGCCGCTTGTCTTTTCGAACACGTCAGCTCGGGTGAGGCCAAGTTGGGACGCTTCGGTGCGACGATCCTGCCGGTCGCCGCCGTCAGGCGCCGCCTCGATCCGGATCGGCGCATTGACCGCCCCGCCAAGGCCGCTGCCCTGCCCGCCAGCGTTGATCGTCTGGTTGATGACGACGCTGCCGCCCTGCTCGATGTCGAGTTCGAGGTTCGAACGAAAGGCGAAAGCTTCCTCGCGCACCGGAAGCGCGTGGCCACCGAAAACGAGACCTCAAACAACTGGCGACCCTGACGCTCCAGCGCGCCGGTCTGGACCCACAGCGGATTGGAGGCGCCCGCTTCCAGTCGCTCCCAGGCTACATCCTGCTTGCGCAGCTCGCCCGAACCTTCGCGGATCCACACGCCGGTCACGAATAGCGGGCGGCGCACGGGTGAGTTGTTGCAAAACAGCAGCGGCAAGACCAATGCGCCGCCCGCCTTCACATCCCGACGCGCACCGGCGTCAATATAGAGTTCAGGCGCCACGCAAACCGGGCAGCGCCCATCCGGCCCGAGCAGGCCGCCACATTCGGCGTACGCCATGCAGCGCAGAATCGGCGAGCGGCATTCGCCGCAGAACACCGCTCCAGCGGTCGCGGCGCGCTGGTAACAGCAAGGCGACACTGTCCCCGCATGGCTCCGGCCGTCCGACATGGCTCAGGCCCTCCCCGGACAATCCCTACTTGCGGAGCTGTTCGCCGCAGCCGACACAAAACCGATCCTTGGCTTCGTTGGTGCGACCGCATTTCGGGCAATCGACGGTGTTGGCGCCGCCGACCAGAGCGGCCCCGCCTGCGACCTTCACCGCTGCGACGCCGCCCGCTACGCCAACCGAACTCTGGACGATCATCTGCGCCAGCGCCTTGGCCTGATCAGCCGTCAGCGCGGCGTTGCGATCCGCCATCGCCACCATCTGCTTCATCAGATCCATCGCCTGAGCGTTGCCGGCGTTATTCGCTCCGACCGCCGCCTTGGCTTGCTCTTCGAGAATCTTGGCGACCGCAGGGCTGAGACCCGCATTGACCGCCAGCGTCTGTTCCGGCGTCATCTTGGCGCCCTTCTCAAGCCGGGTCGCTTCGCGGTCCGCCTCAAGCTTGGCCTTGTCCATGTCCTGCCTGTGGCGCAGCTCTTGCTCGCGGATACGTTCTTCCAGCCGCTGCCGATCTTGCGAGGCCTGCAAGCCTTGCAAGCCTTCGAGTTTGTCCAGCGCGGCCTTGTCGGTCTTGATCTGGGATTCCAGCGCGAGGCGAATTTCTTCGGCCTTCACCTTGGCCTCGCGAATGCGCCGCTCCTCCGCAGCGCGGGCCTCCTTTTCCGCGATAGTGAGCTCGCCGGACCGGCTCTCGAAGTCGAACTGCTTTTCCATCCGCTGCAGCTGGATGTCGTGCGCCTTGTCGAGTAGCCCCGTCTCGCGCTCGATCTTTTTCTTGCGCTCCTCGATCAACTTCATATCGACGCCCTGGTGCGTCGCGTTGGCGATTTCGGTATCGAATTTGTGCATGCGCTCGGTCTTGAGCAACTCGATCTCGTGCTGCAGGACCTTCATCTCCTGCACGCGCTTGCTCGTCTCGCGCACATCGACGAATTCAACCTCCTGGTCCATCACCAGGCGCTGAAGATCGTGTTCGTTCTTGAGGCCCGTAGCGTCGGCCTTCTGTTTGTAGCTGATCTTAAGGTCGGTGCCCTCGTTCTGCCGCTCCATCTCGCGCTTGAGCTGGGCGAATTGGAACTCAGCCTCTTCGGCCGCACGATTGGCCGCGGCGCGCGCCATCTCGGCCTTCTCGACATCGTTGAGCGCCCATTCGACGGACGAGTGACGAATCAGGACGCCAAGATCACCGAGAACGCGCTCGATCTCCTTCATCGTATCGGCCTGGATAAGGTCCTGAAGGCCGCGATTGCCGCGAACATCGTTGGCGTTCATGCGCCCGACCGACGCCTCGAAGACCCGATCGCTAAGGGTGTCCTTGATGCGTTTTCCGATGTCCTCCTTCGACAGCGCCTTGCGGCCGCTCATCATGCCAAGGATGTTCTGCGGCTTTTCGGGGTTGACCTGCAGGTCGATCGTCACCGCGCCCCGGACCTCGACCTTGTCCTTGGTGATAGCCGAGAAATCACTCTTGACCTGGAAGGTCTTGAGATCTGCAAGCAGGACGCTGATCGAGTGTGCGCCGCCAACCACGCCGGCGATCTGGTTGAAGATGCCGCCAACCGAGAAATGCGCGCCCTTGTAGGCCTGCACGAACTTTCCGTCGCGCATCAACAACCCGAGATAGTCGGGCGGTACTTCGAGGCGTTTTTCAAAGAACGCCTTGAACTCATCCTGGCGCACGAACTCGGCAACCAGTCCGGGATCGCTTAAGGTGAGCTGCGTGGTTTTCATGGCGCGGATTCCATCACAAGAAGACTGAAGCAGGTCGCTCGGTCAGGCTTTATTTGCCGGCTCGCGTCCACTGCTTCTGGACAAAGAACATCACGACGTAATAGCCGATGACGAACGCGCAGACGGCGAACGGGATCGGGTATTTCTGGACGATGAGGCCGAGCTTGTCGGCCTGGCTCAGCGCGCCGCCAATGCGGTCAACCTGCCCGATGACCCCGACCGCAGTCGAAATCAGCGAGAAGATCGAAAAGAACAACGTCGCGAGGCCAGCGAGACGCCGAAGCATGGATGCCTTGCGGCCATCTGCGTTCTCGGCCGCTTCACGCTTCGAGAGTTCCTTCTCGAAAGCTTCCCCCCGGGCGATCTGCGCCTCGCGCGCCTTGTGATCGACCTTCAAGAAATCCGGCGCGGCGCTCTTCTTTACATCAGGAGCGTTGACAGGGGTGAGATTGCTTGCCTTGCGGCGCATGTAGACGACCAGTGTGAGCACAACCCACACTGCCGCGACAGCGACGTTCAGCCAGAGCACTGCATAGAGCCAGTCTGGCAGCTCCGTAACGGTGGTCGTCTCTTCAATCATCTTGATTCCTCCGTCCGCGCGGCGTTCCGGCATTCCGGCGTCTGTGAGTTTCGGGGAGCGCCAGGCATGCCTTGCCGGTGTCTTGAGATGCCTGGCGTCTTGCGTGAGCTGCTCATGGGGCGCCTACCTCAGCCGTGCGTCTGGCGCGCGCAGGAACTCGTCGGACTGGGCGAACTGATAGAGCTGGTTGAGAAGGCCCAGCACGTTGCCGGTCTGGTCATTGCCGGACCCCATAACCTTTGTCGGCGACTGCGGAGCGATGAAATAAACGTCGCCCGCGTATTTCACGTGGACCGCGAAATTCACGTCCGAACGGTTGCGGTAGGTTCTAAACAGCGTAACGCCGCCAATAGCGCCCTCCTCGCCGGCCTCGTCGGTGCGCAGGGTTTCGCCAAGAAAATAGATCATGTCGTCGAAGGAACGGGTGCGCACCTCGGCGATTTCAACGCCGGTCCTGTGATCATAAAAGCCCCAGCGGGTTGGCGCCGCATCGCACAGCAGCAATCTGCGCGGGTCGGCGTCGGGGCTGGCATCGACTGGGGTTGGCGCCGTTCCGGCGTGCGCATCCCGCGCGAGCACGAGCGTCTTGCCGGTCAGCTTCTCGATCGCGCTGATCACATCGCTCATACCGTCCGAGGTGGCCGCGAGTTTTTGCCGCGCATAGCCGGGGTCATAGGGGGCGCACGCACGCTCTTCTGTGGTCGCTGGCGTCAGCACGCCAAAGTCCGCAGCGCCATTGTCGGCTGCCACGATCAGCTCCAGATATCGCGCCAGCATCGCGCCGTTGGCCGCGTTCTTGTTGGAGCCGGACGCATTCTTGTTGGAAATGCCGTCGCCATTCACGAAGGAGAAGGCGTCGCTATCCTTGAACTTGATTGCATCGACGAACATCCAGATCAGCGCTTCGCGCGGCCAGCCCGAGCGCCAGTAGCGTTCCAGGATACGCGGATCGACGGGCTTCAGGAGGCTCTGGGTATTACCGCCATTGGCGAACGGGTTGATCGAGTATTCGGCGTTTGCCGCCTCGTTGCGCGATATCGAAGCAGCCGAATTCGCAAACGGCAAGCCCGGATTGCCAAGGCCGAGAGGGCCGAAGTTGGCGCCGCCATTGAGCTGCAGGGTCGGATTGGATTTGATGCCCGACAGGGTGGTGTAATTGGTCGGCCAGCGGTCCCGGGCGCGAAGCACGTTAACGGCAATGGTCGCGATCATCGCCCGTGTGTGCGCCTCGTTAAGCGTCGCGGCATTGTCCTCGATGTTCTTTGCGAGCCCGGTGACGCCAAGATCGCTGACGATGGCGCAACCGCCGAGCGTTGTCGCCGCCAGCGCTGCGGCAAGCGTCGCCCGGCCGAGAGCGGGCCCGCCCCCAATTCGCGCCGGGCGCGAAAGGCCTAACTCGCCGGAGACCATCCCCGCCAGCATCGGCCGCCCTCCCCTTGCGCTCCTTTGACGAAACATGGATGGTTCGGGTCCCGATGAGGCGTCGCTACAAAAGGAAACGTAACCTCGCGGGAAATAGGGTCAGAGCGGGCTGGATTATTTTGCGCCTTCCCCTGCCGGCAGGAATGCTTGTTGCAGGGCGTAGCCCTTGTCGGGCGACTTGTGGCTAATTGCTGGGCTCAGAAGCGGGAATGAACGGTTCGAACGGCCCTGCAGGATCGCCCCCCCGGACGATGGCGGTGCTCCTGGAAGCTCACTACGCGGAGTTCCGCAGGATCGCGCATGCGGTGCTGCGCGACCGGGGCGGGCTTTGCATTCAACCCACGGAGCTCGCGCACGAGGCCGCCATGCGCCTGGTTGGGGTGGATCCCGGCATGATTTCTGGCCGCACGCACTTTCTCTCGCTGTCCGCAAGGACGATGAGGCATATTCTGATCGATGAAATTCGCCGGCTGCGTGCACTGAAACGCCAGGCCCCTCGGGTTGAGACGGCCTGGCCTCCCGGAGAAAGCGGCGGCCAGATCGACCTTGAACTCCTCGACGCCGCGCTCAAGCGGCTTGAATCCCTGAAGCCCGAACACGCCAGCCTTGTCGACCGGCGGTTCTTTGCGGGATTGACGCTGGAAGAGATCGCCCTGGTCGACGGGGTTTCCGCCAGCACGGTCAAGCGGCAATGGCGCGTGGTCCGCACCTGGCTGGTGGCGGAACTCGGCGGCGCCTGAAGCCATGGTGGAGAGACTCGACGTTCGCGCGATCGAGGCTCTCGAGCAGGCGCTGGACCATCCCGAAAGCGCGCGCCTGGCCTGGCTCCACTCCGCCCACGCCAACGACCCCGAACTGGTCGCCGAGGTCAAGCGCCTGCTGGATGCCGAACGGCTCGCGGCCCAGACGTTTCCGACGACCGGAACCCATCCCCTGCCCTGGACACATCCACCGCCGGAGCGGATTGGCCAGTACCGGATCGTGCGTCAGCTTGGCGAAGGCGGCATGGGCGCCGTCTATCTCGGCGCCCGCGACGATGGTCTGTTCGAGCATGAAGTTGCGATCAAGATTGTCCGGCAATCGCTGTTTCCACGTGCGGCGCTCAGCCTTTTCCAGAAGGAAAGGCAGGCGCTCGCCCAGCTGACGCATCGCGGCATCGCCCAGTTGTTCGATGGCGGCGTGAGCGCCGACGGCGCGCCTTACCTGATCATGGAGTATGTGCGCGGAGCTACGATCGACGTCCACGTCAACACCGCGGCGCTCGAACCGCGCGCCATCGTCGATCTGTTGATGGGGGTCTGCGAGGCGACCCAGTACGCCCACCAGCACTTCATCGTTCACGCCGACCTGAAGCCCTCCAATATCATCATCGACGAGGCGGGCGATCCGAAGATCGTCGATTTTGGCGTCGCCAACATCCTGAGCGAAACTCCAACCGAGGAGCATCCGCTCGGCCAGCCGCGCACGCCAGGATATGCCAGTCCGAGGCGCTTGGCCGGCGCGCCGCCAACAGCGGCCGACGATGTCTATTCACTCGGGGTTCTGCTGGGCGCGCTTCTGACCGGCCGGCTGGCCGAGCGCCCGTCACAACCGGCGTCCTTACTGGTCATGACCTCGCCAGCCTTTGCAGGCCGGCCCCAGGCCTGGCGAGCCCGCCGGGCGCGCCAGGTGCGGGGCGACCTCGACGCCATCATCCTGATGGCGACCGCCGCGGACACGCGCCAGCGCTATCCGGATGTAGCCGCCCTGCTGGCTGACCTCCGCCGCTACAAGGACAACCGGCCCCTGACCGCCCGCACCAATGATCACGCCTATCGATTCTCGAAATTCGTATCGCGACACCCGCGTGGTCTGGCGGCGGCAACGGCAGCGGCAATCCTTTTGTCCACGGCGACGGCCGTTAGCACCGTGCAGTATTTCAAGGCCGAGCACGCGCGGCAGGAGGCCGACCAGCGCTTTTTCGATGTGCGGGACCTCTCGCATTTCATGCTGTTCGATCTCTACGACAGGCTCGCCAACGCGCCTGGAACCGTCGATGCCCGGGCGAAACTCGCCGACACCGCGCGCATCTATCTTGACCGCCTGAGACAATTGCCAGACGCGCCAGCTGATTTGCGGCTGGATGCGATCCGCGGCTATCGCCGGCTTGCATCGGTTCAGGGGGTCGCCGGCATCGCCAGCCTCGGACAGCCGACCGAGGCTGGCCACTCGCTCGATATCGCCGAGGCCATGGTGCGCCAGCTGATCGCTGAACGGCCGGACAATGCGGACGCTCATGCGGAGCTTGGCCTGATCATGAACGGCCGGTGGACGCTGCAGGCCGAGAACGCCCAGTCCGAGGCGATAAATCTTGCCGCGCACGACGCCTTCGCAAAGGCGCTTGCCCTCAACCCCGCCCAGACTAGCGCCCAGCTCGGATTGCTGTCGACGGAAAAAAGTCGCGGGTTCGATCTTTATTGGACGGATGACAAGCCGAAGGAAGCGCTGGCGGTCTATCGCCTAACACTGGGCGATCTGAGGCGCATCACACTCACCTCAGGCGATTACCAGGAAGGGCGGATGCTTGAAGTCCACCTTCTCAACCGGATCGGTGATGTTCTGTATGACCAGACCGACCTTGAGGGGTCTTTGGGTGTGTACCGCGAAGCAGAAGCCATCATCCGCCAGGAACTCAGCAAGGAAGACTCGCTCATCTGGCTCGATCGACTGGGTGAAACGCTCTACAATGTGAGCGGCACACTAGGGGACATGCCGGGCCGCACCTCGGACGCTCTCGCCACAGCCAGCGAAGGGGTTACGGCGATGACCCGCGTGTTGTCGTTCGGTTACGATGCGTCAGCCGAGAAGCGACTGTCCATCCTGTACGGCCAGGAGGCCAGTGTTCTTTCAACGATGGGGAAACAGAAGGAGGCTGTTGAGGTCAACGCCAAGAGTCTCGCCATTCGCGAACGCCGCGTTCAGGCCTCCCCGCTCGATGCCATGCGCAACCGCGATCTTGCCATCGGCCTCAACACCCATACCGACATTCTAGCGGCAGCGGGCATGAAACGCGAAGCCTGCGCCACCGCCCATCGCGCCGTCGCGCAATGGGAATCGATCAAGGCAAAGGGCAGGCTGGGAAATCGCGACGCCCGCAAGAACATGCCGGACGCGGAGAAAAGAGTCGCCTCGCTCTGCATCTGACCATGTCGGCGCCGGCAGTCGCGCTTTGAGGTATGCCGGTCAGGCCGAGTGCAGATCGCGCGCCCGCTTGCTTTCACCCGTCTTGGGCGCCCGCTTGCGCTCGACGGTCAGAACCGGCGGCGCCGTCCCGGATCTGCCGCCAGACGAACCCGCAAGAAGCGGCTTCAGTCCTGCCGCCATCTGCGAAACGGCGGGTTCGTCGAACACCGTGAAGTGGTCCGCGTCCACGTCGAACGTGTGGACCTTTCCGCGCACGAAATTTCCCCACCCGAATGTCGGTCCGCTGCGCAGGAAAGGCATGCGCGCATCATTGACCCGCACCAGCACGATGTCGCCATCATAGGCTTCGGTGACATAGGCGCGCGGGGCGCCAGCACGTGACGGGCGATGCCATTAGAGTTGTGCAGGGAAAGACTGGCGCCAGTCTCCTGATCCCGATGCATCGAGAGTTGAAGCAGGCTATTGCCGACACACCGAACGGCAACTTGCCCTTCCTCACGACGGCGTTCGGCAAAGCCTTCACCGCTGCCGGGTTCGGCAACTGGTTCCGTGAAGCGTGCGACGCCGCGGGGCTAAAGGAACGCAGCGCCCACGTTCAGCGACAAGGCTGCGCCTTGCCCGCTTGATCGGGTGAACAGGCAGTTCCACGCGCCACGACCGAACGTGCTGTGGGTCTCCGACTTCACCTATGTCGCCACCTGGTCGGGCTTCGTCTATGTGGCCTTCGTCATCGACGTCTACGCCCGCCGCATCGTCGGCTGGCGCGTCTCTCGCTCGGCTCATGCAGGCTTCGTTCTCGATGCTCTCGAGCAGGCGCTGCACGATCGCAGGCCGCTCTCCGGCGGCGGGCTCGTCCATCAGACGAAGTGGACGGCATCAGCGTGTCGGCACCCGAGCACTCGAACCCGCGGCTCAGGCCCGGCTGAATGGCCGAAACCTGCCCGAGGGGCCACTGCGAGGCGCGCAGTCTTGCGACAGGTTTTTCGTCCATCTCAGTGATGCACTCTTCCGCAGTCTGACCCTTGACTCCTGTACCGGTAATCGGTACTTTCCCGCGCGTGCAATATGAATGGGACAAGGTCAAAGCTGTCTCGAACCTACGGCTGCACGGCGTGGATTTTCGTGACGCTATTAGCGCGTTGGAGGATCCCGATCGGATCGAAGATGCTGACGATCGCTTCGACTATGGAGAGGAGCGCGACCTCGTCATTGGGATGTCTAGCGAGGGGATCCTCTTTGTTGTCGCAACCTACCGCGACGAAAATACCCGTCGCATAATTTCCGCTCGTAAGGCTACGAAACATGAAAAAGACCGCTACCACGCGGGTGACCGCGAAATCTGGTGATCGCAAGGGGGCGACCGACTGGAAGCGCTTGAACGCAATGTCCGATGCTGACGTGCGCAAGGCCGCCCTATCCGACCCGGATGCGCAGCCCCTAAGCAGAGAACAACTCTCAAAAATGCGACGTGTCTCGCGGGTTAAGGCGTTGCGAGAACGTATGGGCCTTACACAACGTGAGTTCGCGGATGCATTTCACTTGCCGCTTACGACGCTCCGCGATTGGGAGCAGCGTAGGTCGCAGCCCGACGCACCTGCTCGAGCGCTACTGCTCGCAATCGAACGGGATCCGAAGAAGATGCGTTCTCTGCTCGCCCCCGCGAGCGCTTGACGCCAGCTAAGTATGGCAGCACGCCTTCTTCGCCGGTTGTGGGCCGGCATCAGCGCGTGCTGCGCGGTAACATGCGGTTGCAAAGAGCTAGACTTCCGCCATTCCAGGCGGGTGCGTTCAACATTCGCTTCGGAACGAAAAATGCGGCCGGCCGCTGGTCTTTGAAACCGGATACGAACCGCGGTACCCGATTTGCCTGGATCGCCGTTGCCGGCAGTGTCCGGCACCTTCGGGATTTGAACCTACGGCCCTGGCCGGGCTAAACGGGTGGAAACCTCCCTCCCGTCGGAATCACGAATCCAAGTTCTTGAACTCGATGCTGGTACTCAACCGCTGTCACTTTGTTTCCGTCAAACTCCATACCGCTCAGCACACCTTCGAGGGTGGAGGGCACAGCCGGCGCGTTATGACGATGGCGGGTATTCCGGAGGAACGCTCGAGCGCCCTGCTCTGAAGCGCCTGCTCGCGGACATCGAAGCCGGCCGGATCGATATGGTGGTCGTTTACAAAATCGATCGGCTGACGCGCTCGCTGTTGGATTTCGGCAAGCTGGTCGAACTTCTGGACAAAGCGCAATGCTCGTTCGTCTCTGTCACCCAATCGTTCAATACATCGACGTCAATGGGCAGGCTGACACTCAACATGCTCCTCTCCTTTGCGCAGTTCGAGCGAGAGGTCACGGGCGAACGTATCAGGGACAAGATCGCCGCGTCCAAGAAGAAAGGTATGTGGATGGGCGGCGTGCCGCCGCTTGGATACCAAGCCAAGGAGCGCCAACTCATTCTAGAGAGCAACGAAGCCGCGGTCGTGCGGCATGTCTTCGATCTCTATCGTGAGCATCGGTGCATCGTTCGCACCAAGCGCGCAGCCGATCTGCTGGGTCTGCGAGGCCGGCCGTCAGCTAAATATCCTGAGGGACCGCCCTTTACACGGGGTGGTATCTATTGGCTGCTCACCAATCCAATCTATGCCGGCCGTGTCCGCCATAAAGACCAGACCTATCCCGGCCAGCATCAGCCACTCATCGACCCAGCCGCCTGGGAAGAGATTCAAGCCATTTTGATTTTGCAGCCTGGGGGGCGCGCACGCGGCTGCCGGAATGCTTGTCACCCGTCGCCTCTGGCCGGCAGAATTGTTGACGGGACTGGCGTGCGCCTTACGCCCAGCGGTGCTGTCATCTGTGGACGGCCCCGGCGATGCAAGGGGAAAAGTGGATTGATTGCGGATCTGTCGGGTGCGGTCATCTGTCCGGCCTGTTTGCGCGGTTCATTTGACCGCTGGCCCTGATGGAGTCCGCTGACCAGGTCCCACTCAGTCTATCGAGCTTGAAGCTCCGACAGCACCTCGGGTTGTCCTGTTCTGCGGCCACGTCTAGATCCTCATCAGCCCATTTGCACCCTCACAGTTCGAAGCAGCGGCATTGGCCGCTGCAGTCTCGATCAAACCATCGCTGGCACGCGGTAGACCTCGCCACGAGCGAGCACGGCCCAGGCGATGCGGGCGGTCTTGTTGGCCATGGCGACGGTGACCACCCGGGCGGGTTTGCGTTCCAGCAGGGACCGCACCCAGGCGCCGGTCGCCGATGTGTTGGCTCCCGCGCGACGGATGACTGAGGTCGCGCCGACCACGAGGAGCTTCCTCAGATAGCCGTCGCCCATCTTGGATATGCGCCCGAGACGATCCTTGCCGCCGGAGGAGTTCTGGCGCGGGACGAGGCCGAGGAAGGCGGCAAACTCCCGGCCGGAGCAAAACAGCCCTGGGTCCGTCACAGACGCGGCGAGAGCGGTCGCGGTGATGATTCCAACGCCGGGGATAGTCGCCAGGCGCTGGCTGGCTTCGTCCTGGCGATGCCAGACCAGCAGGCGACGTTCGAGGACATGGATCTGCACAGCCAACGCATCGAGCTGTTCGGCCAACATCAGCAGGGCGGATCGAGCAAGGTCGGGAAGAATCGATGCTTCCGCCTTTCGGACCTGTTCGACGAGATCGCTCGCCCGGTATGCGCCCAGCGGCGCGATCATCCCGAACTCGGCGCAATGACCGCGGATGGCGTTGATCAGCATGGTTCGCTGGCGTACCAGCAGCTCGCGCGTCCGGTGCAGGACCAACACGCCCTGGCGCTCGGCGCTCTTGACCGGCACGAAGCGCATGGTCGGCCGTGTCACCGCCTCGCAGATCGCCTCGGCGTCCGCCGCGTCGTTCTTCTGCCGGCGGACATAGGCCTTGACGTAACTCGGCGGCATCAGGCGCACATCGTGACCAAGGGCGCCGATCTCGCGCGCCCAGTGATGCGCCGTGGCGCAAGCCTCCATGCCCACCAGGCAAGGCGCCAGCGCTTCGAAAAACTTTAGCACTTCAGCGCGACGCAGCTTCTTCCTGATGGTGACCTCGCCCTCTGCATCAACGCCGTGAACCTGGAAAACGGACTTGGCGAGATCGATCCCGATGGTGGTAGTCTTCATGGTGGACGGCTCCTGCTGTGGCGGTTGCTTCAACAACGACCACCCTATGGCGCATCGACGCCGGACACAGGGGCCGTCCACCCCATCAGTCTAATGCGAAGTGGTCTCTGCAAACGCCCCCATTGCTGGGCGTTAGGAGACCCCAATGACGCGAACTTCCTATAAGCGCCACCGTTTCCCCTCAACAGTGATCCAGTACGCCGTCTGGCTCTATTTCCGCTTCACCCTCAGCTTCCGCGACGTGGAAGAGATGCTCGCGCAACGCGGGATCGAGGCGAGCTACGAGACCATTCGCTGCTGGACGATCAAGTTCGGTCCGAAGATCGCTGCCAATCTCCGACGTCGCAAGGCGCCGCCATCCCCGCGCTGGCATCTCGACGAGATGGTCAGCACGATCAATGGCGAACGCGTCTGGATCTGGCGATCTGTCGACGATGAAGGCGAAGTCATGGACATGTTGGTGCAAAAGCGGCGAGACACAGCAGCAGCGTTGAGGTTGCTGCGGCGGCTATTGAAGAATCAGCATGTCGAGCCGGAGACGATTGTGACGGACGGTCTTCGATCATATCCTGCTGCACTCGAGATTCTCGGCTTCACAGATCGACATCGCCCTGGCCGACTGCGAGACAACAACCGCGCAGAGAACTCGCATCTCTCCATCCGACGGCGCGAGCGCAAGATGCAAGGGTTCAAGTCGCGAAGTTCAGCGCAGCGCTTTCTTGAAACGCACGCCGCCATCTACAACACGTTCAACGTGCAGCGGCATCTGCTGAGCCGCCCGAGCTTGCGCGTCTTTCGCGCACGCTCGGAGTCTGTCTGGAGCGCAGCGGTGGCATAGCGTTCGAAATGCGTTGAGTGCCCGATAAAACCTTGCCGAGTTAACTTGTCAGTTCTCACGGCAGACTTGACAGGTGTGTACCGTATGAGGTACTCACTCAAAAGTGAGGCGGAGCGTGGCCAAGAGACCCAAGAAAATCCCTGCGTTCTTCTATCAGTCTGGATCCGGCGCGGAGCCGGTACGAGACTGGTTGAAGGGCCTGGACGACGAAGACAAACAGACGATTGGCGAGGACATCGCCACAGTAGAGTTTTCATGGCCGGTCGGAATGCCGACCTGCCGCTCGCTGGGCGGCCGTCTGTGGGAGGTGAGAAGCTCCCTCCCCAGCAAGCGCGAGGCGAGGATCATATTCGCGGTGAACGAGGAGCGCATGGTGTTGCTCCACGGGTTCATCAAGAAGACGCAGAAAACGCCAAAGGGCGATCTCGATCTGGCGAAGAAACGATTGAAGGAAATTGAGTGATGACAAAAAAAGTGAAAGCGAAAGTCGGTTCGAGTTTTGACTTATTCCTCAAAGAGGAAAATCGATACGAAGCAACCCAAGCGGTTGCCATCAAGCGCGTGCTCGCTTGGCAGATCGAACAAGTAATGAAATCGAGCGCGATCACCAAGAAGGCGATGGCGGAACGGATGCACACGAGCCGCAGTCAGCTGGATCGCCTGCTCGATCCTGAGAACGATGCAATTAGCCTAGAGACGCTGACGCGCGCGGCCCACGCAGTTGGGCGAACCCTTAAGGTGGAGCTGCAGTAACATCGCCCATGGTTCGCCGACCGGCGGTTCGGAGACAGCTTAAGATCCCCGTTCACATGGACTATGCTGCCCGGGCAGGCATTTGGCGGTTTGAACAGGTCCACGACTTTGATGGACAAACCCGAGACAGTCAAAGAGATCGCCCGTGTTCGGGCCCGCCTAGCCTCGCTAGAGGCTGAACGGGCGCAGCTTGGAGCCAAGCTGGAGGAGCTTGAACTTCTGCAAGCGCCGTTCGTGAGCAGCGATCATCCAGCG
>CAVTXH010000010.1:0-27028 GCA_963738625.1 uncultured Alphaproteobacteria bacterium | reverse complement strand
CTTACGGCGCCATCGTCGTGTTTGTTCTGCTGACATCTTGCAGCCGAGGCGCGCCCGTACCGGCAACCGCAGCCCGCCTTCCCTGCTCCATGATAGACAGGGCCGAGCCTGCGCCTTCGACTGCTGGCATGACCCGATGGCGTGGCGGGCGCGGTGACTTTCTAATGGGCGCCAAACCGATGCGTAGCGAGGAAGGCCCGCCGCGCAAGACGCACGTCGGATCGTTCTGGATCGACACAACCGAGGTGACCAATCGCGACTTCGCGCGCTTTGTCTCCGCAACCGGCTACGTGACTCTCGCAGAACGACCGCTTGACCCGATTGCCTACCCCGGACTGGCCGCTGATCTCCTGAAGCCATCCGGCCTGGTGTTCGTCGGCGCCGACGACCCACGCGCAGGGCCTAGCGATTGGTGGGCGGTCATTTCTGGGGCTAGCTGGCGACATCCGCTGGGGCCCAAGAGTTCGATCGACGGCCGCGAGATGTGGCCGGTTGTGCTTGTCGCCTGGCCCGATGCAATGGGGGATGGAACTCCTGCTGGCCCCCGCTTCCCATCCAAGCCGAGCGCGAAGATGCGGCTCGCGGCGGCATCGACAACGCTGCCTACGCCTGGGGCGATGATCCACCGGGGAAGAAGCCAATGGCCAACACCTGGCAGGGCATCTTTCCGCTGAGCGATGCCGGCACGGACGGTTACAAGGCCGAGACTGCGCCGGTCGGGTGCTTCCAGGCCAACGGGTTTGGACTTTACGACATGTCAGGCAATGTCTGGGAGTGGACCCGGGACTGGTATGCGCCGGGACTCGATCCTGACGACGCCGCCGCTGCCGGGCCTACAGAAGCTCACGCCTTTGATCCGAACGAGCCTGGCATCGCTAAGCACGTTGTCAAAGGCGGTTCGTTTCTCTGTGCAGACAACTATTGCCTTCGGTATCGCCCGCCAGCGCGCGAGGCGGGACCGACCGACACCGGCTCGAGCCACATTGGCTTCCGCACTGTGCTGCGCGACGCCACCCCTGCGGAACAGTAGCCGTCCAGCGGAGGACGTGGTTGGCTCCCTGGGCAATGCTGGAGGCCCAGGGGCAAGATGGACCGGTTCACAAAAGCTCTGATGTGTGCGTTGCTGGCAGCGGCTGCGTGCGCTTCGCAAGCCTGCGCTCCACCGAAGCGCCGGCGCCGGGCGCGAAGCTGGCAGACCATCCCAGAAACATCGTCTTCGTCTTGCTCGACGATCTGCGCTTCGACGCCATGGGCTTTCTCACGCCCGGCCTTGAGACGCCCAACATCGACTACCTCGCGGCGCACGGCGTCTACTTTCCGAACGCCGTCGTAACCACCTCGCTATGCTCGCCGAGCCGCGCAACGATCTTGACGGGGCAGACCACGGCCAACCATCGCGTCGTGGACAACAACAACTCCTCCGAGGAGGGCCTCGTCTTCTTTCCGGAATACCTGCAACAAGCCGGCTACCAGACCGGCTTCTTCGGCAAGTGGCACATGGGCAACGCGACCGATGCTCCGCGCCCGGGCTTTGACAAGTGGGTAAGCTTCAAGGGACAGGGAACGTATTTTCCTACAGACGCGCTCTCGCCAGATCAGATCGCCAAGGGTCAGGTGCAGATGCTGAATGTCGACGGCAAGGAAACGAAGCGGACCGGCTACATCACCGATGAGCTGACGGACTACGCGCTCGACTGGCTTCGACATGGCCGCGATCCGTCAAAGCCCTTCTTCCTCTACCTGTCGCACAAGGCCGTTCACAGCGATCCTCTGACCACAGAGAAACACAAGGATCAGTACAAGAATCTCGACATCAAACTTCCAGCCAGCATGGCCAACACCGAAGCGAACAACCGCGGCAAACCGATGTGGGTGCGCAACCAGCGTAACTCTTGGCACGGTGTCGATTTCCCGTATCACTCCGACCAGGATCTTCGGGAATATGTGAGGCAATACTTCCGGACGCTGAGCCCGGTGGACGATAGCGTCGGCAGGATACTCGCCTATCTGCAGGAAGAAGGGCTCGATCAGAATACGCTGATCGTCTTTTACAGCGACAACGGCTTCCTGTTCGGAGATCACGGTCTGATCGACAAGCGAAACGCCTACGAACCTTCTGTGCGTGTGCCGCTCGTCATGTATGCGCCCGGTCTCCTGCCCGAGGGCGCGATCAACACCACGAGAGTAAGAAATCTCGACATGGCGCCGACCCTGCTTGACGCGGCGCACGTGCCCCAGCCCAAGCAGTTCGAGGGCCGCAGCTTCCTGAACGCGGCCACAGGCGACGTAACGCCAGAGGCGTGGAACGCGCCCGACTTTATTTACTCATACTATTGGGAATGGACCTTCCCGCATACGCCGACGACGTTCGCGATCGAGCGGGGGACTACCAAGTACATCCAGTATCATGGCGTGTGGGACATCGAGGAGCTTTATGACCTCTCGAAGGATCCGGGCGAGCTCAACAATCTGATCGACGATCCGGCATGGCGCGAAATCAAGATCGATCTTCGTGACCGCCTCTATGCAGGGCTCGCGAATGCAGATGGTGAACACATCGTTCCCTATAGCGAACGCACCGCCGAAGGGATCGTCTGGCGGAACGAGCAGGGCGCGCGCGCAGCGGATTTCCCCGCAAAATGGCTCAAGGCCCCCAACCGGCCGGACAAGCTGAGCGGCCTCTTTCCGCAGGCGCCCGCAAACCGCAGCGGCGACTAGCGCGGGACGGTCGTTTCAGAGATCGCGCTCTCCCGGTAGCCGTAGCGTATGGCCTTGGCTTCGACGCGATCGCCGGGACGGACGTCGAATGGTCTTACATAGAGCGCCCACGGAGCCGCCGCATTCTTCGCATTGACCCGGTAGCCGAGCGAAGCGCCGCCGGTAAGAGACTGCAGCTCCACCGTCAATTTGCCAGTAGGATCCAGGACGGATCGAATGAATGGCGCACCAGTCAGCGGCTGAACGCCGCCTGGCCACATCAAACGTTCAACCATGTCGCGCTCCGGGATCGCGCCAAGATCCGGCGTGTCCGCCTGCCAGCGCTCGAGGGCCTGACGGAGTTCAGCCTGTCATCAGCATGACGGGGGTCGCCGGCGAGATTGTTCACTTCGTGCGGATCCTCGGCGAGATCGTACAGTTCCTCGGTCGGCCGCGGCGTCGCAAAATAACTCGCCTGCAGAGGCGACAGTTTTCCTTCGGCGAGCAGCCGCCTCATTTCGCGCATGGTCGCAAGATTATCGCGGAAAGGAATGTCGCCATAGAACGGCACGTCCGGCAAATCGTTGCGGATATACTTGAAGGTCCTGGATCGCACCGCCCTACTGTGGTCCACGTAGACCTCATCGAACCGGTCGCGGCCGGCGAACACATAGGTCTGATCGGGCAGTCTCCGATCGAGAATGTTCCGCCCCTTCAGGTGGGAAGGAACATCAACCCCGGCCAGAGCCAGCAGGGTTGGCGCCAGATCGATGAAGGAGATGAGGCCGCCATCGACACTCCCTGCGCCGCGCCCATCGGGAAGGCGAACAATCATCGGAACCTTGAGACCGGAATCGTAAAGTGATCGCTTTGCGCGCGGCAAGCCGTCTCCGTGGTCCGACGTCCAGATGACAATGGTGTTTTCCAGCAGGCCGGCCTGCTCGAGTTGCCTCATCCGCTCGCCCACCCAGACATCCATCAACTGGACGTTGTCATACTGACGGGCGATCTCCTCCCGGACGGCCTGAGTGTCGGGATAGTAGGGCGGAACGTCGACATCCCGCGGCGGCGTGCGATGATTCAGCAGTCTGCGCTGCGATTCAGCGAGCACTGCATTCGGCGCCACGGCCTCGCCTGCAGCGTTGGTGGCGCCTGGCTGGAACAGCGCGCTTTCGTGCGTCAGGTTGAAACTGAACATCGCAAAGAACGGCGCGCCTTCAGGTCGATCCCTCCAGTCCGCATCGGGCCCGTTCTCGTCCCACACGGTAAAGGGATTGCCGAACTGATAGTCCGTCTTCGAGTTGTTGACAGCGAAGTAGCCGGCAGCCCGCATGTATTCCGGAAAGGCTTTTACATAGGGAGGAGGCGTCGCCTCGTATCCCCTGCGATCGGATCCGGGCCAGACAAACGCTGACGTCCGCATGTTCTGAGCGCCGATCGATGACTGATGCATGCCTGTGATCAGAGCGGCTCGGCTCGGAGCGCACACGCCAGCGGTCGTGAACACGTTCGTGAAGCGCACGCCCTCGGCCGCGAGCCGATCAAGGTTCGGCGTTCTCGCAATCCTGTCGCCGAACGCGCCGATGCGTGGACTGAGATCCTCGACCACCATCAAGACTATGTTGAACCGGGAGGCATGGGGGCCGGCGCCTGGCGCCTCAATCGAGGAGCAACTCCCGACCAGAACGCTCAGCAAGGCGATGAGGCCGAACACTCGGATTCCGGTTGCTGTCCGCATTCGATCTATCCTGGCCGCAGTTCGGGGTGATTTCGGCTTCAATCTCGCATCTGACGGCCGCCCCGTCGAGCGTCACGCCGCGGAGGCGGAAGCCAAGCTTGGCCCAACCTGCAGATCAAGCACCTGGCTCATCCGCACGACAAGCTCGCGCTGATCGACCGGCTTGCTGAGGTACTCCGTCATGCCCAGCGCAAGCAGTTTTTCCCGATCACCGACCATGGCGTCGGCGGTCAACGCGATCACTGGAATGCTTCGCCATGGCGCAGCGCTCGATCGTATGTGCCGGATTGCTTCCTTGCCGTCCATGACCGGCATGTGGACATCCATCAATACAAGATCGAACGACGCTGCCGCAAGTTTGTCGAGCGCCTCCTGGCCGTTGGTTGCTTCCGTGATCTCGCAGCCATGCGGAGCGAGAAACAGCTTGATGACCTGCCGGTTGATCGCATTGTCGTCCGTCAACAGCACGCGGCGGCCGCGAAGCGTCATGCTGGACGCGGAAGGCGCAGGGCTAGGCGCCTCGATCATCGGGACGGGCTTTCTGTCCAGAATGCAAATCTTGGCCCGGAAGGTGAACGTGAAGCGCGATCCTTGGCCCTCTACGCTCTCTACGCAGATGTCTCCGTCCATGAGGCGGGCCAGCTGGCGCGAGATAGCGAGGCCGAGACCAGTTCCGCCAAAGCGGCGGGTTGTTGAGGCGTCCGCCTGGGTGAACACCTGAAACAGGCTGGCCTGAACCTCCGGGCTCATGCCAATCCCGGTATCCGCAATTTCGATAACGGCGAGGCGTTCACCATCGGCCAGCGGCCGCGTCGAAACCGATACTGTGACGCCTCCCTTCTCCGTGAACTTGATCGCATTCGAAAGCAGGTTGCCGATGCATTGGCGCACGCGCACGGAGTCGAATACGAGATGGTTTTCGATGCTGGGGTCACGGCTGACGGTCAGCTTAAGACCCTTTTCGTTGGCCTGAACTTCGAACAGCCTGGTCGTGCGCTTCAGCGTGTGCAGGAGGTCGCCCGGGATTGGCGCGATGTCGAGTTTTCCGGCCTCAATCTTCGAGAAGTCGAGGACATCGTTCAACAACGTCATCAGCGAACCGCCCGATTCCCTGATGATCGACACTTTCTCGCGCTCGGCCGGCGGCAGCGCGTCGGTGTCGATCGCCTGCGCCATTCCGAGGATGCCGTTCATCGGCGTGCGGATTTCGTGACTCATCGAAGCCAGGAAGTTCGACTTTGCCTGGTTGGCGTGTTCCGACTCTTGCGCTTTTCTGATCGCGGCGGCCTGCCGCTGCATCACTTTTCCAAGGTTGTGACCGTACAGCGTCACGCCCGACACCATGATCACAATAAGCAGGCCAATAACCAACTCGATCCCTTGCAGTTTGTGCGCGCTGGCGACTTGTTCATCCAGGTGCCCAACCTGAATGGACTGCACGAGCTTTACAGTTGCCGAGATGCTGCGCGTCAGACGGGCGTAGGCGCGATCCATCGACGCCATCCGTTGTCCAGCGGAGCGAGGATCGGAGGCTTCGAAGTACCGGAATATCTGCTCGGCCTCGGCGATCATCTCGTCCATTGCCTGTCGGGTGACGCCCAGGGATGTCGAGATTTGTTGACGCTCGTCGTTCGTCACGCCGCGCACAAGTTCGGACTGAATGTCTGCAAGCTGCGCGTTGAACAAAGCCAGCGCGGCATCGCGCTTGGCGCGTTCGGACGGGACGTTGTTGTTGTCAAACACGTCATTGCCGGGCGCGTTGGCCGCCTGCGCCAGATCTCCCAACTGGCTGATCGTGCTGAGCCGGCCGGACCAGGCGCGGTTGGTTTCCGCGGACTGGGAATACATGGTCATCAAAGTGTGAGAGAGAGTCAGGCTGATCAGGACGGTCAGCAGGTCAAACGCGGCAAGCGCAAAGTAGACGAGGTGCCATCGCGGAGCGCCATTCTTTCCCCGAAGCAGGTTCATCGCTTACGCCTCCGCAGACGGCGTGACCCTTGGTCCACCGCCTCCCGATTTGCCCCGCGACGAGCTTGGCAGGCTTTTGGTTAATGATTTCGGACAGTTGCTTCTTGACCGCGCCGGGGTCAAACCCGTTTTGGGTAGTCGGCGGAAACGTTGCGTCCAGCCAGCCCTTTCGGTGATGGCCCATGCCCGGCTGACGCCGGCAAGCTAAGCCGAAAGGGTTTCCGAAACGGCGCGTTAACATTGCGCTAGCGCAAGCCCGGCGCACCTGACCGCTGCTAGGAGGGTATGCCGACCACAACCGGAGTCGGTCATGGCGATCAGCAGCCATACCCTGTCGAGACGCACGCTTGGCGTGGGCCTTGGCCTGTCAGTGTTAGCTGGTTGCGGCGCCAGCGCGGACGATTACGCAAGGGCGGCCGCACAGATGCGCCGACCGCTCGATGCATCGGCGACCGACCCCATCCCTGAACTCGTACGTTTCGCAACGCTCGCTGCCAATGGGCACAATACCCAACCCTGGCGCTTTCGGCGGACGCTGGCCGGGGTCGATATTGCGCCCGACACAACCCGGCGCACGCCGGTCGTCGATCCCGACGACCACCACGCTTTCGTGAGCCTCGGTGCGGCAGCCGAAAGCCTCTTGATCAGCGCCCCGACCCTGCGCCGCGCCGGCGCGTTTGCATTCGACGCCGACGGCCCGCGAATCTCGATCGCGCTGGAGACGACCGCTGCCGGCGGCGACGATCCGCTTGTCGCCGCCATTCCACGCCGCCAGTGCACGCGTTCGGAATACGAAGCACGGACGCCTTCACCCCAAGATCTCTCCCTGATTCAGACAGCGGCCCAGATCGAAGGCGTTGAGCTTCGCCTGTTGAGCGCACGCTCCGACATTGACGCTGTGCGCGACTACGTCGTCGAAGGCAATCGTGCGCAGATGAGCGACCCGGCCTTTGTGCGAGAGCTCAAGGATTGGATCCGCTTCAACCCCCAGGCGGCGATCGGAACCGGAGACGGTCTCTACAGCGCAAGTTCCGGCAACCCGACCCTGCCAGATTGGGTCGCCGGTGTGATGTTCGACATGGCGTTTACGATCAAGAGCGAAACCGAGAAATACGTCAGGCAGCTGAACACGAGCGCTGGCGTTGCTGTTTTCACGGGCGCCACGGCGACGCCGGCGCACTGGATTTAAGTCGGCCGCGCCTATCAGCGCTTTGCGCTGCAAGCGACGCTTCTTGGCCTGAAGCACGCCTTTGTGAATCAGCCCGTTGAAGCGCCGGCCGTTCGCGCGCAGTTCGCCGCCTACCTCGGCATCGGCGATATGCGGCCAGACCTCGTCGTTCGCTTCGGCTACGCGCCAGATCTTCCATTCTCGTTGCGCCGCCCGGTCAGCGAGGTGTTGTCGACATGACGCGGCGCTGACGCAGGGCGCCGTGCGTTGGTTCATCGCGCCGCGTGCCGGGTCGATCGCCGGCAGGCGCGTGGCCAGATGATCCGCAGCCGCACCGGACGATGGGTAAGCCGGCTGTTGCAAGCGACTATTCATCCGCTCGCTGCCCATTGGCGAAGCAAGCTAATCGACATGCGGGGTCCGAGTTCGAGCTCCAGGCGCACTTTCCCCCGATTGCGCCCTAAGCCGACAACGGGTCAATCACACACCCGCAATGTTACGAATGGCTGGGGCGTCCTACAGGGCTGTCGCTCGCCGGACCCGTTTCAACCCCTGGCGACATCGACGACGAAGACGTTCCGGCGCAGGATCATGGCGCCTATCCCTGTCGAGCGGATCGCCCCGTCTACGGCGCCCAGGGGAAGTTGTTCAGGTGGACAAGGGCGCGAACTCGCGCCCTCAGAGACTCCCGATTGTAACGGGAGCATAGTGAGGAACGTACACACAGAGTGGAACCCGGGCTAGGTTCACGTCCCTGGAGACAAGGCATGCCGCCACAGCCGTCCCGCACGGCCTTTGTTTTCGCTGGCGGGGGCAGCCTTGGCGCCATTCAGGTAGGCGCTCTGAGAGAACTCGTGCGCGCGGGCGAACGGCCGGACCTGGTCGTCGGCGCCTCGGTCGGCGCGCTTAATGCTTGTTTCTACGCGGCGCGCCCGGATGCGGCCGGGGTTGAGGCGCTGGAGGCGATCTGGCGCGGCCTCAAGCGCAACGATGTTTTCCCGCTCACGCTGCACGGCGCGATAGGCTGGTTTCGCGGCGGCGGCAGTCTGTTTGAATCGCTCGCCCTGCGCCGCCTGGTCGAGCGGCATCTGCCGTTCCGCAATCTCGAAGACGCCGCCATCCCCGTTCATGTGGTCGCCACCAATCTGAGCGGCGCTCCAGTGTCTCTCTCGCGCGGACCAGCCGTGGACGCAGTTCTGGCGAGCACGGCGATCCCAATCGCCTTCCCCTCCGTGCGCATTGGCGGGGATCATCTGATGGACGGCGCCATCGCCGGCAACACGCCTGTTCTCACCGCTGCTGAACTCGGCGCCACGCGCATCATCGTGCTGCAAACCGGCTATGCATGTTCGATCGACGGCCCCCCGCAAGGCGCGGTGGCGCGCGGCATGCATGCGCTGACACTCTTGATCGCCAATCAGATGGCGCGCGATCTCCGCCTGCTTGAAGGCAAGGTCGAGGTACATGTCGCGCCGCATCTGTGCCCGCTCGACGTCTCGCCGTTCAATTTCGACCATTCCGCCGCCCTGATCGAGCGTGCGTCGCAGCAGACGCGCGCCTGGCTCGACGCGGGCGGGCTCTCGCACTCCGATTCGCCTGACATCTTCGAACACGATCACGCCGCCATGATGACGGCCACGCCGGCGGCGGACGGATACGACGTCGTCAGCTATTTCGCCGACGGCGCGGCGCCGCGCATGGGCCTGCCGGAGTTGCGGGTCGAATACGAAGGCCGCTTCTATCTCTTCGCCGACGCCGCCAATCGCGATCTGTTCGCGGCCGATCCCGCGCGCTATTTGCCTCAATATGGCGGATACTGCGCCTTTGCCATGGCGGGTGGCGCACACGTCAAAGGCGATCCGCGCGTCTACCGGGTGATCGACGGGCGGCTGTTCTTCAATCTCAACGCGCGCGTGCACGCACGATGGGAACGCGACGCAAAGGATCAAATTCGTCGGGCCGACGGCCATTGGCGCGCGGGCTAAGCAGGACCGGGGGGCTACTTGTCAGCGCCTGAAAGCGACATCCGCCTGATACGTGTTTGGGAGCATGATCGCCGTTGGGCGGCGGAACCAGCTTTCCCGCCACATCGCGCGCCTTGGCCAGCGTAAGGCGCGTGTCTTCGCCCCCTTGCATCTACATTGACATCGCGCTGGCTTTGGCAGGTATTGCACGGCGGAGCGAAACATGTCCGAGCAGACCGCCGCAATCATTTGGCTCTTGCTCGCCGCATATCTTGGCGTTGGTCTCGTCGTCGCCGGCCTCACGCTTCTCTTCGGGCTCGGCAGGCTCGAGCCAGGCGCCGCCGGCATGACGGTTCGCGTCCGCGTGCTGGTCTTTCCCGGGTTGGCGGCGCTATGGCCGCTCGTCTTGATGCGCCTTTGCGGCGTGCGTCCAAAGGAGGACCGGCAATGAACCGCAATCAACGGCGCGCCCATGCGCTCCTCTGGCCGCTTCTGCTGGTTGCGCTGATCGCGGTGTGCGCGGCGGCGCTCTTGGCGAAGTCCCGCGTCGAACACGCGGCGGAACATGCCGCTGTCATGCGCACTCAGTAGGATCGAGCATGGCGCAGGGCTACAAGCTTGTTCAATGGACCCCGTTCAAGAAGCGATATGACGCCGTGCTTCTGCTCGGCGTCGTCGTTTTTGTCGGCGCCTATCTGGCGGCGGGACTCATGCTGTCGCCCTCGAGCGGGAAAGCGCTGCCTATTCAAGTGGCGCTGCGCGCGGTCGGCGCCTGCGCCTTTGCGCTGTTGACGCTCATCCTTCTGGTCGGCCCGCTTGCGCGGCTGTCGCCGCGCTTTCTGCCGCTCCTCTACAACCGCCGGCACCTCGGCGTGACATGTTTTCTCTTGGCGCTCGCGCACGGGGCGCTCGTGATCCTCTGGTATCACGGCTTTTCCGACCTTAACCCCCTGGTGTCGCTGCTCACGTCCAATCCGCGCTATGATTCCATTCAGGGCTTCCCGTTCGAAAGCCTCGGCGTAGCCGCGCTGTTCGTCCTCTTCCTGATGGCCGCGACCAGCCACGATTTCTGGAATACCATCCTAGGCCCCAATATGTGGAAGGCGCTCCACATGGGCGTGTACTGGGCCTATGCGCTCATCGTCGCGCACGTGATGCTAGGCGCCGTCCAAGGCGAAAAGAGCCCTCTCTACGCCATCGTCGTCGGCGTGAGCGGGGGTCTCGTCGCGCTGATCCACATTTTCGCCGGCGCGCGCGAAGCGAAACGGGACGCGAACGCCGTCGAACCGGATGCAGAAGGCTGGCTGCGCGTCGGACCGCCGAATGACATTCCCGACACACGCGCGCGCATCGTCACGCCGCGGAGCGGCGAGCGCATCGCCGTCTTCCGCGATGGCGCACGCATCTATGCGATCAGCAATGTCTGCCGCCATCAAGGCGGACCGCTTGGCGAGGGACGCATCATCAACGGCTGCGTCACCTGCCCCTGGCACGGCTTTCAATATCGCCCGCAAGATGGGCGTGCGCCGGCGCCCTTTACCGAAAGAATCGCTGTTTACCGCACACGCATCGCAGGCGGCGTGGTCTTCGTTAATCCCGAGCCAATCACCAGCGGCGACGAAGTCCCGCCCTCTAGCGCGGATGGAGCGTCGCTGTGAGGAAAGACGACTTCTTCATCGGCTGGAGCGGGGACACGCCAGAGGCAGACCGTCGCTTCCTCTTGGGCGCGAGCCTCGCGCTCGTCACGGGCGGCGGCGCGCTCAGCGCCGCCCTGGCCCTTGATCGCCCACCCGTCGGCGACGGCGTCTGGGACCAGGGAACGCCGCGCACGCTGCGCGGCGTGCTCACCGGTCGTGACGCCTACCCCGCGCTGCGCACACGCGACCTCGACGGGGCGGTGCGCACGGTCTTCCTTGCGACTTCAGGCAAGACCGCGCCCAGGATCGCAGCTCGCTTCTTCGATAGCAGCGCGGAGGTTGAAGGCACGCTGATCACGCGCGGCCGAAACGCGATGCATGCGGTCGTCGACATTCGAATGCTGCCGCCCGGGGACATCGACGTCGCAGCCCTTGCCCCGCCGGCTCTCGTCGATCGCGGGCCAGTAATGCTGGTGGGCGAAATTCTCGACGCCAAGTGCTGGTTCGGCGCCATGCGTCCCGGTTACGGCAAGACGCACAAAGCCTGCGCCACACTCTGTGCGCGCGGGGGCTTGCCGCTCGCATTCTGCCGGCTTGGCGCCTGCGGCGATGGCGCCGACGCGCCGCTTCTGCTCGATCAGAACGGTCGCCCATTCGGTCGCGAAGTTTTGCCCCTCGTCGCCGATCCTGTCGTGCTTCAAGGACGCTTGATCGAGGCTGGCGACGTCGCGGCCGTCCACACGCCGCTTAGCGGCATTCGCCGACTTTAGGAGCGCTCGTCCCATGCTTGATTTCACTGGCCAAACCATCGTCGTCACGGGCGCGGCTGGCAATCTCGGCTCCGCCATCGCCGAGACGCTGGCGCGCCTCGGCGCAAGCCTTGCGCTTGCCGACATGCGCCGGGAAAGCCTGCAACAGGCGGCCGCGCGCATCGGCGCCACTCCACTTTTGATCGCCGGCGCCGACGTGCGCAGCAAGGACGGGGCGGCGCAAATCGTCCGCGAATGCATGGCGAGGTTCGGGCGCATCGATGGCCTCGCCAACACAGTCGGAACGTTCAAAATGGCCAATGTGGACGAGGGCGCCGCCGAAGATTGGTCCTTTCTCATGGACCTCAACGCGCTCTCGGCGCTGCGCTTGTCGGAGGCCGTACTGCCCGTGATGATCGCACAGGGCTATGGCCGCATCGTGCATGTCGCCGCCGGCGCCGGCGCCAGGAGCTTCGCGGGCGCCAGCGTCTACGCGGCCTCCAAGGCCGCAGTCTTGCGCATTACCGAGGCGATCTCGGAAGAGAACAAGGCCAAGGGCGTCACCGCCAACTGCGTGATGCCCGGCACAATCGACACGCCGCAGAACCGCGCCGCCATGCCCGGCGCCGACTTTTCCACTTGGGTGCAACCTGCCGACATCGCCGCTGTGATTGCCTTTCTGCTCTCGCGTCAAGCTGGCGCCGTTACAGGCGCCGCTGTGCCGATAGCGGGCAGACAGTAGGCCGGTGCGCCCAGCCCATTGCGAATGGGTCTTTGGCGGTCTGCGCCTTACAAATCGAACCCGAGCACCCGGTCGCCGAAGTCGTAAGTAGGCGCAAGAGCGATCGTTCGAGTTCTGATGCATCAGCCGGACCGAAATCGCCGAAAGCCGTGCTCACATTCCTTGGGCGGACCAATCGCGGCTAGCCCTTCCCCTTGCGAGTCAAATGCCGCCAGTCCTTACATGCGCTCGATAATGATCGCCGGCGCCATGCCGCCTGCCGCGCACATCGTGACCAAGCCGCGCTTGAGATCGCGCCGCTCCAGTTCATCAAGGATCGTTCCGATCAGTATGGAACCGGTCGCGCCAATCGGGTGGCCCAGAGCCATCGCCCCGCCATTCACGTTCACCCTGTCGCGGTCCAGCTTGAGATCGCGGATGAACTTTTCGGCTACGACGGCGAAGGCTTCGTTGATTTCGAAGAGATCGATGTCATCGAGGGTGAGCCCGGCTTTTTCCAGAACCTTCCTGGCGGCCGGAACGGGCGCATTGAGCATCAGGGTCGGACTGTCGCCCATGTTCGCCATAGCGACGACGCGGGCGCGAGGCGTCAGGCCATTCTTCCTCGCATAGTCCGGCGAAGCGAGGAGGATGGCCGCGGCGCCGTCGACGACTCCAGACGAGTTCCCGGCATGATGCACGTGCCTGATCGCGAGGTCGGGATAAACCTGGCGGATCAACCCCCCGTAAGTCGTGCCCTTCTCGTCGAGCGGGAACTCAGCCATTGCCTCGAACGCCGGCTTCAGACCCGCAAGCCCCTCGCGCGTGGTTTGCGGCCGCGGGAACTCCTCCTTGTCCAGCGCCAGCGTTCCGTCTTCCTTGTGCACCGGAACGAGACTCTTCCTGAAATGGCCGCCTTTGATTGCCTTGTCGGCGCGTATCTGGCTTTCGAGGGCCAGCGCATCGAGATCCTCCCGCGCGATGCCCTCCATCGTGGCGATTGCGTCGGCGCATACGCCCTGATGACTCTGCGGATGCCGCGCGCGCAGACGCAGATTGCCCGCATCCATGAAGGCCGGAGACTTCGGGTCCGCCATCGAAGAGGTGTAGCTCATCATCTCCGTGCCGCCTGCGACTACCAGGTCCGACATGCCCGCAATGATGGTCGACGCGGCGAGATTCACCGACGTGATGCCCGAACCGCAGAAGCGGTCAATCGTCACACCCGAGGCGCGCACATCATAGCCCGCATCCAGCGCCGCCATCCGCGCAAGGTCCCTGCCCTGCTTGCCGCTTTGGCTGGAGGTGCCCCAGATCACATCGTCGACCTCGGCCGTATTGATCGAGTTCCGGTCCGCAATCGCCTTGAGCACAGTGGCGCCGAGCTGCTGGGGATGCATTTCGGCCAATGCCCCTTTTCCCACGCGACCAATTCCGCGCGGCGTGCGGCAAGCATCGATAATGTAGGCTTCGGTCATTGCTTCTTCCCTCGTCAGCCGCACGCAGGCAGCAACTTTCGCTGGAGATCGCCGCAGGAGCCGACAGCGTTCAGCGGCCGGATCCATATCGGAAAATCGATCTGCGTCGCCCACGGTGCTGGATCGGCGGGACAAATACAAGTTGTCGCTTGCCCCCGCTCGCAGGGCGTTGTCGACGCTGCGTCAGTCCATCTCGCTCGGCGCCGTTCTCGACCCTTGATGCAGTTGAATGATAGAGAACAGCCAGAGAGCTCCGGAGACGCTGATGCTGATCGACAATTCAATTGCGGCCGTCGTGACCGGCGGCGCCTCGGGCCTTGGCAAGGCGAGCGCTCAGGCCCTGGCCAGAGCTGGCGCTCGCGTTGCGATTTTCGATATCAACGACACGGCTGGAGAGATCGTTGCGAAGGAGATTGGCGGCGTCTTCTGCAAGGTCAACATTCTGAGCGAAGAGAGCGCTGTTGCGGGATTCGACAGGGCGCGAAGCGCCATCGGACAGGAGCGCATCTGTGTACACTGCGCGATGACGGCGCGGCGTGGGAAGACGCTCTCCTTCGACAAGGCGACGGGAGGCTACAAGAGAACGTCGACGGAAGACTACGCCTTCGGCGTCGAAGGGATTCTGGTTGCGAGCTATCGGATTGCCTCGCTCTCGGCGCTCGGCATGGCGAGCTTGCAACCGCTCGAGGACGGCGAACGCGGCGTCATCACGCTTACGGCCTCCGTCGCCGCTCAGGATGCGCAGATCGGCCAGGTAATCTATGGCTCCGCGAAGGCGGGCGTGAACGGCCTTGTCCTGCCGATGGCGCGTGACCTGATGGATTTGGGCATCCGCGTGAATTCGATCATGCCTGGCATCTTCGCGACCCCCCTTATGCTCGGGGCCCAGCAAAACGTGTTCGATAGTCTCGCGGCGTCGGTCCCCTTCCCCAAACGCCTAGGCAAACCCGAAGAGTTCGCCAGCCTCGTACTGGAACTCGCGCGCAACGCGTACTTCAACGGGCAGTGCATTCGCCTGGATGGCGGCATTCGAATGGCGCCGCGTTAGTTCTGAGGACGAGCTTCCTTCTTGCTGCAGGCGCCAGGACACGGGGCCCTCGATGAGGCGGCGCCAAATCCAGTAGGAGCGTGCTGAGCTGGTGTGCAAGCAGATACGCTCGAAGTCGCGAAACGTCCCACGCCGTCAGAACTTGCCGGATAGCTGGATGGTGTAGCTGCGCGTGCCGTCCATCCCGCCCTTGTTCATTCGGCTTTCCGTGCGAGCGACAACCCCGCTCGAGCGGTCGGGCGTATAGAAGGTGCGGATGCGTTCCTCCTGCGGCGAGAAGACGTTGCCGACGCCCAGGCGCAGGCTGACGCCGGGAATTGCGGTAGTTTCCCAACTGAGATCCATACGGTCGACCGGCCGGTCGATCGATATGTCCTCCAGCAGCTTGAACTCCTCTCGGGCGGCGTTGCGCGCCAGGCTAAGCGACCAGGATGACTTGAGCATCGGAAGCTCTTGGCGCACGGAAACGACATAACCCCAATCGCGGTTGCCGACATTGAGCGGGGGCGGTCCGCCGCCGGCCCCGCCGCTGCGCGGTCCCGAATTGCTGTTGTCGCCCGAGGAGAAGGACCGCGTCTCGCCCGTCAGCGGGTCGGTGACACGCGTCTGCTGGTAGGTTGTGTTGAAGCGGAAGTCAGCGCCTTTGATTCCAATGAAGTCGAGCGGCAAGGTCCCGCGCAAGTCCAGGCCGGTGCGGCGCCCGTCGCCGAGATTGCCCACGGCGTCGGCCAGCCGGACAGCCGGTCCCGGGTCAATGTCGCGAACGACGAGATCGCGCACGTCCTCGACTTCGTCGTGGAAAATTCCGATCGTCAACGCGCCGCGCTTGCCGAAACGGTGATCCCATTCGACGCGGGCCTTCCACGCCTGTTCCGGCGTCAGGTCCGGATTGCCTACCAGCGTGATGTTGTCGATTGAGTTCACGGAGGTGGCGAATTCCGCGAAATCGAGCTGCGACACATCGCGTTTGATGCTGGCGCGAACGGTGCTCCCCGCCGCCAGCTGCCACGTCGCGGCAATGCTTGGCTTGGCGTAGGTAAACTCCCGTTCCTTGCTCTCGTCTCCGGTCTGAGTGATGCGCGAGGCCTCAAATGCAAAACCTGTCTCCAGCGTCAGGCCCTCGCCAACCTGCCAGATGTCGGTCGCTGAGGCTTCGCCGCGCACCTCCTCCACACGTGTATTTGCGACATCCAGCGCAACCGGTGTGATCGGACCTCCCGGCGCCTGGTTGGAGATCGACAGCGTGCTGTCCCGGAAATTGAAAGCTCCCTCAACGCCAAATTCCAGCGTGTGGACGTCGCTGGCCTTCCAAGTTATCGCGGCCCGGCCGACACGTTCGCCATTCTCCGAGCCCGAGGATTGCCTGCGGACATTCGCAAGCCCGGTGTTCAGGTACGTGCTCAACACCTGGTCCTGGTCGGCCTGGGAAAACGTGGCGAGGCCGATCAGTTTCGCGCTGAGCCCGTCGCCGAAACGGTGCTCCCAGTCCGCGCCGAGCTCGCCGCGCTGCTGGGTGGGAACCTCGGTGCGGCCGTAGGTGGAACTCGACAGGACGCCGGACGGCAGAAACTCCAGATTGCCAATGCCGATGGAATTGTCGCTGGGGTTGTAAAGTGCGTTGACGTTCAGCGTGTCGGCGGCGTCGAGGCGCCATTTGAGGCTCGCCGCCGCCTGGAGGCCGATGAAGTTGAGCTGGTTGTACTGATCGCGGTATCGTGTGAGCGCGCCGGCGGAATTCCGGACCGCTTCGAACGCGATGGTTCGGCCGCGGATGTTGGGCGCCTGAAGGTCCAGGGCCAGCTCCGCACTGTCTCCCAGCTTGAACGACTTCGAGAGCTGCAGCGTATAGCCGAGCCGGTCTGAGTATTGCAGGTGTCGCGCCGCGGCGACCCAGGTCAAGGGGCTGCCGCCGTCGGCCGTCGGCCGCAGGACGACGTTTACGAGTCGCGACTGCCCGCGCACGTCTACGCCGCTGGCGCTGCCTGACAGGAGTTCGACCCGCAGGACCGATCCCGCAGGAATCCGGCGGAGCTGCTCGGAAATCGACGCCTTGGAACTCGGGCGTTCGCCGTTGACGAGGACGTTGCCGGCCGTCGCTCCAAATCCCCGGCGGTCATCGCCGTCGTTGATCTCGAATCCGGGCACCCGGGCAACCATGTCGCCCGCATTGACCGGGTTGTAAGGGGCGAAGAACGTTGACTCGAAGACGCTCACGCCCTGCGACGAGGCGCCGGGGGCGGTTGCCTCGACCGCGCCCACCGCCTGTCCGTGCGCATTCGGGGCAAGCCCGGGCGCAAGCATCAGAGCAAGCGCCGCGCGCGCCCTCGAGACCACGATCATCCCCGACTCTCCCCGTTCTGTATGTCGCATACAACGCGGCGTTTCTGCGCGCTACCGGAAGAGGGGGCTGTCAGGCGAATGTGACATGGTCGGCTTTCTTCAGAACTCGCGCGTCAACCCGAACTCGATGCGCTCACGCGAGAAATCGCCCAGCTCGATCGTCGATTCACTGTGCGATATTGAGATCGACAGGTAGGGGTAGGCATCGGCGATGATCCAGTCGCGCTTCGAGAAGCGCGCGCCAATCCCGGCCTCGACATCCTCGCGCACGTCGCCGAATGCGAACGAGGCGGCGCTGTGCCGGCGGCGCTGGAGGTAAGGCTCGACATAAACCGCCACGGCAAAAGGCAGCGGCTCCAGGAAACCAAGGCTGACGCGCTGCTGGTCATAGCCTTCCGGTTCAGCGTCAGCCTCGCGATGCGTGAGCGACAGGCTGAGCCGCCACACGGAGGAAGGCGTGAGATAGTGCGTTCGCGCGACGTCGATTCCCGCCATCCATCCGTCGCGGCCTTCGTTGAGCCTGTCGTCGACGGCATCGGAAAAGACCGCTCCAGACCATCGCGTGCGCTCTCCGAACTCAGCACTGCCGAACAGTCCTTGGCGCGCCTCCAACAGTTCTCCTCCGAACCAGCGCCAGCTTGTTGTGGCTTGGACCGAAACCTCGGCTTGGTCGGCAAACTGGAAGTCCGGCCCCAGCCGCAGCGCGAGCGATGCCGTGTCGAACTGGATGCCGGCTGCGTCGGAAGCAGATCCGATGAGGTTCGCGCGCACGGCCTGCCCCTTCGCATAGGCAAAGCGCCGCTCGATGCCGCCGAAGGCAGAAAAGGTCACGCCGCCCTGTTGCCGCGCCGCATCATCGAGCTCGAACGGCAAGCCAAACAATTCAATCCGCGAGGCGTCGGTCGCCGAGCTGATATTGCTGTCCGGCGCAACCGCAGCGCCCGCCCAAAACCGCCATTCGCGGCGGGCATGTATTTCAGCTAGGCGCGATTTGGCGACTTGCCGTCTCCGCGGATCGGGCATTCCTACGAGCGCAAGGCGGAAGGCAAGTTCGGCAGCACGGTCACGCCGGTCGGCAAAATGGGTCTCGCCAAGCTGGAAGCGCGAGAGCGCATCCTTCGGGTCCGTCGCAAGCAGACGTTCGAGCAGGACCAGCGCCTCCGACCTGCGTCCGAGCTGATGTAACAGGCTGGCGCGTAAGCGAATGACATCGGCTCGCGCAGCAAGTTCAGGCCGGCTGTCGAGCAGTTGTAGCGCAGCTGTCCAGTTCGCAGACCGCGTCAGATGCTGGATCTGCACTGCGAATTCCTGGTCACCCGGAGACGCCGGCGGCGGCTGCGCGGAAGAATGGAACGCGACGGCGGCGCTGAGCACGGCGGCGGCAAGAACGCGGAACAAGACCGGCATCACGCTTATGGTTGCTTCGCCATCAGCCCGCCACCGGCCATGAACCTGCCGCCGCCTGGCGATCCGAGCTGATAGGCCAGCCCGACTTCGTCGGGCGCTGCGCCCGGGGCGCCATAGAAGGCGCCCTGGACGTTGCCGGTGAGCCCGATTCCCCCCGCGGTGCTCGCCGCATTCGCCGTGAAGGTCGACGCGCCGCTGTTGATTGCGCCCGCGAAGGTGAAGTCGAGGACGTCGCTCGAAAATCCGGGGAACATGTCGCCGCTTGCGCTAAAGCCAGTAGCCGATCCGTTGATGGCGCCTGTCCCGAAACTCGCAGTCATACCCAGGTCGCTACGCGTCTGGAATAGCTGGCCGGTCGCGTCGAGATAAACGCCGCGTGTCTTCCCCGCAAATGTCGCTGAACCTGTGGTCGGCATGTCCGCGACGGCCGCCTGCGTTCCGAACACCATGTAGCCGATGTTCTGGTTGGTCTCAAAATTGTCGCCCCGCACCGAGACAAGGAAGACGTTGTCTAGCGCTCCGGCGAGCGAGGGGCCGAGGTCGAACCCAATATTGTAGTGTTCGACGTTGTTCCGCTGACCCAGGAAGGAACTGTAAGTCGTCGGGCTGACTGTGTAGGAAGGCATCGCGAAGAAGGAGAAGGCGCCATCGAACGTGACGCCGCCAGCGGCGTAGCGCAGCGTCCAGGCGTCATCCTGGAAGCTCATCGTCGCGCCGGGTGAGAAGCTTGCCCAGACATCGGGAGAGACGTTTAGGAGCGTGGCGGCGGTAATACTTGAACCTGCTCCGCGCGTCCCGAAAATGCCAACGCCTGCGCCGCCGACCATTACCGAGGGGCCGCGACCCATGTTCACTGTGGTCATCGGGGTGAGGAAGGGACGCGGCGCAAGGTCATGATCTGCTGCCCCAACACCCCAGTAGCGAGCGTTTGCGGGGGCATTTGCCAGCGAGAACGTGAATCCCAGTTCGTCGGGCGCCGCGCCAGGAGCGCCGAAGAACATGCCGCTGACCGGGCCAGTCATGGCCCCGAAGTCGGCGTTGCCGGAAGTGGAGGTCGTGCCCTGAAAAGTCATCGCAGCGCTGTTGATCGGGGCATTGAAGGTGAAGTCAAACCACGAGCCGTTCGGCGGCCGGAAGAAAGTGTTAAGGTCCGGGTCGGGCGAGTCAGCGTTGAGCGACGTGTTGCCGATGATCGCGTTGAGCCGACTCTGCGTGAGGTTGACCTCAATGTTGACGTTCGAGGTCGTCCGATAAATGCGCTTGTCCACGTCGTAGAAGTAACCAGCCGTCTGGCCCCGGAAGCGCGCAATGCCCGTTGCGTCCACATAGCGCTCGGGCAGGGTCGAGGGGAAGCCTGTCGAGGCCGTTCCCACTACTCCGAACACCACCTCTCCGCCGCGCCGGAGCCTTATGGGATAAAGGTACTCGTACGCCTGGGACTGCTCGACGCGCAGGTCGAAGATGTCGAGCACAATGTCGTCCACTGTCCATCGGTTTGTGGAAATCCACGAGTTGAAACCGGGATAGGTGAAGGCAGGGCCGTCCGCAGCCCGGAAGTCGCGGTCGACTGTCGCCGGCGGGTACTGCACGCGGAACGTCTCATCGCCCGTGGTAGCCCCGCCTGGATCCATGCTGATGAGCGCGTTTCCGAACGCCGGGGCCGGCGCCGACAGGTTCGTGACCACCCCGCCCATATCCGTGCTGATCGTCGCCCCCAATGAAGGTCCGGTGAGCCTTAGCCCCAACGGCGGCGGCGAAGGTGGCGGCGATGGCGGCGGAGGAGACCCTCCCCCGCCCGTCGCGCACGCAGTCAGCGCGAACACGATTCCCGGGGCCGCAAAGGCAAGTTTCCACGAATTGCGCACGTACTCCCCCTGTACTTGACAGCCCAACATACACGCGCGGCTTTGACAGCCAAGTGCGGCGCGAGCCACAATCAGAATTGTCGACGCGTGAAGGGAGTTCCAATCGGCCGGCGCCTATCAATTCGAACCCGGGTACCCGGTCGAACGTCGCAGCCGGAGTCACGGTGGCTATACGAATTTCTTACGTGAGCCGGGCGGAAATCAGAGACTTCGACCCAAATCCACGCGCGAATGCCGAGCTGGAGCGGGAAGTGAGACTCGCGAAGTCGCGAAATGCGCCGCAACACACGCACTTCCGCGCGTCCAAAGTGGACGTTCTCGTTTCGGCGGCCGGTGGTGGTGCTGTCAGGCAAATGCGAAGTGGTCTCTGGTATCGCCGGCTTTCGGCGGCAGGAGACCCCAATGGCGCGAATTTCCTTCAAGTGTCACCGCTTTCCGGCCGACGTGATCCGTCATGCGGTTTGGCTCTATTTTCGTTTCACACTCAGCTTTCGGGATGTCGAGGAGATGCTCGCGCAGCGCGGCATCGGCGTCAGCTACGAAACCATTCGCTGCTGGAGGATCAAATTCGGTCCGCAGATTGCGAGGAAGCTCCAGCGTCGCAGAGCGGCACCCTCGCCGCGCTGGCGCCTCGATGAAATGGTAAGCACCATCGGCGGCAAACGCGTCTACATCTGGCGAGCGGTCGACGACGAAGGCGAAGTCCTCGATCTCATCGTGCAGAAGCGACGCAACACTGGCGCAGCGCTGAAACTGCTGAAGCGCCTGCTTCGCAACCAGAGTGTCGAACCGGAAACCATCGTCTCAGATGGCCTGCCCTCGTACCGCTCGGCGCTCAAGAAGCTGGGGATCGAGGATCGTCATCGGCCAGGCCGGCTCCGAGAAAACAACCGCGCCGAAAACTCGCACCTGCCGATCCGAAGACGGGAGCGCAAGATGCTCGGGTTCAAATCTCTGCCCTCCGCCCAGCGCTTCCTCACCACTCACGCGGCGATCTACAACTGCTTCGATTTCCAACGGCACATGATCAGCCGGCCGACGCTACAACTCTTTCGGGCAAGGGCTGACCGCGTCTGGAATCTGGCCGCTGCCTGAGCGCCGTTGCGCGCCTTGTGCAGAATTCTGCTTGGCGCGGTTAACTTGTCAGTACCCTCCACACCTGGTTCGGACCATTGGGAGCGTTGGGACGCCGGCGTCCGCTGGCAATGCGCTTCCGCCCGCGCTTCTTCGGCAATTGCAGCCGCGAAGCCTGCCAGAGACGATGCGCCCGCCCGAAACTCATCTCATGCCCGTCGCGGCGCAGGAAGATCGCGATCCGCCGATAGCCGTAACGCGGATACTGCAGCGACAGCTCGACCATCCGCCGAATCGCCGGGGCGTCCTTCACCGCCAGGCGCGAGCAATCACTCGTCCTCCTGTTGCGCGAAGGCTAACACACCGCGACAGCGAGTCCATTCAAAGGAGATCACGCCCACGCGGCTGCTATGTGGTCTTGCGCGGCTAACCGTTTCTGCAACAGGAAGCTGCCGCAGCCACGCTACGTCATGCCGTTGCACTTTGCTCCGGACCTCGACATGGCAGGGTTCAACCGGCGCGAACGAGAGGTGGAAGCTGGGTACTGCGGTTCGTATCCGGTTTCAAAGACCAGCGGCCGGCCGCATTTTTCGTTCCGAAGCGAATGTTGAACGCACCCGCCTGGAATGGCGGAAGCCTAGCTCTTTGCAACCGCATGTTACCGCGCAGCACGCGCTGATGCCGGCCCACAACCGGCGAAGAAGGCGTGCTGCCATACTTAGCTGGCGTCAAGCGCTCGCGGGGGCGAGCAGAGAACGCATCTTCTTCGGATCCCGTTCGATTGCGAGCAGTAGCGCTCGAGCAGGTGCGTCGGGCTGCGACCTACGCTGCTCCCAATCGCGGAGCGTCGTAAGCGGCAAGTGAAATGCATCCGCGAACTCACGTTGTGTAAGGCCCATACGTTCTCGCAACGCCTTAACCCGCGAGACACGTCGCATTTTTGAGAGTTGTTCTCTGCTTAGGGGCTGCGCATCCGGGTCGGATAGGGCAGCCTTGCGCACGTCAGCATCGGACATTGCGTTCAAGCGCTTCCAGTCGGTCGCCCCCTTGCGATCACCAGATTTCGCGGTCACCCGCGTGGTAGCGGTCTTTTTCATGTTTCGTAGCCTTACGAGCGGAAATTATGCGACGGGTATTTTCGTCGCGGTAGGTTGCGACAACAAAGAGGATCCCCTCGCTAGACATCCCAACGACGAGGTCGCGCTCCTCTCCATAGTCGAAGCGATCGTCAGCATCTTCGATCCGATCGGGATCCTCCAACGCGCTAATAGCGTCACGAAAATCCACGCCGTGCAGCAGTAAATTCGAGACAGCTTTGACCTTGTCCCATTCATATTGCACGCGCGGGAAAGTACCGATTACCGGTACAGGAGTCAAGGGTCAGACTGCGGAAGAGTGCATCACTGAGATGGACGAAAAACCTGTCGCAAGACTGCGCGCCTCGCAGTGGCCCCTCGGGCAGGTTTCGGCCATTCAGCCGGGCCTGGGCCGCGGGTTCGAGTGCTCGGGTGCCGACACGCTGATGCCGTCCACTTCGTCTGAACTGTAGGGCACGACACACCTCCGTTTGAGGAGGTGACCATGACTAAACGAGAACGAGCCGTGCCTCGAGTTGGTTCGGAGAGCATGCGGCGGGCTCGCCAGCGCCCAGAGATCAATGACTTTCCGGAACCCAGTTGGGAAGAGTGGGAAGATCCGCCGACCTTTGGAGAGGCGCTCGACCTTCAGATGCGCCGTCATCGTGATGGAGCGCATCGCCTTTGCACTGCGGTTGCTGCCGCCGGCGATACGTTCAATTGGGCAACGATCCGAAGTTGGCGGCGCGGCCAGAAGGAGCCGCAAAGCGTCGCGAGCCTCGAGATTCTCGGCCGCGTCGAAGCCCGGTATAGGCTTCCGCCTGGGTATTTCCGATCCAAGCTTGGCCATTTGACCCGAGCAACAACGGGTCTTTCTTTACCGGGAGTTCGTGCCAGCGAGCGGCGACGCCTTCTCCGGCACCTGCCAGACGACTATGATCGTCGTAGCCAATCCGAACGGTGCTGTCATCTGTGGACGGCCCCGGCGATGCAAGGGGAAAAGTGGATTGATTGCGGATCTGTCGGGTGCGGTCATCTGTCCGGCCTGTTTGCGCGGTTCATTTGACCGCTGGCCCTGATGGAGTCCGCTGACCAGGTCCCACTCAGTCTATCGAGCTTGAAGCTCCGACAGCACCTCGGGTTGTCCTGTTCTGCGGCCACGTCTAGATCCTCATCAGCCCATTTGCACCCTCACAGTTCGAAGCAGCGGCATTGGCCGCTGCAGTCTCGATCAAACCATCGCTGGCACGCGGTAGACCTCGCCACGAGCGAGCACGGCCCAGGCGATGCGGGCGGTCTTGTTGGCCATGGCGACGGTGACCACCCGGGCGGGTTTGCGTTCCAGCAGGGACCGCACCCAGGCGCCGGTCGCCGATGTGTTGGCTCCCGCGCGACGGATGACTGAGGTCGCGCCGACCACGAGGAGCTTCCTCAGATAGCCGTCGCCCATCTTGGATATGCGCCCGAGACGATCCTTGCCGCCGGAGGAGTTCTGGCGCGGGACGAGGCCGAGGAAGGCGGCAAACTCCCGGCCGGAGCAAAACAGCCCTGGGTCCGTCACAGACGCGGCGAGAGCGGTCGCGGTGATGATTCCAACGCCGGGGATAGTCGCCAGGCGCTGGCTGGCTTCGTCCTGGCGATGCCAGACCAGCAGGCGACGTTCGAGGACATGGATCTGCACAGCCAACGCATCGAGCTGTTCGGCCAACATCAGCAGGGCGGATCGAGCAAGGTCGGGAAGAATCGATGCTTCCGCCTTTCGGACCTGTTCGACGAGATCGCTCGCCCGGTATGCGCCCAGCGGCGCGATCATCCCGAACTCGGCGCAATGACCGCGGATGGCGTTGATCAGCATGGTTCGCTGGCGTACCAGCAGCTCGCGCGTCCGGTGCAGGACCAACACGCCCTGGCGCTCGGCGCTCTTGACCGGCACGAAGCGCATGGTCGGCCGTGTCACCGCCTCGCAGATCGCCTCGGCGTCCGCCGCGTCGTTCTTCTGCCGGCGGACATAGGCCTTGACGTAACTCGGCGGCATCAGGCGCACATCGTGACCAAGGGCGCCGATCTCGCGCGCCCAGTGATGCGCCGTGGCGCAAGCCTCCATGCCCACCAGGCAAGGCGCCAGCGCTTCGAAAAACTTTAGCACTTCAGCGCGACGCAGCTTCTTCCTGATGGTGACCTCGCCCTCTGCATCAACGCCGTGAACCTGGAAAACGGACTTGGCGAGATCGATCCCGATGGTGGTAGTCTTCATGGTGGACGGCTCCTGCTGTGGCGGTTGCTTCAACAACGACCACCCTATGGCGCATCGACGCCGGACACAGGGGCCGTCCACCCCATCAGTCTAATGCGAAGTGGTCTCTGCAAACGCCCCCATTGCTGGGCGTTAGGAGACCCCAATGACGCGAACTTCCTATAAGCGCCACCGTTTCCCCTCAACAGTGATCCAGTACGCCGTCTGGCTCTATTTCCGCTTCACCCTCAGCTTCCGCGACGTGGAAGAGATGCTCGCGCAACGCGGGATCGAGGCGAGCTACGAGACCATTCGCTGCTGGACGATCAAGTTCGGTCCGAAGATCGCTGCCAATCTCCGACGTCGCAAGGCGCCGCCATCCCCGCGCTGGCATCTCGACGAGATGGTCAGCACGATCAATGGCGAACGCGTCTGGATCTGGCGAGCTGTCGACGATGAAGGCGAAGTCATGGACATGTTGGTGCAAAAGCGGCGAGACACAGCAGCAGCGTTGAGGTTGCTGCGGCGGCTATTGAAAAATCAGCATGTCGAGCCGGAGACGATTGTGACGGACGGTCTTCGATCATATCCTGCTGCACTCGAGATTCTCGGCTTCACAGATCGACATCGCCCTGGCCGACTGCGAGACAACAACCGCGCAGAGAACTCGCATCTCTCCATCCGACGGCGCGAGCGCAAGATGCAAGGGTTCAAGTCGCGAAGTTCAGCGCAGCGCTTTCTTGAAACGCACGCCGCCATCTACAACACGTTCAACGTGCAGCGGCATCTGCTGAGCCGCCCGAGCTTGCGCGTCTTTCGCGCACGCTCGGAGTCTGTCTGGAGCGCAGCGGTGGCATAGCGTTCGAAATGCGTTGAGTGCCCGATAAAACCTTGCCGAGTTAACTTGTCAGTTCTCACGGCAGACTTGACAGGTGTGTACCGTATGAGGTACTCCTCAAAAGTGAGGCGGAGCGTGGCCAAGAGACCCAAGAAAATCCCTGCGTTCTTCTATCAGTCTGGATCCGGCGCGGAGCCGGTACGAGACTGGTTGAAGGGCCTGGACGACGAAGACAAACAGACGATTGGCGAGGACATCGCCACAGTAGAGTTTTCATGGCCGGTCGGAATGCCGACCTGCCGCTCGCTGGGCGGCCGTCTGTGGGAGGTGAGAAGCTCCCTCCCCAGCAAGCGCGAGGCGAGGATCATATTCGCGGTGAACGAGGAGCGCATGGTGTTGCTCCACGGGTTCATCAAGAAGACGCAGAAAACGCCAAAGGGCGATCTCGATCTGGCGAAGAAACGATTGAAGGAAATTGAGTGATGACAAAAAAAGTGAAAGCGAAAGTCGGTTCGAGTTTTGACTCATTCCTCAAAGAGGAAAATCGATACGAAGCAACCCAAGCGGTTGCCATCAAGCGCGTGTCGCTTGGCAGATCGAACAAGTAATGAAATCGAGCGCGATCACCAAGAAGGCGATGGCGGAACGGATGCACACGAGCCGCAGTCAGCTGGATCGCCTGCTCGATCCTGAGAACGATGCAATTAGCCTAGAGACGCTGACGCGCGCGGCCCACGCAGTTGGGCGAACCCTTAAGGTGGAGCTGCAGTAACATCGCCCATGGTTCGCCGACCGGCGGTTCGGAGACAGCTTAAGATCCCCGTTCACATGGACTATGCTGCCCGGGCAGGCATTTGGCGGTTTGAACAGGTCCACGACTTTGATGGACAAACCCGAGACAGTCAAAGAGATCGCCCGTGTTCGGGCCCGCCTAGCCTCGCTAGAGGCTGAACGGGCGCAGCTTGGAGCCAAGCTGGAGGAGCTTGAACTTCTGCAAGCGCCGTTCGTGAGCAGCGATCATCCAGCG
>CAVTXH010000009.1:0-17617 GCA_963738625.1 uncultured Alphaproteobacteria bacterium | reverse complement strand
GGTGCTGTCATCTGTGGACGGCCCCGGCGATGCAAGGGGAAAAGTGGATTGATTGCGGATCTGTCGGGTGCGGTCATCTGTCCGGCCTGTTTGCGCGGTTCATTTGACCGCTGGCCCTGATGGATTCGCTGACCAGGTCCCACTCAGTCTATCGAGCTTGAAGCTCCGACAGCACCTCGGGTTGTCCTGTTCTGCGGCCACGTCTAGATCCTCATCAGCCCATTTGCACCCTCACAGTTCGAAGCAGCGGCATTGGCCGCTGCAGTCTCGATCAAACCATCGCTGGCACGCGGTAGACCTCGCCACGAGCGAGCACGGCCCAGGCGATGCGGGCGGTCTTGTTGGCCATGGCGACGGTGACCACCCGGGCGGGTTTGCGTTCCAGCAGGGACCGCACCCAGGCGCCGGTCGCCGATGTGTTGGCTCCCGCGCGACGGATGACTGAGGTCGCGCCGACCACGAGGAGCTTCCTCAGATAGCCGTCGCCCATCTTGGATATGCGCCCGAGACGATCCTTGCCGCCGGAGGAGTTCTGGCGCGGGACGAGGCCGAGGAAGGCGGCAAACTCCCGGCCGGAGCAAAACAGCCCTGGGTCCGTCACAGACGCGGCGAGAGCGGTCGCGGTGATGATTCCAACGCCGGGGATAGTCGCCAGGCGCTGGCTGGCTTCGTCCTGGCGATGCCAGACCAGCAGGCGACGTTCGAGGACATGGATCTGCACAGCCAACGCATCGAGCTGTTCGGCCAACATCAGCAGGGCGGATCGAGCAAGGTCGGGAAGAATCGATGCTTCCGCCTTTCGGACCTGTTCGACGAGATCGCTCGCCCGGTATGCGCCCAGCGGCGCGATCATCCCGAACTCGGCGCAATGACCGCGGATGGCGTTGATCAGCATGGTTCGCTGGCGTACCAGCAGCTCGCGCGTCCGGTGCAGGACCAACACGCCCTGGCGCTCGGCGCTCTTGACCGGCACGAAGCGCATGGTCGGCCGTGTCACCGCCTCGCAGATCGCCTCGGCGTCCGCCGCGTCGTTCTTCTGCCGGCGGACATAGGCCTTGACGTAACTCGGCGGCATCAGGCGCACATCGTGACCAAGGGCGCCGATCTCGCGCGCCCAGTGATGCGCCGTGGCGCAAGCCTCCATGCCCACCAGGCAAGGCGCCAGCGCTTCGAAAAACTTTAGCACTTCAGCGCGACGCAGCTTCTTCCTGATGGTGACCTCGCCCTCTGCATCAACGCCGTGAACCTGGAAAACGGACTTGGCGAGATCGATCCCGATGGTGGTAGTCTTCATGGTGGACGGCTCCTGCTGTGGCGGTTGCTTCAACAACGACCACCCTATGGCGCATCGACGCCGGACACAGGGGCCGTCCACCCCATCAGTCTAATGCGAAGTGGTCTCTGCAAACGCCCCCATTGCTGGGCGTTAGGAGACCCCAATGACGCGAACTTCCTATAAGCGCCACCGTTTCCCCTCAACAGTGATCCAGTACGCCGTCTGGCTCTATTTCCGCTTCACCCTCAGCTTCCGCGACGTGGAAGAGATGCTCGCGCAACGCGGGATCGAGGCGAGCTACGAGACCATTCGCTGCTGGACGATCAAGTTCGGTCCGAAGATCGCTGCCAATCTCCGACGTCGCAAGGCGCCGCCATCCCCGCGCTGGCATCTCGACGAGATGGTCAGCACGATCAATGGCGAACGCGTCTGGATCTGGCGATCTGTCGACGATGAAGGCGAAGTCATGGACATGTTGGTGCAAAAGCGGCGAGACACAGCAGCAGCGTTGAGGTTGCTGCGGCGGCTATTGAAGAATCAGCATGTCGAGCCGGAGACGATTGTGACGGACGGTCTTCGATCATATCCTGCTGCACTCGAGATTCTCGGCTTCACAGATCGACATCGCCCTGGCCGACTGCGAGACAACAACCGCGCAGAGAACTCGCATCTCTCCATCCGACGGCGCGAGCGCAAGATGCAAGGGTTCAAGTCGCGAAGTTCAGCGCAGCGCTTTCTTGAAACGCACGCCGCCATCTACAACACGTTCAACGTGCAGCGGCATCTGCTGAGCCGCCCGAGCTTGCGCGTCTTTCGCGCACGCTCGGAGTTTGTCTGGAGCGCAGCGGTGGCATAGCGTTCGAAATGCGTTGAGTGCCCGATAAAACCTTGCCGAGTTAACTTGTCAGTTCTCACGGCAGACTTGACAGGTGTGTACCGTATGAGGTACTCACTCAAAAGTGAGGCGGAGCGTGGCCAAGAGACCCAAGAAAATCCCTGCGTTCTTCTATCAGTCTGGATCCGGCGCGGAGCCGGTACGAGACTGGTTGAAGGGCCTGGACGACGAAGACAAACAGACGATTGGCGAGGACATCGCCACAGTAGAGTTTTCATGGCCGGTCGGAATGCCGACCTGCCGCTCGCTGGGCGGCCGTCTGTGGGAGGTGAGAAGCTCCCTCCCCAGCAAGCGCGAGGCGAGGATCATATTCGCGGTGAACGAGGAGCGCATGGTGTTGCTCCACGGGTTCATCAAGAAGACGCAGAAAACGCCAAAGGGCGATCTCGATCTGGCGAAGAAACGATTGAAGGAAATTGAGTGATGACAAAAAAAGTGAAAGCGAAAGTCGGTTCGAGTTTTGACTCATTCCTCAAAGAGGAAAATCGATACGAAGCAACCCAAGCGGTTGCCATCAAGCGCGTGCTCGCTTGGCAGATCGAACAAGTAATGAAATCGAGCGCGATCACCAAGAAGGCGATGGCGGAACGGATGCACACGAGCCGCAGTCAGCTGGATCGCCTGCTCGATCCTGAGAACGATGCAATTAGCCTAGAGACGCTGACGCGCGCGGCCCACGCAGTTGGGCGAACCCTTAAGGTGGAGCTGCAGTAACATCGCCCATGGTTCGCCGACCGGCGGTTCGGAGACAGCTTAAGATCCCCGTTCACATGGACTATGCTGCCCGGGCAGGCATTTGGCGGTTTGAACAGGTCCACGACTTTGATGGACAAACCCGAGACAGTCAAAGAGATCGCCCGTGTTCGGGCCCGCCTAGCCTCGCTAGAGGCTGAACGGGCGCAGCTTGGAGCCAAGCTGGAGGAGCTTGAACTTCTGCAAGCGCCGTTCGTGAGCAGCGATCATCCAGCGTTAAGCGTGAATGCGCCAACCGTGACGGCCGCCTCATCGACGAAAGACAAGGTGGCGTTGTTTCGCCGCCTGTTCGTTGGACGCGCTGATGTATTCCCTGTACGCTGGGAAAACCGCAAGACGGGACGGTCGGGCTATGCCCCCGCCTGCGCCAATGAGTGGGTACAGGGGATATGCAACAAGCCGCAGGTCAAATGCGGAGAGTGCCGCCATCAAGCGTTCATCCCGGTTTCTGACGATGTGATCGAGAAACACCTTCGCGGCGGCGGTAACCCGCGAGCCCCCGCTGGCGAGTTTGTTGTTGGCGTCTATCCGCTTCTGGCGGACGAAACCTGCTGGTTTCTGGCGGCTGATTTTGACGGAGAAAGCTGGGCCGCCGATGCATCGGCCATGATCGACACGTGCCGCGTCAAAGGGATTCCTTCAGTTCTTGAACGGTCTCGGTCCGGCAATGGCGGTCATGTGTGGATTTTCTTCTCCGAAGCCATTCCAGCGCGCACCGCCCGCCAGCTTGGCGCAGCGATTGTGACGGAAACGATGGAACATCGCCCGGAGATCGGCTTCGCCTCATATGACCGCTTCTTCCCAAGCCAGGACAGGATGCCGATCGGCGGATTTGGCAATCTGATCGCCCTGCCCCTGCAACGGAGGGCACGCGAACACGGCAATAGCGTCTTCATCGACAGGGACCTTCGACCCTATGACGATCAGTGGGCGTTCCTATCGTCAGTGCACCGGCTCTCGGCCGACGCCACATCGCAGTTCGTTGCCGAAGCGGAGAGGCGAGGCCGGGTGGTGGGCGTCCGGATGCCGGTTGAAGACGAGGACGCCGACGAGCCATGGCGCCTGACGCCCTCGCGGCGGCGCGAGCCGGAGCCGGTCGGCGCGCCGCTTCCAGAAAAGGTCAGTGTTGTCATCGCTGACCAAGTCTACGTCGACCGGACCGGGCTGCCGCCCAAAATGGCGGCGCGGCTCATTCGCCTGGCTGCCTTCCAGAATCCCGAATTCTATCGCGCGCAATCGATGCGATTGCCGACCTTCGGTAAGCCTCGAATCATCTCTTGTGCCGAACTTCATCCACGGCATGTCGGATTGCCGCGCGGCTGTTTCGATGAAGTCGTAGAACTGCTCGGCGCCCATGGCGTCGAAATCGTGCTGGAAGATCACCGAACAGCGGGTAGTCCGCTTCCGCCTGAGGTGAGCTTCCGGGGTAAGTTACGTGATCCTCAGATGAAGGCGTTCGAGGCGCTGGCGCAGCACGATCATGGCGTGCTGGCGGCCACGACCGCCTTCGGAAAAACCGTCGTGGCCGCAGCGCTCATCGCTCGGCGGGCGCGCAACACGCTCATTCTTGTCCATCGTCGCGAGTTGCTCACCCAGTGGGTCGAACGTCTCGGAACCTTCCTTGATATCGATCCGAAGACTATCGGGATCATCGGCGGCGGGCGTCGCAAGCCGACAGGCGTTTTGGATGTTGCTTTGATCCAGAGTCTCGTGCGCCGCGGCGAGGTATCGGACCTGGTGACTGACTACGGCCATCTTGTCGTTGACGAGTGCCATCATCTCTCAGCCGCGAGCTTTGAGTTGGTAGCGAGGCGATCGAAAGCTCGCTATGTCCTTGGCTTGTCTGCGACGATCGCACGTAAGGACGGCCATCACCCTATCATCTTTATGCAATGTGGCCCTGTCCGACACCGCGTCGATGCTCGTACGCAAGCTTTTGAACGGGGCGTCAGGCATCGCGCCAGGATTCGGTCAACGGCATTCCAGTTGCCGCCCTCATTGGCTGCGGCGGACCGCCCTGCCATGGCGGCCGTCTATGCAGCGCTTGCGAGAGACGAGCCTCGCAACGATCTGATCTTCGATGACGTGCTGAAAGCGCTCGAGGCGAAGCGCTCACCAATCGTGCTGACCGAGCGCCGGGATCATCTCGACTATCTCCAAAGCCGCTTTTCCCGCTTCGCGCGCAATCTCGTTGTCTTGCGGGGCGGTATGTCGGCTGTCGAACGCAAAGCGTCCGCAGCGGTTCTCCAAGCGCCCATTGATCAGGAGCGACTTATCCTGGCGACCGGACGCTACATCGGTGAGGGCTTCGACGATCCCCGGCTCGATACGCTCTTCCTGACGATGCCCATCTCCTGGAAAGGCACACTGGCTCAGTATGTCGGCCGGCTGCACCGGCAGCATGATGGAAAGACGGAGGTGCTCGTCTTCGACTACGTCGATGAAGCAGTGCCAATGCTCGCGCGCATGGCCGCAAAGCGACGAACCGGATATCGAGCACTTGGCTATTCAATCGAGTAGCCTCCTCTGACACCGGTGCTGTGAGAGCATGCCGCCCGGATCGTATCTCGCGCCAGTTGACATTGTGCTGATGCCCGTTCGTCTTTGCCTCGGCGGATGGATTAGGGAGATTGGGTGTTGGCTGCGAGTGACGATGGTCTGCGGGCTCGACTTGCAAAGCTCGATGAACTTTTCCGCCGAGGAGCAACCGAGGGCGAGCGTGCAGCGGCTGGCGCTGCGATCGGCCGGCTTCGAGATCGGATCGGAAGCGACAGGGCCGACCCCGAAATCGAGCTGAAGTTGTCACTCTTGGACGTCTGGTCGGTCCACCTGTTCGTGGCTGTGTGTCGTAAGCACGGCATTCGGCCCTACCGCTATCCGCGGCAGCGCAGGACGACGATCATGGTGCGGGTCTCCCGAAGCTTCTTCGACCACGTAGTGTGGGCGGAGTTCTCCAGTCTGCAGACCGAGCTCAATCTCTATTTCGAGGAAACGGTGGACCACTTGATCCGCACAGCGATGCATTCTGATGGCGATGACAGCGGTCTGGAGCTGGCGCAAATTCCGCGCGCATAGGCGCCAAGAGATCGAGCTGCCCGGCGGACTCAGGCTAATGCTCTGGGTCACAGCGTCCTCGGGCTGGAACATTCGATGCCCTGTGCGTCGCCTACTATCGCAGCCCCGAATTTGGCGAGCTTCGTGAGTCTACCAAGACAACCTACCGGGGAATCCTTGATCGCTGGCGAACCGAGCACGGTGGTAAGCGTGTGACGCATTTGGAGCGTCGCCATATCAAAGAACACATCGCCAGCGCGGCCGAAAAGAGCGGCCCACACGCCGCGAACAACCTTCGCCAGATGCTGCAAATCATTTGCCGTTTTGCGGTCGACAATGAATGGCGGCGCGACGATCCGACGATTGGTGTCCGTCCCATTCGCACCAAATCAGAAGGCTTCGTGTCGTGGAGCGAGGAAGACATTGCCGCATTCGAGAAACGTTGGGCGAAGGGATCGCGAGAACGCCTCGCGCTCGCGCTGTTACTATACACCGGGCAGCGGCGCGGCGACGTGGTCCGCATGGGGCGCCAGCATATCAGCGGAGACATTATCCGTGTCGTGCAAGGTAAGACCGGTGCGAGCCTCGCTATCCCGCTCCATCCCCAGCTTCGGAAGGCGATTGACGACACGCCAAAAGGCAATCTCACATTCCTGACGACAGCTTTTGGTAAACCATTCACTGCGGCGGGGTTCGGCAACAAGTTCCGCGAGTGGTGCGATGCGGCCGGGCTGAAGAAATGCAGCGCCCACGGTCTGCGGAAGGCGGCAGCTCGTCGTCTCGCCGAAGCAGGCTGTAGTACCCTCCAAATTGGCGCGATCACCGGACACAAGACGCTGAAGGAAATCAGCCGCTATACCGCCGCCGCCGATCAGGAACGAATGGCGCGCGACGCTGTCGACAAGCTGGCGCGTTAGAGAAACCAGCTGTATCGTTCACGCTGCTTTTCTGGCGGGTCGATATGTTGGGGATCAAGGAACTAGGCGAGCTTATTGCGGGCGCGGACAACTTTTGGCTGCGTGCTGGCTACGTAGTGGTCGGCGTCTTGGGGTCCCTCTATTTGATCGCGTGGGGATTTACTGGCGCCTGGACCGTGTATGTATCGGCGTACAAGCCTTATCCAACGGGCGACGTGAAGCCCGACCGAGAGGTTGAGAAGCCCAAGACGCGCCGCGAGCAATTGATCGCTGACGGCTACAGGCCAACGGGCATCGATGGCCCCTTGGAGCGTTTTGAAAAGAGCGTTCCTCACGAGCAGCCATATATTCAGGAGGCTGACGTCCGCCTACTCGAAGGCGAGCTTGAGGTTGCCGCCGTTCGCGTGATCAATGTGCACTCTGAGTGCTATTGGAAATTCGGCTCGGACGACACCTTCGTGAATTTCCCGAAGGGGACCTGTCCCCTAGCGACGATGCTACGCGACGACGTTTGTCGAGAGAAGTTCGCGCTAGCGCGCGATGTTGTTCTTGTCGGTCTCAACTTTTATCCAAAGCAAGAACCCGAGGTCCACCCGAACGCGGAGGACCCGGACAACAGGGACTGGGAGTTGTCATTTCGTCGGGCCACCGCGATGGCTCGCGTCGTTGATCGCGCTCACCCTCAACTGCGCAAAGTTGATGCGACACAGGTCCGTCCCGAGCTTTGGGAGTTCGACATTGGTCACGCGAACACCAAGTCTCCAGCCTTGGAGTGGTAAACAGCGCCGCGCGATTATTCTCGGCGTCAGGAATCGCCGTCCGGGATCTTCGCGTTGAAGACGCGGTGACGAAGCTGGCGACGGGAACGAATGTCGGGACGATCAAACTGTCGGACTTTTCGAAAGCAGGTACGGCCGTTGCACAAACGTCCTGTATGATGCGTGGGGCACACGGCGGCAAACCGGACACGCACCGCTAGTACGAATCCAAAACGCCGAGTGACTAACCTTGCAGTCGCGAGTGACTACCCTCGTTTGAAATCAACTCGCTAGAGAGGCGGTGGTGGAAGGGACTGGATTCGAACCAGTGTACGTCTGAGACGGGCAGATTTACAGTCTGCTGGATTTAACCACTCTCCCACCCTTCCAGGGGCCGAGTGCGACGGCTTGACGCCGGCGCAGATGAGACCGAAACGAGGCCCGGCCTCTCAGCGGAGCGCGTCTTATAGTGACGAAGGATCGACCACGCAACCGGCCCGGAAACGGGCCGAAATCAGGTGGTTTTCGAGGCAAGCACGGCGACAAGCCGTGGACCCGGAAACCCGGTGGAGATTCCGGCGTCGACGCCGGCGCAAGCGCTCGCGCGCCGCGCGATGACGTCTCTCAAAAGAACGACAAGCCGTGGACTCGCGAAGACCGCCCGCGCTTTCAGGGCAAGGCCGCACCAGGACGGCCGGAAGCAAAATTCCATGGCAAGCCTGATCGCGGACCGGACCACCGGTCCGGCGGCAAGCCGCATCATCGCCCACAGCAGGGCGGACAGTGGGAGCGCCGCGACGCCGCGTTCGAGGAGAATGGCGAAGTCTGGGTCTGGGGGATGCACGCGGCCGGCGCTGCGCTCGCAAATGGAAAGCGGAGAATCTCCAAGGCTTATGTGAGCCGCAACGCCGCCCAGCGCGCGGGCCTCGATGTCGAAGCGCTGCCGAAATTCGCGGAGCTGTTGGAGCCGAAGGAAATCGACCAGCGCCTGCCTCCCGGCGCGGTGCACCAGGGCATCGCCGTGCGCTGCAAGCCTCTGGAGGGGCCGGACATCAGCGATGCGGCGATCCGGCCGGACAAACCGCTGGTGATCCTCGACCAGCTCACCGATCCACAGAATGTGGGCGCGATCTTCCGTTCCGCCGCCGCGTTCGGCGTTGCGGGCGTCGTGATGCAGACGCGCAACGCCCCTGCCCTTGGCGGCGCGCTCGCCAAGGCGGCGGCAGGCGCCATCGAACAGGTGGACGAAATCCGCGCGGTCAATATATCGCGGGCGATAGATGCGTTGCGCGATGCGGGATGGCGCGTGATCGGACTCGACGGATCGGCGGAACAGACGCTGGAAGATGCGTTCGCCGGACCCGAGCCGCTTGCCATCGTGCTGGGCGCGGAAGGCGCCGGCATCCGCCAGGGCGTGGCGAAGGCGTGTTCCGGCCTCGCGCGCATTCCTATCGGCGCCGACATGGAAAGTCTCAACGTTTCCAATGCCGCGGCCATTGCTTTCTATGAAGCGGCGCGCCGCCATGGCGCCGCGCCGCCGCCTGCAAGACCTGCGGTCGTCGTTGCTGATGACGAGGATGCGGAGCGGGACGAAGCGGATTAGGGTGTCTGCGGTTCTGCCGGGGAGAGGGTTTATGCGGACGTTTGTTGTGGTGGTTCTGGCGATCGTTGCGGTAGTCGCGGCGGGGTTTTGGGCGCTGGGGCAGTTCGGCCCGATGCTTGCGGACGGAGCAACGGAAGCTCGCGCCCCGCTGGTGCGCGAGCCCGAGCTTGTCGCCGCGACCGATGCCGCTCCGGCGGCGCCCACGCCAAACGACTCGTCCGCGCTGAGCTCCACGCCCGCTGAGCCGATACCCGCGCCGCCGCCCCCGCCTGTAACGGCGACGCCTCAGTCTGCGGAGTCAGCGCCAGCCCAACCTCCTGTCGCTGCCGCGCCTGCCCCGGGCGTTGCGCCGCTGCCGGCTGAGCGTTTGGCCGCACCGGCTGCGCGCGCGCGATTGGCGCCGGCTGAAACAACGCCGGCGTCGCCCACAACTCCAACGCCGCCTCCGCCCGCGCCTGCACAAGACCCCATCGTCGCACCGGCACAGGCAGCAACGACGGCGCCGGCCGCCGCCGCGGGCGTTGCGCCTTCACTGGCGAGCCAATTCAAGTCACGCAAAGTTACGTACAACCGCCCGCCCGCGAAACTGGCGCTGAACAAGGCGATCGACGTTTCGCTCGTCATCAATGCGACCGACGACGCCAATGCCGGCGCGGACGCGCTGCAGGGCTTCCCGGGCACAGTGGTCGAGCGCGATGTCGACCTGTCGGATACCGTTTCGGCCCAACTGACCGGCGTCGGCTTCGACATCACCAGCCAGACGGTCGAGCGCCAGAAGCTGTCGGGCAAGACGATCAACCGCTGGCAGTGGCGCGTGACGCCGACCGAGATCGGCACGCGCACGCTCATCCTGGAGATCTTCGGCTATGAGTCCGGATCGCTTGACGCCGAACCGCTCGACGCTTACCGCGACGAGATCACGGTTGAGGTCCAGCAGCTCGACCAGATGATCAACTGGGCCAAGAGCGTGCAGCCGATCTTTGCTGTTCTCGCCGCCCTCGCCGGCGCCGCCTCCGCCCTGCTCGCCTTCCTGCGCTTCCGCGAAGAGAAGAAGAGAGGCAAGACGGCGTAGCGAACCGATGCCGGAAGCGCGCCCTACTTCAGGATTTCCATGGCCGCCGCGGTCATCGCCTTCACCCCTGTTGCGATGGTGAGATCGGGGTCCGGAGCGAAGGTGGAGGAGTGGAGCGCGGGAAGCGCTGGGCCGCCGGGCTTTGCCGAGGCTTCGAACTTTTCCTGGCTGACGGCGCCGAGCCAGAACAGCATGCCGGGAATCTTCTCGGGCGTGCGGCCGTAGCGGGAGAAGTCCTCCCCGCCCATGGTGGGCTGGGCAATAACCACCTTGTTCTCGCCCACCGTCTTCCTCAGCACAGCGCCGATGCGATCGGTAAGCGCAGGGTCGTTGTAGAGCGAGGGGGTGTAGTCCTCCTTCAGCTTCATCTCAGGCGCCTTGTCGCCGTCGAGGCCGGCGGCGAGCGCCTCAGCCTTTGCGATGCGCTCTATGCCTTTGAGCAGGCGCTCGCGCGTGGCGTCGGCGAAGGAACGGACAGTGAGCTGCAGTTTCACCTCGTCCGGGATGATGTTGTGCTTCGAGCCGCCATTGATGGCGCCGACGGTGACGACGCCGGCATCCAGCGGATCGAGTTCGCGCGAGACCAGCGTCTGCAGCGTGGTGACGATGCGGGCGGCGACGACGATGGGATCTTTCGAATCCTGCGGATAGGCCCCGTGGCCGCCGACGCCTTTCACGATGAGGTCAATGGAGTCGACATAGGCCATAACATAGCCCGAGCCGACGCCCAGCGTGCCGGCGGGCAGCGAGGCGTTGTCGTGCAGCGCGATGTTGAAGTCTGGCTTGGGGAAGCGGGTGAACAGGCCATCGTCGATCATCGCCTTGGCGCCGAGGCCGATCTCCTCTGCGGGCTGGGCGATCATCACCAGCGTGCCTTTCCATTCGGCCTTGCGGACGACGAGTTCACGCGCCGCGCCGATCCATGACGTCATGTGGATGTCGTGTCCGCAGGCGTGCATGACGCCGCCCTCCTCACCGCTCCACTGGGTGTCGCGGGCGGTGGAGGCGTAAGGCAGGCCGGTCTTCTCGACGACGGGAAGCGCGTCCATGTCGGTGCGGATCATCAGCGTGGGGCCGTCGCCGTTCTTCAGCACGGCGACGAAGCCATAGCCGCCGACGCCATCTTCCACCTTTCCATACTCCGACTTCGCGCGCTCCTTCGTCCACTTGTCGCCGAGACCGGTGGTGACAGTGAAGCCGAGGCGTTTCATCTCGGCGGCGAGAAGCGCGGACGTGTTCTTTTCCTGGAAGGAGAGTTCGGGATTCCTGTGCAAGTGCTCGTAGATTTGGCGCAGCGTCCTACCGTTCGCCGAAAAGCCCTGCGCTGCGGCGGATTGCGGCGCGGTGGAGCACGCAGCCAGGGCAAGCGCGCCGAGCGCCAGAACCGAAACCTTCATCAAGACGCCCTCGTAAGCCGTTGGTCTGTGATAGCCGGCAAAGCTTTTCGCGTCACCCCGACGTTGCGTCACGCTTGTCAGCATTCACGTGATGGCCTTACGGCTGGGCGGACACGCGAAGGAAATGCACATGAAGCTCTACAACGCCCCCATGCCGGCGCCGAACCCGCGACGGGTGCGCATCTTTCTCGCGGAAAAGGGCGCGAGCGTGCCTCTCGCCGACATCGCCATCATGAAGCGCGAGCACAAGTCGCCCGAGCATCTGGCGCGCAATTCGCTCGGCCAGGTGCCAACGCTGGAGCTGGACGACGGAACGGCGATCTCGGAGACGGTGGCGATCTGCCGGTATCTGGAGAGCCTCTATCCAGAACCGCCGATGTTCGGGCGCAATGCGCTGGAACAGGCGCAGGTGGACATGTGGGTGCGGCGGATAGAGTTCGCGGCGATGACGCCGGTCGGTATGTTCTGGCGGCACGCGCACCCATTCACGGCGGCGGTGGTGGTTCCGCAGTACAAGGATTTCGGCGAATCCAACCGCGCGCACTATGAGCGGGCGCTAGGCTGGATGGATGGCGAGCTGACGGGGAAGCGTTTCGTGCTCGGCGAGGACTACACGATCGCGGACATCTGCCTGCTCTCGACGGTGGACTTCGCGACGTGGATCGGACTGACCGTTCCGGATCGCTTGCAGAATGTGAAGGCATGGCATGCACGCGTGAGCGAGCGGCCGAGCGCGAAGGCTTAGGTCGATAGGCTCCCGTCAGCTCTTGCCCGAGTCGGCCGGGAGCGGTGGCTGCTGCTGGCTGCGGCGCCCGCCCGGCAGCATCCGCACTAGCGTGTCGTCCTTCTGGACGTAGTGGTGGAACAGCGCCGCGGCGGCGTGCAGCCCGATGAGGAAATAGCCGATCGTTCCCCCTGTTTCGTGCAGCTCCTGGATTTGTTCGGCCAGCGGCTTGCTCGGGGCGATGAGAGGCGGCAGCTGCAGGCCCCAGAACGAAATGTCCTCTCCTTCGGCGCTGAGGACGAGCCATCCTGCGATCGGCATCGCAATCAACAGACCGTAGAGCGCCAGATGAACCGCCACGGCCAACCACTTTTCCCAGAGCGCCGGCGCTGGCGTGATGTCAGGCGACTTCCAGACGAACATCCGCAAAGGCACGCGCGCCAGCATAACCACGAGCACTGACAGGCCCAGCGCGAAGTGCCACGCTTTAAGGGCTTCCCGCAGCTCACCGCCTTTCGGGAAATTCTCGCGGAGCAGGATGCACGTGTAAGCCGCCACAACCAGCCCCAGCACGACCCAGTGCAGGGCGATCGCGCTTGAGTTGAAGCGTTGTCCGGGTGGCGCGTTCGCCATGACTTCTCTTTCCGATGATCGTCTGATCAGTATCGGAGAGTGTCCCGCCCTCGGCTTGATGCATGTCAAAAGCGCGCCAATGCACGGACGCCCTGCACAGCCGTTCGCCAGCACGCATCGATGCGGTTGCGATGCAAGTCGCTTTCTACTTGAGCGGCACGACTTCAACGTCGGCCTTCGCCAGCCGCTCGAATAGGCGGATGCGGCGGCGGAGGGGCCACCAGTCGTAGAGCAGGATTTCCACCGGCTTCCAGTTGGCGACCCAGCCGATGATGATGAGGCCCTGCTCGACGCCGTCAGCGAGCGCGTTCCCCGGAAACGCCTGACGCAGCAGCTGTGCCAGCAGCGTGCAGAAGGCGAAGATCGAGAGGCCGACGGCGAGATAGAGCCGGCCTGAGCGAAACAGCTCGCCAAGCTCGCGCTTCATGACCTGAACGCGGTAGTCGAAATGCTTGGCTACGGCGGAGGCGAGGCCCCTGGCGCCTTCGCTCTCGCACTCTTCGCCGGGCATCTGGAAGACGATGCGGAATGTCCCGGCGCGCCGGTGCTCAAGCGCCGAACCGACGATGAACTCCTCCGCGTCATCGTCGATATCGCGCTCCTGAAAGGGCGATGGATCGAACGAGTTAAAGAGCTGGTTGACGGACTTGATCCGAATCTCGATCACGCCGGGCGTTGTTTCGGCGACCTTGACCACGTTCAGCCCCCGCCGAACCTGGCGGTCCATTCCGCGACCTGCGCATCTTCGATCTTGGTGAAGAGCTGAGGCGGTACGCTGATCGGCATGCCGCGCGGCAATGCGTCGAGCAGGCCGGCATGGCCGCCCGCGCCCAGCTTGGCGAGGTTCATGCTGCGGAACTGGTCGGGCACGCCGATGGAGTCGAGAATGGACTTCGCGGCGGTCGGGATGATCGGCTGGGCGATGACGCCGAACAGAGCCGCGAGGTTGATGCCGGTGCGGATGCCGACGGCGGCGGTATCGACGCTGGTCTTGTAGGCCGTCCACGGCGCCGCGCGGGTGATGTATTCGTTGCCGGCCGCCCAGATGGCGCGCGTTTCGGCGGCGGCCTTGCGGAACTCCATCGCTTCATAGTGCGCGGCGAGCTGCGGCAGGCGCGTTTCGAGCTCCTTCGCGATCCAAGCCTCGTGGTCGGCGGGCGCGCCCTGCTCGGGCACCTTGGAGTCGAACTTGGCGGCCGCATACTTCGTGACGCGATTGACGAAATTGCCCAGCACGTCGTTGAGGTCGGAGTTGATCCCAGCCCGGAAGCTTTCCCAGGTGAAGGCGGTGTCGGAACTCTCCGGCGAATTGGCGATGAGGTACCAGCGCCAGTAGTCGCTCGGCAGCAGCTCGAGCGCCTGGTCCATGAAGACGCCGCGCTTTTGGCTGGTGGAGAACTTGCCGCCATACCAGTTGAGCCAGTTGAAGGCCTTGAGCTTGTCGACCTGCTTCCACGGCTCCTCCGAGCCGAGGATGGTCACCGGGAACGAGACGGTGTGGAAGGCGACATTATCCTTGCCCATGAACTGGACGTAACTGACATCGTCCGCGCCCTTGTCGGTGCGCCACCAGCGCTCCCAGTTCTGGTTCTGCGCCTCGGCCCATTCGACGGTGGCGCCGATGTATTCGACCGGCGCATCGAACCAGACGTAGAACACCTTGTTCTCGAAACCGGGCCTTGTCTTGCCGTGGCGCGTGACCGGCACGCCCCAGGAAAGATCGCGGGTGATCGCGCGGTCGATCAGGCCCTCGTCGAGCCATTTGTAAGCGATCGATCTGGTCAGCTGCGGCCAGTCGTCGGCGCGCTTGTCCACCCAGGCGCGGATACGGTCCTGCAATTTCGACTGCAGCAGGAACAGGTGGCGCGTGTCGCGGACCTCGACATTGCGCGAGCCGGAGACGGACGAGTACGGGTTCTTGAGATCGACCGGATCGAGCAGCGTCCCGCAATTGTCGCACTGGTCGCCGCGCGCTTTTTCATAGCCGCAATTGGGGCATGTGCCCTCGACATAGCGGTCCGGCAAGAAGCGCTTGTCGTCGACCGAGTAGACCTGGCGCGACGTGCGCTCCTCGATCAGGCCGTTGTCTTCGAGGACGTCGGCGAAGTGCTGGGTCAGCTTGCGGTTAGGCTCGCGCGAGGAGCGGCCGAACCAGTCGAACGACAGGGAGAAGCCGGCGCCGACGCGTTTCTGGATCTCGTGCTGCTCGTCGCAATATTCGGCCGGCGTCTGCCCGGCCTCGGCAGCGGCGAGTTCAGCGGGCGTGCCATGCTCGTCCGTGGCGCAGATGAACAGCACCTCGTGGCCGGCCAGCCGATTATAACGCGCATAGACATCCGCCGGCAGCATCGACCCGGCAAGGTTGCCGAGATGTTTGACGCCGTTAATGTACGGCAGAGCCGACGTGATGAGGATGCGGGCCATTCTTCAGTCTATCCGATCTTCGTGATCTGCACCGCCGCGTGATAGCGCATGGTGGAGAAGCCCGTGTACTTGTATGTGATGTTCCGCGCCTTCACGAATTCCTGCCACGCCTTGTACTCGTGCTCGCGCCAGTTCGGGTAGTTGTAGTACTCGTCGAACATGATCACCGACCCGGCGACAAAGCGGTCGGCGAGCTGCTCCAGCACATATTTGGTCGAGTCATAGACGTCGCAATCGACGTTGACGAAACTTACCGGGCCGGGGTGCTTGGCGAGGAAGTCCGGCAGCGTCTTGTCGAACCAGCCGGGATGAAGCTGAACATTGGCCGGCACGCGCGGCAGCTTGCCGTGCTGGGTGTAGCGGCCTTTCTGTTCGTGTGTGCCCGACCAGTCGCCCGGCAGGCCCTCGAAACTGTCGAAGCCGTGAACGGTGCGCGGCTCGGCGTTCTTGGCGATCAAGCGGGTTGAGACGCCGCCGGCGACGCCGAATTCCAGGATCAGCCCGTTGATGGCGGCTTCCTTCTCGCGGCGCATGCACAGTTCGATCAGCGGCTTGCGGCCCGAGCACAGCATGGCGTCCTTGAGGTTCGCCTCGATGTAGTCGACCGAATCCTTCTTCGCCCGCACCCGGAGATCCAAGTACATGTCGTTCAAAAAGTACTTGTGAATCATGCGGCTATAGATGCGGCCGAGTATCTTCTTGTCCATGAAGGCTCCGTGGCTCGGCGGCTTGTAACACGCACATTAACAAGCGCCAGCGGACCGGGCCGGGCGAATCCGGCTGCTCGAAGGCCGCGAAAAGCGCTAACATGCCTGAATATGCACGCGCCGATGTCGAGCCTGCCTTGCGTGCTCAGGATATCAACCAGGCCATTGGGGCAGGCCATTGGGGAGAAATGACATGCCGAGAGTGGCTGGACTGAATCTCGTCGCGGTGCTGGTCGCGGCGATCGCATTCTATGCGGTCGGGATGATCATCTACGGCTTTGCCGTGACCGAGGTGTGGGGCCAACACACGCTGATCAACCACGGAATGGCGCCGGATCAGGCTTCGGCCCTGAAGGGTGAGGAGCTGATGGCGGCGGTCATGGCGATTCCGAACTCGATGGGTCCCGCCCTGGCCTATGGGCTCGGCGGCGGCGTCGCCCTGGTCACCACGACCGGCATCGCGCTGGTGCTGAACATGACCAAGCCGGCGTCTCTGGGCGGGGCGCTGCAACGCGCGTTCGTGCTGTGGCTGTGCTTCGCGGCGACGACGCTCAGCTACAATGTTCTCTATTCATCGGAATCGAGGACGATCTTCGCGATCGACCTCGCGCACCTGTTCATCGCCTATCACCTGGCGGCGTCAGTGCTGTTCCTGATGGATGGCAAGGCAATGAGTGAGGCGGCCAAAGCCGCCTGACTTGGCCCGATCTAACCGACGGAGCGGTTCATCGTCAGGCGGACGGTGGCCGCACGGTCGGCGATGAAATCGCCATCGGCCGGGGCAAGCGACGGATTGCCGGCGAACACGACTCTGACGCCCGATGGCTGGAACGCCTTGGCGATGGCGATGGCGACGGCGCGGCGACCCTCGACGTTGGTATCGGCTACAATGGTGGTGATGCCGCAGGCTTTCGCCTCGGCGGCGACCCGCTCGACGACAACCTTGGAGAAGTCGTTGATCTCCGACTTGCCCTTCTCGAAATAGACAGAGACTTCCAGTCCTTCGCAAAAAGCGTCCTGCGCGGAGGCGGCGTCATAAGCGAAAGCGGCCGCACCCAGGATCAAGGCGCCCAGCGTCATTGCGGTCAGCGTCTGCATCGAAATCTCCCGTGCCTTTTGGTCTGTCGGTCTCTGCTTCGTCGGGTTCAGGCGCAGGGGGTTCATGCCCGTTTGCCCGGCGCCGCAGATATCAACGCATCGGCCGGGGCGGAGAGCGGGCGCGAAATAGGCCGATTGTGGCGATCGGCGGGTCTTTTGGCGCTGTTTCCTCTGCAAAAATGCCGAATCCGCCGGGGCAGCAGAGTGCTCCGCGAGATTCGCTTGCGCCAAAACCCAAGCTGCGCCTATTCCCCCAACTCCGGATTCCGAGGAATCCGACGCCGGATTAGCTCAGCGGTAGAGCAG
>CAVTXH010000008.1:0-38824 GCA_963738625.1 uncultured Alphaproteobacteria bacterium | reverse complement strand
CGGAGGATAAGTCCGGATCGCAGGGCGCATCGAGCGGGGCGAAAGGCGCCTTTGGTGTGTGTGGCGCGAAGGCGCATTTCGCTTCGCTCATGCACCCTGCGTCACGGGGCCGGCCTTCGCACTGCGCCTTGTCCCCGGCGGAAGACGGCCGTCTTGCGCTGCAAATTCGCAGGCTGTTTGCGCCTTCAAGATCGGGTAGTGTGGCGGCGCAGATATTTTGGAGTGCGTTGCATCCGTCTGGCCCGTCGGGGCCCTCCTGCTTCTGGAGAGCCTGCGTTGCGGACGAGGCAGACGTTCAGTCGGAAGTGGAAAGCCATGAAGAGCTGGACCGGAGAGAATCGGAAGCGGATTGGCGCGGAACGCCGCGTGGGACTTGCGGGCGTTTTCGCCGCGCTGCTGGCGTCGGCGGCCGCGCCGGCTGCGGCTGGGCAGGCGCCGGCGAAACCGGCCCCGGCCTATACCGCGCCGCGCACATCCTTTGGCCATCCCAGCTTCGAAGGGATCTGGACGCAGAACTTCGTGCTGCTGATGGAGGCATCGCCCCAGGCGCCGATGCTGACCCTGCCCGAGCCCGCGGCGAAGGCGATGGCCGAGGCAGCCGCCAAGGGGATCTCCGCCGCGCTGGACAGGGCGCTCGATCCCGAAGTGCCCGAGCTGATGAAGGCGGCGGACGGGCTGCCCATCGTGCGCGGCGAGCGGCGCACGCGCGTCGTGGTGCAACCCGCGGACGGCAAGCTGCCCTACACGCCCCAGGCCCGCGCGGAATCCTCGCGCGGACAGATGTCGCCGCTGTACGACAATCACGAGGAGCGGCCGAACTGGGAGCGCTGCATCACCAGCCTTGGCCTGCCGCCGGTGACGGGCATCGGCACGACGAGCGTCAACCCGCGCCAGTTCATCCAGACGCCGGACTATGTCGTGCTTCACACGGAGTATGGCGACGAGGCGCGGATCATTCCCTTCGCCAGGACGCACCGGCCCAAGGCGCTGCATTCGCCGATCGGCGATTTCATCGCCCGCTGGGAGGGCGACACGCTGGTGATCGAGACGGTCGGCCTGCCGGACAAGGATCGCGTCCGCGTCTTTTCCAATCTCATCGCCACCGGCGAATCCAAAGTGATCGAGCGGTTCACGCGGCTGTCGGACAAGGAGCTGCTCTACCAGTACACGGTCGAGGATCCGGGAACCTATTCGGCGCCGTGGCTGGCGGAGTATTCGCTCTACCGCACCAGCCAGCGCATGTTCGAGCACGCCTGCCATGAGGGCAATTACTCGCTGCCGCACATCCTGCAGGCGCAGCGCGTGAAGGATGCCCGCACGGCTGCGAAGCCGGTCCGCTAGGCGCGTCAGCAACACCCGTTGTTCGACGCCGCAAATTGCGGACTACGAAGCCATCTCTACCTGCGCCCAGTGGGTGATGCGGATGAGGGGCGCGCCGGTGCGCGCATCGATGCGGCCGCGGATGCGGATGGGCTTGCCGGGAGAGAGATCGAGCGCGGGGTCGGGCGGGCCGAGCTGGGCGGAGGCTTCAAGGCGGATGCCGGCGGGAGAGAGATGGGCGGCGCTGATCGCCGGCGTTGTGTCCATGGAGGCGAGGCCGCCTTCGACAACGGCGAAGTTAGGCGCATCGCTCGGATCCTCGAGGCTGCGGATGCGCCAGTGGTCGAGGGACCAGAGGCCGCGCCTTGACCGGCGTGCTTCGGCTTCGAGGGCGAGGAGCTGGCGGGCGCGGCGGGCGTTGTCGGGCCAGGTGCGGACGCGGGCGGCGCCCTGGCTGGCGAGATAGCCGTTGAGCCAGATATCGGCGCCGGTTTCGTCGCGCGCGATGACGTGGGCGAGCGCGCGGCCATAGTCGTCACGTGACAGGCCGCCATACCAGAGGCGCGCCTCGCGCCCCATGCCGGCGGCCGACAGCGCGTTGCGAGCCTCCGCGGCGAAGGGCTGGTCCTCGCGGCCGTCATAGCCGGGAGCGGGCGCTTCCACTTCGACAAGACGCACCTTGAGCCCGGTGTCGAGGCCGAGGACATCGCCATCGGTGATGCGCGCGATACGGCCCTGCTCTCCCGCCACAAGATCTGCCTGGCTGCTGCAGCCTGCGAGGAGGCCCAGCGCGCCCAAGTCCAGGGCGCCCACGCCCAGCACGCCGAGGGCGAGGCTGCGGCGCGTTGGCCGCCCACATATTTCAGCAGTCCGCCCCACCTGTCCTCCCCCAGCGCCCCCAAAGGCCAGAAAGGCACAATAAGCAGGCGAAACGGCCCCGCCAACGGGACGATTGGCGGCCTGCTGCGATGCGCTGGCAACGGGACGGTTTCGCAGGCATAAGACGCCCGCCGATCCCGTAGCTCAGCTGGATAGAGCAACGGTTTCCTAAACCGTAGGTCGCAGGTTCAAATCCTGCCGGGATCGCCAGTTTGCGCTGGTCTGCGGGCACTAAGGGCATTGGCAGGGCGCCAGGTACGCGGCGTGCCGTCTTGCCGAACATGGGTTTTTTGACATCAGGCGCGGCGCCTGGGCCGGTTGCGCGGAAATTGCAATCCCGCGTAGAAGAATTGGCTGGAAAGCCGCAATTTTCTGGGGCGGCAGGACCTCTTTTATGGACTTTACGGGCCTTCTCGAACAATTCGGCGCAGCCTGGAGCCAGGTCGAGGCCGCGATCGTCGCCTCGCCGGAGCTTGCCGGCGTGGGGCTGGCGCTTGCGCTGGGCGCGGGCGCAGCGGTGCTGTTCCTGGTGCTGGCGGCCGTGGTGCGGCTGGGCGCGGCGGCGCGGCGGGTGGCGCTGGCCTCGGCGGTGAAGCGCGACAACGAGATCGGCGCGCGCATCCTGATCGTCGCTGGCAATGGCGGAAAGCAGAAGGCGATCGCCGCCCTCATGCGCAGGGCGGTGGACGACCATCTGCGCGACTACATGTTCGGCGGACCGTTCCGCGTGATCGCCTATCCGGGCGGGCTGGAGGGCGATGATCGCGCCGACAGGCTGATGAAGCGCACCGAGGCGGACCTCATCCTCTGGGCGGAATCCCCGCGCTCGGTAAAGGGCGGCGTGGCGCGCATACTGAGCCGGCCGACCAACGCGTTCGAAGCGCCGCGTCCGCCATGGACGCTGGTGATGCCAAGGGAACGCGCGGCGTGGACGCCGGCTCTCTATCGCGCGATGGCGTATGCGGCAGCGAAGGCATTCCGTCCGGCGCTGGGCCGGCCGCAGGATTTTCGCGCCGAGCGGCTGCAGCCGGTCGTTGAATCCCTCCTGTCGATCCTCGCCCAGAAACCGAAAGCGGATCCGCGCCTGCTGGCGGAGCTGGTGGACGATGCGTCCTCGGGCGCGCTGCAGCTGGCGTTCGCGGGCGACGAGACCTGGCTGGATCGCTCGGTCGACATCGCGCGGGCGACGCTGGCGGAGATCAACCGGGCGGCGGCGCCGGACCGGTGGATCGCGGCCAACATCACGCTGGGCCGGGCGCTGCGCCTGAAGGCCGAGCGCCGGTTCGATCCCGTGCTGCTGCGCGAGGGGATGAGCTATCTGACCGAGGCGCTGGAAGCCCTGCGCTCCGAGCCGCGCTTCAAGCTGGCGGAGTCGGCGGCGCAGGCGATCGGCGAGGCGCAGAAGCTTCTCGGCACGCGCCGGAAGTTCTCGATCTCGGGCGGCGGACTGTAGGGCGCTGCGCGCCGGGAATAGGGAATGGGGAAGGGAATAGTGTTCCCTGCCTCGCCGCAACTGCGCCCCACTCCCTACTCCCGATTCCCTACTCCCTAGCCACGCTTCTTCGTTTTCTTCGCGGCTTTGCCAGCGGCTTTCGCCGAAACCTTCGGGCGGACGATGTCCGACTTGATGCCGTGGGCGGCGAGGTTCGGCTTGCATTTCACGCAGCGGCAGCCGCCATTGATGTAGGCCTCGAAATATTCCTTGCCGTAATTGTAGGCCAGCTCCTCGCCGGCCTTGATCGCGCGCCTGGCCAGGATGAAGACGCGGCCCCGCCGCGTGTCGATCTCGATCGAGCAGTTGGGTTTGCAAGAATGGTTGATGTAGCGCGCGCGGTTCCAGCGCGGGGCGCCGTCGATGGTGCGCTTGCTGTCGATCTCGAACAGGTAGCGCGAGCGGCTCTTGTCCACCTCTTCAAGCGTCAGCGGCTTGCCGGTGTATTCGATGACGCACGCGCCCCGGGCAATGTCCTGGTTGGCGAACAGGCCGAGCCCGGCCGTGGAGCGGCGGACCGACATGTCGAACTTGCCCGGTGTGTGTTGCTTCTTCGGCATACTGCCTCAGGACCTCGACTCACTGACTGACGCGAAGCGGCCTTTCAGCCGCATCCAGGCCCTCCCTGGCAAGGGCCCCGGAAAGAAAAAGTGGACCGCGGGGGAGAACGCTCCAGCGTCTGCCGCCGGAATGTTCTTCCTGCCTCGCCATAGACCACGCATGCCGCAGGCCTTGGCCGCTTTTTTGCCCCCGCCTCGTTACCGGTTATCCACCTGCGCGCGGACGGCTTCGAGGCCTTCGCGGGTGATGCGGTAGGGCCTGCCCTGCTCGCTGCGGATGAAGCGGCGCTTCCTCAGCTTGCGAAAGACATGGAGGGAGCAGTCCTCCAGCCGCCAGCCATCGCGGGTGATGCAGTCCACAGCGACGATATCGCCGCATTCGTCCTTGTATTGATTGATGCGCCCGCGCCCAGATCACGCGTAGCGTGATCTGATTCTTTGGATCGAGGCGGATTCACGCATTGCATCCAAGATGCAATGCGATCCGGCTCGCGCGAGCGCGTGCAGCGTGCGCTGCTCGTGTTTCGAGATGTTCACTTGGGGTATCGCCTGTATCTGAACGCGAGGAGCCCACGGCCCATTCGGGCGGCGGGTCGTTCAGCGCGAGCGGCGGCCTTCAGACGCCGGGATCAGATCCCGGAGGGGTCAGGCGCACGCCTCACGAAGCGAAGGCAATCTCGAATGGCATCCATCACTCCCCGATGATCGGGAGAAGGCGGCGGATATGGCGGGGGTCGCGGGATACGTCAAGCCGGGGCGGCGGCGGGCCTTGTAGTGAACCATGCCGCAATGAACAGCGCGGCCAGCAACAGGTCGATGGTGGGGAAGAGGGTCGCCTCGATGCCGGTGCGGCCGGCGGCGACGAGAAGCCAGACGGCGGCGCCGAAGCTGAGCTTTTCCAGGATGGAGGGAATGATGGCAAGGCGCAGACGCGCGGGGTCTCGCCCGATGAAGAGGAACAGGACCTGGAAGGCGAGCGCGACGCCGATGAAGCCGTAGTAGAATTCAGGGTGCGTCAGCGGCGTCTCGCCTGCGGCCGCGCCCTCGAAGAAGTAGAGCGGCGTCAGGATGAGCAGGCCGTAGACGCCAGCCAGCGTGAACGTCCATTTCGCAAACCGCATGTGCGCGTTCTCCGCTTAATCAGCCCTACTGTTTTCGCGTCGCTCAGCCACAAAGTTCAAGTGTGATCACCTTACCTGCGCGTGACCGCTTGACGAATGAGATTACGCGTGTATTTTGAATTCAGATTACGGGTGTATCATGACGCAGATTTCGGACGCCGAATCCCGCATCATGGAGGCGCTGTGGCGCAAGGCGCCGCTGAGCGCCGACCAGATCATCGAAAAAGTCGGGCCTGCCAACGACTGGGCGCCGGGCACGGTGAAGACCCTGATTACCCGCCTCTTGAAGAAGAAAGCCATCGCCGGGGCGCGTGAGGGAGACGGCTATTGCTATCGTCCGCTGATCGAGCGGTCGGAGTGGGTGCAGTCTGAAAGCCAGGGCCTGCTCGACCGGCTGTTCAAGGGCGAAGTGACGCCGCTGGTGGCGCACTTCGCCGAGCACAGGCAGCTGACGGCGAAGGACATCAAGCAGCTGAAGGCGCTGATCGCCAAGATCGAGGAGGACAAGGGATGACCGCTGGTCTTCTGCAAGCTCTTGTCGAGATCAACCTTGCGGCTGGCGCGGCCATCGCTTTCGTTCTTCTGGTGCGCAAGCCGGCGCATCTTCTCATCGGCGCGCGCGCCGTCTACCTGCTCTGGGCCATCGTGCCGATGGCGATGCTGGCGACCTTTATCCCTTCCCGCACGGTTGAGACGCCCGAGCCGGCGTTTCCGGACCGGATCGTGGTGACGGCCTACATTCCGCGCGAAGGGATCGACTGGGCGGGACTGGGTCTCGGCGTGGCTCTGATCGCATGGGCGGTGGGCGCGGGCATGCTGGCCATCGCGCTGGCCAAGCGGCAGGCCATGTTCAACCGCGACGCCGACAAGGGCGCGGCGGGGCCGGCGGTGGTGGGCTTTGCCTATCCCTACATCGTGACGCCCAAGGATTTTGCCAGCCGGTTCAGCGCTGACGAGCGCAAGCTGATCCTGACGCACGAGCAGATCCATCTCGAGCGCCGGGATTCGCGGATCAACGCCCTCGCCGCGATGGCGCGGTGCGTGTGCTGGTTCAATCCGCTGGTGCATATCGGCGCAGCGATGATGCGCATCGACCAAGAGCTCGCGTGCGACGCCGAAGTGATCGACCGCCGGCCGAATGTGCGCCGCGCCTACGCCGAGACGCTGCTGAAGACGCAGCTGACGGCGCAGCCCTTGCCCGTCGGCTGCTACTGGCCGGCGGAGGCGCCGCATCCTCTCACCGAGCGCATCGCCATGCTGACACGCGCGCCGCTGTCGCACGGACGCCGGGTGGCGGCGACGGTCGCGGTGGCGATCCTTGCGACGGGCGGCGGCGTGGCCGCATGGGCGGCGCAACCGGAACGGACTGTGTTCCTGGAGGCCGAGGATCTTTTCGTGCCCTTCCTTCCCATCACGCGCATCGAGGCCGTCGCAACGCCAACAGCTGCGCCGGTGGTGTGGATCGACAGGGTCGATACCGAGCCTCCGCCCTGAGGGCGGCCGCCAAGGGGCGCTGAGGACTGGCCTGACTTTTCATAACCGAAGCTGCAGGGAGGTCTCGATGTACGAGGCAGTGAGACAACGCGCGCCAAATTCCAGCCAGATCGCAGGCGCGGCGACGACGGTTCTGGTGACGATGCTGGCGGGCTACGCCCTGTCGAACGGGCTGGGCGCGCGGCTGGTGGAAGTGTTCGACCCGCCCATGGTGGTGGCGAGCCTGCCGCCGGTTCCGGAGAAGCAGGATCCGGTGGAGCGTACCCCGCTGGACACGACAGCCCCTCTGACCGTGCCGGAGCCGGACTGGATACCGGAGAAGTTTGTCTACGATGACACCACGCTGGTCGTGACAAAAGCGCCGGAGACCGGCGTCGATCCGCGTCCGCCTGTGGTTGGGCCGACAGCAAAGGCAGTGCGCCTGTCGCCAAAGCTGCGGCCGGGCGACAAGCCGCTCTACCCCGCCGCTTCGGTGCGGGCGCAGGAACAGGGGGTGACGGGTCTGCAGGTGTGCATCGATGCGCGAGGGCGCGTGACGTCGGCGAGCCTCGCATCGACCAGCGGGCATGTGCGGCTGGACGAGGCGGCGCTGAAATGGGTGCGCGATGCGCGCTTCAAGCCAGGCTCGGTCGATGGCGCGGCGCAGGCCATGTGCGGGCACAACGTCTTCTACGAGTGGAAGCTGGAGGACGCGCGCAACTAGCTGAGAAATTCAGTCGACCGCTTGCAGGCACCGCCCCGTCCTGCGGGCCGCGCCTCTCCCTCCCCGGAGAGGCGTTCGGCTTTTTATGGGGTCATTTCCGTTCTGAACGAAATCAAATGCCGCTCATCCCGGCGCGCCGGCGCCGGCTTGCGCTTGCTTCGAGAGGTGAAGTGGAACCAGGCAAAAGCGAGAAGAAGGCCGAAGACCAGCGCTGCGATGCGATAGAAGGGTTCCATCGGAGCGGAATGCCCAGGCGGGCGCACAGTTCCCGGATTCAGAAAAGAACTAGCGTCCGCCGCGCGCGCCGTCGATCACGCCGCGGCGGAGGCGGACCATGCCGCGGATCCAGCGATCGTAGTCGCCGGTCTTGCGCTGCATGTAGGTGGTGACCTGCGGGTGCGGCAGGATGAGGAAGGTTTCGGCGGCGAGGCCCTGCACGACGGCTTCCGCGACATCGTCGGGCGAGAGCACGCCATCGACATTCTGCGAGCCGGCGGCGCCGCCCAGCATGGGCGTGTCGACGGCCTGCGGGCACAGTAGGGAAACGCCGACGCCGTTTTCCCTCGCCGCGATGGCGAGGTGTTCGCCGAAGCCGATGGCGGCGTGCTTGGTGGTGGAATAGACCGCCGAGCCGATCTGGCTGAGAAGCCCCGCGGCCGACACGGTGTTGAGGAACCAGCCTGACTTCCGCTCGATCATGCCGGGCAGCGCGTAACGCGCAGCATAGACATGCGCCATCACGTTGACGCCCCAGGCGAGCTCCCACGCCGCATTGTCCGGCGACCCTGGATTGTCGATGTCCGGGTCCTTCCGCGAGATGCCGGCGTTGGAGCAAAAGAGATCGATGCGGCCGAATTTCTCTTCAGCCGTGCGCACCAGCTTCTGGACCTCGGCTTCCTTCGTCACGTCGGCCTGAATGGCGATGCCGCCGACAGACTTCGCGACAGCTTCGGCGCCAGGACCGTTCATGTCGGCGATGATGAGGGCCTTGGCGCCTTCCCTGTGAAAGCGCTCGGCCAGCGCCTTGCCGATGCCGCTGGCGCCGCCGGTAACGATGACGATCTTGTCCTTGACGTTCATGGGCGCGCTTCCTCGCTGAATTCGAGTCGCACCTTAGCGGCTGAGGTTTGCCAGCGACAATGGCTCGCGGCTCGCGCCTTCTGATACGCCCGCAGCGTGCGCCTCCCGGCCCTACGGGCGATGGAAGACTATAGCACGCGAACTTCTTGACGGTTACGCGCCTGCGCCTCGCGGCGAGCCCAAAGCGCGCTTCCTGTTTGCGACCGGCAAGCCAGCGGCCTAGGCGACTTTGCCCGAGAAATATTCCGCGGCTCGTTTGGATCGCACGCGCTCGAGACGCAGATCGGCGATATCCTGTACCAGCTTCTCGCGCGTAGCTTTTGTGGTCAGCGGGCGGGACCTATCGAACAACTCGCAGAAAAGGCGGTTCAGCCCCTCACGCGTGATCGATCTGTCCGCTTTCAGGCGCTGGAGCGCAGCGCGAAAATCCGCATCACTTTCGAAAGTAGCCTTCAGCTCGACCAAGGCGCGACTTTCCGCGGTGCGGCTGGCTTGATCCTTATCGATGGCCGGAGGCTTCTTGGGCTTCAACATAGCGAGCATCGCGATGACCTCTTCGGCATCAAGGTCGTCAAGCTTCGCCAGTTTCCCTAACAAAGTATGAGCGGCGCCCGTCGCGGAGTCGGGCGCTTGGTCGCCCGCCACTGCACGTTCGATGCGCTCGCGTACCAATCTGAATTTCACTTGAGGCGCTTCTCCACCTCCCCAGCCAGTCTTTGGAATATGGCCCTTGCCGGGGCATTTCGCAAATATGCAATCCCGCGACCCGCAGCATCCCGAATCGGGCCGGTACGCGGAACAAAGCCCTCGTAAAGCACTGGTTCGCCGTCTGTTTTCCATATGTCTTTCAGCTTCGCCGAAAACTCCCGAAGCACCTCGTTTTCCTTTGTCGTCAACGCCGGCGCCTGCAACGTCAGACTCGGGACAAGGCCCAGCAACTTCAGATTGGGGAAGACAGACCCCTTCATCCTGACGAGCTGGCGGGACAGAAACTCGGCGGCGGGCAGGGAAAGCCCGTCGGGCTGGGAAGGAATAAGCACGTGTGAGGCCGAAGTCAGGGCATTGATCGTGGCGGTTGTGATCCGCGGCGGGCAATCGATTAGAGCGATGTCGTACTGAGACCTGATCGCCTCTTCGGACAGATACCTGACCAGCTCATACCGAATTTCGGCCCGCTCGCCAGTCAGCCAGTTGGCCATAAGTCGGTTTTCTATCGTGGCGAATGCATAGCTCGCCGGATACAAGCGGACCAAGTCCTGCTGGCGATCAGCCAATCTGCGTGCGGGCTCAAGCTTCAAGATATCGGATGCAGTCTTTGATCCTTCGAGCAGATGGTGGGCCGTCATGCGAAAGTGCGTTTCGCCTCGCTGACCAAGCACCATTTGCGTTAGCGAGCCCTGATAGTCGAAATCAATGAGAAGAACTTTCTTGCCTTGCGAGGCGAAGTGAGCGGCAAGGTTCGCCGTGATCGTCGTTTTTCCTACGCCGCCTTTCATGTTCACTACAGCCAGGACAGGCGGTCGATTGCTTCTATAGATGGCAGGTATCGCCGGCCGTTCCTCCCAAATGGTCAACTCGGGAATCTCAGGGTCTTCCTCCTCCAACGCTTTCGCAGATGGGGGCCGCCTACGCCCCAGCCTCAGGAGAACCAGGCCAATGATGGCTGCCGTCAGCGTCAACGCCGCAGTAATCAACCCGACAACTGCGGCCCAAAAGTTATACTCTGCGGTGTCCATAACCCCCGTCCCCATGCCCATCGGGCGGTAACTGACAGGCAGTTAATGGAGTTGGCAAGTACCGGCCAGCTACCGCGCGAACTTCTTGAACGTTGGCCGTTTCGGCTCGGTCGCATCCGCGCCGAGCCTGCGTTTCTTGTCTTCTTCGTAGGCCTGGAAGTTGCCTTCGAACCATTCGACATGGCTGTCGCCTTCAAACGCGAGAATGTGCGTCGCCACGCGGTCGAGGAACCAGCGGTCGTGGCTGATGATCACGGCGCAGCCGGGGAAGTCCTCGAGCGCGGCTTCGAGCGCCTGCAGGGTTTCGACGTCGAGGTCGTTGGTCGGTTCGTCGAGCAGGATGAGATTGGCGCCTTCCTTCAGCATCTTGGCGAGGTGCACGCGGTTGCGTTCGCCGCCCGAGAGCTGGCCCACCTTCTTCTGCTGGTCCACGCCCTTGAAGTTGAACGCGCCGACATAGGCGCGGCTGGGCTGCTCGATGCCGCCGATCTCGATGATATCGAGGCCGCCGGAGATCTCCTGCCAGACCGTATTCTTGTCGTTCAGTGAATCCCGGCTCTGGTCGATGTAACCGAGCTTCACCGTCTCGCCGACCTTGAACGTGCCGCCGTCCGGCTTTTCGCGTCCGGTGATCATCTTGAACAGCGTGGTCTTGCCCGCGCCGTTGGGACCGATGACGCCGACAATACCGCCGGGCGGCAGCTTGAAGGAGAGGTCCTCGATCAAGAGCTTGTCGCCGAACGCCTTGTTGATGTGTTCGGCGTCGATGACGACGCCGCCGAGACGCGGTCCGGGCGGAATGCGGATCTGCGCGGTGGTGATCTTCTCGCGCTCGGCTTTCGAGGCCAGTTCCTCATAGGCGTTGATGCGGGCCTTCGACTTGGCCTGGCGCGCTTTCGGCGAAGCGCGGACCCATTCGAGTTCGCGGTTGAGGGATTTCTGGCGGCCGGCTTCCTCGCGGGATTCTTGTGCGATGCGCTTGGCTTTCTTCTCGAGCCAGACGGAATAGTTGCCCTCGTAGGGAATGCCCTGCCCGCGGTCGAGCTCGAGGATCCAGGTGGTGATCTGGTCGAGGAAATAGCGGTCGTGGGTGACGAGGATCACGCAGCCGGGGAAGTTCGAAAGATAGTTCTGCAGCCAGGCCACAGACTCAGCGTCGAGGTGGTTGGTCGGCTCGTCCATCAGGATCATGTCGGGCTTGGACAGCAAGAGGGCGCAGATGGCCGTACGGCGGATCTCGCCGCCCGAGAGGTTGGCGACCGGGCTGTCGCCCGGCGGGCAGCGCAGCGCCTCCATCGCCATTTCGATCTTGGAATCGATGTCCCACGCATTTGCGGCGTCGATTTCTTCCTGGAGCTTGGTCATCTTCTCCATCAGCTCGTCGGTGTACTCCTCGCCCAGCTTGACCGAGATCGCGTTGAACTCGTCGACCATCGCCTTTTCGGGGCAAGAGGCGGCGATGTTCTCGAAGACGGTCTTGGTGGGGTCGAGCTTGGGCTCCTGCGGCAGGTAGCCGATCTTGAGGCCGTCGACGGGCTTGGCCTCGCCGAGGATTTCATGGTCCTCGCCGGCCATGATCCTGAGCAGGGTGGATTTGCCCGAGCCGTTGACGCCGACGACGCCGATCTTGGCGTCCGGCAGGAAGTGCAGGCGGATGTTCTCGAAGACCTTTTTCCCGCCAGGGTAAATCTTGGTCAGGCCGTCAAGCTGGTAAATGTAGTGCGTGGCGGCCATCGACAGGTTCCTGCGGGCGGGGAGCTTGGTTTCGCGGCCTAGATGCGCTGTCGGGCCCGCCAGATCAAGCCGCCGGACCGCGGCTTTCGCGGTTGCGGCAAGGCGTGTTCGCCCGCGGCGACAACAGTCTCGCCAAACAGGTTACGGTGTGGAAAGGTCCCGCCGGGTCTGGGACGGACCCGCAAGATAGCGACGCCTGCAAGGGCAAAAAGTCGAGTCGGGAGAGGAAACCTATGTCCACTGGAAACGCTGCGGGCGCTGCGCCCTCGGCCCATCGCACGACGCCTTATGCGTGGGTCGTGCTGGCGATGCTGGCCTTCATCTACATCTTCAACTTCCTCGACCGGCAGCTGATGTCGACGCTGATCGAGTCGATCAAGAAGGACACCGGCTTCACCGACAAGCAGATGGGCTTCATGACAGGGTTCAACTTCGCCCTGTTCTACACCGTCTTCGGCGTCATCGTCGGCTTCCTGGCCGACCGCACCAGCCGCCGCAACATCCTGTTCGCCGGGGCGTTCTTGTGGAGCGGGTTCACCGCGCTCTGCGGCATGGCGCAGAGCTATCCGGTTATGCTCGCCGCCCGCGCCGGCGTCGGCATCGGCGAGGCGGCCGGCGCCCCGCCTTCCTATTCGATCATCTCGGACTATTTCCCGCCGGAAAAGCGCGGCCTTGCGCTCGCCCTGTTCTCGCTTGGCGTTCCTCTCGGCCAGGCGTTCGCCGTGGCTTTCGGCGCCCAGATCGACATCATCTGGGGCTGGCGCACGGCTTTCATCGCCATCGGCATCGCCGGCGTGGTCGCCTCCATCATGCTGCTGCTGATCGTGCGGGAGCCCAAGCGCGGCGCGATGGATCACTCAGCGACAGTCAGCAAGGAGCAGGCTGAGGCCAACGCTTCGGTGAAGGAGGGCTTCCTCACCACGATCGCGGCCTTCCTTACCCGCCCAATGCTGCTGTGGACCGCCCTTGGTTGCGGCTTCTGCGCCTTCGTCGGATACGCCTCGCTGGTGTGGAATGCGCCCTACTTCCTGCGCGTGCTCGGCATGACGCGCGAGGAGTTGTCGCTCTGGTATGCGCTCGCGCTTGGCCTGGGCATCGGCCTCGGGACCTGGTTCTCGGGCGCCATCGTCGATGTGCTGGTGAAGCGCTCGAAGGCCTGGTACGCGCTCCTGCCGGCGGTCTGCATGGCCGCCGCGGCGCCGTTCTGGTATTTCTACACCCAGGCGTCCGAATGGGGCATGGCGCTGATCATCCTCGCCGTGCCGCTGTTCCTCACCATCACCTATCTCGCGCCTGCGCTGGCGCTGGTGCAGAACTCGGTGAAGCCCTCGCAGCGCACCATGTCGGGCGCCATCCTCCTGATGATCCTCAACATGATCGGGCTGGGCGGCGGGCCGACGCTGGTCGGCACGCTGTCGACCAGCTTCACCCAGGCTAAAGTCGCCGGCGGCATGGAGGCGGGTCCCGCGGGCGCGGCCGGACTGCAGGAAGCACTGGTCTGGATGACGCCATTCTATGCGGTGGCCGTGTTCTTCCTCGTAATGGAGATGATGGCCATCAACCGCGAGATCAAAGCCGGCCAGCCGGTTCTTGATGGCGGGTTCCGGGCGGGCCTCGTGCTCGCAGTCGTGGGGATCGCCGGGCTTTACTTCCGCTTCCGGGACCTCGGCTTCCCCAATGCCGTGGTGGATCTCAACCGCATCGGGCAGTTCGGAAGCGTTCCCCTTGTCGACCAGATCGACACGGCATTCGACGTCTTCATTTCGCTCGCCCTGACGGTCTTCACGGTGTGGGGACTTTATCTCCTGATCACGAGTCTGATGCGAAAGCGGGTCACGCCGGCGGCCGCGTAGGGGCGCTTAGCGGACTTTTTTGAGACTGACGCAGGGGCCGCGCACCGGATGTTTCTGGCGCGCGGCCTTTGCCGCATCTAGGCTGCCCTCTGCATCACGAGGCGCGCAAAGACGCCGGGCATCAAGGGAGGGACCGATGATCGATTTCAGGAAAGCCGCTGCACTGACCGCGGTGACGCTTGCGCTGGGGCTGGCGGCGTGCCAGCCGGCCAAACCCGTCGAGACGGCGGCAGCGACAGCGCCCGCCGCGCCGGATCTTTCGGTGAAGCTGGAAGAGAAGACGGCGCTCGACGCCTACATCGCCAAGCCCGAGCCGGTCTATGGCTGGAAGCTGGTCTCGACCATTCCGGGCGATGGCTACAACGCCTACGTGCTCGAACTCACCTCGCAGACCTGGCGCAAGCCCGAAGAGGTCGACCGTACGGTGTGGAAGCACTGGCTCACCATCGTGAAGCCGACGGAGGTGAAGTCCGACAAGGCGCTGCTCTATATCGGCGGCGGCGACAATGACGATCCGGCGCCGACCAAGGCGACCGACCGCGACGTCCGCATCGCCAAGGAGACGGGTTCGATCGTCGCCAATCTTGGCATGGTGCCGAACCAGCCGCTGTATTTCTCCGACTCCAAGGATGTCGCCCGGGAGGAAGACGACCTGATCTCCTACACGCGCGTCCAGCATTTCATCACCAAGGACGATGAATGGCTGGTGCGGCTCGCCATGGTGAAGTCAGGCGTGAAGGCGATGGACGCGGTGACCGAGTTCATGGCCAGCGAGGACGGCGGCAAGCTTGCCGTGAACGAGTTCGTCGTCACCGGCGGATCGAAGCGCGGCTGGACGACATGGCTGGTCGGCGCGGTGGATACGCGCGTGATTGCGATCATCCCGATGGTGATCGATGCGCTGAACAGCGAGGAGATCACCAAGCACCAGTTCGAGGCCTATGGCTTCTTCGGGCCGTCGCTGGGCGATTATGTGCGCCACGGCCTGTTTCCGCATCGCGTCGGAACGGAGGACTACAAGGCCGTGCTGAAGATCGAGGACCCCTACAATTATCTCGGCCGCGCCCGGCTCTCGATCCCGAAGTTCATGATCAACGCGTCGGGCGACCAGTTCTTCCTGCCCGACAACTCGCACCTCTACTGGGACAGGATCGGCGAGGAAAAGCGCATCCGCTATGTCGAGAACTCGAAGCATAACCTCGCCGACACCGATGCGATCGACAGCCTGCTGGCGTTCTACCAGTCGGTGATCACCGGCGGGAAGCGGCCGGAATATTCCTGGACGAAGGGGGAGGACGGGGCGCTGACGGTCACGACAAAGGAAACGCCGAAGGAAGTGAAGCTGTGGCAGGCGCACAGCGACACGCGCGACTTCCGCGTCGAGCTGATCGGAAACGCCTACAAGTCGACCGTCCTGCAGCCGCAGGCGAACGGGACTTACGTCGCCCGCCTCGACAAGCCCGCCAAGGGGTTCGACGCCTTTTTCATTCAGCTGACCTATGACAGCGGGTTCTCGGTTCCGTTCAGCTTCACGACGGAAGTGTCGGTGATTCCCGACGTGCTGCCCTTCAAGTGGGAGGCGGCGGCCGAAAAGTACAAGGACACCCTGCATAACGCCGACAAGCCGGCCGAGCCCCGTCCGCCAAAAAAGGAGCCCAAGGGCTGAGGCGCGCGGGCATGGTTGCCGGCTAGCGCCTCAGTCTCAAGATCCGACAGGCGCGTACCGCTAACACCAGCCATTCCGCGGCGGCGCCTCGACCGGCGCGATCTCGCGGGAGGCTGTCACACGTGCTCTCGGCTACACGGCCCAGTCTCCAGCCAGATGTTCATCGCACCGTCTGCTTTTCTTTCGGAGCGGAGACGCGACGCGTCTTGGCCTCGAACCTGGGCTTGGGCATGAGCCGGAAGCGAGTCTGGCACCAGGCGAAGTCGACACCGACGTCCAGCAAGGCATCGGAACGTCCACACGGACACGCAAACTCCATCACGGCCAGGACGCGATAGGCCTCGCCAGCGACAAGGGGTACAGGCTCGCCCGTGACATGGTTCGGCGCGACGTTGACGCATAGAACCAGATCGCCGGGACCGACAGCATAGCTCATGGCTTCCATCCCTAGACGTGACGGGAAGGATAGACCTAAGGCGGCAAGCGGCAAGCACCTTGTGCTTCAAGTCCTACCTGTCGCCCGGCTCGATGCGCAGGAGCACACTGTCCGCGCCTTCGTCAGTGATGGCATAGATATAGCCGTCGGGGCCCTGCTCTACGTCGCGGATACGCTGGTGGAGATCGAGCAGCAGCATCTCGTTGCGCACGGCTTCCCACTTCTCGTTGAATACGACGCGCTGGATGTGGCCGGTGCGCGGCGTCTCGCCCATACGCATTGCGCCGATGAAGAGATTGTTCTTCCAGGCCGGGAACTTGTCGCCTGTATAGAAGACCATGCCGCTCGGCGCGATCGACGGCACATAGGAAAGGTGCGGGCGCGTGATGCCGTCCTTGTAGGTAACGCTTGAGATCGGCTTGCCGCCATAGAAGCGTCCGTCGCTGAGGACCGGCCAGCCATAGTTCTGCCCCGCACGCAGGATGTTCACCTCGTCCCCGCCGTATGGGGCGTTCTCGCTGACCCAGATTTCCTTCGTCACCGGGTTCATCGTCATGCCGAGATTGATGCGATGGCCCATCGTGAAGACTTCGGGGTTCGCATCCGCGCGGCCGAAGAACGGGTTGTCGCGGGGCGCCGTGCCGTCGTCATTGAGGCGCAGCGTCTTGCCGCCGTAGTCATCGGGCTTCTGGGCGCGCATCATCGAGGCGTCGGTGCCAAGGGCGGGACCGCCGATCGAGACGTAGAGCTTGCCGTCGGCGCCGAACGTCATGGAGCTGTAGAAGGTGTCGACATCGTCGGAAACGAAGATGTCCTTGCCCTCGACAATCGCCTTTCCGTTCCATCTGCCCCGGAAGATCGCGTTGGAGCCAAGGTCGCCGCGAGGCTTGTGGTAGGAGAAGTAGACCAGCCCGTTGTTCCTGAAGTCGGGGTGCAACACCACGTCCATGAGACCGGTTGCAATGCCGAGATTGACGGCCACGGCCGGCGTGCCGGCGACCGGCAGAGGATCAAGCTTGCCGTTCCGGAGGATGCGCAGCCTGCCGGCGCGCTCAATAATAAACGTCGATCCGTCAGGCAGGAATTCTATGGCGCGTGGAGCTTCCAGGCCGCGCGTGACGACAGAGACCTTCAGGCTGCGCTGTTCCCAGGATTCAAGGTGGAAGGGGCCATCGCCAAGCTTCGGCGCAGGCCATGAGGGCGCACGGGCGACTTCGGATGAATCGCGCGGATCGCGGGCGCTGCGGACAGGATAGGCAAAGCCTTCGCGGTATTCTTCCTTCGCGGTCATCACCAGCCGCGTACCGCCTCCGCCCATGTCCTCTGGCGCGATGATGAAGGCGATAACCTGCACACGCTGTTCGGACGTCAGCATCTTCGATTGCAGCGCCATGAGGCCGCTTTCGCTCAGCGCGGCAGAGACGCGAGCTTGGTTGAAGGTATGCAGCGTGGCGAGTTGGGGCGCTGTGTCGTCGGCGCCGTTGTGACAGACGGCGCATTGGGCGGCGAAAACCAGCTGGCCGGCGCTAACCGCGGCAGGGTCCACGGCGGCGGATGTGGGGCGCGCCTCTGCGACGGTGCGATCAACCGCCGGCCGTTGCGTAGAGCTGCAGGCCGCGAGCGCCAGAGCAAACGCGCCAAACAGGACGGAAAGTTGCTTCACGAAGACCTCCAACGGATTTGGTCGTGAGAACCTGGAAGGCGTGCTCTGCAGGGCTGAGCCAAGACCCCCGGTGATTTGTACTCGAAGCAATGAGCTCGTGGTCAAGCGCTGCCGCAAGGGCGACCCCTCCCCAAACATCCGATCTCGCCGGTCGAGCGACCAAGATAGGCCAGCTTACGTCCTTCGCCTCTGCCCCAAACATCGGCTGAATCTCGCCGATTGCGAACGCTGGACGAGGCGCCCCAAGCCTGAACCGGCCAGTGCTTGTCTGCCGAATGTCCTCATTCTGTGCCAATCGAAGATCGCGCAGGCCTGCGAACTTCGAAGCTACTTGTGCGCGAGAGCACCGCCAAACATCCCAGTCCCAGCCAAGCTCCAAGTATGGGACTTACGCCTATTCCCAGAAGCGGAACGGGAAAGGCGCCGACGAAGGGCATGACTGCGCCAACAAACAAGTACACACTAAGGGCGAACGCAGCCATGCGTAAATCTGGCGAGCCATGCCTGCCGAGCCAGCCCGGTGCTAGGCTGAACAATGCGAGCGAGGCTAGCCCGACAACTGCAAGCACCGGCGACGCTGCCCAAGCAAGCAGATGGATCTCCTCGACCTCCGGCGCCGGCTGCAGCGGATCCGGCCTAAACCAGGCGGCCCCCGCCAGCATGACTGCGCAGAGTGGCACGGCCAGTCGGACCAGTTGCGGGGCCGCGCGGGCAAGGGCGATCAAGGTAAGCGCCGCGCCAAGAGCCGTCGCTTGCGAGGCGTCCGGCTGAATGGCCAGGATCGCTAAGCACGTCATAGCGAGAAGCCAGAGCAAAGGAACTTTCGCTCCGAGCGCCACCATCGCGATCAGAGCGGACGGGAGCATCAGCATGGCGACGTTAATGGAGACCGGGCCCAACCCCACCCAGCGGTGAACGCCGAGCTGCCCGGGATCGAAGAGTGTCATCGCGAGCAGCAGAGCCGTAACCAAGAGCATTGCCGGAAAGACCAATGCGGCAGATGTGCGGGCGAGCGCAAAAGCGATAGCCGCGCCCACTGCCCAAGCTACGAGATTGCGCACCCAAAGCGCCATCGGCACTGCGTTCGCCGCGCAAACCCATGCCCCGAGCGCGACAACCAACAGCAGCAGACCACCCGATATCGCCAAGAGCCTGTCGCGGCCGGGCTCAACCACTCGCATCTGGAGCTCTCGCAACTTGATCCCCGATGATCAGAGTGACTAGCACCAAGGCCATAGCCGCGAAATGTCGCCTTCGGGCCAACAAACGCCGCTTCGGGCGTTGGCGCCTCTGGCCGTTATCGGGCTTGCAGCGGACACCAGTACTCAAGCTGAGACACGACCCGTTGCCGCCGCTTGAGAAATCGCCCTAACGCGCGCAGAACTATGCCGGGCGAACCGGGGAGAGGGACGATGCGGATCGTTGTGGCGCTGGCTTGCGGCGTTGCCGTGCTGGGCGCCTGCGGGAAGGCCGACGAGGCGGCTGACGTCAGCCTAGCGGCGGCCGCTGCCCCGCCTTGCAACAGCTCGAAACTCGCCGTCACGGGCGTGTGCAGCGACGCCAATCCGGCGCTGTTCCTCGCCATCGATCCGAAGATCGAGACGGTGGCGCGCGGCTGCGTCTGGCGTACGGAAGAGCTGCAGACCAAGCCGGACGAGGCGCTGGTGTTTCGCGCGCAGGACTGCACGGGCGAGAAGTGGGACCGGATGGTCTATTCCTGGGTCGGCAACTATGTGAAGGCGCGGCTTGAGACCGTGCCGGAGGACCAGGCGAATTTCCTGCTGGAAGTGCACGACGTGCCGGCGGGCGGGACAGCCGAACAGGTGGCGTTGGCGACGCTGGCGAATGCGCCGGAGGAGCAGCGCGAGCGATGCATCATCGTGCCGCTGCCGGAGATCGCAGCGGGCGGCCATGCCTTCGAGCTGGGGCCGAATCCGGAGCTGGAGGCGGAGCTGCGCGCGGCCCATCCCGACGAGCCGTGGGAGGCATGCGGCCCCAATGGCGTGACGATGGACGGCATCCAGTACTGGGAAGGCCGCGAGACGCACGCCCTGTTCCATATAGTCGGCCAGGACGAGCCGCTGTGGGATCCGGCCAGCTTCACCTTCTATGCGAAGGGCGTCGACGGGGCGTGGGCAAAACGGGATTGAGCAGCAATAGCTGACCGCCGCTGTATCGCAGCACAGCGGCCGCGCGTATCTTTTGGACAGTCTGTGGGAGGATATCGATGCATCGCCCCGCCCTTCTGGTTCTGGCCCTGCTTGCCGCGGCCTGCGCCAACATTCCGGCGAACAATCCGCCTGATAATCCCCCCATCGCCCCTCCGGCGGCCGCCTCGCAGCCGCCCGTGGCCGGCGGCTACTCGCCCGCCAAGGCCGACGATCCGGCAGTGAAAGCGGCGGAGAACCGGGCGATAGGCGAGATCTATACGCGCGAGCCGCAGCGCTCGATCCCGGAAAAGGTGACCCGCGAACAGCAGGTGGTCGCGGGCATGAACTATCGCTTCACGGTCAAGATGACAGGCATGAACTCCTACCGCGTCGTGGTGTTCAAGCCGCTGCAGGGCGAGATGCAGATCGCCAGCTTCGAGAAGCTTACACCCCAGTAAAGTCAAGTAATTCAACCGCGCAGGGTGCGCATCGTCGCCGCGCCGCGCGTCGCTGCGACGATGACGCCGCGCGCGGTGACGATGGCGGTGAAGACGGCGACGATGGCGGCGACGGCGGGGACAACGCTGGCGCTGAGGCAGCGTCAGGTCATCATGGCGCGGCAGACGGCCTCGAGGCCGACGCGGTCCGTCTCGTCGAAGGCGGCGAAAGCGGTGGAGTCGACGTCGAGGACGGCGACGAGGCTCCCTGAGCTGTCGAATACGGGCGTGACGATCTCGGAGTTCGAACGACTGTCGCAGGCGATATGGCCGGGAAAGGCGTGGACGTCAGGCACGATGATGCTCTCGCGCTTGGCGGCGCAAGCGCCGCAGACGCCCTTGCCGAACGCGATGCGCAGGCAGCCGAGCGTGCCCTGGTAGGGGCCGACGACGAGTTCGCCGGGCTTGAGCGGGTCGACTTCATAGAAGCCGCACCAGAAGAAGCGGGCGCCGAAGGCCTGTACGAGCAGCGAGACAGTGGTCGCGTAACGCGCGGTGCGCGACGTCTCGCCCTTGCAGACGGCCGCGACCTCGATGGCGAGCTCGCGGTAGCTGGCGACTTTGTCGATGGAGAAGACGACTTGCTCGGCCATGGGCGCCAACGATGTTCCGGCGCGCGGTATGCTACGCCTTGGCGAGACGACCGTAGAGCGTTTCGAGCGTGGCGGCGAATTCGCGCTGCTTGTCGTTGCTGAGGGCCTCGATCGCCGCGGTCAGGCGGTGGACGGGGTCGTGATCCAGCAGCGCCTTGCCGGACGCGGTAAGGTCGATGCGGCGGATACGGCGATCTTCCGGGTCCGCCTTGACCGTCACATACTGCTTGCGCGCCAGCGCCGCGACGGCGCGCGACGCCGGTGCGTGGGTAACCCCAAGATAGGCGGCGACGCCCCCGACGGTGCGAGCCTGGCGTGCGGCCCGGGCAAGATAGCGCAGCACGGCCCACTGGCCGGCATGGATCGCCTTGGGCCCGCGGCTTTCATAGACCGCACGCGCGGTCTGTTCGAGAAGACGCGCAACAACGCTGGCATCCATGCGGCAAGCAATCCTCTGGAGAGCACCGAGCTGAAGCGTAACTCCGCCATCGATATCATCCGTGACGCGAGTTTTCGGCCTCCGCCGATAGCAATTACGATAGATGACCGGAAGTAGAAAAACCTTTTTCACGCCATCGTGCGCTGGCCCGGTCAGCAAGTTTCGATGGGTCTTGAGTTTCTACTGGCCACCTTCTGTATTCGACGCGTGATATTTCACCCGCTGCTCTGCAGACGTGCAGAAAACCGGGCGCCTAGACTGCAGCACTGTATGCGATTCGGGCAGGTTGCTTGTTGTAAGCGCGATTCTGTTCTGGAGCGGGTGAAGGGAATCGAACCCTCGTCGTAAGCTTGGGAAGCTTCTGCTCTGCCATTGAGCTACACCCGCCTCCTGCGCCAAGGATTAGCACCGCTTCCCCTCGCGGCACAGAGGGAAGTAAGCGCGATTGCGTCTAAGGTGCAAGGCTTTAGACCTGTTTTTGGGCGAAGAAACCGGCTCTGTCACACGCTTTGGGTGTATTGATGCGACCGGTCACGCATTTCTTCTTGACCGAGTGTGCAACCCAGCCCTGAGGTTCGAGAATGACTGCGCTGGGGGCCTTTGTAATCTTCGGGGCGACGGGCGACCTCGCCCGCCGGATGCTGTTCCCGTCCCTGTATTTCCTCGACATGGACGGTCTGCTGCCCGGCCCGCTGAAAATCATCGGCGCGGCAAGGTCCAAGCTTTCCGACGACCAGTTCCGCGCGGAAGTCGAAAAGGCGGTGCGGGAACGGGCCGGGAGCTTCTTCTCAAAGGAAGCCTGGGAACACTTCGCCAAGCGGCTGGGCTATTCCGGCGGCGAGGCCAACGACGCGGCCAGCTATGTGTCGCTCTGCGAGAAATTGAACGGGGCGGGCGCAGCGCTTTTCTATCTCTCGACCTCCCCTGCCCTCTATATCCCGATCGTCCGCGGTTTGGCGGCCCAGGGTCTGACGGCCGAGCCCAACCGGGTCATCGTGGAAAAGCCGATCGGCAAGAGCCGGGCGACGTGCGAGGCGATCAACGAAGCGATCGCCCAGCATTTCACCGAACAGCGAATTTTCCGGATCGACCACTATCTGGGCAAGGAGACCGTCCAGAACCTGATCGCGCTGCGCTTCGCCAACGCGCTCTTCGAGCCTCTGTGGAACCGGCACGCCATCGATCATGTGCAGATCACGGTCGCCGAGACGATCGGGGTCGAGGGACGGTTCGGCTATTACGACGAATACGGCGCGACGCGCGACATGGTGCAGAACCACCTTCTTCAGCTGCTCTGCCTCATCGCCATGGAGCCGCCGTCCAACCTTCGGCCGGAATCGCTTCGCAGCGAGAAGGTGAAGGTGCTGCGCAGCCTGCGGCCTATTCCCGATTCGGAAGTCGCGCAGAAAACGGTGCGGGGCCAGTACACCCGCGGCGTCGCCGATGGAAAGACCGTGACCGGATACCCCGAGGAAGACGGCGGCAAGGCCAGCGATACCGAAACCTTCGTCGCCATCTGCGCCCACCTCGACAACTGGCGCTGGGCGGGCGTGCCCTTCTACCTGCGCACCGGCAAGCGCCTGCCCTCGCGCTTTTCGCAGATCACGATCCAGTTCCGCGACGTGCCGCACTCGATCTTCAACGGCAGCGCGCTGATGGCCAACCGGCTGACCATCACGCTGCAGCCGGAAGAATCGATCTCGCTGACCATCATGAACAAGACGCCGACCCTGACGCTGGGCGGATACGAGTTGCAGCCGCTGGCGCTGAATCTCAGCCTTCTCGACGCCTTCAAGGGAGAGAAGCGCCGGTTCATCGCCTATGAGCGACTGCTGCTGGCGGCGATCGCGAACGACTCCACGCTTTTCGTAGGCAGGGACGAGGCCGACGCCGCCTGGCTCTGGATCGATCGCATCGTCGAGGGCTGGGCGCGCACCGGAATGAAGCCCGCCCCCTACCAGGCCGGAAGCTGGGGCCCGGCCGGCGCCTTTGCACTAACCGAACGCAACGGACACAGCTGGTACGAATGAGCCACGCGCATGAGCCATGAGGAAACCTTCTTCCCGGACCGGAAGCGCCTGTTCGTCGGCATGACCGCTGACTTCAGCGAGCGGATCACCGACATCATCAACAAACGCCGCAAGGCGAGCCTCGCCCTTGCCGGCGGCACGACGCCGGGACCGCTCTACGAGGCGCTGTCGAACCTGCCCCTCAAGTGGGAAAAGGTGAGCTGCACGCTGACCGACGAGCGCTGGGTCTCGCCCGAGGATCCTGCCAGCAACGAATGGCTGATCCGCGATTTGCTGCTGAAGCGGCGCGCCGCGGCGGCGACTTTCTATGGTTTCAAGACCAACCATGCGAAGGCGACCGGCGGGGCGGCGACAGCCGAGAAGCGCATTTCGCCGATCATGCCGTTCGACATCTGCCTGCTCGGCATGGGCCCGGACGGGCATATCGCCTCGCTGATCCCCGGGGCCGAGGGCTATGCGGCGGCGGCCGATCCCGCGAACCCCAAGAAGCTGGCGGGCATCCATTTCGAAGGCGCGGCGGGCAGCCCCGAACGCATGACGCTGACGCTTTCGGGCATTCTCTCCTCGCGACGTATCGCGCTGCTGTTCATGGGGAATGACAAGCTCAACGTCTACAACGAGGCGAAGGAAGGCCGCGGGACATCGCCGATCAAGGACCTCCTGGCGCAGAAGAAAGTGCCGGTTCACGCCTTCTGGGCGCCGTGAGGCGCCGGGCGTGAGACGGCAGGCTCGACATGAGTGATCCTGCCGTCCGGAACATCGAACGCCTCGTCCCGCCGCTGCTGCGGACGTTGGAGACGCTCGGACTGATCGGGCGTTATCTCAATCCGCCGGAAGTCGCCGCCGTTCTTGAAAGCGTGGGCGCGCCGGACGCACAGCTGAGAGCGGCGCGCGCGAGCGAGCCCTGGCCCGAACCGTTTTCCGCCCTTGGCGCGCAGCTCGATACGGCAGCCGACCACGCCCTTGCTGCTTTCGACGGCCTGCGCCTGGCGGCCACTGATCCGGGCGCGACGCTCGAGCTGTTCAGGGCGATGCGTCACGTGCCGAAGGCGCTGGAGGCGCTCTATCCGCTGACGCGCATCCTGCCGCCGGTGAACCTGTTCTTCCTCGACGCCGCGCGCCGCAAGGATCCGGACCTCCGCCAGCGCTTTCTCGACCCGCCCAAAGGCCAGACCGGCGTGATCCGTTTCGGCGACGATCCCGATGCGCGTCAGACGGTGTGGGCCTATGTGCCGGAGACCTATTCGCCGGACGTCGCGCATCCGCTGGTCATGGCGCTGCACGGCGGCAGCGGACGTGGACGATATTTCCTGTGGAGCTGGCTGCGCGATGCGCGAAGCCGCGGCGCGATCCTGGTGGCGCCGACCTCGCTAGGGCAGACATGGGCGATCGAGGGCGAGGACAATGACAGCCCGCATCTCGCCAGCATTCTCGCCTTCATGCGGGGCCAGTGGAACATCGATCCGGCGCGGATGATGCTGACCGGCATGAGCGACGGGGGCACGTTCAGCTATGTTTCCGGCCTCGACCCCGCCTCGCCCTTCACGCACCTTGCGCCCGTGTCCGCGGCTTTTCATCCGATGCTGGCGCACTCGGCGGACGAGGGGCGGCTCAAGGGGCTTCCCATCCACATCATCCACGGCATGCAGGACTGGATGTTTCCCTACACCATGGCCCGCGACGCCGAGCGCTATCTCAAGGCCGGGGGCGCGATTGTGACATACCGCGAACTCGTGGACCTCAGTCACACTTACCCCGCCGACATGAACGGCGAGATGCTGGAGTGGCTGATGCGGGATCAGAAATCCTAGCTAGGTCTGGAGCGTCTGCTTTCCAAAAGATTCCAACACAAAGACACCAAGGAGGCACGAAGACCACGAAGTCCTGACGTCACAACACCATGCGCTTGATGCCTTGCTTGAGCAGGGCGACGTTGAAGTTGATAAGAAACCCAAGCCTCGTGTTTGACAGCCGCAGGTAGGTCAGAAGCTGAGCCGCGTGAACCGGCGCCAAAGCCTCGACCGACTTCACCTCGACGACCGCGACATTCTCGACAATCAAGTCGATGCGATATCCTGCTTCCAGCCTTACGCTGTCGTACACAACAGGCTGCGGGACCTGCCTCGCTACCCGGCAGCCCCTCTGTTCGAGTTCGTGACCCAGACAGACTTCATATACCGACTCAAGCAGTCCCGGGCCGAGCTTCCGGTGAACTGCTATTGCGGCGTCGACCGCCTCGCGCGCTACACGCTCAGTTTCGCGCGAAAGCGGCTCATAATCCTGTTGCATTGCATCCCCCAAACCTATGCGAGAGAGCTTATCAATCCGGCATACGGGGCACGAGCCCCTTTGTGCCTTGGTGCTAAACTTTGTGACTTTGTGTTTCTCTTTCTGAAGATTCCCGTGCAAAGGCGAAGGTTGCGCAAAGGGCACTAAGCTCTTGGTCTTCGCCCGTATCCGGCCGATATCTAGACCTTCGCGATTCAAAAAAGAGGCGCGCATGGCCACGCTCCATCCGAAGATCAAAGAGGTCACGACAAGGATCGTCGAGAAGAGCCGGCCCACGCGGGCGGCCTATCTCGCGCGCATTGACGAGGCCCGGAAAGCGGGGCCGGGGCGTTCTCACCTGTCGTGCGGGAACCTGGCGCACGCGTTCGCAGCCTCGCCGCTTGGCGACAAGCTGACGATACGCGGACGGGCGCCGAATATCGGCATCGTCACCAGCTATAACGACATGCTGAGCGCGCATGAGCCGTTCGGCGCCTATCCGGACATCATCAAAGATGCCGCACGCAAGGCAGGCGGCGCAGCGCAGGTGGCGGGCGGCACGCCGGCGATGTGCGATGGCGTGACGCAAGGCCGGCCCGGCATGGAGCTGTCGCTGTTCTCGCGCGACGTCATCGCGTTGAGCACGGCGGTGGCGCTGACGCACGATGCGTTCGACGCGGCGCTTATGCTGGGCACATGCGACAAGATCGTGCCGGGGCTGATGATCGGCGCGCTGAGCTTCGGCCACCTGCCCATCCTGTTCTCGCCGGCGGGCCCGATGCCGTCGGGCATCAACAACAAGGACAAGGCCAAGGTGCGCGAGTTGTTCGCGCTGGGCCAGGTGACGCGCGAGCAGCTGCTGGAGGCGGAAGCCGCGAGCTATCACACGGCCGGCACCTGCACCTTCTATGGCACGGCCAACTCCAACCAGATGATGATGGAGCTGATGGGCGTTCACCTGCCCGGCACGGCCTTCGTCAATCCCGGCACGCCCTTGCGGGAAGCCCTGCTGCGTGCGGCGACGGCGCGCTGCATCGAGCTGGCGAAGTCGGGCGATGCGCCGTTTGGCGTCATGATCGATGAGAAGGCGTTTGTGAACGCGCTGGTCGGTTTGATGGCGACGGGCGGCTCGACCAACCATGCGCTGCACATTCCGGCGATGGCTGCGGCGGCGGGCATCGTCATCGACTGGGACGATTTTTCGGACATCTCGGGCGTCACGCCGCTGCTGGCGCGCGTCTACCCCAACGGATCGGCCGACGTGAACATGTTCCACGCCGCGGGCGGCATGGCCTTCCTGACGCGCGAGCTGTTGAGCGTCGGCCTGCTGCATGGCGAGGTGATGACCAATGCGGGCCGCGGGCTCGACGCCTATGCGACGGAGCCGTGGCTCGACGGCGAGACGCTGGCGTGGCGGCCGGCTGCGGAGAGATCGCTCGACAAGACCATCCTGCGACCGGTGCGCGAGCCGTTCGAGGTGGAAGGCGGCATCAGATTGCTGAAAGGATCGCTGGGACGCGGCGTCATCAAGATATCGTCCGTGCCGCCCGATCGCCGCTGTATCGACGCGCCTGCCGCGCTGTTCGAAAGCCAGGCTGAATTCACCGCCGCGTTCAAGGCGGGCAAGCTCGATCGCGATGTGGTCGTCGTGGTGCGATTCCAGGGGCCGCGCGCCAACGGCATGCCGGAACTGCATTCGCTGACGCCGGCGCTGACCGCGCTGCAGAACAAGGGGTTCCGCGTCGCGCTGGTGACGGACGGGCGCATGTCGGGCGCGTCGGGCGCGACGCCGGCGGCCATCCATGTCTGCCCGGGCGCGGACGATAACGGGCCGCTGGCGCGCGTGATCGACGGCGACCGCATCGTTCTGGACGCAGAAGCAGGCACGCTGGATGTGATGGTCGATCCCGCGACGCTGGCGCAGCGCCGCCCTGCCCTGCAGCCGCCGGCCGAGCCGGGCTGGGGACGCGAACTCTTTGCGCCGTTCCGCGCCCTGGCGATCAACCCCGAACGCGGCGGCGGCATATTCTCGTTCACCGGAGCGGGCGCGCCATGATGACTGTCGATGACCTGATGGCCGTGCAGCCGGTGATCCCTGTGCTGACGGTTGAGCGCGTGGAAGATGCGGCCCCGCTGGCGCAGGCGCTGGTGGGCGCGGGACTGCGCGTCCTCGAAGTAACGCTGAGGACCGAACAGGCGCTCGCCTGCTTGAAAGCGATGGCCAAGATTCAGGGCGCAATCGTCGGCGCAGGCACGGTGCTGACCTCGAACGACGTCATGCTGGCGCGCGAGGCCGGGGCGCAGTTCATCGTGACGCCGGGCCTCTCGGCATCGACGGTCGCCGCATCGCGCGAGGCGAGCCTTCCGATCCTGCCCGGTATAGCCACGGCGACGGAGCTGATGGCGGGCCTCGATCTCGGTCTCGACCGTTTCAAGTTCTTCCCGGCAGAACAGGCAGGCGGACGCGCGATGATCGACGCGTTCAAGGGACCGTTCGGCAAGGTGAAGTTCTGCCCGACCGGCGGCATCACGCCCGACCTCGCGCGCGACTATCTCTCGCGCCCGAACGTCGGCTGCGTCGGCGGCGGATGGGTTGCGCCGGCCAAGTTGATCGACGCGAAGAAGTGGGACGAGATCGGCAGGCTGGCGAAGGAGGCCGCCGCGCTGAAGCGCGGCTAGGCTCTTCACCCTATTCCGCGGCGCGTTTCATCGCGCCGAGGCCGTCGTCGAAAATGTCCTCAATCCGCTTGCTGAACAGCCGCGCGATGCGGAAGGCCAGCGGCAGGGAGGGATCGAATTTTCCCGTCTCAAGCGCGTTGATGGACTGGCGCGACACGCCGAGGGCGTCGGCGAGGTCGCCCTGGCTCCAGCCCTTCGCAGCGCGCAGATCGCGCAGGTTGTTCTTCAACGCGCATCCTGCCCAAAAATCGGGGCGCCGCGAAGCGGGCGCTGGAGCTTTACCTCTGAAGCAGAGTCCCTGCCCGCAGTCATTGCTGGGCCTTCCGACCGAGACACAGCGGATCGCTCTTCAGTGCGCTGACCAGCGTCTCGCCGCGGCGCAGTTGTTGGACCACGAAGCTGGCGCCGTAGAAGAAAAAGAAGGCGAGCCACATCAGCATGGCGACGGGGAAATCCTCGAGCGGGGGGATCACGTCGTAGAGCTCGAGAAAACCCCAGACAACGGCGAGCGAAAGCGTGATGCCTCCGCCGCTCAGCATCGCGTCCGTCTGGATCTTGCGGGTGTATTCGTCGGTCTCGCGAACGAAGCGGGCGAGAAGCCAGACCGAGGCGACAGCCGGCGTCGCGGTCGCGAGCGCAACGAGGGCGGAGATCCACGGCGCAGGATGATCCATCGCCTTGAGCAGCAAGACGCCGCCGATGCAGATCACCGCATAGGAGATCATCGCCGGCCAGAAGAGACGCCTGTAGCGCCTCGCCGCATCACGAAAACTCACGTCGGCCATGAGCGCCTCCTGTCAAGTTTAGTTGACAGTAGGAGATCGGCGGAGGCCTGTCAAGTGTAGTTGACAGGCTAGTCCTCGGCCTGCTCGAAATACTTCGACAGCCGCAGGCCCTGGCCGGCGTAGGTCGAGTAGGAGCCTTCGGCGCCATAGGGCACTTGCGGGGGCGCGGTGAGCTTCTCGAAGACGAGGCGTCCTACGGGCTGGCCGTCCTCGAGGATGAAGGGCACATCGCGCGAGCGGACCTCGAGCACCGCCTTGCCCTTGGTGTGGGTGACGCCGAAGCCCGGGTCGAAGAAGCCGGCATAGTGCGCGCGGAATTCGCCGAGCTCCGGCGCGATAGGCGCCATCTCGGCGGCTTCATCCAGCGGGATGACGATCTTTTCCTTCGAGGCGAGGATGTAGAATTCGCCGGGGTCGAGCACGATGCGGCCTTCCCGCGCCCGGACCGGCTCCCAGAAATCATCGACGCCGTGCGCGCCGATGGCGGCGAGATCGATGACGCGGCTGTGGCGCTTGGCGCGGTAGCCGACGATGTCGCTGGCGGTAGGATGAAGGTCGAGGCTGAACGTCATCTCGCGCACCGGCGTCTGCGGGCCGCGGCGGGCGCGGAGCTGGAGCAGACGGTCGCCCGTGCGGGCGAGCACGGAGAAAGTGCGCGGGCTGATCTCGGCATAGAGCTCGCCGGCATAGCCGGGCGGAATGCCGTCGAAGGCGCGCGCGCGGTCGGAGACGGCGCGGACGAAGACGTCGATGCGGCCGGTGGAGCTTTTCGGGTTGGCGGCGGCCGAAAGATCCTTCGGCAGTTTCAGCCTCTCCTGCAGCGGCACGAGATAGACGCAGCCGGTCTCCAGCACCGCGCCGCGGGCAAGATCGAGCGTGTGCATGACCAGGCTGTCGTCGAGCCGGTCGGCGACGACATGCTTGCCTGGCAGGAAGCTGGCGCGCAGACGGAAAGCGACCTTGCCGAGGCGCAGGTCGAGGCTGGCGGGCTGGATCTGGTCCGGCAGGATGCCGCCTTCGGCGGAGATGGCCCCCGATTTCACCAGCTGGTGCAGCTCGCGGTCGGGCAAGACGCCCTGCGCCGGGCCGTCCGCCGCGGGCGGCTTGCGCTTCACGGCCGTCTTGACGGCGGCCTTCGCGGATTTCGCCGGCTTGCTCATGTCGGGGATGGCGTGACGCTGAAGGGTTGCTGGATCTCGATGAAAGGCGGCAACGCCTCGCACTTCGCAGCGTGAGCGGCCAGCAACGGCCAGCCTTCAGAAAGATCGAACAGGCCGGCATGGGCATCGCCGAGGAAGCGCAGCGCGCAGGCGACGGTGACGTCGGCATGGCCGATGCGGTCGCCGAACCACCATTCGGTCTTCTGCATCGAGCGGCTCGCCTCCAGCTCGCCCAGCACGCCGGCGATCTGGCTGAGGCAGCGATCGATCCATGCAGGCGTCGCCCGGTTGTGGACGTGGGTCTCGTAGATCATCGACACGGCCTTGTCGGCGATCCCCGTTCCCAGCGCGCAGATCTTCAGCGCATGCCGGCGCGCCTCGCCGGCGGGCATCATCGCCTTGCCCGGCCCGGCCATCTGGTCGAGCGCATCGAGGATGGCGTGGCTTTCGATCAGCACCTCGCCGTCATCCAGCACCAGCGTCGGCACGCGCATCAGCGGATTGTAGCGCGCGATCTTCTCCGCATCGCCGAACACCGACCAGGGACGATGTTCAAATTCGAGTCCGTAAAGCCGCATGGCGATGGCCGTGCGGCGGACGAACGGGCTGTCGAACTGGCCGATTAGAATCATGTCGATCCTCCGGAAAGCTGCATACCAGCAACAGTGCGGCTCTGCACCGGAAATGCCGTGCAGAGGGGCATGAGGAATTGGATAGCCGGGCTCACTGGCGCGGCTGCAGTTTTGGGCTTAAAGGCGGGGGATATTTCTCGCATGGTGCGCCAATGGCCGACGACGCAAAACGATCGAAAACAAAGAGCTGGCGGCCCCAGACCATGATGGTGCGCGGCGGCCTCACCCGCTCGGAACACGGCGAGACGTCCGAGGCGCTCTTCCTCAGTTCAGGCTTCGTCTATGACAGCCCGGAACAGCAGGCGGCGCGCATGGCGGGCGACGAGCCCGGCTACATCTATTCGCGTTACGCCAACCCCACCGTGCGGATGTTCGAGGAAAGGCTGGCCGAACTGGAAGGCGCGGAAGACTGCCGCGCCACAGCCAGCGGCATGGCCGCGATCCACACCCTGCTGGCGGCGCCGATCAAGCCGGGCGAGCGCATCGTCGCGCCGCGCGCCCTGTTCTCGTCCGTCGTCTGGATCCTGAAAAACGTGATGCCCAAGATGGGCGTCGAGGTCGTGTGGGTCGACGGGTCGGACATCGGCCAATGGGAGAAGGCGCTGAGCAAGCCGGCGCGCTTTTCCATCATCGAGACGCCGTCGAACCCGCTGCTCGACGCGGTCGACATGCGCGCCGTCGCCGACCTGACGCACAGGGCCGGCGGCGAGTTCATCGTCGATAACGTCTTCGCCTCGCCCATCCTGCAGAAGCCGCTGCAGTTCGGCGCCGACTGGGTGGTCTATTCCACCACCAAGCACATGGACGGACAGGGCCGCACGCTCGGCGGCGCCATCCTCGGCAAGAAGAAGAAGATCGAGGACGACATCCAGCAATACTATCGCCACACCGGCCCCTCCATGTCGCCGTTCAACGCATGGGTGGTGCTGAAGGGGCTCGAGACGATGGACCTGCGCGTGCGCCGGATGAGCGACAATGCGCGGAAGATCGCCGACCGCCTCGCCGACAATTCCAAGGTGGCGGCCGTGCGCTATCCCGGCCGGCCGGACCATCCGCACCACAACATCCACGCCTCCCAGATGCCGGAAGGCGGCGGCAGCATGCTGGCGATCTCGCTGAAGGGCGGGCGGAAGGCGGCTTTCGCCACACTGAACAAGCTTCAACTCGTCGACATCTCGAACAATCTGGGCGATTCCAAATCGCTGATCACGCATCCGGCGACGACGACGCATCGCACGCTAACCGACGACGAGCGCGCCGCCATCGGCCTCGATGGCAGCTGGATCCGTCTTTCGGTCGGCCTGGAGGACCCGGAAGACATCGCCGAGGATCTCGAACAGGCGTTGACCGCATGACCGAGAAGCGTCCGGAACAGTCCTCGCAGGGCAAGCGCAAAGGCATCGCCTACGAGGCCGAAACGCAAGGCGTGGTCGTGCGCGTGAGGCCGGCCTTCCTCGACGAGGAAAGCTCGCCCGAAGAGAACCGCTATATCTGGGCCTATCACGTCGAGATCGAGAACCGCAGCAAGCGCACGCTGCAGCTGATGACGCGCCATTGGCGCATCACCGATCGCGAAGGCCGCGTGCAGGAAGTGAACGGCTCGGGCGTCGTCGGACAGAATCCGGTGCTGAAGCCGGGCGGGCGCTTCGAATACACATCCGGCTGCCCGCTGAATGCGCCGTCGGGCATGATGCAGGGCGCCTACAACCTGGAAGACGAGACCGGCGCCATGCTGGAAGCGCGCATTCCGCTGTTCGCACTCGACAGCCCGTACGACAGGCGCGCGCCGAACTAAGCCCTAGATGTCCTTCGCCGGAAACCGGTAGAGCCGGCCGCAGAACTGGCAGTCGGCGGCGATCGCGCCGTCCTCTTCGGCCAGCGACAGGATCTCGTCGCGCGGCATCGAGCGCAGCGTGACCAGCAGCTTGTCTTCCGAACAGGTGCATTTGTCGGCGAGCCCGCGCGGCGGCTCCAGCCGCACGCCGCTCTCATGGAACAGGCGGAGCAGCAGCGTGCCGGACGCGAGATCGGGATCGACAAGCTCAAGGTCGGTGATGGTGTCGAACAGGGCGCGGGCGTTGTCCCACGGCTCATCCGTTGCGCCACGCGCAGCGTCGCCCGCCACCTGCTGGATCAAGGCGCCGCCTGCCCGCCAGCGCTTGGCGCCGCCGGGTTCGGAGATTTCGCCGACCGCCAGACGCACGCGCGTCGGAATCTGCTCGGACTGGGTGAACCAGGTCTGCGCGCAGTCGGCCAGAGTCGCGCCCTCGATGGGCACAAGGCTTTGCCAGGGCGACTGGTCGGGGTCGTTGGGCTGCAGCAGCAGGGCGAGCACGCCCTTGCCGATCACCTGCGGAATGTGGGGCCGCTGGCCGCGGTTGATCTTGTCGAGCTTGTCCCACTTGTCCTTGTCGAGACGCAGATAGCCGCGCACGCCGCCGTCCGACCGCGCCTCGGCGACCATCAGCGGCGCCGGGCCTTCGCCCTGCGCCTGCACCAGCACCTTGCCGTCGAACTTCAGTGAGGCCGAGATAAGCACGGCGAAGGTGATCGCCTCGCCCAGCAGGTGAGCGGCCCAGCGCGGATAGTCATGGCGTTTCAGGATGGGATCGAGCGCGCCATCGCCCAGGCGCGCTATGCGCCCCCGGACAGACGTGTCCTCGATCTGGAACGAAGCGACAAAATCGTCGCCTTCTCCCAACGGGTCATTGAGCAGTCTTTGTTCGGCCATGGCGCGGGTTAGCATGTGGGATTGCGTTGACCAACATGGGCGCAACGCATCATCGGTTCAACCCGCGCCCCTAGCCCAAGACGCCGCAGGGGATCTGGCGAGCGACGACCCTTTCCACGCCCCGCGAACGCTGAAATCGATGCGGCGGAAGCGCGCCAGACGTTCAAATTCCGTGTTTGACGACTGGCGTCAGCAGGTCTGCATCGACGCGCCGGCGAAGGATTAGCCTCTAGCCTCGCAGGCACCACTCCAGGATCGCCTTCTGGGCGTGGAGGCGATTTTCCGCCTCCTCGAATACCAGCGAGCGCGGGCCATCGATCACTGCGGCATCGACCTCCTCGCCCCGGTGCGCAGGAAGGCAATGGAGGAAGATCGCTTTGCCGTTGGCGTGACGCATCAGGTCTTCGCTGACCTTGAAAGGTGCGAGATCCTTGAGGCGCTGCTTGGCGTCCTTGTCGCCCATCGAGACGAATGTGTCGGCGATGACGACATCGGCGCCGGCGACGGCCTTCACCGGATCGCGGAACAGCTCGACACGACCCTGCTCGGCGCGCGCGCGTTCGACGTCTTCCTTCTGCGGGTCGTAGCCCGAGGGCGTGGCGACCGCGAGGGAGTAGCCGAATTTGGGCGCGCCATGGATGAAGCTGGCGGCGACGTTGTTGCCATCGCCCACCCAGGCGATGCGCGCGCCTTTCAGGTCGAGGCCTGCCTCTTCCAGGGTCTGCAGGTCCGCCATGATCTGGCAGGGGTGCGACTTTTCCGTGAGGCCGTTGATGACCGGCACCGTGGCGGCGCGCGCGAAGTCCTCGACGTCCGAGTGCTTGTTGGCGCGGATCATCACGGCATCGACATAGCGCGAGAGGACGCGCGCCGTGTCGTCGATGCTTTCGCCGCGGCCCAGCTGCATGTCGCCCGAATTTAGCACGACGGACGTTCCGCCAAGCTGGCGGATCGCCATGTCGAACGAGACGCGCGTACGCGTCGAATTCTTCTCGAAAATCATCGCCAGGGTCCGGCCGGCCAGCGGCGCGTCCTTGTCCGCCGCCCCGCGCGGCGCGCCATTGCGGGCGGCCTTGCGGGACTTGGCGCTATCGAGGATGGACCTCAGCTCGCCGGAATCGACCGGCCAGAGATCGATGAAGTGTTTCATGACGCTGGAGCAGCGACCATCGAGGCGAGCTGCTGGTCGATGATGTCAACTGCCTCGCGCACATCGGCCTGGGTGACGATGAGCGGCGGGGCGAGTCGCAGTACGTTGTCGCCCGCCGTTCCAACCAGGAGCCCGCGATCCGACAGCGCGCCACGCAGCGGCATCGGGTCCTTCGTCATCTTGAGGCCGCGCAGCAGGCCGCGCCCGGTAATGCCGACGATGAGTTCCGGGTAACGGCCTTTCAACGACTCGAGACCTTGCGTGAGATCGCCTGCAACGCGGCGGACGCTTTCGAGAAAGCCGGGGCCGGCGACCACGTCGAGCACCGCGTTGCCGACCGCCATCGCCAGCGGACCGCCGCCGAAGGTGGAGCCATGCACGCCCTTGGCCATGCCGGAGGCTGCCTCCTCGGTCGCGAGCGCCATGCCCATTGGGAAGCCGCCGCCAATGCCTTTCGCTGCAGCGAGAAGATCAGGCGCAGCATCCTTCACCCACTGGTGATGGAAGAGCTGGCCCGTGCGTCCCGCGCCGCATTGCACTTCGTCGTAGATCAGCAGGACGCCGTGCTGGGTGCATAGCTTGCGCAGGAGCTGCAGACGCGCCTCTGGCACTTCGCGCACGCCGCCTTCGCCCTGCACCGGCTCGATGATCACGGCGCCCACGTCAGGCTTGGCGACTTCGGCTTCGAACGCCGCGTCATCGCCGTACTCGAGCGTGCGAAAGCCAGCCATGCGCGGGCCGAAGCCTTCGCGATATTTGTCCTGCCCGCCGGCGTTGATGCCGGCATAGGTGCGGCCATGGAAGGAACCGGTGAACGAGATGACGCCGATGCGCTCGGGCTGGCCCTTCGACCAGTGATAGCGCCGTGCGATCTTGATGCACGCCTCGATCGCCTCGGCGCCCGAGTTGGTGAAGAACGCCTTGTCGGCGAAGGTCAGGTCGCAATAGCGCTGGGCCAGACGCTCCTGCCCCGGCACGCGATACATGTTGGACGTGTGCCAGAGCTTGTTGGCCTGTTCGGTCAGCGCCTTCACCAGCGCGGGGTGGCAGTGGCCGAGCGAGTTCACCGCGATGCCGGCGATGAAATCGAGATAGGCTCGGCCCGTGTCGTCGTACATGCGCACGCCTTCGCCTCGCTCGAACACGACCGGGCTCGGGCCGTAGACGGGAAGGATGGCGTTCGACATTGGCGTATCTCCTATGACGCCTGGACTTACACGGCTTTCGGGGCGCCGAAAAAGAAAGGGCGGACCTTTGAGGCCCGCCCTTCCCCTGTCAATGCAGGAAAATATGGCGGGTCTTCAAGCCTTCAGCTTGTAGCCCGATCGGAACAGCGCCCAGCACGCAGCGCACAGGGCAAGCGTGAGAACGAGCGTGTAGATAGCTCCCATCAGAAGGTCGCCCTCTGCATGGCCGGTGAAACCGTAGCGGAAGCCGTCGATCATGTGGAAGAACGGATTGCCGTGGCTGATGGTGACGAACGGCTCGGGCAGCCGGCCGATCGGGTAGAAGGTGCCCGACAGCATGGTCAGCGGCATGATGACGAAGTTCTGCACCGCCGCCATGTGGTCGAACTTGTCGGCCCAGATGCCGCCCAGCAGACCGACCGCGCCCATGAACAGCGAAGCCACCACCGAATAGTAGACGACGGCCCAGAGGTGCATGATCTGGAACGGGGTCACCTGCAGCACCCAGACGGAAATGTAGGTCACGAGGCCGACAAGGATGCCGCGCGTCACTGCGCCCGACAGGAAGCCGACCGTCAGCTCCAGCGGCGACAGGGGCGGCATCAGGAAGTCGACCGAATTGCCCTGAACCTTGGCGATGATCAGCGAGGACGAGGTGTTGGCGAAGGCGTTGTTGAGGATCGCCATCATCACGACGCCCGGCGCCAGGAACGTCTCGAACGCGACGCCGCCGGGGCTCGCCGATCCGGTCTGGTTAAAGGCCAGCTTGAAGACGAACAGCATCAGCAGGCTGGAGACGACGGGCGCAAACAGCGTCTGCATCCCGACCTTCCAGAACCGCCGCGTCTCGCGCAGGCACAGCGTCCAGAGGCCCAGCCAGTTTACCGCGCCATAGGCCCGGGGCCCGGGCGCGCTTGGCGCGGCGGCCTCCATCGGCGGTCTGGCGAGGATCTGGTCCATGGGGCGCGCTTTTACGCTGTTCGCTTTCGCGTTCCAGCGAAATGTTGGGGCTGATCGGGGAATAAGAAGGTCATGCCGGGCTTGAAACGCTTTGCGAGACGTTTGAGTCCAAAGCCAGCACAGCCCGGGAACCTCGCTCGAAAGTAGAGTCCACGGCGCCACAACCGGCCGAAACCTGCCCCGCGACGCCATGACTCGGGCGCGCTCGCCAGATCATCAATATATTGATATACCTGTTAACAATGAGCGCAGCATATTGCGACAAACGAGACCGCAGATACTATCCCTAGACAGATTGGGAAGGGGAGCTGCAGGCGCAACCTATATCTTGTGTCTTGCATGATTCTCCTAGGCTGTGGAGACAGATTCATGGGCTGGACCGAAGAACGTGTCGCAGAACTCAAGAAACTCTGGGCCGAAGGGCACAGTGCGAGCCAGATCGCCAAGCGTCTGGGCTCGGTCACCCGCAATGCGGTGATCGGCAAGGTGCACCGGCTGGGACTCTCCGGCCGCGCGACACCGTCGCGCCCGGTGAAGCGTCCGCCGCGTCTCGCCCGGCCGAAGCCCCAGCAGATGCCGCGTCAGGCGACCGCCCGCACGGCAGGCGGCGCCGCCCTCGCCGTGCGCGAAACGTCCGCCCCCGCCCCGCATGTCGAGGTGGAGACAAATGTCGAGCCGCAGCGCCTGCCGAACGGCGACATGGTCACCGTGCTGACCGTGAAAGACACGATGTGCAAATGGCCGATCGGCGATCCGGCGGAAGCGACGTTCGGCTTCTGCGGCCACGCCACCAATGAAGGCTCGCCCTACTGCGCCGACCACGCCCGCGTGGCGTTCCAGCCGGCCAAGAAGCGCGAACGCCGGGCCCGCGAGTTCGACTACATCCAGCGCCTCGCCGGCTGATCACACCTTACGCGAAAGCGATCGGAGACAGGCTTCCTGACTTCTCGCCCGCGACGGCGCCGCCCCGGGATCTTCGGATTCCGGGGCGGTTTCCTTTTGGCGATCAGCGACCGGATCTCAGCGCCGCGGAAACGACCAGACCCAGTTGACGCGCTCGACCGGCGTCTCGCCCCATTCAGGATCGTATTCCGTCAGCAGCGTGCCGCCGCGGAAGACGAGACCATCCGGCGCCGGAGGAAGGATCGGCGCGACAAGCGCATTGTCCGCCGGCGAGGCCTCTATCCAGCCGCCCTCGAACGCGGTGCGCTTCTTTTCCGTGACCGGCAGGAAGCTGCGGAAATAGTCCTCGTCCCGGAACAGCGTCACTTCGGACTGGAACAGGAAGGGCGTCGTGACGAGGCAGGCGATGCGACAGTCGCGCGGCCGCCGGCTGGAGCGCTCCACTGCATCGGCGGCGCCAAAAATCGCGGCGAGGCACGCGCGTTGCGTCTCGGGCGTGGCGTGCGGCGGTTCGACGAGCTTGGCGAACACCGGAACCTTGAAGTTCCAGAAGCGCTCGCCCTCGACCCGTGCTGCGGCAGGAAGCTGCTCGATGATCCTCTCCGGCCAGAGCGCGAGCGCGCGCAGATGCCTGCCCGGATTGCGCAGCTTCTTCTTCGGCTTGAGGTCGAGGCGTCTCATGACGTCCCGACTTCTAGCTGTTCCGCCCTATGCCGCCACGGGTTTCCTCAAGAAATGTGCCCCCGTGAAGTAAAGGCCGGCAAGCGCCACGACGGTGGAGACCCCGAGGAGGATCAGGAACCAGACCTGCCCCATTGCCGCCGCACCATAATACATCGCGATCGTCACGCCCCCGAGACCGAGCGCCAGCAGCATGATGCGCAGGCTCGTCGGCGCCGTGTTCGCATACTCGCGCGGGATGA
>CAVTXH010000007.1:0-18809 GCA_963738625.1 uncultured Alphaproteobacteria bacterium | reverse complement strand
TTTGCGGTCACTCCGCGATGCTGATGAGACATCGGACAGGCTATTGCGGCGGTGGAGTGAATCCGTCGGGCCCGACCGGGCGTTCGTTGGCGGCTGATGTCCAGTCGTTCAGCCTGATGTTGTCGATGCGCAGCGTACGGCGGGCGTGGCCCGAGGGACGCCAGTCCTGGATGACGAGTTGCTCGTCCGGGTCGGCAGGAATGCTGCCGCCCTGGGGACTGCGCGGATAAGGGCCGGTCATCATGTGGCCAAGCCTGAACGGCAGGTAGAGCGCGCTGCATGAAGGAACCCAGTCGCCGCGCTCCGCGGAATTGAGAGTGACGCAGAAAGGAGGGCTGCGCGGCTGGAGGCAGCTCACCATCCAGGACCGCGTTCCGGGGCGGGGCGGCGTCAGCGTACAGGCGCCGAAGCCGGGGATCGCCTGCTTGCCGAGCGTGATCGGCGCTTCCCGGCCTTTGTGCAGGAAGTTGATGTCGAACACGGCCTCGATGCTGACGGGTTCGTCGCCGCGAAGGCGCAGGAGGCCGGGCGGAATCTGCAGCGAAATACCGAGATCGCTGGCCGCGTCGTCCGCCAGGCGATCGCCATTGGCGAAGCCGGCGGCGATTTCGGGCCCGAACTGCGTCTGGGGGAAAGGCCGATCAAAGCCCGCATAGTAAGAGAAGAGTTCAGCGCCCGAGCGGTCGCTGATGACAATCCCTGAATTTGCACTCGTCCACACTTCGCCGGCAGGCGTCCCGGTGCTGCGGACCGGCAGGAAGAGATAGACGTTCTTCTCGCCCGGCAGGGAAGGATACATGCGCGCGAACGCGGCCGCCTTCTTGCCTGCAATGTTGTCGAAGACTCCTGGGTTGCGTAGCTGCCACAGGGTCGGATCGCCGTTGTGGTTGAATGGGCCGCGCGCCTCGTCGAAGGAGATGGCAAAGCCGGCTGTTTGGGCACGCTCTCCCGAATGCATCGCCGGATCGAGTCCGATGACCCGCGGCCAGCCGGGATCGAAGGTAAGCACGGCAAGCAGCGCGAAAGGCGCCGCCGCCAATGCCGTGAGTCTCTGTTTCCGGAGAGGAAACTGAAGACCAAGCGCCACGGCGCCCATGATTGCAGTCGACAGTGGAAACGCCGCCCTTGCCAGGACGCCGTATTGGTCGCCCTCAAAGGCACGGCTGTCGAACCGGATGACGGCGCTGTCCATGAAATACAGCACGGCCGCCAGCCCGACGGCGCCGACGATTGCCTGGCCCAGCGTGCCCGCGATCGCAGCGGCGCCGAGCGCCGGCAGGCAGATCAATGTGAAGATGTAGAGCGAGCGGAGAAAGCCCGCGAGCAGAGCCTGCGCCGGCTCGATGCCGATCGCCAGGCCGAACCCGAAATCGATGGCGAAGATCGGCACGAAGATCATCGCCAGCGCGGCGGCGACCTTGGTCAGAGCAACCCGGCCGCGCGGCAGCGGACGGGTGAGCCAATCATTGCGTTCGCCCTGCGGTGGATCCTGCCGGATGAGCAGCGCGCAAAGCAGCGCCGCGGATACCATCGGTACGATGCCCGACTGCTGCACCAGGGGCGGCAATCCGAAGGCGGGGCCGGACTGGATATAGGCGCGTACTGAAAGCCAGGTGTTGAACGCCTGGAGCGCTGCCGTCAAAAGCGCCAGCGGCCAGAGGAGGCGAAGGTCCTTGAGGAAAGTCGGCCAGATCATTGTCCGCCTCTCGGAATCGGCAGGCGTGGAGTCGGCGGCTGGACGCCTGGCGTCAGCGGTTGGCCTGGCGCGGCCGGCCCTGGCGGCGCAGCGCCGCGAGCGACTGGCGGAAGCGCCTTGAGCGGTACTTGGCGCACGACATGGGCCCTGGCCACGTAAGGCTGGATGTCGAGCGTCTCTGGAGGTTCGCCGCCGCCCGGCCGATCCACGTAGGAAGTGATGGGGCGCTGCTGAACAACAAGTCGGGCCCACAGCGGCGCCGCAAGGAGGCTGCAGAGGGGCGAGGTGTCGAGAGCGCAGCGCCGCGGCTGCCGGGCGCCTTCAACAAAGACAGCCATCTGGTTGGGCGCCGTACCGATTGCGCGGCATCTAATGTCGACATAGCCGGGAGACTCTTCGCTTGAGCTCGCGCGACACGATCCAAGATCGCGAAAGAAATGAGGCCTGCCGTCGATCGGCAGCGTGACGCGCTTGCCGGGCTCCAGCAGGGTGAGCGTCAGGTCGCCCTCCATCATGTACTGGCCGCTCAGCACGCCTTCGTTGGCCGCTCGCGCCCTGTTGCGCTGAGCCTCTGACGACACGGGACTGGCGACAGAGAAGCTCAGCGGCGGTCCCCCATTGAGAATGTCGAAGGCGCCAACCAGCCTTTCCTCCCGATCGAAAACATTCACGCGGCTGGCATTCAGGATCACACGTGAGCCCTCGGGCACGCCGGTTGCGCCCGGCAGCGCGAACCTGGCGGCGCAGGGCGAGCCCGGTCGACAGGGGCCGACACGGGCCAGGATCATCGGATCGATCGGCGCATCCATCGGAAGGGTTATGGCGGCGCCAGAGGCGGGATCCGGCGAGAAGGCGACGTTGATGCGTGCGAGGTCGGCCCGGGGAATGTAGGCAAGCGCGATCCACGCAGCGACACCCACGGCGGCCAAGCCCCGCACAATCCAGCGGTTCGGGCGGCGGTACTGCCAGACGGCGAGCGGCAGCGCGACGGCAAGGATCACGGCGAGTCGGAGAATGTCCGTGACCCAGGCTGCGTCCATCGGCGCCCCGATGCCGCTGCTGAACCTCGCATTCGGGCTGAGCATGTAGTTTGCGCCCGCCGCGAGAAGGGCAAGGATCGCCGCCTCGGCGATGTTGGAGCTCATGCTGGCCAACAGAAAGAGCGGCAAGACAAGACCGATTGAATCGCCAACCGTGCGCCCGAAGGCGTGGAGCAAGGCGACATCGAGCGGAACATCCTGCACCAGCGCGTAGACGACACCCGCCATAAAACCCGGGATCAGAACCGCCCCGGCGACGAAGATTGCCTTCGCAGCCAGCGTCTCGGATCGTTTCACGGGACGTGTCAGCCAGTCGCCGCGCAATCCGGGTATGTCGTCCTCCTGCACGACCACGACAATCAGCGTGGCGATGGCAAGGACGGTCACGGCTGCCGCGGCCAGTGGCAGGTAACGCACCGGCTCTCGCGCTGCCGTGCTTAGCAGGACTGACAGATTGAGCGCGCCCATCGGATCCGGCTCGGCGAGCGCCCGCTGGAGAATCTGCCAGACGCCGACGATCGCGGCGACCGGCCAGAACAGGCGCCAGTCGCGTTTCAGGACTGTGGCGATCCGGGCGCCGTTCATTTTGAGGCATCCAGACGGGCGTTGCGCATCAGCGCCGTCGAAATGGCGCGCAGCGACATCGGGCGAATGTCGACATTGCGCGCCTCGCCCAGCCTGGCTGCGATGTCGGCTCGAAGCTTGTTCTCGTCGGAGAAGCGGCTTTCGACGAAAGAAAAGACGTGGCCGGAGGCCTTGGCCTCCAGCCACGAGTTGGCATCTCTCAGGGGAGAGATTCCATCAGTGGGGTTCCTCTCACGCGTCACCGAGACGGCGCGAAAACGACCCGTAAGCGACTCCATCGTTTCCTGGAACAACAGCTTGCCGCGATCCATGAACGCCACATGGGTCGCCGAACCCTCGATATCGGCGAGGTCATGCGACGAGATCAGGACGGTCATTTCTCCGGCCTGGGACAGCATCCCCGCCATGAACTCGTCGCGCACAAGCGCATCGACGCCGCTGAGCGGCTCGTCCAGCACCAGAAGCTCGGGATGGAAAGGCATGGCGCTGGCGAGCGCCACCTTCATGCGCATCCCGTGAGAGAGCTGGCCGATCCGCCGATCGGGCGGGAGGTCGAGCGAGGTCCGCAGGTTCTCCTCGAGCGCGCGATCCCATTTTGGGTAGAGCGGTCGCAGATAGTCGAAGAAGCCTGTTATCGTAAGCCGCTCCGGCATCCGCTGGTTCTCGGACACATAACCGATGCGCTGGAACTCTGCCGCGGACAGCTTTCTGCTATCGACCCCCAGTACTTGCGCCGATCCCTTGTCCGGCCGCAGGATGTTCATCAGCATCCGGATGGTCGTTGTCTTGCCCGCGCCGTTCGCACCGATGAGGGCGAGGGCGGCGCCGCCTGGGACCTCCAGATCGAGCGCCCGCACCGCTTCACGCGAACCATAGGTCTTGGTCAGACTGTCGGTCCGGATGATCATGCCCGTCCCCCTTATTCCTTGCCGCTCAGTTGCTTCCAGCGCCGCTCAATCGCTCCGACGACATCCTTGACATCGAGGCCGACTCGTTTGGCCTCGACCACAAGCTGCTCCACCTCATGGCCCAGCAGTCGTTGACGCTCGCCTGACCGGGCCGCCGGCGGCTCGGCCACAGCGGTGCCCAAGCCCGGGCGGACGGCCAGCCACCCTTCCCGCACAAGGTGCTGCACGACCTTGTGCGCGGTGTTCGGATGGATCTTCAGCTCTCCCGCCAGAACCCGCACCGACGGGAAGGGATCGCCGGGGCGCATTTCGCCAGAGACGAAGGCCTTGGTGGCGGCGAAGACGACCTGGTCGAAGATCGATTGGCCGGGCTGAAGCTTGAAGTTCCATAGTGTCACAGCTATACTGTGACAGCTAGGACGGAATAGTCAAGTCGTCCGGCGCAACTGATGGGAAGAGGATTTAAAGGCATCGCAATCGATCAGGACTCCTACGCGTACGCGTACGCAGCTCAGCCGAGTTCATTTGCGCCGGCCCGTCGAGAGTTTAAGCTGCGACGCGAAAAGGGCGACGTCATGGTCTTGCGCTCAACCTTATTGGCTCTTGCGACCGTATTCTTCGTTGCCGACCATGTCGGCGCGCAGACCGTCAGCCCGAACATGGAGTGCGCCGGTCGGATCTGCCAGCTGAGGGATCTTTCGACTCTGGAAACGGGAGAGATGATTGGCGGCGGCACGCACGTGTCCGGCAACGAGCGTCTCGCCTGGTTTGGCCAATTCGGACCTTCGGGAACGCCGATCTGGTTCACGCTGGATGAGCCCGGCAGCTGGAGCGAAGGCGGCCACGTTGAGGGCCAAGGCGGAAACATCTATGTCGGGGGGGCGACGGGAGAATCAGCGAACGCTTTTGTGCGGAAGCTCTCGGCCACGGGCGCCACGGTGTGGAGTAATAATCCCGGGGGAAGGCGCCATCACCGGCATTCGCGACTTGGCAGCCTCGCCGGGCGGCCCGCTCTACGTGGCGACCGGAAAAACAACCGTCAGCAAGAAAACCAGTTCGATTGTTCTCACCGCATTGAGCGCGCAGGGCGAACTGCTTTGGGAAAAAACGGCGCCCGGCCCGCCCGATGCGCCGTTTGGCAAAACGGTTGCGCTGGCCTCGGCGGAAGTTATCGCGCTGAACGATGGCTGCCTCATGCTGATTGCCAAGGGCAAGGAGCTTGCACTTCTTCGGTTCGGCAAAAGCGGCGAGCTGGTGAGCAGCCAGGATATTCCGTTGCCGCTGATCAGCGAGCTGGCGGATATCGCAATGCTGGGTGTTGGCGAGGCGGTCATGTCGCCCGACGGCGGCATGTGGCTGGTGGGATCGTGGGGGCCGATCTCGTTCACTTCGTGGATCGCCCGGTTGAATCCTGCAGGCACGCTGACCTGGTCTCACGCACAGCCGTCCAAGGGCCTCTGGCGGTATCTGGACATTGCAGCGATGCCCGACAACTCAGTCCTCGTCGTGGGTCGCGCGCCCGCAGGGAACGACCGCGGTCTTTATTCGGCGCGAATCAGCCCGGAGGGCAAAACGCTGTGGAGTTGCACAACGCCAGTCGCCATCCGTGTTGATCCGGGTGTCGCGATAACGAAGAGTATGAATGACTATTACGTGTCCGGAGTGAGTGATCCGATGAAGGTTGGCGGCAGTTGGTTGACTCGCTTCAATGCTGACGAACCAATTCGGGAATGACCGCTTCCGGCGAGCAACTGCCGCAGCGCAGCACCTTCTTTGACTGGCAATTATGGATCGCCTCAGCCGGATCGCCGCATCCTGCATTCGGCGGTGGTGGGCCCCAAAGCTGCCCTCACCTGCTCAGGCGGGCATAGTAGATACCGGTTAGAGTTACCCTGTGAGCGCCGCGCGTAGGGCTTGTCAGCTCGTGTTTCATACCGCGCGGCATCGCAGGTTGGACCGGACCGAGCCTTGTCGTTAGCATGTATGCGAATGGTGCCGTCAGTGCGCCGGCACAATGGGGAGAGACGGATGCGCACGCAGACGAGCGGCATCGGCGCCGAGGGCGAGACCGGCGAGGGGCATCTCACCGGCTATGGGACCAAGGCCTATCGCAGTTACGTGCTCAACGCGCTGCTGTTCGTCTACATCCTGAACTTCCTCGACCGCGCCCTGCTCGGAATCGTGTCCGAGTCGGTGATGAATGAACTGGCCATCACGGATGGGCAGTTCGGCTTGCTGACCGGGATCGGCTTTGCGCTGTTCTACTCGATCGTCGGCATACCGCTGGCGCGCTACGCCGAGTACGCCAACCGCACCTCGATCATGACGATCTGCATCGCGCTGTGGTCTGGCGCGACTGCGCTTTCCGGTATGGTCGGGCCGTTCGAGGTCGGCGGCGTCGTGATCAGCGGCTTCGTGATGCTGCTGATCTGCCGGGTGCTGGTGGGCGTGGGCGAGGCGGGGTGCACGCCGCCGGCCAATTCGATCATCGCAGACTACTATCCGCCAAAGCGGCGTTCGACCGCGCTGGGTTATTACGCGATGGGCGTCACGGCAGGCACGCTGTCCGCCAACCTGATCGGGGGGCCGGTGGCGGACGCCTATGGCTGGCGCACGGCCTTCATCGCCATCGGTATCGCCGGCATCGTGATCGCCGTCCTGTTCCGCCTGACCGTGAAGGAGCCGCCGCGCGGCTATTCCGATCCGCCGGGCGTTGTGCGGGCCAAGCGCGCGACTTTCGTGGAGGCGCTGGGGGAGCTCGGCTCCAAGCGCTCCTTCTGGCTGATGGCGGCGGGGGCCACGCTCGCCGCGTTCTGCGGTTACGGCATCAGCACGTTCCAGACGTCGTTCCTGATCCGCACGCATGGTGTGTCGCTGACCGAGGCGACGCTGCTGTTCAATGTGCCATCGGCGTTTTTTGCTTCGATCAGCGTCTTGATGACCGGGTGGATCGCCGAGAAGATAGTGAAGACGCGGCCCAATGCGATTGCGTGGTTGCCGGCGATCGGCCTCATCGCCTGCGTGCCATTCTACGTGGTGGGCTTCTCTTCGGACAACAAATGGGTGGCGCTAGTTACCATCTGCCTCGGCGCCGGAATAAAGTATGGCTACATTGCCGCGCAGTACACGATCGGCCAGGGCGTAGTCGGCGCGCGTACCCGCGCGACGGCGACTGCGATTCTACTCTTCATCGTCAACCTGCTCGGCTATGGCGCGGGCCCGCCCTTCATCGGCTTCCTGTCGGACATGCTGTTCAACATGCAGGCCAATGCCGAGGGCTTCGGCGATCTTGCCCGCGCATCCTGCAAGGGCGCGTTGCTGCAGGGCCTGTCGGAAGCGGCGCAGGCTTTCTGCAAGGTGGCCGAGGCCAAGGCGTTGCAGAACTCGCTGGTGATAACCTCAGTCCTATACGCGACGCCGGCGCTCTTCTTCCTGCTCTGCATCACGACGCTGCAGAAGGATCTGGTGGTGAAGTAGCGGTCGCCGCGTTGCCGAAAGTTGGAGCGGGGGCGGGGGATCTGACAAATTAAGTGCCCGCCGCAGATTCCAGCGCCGCGCGCATGGATGCGCTCACGCCGCCGCCTTTGCCCAGACAGGATCCGCGCGTGCATGGAGGAGTTCTCAGCGTCGGCCGGCTGATCATGTGATGCTGAAAAGCGGGGACAGCTGTAGGAGAGAAAAACGTCCGGTACGCCCGACCCGGGAAGGTCGAGTCTTGCCTCGGAAATCCGAACATTACGAACGTCTCGAATGAGGCGATGTCCGGCCGGCGCCGGCCCGACAGGCCTTATGGCTGCTCGTGGGTTACGCGGACGGTCATGACCTTTCGCTGGTCTGGGCGAGACGGGGCCCTATCCGGTCATTCAGTCCGCGTGAACCTTCGCCCGAACCATCTCACTCGGCTCACGCGCCAAGCTCCGTCGCCGCGCGGATTCCGTCTGGCAGAAGGCGGTCGCCTGAGCGCGAATTCGCCCGCCGCGCTGACACATAACACTACGAGTTCACTTGTCAGCACCGGATCCTGGCGTGAACCCGGAATGGTTCGTTTTGCCGGCGCTAGCCTAGCCTGCACTCAAGGATTTTGAGCAACTCAGTGCAGCGCAGACGGCAACGCGTCTATGCCAGCCAGCGCCTTCGTTACTTCCGCGCGGACCCATTCGGTAGGGTGCTGCTGCAATTGCTCAAGGCGCGCCCTGGCCGCCGCGGACTTCAACTTCCCGAGGGCCATAACTGCATGCCCGACAACCTGCTCATCATCCAGTAATGAGATCAGCACAGAAGCCGCATGCGGGCTCCGCGAGTTGCCCAACGCCAATGCCAACATTTCACGCGCCTTGCCATACCTGGTGTCTTGAACAAGCTGCGCTATCTCATCGAACGCCGTATCGTCAGCGATAACCGCAAGCCCATTGGCGATCGCCCAGCGCAGCCCATCACCCTTCGGATCATCAGCGCTCTTGAACTCGGCAATCATTGCTGACACCGCCGCAGGTGCCGCCCACGTAACGGAAAGCGTCCGAACGATGTCCTCCTTCACTTGAGCGTTGGCGACTCGCGACAACCACCGAACAAGGACTGGGACCGCTGTCGCGTATTCGGCGCCACTCTGCCGAAGGTCACCGATTGACTGCACGCGAAAGCCGATACTCGCTAGCTCCTGCAACACCGGTGCTGCCGCTCGCTGATAACTATCAGCATTTTCACTTTGCCGTCGCTCGCGCTCACGCATCCGCGCGACATAGTCCGGATCGGCATTAAGCTCCGACATCAACTCGGCAGCGCTCTTGGGCGCATCTTTCGAGCGATCTCGTTTCAAGGCAACATTCTCATGGTCTGGGCCTGCTGACAGATCCCGAGGCTTTCTTTGCGACATCGTGCATCAGACGAATGTTGTCTTCTGTGATTTTGACGCCTCCCCACTCTCCAGCATAGTGCAGAGCACTCTTCCCGGTTGTTATTTCGCTCAGCCGTCTGTCTTCAAGAAGGCTTCGCAACTCCTGCTCGAATAACCTAGTGTGCACTGAGTCATACGCGCTGATGAAAAAACGTGTCGCCTGTTCGATACCGGCAAAATCCTGATAGCCAGCCTCGTTCCATATCGCAGTCATAAACTCCACGAAAAGCGGGAATTCATCCTGCAACAGCACAAGCTTGTTTCGGGTCATCTTAAGTAGCCAGGAGGCACAATGCCGTCATTGTTATACGCCGCAAGAAAAATTCGGCACTATACGCATCATTGCGAGGCGCTGGATCAATGCCCCCGCGGGTAGGGCGTCGGTTAGGCTCAGCGAGGAGAGTGCCGCGTTCGAATGGCTGACCCTGGCAAAAACTGGCTTGTCGAAGCCCCCGGCGATATTGACCGCATAGAAGCTTGCCTAACCGGGGTGGCGTTTGCTCCACACCGCCACGACACTTACACCATCGGCGTCACGCTCAGTGGGGTTCAGAGTTTCACTTATCGCGGCACGGAAAGGTCCTCCTATCCAGGTCAAATGGTGATCCTTCACCCTGACGAACAACATGATGGTCGCGCGGGCGACGATGGCGCCTTTCGCTATCGAGCGGCTTACATCGCGCCAGCCGACATTCAGGGCGTCTTGAACGGACAGGCGCTACCGTTCGTCGAGGGCGGTGTTTCGACTGACGCCTGCCTGCATCGCGCTGTCGCAGCGCTACTGCAGGATTACGAACGACCGCTTTCGCTGTTTCAGTACCAAGACGCGCTCTACGACTTGGCGATTGCATTGCAAGAAGCGGCTGGCTCGAGTGTCGTCATCAAGCGCTCCAACCGTGAAGCCGCAGGCGGCGCGCGCGACTACATAGAGGCCAATCTCTCGGGCAGATTCTCGCTTGAAGAGTTGGAGCGAGCGACCGGTCATTGCCGTTGGCAATTGTCGCGCGACTTTCGAGCCATGTTCGGCACCAGTCCGTACAGATATCTGACCCTGCGACGACTCGACCAAGCGCGACGCATGATGCGCGACGGCGCCGCAATCGCCGACGCTGCCCACGCTTGCGGGTTTTCCGATCAGAGCCATTTCGGGCGGGTTTTCAAGCAGACGTATGGCTTGACACCGAAGGCTTGGCTTACGGTGGTGCAACGCCCGCACGATCATTCTAGATCGGCCTAGTTTGCCGGCGCACTAAGGCGTAATGAAATCAACGTCGCTGTTCTCACCGGAACCCGCAAGGGGTTGGCTTCCTTGGGGTGCGCTGGCCCCGTTTCTCTTGATTCTGTTTGTGGCCGCCCCGGTGATCTTGACCGATGAGCCGTTCGTGCGTTGGGGCCTCATAACCGATCGGGGCGATCCGATTGGCCCGTACGGTCTTTATGCATTCCTGCTGATCCCGTTTGCGATGACCGGCGCCATGGTTCTCGCGTGGACACTGCTTGTCGAACGGCGCCCGCTCAAAACCATCGGCCTGACGCCAAACGTCGGAGCAAAATCGTTCTTGCGTGGACTCGTCATCGGTATCGCGACCATCGGGGCTGTTGTCGCCGCCATCTGGGCCATGGGCGGATATCAGGCAGACGGCTTCGGGAGTGCCTTCGCCGCGCCGCGCGAGTTGATGAGCATCGGCCTTCTGTTGTTGTGCTTTATTATTCAAGCCGGCGTTGAGGAGATCATATTTCGCGGTTGGCTGCTTTCCGTCCTCGCGCGCAAATTCAATGTCGCCATCGCCGTTACGCTCACGTGTGTCGTCTTCACCTTGCTGCATTACGGGCCACACCAACAGCTGCTGGTGACGGCTGCTTCGTTTCTGTTTTCTGCCTTCGCGTGCTGCTGGGCGCTCAAAGCGCACAACATTTGGGGTGTCATGGGGTGGCACGCGGGGTGGAATTGGTTGCTGGCGACGGGCTTCGAATTGCCGGTCACCGGGATTGACGCTGGCGTGTCGGCGCTCTTGGTCAAGCTGGTTCCGCACGGGCCGGACATTGTCACTGGCGGCAGTGAAGGACCAGAGGGCAGCCTGATTTGTCAGATCTTTTTCGTTGGCGCGACCGCGCTGCTTCTGTGGCGTCTACGGAAAGGCGCCAGCCAAGCGCAGAATGGCTCAGACTCGGGCTGAACGAAGGGGCGGCAATCGGCGCGAACGTGAGCCGCCGGCGCGCCTAGGGCCAGATGGCGTCACAACCCATTCCATAGGATGGCAGCGCATTGCTGGCCCAATCCGATCAGCGCTGCGCTGATCCCAAGTCGTTCGATCCGGGGGGGGTGAACCGACTGCATCAGGTACTCGTAGTGTGGACGCACATCGAATGTCAGCAATTGGGCGATCAATGGCCTTACAAACCGAGGCAGGCGCACGGCAGGAGCTGGCCCTTTGCGGTCACCGGTTCCTTTCCATGTCTTGCGAGCTGGGTTACGGGACACTGGGCATGGTGATGATATGGCAGACGTGTTCATTTCGTATGCGCACGAGGACAAGGCGGTCGCCGATCAAATCGCTTCCCATCTCGTCACCCACGGCATCCGCGTTTGGTGGGACGATCAGCTCGCTGTAGGGGAGCGATTCAGCAAGCGCATTCGAGAGGAAATCACAGCAGCGCATCGAGTCATCGTCTTGTGGTCGCCCTCATCTGTGGAATCGGAATGGGTGGAAGACGAGGCTCGGCTAGCGAGGTCGCAATCCAAGGAAAAACTCGTGCCATATATGCTCGAGGACTGCGAGGTACCTCTCGGTCTTGGAATTTTTAGCTACCGCCGCTTGTCTCGCGCTTCTCCTGACCTCGAACTCGTTCTTGCCGGCTTGAGAATAGACGCCTTCAAACGGCGCGCCATCAGTGTCTTCCTATCTGGTCCCGGCGACGTGCACAGGGAGCTTGATGCAGCTGCGGCGATTTTGGAGCAGTTGAACGCCGAATTCGGTACCGCATTAAAATTTGAAACGATACGATGGTCACTCCAATCGCATCTTTCAGCGTCTCGATCTTACGCTGAGGATGTTCCCAATCCAGCCGAAGCGGACGTGGCGTGCTTTGTCTTCAAGAATAGGCTCGGAACGGCACTACCGAATCCTGTTCGTGGCGGCGGTTTCGAAACTGGCGTTACCCATGAATATTCGTTGGCCAGTTCTGCCAGTGCGGGTAGTGGCAGGCCGATAACCCAAATCTTTCGAGTACTTCCAGGTCCCGTCGGTTCTCACCATAGCGGCTCTCAGAGCAGGGAAATCATGGTCCAACGGGATCGCCTCAAGTCGTGGCTGAACAATCTTGAAGGGAGGCCAACGTTAGTAGCGAAGGACCTCGACCAGTTCAAAGAGAGGTTTGAAGAGACGATGCGGCAGATTGCGAGGCACGCGTAGAATTCTCCAGCGTCGGTTATGAGGCGATGTCTTGCCTGATCGGTAGGGCAGGCGCGACCGGCAGCTCACGCGCGATCCTGCCAGTGACAACATTATCGCAAGGGCGCGAAGTTGGGGTCCATCAATCCTGCCCCTGGGGAGCAGGGAGTGCGCCAGCCTTTTGTAACAATTGCGGGGTGCCTTATGCGGCAGCCACGGATAGCCGAAGGCCCATAGCGCGCAACACGCCGAGTAGTGTCGCGAGCCTTGGATTGCCAGCGTCGCTGAGGGTCCGGTAAAGCGTTTCGCGAGAAAGCCCGCTCTCCTCTGCGATCGTCGCCATACCTTGAGAGCGAGCTACCACGCCAAGTGCCTCGGCAATTTCATTGGCGTCACCGTCCGCCAACACGGCGTCTAGATAAAGAGCCGCATCGTTCGGAGTTTTGATGTGGTCCGCCACGTCGAAGGGTGAAAACTTAGCTTTCGTCATGGTTTTGCTCTTTCCATTCGTCCCATAGCTTCTTGGCCGCTCTAATGTCCCGGTCCTGACTGGACTTGTCGCCGCCGCCGAGAATGATCACCAATTCCTCTCCGCGTTGGCCGTAATAGACGCGATAGCCGGGTCCGAAATCGATCTTCAGTTCGCTCACACCCTCACCAACCGGTGCAACACGACCAGGATTGCCGCGCTCTAGGCGAGCAAGGCGACGCAGCACCTGGACGACCCCGGCGCGGTCGCGGAGGTTATCGATCCATTCCGCAAACGCTTCGGACTTGATCACCGTCGGCATACGGAAATGTATCTTATGGGCTACAAATGTCAATACCGCTTCGATGGCCGGAAGGAGGCGAGGACCCGCCGGGTCCGTTACGGCAGGATGACTGGCGGCTTTGGATCGGCTCAGCCTGATCGCCACAATCGCATGTTCGGCTAACCCGGGGGCCCGTTGCAGACATTCGTGTTGCGGCTTCCGGCGCTATGCGCACTACGCATCGCCGCGCGGTCAAGGGACTCCGGATAGATCGTCGTGATCATCGCGCCCGCATGTTTGCAAGAACCGCTTCCGCATACTTCCATTTCCCCGCTAGCTGAAGCAGCCACCAGCCGTTCAGGTCCTGCATCATCGTTTCCCCTGGCTTGGGAAGAGCTTCACGATACGCGGTCTGGAACTGTTCCCGCATTTGCGCTTCGTCGCCGGCAAAAGCTGCGAGAAGGCCCAGCACTTCGTGCTCCTTGTAAACTCCCTGCCTGATAAGTGCTTGGTACAGCTTCTTTGCGAAAGCCGGATCGTCCGCTGTGGCATAGATGAAGGGGTCGAACCACTTGTCCGTGTCGTCTAGGATCCATTGAGCGTCGAAACCATCCTTGGAGCCGCGCCACATCTCGAACCGATCCCTACCCGAGAGGTAACCAGATCGCCACGCTTCCTCCTCTGCGCCCGCCGCGTAGAGGGCAATGGCAGGCGCCGTTCGTGACCCATTGTCCTTGCCAGCTTCCGTGCGCCTCGTTGCAAAATCCGGATCGCCGGGTTTGTCGAACAAAGCCATTGCGATCTTGGGCATGCCTTCGCGCGCGGCGGCAATCGCAGCGTCGTTCTTGCCGGCGCGGCGGTAAAACTCGCTGGCCATTGCAAACGCCTCGACAACTGAAAGTGCATCGTTCCGCTGCGAACGTGCTTTTCGTAAGTATGCCTCTGCCAACTCAATGAGTTCATTCCGGGCCTGCGCTTTTTCAAGCGCCTTGCGGCCCTCTGGAAAAAACTCATAGGCCGCCTTCAGCTCCTCGCGGACGATAATTCGCGCTGAATTGGCGTCGTATCCATCAACCCGCAAGCGCGCCGCAGCGATCACAGCCTCTGTGTCGGCAACATCGTAGTTTTCGGCGAGCCGGCCGCCACCCTGCAGCATGACACTGGCATTGCGCCAATCGTCCAAAGGATCTGCAAGAATTCTCGCCGCCTGCACCATCTGGTCAGGCGTTGCTCTGCTTGGATCTCCAATCTGCTCAACCAGCACCTGCCTGATCGCAGGCCACAGGTCCTTTGCTCGCGTGGCGCTCCGAGCAACGTCGAGAAGCACGTCATTGCTCGATGGGGGAGTCGCAACGGCCCGGGTCAGGATCGCATTGAGGCCCGGGGGGCGCACCCCACCCCTATTCCAATCCATCAGGTTTACTTCATCCCAGATGATGGCTGCTGCATGCACGACATTCGGGTCAGTTGCGAGATTTGCGGCCATCCCCAGCCACTCTCGATCATTCAGCGGATCAGCACTTCGCTGCGCCGCCGCAGCAAGGCCGACTGCGACGATCAGCAGCCGCGACCTGTCCCACGGATTGTCGCGCAGATTTGTTGGCTGGGTCGGCCTCGCCAGCACCTCTTTCGGTAGGCGATCGAATGCATAGGTTGACCAGAAGGCGAGACGCCTGTCCGCGATCTCGCCGACATTGCCGGTCGCTATCAGGGCCGTCGCAAGGTCCTGACCGACAAGCAGCGAAGGATAACCGTCACCGACCTGCTGCACGATGCAAGCCGGGGCGTCGGCGGAAATCGCACAATCGATCATTGTTGCTTGGCTTGGCGCCGGCGCCGACCCAGGCCGACAACCAGTCGCCAGTAATAGCGAGATGAATACAAGCGCTCGATATCTGGCCATGGGCCACAACTTCCCCAACGAAGCATCCGGCGGTCTCGTTCAACAATCAGGCCTGCAGCGGGCGCACGCAAGCTCAGAACCGTTCAGCTCCTCGACTGACCGCTGTGGGCGATGACCCGCCGCAACGTAGCGCCATCTCTGACTGTCAGCTCTTGGCCAACTCTGCCGGATCGCCACAATCCGCACCCCCAGCTAGCTCGGGGCCCGTTGCGGTCATTTCAATGCTTGCGAGTTTGGAATAACTTGATCCTCCGATGAGCGCCGCTGGCTTCCAGATATTGCCGGGCTTGCCGGCCTATGGGCCGCCTGCCGAGCCATTCCCTGCCAACGGGAATGTTGCATACCGCGAGGGTGTGGTCGTCCGCTTCAAGGCTCAGAATGGCGACGATTGGGTGGGCAATTTTCAACCGGGCTTCGGAGGATACACAGGGGTGTTCGAAACCTTCGGCGAAGACTGTCCCGTAGTGATAGCGGAGGGCGCCGCCTACGTTGTCGACACGGCGACCCGCAGGAGCATCGAGGAATTTGGAGCATCAATCGATTGGTGTTTGGAATTGCCAGGGCAATCGAGATTGATCTTTGCAGATGGGATCGGGTTCGAAGCGCGAGATCGGAATGGTGTGGTTTGGCGTTCGGATCGCGTCTCATGGGACGGCATGCGCGACCTGACTCTTCGTGACGGCAAAGTGCACGGCTTTGCCTATTCGCCAATTGATGACGACTACAAAAGCTTCGATCTCGATTTGAGCACCGGCAAATTCGGCGGCGGCTCATACCGTTGACCGGTGCAGGGCCGGAGCGTCGTCGTTTGGGCGATTTCTTGAATGACTATTTGCAGAGCGCCAATGCCTGGATCGAGGCGCAGATGCGATGGAAGATGGACCTCTGAAAATGCGAGCTCGTTTGTTCGTCGCCTCGGTCTGCGGAGTGCTGCTGGTAATTGCCGGCGCTTACCTGGGGCACGGTCCCGCCATTGGATTTCCGATTTCGGCGGAGTCCTACTTAACGTCGCGTATGGATGTTCTAGAGTTCAAGGAGACTTTGAACTCGGCGTTGATGTTTGGGTTCGTGCACATCTTTGCGGCGATGCTGGTTGGCGTTCTTCCCATACGTAGTCGGCTTGTCTTGCCTGCCAGCTGGTCGTTCCTCACAGGTGTCGTGTTTTTCTCGGGCGTCCTATGCCTGCGCAGCCTTGAGCAGTTTCAGAACCAGTCCGGCATCGATGCATTCACGGATCGCATTGTTCTGCTTGTCCCCTTGGGAGGACTTGCCTTCATCACCGGTTGGGCTTTTCTGGGCTTGGCAGTACTTCGGTCAGTAGCCTCGGTTCGGCTTGAAACGGACCAGCCTAACGCCGACCGATAAACGTGTGCCAGGTTCTTCGGCCCACGCGCGACGCGTCAATGACGACATTTGGGCGATGAACGTGCATTCGTAACCTTCGGCCCATCCGGCAGGAATGCGCCTGTAAAGCGACAGACAAGGGCAATGTTTCAGGCAGCTTCGCTCGCCTCGGAAGCGGCGAGTTATCATGCCCCCTAAGACGCCGAGCGACCCCAGGCGCTCAGGAGCGAAAATCAAATCTTGCCTGCGCTTGAGTAACCCGCCCGGCCCAACGCCACCACTACGGTGTGGCGTTCAGCCTTGTCTCAAGTTCGGCGATGCTCGTAATGACCGCTTCGAACGCGGGAGCGTCGCCGAAGATCATGCCTTTCATGGCGATGTAATCCCGCCGCAAAGGGTCCAGCATTGCGTTCGTTGGGCGCAGCACGAATGACCCCGGCTCTGCCGTTGCCAGGTCGAGGTCAGGGCTGTTGAAGAACATGCGGGCGTGTCGCACGCAGTCGCGGCCGAGATCCGCATCCGCCAGGGCTTTGGCCGCGACGTCTGTGGCCAACAGGCGATGCAGGTCATAGTAGTGGCGCGAGACACGCTGGCCGCCGCCTCGCAACTCGCCGCGTCTCTCGAACCAGCGACTAAGGCCGTGAAGGATCACGACCTTGTCCCAGAATGTCCGTTCCGCATCGACGGTGGTGACGTTGGCGACATCAAGCTCGATCCCGTCAACCTCGGCGGCGACGTAACGGCTGATCCTGACCGGGTGGTGCGGATCGAGCGCCGATTTTGCGCCGGATTCGATCTTCACGGCTGGGCGGACATAGCCATCGGTCGCAGTCGTTACGCTCGGATACCAGAGCAGCAAGGTCTGCTGCCCGTCGTCATCAGCGTCGAGCTCAACGCGGGCGCCGGCCGTGGCGATGCTGGCCTTCGCGAGCGACGTGGTCAGAAGGCCGGCGAGTTGGGTAAGCAGCGGCCCTGCTATGTAGGCCTCGCAGGCGTCCCGGATCGCTTCCAGTTTTTCCTTCCGTTTCTTACCGCTCATCGTCACCAGTAGTTCGACGCTGGCGCCCTCGCCAAGATCATCGCGGAAGACGGTCACGTCGATGTCCTCGGAGAAGCGGGAGATCAGACCGAAGGCCTTGGACAGCGATGTCCCGCCCTTGAAGAGCAGTCGGGGACCGCCAGCCGGAAGGCCGTTGAACAGGGCGTCCAGCGTCCAGCACACCCAGAAGTCCTTCTCGATATTCTGTTCAGCCGCGCCCAGCCTGCGACCGGCGGCAACGAATGCGTCCCGCCGATCATTCGCGGTGGCTGCCAGAAAGGTGTCGTAGCCCTGCGTCATCCACGTCCCCCATCCTGGCCCTTGGCCTTGCGGCGTTTGGGCGTCGCGCCGCCGTCAGACGAACCATCGGGCGATGCAACGAGCATGTCCTTCAGAAAGATTCGCATCCAGTCGGGCAACGCCGCGAGGCCATCGCGAAGATCGGCGAGGATGGCCGGTCCATGTGTCTGATCGGAGAAGATCGCGGTGAGGCGTTTTTGCACGCGGGACCGGTCGGCAGCCAATCTGTCCTTCAGCCAGTGAAGCGCCTGGACGACGCGCATGGCGGGTCGGCCTGCCCAGTAGAGTTTGCTTGGCGCCGTCAGCCGGAAGACGATCCGGAGGTTACCAAGCTCCAGCGGCTTCAGGCGTGCATCCGTATGGACCACGATGCGTGCCGGCACAGCATCGGAGAGGCCGAGGTCATTTGCCGCCGTGATGCCATCGACGATCATGCGGTACTTGTCGCGGCGGGCGAGGGCGTCAACGACGGCTCGGGGATTTGGATTGGTGGCCTTGGCCGTCAGCGAGTTGAGGCCCGGCTTGTCATAAAGACCGCGCGCGATACGCCGGATATCGCCTGCGCGGGTGAGGCGATGGAGAGCCTGATCAACGGCGTCGCGCGTGCCGAGGTCGATGAAATCGACCGGCGTCCAGACACTGAAAGGCGCATGGTCAGCCATGCGCCGGACGATGGCAGTCTTGAGATCGAGCCCGGGGCCACGCATGGAAACTGTCCTTTGGTCAGAAATATGTATACATATTTCTGACAAACGGGAAGTTAAATCCGTCAGAACGGCGTATACATATTTCTGACAAATATAGGAAAATGCCCGCCACCCAGGGGGCGCTCCGCGCCGCCAACCGCTCGACGGCGTGTTCTGTGAACCGGCGTGGGGTCCCGACGCCGATCGGCGCGCCACCGAGTTGATTTCGTTGGGAGGAGGGGGGTCATCCTCCGGCGCCTGTTCACACGC
>CAVTXH010000006.1:0-61197 GCA_963738625.1 uncultured Alphaproteobacteria bacterium | reverse complement strand
CATTGCTGGCGTTCGCGTAACCGGCCGCCTCCTCTCGCGAGACAGCTTCAGCGAGCAGCTCGTTGGACTTCGCACCCCTCGGCGCTATTGTTCGTTGACTGCGCAGGAGAGAACAGTATGCGGGTTTCCCTCAGGAGTTTTGGCTGTGCAGTGGCGATTGGTGCAACTTTTTCGTGCGTCGCGACCGTGCATGGGCAGACGCCCCTCAAAGAAAGCCCGGCTGAGGAAGTGCAGAGTTCGCTTCGAGATTTGGTCTTCAGGTATGTTGTTGCCGCAAAGCCGGGCCAGTACCCAGCCGGGAAAATAGCGGGACAAGTCGCAAGCGCCGCTGGCCGAGATGACCTGGTAGCAAGCGCGATGGCCGAAGATCGGCGCACCTGTGTTGCGATGGAGGGAGACCCGGTTCTGCGCATCGTCGCGCGCGCTCGTGCCACCAACATCGTGATCATCAACGAGAGTCATGGCGCACCGCTCGAACGCCATTTCGTCGGCAGGGTTCTGCGGGCCTTGGTTGCCGAAGGATACTCGATCTATGCCGCCGAGGCGTTCACATCGGGCGAGGATCTCGCTGGCAATGATGTGCTTGGCAACTACGGCTGGTATTCGAACGAGCCCATTTTCGGACGCACCGTCCGCCTAGCAAAGTCACTTGGCTACAAACTCCTTGCCTATGAACAGACTCCAGATCAGGACCGCGCCGCCGCAGCCGCTCAACCGCAACTGAGCCAAATCAACCGGCGGGAAGCCAGCCAGACTGAAAACCTGATGAAGGCAATCTTCAGGGACGAGCCGGACACAAAGGTCGTCATCCATGTTGGCGATGCTCATGTGTGGGAACGCAAGGCGCCGTGGAGCAAGAGCGATAGCGTCTGGATGGCCGAACGGCTGAAGATGGCGACAGGACACGACCCGCTGACGATCAGTCAAATTGACTGCCAATCGCAAACTGTCGCCGCAGTTATTGCCGAAACGCGCTTGGGCGTTGACGGCAAGGTGGAGGTTGGCTCGCCGGTTGACCTTTACGTCGGCCATCCGCCTTTGGTGTTCCGTGATGGACGGCCGGCCTGGCGGCAAGAGGCGGGAGACATCCCGACTGCCGTTCCCAGGCAGTTTCTCAACATGACTGAGCGCGTGATCGTGGAAGCGCGACCTGAAAGCGCGTCGCTCGGGGTCGTTCCAACTGACCGCATCCTGATGTTCCCTGCGGACAAGCTTCCTCTGATGCTTCCGTCCGGGCGCTATCGCGTCGACGGTTTCGTGGCAGCCGGCCGGATCGAAACGCCGTCTGTCATGCTTGAAGCGAGATAGCCGACATCAGCGGTTGCGCGAATGTCGCCTTAGAGGCGATGACCCGCCGCAACGTAGCGCCATCTCTGACTGTCAGCTCTTGGCCGACTCTGCCGGATCGCCACAATCCGCACCCCCAGCTAGCTCGGGGCCCGTTGCGGTCATTTCAATGCTTGCGAGTTTGGAATAACTGTACGCCTCCGCCGAGGGCCGCCTTGCGGCGGATGGCGTGATCGGGAGTATCGGCTGCTACGACTAGTTTGATGAGAGGTCTCTAAACTAGTCGCTGAGGGAGGCGGCGTGGAGATCATCGGAGGAGAGCCGCGTCGGCGGTGGTCGCTGGAGCAGAAGCTCGCGACGGTTGAAGCGACCTTTCAGCCTGGCGCGAGCGTCAACGGCGTGGCGCGACAGCTTGGGGTAAACGCAGGTATGCTGTTCTCCTGGCGCAAGGAGTTCCGCGACCAGCTGGGTTTTCCTGAACCGCCGAAGACGAAGGGCTTTGCCCCGGTCATGCTGTCGGCGCCCGAGGGAAGGGTTGATCAGCCTCTCGGCGTCATCGAGGTCGAGTTTCCTGGCGGTGTGCGCATACCGATGAAACTGAACGCTGTTTCCGATCGAAGGTGATCGGTTAGACCGATCCAAGCTGAACAGCGATTCCGACGAAGCTGAACAGGCGCATGGTCAAGTTCATTGGGTTAGGCTTTGGCGTCAAGCTCCTTGGATGATTTTCGGCGCATCGAGTGGCCGCTGAGCGTGATGCGGTGGGCGTTGTGGACGAGCCGGTCGAGCATGGCGTCGGCGATGGTGGGATCGCCGATGATCGCGTGCCAGGCTTCGATGGGGAGCTGGGATGTGATGATGGTCGATCGTCGGCCGTGGCGATCATCGACGACTTCCATGAGGTCGCGCCGGCCATCGCTAGATAGGGGTGCGAGGCCCCAATCGTCGAGCACGAGAAGATCGACGCGGCCGAGTGCTTTGAGTTGGCGCTCGTAGCGGCCGACGCCGCGAGCGAGCGCCATCATCTCGAGGAGGCGCGAGACGCGCGTGTAGACGACGCTCATGCCGGCGCGGCAGGCTTGGTGGCCGAGAGCGCACGATATCCAGGACTTGCCCGTCCCGGTTGGTCCGACCATCAGACAGTTCTCGCCTCTTCCAATCCACTTGAGGGTGGAGAGCTCGGTTACGAGCTTGCGGTCGAGACCGCGGGCGTGACGATAGTCGATGTCCTCGATGGTCGCGGTCTGACGCAAAGCCGCCGAGCGCAACCGCGAGACGAAACGCTTGTGATCACGGGCGTTGGCTTCGACCTCGACGATCAGGCCAAGGCGCTCCATGAACGGCATCTCGTCGAAACCGCCGGTGCGATCCTGTTCGGCGACGGCGCCAGCCATCGCGCCAAAGCCAAGCTTGTCGAGTTTATCGAGTGTGGGGTGGGTCAGCATCATCTCTCCTTCTCATGGGTAATCGGGCTCATTGATAATAGTCGGGTCCTCGGATGTTGGCGTGTTGGACGGGATCGGGGTCGGGAGCGGGCTTGAGAAACGCCTTGTCGAGGCCGCTCTTGAGGATGTCTGCGATCGCCCCGCAGGTGCGTGCATCGAGATCGATGCCGCGACAACAGGCGGCCTCGAGCCGTTCGCCGCCGAAGCTCCGCTTCAGGGCGAGGATGCCAAGGCAGGCGCGAAAGCCTTGTTCAGGGTGAGGCCGATCTTCGAGGATGTGTTCGACCAGAGCGGCGGTCGCGGGGCCGATGCCGGCGGCTTCAGCTCTGAGGCGCTTGGGCGTCCAGTCGAAATGGCGCCGATGGCTGGAGGGCATGTGTTCGCGCGTCGTGGTGTGGCGATAGAGTGTGCGCGAGCGTGGATGGGCGGCGACCCTTGTTCCCTTGTGAAAAATCTCGACGGTGCGGGCGGTGATGCGGGCCTCGACGGGCTCTTTGATGAGCTGGAACGGCGCTGAGTACCAATGGCCATCGACCTCGATGTGATAGTCGGGGCCAAGCCGGGCCTTGCGCCATTCGGCGTAGACATAGGGCTGCGCTGGCAGAGGCTTCAACTCTGGCTGGTCGATCTCGCGGAACAGGTTGGCGCGAGAGCGCTTGAATGTGCGCGTGATCTTGGCGTTGAGCACGCCAAGCAGGAGGGCGACGGCGGCGTTGGCTTGCTCGAGGGACAAGAAGCGCTGGTGGCGCAGGCAAGCCAGGATCCATCGTTCAGCGACCAGGACGCCGGCTTCAACCTTGGCTTTATCGCGCGGGCGGTAGATGCGCGCTGGCAGAATGGCGGTCTCATAGTGTGCGGCGAAATCGGCGTAGGTGCGGTTGATGCCTGGTTCGTAGCGCGAAGGCTTGGTCACGCCGGACTTTAGATTATCCGGCACGATGGCCTTGGGCGCGCCGCCGAAGAAGGTCAGCGCGCAGGCGTGGGCGTCGATCCAATCTTCGAGGCCCTGGCTCCAGCGCAGGGTCGCGAAGGTGTAGCTGGAGGCGCCCATCACCGCGACAAAGAGCTGGGCAGTGCGCACCTCGCCGTCGGGAAGGTAGATATCGAGGGTCATGCCAGCGAAATCGACGAAGAGCTTGTCGCCGGCCTGATGGACCTGGCGCATTACCGGCGAGGTCCGCCCGCGCCAATCGCGATAAAGATCGCAGAACCGGGAATAGCCGTAGCCGTCGGCAGATCCAGCCCGATACTCCTGCCAGAGAAGCGTCAGCGTGACGCCTTTGCGCTTCATCTCGGCATGGATGGCCGGCCAATCCGGCTCGGGTCGATCAATCAGCGGGCCGTCGGGCGTGGGAAACAGCCGCGCTTCGAGAGCGCCATCGTCGAGCTCGTCGGGGATGGGCCAGGTGATGCCCGCAATCGCGGCGCGGCGCACGTACTCCATCGCCGTGCCCGCCGACACGCCGACAGCCGTGCCTGCCTCCCTAAGGCTCAGCCCGCAGGCGTGCTTCAGACGCAATACCTCGCGCACCTGGCGCATCGACTTCCTCCTGGCAGACATCGGATCCCCTTCGTTCAGGGGCCCACGTCTCGCACGGCACATGGCCTTCTCGGGCCTGTTCAGGATCGTCGGAATCGCTGTTCAGCTTCCGTCGGAACCCGTGTTCAGGTTCGATCGGAAACGGTGTTCAGCTTGGATCGGAATCAGCGTTCAGAATGCGTCGGTGCGCGCAGCGGTGTGCGGTTGAGAGCCGTCGGTGCGGTCAGGCCCGATCTGGCCGCCGCTGTCGCCGGCGCCTTGGCGAGGCGATGATCGCGATCCCCTCGAACGTTCGAGTGTGGCTTGCCGCGGGCCATACCGATATGCGGCGCGGCATGCAGGGTCTGGCGCTGCAGGTCCAGGAAGGCCTTCACCGCGACCCGCATGCCGGCGATCTCTTTGTCTTCCGCGGCAAGCGCGGCGATCTTGTAAAAATCATCTGGCACGATGGGCTCGGCCTGTCGCTTTACGCCAAGCGATTGGACCGCGGTCGGTTCGTCTGGCCGGTGACCGCGAGCGGGTCGGTTTCTCTGTCACCCGCCCAGGTCGGCTATATGCTCGAGGGCATCGACTGGCGTAATCCCCAACATACCTGGAGACCCGAAGCGGCCGGCTGATCCTGCGGCTTTCTGACTCACAGCCAAGTTGTTTAAGGGGGCGCCTCAAGCGTGGATTTTTATGCTTCGATCCTCTCCATGGGCGCTGAGCTTCCCGAAGATATCGAGGCGTTGAAGGCGTTGCTGATCGCCGCGCGCGCCGACGTCGACACTGTGACTGCTGAACGGGACGCCGCTGTTGTCGGGCGGAACGCTGCTGTCGCCGAGCGTGATGCCGTCGCCGCCGAACGCGATGTCGCCGCCGCAGATGCCGCCGCCGCACGCGCCGAGGTCTCCGATATCCAGGCGATGATCGCCTACCTCAAGCTTGAGATCGCCAAGCTGAAGTGCCAGCATCTCGGCCAGACCTCAGAACGCTCCAGTCGTCTGATCGACCAGATGGAGCTGCAACTCGAAGAGCTCGAGGCGACGGCTTCGGAGGACGACCTCCTCGCGGAGATGGCGGTTGCGAAGACCACCAATGTCACAGCGTTCACCCGTAAGAAGCCCTCCCGCAAGCCCTTCCCCGAGCATCTGCCGCGTGAGCGCATCGTCCATGCGAGCCCGACCTCCTGCAGCTGCTGTGGCGGGATCCGCCTCTCCAAGCTGGGCGAGGACGTCACCGAGACCCTCGAGGTCATCCCCCGCTCCTGGAAGGTGATCCAACACGTCCGGGAGAAGTTCTCCTGTCGGGACTGCGAGACGATCTCCCAGGCGCCGGCCCCGTTCCATGTCGTCCCCCGCGGCTGGGCCGGCCCCAGTCTCCTGGCGATGATCCTCTTCGAGAAGTACGGCCAGCATCAGCCTTTGAACCGCCAGGCGACACGCTATGCCCTGGAAGGCGTCGATCTCAGCTTGTCGACCCTGGCTGATCAGGTCGGCCATTGCGCCGTCGCCCTGGCGCCGCTGGTCCAACGCCTAAAAGCCCACGTGATGGGCGCATCACGCCTGCATGGCGACGACACCCACGTGCCGGTCCTCGCCAAGGGGAAGGCAGATGTCGGCCGAAGTTGGACGTATGTCCGAGACGACCGCCCGTTCGGCGGTGCGGCAGCGCCAGCGGCTCTGTTCTACTACTCCCGCAACCGCGGCGGGGTGCACATTCGAGAACATCTCGATGGCTGGACCGGCATTCTTCAGGCCGATGCGTTTGGCGGATACTCCAAGCTCTATGCCGCCGACCGTCAGCCTGCGCCCATTCTGGAAGCAGCGTGTTGGGCCCACAGCCGGCGCAAGTTCTTCGAGCTTGCAGACATCGAAGCCAGCGCCCGCCGCAAGGCCGAAGGTGACAAGCCATCGCCGATCTCGCCCATGGCGCTGGAAGCGGTCCGTCGGATCGACGCCCTGTTCGAGATCGAGCGCGCGATCAACGGCAAGTCCGCCGAGGAGCGTCTCGCCGCCCGCCAAGAGCATAGCGCACCGCTGGTCGCCGATCTCGAAGCCTGGATGCGCTCCCATCGCGCCAAGCTCTCGCGCGGCGGCCATGTCGCCAAGGCGATGGATTATATGCTGACCCGCTGGAGCGCGTTCGCCAGGTTCCTCGAGGATGGCCGGATCTGTCTGACGAACAATGCGGCTGAGCGGGCCCTCAGAGGCATAGCCCTTGGTCGCAAGTCGTGGCTGTTCGCCGGATCCGATCGCGGTGGGCAGCGGGCGGCGGTCATGTACTCGCTCATCGTCACCGCCAAGATGAATGACGTCGATCCGCAGGCCTGGCTCGCCGATGTCCTCGGCCGCATCGCCGATCACCCGGCATCCAAGCTCGATGAGCTGTTGCCGTGGAACTGGAAACGCCTCTGGAAGGCGGTTACTATAGCGGCCTAACCATGCCGCAGCCTGTCCGCTTCGTCCGCACCATCGCCGCCGTCGCCGAAATGCTCGGCGAAAGCGAGGAGCTGTTGTGGGAGCTCTCCGACGAGATGGATCAGTACGACGGGAAGATCTGGGTTGGCGATGCGCTCGGCAAAGAAACCCGGGCGTTCACTCCCGACGGCATCGAACGACTGAAAGAGCTCCTCGAAGAACACGAGGAAGATCCCAACGAACTGCTACGTCGAAACCAACGGAGGTGGTGACGCCGCGGTTCTCACCGTATGCTTACCTCTCAAGTAACTCTCGGCACGAAAATCCTGGGTCAGGTCACCGACGCTTCGCCAATGGCGAGCTGATCCGGCTCATGGGCGACGCAGAGCGCGCGGGCATTGCCACGCTCAACGGGATAGCCCGCTGGGTGGTGCAGGCGGCGGGTGATCGCCTGCTGACCAGACGCTCTACAAGCGCGTCCAGTGGTCCGTGAAGGAATGCCGGAAGCGGATGGCGCGACGGGATATCTAGTCTACCTCCCTCTGGCGTCTGGTGTCAGAGCAGCACGAGACCCACAGCTACGATCGCCATAAAAGCGATCCATCCGAAGAGCGCGAATACAAAAATTTCTCGGAAGATTGGCCCCCAGCGCATTCTTGATCATAGACGGCGAAGCGAGCGGCCTCAACGGCTCGCTGACCTGTGCCAACCCTTTTGTCTCCGCTGGGCAGTGAGTGAATGGCGCTTTTGAGGCGAGCTCCAGCCTGATTGATCCGCGCATCGCGAACGGCGGGAGTTGAGCGGCCCAGACGTTTGGAGCACAGTGGTCGCGCGAACAGAACGATGCTCCTTGCGGCCCGGCAACCTGCGTCTAACCTGTGGCCCGAACATCCTGAGGCTGGCCAGTGGTTGATCTAATTCTTGGACGTACTTTCTGGGCTATGATCCTGCGTTTCGCGCTTCTTCCCATCATAGCGAGCGCGCTCTCGTTTTTCCTGCTCCTGATCTTTAAGTTGGAAGGGGATGAGACGAGCCTCCAGCTTTCCAACATCCAGATCGCCGCGATCATGCCGTGGAGCATTGTGGGGTGGACGTGGTTTGGATGGGGACTGGCGTTCTGGCGTTTCGATCGCAGCGAAATCCCGGTTCGATCGTTCGTCGCCTACCCGATGCTGACCGGCCTGACGTTCATTCCAGTATTCTGGGTGCTCGTGTCGAGCAGCGCTGATCCGACTATGTCCGATTATGTTGCGGCTACCGCTTTCGGCTTTGTTGCCGGACCGCTCCAGGCAGTGCTGGCGGCGACGGCTTTCCGGTACCTCCCTCAGGCCACTGCACTTAGGAAGTCGCGGGACTAAGGTTTGTCCTTGCGCAGGTTGACGGTGCAATGTGTGGGGACACGAATGACCGTTTCGAGGGTGCGCCGTGAAAGGCGGCGCTTTCCAGTGGGTGCAAATCCCACCCGGCGAAATGCTCCAGCCGGAAGCAATCGGGGCAGTCATGGAGGTAACGAAATGGCTGAAGCCTTCGATAAGGGTGTCACGAATAGGTGACAGCGCGAGTGTGCAGGCCGCAACGCAAGTGAACGCCGAGCAAGCCTCGAAAAGGACGATGCGCAGGCCGACCCGACGCCTCTTTCGGGGAAGGCTGACACGGCTGGGTGGAAGACGAGCAATGACTGCGCCCAGTCGCTGCGCCGGGGTAGTGGCGGCAGCATGTGCACAAGGAAAGCGTACGCAACACGGGAAGCCCCGTCGCGCGATCAGCGATGATCAACCGGGCGCGCGAGGGACAGGCCGGGCGCGGTGGGGTGACGGAGAGGTTCGTAGTACCGCTGAGGCTGGGTAACTCCAGCGGAGGGAAGGGACCTCAGTTCAAGACAGACGCAACAAGTGGAGAAGGACCAGGAGATTGGGCAACCTAACAACTCCGAACAGCGTTCAGAAACTGCAGACGGCGTTACACGCAAAAGCGAAGGCGGAAGCCGGCTATCGCTTCTATGCGCTCTACGACAAGATCAGCCGTGAAGACATTCTGGCTCATGCCTATGCCCAGTGCCGCTCTAACCAGGGCGCACCGGGCGTGGATGGCCAGGACTTCGCGGATATCGAGGCGTATGGCGTGGAGCGGTGGCTCGGCGAACTGGCGCTTGCGCTCAGGAACGAGACTTACCAACCGGATCCTATCAGACGAGTGTTCATACCGAAGGCCAACGGCAAACTCAGGCCGCTGGGCATCTCGACCGTGCGGGATCGGGTCTGCATGACAGCGGCGACGCTGGTGCTGGAGCCGATCTTCGAAGCCGATCTTCCATCGGAACTCTACGCCTATCGTGCTGGGCGCAACGCCCAGCAGGCGGTGATCGAGGTGGAGGAGCAGTTGTTCCGTGGCCATCCCGACGTCGTAGACGCCGACCTCGCGGACTACTTCGGAAGTATTCCACATGCCGACCTCATGAAGTCGGTAGCGCGCCGTGTTGTTGATCGGCGCGTGCTGCGTCTGATCAAGATGTGGTTGGAATGCCCCGTTGAAGAAACCGATGATCGAGGCCGGAAGACGCGCACGGCGGAAGCGCGAGACAACCATCGCGGCATCCCGCAGGGCTCACCCATCTCACCACTGCTGGCGAACCTCTACATGCGCCGGTTCGTGCTGGGGTGGAAGAGGCTCGGGCTTGAGCGACGCCTCGGCGCTCGCCTCGTAACCTACGCTGATGATCTCGTGATCCTGTGCAGGAAGGGCAAGGCCGAAGAGGCATTGCACCACCTGCGCGAGATCATGGGCAAGCTGAAGCTCACGGTCAGCGAGGAGAAGACACGCATCTGTAAAGTGCCGGAGGGTGAGTTTGACTTCCTGGGGTACACGTTCGGACGGATGTATTCTGCGAGGACCGGCCAGGCCCGTATAGGCCTCCGGCCGTCGAAGAAGAGCATCAAACGCGCGGTCGAAAAGATCCACGCGCTGACCGTCCAAGCGGGCACATGGCAAGAGACCACAAAGCTGGTGGCCAAGTTGAACCGCACGCTACGCGGCTGGGCGAACTACTTCCGGGTAGGCGCATTCAGCAAAGCGTACCGTGCGCTCGACAGCTACACGGCTGTGCGGTTGCGTCGGTGGCTGCGCGCCAAGCACAAGGTCAGGCGGCGCAAGGGCGGGAGCTATCCACTCTCGCACCTCTACGAGCACTTCGGGCTCGTGCGTCTGACCCAACGTGGGCGCGGTCCGTCGTGGGTGAAGGCGTGAGATCTTGTCCGAGAGCCGGATGCGGCAAATCTGCATGTCCGGTTCGATGAGCGGGATGTGGAAACGGAGCTATGGTCGAGCTGCTAAGGCACCGCCAAACGAAAGAGGCGGACAACAGACATGCCCGGCCTAACGCCACCGCGCCACATCTCGACTCTACCGATGAACGTGCATTCGTAACCTTCGGCCCATCCGGCAGGAATGCGCCTGTAAAGCGACAGACAAGGGCAATGTTTCAGGCAGCTTCGCTCGCCTCGGAAGCGGCGAGTTATCATGCCCCCTAAGACGCCGAGCGACCCCAGGCGCTCAGGAGCGAAAATCAAATCTTGCCTGCGCTTGAGTAACCCGCCCGGCCCAACGCCACCACTACGGTGTGGCGTTCAGCCTTGTCTCAAGTTCGGCGATGCTCGTAATGACCGCTTCGAACGCGGGAGCGTCGCCAAAGATCATGCCTTTCATGGCGATGTAATCCCGCCGCAAAGGGTCCAGCATTGCGTTCGTTGGGCGCAGCACGAATGACCCCGGCTCTGCCGTTGCCAGGTCGAGGTCAGGGCTGTTGAAGAACATGCGGGCGTGTCGCACGCAGTCGCGGCCGAGATCCGCATCCGCCAGGGCTTTGGCCGCGACGTCTGTGGCCAACAGGCGATGCAGGTCATAGTAGTGGCGCGAGACACGCTGGCCGCCGCCTCGCAACTCGCCGCGTCTCTCGAACCAGCGACTAAGGCCGTGAAGGATCACGACCTTGTCCCAGAATGTCCGTTCCGCATCGACGGTGGTGACGTTGGCGACATCAAGCTCGATCCCGTCAACCTCGGCGGCGACGTAAGGGCTGATCCTGACCGGGTGGTGCGGATCGAGCGCCGATTTTGCGCCGGATTCGATCTTCACGGCTGGGCGGACATAGCCATCGGTCGCAGTCGTTACGCTCGGATACCAGAGCAGCAAGGTCTGCTGCCCGTCGTCATCAGCGTCGAGCTCAACGCGGGCGCCGGCCGTGGCGATGCTGGCCTTCGCGAGCGACGTGGTCAGAAGGCCGGCGAGTTGGGTAAGCAGCGGCCCTGCTATGTAGGCCTCGCAGGCGTCCCGGATCGCTTCCAGTTTTTCCTTCCGTTTCTTACCGCTCATCGTCTCCAGTAGTTCGACGCTGGCGCCCTCGCCAAGATCATCGCGGAAGACGGTCACGTCGATGTCCTCGGAGAAGCGGGAGATCAGACCGAAGGCCTTGGACAGCGATGTCCCGCCCTTGAAGAGCAGTCGGGGACCGCCAGCCGGAAGGCCGTTGAACAGGGCGTCCAGCGTCCAGCACACCCAGAAGTCCTTCTCGATATTCTGTTCAGCCGCGCCCAGCCTGCGACCGGCGGCAACGAATGCGTCCCGCCGATCATTCGCGGTGGCTGCCAGAAAGGTGTCGTAGCCCTGCGTCATCCACGTCCCCCATCCTGGCCCTTGGCCTTGCGGCGTTTGGGCGTCGCGCCGCCGTCAGACGAACCATCGGGCGATGCAACGAGCATGTCCTTCAGAAAGATTCGCATCCAGTCGGGCAACGCCGCAAAGCCTTCGCGAAGATCGGCGAGGATGGCCGACCCGTGCGTCGGATCGGCAAAAATCGCGGTCAGTCGTTTTTGCACGTGCGACCGGTCGGCAGCCAATCTGTCCTTCAGCCAGTTAAGCGCCTGGACGACGCGCATGGCGGGTCGGCCTGCCCAGTAGAGTTTGCTTGGCGCCGTCAGCCGGAAGACGATCCGGAGGTTACCAAGCTCCAGCGGCTTCAGGCGTGCATCCGTATGGACCACGATGCGTGCCGGCACAGCATCGGAGAGGCCGAGGTCATTTGCCGCCGTGATGCCATCGACGATCATGCGGTACTTGTCGCGGCGGGCGAGGGCGTCGACGACGGCTCGGGGATTTGGATTGGTGGCCTTGGCCGTCAGCGAGTTGAGGCCCGGCTTGTCATAAAGACCGCGCGCGATACGCCGGATATCGCCTGCGCGGGTGAGGCGATGGAGAGCCTGATCAACGGCGTCGCGCGTGCCGAGGTCGATGAAATCGACCGGCGTCCAGACACTGAAAGGCGCATGGTCAGCCATGCGCCGGACGATGGCAGTCTTGAGATCGAGCCCGGGGCCACGCATGGAAACTGTCCTTTGGTCAGAAATATGTATACATATTTCTGACAAACGGGAAGTTAAATCCGTCAGAACGGCGTATACATATTTCTGACAAATATAGGAAAATGCCCGCCACCCAGGGGGCGCTCCGCGCCGCCAACCGTTCGACGGCGTGTTCTGTGAACCGGCGTGGGGTCCCGACGCCGATCGGCGCGCCACCGAGTTGATTTCGTTGGGAGGAGGGGGGTCATCCTCCGGCGCCTGTTCACATGCGGGGGAGAACAGCCCGCCGAAGCGGGCTACACGCCCAGCTTGTCTATTGGCCATCTTGATCAACCTGTGGTTTTGGGATTGCATCATTTTTGGGCAAGAATGGGCGGGTCGAAGTGATCGCGGGTGTGAGCCAAGTTCTTGGTCGGGACGCCGCCCTGTCACCAGGCGAAGACAGCGTTACAATCCGCGGGCGTCAGCTTCCTATTTCGGAGCTTCTAGATCACCGCTTTTGGCAGCCGGGCTATCGGGCCGATATCAAGTCACAAATGGCGCATGCGAAGCCATTCGAGCATGTCGTCCTGGAGGACCTCTTCAACCCCCTTCTGCTCGAACTCGTTCTGGAAGAGTTCGAGCAGACGAGCGCGCACGCCCTGGACGCGCTCGTGACGGAACACGAGTTCGACCTATAGGGCGAGATCTCCATGGCATTTGGGGCCCGCCGCCACCCTCTATTTCGGGATCGTCAATTCGGCTTGGTTCGTGGGCTTCCTTCAGGAGATCTCGGAGATTCCGGCGATCATTCCAGACGTCAGGCTTTTTGGGGGCGGGATGCACGAGACGCGGCGGGGGGGCAGCTTCGACATCCATCGCGACTTCAACCTTCACGACCAGACCGCGCTCGACAACGAGCTCGTTTTGATCACCTACCTCAACAAGAATTGGGATCCCGCCTGGGGCGGCGCGCTGGAGCTTTGGAACGAACGCCACTGCGTTAGCGCCATTGCGCCAGACTTCGGCCGTACCCTTCTCATGCGGCATTCCGAGCGCAGCTTCCACGGCCATCCGGGCGAGCTTGAATCGCCGGCGGCCCGGCCGCGCCGATCGGTGGCGTGCTATTACTATTCAAACCGCTGGGCTGAGCGCCGCCTCGAGAAACAACACGGGTCGTTCTTTCTCGGCGCCAGAGGGCGCACGCGCGTCCGCAAAGCGCTGAAGGAGATTACACCGCCGATCCTGTGGAAGGTCTTACGCAACGTGCTTGTCCGCCGCTAAGCGCTTGCGACGAGGCGTGGCAGCGGGAAGGGGAGGGCGTCAACAGCGTCTTCTACGACGTGACCTCGAAGCCGCCCGGCACGATCGAGTGGGAATTGTCGCGCGCCTTCGGGATAAATTTCCGCCGAAATGATCGCGTGTCGCGCGTGACATACGTCCTCGGTCGCACCGATGATGGATTGGAGCGACACCTCAATATCCTCGGTTGATTTCGAGCGCGACTATGCGCGCGAGCAACACTGGTTGTTGGTAGGCGTGTCTGGAAACGCACGGGGCGCGAAGCACCACCGGACGAAAAATGGGAAGCGTCACGGAGCGGCGCCAACTCGACGATGAGAGGGAGCCCACGCAGCTGCCTAGCGGCGCTCTACCTGCCAGCTCGTCCACGCAAACAACGCATTGAGAGTCTGGACGTACCAGGGCTCCTTCCATGCGCAGACGTCCCGCCCTTCGAGGCCGCGCAGAACAGGCGCCGCGTCAGTGTCGGTCGAATCCAGCACACTCGACCCATTCAGCTTGCTCCGACAGGCCCGATTTGAGATGTCCTTCGCGGCGCCACGATCGAGCGCCCAGTCCAGCATCCACTCGCGCGCAATATTGTCGACGCTCCAGGTAACTATGCGTGAGTCATCTTCCGAAAAAGCGGCTTGCTGAACTTCGTTGGGCTGCCGCAGCGCTGGTCCGAGTTGGGCGCCTGTCGAGACATCCCAGACGCGGACTGTGTTGGTTGCGTCCCAGGTCAGCGCACGTTTTTCATCTCGCGACATTGCGGCCCCGCGGACAGGACCGTCGTGCGGCAAATCATATTTGGCGGATAGGCTCGCTGTTTGTCCCGGCCGCGCCAGCTGCCACAGGCGCGCAAGTCCATCCTCACTCCAGGACAGGAGCGTGAGTTCATCAGCGGAAATGAGGACACCGTTCACGACGTTGCCGTGCTCCAGGGAGGGGCCGTCCTGGGCGTCCTTCGTCGTGTCCCAGACGCGGATGCTGGCGTCGTCGCTCCACCCGATGATCTTGCCCGGCTGCTTGAGGAAGGAAGCGCCTTCGAGAGGGCCTGCACCGCGAAAGACGGAGCTGACGTCGGATTGATTGTCGACGGGCCAAAGGCGCGCTGCGCCCTCTGTCCCCCAGCTCACGATCGCCCGCCCATCGGGCGAGAAGACGGCGCCCATGATGCGTTCACTGTGTGTCATGGACTGGCCGACTGGGTGTCCCGTTACGGCATCCCAAAGCGTTAGCTGATTGCCACTCCAAACCACGATGCGGCTCTCGTCCGCGGAAAAGGCGCCGCCGAAGACTTCACCGTCGCGCTGCAGCGGAGATGTCAGCGGCTCACCAGACGGATCCCAGACCCGCGCCGTTCCGTCGGCGCTTGTCGTCAGGATCTTCTTCTGATTGGGGGAGAAGACTGCGCTGTAGACTTTGTCCGCATGCGACATGGTGTTGCCGATCTGCGAGCCGGTTGCCAGATCCCAAAGCCTTGCCGTTCCATCCCCGCTCCAGGTCAGAACACGGCGACGGTCCATCGACAGCGATCCGCCCGAAGTGCGCGTGCCGTACCTGATTTGCGGCAGGATATGGACGTCTGGCGTGGCATCCCACACACGCGTTGATCCATCGGCGCTCCAAGTGAGAATGTGCTTCTCGTCAAAGGAAAACGCCGCGCCCGCAATGCGTTGGTCGTGATGGAGAGGCGGCAGCAGCTGCTCGCCTGTGCGCATGGCTGTGACGCGTGCATTGCGATCCTCGCTCCAGCTCAGGATCTGTGTTTCATCTTTCGAAAGCTGGGCGCCGAAGATCGGGGCCTGGTGCACCGCATAGCTTCTGAGGAGTTCGCCTGTTTCGGCATTCCAGAAGCGGATGCTGCCATCCTCGCTCCACGACATCACACGCGTTTCCTCTCTGAAAAACCGCGCCCCGCGGACCGACCCGTCATGTTCAAGCGCATTGCCGATCGGCAGGCCGGTGCGCGCGTCCCATAGACGGGCTGTCCTGTCGTGACTCCAGGTCAAGACACGGGTCTCGTCGGCGTTGAACGCCGCGCCGAAGACCGCATCCCGGCTTTTCATCGGGCCGACACGCATCTCACCTGTCGAGGCGTTCCAGATACGAGCGCCGCCATCAAAACTGGATGTCAGGATTGACTTGCCATCGACGGAGAACGCAGCGCTGTGGACGGCAGCGTCGTGCATCATGATTGGCGCAGAGAGCGCTCCCGTCGCCAAAGCCCAGAGCCGCACAGTTCCATCCTCTCCCCATGTCAGCACTTGGGTTTCGTCGGCTGAAAAACGCGCGCCGTTCACGAACCAGCCGTCGTGGCCCAGCGGCGGAGTGAGGGGCTCGCCGGTTTCTGCATTCCAGACTCGCGCCGTTCCGTCCGAGCTCCATGTCAGGACCTGGGATTCATTTCTCGAGAATACGGCGCCCGAAACCTCAGCTCGGTGTTGGAAGGCTTGACCAGCCGGACGCCCGGACTCGATGTCCCAAAGCCTCGCCGTCCCATCCTGGCTCCATGTCAGCAGGCGTAAGGCGTCCTTTGAAAATGAGGCGCCCAGAACTCTGCTTCCATGCTGAAGCTCGATGTTGCGTTTCCTGCCCGTCGCTGAATCCCACAGGCGCACCGCGCCATCATCGCCCCAGGTGACGACAAGCTTTCCGTCCCCGGAGTACATGGCGCCGACAATCGGCTTTGCGCTCGACGCCATCGTCAGGTTGAGTTTCAGAGATTGGGCGTTCGAGAGAAGTTGTGGTTCGGCTTCGGCAGCGGCAGGGCTGAGAAAAGTGTCCCGGCTTGCCAGGATGGAAAGCCGGAGACCACGCAGGCTGTCGCTGCTCCTGGAAAGTTGCTGTGCGACTCGCGACAGCATGAGCGATTGTGCGTGGCCAAGGTTTTTCTGACCGGCAATGACGAACCAGGCGCCGGCCGCGAGGATCACGAAAGCCGCAGCGACAGCTACGCCGATCCAGCGTTGCAGGCCGCGCGTCCGGCGAACCGTTCGCACCTCGCGCGCCTGACGCTCGGTTTCTGCTGCGCGGCTGGCGGCAAGAAACGCCAGCACAAGTTCGGAGAGGGGAGGCGCGCCCGCGGGGCGTCGCGCCGACCAGGCCTCGGCGGCAGCGATGCGATCGCCAACAAGTAGGTTGTCCGCATCGCGTTGAGAGTCGTCCCAGGCCTTGGCTTCAACGGTGTAGCCGGAAGCCGCGCGGAGCCAATCGACATCGCGTTCGATCGCCGCGCAGAGGTGGGTGAACGCATCATCGAACGGCCCCCGGAGGAACCAGTGGCTGACGTTGAGAGCCGAAAGGCGCGGTGGCGCGGCTTCAAAATCGACCTCGCGGCACGTCAACGCAATAACACGCTTCGAGAGCGAACGGGCGTACGCAATCTCTTCGTCGACAACCTTCGATGCAGCACTGTCGGGGGAGACCGACAACACCATCACGTCCGCCGCTGCGATCATGGCCTGCAAGCGGATCCACCAGTCATCCGTTGGCGCAATGCCAATTTCGCCTGTCTCGGCGCTATGCGTGGCCTGGTCGAAGTCGGCGATATAGCCACGCGCTGTAAGCGCGTCAGCGAGGCGAACCACGAAGTCTTTGTCTTTCCGGGAGTAGGAGAGAAAGACGCGGAGACGTCGCGCCGCAGCCGCGCCCTCTGTCTCAGGCTCGTCAAAGCTCAAGTCTGCCACCCCTGCATACCGCGCGGTGTCTCAGATAACGCTGTGGCAACAGGAGTTACAAGTCGCGTTAGGTCTTCATCGTCGGCTCTCGCGTCGGCTGATTCATGCGGCTCGGTTGAGGCCAGCATGCTGAGGCGCCTCAGGACCAAGAGGTGCGTGAGAGTGCAGCCGCGTTTTGCGCGAGTCCCCAACGGTCGAGCTACAACGACGCTTCAAGCGCTTTTGTGCATCTGACCAGCATGCGATTTGGGCGAACCAAGCCTTCGCTCGGGGGCATTTCCGCCGGCTTGCACCGCGGAAGCGCCGCACTTTCGGCTTCGGGACGAACGGGATGGTTCGGATGCCGGCGCCTGAGGCAAGATGGTCGAGCAATGGGGCTCAGGGCATGTCGCGAAAATCGGAGAACGTCGGGGCGATGGAGAGCTTGCCCGGCCGGTCAGGTTCCATCGGTACTCACATTCGAATTGTGGAGACAGCAGACCTTCCTTCTTACTCCGATCTCGACCACGCGATCGTGGACCGCTCGATTGCGGGCCTGCCCGAGACCCGGATCTGGTTCACGTATTCCGCCATCAAGGAGTATTTCGGAATTTCGCGAGCCACTGTCGCTCGCAAGATGAAGGAGGGGCTGGTGCCCGGCATTCGATTCCAGGGATCGAACGTCCTGGAAGACGGACCAGTCCGGCGGTTCGACCGTCGTCAGCTGAGATGGCTTCTGCTCGCGGTGCGCGGGCGGGTCTGACTTCATTGAAGTGAGCCCTTCGCCCTTCGCGCGATGCTGCGCCGGAATGGAAAAGCGCGCGCCCCGTCTCAACCCAAATCGACCCAGGTCAGGATGACGCGCGTCTCGCTGTGGGTTGACCTATGGGTTGGCGGGAGAGAGTTCCTCGCTGCCCGTTTTCGCTTCGAGATTTGAGGCTGCGGGCTAGGAGAATCGCGGAGAGGGTGGCGGAAGCGGCTCTCGCGCATGCGGTCAGTGACAAGATCGAAGCAGCCTGCAGGCGCGGCGACTTTTTCGACAAGCGGCGGAATATGATGATTGACTGGGCGCGGTACGCGATGAGCGCGACCAGTCCGGCGTCTGCAGCATCCGACTTGGAAATGTGCGCCGGGTAGGCGCTCGTACTTGGTGAGCGAACTTGTCAGATAGCGTCGGTGTCCGGGATGTCGGCTGCGAGCAGCACGGCGTGCAATGTTCCTCAATTCCGGTCTCGCCGCTGGTGATTGAAACGCCGATGCACCCCAAAGCGGCGGGCTCAGCAGTGATGCGTCAGGGGCATGATCCGGTGCGCGCACTGCTTCGGCCGCGAGCGACGCTCCCTGCAAATGATCCCGTTCACGAGAGGTCCCGCCATACGCGAAGTTCTCGTTGATGACGCGAACCATAGCCCCACGACGGCCCTGAACGGCCGCCGCCCGATGTGCAGGCGCTTTCCCGGTCCGCCGTTTCAGGGCGTTGCTCAAGGCTTGCCGTGAACCCCCGCCTCGGAAGATTCTGCTCGCGCCGCTTGGCTCGACGGATCGTCAAGGCTACGAGTGACCGGCGAGGCCGGGGGTGGTGACATGGCGAAGACTGCGTTGATTACCGGTGCGACCGGGCAGGATGGCGCGCACCTGTCCCGGCTCTTGCTATCGAAAGGCTATGTGGTTCACGGCCTGAAACGCCGAGCATCGTCCTTCAATACGCAAAGGGTGGATGACCTCTACCTCGACCCGCATGAGGATGAGACGAAGTTCTTCCTGCACTACGGCGACATGACCGATGCAACAAATCTGATCCGGCTTATCCAGGACATCCAGCCGGATGAAATCTACAATCTCGCCGCGCAGTCGCACGTTCAGGTGTCGTTCGAAACGCCCGAGTATACTGCCAATTCGGACGCTATGGGGCCGCTGAGGCTTCTTGAGGCGCTTCGCATTCTCAAGCTCGGCGACAAGACGCGCTTCTATCAAGCCTCGACATCCGAACTCTATGGAAAGGTCCGCGAGGTCCCGCAAAATGAAGCAACGCCATTTTATCCGCGTTCGCCCTATGGCGTCGCCAAGCTCTACGGCTACTGGATCACCGTGAACTATCGCGAGGCGTACGGGTTTCATGCATCGAACGGAATTCTGTTCAACCATGAAGGTCCCTGGCGCGGCGAGACGTTCGTCACGCGCAAGATCACGCGCGGCGTCGCCGCCATCAAGCTTGGACTGCAGAAACAGTTGTTCATGGGCAACATCAACGCGCTTCGCGACTGGGGCCATGCGCAGGACTATGTCGAAGGCATGTGGCGCATCGTCCAGCACGATACGCCCGACGACTATGTGCTTGCGACGGGCGAGATGCACTCGGTGCGGGAGTTTGTCGAGCTGGCCTTCTCGCACGTTGGCATTCACATTGAATGGAAGGGCGACGGAATCGACGAGACCGGTATCGATGCGCGTACCGGTCAGGTGCTGATCCGGATCGATCCCAGCTACTTCCGTCCCGCAGAAGTCGAGCAGTTGTGTGGGGACGCGTCAAAGGCGCGCGATGTGCTGGGCTGGAAACATTCCGTCACCTTCCCGGAACTCGTACGCGAGATGGTCGAGGCGGACCTCAAGGTGGTTGCGCAGGAGAACGGGCGCAGGGGCCGGAATGACTGAGACATTTTCGTTGACCGGCAGACGGGTCTGGGTGCCCGGCCACGCCGGGATGCTGGGCTCGGCGATCGTGCGCCGGCTCGAGCAGGAGAGACCTTCAGCTATCCTGGTTGCCACGCGTAAAGAACTCGATCTGGTCCGCCAGTCTGATGTCGAACAGTGGGTCGCAATCAACAAGCCCGATGCCGTGTTTGTTGCGGCAGCAAGGGTTGGCGGCATTCTTGCGAACGACAGCAATCCAGCCGACTTTCTGTACGACAACCTCATGATCGAGGCGAACGTCATCCACGCCTGTTTCAAGGCAGGCGTCGAGAAACTGATGTTTCTGGGCTCGTCGTGCATCTATCCGAGAGCTGCCCCGCAGCCCATTCGGGAGGATGCGCTTCTGACGGGCCCTCTTGAGCCCACGAACGAATGGTATGCGATAGCAAAGATTGCGGGCATCAAGCTCTGCCAAGCCTATCGGAAGCAGTTTGGATGCGACTTCATTGCGGGCATGCCGACGAACCTGTACGGGCCCGGCGACAATTTCGACCTGTTGTCTTCGCATGTCGTGCCGGCGCTCATCCGCAAGGCTCACGAGGCGAAAATCTCAGAGGCTGCATCCATGGAAATCTGGGGCACCGGTGCGCCCCGCCGCGAGTTCCTCCACGTCGATGACTGCGCCGATGCGATCGTCTTCCTGATGAAGACCTACTCCGGCCATGAGCATGTCAACATTGGGTCGGGCGAGGATCTGAGCGTTGAGGAAGTCGCGCGAACCATCATGCGCGTTGTTGGCTTCGGGGGGGATCTGACCCACGACAGGTCCCGACCCGATGGAACGCCTCGCAAGCTGATGGCCGCGGACAAGCTCCGCGCGATGGGCTGGGCGCCAAAAATCGGCCTCGAGGAGGGCTTACGCAAGTCCTATGCGTACTGGCTGGCGCATGGAGGCTCCAACGACCGTCGCGCGGCCGCCAGAAACTGAGCGGTGCGGGGGCTGCTTCTTTCCGGAACGCCAGGTCAAGGGGAGGTATTCCGGAGGCGTCATTCGCATCTTCGGAAGCGCGCCGACTACCGGCAGTTTTCCGAACGCCGGCAAGGCACAAGGTTCGCGATCTGATCGAGCAGTGGGTGACCGGACGCCGCGATACGACCCGCCGCCAGGCAACCGACGATTAGTTGTCTGCAATTTGGCTAACGCCGGTTCTGGAAAGAGCGCTCCAAGTGTGCGTATGTCACTTCCGCTTGTGCTCCCTGGCCGGGGAAAAAGATGGGTTAATTCCTTCCGTCGGCCGGTGCACAAGTTGCAGGGGCGACCGCATGCAGTACCCATTGGTAAAGATCGGCGGGGTCGATGACCGCGAAGCGCTGCTGGGCCAGGGCGTGGGCCCGGGTCCGGAGGCTTCCGGGCAGGGCAATCAGCTGGCGGAGCTATTCAACATTCTCCTGCGGCGCTGGCTGGCGATCATCCCCACTGCGCTGTTGATTTTTGCGGTTTTATTTTCAGTAAGCATGTCTGCCTCGCCCGTCTTTTCCGCGACCGCCCGGCTCTTGGTGAACCCGGCGCGCGATCAGGTCGTTGGCATTTCGGTCGAAGACGCCGCTCCGGACTTCTCCCCGGTGGAGTCGGAGATGGAAATGTTGGGTTCGCCGGCGCTGCTGCGCAGTCTTGTCGATAAACTCGACCTGGCCAAGGACCCTGAATTCAATGCCGACCTCCGCCCGGAGCGAGGTCTTTCAGGCCTGTTGCCCTGGCTTCCCGCGCCCGCTGCAGCGCCGCCCCAGAAATCGTCCGAGGCCGTCCGAAACGCTGTCGCCAACGGCGTTGGCTCCGCGATCGCTCTCCGCCGTCGCGGCAGCAACGGGATAGACATAACCGTCGAATCCCTGAGCCCGGAGCGGGCCGCTCTGATCGCCAACACCCTTGTGGATCTCCACTACCGGAATCAGCTTGAGGCGCGGCTAAGCTCGCTCGAACGCGCCAGCGGCTGGTTGACGGAGCGGCTGGACACCCTTCGCACCGAACTTCGCGACAAGGAACTTGCGGCGGAAAATCACCGCATTCGCCATGGGCTTTCGGCCGCTTCTGGCGGAGAGGAGACCCGTTCCGCCCAGTCTACCGACGTACAGGGGCTCCTGGTGGGCGCGAGCGCCGATCTTGCTGAACGCGAGGCCCGGCTCCGGCAGGTAGAAGCAATGATCCAGGAGGGCCGCCCAGCCGATACCATTGGCGGCGTCCTCAATTCCACGGTCGTGAGCGATCTAAGGGTCAAGGAGGCCGATCTTAAGCGCCGGGAGGCGGAGCTCTCCCAACGCTACACCGACCAGCATCCGACAATGCTTGCGCTGCGGAGCGAGATCGAGATCGTCGATCGGGGGATCAAGGATGAGGTCGGCCGGATTGCGACAAACATGCGCAACGAGGTGGAAGTTGCACGCGCAAGGCTCGCGGAGTTGCGAGCCAGCTTCGGAGACATCGCTGGAGACCGCGCCGTCGACAACGCAGCTGTCGTGAAATACCGCGAACTGCTTCGCGATGCTGCGGCGGCACGGTCGGTCTATGAGGGCTTTCTCGCACGCTCCCACGACATCGCGCAACAGGGCTCTCTGCCAACTGGATCGACGCAGCTGATCGCGGCTGCAGAGGCGCCGACCGGACCGATCCGGCCCAATCGCAACTTTTCGCTGTTGATGGCGCTCTGTCTTGCAGGCATTGGCGGCCTTGCCGCGGGTTTCCTCGTCCATCTGCTGGATCGCAGCATCGCCAGCGTTTCGGAAGTCGAGAGCAAGCTCCGTGAGCCGGCCATAGCATCCGTGCCCAGGTTGAAGCGGTCGGACTATGCGCGCCTTCGGCAGCGCAAACGCACTCCGGCAGACTATCTCGTCGAAAAGCCGCTTTCGGCCTTCGCAGAGGCTGTCCGCGTCTTGCGGACCGCCCTGCAGCGGCGTGGGCCAAATGGGCGAATCCGCGTCGTCGCCGTGACGTCCGCGATTCCGAATGAAGGCAAGACGACGATGTCGTTGTGTCTCGCCCGCGCTGTAGCTTTGGCCGGTCAGAAAGTAGCGGTGATCGATTGCGACCTGCGGCGGTCCTCCATCCTAAACGCAGTCGCCTTAAAAGCTGAAACTGGCCTCATAGAAGTGCTTACGGGCGACCGGGTCTGGCAAGACCTCATGGTGAGCGATCCGTCCACCAAAGTTGATATCCTTCCATGCGGAAAGTCTCGCCAGCCTTCAGACGACATATTCGCATCGGAAAGCATGCGACGCCTAATAAGTGAGCTTCGCGATGCCTACGATTTGGTCGTTCTTGATTGTGCTCCTGTGCTGGCCCTCGCTGAAACGCGGGTGGTTGTCGCGCACGCTGATGCTGCAGTCGTGGTGATGCGCAGCCAGAAGACGTCGGTCAATCTTGTGCGCACGGCGCTCCGGGTTGTGCGTAGCACGGGCACAGAACCTCTAGGGATTGTGCTCAACCGCGTGAATCAAACGCTCCTTGGTCGGAGCACCGATGGAGAACCGCTGCACTACGCGTCGAGCAAACCATACTACGTTTCTTAGAGCCGGTGCTCGGACGTCGAAGCGATGTCACACTGCTGAGTTTTCCTGCCTCGTCACAAAAGTTCCTTTTGACTCTGGCAGATTGCTCCCTGATTAATCTCACCCAATAAGGTTAAAAAACTACACTCGGGCGAGTGGGGCACTGCAGAATGGACGCTTCGTCCTTATACCCGGCGCTTGCGCCGGAAGGCGCTGCTTCGTTTTTTGATGATGGCGCACGGTTTGATGATGGCGCACGGTTTGACGATGGCGCACGGCCTCACGGGGCCGGCGCTCGCGTCCTTGATCCATTGGCCGGTGTTCGTGATCCGGTCGCGCGTGTGGCTGAAAGATCTGGGCGTCGAGCGGCGCTCACGCATGCATCCTATCCGCTGAAGCGCGTGATGGATGTCTTGGTGGCGCTGATGGCTCTCGCTGTCCTTACGCCGCTCCTGGTTGCGGCCTGGGTGCTGGTCGTCGCGACGAGCCCGGGACCGGGCCTCTATTGGTCCAACCGTGTCGGACGTTTTGGCCAGACGTTCCGAATGCCCAAGTTTCGTACGATGATCAATCTGGCGCCGGTTGGTCCGCGGGAGACGCTCGCGGACGCGCACTCGTTCATTACGCCGGTTGGAGCAATACTTCGCCGGACCAGTTTCGATGAACTGCCGCAGCTCTATTGCATCCTGCGTGGACACATGAGCCTCGTCGGTCCGCGGCCCTTGCTGCCTAACGATCCCGGCGCACTGGCGCGGCACGAATTCCCCGCTGCGCTTGGGGCCACCCCGGGTCTGACGGGCATAGCCCAGGTCAGCGGGCGCAACGAAGTTTCTGCGCGGCGCAAGGCTCGGCTCGACGCCTTCTACGCGCGCTCGATATCGCTCTCCACCGATATTCGGATCATTGCGCGCACTGTGAGAATACTGGTCAACGGCCGCGGATTTGTCTGAAGGCAAGGCTTTTCCGGAAAAAGACAAAAGAGAGCGGCGCTCCGTTTCGATCGATGCTTGGTGTTTCCGAACGGTCGCCGACGCCGCGGAATACGAGCGTCTTCAAGGGATCTTGAGCATCGAGGAGCGCGCGCGGGCAAGCCGCTTCGTACACGCCCGCCACGCACGCAGGTTTGCAATCGCCCGCGGACGCATGCGCGAACTGCTTGCGCCCCATCTTGGCGTACGTCCAGCCGATGTGGTGTTCTGCGAAAATGCATTTGGCAAGCCCGCCATAGACGGCGGATCGCCCATCCGTTTCAATTTGAGCACGTCGGAGGATATGGCGGTGCTGGCCCTGTCGGACGGCGGGGTCGAGCTTGGCGTCGACATCGAGTGGGTGCGCCCGCTTGAGAATGACGACCTTGCGCGTCGCTATTTCTCGAGGGCGGAGCAGGTCGCCTTGGCGAAGCTGCCTGAAGAGGACCGCCTCCGGGGCTTCTTCAGGTGCTGGACGCTCAAGGAGGCGGTCGTCAAGGCAATCGGGGAAGGGCTGTCGATCCCGCTCGACCAGTTCGATGTTTCGGTGGATGGGCGGGATCCGCCGGAACTACTTGGCGCGCGCGAACGCTTCGAGGCCGAGTGGAAGCCGCTGAGCCTTGCTCAGTTCTCGCCAGCGCCCGGCTTCGTCGGAGCTGTGGCGCTGAGGTCGGCTCTGTCGGCGGAAGTCATCATCCGGGCTGAAGGATAGATCGAGCGTTGCTCCGTCAGCAGCGGATTGGCGATACCCTTGAGCGACAGGTCGAAGAAGGCGAGGAGATAGGCGTTGATCCCCGCGCCGATCTCGCGTCGCTGCGCCGCCGGCCGACGGTTGCGAAGGGACTCCGGGCGGTAGAGGGCTTCCGAAAAATCCCCGTGCACGCTGCCGCGGAGGTGAACCCAGAATGTCTGCGGACGCTTCAGGAGCTCGAAGTTGCGCGTATTCTGATCGGCATTGATCAGAAACTCATTGCGTCGGCTCGCATCGGCGGAGGTGCGATCCCGTTCCGGCGGAAAGGACTCATCGCTCCACAGCATGAGATAGGGTCTCGTCGGCATTTCGAGCAACATGTCGCCGAACATCCATCCGTCCATGTTCACGAATGCGCCGACCCGGTTGTCCGATCCGGCCAGGATCGCGCCAGCCGCCCCGCCGATCGAATAGCCAAGGACGCCTACCCGTCCAAAATCGATCTGGCCGGCCAGGGCGCTGGGCAGGCTGGCGGGCAATCCCGCCAGGACCGCCTCGAGCAAGCGAGACTGGGCGAGGGCGTGGCGTCCGCCCTGCTCAAACATCCTCGCCACCGCGGCGTCGGTCGAAATGTCGAAATTCACGAGGGTGTCTGGACTCGACACATCGTCGATCCCCGCTACGGCATAGCCATGACTTGCAAGCTCTTGGGCCTGTGTGGAGCCATCGCTTCGCGCTCCGCCCAGCCCCGGAGCGTAAAGGACGAGCGGCGACTTTGGTCGGGTGCGTCCGGGTTGAGATTCGCCGGGAAGCTGGCAGTTTATCGAGGGCGCCCAGACGCGCACGGCAATGTCGCGACCTGCGGGACCGCCGGGCAACGAAAGGTCTGAGACATCGACCGCGCACGGGCCGCTGGCCTTCGGTCGCTCGAGCGGACCGAACGAGAGTGTCTGGGCGATGACAGCGCCCACTGACGTCAGCAACGCCGCCGCGATCGCGACGATGGCGCTGCGACGATAGAATTTTGAGGCGCGAGGCGACACGCTAGTTACCTGCTGCCTCCGACCCAAGATAGGCGTTCATGACCTCGCCGATGATGCGGGCGCCGTCCGGGCGAAACATTTCGACGTGCGCCCCGGGCACGTCATGGACAGGCACATGCCGCTTGATCAGCGCGCCCCAGCCGAGCGCCCGGTCGAAAAGCCGGCCAGTGAGAGGCTCCTCGCTGCGGAACACCACGACGTCTCCATCATAGGGTTTCGGTCGATAGTCGAGAGACGCGCACCGCAAGGCCTCGTCGAACCACTCACTGATCTTTGGCGTCCCCATCGGCGCGGGCGCGATGAGCTTCGCGTAGCGCAGTATGCGATTGACATAATAGGCATCGACGAACGGCAGCTCGCCCCGCGCGTGCTGGCGCATTCTCTTGAGGTCTTCCGAGAAGCGAAGCTGCAGCCGGCGCAGGATGCGATCGTGGAAGGGCATGGTCTCGCGGTAGCCGGGCGCCCAGGCGTCAAAAATCGCGACTAGGCGCACCTCCTCTCCCTCTTGCTGCAGCTGCCGCGCAGTCTCGAATGCGATCACGCCGTAGACGCAAAGTCCGGAGAGGACGTAGGGCCCCTTCGGCTGCGCCAGCCGGATGAGGCGAACCGCGTCAGCAGCGAAGTCCTCGAACGCACGCCGGGGCAGGTCGCGCTCTCCGTCCGGGTCAAAGAACTGGAGATCGATAAACGGCCGGTTGTCGCCCAGGCGCTTCGCCACGTGGTGGTAAACGGAATGATTGTTCAGCGCGATGACCGGCGTCAGGCGGCCATGCGGGTTGATGCGCACAATCCGGTCCTCCAGACTGCGCTGCTTCCGCAGGGCCTGGCCCCGGGCCGGCGACCTGATCGGCAGCGCCGCCAGGCGCCTGCGGGGCGGCATCTCAACAATCCGGTCAATCGCCGACATGGTGGCGTCATGCTCGTGAACGATTGCCTCCATCGAGGCTTGCCACATCGCCAGGAAATGATCGACGGCCGCGCGCTCGAACAGGTCCGAGTTGGCTTCGCACGAAATCCGCCACCCCTCGGTGCGGCCCACCATAAAGAAACTCAGGTCCCACAGAGCGCCGCAGGAATAGGACGGCAGGGAAACGATCTCGATCGCGCCGTAACGCGAGTCGCCAGCCTGGCCGCTGTCGATATAGGCGTTCTGTACGATGAGGTTGACGGAGTAGAGCGGCGTGCCCCTTGCGCTGGCCGCAGCCACCCCGGGCATCTGCTCGAAGGGCAGCCGCTGATGCGCCAGCGCTTCGCGAATGGTCTCCGACGCCCTCTGCACCTGCTGCAGCGGCGTAGCGCCGAGGTCGACTGGCAGGCGCAGGGGCAGCGTGTTCATGAGCGGACCGACAATCGCTTCCGCCATCGCGTCGTCCCTCCCGGCCACCTGCGTGCCGAGGACGATCTCAAAGCGGCCAGTCACGCGATGCAGCGCGATCGCCAGTCCGGCGGCTGCGATCGCAAATCTTGTATGGCCATGTCTGCGGCAGAACTGGTCGATCGCCGAGTCCAGAGGAGCTGGCAACAGGACCGAGCGGATTTCACTCTCGGTAGCGCCATCCGCTGCGCGCTTTGCATCCGGCTGGACATCGAATGCAGGCATGTCCGCCATCTGCCGCGTCCAGTAGGTGCGCTCGGCTTGCAATGCGTTTTCATCCAGCATCGCGCGTTGCCACATGGCATAGTCGCCATACTGCAGGTCTGGCTCCGCCAAAGCGTGGTCTGCGCCCGTCTCCATCGCGGCGGCGATTGTGCCGAACTCGCGGATCAGGACACCGACCGACCAGCCGTCTGCAATCATGGCATGAAAGGTGAGGTGCAGGATGGCCTTGTCCTTGCCCAGCTGGATAAGACTAGCGCGCATCAGGGGCGGCGCAGCGAGGTCGAACGGCTGTCGCGCCTCCTCCCGCCCGATACTCTCGGCTCGTTCGCGGCGTTCCTGGTCCGAGAGCAATCCGAGGTCGAACAGGCTGAGCTCGATGTTCGCGCGCGGCGCTACGATCTGCTCGAGCTTTCCATCGATTTCGGCGAACGACGTGCGAAGCACTTCATGGCGCTCGGCGAGAACGTTCAACGCCGCTTGCACGGTCGCGGGCTTGATCGGCCCATCCAGCCGCCATCGGAATGCGGCGTTGTGGGCCTGACGCACGCTCTCCTTCTCCAACCAGAGCCGCTGCTGGATCTGCGAAGAGGGAAAGCGCGTGGCCCCCTGGGGGATCTGCGCCGGAGTGGAGTCATGCGGCCCTGTCATGACGATGTCTCCTTCTTCCGCGTTGCGCCACGGCGGAACTGGCTGAGCGCCGGCGCGGTTGGGCTTGAGCCGCTTTCGGGTGGGGGTGCGCCATCAACCCTTGCCGCGAGCTCGCGCACGGTAGGATTGCGCATCAGCTGCCGCGCGTCGACATCAAGGCCACTCTGCGACAGCCGCGCCGCGATCCGGAAAACCTGGAGACTGTCCGCGCCAAGTGCAAAAATGGGCTCGTCGACCGGAACGGTGGCCATGCCGAGCACCGCGGCCCAGGCTTCTGCGATCCGCGCCTGCGTCGGCGTCGGCGGGGCTGCAGCGCCGGCCGGCAGAACAGGCGTTGGCGCGAACTCGGCATGAGCAAGCAATGCGGCGCGGTCGGCCTTGCCGTTGGCCGTTCGGGGGATTGCTGGGACCGCAAGAATGTTGCGCGGGCGCATATGCGCCGGCAGCCGCAGCTCGACATGAGCGCGGGCGTTCGCCATGACTGCTTGCGGCGCCGCGCCGGGGTCAAGCGTGACAAAGGCGAAGAGCTGCTTGGCTCCGTCTTCGCCTGACCGGACAACCGCCACCGCTTCGGCAACCCCGCGCGCTTCATCCAGCGCTCGCTCGATTTCTCCCAGTTCGACGCGGAACCCGTTGATCTTCACCTGCTGATCGGCGCGGCCGAGGAAATCGATGGCGCCGTCAGCCCGCCAGCGGACCAGGTCGCCGGTGCGATAGAGCGTGGCCCCGGCGGCTTCCGGGAAACGGGCGGCGACAAAGCGCTCGCGCGTGAGATCGTCGCGCTCGTGATAGCCAAGCGCCACGCCAAGACCGCCGGTATAGAGTTCGCCGATCGCGCCGCGCGGCGCGAGGTCTCCTTGCGCATCGCAGACGTAGACGCTGGCGCCTGCGATCGGGAACCCGATGGGCGCCGCGCCGCCGCCCCAGCCCCCAACCGGGAACGGATAGCAGCAGGTAAAGGTGGTGTTTTCGGTCGGACCATAGCCGTTGACGATGCGTGCGCGCGGCGCCGCCGCCTGCGCCTTGGCTACCAGATCCGGGGAGAGCACATCGCCGCCGGCGAGGATTTGCCGGAGCGGGGCCAGCGCGCCGGCCCGCTCGGCGACGATCGCGTGGAACAGCGCCGCGGTGAACCAGGCAATGGTGGCCTTGTGCGTCGCGATGCTGGCGGCGATCTGGTCGAGCGAGGGCTTGTTCTCCTCGACGATCGCCAGCGCGCCGCCGTTCAGGAGCGCGCCCCAGATCTCCAGCGTGCTGGCGTCGAAGGCGAGCGGGGCGAGGTGTAGAAACACCTGGTCGGCGTCGAGCTGCGCAAAGGTCTGGCCGCGCACGAGACGGAGGATCGCGCGATGCGGCACGACAACACCCTTCGGGCGTCCGGTCGAACCGGAGGTGTACATGATATAGGCGGGATCGTCCCCCTTCGTCCGTGGGGGCGATGCGGGGCCTGCGGGCAACGCCTGCGCCTCCGCGAACACGGCGGACAACGGCGTCGGCGCCTGTGGGAGCGCGCCGTGGAAAGCCGCTGCCGCTGTTTCATCCGCAAGCGTCAGCCGGGCGCCGCAGTCGCGCGCCATGTAGGCGATCTGGTCGGCGGGATAGCTCGGGTCGAGGGGCACGTAGATCGCGCCGCGTTTCAGCACCGCAAGGATGACAGCGATGGTGTCGGGCGAGCGGTGCGCTAGGATCGCCACCCTGTCGCCAGCACCTAGTCCGCGAGCGGCGAGTGCGCGGGCGATTTGGTTGGAGCGGGCGTCGAGGTCAGCGTAGGACTGCGCGGGACGGCTCGACAGGAGAGCTGGGCGCAGACCGTGCCGGCGCGCTTGCGCCGCGAACGCCTCAACAACGTTTGCCTCCAAAGGCCCATTGGGCTGGGCCGCGCCGCGCTCTTTCAACCAAGCGCGCTCTTCCGCAGTCAGAATCGGGAGGTCTCGGACCGGCGTCGCCGGGTTCGCCGCGATCGCGGTGAGCAGCGTGCGCAGATTGCCAACGAACCGGCCGATCGTGGCGGCGTCGTAGAGGTCGGTGCTGTAGTCGACGTCGACACGCAGGCCCCGCCCGCTCTCGATCATGTTGAAAAAGAGGTCGAAATTGCCGGCGCTCTTGGGGTTGGGGCGGAACGAGAAGGCGAGCCCGTCGAAAGCGGCGCCCTCGCCGATGCGCTCGAGGTTGAACTGGACGTCGGTCAGCGGCGTGCGGTTGGGCGTACGCGGCGCGCCAAGCCGCCGCACCAATGTGCCGAACGTGTAATTCTGATGCTCGAACACATCAAGCAAGCGCCGCTTCAGGCAGGCGAGGTGGGTGTCAAAACCCTGGGCCATATCGAGCGCGCAGCGGACCGGCAGGAAACTGACGCAGTGGCCGACGAGGTTCTGCTCCTCCTCCAGCAATGATTGCCCGGCGGCCGGCGCCCCGACCACCACGTCGCTCTCATTGGCGAGGCGTGCAACCAGCACCTGCATCGCCGCAAGCAAGGTCGCATAGAGCGTGCAGCCGAGCTTGGCGCCCATCTTCTTCACTGCCGCCGTAAGCTTGGCATCTATCTCGGCCGAGAAGGTGGCGCCCGCGAAGCTCTTCAGCGCCGGGCGCGGACGATCGTACGGCATTTCGAGGACCGGGACCGGATCCTTGTAGAGATCGAGCCAGAAGCGCTCGGCGCCAGCGTCCACCCCGCGCTTGCGTTCCTCGATCGCATAGGCCGCGAAGGAAGGCGCAGTCGCGAGACGCGGCGCGGCGCCCGCTTTGCGCGCATTGTAGCAAGCCGCGAGATCCTGGATCAGCACGTTGATCGCCCACCCGTCGGCGACGATGTGATGGGCTGTGAGCATCAGCACGTGGCGGGCCGGCGCAAGCCGTAGCACTTGCGCGCGCACGAGCGGGCCGGCGTAGAGGTCGAACGGCAGAGCAGCGTCGTGCGCCATCGCGCCGGCGTAGGCCGCGTCCGGATCGGCTGCGCCGGAGAAGTCGACAAGCGGCGCGTCGAGCTTCAGCGTCGCCCTGATCAGCATTTTCTCGCCGCCGCGGTCGATGCGAGCGCGCAGCGCATCGTGTCGGGCGACGACGTCGCCAAGGGCTGCCTGGAGAGCGGCTAGATCGAGCGGGCCCTTTAGCTCCAGGCTCACGCCTTCGTTGAAGGCGCAGGAAGCTTCCGGCGTCAGCTGCGCGGCGAGCAGAATTTCGATCTGCGGCTCGGTCAACGGCGCTTCGTCTGGCGCGGCGATCGTCGCCGCTGGCGCCTGCACCGCCACGGAAGGCGAGCCCGATGCGATGATCCCGGCCTGTTTGAGCTCATCCAGCGCCTGGTTGAACGCGCGCTCGATCAGCGCAACGTCGGCGTCAGTGTGGGCCGTGGTCAGGAAACAGGGGTAACCGTCCTGGATGTGAACACCGAGTGAGCGCATCAGCGGGTAGAACAGGCTGCCGAGACGATGCTCGGCGCCAAGATTGACCATGAACCAGCTGGAATAGGTCTCAATGCGGGTCGAGAAGCCACGGCTCGCAAGCGCCGCATTTAGCCGCCCCGCCAGTCCAGCGGTGCGCGAGGCGACCCGTTCCTGCAGCGCCGGGCCTTCGGCCTTCAGGTAAGCCAGCACCGCCTTGCAGGCGGCGAGGACGAGGGGATGGCGCACGAAGGTGCCGGCGAAGAATGTCGGCGCAACCTCTGGAGCGCTGTCGTCGCCGAAGCGCCAGCTTCCGCCGTCCAGCGCGTCCATGAAGCGCGCGGCGCCCGCGAGCACGCCGACCGGCATTCCGCCGCCCACCACCTTGCCATAGGTCGCCATGTCCGCGCGCACGCCATAGACCGCCTGCATCCCGCCCGGATGCACGCGGAAGCCCGTGACAATCTCATCGAAGATGAGCGCTACGTCATTGCGCGCCGTGATCTCGCGAAGCGACTTCACGAACTCCAGGGGACGCAGCTCCGGGTGCCGACTCTGCACGGGCTCGACGATGACGGCGGCCACGCCTTCGGCATTCGACGCGATCCAGTCGAGGCTCTCCTGCGCGCCGTACTGCAGGACCACCATATTCGCCATCGTTTCGGGCGGGATGCCGGGCGCGATGGGCAGGGCGCGCGGTCCTGAGCCCCCGCGACCGGGCTTGACCAGAACTTCGTCGAACTGACCGTGATAGTCGTTGGCGAAAACCACGACCCGACCGCGGCCGGTCACGGCGCGCGCGACGCGCATCGCCGCCATCACGGCTTCCGAACCCGTGTTGCAGAATGTCGCGCGCTCCATGCCCACCATGGCCACGAGCATTTGGGCGACCTCGCCCGCCAGTGGGCTTTGCGGGCCGATGGCGAAGCCTTCCTTGAGCTGTTCAGCAATCGCATCCGTCACGAAGGACGGCGCGTGGCCAAACATGGTCTGGCCATAGCCATTGACGAGATCGACATAGACGTTGCCGTCGATATCCCAGATCTTCGAGCCTTCCGACCGGCGTGCGACGACGGGGTAAACGAGCTCCTTCCATTCGGGACGGAACCCCGCCGCTGTGCGGGGGTCGGCAAGAGCAGTGCGGTTCTGCTGGGTCTGCGCTTTGGCCCCGGGCGTTCGGGCGTTGGTGCGTTTCACCAGATCCACGACGAAAGCCTTCTGGGCTTCCGTCGTAATCTCGACCGTGCTCGTCGTCTGATAAGGGCGGAACCGCGCAAACGTTTCGGTCACAACTGACGGGTCTGCCGGCGCACGCGTTGCGGGGGCCGACGGCGCCTCCGCAGGCCGGCCCTGCAAGAGCTGCAGCTGCCGGGAAATCGCTTCCACTTGCGATTGCAAGGCCGCGAGCGAACTGGCTTGCGATGTCGCCGCGGGTGAGGCAGAGGTCGGCGTCGAGACAATAGCCGTCGCCGGGACAGCGCTCGTCGCGGCAATGTGGTCCGCGACGCCATCGAGCGACGGGAAATCGTTCAGCAGCTGCCTGAATGTAAGCTTGATCTTGAACTGGCGCTCCAGCGCGCGCGCAACTTGCCCGAGGAACAGAGAGTTGAAGCCAAGGTCGAGGAACGGGGCGCCATAGTCGCCAGGTTCGACCTTCGCGCCTGCGAGCGATTCAATGATGTCGGCGATCTGTGCACGCAGAGCCGCGGTGCGATCATCGGGGGCGGACGGGGGCATGGGCGCATCCAAACGCTGCAAGGAAGGGTCGGGCGGAAAAGAGTTGCTCTGTGTGTCCGGCTGGGCGCGAGCCGAGGTGCGCCGCGCCGGGGGCGCCTCGATCCAGTGTCTGCTGCGCTCGAACGGGTAGGTGGGAAGCGCAACCCGCCGTCCCCCGCCTTCGCGCAGATGTTCCCATTCCATGGAGACACCGGCGCGCCAGAGCTTCGCGGCTGCGGCGGCAAGCTGCGCGCTGTCGGTCTTGGCGCTGTCTGGTCCCGGGAGCGTACTTGCGAGGCCCGCGAGCGTGCGTCGATTGATCGCCTGCGCAGCGATGGCCGAGAGCGTCGAGCCCGGTCCGACTTCGAGCAGGAATGGCGATTCTCCGGCGGCCGCCGTGCGGAGCGCTTCGTGGAAGCGAACAGGTTTTCGACAGTGTCCTGCCCAGTAGGCGGGAGAAGCGAGTTCGCTCGCCGTAGCCCACTGGCCCGTCACACAGGACGCGATCGGGATGACAGGCGGCGAAAAAGCAATGCTGCTTGAGACATCCTCAAGCGCTCCCACAACGGGATCCATCGCCCGCGAATGGAATGCGTGGGACGTCTCCAGGCGCGTGTGCGCCACGTCTTGTCTGGCAAGGTCCGCCTCGAACGACTCAATGGCGCTGAAGGCTCCGGCGACGACGCAGAGTGTTGGCGCATTCACCGCGGCGAGATCGAGATCAGGGCCCATCCTTGCACGGGTGTCGGCCTCCGACAGGCGCACTGCGAGCATCGCGCCTTCGGGCTGCGCCTGCATCAGAGCGGCGCGGCGAGCCACCAGACGGCAGCCGTCTTCAAAGGAGAAAACCCCTGCAAGACAGGCGGCGACTATTTCGCCCATGCTGTGACCGACCAGCGCGTCCGGACGCAAGCCGAGCCGCATCCAGAAACGGCCGAGAGCGTGCTCCAGCACAAACAGCGCCGGCTGTGTGTACTGTGTCAGGCGCAGTCGCGATGTGTCGCCGGCGGCGGCAAGCACGAGGTCGCGGATATCGAGACCAAGCAGTGGCGCGAGGGTCTCGGCCCCATAATCCACATCGGCCCTGAACGCCCTGTTGTCCCGGTAAAAGCCGCGCCCCATGCCGGCGTACTGCGCGCCCTGGCCGGGGAACATGAAGACGAGGCGTCCCGCCTTGGGGTGTGATCTGGGCGCGGCCGACGCGATGCCGCGCAGCTTCGCCACCGCGTCTTCGGACGAGGCGCAGGCGACAGCGTCTCGGAAGGGGAACGTCGTTCGTCCGTGCTGCAGCGTATAGGCGACATCGGACAGCGGGAGCTGCGGCGAGGCTGCAATCGCCTCTGCAACGGCTCTGGTCATGCTTTTCAGCGCCGCCTCGCTACGTGCGGACAGCGGCAGAACATGGGTTTGGCTCGCCTCGCCGGACTGACGTTCAACGACTGCCGCTTCCTCCAGAACCACGTGCACATTGGTGCCGCCGACGCCGAACGAACTAACGCCTGCCCGTCGTGGGCCGACGGTTGCCGCCCAGGGGGCGACCTTGGTGGGAAAATAGAAGGGCGTGCGGTCGAGCTCCATACGCGCGTTCGGCCTTGCGAAATTGGCCAGCGGCGGGATCGTCGCATGTTTCAGCGCGAGCGCCGCCTTGATCAGGCCGACGACGCCCGCGGCGGCGTCGAGGTGGCCGACATTCGCCTTGACCGATCCCAGTGCGCACGCGGCCCGTTCACCGGTGGATGCGCCAAACGCCTTGGCAAGACCGGCCAGTTCCACGGGGTCTCCCAGCGGCGTGGCGGTGCCGTGGCATTCGACATATCCAATTGTCCGGGCGTCGATGTCTGCTTCGCCCAGTGCTGCGCTGATGGCGGCCGCCTGCCCGTCGCTGCTCGGAGCGGTGAACCCGACCTTCTGAGCGCCGTCGTTGGTCACGCCGCATCCTCGGATCGTCGCATAGATGTGGTCGCCGTCACGAAGCGCTGCCGACAGCGGTTTGAGCAGGACCGCCCCGGCCCCGCTGCCGAACACGGTGCCGCTGGCGTCGGCGTCGAACGGACGGCACCGGCCATCCGCCGAAACGATCCCCCCGGGCTGGTGTAGATAGCCGCGCCTTTGGGGAAAGGTTATGGAGACGCCGCCCGCGAGCGCCATGGAAGACTGGCCGCTGCGAAGGCTCTGGCACGCTTGAGCGACGGCGAGCAGCGATGTCGAGCATGCGCTCTGAACCGTGGCCGAAGGACCGCGCAGATCGAGCTTGTAGGAAACACGCGTCGCGAGCGTGTCCGAGAGCGATCCAATGAGCGTCGGGTAATCCCCTACCTGGTACCCGCTCGTGAAGGCCTCGATTGCGTCCCTGTCCGCGCACAGATGATGCAGGAAATAGGTGTTCATGCTGCACCCGGCGAAGACGCCGACGGGTCCCAGATGCGGCCCCGGGGCGTATCCTGCGTTTTCAACTGCTTCCCAGGCGCACTCGAGAAAGACCCTGTGCTGCGGGTCCATCAAGGCGGCCTCGCGCGGGTAGATGCCGAAGAAAGCGGCATCCATCAGGTCGACGTCAGGCAGGACTGGGCGCGCAGGCACATACTCTTCCGAGCCGCGCACCGTGTCGTCAAAAGCGTCCTCGAGCTCCCCCTCGGCAAAATGGGTGATGGAGTCGACTCCACCGCAGATGTTCCGCCAGAACTGATCCACTCCGCTGGCGCCGGGAAACCGGCCAGCGATCCCGATGATGGCGATGGGCTCGTATCCGTCCGGCTGGCTCGGGAGAGCCGCCTTCCTTGAGGTTGCGAGGGGGCCCGGCTCCCTGTCGTCCCCCCGAAGGTGCAAGGCAAGGCTGGCGACGGTCGGATGTTCGAACAGGCTGACAATGCTGATTGTCCGGCCAAGACGTGCCTGCGTGCGGGCATGCGCCTCGACAAGCTGCAAAGATGTGCCGCCAAGGTCGAAAAAGTTCTTCGAGGGATCGACGACTGATGCGCCGAGCACGTCCGCCCAGATTTCAGACAAGATGGATTCGAGGTCGGTTGCCTCAGCCCTTCGGAACGGTCTCTCGACCCTGTCGCCCTGCGAAGCGAGGCCAGCGCGGTCCACCTTGCCGTTGGGCGTCAGCGGGAAGGAGGGGAGCGGCGTGAGGGACGCCGGACACATATGGCTAGGGAGCTTGCAGCGAAGAGCGCTCAGGATCTCGGCGGACGAGGCGTCCGCAGACATCGGCACGAAATAGGCGAAGAGATGCTTCGAGTTTCCCACATTCCTCGCGATGACGGCAGCGTCGCGGACGCGCGGGTCTTCTCTCAGGCGGTGCTCGATCTCTCCGAGCTCGATCCGCTTTCCATCGATCTTGATTTGTGAATCGATGCGGCCGAGGAATTCGATGGCGCCGTCTTCCCTGCGTTTTACCAGGTCGCCAGTGAGGTAGACGCGGATCGGCGCGTCGCCGCCAAGCGCGAGGCTCACAAATTTTTCCGCCGTCAGATCCGGGCGATCGAGATAACCTAGGGCAAGACCATCTCCGGCTGCAGCAAGCTGTCCCGCAGCGCCGGCCGGCGCCGACCGCATTTCTTCATCGAGGATGAAAACATCTGTGTGCGCGATTGCGGCGCCGATCGGGATCGCGCCGGCGCCGGCGTCGGCGGCCGTTATCTGCCGGCAGCAGGTGAACGTGGTATTCTCGGTCGGCCCGTACCCGTTGACGATCCGCCGGCCGGGAAGGCGGGCGATCGCCTTGGCGACGTGTGACGGCGACAGCACGTCCCCGCCCGCCAGAATTTGCCTCAGCGGATCGAGCGCCTCGGGCCTGTGATCGACAAGGAGGTTGAAGAGGCCTGCCGTGAACCACGCTGTCGTGACGCGGTGACGCGCGATTGTGTCGGCGATCGCGTCCAGGGAAGGGCGTGGGTCGGGCAGGACCACCACGCACGCGCCGTTGAGCAATGCTCCCCAGATCTCGAGCGTGCTGGCGTCGAACGCCAGAGGAGACGCGCTGAGGAAGATTTCATCCGGCGCAAAGCGCAGATAGGTCTGGTCGCGCACCAGCCGCACCACCGCGCGATGAGGCGCAACGACGCCCTTGGGCGAACCGGAGGATCCCGATGTGTGCATAATGTAGGCCGCATCGCCGGCGCCGATCGCAGTTGCGAGGCCGTCATCAGGATAGTTCAAGCTGAGGTCGCGGAGAGCCGTAACGCTCAGCACCTTGGCAGCCGCTGAAGGCGGAATGGCGCCGTCGTGCACGATGATCAATCTCGGCGCGGCCTGCGCGAGAACGGGTTCGAGATAAGAAGCCGGATAGGTGGGATCGAGCGGCATGTAGGCCGCGCCCGCCTTAAGGGTTGCAAGGATAATGCATATCGCGTCCGAAGACCGATCAAGCAGCAGCGCGATCCTGTCGCCGGAACAGACCCCCTGCGCGATCAAGGCATGCGCCAGCTGGTTTGATCGCCGGTCGAGGGTTTCGTAGCTGACTATTTCACCGCCGCAGACAATGGCTGGCGCAGTCCCAAGTCGGGCGGCCGCGGCAAAGGCGGTTATGATGCTTTCGTGACGTAAGTACGAGAATTGAGCCGAGGGTTTGGTTGAATCGGCGCTCTCCGCAATAGCGGACGCCGTTCCATCACCGTCCCTTTCAGACGTCATGGCTGACTCTACGATCCGGCGAACGACAGGCCCCGCAATGATCCCCGTCGGCGGCCCCTCGCCATTCCCCAGCGATGAACCTGCCAAATGTTGTAAATGTTCCAATGCGCCGCTTGCAAGGAGATTCAACCGCAACACCCGTCATGCGCGAGGTAATCTTGCTCGGAAGCAGTTACTCTGATGCAATGCTCGCCAGGACGGCGGGGCAGGATAATTGCGCACAGTCGGGAGGCGCGTTTTTGGGGTCGCAGGCGGGTTCAATTTCAACCGGGTCACCTGGGTGGGCGTGCTCGGCGCCGCCGCTAGAGAGCCGCGCAGCGCTTCATTCCAGGCCGTTTCGGCTGACGCACGACCTGTCCAGCAATCCCATCTTCACGCCTGAAGCGCTTGTGACTGCTGCCAAGGCGGCGGCCCTTCGGAACGACGACGCATTTTACCATGTCGGCGACATCGCGGTAGCCGATCACTGGACCATCGGGCCGCAGCATATGTCGGTGGCCGATCTGGTCGGGCAAATTCAAACGTCCAACGCCTGGGTCATTCTCAAGCACGTCGAGAAGGAAGCTGCCTACGGGGCCGTGCTGGACGAGTTCGCGGCTTTCGTCCGTGACATGGCCGGTCCCGGCTCTGCCCGCGACCTGCGAAATCCGGAAATGCTGGCCATCGTCACATCGCCCCGCCGGATAACGCCTTTCCACTTCGATGCCGAGGTTAATTTCCTCGTTCAGGTGCACGGAACCAAAGAGGTATGGATCTGTGATCCTGAGGACCGGTCCGTCATTACCGAGGAGGAAATCGAGCTCTATTATGCGGGCAATCTGGCGGCGGGAAAGTTCAAACCGGGCGCGGAAAAGAAAGCGCGGCATTTTCTGCTTAAGCCTGGCGACGCTGTTCATATTCCAACCCACAGCGCTCATTGGGTGAGAAACGGCGACGAGATTTCGGTTTCTTTGAGCCTGAATTTCGAGTTTCCGGCATCCAGGCACAAGACGAAGTATCTCGCGCAGCGCGTGCTCAGAAAACTACGTGTTCCCGCCCAGGCTGCAGCAACGATCGCGCGAGGCCCAGCGGCGGAGGCCCTCGTCTGGTCAGCCGCCGCATTCGCCCGGGCGCGCGCGGCAGTGAGACGGCGCCGGCCCGCGCATGGCGACGGTCAGCTCACGCGCTAGCTCAGGCTCGCAGCGCCAAGCTCGGCGAGGTTCCTCGTGGCGAGCGCCCCGGCGCCGCCGACACACGCGGCCAGCGCCTCCAGCGACGCCACGCACCCGGCCACATCGCCGTTTCGGCTGTGAAAGTAGGGTCCCGCGCGCGCTGACGCGAGCAGGTGCACATCAGATTCGACTGGCCCGACATAAAGGAGGGGCTGTTGCTTCTCTATGCAGGAGTAGACCTTCGAGGGAAGCACATAGCCCCAGAAGCCGGCGCCCAGCAGCACCAGATGGGCATCCGCAGCGAGCAGAACGCCTGGCAGGTTCTCAAGCGCCGACGGACCGGAAAAATGCACGGGCAGATTGTGTTCAATGCAGTAGGTGCGCAGGTACTCGACGCGTGCGCCGCTGCCATTCACCCACAATCGAACCTGGTTGGGGCCGTTCATGACGTGCTCGCGATACGCCTGGCAGAACGTCTCCACTTCGTGCGCAACGCCCAGATTCCCGGAGTAGAGCAGTATCGTCTTGTTTTCGGGAAACGGGCGTGGACAGGCTTGACCCGTCGACCAGTCGACGATCGGCGATCCGTCGCGCGCGAGAACAATGCGATCTTCGGGAAAACCACTCTCGAGCAGCCGTCGTTTCTGGTCATGTCCAATCGCTTCGATGCGCGTCGCGCGTCGCCGCAGCCAGTGAAAAAGCGGCTGAACGACGCGCAGTCCCCGCAGGTGGCCTGCAGCCAGCAAGGTCTCCGGGTAGAAATCCGTTATCCGGTAGACCAGCGTATCGCGCCACAGCAGCATGTTCGCCACGATGAGCAGGTATGCCAGGAAGGGCGGCGAGCCCGTGACAATAATTTCCGAGCGTTGTCCGCGGCGCTCCTGCGCCGTCTTGCGGGCAAGCTTCCACGTCTGCCCGAACGCCCAGAGAGCGCGTCGCGCAACGCCCGCGCTTTTTTCTACTTTCGTCGCGGCGAGACGAACGAGCGTGAGGGAGCCCGCGCCCACCCGCCGGGCTTCGACAGATGCCTTGTCTCCAAGTCCGATGAGGACGACATCCCGGCCCGCTGCCGCGCATTTTTCAGCGCGAACGATCATGTACTGGCCCACGGCGCCGAATGCAGGGGGGATCCAGTCGCAGACAATGATGACGCGCAAGTCGGGATGCATTGGTCAAGCAGTGCGAGTTAAGATCCAGTCGTTGAGAACAAGCATGTCCATCTTCGTTCGCAAGAAGCAGTCGAGTGCTTCGCGCGGCTGGCACACCACGGGTTCGTTCTCGTTGAAGGAGGTGTTCAGCACCATGGGTACGCCGGTGATCGCGCGAAAAGCTTCGATGAGACGAGCATAGCGGGGATTGGTGTCCGGATAAACGGTCTGCAGGCGCCCTGACCCGTCGGCATGAGTCACCGCGGGAATCTGGACGCGCTTGTCTTCCCTGATCTGAAACACCTGCGTCATGAACGGCACGTCGTCATCTTCCTCGAACCATTCGCTCACGTGATCGACGAGGACCGACGGCGCAAAGGGCCTGAAGCCTTCGCGGCGCTTGATCTTGGCGTTGAGGATCGATTTCATGTCGCCGCGGCGCGGATCGCAGACGATCGACCTGTTGCCAAGCGCGCGCGGGCCCCATTCCATGCGCCCCTGAAACCAGCCCACCACGCTGCCCGCCGCCACCGCCTGCGCGGTTGTGCTGCAGAGGTCGGCTTCATTCGTGACGCGTTGCGCGGCGCAGCCCGACGCGGCGATTTCCGTCGCCCGTTCGTCCAGCAGCGCCAGGCATTCATCGTCTGTGGCGCCAGGACCCCAATACGCGTGGTCCATGACAAAGGTCCGCTCGCCGCCGGCCTTATGCCAAACCACATACGCCGCGCCGATTGCCCCGCCTGCATCTCCGGGCGCTGCGTGAACGTAGACCCGCTTGTATGCCGTCTCGCGGCGCACCTTGCCGTTCGCCACCGAATTGTTGGCGCAGCCGCCGGCCAGAACGATGTCGGTCATCCCGCTTGTTTCTCGCGCCGCCTTGATAAGCTTGAAGAAGGCCTGCTCGTACGCTGCCTGCGTCGAGCGGGCGATATCCTTGTGGCGTTGCTCGAGCGGCTCGTCCGGCTTGCGGCGCGGACCCAGCAAGTCTTCCAGCGCAGGAGAGAACAGCTCGTCGAAAACCGGCGAGCCTTTGGTCCACTGGTAAGGAACGATCTCCTTGTGGTGACGGAAGTAGTCGAGCCCGAGCGCATAGGATCCGTCTGCATCCGAACTCACCAGCTCGGCCATCTCGCGCATGAACTTTGGCTCCCCATAGGGCGCCAATCCCATCACCTTGTACTCGTCGCCATAGTGCGGGAAGCCCAGAAACTGCGTAATCGCCTGGTAGAGGATGCCCAGCGAATGCGGGAAGTGAACACGCCCGTCGATCGAGATCTCAGACCCGCGCCCAAGACCCCAGGCTGCGCTCGCAAAATCCCCGAAGCCGTCCACCGATACGGCCACCGCCTCCTTAAACGGAGAAACATGAAACGCGGATGACAGGTGGGCGAGGTGATGTTCGACGGCGTGAACCTCGGCGCGCACGCGCGAACCAGGAAACTCCTGCGCCAGCAGGCCGTCGATGCCCATGCGTTCCCGACGCTTTCGAAAGCGGTCTACCAGGAGGCCAATGTCGGGCCGGCTTCCCGCAACGAATTTCAGGCGTTGCAGCATGTTGGCCCGGCTGTCCTGATTGACAGCAACGTGGTCGACATCGCCGAGCGAAACGCCGGCTTCCTTCAGGCAATAGCGGATCGCTTCGCTAGGGAATCCCGCCCAGTGCTTGATCCGCCGGAAGCGCTCTTCCTCTGCTGCCGCTACAAGCTTGCCGTCCTTGACAAGGCATGCGGCGGCATCAGCGTGAAACGCATTAAGGCCCAGTATTATCATGTTGGCCCCCGCCACCACGCCAGTTGACGCCGCCCCTTGTAAGCGACAGCGCGGCTCTATCGCAACCGCACTCGCCCCCGACGCAAGGCATTTGCCAAAATAAACTGGACGGCGGCCGTCCGCCGTTCAAACAGCCAGTAGACTGACCAAGCATACGCCAGCGCCAGGATGAGAATGCCGGCGTACGCAAGCGCGCCTTCCACGCCCGGCAGGTACCGCCGTCCGTCAAATGCGATTGCGCAGATGAATGCGATGAAGGGAAAGTGAGTCAGGTAGAGCGTGTAGGACGCGCGGGCCAGCAGGTCCGCGCCAGGCAGGGTTTTCCCTGAATGCGGTGATGACCCGATGCCGGACATCCAGAGCGCGAAAGCCGCTGCAAGCACGAAATCCATGGGCCAGCCGCTCGTGTGCAGAAGACGTGGCGCAGCCAGCAGGACGCCAAAGCCGACAGCGCCTACCCAGATCGCAAGACCTCTTGCGACAGGCGAGCGCTGGAGGCGTTGGGAGGCAAGGTGGACGCCAAAGCCCATCAACCACACCAGGCCGTAAAGCGCAATTTCGGGCGGCAGCCAGACCAGCAGCCCAATTGACAGCGCAAGCTGCATGGCCCGGCTTACCAGAGACGCGCCTGACCGAAGCCCAATGAACACAAGTGGAAAGAGAACATAATACCAGAACTCATTGGCGAGGCTCCACAGCGGCCCGTTGCTGCCAAAGGGAGGCACCGTAATAGTTTGCAGGAAGAACACATTTGCAAGGAGCGTGGCCGGCGCATACGCCTCGGACGCATCGCTCGCGATAGGTCCGCTGAAGAACGTGCCGGCGTAAGCGCCCGAATAGAAGGCGCCGCTCGACAAGCGCATGCCCAGCTGATCCCAGACCATGGTGAGCAGAAGGGCAGGCAGGAGCACGACCCACAAGCGGGCCAGGCGTTTGGCCGCGTATTCCAGATAGTCGAACCGTCCGGCCCCGGCGGCGCGCGCAACGCTGGAGGAGATGAAATAGCCGCTGAGGACGAAGAAGACGATCACTGCCTGGTGGCCGAGCGACGTGATGAAGTAATAGCCCGCCCAAAGCGCACCCGGGTTGCCCGCTTCTTCCCAGTTCAGGAAAACAAAACCGCGCAAGTGGTTTGCGAGGACCGCGAGCGCGGCTAACCCGCGCGCGAGGTCGAAAGCTGCGTTCTGTCCGGCGGCAGGCGTGGCGGATGTTAGCTTCACGTTTGAACACTTTTGTGACGCAGGGCGGCGTCGGCGTAGGCAGCGCAGATAAGGCCTTCCGCAATCATCCGCTGCAAGGCGTAGAGCCTGCCCGCCTGTCCCTCGAAGATCGCGCCGCGTACGAACAGGCAGTAAAGCCAGACGAGCGGGGGCGAGAGCGGCGTGTAGGCCCGCAACGCGCCTTTCAGACCTGTCACGCGGCTCACGAGCTTGTCGGATTCGAGCCGGGAATACTTGATCTGGGAATGCGTCCAGCGCGCGAGCGATTTCTGGTCGTCATGAATGAACGGCGATCTGAGCTTCAGGACATCTCCGTCGATCGCCACCCGTTGAGTATGCCCGTCCTGAACATACTTCGCCTTGTCGCGGCGATAGAGGGCAACGACGGGCGGGTAGACTCCCGAGCGCAGCGTTTGTCCGAGGATCGCATAGCGAAACGGCACGCTGTACCCGCAGGTTTCGGGGCGGGGATTCAGCCCCGATATTTCATTCAACGCCGCCTCTGGCGCCAGGTAGTCCGCGTCCAGTGCAAGCACCCACGGCGTAACGATGCCGGTTTGCGTAACCGCATAGGTCCACTGCGCGGCGTGCGAATCGAAGGGCCGGTTGAAGAAGCGAACCGCCGGCCGGCTCGTGCAGATTTCCTTTGTCCTGTCATCGCTTCCACTGTCGACAACTATGATCTCTTTTGCCCACGACAGTCGATCGAGGCATCGGCCGATGTTGGGTTCCTCGTTGAACGTGAGGATGACTGGAGTGATCTGGGCGAGCAGCGTCATGATCCTGATTCACATCATGCGAACGCAGGCGGGGCGGTCAGCCCGGCCAGAAAGCCAGCCGTAAACGCCCAGCATTTCAGCAGCGACACTGGTCCAGGTGAAACTTCGCGCCATCCACTCCCGCCCGCGTTCTCCCATGCGTGCGAGTTCTTCTGGCGGAGCCGCCATTGCCGCGCCGAGCGCATTGGCCAGCGGCTCAATTCCATGGTCGATCCACCAGCCGCACCGTTCAGTCTCCAGCCCGGCCCAGGGCGCCCCTTTTGTGCAGATCACCGGCGTCTCGAAAGAGAGCGCTTCGGCGACCGTCAATGCGAAATTCTCGTTCAGTGTCGGCAGGACAAAGAGATCCGCCGCCCGATAGGCGACATCCCGGTCGGCGCCGTAAAGCGGTCCTTCAACCGAAATGCGGGAAAGCCCGAGTTGCGCGATCAAGGCGCGCAGCTCGTCATCATGGCCGATTTCGCCGCGCCCGATGATGCGCATGCGCCAGTCAGGGTGCGAGGGCTCTATGCGCGCCCAGGCGCGGACAAGCCGGTCGAGGCCCTTCTTGGGATGAATGCGTCCCAGGGAAAGCGCCGTTCTTGGAATGCGCGCCGTAGGCCTCGCATCGAGCCGGGGCAGGTTGACGCCGTTGGGAATGATGGCGACCGGATTCTCCAGGCCGGCGGCGCGAATTTCCTCGTATTCGGAGACGCCTGTCGCGTGCAGGCAGTCCGCGGATGCAAGCGCGCGCTGCTGAAGGGCCATCCAGAAAAGTTGCTTCTTGAAGCGCGAGAAAGCGAGCGCCTCGCGTCCGAGCATGCCGCGTGTCGAATGCACCAATCGAACGCTCGTCCCCGCGCGCGCCTCCGCAGGGTAGATGTTTGGGAGCAGCCACAGGCCATGAGCGTGCAGGATATCGATTGTCGGCGCTTCGCGCGCGAGTGCGCCTTTCAGCGCGGGCGAGGCGCAGAGCGCCTGCACCAGCGGCATGCGGCCGCCCGCCTGCGGATGAGCTCGCATCCTCACCCCGGAGATAGCCCTCGCCGCGCCCTCGCCCTCTGAACTCCGCCACCCCGCCACGGTTTCGATTGCCGCGGCGCCGCCGGCCGAGACAAGCGCCTCGCACAGCGCGGGCACGCTGTGCGAGGTGCCAGCGCCGCGCTCGGCGATCGAGGCAAGCACGTGGACGCTGCGGAGCTGGCGCTCCCCCTCTTTTTCCGCGGGCGGGCTCACAACGCGGGCATCATGTGATCGAAGACGCGCAGCCCCCATGTTCGCGACGCCCCGTCATCGCTGCGCCGCGGGCGCGAGGCAGCCGCCATCCAGCGCTCCGTCGGCACGCAGAAACCTGTCTTGTCGCGATTGGCCACAATATCGGGTAAGGGCGTCCTTGGCGCGGTCGCCAACGCCCTTTTTCCGGCCCCGTCGCCGAAGGCCGGGACGAGTGGCGCAAGCGACCGCAACAGCTCGATGTCCACCAGCGGCGTACGAATTTCCACCGAGTGCGCCATCCCCGCCCAGTCGGCGTCCCGCAGGAGCTGGCACCGCAGGTATTGCGTACTTTCCAGCGCGGCCACTCGCCCGATCGGCGATCCAGGATCATGGGCTATCGTCGCGCGTAGCCGGTCCATCGTGGACAAGCGCCGCAATCCTTCGCGCACAACCTGCGGATCAAGTATCGCATCCAACTCAAAAGGCAGAAACAGGCCCCGGCGCAGAAGATAAGCGCCGGCGTAGTCGCCGCCATATTTGAGGAGCCCCAGGGCTTTGGGCGATCTGCCGGAGATGCCGAACGCTTGAAGCGCCATCCGGGCGGCGTCGCCGGCGCCCGGCACCGCCGCGGGCCACCTCAACGCATTGACGAGGCGCGGAATCTGCCTAAAGCCGGGATAGCCCGCCAGCAGCTCGTCGCCGCCGACCCCGGAAAGGGCAACCTTCAGTCCCGCTTCATGCGCGGCCTTCGCGACAAACCAGGTGTTGACGCCGTCGATGGACGGCTGGTCCATCGCCTCGAGGATCGCTGGCAGATCTGATCGGAACTCCGTCTCGTTGACAGTTCGCACAATGTGCCGGGCGCCATAGGTCTCTGCGACCTGACGCGCGATCGGCGCCTCGTCCTGCGGGGTGCCGGCAAACTCCTCGAAGGCCAGCGTGACGGCAGTCGCCTTGTCATGCCCGGCGTCGCGCATGAGACCGAGCAGCACGCCCGAATCGACGCCCGCGGACAGAAAAACGCCCACCTCGACGTCCGCAAGCAGGTGCGCGCGCACACTGTCGAGCGCCGCGTCCCTGACCCGCAGACCGATTTCCGCCGGAGCGGCGGACAGGCGGGGATGTTTTGCGAGTTCGTCGCCGATGGATGCATAGGGCTCGGGCGGATGGACGCCGGCGCTGTCGATCCACTGAATGCACCCGGCAGGAACAGCGCTGATCCCGCGATATAGCGTGAAGGGTTCCGGCACACTTCCCCAGAGATGAAATCCGACAATGCCGGCGGGCTCCGGCTCGCGGTCTACGCCGCCCCCGGCCAGGAGCGCCTTGACCTGGCTGGCGAACCTGACCGTCCGTCCGTCGTCAGCCAGATAGAGTGGCTTGATGCCATAAGGATCGCGAGCCAGGAGGAGCTTGCGCTTTTCCGCGTCCCAAATGCCGAAGGCGAACATCCCGCGCAGGCGCCGGGTCATCGCCGCGCCTTCGAGGGCGTAAAGGTGCAGCAGCGCTTCGGTGTCCGAGGTTGTCCTGAAAACGCAGCCCCGCGCCTCCAGCTCTACGCGAAGGGCGGGGTAGTTGTAGATTTCTCCATTGAAGACGATCGTGAGCCGCCCGTCGGTGCTGCGCATCGGCTGGTTTGCCCGCTCCGACAGGTCGATGATCGACAGGCGTCGATGCCCGAGCGCCACACGTCTGTCCGCGCTCCACCACGCGCCTGCGCCATCAGGTCCGCGGGCACGCATATGGTCGCGCGTCGCGAGGAGTTCGGCCTCGCTTGGCTGCGGCGCAGCGGCGCCGTAGGCAAATATTCCGTTCAGCCCACACATAGAAACTGTCTCGCGGGATCCACCATCCCAAATCGATGGTCAGGCGCGCGAGCCTCCCGATACCCGGCCCGTCAGTGTACGGGGTGCGAGCGATGCGCGCAATATTTCCCCGCTCCGCGCGCGATAGGCCGCCCAGTCGGCCGAGCGCGCGGCGTCAGAGCGCCGATCCGCTGTGTCCCGCACGAACTGGATTCGGGCAGCGCACGAACTCATCAAAGCGGTGAGCGCGCCGGTGTCGCCGGCCGGAAAGATGTGCCCGATGGTCTCGTCAGTGATCAGCATTCCCGCGCCGACGTTTGTCGAGACAATGGAGTAGACGCCTGCCGCGAGCCCTTCAGCGACCGCCATCCCGAAGGAATCCAGATATGACGGCATGACGAGCACATCCATCGCCGAGAGCGATACCGCCAGCTCCTGGTGCGTCTTCTTGCCGTGCAAGGTGACCCCGCCTTGCCCCGCTGTGGCGCCATGCGCGCGCGCGGCCCGCCGGTCTCCGAAGACGTGCAGCTCGGCTTCAGGATGCTGCGTGCGGACCTTCGAGAATGCTTCGAGGAGGAGTTCGAATCCTTTTCCGTCAGTGGCGTGGCCGACAAAACAGAACTTTACCGGTCCGCCCGCCGTCCGAGGATGAGCGCCAAAGCCAGCCACGTCGCACCCGGGAGGGTTTGCAATGACGATGCGCGGATCAACGCCCGCTTCGCGATACGAGGCGGCGGCTATTTCCGAACACGTCAGGACAAGGTCGGCCATCGCAACCTCCGCAGCCTTGCGCTTCCTTACCCAGCGACCAACGGCCGTCCGGCTCAGGCGGCGCTCCTTCTCAATCAGCCGATCCTGGGTCGGGCTGGCGAAGGATGCGGCGTCAAGGACGCATTTTGCGCCAAGTTTGCGGGCGGCGCGGAAGGTTGCGACAGCGGCCACTTCATAGGCGACAACGACATCCGGGCGCAGACGCTCGACATGCGAGGCAGCCCACCGATCGAATGCCGCGAACGCTGCCGCACTGGTCGCGTACTGGCCGGAAATCGGGATGATCCTGTCGAGGCCGCGCTTCGCAAGCCAGGGCAAACTCCAGTAGCGCACGCGAGACCTGTCAATCTCCAGCGGTGAAGCGAGCGGCGAAAATAGCGTCACGACAGAGGTGAGGAGCCCGGGCCACCGCTCGGCCGCGGCCTTTGTCGGCAACATCGTCAGGTAGCAGTTCAGCGCGCCAGTCTCCTCGAGAGCGCGGGCAAGCTGGTGCGAGTGCTGGCGCACGGGATGGGCGACCATGACGCCGCGCCGGTCGCTCATAGGAGTGGCTTTGCTATGTTTGCCCCGGAGCGGCCGGGCGCATAGCCAAGCTGCAGGCGATGTGACTTCCAGCTGGCAAACCATCGTCCGGCGCCGGCCGCCATCCAGAAAAGAGCGTTCGCCATCGGCGAATAGACCCCGCCGGTAATATTGATGCAGACCACCGACAAGGCCAGTGCGACGCAAATTGCGAGGTCGATTTGCGGCACGCGAAGCAAGGCCATTGCCAGCACGCCAATCGTTGCAAGCCGAAACAGCGCGAACGCCGCAAATCCTAAGACGCCCAGCTCGTAGGCAACGCGCGAAAGCTCGACTTCGTAGCCTGCGGAGAAGCCAATACCGCCGCCTGTCCACAAGCCCGCCTGCTGGTGCGCCATGCCGATCCCGTTGCCTTCCGGAAAGCGCTCAAGAACCGATACCCATTCGAACAGGCTGTCCTGGACGCGATAGTCGACATCGGTGGCGGCAAGCTCGGTTCGCGCCAGAAAGGCATCGACAATCGCAGGGATCGCCGCCGCCGCCAGAGCGACAACGAGGCCAACAGCTGCGAAGATTCGAAAACTGCGTCCTGCGATCCTGCCCAGGTATGGCGTCATGAAGAGTGCGCCGATGATGATGACGCTCTCCAGCGCCGCGCCTACCACGGCGCCCCGCGAGCCGGAAGCCAGGCACCCGGCGCTCCCCGCGCACAGCCCGATAAATCCTATCAGTCCCATATACGACCCCACAGGACGGGAAAGCAGAATTGAAACGCCGGCGACGACGGCAAACTGAGCAAACGTTGCAAAACCGCTGATATAGGAGAACGTGCCAGTGGCGCGAATAAGCTCGCCCACTCCGAACCCTGTCGGGTCCATGCCTGCATTGACCGGGTGACTCGCCGGCAGCACCGACTGCATGACCCCGAGGCCGGCGATTGGCACAGCGAGAATGCAAACCGCCGCGAGGCGCACAAAAAGTTCCTGCGGATTGCGCAGATAGACGGGCGCCAGAAAGAGCAGCGGCACATAGGCGAAGTGGGTTCGGATGCCTAACAGCGACACGACGGGCGTTGGAATGTTGGCGTTCTGTGTCTGCAACAGGCCAATCAGCAGATAAAGCGCTAGCGGCGCCGTCAAGGCGGCAACGGGCCAGATGTAGGCCTTCCTCCTCTGTGTCGCCAGAAAGACGATAAGCGCCGCAAAGGGCAGCACGTCACGCAGCACCTGGATTTCAAGCGCGAGGCCCGGCGCCAAATAGCGGCGCACCGCGCCCTCGAAGAGCAACATCAGGAAAAATGCATCAAGGACGCGGCGATGCATGGGCGGCTCACGATCCCGGTTCGATGGCGAGCGTGCGATTCCAGAACGCTACCTGTTTTTCGAGCGCGTGCTCGCTGTACCAACCGACTATGGCCGCCTGGCTCCTGTCCAGGGCTTCGTCACTGCAGTCCATCGGCGGGACGGACCCATCAAGGACCCCCGGGGCATCGAATGACCTGCTGGCGTCCCCGTTCAGTTGGAACACGATCGGGATGACGCCGTTCGCCGCGTAGGCTGCCACCACCCCCGACTTTCCCAGTTCGTCCGGCGGGTAGACGATCAGACCGAACCTGGCGGCGCCCAGTTTTTCACGCACCTCTGCCGGAGACAGAACCCCGCAACGCTCGACTCGGACCCCGCCAATGGCGTTCGGAGCAAGCGTGACGTCGGGACCGATATCGACAACCAATCTGATGTTAAATTTCTCCAGCACAGCGGAGAGGTGGCCGGCAAACGCTTCCGAATAGACGCTCCGGCGCGTCGGCGCACTACCAAAGACCACCGCGGACGGCGGACGCAGCGAGGCGCGGGCCGAGGCCGCCGACTCTCCTACATTTGAGAACACCGGCAGCAAGGTCACAGGCGCGTCTGGCCGCCAGTCCAGGAGCCGTTGGAGCCGACGCGGCGTCGTCACTATCGCCGCCGTGCACAGCTGCAGGAGTGACCAGGTAATCCAGCGGTGCACTGGCGACAGGTAAAATGCGCTGCCGCTCGGCGGACCTACGGCGTAAAGCTCATGAAAAACAACGTAGAGCGGACGCGCCGGGTAACGCTTGAGCGCGCGCCTAATTCCGAAGACAAGCCAGAGCGCAGCGCCGCGGTTTGCAAAGCCATAGTGGCTGAGGTGGATCACGACCGGATTGCGAGGCTTCCTTGCAAGGGCGGCATCGAGCTCCCCTGCGTTTTTCGCGATGCAAGCCACATTGTCCGGCCCGGCTGCGGCGATGAATTGCGACGCCTTTCCTGTCGAGCGTTGCATTGCCTCGGCCAGCTCTCGCGCATAGGCGCCGACGCCGTCGATGGGCGCGAGACTGGGAACGATATGCACAAGGTCTTCCTGCACGGCATCATCCGGCGGCGAGGAGGGTGACGCCGACGCCGGCGCCGCCTTTGAAAGTCGCCCGCGCACCAATTCGAACGCCTCGATGACCAGGGGTTTGTTGAACGCTACGCTAAGCGCTGCGTAGACGACGAAGCCAACGGCGACCAGGAGCGCCAGTTCGACCGCGGCAGGCAGACGGGTCGCTTGAGCAACCGCCCAGACCGCCGCCGCCATCACACCTGCCGGGCCTAGAGAAGGGGCTGTATCGCGTAGCTGCGACAGGAGCCCGTACCGGAACACCTTTCCCGATGCGGAGACGAAGACCAGAGCGAGACATGCAGCGCTTGCGACATACGCCCATGCAATGCCCGTAACACCGAAGAAGCTTGCGGGGATTAGCGCGACGACGCCTACAACAGTCGCAAAAAGGGTAAGCTCGAAGAACTGCTTGGAACGGCCCGTTGCGTAAAGAACGGTGCTGTTCACGATGGAGAAGGGCCAGAAAAGCCCGCCAAGCGTCATGATCTGCAGGAGCGGTACGGAAGGGCGCCATTTTTCACCGAACACCACTACGGTGAATGGCTCTGCTACGGCCCACAATCCAAGCATCGCAGGCGCACACAGTGCAACGAAGAAGCGGATAGCGCGACCAAGTCCTCGACGAAGCCGAGCCTCGTCGTTCTGCACCGAAGAGAACACGGGAAACACGACGCGCCCGAACGTGCTCTGGACCAGGGCGTTGACCATGTACTGCGTGCTGAACGCGCGGCCGTACTGGCCCAGCGTCGCCGCACCGTACAGCTTGCCGACAACCGCGTTCGGAATTCCTGCCGCCAGGTTCAACGCGCCGACGGCCAGCATATACCGCCCATAGCGGTGCAGCCGGCTGAGCGCTGCCCGCCTGAAGGCGAGCGACGGCCTCCAGGTGGTCAGGGCGTAAATCACCACACAGGTCACCGCCGCGGCACACAGGGACTGCCCGGCGAGCGCCCAGGCGCCCGCGCCGTTGGCGGCAAGGGCGACCGCGAGGGCGCCGGATACGACTGTGCCGGCGACGCCGGCGATCATCTGGGTGCGGAAGTCGAGTGCGCGAATGAGCAACGCCGTCGGCACGCTGGAGATGCCGTTTATCACGAGCGTGGCGGCCGATAGCCATGCCAGCGACGTGACGAGCGGCTCCGAAAACAGGTCCGCGATGAGGGGCGAACATGCAAGAAGCCCCACCGCAAGCGCCAATGCGACGCCGACCTGCATATAGAAGACGGTCGATCGGTCAGCCTCGGAAATCGTCTCGGCCTGTATCAACGCCGTGGTGAATCCGCCGTCGATCAGCACTACGGCGATACCGCTGAAAAGAGCGAGGAGCGCGACCACGCCGAATTGGGCAGGCGTCAGAAGACGGGCAAGCGCTACCGTTACGGCCAGCTGGAGGGCTTGCCGAAGAACCGCGTCGACCACAGTCCACAAGGTGGCAGTGAGCGCCCGTCGTTGAAGCATAATGTCCCGCGCGCCGGTCCCGGGCGGGCCCGACCCAATCTCTCGCAGAAGCCTTATATCTAGACCGCGCCCGGACGCTACGTCTTTCGCTTTTCCAGCGCAGTGCAGGGTGTGCGCCGCGCTCCGGGTAGAATCCGTACCTTTCCGGGGGCGGGAAGGGTCCACTTTGCCGGCGAGGCCTGCATTGGGCGCCGCCGATCGGCCCCGGAGTGTAACGCAGGCGTGTCATGCGAAGCAGGATCGGAGGCGGCGATCACCTTGCGGGCGAGTGAGGGCAGGAGCGGTTCACCGGTCGCACGCCCACAGGACGAAGGGCCCAGAGGACGAAGGGCCCGGAGTGGCCGTCCACAATACCGTCACACAACGGAATCGAAGACGCGCTGAGCCTGGGACGTGAACGCCGTCCTGCCAAATCGCTCGATAACCTTCCCCGAAAGTGCGGGTCGGTCGCCACGCGGCGCCTCCAGAGCTTGCACTGTCGCCCGAAACAGATCGTCCGGAGCGACGGCCATGCCGAGCTCGCCGTTGCAAAGGGCGTCGACGGCGCCGCCCAGCGCCAGTCCCAGCGCCGGCGTCCCGCACGCCATCGCTTCCAGGAAGACAATGCCAAACCCTTCGCCCGTGGAGGGAAGAATGAAAAGGTCGGCGGCGCGATAGTGATCGGGAAGTTGCTCGATCGGGACGCGCCCGAAGAATCGCACAAACGCGGTGACGTCGAGTTTCCTGCATAGCGCTTCCAGACGCGGCCGATCGTCCCCGTCACCGACGATATGGTAGACGACGTCGCGCCCCAGCGCGCGCAGTCGAGGCATCATCTCGATGACCCGATCCTGCCCCTTATAGCGTTCGGAGGCGTCGAGCCGGCTGACGCTCAAAAGCACGGTCTTGTCTTGCACGCACAACACCGATCGAAACGCCGTGGCGTCGGATGGCGTATACTCCGGGCCCACAGTATTGTGGAGGACGAGAGCTTTCTCGCGATCGAAACGCGCCCAGCCCAGAAACCGCTCGCGCGTATCGTGGCTGACACTGAGCACCAGATCCGCGGCCTCGACGGCGCGCCGCCGCAGCCAGGGCGGGCGGTCCCACGCATCGACGCCGTGTAATTGTACGACAAGCTTGGCGCCCAGCATTTTGGCAATCGCTGCCGCCAGGGGCGCCATGAACAGATGCCCGCAGAAAATCACCGTAGGCTTGAGAGCCAGCGCCATGGACAACGCCTTGAGAGCGTACTGTGCACGGCCAGCGAGGGGCTGTTCCTGCGTCACGCCGGACGGCAATTCCGGCGCAGGGTCCGGCGCATGCCGCGGCAAGATGTGCAGCTCCCCAAGGGCGGGGTGGCCGACAATGGCGGCGACAAGGTCCCGGTTGTACTGCGCAATGCCGCCCCGGCCGCCATAGGCGTCTGTCAGTAGCGCCAGGGTCGCTGGCCTGGAGCGAAGCGGCGCCACGATCAGCCACGTTTCCCGTTGGCGCCGTGGCCGAATTGTCCGTGACTAACGGTATTGTTCAAAGCGTTTACCTTTTAGATAAGGACGACATTTATCTAGTTCAGAACGCCTCTGTCTGCGTTAGATTTTTTTGAGGCATCCGCTTCGCCGACCAGAACGGTGGCGAGGTTGCACATTACCCGATTGTTATTGGCGCGTAAGTCCGATGCAGCGCGTGTGGGCCGTGCAACCTTGATCTTTGATTCAACGCCGCGCTATCAACTCAGCGGGGCTATTCGGCGAGTGCGAGGTTGCCAATGACCCCAGCTCCATGGTCCCCGGCGGCAGTGAACCGCGCGCGCCTGCGTCGTTTTTGCGTCGTTGCGGCCGTCTCAGTCGTTTCAATCCTGGCGACCGGATGCGGCGGCTCAGGCAGCGGCGGCGGGCCAGCCGTCGTGCCGAGCGTCCCCGGGAGCTCTCCGCCGCCGCCGCCACCTCCTCCGCCGCCCCCTCCAGTCAGTGCGCGGAGCGTCAACATTGTCGTCGCCGCCAGTGACCAGCCGGTCGGCGATGGCCGGACCGTAGCGCTGGTTGCCGCCCTGGCGCCGGCGATGTCCTCTCTCAATGTTCCTGCCGGAACGGTGATCTTCAACATCGATGGCAACGACCGGCCTTCGGTTGCGGTCAATCGCGGGATAGCGCGTATCGAAGGCGTTGCCCTCGGTGCGGGCAGTCATACCGTCATCGCCCGGTATTCGGGCGATGCGAACTTCGATGCCGGCGGCTCGCCGAGCGTCCGGTTCAGCGCGCCGTCGACCTGGACGGCGCCGTTTCAGGCCAGGGGGATCGATGTCACCCAGCACGGCCTTGTCGGCAATGGCGTGACGGACAACGCAACCGCGTTCGAGAACCTGCTGAACAGCACATCCAACGGGCGGCTGTTCTACTTTCCGAGAGGAACCTACGTCTTCAGCCGGACGATCGACCTCACCCGGTACAAGGACTGGGGCTTGATCGGCGAGGTCGATACTCAAAAGACCCCGGTCAGCATCATCCGGAACAACACGGCCAATGCCAGAGTCATTGCGGCCGACTACTTTTCGCAGGGTGGCGGCACGGGGAGTTTCAAGGTCAAGAACATCGGCTTTGTCGCCTCGGCAAGCGGCGGAGTTGGCTTCTACAGCAGCAACTCGGTGATGGCCGCCTTCGACAACGTCTCGTTCGCCGGTCACATCGGACAGCAAGCCCTCAACCCGTTCTCGATGGCGATGCGGAATGTCTCCTTTGCCGGCCCAGGCGGTGCGGCGAGCGCCGGGCATATTGGCTTTCTTGGCATGGGCGTCACGTCTTCCCACGTGGACGGAGCCACACTCTCCGGCTGGGGCGAGGGCATGCGCCTCGCGGGCGCCGGTCTATCTGTTTCCAATTCGACCTTCAGCAGGAACGGCATCGGCCTCAATCTCGGATCGAATCCCAGCGGCCAGAACTTCATCTTCTCGCGCTCGGCGATCAACGACAACACCTTCATCGACAATGACACTGCCATTGACATGAAGGACGTAGCGTTGAGCTATTTCGCCAACAACCAGATTCAGGGCACGGCGAACGCGCCTTCCGGCCAAAGCGCGTACGGCGTCAGGATCAACTACGTTCAATTGTCGGAGGTGGCGGGGCTGAGAACGTCCGGTGGCTTTACCGCAGCAGCCGTTGCTCTTGCGTCCGGCGACCACACGCATTTCTACAACAGCGATCTCAACAACTCGATCGGCACGGGAAAGATCTGGGATGTCCCTGCGGGTCTGACGGGGCTGCAGATCATTGCCTCGGACATGCCCAATCGCATTCCAGAAATAAACCCCGTGCTGGCGGATACAGCAGTCGCCCTCAACCCGGCGCCCGGCGTCATAAACGTTGTCGATCGCGGCCTCGTGGGAGACGGTGTGCGGGACAACACAAGCGTGTTGCAGAGCCTGATCAATTCCGCCGAGAACGGTACGACGTTCTATTTTCCCGTTGGCGATTACTTCTTCGGGTCGACCGTCGATTTCTCGAGACTGTCCAGCTTCGGCATCCAGGGCGAACTCTCACCCTATGGCGGGCCGCGGGTCGGGACAGCGCTCACATCTGACTTTGCAGGTCCGTTGCTCAACATCGACTACGGCTCGGGTTCAGGTAGCTTTGCAATCCGGGACGTGAAGATAGCCGCGTCATCTCGCGCGGGCGCCGTTGGCGTCTATGCGAGAAATCCAGTCCTCTCGAGCATGCGCAATGTGAAGGTTCAGGGCGACACCGGCATCAAGCTTGTGAATGCCGCCTACACCACCTTGCGCAGCGTGAACGCATTCGGCTCGGGCGTGGGGGTCGGCACGGGCATCGTCGTGTCCGGCGGTGTCGGCAACACGATGGACACGGTCGACCTCGTGGCGAACCAGGAAGGAATTCGCGTCTCGGGAACGCAGTTTTCTCTCTATTCATCGCGCTTCGAGGTGAATCGCCTGGCAATGAACCTCGGCGTCAATGAGGCCGGTCAGAGCGCGCCGCTGCAATGGGCCAGCGCATCAAGCGTCAGCATGGAGGCCAACGACAACGCCGTCCTGATGGACAATTGCAATCATTGTTCGCTTGGCGCCATAGCGGGTCAAGGCTCGACAAACGCACCCTCAGGGAAGAGCGCGACAGGGATGCAAATAAGGCTGCAAAACTCCACCCTGTTCGCGTCGGGAATGAATGGGCTTTTTACGAACCTTGCGTTCCGCATCCTTTCCGGCTCTTCGGATTCGTCGATTATCAACAGCTCCTGGCAGAACGGGGAACCCGGCGGCCGTGTGTTCGTGAATGAAAGCAACACGTCTACGGTCGTAATCGAGAATCAAAAAAGTCCGTAGGATCGTCATGCTTGGCGCCGAACGGTTTTCGGACCGCCCGGGCTCCAATCCACCGGCGTTGGGACGATGCGGAAGCTTGGACGTCGGCGCGGCGCATTCCGACTGAACGCCGAAAAGCTGGCAAGCGCGCCGACAGCGCTTCAGCGATCCTGACCCGGGCGGGTCTTAGATGCCGGTCCGGCTTGTCACGGGGGCAGATGAATCCCTGCGCCTATCCAGAGAACGATCCGCTCGACACAATCCGCTCTACACAATCGGGCGCGCGACACGCCAGATTCAACTCTGGCGATAGCTCCATTGACGAGCTAGCCCTGTCGCCGCGTTGATGCGCGCATGGTTTGGAAGCAGCGCGATCTCGCTTCGGGAGCAGGCGCAGTTGGCGTCCTGCTTGTCGTCCTGTCGGGGCCGTTCCTTGCAACCCTCGACAAGGCGAGCCGTGACGCGCAGGAACGCTCCGAAGAGGCGGCTGACGACTATCGCGAAGCCGGTCGCTGATTTTCACTTCTCAGCGAGGCAGATCAAAAGCCGCCCACCGACGCCCGCGAACGCGATGACCGCGAGAAAAGCGACCGCGCCGCCCGACGGGCCGCGGCGCGATGGACCCTTGCCCAGTTTGTCGTGGGGAGCCTCGGCGCCGCCGGCTTGGTCTTTACCGTCTTGTTCGCATACCTGGCCTGGCAGGCCGCCAAAAGGTCGGCCGATGCCGCCACGGCCGCCAACTGGAGTTTCATCAAAGCATCCAGGCTGGATCTGCGGGCCTATGTGAGCGCGGAGAACATTCGAGTTGAGCAATTATTGTCCGGTCGCCGGCCTCGGTTCGCCCTCGACATTGTGAATCGCGGAGCAACCCCGGCGCGCGACCTTGAGGTCTGGTCCGACGCCGTGGAGTGCGTCGGAAACCCGAACGCAAAGCGCGTCCGGAAGCTGGCGAAACCGACCGGCTCCAAATTCGCCATCGCTCCGCATCAGGACATCAGCCAGTCGGGCGACATGCTCGTTGCAATAGAGGGCTCGGACCTGGCGGCGTTACACGCCGGACGGTGGACCTTAGTTTTCTTCGGGATCATTCGGTATCGGGACGTCTACGGCGTTCGCCACTGGACGATGTTCAAGACCTACGTGTCCTCCGGCGCCCTTAAGGACGGCGCCGCACGGCTGGGCGCCTGCAGGCGAAACAACTACTCCACTTAGGGGCTTTAAGGAGCGGTCCGCCGCATACGGCTCGCAGACCCGCCGCGGCAGGCGAGCGCGCCGCTTCCGGTCGAGATCGAATGCAGGGCGAAGACGAGGGGGTTGATCGCCTACGTGGCCTTCGATCTCGCCTTGAAGGCCGAGCACTACCAGTGCACCAGCCCCTGGACCCGGCGGCCGGGCGCCGGCTGATCGCTGCGGACCGAAAAGCTGAATGCCGCGTACGAGGGGCGCAAGCCGAGGAAGTTGCCGACGACAATGAAGGGCGCGTTCGCGGAGAAGGCGCGGAATTCGGGCGCGTCGTGCCGTGCTTTCCCGATAGCGATGAGCCCGCTGGTTAGCCGGTGCGCCTCTCCAGAGCCATTCCGGTCAGGGCGCGCACGAACCGGTGAGGATGCAGGGGCACGTCAAGCTGGATTTCCGCCACTCGCCACTCATCAACTAAAGAGTATCCGCAGCTGTCGATGTCCGCGAGGAAGTCTTCACGGTTGTACATTCGGTACGGCACCACCGACTTGACGAGATTCTGCAACGTCCAGAACGACGGCCCGGGGGTCAGCGCCACCTTGTTGAGCAGAATGCTCGGCGACGGGGGCATGGCGCGCAGAAAGCTCGACAATTCAGCATGGGTGTACTGGATCGCTCCGGATGCGATGAGGACGTCGGGGACGCCGTCAGTGGGAATCGTAGCGCAGAATTGCAGCCCGGTTGCTCCGCGCTGGGTGGCCCGTCGTCTGCCCGCCTCAAGTGCTGCCTCGACCTCCACCACAGTCCAGCGCACGCCTTCAGGCAAGCCGCCCCGCTGCGCGAGAGCGTAGTAGAGCGTGCCCTTGCCGCCTCCGAAATCGAGGACGGTGGCCTGCGGACGCAGATGCTGCGACAGCCAAAACAAGCTCGCGTAGATCGAAGGCTGACCTTCCAGCTCGCCATGAAGGTCATCGGTATCCCAGTCGGGATGGACGCCGCTTGGAATTGCCCTTCGGGCCTCCTCCTCGGTCGTGAACACTCCCCACAGGCGGTTTGCGCCGCGCGGACCGCGCCAGGTCATGTTCTTGTACAGCTCGGAGGAACCTGGAATGACACGCGCCAAAGACCCGATTGGCGTACGAGAAAGCGCGATCTCGATAGCTCGGTTGATCATCGGCGGCATCCTTTGTCGAGATTCGCTTGGCTAACGCCTCGTGCGGTTGTTTGGCAGGGCTCCGGCTGTCAAGAGCGTGGCTGACCTTGAAGGGAGCGCCGCGATCGCCGCAAGCCAGAATGCTCCGATCTCTTGCCGCCCTCGGACACGTTGGCGCCTGCGTCCAACTTCACCCTGTTCCACTCGCTCGCGCTTGTGACGTTTCTCGCGCCGCTAGGCTGGCAGGACCAAATAGTTGCCGGGCGAAAGCTCGGGACCGGAGACTTTCCGCAGCCTCGCCTTGCCGGAATGCATCAACTTGCCGGCGCCGTTCATGATGAACAGACCAAACGGATAGGGGATCAGATCACTGAGCACGGCGAAATTGGAACAGTCGCTGAGGCCGATCTCCACCCAAACCACTGGCCGGTGGTTGGCGAGCACGCCTCTGAGGCCGGTCAGCACCTGCTTCTCGAACCCTTCGACATCGATTTTGATTGCGTCGATGGCCTCAAGGCCGATCCGGGAAACGAAGTCGTCACCGGTCTCGACGCTGACGGGAATGGTAGCTCTCTCCTGGCCGCCATAGCGCGCCGATAGCGTGCCGCTGCCGAGGTTGCCAGTATCGGGCAGGTAGAACTCCAGAGTCCCAGTGGCGTCGCCAAGCGCAATCTGGTGAACTTGGACGTTCGCTGCGCCGTTGAGCTCGAGGTTACGGCGAAGGACGCGATTGACCTCGGGGCTTGGTTCAAAGGAGTGAACTTTCTCGAATACCTTCGAGAATGCGAGGGAATGCGTGCCCACATTGGCGCCGACGTCAAGGATCACGCGCCGTCGCGGACAGGCTGCGCTGAATGCGGCGATGAGGTCGTTCTCGTAACCGCCTTGACAGTAGATCGACCGGTCGACGTCTGAGCTGAGATCGCCTTCAAACACGCCGGAACGGTTCCTCACGAGAAAACGGCCCTCGGCGTGAGACCCGACGATGAGGCGGCCCAGGCGTGCGCCGCCGCGCAAGCGATAGATCCACCTGAGCGCTCTTGCGAGGCGCGGACGCCAGTGTGGGTGACGTTCGACAACATCGACGGACATGAGCTTTTCCCCTGACGCAATAAAACATGCCGTCAAGAGGCGGGGAAGCAAAAAAACCTGCTCCTGCCAAGACCGGCTGTTCGACAAACCAGCGGCGGAGACAAGTTCGCGCGTGCATCCGACGTGGTGCGCTTGTCCGGGGCGGAAAATCGCCGTCACCGCGTCGGCGGTGTTCTGCAACGACCGGCGCCGCCACAGACGCGCATCTCGTCGCCGGGAAGGAAAGCTCGCGAACGCCGCCATCGCCTGCCTTTTTCGCCATGCACACGCCGGCGTGTCCCTGATAGGAAGCGGTTGCTCGCGCAGAGGTTGAAACAACGACTTCCACCGGAGCGCAGTATCAAATACTAAGCCAGCGGGCGGCATGGTAAGGGGCGTCGGTGCTAGATCCTTGGTATTTGGAAAATCTGGTTTGCCCCGTCAGCAGGGAGCCCCTCCGCCTTGAAGGCAATTTCCTCGTAAGTGCGTCGAGACGGTATCCCGTGATCGACGGCATGCCGGTAATGCTGTTGGACGATGTCACGCAAACGATCGGGGTCGCACGGGCGACGCTGGATGTCGCTCAATCGGTGGCCGAAGGCAAAAGCGACGGGGGCGGGCCGCTCTATTTGGGAACCCTCGGCTTCAATGAGGAAGGCAGGAAGAAGGCGGAAGCGCTTGCCTTGAAGGGCGGTGATTACGATCCCGTCGTGGCGACGATGCTGCACGCCACATCAGGCAACGCGTATGGCCACCTGGTCGGCTCCGAGCTGCAGTCGTATCCCATTCCCAAGATAGATTTCGAGTACGGCCCGCCGGGGACCCTGTTGGACGTTGGATGCAATTGGGGCCGGTGGTCGATGGCGGCGGCCAGGAAGGGGCATTCCGTGGTCGGGGTTGATCCTCAGCTGGGCGCTGCCCTGGCGGCGCGGAGAGTTGCAAAGCAACTCGGCCTCAACGCGCGCTTTGTGGTTGGGGATGCCCGGTTCCTGCCGTTCAGGCGGCATTCTTTCGACTATGTGTGGTCATACAGCGTCCTGCAGCATTTTTCGCGGCAGGATGTCCGGGCCACCCTTCAGCAGATCAACAACGTTGCGAAGCCAGGCGGGTCCTGCGTTGTGCAGATGGCGAACGCGGTCGGGGTCCGCAACTTTTATCAGATGGCCAGGCGCAGATTTCGCAAACCAACAGCTTTCAACGTCCGGTACTGGACACCGTGGGAGCTGGAAAGCGTATTCACGGAACATGTCGGCGCGACCAAACTGAAGATCGATTGCTTCCTCGGGCTCGGATTGCGTGCTTCGGATTTCAGACACATGAAGCTGTCAGGCAAGCTTGCCTCTCTGGTCTCGGAATCGCTTCGCGGCGTGGGCAAAGTCGTCCCGGGCATGCAACTGGTGGCCGACAGCGTGTATTGCGTGTCCAGGGTCGGCGCAGCTTAGGCAGACATGCGCCCCGGGAAAGGGCATCCGAGGCG
>CAVTXH010000005.1:0-31662 GCA_963738625.1 uncultured Alphaproteobacteria bacterium | reverse complement strand
TGCGCGCACCGACGCATTCTGAACGCTGATTCCGATCCAAGCTGAACACCGTTTCCGATCGAACCTGAACACGGGTTCCGACGGAAGCTGAACAGCGATTCCGACGATCCTGAACAGGCCCGAGAAGGCCATGTGCCGTGCGAGACGTGGGCCCCTGAACGAAGGGGATCCGATGTCTGCCAGGAGGAAGTCGATGCGCCAGGTGCGCGAGGTATTGCGTCTGAAGCACGCCTGCGGGCGGAGCCTTAGGGAGGCAGGCACGGCTGTCGGCGTGTCGGCGGGCACGGCGATGGAGTACGTGCGCCGCGCCGCGATTGCGGGCATCACCTGGCCCATCCCCGACGAGCTCGACGATGGCGCTCTCGAAGCGCGGCTGTTTCCCACGCCCGACGGCCCGCTGATTGATCGACCCGAGCCGGATTGGCCGGCCATCCATGCCGAGATGAAGCGCAAAGGCGTCACGCTGACGCTTCTCTGGCAGGAGTATCGGGCTGGATCTGCCGACGGCTACGGCTATTCCCGGTTCTGCGATCTTTATCGCGATTGGCGCGGGCGGACCTCGCCGGTAATGCGCCAGGTCCATCAGGCCGGCGACAAGCTCTTCGTCGATTTCGCTGGCATGACCCTCGATATCTACCTTCCCGACGGCGAGGTGCGCACTGCCCAGCTCTTTGTCGCGGTGATGGGCGCCTCCAGCTACACCTTCGCGACCCTGCGCTGGAGCCAGGGCCTCGAAGATTGGATCGACGCCCACGCCTGCGCGCTGACCTTCTTCGGCGGCGCGCCCAAGGCCATCGTGCCGGATAATCTAAAGTCCGGCGTGACCAAGCCTTCGCGCTACGAACCAGGCATCAACCGCACCTACGCCGATTTCGCCGCACACTATGAGACCGCCATTCTGCCAGCGCGCATCTACCGCCCGCGCGATAAAGCCAAGGTTGAAGCCGGCGTCCTGGTCGCTGAACGATGGATCCTGGCTTGCCTGCGCCACCAGCGCTTCTTGTCCCTCGAGCAAGCCAACGCCGCCGTCGCCCTCCTGCTTGGCGTGCTCAACGCCAAGATCACGCGCACATTCAAGCGCTCTCGCGCCAACCTGTTCCGCGAGATCGACCAGCCAGAGTTGAAGCCTCTGCCAGCGCAGCCCTATGTCTACGCCGAATGGCGCAAGGCCCGGCTTGGCCCCGACTATCACATCGAGGTCGATGGCCATTGGTATCAGCGCCGTTCCAGCTCATCAAAGAGCCCGTCGAGGCCCGCATCACCGCCCGCACCGTCGAGATTTTTCACAAGGGAACAAGGGTCGCCGCCCATCCACGCTCGCGCACACTCTATCGCCACACCACGACGCGCCAACACATGCCCTCCAGCCATCGGCGCCATTTCGACTGGACGCCCAAGCGCCTCAGAGCTGAAGCCGCCGGCATCGGCCCCGCGACCGCCGCTCTGGTCGAACACATCCTCGAAGATCGGCCTCACCCTGAACAAGGCTTTCGCGCCTGCCTTGGCATCCTCGCCCTGAAGCGGAGCTTCGGCGGCGAACGGCTCGAGGCCGCCTGTTGTCGCGGCATCGATCTCGATGCACGCACCTGCGGGGCGATCGCAGACATCCTCAAGAGCGGCCTCGACAAGGCGTTTCTCAAGCCCGCTCCCGACCCCGATCCCGTCCAACACGCCAACATCCGAGGACCCGACTATTATCAATGAGCCCGATTACCCATGAGAAGGAGAGATGATGCTGACCCACCCCACACTCGATAAACTCGACAAGCTTGGCTTTGGCGCGATGGCTGGCGCCGTCGCCGAACAGGATCGCACCGGCGGTTTCGACGAGATGCCGTTCATGGAGCGCCTTGGCCTGATCGTCGAGGTCGAAGCCAACGCCCGTGATCACAAGCGTTTCGTCTCGCGGTTGCGCTCGGCGGCTTTGCGTCAGACCGCGACCATCGAGGACATCGACTATCGTCACGCCCGCGGTCTCGACCGCAAGCTCGTAACCGAGCTCTCCACCCTCAAGTGGATTGGAAGAGGCGAGAACTGTCTGATGGTCGGACCAACCGGGACGGGCAAGTCCTGGATATCGTGCGCTCTCGGCCACCAAGCCTGCCGCGCCGGCATGAGCGTCGTCTACACGCGCGTCTCGCGCCTCCTCGAGATGATGGCGCTCGCTCGCGGCGTCGGCCGCTACGAGCGCCAACTCAAAGCACTCGGCCGCGTCGATCTTCTCGTGCTCGACGATTGGGGCCTCGCACCCCTATCTAGCGATGGCCGGCGCGACCTCATGGAAGTCGTCGATGATCGCCACGGCCGACGATCGACCATCATCACATCCCAGCTCCCCATCGAAGCCTGGCACGCGATCATCGGCGATCCCACCATCGCCGACGCCATGCTCGACCGGCTCGTCCACAACGCCCACCGCATCACGCTCAGCGGCCACTCGATGCGCCGAAAATCATCCAAGGAGCTTGACGCCAAAGCCTAACCCAATGAACTTGACCATGCGCCTGTTCAGCTTCGTCGGAATCGCTGTTCAGCTTGGATCGGTCTAACCGATCACCTTCGATCGGAAACAGCGTTCAGTTTCATCGGTATGCGCACTTCGCTGTGCGACATGGTCCGAGTTCGATCTTGCGCGAGGCATTTGGACCGTCCCTGCTGAACGGACAAAGATGCGTCGCGAGCATCGAAAGCCGTTGCCCGGAGAGGCCGTTGAGCTACTCCGGTGTGAACAGGCATGGGGTGAGGATGCCGATCGGCGCGCTACCTCATTGAATCTGTTTTGGGGCAGGGGGTCATCAGCGGGGGCCAATTCACAGCGTCAAATATGCGTGGCCTGACGCCGGCAATCCGCGCTATTCGAGACCGGGTCGCTTTCGTCTGACACCACCGGTGAGGCAGATAATCGTAAAAGGGAGAAGCCCGGTGTTTCAGATCTCCTATTTTGTCTTTGTCTTCATGATTGGCGGACTGACTGGCGCTGTCATCGGAGCATCCCGAAAGGACAGGAGGACACGGCGGGCTCGGCTGATCATGCTCGGGATGTCGTCGATCGTGGTGCTGGGTTTTTTCTTAAGCTATGGATTCCTCTGGGGCGTTGTCACCATTCTGGAGCTGGCAGTCGGTCTGATGATCGGCCTGGCACTGACTTCGGATCGCGAAGAATAGAATTGCTGGCAGGCCTTATCGCAGCGCCAACACCGGCGATATGAGGAATGGCCGGAATGGCCTCCAACCCCGGACACTTGCGCCAAACATTACGAATTCACGTGATGGGGCCCATAGCGGCCACTGGATAGGGTGCCAAAACTTGCGCTACCTTGACGAGATGCAGCTTGCGAAAGTCGCTCTCGCTCTTGTTCTAGCCGTTGGCGCTGCGGCCTGCGATGCGCCCTTGCACCCCGAGACCCCGCCACTTTTGGAAGGGGCTTCGGTCGGTAAAGAGTATTTCTCGCCGTGCCCACCGGACGCTTCGTTCGACTGGAAAGTTTCATCCTCGCAGGCGTTCGAGGCGCGGTTGAAAGAACTTGTTTCTCGCGACTCCTCGGAGGAGACGTTGATTAGGGCGCTGACTGGTCAGGGCTTCCGGCTTGAGAACCCACCATGTGCGACCGACCCCGCGGTCCGTTCCTCAATGTTCATTCAGTCTGGCGGAGGCTTCACGTCGTTCCCGATTTTGGCGACTGCGTATTGGCGTGTGAATGCTGATAACAGGATTGAATGGATACACGGCAACGTCGCTTTCACCGGCCCTTGAACTGCGGCGTAGCGAACGACAGCTACGAGGCGATGACCCGCCCGATCAGTAGGGCAGGAGCGACCGGCAATTCCTGAGCGACCTTGCCATTGGTAACATCATCGGATGGGCGCGAAGTTGGGGCCCTTTGCAGACGCTCGTGGGTGCCGGGTCCGCGCGGGTTCTGGGAGTAGGGGGTTTGAGAGAGGCGCTTCATCCAATTCCACGAAACAGGCTAGCCCATTCGAAGGACTTTCCTCGACCATCGATGTTGGAGTATCGACCAAGGAGTGAGCACGGCGATCAACTTCGATACCCTCGTCCGACAGCTTGGCGCGCTGGGTTTGCGGCCTGGCGATGTAGTTATGACACATGCCAGCATGCGTCGCGTGGGGGCCGTCGATGGCGGCGCCAGATGTCTCGTTGATGCCCTGTTGGCTGCAGTTGGCGCTGGAGGCACCCTACTCATGGTTCTCAGCGCAGACGAAGACGAGCCTTTTAGCGCACAAACAACGCCCGTCGATATCGAAGATATGGGCATCCTTGCTGAGGTGTTTCGGACCTATCCTGGCGTGCAGGTTTCCGATCATCCGGCGGACAGGTTCGGGGCCATTGGCAGACACGCACGCGGTCTTCTCCACCCAATGCCGCTTCATGACTACCATGGACCAGGCTCACCACTGGAGCGCTTCACCGAGCTTGGAGGGCGGGTTCTCCGGCTGGGCGCAAACCCCGACACTGTGACGCTAACGCACTATGCGGAGTATCTGGCGGACGTGCCTGACAAGATCAGGGCGCGGCGGAGATATGTGAGAGCAGACATCGGCGAAGTGTGGATTGAAAGTCTCGACGATACCGATGGCATCGCCGAGTGGCCTCATGGCGATTACTTCGAGCAGATTTTCCTCGACTACAAAGAGGCAGGCGCGGTGACAACAGGGTTGGTTGGCCGCTGCGATGCCGAATTGTTCGAGGCGAAGGACTTCGTGTCGTTTGCCGTCCGATGGATGAACCTTGAACTCGCGCCTGATCATCTAGGAGGAGAGTGATGTTCATGATCCTGAAGATCGCGTTCTCCCTTCTCGGGGTCACGGCATTGGCAATTGGTGGGTTGATTTTCGTGATTGGCCCTCAGGCAACAGGGCAGATCTTTGTCGCCGCCCTGCAAGTGGTTTCGCCGGACGTGCCTCCTCTCATTGCTTTGACTGGCGCGGACATCGACAGCGAGATGCGATTTTATTCCGTTCTATGGATGGCCTATGGAGCGATAGCGCTTTGGATCGCCCAAGCGTTGCTGCAGCGGGTGGTCTTGCTCCGCCTCATGCTCTGCCTGTTCCTGCTCGGTGGCATTGGACGAGCGATCTCATTTTTCCTGGTTGGCGCGCCCCACCTGTTATTCGTCGTTCTGATGTGGATCGAAATCGTACTTCCGCCATTCCTGATACTCCTTTCATTCGCAAACCGCCGTCCAAGCGTGACCGCCGAATGACGCTTGTTGGGCGATTGACCCGCCGGATCAGTGGAGTAGGCGCGAGCGGTAATTCCCGGGCGATCCTGCCGATGGCAACATCCCGGCAGCCTCGGCGAGGTTGAGGCCCCTCTCTGCCGTTCGTCGCTGAAACTGTCTGCCAAGGAACGCACGCCATCGATGGCCAAAGTGGATTGGCCTAGCTGGACGGTAGCGGGTCGTGCAGACATTGTAGTCACGATGTGGAGCCCACTGCTTGAGTCCCTTTGAATATCTTCTGACCTTCGCCGCGATCGTTCTGGGCTTGGCCATCACGGATCTTGCGCTGGGCCTTAGCCGGCTAATTCATGCAGGACCGCGCGTGATTTGGGGGTTGCTCACGCCACTAGCTGCCATCGTTGTTTTCCTAAAGATCATCTCACAATGGTGGACTTGGTACGCCGCCCAGTCGATGGCGCAGACGGCCAGTTTTGAGATGTTCATCGTAGTGATGATCGGTGCGGTTCTGTTGTTCCTACTCGCGGCGGCGCTGTTGCCCGAGGTCCCGCCCGGAACGGATCGCATCGACTTGCCAGCGCACTTCACATACGTGCAGCGGCGCTTCTGGCTATTGTTTGTAGCGCACTGGGTGGTGATGAACGGCGTCAGCATCTGGGCGGAGATGCAACTGCAGGGGGCGCGTCTGGATCTAATGTCGCCGACCTATCTCATTCCCTTCGCAGCCCTGGCGCTTGTCTTTATCCGACTGCGCTGGGTGCAGACGGTGAGCATGGCGATTTTGATCATCATTTATTTGACGCAGTTCCACGGCCAGCACCTCGCGGCACCTTGAGCAACGCAGGCACGGCGAAGCTGTGCAATGGTATCGCCGGGAGCGGGTGAGTGGCTAAAACTGGGCGAACCTCCCGCCGGACCTGCGGGGCTGGGACGAACGGCAACTGACGAGCGGCCCTGCCGCAGACAAGAAAATGGCGGGCTCGGCTTTCATGGCCCAAACCTGCCCTTCGGTGATGCGGTTGCATGCAGGCGTCGCGAGTTGTTAAATCGTGACCATGAGATCCGAGGACGTTGTCGAGCTCTACCGGGCGTTGGACCAGGCCGGCATTGCCATATGGATCGATGGCGGTTGGGCGGTGGATGCGGTTGTGGGACGCCAAACGCGTTCGCACAATGATCTTGATGTTGCGATTGAGGCCAAGGCTCTCAACACGCTGCGACTATTCTTGGCGGATCGCGGCTATCGTGAAACACGCTCAAATGACGCATCGCAATGGAACGCTGTCTTCGGCGATGGGGTGGGCCGCAAGATTGACGTTCATGTGGTCGTCCTCGACGAGCACCGCGGCGTTTGGGCCAATCCAGTTGACGGGATTGCCTATCCAGCTGGCTCCTTGACGGGCGAAGGCATGATTGATGGCGCGACTGTCCGCTGTGTCAGGCCTGAATTCCTGCTTCAGTTCAAGACCAGCTATCCGCCACGTGCCGTTGACCGTCAGGATGTTGCCGTTCTTTGCGACGTGCTCGGCCGGCCGGTACCCGACACTCACAAGCAGGAACCCTAGCGAACGTCGCGTATCGCGCGGGCCGGTCCTTCGTGTCGCCATCACCAAGCTGCTGGCGATTGGCTCAGAGCAGTTCTCCTGCAACACTTGGTTCACGCCGCCGGAAACTCCAGCAGCGCGCCTCCTATGCGCTCGGCAAAACACCCAAGCACATAGGTCCACGCAAGCTCGCATGTACTGTTCCTGGTCTGGCGATGCGATGAACTGGGTGACTTCCATCCTGCACCCGCCAGCATCGCCCGGCATCAGCAGCAGGTGGGCGCGATGCAGGTTGCCCGGCAGCGGCAAGTCCGCCGTACTGAAATCCCACGCCATGACAATCAGCGCCGGCGCGCAGGTGTGGAGATACACGCCGCGCACGATCTGCCCGAAGGGTAGCCTCGCGCTGAACTGGCCGTTTTCGAGCGTGACCTCTCCGCCAATGCAATGGCCGTAGATGCGCTGATCGGTGAAGCCGCGAAACACGTCGGCTGGCGATGCGTTCGCCTCGGCGCTCACCATCACGGCGGTTTGCACGCCGCTCCGTGCGTGCGTCTGCTCGGCGTGCTCGCTCCCCGAATTCCATTTGTGCGAGTCGTCCAGCAAGCCGCGAAATCCCGCGACCGCATCGCGTTGCGCCAGGTACCAGCGCGTCGTTCCATCCGGCCGCATGCGCACAAGCCCCGCCTCGCGCAGCACGGCGAGATGCCCCGAAAGGGTCGGCGCGGTGATGCCGAGGCCGTCAGCAATGTCCGCGACCGTCCGCTCGCGATCCCAGACGCGCCAGAGGATTTCCCTGCGCACCGGCGACCCAAGCGCCTTGATGATCTGCTGAACCCTATCGTCGGGCAAAATCTCTCTCACTTCCGAAACGACTCATCACGCCACGTCATAATTCGTTCATTGACAAATTAGGCAAGAGCCGAATTATAGGATCATCTAGCCTGAGGGAGGGGACCCACGATGAAGAACGGCCAGGCCAGCGCGGAGAAATCAGCGTTCAGGCAGGCCGTCACGGTCTCCGTCGACGTCGCCTCGGCGCCCGCGCGCGTCTGGGCCCTGCTGACCGACGCCGCCGGGTTCCCGCGGTGGAACTCCACCGTCACCAGCATTGAAGGTCCGATTGAGCTGGGAAAGAAACTGGCCATCCGCGTCCCCATCAGTCCGCGCGTCTTCACGCCCAGGGTCACAGCATTCGAGCCCAGCCGGCGCATGGTCTGGCAGGACGGCGCAGCGCCAATGTTCCAGGGCGTGCGCGTCTACGAGGTCACGCCGACGGATGGCGGCTCATGCTTCACCATGACCGAGACGTTCTCCGGTCTGATGCTGCCGATGATCGCCGGCAGCCTGCCTGACTTTGTGCCGGTGTTCACGCAATATGCAGCCGATCTCAAACGCGCTGCGGAAGCGGCTGCCTAGGGAGACGTCAATGCCATCCAGAAAAACGACGAACGGCGCGGGCACGTCCGATGACCCATGGCGGCTGAAGACGCCGCCGCTCACGTCCGACTTCACCATGCATCGCGACAAGAAGGACGGGAAGGACGTGCTGGTCTGCACGGTCGGCAAGACAGTCTTGCTCTACGATGCGAGCTGCCTCGACGATCTGCACAAGATGCTGAAGAAGCACGGCGACTGGATGGAGCTTGGCTCCGCCGACGAACAGAAGGACGCCAAGGACGGCACCGTGGAGGCGTGGGGACGTTCAACCAGCAATCCCGTCGGCGGCTGGTACGGGCTCAAGAAGGGCTTGCGCGGCCGCTTCGGCATGTACGTTCCACCCCTGATGGAAGCGCTTGGCCTTGCCGAAGTCGAGCACAATGCACGCGGGAACCGAATGCGATCGATTTGACACTGGCCTGATGCCGAGCGTCGTTTTTTGGGCGATGACCCGCCGAAGCGCAGCACCGTCTCTGACTGGCTGGACTGGATCGCCTCAGCCGGATCGCCACAATCCCTGCTACGAATACCTCGGGGCCCATTCCAGACACTTGTGACGGCCACAATTGGCCGAACGCGCTACCATGAGTTCGGTCGATGTTACTTGATGCTGAGCGATTTTACTTTGGTTCCCGTGCCTGCCTCCCAAAGCCACTCAAGGTCTCGCTTTGAAGCATCGAACGAAAACTCGCGCGATGACATCGAGGCGAGATCCGCGGCATGATCGGCTCGTTCCCACTCGGACGAGATATCGTTCGGTCGTTGAATCAGGACGTGGTCGTTGGCAACGAAAGCAATCAGGTCGTGTTCGCGTTCGTAGACTGGACGCAACATCCGCTCTGAGGCCGCGATCTGGCGGAACCCTGTCCCGCCGCCGTTCTCCCAGCAAAGAACCGCAAATCCTGATTTCGGAGTTGAAGGGGGCAACGGGCTGTTAGCGAGATTTCGATCGACCTTGAGACAGACATCACCCTTCCTGGTCACTATGGCGTTCCAGATCGACAGCGGATCAAGCTGGATCGGAAGACTGCGAGACTTCCAGCGGAGAAACCGCTGATACGCCGACCAGTGGCAGAACATCCAGGTAGAGCGTTTGCGGAGTTCGCGGTTCCTGCGTGAGAAGCAGAAGTGTTTGCTCGTGCGTGTTCGCAGCAAGAATACGCCGGCTTGAGATCAGAACCGGATCGACCGAATAGCCAAGGCTTGGCAGCAGTTCGCTGGTGGACCTGGCGATCACGATACCGGAAGTGAAGTCGAAGAAAAGCGTGTCCGAAACCGGAACGCTGGATTGGGTTACGATCCTCACGCCCGAGGCGTCGCGATGTATGGATAACGGGATTGCTTCGCTGCCGCCGGGGACCGGACCAAACACGTAAACAGTCTTGCCGACTCGAAAAAGGGATGACGTGTTGTTCGGACCCGACGGCGCCCAGTCAACGGTCAATGGTGGAACGGGCGTCATGGTCCAGGCACCCTGACCGGCTGTTGCGAACAGGGCCACCTCGTTTTCGTCCGTTTCACAAAGATATGCGCGCACGCCAGCTTCGGGAATGGTGACCGCGCCACGGCAGAAATCTAGCGCTGGCAAAGAGGGAGCCATTCTCTGCTGCGTTGTGGTCACGCAAGAAAGAAGCGCTAGTGTCAAGGCAGCCAGTAGCGTCATCAGCGGTAGAAAGGTTGCTCTGGCTACCCCCATCTGTTCTCGCTTCGCGCCTTGCTCTTCCATGAGGTACACAGTCAAGCACTGCGCATTGCCTGGCAATGATCCCGGTGAACGGCCGCAACCTTTACGCAAGCGGGAGGTCAGCGGAAAAGGTTCGAGCGACTGAAATGAGGCGGATCCGCCTGTTTGATCCGGGCATCGCGAACGGCAGCTGTTGAGCGACCCGGTCATCGGCAACGTTCGAGCGGCACGTCGCGACCGGGTCTCTGTCGGGACGATCCGATAGGTCGCGCTCGCTCGATCAAGGTGTTTTTGCTGGTCTTCGGCGCCAGCGTAAGGCCGCAATCGTCGCGACGATTATGATCACAGCCCACCCGATGAGCAGGCCGATCAAGCTGGACGTCACCTCGGACAGCACGGTCAAGACATCGACCTGCCCAGCATTCCAAAAGACCCACTCGCCTCCAATTTCCGTCGCCAGAAGCCGCGTGCCAGTCTCGAGCACGACGATGCCATCGCCGGTGTCCGGATCGACGCGGGCAGTCGTGTTGATCGCTGGCGCATTGTCGCCATCGTGACCGACTATGAGGCCTCCCGTCGGGTTCGGCGCATAGAGTATCTGGCCGAGTCCCCAAATCGGTGCGCCGTAGCGGCTGGCCTCCGCAGCGCGCATCGCCAACACGGTCGCGGGCTTCAACACACCCCGACCGGGCAGCGCGCCGTCAGGGCCCGAGCTTTGTGCCTGGATAAACAGCACCAGGTCATTGACCGATGTGTAGAGCGACGCCGCCGCGAGAGCGGTAAAACTGAAGTGCGTGGCTTCGGCGCCGCCCGGCGCATAGAACGTTGCGACGTGCGGCCGTGTGGTGTCGTCGAGCACATACGTCGACTGTGTCATGCCCAAGGGTATCAGTACGGTGGTTCGCATGCCCCAAGAGATCTGACCGCATCTCGCCGATAGCATGCGTAATCGGGCGGTCCCATTGCGGACAGGCTCCCTAGACTGAAAGCCCATCACGGGCTGTTGGCAGGGAGAAGGACGATGACGCTGTATGCTGGATTGGATATCTCGGTGCGATCGGTTGCGATCTGCATCGTCGATCATGATGGCGCGATCCGGCTTGAACGTTCGGTCCCTTCGGAGGTCCCGGACATTGTCCGTTGCCTCGCCGAGTTCGGCGAACCAATCTCGAAGGTCGGCTTCGAGGCGGGCGTGCTGAGCCAGCATCTAACTTACGGCCTCAGAGCGGCAGGCTACGAGGTTGTCTGCATGGAGGCCCGCCAGGTCCATGCCGCGCTGGCCGCCATGCGCAACAAGACGGATCGGAACGACGCCAAGGGCATCGCCCAGATCCTGCGCACCGGCTGGTTCAGCCTGGTCCACATCAAGAGCATCGAGAGCCACTATGTCCGCGCCCTGCTCGCCACCCGCAAGGCCATCCTCAACAAGTGCATCGATCTCGAGAACGAAGTCCGCGGTCTCCTCAAGGTGTTCGGGATCAAGCTCCGGCCGCGCGTCTATCATGGCGCCTTCGATGGCGAGGTGCGGGCGGCGATCGAACACGACACCGTCCTGGCGCAGACGCTGAGCGCCTTGCTCGACGCCCGGCTTGTTCTGCTCAAGACGTTCCGGGAGCTGGACGGGCGGGTGAAGCGGACGGCCCGCCAGGACAAGGTCTGTATGCGCCTGATGACCGCGCCCGGCGTCGGGCCCATCACCGCGCTCACCTTCAAGGCGGCGGTCGACGACCCCGCTCGGTTCACCAGCTCCCGAACCGTCGCCGCCCACTTCGGGCTGACGCCCAGGCGCTTCCAGTCCGGCGAGACCGACAACCCCGGCCGCATCTCCCGGGCTGGCGATGCCGAGGTGCGCTCGGCGCTCTTCACCGCCGCCAACTCGATGATGACGCGCTCGATCCGGTCATCCAGCCTCAAGGACTGGGGTATGCGCCTTGCCCGGACCAAGGGCCGCCGGCGCGCCGTCGTGGCCGTGGCCCGCAAGCTCGCGGTCATCCTTCACCGCATGTGGGCGCAAGAAACCACTTTCCGCACCAGCGAAACCGGGGCGGCAGCATGATCTGAGACTAACCGATCGATCCTCCAAGGATCGTCCGTTCGCGCGGACGAAGGGGTGGATGAAGCCGAATATGACTGCTGCGCCACTATCAAGCGCGCCCGAAAGCGAGGCTCTCCACGTCTGTCCGACACATGCGTGCAGCAGGATCAACACTCGCGATCCCGACTGCGAAGAGAAGCGTGACCCGCGAGAACGATGCGATCCCAGGGATAAAGGACCGGAGCTTGACGCAACCATCCGATTAGAGAAGCAGTCACTTGTCATCGGCCCGAGGCAACCCAAGATAGTCGGCCACCCCAGAGGGGCGTCCATCATTCGAACCTCAACGCTTCAACCGGGTTGAGGCGTGCGGCCCACAGCGATGGGATGACCGACATCACTAACGTGACAACAAAGGCGGCGCCGGCCACCGTGCCCACCTCCGCCCACTCCAGTTTCGCGGGGAGGGCGTCGAGCTGGTAGATGTCGGCCGGGAACAGCGTCACATGAAGCAGCCCTTCCAGGAAATGCTGGATCGGCGCGATGAAGGTAACGATGAGGATGCCCAGCAGAACGCCGGTGCCGACACCGGCCATCCCCAGTATCGTTCCCGTCATCATGAAAACGCGCACCACGCCGCCTCGCGTGGCGCCGATCGTCCGAAGAATGGCGACATCTCGCGCTTTGTTCTTCACGAGCATCAGCACGCCTGTGATGATGTTGAGCGCCGTGATGATCACCACAATGAACAGAATGAGACGCATCACGTTGCGCTCAACGATCAGCGCGGTCATGTAGGTGCCATTCCTGTCGATCCAGCTCTGCGTTGGCTTGCCCTCGCTCTTGAGCTTGTCGCGAAACTCATTGGCGGCGTCAGGGTTGGACAGCCGGACGCCAACGATTGGATAGCCCGCTTCGTACCCGACGAGGCTTTTCGCGGCTTCCATAGGCAAGAAGACTACAAGATGATCAAAACGCTCGTTGCCGACGTGATAGATCGCCGTCACTTCGTAGCTGACCGTCCGCGGCGTGCGACCGATCGGAGTACTAGGGCCAATGCCACTCACCGAAGTCAGCTTGATGCGATCGCCCACAGTGACGCCAAGGTCGCGGGCAAGGGCATCGCCCAACACGATCTGCCGCGGCAATTCTCCACTTGGGTTTGTGCCGAATGTGTTGAGCGTTCCCTCCCCAAGCGGCGCGCGAGGTGGCGAGGTGTTGGGATTGGTCAGAAGCTGCGCGTTGTATTTGGCGCCCTCCGCTATGCTTTTGGCCACGAGGCCATTGGCTCGAAGGTCTTCCGGCAGGACGCCGCGGATTTCCGCTCCCGCGCTGCGCTCATAAAAGGTTGCCAGTCCCATCGAGTCCAGCGTGGGCTCCACGGAGATCACGCCCGGTCTCATCCGGACCTCTTCGATCAGGGCATCCACCTGCGGCTTGGTCATGTTGCGAGTGTCGATAAAGGCGTGTGGTTCGAAACCGATGATCTTGGAGATCAGCTCCAGCCGAAAACCGTTCATCACCGACATGACGACGACAAGCGCCAGAACGCCCAGCGTGATGCCAATCACCGAGACGAAGGAGATGAAAGCCAGGCCGCCATGCTCGCGCTTCGTGCCGAGGTAGCGGCTCGCCAGCATGCGCTCGAAGGGGCCGAATGGTCGTTCAATGACGTGAGCGTTCATCTAGTTCCCCTGCGAATGCAAAACCGTAACGACTATAAGACAGCGCGGCGAAAAAGCGGATGTCCGTTTAGGGCCAAGCTCCGCCCGGATTGCCATATTCTTACGAATGTCTGCGCGGCCTGAAAGGTGCCACTCGCCTTCCCCAGACTGTACGGCTCGAACTCGCCGAGGTCAGTCGTCCGAGCTGTTCGCCGTAAGATGCCTGGCCTGATTGCCCAACCACCGGTTTCGCCCAGATCGCCGCCATTCGGGCCACGTCCCTTTTGGCGCACGCAGAGCGGGCGTGAGACTACTGGCAAATTTTATTGAACCGGCAGATTTCCAGCATCTGCTGCGTCAGGAGCCAATCGGCGAGCTCCGGCGACTCCGCGTCGATGCCGAAATGCTTGTGGGCGGATTTGACCGAAAGAATACTTTCCCTGTCGTTCTCGATCTTTCCGAGGACCGCATAGGGTTTGTAAAGTACGCCCTTGCTCTCCGTCGTCCTACATCGCTGCGAACGTTTGTCCTTCAGGCAGATGTTGGCGCGGACGTCACGCAGCGGCTCGTACAGGTCGCCATTGCTGTAGCGCTGCAGGATGCCTTTTGAGTCAGGCATCGTGATGACGGTGTCCGCGAGATTTTCCGCATCGCTGACCCGGTAGATCGCCTTCATGATGAATGGCGGTCTCAGCCGATCCGGTGTGAAGTCGTCGTCGAGCTTGTAGAACACCAGTGCGCAAGCATCTGTCGGACGAAGCTCTGCGCCCTTTCCGCACCGGTCGGGACGCTTCAACTCCTCAAGCAGACCGCGCACCGTGTCCGGCATGGTCTGGTCATCGAAGTAAGCCACTATCGGGCGTGAGTCGATGAAGTCCGTTGGCAGGTTCTCGTTGGGCTGTGGCCGACTCGCGGCGCTCTGAGTGGGCGTGGAAGGGGATTGGCTGTCTGCTCGCTGAAGCGCGGGCTGTCCAAAGAGTAAGGCAGCGCCCAAGACCAACCCAGTAGTACCGAGAAAGGCACGCATGCGCCCCACTCCGAAGCTGATGCGATCCGGAATCTTTCACATCCGGGTACGGGGTCAAGGCAATATCGGCCATGTACCGACATCTTATGGATGTCGCGTTTAGGCCAACGTCGGCCGCTCGGTTCCACCCGCCCGCATGGCCGCTGTTCGCCTCGAAATGGACATTGAGCACACCCTCGCGATATTGGGAGTTTGGCACGTGGCATCGCGGGTTGAGGCATGATCGAGAGGCGCATTACCGATCCGATACGGTTGAGCGAGAGCGACCTGCAAGCAATCGTTGATGACGGCGGATCGCCGACCGTGCAGTTCTCGAAACCCGGGCAAGACCGAACGCTGTTAGATACAGTGAACGGCCTTTGTCAGGTGTTTGGTTCGAGGCTGGAGGTGCGTTTCTTCGGTCACTACGGGCACGATTTCGATGCCAGCGTTGTATCTGCCCTTCCAAGCGTGCGTAGGCTCTCTGTCGATTGCCTCACTCGCATAGCGAACGAGGATTGGTTGTACGAGCTGCCATTGCTTGAACGATTGTCGTTCGACGTATTCGAGTTCGACCGTCCAGATTTTCTGGACGGGCTTCGGCTCGAACGGCTTACGGAACTATCCGTGTCGGAAACCCGGACCCGAAAACTCGATCTTGGTGCCCTTCATCGATGCAAAAACCTGACAGAGCTATTCATTCAAGGGCACACCCGAAACATCGAAGCTTTGGCCAGCGTTCCTCTTCTCCGGAAGTTGCGTTTGTCAGGCATGCCGAAACAACGTGACTTGTCTTTTGTGGGTGAAATCGCGAGTCTTCAGTCGCTGACTCTGTTGCTGGGAGGAAGGCCTAAGTTCGATGAAGTCAGCAGTCGCACGCTACAAGAACTGGAAGTCATCAGGGTTCGTGGTCTGGAGACGTTGGGACGGCTTGATCGATTTCCAAACCTCCGCCGTCTACAAATAGAAGATCAACTTCAGCTCCATTCCCTTTCTGTTGTCGGCGCTCAACTTCATGAGCTTTCGGTTCACAACTGTAAGAACCTACAGGTGGTCTCTGGTTTGGATAGGCTGATGGAACTGGAGCAAATCCGAGTTTCACGCACGAACCTTGATTTGGATACGCTGCGCGACCGCTCATGGCCTCCGTCGATGGAAGTTGTGGCGCTGTATTCCGGCAGTCAGAAATGGAACACTGAGGCGCGCGCCATCCTCGACCAAAGAGGTTACAGGGAGTTCCGCCGATAAACTTCCATCAACCAGATTGATGACCGGAAAGAGCCTCAACTTCACAGAGCCTGCCATGAGGCTACCAACGGCAGGGTCGCTCGCGAACGGCCAGTCGCTCGTGCTCTGAAGATTAGGCGGGAGCTCGACAGCTGACATAAGCGCGGTGTCGCCTTTGCGCCCGACCGGAACGCATTCGGCAGCGCCTGTGCTTGCGATCAACGATGCCGGCGCGGTAGACCGGCGCGACGCCTGATTGGTTGCCTGGCGATTCGTGTGGGCCACCCTCTGGGGAAGACTTGATGAGGCAGGCCACACCAGCTGACGGCTTGCACCCGCAGCGCGGCAATTTCCTGACCCCGGTCTACCTCTTCGTCGCCGGCCAGAAGCGCTGGCGCGCGCTGGCGCTCGCCGCCGCGCTCGGCGTATTCGCCAATCTTGCTTTCCCGCCGATCTGGTTCTGGCCGGCGATGGCCGTATCGCTCACCGGCATGATCTGGTCGATGGACGCGGCGAAGCTCGCAGCGAAGCCCAAGACGTCGGTGTTCTGGCGCTTCTTCGCGTTCGGCTACGCCTACTTCCTCGTCGGCCTGCACTGGATCGCCGCGGCCTTCATGGTCGACGCTTCCGATCTGATCTTCATCTGGATGCCGCTGGTGGCGCTGCCGGCCGGGCTGGCGCTGCTGCTCGCGGGCTTCATGACGATCTGCTTCCAGGTTTGGTGCGCAGGACCGGCGCGGCTGATCCTGTTCTCGGTGGCGTTCATGCTAAGCGAGTGGTTCCGCTCTTCGCTGTTCGGCATCGGCGGGCTGCCCTGGAATCTGCTGGGCATGGTCTGGGCGCCGGGCGGGGCGATCTCGCAGTCGGCGTCGGTCTGGGGAATCTACGGGCTGTCGCTGCTCACAATCATAGCGCTGGCGTCGCCCGCGACGCTTGCCGACAGCCGCGCCCGCGGCACAACGGGCTCGCGCGCTGCGCCGATTGTCGTGGCGGCGGTGGTGTTCGGTATGATCTGGGGCTGGGGCGCCAAGCGCCTCTCCGACATCAAGCCGGGACCTCCCGGCGAAATGGTCCGCCTTGTCGAAGCCGGCGCCTCCGAGCACGAGAAGCACCAGGCCAGCATGGGCCCGCTCGTCGTCCAGCGCTTCCGCGAACTGACTGGCGCCGACGGACCCAACTCGCCCAAGATCGTGATCTGGCCGGAAGGCGCGCTCCCTTACCTTGTGTTCGAGCGTCCCGACGTGCTCGACGCGGTCACCGAGGAGCTTGGGACGCGGAAGCTGATCTTTGGTCTGGCGCGGCGCGAGGATGCCAACACCAAGAAAGAGAAAACCTACAACAGCCTCGCCGTGCTATCGGCTAACAGCCAGGTCACTGGGCCGCAGGCGATCTACGACAAGCATATGCTGGTGCCGTTCGGCGAGTTCTTCCCGGGCGGGAACCTTGTCACCGCCATGGGCCTCAAGACGCTGCAGGATCTCGCTCCGGGCGGCTTCGCGCCTGGACCGACGCCGGCGACGATCCGCACGCTCGACATCCCGCCGTTCGCGCCGCTGATCTGCTATGAAGCGATCTTCCCTGGCTTCGTACCTCAGGGCGGCGACCGGCCGCGCTGGATGGTCAACATCTCCAACGACGCCTGGTTCGGAAATCTCTCCGGCCCGCCGCAGCACGCCGCACAGGCGCGCTACCGTGCCATCGAGGAAGGCCTGCCGATGGCGCGCGTCGCCTCGAAAGGCCAGACCGGCATGATTGACTTGTACGGCCGCTGGACCGCTCGCGGCGCGCCGGCTGACCCCGCCGTCTACGGTCCCGATCCGCCGCGCTGGACCTCGTCCGTCGTCGACGCTGTGATACCTCCCGCAGCGGCCCCGACGTCTTACGGCCGATGGCGCGATGGGCTGTACTGGATCATGCTTCTTACAATCAACTTGGCGTTCATAGCGCTGCCCCGACGCTAAACATCAGTCCAAACGGCAGGCGAGTTCTGAAGCCGTTGCTGTGCAGACTGAAATCGCCGCCATTGCCATCGGCGACAGATCCTCGCGCGTGAACGGAACGCAATGGTCCAGACAAGGAATGACCGCAATGGGCCAAGTGCTCGCCGCAACCGGGAATGTGGCGATCCGGCTAAGTCGATCCAGTCCTGCCGGTCATCCTGCCCCGGCCAACACGGCGTGAGCTCGCCGAAATTGGTCAGGAGTGACACTGCGCGATGCCTACCCGAATGAATCGCTCGACGATTTCATTTGCGGACGGAACTGGGCTATCGTGTTGCTAGAGGCCTCGGAGGGCATCCATGCCGCTCGCAGATCTGTCCGTTGGACCCGGCATTAAGCGCCTCGCCGGCGCTTTCGCGTGCGTGGTTTCGCTCACCGCAGCTATGCCCGCCTTCGCCGACGACCTCAAAGGCGTCTGGCGGTTCGACACCTCGAAGTTCGCCGACGACTGCCATATCACTGGTCGCATCACCTTCAAGGCGACCTCGATCAAGAACACCTACACCTGCGGAATCGAGAGTGAGCAGATCTGCGGGCCGATCAACGGCAACCTCTACATCCGCGTACAGCAGGCCTGCACCACCCAGCGCGTCGGCAAGCAGGTCGTCATCAAGACCAAGGTCGACAAAGTGCTCGAGCGCAGGCCGAAGATCGAGAATCCCGAGTTGAGCTATCTCGCCGACGACTTCATCGTGCAGATGCAGAAGAACCTCGCCGAGATGGTAGGCCAGCACTATGACGAACAGCGCCAGCTCAACGTCCGCTTCTGGCGCGACACCGACTTGTTGTCCGGAAGCGGCGTAACACCTGTACCGCGTTGAAGCTGTTGAAGCGATTTCGTGGCAGGCAGGGTGTCGACCAGAGCATCGCGATCGGTACGGCATGACGATCATGCCGGATCCAGAAAATGTCGAGCGTCGCGAGTGGGCCAGTGCAAGCCGCTCGATCCACCCTCGCGCTCCGGCTCGATCTCGCCGAAAGCGGTCAATCGGAACCCGATCTAGTGCGCAGCCGGCCCTCGTAATCGAACTTGCCGAGCGGCACACCCTGCGCGCGCAGGATGTCGTAGGCGGTGACGGCGTGGAAATAGAAGTTGGGCAGCGAGTACGAGAGGAGGAAGGTCTCTGACGTGAAGGCCAATGTCCGCGCGGCCCAGGCCGAAGTGGTGGCATTGTCCTCGTCGACCGGTCGAAAGATGTCGATGTCCAGATTCCTGCCGGACCAGCGATTGACCTCATCGGGCGTCAACGCCTCCAACGCCGTTGCTGCCCGGCCGACCATGGCCCGCAGGTCGGCGAAAGGCATGGCGCCTATCAGAGGCGGCGGGGCGAACGCGCCGGTCTTCACAGCCTCCAGCCCCCACACGGCATGATGCGTCAGGGCTTCGATCTGGAAATGAAAAGGCGCCATGTCGGGGAAGAGGCTGGCCTTCACGAGTTCTTCCAGATCGGCGCCGGTCTCGGCGCAATGTCTGGTCGCGCGGTCGAGGAAGCCTCCGACAGCGCTCACGGTCTGCAGGAAGGTCGGCACGCTGAGATCATAGAGGGATGTCGGCATCCGCTTTCCTTAGTGTCCGCTAGCGGTTCTTCAAGGCTAAAGCCATTGGAAGCCAATGCGCCGAGCATATGCGTCGGATATGGAGCTGCCAATGTCTGCTTCGGGCCCCCGAGTCACCCGAAGAGGAAATTGTGGCCATCGGGCTGAGTTGTCCAGGAGCGGACAGTCATCCTGCCCTGGCGAACCCGGCTGAACTTCGCCTCTAGGCAGACGCTTACCGGATCAATTCCCAGTACTGCATCGCTACATAGACGGCTCCGATCAAGCCGGCGGAGACCAGAGCCGTCGAAAGAAGCCCGTACAGTCGCGCCTGACGGGCCATTAGGCAGGTCATGATCATGAACGCCAGGAATGCAATTGCGCCGACCGAGAAGGCCTGCAGATCAATCGACACTTCATTCGTTTCCGACCTCGGAGCTGGGATCAACATGGCGAGCGCCAACGCCAGGCTCACTAGCCTCGCAAGCTCCAAGGCGGTGATCCTGAAAACACGCGCAGCTACCACCTGCTCCCCCCAAGTTGTGCGTCATCACGACAACAATTCTAGTCATGGCCTCGAGAGTCAGGAAAGGGCCCGAGCTGGCCGGAGTTGGGATTGTGGCGATACGGCTGAGTTGGCCAACTGCTGCCGGTCATCCTGCCCTCGCGGACCCGGCTGCGCGCACCGACGCATTCTGAACGCTGATTCCGATCCAAGCTGAACACCGTTTCCGATCGAACCTGAACACGGGTTCCGACGGAAGCTGAACAGCGATTCCGACGATCCTGAACAGGCCCGAGAAGGCCATGTGCCGTGCGAGACGTGGGCCCCTGAACGAAGGGGATCCGATGTCTGCCAGGAGGAAGTCGATGCGCCAGGTGCGCGAGGTATTGCGTCTGAAGCACGCCTGCGGGCGGAGCCTTAGGGAGGCAGGCACGGCTGTCGGCGTGTCGGCGGGCACGGCGATGGAGTACGTGCGCCGCGCCGCGATTGCGGGCATCACCTGGCCCATCCCCGACGAGCTCGACGATGGCGCTCTCGAAGCGCGGCTGTTTCCCACGCCCGACGGCCCGCTGATTGATCGACCCGAGCGGGATTGGCCGGCCATCCATGCCGAGATGAAGCGCAAAGACGTCACGCTGACGCTTCTCTGGCAGGAGTATCGGGCTGGATCTGCCGACGGCTACGGCTATTCCCGGTTCTGCGATCTTTATCGCGATTGGCGCGGGCGGACCTCGCCGGTAATGCGCCAGGTCCATCAGGCCGGCGACAAGCTCTTCGTCGATTTCGCTGGCATGACCCTCGATATCTACCTTCCCGACGGCGAGGTGCGCACTGCCCAGCTCTTTGTCGCGGTGATGGGCGCCTCCAGCTACACCTTCGCGACCCTGCGCTGGAGCCAGGGCCTCGAAGATTGGATCGACGCCCACGCCTGCGCGCTGACCTTCTTCGGTGGCGCGCCCAAGGCCATCGTGCCGGATAATCTAAAGTCCGGCGTGACCAAGCCTTCGCGCTACGAACCAGGCATCAACCGCACCTACGCCGATTTCGCCGCACACTATGAGACCGCCATTCTGCCAGCGCGCATCTACCGCCCGCGCGATAAAGCCAAGGTTGAAGCCGGCGTCCTGGTCGCTGAACGATGGATCCTGGCTTGCCTGCGCCACCAGCGTAAGCGTCGCGCCGTGGCCGTAACGATTGAGGCTTGACGGCCGCTGGTTCGAGTCAGGCGGCTTGCTGACTGCTGCCCTCGATGGCCGTGCGTCCGGTGTAGGCGTCAGCCCAGGGCAGGAGCTCATCGAGCTTCGCCTCTGGCCAGCCGTTGACCAGCTTGGTGAGAACGTCGGCGAGCCAGGCCTCGGCGTTGACCTGATTCAACTTACAGGTCTCGATGAGCGAGGCCAGCATCGACCAATGCTCGGCGCCGTCATCGCAGCCGGCGAACAGCGCGTTCTTGGCGGTGAGCTTGATGGGCCGCATGGCGCGCTCGACCGCGTTCGTGTCCATCTCGATGCGCCCGTCCTCAAGATAGAGCGTGAGGCCGGCCCAGTGGTTTTGGGCGTAGCGGATCGCCTGGGCGGTGTCGCTCTTGCCCGACACGATCTTGAGCTGGGCGACGAGCCATTGCTCCATCGCCTCGACCAGTGGCCTGGCATGGGCTTGGCGTCCCTCGCGCCGTTCTTCGGCACTGCGCCCACGTAGGTTGATTTCAACAGCATAGAGCTGGGCGATGCGCCGCAACGCCTCTTCCGCCACCGGCGCTGGTGCGGGCGCCGCCTTCTTCTGGGCCTCGATAAACTGGCGCCGGAGATGGACCCAACAGAACGCCAGGGTGACGTCATCGGCCATATTTCCTGGCCGCTTCTCGTTGGTGATCGTCTTGTAGGCCTGATAGCCATCGCAATGGACGATGCCCTTGTACCCCTCGAGCAGCTTTAGCCCATGAATGGCGCCGCGGCCGGGCGCGTAAGCGTACACGACCCCAGGCGGATCAGGTCCCAGCCACGGCCGGTCGTCGCGAGCAATCGCCCAGAAGTAACCGGTCTTTGTCTTCCCCCGCCCCGGATCGAGAACCGGCGCCGAAGTCTCATCGACGCAGATCTTTGAGGAGGAGAGGAGGTTTTCTCGCAGGCATCGCCAGAGCGGCCTCAGCTCGTCAGCGGCATAGCCGATCCAGAACGACAAGGTCGAGCGGTCGATGTGGATCCCGTGCGTCGCCATCATCTGCACTTGGCGATAAAGCGGCAGATGCCAGTGGTATTTGGCGTCGATCACGTGCGCGACCAGCCGCTCAGTCGGAAGTCCGCCCTTGATCAGGCGCTCCGGGGCCGAGGCTTGCAGAACCGTCCCAAGGCAAGCCCGGCACGCCATCTTCGGCCGCCGCGTCACGATCACCGACAACTGCGCCGGGACCACATCGAGCCGCTGGCTCTCATCCACTCCGATCTCATGAAGCTCGCCCTGACAGCACGGGCAGACCGTCTCAGCCGGCGCCAGCGTCTCGATCACACGCGGCAGATGCTCCGGCAACTTCCCGCGATTGGCGCGGCGGGTAGCCGTGCGCTTCTCGCGCGCCGGCGGACTCTTGCGATCTTCCCTGGCGTCGGCTTCGCCAACAGCCTGGTCGATATCCTCCAGCCCCAGCTGCAACTGGTCGGGATGGATCTTCTCCGACGACGGCCCATGACGCAGGGCATTGGCCAACTTGAGCAAGCGTTCGAGCTTGTCACAGCGTTCGAGCGCGGCGTTGCGCTCCACAAGCAACATCACCGCCGCCGCGCGCAACTCAACCGGGTCGATCGGAAGCAGATCGGCCGCTGAAGCAAGATCGCCAGGTTCAACGGTCTCGGTCATGGCGCTGATTCTGCCATGCTTCGCGCTGCTTGCATCTCTTTCAGATTCGCGCGCGCGAAGATTTTACCTCAACCCTAAGCCAGCGCCTTCGGTATCGGCGGTCGCGGCGCGTGCATGCGGGTCCAGTCCATCCCAGCCATGAGCGCGGCGAGCTGCGCGGCGTTCATCCGCATCACCCCGTCCACCACAGGCGGCCATTTGAACACGCCCTTCTCAAGGCGCTTCCAGTAGAGCACCAACCCGCTGCCGTCCCAGACGACGATCTTCACTCTATCCGCGCGCTTGGCGCGGAAGACGACCGCCACGCCTTTCATGGGATCATGACCAAGCGCCGTCTGCGCCAACAAGACGAGCCCGTCGGCGCCCTTTCTAAAATCGACCGGCCGGGTCGCCACGTAGACCGGCAGTCCTGCCGGCGGCGTCAGCATGAGCGCGCCTGTCGAAGAGCGGTGAACACATCAACCAGCTCCACCACATCAGGCCGGCCGCTGATCCGCACACTGGCCCCTGCGATATCGATGATGATCGCGGCCGGCATCGACGCTGCTGGCGGCTCTGACAACAGCGGCACGAGCAATGGCGGGTCCGACCCCACGGGCAAGGTCAACTTGCCCGCCCGCGCCAGCGCCCGCCAATCGTGCACCTGTTGCGGTCGGCAGCCGTGGCGACGAGCAACCTGGGTGACAACCGCGCCGGGGACAATGCTGTCAGCGACAATCTGCGCCTTCACCTCATCCGGCCAACGCCGACGCCCGGATCCCGCATAGACCTCAACATGCCGCGCGGGCATCCGTCTGCGGTCGTCAGAATGGTCGTCCATTGCGAGCACTGTCCCATCAAAGGGACTGGTCTACCCTACCAACACCTCACCCGCCTCTCAGATCAAAAGGGTGGCGGAGCGCCGCTTACCCACCAGCGCTTCTTGTCCCTCGAGCAAGCCAACGCCGCCGTCGCCCTCCTGCTTGGCGTGCTCAACGCCAAGATCACGCGCACATTCAAGCGCTCTCGCGCCAACCTGTTCCGCGAGATCGACCAGCCAGAGTTGAAGCCTCTGCCAGCGCAGCCCTATGTCTACGCCGAATGGCGCAAGGCCCGGCTTGGCCCCGACTATCACATCGAGGTCGATGGCCATTGGTACTCAGCGCCGTTCCAGCTCATCAAAGAGCCCGTCGAGGCCCGCATCACCGCCCGCACCGTCGAGATTTTTCACAAGGGAACAAGGGTCGCCGCCCATCCACGCTCGCGCACACTCTATCGCCACACCACGACGCGCGAACACATGCCCTCCAGCCATCGGCGCCATTTCGACTGGACGCCCAAGCGCCTCAGAGCTGAAGCCGCCGGCATCGGCCCCGCGACCGCCGCTCTGGTCGAACACATCCTCGAAGATCGGCCTCACCCTGAACAAGGCTTTCGCGCCTGCCTTGGCATCCTCGCCCTGAAGCGGAGCTTCGGCGGCGAACGGCTCGAGGCCGCCTGTTGTCGCGGCATCGATCTCGATGCACGCACCTGCGGGGCGATCGCAGACATCCTCAAGAGCGGCCTCGACAAGGCGTTTCTCAAGCCCGCTCCCGACCCCGATCCCGTCCAACACGCCAACATCCGAGGACCCGACTATTATCAATGAGCCCGATTACCCATGAGAAGGAGAGATGATGCTGACCCACCCCACACTCGATAAACTCGACAAGCTTGGCTTTGGCGCGATGGCTGGCGCCGTCGCCGAACAGGATCGCACCGGCGGTTTCGACGAGATGCCGTTCATGGAGCGCCTTGGCCTGATCGTCGAGGTCGAAGCCAACGCCCGTGATCACAAGCGTTTCGTCTCGCGGTTGCGCTCGGCGGCTTTGCGTCAGACCGCGACCATCGAGGACATCGACTATCGTCACGCCCGCGGTCTCGACCGCAAGCTCGTAACCGAGCTCTCCACCCTCAAGTGGATTGGAAGAGGCGAGAACTGTCTGATGGTCGGACCAACCGGGACGGGCAAGTCCTGGATATCGTGCGCTCTCGGCCACCAAGCCTGCCGCGCCGGCATGAGCGTCGTCTACACGCGCGTCTCGCGCCTCCTCGAGATGATGGCGCTCGCTCGCGGCGTCGGCCGCTACGAGCGCCAACTCAAAGCACTCGGCCGCGTCGATCTTCTCGTGCTCGACGATTGGGGCCTCGCACCCCTATCTAGCGATGGCCGGCGCGACCTCATGGAAGTCGTCGATGATCGCCACGGCCGACGATCGACCATCATCACATCCCAGCTCCCCATCGAAGCCTGGCACGCGATCATCGGCGATCCCACCATCGCCGACGCCATGCTCGACCGGCTCGTCCACAACGCCCACCGCATCACGCTCAGCGGCCACTCGATGCGCCGAAAATCATCCAAGGAGCTTGACGCCAAAGCCTAACCCAATGAACTTGACCATGCGCCTGTTCAGCTTCGTCGGAATCGCTGTTCAGCTTGGATCGGTCTAACCGATCACCTTCGATCGGAAACGGCGTTCAGTTTCATCGGTATGCGCACCCGGCGGGAGATCGCCTCATAAAGCACGCTCGTAACGTTTCCAACTTCCCTATGTTTGGTGAGCGAGAAACTGGCCGCTGAACCGGTTTTCATCGCGCCTTTCGAAAAAACCCGACGAATGTGAACCAGCCGCCAAGGGCGACCATCAAGCCGCCAGAAACGAATGGCAAAGACGGTGCCTCAAAAACCGGCTGGAAAGAGGTCATCGTTTCGACAGGCGCGATGAGTAGCGAGGTCCCCCGCAAAACCAGCGTCCAGCCAATCAGCGTTATCGCTATCTCGGTCGGCGTCTTCCATCGGTTGTGTAGAACAGCCAGCACCAGTCCAAGGATGACGGAGACCGCGGCTGCGAAAAGGCGCGATGTAGGCTCCGCAACAAGCGTTGAGACCAGTTCCGCAATGTTGACGCGGCCCGTCAGCAGAGCCGCCCCAAAGATGAGGAGCGCCGGACCCATGATACGGGCTGCCAGAATCGTCGGTCTGTCCGCCATCACCAGATCCCTCCTCCACGAACTGACGGGTCATTCTGGTTCGTCGATAGCAGCAAGTGTCGCCCGAACCCCGCCTGCAAACCAGCTGTTTCCAGACCGCTACTTTGTTATGAATGGCAGGCTCCCGCCATACCGGTCAGCCCCCCTGGACCTGATCAACCGGTTCAAGTTCGCCGAAGACTGTCATTCAGCCATCACCGATACGAGATAGCGAAACTGAATAGCAGCTGCGCCCCGACGCAACGCTTCGCTGCAACTCTGGCAAGCTCTCGGGCCAATCGTCCAAGGCTTCGGTGTAGAAATTTAGCGCCAACACGTTCGACCAGCTTCCTTCAAAGTTGGCGCATACCCTGACATCTGCGATGCCAACGCGTTCGTAACTCACAACGGGCGCATTCTGTGGGGCGGCAAAATAGTTAGGCGCCCACTGGCAGCCAAAACGATCGGCTAGCGCGGGACGAGACCGTATCGTCTCCAAGGCTTCTTCGAACGTGTTTCTCGCACTGCCCTCGATTGTGTAGGCACAACGCGCTAACCGGAGAACATTGCTCACATCGCCTATCGCTCTCTTGTCCTTGCGAGCCGCCGCCTGCGCGCTCACGGGCAGGTGCTCGACCCCCACCTCGCTGTCATTCCACGCGGGTATGGTGGCTTGCGATTTCGGATCTGGTGCTAGCAGCCGAACTTCATAGCAGCGACGACCTGCATCAGTTCGCGTTTCGGCAAGTTCGGGAAAACTGGCGTCGCGATAGGGGTCGAAGATATCCATCAAGTTCTGGGATGCATCGTAGCGCCGCTCGAAGTCGCCGCAGAGCCGAACTCGTCTCTGCCCTACGGGCTCATACTCAATTCCGGGGCGTGCGAGCAGGTTGAGGTCGAGAGCATTGCAGCTCGGAGGCCGGTCTACGATGACATTCTTTCCGATGGCGCTGCGCAATGCGTCGAGCGTGGGCGGTGCGGTGCCCATTTCAAGCGACGCACACTCTGCCGCCATGGCAAGCTCGTTTAGGGCACGAAACACCAACGCATCTCGCCTCGCAGAGGGCTCGGTCGTGCGGAGATGAACTTCGTAGCAATGCGTGCCTGCGCGTGGTCGCGGCGTCGAAAGATCCTCATGCAGCCCGACAAAAAAGTCAGAGTAGACAGCTGCGAAGGACTGGCCCGTTGAGGCGTGCCCGAAAACTCCACACAACCGCAGCGTCGACAAATCCAGTCGCTGGTATTTCAAACCTGACGGTGGTGCCAACTCCCCTTCGTACTTATCCCATTCACGTTTCAACCGACCATCCTCGCGGGCCCGTACTCTATCGATGAGCAAGTCGATTGAGGCCGGAGCCTCGCCCATTTCGTCGACGTCGAGCTGAGCCTCACTGACGATAGTCTGCATCCGCGCGAGGAGCCGATCATCGGGTGTCCCGTCGGGTGCCTGGGTACACGCTGCCAAGAAGACCAATAGAGCAGACCAAAGGGCGACGGGAACCCACCTAGCCCACCGTCTAGCGCGCCTGCTTGGCATCGGAACGGGTCCTAAGAAATGGAGGCGTCAGCACGTAGCCACCTCATACGGTATTGGGACGGCATCTGGAATGGGCGCATAAGTGAAGCGCGACGGTTCGCGCGGGCGAACGGCTGAATTGGGCCCCGAGTCACCCGAAGTGGAAATTGTGGCCATCCGGCTGAGTCGCCCAGGAGCTGCCGGTCATCCTGCCGTTACGGACCCGGCTGAAAATCGCCCAGGAACGGTCGCTCACGCCCGCCCTCGCGTGCGCAACTCTTGCGCCAGATCAATGTGCGCTGGCCCATGGATTGGCTTGATTTCCTAGGATCGAACGCGGGAGTTCGATATGGAATCCATCAAGCGCGTCGGCGCTGGCATTTGCTTCATTCTGGTGCCGCTCATCCTGATTCTGGAATTCGGCGCCCATCCGAACTTGGCCGAATTGCAACCGGCGGGCCGTGACGCCGAGAAATGGGTTGGCGAATTTCACGGCAACGAAATGTGGCGCGCAGCGCATATTGCAGTGCTGTGGGCTACCATCCCAATCGCCGTCATTTTTCTGACGTGGATGCAGCTGCTCAAGGAAAAGGCGCCAGTCCTGTCGTTTGTGGCCGGGGCTATGGGTATCGTCGGCAGCTTCATGCTCGCCGCCGACAAGGGCGCGCTTGCCCTCGTGCCCACCGCCTTCGACACGCTTGCCGAGGAAGAGTTCCGCCAATTGCTGCCCGGGCTCCAAGCGATGATCGAACACAAGGGTTATCTGTGGATGGCGCAGCTCTACATCTTGATGCCGGTCGCCTTCATCCTGATGGCGATCGCATTGGTGCGAACGAAGGCGGTTCCGCGCTGGCAAGGAATTGCCGTCGGGCTCGGAGGACTGCTGCTCTTGAATCCGGACATCGATCTGATTTCTCTGGTCGCATCGGGCGTGCTCGCGATCGGACTGGCGCCGATGGGCATGACCATTCTGAGAGACGCCGCCTGACGAGCGCGTCGCCGGAGGTGCTGTGCAAACGACGACCGCGCCAGATGAGACTCGGGAGCCGCGCCCGGCGCGCGCTTGGCGCTTTGTTGCGAGCTGCGGCCTGCTGATCCTGCCGATTCTGCTTTGGAACGTGGCGTTCACCCGCTATCTGCCGCCGGCGCTGGGGCCGGCCGAGTTCTGGCGGGACATCCCGCCCGTCGTCGCTTATGGCGAGAACGCGTTTCGTGTCGCCGTCGTCGTGCTCCCCTTTCTCATGCCGCTCGACCTGTCGACGGCGGCACGGCGGCGAGAGCTTTGGTTTTTCGTTGCCGGAATGCTTGTTTATTTCGCGGCGTGGATTCCGCTCATGCTCGCGCCGCACTCGCCGTGGAGCACGAGTTGGTTCGGCTTCCTCGCGCCCGCCTATACGCCGTTCTTGTGGCTTGCCGGTATCGGCCTTGTCGGCCGCAAGCTCTATTGGCGTTTGCCCTATCGTCCCTGGGTCTACCTCGCCCTAGGCACCGCGTTCGTCGCCTTCCACGTCACGCACGCGGCGATCGTGTACGCGAGAGTCTCTGCCGTCTTTCAGGCTTGATGGAGATCGCCGAACGCGGTGAGACTTGCTTAGAATCAAACCGCTCCCCGGCGTTTCGCGCCAGTCTTGAGGTTGATGACCACGCCGTTTCGTGACCCGGCCGAGAATGACGCCATCCTACGCCATTTCTATCGCGACTGGCGCCCGACGCGCTTGGCCAGAATCCACAATGCGCTTTGGGCATGGGCGTCCGGGCTTGGCTTGCCCCCTCCTAGCGTGCTCACGCTGCAAACGCGCAATCCGAGCAGCGGCAATCTCAACTCAACCGTACTCGCCCCCGTCGATTTTAGAGGTCGGATTTACCTTGTCTCCATGCTCGGCCATGGCTCGCAATGGGTGCAGAATGCGCGCGCGTCGAGCGGCGACGCCTTTATCAAACGCGGGCGAACGCGCCGCGTCACGCTCGTCGAGCTTCCGACCGTGGAACGCGCGCCATCTTGAAAGCCTGGTGCCAAGTGGCGACGAGCGGCAGGCGGCACTTGCCTGTGCCGTACAATGCGCCGGTCACCTCTTTCGAGGCGATCGCTCAGAACTACCCAGTGTTTCGTATCGACCCCAGCGGAAAACTAGCCGCTGCGACAGACTGAAACGGGCCATTCCGGCCCGGGTCGCCATATTGTTACAGGCGGCACGACCGCTCAAGACCTGCCGGTCCGGTCGCGCCGGCCCGACCGGGTCAAAGTCGCCGACGAGCGTCGCTCTCATGCGTTTGACCTATTTGTATGCGCCGCAGCCGCACCTCGCCGCCATCACGGGTTTTCCAAAGGCGCGTTTGATCGAACGCAACGATCACCGCTTAGAAGCGCCCATCGAAGACCCGCCGTTTCATGAAGGGCTTTCAGTCCTGCGACCTGACGCGCCGGGAGCGTAACATGGGAGAGCCGCACGTCTTTGCGACGCGAATTGCGCTCGTCGGCTACGGCCCGGTGGGGCGGGCGATTGCGCCGCTCCTGTCCGCCGTCGGCAAGGATGTGCGCGTTGTGCAACGGCGGGTGCCCGCTTCGATCCCAGACGGATGCTCCTTTGTTTCGGCCGACATTGAAGACGCATCGGAAGCCGCAAGGGCCTGCGCGGGCGTCGACGTTGTCGTTTGCGCCGTCGGCATTCCTTACATCTCGCGTGTCTATGTCCATGCTTGGCCCAAGGTTATGCGCAATCTGCTCGATGCTTGCGCGGCGTCACAAGCGCGTTTCGTCTTCGCAGACAGCCTCTACATGTACGGCCCACAAACGCGCCCGTTGGTGGAGGACATGCCGCTGACCTCCTACGGTCAAAAGCCGCGGATTAGGGCGGATATCACGCGGCTTTGGCAGGACGCTCATGCGCGAGGGAGTGTTCGCGCAATCGCCGTGCGCGCTTCGGATTTCTATGGGCCGGATGTGAACACGTCCGTACTGTCATCGTATGGCGTCGCCCGGCTGTTGGCGGGAAAGAGCGCCCTTGCGCCGTATAATCCCGATCATCCGCATGATTTCACCTACGTGCCAGATTACGCGCGCGCCGTGGCGACGTTGATTGACGCGCCCGACGACGCCTATGGCCAAGCTTGGCACGTGCCCAACGCGCCGACCCGAACGCTACGGGAGCTGCTCACCCTCGCGTCGCAGCTCTTGGGGGTCGCGCCCCAATCTCCGTGCTGCCTGACGCGCTCGCGCCGTTTGTCGGCTTCTTCCAGCCGCAAGTGCGCGAACTTGCCGAAATGCGCTTTCAATGGGATCGCCCCTACATCGTGGACGCGAGCAAATTTGCCGCCCGATTCTGGAACGATCCGACATCTTTCGAAGTCGGGCTTAAGGCGACAATCGAATACTATCGCCGGACGCGGCCGACAAACTAGCGTTTGGTATCAATCACAGCCGTCTCAGTGTCTGTTTTGATGGGGTGGACGCCCCCAAACGGCATCGGTGTGCCAAAGTAGAGGTATCAACAACACTACTTGATGGAGGCGTCCGTGGAGAAGGTTAGCATAATCGGGCTGGATATCGCCAAGTCTGTTTTTCAAGCGCACGGGGCGGATGCCTCTGGCGGCGTTGTGTTCCGCAAAAAGATTATCCGGGCCAAGCTGTTGGAGTTCTTCGCTTCGCTGCCGCCGTGCACCGTGGCGATGGAGGCCTGCGGCGGCGCTCACCATTGGGGACGCGAGATCGGTAAGCTCGGCCATGAGGTCAAGCTGATTGCACCGAAGTACGTCAAGCCGTTCGTGAAGCGCCAGAAGAACGATGCGGCCGATGCCGAGGCGATCCTCGAAGCGGCGTCTCGCCCGACCATGCGGTTCGTGGCGGTCAAGAGCGAGGCAACGCAGGCAAGCGGTCTGGTGTTCCGCACCCGCGATATCCTGGTCCGCCAGCGCACTCACATGACCAACGCCGTCCGTGGTCATCTTGCCGAGTATGGCCTCGTTGTTCCGCAAGGCGCCGGCCATTTCAAGAAGCTGGCCGCATCTGGAGGATCCAGCGCCCCTCTTCCGACGAGGTTCGCTCGATCCTGTCGCTGCTCGCCCAGACCGCAAGCGCGTTGGACGAGAAGATTAGGCTTGCTCGATAAGGAGATCACTCGCCGCACTCGAGAGGATGAAGTCGCGCGGCGTCTGATGACCATTACGGGCATCGGCCCGATCACTGCAACCGCAATCGCGGCCCTTGCGCCGCCGGCTGCAACGTTCAGGAGGGGGCAGGACTTCGCCGCCTGGGTTGGGCTTACGCCCCTGCAGAAATCAACCGGGGGCAAGCAGAAGCTCGGCGCAACCTCAAAGATGGGGGAGCGAACCATACGTCGCCTGCTCATCATCGGCGCCGCCGCCGCAATCCATCACGCGGTGCGTCGAGGGGTTCCGCCGACAAGCTGGCTGGGCCGTATGCTCGCGCGCAAGCCGCGCATGCTGGTGACGGTGGCTCTGGCCAACAA
>CAVTXH010000004.1:0-74423 GCA_963738625.1 uncultured Alphaproteobacteria bacterium | reverse complement strand
AATATCATCGATCCATCGCAACTTATCGGCCAAGCACTGAGAGCTAGCGTCATCGCGAGTTGAACCGTCAAGCTCACCGTCAGAAATATTTGCTGCGGATTTCGCCGCTCGCGACTCGCGCGTGCAATGATGTCGGCGGCCTGAGTTCACTACCACAACACACGCAGCAACCCAAGGTGCTCCGCATGAAAGACGCAGGACTGGAAGCCGCCTATGCCTATGCCGCGCAGATGCAAGCTCGGCATGCACCGACACGAAGGTTTGTCAGAAAGAGCGAGCTTCGGCAGATCGTGCCGCTCGCTGACACCACAATCTACGAACTCGAGAAGGGCAACGACTTCCCGCGCCGCATACTGCTCACGCCACGCGTTCCAGTATGGGATCTTGCCGAAGTAGAGGCATGGGTCGATCAACGTCGGAAAGACACGGAAACGGGCCGCATTAGACCCACTGAGGCGCCTGGGAAGCGCAAGCGCAAATCGAAATCCATTGGGGAAAGGCCGTGACGCATTTCACTAGAAAAAGTCCAGTTGCCGGCTGTCAGACTGGCGAACGCGCCGTTGGCGTTTCAACTTTGGCAGCCGGCTTACGAGGCGCTCGTTTCTCGTTGCACGTTCACGCTCGGCTTCGAACTTGCCACGGCCCTCAAACTTCATCAGGGCATCTTCGAGCTGTTGGACGTCGTCTTTCCGCCAGAAGATCATGTTGCGAATGACGATCGGCTCAGGGAAGTCAGGAATGCCACTCTGTCGCGCTCGCCACAGCGTGACGAGGCTCACGCAGAGATCCGCGGCAACTGCCTTCTGCGGGACAAGGTCGCTGGGAAACTTCATTGAACGCAACAGCCTCAATTGAAGGTCGCGCGTACGAGCGTCTGCACGAGGTGAAGCGCTTCAACCCATTGCACGAGCAGCCATCGATAGAATTCATCCACAGGCCCGCTGGCGCTTCCACTCCTTTCATCTTGAAGATGCAAATGGCGCGCTTCCGCCGCTCTTGCCCGGCGCTTCATCCCATTGGCGGTAGATTTGGACCCAAGCTCCGCGCCAATCCCCATGACAGGGTCTGGCCGCGCAGCATGCCTTCGACCTCACGGCCGGCGAACCGCTCCAACGCCGGGCGCCACGGGACGACATAGGCCTGACGGTCCTGAAGGATGACGGCGACGCGGCCTTGGGCGAGGTCGACGCGCCGCGCATAGACACCACGAAGACGGGTTGGGGTCTGCGTCAGCACCGGTCGCCCGAGTTCTCCAGACAATCGCTTGGCGAGATCGGCCCGTTCATTGGTCGCCAGCGTCCGCAACACGGCCGGGGACAGATGCTTCTCCGCCTCACCCATCCATCCTTGCTCAATCATAAAGAGACGTCGCTGCTGCAGCGCCATCGCATACCGGCGCGCGAAGGCGCCATCTCCCTTCGGCCCCGCCGCCTCGCCAGCGAGGGTGTGATCAAGATGCGTGGGGCCAAGAGCGTTGACCTGTTCGGCCAGCGTCCAATAGCTGACTACGCGGGCGGTGACCGGCGATTTCTGGACAAGTTGAGTCTCGAACCGGGTCGCGCGTTCGAGATGATCCGGCGCGATCTCGAACACGCCATCCGCTCGCCGTTCGACAAAGCCACCGCGCCGCATCGCCTCCAGGCGCCGCACATTCGCCGCCATGAGCCCGCCGTCGACCTGGCGCTCGACGCTCGCATGATGGCTGGCCGAATAGACCCCGCCCGTTCTCGCCGCCACGCGCGCCACAGCTTCATCCGATGGCCTAGGACGCGCGACCGCTGGCTCGAACGCGACGATGGCGCCGGTTGGAGCATCGGCCAGGACGGCGAGATCGTCCGCGGACACGAACCGTGCGTACCGCAGCTCGCCGACGCCGGTCTCCACTACCGCGAGAAAGTTCTCGCCGAACTGGTCATCCAAGCTGGCATGGACAAGTTCGCCCAAGGCGGGAGCGACCGTGTCGGCGGCCAGGAGCGCTTTTGCGTCGCCCCGCCGCAGATGCGCCACGGCGCGCTCGACCTCGACGCGCTCCTTCATCGCACCCAGCCGATGAGTGAAACCATCGGCAAGCCGCCAACCGTTGGAGGCGTGCGTGGCTAGGTCCCAGCGTTCGAGCTGCTCCAGCCGGGCGACGAGATCGGGACGGCTAACGTGACCGCCAGTTCGGCGAAGTTGTGCCGCCAACTCACGATCAAGCGCCGTGACGCCGACCTCGCGGACTTCGCGTTCGCGCTCGCGCGCCAGATCGACCCCCAGGCGCGGTCCCAGCACCCGGGTGACTACCTCCTGCGCATGCTCCCGGATGCCCGACGAAATCATCCTGGAGGGGATGAACAAATCCTGTCCGTCGCCGCGCTTACCGCGGATGAGAACATGCGAGTGGGGGTTGTCCGTGTCGTAGTGGTCGACGGCGACCCATTCCAACGGGGTGCCGAGCCGGGCCTCAAGGTTGGCCATCACCTCGCGGATGAACGGACTAAGGTCGCCAAGCGCCGGGCCGTCTTCCGCGCTGATGATGAGGCGGAAGTGCCGCGCGTCATCGGCCCAGCCGGATGTCACCATCTGAGCGTCGAGGCCACTCTCCCGCTGGTTGTAGAATGAAATACCCGGCGCGCCTTCGCGCCCCTCCCGCGCGAGATAGTCGACCGACTTCTGCAGATCATCCCCCGGACCCTTTTCGACAGCCGGTTCAGTGAGGGACCTTTGCGCCTTATCCTCCCGTGCGAGATAGGAAACATGCATGCGAAGCGGCGCGGCGCGCCCCGCTCCATGAGCCACATAGCGGGCCTTCACCACGACTCGGCGCTGGGCGGCGAATGTCAGGCTTGGTCTGACCTTTCGACCCTTTTGCAAAATGGGCGCGCAAGCCTGTACGGGCGACAGGTCCGGTTGACGGTCGAGAAGGTCTCGATCGCGAGGATCTGCCAGCGATGCTGATCGTCGCGCGCAGTTGAGCAAGGCCCGACCCGCGGCCTCGGCCGTGTCTGCCCATTCTCGGTTCGAATTCAGCTTCGTCTGGGTCCAGCTGCATGCTGCGAATCCTGTCACAAGCAGATGCGACGTCGACCGTTTGCACCTCCTCGACGAAGCGCGGCGCATGCGCCGCAACGCGGAGGTGAAAGCGCGGCGCTTCAATACTATGTGCAGACAGGCGCTTTTTCAAAAAGCGCCGCTCTACCTTTATCTTGCGCATAGTCTCCTCACCGGACGCAGCACTCCACCGCCCTCTCGGACTTCACAGCGCTTCACGCTTTCCACGACGGAGGCTGCAGGTCGAACGTCGTCGCCCCTGGGGATGACAGAGACCAAATGCAGCAAGAGCGACAGGCGCCGCTCTCGCTGGCTCATCAGATCATCGCCTCGCTTTGACGATCGAGATCACCGGCCCGCCGCATCATGGACTCCAGCTCAGCTTGGATATCGCGGGCCTCCTCGGCGTCAGTCGTCGCCCGCAGTTCAGCGCGCAGCTCTTCAATGTGGCGCTCGATCGTGAAGGTCGTCGTGAACATCCTCGTCTCCTGTGCTTGAAGGACGATGTCGGCGGGCGGGGGTGATGGAGCGGGTCAAGGGATCGCGCTCTGGCGCGACCGCGCAGCGGCGATGGGGGTCACGGTTTTTTTTGGCTCTTCCGCCAAAAAAAATGGTGGGGCCCGTCGTCCCTTGAGGCGATCCATCACGCACGGCACACTGAGATGACCTGAGCAAACAATTCCCGTTCCGCACGAAATCGGAAACGGTCTGCATGGACAGTCACGTCCACGCCGACCGTCAGGGCGGCCAGCAAAAATGAAGGCTGCAAGGAGCCTGCGCACCGGATCTTTCCGGTGCTGCATGGCGGGAGGCGCCGTCGAGTGTCTGGCGGCGCGGAGCGCCCGCAGGGTCGCGCCCGAAGGAGCCGCGTTCACGCGGCGGGACCGAGCGTGACCGCCAGATGCTCTCCGTCTCTGTCCCGTAGCCTGGCACAGCACCCGTGCGGCCTCACGTCCAGCCCGCGGAACGGTTACCAGCCTCTCGCTGGTCGCACGGTCGTCGCCTCATGACTTCCATCCCGGCACTGCTTTCGAGAAATGAAGCACGATCGGTCATCGTTGCGACGAGAACTGCGGTAGCACCGCGTGTCACCTCTGACGGCATTGTCCGGAGCATGCTGCGATGGCCAATCCCTCGCGTCGTAATCTGATCGCGGGCGTCCTGGCAGCCCCCCTCGCTGCGCCGCCAGCCTCAACGACTTCCGCCAAGCTGTTGGGTCACGATCCCCTGGCCGCCAAGGCAGCTGGATGGATCGACGTCGATGCGACGCCTCTCAGAGATGACACTCGAGTGGCAAGAGCCAGAGAGCCAATTGTCGCCAATGCCTATCGCGTGAGGATGGATCGCGTTGCGGCAAGTCGGCTTGGTCTGCTCCAAGCGCGAACGTTCCGCTCTATCAGCCGCTGGATCAAAGCCGCGCATCACAACTGGCTCGCTCCTGCATGAGGCGAGCCAGATGGCGCCAAACCCCATCGAAAGCGCACGCGCCAAGGTCGAACTTGGCGTCCAGGTTCAGGGGCCTTTCGACCAGCGGGACCATGCTTTGGAATTGTTGGGGGCGGCATTGCGGACCCGCGAAGACTGATCTTACTTCCTCTACTTACGCGCTCGTCGTCAGCGCCTTCCTGCCCATCACAAAATCCGCAGCCTTCGACGCGAGAGACGCCGCCTGGATAATCGCGCGATTGTCAGCTTTGAGCACGTCGAGCCAGGCGCCGAGATAGTCGGCATGGCGGACCGTTGGAGCAATGCCCAGTTCGGCGCAGAGGAATGCCGCGCCAAGTTCGGCGACAAGCTCCTCGCGTGCATAGGCCTCGCCTCCCCGCTTGCCTGAGAAATCGCGGTTGAGCCGGGAGGGATGACCACTGAAGTGACCCTTATGCCGATATCGGCATAACGGTCATAATGCCGTGATCTGGATTATGCCGCATGACCTCTGCCAGAGGCTTGTTTTCTTGACTTCGGCCATGCGGTTGTTCGGCATAATCAGAGCCCTTCCAGGAACGCGAGGAGCTGGTCGTCGGGCCGGTACCGGCTGGATGGGGTTGCCGGAGCGGCGACGCGTGCGAGCGCCTTCTCCTTCATCCGCATGTCGGCGTGGATGTAGATCTGGGTGGTCGCGACGCTCTCGTGACCAAGCCAGAGCGCAATCACGGCGGGGTCTACGCCGTGGTGAAGCAGATCCATCGCCGTGCTGTGGCGAAGTGTATGCGGCGTGACTCGCTTGGCGCCGATGCTGGGACACGCGCGCGCCGCCGTCAGGCAATGCTTGCGGACCAGATGCTCAAGAGCATCGCGGCTTAGCCGCTCGCCCCGGATCGACGGGAACAGCGGGCTACTCGCGTCCTTGTCGTCGCCGAGCCACGCCGCCAGCAGTCTGGCCGTCTCGCGACGAAGAGGCGTAGCGCGCTCCTTCCTGCCCTTGCCCATGCAACGGATGTTGGCGCCGCTCCCCAGCACAACATCGCCGCATCTCAGACCGACCAGTTCGGATGCCCGGAGGCCGGTCTGGACTGCAAGCAGCAGCAGCGCGTGATCGCGCCGTCCAGCCCATGTCGAGCGATCGGGAGCTGCCAGCAGCGCCGCGATCTCCTCGCCATCCAGGAACGTCACCGTACGCTTCACATACCGCTTGCTCGGCATGGCGAGGATGCGCTGGCAGTGCAGCAGCCAAGCCGGATCGCTCATAGCGACGTATCGGAAGAACGACCGGATTGCGGCGAGGCGGGTGTTGCGGCTGCGCGCACTGTTCCCTCGCACGGTCTCTGCGTGAACGAGGAAGTCGGCGACCACGTCAGCATCGATGTCTTCGATCGTCAGCTTCACCGGCGCCTTGCCGTGTCGAGCACTTGCATATCGCAACAGCAGCCGGAACGTGTCGCGATAGCTCGCGACCGTATTTCGGCTTGCTTCCATCTGCACGCACAACCGGTCGGCAAAGAAGCGCTGGACCAGCGCAGACAAGGTGGCGGCGCTCATTGGGCCACCTCCCGTTCGTCGGCGGTCGCCCGCGCCATCGCCAGATCCAGCAGCTCCGGAACCGCTTCCAGATACCAGTATGTTTTGGAGGGATCGCTATGGCCGAGATAAGTGGTCAAGCGGATCATCTCGCGCGCCGGGTCCTTGCCTGTGCGGTACCAGGTGATCATGGTCTTCACCGCGAAGCTGTGGCGAAGATCGTGGATCCGCGGTCCGCGGCCATGCCTGCAGTACTCCTGGGGCGCTCGCAGGCCGATCCGCTGACACGCCTGTGCGAAGTTGTAGCGAGCCGTGCAGTCGCCGAGTCGCATTCCCTTGTCCGTGACGAACAGCGGCGTGACCGGATGACCGATCAGTCGGTCGCGCTCGGCAAGATAATCGATCAGTTGCGTGACGACGCTTAGGTCGAGCGGTAGCAACCGTTCCTTGCCTAGCTTGCCTTGCCGAACGCGCAGTACCCCGTGGTCGGCATCGAGGTCGTCACGGTCGAGCGCGAGCGCCTCGCTGATCCTCAAGCCAGTGACCGCGATGAGCCCGAACAGCGTCGAGAAGGTCAGCCCACGCAGGCCATAAATCGATGGCAACGCCTTGGCCGCCGCAATGATCGATCCGATCTCGGCATCGGTGTAGATGTGAGGGCGCGACCGCCGGATAGAGCCTGGCAGAAGGCCTCGCGGCAGCGCCTCATGCGCCGGATCGAAGCTGCTCAGCCACTGTGCGAACAAGCGAACGGCGCTCAGCCTCGCCCCTCGCGTCGAAGCGCTGGCCCAGGCCAGCGTAGCGTGCCAACGCAAGAACAGCGCCGTGTCGATGTGAGCAGCGCCTTCGCAGTCGGCGAACCAGGTGAAGCGGCGGAGGATGCGTTCAGAGGTTCCAAGGTTGTAGCCGAGATTGCGCCGAACGCTCAGATAGCAATCGAGCTGGGTCGTGAGGGTCATAGTGCGCCTCCCGCCACCGGCCAGGGCTGCGCGATCGACCGAAGCCCATCGATGTCAAGTCTCGCATATATCATCGTCGATTTCCGCGAGCGGTGCCGGAGCACATCGCCCACCTCGTCAAGCGAAGCGCCTGTGTTGACCAGCTGGGTCGCAAGGCTATGGCGCAGAAGGTGCGATCCCACATAAGGCGTCACCGGCCTCTGGCCTGTCGCCTTAAGGGCCTCCTTGAGAATGGCGTTTAGGATCTGACCGTCCTTGAACGGGCGATGTGGCGCGCGATGACTCACGAACATCGCGCGGCAGGCGGCCGGTCCTCTCTCCTCACGAAGATAGTGGCTCAGCGCGTCGCCGACCTCCATCGTGATCGGGAGGCGGTCATGCAGCTTCCCCTTGCCGCGGACCATGAGTTCTCCTGCACGCCAGTCGATGTCGTCGAGCTGGATCGCGATGACCTCGGGCGCGCGCAAGCCAAGCCGGGCCATGAGCAGCAGCATCGCATAATCCCGGGCGCCGTGACTCAAGTTGTCTCGTGTATTGGCGAGCACGGCCTCTACGCCCTCGGGCGACAGATGGCGCGGCAGGCGCGTGCTCCAGCGCTTCGCCGCCTTCGGCAGGCTCAGCGCCAGATTGGTCGCCGTGGCGCCACGTCCGAACAGATATTGAAGGAAGATACGGAGATTGCTCACCACAGTTTTGTCGCGGCGGGCGACGACCATAACATGTTCAATGAAGCCAATTGCGTCAGCAGGACGCAGGCGGCTTGGGTCGATCATCGCATCGCCGAAGCGATGGTCAAGAAAGCGACGGGCGAGGCCTGTCGCCTGGAGAACGCTACGCGCACTGAGTCCGCGCTGCTTGACCAGATAGATCTCGAAGTCCGCCAGCAACGCAGCCCGCGCGACCTGCGCTTCGGTCAGCGGCGGCCGCTCCACCACCCCGATATCGATCATGTGTTCGGCAAACCGGCGCGCAAAATGATGTAAGCGGACCTTGTTGTCCGGACCCATCGCCTCCCTCCGTGCCAGTCGATCGGCAAGGGCGGGCGTTAGCGCCGAAGGTTCGATCCCATCGACATCCATCAATCGCCCCAGCTTCCGGGCCAGGCAGCGATAGGTTCTGATCGTCCCTGCCGTGTAATTGGCGGCAGCAAAGCTCTGCATGAACGAGTCCACGTAGGGATCGAGGCAGGTCTTCAGATTGTCGGTCATGATGATGGTGCTCCATGCTGTTGGAGCGCCAAGGATTATGCCGAACTCACCGGCGGTTCTCACACACATACCTGCCGCGTTTCAGCACCACGCGGCATAATCCAGATCACGGCATTATGCACCAGCTCATGCAGCTTGGTTCGATACCAGTTGATCGGCTCGAAATAGGCTTCCTGCGGCGGGACCTGGATGAAATCCGGACCCGGCGCATAGAACGCCATGTCACCGCCGATGCGTATGTCCGCCCCGGTGGCGGCAATCACCGCTTCGACGTGCGGGATGATTTCCGAGCGCCCGGTCGCTGGCTCCGTCGGCTCAGGCGGCAGGCCATCGCATTGGCTGACATGAAAAACCGTGAAGCGCTTCAAGAATCCAAAGCGCCGCGGATTCTCGGCCGAGGCGATCGCTTTCTCCTGCTCGGCCCTGGGAACAAAGGTGTCCGCATAGACGACCATCGTGCCCGTCTCGCCCCTGCGCACGGCGCCGCCCCGCGAAAGAGCCTGCCGATACGTGAGCCAACGCTGCGATGGCCTGCCCTGCTCGACGGCAGCGGCCCACAACAGCAGGATGTTGATTCTGGAATAAGTCCGGCCAGTCGCAGCATTCTGCGGCAGGCCAAGCGGCGTCCCGTCGGGGGACGCCCAGGGCTGGACCCAGGGAAAGCAACCCTGTTCAAGCTGGTCGATAATGCGGTTGGTGACGTTGTCGTGGAGAGATTGCACGTTCGCGTTGGCGGCCATGGCGGCCTCCTTGAGAAATTGAATTGCGGGAAAAGGCGGGTGACCGGCGGCGTGAGCCGCCGGCCCGGCCGTCAGGCGGCTCGGCTGCGGGACGCCTTGCGGGCTTTCGCAGGCGCTTCGGCCTCGGGAGCTGCGGGCTCCGCTTCGGTCTTCGGCTTGCCGCGGGCGAGGATTTCGACCTCACCGAAACCCGTCACGACGAACTCGACGGAGTAGCGGGTGTTGCCACGCTCATCTTCCCAGGAGCCCGGACGGATCTGGCCGACAAGGCGGAGACGGGTTCCCTTCTGGACGGCGGCTTCGATAAGCGCGACCTTGGCGGGCGCGAACACCGCGACGCGATGCCAGTAGGTCTTCTCGTTCCAGTCACCTGATTCGAGTTTCCAGCGCTCGGAAGTAGCGAGGGAGACGATGGCGAGTTTTTTCCCGTCCTTGACTGGCTTGATTTCGAGCTTGCCGACATTGCCGATGAGTTCGAACGATGCGCGGTCCATGACGATGTTCCTTCTGATCCCGCGGGATCAGCCCCGCCGGGGTCGCGTTTGCGACGCCCCTCAGGAGCGGCCGGAAAGCAAGCGAAGCGGCGACCGCGCAAGGGGTTGGTGCGGCCTGCAGCGCGAAGCGCGAAGCCTCGGCCCCTTGAGCGGTCATGCGACGGACGCTTGATGGGCGGATAAAGCAAACGTGGCCTTGGCGGGGGCCCACGCGACGGATCAGATCGCACCGTCACGCCCTGGAAGGAGTTTCGTGAAGCGCCCGTCGGCTCAGGGATCCCAAGGCTGCTCGCACGCAGGCATTTCGTAGCGGACGAACCTAACCCAGCGAATACCTTCATTCGTCGCTTGTTGAGGCCATTCCTGCTGGTGAGCCACGCCTTCGCGACCGGGTATTTATCGCCGAACGGCGACATTCGCAATCGGGAGAGCGGCGGATGGCGCGCGTGCCCCTATCCAACCCACAAATCTGCTTTCGAAGCAAAAGCACCTCGATGGCCGTCTGAAGGATCTGATCATCTGGCCGCTCAGCGAGGCCAGCACTGCTCACGCATTGACGTTGACCACTGTCCGGCCCCTGACCTCGCCTCTGAGGATGGCGGCAGCAACATTCGGCACGTCTGCGAGCGCGACCTCTGCAATTGTTGACGCCAATTTTGCTGGCTTCAAGTCGCGCGCAAGTCGGGTCCAGGCTTCGATGCGAGCGGCGCGCGGCGTGTTGACAGAGTCGATCCCCGCCAGTGTGACATTGCGCAGGATGAACGGAGCCACGGATGCCGGAAGGTCCATGCCTTGCGCAAGTCCGCAGGCGGCCACCACACCCCGATACCTGGTCTGCGCCAGAACGTTTGCCAAAGTGTGGCTACCGACGGAATCGACCGCGCCTGCCCATCGCTCGGCGCCCATCGGACGGCCCGGAGCAGAAAGCGTCGCTCGATCGATAACCTCTGCCGCTCCCAGGCTGCGGAGATAGGCCTCTTCGGAAGGTCGACCCGTCGACGCCATGACACGATAGCCTAGTTCCGAAAGCAACGAGATGGCGATGGAGCCAACGCCGCCGCTGGCCCCTGTCACCAGGACATCGCCTTTCTCCGGCGTGAGTCCTCCATGCTCAAGAGCGAGCACGCACAGCATGGCGGTGTAGCCAGCTGTGCCGATAGCCATCGCATCGCGCGTCGAGAACGCCTGCGGCAGGGGGATCAGCCACTCGCCGGGAACCCTCGCCTTCTGTGCGTAGCCCCCATTGTGGGTCTGGCTAAGACCCCAGCCATTGCAGATCACCTTGTCGCCCGGGCGGTACGCCGGATTTTCCGACGCTTCGACCGTACCTGCGAAGTCGATGCCGCCAACCATCGGGTAGGACTGCATGATCCGTTTGCCGGCGAGAGCCAGGCCATCCTTGTAGTTCACGGTCGACCATTCAACGGCCACAGTTACATCGCCGGCGCCAAGATCGGCCGGCGCGATCTCGCTGAGAGCAGTCGAAACCGCGTCGCCCGCGTTCGCGGTCACAAGAGCCTTGATGCTCATCTGGTCGCTCCATGAAACTTTGTACGAACGCTACAGTCGATCAGTTGCTGCGCGTACCGGTGTCTGCGCCACCCGAAAACTGAATCACAACCTTGCCGCGCGAGCGTCCGGACTCGACCCTCTTCATCGCTGCGGGCGTCTCGTCGAATCCGAACACGCTGTCGATGACCGGCCGGATCGTGCCGGCGTCGACCAGCTTCGCGATCTCGGTGAGCTGCGCGCCGTCCGCGCGCATGAACAGGAAGGAATAATCGATCCCGCGCTTCTTCGCGTTGGCGCGGATCTTCGAACTCAGGAGTCCGAGCAGTTGGCGGACGACCCAACCCGCGCCGATCTGGCGCCCGAAGGCGGGATCGGGCGGGCCAGAGATCGAGATGAGTTTGCCGCCCGGCTTGAGCACCGACAGGGATTTTTCCAGCACGTCCGAGCCGAGTGAGTTCAGGACCACGTCGTAGTCGCTCAGCATCTTCGCGAAGTCATCCTTGCGATAGTCGATGACCACATCGGCGCCGAGGCTTCTGACCAGGTCGATGTTGGCGGTGCTTGTCGTCGTGGCGACGGTCGCGTCGAGATGCTTGGCGAGCTGAATGGCGATCGTTCCGACACCGCCTGAACCTGCATGGATCAGCACCTTCTGCCCCGGCTTCACCTTCCCGCGCTCCACCAGCACCTGCCATGCGGTGAGCGCCACGAGCGGCAATGACGCGGCGTGAACCATGTCGAGGCTGACAGGCTTCAACGCCAGATCGGCTTCAGCAATCGCGATGCGCTGAGCGAATGTTCCGATCCGGTCGTTGTCGGGATGGGCATAGACCTCATCGCCGACCTTGAAGCGCCGAACGTTGGCGCCGACCGCGCGCACGACACCGGCCAGATCGCCGCCCAGAACTAGCGGCATCTTTTGGGGCAGTATCGCCTTGAACTCGCCATCTCGCAGCTTCAGGTCAATCGGATTGACGCTGGTCGCCCTGATCGCCACCACCACGTCGTTCGGGCCAGGCGTCGGATCGGGAACGTCGCGCCTGGTTAGGGCGCCCTTGTACTGGTCGATCGCGAACGCCTTCATGACCGTCTCCTCGCGCAACTCAGGATTGAAACGCGGCTTCGGGGCGAGGTTCCGCGTCGAACACCAGCAACGTTGCAGTCGCGGTCGCACACAGCCGTCCCTCGCCATCATGGAGGGTCGCATCCGCAAACGCCACGCGGCGACCAGCCGACACCACACGTCCGGCGGCCCGAACCGTCCCGCTGCGGTCGTTGAGTCCGCGCAGATACGACACCTTGAGCTCAAGCGTTGTGTGAGCACGCCCGGCTTCAAGCTGCGAATGCACGGCCATGCCGCAAGCGCTGTCGAGCAGCGTGGCGGCATATCCGCCATGTACATATCCGAGCGGATTGTAGACCTTCCGGTCGGGCGTCCCCTCGAACACAACACGCCCGCGTTCGACTTCAACGAGCGCGAAGCCGAGTGTTTCGCCCATTGGCGCGTTCATGTCTCCACCGAGCATGCCGCTGAGCTGCTGGAAGCCGTCGAGCGCGGCTTTGGCTTCATTTGTCATGGGGTCACCAGGGTTCGTGAAACGGACGAACTTCGGCCAGGAATGACCACGAGTCCTTGGGTTGGTGCGCGAGGTGATAGACTTCGGCCGCGATCGATTTCGGCGAAATAAAGAAATCATCCGGCTTGGTGGGTTGTAGCTGGCGCTGCCAAGGCACGTCGATCGCGGCGTCGATGATCAAATAGGCAACGTGGACCCCCTTCGGACCGAGATCGCGAGCAAGCGATTCCGCAAGTATTCGCTGGGCGGCCTTGGTCGGAGCGAAGCCGGCGAATGAGGCCTTGCCCCGCTGAGCCGATGTGTTGCCAGTGACGATGATCGAGCCTTCGCCCGCGGCGACCATCGCAGGCGCGGTGAGCCGAGCGAGGTGAAACAGCGCCATCGTGTTGGTCTCGAAGTTGCGCTGCAGGACACCCGGCTCGACCTGCAGGAACGTTCCGAAAGCGCCGCCAACGGCGTTATGGACAACCACCTTTGGCGCGCCGACCTTTGCAATAGCTTGCTCCAGTGCGGTTGCGTCGGTCACATCGCATGTGATGGCGATCGAGTCTGGAATTTCCTTTTCCAGTGCTGCAAGGCGTTCAGCATTGCGAGCAAGCATGGCTACGCGATAGCCGCCCTCGGCAAAGCGTCGCACAACCGAGGCGCCTGTGCCTGGGCCAACGCCCGTAACCAGAGCGAGGGGTTTGCTTGTCGAAGTCATGCTGCATCCTCCACGCGCGCGAGTTCCTCACGCACGAAATCGAGCCGGTCATTTCCGAAGAATAGTGTGTCGCCGACAAACATGGTCGGTGATCCGAAGACGCCGCGTTCGGCCGCTTCATTCGTGTTGGCCTCAAGTTGCGCAATCACGGTGGGGTCATTTATCCGCGCGCCGACGGTGGCTGGATCAAGCCCCGCCGCCGCAATTGCCGACAGGACGTCATCCGTCGAGGCTAGGGTCTTCCCCTCGCTCCAGCAGGCGCGATAGAGCGCGAGCGTGATCGCAGAAGCCTCGGCGGGCGACGCCGCCGCCAGCACCGCGCGAGAGCAAGCATCGCCATCGTTATCGCGCATGTTCGATGGATTCAGCTTGATGCCGTACCGTTGGGCCCAACGCGCCAGGTCATTGCGCGCATACCGGCCCTTCGCCGCGCATGTGATCGTCGTCGGCACATTGCCGACCTTCTCCATCACCTTGAGTATCTGCATCGGCCGCAGCGCGATCTCGACGTTCATGTCACGCAACTGCGTGAATGCCAGATAGCTGTAGGGACTGCGGAAGTCGTAGAAGAGTTCAATGCGCCGTGTCATTTGAGTGCTCCTGAGAATTTGGATCGAGCAGGTGCCGAATGGCCTCATCGGCGCCCGGACCGGGGCGCAGCTGCACGCGGTCGAGCGACACCGCCTTGTTGGTCTCGGCATCGACCAGCCCGAGAACCACCTGGCGACCAGTTTTGCGATCGACCATCTCTACCGTGGGCTCGCCGTAACCACTCGCGTCCCAGCGATCGCCCCATTCGCGCAGCGCGGTGCTGACTTTCCACAAGTCGCGCCCCTTCGCCGTCAGGCGGTATTCGTCTCGCGGCGGACGCTTCTGATAGCGGACCCGCTCGACAATGCCGTTCGCCTCAAGATGCTTGAGGCGGGCAGCCAGCGTTGCGGCAGGTATGCCGGTGCTGGTTTGCAGCTCGTCATAGCGACGCAGGCCTAGCGATAAGTCGCGGATCACCAGAAACGACCAGCGATCACCAATCATTTCCAGCGCGCCAGCAATTGAGCAGCGCATTCCGGCGAAAGATTTGGCTCTCATGATTCAGGTTCTCCTTGGCGATGCCCGTCCGAGTCTGTGAGACGCTACTTCTGCAACGCCTTGTAGACGAGCCGCGGCGCATCTCCGTCACCGCCCATGGCAACGCCGCCCGGGCCCGCAGGTCCGCGGCGCTGGATCAGGCCGACGAACGAGATCTTGTTGGCCGGGTCAATCCAGTACCAGGCCCCTTCGATGCTGAAGTGGCTGAACGAGCCTTTGGGTTGAGCGGTGACCTCGGTTGGGCCGTCGAGTGACACGCGTCCACCGTAGCCGAAGCCATACCCGTCGCCACCGAACACGCCCTTGAGATTGCCGATGTGGTTCTGCGTCATGAAGGCGACGGTCTCGGGCTTCAGGATGCGATTGCCGCTCAGCTCACCGTTGTTAAGCAGCATCTGCGTGAAGCGGACAAAGTCATGCAGCGTCGCGTACAGGCCGCTTGCGCCGCCACCGCCGGACTCGAAATTGCTATGCTTCTTGAACGGATCGTCAGCGGCGGAATTCCCTTGGTCCGGCAGGACAACCAGTGATCCAGTCGCGGGATTGCGCGTGTAAACCGTAGCCACGCGCGCGCGATCAGCTTCATCGAGCCAGAAGCCGGTATCTTTCATGCCTAGCGGCGCGAAGATGTTCTCTTCGAAGTAATCGCCGAGCTTCTTGCCCGAGAGTCTCTCGATGATGACGCCCTGAAGATCGACTGCGATTGAGTAGCTCCAGCGCTTGCCGGGCTCGACCCCCAATGGAATGCCGGCCACCAGGTCAACAAGCGCCTGCATGTCCTTGGCGTGGCCTGCGTCTCTCTCCATGAAGGCGCGTTCCACGGCGTTTGTCAGCGTCAGTCCGTACCCAAAACCCGCCGTGTGCGTCATCAGCTCGTTCATCGTCGGCGTGCGCGAAACGGGGACTGCTCCATCAAGCGTGTCGGGCGAGGTCGCGACTTTGAGGTTGGCCAGCTCCGGCAGGAATTTGGTGATGGGGTCTTCGGGCTTCCACTTGCCCTGCTCCCACAGCTGCATCATCGCGACGGCGGTGATCGTCTTGCCTGTCGAACGGATGCGGAAGAGCGTGTCGGCCTGCATCGGACGGCCACCCAGGGTCTGGACGCCATGGAAGTTCAAAACCGCCACTTCGCCGTCTTTCACCAGCGCATAGCTGATGCCGGCGACCTCTCCTTTGTCGACAGCCTCTTTCAGGCGCGAGTCGAGCGCCTGAAGTCCCTCTGCCGTGAAGCCCAGCCGGGTTGGATCGGAAACCAAGGCGGTTGGCCAGGCTGGGTTGTCGTATGCTTTCGTGACCGCCGCTGACGACACGCCTGATACTGGCTGCGTATCGTGGCTGCACGCCGACAGGACCACGATCGAGGCGGCAGCTAGAAGCGCGCCCGATCCCGCCTTGAAGAACTGTCTGAACATCGACGTCGCTCCGCTCGTTGCCGCTTTTCAGGGCCGGCCAGCTATGCCAGCGGGCCGCGCTTGATAGTAACTTCAATAATTGAAGTATATGCTCGGGTCGCTATATGCAAGAGGCCGCGCTGCGACACGACGCCAGCGCGTGGAAAAATGGAGCTGTTGGGATGACCGCCGCGCGCGCCACCGCCTTCAAGGACACACCGACACACGACATCGACGCGGGAGGCGGTCGGTTTGCCTATCGCGACCTGGGTCCAGGAACAGGCGTGCCTGTGATCCTGCTCAACCACCTCGGCGCAACGCTCGACAACTATGACCCGTGCGTCATAGACGGGTTGGCCGCCAGGCATCGCGTCATGGCATTCGACAACCGCGGCGTCGGCGCGTCTGGCGGCAAGACGCCCCCTAGCGTCGCAGCCATGGCGCGCGACGCTGTCACGTTCGTGCGCGCGATGGGCTTCGACAAGGTCGACCTACTCGGCTTCTCGCTTGGCGGTTTCGTGGCGCAGGAGGTCGTGCTGACCGAGCCTCAGCTTGTGCGGCGACTGATCCTGACCGGAACTGGCCCAGCGGGCGGGGTTGGAATCGACAAAGTGACCAGCTTGACGTTGCGCGCGATGTTGAAGGGCGCGCTGACACTGAAGGATCCCAAGTATTATCTGTTCTTCACCCGAACCGCGAACGGGCGCCGGGCCGCCAAGGCGTTTCTCGAACGACTGAAGGAGCGCACAAGCGACCGCGACAGCCCAATCGCCATCCGCTCGTTCCGTGCACAGCTGAAAGCGATCCATGCGTGGGGCACGCAGGCGCCACAGGACTTGGGGGTCATCAAGCAGCCGACCTTTGTTGCGAACGGGGACGACGATCTTATGGTGCCGACCGCCAATTCGTTCGATCTTGCACGCCGCATTCCGGGCGCGAAGCTCGCAATCTACCGGGATGCAGGACACGGCGGCATATTCCAGCATCACAAGAGTTTTGTCGCCGAAACGCTCGCCTTCCTGGCATGAACAGTCCCTAGGCTGTAGTTCGGCGTCCGCGAATGCCCCCCCGAAGGTATCGCTCATTCAAGGCAGTCGCGCGCCGATCGGCGCCCGGACCCCACGCCGGTTCACATTGGTCCATCCTGTCTTTCCAGCCACCCCGCCTGACACGAGATCGAAAGCCGCCGAAACTCCACAGCAGAGGCTCTTCGACGTCCCTAAAAGTCCTGGCGAAGGCCAATGCTCAAGAAAGCGCCGGTCTCCTTCGTGTTGACGAGAACGTTGTTTGCGTCGGAGTACTGGCCGCCAATCTCGAAATCGAGATGCGTCATCCGGCTGTAGTTGTAGATCAGCGCAAGCGATCCGCGCACCGACAGTTCGTCGGACGTGCCGTCCTTTCGTATCCTCTGATCCACCCGCAGCTTGGAGTTCAACCGGATATCCCGGGTGACTGGATACCGGCCATTGAGCTGGACGGTGTACTGGTCATTGATGGCCAAGTCGGCGTAGCGCAGACCGGCGATGAATATCGCCCCCTCCACAAACACGTCAGAGGCCACAAGCTGTGTCGAGTAGTAGTACTCGGTGCCTGTGGGCGGCTGTGCCTCGACGCCCCCGGACGCCTTCGTGCCAGACACGTTCGTGGCGATGACATCGACGTTGACCTGGAGCTTGTCCGTCAAGGGGCGGGAGTAGCTCAGAGACGCAGATCTCGCGTAGGACGTGCGATCCTCGGCCAGCCTGTAAATTTCCCGCTCCGTGTAGGTCGTCAAAAGCAGATTGGGATCGTCGACGCCTTGTCCGATGATCGCGTTCTGCGTGGTGAGAAGAGGTGAGCGACGATAGTCAATCGCAAGCGAGATGCTTGATTCATCCTCGAACTTGTACATGCCGTTCACGAGCGCCAGATTCAGCTGTCCGTAGTGCAGGTCATAGTCGAAGACGCCGTAGGCGCTGCTCGCTTCGTCAAAATAGCGAAACTCGGCGCCAACAGCCTGTCGATCGACAAGCGAACCATAGGACTGGTCGAAGTAGTACACCGCTGCGTCGAGGCGATCGGGAACGACTGAGAGGTCGATGCTTGCTCCGTAGAAGACGCGGTCGGTATTGATCTCCAGATCCCGAGAGGATTGGACCGGAGATCCGGCAACCGCACTTAGTTTCAATCTCTCAGTCGCCTGAAAGCTTGCAAGCGCGCCATCGAACCGACCAAATACGCCACCTGTGTTCCGGGTCTGGCGCCCGATCCGGACGGATGAGTTCCACTCGCGATCCGAAATGTCGAGATACAGCGCGCTGACGGCGCCTTCGTCTCTCGGCGTGTCGGTTCGCAGGTCGTCGCGATAGATGCCGGAAAATCTCAGCAGCGCCTCAGTCCGGTCGTTTCCCGCCGAAAGACTGAGATCTGAGCCATAGAGCACTTCATTGAGGTTGGTGCGATTTTCCTCGATGGGATCGGGGTTGACCTCAGGACCGCCAACCACGGGCACGTCCTGAAAAATGAACCCGCTCTGGTCGCGTTGGTAAAGCACCGACAGGCTGCCCGACGCCTCGCCGTGAAAATCCCCTGCTGCCTTCTTGGTCTGGGCGGCGTTGGCCTGCGGAGCGCGCGCGGGTCCAGCTTCCTCGCCGAGAAGCGTCGCCAGTCGCTGCCGAACGCGAGGGGCGGCTTCGTCGGTCGGGTATTTCTGGAGGAAGGCTTCGTACTCCGCTTTCGCATGCGCCAGCTGCTTGTTGCGCTCCCGCGCCAAACCAAGAAGTTCCTGCGCTTCGGGAGACGCCGCGCTTTCAGCAAGACCCAGGATGACCTGCGCCAGACGGATCGCTTCCGCGTTGTCGCCCGCCGCCAGTTTCGCGCGAAGGTCGAGAAGGTGCGCTTCGGCTTCTGGATTGACAGGAAGCGCGGCCGCGCCCGATTGCGGCGATGATTGCCCCTTCGCCGCAAGCCAAGCCTGATAGACGCGATCGCGTTCGGTGCGGTCGAGGCGAGTTACCCAGGCATCTGGATACTGCACCTGGACTTCAGACAACACGCGCTCGGCGTCAGCGCGCGTTGCGAACATTCCAAGGCGCAATCGAGACCATATCACCCCATTTTCTTCGGAGGTGTACGCGTAGGCGGCAAATCGGTTGAAGGCGTCCAGCGGCTTCACCGCATCAGGGGCGACCTTGCCTCCCCGGCTCGACGACAGGTTGATCGAATAGTTCCCGGTGGAATCAAGGGCGTCCGGGATGACTTTGGTAACCGACAGTATGATGTTGTCAGCCGGGATGGCCGTCGGTCGGGAAGATGCGCCTGGAACACAGCCGTCTCCCGCGCCACGCGCGATCTTGATCACCAGCCGCGAGACGCTCTTGTCCGTCTCGACGGTCCATCTTGCATCGTGATCGAACTGGAGCACGAGCGTTGGACCGGCCGGATCGCCAGCGTCATACGCAATCTGCTGAATTCCAGCGATGGCGCTGGCCGGCGGTCGGATGGATTCGGTGGCCGGACCTGTCGAAAGACTGCTTCGGTTGAAGCTCACCGGCTGCACGCCGATCCGAAGTTCCCGCCCGCCAGACTCCGGAAAATGCGATGTGTAGCGAACGGGCACGTTGAAATCGATGTTCACCGTCGAGCAGGCGCCGTTGTCCTGCGCGCTCGCACGTGAAAGATATCTGTCCTGCACAGTTTGCGCGAACGCTGGAAGAAGGTTGCTCGACAACGAAATCGCAAGACCCGTCGTCCACGCAAGCCCTGCCGATCGCCGATGAGTTTCGTGTGTCGCCACGCGCATCTCCACTCTACTGATTAGTCAAAACCGCCGTCAGTCACTCTGTGGTTAGAGTTCCGGCGGGTCTTGATCGTGGTCATCGTGCTATCGGTGTAGATGTGGCACGCGCCCGTGCAGTCACGGAGCTCAGACACCGTGTATCGGGCAGTTGTCGGGGTCTCGTACTTCTTGTGCGGGTCTGACTTGTAGTCGTTTGCATGACAGGCTGCGCAGTCAGGCTGATAGGCAGCATTTGGCCACGGGACCTGTTGTGCGTTGGTCTTGTGGCAAGAGATGCAATCGAGCTTGGTGCGATGATCGCCGGGATACCCGCCGCCGGTGTGAACGTAGCGAACCGTCACCCAGCTGGTCGTCGTGTGGCACTCATCGCATTGGACGGAAGTCTGGAAATGGGCCGCGGGCTTTCCCTTGGCCGAGGAGCCATTGTGACATGTAGAGCATGAACCCGTGACGCTCGCATGGTTAAACGTCGCCGGAATCCATTTGAGCGTCGTGTGGCACTCATCGCATTGACCATTCGTCGCGATGTGAAATGCCGGCTTGCCGGCCGCCGTTGTGCCGTTGTGGCAGGATGAGCAGGTTCCCATGACCGCGCTGTGATCAACGCGCACGCTCGTCCAACTGGTCGTCAGGTGGCAATTGTCGCATGTTGTCGTTGACGCGATATGCGTTGCAGGTTTGCCGCGCGCCGTGGTCCCGTTGTGGCAGGTGGCGCAGGATCCAGTGACCGCCGAGTGATCGAACCGGACATTCGTCCAGCTCGTCGTGACGTGGCAGCTGTCGCAACCCGCGGTGGTCGCGATGTGGTTGGCCGGCTTGCCCTTCGCCGATGTTCCGTTGTGGCAGGTGGCGCAGGATCCGCTGACCGCCGAGTGATCGAACCGGACATTCGTCCAGCTCGTCGTGACGTGGCAGCTGTCGCAACCCGCGGTGGTCGCGATGTGGTTGGCCGGCTTGCCCTTCGCCGATGTTCCGTTGTGGCAGGTGGCGCAGGATCCGCTGACCGCCGAGTGATCGAACCGGACATTCGTCCAGCTCGTCGTGACGTGGCAGCTGTCGCAACCCGCGGTGGTCGCGATGTGGTTGGCCGGCTTGCCCTTCGCCGATGTCCCGTTGTGGCAGGTGGCGCAGGATCCGCTGACCGCCGAGTGATCGAACCGGACATTCGTCCAGCTCGTCGTGACGTGGCAGCTGTCGCAACCCGCGGTGGTCGCGATGTGGTTGGCCGGCTTGCCCTTCGCCGATGTCCCGTTGTGGCAGGTGGCGCAGGATCCGCTGACCGCCGAGTGATCGAACCGGACATTCGTCCAGCTCGTCGTGACGTGACAGCTGTCGCAGCCGGCGGTGGTCGCGATGTGGTTGGCCGGCTTGCCCTTCGCCGATGTCCCGTTGTGGCAGGTGGCGCAGGATCCGGTCGCTGCCGAGTGATCGAACCGAACATTCGTCCAGTTTGATGTGACGTGACAGGTCTCGCATGTGGCGGTTGTCTTGATGTGGCTGGCGGACTTTCCCTGCGCCGTCGAGTTGTTGTGGCAGGTCGTACAAGGCCCAGACACAGCCGAATGGTCGTAGCGGACGTTGGTCCAGCTCGCCGTCACATGGCATGAATCGCAGTTCGCAAACGTCTGGATGTGTCGCAGGGGCTTGCCAGGCGCCAGCAAGTTGTTGTGGCAATCAGCGCATCGGGCGGGGAGCGCGGCAAACTGGCCGCCGGCATGGCAAGCCTCGCAACTCAGACTCTTGTGAGCGCCGTCAAGAGTAAACCCTGTCGAAAAGTGATCGAAGTTTGCCCTCGGCGGTGCTTGGGCTTCGGCGGCAAAGCCGGACGAAACCACAATGAAGACGATCAACACCGCCAACGCAAACAGCCAGCCGGCGCCATCCACTCGCTGCCGGCCAACAATCAACCCGCGCTCCGCGCCCCCACACTCAGATTCAGCGAACTGGCACCGATCGCGCACCGGATGGAACTCCCACAGTCGGTTCTCTAGCAGGCGATGAGCGCAGGCTCGCGCTCAGGGTGTGTCTGCTCTGCCAATCGCCCGCAATCTAGGTAAGGAAATTTAATTCTGGTTCCGCGCAGCGATAAAGTCTCTCGATTGCATATTCTCAGTTTCGCTTCAGGTTCAATTCAGATTGAATTCAGGTTGGTCACAATTCGTCGAATACTGTTTTGTTCTACACTTGCAATAATGTAGTTCATCACGACCTGAGCGTCCTCAACCAGCCACGCGCTATCGCCCCACGTCGACCGCCCAGAAGGCCTCAGTCGTGTGGCACCGCTCGCAGTTGGTTCCGAATGATCCACGATGCTTGTCGTCTCCGGCATGACAGCTGATGCATCGCGTCGACAGCTCGATCTTCTGCTTCACGGCGACGCGGTGACAACTCGCACAAGGCGCCGCGACGTGCCTTCCAGTCAGCGGGTAGTCGGTGTCAACGGCGTGGTCGAAACGCCATCGACTCCAGTCAGCCGGGTTATGGCAGCTCGCGCAGTCCGTGCCGAGCCGTCCCTTGTGTACGTCTTCCTTCTGATGGCAGGACACGCACGTCGCACGCGCATCCAGGTAGGCTGGCGTGGCGTGGCAGTCCTTGCAACCGACCTTCGCATGCTTTCCCAGAAGTGGAAAATCGGTGAGGCCGTGATCAAATCGCACATTGGTCTTCCAGTCGGCTTCGCCGTGACAGCGTCCGCAGCCATCGCCCAATTGCCCTTTGTGAGGATCCTCCTCCCGATGGCAGCCGATGCAGCTGACGGGTGGAGATTTTACGGACGTCGGCGACAGATGGCAGGCGGCGCACTCTGCGGCGGAGTGCTTGCCTTCTAGCGCGAACTTTGCGTCTTTTGCATGATCGAAACGAACCTGGGCCCACGACTTTTCAGCGTGGCAATCCTTGCAATCAGGCCCGAGCAACCCCTTGTGCTTGTCCTCGCGCTCGTGACACCCGATACAGGTTACCGGCGGCTCCCACGACGTGATCGGCTTGGTGTGACACGTCTCGCACTTTGCAGTCCTGTGCTTGCCCAGGAGCGGCAGTTTCGTGCTGTCGTGATCGAACGTAATCGCCGTCCACGTCGATGACGAATGACAGCTCTCGCAGTTGGCGCCATTGTCGCCCTTGTGAACGTCGTCACGGACGTGACAGCCATTGCAGTCCCGCGGTAGCGGATCGCCGAGCGCGCCTTTGTGACACGTCTGGCAATCGGCTTTTGCATGGGCGCCGACAAGCCTGAAGCCGGTTTGCACGTGATCGAACTGCGAGACTGTCCACGACTGCTCGCTATGGCAGGACGCGCAGTTGACGCCCAGAGATCCCTTGTGAACATCGTCCTTGGCATGGCACGAGGCGCAGGTCGTGCGGAGGCCTTTCCACACTTCGCCCTCGTGGCAGGCCATGCATTCGACCTTGCCGTGGGCGCCGATCAACGCGAAGGCTGTCGTCGCGTGGTCGAAGCTCACCGTAGTCCAGCTCGCGACGACATGGCATGACGCGCAGGATGCACCCAGTTGTCCATTGTGAGGCTCGTCATCGGTGTGGCAGCCGGCGCAGTCCGTCGGCGTTTTGCGTTGTTTTTCGCCTGTTTTGTGGCAGTCCGCGCAATCAACCGACAGGTGTCCGCCTTCAAGGGGGAAGTCGGTGAACCGGTGATTGAACGCTTTGGGATCGAACTGAATGATGACAGCGGTGCGGCCCTTGTGGTCCGTGTGACAGGTCTTGCACTCGGCGCCTGCAACCTGAGGCGACCGGCCGTGGAAGCCGCGCTTGTTGCGAATATCGAGGGAAGTGTCCGTGTGGCAGTCGCGACATTTGGCGGACTGCGCCGCCTTGTCGAAGGATGCATGACAAGAACTGCACGTCGCTTCGAACTTGGCGTGCGGGTTCGCCAGCTCTCCTGGAGAAACCAGCTTTTCGAGAAGCGACTGTGCTGAACCTGCCTGGGTCAGCAGGAGCGCGAACCAGATACACGCCAACGCTGCGATCAACCGCCGCATGTCGACTTCCCGATCTAGTAAAGGTGGACCGCAACAATGTGGATGGCCGCCGCCACCAACATGAGGAAGAACAGCGGAAGATGCATGATATGCCACAGCGCGAACAACCGTTCGAAGAAGGTGAGATACGCCGCATTCTGGAGGGTCTGGCAGTAGGTGCGCACCAGGCGCGAAGCCTCGCGCCGGAGTATTTTTCCGGTACGCCGGCCCGAGGGACCCGTGCTGGCGACACGGCTGGAACCGCGCCTGACAGCCGCGAGCATCCGATGGCGCGCCGTCGCGATTCGCGAGGACGCTGACGCAGCGTAGAAGAATGCGCTGAATACACTGGACCGCGGCGCGTGGAGTGATCTCTCAAGGCGCTCCGCGACTTCGGACACGTCAGCGAAATCCGCCACAAGCGTCGCGCGCAACCGTGTTGCAACCGCAGTCAGCGTTCGTATTTCGGACTTTTGTCCTGAAAGACCGCGGTGCACCCGGACATAGAGCATTCGACCCAGCACGCCGCTGCCCGCGACAACCAGCATGGCGGTCAGGGCCACCGTCGCGTTGATTGATCCGGTTCGAAAGCCAGCGTGAAACAGGATGAGTGTTGGCGCGACGAGCCCAAGGGCCATGTGAAAATGGAACCACATGGGAACGCTCCCCATGAACGCCAGCTTCGGGAGCCGTTTTCGAACGGGGTAGATCAGGAGAAGGCCGACGCACCCCATGCCAAGAACACCCAGCCAGTAGCCGAGTCCGCTTTCGGCATTGATGGTCTTCGTGTCGCGATAGACCCATCCGAATGCCAGCAGCGCGATGATCGTCAGCATGAAGATGGGGAAGATGAGCGCTTCGAACCCGCCACGTCGTCTTGCAATCGGCGCGGATGGCGCGGATGGCGCGTGTTGGGTCGACGGTATCCGACCCTTGGACAGGCCATGTGGAATAGACAAGGGCGTCTCCTGCGCTCTTGATATGCTCCCCGGGCCGGCGTCTACTTAGACACGTGCAGGGCGCTTGCGAAAGCATTATACTGACGCCATACAACTCATAATACTTTGCTAGCCGGGCAAATCTCAGCTCTCGCTCATATCTCGGCGCGACCCCGCGAAATGTGTCCGCCACGTAATGGATGTCGATAGCCGTCATGCTGAATGAAATTGGACTGTTTGCGCTGGTGCTGGCTCTGCTGGTCGCAACAGCTCAGGCTCTGGTCCCGCTCTACGGCGCCGGGCGGACAAAACCGCGACTCATGGCGTTTGGCGCTTCAGCCGCTGTCGGCCAGCTCGCACTCGTCGCATTTGCCTTTGGTTGCCTCGTGTGGGCGTTCGCGACTTCGGACTTCTCCGTGAAGGTCGTTGCAACCAACTCGCACACGCTGAAGCCCCTTTTTTACAAGATCACTGCAGCTTGGGGGCAGCATGAAGGTTCGATGTTGCTGTGGATTCTGGTTCTGGCGCTGTTCGGCGCAGCCGTCGCTGTCTTCGGAACGAATCTCCCGGCCACGCTGAAGGCGCGCGTGCTGGCGGTTCAAGGCATGATCGGCGTCGCGTTCCTTGCCTTTTTGATCTTCACGTCGAACCCCTTCGCGCGGCTGACGCCAGCGCCCCTTGAGGGCATGGGCTTCAACCCGCTGCTTCAGGATCCAGGCCTCGCGGTTCATCCGCCGATGCTCTACCTGGGCTATGTCGGGTTCTCGATCGCTTACTCGTTTTCCGTGGCGGCTCTGATCGAAGGACGCGTGGATGCGGCATGGGCCAGATGGGTGCGACCGTGGGTTCTGGCTGCGTGGTGCTGCCTCACAATTGGGATCACTCTGGGCAGTTTGTGGGCCTATTACGAACTAGGCTGGGGCGGCTGGTGGTTCTGGGATCCGGTTGAAAACGCATCCTTCATGCCCTGGCTGATCGGGACGGCGCTTCTCCATAGCGCGCTCGTCGTCGAGCGCCGGCACGCGCTGGTGAACTGGACGCTGCTCCTGTCCATCCTCACCTTCACCCTCAGCCTGATCGGCACGTTCCTGGTGCGCTCCGGCGTCTTGACTAGCGTGCATGCTTTTGCCGTGGATCCGGCGCGTGGTGTGTTCATTCTGGCCATGATCATCGGCGCTTCAGGCGGCGCCCTGACGCTTTATGCGTTCAGGGCTGGCGCAGTTCGGCAGGGGCCGCCGTTCGCGTTGGCGAGTCGCGAGTCCTCCATTCTGGTCAACAACCTCTTGTTGCTGATCGCCACGGGAATCGTGTTCCTTGGCACCTTCTATCCGCTCGTCATTGATGCGCTTACCTCAGACAAGATCTCCGTAGGTCCTCCGTATTTCGACATAACGTTTGGACCTGTGATGCTCCTGGTGGCTGGGTTGATGGCCTTTGGGCCGTTGCTTCGCTGGCGCAGCGATAGCCCGCGCCCCGCCCTTCGCGCGCTGACGTGGCCTGCGGTCGGCGGCCTTGTCGTCGGACTTGTCGCTGGGGTTCTGGGCAAGAGCGTCTGGGGAGCGCTCGGCTTCGGTTTGGCGGCTTATGTTGTTCTGGGCCTGGCGCGCTGGCTCGCCTTGCGCACCCGCTTAGGCGCCGTCCCACTTCGACAGTCGCTGACCATGGCGCGCTCGTTCCCTGGCGCGACTTGGGGATTTCTCGGCGCCCATCTGGGATTCGCAATCGCAATGTTTGGCGTCACGGCGATGTCGGCGTGGCAAACTGAATCTGTGGAATCCATGAAGCGAGGCGACTCAGCCATGCTTGGCGAGTACGCCTTCCGGCTTTCGAAGGTCGAAGTCATCCAAGGCCCCAACTATGAATCGCAGCGGCTGACGTTCGATGTCGCGCGCGGCGGCCATGCGAACGGCGTCATTTCCACTGAGCGTCGATACTACCCCGAGCGCGACATGATCACGACTGAAGCCGGAATTCGGCCTGGCGTTTTCGCAAATCTCTACATCGCCAGCGGAGAAGAGACCGAGACCGGCGCCTTCACGGTTCGCCTCAACTTCCATCCCCTCGCCATGTGGATCTGGATTGGCGGCCTCACAATCGCCGGTGCGGGGGCGCTGTCGCTGGCGGATCGTCGATTCCGCATCGGAGCGCCGCATCGGATCAAACTCAGTCCACTTCCTGCGCAAGCCTAGGAGAGCCCGATTGTTTGAGGCAACATCACAACAAGACGCGCCTGCCGCCTCGCTTGCGCTGCCGAAATGGGCGGCCCTGGTTCCGGCGATTCTGTTGCTCGCCGTGAGCGGCTTTTTCGCTGTCGGACTGACGCTAGATCCCCACGCCCTGCCCTCCACGATGATCGACCGGGCGATGCCTGCCTTCCGACTGGAGCCTCTCGCCGCCGATCGGCCGACCCTTCGGGTCTCAGACTTCAAGGGCCGCGTGACGCTCGTCAACATTTTCGGCTCGTGGTGTTCGAGCTGCGTGATCGAACACCCGATGCTGATGGAGATCGCGCAGTCAGGCGACGTGCCCGTCTACGGGGTAGACTGGCGCGACGACCCTGGCGAGGGTGCGGCGTGGCTGGCCAAGTATGGCGACCCCTATGCCATTGCCGGCCTCGATGCAGACAGCAAGCTGGCTATTGATCTTGGCGTAACAGGCGCGCCAGAGTCGTTTATTGTCGATGCGGACGCTCGCATCCGCTACAAACATGTGGGGCCGATCACGCCTGAGGCTTGGCGCACCGTGATCCTGCCAATCGTCCACAGGCTCGAGGGCGATGCGCCGTGATGTTTGCGCGATCCATGGTCCGGGCCATTGCCATGTCGGCTGCGCTGGCGCTCGCGTCTGCGGTCGCCCTGGCGCAGGAGGCCGTCTCACCTGAAGTCGAAACGGCGGCGCGCGCCGTTGGGAAATCGCTGCGCTGCGTGGTCTGCCAGAATCAGTCGATCGAAGATTCCGGCGCCCCCCTTGCGGCTGACATGCGCCAGCTGGTGCGCGAACGCCTAGCGGCGGGAGAAACGCCAGACGAGGTTCGCGCCTTCATGACGGACCGATACGGCAATTTTGTTCTGATGAAGCCGCCCTTCCAGGTCGATACCCTGCCACTTTGGCTGGGGCCTCTCGTGTTTGCGGCAATCGCGGTCGCGGGTTGGCTTGTCTATCTGCGACCGACGGCCCGTGGAGCGCTTGTTCCGCCAGCCCTAAGTGAAGCGGAAGAGGCGCAGCTCGCGGATCGGGCTTCGAAGGAGTCGGCGCCATGACTCTCTGGCTCGCCATGTCTGTTCTGCTCGCGGCGGCGCTTGCCATTGCCGCCTGGCCTCTCATACGACCGCGCCCGCTGCAAAGCGGCGACCACGCCCGCGTCTATCGCGCCCAGCTGGCCGAGGTCGAGCGCGAAGAGAGCGCCGGCCTGACGTCTCAGGAAGACGCCAAACTGGCGCGCATCGAAATTCAACGGCGGCTGATTGGCGCCCCGCATGAAGCAACAGCGACGAACCCGCGTGAGGAGACGACCATGACCCCAACGGACCGCAACACCCTCTTGGCAGTGGCGGCTATGGTGGCGATCGGATCTGCCGTGATCTACGGCGTCGTCGGCAGCGCCGGTACGCCTAGCGCATCGCGGCCCCTCGATCCAACGGCAGTTGGCGTCGCCGTTGATCCGCTCGCAGCCAGACCCGCAGCAGCCGGCGTCGCCCCAGTCGACGAAATGGTGGTGCGACTGGAAAGTCGACTGAAGGAGGCGCCAGGCGATCTCGAAGGTTGGCGGATGCTGGGCTGGTCGAAGTTCCGGATGGACGATTTTTCGGGGGCTGCGACCGCGTATGCGAAAGCCGTGGAGTTGGCGCCGGATGACGCAGAGACACTTTCTTCATATGGCGAGGCGCTCGCGCGCGCTGCTGGCGGGCTGGTGACCCCGAACGCCGCGGCTGTCCTTGAAAAATCCCGCAAGCTGGACCCCGCGAACCCCCGCGCGCGCTTCCTGCTGGGCCTGAAAAAGCAGCAGGATGGCAAGCCGAAGGCGGCGCTCGATGACTGGCTCGAGATGCTGCGCACGGCGCCAGACAATGCCGATTGGTACGCTGACGTGCGCGGTCGCGTCGTCGAACTGGCCACGTCCTCTGGCGTCGACGTGTCTGCACGCCTTCCTGCACCCCGCGCGATCCCGGGAGGAGCGCCCGACCCCGCTGCGGGGCCGACTGCCGAGGAGGTTGCACGCGCTGGATCCATGGATCCAGCGTCCCGCGAGGCGATGATTGAGGGTATGGTGGCGCGACTGGACGCGCGCCTTGAAAAGGATCCGAGGGACGTGGACGGCTGGGTCAAGCTCATCCGCGCCCGTCGGGTCCTGGGTCAAGAGGCGCTTGCAGCGTCGGCGCTGGCGCGAGGAAGTGCTGCGTTCAAGGGCGACTCGGCCGCACTGGCGCAGCTCGCGAAAGCGATGTCTTCGGCTCTGGATCTTCCCCAGCAATAATGCCGACCCAGGATCCAGCCATTGGACATTTTCCTCGCAGTTCTTCTTTATCTCGGCCCTTTCGTTCTGGCCCTTGTGCTATACGGGATCGTCCAAGAGCGGGCCTCCCGGCGCGCGGTCGCTCGACAAACGGAGTCTGAAGAAGCGGGGCTGACCGAGCCCGCCTCGCTCCATCCTTCAATCGATCTTTCACTTTGTTGCGGCTCGGCGGCTTGCGTCGCCGCCTGTCCTGAAAAGACGGTGATTGGAATCATTGACGGCAAGGCGCAGGTCGTCGATCCCACGGCCTGCATTGGACACGGCGCCTGCGCTGCCGCCTGTCCTACGCAGGCGATCACGCTCGTATTTGGAACGGAGACCCGTGGCGTTGAGCTGCCGGTCGTCTCGCCAACCTTCGAAACAAACGTTCCGGGACTCTTCATTGCAGGTGAATTGGGCGGCATGGGTCTCATTCGCAATGCGATCGAACAGGGCAAGCAGGCTGTCGACGCCATCGCGCGCCTGCGGGGCCTGGGCCGGCAGGGCCAGGTCGACCTCTTGATCGTCGGCGCGGGAGCTGCAGGGTTCTCGGCCAGTCTAGCCGCAAAAGAGCGCGGCCTGCGATTTCGAACAATCGAACAGGAAACGTTTGGCGGCACGGTCTCGCATTTTCCTCGCGGCAAGTTGGTGATGACCAAGCCAGCACGCCTGCCCATCATCGGGCGAATGGACTTCACGGAGGTGTCCAAGGAGAAGCTTCTTGAATTCTGGGCGAACGCCAAACGTCAGGCTGGAATCGACATTCACTACGAGGAGCGCCTGGAAAGCCTCAAGCCCACCGGCGATGGGTTCGTTGTCACGACAAGCCGAGGAGAGATTCGCGCGCGGGCGGTGCTGTTGGCGATTGGCCGCCGCGGCACGCCCCGCAGGCTGGGAGTGCCCGGCGAAGACCTGAACAAGGTTTTGTACCGCCTCGTGGATCCTCGGCAGTTCTCCGGCCAGCGCGTCATGATTGTCGGAGGCGGCGACAGCGCGCTGGAAGCGGCAGCGACGCTTGTTGAGGAGAGCGACGCCTGGGTCGATCTGTCGTATCGGGGAGATGCTTTCCAGCGAGCGCGTCGCACCAACCGTCGGCGAGTCGAGGCGGCGACGGCGGCTGGACGACTTCGCGTATGGATGAAGTCCGAGGCGAGGAAGATCACGCGCGAGGCGGTGACGCTGGCCACGCCAGAGGGGACGATCGAGCTCTCGAACGACACCGTCATCGTGTGCGCCGGCGGAGTGCTGCCGACGCAGTTTCTAAGGTCACTCGGAGTGGACATTCAAACCAAGCATGGCGAAGCGTGACGACCTGCGAGGTCGCGCGCTGGCGCCTATGCGGCGGCGCTTCCTTGGCGCATTGAGACGCAGACGCGCAGACCGCCCAAAGCGCTGTCCGCAAGCTCCAGGCGTCCGCCATACAATTCAACAAGATCCTTGACGATGGCGAGGCCAAGGCCGGAGCCAGGCTTTCCCTGATCCCAGCGTGCACCTGCTTCGACCACGATGTTGCGCGCTTCGTGCGGAAGTCCGGGTCCATCATCCTCAACCCATAGCCCAAGAAGCCCCGGTACGTCCGTCGCAACGGACAGGCGAATCTCGCTCCTTGCGTGCTTGAACGCATTGTCGACCAGGTTGCCGAGGATCTCGTCCAGGTCCTGAGAATCGATCGCCACACCCAGTTCTGGATCAATATCGACAGTCACGTTGATGGTCGACGACGCATGAAGACGCTTCAGAGCGCCCACAACACTGTCCGCAGATTCCCGCAACGAGGACCGAACGCCAGGTAGCCGCGAGACGGCTGACGCCCTTGCGCGCGCGATGTGACGATCAATTTGAAGCTGCATGACGCGGCACTGCTTGGCGATTGCCCGCCCGGACTGGATTTCTCCGCGCCCCTCCAGCAGGTAGGCCTCGTCGGCCACAATGGCCAGCGGCGTCTTGAGTGCATGAGCGAGGCTGCCGGCTTGCGCACGAGCGTTGCCGACGGCCTTCCGCCCGGATGCAATAAGAGAATTGACCTCGCTCACAAGGGGCGAGACTTCTGTCGGGAATTCGCCCTCGAGTGTTTCCGTGGAGCCAGAGCGAACGTCTTTCAGGGAATTGGCGAGCCTCGTGAACGGCGCCAGTCCTGCAATGACGATAGCCGCGGCGGAGCCGATCATCGACAGGCCAAGGACGCCCAGCGCCAGAACCAGCGTCCGATCAAAGTCGCGAACCAGCTCTTCCAGGTGGCGTTCGTCCGTTCCGACCATGAATTCCCGTATGCCGCCGTCCGCCATGATCTCCTCCTTTTCGGTGAGGAACATCTTTCCGGTCGGACCCTGGGCAGACAGGCGCGATTGAAACGGCAGCGGGCGCACATGGGGACCGATATCGATGTTGGCGTCGACAAGCGACGCGCTTCGCAGCGTGACGCGGTCGTTATCCCTTACCTGCCAATAGAATCCCGACCCTGGGACATCATAGCGAGGGTCACTGAAAACGCTGCTCAGACGGACTTCTCCAGACGCACCCTTTCCGGTCAGGCGCTCCAGTTCTTCAACATGCACGAACAGCTCGTCAAAGAACTGGGCGGTCACATGACTGCGAAAAATCGACGAAAGCGCGATGAACGCTGCGAGGAACCCAAAGGTGACCCAGGCGCCTGCTGCGCAGATCAATCTCACTCTCAGCGACACGAACCTTCCCCCTATCCAAAGCGATAGCCCAGACCCCGGATCGTCCGGATACGTTCCGCGCCGATCTTTCGACGGAGCCTGCTGATGTAGACCTCGACCGTGTTGGATTCGCGCGCGTCCTCACCTGAGTAGAGGTGCTCCACGAGTTCGCCTTGTGACACCACATGCCGAGGACGCATCATGAAAAATTTCAACATCCGGAACTCCAACGCGGTCAGCTCGACCTGTTCTCCACTTCTCAGCACTTCACCCGTCGCAACGTCGAGTGAGAGGTCGCCATGCCGCAGGAGGCTCTGAGCGAATCCTGCCGCCCGACGAACAAGCGCATTCAGGCGCGCCACGAGCTCCGGCATATGAAACGGCTTGGTCAGATAATCGTCTGCTCCTTGGTTGAGCCCCTGAACCTTTTCTGCCCATGTGCCCTGCGCCGTCAGAATCAGAACCGGAGTTGCGACCCCCTCAAGCCGCAAGTCCGCCAGGACGTCCAGGCCTTGACGCTTGGGCAACCCCAAGTCGAGCACAATGGCGTCAAGTGTCGGATCTCGACCGAGTTCGAGCGCCTCGTCGCCATGCCGCGCCCTCTCGACAACAAAGCCTGCCTGGTTCAAGCCGCGCAGCAGGCGCACTGCCAGTTCTTCATCGTCTTCAGCCAGAAGGATTCTAATGGCAGGCTCTCCCGTCCGATGGCCCCTGCCCAAGGTCGCTTGGCTGGTACAGCATCAACCTGAAACGAACCTGAAAAGCTCAGGCCCGCGCGAGTCCAGATTGCCATGGCAGCCGGTCGCAATGGGCACATTGGAGGTTCAGGGCATTCCAGGTCAGCTCCAATCTGCATGTCCTAACCCCGAGGCGGCCTGCTCAGGGCCTGCGCCTATGACGAGTATTGCGTGCGCCATGCCCCACAGCATGCATGAAATATCCCATTTCTCAGGAGATTGGACTCAATCGGAGGAATCGCTTCGGCTTCGGCGGGTGGCGCTGCCTCGCGTTGGACTACACCGTCGCGACGCCTTGCAGAGCCTTGCGAACAGCCTGGAGACCCTCGGCTCGCGGCAGATCGCCTTGGCCGGCTTGCTCGGACCGCGACCGGTTCGGGGTAGCCATGCCAATGCCCCGCGACCGGATCGCCTCCGCTATTTCCGATGAAATCGGAGACGCACAGAACCCAGGCGGGTCATGATTGGGAAGCCCATCCCCGCGCGGATGGGTAGCTCTGTTCCAGGCAAAATTCCGGTCACGCCCCCCAGCGCACTTCGGCGCGAAGGCCGCCAAGCGCCGATCGTTCGAGGCCGAGCGCACCCTCGCTCAATTCGGCGACATCCCGCACGATCGCCAGTCCGAGACCATGTCCAGCCTCCGCCTCATCGAGGCGCCTGCCGCGATCGAGCGCTTCGACGGCTTGCGCCTCGGTCAGGCCCGGGCCGTCGTCCTCTATGCAGAGATGGCGTCTATCGCCACTGACACGCACGCGCGTGCGCGCGAAGCGCGCGGCGTTTTCGAGCAACGGTCCAGCGAGTTCCATCAGCGCCACTTCGCCGAGTGGGAGGATCGCGTCTCCCAGCAGATTCTCGAACATCAGCCGTTGACCCGCCTCGGTTCTTTCGACGACGGCGATCAGCCGATCAAGGACCTGCCCCGCTGGCTCATGCGTTGCGCCCTGCTCAGCGGCGATGCGGGTGCGTGTGAGCTCACGCTCCACCGCCCCGCGCGCGGCCTCGATCGCGCGGTCAAGACCGTCAGCGGCATCGATCGCGCCCATGTCGCGCGCGCGCCTGGTCTGCGCGGCAAGCGCTGCCAGCGGCGTCTTCAGGGAGTGGGCGAGGTCGCTCGCTCGGCGACGCGCCTGTTGCATATCTCGCTGCCGGGTGTCGGCCAGTGCGTTGATCGCCTGCGCGAGGGGCGCGACCTCGGTAGGATAATCTTCTTCTTTCAATCGGGCGCCGGCATGTCCTTGCATCTCCGCAAGCGCCGTGCGCACGTCGTCAAGAGGCTTGAGACCGAGCCGCACGTGCGCCCAGGCGGCCGCCGAGAGCACGGCCCACAGCATCAGGAGAAAGATCGCCAGATCGCGCGAGAACTCGGAGCGCGCCAGGGTGACAGCCGTGTGATCGGCGCCCAGCATCACCAAGATGGGCGAGCCGCCTTCACTCAGCGACACATGCCGCGCAACGAAGACAAGTTTCTGCCCAAAGGGGCCGGTCACATCACCTGTGGTCCAGTCGCCAGCGCCCACGCTTTCATTGGGCGCCATGGTCTCGTCCCACAAGGAGCGCGACCTCAGCGCTCCCTCCCCTTCGCTGACTTGCCAGTAGAGGCCGCTGGAGGGGCGATCGAAGCGCGGATCGAAGGGTTCGGGATCGACGACAAGCGCGCCCTGCGCATTGCGCGTGAGGCCGGCGACAAGGTCACGGCCATGCTGGATGAGACTGGCCTCCACGTTGCGTTCGATATGGGCCTCAAACAGATATCCCATGGCGAGCCAGGCCAGCGCGAGCGCGGCGAAGATGGCGGCAGCCGCTCCCGCGAGCAGCCGCCAGCGGAGAGACCGCGCGATCATGTCTCGCTCAGCGCATAGCCGAATCCGCGCCGCGTCTCGATGACATCGGCGCCGATCTTTCGCCGCACGCGGGCGACCAGGGCTTCTATGGCGTTGGCGTCCGCGGCGCCGTTGGCGCCATGCAGGTGCTCTGCCAGCTCCCCCGCGGAAACAACGCGACCGCGCTGATGCGCCAGATAGTCGAGCATCCGGTACTCCAGCCGCGACACCCGATGCTGTACGCCGTCAACGGCCACGCTCATGCGCCGTGTATCGAGCGAGAGCCGTCCCACGGTCAGGATCGGCGCCGCGTGCCCGCCTGCGCGCCGCACCAGCGCGCGCGTGCGCGCGGTAAGTTCGCCAAGTTCAAAAGGCTTGCCCAGATAATCATCGGCGCCGGCGTCGATGCCATCCACCTTCTCGGTCCAAGCGCCCCGCGCCGAAAGAATCAGAACCGGAAAGGATCGTCCCGCCATCCGCCATCTTTTGAGAACGCTCAGGCCATCGAGCTTGGGCAGGCCAAGGTCCAAAACCACGGCGTCGAAGTCTTCGGTGTCGCCCAGAAACCATGCCGTTTCGCCATCAGAGGCGCGCTCGACCAGAAAGCCTGCCGCAGCGAGCGCCTGCGCAACATCGGCGGCGATGTCGGGATCGTCCTCGACCAGCAGGACCCGCATCAGTGCTCGTCTTCCACGCCAAGGACCGCACCTGTGCGCGCATCGAGGATCACTTTGCGAACCCGGCCGTTGCGCGCGAGGATTTCGATCTCGTAGACGAGCCGCCCATGCGGACGCTCCAGTTCGATCTCCAGGATTTCGCCTGGAACCGCCGCAAGCGCCAGCGGAAGGACTCGGGCAAGTGGAAGCGCTTCCCCACGTTCATAGGCCTCGCGCGCCTCGTCATGGTCCGAGCGGCCTCGGCCGCGACCGCGCCCCGCGGCTGCCTCGGGCGAGGCGAGCGCCGCGGCGAAAGCGGCCAGGATGAGAGCGCGGCGATTTAGGGTCATATCGATCCTACATCCTGCCGTTTCGAACCTGACGCAACACTGACAACCGCTGTCACGGGGATGTCAGCGGGCATTTCGCACAAGGCAGGCGAGCCGACGCCGATCGCGTCCTTCGCACGGGAGCCTAGCCATGACCATTCGCCTCATCATCGCCGCAGCGTACCTCAGCTTTGCAGCACCTGCCATCGCCTCCGCCCAGGCGCCGCCGGCCAACGCTCCATTGTCGCTCGGTGTTCTTGAACAACGCCTTGCCGCCGACGGCATTCGCGTCCTTGAAATCGAGCGCTACTCCGGTTCTGTCGAGGTTAAAGGCTACGACCGCGCCGGCTTATGCGTCGAAATGCATTACCATCCGCAAACCGGCGAAGTTCTACGGCGCGAGCGCAACGACGGCTGCAGCCGCTCCGGCAGGTCGGACGATGATCATCGCCGCCGAGGCGGCCGCTCGTCGACACAGGCGAGGGACTAGATCATGACAGCAAGAGCCTTCGTACTGGCATGCACGCTGGCAGGCGCGCTGGCGTCGGCGGGCGAAGCTCACGCCCAGCCTGGTGGAACCTCAAACGTCTACGGACCAAGCGTGCGCAAGGGCGAGAGCGAGGTTGAGTATCGCGCCGCCTATATTGACGGCGGTGCTCTCGATGGCGCGACGCTTCAGCGCGGCGAAGCGGGCTCTGCCCTTACCGATTGGTGGCGTCCGGCGCTGGTGATCAAAGCCGCCAAACCGCCTGGCGCGTCGGCGAGGCTCACTGCGGTGGCGATCGAGAACGTGTTCGACTTCGCCGCGACTCGCTCTTGGCCAGTCCATTTTGGTGGATACTTCGAATACGCGTTTGGCCAGAACGGCCGCGACGATGCGCTTGAGTTCAAGCTGCTCGCCGAGCGCCGGCAAGGCCCGTTGACGGCGCGTCTCAACCTGATCGCGGAACGCCCCATCGGCGGCGCTATCGAAGAATGGGAGTACGCCTACGCGGCGCGCGCGATGTGGCGCACGTCGGATCGCTGGGCCGTGGGTTTTGAGGGCTTTGGTGAACCGGAGACGCGGGCGCACCATTGGGGGCCGCGCGCGAGCCTCAACTTCGGCGACACAAGCATCTCACTCGCCTATCTCGCCGGCCTGGATGATGCCCAGGCCGGCGGCCAGGTCCGCATCGCCCTCGAAGTTGAGCATTAAGGATAAGCCATGACTGCGACGCAAACCGCCGAACGCAAGGTGCGGGTGTGGGACCTGCCGACGCGGATCTTTCACTGGAGCCTGCTTGCGCTCGTTTTGGTCGCCTGGTTTACCGGCGAAGAAAAAGGCGCAGCGGCAGTGATCCATCGCTATGCTGGCGAAGCGATCTCCGGACTCATCGTCTTTCGCATAATCTGGGGCTTTGCCGGCGGCGATCACGCGCGCTTTGCCGATTTCGCAGCCGGACCGTCCGCCATCCTCGCGCACGTGCGCGACCTCTTCTCGCAACAACCCAAACGCCATCTCGGACACAATCCTCTGGGAGGCGTGGCGGTATTAATGCTGCTGACGGTTGTCGCGGGCATCGTTGTCACTGGGCTCTTCAGCAGCAATCGGGAAAGTTCGGGACCATTCGCTGGCTATTGGGGTCTGGACCTCTCGGAAGCACACGAAGTCCTGTTTCGCGTGCTGCAGGGGCTGGTTGTGATCCACGTGCTCGGAGTTGTGGTGGAATCGATGAAGGCCAAGGACGCGCTCGTGCCCGCCATGATCACCGGATCCAAGCGCCGCCGCGCCGATGAGCCAAGCGAGAATGCAAAGCCTGCTGGACATGTTGCCTTGATCATCGCGTTGGCGGCCGGCGCCGCTGTCAGCCTTGCACTCATGGTTCAACAGCCAGCCGCGGGCGCCAGGTTCGGCGCCCACGATGAGGGGCGCGGCCACATCAAGGAGAACGGGGCAGAAGAGCCTTGATCATCCCATGAGGTGCAGTAGGCCCAACCTCGGTTTCGGATCCCTGCCTTCATTCTTGCTGCCGTGATCCAGCCAGATAGCGCCCACATGCGCCGTTCGAGGTCTCAGGTCTTTTGTGAAGGCGCGCGCCGATACCCCTGATAGGTCAGCGCCAAACCGACTGTGCCAACCACCCCAAACACCACGGCGCTGGCGATGCCGGCCTGCAGCTGATGCAAGCTGGGTGCGATCATACGAAAGAGACCGCCGAACAACAGGACCCAGGACGTCAGCGTGACCAGCAGGGGCCATCCCCAAGCCCAGCGATTGTGCGCCTGGACAAGAGCAAGGCCGGTGACGAACAAGACGGACCCGTTGAGATAGACAACAGGAGCGCTTTGCTGCTCAAAGATTGCCCAGTTGAGCGGCTCGGTAATCGCAAGCGCGATCAACGCAGGACCCATGACCGAAGCTAGGCGTTTGGAGCATACCATCGGCCGCCTCCAGGTTGAGGATTGGCAGGTTTGATTGTCGACGACATTGCTCCAGATCAACCTGACGCCCTGCCGGCGGGTGACCCGTAGAGACTTGGCAGCGTCGCCTACGGCCAGAGACTTCAAACCGACCCGGCGCGCTTGGCTCGCCTTCAACGATTCCGCTTGCGTCGCAGGGGCCGTCCACACAAGCGGTTCACCTCGCACAGGTCCTGACCGGGCGGCGAAAGCCAGAAAAGTTGCCTCCTGCTGGCATCGCCCGCTGGCGTCTTGAGCTGTGGGCGTCGGCGGGACCCAAGCGACAGGGCGGGTCGCGAGTTCACATCTTAGAAGTGAAATCCAAACCCAAAAAAGACCGTCTGCATTCCGAACATGCCAAGCCCCCCGATTCCCATTCCGACCAACGTCAGCGTGAACGGGATATACACGGCATAGCGCGTCCCCTTCTCTCTCCAGCCGACCTGTCGTGCATTCGAGTCAGCAGCAGAGAAGCCCAGCGCGATCCCAATCAAGGCTGATCTGGAAACCCACAACTGCGGCGACCAGAATTGCGATCGCAATTCCGTCTTCGAACCCACGCACGATCATGCGAGTCGGGATGCGTTTCGTCCAGATCTCGCGAACCGCCTGCTGACGCTCTGTCCGGCGCGAGCGCTCGGTCGACCATTGTTCGCATCCCCGGTAACCAGAAATCGCGCGCTCCGGGTGAAGGCGAAACCCAGGACGTTGATGAATGTCAGGGGACTCAGGGCCGCATACAAGGCGCCGCTATGCGCCAGAAACCTGAAGAGGCGCAGTGGCGTCCTCCAGAGTTCCGACGATGAAGCACAGCATCGGCGCCAGGATGGTGACCAGCGTGATGGCGTAGAAGTCCCATGTGAAGACGACGTTCATTTCGTCCTTCATCGACAGGACGGGAATGAACGATCGTTCCGCCGCCTATCTCAAGGGTCAGCGGCCTGAACTCTCCCGAGCACGAAGGGGATCAAAAACTGTGCGTTCAACATGAACAGGAAGAAGAAGAATGTCATTGGCAGATTCAGGGTCGGCATCAGGATGTCCGATCTTCTCGGCCAGCGTGATCCTCCTGGCGCGGCACAGTCGGGCGCCCCACTTCAGCAGGAACTCGCAGGTGCCTCGGGTCCATTTCACGTGGCGTACGCGAAACACACGTACGGATTCGGGAAACTCCTCCTCACAGACGACATCCTCTGCGAAGAAGCCATGATAGCCGCGCTCGCGAAGCGCGATCGCGAAGGCGAGATCTTCGCTCACGATCTCCGGGAAGCCGCCCGACGGCAACCCATGCGGATCGCCGGATCAGCGCGCCGTGGCCAAGAAACATGACAAATCCGTACTTGTTTCTGAGCGGTTGGTACCACTTCCAGTGAATATCGATCCCGATGCCCATGTCCCGGGCGAGCTGAGACGTGGCGGGCTGTCTGCGCGCGCGGTGATTGGCCTGCACGAATCCGCATGCGGCGTCCGCTTCCAGGCGCGGCACGAGACGCTCGAGAAAATCGGTCGGGAGAATTTCGTCGGCATCCACCACGGCGAATAGCGGCTCAGTTGACACCGCCGCCAAGAGCGTGGTTCAGATTGCCCGCCTTGGCGCCGGACCGCTGGACTCGTCGAACGACATGACGCGTGGGGCGTGCGCTGCCGCAAACGCGTCAATCCGTGCCTTGATTTCCGGATCGGAGCTATCGTCGAGAATGTAGACTTATAGTCCGGATAGTTGAGGTTAACGCAGGAAGCCGCGCTCTCCTCAACAAAATCATTGCACGTTGTGTAGAGCACGGCGACCGGGTGTGCATGACCTGGATTGAGCTGCAGCCTCGCCAGCGGTGAGGAATTCGTGCCGCCCGTTCGAAGCGATACGAGAGCGGCCAAGGTCACAATGGCGACATTGTAGATGCCATACAGCCAGGCCAGCTCTGCAAACAGCACGAAGTAGGCAATCGAGGCCACGGACCACCAGCTGTCGCCGATCGACGTGAGCGACCAAAGCCGGGTGAAACCAGATGAGCGTCGCCACCCACGCAGTTAGGACAGTCACATAGAGTGTCGGCGACTTCCAGGCTGGGGACCGGTATGACCAAGCTTCATCGCTTGCCGGCCATTGGATGATCCGAGCCGGATCGAAGACAAAGTTGAGGCAAGCTGGAGCCCATCCATTGGCTTTGCTCCTGGCTCACGACCGCGGAGGCGGAGGGTCATGCCGACCATCACGGTGGAATAGCTTTCGAGCGGGGACTCCTCCCATCGCCATTGAACGAAGGCGGAGTGACGGCCGGCGACAGGCGTCGATCCAATGACATGGGCTGTGGTTGACCGAGCCGCTGGCGCCGGGAACCGTCGATGAGATGTCGCCGCTTCCCAGCTCCGGCTCCAATCGTCCAACCAGCCGGGATCCTTGTACTCTGCAAAGAGTGCGGCTCGAATTTCTTCGTCTGCCGTTGACCCATACTCTGAGAGGAACAATGTCGTATCGAGGTTCACCCTCTCGGTAAGCACGAAAGTTGCGCCGCCGAACACCAAATGATCATCATAGCCATCGCTGTGCGGGCTCACCTGAGCACCGAGTCTTGAGGGCAACGCCGCCGACAGATTGCACGCCCTCCAGTTTGTAGATCTGTTGCTCTGCGCTGCCTGGCAGTTGGCGATGCCCGATCTCCCCAATCAGTGTAGGCCCGCCGTCGAAAGTTATGCTGAGCGGTCGAGAAACCAGGTCTCCGCTTCAACGCCGGCGCGGGCCAGAGCGGGATTGTCCAGGCTGAGCGAATTGTCGTAGCGGATCGCGAGGCGTGTATCTGGCCTCAGCCAGGAGGCAAGCTCCGCCATTCGCAATCCGATATCGCCGCCTTCAGCGCTGTTGCCCGCCCAAATCGTCGCTTCAAGTGCCGGCGGGCAGCGGCGCGCGCGGCGCGAATGCCGCCGCGCGCAGCCTCATCCGTTGGCGTCGATTCCTAGAGCGCGCGTTGGAAGGAATCTTCAGCCACGGTCCGCGTGACCCATGACGAGATGCGCCTGTCCGATCCCGCGCAAAGCTTCGCCATCGGCCGGATTCTTGGCGTTCACCGCCTCAAACAGCGCCAGCGCGCTCTGCGAATCGCCTTGCCAAAGCCGGGTGAACGCCAACCCTTTCTGCGCGGAAATGTTCTCGGGCGCGCGCCTCAGCGCTCGCTGAAACGTGGCGGCGGCCTCGGCAAGATCATTGCCCCAAGCAAGATCATACCCTAGCCCGATCAGCGCTTCGAGATGGTCTGGCTGCAACTTCGAGAACAGCATTGAAGTCGGCGCGGGCTCCGACGCGATTTCCCTGCCACGAGCGGGCAGTTGCTCTGCCGAGCAGCGCGCGCATGTCTGAAGGATTCTCTGGTCAGAATGTCTGCGTAGGCTTGCTCCATCGCAACCGCAGACCCTTGGCGAGCAAACGTTTCTGCCCGCTCGTAGTCTGTCTGGCGTTTGCGCGGACGCCGGCCAAACAGATGCCAGCGCCGCCACGATCCAGAGCGCTGCCGGTCGATATAAGTTTCACACCCTGACTCCGCGGTCCGCTGAATCTACAGCAGACAACGTCGCGCGATGGCGAATATTCTCGAGGCAGCCTCAAAAGACGTCCGTGCCCGGGCAGCTGTTAGTCGCTTCCAGGATCCTGTGGAGCGCGCCGCGGTATCGCCTGCCCTATGAATTCGAGCCAAGCGTGCGCCGCGTCGAGAATAAATCAGCGCCGCAGACGTTGTGGACTTGCTGACGGGGGGTCCGGAGACCTTTTCGGCGGCGCCGCGCCTCGTTGCTGAGGGCGAAGCCGTCGCAAAGGAAAGTACGGCATGGCGGGTTTTGAGCTGCTTGGGACCGGCCTGACGGCGGACACGGCCCTTCCGATGGAAGGCGAAGCCGCAGCGCCAGTTAAACCGACGTGGGTCATGTCCCAGAGATCGGCAAGGAGCGTCTATGGCGCGACTTCCGGAGCTCACGCAGGCGAGGGTCTGGATTGCCTGTCCGTGCATGGGTCTGATTTTGTCATCGCGATCTTCGAGATGAATGGAGGCGGTCGTTCTCGACGTCGCGCTTCCTCGATCTTCAACCTTACCAGATCGTGCGGTTGAAGGATGGCGTCGGCGATGACGCGCCCGACCCGCTATCACCTGGTTTGCGAATCCTCCAAGCGCGCCCATGTGCGCAGCGGCGAGGACCGACTGCCGCTGAACGCTGGCGATCTCTTTCGAATCGTTCATGAAGACGCATCCGACCGTCTTCCATGGTGGCGAAGCCGGGACGCTCCATCTCGTTGTGACGCTCGACCGACCGGACGCGCAAATGCAGAGCGGCGATACGGCCCTCGATCCGCACTGACGGGCACGTCTTTTCCCCAAGCAACGCGCTTGGGCCCACCATCCTGACCCTTACTGGAGAGCTTAGCCATGAAACGAACCCTTGTAGGCCTGATCGCTGGAGCGCTTGTCTGCGCCGGCGCCTCGCAAGCGGCACCTCAATCGAGCCCCGCACTCTTGGCGTCACGGGCTGCGGGCGACATCGGGGCCGATGGCCTCAAACGCCGCGGCGACGGCTCGATCGATGACGATCAGCCGGGTGTATCGAGATCTAGTGATGACATCGGGCCCGATGGCCTCAAGCGCCGCGGCGATTGCTCGATCGATGACGATCAGCCAGGCGGATCAAGATCCAATGATGACATCGGGCCCGATGGCCTCAAGCGTCGCGGTGATGGCTCGGTCGATGACGATCAGCCGGGCGCTTCCGATGATCATCGCAGTTCCCGAGACGGCGCCATTTCACGCGGGCGCGATCGTGAAGATGATGACGACGCGCGCGGTAGCAACCTTGAGGGCGGTCGAGACCGTGATCGGGACACGAACTCGTGAGCGAGACAAGGGCCCGGACCGGGACAGGGGCTCGGACCGCGAGCGCGGCCGCGATCGGGACTAAATCGACGGAAATGGCGACATGGGATGCCGGAGACGCGAGTTCGCCGGTTCTCGATTTCGCCGAGGTGGGTCTAGAAGGCCTTGCAAATCGTCTATGTTGGTGCTTGGCTTGCTTCGTATTTCGGATGTCGGAGGATTTCTTAGATGAAGTTGTGTCCGACGGCCTGCTCTCTTGCAATCCTTGTCGGCGTGCTGGCGCTATGTGGCATGGGCACGGCCGCAGCGCTAGACGGTCAGGTCAGCGTCGGCGGCGAATATTCCGTCGGCGTCCTATGGAGGTTCGGGCGACACGACGATCTACGAAGCACCCGTGACGTTTCGCGTGCGGGCAGGCGACTGGTCCTTCCGGGTTCGAGTGCCTTTTGCGTCGATCGAAGGCCCCGGCGGCGTCATCCCGGGCGGCGCGGACGACAATGGCGGAGATCGGAGCGGACCAGGCGGCGGCGGTGATAGCCGTAGACGATCCGATCGAGAACGATCTCGGCGAAGTCATCGGAGGTGTGAAGTCAGAGGGTCTGGCCGACATCTCACTTTCCGCGACCTATTCGATGGACTTCGGCGTCGGACAACTATCTCGATCTCACAGGGCGACTGACGCTGCCGACCGGCGATGAGACCAAGGATCTTGGCACTGGCGAAACGGATGCTACGCTTCAGGCGGAGTTCGGCCATGACTTCGATGGCGCGGGCATCTATGTGTATGGCGGCTACAAGTTTCGTGGCGGCGATACGCGCGAAGATGGAGCCCAATTTGGCGGCGGCGGCTACTTTGAGCCTATGGCTGGCGTGATTGCCGGCCTTGATGCCGGTTGGTCGGAAAGCTCGATCAACGGTCTGGATCAGTCTGCCGACCTGACTGCCTACGGCAGCTTCGCACTCGACAGGATTGGCGCCTTTCGCTGTACGCGCTGACGGGCCTTACGGACAACGCGCCTGACTTTGGTGCGGGCCTCACCTTGACCTGGCGCGCCGATTTCCGCCGGCCGACTGAAGACTGAACCAGGCAGATCACAGCGTGCTGCAACGAGACCGCCCAGATCTGTCTGGGCGGCTCTTCCTTGTTCAGGGCGAAATCGAACACGAGTAATTTCAAAAACGTTCGGCCGAACCAACGACTATTTCCAGCCAGTAGCGATCGCCCGCGCCTCTTGTCCTCGATCGAGCAGCTCTGCTGACGCCAAGTCGTTCCAGCGCTGCCGCCGTTCCGGTTGGATCAGCTCCCGCCGTCCGGCCATCACATAGTCGCCCTGTGGAGCGGAAGGCTTGTGGCCGCCGGTCAGCGTCTCGACGCGCCAGTTGCCGGCATCGAGACAGGCGAGACCAGCCGCTGCGGCGACGTTTCGAACTGCCTACAGAAGCGACCTGCGTCCGTCGCGCAAGCTCAGCTTCACTCGCACCGCGCCGTCGTCGCCAGACGCTACACTTGGCAAGGCGCGTGCGGAAAGCTGCACCGTTCGCGATCATGTTCGCCGTCAGCGCTCGGTTTCAAAGCCCGGCGCCGGCGTTCCAAGCTCAGACAGCAATGCGCCTCCAGCCACGGCAGCGACAGCCTATGGCGAAGCGTCTCCATGCGCCAGCAGCGGGCCGGGCGACAGCATTGTCGCGAAACCTGACCACAGTCCGCGCAGGCTCGACGATGCCTGCGCGGTCGGGCGAGAAGCGCTCTCGAACGCGCTCTCGGGATTGCAGCACTCCAGCGTCTCTGCAAACGCCGGCGCCAGCATGACGATCCACTCGCGCCAATCGCGCGACGCGCAGCGCCAACTTCTGGGTCGGCTGCAATTGCTGACTCGATGCTGGGCGCTGTTGTTCGACGGAGCGCCTCACGGTCCAGCCATGCCGAGATTGACTCGTCAGAGATCTTGTTCATGTCCTAGCCCTCCTGATCCGACCAGGTCGCCGCCGTCGAGCAGCGCGATCAGCTTGTTGCGCGCCCGCGCAAGCCGGCTCATCACCGTTCCGATCGGAATCTCCAGAATATCTGCTGCTTGACGATAGGTAAGGCCGTCAATCGACACGAGACTCAGGACCAGCCGCTCGTCATCGTGAAGACGCGCCATCATCTCGCGAACCTGGCGTAACGTAATTCGGGCATCGAATGAGGTCCTCCCGTCTTCGGAAACGCTGAAGGTTTCCTCGTTCATCGGTTCCATAACCCGGCGCCTGCGTGATTCCGTTCGTTTGTGATCAATCCAGGCATTCTGCATGATCTTGTAGATCCAACTGTCTAGCCGGGTGCCAGGTCGAAACTGATCCTCGCGCGCCAGCGCCTTTTCGAGCGCCTCCTGCACCAGGTCGTCGCCATCCTCGGGCGAGCCCGTCAATGCATGCCCGAACCGCCGAAGCCGCGGGATTACGGCGCGCAGGTCGTGTCTGAACCTGTTTTCGCCCTGGCTCATGCAATTCAGACCGACAACGACGGAAGACGTGCTGCTATTCTCGTCGCCTGCAGAAATATTGCGTTCGCCGTGGCGCTGGCGACGCGGCTATTCTGGTGAACTCATGAGAATTCGCCCATCCAGTTGTTGCACTCGCCGGGTGGCCTAGCGCTAGGCCCGCAGCCTTGCCGGCCCGGCTATCGCAAAACCACCCGAAGAAGAAATTGCCGATCGAGCCGAACGTTCGGCCGAGCGCGCCGCAAAAGCGGCCGAACGCGCCGCCGAAGCCGCCGAACGCGCTGTTGAACGTGGAGAAGGTGGGCAACGAGACCGCGATCATCTCCGCGAACCTATCAGACAGACCATCGCCGACCGCGACTCCGGCAAACCGTCACGGGATGACGGCCGCGCCGGCGGCGATGACCATGACGGCGGCTCGACCGGAGATTCCAGCGGCGAATGCAACGCAGCGACACGATGGGCGACGACCGTCAGGGTCGGATGGCAAGCCGCACGCGACGTCTCGCGGCAATGTGGCTGACGCTCGCGATGAGTTCTGGAGGTCGCGTCGAGACGGACGACAGTGACGGCGAGCATCGACAACGAGCTGGCCGACGAATACCGGATCTGAGCAGACGACCATCCGGACGAGACGATGAAGACGAGTAGCTCCGGCTCCTGGAAGCAATGGCGACGACGCGACGGTGATGACGAGGACGACGACGGGGTAGCGAGGACCAGGAAAACCAGGCCAGAGCCGTATGGCCGGCTTGAGAACGACGACTGCCGGCAGCCCGTTTCGCGAAGGCGAGCTTGTCGTCATGTCGGACGATGCCGCTTCGTGCAACGCGCCGAAGCTCTGGGATTTGTGGTCGTCGAATCGCGGAGCTGCAGCGCAATTGGCGCTGTCGTGGCGACGCTGCGACGCCCGGAAGGGAGTAACCTCTGCTCAGGCGCTCGATCTGCTCCGCTCGCGCGAGCCAGCCTCTGCCTTCTGGCTACAACTATGTCTAACGCTCGACGGGCCCGCCCCGGATGTCGTCCCTTGCGACCCCAGATCTCGAATGATTCGACGCCCTGAAGTTCGTTGGACCGGTCGGCGTGATCGTCGGTTTCGCGAGCGACAAGGTCTACGGCTGGGTTGTAGACCGGCTGGTGCTCAGCAGCCAGCCAGGATTGCGCACGGCGAGGTGGTTGCTGGAATTCTTCTCGCAGACCTCGCAGAGGACTTCGACGCGAGGCCCGATCAGTTTGTTGCTCGTTGATGTGATGCGCGCGGATGGCGGTGACGGATCGGCCGATGTCGCCGCACTCGTGGTGGGGCTCGACAGAATGGCCGTGGCTGGGACGAAGGTTGTCAATCTCAGCCTCGCCGGACCCGACCACGCCGCACTTCGTCGTGCTGTTGAAAAAACGGTCAAACTCGGCGTGACGCTCGTCGCAGCGGTCGGCAATGAAGGCCCTGCGGCCCCGCCGACCTTTCCGGCGGCCTATTCCGGAAGTCGTGGGGGTTGCCGCAATTGATTCTGCCGGAAAGCCCTACATCTATTCTGGCCGCGGTCCGCACGTCGATATCGCCGCGCTGGGTGAAACGTCAGCCGGGACACGATCGGCGCGACCTGCTGATTGGCACTTCCTATGCGACCCCGCACATATCCGCTTTGTTGGCGGGGGCGATGCCGGAACCCGACTCGGTTGACGCCCTGCTGGCGCGTCATGCGCACGATGCTGGCGCGCCAGGGCGTGACGATGTCTATGGCGTCGGTATCCTGATGACGCCTTCGCACGCCGTCATTCTTGCCGGACTGCCGCGCAAGTAGATCCGGATCCCGCGGCGGCATGCGGTCGGTGTTGCGTTGGTCCAGAGACGCACCGCGCTCGCCGAGTATCCAGCCTTGCGGCGCCTGGATCAGCTCCATCAATCTTGGACTGAACACGAGCAGTCACCGCCCACATCGACGAGAAAAAGGGTTGCGGCCCGATGGACATTTGCGCTTCGGTCACCCAGGGCGGGTCGCCGGGGATCTACGAACTCCAGCAAGTATCCCAGATCCGTTCGTAAGGTATCCCAGGGCCGCGGTCAGGCGGCTCGGCCGAGAGCGGTCGAGGTCTTCCACGGCAGCAGTTCGTTGAGCCGGCCGGCGGCGTGATCGACGATGCGGGCGAGGACATCGACGAGCCCCGCCTGCGGATTGATGTCGTTGAGCTTGGCGGTGACGATGAGGGAAATTACGCAATAGCGCAGGCTAGCGAACGAGCCGATAGGAAATGCCATTGCTGCGACGCGCGACCCCGCACACGCGCCTGCCGCTGGAGGCCGCTGCTCAAGGGCGAAGAGCGCCAGCGTCCCTTGAACAGCGGACGCGGCAGGCGACGCGGGAGAAGCACGCGCAAGCGACACCGGCGTTGCCGACGTCAAACGCTGCAAGCCGCAATTCGAGCTTCTAGAGAGCGACCAGCATGCGGACGCGACCGAGAATATCGTCGGCCGACGTCACCCCGAAATATCTCCCATCATAGGAGTCCGCCGTGTCGCCAAGAAGCAGGACCTCCCAAGACCCCAGGGTCCGACATCCCCGCCAAAAAGGCAGAGCCTCGCCGGATCCTGACGCGTCCCGGGCTATTGCCGCCGCCGACCCGTTCACGGTGACGTCCACGCCGTCACGGCACACTCTATCCCCCTTCCCGGCCACGACGCGCTTGATGAGGAGCTTGCCGCGCGCCAGCACGCCGCGGCGCTCCAGGTCCTCGGCGAGCAGCTCGGATGGCCGAACGGCGACACGATCGCCAACACGCCACCTGCCCTGCTCGATCACGTATAGGCCGATCGGCGCGCTCGGCGTGGCGTTCCAGACAAGGCGCGCAGAGGCAGCGCTCACGGGGACGATGAGCATCGCAACTGCACCCGCACAGAGGCTCACCAGCAGGAAGGGTCTGCGTCCGTGCGCTTTGGGACTTGCCCGTGACGCGCCCTCAGGAGCAAGCGTCTTCACGGCGATGTCCAATCATGGCGACGGTCTCACTTCGGCATGCCTGCGGTCATCAGAGCGTCAGTCTTCCAGAGCCGGCGTGTTCGCAGAAATTCGGTTCGGGTGGGAGATAGAGCTCGCGGAAGCAGGCATGGCGTCTTGGGTCAAAGCACGACCGGATCCAGCTGAGCACCGGTTCGCTTGCCTTCATGTTGCGCACGCGTTCGGTATAGGCCAACCAGAACCCCACGGAGGCAAGCGGCTTGATATTGATCAAAGGCCTTAGTCGAGGTTCGCACTCCGACACATAGCTCGGAAGGGCCGCGATCCCGGCGCCCGAAGCGCAGGCCTCCATCAAGACGGTGCTGGTATCGGTCTCCATGGTGTTGGGCAGGATCGCGCCCCAGGCGGCAGCGTCCGGCTTCCAGCGTTCGGGTTGATATTCCTCGCCCGAGAGGCGCAGACAGCGGTGCGCCTGCAGGTCCGCCATCGTCCTGGGTTCGCCAAATTTACCAAGATAGGCCGGCGAGGCGTAGAGAATGTAGTGCAGCCACCCCAGCGGCCGCGAGACGAGATTTGCAGCGCTTGGCTGTTCAAACTGGATGGCGATGTCGCCATCGCCGTCTGCGAGGTTGGGGGTTGAGGGAAGGATCCTGAAGAAGATGCGGACGTTGGGCTGGGTCGACAGGAGATCAGGAAGATGGCGCGCCAGCCAGTAGGTTGCGATGCCGTCTCGCGCGCAGATCACGATATGCTCGGGGCTGCGTTCATTTGCGTGCTCGATGATGGTCTGGACGGAATCAGACATCGTGCGCGCCGATCTCAGTATGTCCTCGCCGACGACCGTCAACTCAAGCCCGCGATTGGATCGTGCGAACAGCTGATGGCCAAGGGCGCGCTCAAGTTCTTCCAGGTCCTTTGATACCTTGCCATAGCTGCGGCACAGCGCCTTGGCGGCAGCGTTGATGCTGCCTGCGTCGGCCACAGTCTGGAAAACCTTAAGCCGATCCCAGTCCAGTTTCGCCCCACCCACGTTCGCTCCTTTTCAACCACCCCTTGGCGGAAAAACTGGGAAGCGATCCCGCGCCGACGCGCCTAAGCCTAGTCAATCGACTGGCTGAGTGTGCGCGATGGACCCGTCTCTCCCCCCGTTAAGACATTATCCATGCAAGGCCCGAACCAGCCTCGCCTTTTCGCGTCCGCAGCGCGCATCGACTACCCCGACGCGGCGCGCGAAGGCCGCGATAGCTGGCCCTCTTGCGGTCAGATTCAGTCCCGGCATTGCCTGCGCACCCCGCGCCATCGGGCGCATCGCGCTGCTGATGGCGACCTACCCATGAGCGCCGGCAGGATCTACTGGGGACAGATTGTCTGCGTGCTTGGCGCGTGTCTCGCAAGCCTGGTGGTCGCGACGCAGTGGACGGCTGAAGCGCTCGGTCATCAGCCCCAGCTCGGGCCGCCCGATGGCATCCTCTTCGATGTTCGCATCTACGCGCCGTGGAAATTCTTCCTGTGGTGGTACCAGTTCGACGCCTATGCACGGGACATCTTTCAGGCCGGCGCACTGATCTTTCTCGTCGGTACAGGTCTCTCAGTTGCGACTGCCTTCGGCTTCTCGCTGTGGCGATCGCGTGAAGCCAAGCATTCTGACACCTACGGCAGCGCGCGCTGGGCAACGACACGCGATATCAGCGCGCCTCAGTCTGACCTCCGGCGACGGGGTGATCCTCGGCGCCTGGCGCAACACCCTCCTCCGCCACGATGGCGATGAGCATGTGCTCGTCGTCGCCCCCACCAATACAGGCAAGAGCGTTGGCGTCTCTCTGCCGACAGGCCTTGTGTGGCGACACTCCTACATCGCCCTTGATCTCAAAGGTGAGAACTGGACTGTCACGTCCGGGCTACGCGCGTCCTTCGGGCCGGTGTACCGCTTTGCGCCAACGACGAACGGCGCCCATCGCTACAACCCCCTCACCCAGATTCGCCGGGGCGAAGCCGAAGTGCGGGACGCACAAGTCCTCGCCGATATGCTGGTCGACCCTGAAGGCGCGCTGCGCGAACGCAGCCACTGGCAGCTGCGCGCCTTTGAGCTCCTCGTCGCCGCCATTCTTTGGACGCTCTACGCGGAAGAAAAGAAGACCCTGTCCCGCCTTGGGGAACTGCTCGCAGATCCGAAGCGTCCGGTCGTTGATCTGCTGGAGGAGATGCTTGAGAAGCAGATCAAGGACGGCGCCCCGCACCCTGTCGTCGCTTCTGGCGCGCGCCAGCTTCTGGACATGGCTGAAGCTGAGCGATCAGGCGTCGTCTCGACGGCGTTGGGCTACCTCACGCTGTATCGTGACCCCGTCCTCGCGCGGGCAACCGAAGTCTCTGACTTCTCAATTGAAGACATCATCACCGGAGCGCGCGCCGTCTCGCTCTACCTCGTCATTCCGCCCGAGGAGATCTCGCGACTCAAGGCGCTGCTGCGTCTTGTCCTGAACCAGATCCTCAAGCGCTTGACCGAGATCGCAGCGGAAGAGAACGGCAGGGGACGCCGCGTCCTCCTCATGCTGGACGAGTTTCCCCAGCTCGGGAAACTCGACTTTTTCGAGCACGCCCTCGCCTATATCCGCGGCTACCGGATCAAGGCCTGCCTGGTCGCGCAGTCACTGAACCAGATTGCTCAGGCCTATGGCGAGCATTCGTCGATCCTCGACAACGCGCACATCCGTGTCGCCTTCGCCTGCAACGACGAGCGCACCGCCAAGCGCATATCCGACATGCTGGGCGTCACGACCGAGACGCGCGCCCAGATGAACTATGCCGGCTCGCGCATGGCGCCGTGGCTCGGCCATACCATGGTGTCGCGCCAGGAAGTGCCACGGCCGCTGCTTACGCCCGGCGAGGTGATGCAGCTGCCATCTGACGAGGCGCTGATCCTGACGGGGGGCGCTCCGCCGATCCGCGCGAGAAAGGTCCGCTATTTCGCCGAGCCGGTGTTCAAGGCAGCGCATCCGTCCGCCATTTGCCTCGCCGCGCCTTGGTGGCGACGGTATAGCGACGAGCTGGTCGGGATTTGTCGCGCCGCCCATACCTTCATCGGGCAGGCCTCCATCAGCCACGCGCGTCGCCACGCCCAGTTTCACCGCGTTCGCAGAAGAACCGCGCCACCGGGCTTCATCAGAAGTCGTTCGACTTCTCGTCGCCTGTGGAGACCACGCCGACGCCGTCTCCAACAGACACGCCTGTCGCGGCGCCCGAAGACGATTTAGGCGCGGCGCTCGCCGGCCCCAGCGTCTCTCAGACCGTGTTCGCCCTCGATCCCGACACATTCGACACCAGCTTGTGAGTAGCCGCGTCATGGTCCGCACCAAGATAACCGCACGCATCCCGCCTGACCTGGCCGACTCGCTTCGGCGCATCGCCGCTCTCAAGGACCGGAGCGTGTCGGATGTGGTCGAAGACGCGATCATCCGCGCTTTCGCGGATCGGAGCGAAGCCGAGCATGCGGCCCTGACCGTCAAGCTCGACAGCATTGCCCGTCGCCTTGGCAGCATCGAAAAATCGCAGGAGACGCTTTTCGAACTTTCGGCTCACACGGCACGGTTCGCGATGAGCGTGGCGCCGGACATCCCCGACATGGACCGTGCGGCGCTCAATGCACGTGGATCTGCTCGGTTTCAGAATGTTATCGCCGCCATCGCCGCCCGCCTGAGCAGCGGCAAAAGCGTGTGGAAGGAGCAGTTCGCAGAGCCTGCCCCTGGCCAGCCCCCGGTTGGGGTAGCGGCCGAATGAGCACGCTCAACGCGTCAACCTCCGATCCGTCCCGCGGTCTCGCCATGCTGGCGACAGCGCTTGGGCCAAGCATCGCGACGATCTTGGCTGCGGCGGATACGATCGAGGTGATCGTCAACCCCGATGGCCGCGTCTGGGCCGAGCGTGTCGGGCGCGGGCGCGAGTTTGCCGGCTTCCGTCTCGAACCCACGGAAACGGAGCGGGCCATAAGGCTGATCGCTACGCTGACGGGCGCGGAAGTCACGCGTGACAGGCCGATCGTCTCGGCTGAGCTCCCGCCGCGCGGCGAGCGCTTCGAAGGATTGCTGCCTCCCGTCGTGAGGGCGCCCTGCTTCGCCATTCGCAAGCCCGCCAGCCAGATCATCAGCCTCGACGATTACGTCGCCAGCGGCGTCATTAACGATGCGCAGCGTTTGGAGCTAAAACACGCGATCACTGATCATGCGAACATCATCGTCGCCGGCGGCACGGGATCGGGCAAGACGACGCTCGCCAACGCGCTTCTTGCCGAGATCGCTGCACTTAATGAGCGCGTGGTCATTCTTGAAGACACGCGCGAGCTGCAATGTGCGGCCGAGGATGTAGTCGCGCTTCGCACTCAGCCGGGCTCTGTCACGTTATCTGATCTGGTGAGATCGACCCTCCGCTTGCGGCCTGACCGGATCGTGGTCGGCGAGGTTCGTGGGCCTGAAGCGCTCGACCTGCTCAAGGCCTGGAACACAGGGCATCCGGGCGGGATCGCCACGCTGCATGCCAATTCCGCGCGCGCCGCACTTGCGCGGCTTGAGCAGCTCGCCATGGAGGCCTCGACCAGCCCGCCAACGGCGTTGATCGCCGAAGCGGTAGACCTCGTCGTCTTCATCGAGCGCGGCGGTCCGGCCGGCCGCCGGATTTCAGAGATCTACGCGCCCAAGCTTGATCGGCCCATTCTCGATCAGCGGGGGGCGCGGGAACCCGCAGCGCCTGGGTTCAAGGCGCATCGATCACCTAGTGGAGCATAGATATGACCATCAATTTTCGCACTATACTGAGGACAGCGCCGCTCTTCCTGATCGCCCTGGCTGCAACCGGCGCGGCGCATGCCGCAACCGGCGGCGCCGGCGGCGCCATGCCGTGGGAGGGGCCACTGACTGCGGTGATGGACTCCATCACCGGCCCGGTGGCGCGGATCATCGCCATCCTCATCATCGTGGCGACAGGCATGACGCTCGCCTTCGGCGATGTTGGCCAGGGCTTCAAGAAGCTGCTGCAGATCCTGTTCGGCCTCGCGATCGTGTTCGCTGCGACGAGCTTCTTCCTGCCGATGGTCGGCGGTGGCGGCGCGGTTCTGCCCTAGCTCCAACCCCGGCAGGACAGATCGGTGCGCGACCTCACATGAGAGATCCAAGGGATGTTCCAGGCTACCTCGCACCTGTGCGACAGGCGCTCACTCAACCCATCCTCATGGGCGGGGCGCCGCGTCCCTACGCAATTCTCAACGGCACGCTGGCGGCGGTCATCGCCTTCGCTGGCGCGCCGCTGGTGGGCATAGCCGTGGGCGTCGTGGGTCACATCGTCGGAGTCTTTCTCGCCAGACGAGACCCCGACGCCATCGACGTCCTGAAGCGCGCGATGCGCATAACCGGCCGGCTTGAGTGCTGAGCTACAGGAGATTCCGACAATGATCAGCTTCGCTCCCTACGCCCACCAGCCGAACCGGCTTGAGGATTTCCTGCCATGGGGCCTCCTGGTCGCGCCGGGCGTCACCCTCAACAAGGACGGCTCGTTCCAGAAGACGGCGCGGTTCCGCGGACCAGACGTCCGATCGTCAACGCCGGAGGAACTCGTGTCCTTCGTCGCGCGCGTCAACAATGTCTTTCGCAGGCTGGGATCAGGCTGGGCCATCTACATCGAGGCCGAACGCCGCGAAGTGACTGACTATCCCTCGGGGGCATTCGAGGATGACCTGTCGCGGCTGATCGACAGCGAGCGGGCCGCCGCGTTCGAGCAGGCGTCCTCGCAGTTCGAGACCATCCACCATCTTACCCTGCAATGGACGCCAGCGCCCGATTCCAGCCGCAAGGCGTCGAGCTTCTTCTTCGAACTCGACCAGGACAAGAAGGCGACCGCGCCAAAAGCCGAAACCGCAAAACGTGGAAAGCCGGGCAAGGCGATCGACCGCCAGATAGCGCGCGAAGCGCTGGAGCAGTTCGAAAAGAGCTGCGGCTGGGCGTTCAGCCTGTTCCAGGCAATCGTCGCCGAATTCCATCCGCTCGATGACGACGCGACGCTGACCTATCTGAAGCGCACGGTATCGCCCCGCGCGACGCCCGTCCGCGCGCCGGCGGCATCTGCCTTTCTCGACGGCCTGCTGTGTGATGCACCCCTCGTGGGCGGCGTTGCGCCAATGCTGGGCGACAAGCACCTGCGCGTCCTCACCCTCAAGGGCTTCCCACCCTTCACCAATCCAGGCGTGCTCGACGACCTCAACGCACTTGGCATGCCTTATCGCTGGATGACCCGGCACCTCTGCCTTGATCGCAGCGAGGCCGAACGGGAACTGACCAAATGGCGCCGGCTCTGGTTTTCCAAACACAAATCGCTCTCCGCGCTGGTCAAGGAGATGCTGACGAAGGAGCAGGCGACCTTCTCCAATCCAGACGCCATCGCCAAGACCGAAGAGGTCGATGCGGCGCTGCAGGAGGTCGGATCAGAGCTGATCGGCTTCGGCTTCTTCACCTCGACCCTTGTCGTGATGGGGGCCACGCCGCAGGAGGCGGAGACACGGCTTCGCGTCGCCGAGCGCATTATCTCTGCGCGCGGCTTCGCCACGATCGCCGAGACTCTCAACGCCGTCGAGGCCTGGCTGTCCAGCCTGCCCGGCCATGCCTGGGCCAATGTCCGTCATCCCATGGTCTCGACGCTGAACCTCGCGCACATCGCGCCGCTGGCGACGCCGTGGGCGGGAGATCCGTGGAACCGGCATCTCGACGCGCCGCCGCTGGCTGTGACCCGGACCGACGGCTCGACGCCCTTCCGGCTCGACCTCCATGTCGGCGACGTCGGCCATACGCTGGTCATCGGGCCGACAGGCGCCGGCAAGTCGGTATTGCTCTCCTTCCTCGCGCTGCAGTGGCGGCGCTATCCCGACGCTCAGGTCTTTGTGTTCGACAAGGGCGGATCGGCGCGGGCGGCGATCCTCGGCATCGGCGGCGACGCCATTGATCTCGGCGGCGGCGCAAATCCCGCCTTCCAGCCGCTGGCGCGCATTGATGATCCCCCCGCCCGGTCGGCGGCGCTCGAATGGGTGATGGGGCTGCTCGGGCAGGAAGGCGTCGTCCAGACGCCGGAAATGCAGGAGCGGGTATGGTCGGCGCTCGGCTCCCTTGCCAGCGCGCCACGCGAACAGCGCCACCTGACCGGCCTGCGCCTGCTCGTGCAGGACGCCGAACTGCAAGCAGCCCTCCTGCCCTACACGCAGGATGGCGCCTATGGCGCGATCTTCGACGGCGCGGAGGATCGCCTCAAGCTCTCCGACGCTGTCCTCTTCGAGATGGAAGAGATCATGGCGCGCCCGAAGGCGGCGGCGCCGGCCCTGCTCCATCTCTTCGATCGGCTGGAAGAGCGGTTCGATGGACGGCCCACGCTCCTGGTGCTGGACGAGGCCTGGCTATTCCTCGACTCGCCGCTCTTTGCCGCGCGCATCCGTGAGTGGCTGAAGACGCTGCGCAAGAAGAATGTCGCCGTGGTGTTTGCGACCCAGTCACTGGCCGACGTTGCCGACAGCGCGATTGCGCCTGCTTTGATCGAATCCTGTCCGACCCGGATCTACCTGCCAAACGAGCGCGCCTTCGAACCGCAACAGCGGCAGGCCTATGAGCGCTTCGGGCTCAACGAGACCGAGATCGAGCTAATCGCCACCGCCCAGCGCAAGCGCGACTATTACTATGCCAGTCCCAAGGGCCGGCGACTGTTCGAACTCGATCTTGGACCGGTGGCCTTGGCCTTCTGCGCCGCCTCCGACTCAACCTCGCGCGAGCTGATCAGCCGCCTTGAGATGCAGGCGGGCGCCGTCGCGTTCTGGCGCCGCTTCCTCAAGGCACGCCAGCTCGCCTGGGTGCTCGAAGCGCTCGACGGTCCCGACGATCAACCCCTCCCGCGCACCCGCCGCATTCCCGAACACGCAAGCTAACCCAGGAGACCACCCATGCGTAGATTTTCACTTTCCTCCGTGCTGCGGATCATTCTTGCCGCGACGCTTGTCGGCCCCGCGGCTGCGCCCTCACACGCACAGCTCGCGGTCATCGATCCGCTGAACCTCATCCAGACGGCGCTCAATGCGGCGCGGGCGCTGGAGCAGATCAACAACCAGGTCACCCAGATCACCAACCAGGTGAGGAGCCTGGAGAACGACGCAAGGAACCTTACCCAACTCGGGGAACGGTTCGCTCCAGACTTTGTGCGGCAGCTCCAGGAACTCGACCAGCTGATCGACGCGGCAGGCGGGATCGCCCTGCAGGTTCAGGAAACCCGCGACGCGCTCCAGGGCCTTTATAGCGGCCAGTATGCCGGCACGGATGTCGCCGCACGCGCCCGGTCGGCTGTGCAACAGATCGACGCCTCCCGGGCGGCGCTCCGCACCTCGCTTCTGGTGCAGGCCAAGATCACGGAACAGCTCCGGTCAGACCAGGGCACGCTTCAACGCCTTTCAACCGCCAGCGCCAATGCGACCGGCGCGCTGTCGGCGACCCAGGCGACGAACGAGATCCTGGCCTTCCAGGCTGAGCAGAGCATGCGCCTCCAGTCGCTGCTGGTTGCGCAAAGCCGGGCGGAAGCAGTTGAGCAGGCACGCCAGATGGAGGTGCAAGCCGCCGCACGCGCCCAGCACGCACACTTCTTCGGGACAGCGCAGACGGCTCATCCAGGCCAGAAGCCCTGGCAGTAGCCAGCACGGGCGCATTCCAGTTCAGGGTAAGGTTAGGGGACGGACGTGAACGACTTTTCTGCGATCGACGGCTTTCTGGATGTCTTCATCCGCTACATCGATTCAGGCTTTGGCCTGATATCGGGCGACGTGACCTCGCTCGCGGTCATCCTCATCACCATCGACGTCACCCTCGCCGCGCTGTTCTGGGCGTGGGGCTCCAACACCGACATCATCCAGAGCCTCGTCAAGAAGACGCTCTATGTCGGCGCGTTCGCCTATATCTTCGGCAACTTCGCAATGCTGTCGACGATCATTCTCAACAGCTTCGCTACGCTGGGCCTCAACGCGTCCGCCGCATCCTTCGGTCCGGCCGACCTCCTGAAGCCGGGTCTTATCGCGGCCGAGGGCCTCGCAGCGTCGCAGCCGATCTTCGATCATATCGGCGCGACTCGCGCCGGGCCCGATCGAGTTCTTCGCCAACATGCCGGAGATCATCCTGCTGTCGATCGGCGGCATCATCGTGATCGGCGCGTTCTTCGTCCTCTCGATCCAGCTCTTCGTCCTCGATCGTCGAGTTCAAGCTGACGACGCTGGCCGGATTTGTGCTGGTGCCGTTCGCCTTCTGGAAGCAGACGACGTTCCTGGCCGAGCGCGTCCTCGGCAACGTCATCGCCTCGGGCATCAAGGTGCTGGTGATTGCCGTCGTCATCGGCATCGGCTCGACGATGTTCTCGACCCTGCGGACGGCGCTCGACCCCAACGATATGACAATCGAGCAGGCATTCGCCGTCGTGCTGGGGTCAATGACCCTGATGGGCCTTGCCATCTTCTGTCCGCGGATCGCCGCTGGCCTCGTCTCCGGCGCGCCGCAGCTCTCTGCTGGCGCCGCAGTTGGAACCGCCCTCGGCGTCTCCGCCGCTGGCGCCGCCGCCACCATGGCGGGGACGGCGGCTGTCCGCACCGCTGGCGGCGCCGCTGCCGGGGCCGCAAACGGCGCGGCGTCCGCGACGGGCGGCCTCCGATCGGCGACCGCTCTCGGCTCGCTTCGCACAGGCCTTACCGGTCCCGCAGCAGCGCCGCTCAATGCGGCGGTCGGCCTTGGCGCCGCCGCCGTAGGCGGCGCGCGCCAGGCTGCGGCCAAGGTCGCCAGCCACTTCCAGGCCCGCAGCACCTCCGGCGCCCGCGCGGTCACCGGCGCATCTGGCGCCGCCACCCTGGCGCCAAGCCCGGCAGGCGCCGCGGCATCTTCCACATCCGGTCAGCCCGCCTGGGCGAAACGTTTCCGCCGCGCCCAGCAGATGCGCGAAGGCGTCCTGATGGCGGCGCATACCATCGGCGCCGGCGATGGCGGCGGCGCATCCGAAGGCCCCAACCTCAAGAGCAGGGAGTAAACCCCATGTTTGCCCGCGCGACGATCCTCGCGCTTCCAGAAGACCACCGAGCCAGACACTCCTTACCGGGAGGCCCAGCAGCTATGGGACCGCCGCATGGGCGCCGCCATGGATCACGCCCGCACCTGGCGCACGGCGACCTTCGGCCTGATCAGCGTCGCCGGTTTCCTGGCAGCGGCCGTCGCTTTCCTTGCCCTGCGGCCTGCCGCCGTTCCGTTCGTGATCGAAGCCAGCGACACGGGTGAAGCGCGGCTCGTAGGCCCCGCCACGTCGGCCTACGAGCCGAGCGACGCCCAGATATCCTGGCACCTCGCCCGGTTTGTCGAGATGGTGCGCGGCCTGCCTTCCGATCCCATTGTGGTCCGGCAGAACTGGCTGCGCGCCTATGACTGGGCGACGCAGGGCGGCGCGCAGGTCCTCAACGCCATGGCGGCCGATGACGATCCGTTCGCCAAGGTCGGCAAGACCAATATCGCCGTCGAGGTGCTGTCCGTCGTCCGCGCCAGCCCGACGAGCTTCAACCTGCGCTGGCGCGAGTCCACCTACATGTCGGGCACGCTCACCCATGTCGAACGCTTTACCGGCGTTGCGACCATCGTGATCGACCCGCCCTCAACGCCCGAGCGGCTCTCCAAGAACCCGCTTGGCCTTTACGTTCACGCCTTCACCTGGTCCAGGGATCTCCAGCAATGACACGCACACACCTTTTCGCCGCGAGCCTCGCTGCGATCATCCTCGCAATGCCCGCAACCGCGCAGCAAAGCCGGAACGATCTTGCCGCCACCAACCGCGCCGCGTTGCAAAAACCGAGCGACGCTTCGCTCGTCGGCGCCCTGCACGAGTTCGCTTATGAGCGCGGCGCGCTCTATGCGATCCAGGCCTCGCCCCAGCGCATCACCGACATCGCGCTTGAACAGGGCGAGACGCTACTCTCGGTCTCGGCCGGCGACACGACCCGCTGGATTGTCGGCGACGCCCGCTCAGGCACGGGGCCAGCGACGCAGGCCCATGTTCTGGTCAAGCCGAACGCACCAAGCCTTGCGACCAACCTCGTCATCATGACTGACCGCCGCGTCTATCATGTGGAACTCAAGAGCGTCGCAGGCCCCGCCATGGCGGCTGTCTCATGGCGCTATCCCGCCGAACTTATCCTGCAGAACCAGCTGCCGCCCCAGGCGCTGGCGCCCTCGCCGCCGCCCTTCACGCCCGAAGCGCTCAACCTCCGCTACCGGATCAGCGGCGCGAAACCCGACTGGCGTCCGCTCGCCGCCTTCGACGACGGCCAGCAGGTCTTCATCGAAATGCCGGAGCGCATCCACACGATGGAAGCCCCGCCGCTATTCGTCATCGGCGACCAGGGCGCGGAACTCGTGAACTATCGGGTCCAGGGCAATTACTACGTCGTGGACCGTCTCTTCACCAAAGCCGAACTTCGTCTCGGATCCGGCTGGGGCGCCAAGACTGTGACCATCGAGCGCCAGACGCCGATCTCCGCGACCCGCGCTGCGAACACGACAGGAGCCCGCAATGGCTGACGGTCTCCCGCCCACTCCGCCACCGCATGACGGTCCGGCGGATCCCCCGCAGGGAGGCGGCCAGCCGCCCCCGCCGCTTGTCGCCATCCGCGTCAAAGGCCCGGGGGCCAAGGGGCTCAACAAACCTGCGATACTCGTTGCTGGCGGCGGCGGTCTCGCGCTGGTCCTCGTCCTCGCGTCCGGCGGGTTCACGAACGATGGCTCGAAAAAACCGGCCGAAACGCGACCGATGATGTCGGACCCTGCCCGCCCCGAGATGGCCAAGAGCGCGATCCGCAACCTGCCCGCCACCTATGAGGAAGCCGCGATCGCGCAGGCCGCGACCCAACCAGCCAGCCCGCCGCTCCTCGGACCGCCCATGGCTGGCGACATCGCGGCGTTCGCACCGGACCAGGCGCAATACAACCAACCAGACCCGTCCTGGTCCGGCTCTCCCAGCGGATATGCCGACGCGCCGGGCCAGCCCGATCCCGCCGAACAGGAGGCTCAGCTCGCCGATCGCTCTTCGGTCTTCTTCGAATTGCGACAGGCCCAGCCCGCAACACCAACAGCAGGCGCCGCAACACCCGCACCTCAAAGCCCGCTCACGGCGCTGCGCGCACCACAAGACGATCCGCAGACCGCTACCCGATCCACCACCCCGAAGAACACGCTCCATCCCGGCGCCGTCATCCCCGCCAGCCTGATAACAGCCATCAACTCCGAAGCCCCCGGCCCGGTGATCGCCCAGGTGACGCAGGCCGATCTATGACAGCGCCACCGGCCGCACCCTGCTCATTCCGCAGGGCGCCAAGCTGATCGGCGACTACAAATCCTCGGCCAAGTACGGCCAGAGCCGCGTCGCCATCATGTGGTCGCGCCTCATCATGCCCAATGGCGACGAGATCCCGCTCGATGAAGCCGCCGTCGATCCTTCAGGCGCCGCCGGGGTAAAAGGCGATGTCGACAACCACTGGGGCGAGGTGTTCGGCGCAGCCGCTCTCGGCACGCTGATCAATATCGGTGTCGCCGCAACCGAGGACCAGCCCGGGATCACCTTCGGAGGCGTCGGCGTCGCCTCGAACTACGACCCCGTCCAGGACGCCCTCCGCGACGGCGTCCAGCGGGGCGCGGCCATCGTCACCAACCGGGTCGTTGATCGAAGCCTGGCGATCCCGCCGACCATCAAGGTCGAGGCGGGGACGCGGATTTCCGTCATTGTGACTCGCCGGATCTCGATTTTGTGAGCGGTGGCAAGCTCAACATGGGGTCACGACCACGATGAGCTGCCGGCAATCTTGTCTACAGCTCTTAGCTCGAGAGCTAAGCCAAGGCGGCGCAGAAAGGCATCGCAAGCGAACCGACGTGCTGCACGTCAGACGCGTTGTACCTGAGTTGGGGACTAACTTTGACTGTATAGGCTTGACCAGGAGAGGCCAACGTCAATGTCGGCAAGTGAGCTGGAACCAATGCAGCAGAACTTAGGGCGGCCATAGCGTTTGCGGCCGATGGAAAAGAGCCGGTGCTGGGGCGGCTGGTCCATGTCGGGCTAGCCGATGAATGGGACCTGAATCACACGGCGGTCATCGAGGATGAGCACGGGCGGCTTCAGTATGCCCGCTTCGAGTCGCCTGACGATGTGGTTTTGGTCGCGACCGCGCTTCCGGGCGCCATCGTCGAGCTGGCGGCGCGTCCGGTTCAGCACCGGCCATCGGATGAGGCTGTCGCCCGCATCGCCAAGCGCACCGGCGACTACTATTCGCTTCAGCGGCACGCCGAGGTGGAATCGGGAAGCTCCGGGCTGCACGCCGAGGCCAATGCCCGTCGCCTTGAGGCCATGCGCCAGCGGGGCCTGGTTGCGCGCCGATCCAATGGCGACTTTCTCTTTGCGCCCGATCACCGCGACATCGCACGCGCGTTCGAGGCCGAGCGTCTGTCGCGCTCGCCCGTGCAGGCGCGTATCGCCAGCTACTGGTCGTTGGAGGAACAGGTACATGCGTTCGCCCCGACCCAGCTTGATCCGGTTCCGGCGCGCGAAGAAAATATGCCGGCTGGACGAGGGCGCTTTGCTCGCGAGTTCGAGGCCGCGCTTCAGCAGCGACGCCTGTTCCTTATCGAGCAGGGGCTGATGGGCGTGGGCGACCAGATCCTGTCGCACCAGGCGCTCCACCAGTTGGCGCAGCACGAGCGGACCCAACTCATCGATGACATGAAGGAGATCTACCGCCTGCCGGTGCAGACCTATGTCGGATCAACGGTCGAAGGCGTCAATGCGCGACGGGTGGATCTGGCGCAGGGACGCGTCGCTGTCCTGTGGCGGGAGCGGTCCCTGCAGATCGTGCCATGGCAACCGGCGCTCGAACAGTTCGGCGGCAAGCTCTTGCAGGGCCAGGTCCGCAGCTACGGCAAGACGCACGGCCTCGCTCTCGGGCAGGGGCTTGGTCTTGGGCGGGGTCTGGGCCTCGACATGACCATCGGCTGGAAGCACATCCGCGGCCTGTTGCGCGGGATAGGATTGCCGCCGATGTAGCCTAGGTATTCCGTCCGCGCTTCACTCCGCCAATGATCGGTGGGAAATGTCATGCCGGGTGCGAGTCGATGGGCCGAATTCAACTTGATCCATCCCAACGACCGAGCAAATTGGCTTTCCCGCGCCGAAGCCTATCGCTTCCAATTTTGGCCGGAACCGCTAGGCTGGAAGCTGGCAGAGCCACGTGTCGGCCCAAGGTAGGGCCGAGCGAACGAGGGGGTGGTGGTTGGCTGACGTATTCATCAGTTACAAACGTGAGGAACGCTCTGAATGTGAGCGCATTGCTGCAAAGCTAAGGGCGCTTGAGCTGGACGTCTGGTTCGACGCCCGTCTGACTGCGGGCGACAGTTTTACGGCAGAGATTGAACGCGAAGTGCGCCTGGCTAGATGCGTCCTGGTTCTCTGGTCGCCCGGATCGGTCGCCAGCCGTTGGGTTCGGAACGAAGCTGACATAGGGCGGGAGCGCGGGGTTCTGGCGGCGGCCCAACTGAAGCCTTGCGACATGCCGATCGAGTTCAGGGACATCCATTTCGACGCGGTCCACGATCCTGAATTCTCTGATGAAGATGAAGGATGGCTCAAACTCCTGGGCCGGATTGGACAGCTGGCGCAGCGCCAGTCACTGGCGGACTATTCGCGTGCGATTGGAATGGCGGGCCGGCCATTGCGACAATGGGCTGAAGCTAACCCGCTCGATCCGCTCGCAGCAAAGGCGAGGTTGCTCGCGGATCAGGTTGGGCATCCCGGGTTGGTTGCCACCATTCGGCCTCCCGCGCCAAAGTCCCGATTTCCATTTGTATCCGTGCTTCTGTCGGTGCTGATTGCCGGGGGAGTGGGGGTCTTAGGCGGCTGGCGATTTCTTCCGGCATTCCTCGATGAAAAAACGCTCACTTCGCCGGCTTCCGTTCAAACCGGGAGCATGCAGACGATGACCCAAAAGGCAGAATCAAGTGAGCCGAAGGATCTTCAGCTTGCATCGCTGGAGTTGGTCGGGCGATGGAATTTTTCCGGCGGACCGTCGGGCTGCTCGGCAGAGGAGGTCGTGGTCGTCGCATTGGGTCGCGGCAGCCTACTTGTTGGTGGAGAAACACAGGAACTGGTTCGGGTTTCAGACGACGGTTGGATCGAAGCGAGGGGAGCGGGCGGCGCGATCTATGGCTATCGTCGAGACGGAGATGCCGTGCGGCTGCGCTCAACGGACGCCGCTGGAGCGGTAGGGGAGGGAATACTGTGCGCTGGATAGCTCTTACAGGACTTGTTTGCGGACTGATGCTCGCCCAAATCACCCTGGCGCGGAACGACGCTTGGGCCGATAGCCCAACTTGTCGACCGTTTCGCGCGCAGTTTGATGCGGCGATCAAATCAGACACGAGCCAACTCAACGCGCTCCGTGGGCGAGTGAGCGCATCCGGTCTCTGCCCCGATCTTCAGAAGGAAATTGACGCCGCGCTTGAGGCCGGAAGGCCTGCGGCGGTGACGCAGCCTGCAAAAGGACGAGCGACGCAAGCGGCAGTCCCTCAGGGCGACTTTTGCAAGTCAGCGCGCGACGAATGGTCGTTGGTAGAAAACCAGAATGACAAGGTCGTCGTACAGCGGTTTCGCGACCGCCTGCCCGCGAAATGCGGCACCCTGATCGATCTTGCGGACGCTCGGATCGCCAAGTTGACCGATGAGGCTCGCAGGGTCGACGAGCAAGCACGTCAGGCCACGCAGTTGGCGGCTGAGAAGCAGAAGAAGCAAGCTGCAGTCGATGCCATTGAGGCAAGGTATGGGAACCTGCTCGATCAGAGCATGTCGCCGAAGTCTTAAGCGCGCATTCTTGGACTACGCTGCGACACAATCGGAGGGCTTCAGGGAGTTTGTCATAGAAGTTGAGGCGAAAATTCGGGCCGACGCGGGGCCGGCAGATAGAGATGACAACTGCAATATTGGAGGCAGATCTATTTTTTATTCGGCAGTCAAGTCAAGCGAGACGCATCGGACACCGCTTGTTGGAGAATATAATACAATAAGCCAAAGTCTTAAGTGCGATTCCGTTACCTCCAGAGTGTTTCGGCATCCAACCAAATTGTTTCCATGTTGCCGTTTTATAGCACTCTATTAACGAGCTATACATATAAGACAAAATTGAACGCTCCGCCCCGATTTGTCCTTTCGCTCCAGGAGTCGGGCAAGTTGTATGCGAACACCGAATACACGACCGAAAAAATTGGTGTAATACAAACCACCTGCACTGAATTGGAGCGTTTCGACAAGAGCGAGTGGCGGGCGGAGTTCCCGTTCGCGTTGGTCAAGATGTCCTGCTCCACACAGGGAAAGGACCTGAATTCCACTTCAACCACCTGCTATGTCGACGGGCTCGGCGTGTTCGTGGATTTTTGCGATGAAAATGGTTCATTTGAGGCAAAAATATCTGACGTAGTCGCGCACAGCAACAACAATGAGATTGTTGTTCTTTATAAGCGCACATACAAAAACGGCTCGCTAAGTGATGAGCGGTGGTCTTTCCGGTTTCTCTCGTAGTTTTTGTGTGGCCCTAGGAAAGAGTATTGCTTCGGTGAATTCGGAAAATGACTTCTGCACGGAACGAGGCTTTCGGAAACGTGTACGATGAAAGCTGACGAGCAAGCGGATAGGGGGCGAGGTGGGCGGGAGAATTTGGCCAATTGTGCTGGCGACCGCCGTGATGGCGTCGGCGATCGCTGGCTGCGCAACTCCAGAATTCGCTGGAGCAGCGCTTTGTGGCGATTTCCTCTCATGACCTGACGCTGGAGTCTCTGGGAGGTGCTGGCGATGCACATATCGTCACACGAGCCCCCGGCCGGGATCGACCGATTGCGGCTTTTGATCCGTTTCGACGGTGTTTCGGTCGGCGCGGCAATTCGAAGTTTAACGATCGACTGTGGGGTGGATTCGCTCGGGAAGAAGTACGGGCTTCGTTCCGCGGGGTCGTTTCCGCCTTGGGCAGGTTCGGAGATGGCAGTACCTACGAACAGTTCCAGCAAGCGTTTGTCAGACACGACGCTTGCGCTGAACATCGTCCCCTGGGCGGCGGACGGACTTCGGAGTGATTGCGATCGCGACCTTGCGGCGGAAATGAAGGCGATCTGCGCCGCAGTGGCGCGCGCCGATTCGACAAATGCTGTTGTTGAAAAGTGTCGACGTATTCAAGTCAAAATGACCAACGTTGTGGGGGCTCTGGGGGGCTTTCTTGATGGATTGAGTTTACGTTTCTGGCGCCGAGCCACCTGTCAATTGCGATGCCTTGCCGGAATACGCAGCTCCGCGCGATCGAGTTCTAACCATGAACGTTGGCGGGATTACCCGGCTCGTGGAAATTCGGCAGCGCGTGAATTTTGAAAGTGATCACGATGTCGATTGCATGTCGACCTCTGGAACGTTGCAAACGCGCATTCTGAGAGGTCACGGTCGAATTGAGATCACGGTTCGCGACGCTCGGTTGGAAGAAGTGGCGCGCTCCCCGCGTTTGTACGAAACGTCTGCCTAGACCAAACGGAGGTCTTCAACTTCGCAGGGCGCAGGTGGAGCATGGAACGGGTTCGGCGACCCGGGCGGCTCCAGGTTGGAACATATTGCGGATCCGGGATTCCTGTCGTCGGATGCTCTTGTTTATCCTCCAACGGTGGCTGACATTGATGGGTCTGGCGAGGCAGAGCTCATATTCATTTTGAGGCCCAAAAGCGACGCGGCGATTTTTGTTGGGCCTGTACTGCTGCACGTTGATTTGGCGAGCAACAATGCTCGCGCATTTCTGCTCGCTCAAGACTGTATGCTTCATGGTTACAAAAAAAACTGCACCAATGCAGCCAGCGATTCTCCTCTTCGGCCGGTGCCGATACGTAATGCAAGCGTGCAGGCTGCTGCGTTGGTACCGTTTGAGCGAGCACCAATTGTTCTCCGTGAGGAAAGAGAAACGGATGGAAGAGATGTTCTCGTCTTTGCCGGACTGGCGCTTTATCCCGGGTCGGCAAACCCAAGGCGGCTGGCGGAATCCGAAGATCGCGATTCGAAGCTGATTTCGGGAAATTTCTGGATTCGGGTTGTTGAAGGGCTATCAGATGGAGAAGGGCTGAAACTGCGACTGGCTCGTTACGCAGCAAGGGCACCTCACGATTTTCGCGGTGATGTCTATCGATTGTTTTCGCATCCGGCGCTTACTTTGCCTGCTGTCGAGGAAGCCGGAGGCGCCGAGCGGATCGGGCTTGTGAGTCGATCAAACGTTGAGTTTGGAACGTCCGGGTCATTGGATGTATTTTGTATACACTGTGATGGGAGGGGTGAGAAACTCGAATTGGCTCAACTCGACCCTGAAGTGCCGATCCTAATTCACGATGGAAAATATCCTGAACGGTGTCCTGAAATAAAAGTTAATCCGTGTCCCGAGACATATGATGCTACAAACAACGCCGTAGAAACAGATGTTGGACTCCGCTCGGAGAACCGCTCCACGTTGAACCCATGGAGTCTGGCGCAGTACCCACTTATAGCGTTCCCGCCCCCCCCCGAATGAAGCAAGAGTTCAGCTCTCTTCATCTCGGAAATTGTGATCCGAAGTTGGGCCATGGATATTCGAGCGAGCCGGGCGTCGAGTCTCAAGAGTGCGTAATTGTGTCGATATTCGGACTGGACGATGAGGCCGCTTCAATTCGGACGTTCCAAAGTCGAAATCGATACGGCGAAGATGGTCGAAAGGCCGGGACGGTTGTGGGAGATTATCTGCGGTATCCGCGTTTGCAGGCCGTTTTGGAGTGGACCGATCACCAGGATGGCTTCTGATGGAGCCGGACATTGCCGGTGAGGCAATGGGGAGCGGTGAAGTACGAGCGAGGCTACCTAACTTAGTGTCCGACGAAGTAAGGAGGCTGCGTGTTCTTCAGATTATGAGCCGTTCAGATGCTTCCGGGGAATTGCAGGCGCTTGAGTGGTTTTGCGAGATCCCTTCGGAGTGGTCCAGAAATCTCAGACTCGCTGAAGCGGCTTGGCTATCCACCAACAACGTAGAAGTCGATCTACGTGCAACAGGCAACGCCACTAGGATCGTTGGTGTGTCGAGGAATGCAGATCGCAGTGACGAGTTCGACTATTTGATGGTTTCGGAAAGTGCGGATGGAGATAGTCTCGGTTTGAGTTTATCTACATACTCCGCGCGAGGCGGGACGACGCTAGAGACTTTTTCGGCTGCTTGCAGGAGACCTGAGGACTGGACAGTGCGAGTTAAGTAGCATCCCTTGTAGCGTTGCGCGGCATTTGGGTATTCCTTGAGGAGCATCAGTTCCCATACGCAATCAACACCTTTGCATAATAGGGAACAATCGCGCTCGTCCGGAGCTTACGTATTGCGTGCGCGGACGTGGGAGGCCTTCCAGTTCAGCATCGGCATCGCAGCAATCCTGGTCTGTATTGCTGGCTCGACATCGAGAAGACTGGCGTCGATCTCGCCGCGATCCAGCACGCCGTCCAGAAAGGCCCGCTCGTCGAGCGTGTAATCCAGCAGGGGCGTCGCGCCCTCGCGGCACAGCGCAATTGTTTCGGCTACCCATGCATCGAGAGCGGCATCATCAGCGAATGCTGAGCGCGGCAGGCACATCAGAAGTTTCTGCCGGACCTCCCGCGGATCAGCACCGATCGCAGCCACTGAGGCCTGCCGCCAGTCATTGCGGCCCGATGCGCCAAACGCCAGCATGCCGGCGCGCACCCACTTCCAGCTAAGGCCTTCCCACGCAAACAGGCGGCGAGCATCGAACAAATCGCGGCCAGCCCGGCGGTCAAGCAGCGCCACCAGCTTGCCGGCAGCGAGTTCGTGGCGATCGACAACGCTGACGCCTGTCGCTTTCTGGCCGCCCAGGACGACGAAGTCCATCGCCGTGACGCCAAACAAGGGCTGGCGCATCATGAAATTGACGTCGACCTCCAGGGTGCCCTGCCCGCCCAGCGCTGACGGATGGACGGCGAGCCACTTGCCGCCTGCATGCTCGGCAGGCTGGCGACGGACGCGATAGCCCTGTGCGGCAAGAATGCGCCCGAGCGCCGCCTCAACGGCGGGCCGTTCGGCCAGCATGGCCTCGCGGTCGAGGGCGCCGATGTAGTTGACATCGATGTCGACCGAAAGCCGGTCGAGGCTGAGATGGAAGACGTTGAGCGCGGTCCCGCCTTTTAGCGCCAGGCGGGATCGGAGCAGGTCGTCATCGGCGATACCCTGGAGGAGATCGAGCAGGCGCATGACCTTTTCGAGCGTGCCGGGCTGATGGCCAGTCTCGGCCGCAAGGCGTTGCAGGGTCTCGCGTGACGGCGCTGGCATCAGGCCCCCTCGAAACTTGGCGCGACCAGCTCGGCTGGAACGAGAATATTCCACGCCGCAACAGAGCGCGCATCGCCAGCCTTGGCGCCGAGCACGTATTGCGGGTGATTGGGTTTCAGGCTGGCGGAGCGCTGCGAGCGCTGCGGCGGGTGCAGCCAAGCGCTCCCGCTCGCGCTCGAGCCACCAGCCAAGGGCGCCGCAGGCGGAAGCATTGCCAAGAGCCTGGGCTTGTTGGACCAGAGGTCCGGTGCGCACGCGGGCGACGAGCGCGAGAGAGTTCACGAGCTCCTCGGCGCCTCCGGCCATGTCCGGGCGATCGAAGCAGTCGACGATTGTGCGCTCGAGGCTGGTCAGCTTCACGCCAAGGCCGGCACGATCGATGTTGGTCGTGTCACGCTGGCCTTCATAGCCATTCGGCAGGCGGAGGAAGCGGCAAGAAGAAGTCAGGCGTGCCCACGACGGCAGGCGCCTGGGGCGAGATGGCTTGACATCATGTGCGTCCGTATAGGCGCAACCATGCAGCTCCAGCGCCGAGTGGTAGGCGATCACGGCGTCGCTGCGCAGGCGGGAGGCCGCGAGAAACCTGTCGACGGTCCATGACGACGCAAAGCCGTGAGCGGGGACGGATGCGAAAACGCCGCGCGTCATTCGCTTGATGTTGCCGGCCTTGAGATGCTGGGCGAGCATCACGGTCACCACCTTGTCCGCAGCGCGCCGGCCTACGGCGGCGGCGTACTCGTCGCGCCGAAAGACCGGGTGTGCGCTGAAGAATGCGCGTGACCTCTGCTGCGAGGACCGGGGTTCGGCTGAGGATGTCGATCGGGAAGCCATACAGAACATATAGCTTCAGCCTCTAAAAACTCAATTAAGTGTTTCAGCGATCACATGCGAAGCCATATAGAGTATATGGCTTGAGGCCCCCAATTGTCAGTAAATCGGCGGCCAAGCAGTCGTTGCGATCTTCCCGCGCCCGGCGAACCCACCCTCCATATTGCGCCCCGCAAATCAATCCCCATCTATAGGTAGGGCCGGACGTGGGCAGCCGTACCCTTTTTGTTCAAACCAGCTATGCTACCGGCAGGTATGCAGGCAGGACGGCATGATCACGGACCAACGCGCACAAAAGGTCGGGAACTGGGCGCTGGAGGCGATGCGCATCCAGTATGGCAAGTCCTATGGCAAGGTCGCTGTCCTGCTGGTCGCGGCCGCCATCGCTGTCGCCAATACGAGTTGGCTGCCCTTGGCGGCGCCCTTCTTGGCCAGGTGTCCTGGCAGACCGCCCTCGCCTCCGCCACGTTGAGCGGCCCGCAGGTGGCCGGCGTCGTCGGTCTTGGCGGACTCGCGGCATGGGTCGTGATCACCGGCATGAAGACGGACAAGGCTGCCGCCAACGACGGCGTGATGATTGCCATCCGACATCGCTCGTTCGACGGCGCTCCCGCGCCGCTGACGCCCGATGCGCTGCCCGCCCCCTACAAGAAGCACGCGATCATTCATGAAGAGATCGACCAGACGTCGTTCTTCTCGGCCGGGATCCTGGTCGAGCCGGCAGCAGCCCTTCGCGTCCAGGCGGGCCTCGCGGCTCGCCTCCGCACGCAGCTTCAGGCCCACGCAGGCGCGCCCATCGCCTACTACGGAAAGGCGCACATCCCGCTGGCATTCGCCGCTGGCTATGCCGCCCAGGTCGATCCCCGCGTTCTGCATCTTGAGCTGGCGCGCCAAGGCCCGAAGACGTGGCTGCCGCTGCAGCCCGGAAATGGACCGGATTTGAACGTGACGGTCGAAGAGACTGGCGCGCCTGTTGCTGGCGATGCTGTTGTCCGGGTCTCTGTCAGCTATCCGGTGGACCGCCCCGACATTTTCGAGCGCCTCCCCGCTCACGCACAGGACTTCCATCTTCACATCGGGACCCAGAAGATCGACGCCGTCACCCATGAAGGCCAAGTCGACGATCTGGCACGGCGTTTCAGGTCAGTGCTCGACCGGCTGCAGCAGCAAAGTCCGCCGCCCGCGGCCATACATGTCTTCTGCGCCGCGCCTATGAGCGTCGTATTCGCGCTTGGCCGCCAGGTCAGCCCGACGATCCACCCGCCGGTGATCATCCATAATTACACCCAGGCGTCGACGCCGCGTTACGCCTGGGCCGTGCAGGTCAATGGCGGCGTCGAACCCAAACTCATCCTCCCGCCCGCCGTTACGGAGCCGTCGCGTGTTCAATCTGCATGATGATCTCGACAAGTTTTACCAGGATCATGTCCGGCTTGGAAAAGTCCGGCGAAACGAACTCGCGACGTTTCGCGACAACAGCCTGACGCGCCTCGAGAGCGGCCTCGACAAGCTCGGCGAGAAGCGCGGCCGCGTTTATGCCTATTACGCCGATACCCGCAATCAGGGCGGCTACGCGATGGATACGCTGAACCAGGCCGCGAACAACGACTACGACATCGACGTCGGGCTGATCTTCGAAGCTGGCGACCTGCCGGACGGCGCAAAGGCTGCGCGCGAGCGCATTCGCGATGCGTTTATCGAGAGCGGCGGCCAGTTCAAAGATCCTCCGAACGCACGCAGCAACGCCGTCACGGTCTGGTATGCGTCCGGCCAACACCTCATTTCGCAATCTACCGCCGATCCCTTCGGCTGGACGGCACCTGGCTGATCGAACACGCGAGTGGCGATGTCTGGACGCCGCGCGATCCCGACCGGATGACCAATTGGTTCGACGAGCGCGTCCGCAGCCGCTCGCCTTCTGGTTTCGGCGTGACGGTCGCGTCGGGGCAGCTACGGAGGATCGTCCGGTATCTGAAGTATTTCGCGCGCTCACGCGCCCAGTGGCGCCTGCCGGGCGGCATGATCCTGACGACGCTGACGGAGGAATGCTATCAGCCGCACGGTCACCGCGACGACGTCGCGCTTCGCGAAACCCTCCTCGCGATGGCGCGGCGCCTGCAAGCTCATCGCATGGTGGCGAGCCCTATCGACGGATCGGACCTTACTGCGAAAGACAAGCGCAAGCGCGAAATGGACAGTCTGGCCGCCGCCCTGTTCGAAAACGTGCCGAAGCTCGATATCCTCTTCGATCCCTCCTGCACCCGCCAGCAGGCACGCAACGCCTGGCGTCAGATCTTCAACCATGCCTTCTGGGAGCGAGCAACGACCCCGCCTCGCGCTCGATGCTGCGCGCGGATCCGCCGCGCCTGCATCCGCAGCCTATGTCTTTCCGGACCACGCACGTGCGCCGACCAAGCCGGCGGGATTCGGATGATCTGGGTCCTGCAGCGCGCCGCGCGCGTGAATGCCGAGCGACACGCCATCGCTACGCTTGAAGAAAGCGCGAGTTGGCTGGCCGGTGTTGTCTGGCGGCTGGAGGCCGGCCTCCAGCTGAAAGCCGATTTCACCATCACCCACGATGGCGAAGCGTTCGTCCTTACGCTCGCCTATCCGGACTTCTTCCCGGATACGCCTCCGATCGTCATGCTGCGTGACGGCAAGAGACTGTCGGACGTTCAGTATGGCCGGAACGGCGAACTCTGCCTTGAGTACCGCGCCGACAACTGGGAGCCCCACATCACCGGGGCGATGATGATCGAGAGCGCCCACCGGCTGATCGCCGGCGAGCGGGTCGATGGCGAACGGGCAGAGGTGCGGTCGGCGCACAACGTATCGCAGGGTCAGGGGCTGCGGGGTCGGCGAAGCCGTTTCCTTGCCATGCCGGCGCTTCGAACAAAGCTCGCGGCCGAGCCCGTCGGCACGCTGCACAAGGCCGTGTTTCGCGAACGCCATATGGCAGAGACTTTCGTCGCCTGGGCATCAGCCTGTGGCGAAAGCGATGCCGAGTGGCGAGACCCGGCGGTGTCGACTCGCCCACAGCAATACCCGGGCTGGTGGCGCGCGTCGGGAGCTTGGCCGACCTGCCGGAGTTCGCGGACGCAACCGAACTCGAGACCTGCCTCAAGGCGCAGGATATGGACGAGGTCTGGCAACGTATCGACACGGATCCGGCCATTTTAGCCGTGCTACTTGCGGACGCCCTGGACATCCGTTTCATTTGGATCGGTGGCCAGCCGAGCGACCGAACCATCTACTGCTACCAGACGATCGAGGTGAAGGAAGAAGCCGCGCGCCTACCTGCCACCTATTCCGAGCTCGCCGGGAAGACGGTCGGCATCGTCGGCGCCGGTTCGCTTGGCTCGAAGGTTGCGGTCTGCTCGCCCGCGGGGGGTGGGGCGCGTCCGCATTCTCGATAGCGACATATCGCTTCCGCATAACATGGTTCGGAATGAACTCGACTGGCGTTCCATGGGGCAGCATAAGGTGGACGGCGTACAAGACCGCATCCTGGAGGTTGCGCCAACCTGTGTCGTGGAGCCGCGACGGGTGGCGCTTGGTGGTCAGGAATCTGCGGCGGCGACCGCCATCGCTCTCGAGAAACTCGGCGAGTGCGATCTTATCATCGACGCCACAGCCGATCCGCGCGCCTTCAATTTTGCGCGGCTGCCGCTTTGGCGGAGAAGAAACCGATGCTTTGGGCGGAAGTCTTCGCCGGAGGCATCGGCGGCATGATCGCACGGGCGGCGCCAGAGACAGATCCGCCACCGCCAGCCGCACGCAGGCAGATCAATGCCTGGTGCGAGCGCGAGGGAGTGACCTGGGAAGGAACGCCGATCGACTATGGCGTCGAGCAGGATGATTGCCCTCCGCTCATCGCATCCGATGCAGATGTCGGCGTGATTGCCGGCCACGCAGCACGTCTTGCGCTCGATGCACTGCTTCAACCCGGGGCGTCGGCTTACCCGGCATCAGTCTATCTGATTGGGCTTTCGGCCGGATGGATTTTTAGGGAGCCGTTCGACACCGTGCCGATCGCGCTCATCCCGAGCCCTGGACGGTCTCGAGCAGCGAAGATCATGACGCGGTAAAGGCCGTCTTCGAGTTTCTCACCAGTCTCCTGCCTGCACAGCCTGACGATGCAACTGAAACTGCCGCGTGAATCCCGAGAGAAGATGCTTGGTGCGCTGCGCCAGGCAGGTAACCCAGAGATCGGCGGCGTCCTCATGGGCGAGCAGATTGGGCCGAGCGAGTTTCGAATTGTCGATCTATCGATCGATGACGTAAGCGGCAGCGCCGCTAATTTCGTCCGGTCTGTCGATCAGCATCGGCAGGCGCTCGCGGCCTTCTTCGACCGCACGAGCAATGACTACGCTCGCTACAACTACCTTGGCGGTGGCATTCCCACCCGCGCTATTCAACTCGCCCCAGCGCCCAAGACCTCGCCTCAATTAATAGCCTCGTGGATAGCGAGCGCGATATCAGCTTCGCGGTGTTGGTGATCGCCCGGCGGCGGTTCTGGCGTGGCCGGCTCGAGCGGCGGATATCTGTTCGCCCGCAGCGCCGAGCCGGAATATGCCCTTCTCGAATTCGAATAGGTGAAACCGTGCGGATGACGAATCTCGAAAAATACCGGATCGGGGGCAGTGGGACGCGCATGAATCTCAGCCTGCCCTTGCCCAAGACACCGGACGGGCGAGTCTACCGGTACTCACCGAATGTGGACGCGCATCCGCGCCACTTCGTCATCGGAAGCAATATCGAGGGATTACCGCCTCGGCGGAAGCGCAGGCGAGGATGAAACAGCCCCCTGGCTCGCAATACACGGTATGCCCGTACAGCGGCACGGTCGCTCCGAACCAAGACTTCACGCACCCGGATGACCGCGACGCAGGAATCGCGTTGGTCAAGCACGCCGCTGTTGAGGATGTCCAAGAGCATATTAGGCGCATGTTCCAGGACATAGCCCGCCGCTCCAAAGGCTTCATCAAGTTCAAGCCTGGACGCGCAACGCCGAAGCCCAAGCCCAGGTTCAAGCGAGAAGATCTACTGCGCGACTCGTCTGCGACCATTGTGGTCGCGACTATGGAGTCTACGCCATCGCCCTGTTCTGCCCCGATTGCGGGGCGTGCAATCTGCGTCTCCATTTCCAGCGGGAAACCTCACTGGTCGACGCACAAATCGTCCTTGCAGAGAATCTCGACAATACTCAGCAGGAACTCGCCTACCGCCTGCTCGGCAATGCGCACGAGGATGTACTCACGGCGTTCGAAGCGACCCAAAAAATGGTCTACCTTGATGGGATGGCGCAGAGGCCTAAAGGTGGGCCGCCGATCAAACCCGTCGCCAACGATTTCCAGAACAATCGGGCGCGTACGCGGTTCCAGGACCTT